>NZ_JADEKP010000009.1 GCF_015234215.1 Clostridium chrysemydis | reverse complement strand
CTCATATAGTTACAGCTATGAGACATACTAAGTTTTTAGAAAACTTTAAGGGGCAAAAGACTCCCCCCGTTTGCACTATTTCTAGAAGAAAAAATATCTTTGTAGCTACTACTATTAACAAAAATAATTACTCTCTAGCTAAGATATCCTTTGATTCTATGAGCCCTACAAAGGAATCTATAGAGAATTTATTAAATGAGTTTAATCCTGTATTTAATACTTATTTTTTACCAGAAAAAGATAGGTTTTCTTATCTTGTATCAAAAAAATTAAACTACTCTCTTCATAAAAAGAAAGAACTAGAAATTTCTAGAGAAGAAAGTGAAATTTTGCTCAGTAACTGCTCTAATTTTATTTTGAATTTAAGAAGATGGCTTAGAAAATTTAGAAGTGTTGCTACAAAATATCTGCAAGTTTATTTAAATTGGTTCATTTATATTTACGAAGGTTCTTATGAAAAACATACTGTTTTATCTAATTTAATAAGCTCTATTTTTTGTGTAAAAGTAATTTGATTTTTTAAATTTGATCCTAATATTTTTATAGCTTGTTCTTTTATCATTTACTTGTCCACTTTTATGTTTTTTCAGTTAGCTTGTCTTAACGATTTATACTTGTCCAAAATATCAAAAACTTATAGCAATATAGCGAAAATCCCTTGTACCAATAATATTTCGTAACAATGTTGTAGTTTTTTTTGATTGCTAACTTATAGTTATTACCTTTACTCTATTATTTTAAAGTAAATTTCTACACCTTATATCACCTTCACTGCTTTTTTTCATTTATATTTTCACATTTATAAATAAAAAAAGCCTCTATATTAAATAGAGACCTTTTCATTCTATACTTCCCATCTTATTAAAAGGGTATATTCTAAGCTGAGCCTTCCCTTTTATAGCTTCTTTTTTTATATAAGGATTATCCCAATACCTTGCATCTTTAGAGTCTGCTCTATTATCTCCTAAAAAAAGATAAGAGCCTTCTGGAACTTCAAAATGTTCGTTTGTGTCCTTTGGGAACTTAACATAATCCTCTTCAATTTCTTTTCCATCTACAAAAACTTTTCCTGATTTAATATCTACTGTTTCTTTAGGTAACCCTATTACCCTTTTAATATAAACTGAATTTTCAAAGTTTGAATCAAAAATTAAGATATCTCCTCTTTTTATATTTTCAAAATTATAAATTCTACTAGCTACAAACTTATCCCCAGGTTCTATAGTAGGTTTCATAGAACCTGTAGGAACTTCAATATTAAATACTAAAAATTTGTTTATAAGTATAGCAATAGTTATAGCTAATGCTACAGGAAAAAACCACTCTAAAAATACCTTCTTAACCCCATTCATAAATAACCCTTTCAAAATCTATAAATTAGATTACTTCATTTTTAATGATGTCTTCATAGCTCTCCCTTTTACAAACTAATTTAGCCTCTCCATCCATAACAGAAACTACAGCACCTTTTGGAATTTTGTTGTAATTACTTGCCATAGAAAAACAATAAGCGCCAGTTGTAGGTATAGCTATTATATCTCCACTATTAATTTTAGGTAATCTTATATCTTTTATAAGAATATCACCTGACTCGCAGCATTTTCCGCATATAGTAACTTCTTCTGTGATATCATCTAAAACTTTGTTAGATACTATACATTCATATTCTGCGTCATAAAGTGCAGTTCTTATATTATCTGTCATTCCACCATCTACAGATACATATTTTCTTACATCCTTTATATCTTTTATAGACCCTGCAGTATAAAGAGTTGTTCCTGCGTTTCCTACTATAGATCTACCAGGTTCTATTACAAGATTTGGAATTTCCATATTTAGATTATGACATACTTTTCTAGTTTTTTCCAATATAGCATTGCAATATTCTTTTATTTTTTTTGGAGTGTCTCCTTCTACATAGTAAATTCCAAACCCTCCACCTAAATCTAGATCTTTAATTTTATGTCCTGTTTCCTCTTTTATATCATTAATAAAATTCAACATAATTTCTGCAGCATCTTCAAAAGGCTCTAATTCAAATATTTGAGACCCTATATGACAATGAAGACCTGAAAGTTCTATGTTTTCATAACTTAAAACTTCTTTAACTGAATTTATAATATTATTATCTAAAGGAGTAAATCCAAATTTTGAATCTATCTGCCCTGTTTTTATATATTCGTGAGTGTGAGCTTCAACTCCTGGAGTTATTCTCATGTACACTTTTTGAATTTTGTCGTATTTTTTAGCTATTTTATCTAGGTTTTCTATTTCGTACATGTTATCAACAACAAATACTCCTACCCCTAGCTTTATTCCAAGTTCTATTTCATCTAATGTTTTGTTGTTACCGTGAAATAACACTTTTTCTAATGGAAACTCAGATCTGTATGCAGTATACAGTTCCCCACCTGAAACTACATCTAAATAAAGACCTTCTTCTTTTATAAGCTTACACATCCAGCCTGTTATAAAGGCTTTACCAGCATAAGTTACCCTGTTTCCATTTTCCTCGCATTTAAAACTATTAAAAAATTCCCTGCAGTTTTCTCTAATTAGTCCCTCATCCATTACATATAAAGGAGTTTTAAACTCCCTTGCAAGTTTCGTTGTTTTTACGCCCCCAATTAATAATTCATTTTCTTCTGTTTGCATACTACCAAATAATTTCATAGATTTTTCCTCCACTCTACTAAATTAAAACAAAACGTCACAGTTTAAAAAACTGTGACGGGTAATATCGTGTAATAAAGGTTCTAGAAATCCATTTATAAATATACTTTGCTTATTGATATATGCAACTTAAATATTTTTATAAAAGCATTTTACTAGCTCTCCTCTGTAGCACTCCACGTTATGTGACAGTTATGTGCATATTATGCACATACCCAGCAATAAAACTTTGCAAAAATTTTAAAGCTTCGGCTATTGCTCCTTTCGCTACTAATAAACGCTTGCCAGCTCTTAGTAGTTACTCTTAACTCTAGCACCTCTACCCTAGGTTTGTCTTCTTTTACCATTTTATTCAACTTTTATTCATTATGATACCATATTTAAAAATTAATTCAATACTTTTTTTATTTAAATTTAATTCCCCTCTTCTCTTTCTCTATAAATATCCATCCTATCACTCATAATTTCACTTGAATGCCTAGGTGTATATGTTATTGCATTTGCACCAGCTTCAATAGTTTCTTTTATAGTCTCATCAGTTGGTCCTCCTGTTGCAATAATTGGGAAAAATGGAGCAATACTTCTAATCTTTTTAACTATTTTTACTGTGTTTGCTCCTCCTGATACATTTAATATAGATGCACCAGAATTTATCCTAGCCTCTATATCTTCTTCTTCTGATACTACTGTCACTATCAAAGGCACGTCTATAGTTTCAGCTATTTTTTTAACTATATCGTTTGGAGTAGGTTGATTTACAACAACTCCCATAGCCCCTTTAAATTCCGCATCTAAGGCTAGATTTATTACCCTTATACCACTTGTAAGTCCACCACCTACGCCAGAAAACACAGGTATATCTGCAGCTATCATAATAGCTTCTGTTATCTTTGGTTGTGGTGTAAATGGATAGACTGCAATTACAGCATCAGCATCAGTATTTTTAATCATTGCTACATCCGTGGAGAACAATATCGATTTAATCCTTCTACCAAATATGCTAATCCCGCTACAGTCTCTAATTACTTTTGGAAGTCTAACCATATGGCTTCTTAAAACACCATTAAACTCCGGTACAAACTTTTCCCTTTTCATCCAAATACACTCCTTTTCTTTCAAATTGGCTTAAACTTTATTATATACCCTAATTATCTCTTTGAAAATATTTTTTTCTCCTAAATCCACATTTTTTCTAGCAAATACTCCATTCCTTTAATATAATATTATTAAAGCTATTATTTTTTGGAGGTGCTTATTATTGAATTTAAGGAGTAAGCTTTCTAATCCTTATCTTGTATTTACCATTATATACCTTTTTATGATTGTTGTCGCATTTTTTTTAGATAGTCCGTATGAGATTTTAAACGGTCTAAAAAATATAATACTTACACCCGATATCCTAATAACAGATTATATCGAAATTGGTGGCGTAGGCGCGACTCTTGTAAACGCAGCTTTAACTAGTTTAATCTGCACATTTATTCTTATAAAACTTAAAATAAAAGCAAATGGTTCTACAATCATAGCCCTTTGGCTTATGACAGGATTTTCGTTTTTCGGCAAAAATCTTTTAAATATTTGGCCTATAATGATTGGTGTTGCACTTTTTGCAAGATATCAAAAACAACCCCTACTTAACTATTCTTTAGTTATGATGTTATCGACTACACTAGCTCCAACCTCAAGTCAACTTTCATTTGTTTCTGACAATATTTTTGTAAGTTTGGCTTGTGGTTCGATCCTTGGTATATTTATAGGTTTTATTTTATCTCCTATTGCCACCCATTGTATTTCAGCACATGGTGGTTTTAACCTTTATAATATAGGTTTTGCAAGTGGACTTTTAGCTACCCTTGTAATGTCTGCCTTTAGATCTTTTGGAATAAATTTTGAAGCTAGACTCATTTGGGATAAAGATAATACACTTATTTTATCTATTCTATTAATTATTATATGTATTTATTTAATAATAATCGGATTTTATATTGGAAATAATAACATAAACAACTTAAAATCATTAGTTAAACATCCTGGAAGATTAGTTTCTGACTTTTATATACTTTACGGAGGAACGGCTTACATCAATATGGGTCTTGTTGGAATTTTTTCAACACTATACATATCGATTTTAGGTTCTGATATAAATGGCCCTATTATAGCCGGAATAATGACAATTATGGGCTTTGGAGCTTTTGGTAAACACTTAAAAAACATAATACCTGTAATGCTTGGAGCAACTCTTGCAGCTATTATTTATCCAGAACCAGTTTATAGTCCTAGCCTTTCACTTGCGATACTTTTTAGTACTTGCCTTGCACCTATATCTGGTAAGTTTGGATACAAAATCGGTATTTTAGCTGGAATACTTCATGTATTTTTAGTTATGAACGTTGGCTACCTACACGGTGGTTTAAACCTTTATAATAACGGTTTAGCAGGAGGCTTAGTTGCTATGATTCTTATACCTTTAATTACAACATTTAAAAAGGACGTGAAAAAAGATGAAGTTTAAAATAGAAAGAAATCTAAAGATAATTAATGAATTAATGTCTTATTGTTATCATTACGATTGCAAAAACGTAACTGTAAATATGCACACAGCTGAAGATAATGCCTTTTCTAATATTTATATAGAGGCAATAATATACAACTTTAAAGAAGAACCTTTAGAAATGCTAAAAAATTCACTAAATACTCAAAGACAACACGAAATAGAAGAATATTATTGGCACTTAGGTGGAGATAGCGAATTTGATTCTGCATTAACTTTAGTTGGAATGATGGTAGATACAGCTACTGTTTCTTACTCTGATAACTTGCTTAGAATCGATATTTTAAGAAAAGAAGGTGTTTAAATCTTGGATAAAGACTTAATTATAAGTAAAACACGTAACTTCGTATATGAAAAACTTAAAAACGAAGGAAGTGGGCATGACTTTTTTCATATTGAGAGAGTTTATAACCTTTCTTTAAAGCTAGCAAAAGAAGAAATTGCAGATGAATTTATAGTAAGTTTAACTGCACTTTTACACGACATAGGAGATCATAAATTCACAAAAGATAATTTAACCGATACTTCCTTAATCGAAGAGTTTTTAAGAAGCTTGTCTTTACCTAAAGAAGATATAGAAAAAATAACTTCCATAATAAATACTATGTCTTTTAAAGGCGGAGTCACAAACTCTTTCCAACCTACAATTGAAGGAAAGATAGTTCAAGATGCTGATAGATTAGATGCTCTAGGCGCTATAGGAATCGCTAGAACCTTTACTTATGGTGGATATAAAAACCGTATTTTGTATGACCCTAAGGTTTCACCTAAAGAACATAAAACATTAGAATCTTTAAATGAAGATAATACTACTATAAATCATTTTTACGAAAAATTATTAAAGCTAAAAGATCTAATGAATACTGAATCTGCTAAAAAAATTGCTTCAAAAAGACATAAATTCATGGAAAACTTCTTAGATGAATTTTACGATGAATGGAATTATAAATAAAACTCCTAAATTAATTAGGAGTTTTATTTTATAATTTTTTTATTTTTAATATTTCTTTTACAGCCTTTTTCCCAATTTCATCTTCACTCATTTGATTTAATGCATCTTTTAATTTACACCAAGATGCACCCTCTACTTCACTAGATTTTTTAAGGTCACCACCTACGTATTCAGCCATATATGTTATCATAAATAAATCCTTGTCACGAACAAAATCTGATCCTAAATATCTTACGTTATCTACAATAAGACCTGTTTCTTCTAAAGCCTCTCTTTTTACAGTATCTTCAGCACATTCATTTTGGTCTACATATCCTGAAAGAAGTACCTTTGAATTTTTGTATATGTAACTTTGCTTAAGTAATAAAATACTATCATCTTTTACTATACCAACAACTATACAAGGCTTTGGGACATCAAAATATAAAATATCATCATCAGGGCAATAAGGTACTATCCCTTCATCCCAACAATTAAAATCTACTAATCGTCTCCCGCACTTTGTGCAATACTTATGTTTCATAAATCTTCTCCCCTATAATACTCTAATTTACTCTATTATAGTTTAAATATGTTTTTATTTCTATAATACTAATTTTACTTCTTTATCTATTTCTATACCATCTTCAAAAACTTTACACTCATAAACAAAAATATCTACTCCTTTTTTATAAGCTTCTTTTAAGCATTTTGAAAACTTTTCATCCCTTTCTTCATTTGGTGAAAACTCCTTCATTCCATCCATTTGGAGTAAAAATAAAACTCCAGCACCCATACCTTCTTTTTTTACATCTATAAGTTCTAAAAGATGTTTAGATCCTCTTTCTGTCGGTGCATCTGGGAATTTGCAAAATCCAGACTCTTCTAAAGTTACACCTTTAACCTCTAGATAATATGTCTCCCCTAAATCATTTATAAGTTTAAAATCAAATCTACTTTTACCAAAAGTCTTTTCTTTTGCTATATTTTTATACTCTCTTAATTTTTTTATTTTACCATTTTGAAGAGCTTCATAAACTACTTTGTTTGGAATTTGTGAATCTATATTTATAAGCTTCCCATTTTTATAAACAGAAACTAAATCATATTTAGTTTTTCTAGTTTCATTATCTTCTTTTCTAAGGATAACAGTTGCTCCTTGGACTAATAGTTCTTTGCACCTTCCTGTATTTGGAACATGCACAGTTACAATTTCATCATTTAACTTTACTAATGCATTAAATCTATTAGGTCTTTCTACAAATTTCGCAAATTCTATCTTTTTATTATATTTCATTTTTATCTCCTTTTATGTTAATAACTTACACTTGTCCACATTTCAACAGTAGTTATCCACAGAATTGTGGATAATGTTCGTAATTTTTGACCTTTTCTAAGTCTATCTTGTAATTAATTTTAACTGATAATCTTTATTTCTACAATATCCCTCATATAATTAAGAGAACAAATATTCCTACCATATATGGTATATAGTTATTTTTCGACAAATGTGTGTATTATTTAGTCTCCATTTTAAAGTTATCCACATTTTATAGGTTTTTATCCACATTTTCAACATAACCAAGCATTAATGCGGGTTTAGCTTGTTGATAATATTTTAATTACATTTTTTTACATTTAAGATTAACCTTAATATTTTCTTAACATCTTAGCTTTTCCTTAAGTATTTCTTAGCTATATTGCTTTGTATAATAGTGAATGTTATATTATAGTCATCAACTCATTAAATACGAGGTGTTTTTATGGATACACAACTAAAAAAAGGAGTTTTAGAACTCTGCGTATTATCAGTTGCCTCTAAAGGTGATTGTTATGGATATGAATTAATTTCTGAAATATCTAAGTATATTTCTATATCAGATGGAACTATCTACCCTATACTTAGAAGACTTACAAAAGAAGGTGTCTTTACAACTTATCTTCAAGAATCACAAGAAGGTCCACCTAGAAAATATTATAGGTTAACAAAAGAAGGCTTTATTAAAAAAGAAAAATTAGAACTTGAATGGTTAACTTTTCAAAACGCAATAAACAATTTAGTTATAGGAGGATATAAAAATGACTAAAAGTGAATTTTTAAATATTTTAGCAGATGGTCTTAAGGACTTTCCACAAAAAGAATTATCTGATATCTTATTTGATTACCAAGAGCATTTTACTAACGGATTTCAAAACGGTAAAACTGAAGAAGAGATTATTGAAGAACTTGGAAGCCCCTACGATATAATACATCAATATAGAAGTTCTTATATTGAGAAGGTTGAAACAGAAGGTTATACCCCTAAAGAAGAGTTTAATCCTTTTAATGACGATAAAATAAATGATGTAAAGTTTGAAGAAGTCATAGAAGAAAATAATCATTCTACTAAAGATGAAGAAAAAGAAAAAGAGGGTACATCGCAAAATGATTTTACAAAAAAAGCAAAATCTAAAGTAAATGATGCAGTTAACGCAGTATCAAAGATGAGTATACCAAGATTAATTATAGGTATTTTAATTGCTATATTTTTAGCCCCCCTTGCCTTCAGCATAGGACTTGCTTTCTTTTCTCTTCCATTTGGATTTGCATTTAGCGCAATAGCTGCAATAATTGGAATATTTTGTGTTGGATTTCTAGATGTAACATTACATCTTATAGGGTTTACTGTTATACCGCCTTTTATAACTGATTTTCCTACAAGTTCCCTTGTATTTTTACTTATAGGGGTATCACTTCTTTTAATACTACTTACAATTATAAGTTATTATATTTCAAAAGCAATTATATTATTTATAATAAGAGTTTATAAGAAATTAATTAAAGGAGGAAATAATAATGAGTAAAAAACCACTTATCAAAAAGAAATTTAAATTTACAATGCTAGGTTTACTTATAGCTTCAATAATTTCCTTTTTAATTTCATTTACTATACTTTATTCAAGTGATTATAAATTAAGCAATTATGTTAGTTATTTTGAAGAGATGGGCTATTCTTTAAATGATTTTCTAACTAATGGCGAGTTCTCACTAAACGGATTTAAATATAATAAAACTGGAACCTTTGATCTTTTAAAAGAAGATGTAGATACTATAAACTTTAATTCAGGTAACTATGATATACACGTATACCCTAGCGGTGATTACAGTTTAAAGACTTATTTTAGTGCAAAAGGATTTAGTGCTAACCAAAACCCTTTAGATGATACTAAATGGAACTTTAAATATGATAAAAAGGATAAAACTTTAAATATATCACTTGATGTAAAGATAGATAATAATTTTAATACTGACCATTCAAACTATAATATAGATTTTTATATCCCTACTAAATATAAAAATAAAATAAAAATAAATTCTACCTCAGGTAATATCAATATAGCTTCAAATTCTGAAAACAATTTAGATCTATCCTCAGATAGCGGAAGAATATCAGTAGACTCTATTAAAAATTTAAAAGCAACTACAAAAACTGGTGATATAGATTTAGACGGACAAATTAAAAACTTTGATATATCAACTGATTCAGGAAATATAAGAAACACTTCATCTGATTATAACTTTGGAAAAATCAAATCAAAGTCTGGTGATGTTAATTCAAGTATCTATGCTAAAAATAGTTTAGATATTAAAACTGAATCAGGAAATATCTCAATAGATACTTACGGAGATAATGATCCTTATTCAATATCAGCAGAAACTAAAAGCGGAAATATCTCAAATTCAAATGAAGATATTATAAATTCTCCTTATAAAATAAATAAAGGAAAGGTTAAATTAAATATTAATTCCCACAGCGGAAATATAACTTTTAATCAATAGTTTTTAGACTCCTATTATAGTAAAATATTCATTAAGTAATATTTTATATGATAGGAGTTGATTATTTTGAAGAAAAAATTTATTATAATTTCTTTTGATGCTGTAGACACTAAAGATTTTGAAACTTTAAAAGAGTACCCTAATTTTAAAAGACTAATAGAGAATTCTTCTTATTCAAATAAAGTTGAATCAGTATACCCTTCTTTAACTTATCCTGCCCATGTTAGTATATCTACAGGAAAGTTACCTAATAGACACGGTATAATAAATAATATAAAAATTCAACCAAACAGAAAAAGCCCAGATTGGTTTTGGCAAAGAAAAGATATAAAAGCTACAACTATTTACGATGCAGCTTTTAAGAAAGGTCTTAGAACTTGCGCTCTACTTTGGCCAGTTACTGGTAAAGCTAAAACTTTAAATATAAATGTACCTGAAATATTTCCAAATAGACCTTGGGAAAATCAAATTATGGTATCAGCTAGTAACGGCAGTTTATTTATGCAACTTAAGTTAAATAAGCTCTTTGGAAACTTAAGAAAAGGTATAGAGCAGCCTTATTTAGATAATTTCACATTCGAAAGCTTTAAATATATATTATCAAATGATTTAGCAGACTTTTTTTTAATTCACCTAACAGATGTAGATACTCAAAAGCATCATTTTGGAACTGAATCTAAAGAAGTAGAGTCTGCACTTAAAAGACATGATGATAGACTAGGTGAATTATTTAATATATTAGATAAGAACAATATATTTGAAGAAAGCACTATTATAGCTTTAGGAGACCACAGCTTTAAAAATGCACATTCTGTAGTTAAGTTAAATAAACTTTTCTTAGATAATGGTTTATTAAAAGTAAATTCTAAAGGAACTCTAACTTCATATACTGCATACTCAAACTTTTGCGACGGCTCTTCTTACATTTATCTAAATAAAAAAGATAACGAAACTAGATTTAAAGTCCTTAATATATTAAATGATTTTTCAAAGAAAAATAACGATTGTATAAAAACAATATATACTAAAGCTGAAATAAGAGATTTTGGAGGAGACAAAAATGCTGACTTTATGTTAGAAGCTAAGGACGGTTACTATTTTATAAACGAAACTTTAGGAGATGTAATAGAAAATACAGGCTCTAAATACGATAAAGCAACTCACGGATACTTCCCAAAAGAAGATAACTATAAAACTATATTTATAGCTAAAGATAAACATTTTAAGAAAAACCACGACTTAGGTCCTATTCATTTAGTAGATGAAGGCGCTACAATATTTCACTTACTAAATTACGATATTTCATTATTAGATGGAAAAAGTTTAATATAAAAAAAAGTCTAAAGAAGTTATTCTTTAGACTTTTTTTAATCATCTTTATAATCATTAATTTTTAGTTTTAGTATATATTCTTCTTCTTCCTCCTTAGTTAATCTTAAATACTTTTTTAACCAAAGTTCTTCTTTATCTTTTAGAAATGTAGTTATAGTCTCCCCTGTATTTTCATCAATAATTGTACTGTTTTCCCAGTATTCAAGACTAAACCTACAATAACATTTCAAAACTAAATTTTCCTTATTTTTAAGTAATAATCCTATTTTAAAACAATCTCTAGTTTCTAGGTATTTATAAAACTGAAGTACATTAGTTGCTACAGTTTTATAATAATAAAACTTATCCTTAAAAATACAATTTGATGATTTTGAAAACTCAGTTATTTTTTCTAAATCTCTAGTCTTTTGAAATAAATACTCTTTTCCGTAATTGTACACATACAAAGTATATAAATCTAGCTTCATATACTCTCCTAATCTAAATTTCTATTATAAGATTATATATTTTTTTTATATCTTTTATGTATAATTCAAAATATTTAACACAAACTATACTTAAATTAACTGGAGGTGTTTATATGGATACAAAGATGGTTGGTAATTTACCAAAAAATATTAACGAAGTTGTCCCTACTCCAAAAGATAACGCTCACACTATCTGCAAAGTTTTAAATAAAAGTGGAACTATTGTAGGTTACGAGTTTGAAGACGGTAAAAGAGTCGATAAAGACGAAGCCGTTAAACTTGCAAAAGACGGAATGATTAACGGTGTTGGAGTAGCAGTTTCAAAGTACGGTGACGAATACTTAAGAACACTACCTGATGGAACTGAAAGTAACAATTTATCTAGCCTACCTCAAATTTCTGTTTAACATAAAAAGAAGGTGCATTAGAATTATTTTTTCTAGTGCACCTTCTTTTGTTTTGTATATAATTAACAATAATTTTCTATTATTTTACATTTTATACACACTAAAATTTTACATCCATGTTATGATATAAATATACATAAAAAATGAACACCTTGCTTAAATATCTATATGATATTTAAACCAGGTGCTCATTTTTTATGCGTAAAATTCTATAAAACTTACAAATTTCTTAAAAATGGTATTTATACTTATATAAAATATGAATATATACTAAATTTAACCGTTTAGTAATTGACTTTAGTGCCTGTTTTTAAATAGAATTTTTATAAGGACATATTTTAGGAGAAGCGTAATGAAAAAATTTTTAGATTTTATAGTTAGTTTAGCACTAAACTTAATATGGTTTTCATTTTGGTTGTACTCACTTGTAATCTCTACAAATATCCCAGTCAGGATTTCAGAGACTCAGTTTACAACTACTATAGGGTTGATGGTAGGTTTTTTATTAGTAATGTCTATTTATCTTTTAAAATTTTCGAAAATGCCAAAGCTTTCTTGTACTTTTTTTATAGTAGAGATGCTTCTTTGGTTTATATCATTTAAAGATGATTCTTTAGTTATAATCCAAACACCTTCTGATGTAATGAATTCAAATATTGCTGCAACTGGCTTATTAGTTACAACAATCCTTTTATTCTTTGCTTATAGAAGAGTAGTCGTATTAAAGAAATTAAAAAGAAAAAATAAATTAAAGACCATATCAGATAGAAGAAAAGAAATCACATCTTCAGATGATGAAAATAAAAAAGCAAGCTAAAAAAGGTGGGTAGAATTTAAATTCTACCCACCTTTTTTTATGCTCTTCTTCTTTTTAAAAGCATGAAGATGCCTATTATAATACTTCCCAACCCTAAACAAATATATTTATTCTCGTAACCTGTTTTAGGTAAAATCTCTACTATATTTTTTGGTTTATCTTCTTTTATATCTTTTACCTTATTATCTATTACTTTACTATATTTTTTATTTTCCCCTACTACTTTTCCTTCTACTACTTTCACTTCTTTAGTAGACGGTTTATTATTATGTTTTACATCTTTTGTTTCTTTTTCAGTATTTGGTTTAGGATTTTTATTTTCATCAATTATTTTTGTTTTATCATTTTCTACTATAGGATCATTTTTTGCTGTTATTATTTTAGTTTCTCCTAAATCATCAAAAGTAATATCAAAGAATAATTTTTCATCATCTTTTTTATAACCTTTAGGTGCTTGTATTTCTTTAAAGTAATACTTTCCAGGTCTTAACTTTTCTTTTATTAAGCCCTCACCATTTTTAAGAGTAGTTACTTCTTGGATCAAATTATCTTTTTCATCATATAAACCGTATATAGCACCTTCTAAATTAGTTCCGTTAAAGCTATCTTTTTTAATTAATTTAACTTGGCATTTTTTGATATTGTTTTTAGCCTGTATAAATATAGGTTTATCTGAATCTTTAAGTTCTATATTAAATTCATGCTTTGAGTTATCTAATTCATATCCCTTAGGTGCTTCTGTTTCAATAAAATAATAGTTTCCTGGTCTTAAATTATCTACTTTTATATTTCCGTTTTCATCTGTAGTATATTCTGAAATTTCACCAAGGTTATTAAATAGTTTAAACTTAGCTCCCTCAAGTTTTGAAAGAGTTTCTGAATCTATTTTAGTTAAAGTTACTGACCCTAAAATTATATCGTCTTTAGCTACTACATTTTGGATTGTTTTATCTTCACCTAAAATGATCTTAAAAGGATATTTAATAGTATTTAAATTATATCCTTCTGGTGCTTCTATTTCTTTAAAATAATAATCTCCCGGCCTTAAAATCTTATTTGTAGTTACTTCTCCGTCTTTACCTGTTATAACTGTACTTATCAAATTATCATTTGAATCATATAATCCATATTTTGCACCTTGTATTTTATCTGAAGTCTCACTATCTATTTTAGTTAATTTAACAGAGCTTAATATAACAGAGTCCTTAACTACTATTTCCTTATTTAAATTATCTAAGTCTATTTTAAATTGAACCTTTTCAGCATTTAAATTATATCCTTTAGGTGCCTTAATTTCTTTTATATAATAGTCTCCAGGTCTTAGTTTAGAAGTGAATTCTCCCTTACCTAAACTATTACTCTTAGCTTCTTCTATTAGATTATCATTAGAATCATATAAGCCATATATAGCACCTTCTAGCTTTTCTAAAGTATTATAATCTTCTTTAACAAAGCTTATATTTCCTTTTTTAATGTTATTTTTTATTTCTAAATTCATTTCCTTTTTTGAATTTGATAATTCTACTTTAAAACTATGTTTTGAACTATCTAATTCATACATCTTTGGAGAAACTTTCTCTACAACATAATAATTCCCCGGTCTTAAGTTATCAAAAGTTAATGTGCCATCTTTACCTGTCTTTAAACTTCCTATTAAATCATTATCTTTGTATAATTCAAAAATAGCACCTTCTAACTTTTCTTTTGTTTCACTATCTACCTTAGTAACTTTAAGAGAGCTTGTTACTATGAAATCTTTAGCATTTATAACTTTAATTTTATCCGTATCTTGTAAATTTATATCAAATTTATATTTTAGGTTATTTAAATAATAACCTTTAGGTGGAGTTATCTCCTTAAAGTAATAACTTCCTGGTCTTAAAACTTTACCTGTTACCCCTTCACCATTTTTATCTGTAGTTACTTTTTCTATTAATTTATCAGAAGAATCGTAAAGTCCATAAACTGCGCCTTCTAATTTTTCTTCAGTTTCTTCATCAACCTTAATTAATTTTGCAGAACTTAGTATTACTGAATCTTTTGCAACTAATCTACTTTTGTCTACATTATTTTTTGAGTCTATGTTAAACACAAGTTTTTCATCACTTATTTTGTATCCTACAGGTGCAGATATCTCTTTAAAATAATAACTTCCAGTTCTAAGTCTTTCATTTATTATTCCTTCACCGTTTTCGTTTGTAGTAACTTCTTTTATAAGTTTATTATTAGAATCATATAACCCGTATTTTGCACCTTTTAAAGGCTTATTTGTATAATCATCTAACTTAACTAGAACTATTTCATTTTTTAAAATATCATTTTTTACTACTAAATTAGATACCTTATCTGTTTCCCCTAAAGTTATAGTAAAGTTATTTTTAATATTGCTTAATTCATACCCGCTTGGAGCCTTAGTTTCTATAAAATAATAATTTCCAGGTACTAAATTAGATACCTTTATCTCTCCGTTCTTATCTGAAGTAAAACTACCTATTTTAACTTCTTTTGAGTCATCATTTATTTTAAACAAATCAAAAATAGCACCTTCTAATCTTTCATTTGTTTCTTTATCTTCCTTAGTTAAAGTGACTTTTCCAAGTTTTACATCATTTAAAGCTAGAACTTCTATTCTTTTATCTACCTGATCTTTTATAATTTCAAAATTATATTTATCATTTGAAATATTATATCCTTTAGGCGCTGTGCTTTCTTTGAAGTAATATTTTCCTGGTCTTAAATTATCTAAATTTATTTTTCCGTTTTCGTCTGTTTCAGATGTATTTATAACTTCATCTTTATCGTTATATAATTTAAAACTTGCTCCTTTTAAAGGCTTTTTAGTTATACTATCTTCTTTAGTTAAAGTTACAGAACCTGTTTTTATGCTATTTTCAACATCTTTTAATTCTAAAATAGTTCCTATATCTGAACTACCTACTTTAAAACTTACTTCTTTATTATCTAAATTGTATCCATTTGGTGCCTCTACTTCCTTTAGATAATAATCACCATAGCTATCTAAATCTCCTTTAACAACTCCATTTTCATCTGAAACTAAAGTTTTTATAATATTTTTATCTTTATCTAGAACTTCAAACTTTGCTCTACTTAAAGGAGCTTTAGTTAAACTATCTACTTTTTTAAAAGAAAAAGCATAACCTTTTTTAGTTTGGACCTTATTTGTATTAGTTTTATCAATTTTAGCTACGTTTTCGATAGTAGTACCGTTTGGAACTTTACTAAAATCTACTTTAATTTTTATTGAAAGGTCCGCACCATACTCTATAGAACCTTTATCATTTACTACCGTTATTTTATTTCCTGAAGTACTTGCTGTAAATTCTTTAGGAACTTCTATATCTAAAATTTTTACTCTACTATCTAAATTATCTTCTATTTTTAAATAATTCTGATTAAAATACCCGAAACAATCAAAATCAATAGTGTATGTAACTATTTGATCATCACCTTTTAAAATTTCAGTCTTATCTACTAATTTTTTTGCATTTATTGCTCCTGCATTTCTCTCATAGCTTATAGTTGCATCTGATTCTTGATTCTTACCACTATAAGTTATAGTTGCATCATTTTTGTATTCTTTATACCTATCAATTACTTTAAGCTTGTAATTTACAGTATAATTTTTATCAGAATTTCCAAAGTCTATAGTTAACTTCCCATTTTCAATTTTTGTTTTATCTTTAAAATTATCTGTAACCCATGAAAAGTTACCATTTTCATCTATTTGATAAATGCTTAATGAATTTTTAACTATCTCCATTCCCTTTGGGAAAACATCTTCTAACACGGCATTTTTCATATTTCCGTTATTAGGATTAACTGAAATTTTATAATTAACTATATCTCCAGTATTACTTACATAATAAGAATTAGTTCCATCTTCATTTTCAACCCTATTATCACTAGTATAACCTTTTGAAATCATATCATCTTTTTCAGTCGGTCTTACTATAGTTGAGCTCTCTATTTTAGGTTTATTATATTGAGTTAAATAAGATGTATTTATATATTTATCTAACTCTTTTGTATATCTAGTTGAATACTGAATTCTATATTTGTTATTTGTAGTTCCAAAATTTATGTTTAAAGTATCAACCCCAGGGGCTGTTCTATTTCTAAATTCACTTGTTACATCTCTACTTTGACCACCATTAGGTTCTTCAAATATTTTTATTGAATCTTTTAAAAGCACACTTCCATCTGGTAGCTTGTCGCTAAAAACAGCATCATACATAGTATCATATTTCTCGTTAACATATACTGTGTATTTTTGAACTTTACCTAGTGCAGGTTTACTTATATTTGCTAAAAGCTTACCGTCTTCATAAGAAAATGCACCATCAACACTCTTTATAAGTTGTCTATCAGTTGCTCCACCACTTCCCCCTTTGTTTGGGTCAGGAACTATTTGCACATCTAAAGTTTTAACTATTCCACTAACATTTACAGTTACCTTTTCATCTTTAGGCTTGTCTACGTCTTTTGCATTTGCTTTTATAGTTAGGTATCCAGCTAAAGCTGTTTCTGCACCTTTACCAAATACAGCCTTAACAGTATTTCCAGAAACAGTAACTTCTTTAAAATGTTCTTTAGGATATGATGGTTTTATATCTGTAAAATCATCTGGTAATTCAAATTCTAAGATATCACCTTCCTTTAAGGATCCTTGTCCCCCTGTAACTCTATATTCTAGTTTAAACTCAATCTGCCTTCCTGACTCAACCTTATCTTTATTGCTAGTTATAGAAATTTCTAAATTGTCTTTAATATTATTTGAAGCAGCATTTGCTACAACATTTGGAAATAGTAAACTTACTAAAAAACTTAAAGTTATAACTATTGATAAATTCCTAAAAAACCTTTTCCTTTTGTTACTCATATAGATTATCCCCCTTATTTTTCATCTGTAAAAAAAAAAAATCGGCTAATCTACTTTAAGTAATCTTTTTTAGATTTCTTAAATAAAACTAGCCGGTTGCACTACTAACTCCATTTACCTTAAAAGTGCCCAAATAACAAGGTAAATTTCATCGTTTCTATTTATTCTTTTTTTAAATAAAAAAAGCTAATCTTTTTAAGTAATCTTTTTAGATTTCTTAAATAAAACTAGCCGGTTGCACTACTAACTCCATCTACCTTATAAGTGCCCAAATAACAAGGTAAATTTCATCGTTTCTATTTATTCTTTTTTTAAATAAAAAAAGCTAATCTTTTTAAGTAATCTTTTTAGATTTCTTAAATAAAACTAGCCGGTTGCACTACTAACTCCATCTACCTTATAAGTGCCCAGATAACAAGGTAAATTTCATCGTTTCTATTTATTCTTTTTAAAATAAAAAAAACCAATAAAATTCAAAGCTAAAATAAGCTTTTTGAATAGTATTGGCCGGTTGCACTATTAACTCCATTCATCTTAAAAAGTGCCCAAATACAAGATGAATTTCAAAGTATCCATTTCATTTAATTTACTAAATTTTATCATAAAAATTTACCACATTCAATAATATGAACCTAGAATTAATTATTATGGATTTTTATGTAAAAAAATAGTAAAAAGCCTAAAGGTTTTTCTCTTTAGGCTTTTTTTCTATATTTCAAATTTTGATGTGTGATCCTTTGTATCTATAGCTCTTTCTGATAACTTTTGTGCACTTATTGCAACTTCATTGCTTGATTTATTTAATTCATCTGTTGATGCTGAAATTTCTTCAGCTGAGGCTGCTACCTCTTCTGAAACTGCTGATATCTCTTCAATGCTTCTTATTATTACTGATTTATCACTATTTATACTTTCAAATCCATTTTTCATACCTTCAACCATAGGGTTTATAGTATTTACGGAACCTTCAATATTTTTAAATGCATTCATAGATGAATCTACCACATTTCTTTGATTCTTAAGCTGCTTGCTCATAAGGTTAGTTCCCTTTACTATATTCTCAGTTCCTGTGATTAATTTACTTATGATTTTGTTTATATTTTCTGACGAATCCTTACTTTGTTCTGCAAGATTTCTAATCTCTTCTGCTACAACTGCAAATCCTTTTCCAGACTCTCCAGCCCTTGCCGCCTCTATCGCTGCATTTAAAGCTAAAAGATTAGTTTGTTCTGCAATACTATTTATAAGTTCAGTTATTTCATTAACTTTTTTGATTTCGTCACCCATTTCTAATATTCTTCCATTAAATATTCCAAAATTAGAATCAAATTCATTTATTGAATTTACAAGTTCTTCTAGTTCCTTAAAACTGCTCTTTGTATTATTTGAAATTTCTAAACTAGTATCATTAATTCTTATTACATCATCATTCATAGAATTTATCTTTTTACCAAATTCATCAACTCTTCCAACTATTTCTGTTAAATCACCAGCTTGACTGTTTGTTCCTTCAGCTACATCATTTATAGCAGTAGAAATATTACTAGTTAATGCCATAAGTTCCTCTGAAATAGCCGCTAAACTTGTAGAGTTTTCTTCCATATCTTCAGCTGACTCTTTAACGTCACTTATCATTTTTGAAAGTTCTCTTTCTGAATCTCTTAAAGACCTAGCTATATCGCCTATCTCATCATTTTCATTTAATAATGATTCATCTATATTTCCTCTAAGGTCTCCCTTTGATAATTTTTCAAGTTCATTTTTTGCTATTTTTAGATTTTTAGTTAATCTTCCACTTACATAAACAGCTGCTAATATTACACCTATAATTATAACTAAAATTATAATTATGATAGCAGTTCTAAGTCCTGATAACTCTTTTAATAAATTATCTTCATTCACGTAAACATTAATAGACATATCAGACCCTTTTATAGGAGTATATGCTGAATACATCTTTTCTCCATTTAAAGTAAAAGTGCCAGAACCTGACTCACCTTTAATCATTTTATTTGATATATCTGAAAGCTCTTTAAATTTATTATCTTTCTCATTATCTTTTATAAAGTTTTTAAATACTAAGTTATCGTCTTTTGATTCAACTACTTCCCCTGAATTGTTTGTTACAAAAGCTGAACCAGTATCTAAAAACGAAACATTTTTTACTACCTTATCTAAGTCCTCTGAACTTCTAATACAAACTATAACTCCAACAACCTTATTATCCTTTTTTACAGGTAATGAATATGTAACTATATTTTTCCCTGTAACTTCATCTTTGTGAGGAGATCTTATATATATTTTGTCTTGTATAGCTACTTTATATATTTCTTGATCTTTTATATTTTCTTTAAATCCGTCAGTATATACAGCATCACCATTAATATCTGATAGTCCTATTGCAATATCACCTCTAGATTTTGCTACTGCTTTTAGCTTATCTATAGCATTACCCTTAAAACTATTTATTTCGTTATCTTCTGCCATCATTTTAAGAGAGTTTATGTTAGATTGTATATTTTCATCTATAACCTCTGCTGTTTTATTTGCTATCTCAGTCATAAGATAACTACTGTTTTTAATAAGTGAATTCTTTGCTAAGTTATATGCCACAAATCCAAATATAACATTACAAATTATTGCAATCGGTATAGCATATACTAAAATTTTATACCTTAAACCTTTACGTTTTTTATTAATCTTTCCCATAATTATCCTCCTTCGTATTTACACCATATTCTCTCTGTTAATATTATATCAACATAATTAGTAAAAATTTTAAATACATTAAAGTTTTTACTAATTATTCATTCATTAAATATAGTTTTTAACAAAATTTTAAGGCTACTAAAATTATTTTTAGTAGCCTTAGTTAAATTTATTTTATTAATTCCTTAATCTTTTCATAAGAAAAATCAATTATATCGTTGCATAACACTCCATTTTTCTTAAGTTCTATACATTTTATACTTCCGTATTTTTCTATTACTTCATTTATAAGTTCTTTACTGTCTAATCTAGTGTTATTAGCTTCAGCACTATCTTCTCTTCCCTTTACAGCACCTAAAGCAATCATTGCACCAACAACAGCACCGCAAGTATTTCCTGTTGACATACCTGTTCCAAAAGGAGTGCCAATTGATATCGGAATGTTTAATCCTTTATCTTCGTTTATTCCCTTTATAATTGATTCTGCACAGTTATAACCTTCATCGTTATATTTTGAAACTTTACTCATATGTTTACCTACTTTCTCTTTGTTCCTACGTATGAACCAAATCCTCCTGCTACATTCACAACATCAAACCCAGCCTTTTGAAGCATTGATGTTGTTCTTTTACTCCTAGCACCTGACTGACACATAATATAATACTCTTTATCTTTATTTAAATAACTACTAGGATTATTTAATAAAGTTCCCATAGGAATATTTTTTGCACTCTTTATGTGACCACCCTTAAATTCATAAGGTTCTCTTATATCTATAATATCAACCTTTCCTATTAAATTATCTATATCATTAACATTAACTACCTTTGTATTACTTTTTAAAAATGAAAACATAAATCTTTCCTCCTAATCTTATATCGTGTTTTTGCGATATAGCACTTTTTAATTTGGAGGCTATATAGTTAGCCTCCAAATTACTAATTAAATTAATAATCTATTATTAATTTATTATATAAATAAGTTTGAGCTAGACTCTTCAGCTTCACCAAGGTAATATCCTACCCCTCCGAATTTTACTCCGTCTATAAGCTCTTCTTCTTTAATTCCCATAACATCCATAGACATAGTACAAGCTACTATCTCTACTCCGTTTGCTATAGCAGATTCTATAAGTTCTTCTAATGATTGAACATTTTTCTTTTTCATTATTCCTCTTATCATCTTAGACCCCATACCTGCCATATTCATTTTAGATAAGCCTAATTTTTCGCTTCCTCTTGGCATCATAGTTCCAAACATCTTTTCTATAAAGTTCTTATTTACTTTAACACTTTCGTTCTTTCTTAGGATGTTTAATCCCCAGAAGGTAAAGAACATTGTAACCTTTTTACCCATAGCAGCAGCTCCGTTTGCTATTATAAATGATGCTATAGCTTTATCTAGATCACCACTGAAAACAACCATAGTTTGACCGTTTTTAGTAGCTTCTTCTTTTACTTCTATACTTTCTACTTTTCCTAAACCTTTTATTAATGTAGCTTTTACAAGACCTTTATCCATGGTTACATCTACTAAAGTGTTTTTAGTTTTCTTTGCGAAAGCTTCAACATCTTTAAAAAATCCAGTATCTGAAGCTGTTACTTCTAAAGTATCACCATTTTCTATCATATCCATCTTCATTTTAACTTCCATTAAAGGCCCTGGGCAACAAAGCCCTTCACAATTTAGCCTATGAACTTTAGATGGAGAAGTTACAGCAACTTCTTTTTCTTCATCTGTATTATCTAGCAAGGGACACTCCTTACTATCTACTTCTTTTGCTTTATAGTTAAATGTTCTATATGAAGTATAGCCACCAGTTAGGTTTTTTACATTTTTAAATCCATTGTTTCTAAGGATTCTTTCTCCTATCCATCCTCTAAGACCTACAGCACAATAAATTAAAATTTCTTTATCTTTTGGAAGTTCATTTAATTTACTTCTTAAAGAATTTAGAGGGATGTGGATAGCACCGTCTATCATTCCGTTTTCTACTTCTATGTCATCTCTTACATCTAATAGGATTTGTTTGTCTTTATCTATATTTTTTATATCTTCTATATAGAATAATTCAGTTAATCCATTTTCTACGTTCTCAGCTACAAATCCTGCCATATTCGCAGGTGATTTTGCTGAAAGATAAGGTGGTGCGTATGCTAATTCTAATTCAGCTAAGTCTTCCATAGTTCCTCTTAGCTTAATTACAGTCGCTATTACATCTATAAATTTATCTACACCTTCGTATCCTACAGCTTGAGCCCCTAAAACTTTCCCTTCTAAATCATATAAAACCTTTATATGAAGCGCTTTAGCTCCAGGGTAATACCCTGCATGAGTCATAGGGTGTATATAAACTTTTTTATATTTGATTCCTTTATTTTTTAAAGTTCTTTCGTTATTTCCTGTTGAAGCTGCAGTTACATCAAATACTTTTATTATAGATGTCCCTATAGTTCCTTTATAAGAAGAGTCTAAACCTGCTATATTATCAGCTATAATTCTTCCTTGTCTGTTTGCAGGTCCTGCAAGTGGAATAAATGCAACTTTACCATTAACGTAATCTTTAACTTCTACTGCATCTCCTGCTGCAAAAACTCCTTCTTTGTTAGTTCTCATGTGGTCGTCAACTCTTAAGTGACCGCGTTCTCCAAGTTCTATTCCTGAATCTTTTAAAAATGAAGTATCAGGCATAACCCCTATAGCAGATACAACTATATCAGCTTTTACTTCTTTTAAACTATCAAGTTTGACAACTACTTTATCTAATTCTTCTTTAAATTCTACAACCTTATCGTTTAATATTATAGAAACTCCTCTGTCGTTCATTTCCATTTCTAGTAATTCTGATATTTCTGAATCAAATGGTGCTAGTATATGAGGTGCAGCTTCAACTAAAGTAACGTTTATATTTCTGTGCTTTAAGTTTTCAGCAACTTCAACTCCTATATATCCTCCACCTATAACTACAGCTTCTTTTACGTTTCCACTATCTACTTCTTTTTTTATTCCATCCATATCGTTTATAGTTCTTAATCTATGGATCCTCTTATTATTTATTCCAGGTAGGTTTGGCATAATTGGTTTTGCACCTGGTGCTAAAACTAAATAATCATAATCTTCTTCGTAATTTCCATCTTTTTTTGATTTAACCTTAACTTTTTTGTTTTCTGTATCTATTGAAACAACTTCACTGTTCACTCTTACATCAATTTCGAATCTATCTCTCATCTTTTCTGGAGTTTGAAGTAATAATTTACTCCTATCTTTTATAACTTCTCCTATATGATAAGGTAACCCACAGTTAGCAAATGAAATATAATCACCCTTTTCAAATACTACTATTTCTAAATCTTCATTTAATCTTCTAAGTCTAGCTGCAGTAGACGCACCTGCTGCAACTCCACCAACTATTAAAACTCTCTTTGACATAATTTATCCTCCTCGATATAAAACTTACATCTTTATTATTTCTCTTCGATTATTTTAATGATATCTATAACTCTTTTATCTTTTACTTTGTAAATTACTTCAAGTCCTATTCTTTCACCTTCAATTATTCCTACACTTCTAAGTTTTTGAAGATGTTGTGATATTGTTGATTGAGGCATTCCTAGGCAGTCTTGCATAAAACCTACGTTGCAGCTCCCCTTATCTAAAAGCCCTCTAACTATGCATAGCCTAACAGGGTGTGCTAAAACTTTTAAAAATTCTGCTGCCTCTTGTAGTTCCTTATAATTATTTTCCATAATTTATTACCTCCTTGTTATCACTATATCATAATATTACGATATAACGATATATGTGTCAACTATTTTTATTTTATACTTTAGTTTATATTATTAACTTTTATTTTATTCAAAAAAATAGAGCTTTAAAAGCTCTATTTTAAATTATTAATCTTATCCTAGTATTACAGATACAGGTAGTCCCCCAAGCATAGCTTGTAAAACTTCATCATCATTTTGGATTTTGTATTTTCCATCAGCTTTTTTAAGTTTTACTAAAACTGTAGTTTCTTTCATAGGAACAGTTTGATTTTCAAGTGCCGCTATAAATTCATCAACGTAATCTATATTACCGTAATTATTTTCTGAGTAATTTGTTTTAGTGTAATCTTCTTCACTACTATTTATAGGATTTTTAATATCGTTATTTACCCTAGCTGGTGCCATACTTTTTATTCCTTCTTCGTAATCTTTATAAATAACATTACCATCTAAAGCATTTATAGTAACCTTTACCTCAGCTTCATCGTTTCCTAAATCTTTAACTTCTCCTATTTTATAAGAAATTTTAGACACCCAGTATCTTAAAGCATTTTCACGTTTTTCATCATAACTTTCAAATTGAGTTATAACTTTTGATATATCATTCCCGTTTACAGCATATTGATTTATATTATTAAAATCTAACGCTTTATAAGAATCAAAAAAATCAGTAACATCTTTTTTAGTGTTATCAGTTCCGCAAGAAACAAGTATTCCTACTGATATAACTAAAGTTAATACAAAGCTTATAATCTTTTTCAAATTTACCACCTACTTAAAATTCACCTTATCTGGGCTTAGTCCCCCGTATATTGCAGTTAATAGTTCATTATTAAACTCTAATAACCATTTTCCATCTTTTTTGTTTAAATTTATATCGACTGTTTTAGATACTATTTCGTTATCCTTATCTTTTAAGGAATTTACTAAAGCATTCCCGTATTTTTCGTCTGCAAGTTTTGCACCTTCTTCATCTAATTCTTCCTGTGCACTTGGCTTTATTTTTAAGATATTATCTTTATACTTGTTATAAATTTCATTTCCATCTAAAGCTGAAACTTTAACTTTAGCAGTAGCCTCATCTCCGTTTACATCAATTTTTATGATCTCATAACTTAATTTTTCAAGCCAATATTTAATCGCCTTTTTCTCCGAATCTGAATAATCTTCCATTCCTTCAATAATTATACTAGATTCTGTTAAGATATCCTTTTGTACTCCACTAAAATTACAATTTTTAAATTTAGTAAAGAAATCTGTAATAACATCTTCTGGTTTTTGCGCTTTAAGTTCTTCTTTAATCTCCGATTTGTTTTTAGGTTCAGTGCTATTTGTAGGTTTGTTATTGCAAGAAACTAAACTTCCTACCATTATAATTCCTAATAAGACCGTTATAATTTTTTTCATAAGCTCTTCGCTCCTTCTACATATATGTAACTATTATTTATTATAACAATAATAAATATATTAATTCCCCATGTTAACACTAATTTTACTTATATTATAAAAAAAATTAAGCAATACGCACTAACATATTGCTTAATCTCTATTTAAAACCCTGATACTATAGGGAATCCTTTTCCCTTAACTTCATCAACTACACCTATAGTATAGAAAACTTCTGTATCAACTTCTTCAATATACTCTTTTAATTTGTCTAATTCTTTTTTATTTAAAACTGAATATATAACCTTCTTTGAATCTCCAGTGTGTGCACCTTCACCTTTTAAGTATGTGCAACCTTTTTTTAATTCAACCCTTATATATTTAGATATTTCCTCTGTCTTTTCGCTTATTATAGTTATTTGTTTTCTTTGATTCATAAATGCAATCAACCTATCTATAAGAGGCCCGTTTATTATTACGCTAGCTACTGCATACATACCCTTGTCTGCGCCAAATGTTATAGCCCCTAAAAGTGTAACTATAAAATCAACACATAAAAGTGATATTCCTATATTGAATGAAGTGTACTTATTTAATATCTTAGCTAAAATATCAGTTCCTCCTGTTGATGCATTTTGGTTAAATACTATAGCTAGTCCAACTGCTGTAAATAGCGTTCCAAATAGCGTAGCTAAAAATAAATCGTTAGTAAGTGCATCTGGTTTTATTACTCCGTCAAAAAACCAAAGCATACCTGATAAACCAAAGCTTGAATATATAGTTTTTACTCCAAAATCTCCACCTACAACTATAAATGCTAAAATAAATAAAACTAAATTTGTAATAAAAGTAAAACTTCCAACATCAAGTGCCGGGAAATAGTTTGTTACTACAACTGCAAGCCCTGTTACTCCACCTGCTGCTAAATCGTTTGGTGCATAAAAATACTCAATACCTACTGTTACAAAAAATACTCCAAGTGTTATTAAAAAATATTCTTTAATATATTCCTTCGTCTTTTGCTTCAACTAAAATCTCCCCTTTACCTATTAGACTTATATAGAATAACAGAATAATTTATATTTGAACAGTATTTTAAAATTAAAATTTCTTACAATTTAAGTTCTAAAAAAAAGCTTAGATACTTTAATAAAAATATCTAAGCTTTTGTTTTTATTTATAAATAATCTATTAGTTTGCATTTTTATAAATGTTATTCTTCTAAATCATTTATTATCTCGTCTATTTTTCCTGTAGCCTTCTCTTCCGCTCTTAACCTATCATCTTCTGTAAAACCTGTTCCATCTATAAGAAGCTCTTTGAATTTTTTAATACCTAAAAACTTCATAATATCTTCTATATACTCAACCCCTTGACTTAATTTTCCTCTAAGTAAGAAAGGAATAGTTCCTCCAGAAGACTGAACGTATACCATTCTTCTGTATTTGTCGTCTAAGAGACCTTTAATTTTGTCTTCTTTAACCATTATAGTTTTTCCCTCTTGAACTATGCAATCTACATATTCTTTTAAAGGAGCTGGATACGAAAGGCTCCAAAGAGGTGCTGCTATAACGTAAATATCTGCTTCTTTGAATTTATCACCTAATTCGTTAATCCTATCTACATCACGTTTTTCTTCGTAAGTTAGATTTTCACAAGTTTTTGAATCAACTACACAGTTACGACCTTTAAATAAGTTGTATTTAAGTTTTGGGATATATTCTTCGTATAAATTTATTTCTTCAAGCTGAAGATCTTTATAAATCTCTAGATATTTGTTTACAAGCTTTCTAGATATTTTTCTACTTGAGGATTCTTCTTCTTTTTTAGAGTTTACAATAATATATAAAAGTTTCATTATATCACCTTCCATTTTTTAATATTATTTTGATATAAAAATACTTTTATTATACATACTAAACTTTTTCTCTGTTATTTTTTATATTCCTTAAAACATCTTTTTTTATAGATTCAATATCTATATTTTTTCCAGGACATGCTGTCTCATTTAAATTTCTGTGTCCTACTATATCTTTAAGGTTATAAGTTACAATTAAACTAGTTGCTACATCAATCAAACTTTTCTTTTGACTATCAGTTAATTCATCTTCTTCAAAATTTCCATCTAAACAAATAGCAATGCTCTTTCTATTGTTATTATAGGCATGTGCACCAATTTTTCCGTCTGGCCTTCCTTTAAATATAGTACCATCTTTTTTTATATAATAATGATAACCTATTCCTCCATATCCTTTTTCCTTATGCCACTTATTGATTTCTTCAGGGCTTGCCCCCTTAGATACAGAGTGATGAATTACTAAGGTTTCTGGATTTTCTAAATCCTCTAGTTCAGGTGAAAAATCATAATTCACATTCTTTATAAGTATTTTATTTTTAAAATTTTTTAGTTCTTCGTTAAGCTCACTATTACTTATCTTTTCATCGCTTCCATAAACCTTTAAATATGTCGAATATTCTTTTCTAAATAAAAACTCATAAGAAGTTATAGAAACTATACTTAAAACTATAAGTGTTACTACTAAATATGTTCTTCTTCTTCTTTTTTTCATAAGCTTATCATACTCTGCTTTCTTCTTTTTATAATAGAATTTTTCTATATCTTGTAGCTTTTTATAATTTTCACTTTTCATAACTACACCTCTACATTAATAACAAAATAATTCAAATATTTTTATTTATGTACAAATTCTACTCTACAATATTTTACCATTAAATGTAATATTTTTCAAATTTATTTTATTTTGTTTTTATTTTTGAAATTATAATTCTTTTATTGATAATTTTATGTTTAGACAACTATAATAATATAGTGGAGGTTTTATATTATGAAACATTATATTTATTTATATTTAGTAATTATTAATATAGTAGGTTTTCTATCTATGTATATTGATAAAAGAAAAGCAAAAAAGCACAAGTTTAGAATAAGTGAAAATACTTTAATGCTTATTGCACTGATAGGTGGAAGCGTTGGAAGTTTAATTGGAATGAATATTTTTAGACATAAAACAAAACATATAAAATTTAGTATAGGTATTCCATTAATATTATTATTACAGCTTGTTTTTATTATGTATTTTGAGTTAAAAGAAATCTATTGGTTTCATCTATAATTAAAAACTTTAAGTTTTAACTTTTCTATAAATAAAAAAAAGTGGCTAAATGCCACTTTTTGTTTTTTTAGATACATGGTCAAAATTCTCTTTTATACTTTTGATATTACCATACACAGTTAGCTTGTCTAAAGGTTCAAATACATAATCTGCTGTTGCAAATTTTATAAAATCATCACCTTTATCTATGTTTAATACCTCTATCTCCATTTCTTTAAGACCACTTTTCTCTATAGACTTTCCTACTAAAAAGCTATCTGCACTTACATAAACTTCGTATACCCCGTAACCTCTATTGCTTGTTATAGCATTAGAGTGCAATAAATTAAGTTTCTTCCATATATTTGATGAAGCTATAACTTTTTCAAAAAAAGTTTCTATCTTTTCTAAAGAATCTGTTCTATATATCAAAAATACTACTATACAAAAAAAAGCTATAACTGCAAAGAATCCAATGCTAGTTACGCTATCTGATAACATTCTAACAAAAAATGATATAAATGTAGCAGTACTTACGTAACTGATTATCATAAGCCAACTTGCAAGTTTTCTTCTTACAGGATGCTGCACAATAGTTTCACTTTCCTTTGTTGTATATCCTGTACTTGATAATAAAGATATAACCTGAAACCTTGCCTTTTGTACTGGAAGTCCTGTCATCCTAAATAATATAGTAAAAAAATTGATTACTAATAAAAATATAGTTAAAAATAAAATAAAAGTTAAAATTAATACCACTTGGTTAATCCTCCATATAAGTTATAGGTATTATTATATATTATGTCTAAATCATTTCTGTTAAGCTTTTTTAAACAAGATATAAAAAATAGGTTTGATTTAAAAATTAATTAAATCAAACCTATTTAAATAATAAATTTCCTATTACATAAGAGGTGCAAAAACTCTTAATATAGCAGTTAAGACTCTATTGTACCAACATACGTGTTTGCAATCATACAAAGATACTTGCTCTGATTTTTCTAAAATATCTAGGAAGTCTTTTTTGATGCTATTTATAGATTTTGTTTTATATAACCATACACCACACTCAAAATGCAGATATAAACTTCTATAATCAAAGTTAATAGTACCAACTGTTGCAATTTCATCATCTGCTACAACAACCTTTGAATGTATAAACCCTGGAGTGTATTCATATATCTTAACCCCAGCTTCTATAAGTTGTGCGTAGTAAGCTCTTGTTACTATGTGCGCATACCATTTATCCTCTATATGAGGAGTAACTATTCTAACGTCTACTCCATTTTTAGAAGCTAAAGTTAGTGCTGTTACTAGCTCATTATCTATAATTAAATAAGGCGTTTCTATATATACGTAATCTGAAGCTTTATTTATTATATTAAGATATACATTTTCCCCAACTATTTCATCGTCTAATGGGCTATCTGCATAAGGCTGCACGTACCCATCTGTAGGAACTTCTTCTCTTTCATCAAATATTTTCTTATAATAATTATAATCGATATCCTCTTTACTATTAAAGCTCCAAGCTTGAAGAAACATAACAGTTAAGTTCCAAACTGCATCTCCTTTTATCATAATAGATGAATCCTTCCAGTGACCAAATCTAACTATCTCATTTATATATTCATCAGCTAAATTTATTCCACCTGTAAAAGCCGTATGTCCATCTATCACAGTTATTTTTCTGTGATCTCTGTTGTTTAAAATTAGAGATAAAAAAGGGACAAAAGGATTAAAAACTTGGCATTTTATGCCTTTCTTTATAAGAGTTTCATTATATTTGTAAGGAAGTGTTGTTAAACATCCCATATCATCATATATAAATCTAACATCTACGCCTTCTTTTACTTTTTCTTCTAAGATGTCTAATATAGTGTTCCACATCTTACCTTCGTGAACTATAAAGTATTCCATAAAGATATACTTTTTTGCTTTTTTAAGCTCTTCTATAAGTCTTTCAAAAAAATCTTCTCCTGGTGATAAAAACTCTGTTTGAGTATTTTTATATATAGGAGACATAGCAAAATTACTAGTATACCTAGCTTGATTTGCTACGTTTTTATTTATTTTCTCAATTTCTTCAATTATATCTGCATCTTGAGATACTACTCTTTTAGATTCATCATAAACCTTTTTTACTTTTTCTTTGTATTTTTTATTCATTTTCTTTCCGCCAAATATCAGATAAAAGAACCCTCCAAAAAGTGGAAATAATAATACAGGTATAGTCCAAGCTAATTTATAAGATGGATTATCACGTCTACTTAAAATATAAATTACAACTAAAATACTAATTATAAAGAAAAATACATATAGGTAGACAAAAGCTTCCGTAAGCTTCCAGATTGCAAAAGTTAAGATAGTTAATTGAAATAATAGTAAAATTCCAACTATCACCATCCTACTAAATAAAAATTCTAAAATCTTTCTCATTCTAACCTCACAAAACTTGTTTCATTTATATAACTTAATTATATAATAATATACAATATTTTTTAGCATTTAGTTATAATTTTATGTTATTTTAAGGTTATTAATCAATACTTAATTTATATAAATTTTATTTTAACCAAAACAGTTTAATTTGTGATACATTAATTTTTATAATTTCCTATACATAAAAAAAGATTTATTGCTACTAGAGTACCAATCTAGTAACAATAAATCTTTTAAATTCTAATAACCATATTCTCATAATACCATTTTATACTAAGTTAAAAAGACATTAACCGTTTAACTTTGTATACGTAAAAAGCTTTACACTTTAAATCCCTTTTGTATAGATATCCCGTCCCCTAAAACGTTTAACCTATAAACTAATCATATACTATTTATAGCCCTTTGTTAATACTTTCGACATTATTAGTACCTAATTATTTTTAAAGTTTTAATAAGTATTTATTTTTCTATTTTTTTTAATATAATTAACTATAAAAATATATTTAACCTAAATTTTCCTAAATAAATAAAAATAAAAGGCTAATTCAAACGAATTAACCTTTTCCCCTAAGATATAATTTATTTTCCGTTAAAATAAAAAGTCCCCACTTTCTATTTTAATAAATATAGCCTGTCACCGTATTGTACATGTGAAAAAGTGCTTTAAAGCTATCCATACCTTAAAATAACTTCTCTTTCATTTTTAATTTAAAATTATATACCATTGTATTATATATACAATCTTAAATTTTGAAAGTCCCTTAGAAGTATTTTATTTTTAATAATTTCCCCTATTATTACTTTTAATTTTAACTCTACTGAAAATATGATCTATAGCCTAAAAAGTAATCTTACTTAGTAGTAGTCTTTTGTATCCCTTTAACCTTATCGTTAAGTACTTTTTTATAATCTTACATTATGTTTTAAGCTTCCATACACTAAATCTCTTATATAATCTTATTAAATTTTGATTATTTCATCGGCTGTTTATAATATTATATCTTTTTATTAACAATTTCAATATATTATTCATATTTTAGACATATTTCGCATTTTAATCTTTTTTTCTACATTTTTTTGATATTTTATTATTTGAAATCGTGCTATTTTAATTATTTTTTCTAATTCTATAAGACTGAATTAAAATTATTTTATTATTTTCTTAAAAACGAGTCCTTTTTTTAAATACTCTATTTCAAATTCTTCTTCTAAAAGTGGTTTACTCCATACGTATCCTTGTATTTCATCGCAACCTAATGATCTAATTTTATCTAACTGCTCTTCTGTTTCTATTCCTTCTGCGATAGTCTCTATATTCATTCCTTTTGCCATCATTATTATAGCTTTAACTATTTTTAAATCAGATTTTTTAGTAGTAATGTTATCTACTAAACTTTTATCTATCTTGATTTCATTTATATTGAATTTTTCAAGATAACTAAAAGATGCATATCCAGTTCCAAAATCATCAATCGAAATCGAGAAACCTAAATCGCTTAAATTTCCTAATACATCTTTTATATAATCATTTCCTTCTAATTTTATTCCTTCTGTTATTTCTAAATTAACTAGACTTGTTTCTACATTATATTTTTTAACTACACTTAATAGATTTTCTGTAAATCCAATACTATTAATTTGTCCAGGTGAAACATTAACTGAAGCTCTTAAGCTAGTCTTGTATTTTTCATTCCACGCTTTAACCCTCTTTAAAGCCTCTATTAAAACCCAATTTCCTATTAATTCAATCATTCCACATTCTTCAGCTATTGGAATAAATTCCGAAGGTGAAATATTACCGCATTCCTTGCTTTCCCATCTAACTAGAGCTTCTGTTCCTATTACAGTTCTCGTATTTATATCAAATTGAGGCTGATAAAGAACTTTAAACTCTTCATCAAAAGATACATTTTTAAGTAATTTTTCTATTTCATTTTTTCTTTCTAATTCTCTATTTAATTCTTCATCGTAAAACTCATAAAAACTTCCTTGAGTATTTTTACATCTATACATAGCAAAGTCCGCCCCTTTTAAAAGTGATCTTCTTGTGCTATCTTTTTTTGATGTGGCAATTCCAATACTTGGCTCTATGTAAAACCTGTAATTATTTATAATTATTTCTTTACTCACAGCTTTAATTATTTCTTTTGCAAAAAGACTAAGTTCCTCTTTAGTTTTTTTACCTTCCAAAATCACTGCAAACTCATCTCCGCCAAGCCTACAAACAATTCCTTCTTTAGGTAATATTTTAATTAATCTTCGCCCTACATATATTAAAATTTCATCTCCTATATCGTGTCCGAAAGAATCATTTATAAATTTAAATCTTATAAGGTCTATAAAATATAAGTTAACGTTCCCAGCTTCTTCTTCTCTTAAAAGTTTATCTACTTCCATATTAAAAAATCTTCTATTATAGATCTTAGTTAAATAATCTTTATTAACTATATCCTCTAATCTCTTATTAGTATTTAATAATTCCCTAGTTCTAACTCGAACCATCTTTTCAAGTTCATATTTTAATTCTTTTTCTTGATTTAGTAATTTTTTAGTGTAATATGAAAATCTAACATAGTAGCTTAGTAATTCTCTAATTAATATTATTCCTGCAAATACTAAAAGTGCAAAAAATTCAGTTTTTTTAATAAATAACATAAAAACTATAGGAAGAAAAATGATTAAACTATTTTTTCTTTTAACTGTTATATTGTAAGGCATTTCGTAATCAAATTTATTAAATTCGCTTTCTTTGAAAACATCAGAATAAATAGCTATAAAAGAAAAAATTAAATATGGCATGAAATTATAACTTTCTACTATACACATACTTTCATAATGACCCTTACTTAAAACTTGATATATAAACCCTAGGTCTACTATAGTAAAAATAATTATACCTATCCCAAAGAGTGAAATAATATTTTGGTTTTTAAAATTTGAAATAGATAATTTTATTATTATAATAATACTTATAGCCGATATATCCGTTAATACATAACATACAGCAACTAAGTGTTTTAAATTTATTATGTTTTTAAAATTTACGTCCATGAAAAATATTATGGAAAAACTCATCATAAGAATAACTACAGTTACTATATCTATAGTTAATTGAACTGATTGAAGATTATATATATTTCTCTTAAAATAATGGATTGCAGCTAGAAGTATAAATATGTTAGGTATAAAATTTATCATGACTATTAGTTCACTATATTTAACTACAGGCCCATTTAAGATATAGCTAAATATCCAAAAACAACCTACTACATAATTACTTAATGCAGCGCTAAATAATAGGAGTACAGTTGTTTTGTACTCCTCCATTTCCCTTACTGATTTATAAAACACTATTATTGTAAAAAATGAGGTAGATAAATACATTTCTGTAGAAAGAACTGTGCTATTTAAAAGTTTTAGAATTATATAAAGGGAATATACAATACATAAAAATAAAATCTTTTTATTACTTTCTTTAATATCTCTCTTTAAATCTACAGTCAATTAACTCGCCTCACTTCAAAATACTTTTTTACATATTTTATCAATAAAATATATATTCTATATAAATAAAGTGTAATTTTAAAGTAAATATACTATTTGTCTATTTTTTCTAAAATAACAGAGCTTCTGCCTAAAACCTCTATAAATTTACCAACAAAATGAACATTATCTTTGTAAATGCCTTTGTGATCTAAAAGTATTTTATAACTTCCATTATCAATTTTTACTACTTTATTCTCTTTGTTTCCATTGTGAATACATATTAGATTGTTTTCACTATTTATTTTGTAGTAAATCAAATTTCTTATTCCTGTGTCTTGAAACCTTATTTTATTATTTATATCTTCTGAGCTTTCAAGTCTAAACTCCTTATATTTTTTTCTAAGTTTTATAAGTCCTTTGTAGTGATTGAATACATCTTGATATTTTTCTTTTCTAGACCAATCAAGTTTATTTACACAGTCAGGTGAATTATAACTATTTTCTATTATATTCCCATTTAAATCTCTTTTAGTTCTTAAAAACTCCTCACCTGAATGAAGGAATACTATACCGTTTGACGTAAGAGTTATATTTGCTATAAGCTTATTCATCTTTATAACTTCTTCTTTAGAACTTCCAGAACTTATAGTTAATTTATCAAATAGAGTATAATTATCGTGAGCTGAATTATAAGTTATAGTTTGATAAGGTTCATTTGCCCAAGGTCCGTTAGAATAAATTACTCTATTATAATCTATTTCACTATGATTGGTAGACGCTACTATTCCGCATTTTATAGTTTCTTCAAAACCTTCTCCCCCACTTGCAAAACCTCTTGCATAAGAATTAAAAACATCTCCTTTTACTCCATCTCTTATATCATCACTAAATGCTGCTATTTGCATTTTGCCGTATTTTGGAGTGTTTACTTTAAGAGCTCTTAAATCTTCTCTTAAAGGAGTATTACCTCCAGTCCAGCCTTCCCCATACATCAAAATAGATTTATCAATTTTATCTAATTCTTCTCTTATTTCTTTCATAGTATCAATATCGTGAAGTCCCATAAGATCAAATCTGAATCCATCTATATGATATTCTTTTGCATAATATTTAACTGAGTCTATCATATATTTTCTAAACATATATCTATCTGATGCTGTTTCGTTTCCACAAGCTGATCCGTTTGAAAAACTTCCATCATCCCATTCTCTATAGTAGTACATAGGAAAAGTCTTATTAAAGTTAGAATTATCTCCTTCAAATGTATGATTATAAACAACATCCATAACAACTCTTATTCCAGATTCATGTAATTTCAAAACTGCTTCTTTAAATTCTTTTATTCTGCTTTTAAAATCACTAGGCGAAGTAGAATATGACCCCTCTATAGAATTAAAATTATCAGGGTCATATCCCCAATTATAATCATTAGTATCAAATTTACTTTCATCTACTGATTTATAATCAAATACAGGTAAAAGATGAACGTGAGTTATTCCAAGTTCTTTTAAGTGATCTAAACCAGTCTTTACAGAATTATATTTAGTCCCATCTTCTATAAGTCCTAAGAACTTTCCTTTATTAAAAACTCCTGATGTTTTATCTATAGTAAAATCTCTAACGTGCATTTCATAGATTATAGAATCTAGAGGAGAATTTAAATTTGGTTTAATATCTTCATTAAAGCCCTTCGGGTCAGTACTATTTAAATCTACTACTACAGAAAACTCACCATTTAAAGAAACAGCTTTAGAATAGATATCACAAGCTTCTGTAGAACTATTATTTATTTCAAAAGCGTATCTATAAAAAGTTCCATCTAAATCTCCCTCTTTTGTAAGAATAAATATCCCTTTTTCATCTTCTTTCATTTCTTCTACTTCATAGATTACTCCATTTTTATCGTAGAATTTTACAAACGCCTTTTTAGATACTGGTGACCAAACTTTAAATATAGTTTTTTCTTTAGAATAAATTGCACCAAGTTCTCCATCATATTTATATTCATTTTGGAATTCAGTGCTATTTAAGGTTTTTACTATTTCCCATTTGTCCTTGTTATACAAATTCTTAACATCCATTTTTTATACCTCAAATCCAAATAAATTTTCTCTTGCCTTATCTAAATTTTTATAATTACCTAATATATCTTCATAATAAACTCTAAGTATTTCTCCAACTCCCCAAGCTTGGTTGTAGCATCCTCTAGCTTTGTTTGGAAATTCACCATCAAATATTTCTGCTATCCCGTAAAGGCAATCATCTTTAATATGCTCTTCCATATCTTTTAAACATTCATCTACAAATTCTAAACTATCTTTACTATAATCATTAGCTTTACATACTCCTGTTAAATAAGCTCCAAGTGGGAAAGACCAAGCTGTTCCTTGATGATATGCCATATCTCTTTTAAATAGTTCTCCTTCATAGTAAGGTTTATAATCTTTATTATTTTTATCTAAACTTCTTAGTCCAAAAGGAGTATATAATTCTTCATAGATTTTATCTAAAATCATCTTTTCTTTTTCTTTATCAAGCATTGTAAAAGGAAGTGATACTGCATATACTGCATTTGGTCTTATTGACTTATCTTTTAAAGTATCGCTTAAAGCATCATATAAATACTTATCCTCTTCTGACCAAAACTCTCTATTAAAGCTTTCTTTTACCTTTTCTCCTAAATCTTTGTATTCTTTAAAGTCTGGATCTTTAAATTTAATAGCTAATAATTCCATTATTTTTAAAGCATTATACCAAAGAGCATTTATCTCTACTGGTTTACCATGTCTTGGAGTTACAACTATTCCATTTACTCGTACATCCATCCAAGTTACTTGATCTAACCCGCTTCCTGCACTTATTAAAGAGTCTTCTTCCATCTTAATAGAAAAATCAGTTCCTTCTTTATATGCCTTAACTATTCTTTTCATAGTAGGATATAATTCCTTATATACAAAGTCTAATTCTTTTATATCATTTTTATATAAAAGATAAGTATATATAGCGTGGATATACCATAGTGATGCATCTACTGTATTATAAAGAGGTTCTTTTCCAAAGTCCGGGAACATATTTGGAATAAGTCCATTTTTCTCATATCTTGAAAATGTCTTTAAAATATCTTTTGCATCATCTAATCTTCCTGTAGACATAGTAAGTCCTACTACTGCAATCATAGTATCTCTTCCCCAGTCTAAAAACCAAGGATAACCAGCTAGTATAGTTTTGCTATCTGTTGAATCTCTATGAACTATAAAGTGGTCTCCCCCTATAGGAAGTGCTTTAGCTAAAATTCTATCTTCTTCAAATGTATTTCTTAAATTATCTATTCTTTCTGTTTCTTTTTTTATAATTTTTATAGGGTCTATTTCCCCTTCTTCTAAAGTACACACAAAGTGGATTTCTTTAAAAGAATAAGGTTTAATACTTATTTTAAATTCACCTGGTATATAGTATTTTTCTAAATATTTATCCCCTGTAGTTTTATCCACATCATAATAAACTTTATCTGTTAATAACTTATATTTTTCTTCTAAAACTGTGCATTCTTTATCTAAAAATAATCTTATATTTAAATCTTTTTTTAGTTCTGGGTTTAATTTGAATCCAGAATCTATAATTTCTCTTTTGAATTTTAAATTTTCTTCTAAACTAACTTCACCTGGGTCTCTAAAAGACATAAATGGAGTTAGTATTAAATCTCCAGAAGTTTTTTTTGATTCTATTTTATATTTTATTACCGCTGTATTTTTTTCTCTTTCTAAAAATACTTCCTTTACTATTTTTATTCCATTAACTAGATAAGTATAAGTAGGTATTCCATTATAATTAAAACTCTCTAAATTTTCATATCCTTTAATAACTTTATCTTCGTATTTAGTTGTAGTTAAAGGATATTCTTTTTCTTCTATTAAAAGCTTTTCTGAAACCTTTGGAAGTATCATATATCTTTCATCAGGAGATTTTAATGAAGCTATTAGTATGCTATGATATTTTCTACTATTTGCCCCAATAATAGTACTTCCTGAAAAGGCACTCCTGCCGTTTGATAACATCCACTCTTTTTCTATTCCTCTTTCATATGTAGGATAACTATTTTTACTAAACCTCATTTTGACTATTCCTCCTAATATAAAACTATAGCTTAAGCCAATTAAGTAGAACTTAATTTTAGCTTAAGCTATAAATTTTAGTTGTATTTTTGATATTAGATTATCACTTCAAAGAAGTGTAATTTAACTATTTTTCATTTTTTTCTCTTTTTACATTCCAAATATCTTTTGCATATTCTAATATAGTTCTATCTGATGAGAATATTCCTGCATTACAAGTATTTAAGAAGCATTTTTTAGCCCATCCATATTTATCTCTATAGCTTTCAAATACTTTTTCTTCTTCATCTTTAAATCCTTTAAAATCAGCAAGTAAGAAGTATTGATCTCCCTCAACTAATAATGAATCATAAAGGTCTTTAAATAATCCTGTATTTGAATCATCTAAAGTTCCATCTATTAAAGCATCTAAAACTCTCGCTATATCTTTATTATTTTTATAGAACTCTTTTGAATTATACTTTTCTTTTAAGCTTTCAATATCTTCAACTCTTAAACCGAATATAAAGTTATTGTCTTCTCCTGACTCTCTAACTATTTCAACATTTGCACCATCAAATGTTCCAAAAGTAGGAGTACCATTTAGCATAAATTTCATATTTCCTGTTCCTGATGCCTCTTTACCTGCTGTAGAAATTTGTTTTGAAACGTCTGCTGCTGGGAATAATTTTTCAGCATATGAAACTCTGTAGTTTTCAACAAATACTATTTTTATTTTTTTACTTACTTCTTCATCTTCGTTTATAAGTCTTGCAACTTCATTTGTAAGTTTTATTATAGCTTTTGCTCTTCTATATCCTGGGAAAGCTTTTGCACCGAAGATAAATGTAGTTTTTTCTATATTCATGTTTGGATTTTCTTTTAATCTAAAGTATAAATCTAATACATATAAAGTATTTAATAATTGTCTTTTATACTCGTGAAGTCTCTTAATTTGAATATCGAAAATAGAATCTGTATCTAGTTCTAACCCTTGAGTTTCTTTTATATATTTTGCAAGTTCTTCTTTTTTCTTATGCTTAATTTCCATAAATCTATCTAATATAGCTTTATCGTCAGCATATTTTTCTAAAGTTTTTAATTTTTCTAAATCAGTTACCCAAGATTCATCTCCTATAAGTTCTGTTATAAGAGCTGATAATTCTCTATTACAAAGTCTTAGCCATCTTCTTGGAGTTATTCCATTTGTTTTGTTTTGGAACTTTTCAGGATATAATTTGTACCAGTTATTAAGTTCTATATCTTTTAATATATCAGTGTGAAGCTTTGCAACTCCATTAACTGCAAATCCTATATGAATAGCTAAGTTAGCCATTCTAACAGTTCCATCATTTACTATTCTAAATTCTTCTATAGCTTCCTCGCTATATCCTTTTCTTTTTAATTCTTTAATAAATCTTGCATCTATTTCTTCTACTATTTCAAGGATTCTTGGGAATAATTCATATATTAATTTTGAATCCCACTTTTCTAAAGCTTCTGCTAATATAGTGTGGTTAGTATAAGCAAATACTGTCTTTGCAGTATCTATAGCTTTATCTATATTTATACCGAAATCATCTACTAAAATTCTAACAAACTCTGGTATAGCTAAAACTGGGTGAGTATCATTTAATTGGACTGCATGTAGCTTTCCGAAATTATCAAAATTTTCACCATGCATTTTTACGTGACTTCTTATTATATCTTTTAATGATGCACTAACTAAGAAGTATTGTTGTTTTAATCTTAATAACTTTCCTTCTTTCATATCATCGTTTGGATATAATACTCTTGATATATCTTCTGCTCTATTTTTATCTTTTACAGCATCATCATATCTTCCTTCATTAAATGCTATAAAATCGAATTCTTCTAAAGGCTCACATTTCCAAAGTCTTAAAGTGTTTATATTTTTATTTTTATAACCGATAATTGGAGTATCATAAGGAACAGCTTTAACTTTCATTCCTTCAAATTCTACAAGTACTGTATCTTTATCTTTTCTAATGCTCCAAGGGTCATTGTATTTAAGCCAGCTATCTGCACATTCATATTGGAATCCGTCTTCGAAGTATTGTTTGAATAATCCGTTTGAATATCTTATTCCATAACCTTTTAAAGGAATTTCAACAGCTGCTGCTGAATCCATAAAGCATGCTGCAAGTCTACCAAGACCACCATTTCCAAGTGCAGCATCTTCCTCTGCTTCTTCAACTGCATTTATATCTATATTTAATTCTTTTAAAAGTTCTTCTACCTCTTCATATAATCCAAGACTTATTAAGTTATTTCCTAAAGCTCTTCCCATAAGGTATTCAGCTGATAAATAATAAGCTTGTTTATCTTCATTATATAAATCTGTTGTATTGCTCCAATCGTCTACTATAGTTCCTACTAAAGCTTTTGAAAGTGCAGCAAATATTTGCCCGTTATCTGCTTCTTTTAAATTAACACCGTAATTAACCTTTAATTCTCTCTCCATATTAGCCTTTAATTCATTCTTAGTCATTAATTTGTCCTCCCGTATAACTTAGTCATATCATATAAATTTTTAGCTAACTCTTTTGTTAAGCTACCTTCTTTCATTCTCCACTGCCAGTTTCCTCCAAGCGTTGAAGGTATATTCATTCTAGCTTCAGTTCCTAATTTTAGAAGGTCTTGCATAGTAGCTATACTTAGTCTACTAACAGAACCCCATATACCTCTTATTAACCCGTAACTTACACCTTCATTAAGGTCTAACTTTAAGTATTTAATAGCTTTTTCTCTTTCCTCTTCACTTATACTTAAAAACCATCCTAGTGCAGTATCATTATCATGAGTTCCTGTATAAGCTATTGAGTTTTCAATGTAATTGTGAGGTAGATCTGTGCTATCTTCACCACCGAATCCAAATTCTAATACTTTCATTCCTGGGAATCCAGTTTCGTCTCTAAAATCTATTACTTCTTTAGTCATAAATCCTAAATCTTCTGCTATTACGTTTACATCACCTAGAGCTTCTTTTATCTTATTAAATAATTTAATTCCAGGTCCTTTTACCCATTTACCGTTTTCAGCTGTTTTATTTCCATAAGGTATTTCGTAATAACTTTCAAAACCTCTAAAGTGGTCAATTCTGATCATATCGTAGATTTTTAAGCTCTCTTTAACTCTTAAAATCCACCAGTCAAATCCATCTTTCTCCATCTTATCCCAATCATATATAGGATTTCCCCAAAGTTGTCCTGTTTTTGCAAAAGCATCTGGAGGACACCCTGCAACTACTTTTAGGTTATTGTTTGAATCAACTTTGAAGTTTTTAGGATTACTCCACATATCTGCACTATCATCTGCAACATATATAGGTAAATCTCCTATGATTTTTATTCCCTTTGAGTTTGCATATTCTTTTAGATTACTCCACTCATAGAAAAACTCATATTGTAAAAAGTTATAATACTCTATTCTTTCTTTTAGTTTTTCTCTATATTCTTTTAATGTTTCCTCGTCTCTATTTACTAACTTTTCATCTTCCCATTCTCTAAATGATTTAAGATCAAAGCTTTCTTTTATAGCCATATAAAGACTATAATCATCAAGCCAAAAGCTATTTTCTTTTTTAAATATTTCAAAGTCCTCATTCTTTTCTTTATAGAAATTATTATATGCAATTTCTAAAATTTCGTTTCTCTTCTTAAAGATTAGCGCATAATCTACTTTTTCTTTATCTTCACCAAAGTTTATATCTTTATAATCTTCTTCTTTTAAATATCCTTTTTTACTAAGTGTATCTAAATTTATAAAATGTGGATTACCTGCAAAAGCTGAGAAACATTGATATGGTGAATCACCATAACTTGTGTGTCCAAGCGGTAGTATTTGCCAATATTTTTGACCTGCAAGCTTTAAAAAATCTACAAACTCATATGCTTCTCTTCCAAAGGAACCGATTCCAAATTCGTTAGGAAGAGATGAGATATGCATTAATATCCCACTTTCTCTTTTCATTTTTAATCCCCCTTATACTCTAGGAAATAGTTATTTTTTTCTCTACTCTACTTCCATCTAAGTTAAATATAGTTAAATTTAACTTTTTCTCTTTCTTTAATCCTATGCTTTTTGCTTCTATTTTATAATTTTCATTATCTTTCTCTATTACTATATCTATTTTTTCGAATTTACCCTCTTTAAAGTCATTTGTTATACCATCATCATTATAGTAAGTGTAAATAGCTTTATTATCTACAAATGCAAATATATCTAATGTATCTTCATTTATTTCTTCTACTCTCTTAGCATTACTATTATTTATCACTAACATCTTATTCTTTCTTATAAAGATTGGTACTTCATTAAGTTCTAAATCCATATAGCTTACGCCTTTTTTGCATACCTCAAACTCTATATTTTCTAAAGAATTTGCTTTTAAAAGTAGCATGTCTTCTGGAATATATACATATCTTCCTTTTGCATTTTCTTCATAAACTGGAGCTATCATTAAGCTTTCTCCAAGAAGTAATTGATCTTCAACTCTCTTTGAAAAATCATCATTGTATTCAAATGCTAAAGGTTTAAAATACATATCGTTATTTAGAATTGATTTCATATATTCACTATATAAATGAGGTATTAGTGCATACCTTAAATCTAATATATTTTTTAATGTCTCTCTTCCTTCTTTTGAGAAAGAATAAGGTTCCTGATTTCTAGTACCAAGTGCTGCATGATTTCTAAATAAAGGAGTAAATAAGCTTAGTTCTGACCATCTTATAACTAATTCCTCATTTGCATCAGATCCAAAGCCTCCTGTATCTGCTCCTGTAAATATAAATCCGCACATATTAATTCCTGGCATCATTTGAAGATTTAATTTTATATGTTCAAACCAAGACGCATTATCTCCAGTCCATATTCCACCGTATCTATGCATTCCAACTGTTGAAGCTCTTGAAAATAGTAAAAATCTCTTATTTTCATCTATCTCTTTTAATCCTTCACTAGCTGATCTTGTCATATTAAATCCAAAAAGATTATGAACTCTATCATGTCTTATTAAATTTCCATCTATGTTATGATAAAAACTTTTGTAATCTTCAATACTATTTTTTAATTTATCGAAGCTAGAACTTAAATCAAAATAATCATAAATTCCAATATTTTTATCTTTAAAAGAATCTATGTAATTAAAAGCTTCTTTTAACCTTTTTTCTGAATAAAATATTGCAGGTTCATTCATATCATTCCAGAACCCTTCAATTCCTTTATCAGTTAAAAATTTATATTTTAATCCAAACCATCTTCTAGCATCCTTATTTAAAAAGTCTGGAAAGTGAACAAGCCCTGGCCACACAGCTGCAACAAAAGGATCTCCATTTTCATCATTGCAATAAAAATTATTTTTTATTCCTTCTTCGTAGACATCATACCCTTTTTCTATTTTGCAACCTGCATCTATTATAGGTATTAGTCTTATTCCTTTTTCTTTGAATTCCTTTATAAACCCTTCGAAATCTTTAAACCTTTCTGTATCTACAGTAAAGTTTTTAAAATCTTTCATATAATCAATATCAAGATAGATCATATCAAGTGGCATTTCTTCTTTTTCATAGCTAGATAAAACATTTCTTACATCTTCTTCGTTTTTGTAACCCCATCTGCTTTGACCAACTCCAAGTGCCCACTTTGGCGCTACGTAACTCATTCCGATTATATCTCTAAAGTTTTTAACTATATCTAAAATATTATCTCCATCAATTATATAAAGGTTAAAATCATTTTCTAAAACCGTTATTTTTAATTTATCTTTATCGTTAAAACCTAAATCAAAGATAACTTTTCCTCCAAAGTCTAAAAACACTCCAAAAGTTTTTTCACCGTAAACTACAAAGAAGTTATGAGCCCCATAAAGACTCTTTTTTTCAGGAGTATGAGAGAAATCATCAGTACAAAAACTTTCAAAAATTCTTCCTCTCTTATTTATTCCTCCGACATTTTCTCCAAGACCATAGATTATATCTTCTTTTTTTAGTCCAAATGTAAGACTTTCTTCTTCTAAAGATAAATACTTTAGATTTTCTTTTACTTCTTCACCTTTATTTTTTATAACTGATTCAGTTTCTAATGGATCCCCAAAAGTATACTTAATTATATTTTTATTTATTTTAAAACTTCTCATAATACCCTCCATTAATATTTACTTAACGCTTGTACAGGACTCTCTTTCAATTATTTTAGTTCCAAAAACAATATGTTTATGGTTTTCTTTTTTTGTTAAAAGAGCTAGTAATAAATCTATACTATTTGTTGCCATATCTTTGTTTGGTTGTTTAACTGTAGTTATCCCTGGATTATAGTATTTTGCTATATCCATTCCGTCAAATCCTGAAATTGATATGTCTTTTCCTACTTCAAGCCCTAAATCTAAAGCTGCTTTAGATGCTCCAACTGCCATAGTATCTGATATAGCAAATATAGCTGTTATATCTTTATTTTCTTTTAAAAATCTCTTAGTTTCTTTATACGCACCATCAAATGTGTATTCACCTATCAATATATTCTTTTCCTCTATTTTTAAAGAAGACATTTTCATAGCTTCCTTGTACCCTTCAAGTCTTTGAGAACTTATTCCGTCGTGCTCTTTATCTCCAAGCATTATAGCAATATTTTTATGTCCTCTATTTATTAAATACTCAGTCATATCTCTAGCTGCTTTTTTATTATCTATACCAATAGATGAAAATTGATTTTCATTTGCCTTATCCATATATAAGGTATTTACAGATGTTAAGATAATAGGTATATTTAAAAATTTAAATGTATCTTCGTTTATATGGTTAAAGTTTCCCCCTAAACAAATCAGTGCTTGAAGTCTCTTTTCTTTTGCAAATGAAATTAATCTATCTGAATCTTCACCATCATTAAAATCATTTTGCTGAAGTATCATAGTATACCCAGCTTCTCCTACCCTATTTGAAATAATACTTATCATTTCTGAGAAAAATGGGTTAAATACACCTTTTACCAAAACTCCAATGTTATTGTTATTATTCTTTTTAAGTATTCTTGCACTATCGTTTGGGATATAATTACTTTCTTTTATTATTCTTTTAACCTTTTCACGAGTTTCATCTTTAACATCTGGATGATTATTTATAACTCTAGAAACCGTACTAACTCCCACTCCAGCCATCTTTGCTATATCTTTTATATTCATATAATTTCCTCCCACATACTCTCTAACTTTATACTTTTTCTGAAAATATTACCGGTATCGTTCCCGTCTATATGGTATATTATACCCCTTACTTAAAGAATATGGAGTAATTTTCCTTATAATTTTAGTATATTGAAGTTAAATTCATTAATCTTTAATTTCTCATCTATAAATATATCTTTTTCACTGTAGATATCTTTATAGTTACCTCTTAAACCTAAATCTAATTCTAAAGGATCTTTAGAATTGTTTATTATTACCATAATTGAATCGTTTCCTAAAACCCTTTTATAAACTAAAGTCTTTTCTTCTGAAACTAAAATCTCTGTAGTTCCATCTATAAGCTCTTTATTTTCTTTTCTAATCTTAGCTAATTTTTTATAATGATTTAAAAGATCTATATCTCTTTTATCATCTTCCCAAATCATACATCTTCTACAATCAGGGTCATCTCCCCCTGTAAGTCCAACTTCATCTCCATAATATATATATGGAACGCCTTCACTTGTAAATTTAAAAACTTCAGCTAAGGCAAGTTTTCTCTTATCTTCTTTGCACTCATGTAAAAATCTAGCTGTATCGTGAGAATCTAAAAGGTTTAGCATCTCTTTATACATAGAATTAATTAAGCCTTCTTTTCTTAAAATTATCCTATCTATTAATTCTCTTGATGATATATTTCCATAAGCAAAGAAATCTAAACAAGCTTCTCTAAACGGGTAATTCATAGTTGAGTCAAACTCATCACCTTTTAAAAATTCATTTCCAAGGTGCATAACTTCACCTATTATTAAAGCTTCTTCTTTTAAATCTTTAACTGCTTTTCTAAAGTCTTTCCAAAATGAATGGCATACTTCATCAGCTACATCAAGTCTCCAACCGTCGATATCAAACTCACGAATCCAATACCTTCCGACTTCTAAGAAGTATTCCTTTGTTTCTTTGTTATCCATATTAAGCTTTGGCATATACTTTAGTCTTTCACCAAAAGTTTTATAATTAATTTTCTCTTGGCATACGCTATCACCATCTATATAGTACCAATCCTTATATTTTGAATTACTATCTTTTTTTAATTCTTCAAAGGCAAAGAAATCATCACCTGTGTGATTAAATACCGCATCTAAAACTATTCTTATACCTTTACTGTGAGCCTTTTCTACTAATTCTTTAAATTCTTCTTTAGTTCCAAAGCTCTTATCTATCTCAAAATAATCCATAATATTATATTTATGATTAGATTTTGATTTAAAGATAGGTGTTAGATAAATAAGGTTTATTCCTAAACTATCTATATAATCTAAATTGTTTGTTATTCCTTTTAAATCTCCTCCAAAGAAACTTTTAGGCTTAACATCGCTTCCCCATTTTTCTATATCTCTTGGATCATTTTCTTTATTTCCATTACAGAATCTTTCTGGAAATATTTGATACACTATAGAATCTTTAGCCCAAGTAACAGGCTTATAAATTTCACTTTCGTGAACATAAGGCTTGTGGAAATTTCCAAGTTCATCAGGCTTATTTTTTGATACTCCCCTTTCACTAAAGAAAATCTCTAAGCCATTTTTATCTTCTACAGAAAAGAAATATTTAGCTTTTCCTTCACTTACATCTATAAGAGTTCCAAAGAATTTAAATAATTCAGTTTGAGCTTCTAAATTCATTTCTTTTTTTGTAAACCCAGTTTTCCAAGCATATTTTTCTTTGTAATAAAGATTAACCTTTTTTAAATCTTCATTAGCTGTTCTAAGTTTTAAATAGATAGTGTTTTTAGAAGTTCCATAACAATATGGAACTTCGGGGATGTGATAAATTGCATGTAAATTCATAGCTTTAGCCCTCCAAAGTTATTTATTAACCTTTTACTGAACCTGCAACTAAACCTTTAGCCATGTATTTTTGACCAACTGTTGCAAGAATCACTATAGGAAGTGATGCCATAATAGCTGCTGCTGAGTATTGAGTCCAGTTAGTTGAGAATTGGTTTCTTATAAATTGTTGTAAACCTATTGGAATTGTTTGACTTGCAGGGTCTTTCATAATTGCTGAAGCAAAGATGAACTCACTGTAAGCTCCTATAAATGTAAATAAGAATATTACAAGTAGCATATTTTTAGTTAAAGGTAATATTACCTTTCTAAATGCCTCGAATTGACTTGCTCCGTCAACATAGGCTGCTTCTGTAAGTTCTTTTGGAATTCCATCCATAAATCCTTTCATAAGCCAAATGTTATATGCACTAGCACCACATTGAATTACGATAAGAGTTATAAGGTGGTCCATTCCGTTTATTCTATAAACTACTGCAAGTATTGCAGGTAATGCCATAGTTGTTGGGAACATTTGAAGTAAAAGTAAGAACATAAGTCCATTTTTTCTTCCTGTAAACTTCATTTTTGAAAATGCATATGCAGTTGGTATAGTTAACATTAATTGTATTATTGAAATTGCAAAACATACAAGTAATGAGTTTTTCATCCAAACTAAGAAATCTGTTTCTGTTAAAACCTTTTTATAGTTTTCTAGTGAAAATGCCTTAGGTAAAATAGAAGTTTGTGTAAAAGCTTCACCTTTTGCCATTGAAGCTCCTATTACCGAAAGTACTGGGAATAATACTATTAAAACCATAAAAATTAAAAATATTCTAGATATCCAAACGCTTCTTATTTCAGCTGGCCTTAGCCTCTTTTTATATTTAATTGCTTCTCCGTTACTCATATTATTCCACCTCCTCGAATTGACCTGACATTTTCATTTGAATGTATGAAATACTAGCTAAGATAATAAATAAGATTATACTGATTGTCGCAGCAATATCGAATCTACCAAATTGAGTTGATAATTTGTAGTTAACTGATGCTAGTATATCTGTGTAACCTGCAAAAGATGTTCCTACCCTTGCTGGTAACCCTTCTGTAATTAAGAATGCTGAACCGAAGTTATTAAAGTTAAATGCAAATGAAGAAATTAAAAGTGGATAAGCTGTTCTAGCTAAGCTTGGAAGAGTTATCTTTCTAAATTGAAGGAACTTGCTAGCTCCATCAACATCTGCTGCTTCATAATAACTATCTGGAATTGAACCAAGTGCTCCTAAACAAACGTTCATCATATATGGGAAACCAAGCCAAACACTAACTACGATTATTGATAATCTAGCCATATTAGGATCTGTTAACCATTGAACTGGTTCGCTTATAATGTGTAAATTCATAAGTAAATTATTTATAGCTCCATAACTTCCATTTAAAAGACCTTGCCATGAAAGAACGGCAACTGTTGCTGGAAGTGCCCATGGAATTATAAGTATTGCTCTATAAAATGCTTTTTCCTTTAAGTTAGGATTATTTAAAGCTATAGCAACTATAAGTCCTAATAAAAATGTTAATACTGTTGCGCAAACAGCAAATATAATATTCCATCCAAATACAGGCATAAATACCTCTTTAAATGGACCTGTAAATACGTCTTTAAAATTTTCAAGTCCTACGAATTTTGGACTTCCTTGAGTAAACATAGTGTAATCAGTAAATGCTATATAAACTGTGTATACTATCGGTATAACTGTGAATATTGCAATTGATATCATAGCCGGTATTAAATAAGGCATTGATTTTATAGTGTTAATTCTATTCTTTTTACTTTTTGGCACCGTTTCCATCCCCTTTCAAAAAAAATAACTTATTTGACAGGGAGGCTTAAACCTCCCTATCTTAAGTTAACTATTTTTGTTGTGCAATACCTTGTTTAATTTGTTCTACCATATTTTTACCGCATTCTGCTGGTGTGATTTTTCCTGAAGTTAATAATGTTAAGTTGTTACCTGCTGGTTCCCACATAGCTTGAACTTCTGGAATGTTTGGCATTGGAGTAGCGTTTTTAGCTTGCTCTGCGAATGCTGCCATTAATTTATTATCTTTAAATTCTTTACTATCTAAATATTGTTTAGTAACTGGTATTCTGTGTCCTGTGTTAAGAATTACTTCGCCTGAATTTTCAACTAAGTATTTACATAACTTCCAAGCTGCATCTTGATTATCTGATTTGTTATTAACAAATGCTGCTTGTACACCCATAAATGTTGGAACTTTCTTACCATCTAAAGTTGGCATTGGAACTACATCAAAGTTAACTCCACCATCTTTGAAAGCTTGAACATCCCAAGGTCCTGAAATATAAAGACCAGAATTTTTATTTAAGAAATCACCTTTAGCCATATCACCTTTGATATCAGCTGGCATTAATTTATCTTTAACTACTAAATCTTGAATGAATTGGTATCCTTTTATTGCACCTGCATTATCAAGTCCTATATTGTTTGGATCTAATGTTCCGTTATTATCTTTAAATACATATCCACCGTTTGCAGCTATAAATCCGTAGCTGTTGTAGAAGTTATTTATATCAAATTTAAATCCAACGCTTTCTCCAAGTTTTGCTACTTCTTCCATAGTTTTTGGAGCTTCTTTCACTTTATCTTTATTGTAATATAAAGCTATAGTTTCTTGTGCTAGTGGCACTCCGTATTTCTTTCCGTTTATTGTTACTGCATCTAAAACTTGTTTTGATGCGAAATCTTCATCTTTAATTAAATCGCTAGGTACTTCTGAAAGTAATCCTGCTTTTTCATAAAGCCCTAAGTTATCATGTGCTATACCAAACATTAAATCTGGACCTTTACCAGCTTTAATCGCTTGCATTGACTCTTGAGTTTTACTCTTGTCTATAACCATAGTAACTTTATAGCCGTTTTCTTCTCCCCATTTTTCAGCCATAGGCTTAATTTTTTCAACCTCTTGTTCAGTAAGTCTTGACCATACTTTTAATTCTTTAGATGCATCTGCTGATTTTTTATCTCCGCCTCCGCATCCTACAAGTGTTCCTGCAACTACAACAGCTGCGATAATTCCTGCTAAAATTCTTTTTCTTTTAATCATTTAACCTTTCCCCCTTAATACTTTTATGGAATTTCGGTAACGATTCCAAAATTCTTAAAAAAATTTATGACCTTTATGATTATAATAAGTTCTGTCTTGTAACTTCTGGTATCGTTTTCAATTATATTTTATAACTTTTTCTACCTAATCACAATATATTTTTTCTAATTATTGTCTTTTTGTAATCTATTACAATTGAATTATGAACAAACTGTTAATAGATTTTCTTTCCATATAGATATTATCATTTTAAATTCTACAGCCTGATTAAATTCTCTTATATCATACCCTGTTATCTTTTGAATCTTTTCAATTCTATAAATAAGAGTATTTCTATGAATATATAAGTTTTTAGCTCCTTCGCTTAAGTTTAACCCTGCTTTATAAAACATATCTATAGTTCTTAAAAGTTCATCATCTAACATTTTAAGCTTATTATCGAATTCCTTGCATATTCCATATTTAAACTTACTATTTATGTTATCTACCATACTTTCAAGAAATAAATCATCATCTCCAAATACTCTTTTGCTTAATTTATTTTTCTTTGCAAGCATTACTTTGTAACTTATGATTTTAAAATCTTCTTTTAGATTTAAAACATTACTAATTGTCCTATATGATATATAGCATTCTGAATAAACATTAGATTCAATAACTTCAAGTATACTGTTTATGTGATCTAACACATTATCAAAATCTCCAAGTAACAAAATATGATCTTTGTAAATTAAATTTACGACCTCATTATTTTTATATAATTTATCTATAACTTCTTTAGCTATTTCTAGCCTTCCTCTATCTATAAATATATCAATTAAATAAAAACTATCTTTAACTACAGTTATCTCAGCTTCAATATCTTCTTTTTTTATTTCTTCCCCATTTAAAATCCTTTTAATTAGCATCTCATTACTTTTAAAATACTCATGTAATTTATCACCTATAAGATACTTTAGAAGACTCATACAATTTCCGTCTCTCTCTAGAGTTATAATACATATTTTATTTTTTCCAATCTCTAATACCTCAGCTTTTATCATACTTTCAAGAAGTTCTTCTTTGCTGATTTTATTAAAAATTTCTTCCCCATTAATCTTTACCATAAATGGTATTTTCGTATGTGAATATATCTCTTCTAATAGCCTTTTAAAATTTCGCATTTGCCTTCTCTTCCCCTTTTTATTTTATATACCTCACTTACTATTATCCTATATTTAAATTAGTTTCTCTATCAAAAATATGCATTTTTTCTGTATTCATATAAAACTTAGCTTTATCGCCAGTTCTTAAATCACTTGCATAATTTAATTTTATAGATACATCTTGATTGTTAAACTTAGTATATACATAACTTTCAGAACCCATAAGTTCAGTAACTTCTACGTTAGATTCGATTATGCAATCTGGATTTGCTTTCATATATTTTTCTTTGTCATTTAAATCTTCAGGTCTAATTCCGAAAATTATCATTTCTCCTAATTTGTTTTGAGCCTTAAGTTTGTCCCCTTTTTCTTTTGGGAATCTAACTTCTCCACCTTTTTTAAAGTAAGCTTTATACGCTCCATTCTCTTCTTCTACCTTACCTTCTAAGAAGTTCATTTGTGGGCTTCCTATGAAACTTGCAACAAACATATTAGCTGGTTTTTGATAGATGTTTTGTGGAGTATCAACTTGTTGAATTATTCCATCTTTCATAACAACTATTCTAGTTCCCATTGTCATAGCCTCAACTTGATCGTGAGTTACATATATAAAAGTTGTTTGTAACTTTTGATATAATTTACAAATTTCAGTTCTCATTTGAACTCTTAATTTTGCATCTAAGTTTGATAAAGGTTCATCCATTAAGAATACCTTAGGCTCCCTAACTATAGCTCTTCCAAGTGCAACCCTTTGTCTTTGTCCTCCTGATAAAGCTTTTGGTTTTCTCTCTAAAAGATGCTCTATATCTAATACTCTAGCTGCTTCTCTTACTTTTTTCTCAATTTCCTCTTTTGGAACTTTTCTTAGTTTTAAAGCAAATGCCATGTTATCAAATACGCTCATATGAGGATATAATGCATAGTTTTGGAAAACCATAGCTATATCTCTTTCTTTAGGTTCAACATCATTTACTACTCTATCTCCAATTTTTAATTCACCTTTTGAAATTTCTTCAAGTCCTGCAATCATTCTAAGTGTTGTTGATTTACCACACCCTGATGGTCCAACAAAAACTACGAACTCCTTATCTTCTATATCTAAATTAAAATCCTTAACTGCTACCACATCTCCTGGGTAAACTTTATAAATATGTTCTAAAACTACTTTTGCCATATTTTATTCCCTCCTAAAATTTTATACCCTTATTCTACATTAGTTAAACCTTTTCATCTATGCACAAAATTCACAAAAATAAGCTAGGTTTATAAAATATAAACCTAGCTTATTTAAACTTTTCTAATCTTTTTTTACAAATATCAATCTCTTCTTTAGTAAATATCTTTTTATATTTACTCTTAGTGACTAAGGCTTCAACAGTAAGGTCTAACCTATCTTTTTCTTTTAAAATACTTATATCTAAGATTTCATTTTCGTCTTTAATTAGCTCTTTTGCTGCGTTTATTGCGCCTTTTACACTAATAAAATTCAAGTATTTTTCTGGCCTATAATTACACTCAATATCAGCTTTTTTGTAAAGTTCTAGCATATCCATATATAAATCCGATTCTAATACTAATCCTATTCCCACGTCACTTTCCCCACTTTTACTTTATTACTAATATTTTATGTTATTTCAAGCTATATTATTACAAGAGCCTTAAGTAAGCTCACTTATATTATCATTTTTATGAGTTAATCTTCTTTTACAAATATCTCTATCCTCTTCACTAAATATTTCTGAATATCTATCTTTTAATACAATTTCTTCTATATCAAAATCCATATCGTTATTTCTGATAAGTTCTTTAGCGGTAAGCACTGCCCCCTTATTATTTAACATTTGTAATAATTTATCTGTATCTCTATTATTATGTAGGTTGTTTACCCTATATATTTCTAGAAGATCATTATATAATGTAGAACTATTCATTTAAATTCCTCCTTAAATTTAAAATCTCATAAAAATATTATTACCAAATTTTCTAATAATATATAATTTTTTATTAGAATTTATATATTTTCATTTTACCCCTTATGTAAATTAAATTTATTTCATATAATTAGACTAATATAAATTATTAAAATTTGGAGGAAACCTATGAAAAAAATATATTTAGCAAGTCCGTTCTTTAATGATGATGAACTTGAAAGAATGACTAGTGTATTAAAAGTTTTAAGAGAAGAAAAGGGATTTGAAGTTTTTGCACCATTTGAATTAAAAAGCGACCTAGAATTCGGTTCACTTGAGTGGAGAAAAGAAACTTTCCTAGCTGATAAAACTGAAATAAACAAAGCGGATTTAGTAGTTGCAATAATAAGTAATGGAAATTACTCTGATAGCGGAACTGCTTGGGAATGCGGATACTCTTATGCTATAGGCAAAAAAGTTATAGTAGTAAACTTAACTAAAAACCCAGTTAACCTTATGATAAGCGATAGTTTACATGCATATATAGATTCTATTGAAGCATTAAGATCATACGATTTTGAAAAGCTAGAAACTAGTTCTTATATAGGAAAAGTTTTTTAAATTTAAAAGAAGCTGTATAGTATACAGCTTCTTAAAATCTATATGTTTTAAAAACTTCTTCTTTAATCATAAATTCCTCATAAAAAAATCTATCTATTACTTCTATAATTTCTTCTACATTTTCTACTTTTAGTTTAGTTACTTTTGAATTTTCAACTGCCTTGTTATAAAGTTTCATAAAATCTATTGCAAACATTTCTTTGCAAACTTTATTTTTTAATCCATATTTTTCTGCAATAAGCCTTCTTTGATCTGGAGGTAAATATCCTGAAATAACATAATCCTTATCAACAAATACTATTCCCCTATTAAAGTAAGCATCAATCTCGCTTATATCCGCTTTCATTACTTTTATAGCATTTATATCACATAGAGTTTCAAGAATCATTCTTTTAATTATAACTTCTTTCCCTAAAAATCCCCCTAGTTTCAAAGTTAATCCTAATCCTTCTTGTAGTTTTTTTAAAGTGTTTTCTTCATTTTTACTTTTAAAAAATTTAGCATGCGTTAGTTCATGTCCTAAAAGCAATTTTAATCCTTTGTCCGCATATTCTAAATCCATTTTAGAAATTCCAACTTTAAGTTTATTCTTTCCTATAAAACTTTTGCTAATAAAAGCATTATTTATATCTCCTCTTTCGTAAACTACATGTATTTCTTCATCTTCTAAATCAAATAACTCTTTATTATTTTTTATTATTTTTTTTGCTTTTTCAATTACCTCGTCTTTGTCTTTAAAACAAATTATTTTCTTCATTACACTCACCCATATAATTTTTATGAGTTATAATATGAAATATAATTGATTTTTGTTACAAAAAAGCTACGCCTTAATAGCGTAGCTTTTAAATTAGTCATGCAGAGTTGGATCAAACATTCTCTTATTATCATATTCTGTCATCATACTTTCTAGTTCAGCAATTGTTTTACTTTCAAGTGCTTCTTCTGACTTTCCATCTTTTGATAATCTTTTTATTATCTCTTTTTTGTATAGTTTATCTTCATATGTCATAAAACCACCTCCGACATTAATAGTATTCCTAATTAATTTGATATTTAAAGAGGTAGTTTCTGTATTTAATTTTCTCCTAATATTCCACTTAAGACTTTTTTAGGTGTATATTCACCATTTAGATATTTTTGTTTATTATAAACTATTTCTTTTGCTGTTTCTTGATCTAAATTACCCTTATTTAATAATATATCTAAAACAACTTCTTCGTCTATTAATGCTTCATAATCCGAAACAGTGCAATTATCGTATTGCATTTCTCCTACTATATTTAATATATATTTTAACTTATTTATTATTTCATTTCTATCTTGTGAATCCACTATACAATTAGATACATCAATTACAAATTCTCTTAACTTAGCAACTGATTTTTCTTTTAAAATTAATTCATTTATATTCATAAAATACTCCTTTTTGTTTTTATTATATAATAATTATTATTAATTTCAATGTTTTTTTAAATTTTTTATCCATTAATAATATATACCCATAAACCCATCTCTATCTCCCTATCCCCTCTGTTCTGAACTTTTGTTGTTTATGTATATAACTTTGTCAAGTTGTAAATAATAAAAATTGAGGTGATAAATATGAATGATTCAATATCCTGTCCGCATTGTAGTTCTAATTTATATATTAAACACGGTCATTATAAAAATAACCAGCGCTATAAGTGCAGATCATGTCTAAAAACTTATACTAGCGGAACTAACTCAATCTGGAGCAAATCTAAAAAATCTCATATTCTATGGCTTGAGTATTTTAAATTAATGTCTTCTGGATTGTCAATTAGAGAGTGTGCTTCTAAATTAAATATTTGCATAGATACTTCTTTTAGATGGCGTCACAAAATTCTAAACAAAGCTGAAATTCAAAACTCACCATATAATTTACATGGGAGAGTTTTAATAAAACATACTTATTTTAAGGAAAATTTTAAAGGTCAAAAGACTCCACCAGTTTTAAAAAACCTTAATAAACGTGATAAAATCTATGTTTTGCTTGCAATAAATTAATACCAGAATTCATTTGCAAAGGTTTCTTTTAGAAAAAGTATGTCTCTTAATGATATAGATAATGCTATATCCTCACTAAAATACAATAAAAAAGCCAAGTTTATACCAGCACATGATATCCCCTCAAAAAGAATTTGCATTAGAATATCTAGACGAGACTTAAAATTATCTAAATATAATCCTAAGCTTATTGAAAACTTGACCTATTTATCTCAATATTTCATTAAATTTTTACGTAAAATAATTTTCAAAAAATATCATGGAGTAGCTACTAAGTATTTAAACAAATATCTTAATTGGATTGTAATATGGTTTGAAAATAAACTTGATTCAAGATTTTTTTACCCTAATATTCACCATGATATTTTCTGCTAATTTAAAAACTTGTCTAATTTATTTTTTTATAAATTAATTACTTATAGTACAACCATATTAAAATAAGATCTTAATAGCTTATTTCCTAATGTCCTTAAAAAATATAATAATATTTTTTCATCTACTGCACAAACAACATAAGTTCAGAACAGATGGGTGAGTAATTCTCATAAATTTTATTTTAATATACAAAGACTAATCAAAACCCATTAATTCCCAATACCTTCATATGACTTTACTCCTTTAAGCCATATAAAATAGGCTATACTCATTGTTAAAATACCAATAAAAGCAGTAAGTAACACTCCTTTCAAAAAGCTCTCCTTACCTAAAATATAAGCTGCCGGATAATATCCTGTAAAAGCAAATGGTATTACAAAAGTTAAAATTCCCTTTATCCCACCTGGATAAATATTAACAGGATACTTAGAAAATCCACTCATTTCATAGGCTACCCTTAAATAGCTCATACTTCTTTTAGTCCAAAATGCAATAGCTGCCATTCCAGTCTTTATTCCTGTATATATTAAAGTTCCTCCAAAAACTGCTATTATAAATCCTAAAACATCCATAAACCCCAAAGATATATTAAGTTTTATCCCTGAAAAAACAATAAGGATTGCCCCTGTTAAAAGTTCACCAAATCCATCTGGCTGAAATCTTTGCGCAATAACTTGAAAATACGGATTTAAAGGTCTTAAAAGATATCTATCCATTTCACCTGTAACTATAGACTCTCTACTAAATATCCAAAGGTAATCGGTAAATATATGATCTATCCCTCTAGGAATTTGAGAAAATCCATAGATAAATAATATCTCATAAAATGACCATCCATTTAAGCTTGGAATATTATTAAATACTAATCCTATAAATACTATTGAAGAAATCTGAACTAAAAAAAATCCAACTATACCAGCTAAAAAGTCTTCCTTATACTCCATAAGCACCTTTAAATATTGCTTTAAAAATTTAATATATATACTAAAATACCTTTTCATCTTTTAACCCCCTTGTACACTTAAACTTCCAATAACTTTGCTAAAAATAACCTTTGATAAATATCCAAGTATTATTACCCAAAACAACTGAAATCCTAACTCTTTAAGAATTGATACACCTTGAATTTTCCCAAGGTATATCATAGATGGGGTATATATAACTGAGCTAAAAGGAAGTACTTTTATTATTTTTCCTATCACATCTGGGAAAAAGTTTAATGGTATTAATGCTCCTGAAATAAGCATTACAATAGCATTTTGAATTTGAGAAACTCCCCACATATTATAAATTTTAAAGGCAGCTAGTCCAAACATATATGAATAATATACATTAATTAAAAAAGCTAAAACTATACTTAAAAGTCCAAAAACTATATTAGAAAACTCTATATTTATACCTTTATATATTCCAAAAATACTAATAAAAATCATAGCCGGTATAACTACCAGTATAAACTTATAAAGGAATTCCCCAACTCCTATAGCTATCATCCTTCTCCTATAAGAAATGGGCTTAGTTATACTCATTGCAATACTCCCATCTCTAACTTCCTTTGAAACTTCGTATGAAATAGTTGAAGATGTAGCCATCCCAATTATATAGCTTATAAGAACATAAATAAGCATCTCATTTAAAGTAAACCCCTTAATTATACTTTCATTTGAACTACTGTATATTGCTTTCCATAAAAAATAAGTCACAATAACAACAATAAAACTTCCAAACATCCACATAAAAGTCTCAGCTTTATATGCTAATTCTTTTTTTAATGCTCCCTTTATGAACGTACAAAATATCTTAAGGTCTCTTTTATTCATACTCAGTCATCCCCTCTCTATAAATCTTTTTGATTATATCCTCTATGCTACTTTCTAATATTTTAAAATCATTAACATATATTTTTTGCATAAGTTTATATAATATATCAGATGATGTTATTAGATTCTTGTTATATTTTATACTTATCTTTTCACCATCTAATTTTAACTTTAATTCATCATTTCCTATCTTAAATAAATTTCTTAAACTATCGCAGCTAATATTTTCTTCTTTATTTTTAAAAGATATATCTAATGTAGTAATATATCCAAATCTCTCTTTTATCTTATCTAAACTACCATCATATATTTTCTTTCCTTTATCTATAATTATTATTCTTTCACAAAGTTCTTCTATATCACTTAAGTCGTGAGTAGTTAATATTACAGTTGTACCAAACTCTTTATTAATTCTTTTTATAGCCTTTCTAACATTCTCCTTTACAACTATATCAAGCCCTATAGTTGGTTCATCTAAATAAAGTATCTTAGGATTGTGTATTAAAGACGCTGCTAAATCAGCCCTCATCCTCTGTCCTAATGACAGCATTCTAACTGGCCTGTCTATAAATTCCTCTAATTCAAGAACCTCATTTAAAAACTTCATGCTTCTATCAAAATCACTATCACTTATAGAATATATATCTTTTAATATATCAAAAGTTTCTCTAAGGGCTAAATCCCACCAAAGTTGAGTTCTTTGCCCAAATACTACTCCAATATTAATTGCATTTTTTTCTCTTTCCTTATAGGGTACTATTCCATCTACTATTATTTCTCCAGCTGTTGGCGTTAAAATTCCAGTCATCATCTTAATAGTTGTTGACTTTCCAGCCCCATTTGCTCCAATATATCCTACAACTTCCCCCTTGTTTATATCAAACGAAATATCTGATACAACTTTTTTAAGTTCAAAGTCATTTGTAAACAATGACTTCATCGCACCTTTTAATCCCTTTTCTTTCTTCTTTATTTTAAATTCTTTATTTATATTGTTTACCTTTATCATAAATTCTTATTTCCCCCATTCACCTAAATTAAACACTCTTATAATGAAGTAATAAATTTATTATACATCGAAAACGTTACCAATAATCTATTTACATAATACTTTTACATTTCTTTGTAGATTCTTACAAAGAAAACTTCATATTTTTTCATGTTTAACACTTTTTCCATTTTATGTTTTTACATTGTTCAAAATTTAACATTATAATTTATATAAGCATAGTTTACATTTTAAAACAGTCATTAACTTGATTGTTTTTTCAATAGCCAGTAATCTAGATTATTTAAGAAAGTAATTATAATTTAGATTTTTGAATTTAGATATGCCTGACATATCGCGTTACAACAATATTTTATATCCTTAAAAAAGAACTTGATATATTATCAAGTTCTTCTTATTTATATATACTTTTTCCTTCAAGCAGTTGAAAACCTTTCACTCAATTCTACTAAATACGACTTTGTATTTGATATTTATATATTTTTATTCACACTTTTCCCATTTATTTCAAATCTTTTTCTTAAAATTATATTAATTTTAAAACAAATATTGAACTTTTTTGATAATTTGATAATTTGTAAAAGTATTCAATTAACATATTTTTATGTAAACCTTATGTAACTTTGATGATATTTAAAAATACCCCGTTTTTTTTATTAATCTTTTTATGATATCGTATGATTGTTAAAAATTTAAGTAATGGAGATTGAAAAATATGAAAAATGTAAACGTAAAACAAATGCTATTAAAATTATTATTCTTTTTCCTTGGCGTTTGGATAATCCAAGCTGGGGTTGCTATTTATCTTGAATCAAATATAGGATCAGATCCTTTTACAATATTTACTCAAGGTTTAGCTGATATATTAGGTATTATGCCTGGTACTGCAAATATGATTATTACTTTCACTTTCTTAGTAATAATATTCTTCGTAGCTAAACATCATATATTTATAGGAACAGTTTTAGCTATGTTCACAGCTGGACCATTCATCAATTTAATGATGACTGTTTTAAGACCTTTCCATTTAGAGCAATATAACTTCTTTATTAGAATGGTATTCGTTGCGATTAGTTGTGTAATTATAGCAATCGGATTCTCACTATTAAAGTCAACTGACTTAGGAGTTGCTCCAAATGATATAATTCCATTTATCTTAGCTGATAAAGCAAAGAAAAGTTACAGCGTAGTAAGAATGTGTATAGATGCTACTTTCTTAATCCTTGGATTCTTCCTTGGAGGAGTTGTTGGTGTTGGTACTGTAATCGCAGCATTACTTACTGGTCCATTAATACAATTCTTTATGCCAAAGATTGAAGCTGTATCTCACAAAATAATTTATTCAGAAGACGAATTAGCTGAGAGAAAGAAAAACGCACAAGCTTAAAATAACACTTACTTATATACAAACAGACAAGCATTACGCTTGTCTGTTTTTTTATTTTACTAGTTCATTTACTATTTCTATTATTCTATGGATACAATTTATCCCTGCTCTATTTTCTATCTCTTTATGCCTTAATTCAAGTTCATCCTCTCCATCATAACTAAAGTCAACTTTTAAACCTAATACGTAGATATTATGATCTAAATTATCTAAAACTGTGTCATTTAACTTACCTCGTAAGCCTTTTACTGCAAAATCTAGTTCATCTAATATTCTTTTTATCTCTATAACATCATCTTCTTCATAAATATCTCCTTCAAAGATATTTATCTTTTTCCCTAAGTTATTACTCTCATTTAAAATAACGCCTAGAAGTTCAATAAAATCCATATAAAGTCCCCTTTTTATTTCTATCCTAGTAAAAATCTATTATAAAACTCTATAATTTATTACATATAAACTAGTTTTTTTATAGAATTCTACATAATTTTCTTAAGGTATGCATGTCTATACCACTAACCCTCATATTTTTTATGCCTCTATATTGATTTTTAAGCTATATTTCTCTTCGTATATGTCCTTTTGCATATAACTACACAAAAACCTATTATATCGCATTTTAAATGCATTATAATTACACCGCCAATTTTACATAATTTTTATTTAGTTAATTAAAATATTATTTATTACCCACTTTATAGCCTGTTTCCTAATATATAAAATAAAAAAGATGCCCTAAAGCATCTTTTTAAAACTATGTTAAATAATATTTTTTTACTATTCCTATTACTTCTTTTGCTTGATTTGCTTGTGATTTCGGAACTTTAAATGAAATAGGTGCATTATAAAATACTCCTGTACTATGAATAGCACTATTTCCATCTACTCCTATTTTTATATCTACGTCATAATCAAATGTTCCTGCCGTTTCAAAAGTTACACTCTTAACATTTTTCTTTGGGAAAAACTTAACTTCTACCTTTTTACCTGTCATTCCTTGAACATCAACTTGATAAATTCCTAAGTTAGTTAATATTATAGAGTCTCTTAAAAATTGATATGAAGCTATAACCTCTTCACCTTCTAATAAAAAATCTTTTATAGGTCTTATATCAGCTCCAACCGTTGCTTTCCCTACCATTTTATCAAATAATCCCATTATTCTTCTCCCCTTTTCAACATAGTATTTATTAACTTATAATATGATATTAATATACCTTTATTTTTTTGTCAATTAGTTTTACATAAAAAGCATCTAAAAATAAAAAAAGCACAGTATCTAATACCATGCTTTTCTCATACTCACTCATTAATTTTTATTATTTTAACTTTACTTATTTTGACTTTAATATTTTATTCTTCTTCCCACTCCATAGATCTTTTAACCGCCTTTTTCCAGCCTTTAAATAATTTATCTACTTCTTCTTTTTCCATTCCCGGTTCAAAAGTCTCACCTATACATTGCATTTCTTTTATTTCTTGTTTATCTTTCCAGAAACCAACTGCAAGTCCAGCTAAATAAGCTGCTCCAAGTGCTGTTGTTTCTATTATTATAGGCTTTTGAACTTTTCTTCCTATAATATCTGATTGGAATTGCATTAAGAATTTATTTCTACTTGCTCCTCCGTCAACACTTAAGACGTTTAATTCTGAACCTAAATCTGATGCCATCGCATCAATTACCTCTTTAGTTTGGTAAGCTATAGCTTCAAGTGATGCTCTTATTAAATGATTTCTATTTGCTCCTCTAGTAAGTCCTAGAACAGCACCTCTTGCATACATATCCCAATAAGGTGCTCCTAGTCCAACAAATGCAGGAACTACATAGACTCCACCATTGTTCTTAACTTTTTTAGCAAAATATTCTGAATCAGCTGCATCTGTAATTAATTTCATCTCATCTCTTAGCCATTGTATAACTGCACCACCGACGAATATTGAACCTTCTAAAGCATATTGAACATTGTCTTTTGTACTTGCTGCTATAGTAGTTAAAAGTCCATGCTTACTACTTACTGCTTCATTTCCTGTATTCATAAGCAAGAAACATCCAGTTCCGTATGTGTTTTTAGCATCTCCTTTTTCAAAGGCAGTTTGTCCAAATAATGCTGCTTGCTGATCTCCAGCCATACCAGCAACAGGAACTCTAACTCCCCCTGTACCACCAAGGTTAGTATAGCCATATATTTCAGAAGAGCTTTTTACCTCTGGTAGCATGCTCTTTGGAATATCTAATTCTTTTAATAGTTTTTCATCCCATTTTAATTCTTTTATGTTATATAACATAGTTCTTGAGGCATTTGTATAATCTGTTACATGCACTTTTCCATTAGTAAGTTTCCAAACTAACCAAGTATCAACTGTTCCAAATAACAAGTCTCCTCTTTCTGCTTTTTCTCTTGCACCTTCTACGTTATCTAAAATCCATTTTATTTTAGTGCCTGAAAAATATGCATCTAAAACTAGTCCTGTAGTTTCTTTAATATATTCTTCTAAACCTCTTTCTCTTAACTCATCACAAATTTTAGCTGTTCTTCTACACTGCCAAACTATAGCGTTATAAACTGGTTCCCCAGTATTTTTATCCCAAACTATAGTAGTTTCCCTCTGATTTGTTATACCAATTGCTGCTATTTCATCTTGAGTTATATTTGCTTTAGCGATAACTTCTTGCAAAACTCCAAATTGAGATGCCCAGATTTCCATTGGATTATGTTCTACCCAGCCTTCTTTAGGATATATTTGCGTAAACTCTTTTTGACTAATTCCTAATATATTTTGACCTTTATCAAAAATTATAGCTCTTGAACTTGTAGTTCCTTGATCTAATGCTATTACATATTTTCCCATATTAATCACCTCATAAAATTTTTAAAATGTCTTTTAGAATACAGTTACAAAAACAAATGCTCCAGCTAATGCACCAACAATAGGCGCAACTACTGGTATCCAAGCATACTTCCAATCTGAATCTCTCTTACCTGGAACAGGTAAAATAGCATGTGCTATTCTTGGTGCTAAGTCTCTAGCAGGATTAATTGCATACCCTGTTGTACCCCCAGAGCTTAAACCTATAGCCCAAATTAAAAGTCCTACTGCAAGTGTGTTTAAACCATTTGCCATTTCTACATTTCCAATACCCAAAATACCAAACACTAATAAAAATGTTCCGAAGAACTCACTTATAAAATTAAATTTACTATTTCTTAGTGCTGGACCTGTACAGAATACTCCAAGCTTCCCATCTTTATCCTCTGTTTCTTCAAAGTGATTGTAATATTGAAGAAAAACTAAAACTGCTCCAAGGAATGCCCCTATCATCTGAGCTGTAATATACATTGGAACTTGACTCCAAGGGAAATCACCTATTGCAGCTAAAGCTATTGTTAAAGCTGGATTAAAGTGAGCTCCACTAGTTGCTCCAAATATAAATGCCGGTATTGCAACTGCAAATGCCCAACCTGATGAAATAACCATCCATCCTGAATTATGTCCTTTAGTTTTTTTCAAAACTACGTTAGCAACAACTCCATCCCCTAAATAGATTAGGATCATTGTTCCTATCATCTCTGCTAAAAAATTGACCATGTTCATTTCCTCCTATAATAATGCTTTTTTTCTATATTAATTAAAATTAAAATAGGCAAAAATAAAAAGAGAGCCCGCAAAGAAAACACCTCTGTCATCTATGCTAAACTCTCCTTCTCTTCCACATAAATTAAAGAAAATTTTATGAATCTTATAATTTGAAAACATTTACAATATAATTATATCATGCTTGTCCTTAAAATCAATCTTTTTTTTAATTTGATTAATTTTTTATATCATTTTTTATAAATACTATAACTGATATCACTGACATGATAACAAACCCTATTAATAACTGTATTGATCCAAATTCAGGACTTAATTGCACCACTGTATTTGTAACTATCATTTCCTTAAATACATCTACCAAATTAAAAATAGAATAATCTATATACGGAATAAATGTTTTTAAAATGCCTCCTACTCCATTTGAAGCTAATATTAATGTAATAGGTAACGCCCCTAAATATATAAGCATACTTACTGCAACAGAAATAGCGGTATTCTTTGTTACTGTAGATAACATAAATACTAACCCCGTAACAAATAGTAAGCCTGATAATGATAAACTAATATTTTTAATAAAATACCCTAAATAGCTCACCTCAAATATACTATTCCCATTCGCTTCTAAAATTGGTGTCTTTAATGTATCAAATCCATAAACACTTCCGCTTGAAATTAAAAGTACAATAACAGAACCTAAAACAATCGAAACTCCAATTACTAGAAGTGCCAATAATTTTGATAATAATATCTTCCATCTACTAATCGGTCTTATTGCTAATACTTTAACCTCATACTCTTCAATATCATTTAAAACTAATCGTTTATTTACTTTAGCAAATCCTTCTTTTGAGAATGTAATTATTAATTTGTCATTTTTCATTTTAGCTAAAACGTCATTTTTTATATCTTCTATAACTATAAATGCCTTATCCATATCCGATATATCTAAAGCATAAGTATGAATTTTATCATTTTCTTCTTTAATATCTGATATAGTTTTAATTCCTATTATTTTCCCGCTATCTATTATTCCGAATCTATCACACATAAGTTCCATCTCACTTAAAAGGTGACTTGATGCTAGAACTGATAATCCCTCTGTTTCTGAAAGTTCTCTAAGCATCTCCCTAAGTTCTTTTATTCCCATAGGGTCAAGTCCATTAGTTGGTTCGTCTAATATAAGTAGTTTGGGTCTATGAAGTAGAGCCTGTGCAACTCCTAATCTTTGTCTCATTCCTAAAGAATATTTATTTACCTTATCATCTATTCTGTTTCCAAGTTTAACAAGCTTTGCAACTTCTTCTATTCTTTTAGCATCAACATTATCATGCATCCTACCAAAGATTTTTAGATTTTCTCTTCCCGTTAAGTATCCGTACATCTCAGGATTTTCTATAATTGCACCAACACCTTTTAATGCTTTTTTAAAGTTTTTTGAAACATTAACCCCATCTACAAATATATGTCCTTCTGTAATTTTATAAAGTCCTGTTATCATCTTTATAGTAGTTGTTTTTCCTGCGCCGTTTGGTCCTAAAAATCCAAATATCTCACCCTTATTTATAGTAAAAGTAACTCCTTTAACTAGCTCTTTTTTTCCTATTCTCTTTGTTACATCTTTTAACTCTAAAACTGCATTCATACTTTCACCTCATCTTTTTATTTATATAAACTTTTTAATTTTCCACTTTATATTTTTAGTATATTTTCTTAAGCTTACTTTTCTATAATTCTAAAATTACAGTTTCATTACAAAATAAAAGCACTAAATTTTATTAATATAAATTTAGTGCTTTAAAATAATCTATTTTTATTTACTCTAAAAGAAAACTATCCATCTATTAGATAACATATCGTATTTAATATGATATATATTCTTCTTCCCATCTATTTTTGACGTACAAGTAAAAGTCCACGTAGGAGTGCCTCCAAGGTTTTTAAATTCCCTATTTAAAATTTCTTCTATAATAATCACCTTAAGTTCTTCCTCATCTTCATATCTAAATCTTACAGGTCTAATCTTACCCTTTTCATCAAACCAAGCAATAACTTGAATTACTTTAGAAACTTTCATAATTAATCAACTCCTATAAAATACTTCCCATCATCATATAATCCTCTTCTTCTACAACTCCTCCACTAAGAGGTTTAATTTTTGAATTGATAAAAGTAGATCTAAAGACTGATTTATTACCATATCTAAATCTAATTTCATCAATAGTTTTATCAAGTGCTCTTCTCTTATCTTTTTTATCATCATCAAATAAATTCTTTTGATAAAATTCATTAGAACAAAGTTTAGAAAATCTTACTCCTAAGTGCCTTATACCTTCACCTTTCCAAACTTCATCAAATGCCTTTGTAATTTCTTTAAATAATTCCTCTGTAGAATCTGTTGGTGCATTTAGAGTTACTTGGTGCGAGTATCTTATAAATACATTAGTTTTTATAGAAACATGAACTAAAGTGCACATAGTTTCATTTTTCCTAAGCCTCATAGAAGCTGTTTCAACTAATGATAATAACACCTTTAAAGCATCTTCTCTCCTAAAAATATCAAAAGGAGCTGTAGTTGAATTTCCAATACCCTTAACTTCAAGATAATTTTTATCCCTTACCTTTGAATTTTCAATTCCATTTGCATAGTTATATATAACTTTTGCATAACTTTTAAACATATGACTTAAAATATCAAAATTATAATGAGCTAAATCACCTATAGTTTGAATATTAAGCTTTTTTAACTTTTTTTCAGTTCTACTTCCTACCATAAATAAATCCCTTATAGGTAAAGGCCACATCTTATCTTTTATTTCTTCTTGAAATAAAGTATGAATTGAATTCTTTTTCTTAAAATCACTAGCCATCTTCGCTAAAAGTTTATTTGTACTTATCCCGATATTTACTGTAAATCCTAATTCTTTTTCAATTCTATCTTTTATCTCTATAGCCTTATCAATATAATTATCTTTTAAATGACTCATATCCATAAAAACTTCATCTACTGAATATCTTTGGATAAGCGGAGAATACTCTCGTAAAAGCTCATACATAGCATCACTACATCTCATAAAAATTTTATAATCTGGCGGATACACTTTAAGGTCTTTGCACCTTCCTAAAGCTTTTACAACAGGCTCCCCTGTTTGAATATTATATTTTTTAGCAGGGATAGATTTTGCTAAAACTATCCCGTGACGCTCCTTTATATTTCCTCCGATTATTGATGGAATAGTTCTAATATCAATATCATCTTCTCCAAACTGAAGTCTATGAACTGCTATCCAAGATAAATAAGCTGAATTAACATCTACATGAAAAATTATTTTATCATCCATTTTACCGCACCTTCTAAAAATATTTATATTAAAATAATACCGAACATACGTTCTTTTGTAAATAGTAAATTTTTGGAGACAAAAAAATTAAGACTTATGTTTTTTAAATTTTAAACATAAGTCTTAATTAAAATATATTTTATTTATTGTTTTTAGATTCTTCTAAACTAGCTTTCTTTTCGCTTTTTATAAGCATTGTTAAAGATATCGCTAAGCCTCCCCACAAGACTGTTGCACCTATCAAAAAGAAAACTATCGCTACTTTTGTCATATAAAAAAGCCCCCTTTTTTAAAGATCTAATTCTAAATTATTATTTAATTCCTCTTCTAAATCATCCTCTTTAACCTGCTCTTCACTAATTTTATTAGCCCTCCAAGGCTTTTTAGTTATAACTAGTGCTACAATAATCCCAAACCCTATTACGCTCCATCCATAAGCTAAAAGCTGACTTACTTCATACCCTCCGTATGGTGCATTAATTTCTTTTAATACATTTTGAACTATCATATAGATTAAAAGAGCTGGTGTGATGAACTTAATAGCTACATCCCACCATTTCCCTATCTTAAAGTGAGAGATAGAATTTGCGTGCTCTCTTAATTCATCAGGTTTCAAAATCCAACCAATCAATATAACTTCAAATAGTCCCACTACAACTATTCCATAGCTATTTATAAATTGATCAACTATATCTAAAATATATAAACCTGCTCCTGTTGCAAATAGTGAACTAAGTGTTGCCCCAATTAAACACATAGCTGTAACTACTTTTTTTCTGCTCCAACCAAACTTATCATTAAAAGGTGCTGAAACAGCTTCAGTTAATGATACTGATGAAGTTATTCCTGCAAATATTAAACATAAGAAGAATAACGGTCCAAGGAAGTTCCCTACAGTTCCCATAGTACTAAATATCTGTGGAAAAGCTACAAATGCTAATCCTATCCCACTTGATACAACTTCTGAAACTTGAACTCCTTGCGCTGTTGCCATAAACCCCAATATAGCAAAAACAGCTATCGCTGATAAAAACTCAAATCCACAGTTTGCAAATGCTGTTACAAATGCACTATTATTTATATCAGTTTTTTTAGGAAGATAACTTGAATAAGTCATCATAATTCCAATAGCTATACTTAATGAATAAAATACTTGTCCATACGCTGCTATCCAAACATCTGGCTTAGTTACCATTTCCCAATCTGGGGTAAATAAAGTATTAAGTCCAGCCATAGCCCCCTCTAACGTTACAGCTCTAACTGCTATAATTATCATTATTAAAACCAAAGTTGGTAATAAAATCTTATTTACTTTCTCAATTCCCTTTTTAATACCCTTATAACAAACTACCCAGTTGATAACCCAAATAACTGCCACTCCAAGAAGTACATACCAAACTACTCCTCCTATTTGAAATGGTGATTCACTTAAATTAAGGAAGTCACTATGGAAAAATGAATTTGCATCACTTCCCCAGCCCTTTTTAAAACTAAGTACAAAATAATTCATAGCCCAACTTATGATTACTGAATAATACGCTACTATAATTGCTGATGTTATAGTTGGCCACCACCCAAGCCATTCCCACTTTTTAGATGCTCTTGCTATTGCAAGTGGTGTAGATCCTTTGTACTTATGCCCCATAGAATATTCAAGGATTAATAATGGTATACCTGCTGTAAATATTGCAAAGAAATATGGTATTAAAAAAGCCCCTCCACCATTTTCGTATGCAACATAAGGAAATCTCCAAATATTCCCTAAGCCAACTGCTGAACCTATAGCTGCAAGTATAAATCCAATCTTTGATCCCCATTGTTCTCTGTTTTCTTCCATTCGCTTGCCCCCTTTAAAATTATCAACTTATCACTTTTCAATTCTTTTAGTTGATAATTTAATAATTTATTTCTCTATATGTAAATATATTATTTATAATATTATACTATTTTTAATAAATTTCAATTATTTCTTTTGTGCTTGTACACAAATTCCAAATTTGTTCGCCATTCGTATACTTTTTTTACCAAATACCTCTTTTCACTCAAATTAATCAAACTATAAAAAATAGCACTAACAAATCTGTTAGTGCTATTTTCACTATATAATAATACTTTTATTTGCTTTATTTATAATATTAGCTGGTATTTCTTCCTTAAGTTCAAAAATAAAACTTATCGGTTTATTACCTTTATGGCTTCTATATTCACATGTTCCTAAATACATAAAACTTTCTGTAATACCATCTTTTTTACTATTTTCTCTAACAAATAATACTATCTTGCTTTTTAATTTTTTATGGTTAATATATCTTTGTCCTGTGTTACTTTCTAACGAAGTTGTGCTTTGACTCTGCCAGTGAAATAATTTATCATTTATTGCATAGTCTTCATAAAGGGTAGATGGTGAAAATTCTTTATCGCTTTTATTTAATGTTATAAAAAACGCATCTAATTTTTTATCTTTAAAATACTTTACCCCTTCTCTAAAACTTGGCTTTTTTTCATTATAATATCCTAAGGCGGCCATAATTTGATTTCTACTATATACGCAATGTAAGTCTAAAGGACATTCAAATACTAAATCTACTTTTTTATCTATAAATGAAATATTGCTATAATTAAATTCTAATATTTCTTTAACTTCATTTATCATATTTGTATTTTTTAATAAATCATTTATACCATCTTTTAAATCTGTATATCCTAATTTTTCAGGGCTCGCATCAAACATTGTATAATAAAACATATACGCCATTAAGATATCTTCATTGCTCATATTATTAAATTCTACTCTTCCATTAATTAATTTTAAAATAAAATCAATAAATCTTCTTGAATTAATACTAAATAAGTTTTTAAGTTTTTTAGTGATATCTTTTTCTAATTTTTCATTAAAATCTTCTTTCTCACCTGCATCAACTAATAATCTACTAAAACTCCTATCACCTGATTTACCATAAAAATCTATCAAAGATAGGTTATAGTGAGATATAAAATTATAAAAATTAAGCTCTAAATTTGTATCACTTTTAAAATTCTTTATTTTAGAAATTAAATTTCTTTTATTATTAGTTAAACTTTTTATATTTTCTAAAATATATTCTTTTGCTCTCTTTTCTAGCTTAATATATGAACCTCTAGGCAAAGTTAAAAATCCATTTTCAATATATTCTTTTACCGGTTTATTAGTTTTTCCTATTAAAGCCCTAAACTTCTCTTCAAAATTATAGTTTTTATTAGCTTGTCCTACAAAGTCTAAAACAGTCAAACATTCCTTATCATCTGAAAGTCTAAGCCCTCTTCCAAGCTGTTGTAAAAATACAGTTAAACTTTCCGTAGGTCTTAAAAACATTACAGTATTAATTTCAGGAATATCAACCCCTTCATTATAAATATCTACTGCAAATATAAATTTTATTTCGCCACTTACTAACAATCTTTTTGCATCTTTTCTCTCATAATCTAAGCTCTCTCCAGTTACAGCTATAGATTTTATGCCTCTTCTTTTAAAGCTTTCTGCCATATATTTTGCATGCTCAACGCTAACGCAAAAACCTAATCCTTTAACATCATCTAAATCAGTAACATATTCATTTAAACTTCTTATGATTTGGTCTACCCTTAAATCATTTCCTGTATAAACTTTATTAAGTTCTGATAAATCATATCCTTTTCTTTTCCATTTTAGTCTAGATAAATCTATATCATCTGTAACTGCAAAATATTGAAAAGGACATAATAATTTTCTATCTATTGCTTCTGGTAATCTTATCTCTGCAGAAATTCTATTTTCAAAATAACTGAAAACACTTTTACCATCTGCTCTCTCAGGAGTTGCAGTAAGCCCTAATAACACTTTAGGCTTATAATATTCTAGTAATTTTCTATATGAAGGTGCAAGTGCATGATGAAACTCATCTACAATAATAAAATCATATTTATCCTCTGATGTTATATCTATTAATTCCTTGCTATTTAAGCTTTGAATAGATATAAATAAATGATCTAAATTTTCTCCTTTATATTTACCTACGACTAGATCTCCAAAATTTCTATCTTTTAATATTGCCCTAAAAGTATCTCTACTTTGCTTTAAGATTTCTTCTCTATGTGCTACAAATAGTAATGTATTTTTGTTAGAAAAATTATTCTTTTTGCAAAAATTTTTGTAATCAAAGGCTGATATTACAGTTTTACCAACACCTGTAGCTGCTACTAAAAGATTTCTATGCCTATTAAAGATTTCTCTTTCTACTTCTAATTTTTCTAATATTTCTTTTTGATACGAGAAAGGTCTTATATCTAAAGTATAATTAAAATCTTCACTTTCATCTCTAACTTCTTTTTTCAATGCTCTTTTTAAAAGTAACTTATCCTCATCAGTTCCTTTATATAAAACAAATTCTGAATCGTTAAAATAGCTCTCAAAGGTTGCATTAAACTTATTTACTATATCAAAAGAATCTTTTTCCGTAATTTTTATATTCCATTCTAACCCAGAAGTTAGCGCTGCATTTGATAGATTAGATGACCCTATGTATGCTGTAGTAAATCCAGTTTCTCTTGAAAACATATAAGCTTTTGCGTGAAGTCTAGTCCTTTCAGTATCATAAGAAACTTTTATTTCTGTATTTTTAAGCCTACTTAACTCATCTATAGCTTTAAAATCAGATGCTCCCATATATGATGTAGTAATTATCCTTAATCTTTTTCCATTGTTAGTAGCTTCCTTCAAGCTATCTATTATGCACCTTATACCACTCCACTTTACAAATGAAACTAACAAATCTATAGAATCACAAGATAATATTTCTTTATTAAGTTCTCCTAGCATATTAGGTTCTAAGCTAGCCCCCGTAAAAAGAGAACTTTGTGATATTGGAGTTACTGGTCTTACTGCTTTTCCTTTTTTAAGTGATCTACTATTATTAATTTTTGAATATAGAGAAGTTAGTATTTCTCCTCTTTCTTCAATTTTATATTTATCTATTTCCGCATCATTAGATATCTTTTCAAGTATATTTATTATTTTATTACAAGCCTCAATCTGGCTTAAAAGCTTCTTTGACTCTTCTTTTTCATTATCTCTTATATAATTAAGTGACTTTCTTATAACTTCTTCTATGTAACTTGATAAAACCACCTTAGCTTCTTCTTTATCTATTTTTTCTGTATCTACTAAATACTTAGTTTTATCTAATAATTCTATATTTTTTAATACCTCTTTATTTATAACTTGCTCATATATTCCCTCTTTCAAATAATTCACCTCTTTATTTAATTATACCAAATGAAAAACGGGTGTTACAAAAATACTGTAACACCCGTATGTATATTCCATATAAAATATTATCTTATTTAGCTAATTTAATTTTGTGCATAAAATACATTACTGCAAATAATATTCCGATTCCTGTAATTCCTGAAATAATATTTAATGAATTAAAGCTTAAATCGTATTTACTAAAATATTCTACTATTCCTAGTAAAATTAAAGATACAAATGAAGCTCCTAAAATTACGTTTAATGATTTATTTAACATTTTCTCACCTCTAAAATAAATTTCTAAGCATTTACTTCTAAGTCTTCCTCATAGGTCAAATTTAAACGACTTACCTATTATAGTACAAAGTGAGAAATATTTACACCTTTTATTATAGATTTTACATTTTATTAAATGGTATTCGTTTACCTTATCATATTACACAACATAATTTTATCTTTTTAAAATATATTATATTTAAACAATATCTTCTACTTCTTCTTTCCATATCAAAAAATATAGTAATGCTAGTCCCACTCCAACAGCTATTCCTATCCTTATGTTTTCTGAATTGTATAACCTTAAGCTATCAAAAATAATATTAATCGCTATAAGTACCACTGCATAAGATATCATACTTATAATCCCTACTCTATAATTGTGTTTTCCATCACTATTTTTTTCTTTTATCTTTTTTATTATATTTAATTTATTAAGTAGTTTTATCGATATAAAGTATGCTATTATTCCAATTAAAGCTACTTGTAATACCTCTTCTAACAACCCCATTTTATACCGCCTCTATTTTTTTAATTTGACCTTTTCTAGATGCTCTTTTCTAGATTTTTTATCTAATATATTTGCTTTACTTAGATTATAATAAATATTATCTATCTCTTCCTTTGTTAAATTCTTTTTATTACTATAATTTTTAATAGTCTTATTTAGCATATTTCTTTTTATTACTATATCTTTTGCTTTTATCTTTTTTAACTCACATCTATTTGAAAATACTATTACTGATACTGCTTTTACTTTAAACTTATCAGTAATTATATTATCTATAGCCTTTACGTGTCCTTTGTTTTGCCAAATTGGATTATAAAATCTACTCTTCTTATTATATATAACTTGAGTCCAAAATTTATAATTTTCATCTCCATAAATCCACCCACTATAGTTTTTATCTTCTATTGAAAAGACTCCATTTGGACCTATAAGTATGTGATCTATTTGAGTCGTTCCCCTTTGAGTTTTTAAAAGTACATCATCTAAAATCCTATATTCTTTTAGATTTGATAAACTCTTTTTAGTTTCTCTTTCTCCTATATATCCTGTAAGTTTTGCTTTGTGCTTTGTTTCTATTATTTTAACTGTAATAACTAAAGCTAAAATAATTATACTTAAAATAATTATTGATTCCATTTCTTCTTTTGTTCCCCCTATTTAGTTTTAAATCATACTTATAAATACTTTACACCCTTATAGGCAAAAATACCTATGCTCCTATAATTCCTAGCATCCTATCACCTCTTAGTAAAATTGTATCATAATGAATATATGTTATAATTTTTCATATAGAATATTTACATTTTATTCAAAATAAAGCCCTGTAGAAACACTACAGGGCTAATATTTTATATCCTATTGAATTTTAATTTTATAACTAATCTATCATCTACTTTTTCGCTACTTATTTCTCCGTTCATTTTTTCTACTAGTAGCTTAACTATCGCAAGTCCAAGACCTGTGTTTTGTCCTGTTCTCATCCTATCTCCAGTAAAAAATTTCTCAAATATTCTTTTTGCGCTTATCTCATCAAGAGATTCTGCTTTATTTGAAAATTCTATAATTAAACTCTCTCCTTCTGGTTTTAGCCCTATCTTTACATCACCTTCGCCATGTTTTAAAATATTTTCTATTATATTCGTAAATACTCTATTTAAAGCGCTTTTTTCACCTAATATTTTATATCTTTTTTCATCTATATCTATAATAGGCTCTCCAATTTTATCCGCTATTGATTCGTAAAAAGCTGCTATTATTTCTACTAAAACATCTGCTGGGACTATTTCTGTAAGTTCCAATTCATAATGTTCTGCTTGTATCCTTGAAAGTGAATAAAAATCTCCTATTAGTTTTTCTAAAACTTCTGATCTTTTCTTAACTATTGATAAATAAATTTGTTTATCTTCTTCTGTTGTTTCTTCTTCCTCTAATAAATAAATATATCCCATAATAGATGTCAAGGGAGTCCTTAAGTCGTGTGACATATTTGCAATAGAATCTCTAAGTTCTATATCCTTTTTCTTATATGCTTCTATATTATCATTCTTTTCTTCTATTAATGAGTTTATTTCTTTAACTAATTTCCCTAAAACCTTAGAAGGTGCCTTAAGTCTTATATTTCTTCTACTGTTTTCTGTATTTATATTATTTATTTCAGATGTTATATTTTTTATTTCTCTATTCCTAACTAATAATATAAAAGTTAAAATTAATATTATTATTAATAGTAAAAATATCAATAATCCTAACAAAACTTAAGCCACCTCCTTATTATTTTATATCTTTTTTCTTCATCATTAAAATCCCTAAAAACATAAATATTATTGTATTAATTATCCCTGCACTAATACATCTAGTAGCATCACTAAATGTAAGTAATTCCTTACTTATAAGATCTAATGAATTCATTAAAAAATATTTATCTATAATTGTAAATATATGACCTATATTTTGACTTAATAACACTGATATCGTTGGAAATATAAATGCAACTATTAGAGATAAAAAAGCCCCTCTTCCTTCACCTTTTACAAAAAGTAATATTAATGTATAAAATGATATACAACCTAAAAGTGTTGGGATTGATACCATATACCTAAAAAACACATCTATAAAATCATTTATTCCTCCATTTGGCATGATATCAAATACATAAGATACTATAATTGTTACTATAAAACAAATAAAAAAAGTTATTAACCCTAATATTAGTTGAGTTATTACTTTTCCTATAAAAATACTACTTCTCTTAATATCTGATGAGGCTATATTTTTTATAGTATTATATTTACCTTTTTCAATTATGTTATCTGAAAATGTAAATACAAAGATTCCTGAAAAGTTAAGCATAAATAATAATGGGTTAATGAGGCTTTCCTTTGCCCCTCTCATCCTAAATGAATAACCGTAGGAAAACCCTAAAATTATTATTCCACTTACTAAAATTATATTTAATATATAAATATATGGTCTATTTATATATTTGTATAGGTCAGCTTTTATTAAATTAAGCATAAAATATCACCTACTTAATATCTCTTTTATTAAATACAATAATTCCTATAGCTAAATAAATTATAAGACTTGCTACTCCTCCTATTAAACATTTATTTAAAGAATCGTTTGTTATGTTATTATTAAAAATAATTGTTTTTAATGGATTAGTTAGTATATATGGTGTTATATCTTGTGCTATTTTCCCACCGTAATAATCTATTAATGCACTTAAAGCATTAACAGCTTGAATAACTATTACACACATAAAAATAGCTATTCCTTCTTTTCTAAATAAGCTAACTACTAAATCATATAACGCTATAAGTGAAATATAAACAGGTAATGATATAAAAAGCTTTTTAATTATAAGAAGTATATTATTAAGTTGATCATTTCCACCTATGTTAAATATGTTTATTATAATAACAAATGAAACTAAAGCTACCACTATTGAAATTATTAATAATATAACCTGATTTAAAAACTTCCCTAAATATATTTCATTTTTTGAAATGCTTGATGATACTGAATTTTTTAAAGTATCGTATTTATTATCTTCAAAGAAATATGAAACATATACAAGTGAAAATAAAGGCAGCATCGAAAAAGCTATATCAGTTAAAAAGAATATTCCATGTTCCTTAATTCCATTATCCTTAGTTAATAAAGCTAAAAGCAATATTCCTAATACTATTATTCCGTTTATTATATAAGTTCCAAGTCTGTTACTCTTATAAAGTTCTGATTTTAAAACTCTAAACATTTTGCTCACCTCCGATAAGGTCAACAAAGTATTCTTCTAAATTTACACCAACTCTTTCTATTGAGTATACTTCTATTCCTGATTCTACTAAATTTCTATTTATAACTTCTGGTTTATCTAAATCTTTATATATTTTAATAAAACCATCATTTAAAACTTCGTAAGAAGTGTTTCTCATAACTTTTTCTAATATAACTGTAGATTTTTTAGGATCGCTTACTTTTATTAAAAGGTGATGCTTGCATTTTTCATTTAATTCTTCTTTTGTTATTTCTTCAACTATTTTTTTATCACTTAAAAAACCGTAGCAAGTTGCAAGTTGAGATAATTCACCTAATATATGGCTTGAAACTAAAATAGTAACTCCTTTAACTTTGTTTAAATTTATTAAAACTTCCCTTATTTCTTTTATTCCTACTGGATCTAATCCGTTAGTAGGTTCATCTAAGATTAAAAGTTCTGGGTCTCCAAGAAGAGCAAGTGCAAGCCCAAGTCTTTGTTTCATACCTAATGAAAATTTGCTAAACTTCATTTTCCCAGTATGAGAAAGTCCAACTAGTCTAAGAAGCTCATCTATAGATGTTCCTCCCACTACTCCCCTTTGAATTTTGTAATATTCTAAATTTTTCTTAGCTGAAAGGTAAGGGTAAAATGCAGGAGTTTCTATAATATTTCCGATATTACTCCTAACTTCTCTCATTTCTTTTTTTGAAGTTTTATTAAATAATGCTATTTCTCCTGATGTAACCTCAGTTAGGCCTAGTATCATTCTTATAAGTGTTGTTTTTCCAGCACCATTTTTACCAACTAAGCCATAAATTTCACCTTTTTTAACATTCATATTTAAATCTTCTAGTATAATATTATTTCTAAAGCTCTTATTCAAGTTTCTAACTTGTATAATGTTATTCAAGATATCATCTCCTCTTAAATTTTCTCTATAGGTTGTATTTTAAGGTATAATTTTCAAATCCCACTAAAGAAACACTTAAGAAAGACTTAATTTTCTATTCCATCTTAAATCCAACGCCCCATATTGTTTTTATATATTCATTCTCACTATCTAATTCACTTAGTTTATTTCTTAAGTTGCTCATATGAACATTAATAGTGTTATCATCTCCTAAAAATTCTTCTTCCCAAACTCTTTCAAAAAGGTTTGCTTTAGTAAAAACTCTCTTAGGATTTTTAACTAGTAATTCAAGAATTTTAAATTCCTTTAATGTTAAACTCAAAAGTTCTCCGTTTATCCTAACTTCTCTTGAACTTGGGTCTATCTCTAGATTTTTAAACTTTAATTTTTCATTCTCTAAAGAGTTGTTAAATTTACTTCTTCTTATTTGGACTTCTACCCTTGCTAAAAGTTCTTCAATATTGAAAGGCTTAGTAATAAAGTCATCGGCTCCAAGTTTTAAAACATTCACCTTATCAAAAACCTCATTTTTAGCTGATACAACTATTATAGGAGTATTTTTGATTTCTCTTATTTGTTTAATAAATTCTTCTCCTGTTATTCCAGGTAACATCAAATCTAAAAGAACTAAATCATAATCATATAATTCTAAGCACATCTTTCCTTCTGAACCTGAAAAAGCTTGCCTTGCATCGTAACCATTCTTTAATAAAACTTTATATAATAATCCGTTTATATCAATATCATCTTCAACTATTAAAATATTACCTTTAGATTCCTCTCTCATACTTACCTCCCAAAGACTTTCTATTTATCTAATTTATATCTTACTATAATTTTATTTTCTTCTATTATTCTAACTGATTAATTAACATATAGTTAATAATTATCATTTTTTTCTACAATTTCTATCTTTAACTTTAATTTTCCCACTTAACATATTTTTTATTATATTAATCAATTTAATATTAAAAAAGTTTTATTAATACAAGTTAAATTGATTAAGTATAAAATTATCGCTCTACCTATATAGTATCTTTCATTTCCACTACAATATTGTTTTGCTTCTTTGTTGGTATTTTAAAGTATTTGCGTGAATAGAGACTATTTTTTATGTCCATAATCAAAATATCTAAAAAAATAAAAAAATTTTTCGAGGTGAGATTATGGTACAT
>NZ_JADEKP010000008.1 GCF_015234215.1 Clostridium chrysemydis | reverse complement strand
TTATTTAAGTGCGTCTATTTTTCAAAACAGAAATTTCACAATTAACTGATCAACTAAATTTATATGAAAATCCATAAAAATAGGTTGTCGCTAGCAGATTTTTAATCTGCTAATGCGACAACCCCATATTTTTTTATTTAAAAACTATACAAACAGGTAAAGAAATATTAAATTCTAATTTGTTTTTTAGGATATATCCCTTTTCTTTTGATATTTCAAAGATAGATATTTTGTTTTTAAGCATGCTCCCTATAAAAATGAAATTACCACAAGGAGAAATAGAGAAATCTCTAGGGGATGATATATTTAAAGAATCATATTCCTTTATCTTTTTTAATAAGCCATTTTTAAAAATTTCAAATAAAAGAATAGTATTAGTTTTTCTATCAGCTACATATAAAAAACGATTATCAGGACTTATTTTTATTGCAGAACCTTCAAAGTTTTCCTTGATTTTGGCTGAAGGTTTAAAAGATTCAATTAATCTTATATTTAAGTTATCATAAGAGAAAACTAAAACTTCAAAAGTCTTTTCAGTTATTAAATAAAATATAGGTAAAGCTTTATTAAATGCTATATGCCTTGGACCTTTGCCTTCTTTTAGTTTTATTTTATTTATTAATTTTAAAGTGTTTGAATCTAAAATTAATATCTCATCATTACCTAAATCAGTACAAATAATTTTATTTAAATTTGGAATTTTAGATGCGAAGTGAAAGTGAACATTGCTTTTATCATCTCTTTTAAATATTTGATTTGAAATTATTGAGTCATACAAACAGGTTACTTTATCTATTCTATTTTCGTGATAATTTGAAAATAAAATATTATTATTGTAAACAGAAACATGACAAGGCCCTTTTCCTCTATGGTTAAATGAAGTTATATTTTTAAGAGTATCATCTTTTATTTTAAACATATTTATTCCAGAAGAATCTAAGCTCGTAAAGGTTGATACTAATAGATCATTATTTTTAGCTAGATAGGTTGGATTATCACAATTATATTCTAATTTTAAATCTATAGTATTATTTAAAACATCGTATGCAAAACTATATATTCCATTGCTACTTTCTTTTGTGTACGTACCAATATAACCTTTTATCTTTTTCATAAAAAACACCTCTATCTTTATTTTACGATAAATTTAATTTATTGTAAAAATGTGGTTTAATATAATTGGGAGGGATTAGTATGCCAATTAATATACCAAAAGATTTACCAGCTTATAAAAAACTAAAAGAAGAAAATATATTTGTAATGAATAACAAGAGAGCAAGTAATCAAGATATAAGACCTTTAAAAATAGGAATATTAAATCTTATGCCTAAAAAAATAGAAGCAGAAAATCAGATACTTAGATATCTATCAAATACACCCTTGCAAGTTGAAATAAAGTTAATTCAAACAAGGACATATAACTCTAAAAACACATCAAGGGAGCATTTAGATAAGTTTTATAAATTTTTCGATGATATAAAAAACGAAAAGTTTGATGGATTTATTATAACTGGTGCACCAGTTGAAAAACTTGATTTTGAAGAAGTTATTTATTTTGAGGAATTAAAAGAAATAATGGCTTGGTGCAAAACAAATGTATATTCTACTATGCATATATGTTGGGGGGCGCAAGCTGGCCTTTATTATCATCACGGAGTTAGAAAAGAGATTTTAGATAATAAGATGTTTGGAATATTTAAGCATAAAGTAAAAGATTTAAGAGAAGAACTTACCCGAGGACTCGATGATTATTTCTATGCCCCTCATTCTAGGCATTCTAAAGTAAATGAAGAAGACATTAAAAAAAATGATAATCTAAAGGTACTTTCATATTCAGATGAGGCTGGAGTATTTATCCTATCTAATTTAGATGGACGGGAAATATATATAACAGGACATCTTGAATATGATAAAGATACTCTGAAAAATGAATATATAAGAGATAGAGAAAAGGGAATAAGTATAGATGTCCCTAAAAACTATTTTTTAGATGATGATCCAAGTAATTCTCCCATAGTAACTTGGCGTGGAAGTGCTAATATTGTATTTTATAATTGGTTGAACTACTGCGTATATCAAAATACGCCATTTGACATTAATGATATTAAATAAACCTATTGTGAAAAAGATAGTTTTTACGTATAATTAGGAATTGTGACAAATTCTTATCTTAGGGGGAAAAATGATTAAACAAAGAAATTTTTGGATTCTTATACTTTTAAATTTAGTGACATGTGGAATATATGGAATAATATTTATGTATCAGTACACACAAGATTTAAATAGAGTATGTAAGAATACAGGTAAAGAAAGTATTAACTACTTATTAGTGATATTATTATCAATAATAACTTGCGGAATCTACTATTATGTATGGCTATTTCAGCAAGGTAACAGGATGCAAGAAACTGGATTTAAAAATCATTTAAATATTCAAGAAAATGGTTCAATATTAGTGCTTTGGAATATATTAGGTTCATTCCTTTGTGGAATAGGACCATTTGTAGCTATGTATATTATGGTTAAAAATATGAATATATTAGCAGATGCATATAATGATGGGATATTAATATAAAATAAGATAAGGCTATGCCTTATCTTATTTTTTCTCTATACTAAATGGAAAGTTTTAAAAAATATATAAAAATATTATAACAATTAATAAAAAAGAGGTGTTTTTTTGCAAAAAATAAAAAAGATTTTTGAAAAACATACGATAATTATAATTATGGCACTTACAATTTTTTTAACAGGTGGAAGATGCTTAATTAAATCTACAATAGGGATACCTTGTCCAAGCTGTGGACTAACAAGAGCATGGAAGGCATTTTTATCATTTGATTTAGAAAAAGCATTTTATTATAATCCACTCTTTTTGTTTATACCTATGGTTTTATTTATATTTATATATTGCAAAAAACCTTTGTTTGGAAGTGAAAGGTTTCAATATATTTTTATAATAATTGTATGCGTAATAGTACTAGGGGTTTACGTATATAGGATGTATTTATATTTTCCAAATGTTTCACCAATGGATTTTAACCATAATTCAATCTTAGGAAGGTTTTTGGATAAAATATCCATGATAAAAAGTTAAAATAACAGAGAAAATTTATAAATATTAATAGATAAAACATTTACGAATAAACAAAATTAAATAAATTAGCTGTAATTGTCAAAATGATTGAAAATACGACAAATTTCGTTATATAATCATTAAGTGATTTTAAAAAAGATGGGAGAGGATGGCATGGAGCCAAATAGAGAGAAATTTTCCTCAGGACTTGCAGTGTTTTTTGCAACATTAAGTTCAGCAGTTGGTTTAGGTAACATATGGATGTTCCCATATGTTGTTGGAGAGAACGGTGGAGCAGCATTTATAGTAGTTTATTTAATTTGTATTGCACTTATAGGATTACCAACATTAGTAAGTGAATTCGCATTAGGTAGAAATTGTAGAAAAAATATTTACGGGGCAGTAGCTAGTATAACTGATAAAAAGTTTTTTAGGCTTATAGGTTTTATAGGGATTACAGCATCTTATAGTATGTTATTTTTCTATACTGTAGTTGTTGGGTGGGTTTACTCATATGTTTTTAAGGCAATCACAGGATCATTTAGCGGGATAACAGCAAAAGGTGCAGCTGAAATGTTTAATAACGCAAGCCTTGGACCTGTATCACCAGTTTTATGGCAGTTTGTTGCACTTGTTGTAGCTTGTGGTATTTTAGCTATGGGAGTTAAAAGTGGGATAGAGAAATTAACAAAGACTTTAATGCCTGTTTTAGTTATACTTTTAGTAGTTTGTGCTATAAGAAGCGTTACATTACCTGGAGCTTTTGAAGGAGTTAGTTTTTTATTAAAACCTGATTTCACGAAAGTTACATTTAGTGTAATACTATCAGCACTTGGACTAGCTTTCTTTAAACTATCAGTTGGGACTGGTTCAATGATTACATATAGTAGTTATTTTACAGATGACAATAATTTAATAGGAACAGGAGCTAAAGTTTCTATAGCAGATACTGGGGTATCTTTACTTGCAGGGCTAGCTATTTTCCCAGCAGTATTTTCATTTGGTTTAACTCCAGGTGAAGGACCAGGTTTATTATTTAATACAGTACCTTTAATATTTGGTAAGATACCAGGTGGAATGATTTTAGGTATAGTATTCTTTTTATTAACTGCTATGGCAGGAACTATGGCTATGATATCAATAATTCAAGTATCTATAGCAACATTTACAGAACAGTTCAAAATTAGCACTAAAAAAGCATTAATAATAAATGTAGTTATAATAATGGTTATAGGATCTTTAACAGCTCTATCAGCTAATGCACATGGACTGCTATCAGGATTTACAATTTGCCATATGACTTTATTTAATTTATTTGATGCATTAGTATCTAAAATACTGTTACCTATAAACGGAATTTTAGTTACTATTATGATGGGACACTTTGTAAGTAATAAATTAGTTAAAGATCAGTTAACTAATAACGGAACAGTAAATGGGAAGTTAGTTAATGTTTTTATGGTATTAATTAAATATATTACGCCTGTTTTAATAGCTATAGTATTTATTAAATCTTTTATTTAGATATTAAAATTATGTTATAATATAAAAAGCCCTTTTATAGGGCTTTTTTTTAATGTAAAATTGACAGTAAAGAAAACAATTAGGGGTGATGTTTTTGATATATAAAATATTAGTATGTGATGATGAAAAAGAAATAGTTGATATTCTTTCAGTATACTTAGAAAAAGAAGGATTTGAAGTGTTTAAAGTTTATGACGGAGTTGAAGCTTTAAATTTCTTAAAAGAAAATAAGGTCCACCTTGCACTAGTAGATATAATGATGCCAAAGATTGATGGGTATAGAGTAGTAAATGAACTTAGAAAAGACTCGAATATTCCAGTTATTATGATTTCAGCTAAAAGTAGAGATGATGATAAGATATTAGGGCTTGATATAGGTGCAGATGATTATATAACAAAACCTTTCAATCCAAGGGAAGTATCAGCTAGAGTTAAGGCTATGATAAGAAGAGTATATAAATTATCAGAAGGTAATGAATTAAAAGATGAAATAATAGAAATAGGCGATTTAAAATTAGATGCCTATAACGTTAAAGTTCATTTAAGAGACGAGGAGTTAGAACTTACTTCAATAGAGTATAAAATACTTAAATATTTAATGGAGAACTCAGGTAGAATACTTACTAAAAATCAAATTTTTGAAGCAGTTTGGAATGAAGCTTTTTTAGGTGGAGATAATACTATTATGGTTCACATAAGTAGACTAAGAGAAAAGATAGAAGATAACTCTAAGTCTCCAAAATATTTAAAAACTATAAGAGGATTAGGTTATAGATTTGAAAAAGAAAAGTGATAAATTAGTAGTTGCAGTTTTTAAACAGTACATAGTATTTGTACTCATACTTGGACTTATTTGTTTAGGGTCTTACGTATTTTTAGGCTTTAGACTTACTGAAGTCTTAAATAAAAATAGTATTCCACTTATGGATATAGTATCAGGAGATTATATTGATTATACAAAGCTAAATGTAAATGATCTTGAAAAGATAGATGCAGAAGTAGAAATAGTCAATAAAGACGGAGAAGTTGTAAAAAGGATAGGAAAAGAAATTTCAACTAAAAACTCATATACTCCAAAAGAATTATTAGATTTAGTAAGTACGAAAAATGAAGCGAAGTATCAAACTATAATAAATAACGTAAGTGATAACTCAAACAATGAATATTTAGCGATTTTTAGAATTCCAAACGATAAATTAGAATTAAATGTAAATCTTTTAAAGGTTCCTTTTAGTGTTGGGAAACCTTTATATAAAGAATATGGAATAGTTATAGCTTTTGCAGCTATGATGGCTTTAATATGTATAATAATATATTCAGCTTGGACTGCAAGAAGGATTCAAAAACCTCTTAAAGAAATTGATAATGCGCTTTTAAGTGTTATTAATGGTGACTTTGAACAAAGGCTTAGGTTTGACGGTGAAGAGGAATTAGAAGGAGTTCGTGATACTTTAAACTACTTATTAGTAAAGCTTAAAGAAAGTGAAGATGAAAATAAAAGGTTAGAAGAAAGTAAAACTAAGCTTTTATTAGATTTATCTCACGATATAAAAACTCCTATGACAACAATAAAAGGATATTCAGCTGCTCTTTCACAGCATGTTATAACAGATGAAGAAACAAAAGAAAAATATTATAGTATCTTATACAAAAAATCAGAGAGAGTAAGCGAACTTATAGATGATTTCTTTGAGTTTGTAAAACTTAGCAATAACGAAAATAAAATAAATAAAGAAAAAACAGATATAACTGAGTTTTTAAGAAGAATAGTATTAGATTATTATGATGAAATAGAAAGTGCAGGACTTGATTTAGAAGTAGATGTTCCAGATGGTCCTATTTTCATAGGACTAGATAAAAAACTTTTTAAAAGAGTTATAGGAAACCTTATTGAAAATTCATTAAAGTATAATGGTAATGCAAAATATATAAAACTTAAAGCAAGAGAAGATAAAGATTTCTTTTATATTATTGTAAGTGATGATGGAGTAGGCATACCAAATCATATAAGATTAAATTTATTTGATGAGTTTGTTCGCGGAGATGAGAGTAGAAAAAGTGGAGAAGGTTCAGGGCTTGGACTTTCAATAGTTAAAAAGGTTGTAGAGAGACATGGGGGAAGAGTTCAATTACTTAACACAAAAAAAGGTTGTTCTATTATGATTAAACTTAATAAATGATTGATAAGGTGATAAAATGATAAAACTATCAGTAATAAATAATATAGAAACGTTTAGTTCCCTTTCAGATAAAACTAAAGAATACATTTGTAATTTTGGAGAGCTTTTAAACTTAAAAAGAGATGAGCATGTGTTTCGTGATAAAGATTACGTAGATTATTTATATATATTAGTAGAAGGTAAGGTTGCTTTATATAAATTAAATGAGCATGCACACAAAAAAATAGTATTTATTTTAGGGCATGGTGAAATACTAAACGAAGTTATACTAGATGATTTACCAGAGTCTATAAATTGCGAAGTGTTTGAAAAGTCTAAAATAATATCTATAAAAAAAGATAAGCTTAAAGAAATAATGGAAGAGGATTTCGAGTTTTCTATGATGATAATAAACTCTCTTTCAAGAAAAACTAGAAGGCTCTATAGGCAAATTAAAAACACTACACCAGTTAAAGTAGAAAAAAAGCTTGCAGCTAAGATTTGGAAACTTGGAAAAGATTACGGAGTAGAAACAGAAGAAGGTCTTAAAATTAATTTGAAATTAAGTATTACATACCTTTCAGATATGTTTGGAATGCCAAGAGAAACTATTTCAAGAGCTTTTAAAATTTTAGTTCAAAAGAATCTCATAAAAAAAGAAAAAAGCTTTATTTATATAATAGATAAAGAAGCTTTATCTATATACTTTAAGTCATTGTGATAATTATCACAGACTAAATGCTCCTTCGTAAATATAATTGTTTATATATTAACAATTAAGTTTACGAAGGAGTTTTTCTATGGGAATAAAGTTAAGAGTGAGTGACCTTAATAGTGTGTTTTATAAAATGTCACCTAAATTTAAAGTTTTTGCACCTAAAAATTTTGAAGGGAAAGGAAGAAGTTCTGATACTGATATGGTAAGATACGGTGAAATTAAAGATGTATCGGAAATAGTTTTTGATAAAAAATCAGCATTTTCACCAAAGGAAGTATTACTTCCTATAACTCAAACTATTTTCTTTTTTACAGAAGATAAATGTTTAGAGCCAAATGAGGAAACTCATGCACCTATCATATTTTTAAGAAGTTGTGATATACATGCACTTAAGAGATTTGATGATATATATTTAAGAAATGGATTTGAAGATCCATATTATAAAAGAATTAGAGAAAAAGCTAAATTTATTTTAATTGGATGTAATAAAAGCTTTGATTCATGTTTTTGTGTTTCTATGGGAACAAATAAAACAGATGAGTATGATGCATATATTAAAGTAGACGAGGATTTTGCTTATTTAGATATAAAAGATAAAGAGTTACTTGCATACTTTGAAGATATAAAAAAGGTAGATGAAGAAGTTAAACCTGAATTTGTAACTTCTAATGATGTTGAAGTTAATATTCCAAGTGATTTAGACCAAAGGATATTTAAATCAAAAATGTGGGATGAATACTCAGAAAGATGTATAGCTTGCGGTAGATGTAACTTTGTTTGTCCTACATGTACTTGTTATAGCATGCAAGATATATTCTCAGATGATAACCCTAAAGTTGGTGAAAGAAGAAGAGTTTGGGCAGGATGTCAAGTTCCAGGATTTACAAGTATGGCTGGTGGACACGAGTTTAGAAAAGCAAATGGCGAAAAGATGAGATTTAAAATAATGCATAAAGTTTATGATTATAAAAAGAAATGGGGATACCATATGTGCGTAGGCTGTGGAAGATGCGACGATATATGCCCAGAATATATTAGTGTAGCTGGATGTATTAATAAATTAGAAGATGCAATGGACGAGGTGAAAAAGAATGACTAATCATAACGAATATATACCATTTTCATCAAAGATATTAGAAATAACTAAACATACTGATATAGAGTATACTTTTAAAATGGAATTTAAAGGTGATGTAAAACCTGGTCAATTCTTTGAAGTATCAATACCAAAGTTTGGGGAAGCTCCTATATCAGTTAGTGGAATTGGCGAAGGCTTTGTAGATTTAACTATTAGAAGAGTTGGTAAGGTAACTAACGAGATATTTGAAAACTATGAAGGTGATTCTTTATTTATGAGAGGGCCTTACGGAAATGGCTTTAATATAGAAAATTACAAAGGAAAAGAACTTGTTATTGTAGCTGGAGGAACAGGACTTTCACCAGTTAGAGGAGTAGTAGATTATTTTGCAAGAAATAGTAAAGAATCAAAAGGTACAACATTAATAACAGGATTCAAAAGCCCTAAAGATATGTTATTTAAAGATGATTTAAGAAGATTTGAAGAAACAATAGATGTAATAGTTACTGTAGATTCAGCAAAAGAAGGATATGAAGGACATACAGGACTTGTTACAAAGTTTATTCCAGACCTTAAAATAAAAGATATGGAAAATGTACAAGTTATAGTTGTTGGACCACCTATGATGATGAAGTTTACTGTATTAGAATTCTTAAAAAGAGGATTAAAAGAAGAAAATATTTGGATATCACAAGAGAGAAAAATGTGTTGTGGTATAGGGAAATGTGGTCACTGTAAAATAGATGATACTTATATTTGTCTTGATGGACCAGTATTTAATTATACTAAAGGTAAGCTTTTAATTGATTAGGAGGACTAAGTTTATGCAAATGGATATTAATACAAAAAAGCTAAAAAAGAATGCTTTTAGAGTTACTAAGCATAGAGGAATAACTGCATCTAGAGTAAGAGTTCCAGGTGGACATTTAGATGTTAAATATATGGACTTAATTAGCGATATTGCTAAAAAATACGGAGATGGGAATGTACATTTAACGACTAGACAAGGGTTTGAAATTACAGGAATTGATATGAAAAATATCGATAAAGTAAATGAAATGCTTCAACCAGTAATAGAAGGACTTGAAATTAATCAAGTAGATAAAGGTACAGGATATACAGCGGCTGGAACTAGGAATATTGCAGCTTGTATCGGGAACAAGGTTTGTCCTTTTGCAAACTATAACACAACTAAGTTTGCAAAAAGAATAGAAAAAGAGATTTTCCCAAATGATCTTCACTTTAAAGTTGCATTAACTGGTTGTCCAAACGATTGTTTAAAAGTAAGGCAGCATGATTTTGGAATAATTGGAATGACAGAACCACAATATGAATACTCAAGATGTGTAAGCTGCGGTGCCTGCGTTAAAGCATGCAAGAAAAAAGCTACTGGTGCTTTAAGTGTTAAAAACTATAAAGTAGTTCGTGATGCTTCAAAGTGTATAGGTTGTGGAGAATGTGTTATGCAATGTCCAACTAGCGCTTGGACTAGAAGTGAAAAGAAATATTATAGATTAGCTATAATGGGAAGAACAGGAAAGAAAAACCCAAGACTTGCAGAAGATTTTATAATTTGGGCTGATGAAGAGAGTATAGTTAAAATTATAAATAATACTTATGATTTTGTTAAAGAGTATATAGATAAAAATGCTCCAGGCGGAAAAGAGCATATAGGATATATAATAGATAGAACAGGATTCATGGAATGGAAAAAATGGGCTTTAAAAGATGTAAATCTAGATGATAAAGCGATCTTAAAACATAATGTTTATTGGAATGGAATAAAATATCCAAATACACAAAATTATTAATTTATAAGGTGTTTCATAATTTATGAGACACCTTTATTTTGAATATAAGGAAAAACAATAGGAATTATAATGAATTTATATTTAAAAATCTCATATTAATATAAATCTTTTAACAAGATGTGATAAAATAAAGGTTATAAAAATAATATGGAGTGAGATAATGTTAGGACTAGTCGGGATAAAGAAAAGTGTTCCAGTAAAAATTAGAGAAAAATTTTCTATAAATAATAATAACAAAGAAAAAATAGAAAAAAGATTAAAAGAAAACTTTAGTGAATTTCTAATATTAAATACTTGTAATAGAACAGAAATATATTTTAATCATTCATTAAATGAGGATGAAGCATTAAAAAAAATTTTTGATATTTTAAATTGGGATATAAAATTAAAAGATTGTATTTTCTATTTTAGTGAAGAAGATGCAGTAACTCATTTATTTAAAGTTTCTTGCGGATATCACTCAAAAATATTTGGGGAAGATCAAATTTTAGGTCAAATAAGAGACTCTTACTTTTATTCAAAAGATAAGGGGTTTATAAAGAAAAAATTTACTAGACTATTTGAAGATGCTATAGCTTGTGGGAAAAAATTCAGAAAAGAATCTAGGCTTTATGAAATTCCTGTATCGTCAGCGTCCATAGTAGCAAGAAAAGTTTCAGATTTAAGATTAAATAATGTAGTTATATTAGGTTTTGGAGAAGTAGGAAAACTTATATTTAAATACCTTTATTCAAAGAATATAGAAAACATAACTATAGTAGTTAGGGATAAAAATAAAGCTATTATTGAAGATTCAAATGTTAAAATAATAACATTTGATGATTTAAAAGAAAACATAAAAAAAGTAGATTGCATTATAGGTGCAACATCATCATCTAAAGCTATACTTTATAAAGAAGATTTTGAAGAAATAAAATCAAAAATAAAAGTCTTTGATCTAGCTATCCCAAGAGATATAGATGAAAAAGTATCTAAATTACCTAATATAGATATACTAGACATAGATGAAATAAGTAAAATAGATGATGAAAATAAAGAACTTAGAAAAGAAAGAATGAAAAAGTATAAGTACATAGTTAAAGAAGCTATAGATGAATATATGGCTTGGGAAAAGTTAAGAAATCTATCTAATGTTATAAAGGAATTAAATATAGCAGGAGACGAGATTTATAAAAAAAGATATACTTCTTACAAAAATAAAGCAAATGAATCTAATAAGCACGCAAAAAAAATGATGAAGAGCATATCAGATGCGTATGTTCATAGTGCGATAGATGTTTTAAAATCAGAAACATTAGAAGGTAGAGGAAAAGAATGTTTAAGGATAATAGAGAAGATATTTCTAGAAAAGAATTAAATAGAATGAATCTAAGTGTACTTAGCTCTAAAATAAATACTTGTATTATAGGGGGCGGAAAAGGCGCACTAATTAAGCTTAAGGGGCTACTAAATAGGGGATGCAAAGTAACTTTAGTTTCAAAGGAAATAATTAATGAAATATATGAAATTAGAAATCCGAGTCTTAAAATAATAAAAGATGAATATAAAAAAGAATATATTTATGATAAACATTTAATTTTAATCGCTATAGACAATGATTTAGATAGAGATTTAATCAAAAAGGATTTAGAAGAAAATTTTAAATTATATATAGATTGCAGTAATTTTAAAGAGGGAAATACTGTTATCCCAATGCAAGGAAGTGAAAATGGAATAAATCTATCTATAAGCACTTTAGATGGAAATCCAAAGGGAGCAAGATTTTTATATTCAAAAATTACAGAGACTATTTTAAAGTATGGGGACTTTATAGAATTTTCAAGCAAAATAAGAAATTCTATAAAAAACAGAGAGGAAAAAAATGAAGTTTTAAACTTTATTTTAAATGATGATTTTAAATTTTATTTTGATAAGAAAAAAGAAAATATAGTACTAAAAATGTTTTACAAAAATTTGTTTAGGTAAGGTGGATTATGAAATATATTATAGCTACGAGAAAATCAAAATTAGCAAGAGCGCAGACTGAAACAGTTATGGGATTACTTAAAAATAAAGGAATACAAAGTGAAAAACTTCTTCTTATGACAGAAGGAGATAGAAGGCTTGATGTGTCTTTAAATAAAATAGGTGGTAAAGGACTTTTTATAAAAGAAATAGAATATGCACTATTAGACGGGAGAGCGCACCTTGCAGTTCACAGTATGAAAGACGTGCCTTATGAATTAGATAAAGCTTTTGAACTTATAGCTATGCCAGAAAGAGATGATATAAGAGATGTTTTTGTAAGTTCTAATGGGGTTCACTTTGATGAATTAAAAAGTGGAGCTAAAATTGGAACTAGTAGCATAAGAAGAGCTGCTATGCTAAAAGAACTGAGAAGTGATTTAGAAATAGTTCCTATAAGAGGAAACGTAAATACTAGATTAGAAAAGATGCATAAAGAAAATATGGATGGAATAATCTTAGCAGCAGCAGGGCTTAAAAGATTAAATATGGAAGATATTATAACTGATTATTTTGACCCAGAAATATTTTTACCAGCGGTTGGACAAGGGGCACTTGGAATAGAATGCTTAAGTGACTTTAAAGATAAAGAAATAATAAAAGAATTAGATTCTATAGAAGTTAGAAGAAGAGTTATAGCAGAGAGAAGTTTTATGAGAGAGTTAAACGGAGACTGTCATAGCTTAATTGGAATTTATTCAAAAGAAGAAGGAAGCGACTTGTACCTTAAGGGAACTTACAGTATAGCTGGAGAAATAATAACAAAAGATATTATAGGTGATAAACTAAATGGTGAAGAATTAGGAAAAGAATTAGCTGAAAAAATAATAGCTAGTGGGAGGTAAGTTATGAGTAAGGCGTATATAATTGGAACAGGTCCAGGAGACGAGGAACTATTAACTTTAAAAGCAATTAGAGTTTTAAAAAAATGTACAGCTGTAATGTATGATAGATTAGGCGCTTCTAATATATTAAATCATATAAACGATGATTGCTTAGTTTATTACTGTGGTAAAAAGCCAGGTGCTCATTCTATGAAACAAGAAGAGATAAATGATCTTTTAGTTAAACTTGTTAAAGAAGGGCACACTGTTGGAAGAATAAAAGGGGGAGACCCTTATGTATTTGGAAGAGGCGGAGAAGAGGTATTATCTTTAAGAAAAGAAGGATTAGATTTTGAAGTGGTGCCTGGAGTTACATCACCTATATCAGTATTAAATTATGCTGGAATTCCAATTACTCATAGAGGAATAGCACAAAGCTTTCATATAGTAACTGGAATGTCAGCTAAAAGCTTAAACGTGGATTTTGAAGCTTTAGCTAAAGAAACTGGAACATTAGTATTTATGATGGGGCTTGAAAATTTAGAATTTATTAAAGATAGCCTTATAAAAAATGGCAAAGATAAAAATACTAAAAGTGCAGTAGTTATGAAAGGCACATCATCTAAACAAAAGAAAGTTATTGGTACTTTAGAAAATATAGTAGAAAAAGTTAAAGAAGCAAAACTTGAATCTCCTTGTATTATTTGCGTAGGTGAGGTTGTTTCTTTAAATGAAGATTTAGACTGGTATGAAAATAAGCCTTTATTTGGTAAAAACATCTGTATAACTAGATCTAAAAAACAATCTAAATCTTTAAAAGAGAAACTTTGGGATTTAGGTGCAGAAGTTACTGAAATCAATACTATAAAAATAGAGAAAAATTTAGAAGAGCTTAAAAGGTTAAAAGATTTAGATAAATATACTCAAATATTATTTACATCAGCTAATGGAGTAGATATATTTTTCGATTATCTAAGATCAAAAGAAATTGATATAAGAAGTATAAAGGCGTCTATTTCTGTTATAGGAAATGGAACTAAAAAGGCTTTAATTAAGAGAGGGATATTCCCAAACGTAGTTTCTAAAAGATTTATTCAAGAGGGACTTTTTGAAGCTGTAAATGATATAATTAAACCTACAGATAAAGTATTATTACCTACATCTAAAAAGGCAAGAAATTATCTAAAAGAAGAAATAGAGAATTTAGGTTGCAAAGTAGATAGAGTAGATATCTACGATACTGTTTCAGGTTCATTTTATCAAAAGGATAGATTTAATGAGGTTGATTATATATTATTTACAAGTCCAACTACAGTTATTAATTTAATTGATATGGTAGGAGTAGACTCTATAAAAGAAAAAAATATTATAGCTATAGGCCCTCAAACAGGAAGAGAACTTGAAAAAAATAATATCAAACCTATAGTTTGCAAAAAGCACTCAGAAGATGGGTTTATAGAAGAAATTAAAGACATTATAAAATAGATAAGGAAGTGTATACCTTTGTTAAGACGTGGTAGAAGATTAAGAAGAAACGAAAGTGTAAGAAGTTTAGTTAGGGAGACTGTATTAACTCCAGATGATTTTATTTTACCTTTATTTGTAGTTGAAGGTGAAGGCATAAAAAGAGAAATAGAATCAATGCCAGAAGTTTATCATTATTCATTAGATAAATTAGAGGAAGTTATAAATGAAGTTTCAGATTTAGGAATAAAGGGAGTTATACTTTTTGGAATACCAGAAAATAAAGATTGTCTAGGTTCAGAAGCTTATAATGATTTAGGAATAGTTCAAAAAGCTATAAGAAAAATTAAAGAGATAAATAAAGATATATTAGTTATAACAGATGTATGTATGTGTGAATACACAGACCACGGTCACTGTGGAATTTTACACGGAGAATACGTAGATAACGATGAAACTTTAAAATATCTAGATAAAATTGCAGTTTCTCACGCTAAAGCTGGGGCTGATATGATAGCACCATCAGATATGATGGATGGAAGAGTTAGAACGATTAGGGAATCTTTAGATAAGGCAGGGTTTAAAGAAGTTTCAATAATGAGCTACTCAGCTAAATACTGCTCAGCATTTTACGGACCATTTAGAGTAGCTGCAAATTCAGCACCAAGCTTTGGAGATAGAAAAACTTATCAAATGGACCCAGCAAATAGAAGAGAAGCTTTAAGAGAAGTTTTTGAAGATATTGAAGAGGGAGCAGATATAGTTATGGTTAAACCTGCTATGTCTTATATGGATATTATTAGAGAAGTTAGAGATAATACTGATATGCCAGTTGCAGCTTATAACGTAAGTGGAGAATACTCAATGGTTAAAGAAGCTGCAAAAAAAGGTTTAGTTGATGGAGAAAGAATAATAATAGAGTTATTAACTTCAATGAAAAGAGCAGGCGCAGATATAATTATTACTTACCATGCCCTTGAAGCTAGTAAGCTTTTAAAAAGATAGGAGTTTTTAAGGATGAATAATCAAAAGATATTTGAAGAATCAAAAAAATATATGCCAGGTGGAGTTAACAGTCCAGTTAGATCATTTAACGGGATGGATATAAACCCTCCAGTTATAAAATCAGGTAAAGGCGTAGAAATAGTTGATGAAGATTTAAAGAAATATACTGATTTTGTTTTAGCTTGGGGACCTATGATACTTGGTCACTCTGATTACGATGTTGTAGAGGCTATCAAAACTGCATCAGAAGAGTCTATAGCTTTTGGTGCACCTACTAAAAGGGAATTAGAAATGAGTAAATTCCTTTGTGATAATTTAGATGCAGTTGAAATGGTTAGAATGGTTAATTCAGGTACAGAAGCTACAATGAGTGCAATAAAACTTGCTCGTGGATACACTAAAAGAGATAAAATAGTTAAATTTGCTGGCTGTTACCACGGGCACTTTGATGGTTTCTTAGTTGAAGCAGGTTCAGGAGTTTTAACAGAAGGAATTCCAGGGTGCCTTGGCGTTCCAGAAGGAAGTGTATCAAATACTTTAATTGGAAGATATAATGATTTAAATCAAGTTACAGAGTTATTTAAAAAGTACGGAGAAGAGATAGCTTGCGTAATTATTGAACCTGTAGCTGGAAATATGGGAGTAATTAAAGCAGAAGACAGCTTTATGGAAGGCCTTAGATCTTTATGTGATAAATATGGTTCACTTTTAATTTTCGATGAAGTTATGAGTGGATTTAGAGCTGCTTTTAAAGGTGCTGAAAGTTTATTTGAAGTAACACCAGATTTAATTACTTATGCAAAGATTATAGGTGGAGGACTTCCTTGTGGCGCTTACGGTGGAAGACGAGAAATAATGGAATATTTATCACCTTTAGGTGGAGTATATCAAGCTGGAACTATGTCAGGAAACCCTGTAGTTATGGCAGCTGGTATAGAAACTTTGGAAAAGCTTAAAGCTAATAAAGATACTATTTACCCTAAAATAGAAAAACTATCTAAAATGCTAAAAGATGGTGTATTAGAATTAGGTGAAAAATACAATGTTCCTCTTTCAGTAAATAGAGTTTGCGGAATGATGACTATTTTCTTTGTAGGCGGAGAAGTTAAGTTTTATGAAGATGTTAAAAAGGCAGATGAAGGAATGTTTAAAAGATACTTTAAGCATATGTTAAATGCAGGATTTAATATACCACCCTCACAGTATGAAGCTTTATTCTTATCTTCTTGTCACGAAGAGAAGCATATAGAAGGATTTTTAAAAGCTTTTGAAGAATTCTTAAAAAAAGAAAATTAAATAAAAGACGCACTAAGTTTAGTGCGTCTTTTACTTTTATAAATCATCTGCATCTTGTTCTTCTCCGTATCTAACAGTTCCTTCTTGAGAAAAAGAACTGTCACTTGGAGAGATAAATGTTCCATCGTTTGGAACTTTAGATTTAAGTTCGCTATCTTTGTTACAACTGCAGTTTTTTGTTTTCTTTTTGTTTTTCATAAAAAATTACCTCCTTTTGTGTTATGAAAATAGTTTGTACGAAAGGATTTACTATTATTCATAAAGTAAAAACATAAAGACAAATAAGGGATAATATGTTAATATAATGTAAAGGGTTAATAGTGCTATAAAGATTGTGGAGGGATTAGTTTTAATGAGTATTGAAATGATGATATATTCAGCTATCATGATGATAGGGAATTATGTATTAATGGGACTAGCTATATATAAAATAGCTACAATTCAAAAGCAAGAAAAACCTTGGCTTGCTTGGGTTCCAATAGGGAACGTATATATGTTAATTAAAATATCTAAAGGTAAGATGTGGTTTTTAGCCTCACCTATTATACTTTTCTTTGTTGCAGGGTATCAAAATGTTATAACACAAGTGATTACAATTATTGCAACTGTTGTATTTGTATTAACGTTATTATACATGTATAAAACTCTATGTGAAGAGTATGACGGTAGCTTTTGGATGCTTGTTGTAGGATTATTTCCACCTATTTTTTTCATTAACCTATACGGACTTTGGAAATTATATAAAGGTGCTGTAGAAACTGAAAAGAATCCAAATAAAAGAAAGATTCATTCAGAAGTTAGAATAAGAAAAAATAAAAAGAAGAAATAAAAAGTGGCTTTAGCCACTTTTTTTATTTTTGAAAATTAAAGGCAATATAAAGTCAAAAATAAATTATATGGTTTATTTTAAAAAGTTATTGAAAAAATAAATAAGTAGTATATAATTATCAAGGAATAATAATTATCAATAGGAGGAAAGATATGTTAAAAAAACATAAAATAATTGCCCTTTTAACTACAGTTTTTGTAGCTTCAACTATTTTTATTGGATGCAAAAAAGAAGCAGAACCTGTAACGTTAAATTTCTTTAATTGGGCTGAAAATATACCTCAGTCAGTAATAGATGACTTCACAAAAGAAACAGGGATAAAGGTTACACAATCTACTTATGCAGATATGGGAGAAATGTATACAAAACTTACATCAAACTCTGTAAATTATGATTTAGTTGTACCGTCTGATTATATGGTAGATAGATTAATAAAAGAAGATAGGCTTCAAAAATTAGATTTTAACAATATACCAAACTTTAATAAAATAGATGATAGTTTTAAGAAGACTTCTGTAGACCCTAAAAATGAATATTCAGTTCCATATATGTCAGGGACTATTGGGATTTTATATAATAAAAACCTAGTAAAGGGTAAAATTGATAGCTGGAATGATTTATGGGACCCTAAATATAAGGGTGAAGTATTTATGCTAGATGATAAAAGAGATGCGCTAGGGGCAACTTTAAAGAGTTTAGGTTATTCTTTAAACACAACTAATAAAAAAGAATTAGATGAAGCTTCAAAAAAGCTTAAAGAACTTAAAACATCAGGAAATCTTTTAGCTTATGGAAGCGATGATCTTTTAGATAAGATGGTAGCTAAAGAAGCGAGTCTTTGCGTTTTATGGTCAGGAGAAGGTTTAAACCTTTCTGATGAATATGATTATTTAGATTTTGTAGTTCCAAAAGAAGGGGCAGATTTTTGGGTTGATTCTTTAGTTATTCCAAAAAATGCTCCTCATAAAAAGGAAGCTGAGATGTTTATAAATTATTTATGCAAAAAAGATCCAGCCTTAAAAATAGCAAATGAAATAGGATATACAACTCCTCAAAAGGAAGCAAAGGAAGAGCAAAAGGATTCTATTAAAAATAATCCAAATGCTTATATGCCAAAAGAAATACTAGAAAAATGCGAAACTTATAAGTTTTTAGGTGATAAAGAAAAATTTTATGAAGAAGCTTATATGAATGCTAAAGATAATTAAATTAAGTTAAGCTATTCTCCATTGTAGTTTAGGGCTATTTTTTATATAATATAGAAAATAGGGAGAAGAAAAGGAGAGTGTTTATTATGTCAGATGAAAGAATTATTGATTTTAATGAATTAAAAAATAGAGTTAATGAAAAAGATATAGATAAATTTGAAGGTTATATGTATGATTTATTTTATAAAACTCAAACTGGAGCTATGAATATGGCTGACTTTACAAGAGAAATAACTAAATACATGCAAGAAAATAACGTTTCAGAGTCTAAGCTTCTCCAAATCCAAAAAAAGATGATGGAGAGATATGGATTCGACACATCTAATATGGAAGAAAGCTTAAAATCATTAGGGATTGATCTTAGTAATATCAAAAACTCAAACGAAGGATATGAAGATATCAGAAAAAAGATGAGCTTTAGAGATAAGTATAATGGAAAAATAACAGAAAAATTAAACGAAGAGTATTTTATAAATAACGATAGAAATGATGTAAGAATCATATTAGAAAAAGAGAAGGTAACTTTAATTAGTGAAAAAAATATTGATTTAACAGATAATGAGTTAAATGAATTTTTATGCTCATACAAAAAGATGTTTGAAGGTAAAACTTTAAATGTAAGTATTTCAGAAAATATAAAGATTTATGAATATTAGAAGGTAGATTAATTTCTGCCTTTTTTCTTTTTAAAAATAATTAATGTATAGTAGAATGTAATTAATAAAAATGATATAATAAATACTTAGATGAGGTGATTTAATGAGTAATATAGCGGGGAGATGCGAAAGGCTGATTCCATCAGAAGAAAAAAAACCTTTAAAAGAGATTGAAAGAAGTATAGTTAAAAAATATAGAAAACATCTTTGGTCTAAATTTGTAAAGGCTGTAAAAAAGTATGAACTTATAAAAGAAGGAGATAAGATTGCAGTTGCAATTTCTGGAGGAAAAGATTCACTTCTTATGGCAAAACTTTTACAAGAACTACAAAAACATGGACAAATAAAATTTGAATTAGATTTTATAGCTATGGACCCTGGTTATCATCCAGAGATTAAAAAACTTTTAATCGAAAACTGCGAGCACTTAGGGATACCGGTATACATATATGAATCAGGAATATTTAACGTTATAGATGAAAAGGCAAGTGATTATCCTTGTTATCTTTGTGCTAGGATGAGAAGGGGTTCTCTTTATGCAAAAGCTGAGGAGCGAGGCTGTAATAAATTAGCGCTAGGACATCACTATAATGATGTTATAGAAACAACTCTTTTAAATATTTTATATGCAGGAAACTTTAAAACAATGCTTCCTAAACTAAAATCAACAAACTTTGAAAACTTAGAACTTATAAGACCTATGTATCTTATAGAAGAAGAGTGGATAAAAAGATTTATTAATAATAGCGGAATTTGGCCACTTAACTGTGCTTGTATGGTTGCAGCTAAAAAGGTTGGTAATAAGAGATTTGAAATTAAAGAACTTATAGGAGAACTTAAGAAGAATTTTGATGGCGTAGATAAATCGATATTTAAATCAGCTGAAAATGTGTCTTTAGATTCTATTATAGGTTGGGAAAAAGATGGAGAAAAGCATTCTTATTTAGAATACTTTGACGACGGCTTTGAAATTAATAAATTAGATTAAAAAACTTTCCAAAGTTTAACTTTGGAAAGTTTTTTTTATAAGTGATAATCTATAGCATGAGCTACGCCATGATTATTATTATCTAAAGTAACAAAAGATGCTATTTCTTTAATATCTGAGTGTGCATTACCCATAGCTACACTGATTTTTGATTTTTTAAGCATAGATACATCATTAAAGTTATCTCCTATAGTCATTATCTCTTTAAGAGAAACACCTAAACTTTCAGCTACAATTTCTAGTGCGTTTCCTTTTGAACAATTTTCATTTATTATTTCAAAGTTATTTGTATTAGATGAAAAAATAGAAATACCAGGAATATCTCTAAAGGCACGTTTACCTTCATTTAGCTTATCTATATCAAAGGATACAGAAACTAAATTAAATACATCTTCATTTAACTTAAAAAATTCATCTAAAGAATCAAATTTGTGAATTTCAGATTTTTGCTCACTATTAAAAAAATTCAATAAATCATCTAATTCTTTTTCAGGAATATCTTTTTTTATCTTTGATTTATAAAAGTCAGCTATAATCCTTTCGTTTGAATCCTTTGGTTCAAAAAGCTTTGTAGCACCAAATAAAGCATAGTAATAATTATTTCTTTGAAGGAAAGGTAAAACCTTTTTTAAAACATCCTTATCTAGAGGAAAAGAATGAATTTCTTCACCGGAATAATTATGAATCATAGAGCCGTTAGAAGATATTATATATGGAATATCTAAATCAATATCTTTAAATATGTTTTTAGCGTCATTAAACATTCTTCCTGTAGCTAATACTATCTTTACCCCTTTTTCTTGTGCTTTTAATAAAGCTAATTTGTTTTCACGGCTTATCTCACTTTTTGAATTTAATAAAGTACCGTCTAAATCAGTTGCAATCAATCTCATAAAACCCCTCCCTAAATACAAGATAATATTACCAAAAAAATCATATTATGTATATAGTTGTGGAATTATTGAAAATATAAGTAATAAAATATATAATTTAGTAAAATAAAAAAGATAATTTCGAGTTTAGAATTATTTTGGAGGAAAGATGGATAAAAAAGTTGATTTACTAAAAGATGATTTATTTTCTCTTATAATTAAATATATGGTTCCTAGTATATTTGGAATGCTAGGGCTCGCTTCTTGCATATTTTTAGATACTATGTTTATAGGATGGGGAATAGGTAATTTAGGACTTGCATCTTTAAATATTGCAATTCCAACATTTAATCTTTTTAACTCTATAGGTGCAATTTGTGGAGTCGGAGGTGCGACTGCTTTAGCTATAAGTATAGGTAGAAAAAAGTATGAAAGGTTAGATGAAATATTTACATTATCTATTTTTATTGCAATAATCATTGGAATTTTGTTAACTATTTTTGGAACGGTATTTATTGATGATATAGTAAATATATTAGGGGCGTCTTCTGATACTTTTTTCTATGTTAAAAGTTATCTTTTAGTCGTTTTAAGTGGAAGTTTAGGATTTATATTACAAAATGCTATGAACGTATTTGTAAGAAATGATGGAAATCCTAAACTATCAATGTGGTCTATTATTTTTTCAAATTTAACTAATATAGTATTTGATTATATATTTATATTCCCATTAGATATGGGCATGAAAGGCGCTGCACTTGCAACTGTTATTGCACAGTTTGCAGGACTTTTTGTTTTATCTTTTCACTTTCTAAGAAAGAAAAATACTATAAATTTTAAATTTAAGAAATTAAAATTTAGATTTTTGAAAAGAATAATAACAAACGGACTTCCAAGCTTCGTTTTAGAAGTATCATCAGGTCTTGTAATATTTATGTTTAATATAAAAATTGGAGAGATAAGTGGGGATTTAGCCTTATCAGCTTATAGTATAATCGCAAATGTTGCACTTATATTTATTGCAATATTTAATGGCATTTCACAAGGGCTTCAACCTATTTTTGGAGTGAACTTTGGAGGAGGCAAAACTCATAGAGTTTTAAATTCTTATAAAATTGGAAGAAATATTACACTTCTATTTGGATTATTATTTTTCTTAATTGGATTTTTAAAGCCAGAGTGGATTGTAAATATTTTTTCTAAAGATACAGAATCTCTTATGGAAATTTCAGTTAATGGAATTAGAATTTATTTTATAGGTTTTATTATTATGGGGGTTAACATACTAAACGTTGGACTTTTACAAGCTATTGAAAAATCAAAAATATCAACTATTCTATCTCTATTAAGGGGGCTAGTTTTGATAGTTATTATTTTAAATTTATTTAGTAAATTTTTTGGATTAAATGGTGTTTGGATGACTATACCTATAGTTGAAGGAATAACTTTTATTATATCTACGTTACTTATAAAGAGAGATAGAGAAATATACGGCATAAATTAATAAAAAGTGATATAATTAAAATGATTACAATAGACAAGGGTTAGGAGAGGGATTATTTATGAAATTAATTATTAATGCAGATGATTTTGCACTAACTAACAAAGTTACAGAGGGAATTATAAAAAGCATAAAATCAGGTGTAGTTAGGGATACTACTATAATGGTAAACACTGATTCTTTTAATGAAAGCGTAAGACTCTCTAAAGAAAATGGTATTTTAAAAATGGGTCTTCACCTTAATTTAACTTGTGGAAAGCCTCTTTTAAAGAGAGAAGAAGTTAAAACTATCTGTGATGAGTTTGGAAATTTTTTTAGAAAACCAAGTCTTATTCCAAAGGATATAAATCTTTTAGAAGTAGAAAAAGAGTATAGAGCTCAAATTAAAAGGTTTAAAGAAAGTGGTTTAAAATTAAATCATATTGATTCACATCATCACACGTATATCTTTAATGATTCACTATTAGATATAGTAATTAAACTAGCACTTGAAGAAGGTGTTCCAATTAGATGTCCTTTAAATGAAAAGCTAGATTACATAAGAAAAAAGGGAGTTAAGACTCCAGATTATTTTGAAAAGAGTTTTTATGGAGATAGTTTAAACGCAGAACACCTTATAAAAAGAATAGAGGAATTAAAAGAAAAATATGATACAGTTGAATTTATGGTTCACCCAGCTATAGTAGATGAAAAGTTAAAAGAAATAAGCTCTTATAGCGCTCCCCGCGAAAAAGAACTTGAAATATTAACTTCAAAAGAAGTTAAAAATTATATAGATAATAATAATATAGAATTATGTTCTTTTGACATATTAAAGGAGGACTAAAATGGACGTTTTAAATATGGATCCAAATATTTTACTTAGTATTATAAATTTAAAGCTTAGAGATTATTATAGTAATTTAGATTCTTTATGTGAAGATATGGATATAAATAAAGAAATTTTAGAAAAAAGATTAAAAGAAATAGATTATATCTATGATGGAGATAAGAACCAATTTAAATAAAAGGAGTGATTTTTATGAATTTAAAAAAGACTGGGAAATTAGCGGTTTTATTAGCTGCAAGTACTGCATTAGTTGCAAGTTTATTAAATGATAAAAAAAGAAAAGAAGAAATGAATAAAAGTGAATAAATAAAAAAGACTTATCTTAAAGGTAAGTCTTTTTTTATTTGAAATTTAAAGCGTTTTTTATGTATTTATGAAAAAAAAAATTTACGAAGAATTAATGGGAATAAGTGTAAAAAACTAGAAATTTAAAGATAATGCTAGTAATCTAAAGCTTTTAAAGAATAAAAGATATGAACATCGTAATTTAAGGTTAAAAAGACAAATATTAAAGTAAAAGGGAATTTAAAACAAAAGATAAATGCTTAAAATTATTATATTATAAATATATAATAATTAAAGAAAGGAGAGAGTCTTATGAAAACAGGAACAAAGGCACTTTTTATAATAGAAGGGATTCTATTAGCAATTGTCGGAATTTTATTTTTTGCATACCCAGCAGAGTCATTAATTAATTTTACACAAGTAATTGGTGTACTTATAATTATTTCAGGGGTAATATCTTTATTTAAAGGTGGAGAGTTTGATAGAAGAGGATTATTTATACTTATGGGGATAATTAATATTCTTTTCGGATTATTATTAGCATTTAGCCCTATAACTTCTATAGAAGCTTTAGTATTGTATTTTGGTATTTGGTGCATAATTAGAGGAATTATCCTTTTATGTGGAGAATTTAAATACGGTTCATTTGGATTTAATATTAGGACTATATACACTATACTTTTAGTTGTTGCAGGTGTAGTTATAATAATATACCCAATCACAGCACTAATAATAACACCTTATATAATAGGAGTTTACTTTATTTTAACTGCTGTATTTGAAATAGGTTTAATGTTTGAATTATAAAATAAGAGCAGGTCTTAATTAGACCTGCTCTATTTTATGTAGTGGTATAATTCTTTAGTGTCAGAATTTATAGTTTTGAAGTTGTAGTTGTTATCTTTATAATATTTAATTATTTCTTTAAGGGCTTTAGGTGAATTTTTATTTGCAGTTCCTGAGTGCATTAAAAGAATTATTGAATCTTTTTTTGATTTAGAATTTTTTATAAATAAACTTTCATTTGCATTATAAAATTCTCCATCTTTACTATCTACATTCCAATCGTAGATTTTCAAGTTATTTTTGTGAAGTAAATCTACTAAAGATTCTTTTAGCTTATAGGTGTTATTATTACAGCCAAAAGGAAATCTAAGTGCAGTTGGTTTTATTCCTATAGTTTTATATATTAATTCTTGAGTAGCTAGCATCTCTTTTAAAAATTTATTGTTATCATTATAAAGGTTATTCCTTTCGTGAGTAAAACTATGAAGGCCTATACTATGACCTTCCTCATAAATCCTTTTTAAAATATCTTCTCTACCATTTATCTCTTTTCCTACTACAAAAAATGTTCCTTTAACTTCTTCTTCTTTTAAAATATCTAAAATTTCAGAAGTGACATTAGTTGAAGGACCGTCATCAAAGGTTAAATAAATCTCTTTTTCTTTTTCACTTAAGTTAAATACATTTAGGTCCATAGGAGCATTAAAAAAAATAGAGGTAAAAAAACTTAAAAATAATATAAAATATCTCATAAAATCTCTCCTTTAAATCAAATTTTATTTATTTTGCCCAAATTAAATTATAAATATATAAAAAAATATAGATTTATAATTTTTAATATGTTATAATTTTAAAAAATAAATCTCTTTAAATTAGTCCAGAGAGACTAGTAAGAAGTTAATTGTAATTTAGAAATATTTTAATATATTTCTAAAGTATTTAAATATAATTAATCTAAGTTTGCATGTAACTTCTTACTTTAAAGTAAGAAGTTTTTTATTTATAAAAATTCATTCTAAAATGGATTAGAATGAGACCTTTTAAATGCAGTCCAGAGAGGCTGACAAAGGGAGAGTAAAAGCTCTCCTAAAATAGGAGTGATATTATATGGAATTATTCGTAAAAGAAGAAACTTTAGAAAAGAGAAGTTTTAAAGAAAAGGTTATAAGAGGGGTGCTTGCACTTCAACACTTAATAGCTATGTTTGGAGCGACGGTTTTAGTACCGATGCTTACAGGGTTAGACCCGTCAGTTGCACTATTTACAGCAGGAGCGGGGACGCTTATATTTCATATATGCACAAAAGGTAAGGTGCCAGTATTTCTAGGTTCATCTTTTGCATTTATATCAGTTATAAATGCTGTAAAAGCAGATTATGGTGATTTAAGATACGCACAAGGTGGAATGTTAGTTGCCGGTTTACTTTTTGTAGTAGCATCATTTGTTATTAAAAAAATCGGTGTAGACAAAGTAAAAAGAATACTTCCAGCACAAGTTGTAGGGCCTATGATTATGGTAATTGGTTTAAATTTAATTCCAACAGCTATAGGAATGGCTCAAAAAGGTATACTTCTTGCAGCTATAACTTTAGGAACAGCCTTAATTATAAGATTCTTTGGAAGAGGGTTTACAAGACAAATATCTATATTAATAGCAGTCGGGGTAGGATATATTCTTGCACTAATTATGGGTTATGTAGATACAAACGCTATAGGGGAAGCCGCATTATTTGCAACTCCAAACTTTACATTACCTAAGTTTAATATAGGAGCAATAATGATAATTGCACCAGTAGTTTTAGCAGTTTTTATGGAACACGTAGGAGATATAACAACTAATGGAACAGTTGTAGGTAAGAACTTTATAGAAAACCCAGGATTAAATAGAACATTTTTAGGAGATGGACTAGCTACTATTATGGCATCATTCCTTGGGGGACCTGCAAATACAACTTATGGTGAAAATACAGGAGTCCTTGCAGTTACAAAAAACTATGATCCATCAATACTTAGAATAACAGCATTATTTGCAATCGGACTAAGCTTTATTTCAAAGTTTGGAGTAGCAATTAGAACAATTCCAGAACCGGTTATGGGCGGAATCAGTATTATGTTATTCTCAATGATAACAATAGTTGGACCAAAGACTATAAAAAGTGAAAAAGTAAAAATGAACTGGAAAAACATATTAGTTATGGGGTCTATAATATTTGTAGGGCTTATAGCACCATACTTAAATCCAATGTTACAAGAAAATTTCGGGTTTATAGTAGGAATAAATATTACAGATACAGTTTCAATTTCAGGTTTAAGTTTAGCTGCAATAGTTGGAGTAGTTATGAATTTAATCTTAAATGGAATAAATAAAAAATAAAAAATAAATTATAAAATATTACCACGCTTTTCGTAAGCGTGGTTTTTTTATATAAAGATTAATTAAATCAATAAACCAAATTATATATATATTTAATAAAATATGGTAAAATATAGATAAATAAAAGGGTAAAGTAGGGGTATTATGAAATCAAGATTTATATATAACAGAAAATATAAAAACTTTAAATTTCTAACTTGTGTTGTACTCGTAATTTTATTTTCTATAATTTTTAAGCTTAAAGATAGTGTTTATATATTGTATTCAATTCTTTTAGTATTAATAGTTGTGCTTAAAAATGAAAGGGTAGAATCGTTGTCAGAAAAGGAATTAGAGTTTTCACTTCACAAACAAAGATATAAATTAGCTATTGAGATTTTAAATGCTGCAATTTGGGAGTGGTATGAAGAGGAAGGGTTACTTTATATAAGTAGTAGACTTAGATCTATTCTTAAAACTGATGAAATAATAGATGATTTTAGTAAACTAAAAAAATATATTTATAAAGAAGATTACAATAGAGCTAAAGATATCTATGATAATTTTATTAAAGCTAAGAAACTTAGGAGTATTGAGTTTGAACTTAGGTTAGTAAGTTTAGAAGGTGAAATTATTCCATATAAAATAACTGGAAATGCGAAGATAGATGAACATGGTTCATATTTTATAAACGGAGTTGCAATGGATCAATCTTTTAGTAAAGAGCAGGAAAGAAAGCTAAAAGAAAGTGAAAAAAATTATAAAAGGGCACTTATGGGAACAAAGGATATAATGTTTTGCATAGATCCTGTTTCAAAAAAGATGACTCTAAACGGGAACGTCTATAACTTTTTTAAAAAAGAAGAGGCTGTGCTAAGTAAAGATGAACTTTTAAGTTATGTTTTAGAAGGAGATAGGAGCAAAATAAAAAAACTTTATAAGTCTTTAGATAAAAAAGAAGGCTCTTATTACGAAACTGAATTTAGAATTAGAGTAGAAGATAAGATTAAATGGGTAAATCTTAGAGGAAAAACATTTATAGAGGATGAAAAGTTTCTAATTTTTGGTTCTTTGAGTGATATAAGCGATAGAAAAGAAAAAGAAGATAAGATAAATTTTATGAGTTATTATGACGAAGTTACAGGAATTCCAAATAGAAGGTATTTTAATGAAAAGGTAAAAAGAAGAATAAGTATATGTTTAGAGAAAAAGAGAAATTTAGCTATAGTATTTATTGATTTGGATAATTTTAAATATATAAACGATACTTACGGTCATGATATAGGAGATGAACTTCTTAAAAATATATGCAATTCTATATATAAAATTATTGGCATAGATTCAGTTATGGCAAGATTTGGAGGGGATGAATTTGTTTTATCTATTGAAAACTTCAAAACTAAAGATGAACTAGAAAATATGCTAGATAGTATTATAAAGGTAAGTAATATAAAGGTATCTATAGATAATAGGAATATATATTGTACTTTAAGTATGGGTGTAACTGTACTTAGAGTTGATGGGTATGAACTTAAAACATTACTAAAGAAAGCTGATGTTGCTATGTATAATGCTAAATCTTTAGGTAAAAACCAATATAATTTTTTTGATCGTGATGTATCAGAGAAGATTGATAGAGAATTTAAAATTAAAGAAGGTTTAATACATGCTATAAAAGAAAGAGAACTTTACGGTATGTTACAACCTAAATATTATTCTAAAGATCAAACTATTGAAGGATATGAATATCTAGTAAGGTGGGAAAGTTCTGAACTTGGTATAGTCCCTCCTTTTGAGTTTATTCCTATAGCTGAAAGTTTTGGGCTTATAAATGAAATAGGGGAATATGTTATAGAGGATGCTTTTTCTATGATAAAAGAGTTAGTTAGCTTATCTAATAAGGATTTTAAAATAGCAATAAATATATCTGAAGTTCAAATAAGGGATGACTCTATAGTAAACTTTATTGAAAAGAAAATAGAAGAATATAATATTGATACAAAATATATAGAAATTGAGATTACCGAAAGCGTAATAATGAAATGTGCAGAAAAAAATATAGATACTTTAAGAAAGCTTAAATCACTTGGAATAACAATAGCTTTAGATGACTTTGGAACTGGATATTCCTCCTTAAGTTACCTAAGGGTATTACCTATAGATGTCTTAAAGATAGATAAAAGTTTTGTTGATTATATAAATAAAGAAAAGAAAAGTGAATATATAATAGAAAAAGTAATAGAACTTTCTCATAACTTAAATTTAAAAGTTGTAGCAGAGGGAGTGGAAACCAAAGAACAATTTAAGTATTTAAAAAATGTAGGGTGTGATTTGATTCAAGGGTATTATTTTTCTAAGCCAAAATCTTATGGCAAAATATTAGAAAATGAAAGAGAGATTATAAAAAAAGTTAACGTTTAACTGATGCTTGAAGGGTGAATGGTGTAAATTATGAGAGTTATAAATGGTAAATATAAAATAATTGATAAGATAAGAGAATATGGGGGAGTTTCAGAATATAAAGTATCTGATATAGAAAAAGATAATTATTTTACTTTAAGTATTTGTAATAATGAAATAATGAATTTGAATTTAAGGAATTATCTTTGTAAAAATTTTAAAAGTATAAGAAATCTAAATTGCATAGGTATTTTTAATATATTTGACTTAATAAATATTAATTCAATAGATGGTATAGTCATTGAAAATAAGCAGTATGGTTTTTTAAGCGAATACTTTTCAGATATCATAGATATTAACGATAGATTAAGTGTTTGCACTAAGGAAGAAAAGATAAAGGTATTTATGAAGATAGCTGCAAATTTAAATACTATAAATAGAAAAGGATATGTTTATAAAGATATAACTTTAAAAAATATAAAGATGGTAAGTTTAGATGATAAAAGATATATTATAAAACTACCAAGTGTGTTATCAGTTGAGCTAAACAATATGGAAAATCTAATTTTAGAAAATTCAAGTAATGATTTTAGAGAAAACATAATACTTGGAGAAAAAGAAAATAATCTTTTAGAGTTAATGAAAATCTATAAAGAGATATTTATTAATGATGAGATAGATAGAGAATTAGATAATATTATAAAGGATCAAATAAACGATAAATATAATATAGATAGATTTTATACAATAGATGAATTTATAACATTTATAAATAAAAAACTCGGTAAAAGATTCCCAAGATTTCATTATAAAAGTATAAATAAAATAATAGATGATATAGACGTTGCAGGCAGAAATATAGAAATAGATAATATAATGAAGAAGTTTCTAAATTCAAGTGAAAGTGGATTTAAATCTAAATTTATGATATATAACGGAGTATTAGGAACTGGTAAAACAAAGTTTTTAGAAGAAATAAAAGCGAGACTTAAATTTGTCTATAACATACCAGTTCTTCAGATTCCTAAAAAGAAAAATTTAGAAGAGATGCAAAAAACGAAAAAAGCTATAATAAGCGAAGTTTATAGAGTTTTAAATATAGATATAGGGGATAATATATCAAGGTTTGTAGATAATTTAAGTAATAAAAATGAAGATTATAATTTAGAAGAAACTCGAATAAATTATCAAATAATGAATGATGGAATTAAAATACTTGAAAAATACACTAAAAACTCAAAAGTAGTGATTTTGATAGATAATTTAGAGAAACATAATATGTTTTTAAAGATGTATGTAAAGCATTTAGCATCTAATTTAAACAGAATAAATAATATTTTAGTTATAGCAACTATTGAAAGCTATGAAAGAGATACTGAACTTGAAAGAATGGTAGGTAGTTTAAAATCAGAAGTTGATATATCAGAATATAAGTTAGATCTATTTAATGAATATTATACTAGAGACATGGTATCTAAGATGTTAAATAGTAATAAAGATATAGATAAAATTTCAAAACTCATACATGAAGAGAGCCTTGGAAACCCAGGTATGATTTCAGAGAGAATAAGGGATTTATTTTCTAAAGGAAAGCTTTACGTTTCAGGAAAAACAGGATATTGGATAAGTGATTTTGGAAGAGAGATTGAAAGGATACCTAAAAGGTTTGAAGTAGATTACAAAGATAAGTTAAATATAATGGAGGAAGATGAGTTTTTAGTTTTAAAAAGACTCTCAACATTTAATTTTCCAATATCAGAGGAACTTATATTAAATGATATCTTACCTAAAAAAGAAGAATATGTTTATGCATATTATAGAATTAAAGAAGAAAATATATTAATTCAAAATTTTACAGATTTAGGTGTTACAATAGGATTTAAAGATTATTTTTATAAAAGAATGATTTATAAAAATATTGATAAGATTGGAAGAAAAAAAATACATAGACAAAACTTACTTTGTTTAAAAAGTTATGAAAATAGCAACAATTATTATATAGAGGAAGTTATATATCAGTTAGAACAAGCTGAAGAATTTGAGTCTATGGTTGAAAAAGGATTAGAGTATGGTGAAAAACTATCAAAAGAAGGTGATGAATCTAAAGCTATAGATGTTTATAAAAATATATTAACGCACACAAAAGATAAGGAAAGATGCGTTTTATGTTATAAAATAGCAGCTCTATATAGAAAGGTTGAATATTACAATGAGTCATATACATTTTATAGTGAGTCGAGAAATTTAGCAAAAGAGTATAAACTTTTAGATATTGAAATTAAATCTATAATATTCATGGCTTATATTCAAATAGAAAGAAGGAGATTTGAAAAGGTAAGTGGACTTTTAAACGATATAAAATATCTTTTAAATGGGTATGATTACCCTTTAGGTAAAGCTTATGTTTATTATATTAAAGCATTATATATGTATAACCTAGGGCTTAGAGAAGAGGCTTCTGATATCTCTAAAATAGGTTTAGAAGTTATAAAAGGTGATGGACTTGAAGTAGTTAGGGCTAGGTTATGTTCATTTTTATTTAGATATAATATAGAGTCTTCTAGAAATGAGAGAACTTTAAAAGATATGGAATATTGCTTAGATATATTTTTAAAAAATGGTGACTGGCAAGAGTATTTAAGCGCTCTTATAAATACGGGAATATATTTAGCTGAGGTATCTAGGGATTTTAAACAAGCAGAAAGTATTTTTAAAAGGGCAAACAAAGAAGGAAAGAGCAGAAATATTATAAGAGTTCAATTTAAGGCCCTTATTAATTTATCTCATTTAAAAATTTATGAAGGTGATTATAAAGAGGCTGAAAATCTTACAGAGGAAGCTATATCCCTTATAAAGTCTTCTAAAGTGTTAGAAAATTATATACTGGTTGCGTACTGGAACCTTATATATATTTCAGCATTATCAGGTAAGATAATTAGAATGATAAAGCTAAGAAAAATGGTAGAAGGGCAAGAAGATATAAACAAATTAACTAATAGGTATGTGATTAATTTAGAATTAGTTAAATCTAACTACTACTTTTATTTAGGAGACTTTGAAAAAGCTAGATTGGAAGCTAAAAAGCTTTCAAATGGGGAGAGCCTTAATACAGTTAGTAATATTTTATATAATTTAAAATATAAATTAATGCAAATAACAGAAGAAACAGATGAAGAGGAAATAATTGAGACCGTTAAATCAATTATGAACTTAAAAGAAGATGAAACCTTAAAAAGGATAATAGCTAGATATTTTTCAGAAGTAATAGTAAATTTATATAAATTAAATAGGATTGACTTGGCAAAGAAACTTATAAGTATAATCGGAAGACACTCTATAGATATAACAACACTTGATGAAGCTAAGTATGTAGAAATTCAATTTGTTTATAGAGAATATGGACTAAATACTTTAATAAATAGAGCACTTAGGATAATTGGGTTTACTAAAAGTGAAAATGATAAATTAAATTTAAATTATATGATTGGAAAGTGCTATGAAAATATAGGCTCAAGTAGAAAATCAATTTATTATTACTACGAAGCTTTTGTTATTGTTTCTAGAAGGATAAATAGTATTAATGAAGGTAAGCTTAAATTTATAAATTTAAAATCTAATCTAAATATATTTAATTCTTTGACTTTATGTATCAAAAATGTTTTAGGAAAAGATTTTAAGATAGGTAAGGTAGAGGAATTTAGAAGCCTTAATGACTATTATAAATTTATAAATGAGATGAGTGTAAATAATCTATTTAAAATAAATAACTTTAGAGAAACGGTAATAGAGGATTATCAAAATACTTATTATAATTATAATAACGATATTAAATATGTTTTAAATTCATTTAGTGATAATATTTTAAACAATATAGAATTGATTTTAAAATATATTGCAAATAAAACTTTATCTACGTCAGCACTTTTAACTTATAATGATTTAAATGGAGAAAATAAAATATTAGCTTCTTATAGAATAAAAGAAGAAAAATTTTTAGAAAAGAGACTAAATAAAAATATAAAGGTTGATGAGATAATAGTTAATGAAAATAGTTTAACAGAAGATACAATAGGAATGGAACCACTAGATGATGATATAAAATCTTGCCTTTATATAAATATAAAAAGTAAGATAGGAAGTAGAAATAAACACGTAGGGCAGCTTTTAGTTTTAGCTGATAAAGCTATAAATAACATAAACTATGAAAGCAAAAAAGAGATAAAAGAACTTGAAGCTGTATTAATATTTTTAATTGAACAATATAAAATTAATCTAGCATCAACTAGAGACAAGCTTACAGGTGCATATAATAGGGCATATTTTGAAAAAGCATACTCTGATATTATTGATTATTCAAATTATAAAAATGCACATTTTTCTTTAGTTATTTTTGATATTGATAATTTTAAGGGTGTTAATGATAAATATGGCCATCCAGTAGGTGATGTAGTTTTAAAAAACATTTCAGATATAGTTAGCAAAAATAAAGCTAAAGACGATATTTTTTGTAGGTATGGGGGAGAGGAGTTTGTAATTATACTTCCTTTAAAAGATGAAAAATTAGCCTTTAGTCAGGCTGAACTTATAAGACATAAAATAGAAGAGGCTGATATTTTAAAAGGAAAGAGAGAATTAACTATAAGTCTTGGTATAGCAACATACAATGTCCATTCTAAAAACAAAAACGATTTAATTAAGATGGCAGATGAAGCTTTATACGAAGCTAAGAAGACAGGGAAAAATAAAGTTAAGGTATGGGAAACTGAATTTAGTAAACAATCTGAATACAATGACAAACTTGCAGGTATACTTACAGGAAATGCGGCTTATGATTATGATAAAGTTTCCTCTATGATTGAAATGTTAAATATAACAAAGAGTAAAAATGATAAGATAACTAAAATCTATGAGATGATGAAAAAGTTAATCATTAAGACTGATTCTACGGAGTCTTATATATTCTTTGTAGAACACGATAGAATTTTGGATATGAAAAGGGTAGTTAAAGATTTTGAAGGCTTTTCTGAGATTGGATACTTTAATAAAGACATAATAAGAGAAGTTAGAATAAATAGAGAAGGGATATATACTATAGACTGGGAAGAAATAAAAGAAGTAGGTTCTTTAGAAACTATTCCAAAGTGGCACTCTATTTGCGTGCTGCCTCTTATAAAAGGTGAAAAACTAAAAGGTATTTTATATTTTTCAGCACCAGCTTATATAAAAGAATTTGATTTTAAAGATTTTAATTATATCCAAACACTTTCAGATTATATATCTATTTTATTATAACGTATAACAAAAAAACCTCCTTAAACATAGGCTATATAGTGCTTAAAATTTAAGGAGGATTTTTTATGGTAAGCGAAAATAAAAATTACGGAAAAATAAAGGTTTATACTGTTTTAGATTCAGTAGATGGAGAAAAACTTAAAGGAATTAAAATAAATTTATATAGAATAAACGGTGTATCACCTAGTTTAGAAGAAAGCAAATTTACAGATGAAAATGGATACGTAGAATTTACATCTATCCCGGATGGTAATTATAGAATTATAGAAATTATAGATAAAAAGAAGTTTTTAAAGCCTTCTTATAGAAAATGGAATGAAGTTAATATTTCTAAAGTATTAAGAGAAACTGAAATATTTATAATAAATAAAATTCGATAATATTAAATATTTTTGTTATACTTTAATAAAAGTTTTAATATAGAGAAGGAATTGATACAAGATGGAAATAAGAATAAAATATTTTGAAGGCGCAGTTAGACTTAAAAAAATAGCTAAAGGAAACTGGATAGATGTATATGCAAATAAGGATATGTTCATAAAAGAAGGTGAAAGGGCTATGATACCTTTAGGTTTTGCGCTAGAATTACCAAAAGGTTATGAAGCTCATTTAGCACCTAGAAGCTCAACATTTAAGACATGGGGAATAATTCAAACAAATAGTGTTGGAGTTGTTGATGATACTTATATTGGGGATAATGATCAGTGGCATATGCCAGTTTTTTGTCTTCAAGGAAAAGATTTAAACGAGGACGTTAAAGGTACATTTATAAAAAGTGGTGATAAAATAGGTCAATTTAGAACTATGGAAGTTATGGGAGATATAGAACTTTTAGAAGTTGATTCTTTTGGAAATGAAGATAGAGGTGGCTTTGGAACTACTGGGAAAAAATAATAGGAGCTAAACTTAGCTCCTATTCTTCATTTAATAATTCTGTTAGTTCTTCCCACTCATTATATAGTTTTTCTATTTTATTTTGAGTTTCTAAAATTTCATTATTTACCCTTACAGACTCAGAAGGGTTTGAATAAATTTCTTCTAAACATAAGCTATTAGTTAAGTTATCTAAAGTTTCTTCACTTTCTGAAATTTCCTTTTCAACTTCTCGTAGCCTAGTTCTCTTTACTCGTATTTCTTTTTGCTGCAATTTTACTTTTTTCTTTTCCTCTTTTAATTTTGTTTTAGTTTTCCCACTTTGAATTGCATCTAAAGTTTCGTATCTTTGAGGATTTTCTTTTTTATCTATATAATAAGAGTAATTTCCAAGATATTCTGATATTCCATTTTCTTTAAGTTCAACTATCTTATTTATTACCTTATTTAAAAAGTATCTATCGTGTGAAATTATAAGCATGCTTCCATCGTACTCTAAAATAGCATTTTCTAAAGCTTCCCTAGAAATTATGTCTAAATGGTTTGTAGGTTCATCAAGAAGTAAAAAGTTTGATTTTGAAAGCATAAGCTTTAAAAGATTTATTCTACATTTTTCTCCACCACTTAAAGTTCCTATCTTTTTAAATACATCATCACCTGTAAATAAGAATGAGCCTAGTGCAGTTCTTATGTGAGTTGTAGTAAGTTCAGGGTATGTATCCCAAATTTCATCTAGTATGCTTTTATCAGGGTCTAAGTAAGCTTGCTCTTGATCGTAATAGCCTATTTCTACGTTTGCACCTAAAACTACGCTACCTGAATCAGCTTTTATTTTATTCATGATTATATTTAATAAAGTAGTTTTGCCTCTACCATTTTCACCTATTAAAGCTATCTTCTCTCCTCTTTTTAAATCAAAATTAACATCGTTAAAAAGGTGAGTGTTTCCAAAAGACTTGCTTAATTTTTCTACATGCAATACATCATACCCGCTTTTAACAGTCGTATTAAAAGATATTTTAGAAGCTCCCTTTTCTTTATCAGGGGCATCTAGTTTTACCATTTTTTCAAGCGCTTTTTCGCGGCTCTCAGCTTTTCTAATGCTTTTTTCACGGTTAAAAGATCTAAATTTTTCGATTATTTCTTCTTGTCTTTTAATTTCTGATTGCTGAAGATTATAAGCTTTTAATTGAGTTTCGTAGTCTTTTTTTCTAAGGTCAAGGTATTTAGTATAAGATGCGTTATAACAGTTAACGTGGCCGTTTATAACTTGAAAGGTTCTGTTAGTTACAGCATCTAGGAAAAATCTATCGTGGGATATTAAAAGAAGAGTTCCTTTATAAGAGTTTAGGAATTCTTCAAGCCATTCGATAGCTTCTAAATCTAAGTGGTTTGTAGGTTCATCTAGTAGTAGTATATCAGGAGATTGAAGTAGTAATTTACTTAATGCAATCCTTGTTTTTTGGCCTCCACTTAAATTTGTTATACATTTATTAAAATCTTCTTCTAAAAATCCAAGCCCTTTTAAAACTCTAGATATTTCACCTCTAAATGTATAACCACCTCTATGTTCATAAAGGTCTTGAGACGTTGTATATTTTTTTATAAGCTCATCGTGGTATGAAGAATTGCTTTCATCATACGGTTCATTAAGCTTTGTTTCTAAATCCTTTATTCTTTCTTCAAGTCTAAGTAAATCAACAAAAACTGTAGAAGCTTCTTCGTAAATAGTATTAGAAGTCTCTAAATTTAAGTGCTGATCTAAATAACCTAAAGTCTTATTTTTATCTAAAAATATTTCTCCATCATCAAAAGAAAGTCTTTTTGCTAATATTTTAAATAGTGTTGATTTACCTTCTCCGTTTGGTCCGATTATACCAACCTTATCACCTTCGTTTACAGCAAGAGTAACACCTTTTAGAATTTCATCTATTCCATAGCTTTTTTTTATATTTTTACAACTTAAAACTATCATTTTTATCCTCGCTTTATCCTTTTCTTAAGTCTTTAACTTCTATTATACTATGTAAAAAAATTCTTATCAATTTTAAGAACAATAAAGAGAAGCTTAGACTAAGATTATAATCTTAATATAAGCTTCTCTTTAAATAATCAAATATTTTAACCGTCTGTTTGCAAAAGATATCCAAGTTGAGGTTCCCCATTTAATAAACCAATTACATAAAGCGATTGAAACTCTCCTGGAAGTAAAACTACATCTTTTATAGTTTTACTAATTGCACTTGCACCTGAAAAACTTATTTTAAATGTATAAACACCAGGTGATAGAGGGTAATATCCAGTTGTTTCAAGGTATTCAACATCTTTAAATAATACTTCATTATTTTGAAGGCTTAAAGTCATTAAGGGAGCATTTGGTGAAATATTTAAAAATCTTAAGAAAGAAATTTCTTTTCCACCTTTACTACTAGAATCTTTTAATCTAAAAAGGTCTGTTTCTCCGTTATTTCTTACTAATGAAAGAGTTTCTATAGCGTTTGGAACAACTTCTATATTTTTTTTGAAAATAGGAGAGTCGTATGTTCCACTTTTAAAAACTTCTAAAATATAAGAAGAAGGATTAAAGGCAGTGTAATTTGTTATATCTCCAAATTCTATATTTTGACCAACTAAGTTACCACTTACATATATGTCTACAGAACCTAAACTTGGATTTCCGTGAAGGAATCTAAGCTTTGAGTCAAATTTAGGTAAGCTATCTCTAAGTAACATTTTTTCACCTACTCTCTATCTTTATTACAATAGTTAATAGTTGAATTAACTATTCTATTTATTATTCTCTTAGCTATTGGAATTGGAATTTTATAAGCTTTTAAAACATTTAAAATTTGGGGTTCTTCATTAATTATCTTTTCTAAAATTTCATGAGAATTACAATTTTTCTTATTTCTGTTTTCGTCTAAGTCATCTAAGTTAATTTGATCAAATTCAGCTTCACTAAGTTCTATAGTTCTTAAAATATCTGTTTGAAGCTCATTTGTTTTATCTTCTCTTAAATAATTTTTTTTGTTATATGAATAAAGAGTGTCATCACTTCGAAAACTAGAGATGTTAAGAGTATCAGAAATGTTTTTAAAAGAGTATTCAATATCAACAAAAGAATTATTTAATTCTAACGGTATAAAGTCTAAATCGTCATTGTCTTTTAACATATATTTTCTATCAGGTTTCATAACTTACCTCCAAACCTTAGTACTATAGTATAAAGTATATGAGTGCAAAACATTCTTGTTACTTATTATTATTCATATTTACATTCCTTTAGAACTAAGAAGAACACTAAGAATTAGTGGTGAATATAATAAAGTGGAGGAGATACTAATGGTTAAAAATAAAGATACTTTAAGAGATAAATTTGTAGGCGTTGATTGCGATATTAAACTTCCTAGTGGGATTCTAGTTAAAGCTTGTAATTTTGACAATGCAGCTACTACACCTCCAATGAAAAATGTAATTAGGAATACATCAATCCTTTATAAATGCTACGGTTCTATAGGTAGAGGAACAGGACAAAAACAATCTATGACAACTCATTATTTCGAAGAAGCAAGGGAGTATATTTTAGACTTTTTTAACGCAAGATATGAGGATAAATATACTGCAATATTTGTTAATAATACTACTAGTGGAATAAACAAAATAGCAAGTACACTCTTAAATGATAAAAGAGTTATATTAACAACAAGGATGGAACATCATTCTAATGATTTGCCTTGGAGGAAAAAGGCAGTTGTTGATTATGTTGAAGTTTTAAAAGATGGAAGGATCGATTATGAATCACTTAAAGAAAAGCTAAAGGTACACGAAGGTAATATTAGGTTTTTATCTATTACAGGTGCTTCTAATGTTACAGGATATATAAATGATATCCACAAAATAGCTAAGATGGTTCATAAAGCAGGTGGTAAGATTGTAGTTGATGGAGCGCAATTAGTTCCGCATAAAAAGGTTCAAATGTGCGTTAGTGACCCGGAGGAGAATATAGATTTTCTAATATTTTCAGGACATAAACTTTATGCACCCTTTGGAAGTGGTGTAATTATTGGATTAAAAGAAGAATTTAATAAATGCTGTCCTGAAATGGAAGGGGGAGGAACTGTTAAATTAGTTAGTGACTTTAGCGAAGAGTATTTAAGCACACCTGAAAAAAATGAAGCTGGAACCCCAAATTTTTTTGGTGCTATGGCTTTAATGTATGCTTTAAAAGAAATTGAAAGCATAGGATATGATACTTTACTAAATCATGAGAAAAGTCTTTTTAAAGATCTATTAAATGGATTAAGGCGTTTAGATAAAATAACAAATTACGGAGATATAGAAAATATAGATGATAGACTTGGAATTGGAGTTTTTAATTTAGATGGAGTATTTCACGAAGATTTAGCTAAAGCTCTAGCTGAAAGAAGAGGGATTGCGGTAAGGCACGGCTGGTTTTGTGCTCATCCTTATTGCAGAAGACTTATGAATTTAACAGAAGAGGAAAGTTCTAGATTTTTATATGATGAAAACTACAAGATGTATGGAATGGTTAGGGTAAGTATAGGTCCATACAACACAAAAGAAGAAATAGATATATTATTAAATGAACTAGAATATTTAAGTAAAAGGTAATTGATTTTAGAGTATTTTTTAAGGTGGTAATAATGAAAAGATGCGTTTATTGTGATAGAGAAATTACCTATGAATATTTAGAAAAACAAAAAAACAAAGAAGAAATAAGGTGTCCTATCTGTTATAAAAAACTAAAGGTAAATGAGATTAGCAGATTAGAATTTGTATCTTTAGTCTCACTAATATCATTATTACTTCTATTATTACCCCTTAAAATTTTATCTAGGATAATAGTCGTAAGTTTATTTATATATCTTTCTTTTAAATATTTAAAGGTTAGAATATATAAATACGAAGAATTAAAAAAATAAAGCAAAGAGAAATATTTCTCTTTGCTTTATTTTTTTGATCATATAAACAAGTTAATTATTAAAAACATTATACTTTGGAAGATTATCTTCAAAGCATAAAGAAGGATTACCGTTTAATAATGGGTTAAAGTAAGCTATAGCTTCTTCTTTTATGTTATTACCTTCTTCATTTACCCATTCAGTTGGAAGATATTTTACGTTGTTTGCGACTTTAGAAGCTTCGACTTCAAAGAATTCAGTAGTATATCTAGAATCTTTATAAACTCTTTTAATAGCTACCATATAACCATTTTTTCCATTCTTTGCATATTTTAAAGCTTCATAGCCTGCATTATATGCTTCTTCAATATCTAAATCAGAAGCGCAGTGCATAGCACATCTTTGTAAAATACCAAGTTCTAAAGCCTTTACTCTAGTTGAAATACCAGAATCTAAAATTATTTGTCTTAAGTAGTTACTAACTCCACCTAATTGTGCATGTCCAAAATTATCTTGCGATACACAATCAAATTCAGAGACAAATCTACCAGAAGAATCACGAATACCTTCTGATACTACTATGTATACTTTGTTATTTCTTTTAAATCTTTCACGTACATCTTCTATAAACTTGATTTTATTAAATGCAACTTCTGGTACATATATAAAATCAACTACAGATTTTCCGTTTAATTTAGCTGCGCAAGCTGATGCTGCAAGCCAACCTGTATCTCTTCCCATAGTTTCAAGGATGAAAATACCATTATTTATATAAACAGAAGAGTCTAGGTATGTTTCTAAGATAGTTGTATTTATAAATTTAGCAGCACTACCAAAACCTGGAGTGTGATCTGTATGCATTAAATCATTATCTATAGTTTTTGGTATTCCGATAAATTTTATATCTAAATTATTTTCTTTTGAATATTTTGAAAGCTTTGCTATAGTATCCATTGAATCATTTCCACCTACATAGAAGAAAGCTTCAATATTTAATTCTTTAAGAATATCTAAAAGCTTATCGTATTCCTCAGTTGATTCTTCTAAAGGTTTTAATTTATATCTGCAAGAACCTAGTCCTGATGAAGGTGTGTATTTAAAAGTATTTAAATCTTCATCTGAAACATTTGAAAGATTTATTATATTTTTATTTAAAATACCTTCAACACCATTAACACCTGCATAAACAGTATCATATAATTTTAAATCCTTATTTGCCTTTATTAATCCTACTACACTTGAATTTATAACTGAAGTTGGTCCGCCCGATTGAGCTATTATACAATTTGCCATTAATATACTCCTTTATTATGTGAAATTTACTAATTATGATATACTAATTAGATATTTGATATACTCTATTTAATATAATACAACACTTTTTTATGTAAATAAAGACTTTTTTTCATATTTGGAATAAAAAATTTAGCTTTACATCATATTAATATGGAGATATGATTTAAATGTTATATTTTAAAAAAAGGAGAATGTTAATGAGTTTAAGTGTAGTTGTTTTGTTTGGAATAGCACTTGCTATGGATGCCTTAGGTGTTACCCTTGGAATTGGTTTAAATAATAAAATTAAATTAAAAGAAAAGCTTATGTATATATTATCTTTTGCTTTCTTTCAATTTTTATTTACTTTTCTTGGAGGGAGTTTAGGTAACTTTTTTACAAGTAAGTTTATAGCATTATCTAATGTAATAGGTGGACTTATAATAATAGGTGTAGGGCTTTATATGATTTTTTCAGGTGAAAAGAAAGAAAATGAAGATGACAGTAAACTTATAATAGGTAAAAAGTCTGCTTTGCTTCTTGGGATTTCAGTAAGTATTGATGCTTTAGTTGTAGGGTTTACAGCTTTTAATTCATTTGGAATGTTTCATTTAACTTTTTATTCTTTTATTATAGGAACTGTAACACTTTTAATATGTTACATAGGGTTTATACTTTCTGATAAAGTTAAAAAGCTAAGTATAGTTGAATCATATTCAAATTACATAAGTGGAATTATACTTATAATAATTGGAATAAAAATAATATTATCATTATAAGACAAAGGATGTTTAATTAATTAAACATCCTTTATTTTTATAAATTTATAATTTTAAAATTTTCTTTTGATTCTATAATTGAGTGAGTTTCTTTAAGTAGAGGTATAAAGTAGTTATATGATTTGGAATTTATGTTATTATTTTCTTTATTTATCCAATTATTTGGTAAGTGTTTAGTTTTATTTGAAACTTTATAGGCTTCTATTTTTTCTATTTTGGTTTTGTATGGATAATTTGAAACTCTATTTAAAGCTACCATAAATCCATTCATATTTTCATTAGATAATCTCAAAGCTTCAAAACCAAGTTTAAAAGATTCTAAAATATCTATCTCAGAAACGCAGTGCATAGCACATCTTTGAAGTGTGCTAAGTTCAAGAGATCTTATTTTAGCTTTAACTCCTGATTCTGTAAGAAGAACCTTTAATCTATTTGAAACTCCTCCAAGTTCTATGTGGCCGAAGGGGTCATTTTCTGCATACTTAAATTTTGATATTAGATTCCCATTTTTATCTTTAATTCCTTCTGATACAACTATATAAACTTTATGTTTAGTTTTTAAAAGGGACTTTACAGAAGTTATAAAATCTATAGAGTCAAAAGGAACTTCAGGCACATAAATTAAATCCACTATAGGGTTTCCTAAATAACTACAAATACAAGTAGAAGCTGCAAGCCAACCTGTATCTCGTCCCATAGTCTCTAATATAAAAACACTATCATTATCATAAGAGTTAAAATCTAAAAAGGTTTCAACTATTGAAGTATTTATATAATTACAAGCACTTATAAATCCAGGGGAGTGGTCCATATAAAATAAATCATTATCTATAGTTTTTGGAATTCCGATAAATTTTATATCAAAATGTTTTTCTAAAGCATATTTCGAAAGCTTAGATACAGTATCCATAGAGTCATTCCCACCTATATAAAATACAGCTTTAATATCTAATTTATTTAAAGTAGATAGTAACTTTTCATAAATCATAGGTGAAGTTTTAGCACTTGGCAGTTTATATCTGCATGTTCCAAGGAAAGACGCAGGTGTATATTTAATTTTTTCAATTTGCAATTTATTTAAACTTGTTAAATCAACTATAGAGTTATTTAAAATACCTTCTATTCCATTCAAACCACCGTAAACCTTATCATAAAGTTTGAAAATTTTATTACCTTCTAAAACGCCACAAAGACTTGAATTAATAACTGATGTAGGTCCACCAGATTGAGCAATTATACAATTTTTCATAAGAACCTCCTAATAGTATATACTAAATACAAATATAATGTACATTAATAGTATAATAATTGTTTAAAGTATATACAATTAACAAATTGTAAATAATAGCTTTTAAGGAGAGTTCACAAAGGTATTTTAAAATGATATTATATAATTAAACACAGAAAATATAAGCATTTGTGGAGATGAGCAAAATGAATATCACAAATTTTTTAAAAGATAAAAATTTAAAAGTCACTAAGGGTAGGGAAATTATCTTAGATATAATTTTTGAAAGTTCAGAGAGTTTAAGTGCAGAAGAGATTTTTAATGAATGCAAAAGAAAAGGACAAAATATTAATTTAAGTACAGTATATAGAACTATAGATATTTTTTTAGAAAATAATATTATAGATAAGTTTATTTTAGAAAATGGAATATCTACATATAAACTCCACAAACGAAATCACAATCACAAATTAGAATGTGATCTTTGTCATAAAGAAATTGAACTAGAATGCCCTATAAAACAAATTGAAGAAATTATTTTAAAAGAGACTGGATTTAAAGTTACAAATCATAGTTTAAAAATAAGTGGAATATGTAAGAAATGCGAAAAGGAAACTCAAAAATAAAATTCTTGAGTTTCCTTTTATCTTTTAGAAAAATTTTTAATTAAGATTACTAACAAAAGTGTTGTTACAGATATTATTGCTATAGTTCCGCCAGGTGCTGTATTTAAGTAGTAAGAAGAAACTAATCCAAACATTATATCTATAAATCCAAAAATAATAGAAAAAACTAGTGTTTTTTTAAAACTTTTATTAAGCTGTAGTGCTGTAGCTACTGGAACAACTATAATAGAAGATATTACTAAAATCCCCATTATTCTTATAGACATTGAAATAGTAGCACCTACTAGTATTGTAAAAATGTAGTTTATAAATTTTACTTTAACTCCAGAAACTTTAGCGCCTTCTTCATCAAAAGTTACATAAAGTAAATCATTATAAATAAAAGATAAAATAACAACAGATACAATGCCGGTTATTGCTATAATTAAAATATCGGCTTTAGTTACAGTAAGCATACTCCCAAATAAAAATGAGTTAACATTTGCAGAAGCTTTTCCGCTACTTATAAGTATTATCGCAATACCTAAACTTAAAGTTAGTACAATAGACATAACAAGTTCAGCGTATCTTTTATAATATCCCCTTAAAAACTCAATTATTATTGCACAAATAGTAGTAAATAGAAATGCTGTTATAAGAGGGTTTACTCCAATTACAAGTCCAATTGCAACACCAGCAAAAGAAGAGTGAGATAGGGTGTCGCCTATCATAGAATTTCTTCTTAAAACTAAGAAAAGTCCAATTAATGGACAAAGGACTGAAATAATTGCACCTGCAAAAAAGGCATTTCGCATAAATTCAAATTCAAACATAAAGTGTCACCTTTCTAATTATAAGCTTATTACTTTTTTTAAGCTCTCTGTTCTATGTTTCATATATTCACTAGTTGTATAAAGAGTAGGGGTACCATCCACTACCTCAACTATATGAGATGAATATTTTAAAGCTAAATCTATATTGTGTTCAACTGATATTATAGTTTTTTTGCAGCTTTTATTTAATGTATATAATAAAGAATAGATTGAATGTTGATTTTTGTGGTCTACTCCAGTTGAAGGCTCGTCTAAAATAATAAGTTCTGGGTCGCCAATTAAAGCTCTAGCTATAAAAACCCTTTGCTGCTGGCCTCCTGAAAGTCCACCGATTAATCTATTTTTATAATTTAACATATCTACATGCTTTAAAGCGCAATTTATATCAGATGCATCTTTAATTCCAATTGCACGACTGTGCATTTTTAATACTTCATTTACTGTTATAGGAAACTCTGAATTAAATCCTTCTACTCTTTGAGGAACATAACCTATTTTGTCAGAATTAATTTCTATACTTCCCTTAGAAGGTTTTAATAGGCCAAGTATTAGTTTAAGTAGAGTGGTTTTACCGCTTCCGTTTTCACCTACTATAGATAAATAAACACCTTTAGGTATATCTAAATTAACATTATCTATAAGATAAGGTGAAGTTCCAGTATATGAAAAGCATAAATCTTTGATATTAATCAAAATAATCAACTCCTAAAATTATCTATCTAACATTATACACATATTCGCAAATGATTTGCAACATCTATAAAAAGAACATTATAATTTTATAATAAAAAAGATAATTATAAAAAGTATTATAAAAGAAATAAAAATCATAGATAAATTTTTTTTCTTTTTAGTTTTCAACCTTCTTATTCTAGTTACTCTTCTTTTCAATGTATTTTCCATATAAAAAAACCTCCAAAACTAAATTATAGGATAATATTACCATATATTTCCAATAAATAAAACATAAAAGATATTTTTTAGTATAAAATAATAGGTAAGGTTGATATTTACATAGTTTTCAAACTATAATTGACTTATAATATTTGAAAGACAAAGGAGAAGATAAAAATGGATTTTTCAAGCTTAGTATTAATGGAAAGAGAAAATGAAACAGGATTTGTAAAAAAAGAACTAGGAAGTTATAAAGTTTCAGAGGGAGCTTTGTTTATTAAAAAGTTATATATGATAGATGGAGTAGTAAATGTATTTTTTGATACAAATAAAGATGTAGAAGAGTGGGAATACTCAGCTATATATGATTTATTTAATGTAGATTGCTTTAAAGAAAAAGGTTATGAAGTTACAGAAGAATTAGAAGAATATAACCCAAGCTTTATATTAAAATTCGATTACGTAGATGATCATAACGTAATGCAAGAGAAGATATCAGAAGTTGTGGATTTAATAGATCAAAGCATGAATAAAGTATTTAAAGATATAGAAGGTAAAGAAGAAGAGTATAAAGAAGATTAAATTAGAGTATAACTAATTTAAGAGGATAAGAGAGGTGTATAAATGAATAGAGAACTTAAAATTAGAGAAGATATAAAAGAAGAATTCAAGTGGGATATAGAAAAGATTTTTAATTCATCTAAAGAATGGGAAGATGAATTTGAAAAGATAAAAAAAGATAGTTTAAAACTTAAAGATTATAATGGAATGCTAAATAATCCTAAAGAATTACTTGATTTTTTAAATCTTGATGAAAATATAAGTAGAAGGTCTGAAAAGTTATACGTGTATGCTCACTTAAAAAGTGACGAAGACACTCAAAATAACGAAAACCAAGGAAGGATGAATAGAATAGATAGTTATATATCAGAAATTTCATCTTACAGCGCTTTTTTTGTGCCAGAAATTTTAGACCTTGGTGAAAACTATATAAAAGAAGCTATAGAGAAAGAAAAAGAATTAAAGATGTATTCTTTTATGTTTTCAAATATCTTAAGCGAAAAGGAACACGTTTTAACTAAAGAGATGGAAGAGTTACTTGCACAAGTTTCAGATTGTTTAGATTCACCATCAAACATTCAAGGGATATTAAGTAATGCGGATATGACTTTTCCCAAAACTATAAATGATGATAACGAAGAAGTTACTTTAACAGAAGCTAATTATTCATCTTTTATTAAATCAAAAGATGTAAAGGTAAGATCTGAAGCATTTAAAAAGTTATTTAAAGAATATGATAAGTTAAAAAATACATTTGCAACAACTTTAACAGCATCTTTAAAAAATTATATATTCTTATCAAAAACTAGAAAATACAAAGACTCTTTAGATATGGCATTAAAACCAAACAAAATACCAAAATCAGTTTATGAAGGTGCAATAGAAACTATAAATAGTAACTTAGAATCACTTCATAGATATGTGAAAATAAAAAAGAAACTTTTAAACTTAGATGAAATTCATATGTATGATTTATACGTTCCTGTAATAGATACTCCAAAAGAAGAGATATCTTTTGATTTTGGTGTAGAAACTATACTTAAAGCTTTAAAACCTCTTGGAGATGAATATTTAAATATATTCGAAGAAGGAATAAAAAATAGATGGATAGATATATATCCAAACAAGGGTAAAAGAGGTGGTGCGTACTCTTGGGGATGCTATGATACTATGCCATATGTTCTTTTAAATTACACTGAAGAATTAAATGACGTATCAACTCTAGCACACGAGATGGGTCACTCAATTCATAGTTTTTATTCAAGACTTAGTCAGCCGTATATTTACGCTGGATATACTATATTTTGCGCAGAGATTGCATCTACTACAAACGAAAAATTATTAATAAATTATCTTATAGAAAATGAAAAAGATAAAAATAAAAAGTTATATCTTATAAACCAAGAACTAGAACAAATTAGAACTACAGTATTTAGACAACTAATGTTTGCAGAGTTTGAACTTTGGTCACATAGAGAAATCGAAAGTGGAAATTCTTTAACTGCAAGCGAGTATTCTAACAAATGGTTAGAACTTAACAAAAAATACTTTGGTGAAGATATAATAGTAGATGATGATATAAAAGTTGAATGGGCTAGAATACCACACTTTTATTCAGACTTTTATGTTTATCAGTATGCTACAGGATATGCAGCTGCATCAGCTTTTTCTAATTCAATCTTAAATAATGAAAAGAATGCAGTAAATAAATATATCGATTTTCTAAAAAGCGGTGGAAGTGATTATCCAATAGAGATCCTTAAAAAAAGCGGAGTAGATATGACTACTTCAAAACCTCTTTTAGAAACAATAAAAAGATTCGATGAACTTTTAGATATGTTAGAAGAGTTATAAAATTTTAGGCGCATTTTGCGCCTAATTTTTATTAATAAAGATTGTTTATAATATTTACGTTAAATTTAAAAGTAAATATATAATGCTATGATATAATTTATAATAAATATTTTAATTTTAGAGGGTTTTGTATGGTAGAAAATAAAGAACTATATTCATTTTTAGTAAAGAATGAAGGCTTTTATATGAATCAATATGAAAGTGAAATATACAAAGAAGAAAAATGGATATGTATTAAAAGGCTAAATGAAGGTTTATATACTTTTATAATAACAAATGAAAATGAGGAAGATATAAATATAAAAGAAGCTAAGGATTTTTTAAATAAATTAAACGAGCCTTATATTTTAAATGTTTTAGTCTTAACTAAAGGAGGTTATATAGAAGGGATAGATAAAAATGTATCTAGAGTTATATATAATCCTTATAGTGATTCGATTTTAAAAGTAGATAATGGAGCTATAAATATAGCTAATATAATAAAATACTTAAATGATATATCAAAAGAAAAAGGGGAAAAATCGAAATTGAGATTTTTAAAAGAATACCCTGTTACTTCCCTTATAATAATAGTAAACGTTGTGGTATTTTTAATCACGGCTATAGTATCTAAAAGTATTTTAGATATAGACCCTAGAGTGCTTTTAACCTTTGGTGCAAAACAAGGCTACTTAATAAGAAGTGGAGAAGTTTATAGGCTTCTTACAGCTGCATTTTTGCATGGTGGAATAATGCATTTAGTTGTAAATATGTATTCTTTATATGCAGTAGGGTGCATAGTTGAAAAAGTATATGGATATAAAAAATATATAGGGATTTATATTTTTTCAGCTATCACGTCTAGTTATTTAAGCTATAAATTAGATCCTTTAACTATTTCAGTTGGAGCATCTGGTGCTATCTTTGGTGTTTTGGGAGCAGTTTTAGTGTTTGCATTTAAAGAAAAAGACCGTTTAAATAAAGGATTTATGGGAAACATAGTATCTGTTATCATATTAAATTTATTTATAGGGATGACAAATTCTAATATTGATAACTTTGGACACATAGGCGGATTTATAGGCGGGTTTATAATTTCATTATTACTTTACAAGAAGGACAAGAGGAGCAAAAGTATATGAAAAAGATAAGTTATGACAGATTAATTACGTTTGCATTTTATATTTTACTAATAGGAACTGCAATTTTTGATGGTATTTATAGAGATGGAGTAAAACTACCTAGAATTGCATTAATATTTGTAACTATAATAGGTCTTAGGATTTTATTTACTCAAACATTTTTAAAAAAGAGTAGAGCTATGTATGTTGCTATTTTAGTTTTTGTATTTTTATCTATGTATTTAGCTAATGTTATGAACTTTTATAATATAGAATATTATGATAAAATGCTGCATTTTGCATCAGGCTTTTTAATAGCTATACTTGGCTTTATAGTATTTGTATATTTATTTAAAGATAAAAGAAATAAAGCTATAAAACCTATATCAGCTTTGTTATTTGTAATTATGTTCTCAGCATCTTCAGCTGCTATTTGGGAGATTTGGGAGTTTACAACAGATAGTCTTTTTAACCTTCAAGCACAAAACGGCTTAGTAGATACTATGTGGGATATAGTTCTTGGAACTTTAAGCGGGGTTATAATGAGTATACCTATTTATATGTATGCTAAAGGAAAAAATATAAAATTTATAGATAAAATAGCAAGAGAAATATTAGAATAAAAAAGGAACCTTAGGGTTCCTTTTTATTTTAGATCATATGAAAATAATATAAAGATAAGAGGCTTTGGATTTCTTTTTTTAATGCTAAGCTAATTAAATATTTTTTTGCTTTAAAATAATCATTTCCCTTTAGGTATTTGTTATAGTGGTTTATTTCAGATGATTTTAAGTGAGGATACAAATCTAAGTAAGCTAAATTTAAAGCTTCCTTAAAAGACTTAGAGTCACCTTCTTCATAAAATATAGAATCTAAGTAAGTATAAAATTCTTTTAAAGAAATTGAAGCTTTTTCTAATGCATTTTCATAAATAGAGTTTCCTTTTTCAATTAGAAAGAGCTTATATCTTTCTATTTCAGTTTCTATTAAACTATTATCATTTTTTAAAAGGTTTATAAGCTTTATTGCGGAAAAATCTTTATCTTTTACTTCTGTCATTATATCAATATCATAATCTAAGGAATTTATATCATTTAAATAACTTAAAAATGAGTTTGTGTTTATAGTTTTTGAATGTGAGCCTATCCTTTTAAAGGGATCTTGCTCGCTGTAATGTACCTTTATATTTAAAGAGTCTTTTTTCCAAGTGTTTTTTATTTCATTTAATACTTGGATTGGATTTGGTTTAGTTTTTTCAAAACAGGCATAGTGAAGGTTATCAAATATTATAGGGATATCTATTTTTTCGCTTATTTTTAAAAGATTAGAAATATTAAAGTTTTTCTCATCATTTTCTATAACTAATCTTTTTTTTATATTAGAACTTAAAAGTTTATAATTATCTATAAATCTATTTATAGATGCATCTTTATCATTATATACACCTCCAACGTGAAGGATTATTTTTGATGAAGGGTCTAAATTAAGTGCATCTAAAAATTTACAGTGATATTCTAAATCCCTTATTGAATTTTTAACTATATTTTGATCTAAACTGTTTATTATCGTGTATTGCCCAGGGTGCATTGATAAACGTATATCACTTTTTCCTATTATAGATTGTAAATCTTTAAAATCTTCTTTAAATAAAGATTCAAAATCAAAAGTGTTATCTTTATGACTTCCAAAAGGTATAATATCTGAACTAATTCTAAAAAGATCTATATTATTTTTAGAGTTGTAGATAAGTATTTTTTTAAAATCATTTAAATTACTTTTTGTTGCTTTATAAAAGTTATCATAATTAAGATTTTTTAATAAAAATTTTCTAGTTGTCTTATACGAAACTCCAAGAGGAGTACAAGCGTAACCTATTCTCATAAATATCACTCCTATTATTTTTTATTTATTATAATATTATTTGTAGAATTATGAAAAAAATTACTCTTTAAAAAGGCTAAAATTAACAGAATGTTAATAAAACGGAAGAATGGAAGACAAATTAATAAAAAAATCTATGTATTATAAAAAATATAGAAATGCTTTGGAAAAAGATGTATAATAAGAACAATTAAAAAAAGGGAGGTTATTATTTATGAACGGAAAGCAATATGTAGAAAAAGTTTTAGAAGAAGTTAAAAAAAGAAATAGTGGTGAGGTAGAGTTCTTAGATGCAGTTACAGAAGTAATGGAATCATTAGTTCCTGTATTTGATAAAAATCCAAAATTCATCGAAAGCGGAATTTTAGAAAGAATTACAGAGCCAGAGAGACAAATATTCTTTAGAGTACCTTGGGTAGACGATAATGGGATTGTTAAAGTAAATAGGGGATTTAGAATTCAATTTAATAGTGCAATAGGACCTTACAAAGGTGGATTAAGATTCCATCCTACAGTTAATCAAAGTATTGTAAAATTTTTAGGGTTTGAGCAAATATTTAAAAATTCTTTAACTGGACTTCCTATAGGAGGAGGAAAAGGGGGTTCTGATTTTGACCCTAAAGGAAAAAGTGATAACGAAATTATGAGATTTTGTCAAAGTTTTATGGCAGAACTTTATAAGCATATAGGAAGCGATGTCGATGTTCCAGCTGGAGATATTGGAGTAGGTGGAAGAGAGATTGGATATCTTTATGGATATTATAAAAAGATAAGTGGTCAAAATACACCAGGAGTTTTAACAGGTAAAGGCTTAACTTTTGGAGGAAGCTTAATTAGAACAGAAGCTACAGGATATGGATTAGTATATTTCACAGAAGAAATGCTTAAAGCAAACGGTACAAGCTTTAGTGGGAAAGATGTAGTTATATCAGGTTCTGGTAATGTTGCAATCTATGCACACGAAAAGGCAACAGAACTTGGAGCAAAGGTTATAGCTATGAGTGATTCTAGTGGATATATAGTTGATTTAAATGGTATAAATTTAGATGTTATTAAAGATTTAAAAGAAGTAAAGAGAGCTAGAATTAAAGAGTATGTTAATATAGTTGAAGGTTCTAAATTCGTAGAAGGACATAGAGGGATTTGGGAAGTTAAATGTGACATAGCATTACCTTGTGCAACTCAAGGAGAAATTAATAAAGATTCTGCAGAAATATTAGTTAAAAATGGTGTTGTTGCTGTTTCAGAAGGAGCAAATATGCCATCTAGTTTGGAAGCTGTTAAGGTATTCCAAAATGCAGGAGTTTTATTTGGACCTGCTAAAGCTGCAAACGCAGGTGGAGTTGCATGTTCAGCTTTAGAAATGTCTCAAAATAGTATGAGATTATCTTGGACTCGTGAAGAAGTAGATGAAAAGCTAAAAGATATTATGGTAAACATCTATAAAAATTCAAGTGATGCTGCTAAAGAATATGGTATGGAAGGAAATATTTTAGCTGGTGCTAATATTTCAGGCTTCTTAAAAGTTGCAGAAGCAATGCATGCACAAGGGATAGTATAAAAAGAGAATATATATTTAAAATTTAGAGCAAAATAAAAGTGGTACTACAATTAGTATCACTTTTTTAATGTACAGGGAAGCGTAAAATTATAGTTGTAATATGCTTTAAATTCAATATTAAAATAAGTTTTTTAAAATTAAAAAAGACAGATGATTAGATAGTGTGGCCAAAGCAACTTCTTTAATAAGATTTATTTTTTAAATTATATTAATAAAGTAAAAATTGCAAAATTCTTTAAAAATAAGGTGTATACTTAATTCAATTTATAAATAGAATGAAGGGATCAAAATCAAAAGTTTAAATCTTAATGAAATTTAAGGTTTAACTACTTGATTTTTAAATCCTATTGAATTATATTAAGAAGGACGTACTTAAAAAGAGAAAATAGATATGAATGGGGAATAATTTCCATTTGTCATTATTAGGAGTGAATTTAATGGGAAATGTTATTTTTGCCGTAACAGCTGTATTTCAATTCTTTGTATTCTTTATTACAATGTACTATTTAGTGCTTGCAATATTTGGATTATGGAATAAAAAAGAAAAGAAAAATTATACACCTAGCAAAAAATACGCTATGGTAGTAGCAGCTCACAACGAAGAAGTAGTAATAGGCAAATTACTAGAGAGTATGCTTAAATTAAACTATCCGAAGGAATTATACGATGTGTTTGTTATCGCGGATAACTGTACAGATAAAACAGCAGAGATTTCAAGAGAGTATGGAGTTTATGTTTATGAAAGATTCAGCGAAAAAGAAAGAGGTAAAGGCTTTGCTTTAGAGTGGATGTTTGATAAATTATTTAAAATGGATACTCACTATGATGCAATATGTATATTTGATGCTGATAACTTAGTGCATGAAGACTTTTTAAAAGAAATCAATTCAAAAATGTCAGAAGGATATAAAGTTGTACAAGGATATATAGATTCTAAAAATCCAAATGATTCTTGGATTGCTACAGCTTATTCAATAGCTTTCTGGTCACAAAATAGAATGTTCCAATTAGCAAGAAGAAACGTTGGTTTATCAAATCAACTTGGTGGAACAGGATTTGCTATAGGAACAGATATACTAAAGGAGTTAGGATGGGGTGCAACTTGTCTTACAGAAGATTTAGAGTTTACTTGCAAACTTGTAGCTAATGGTGAAAAAGTAGGTTGGGCACACGATGCTAAAATATTTGATGAAAAACCACTTACTTTAAAACAATCTTGGTCTCAAAGAAAAAGATGGATGCAAGGTTTTGCTGATGTTGCAACTAGATATTTCTTTAAGCTTACTAAAGCTTCAATAAAACAAAGAAAATGGTATATGTTTGATTGTGCTTTATACGTAATGCAACCTTGTGTAACGTTGTTATTAGCTATATCAGTACTTTTAACATTTGTTCAAGGTCATATAGTTGGATCAGATATTTTCGTAATTAGTAGTGTTTTCAGTGATATAGGATGGAAAGTATTCCTTATAGCACAGTTTTTAATTACACCATTAGTGTTAAGATTAGAGAAAAAGGTAACAAAGAGTTTCTTTGTAGTAATATTCTTATATTCTCTAAATGTATTTATATTACCTTTAGTTGCAAGTTATATAGATCAGCCTTATGGTTTTACTTTAGCAACAGTAATATATAATGTAGTCTTTTTTGTAGCAACTTTCTTGTTACTTGGTAAAAAGAGCGTTATATTATTATTTAGATTCTTATTATATGGATTATACACATTAACTTGGATTCCAATTACTATCCAAGGTATACTAAATAAGAACAATAAAGAATGGAGTCACACAAAACACGTTCGTAGTGTAGAGATTTGTGATTTATAGATAGAATACAAAAGACCTGCTGGAGTTAAAATAACTCTAGCAGGTCTTATATATTTGTTTTTTTACATATTTATTTTTTGTGATAAAATAGAAGAGTTAATAAAATTGTAAGTTGAGGGATTGTTATGTTTAATATAGTTGATTATGAAGAATTAGTAGATGATAATAGTTGTATATTTGTAGATGTTAGAAGTCCAAAGGAATTCAAAGAAGCTACAATTAAGGGAGCTATTAATATTCCAGTTCTACTAGATGAAGAAAGAGAAGACGTTGGAACAGTTTATGTAAGAGAAAATACAGAAAAAGCAAAAAAGATAGGTATAGAATATATTTCAAAAAGACTTCCAGAAATATTTGAACAAGTACAAGAGCTTTACTCACAAAAAGGAAAGAAGATAGTATTCTTTTGTGCTAGAGGTGGAATGAGAAGTGGAACTATATATTCTCTCTTTTATTCGCTAGGATATAAAGTTTACAAACTTAAAAATGGATATAAAGGATATAGAAAATACATAAATGATAACTTAAAAAAATTAAATGGAGAAGTTAGATACATAGTTTTATACGGGAAAACTGGAGTTGGAAAAACTGAATACTTAAAAGAACTTAGAAAAAGAGGGTATAATGTGGTGGATTTAGAAGGCGCTGCAAACCATAGAGGGTCTATTTTAGGTGGAGTCGCACTTGGGGGTTGCAGAAGCCAAAAAGCATTCGAAACTGAAGTTTTTGAAGAACTTAAAAACAAAAATTCTAATATAGTATTTATAGAAGGTGAAAGTAAAAGAATAGGAAATATAATTTTACCAACATTTTTATCAGATGCTATGCAAAATGGTATAAAAGTATGTATGGATGACACTATAGAAAATAGAAGGGATCTTTTAGTTAAAGAATACACAAAAGACGAAAATAGTGTAGAAGATATACTAAGATGCCTTGAGTATATGGGTAAATACATTAGTAAAAAAAGAATAGAAGAATACAAAACTATGGTTAAAGAAGGAAACTTTAAAGAGGTTTGCGAAGCTTTAATGGTTGAATACTATGATCCGTTATATACTAATGGATTTAAAGAAAAAGAATTCTACAAAGAATTATTTTGTGATGATAAAGAAAAAACTATAAAAGAATTAATAGATATATATAACGAATTTGTTTAGTTTGGAGGAAAAGATGGGAAAAGAAATCAATGCTTCATATGATGTAAATGCCTTAACTTCTTTAGAAAAACTAGAGCCAGTTAGAGTTAGACCGGGTATGTATATAGGTTCAACTGGAACTAAGGGTTTACATCATTGTGTGTGGGAAATATTAGATAATGCTATAGATGAAGTATCAAATGGCTTTGGTACAAAGGCAACTATAATACTAAATAAAGATAAAAGTGTTACTGTTATGGATAACGGTAGAGGTATACCTACAGGAATACATCCTATCAAAAAGAAAAGTGGAGTTGAGATGGTATATACTGAACTTCACACAGGGGGAAAGTTTGATAACAAAAACTACAAAACATCAGGTGGTCTTCACGGAGTTGGAGCAGCTGTAGTTAATGCTCTTTCTAAATGGGTAGAAGTTGAAGTTCATCAAAACGGAAATATATACAAGCAAAGATTTGAATACGCTTATGATAAAGAACTAAAAAAAGATATGCCAGGAACTCCTGTGACTCCTTTAGAGGTAGTAGGTAAGTGTAAAGATACGGGAACTATGGTAACATTTATGCCAGATAAAGATATATTTTCAACTATAGACTTTAAAGGTGATGTAATAGATGAAAGACTTCAAGAACTAGCATTCCAAAATAAAGGAATGAGACTTGAATTTATAGATAGAAGAAAAGATGAAGAAGTAGTTAAAGAATACTACTCTGAGAGAGGACTTTTAGATTTTATAGATTATTTAAATGAAAGTAAAACACCTCTTCATAAAGATCCTATTATCTTTGAAGGTGAAAAAGGGTTAAATGGTTTAAATATGTTTGGTGAAGTTTGTATGCAGTTTACAGATTCAACAACAGATAATATAGCAAGTTATGTAAATAATATACCAACTACAGAAGCTGGAACTCACGAAACTGGATTTAAGACAGGAATGACTAGAGCTTTTAAAGAGTGGGGTAGAAAACTTGAACTTATGAAACCTAAAGATAAAGAGTTCGAGGGTGATGATTTAAGAGAAGGTATGACAGCTATCGTTAGGATAAAAATATCAAATCCAGAATTTGAAGGTCAAACTAAAACTAAGCTTGGAAATAACGAAGCTTATACTATGATGAATGAACTTGCATATACTAAACTTTCAGAGTGGATTGAAGATAATAAAGACCTTGCATCAAAAATAATAAATAATGCACTTCAAGCAGCGCAAAGAAGAGATAAAATTAAAAAGATAAATGAAGCAGAAAAGAAAAAAATAGGTAAAGGTGCGGCACCTTTAGCAGGTAAGGTAGCTGTTTGTACTGGAAAAGAAAAATCATATAATGAATTTATAGTAGTCGAAGGAGATTCTGCCGGTGGTTCAGTAAAAATGGCTAGAGACAGAAGATTTCAAAGTATAATGCCATCTAAAGGTAAGATAATGAATACTGAAAAGCAGAAGCTTGAAAATGTACTTGCATCAGAAGAACTAAAAATATTTAATACTGCTGTAGGTACAGGGACTTTAGATAATTATAGTGAAGAAGACTTAAGATATAACAAAATAATAATTATGAGTGATGCTGACGTTGATGGTTATCATATTAGGACTTTATGGATGACATACATCTATAGATATATGAGACCACTTATAGCAAATGGACATCTTTATTTAGCACAGCCTCCTTTATATAAAGTATATAAAAAGGTTAAAGGAAAAGAAGTATGTGAATATGCTTATTCAGATGAAGACTTAGATGAAGTTAAAGAAAGAATTGGAAAAGGTGCATTAATACAAAGATATAAAGGTTTAGGAGAGATGAACCCAGACCAACTTTGGGATACCACTTTAAATCCTGAAACTAGAACACTTTTCCAAGTTACTATAGATGATGCTGCAAAGGCAGAAAAAATGGTATCTCTTCTTATGGGCGATATAGTAGAACCGAGAAGAAAATATATGTATAAATACGGTGAGTTTTAATTACAAATAGAAAGGAAAAGATTTATGGCTAAAAAAGTTAGTAGTATACCTGTGGATAAAAATATTATAAGAATTCCACTTGAAGAAGCTATGCCAGATAACTATCTGCCATATGCAATAGAAGTAGCTAAAGAAAGAGCACTTCCAGACGTTCGTGATGGGTTAAAACCAGTTCATAGAAGAATATTATATGGGGCATATCAATTAAAAGCATTTCCAGATAGACCTTATTATAAATCAGCTAGAATAGTTGGGGATATTTTAGGTAAGTACCATCCTCACGGAGATACTTCAGTATATGATGCTATGGTTATATTAGCACAAGATTTCTCAACTAGGGAGCCTTTAATAGATGGGCACGGAAACTGGGGTTCTATAGATGGTGATGGAGCAGCTGCTATGAGATATACAGAAGCGAGGCTTGCACCTATAGCTATGGAAATGATGAAAGATATAGAAAAAGATACAGTTGATATGGTTTTAAACTACTCAGATAGTGAGTTAGAACCAAAGGTATTACCAAGTAGATATCCTAATCTTTTAGTTAACGGAGCTTTTGGTATCGCAGTTGGACTTGCAACTAATATACCACCTCATAATTTAGAAGAGGTAACAGATGGGGTTTTAGCATATATTGATAATAACGAAATAACAACAAAAGAACTTATGGAACATATTAAAGGGCCAGACCTTCCAACAGGGGGAGTTCTTATTGGTAAGAATTCTTTAATATCTGCATATGAAACTGGAAACGGCAAGGTAACATGTAGAGCAAAAACTTCTATAGAAAAATTAGAAAACGGAAGATTTGGAATAGTAATTACTGAATTCCCATATAGAAGAAATAAATCAAGAATACTTCAAACTATTTCTGAAATGACAGCGGATAAAAGGCATACTAAGGTTTTAGAGGGAATCACTGATATAAGAGATGAATCAGATAGAACAGGTATTAGAGCTGTTATCGAATTTAAAAAAGCATCTACTGAAGAAGGTGTTGATAAGGTTCTTAAATATCTTTTTAAGAAGACAGATCTTCAGTGTAACATAAGTTTCAATATGGTTGCACTAGCAGATGGTAAACCAGAAACTATGGGACTTAAAACAATAATAGAGCATTACGTAAATCATCAAAAAGAGATAGTAACTAGAAGAAGTAAAAAAGAACTTGAAATAGCTGAAAAAAGATTTCATATAGTTGAAGGATTTATAAAAGCTATTGATGTTTTAGATGAGGTTATAAAAACTATTAGAAGTTCTAAATCTAAAAAAGATGCAAGTGAAAATTTAATAGCTAAATTTGGATTTACTGAAATTCAGTCTAGTGCAATACTTGAACTGATGCTTTATAGATTAACAGGACTTGAAATAGATGTATTTAAAAAAGAATATGATGAACTTCAAAAAATAATAGCAAAGCTTAAAAAGATATTATCTAGTGAAAAGGAACTGCTTAAGGTAGTTAAAAAAGAGTTGCAAGAAGTAACTAAAAAATACAAAAATCCAAGAAGAACTAAGATAATAGAGGATGATAGCAAAGCTAAAATTGATATAGAAGAACTTATAGTTATTGAGGATATAATGATAACTCTATCAAAAGATGGATTTATAAAAAGGATTCCATATAAAAACTATATAAGATCAAACTCTGACTCTAAAGAAATAGAATATAGAGAAGGAGATGAACTTAAATTCTTAATAGAATCTAATACATGTGATACTTTACTTATTTTCACAGATAAGGGTTATATGTATAAATTAAAAGGGATAAACACTCCAGAAGGTAAGTGGAAAGAAAAAGGTGAAAGAATTGATACTTTAATTAGGGGACTTAATTTAGATAATGAATCTATAATTAAAGTTATATCAGTTAAATCACTTCACCCGAATAAATATATTCAATTTATAACTGATAAAGGATATATTAAAAAGACATCGTTAGATAATTTTGATACAGCATATACTAAGCTTCAAGCTATAAAGCTTAAAGAAGATGAAGAAGTTATAGATATAACTATGCTAGTTTCAGATGAGAAAAAAGAATTCCTAAAGGTTAGTACAAAACTAGGATTAACTTTCTCACTTGAAATACCAGAAATAGAAAATAGTCAAAGAAATATTCTTCCAGTTCAAATGTTTAACTTATCTTTAAAAGATAAAATAACAGAAGCATTTTATGTAGATAACTTAGAAGTTGTTCAATTTAATATTGGTATAACAAATAAAAAAGTAATAAAATCATTAAGTAGAGTAGCTAAAAATGATGACTTAAAGGTTCATACAGACTCTTTAAGCGATTTGTTACTATTTACTGATAAGGGTAATTTAATTAAACTCAAATCATTTATGCTTATAGGTGTTTTAGAAAAAGATATAAAACTAGAAGATATGGTAGATTCTTTAGAAAAAGACGAAGAAATTATAAAAGTGATATCTGTAAATGGATATAATGAGAATTTAGGTCTTTATACAGTTACTAGAAATGGATTAGTTAAAAAGACTTCATTTAAAGAGTTTGAAGGAGAGTATTTAACTTGTCCGTATTATAAATTAAAAACTAAAGAAGATAGAGTAGTTAGTACCTTCCTTGGAGATTTGAATTTCGGTGAAGTAACACTATTTACAGAAAAAGGAATGGGAATTAGATTTAGTGTAGATAATGTAAGTTTAATGGGTAAATTTACATCTGGAGTTACAGGAATAAGCTTAAAAGACGAAGATAAAGCTATATACGGTAGATATATAACTGAAGATGCAGAAAAGTTTAATTTGATATTCCATAACAAAGAAGTTAAAACTTTAGAAGTATCTTCAATAAAACTTCAAAACAGAGCAGGAAGAGGAACAGACCTTTTAGTTGGAGAAGTTATAGATACAATAAAAGGGATACAGTTTATATAAGAAAGAAGGGTTTTTTATGAGTAAAGTATGTGTTTTACTAGCAAATGGATTTGAAGAAATAGAAGCATTAACAGTAGTTGATGTTTTAAGACGTGCAAATGTAACTTGTGATGCAGTTTCAATATTTGAAGAAGAAGTAACAGGTGCTCATAATATGATTATAAGAGCAGATAAATTAATTAAAGATATAGATGCTTATGATGCTGTAGTTTTACCAGGTGGAATGCCAGGAAGCACTAATTTAAGAGATAATTCTGAAGTTATAGATTTAATAAAAAATATGAACTCTTCAAAAAAAATAATAGCTGCAATATGTGCAGCACCTATAGTTTTAGCTAAAGCGGACGTAATAAGAGGAAAAGATGTAACTTCTTATCCTGGATTTAAAGAAGAACTAGGAGATGTTAATTATATCGAAGATAAAAGAGTAGTTATAGATGAAAATATAATAACAAGTAGAGGACCTGCAACTGCATTAGAATTTTCATTTGAAATTTTAAAAAAATTAGGAAAAGTAAAAGAAGCAGAAGAAATTAGAAACGGAATGCTTTATAACTTTTAGAAAAATAGGTGAATTATGAAAGAGAAGTGGCTTATAAGAGAAAAAAGAGAAGATTTTAAAAGATTAGCTAGTAGCTTAAAAGAGGATAGTCTTATATTAAGACTTTTAGCTAATCGAAAAATATCTGATCCTAAAGCAGCTTCTCTTTTCCTATATGGAGATATAAATAATTTTCATGATCCATTTTTACTAAAGGATTTAAATCTTGGAGTAGAAATAATAAAAAACGCAATAATAAATAATAAAAAAATTGCTATATATGGAGATTATGATTGTGACGGAGTATGCAGTACTTCAATACTATATAAAGGATTAAAAAGATTAAATGCTAACTTTATATATCACATTCCAAATAGGGAAAGTGAAGGGTATGGGATGAACAAGGAAAGAATAAAAATCCTAAAAGATTCTGGGGTAGATATAATCTTAACTTGTGATAATGGAATTTCAGCTTTTGAAGAAATAGAATATGCTAAAGAATTAGGTTTAACTGTAGTAGTTACAGATCATCATGATATACCTTTAAAAGAAGTAGATGGAAAGCTAATAAAAGTTATGCCGAAATCTGATGCTTTAATAAATCCAAAAAGAGAAGATTGCACTTATCCATTTAAAGATCTTTGTGGAGCCTCTGTAGCTTATAAGTTTGTTGTTGGATTATATAAAGAATTTTCTATAGATTTAAAAGAAGCAGAAGAACTTTTACAGTTTGCTGCAATTGCAACTGTTTGTGATGTGGTTAATTTAATTGATGAAAATAGGATTATAGTTAAAAAAGGATTAGAACTTATAAATAATACTAATATTATAGGATTAAAAGAATTAATAAAAGTTAAGAATTTAGAAGAGAAAACTATAAACGAAGGACATTTTGGGTTTAGCATAGGGCCTTGTATAAATGCAACAGGAAGGCTTGAGATTGCAGATTATTCTGTAGAACTATTAATTTCAGAAAATAAAGATGAAGCATTAAGCCTTGCACGTAAGTTAAATGAATTAAACGAAAAAAGGCAAGAACTTACTTCAGAAAGCGTTGAAAAGGTTGAAGCGTTAGTAGAGAGTGAAGTAAAATCAGGGGATAAAATTATAGTAGTCTATGAAAAAAGTATTCACGAAAGTATTGCAGGAATAGTTGCAGGTAGAATTCGTGAAAGATATAATCTACCAACTATAGTAATAACTAAAGGAAAAGATATGCCAAAAGGTTCAGGTAGATCTATAGAAGGTTATAATATGTTTGAAGAACTTAGTAAATGTAAAGAATATTTAGAGAAGTTTGGTGGACATCCTATGGCAGCTGGTCTTTCTTTAAAGGAAGAAAATATAGAAAAGTTAAGAAGAAAATTAAATTCAAACTGTAAATTAACAGAAGATGATATAACGCCTAAAGTTTTAATAGATGCAGCTATACCTCTTCAAAATCTAAATTATAAAATAATTGATGATTTAAATATTATGAAACCTTTTGGAAAGGGAAATAGTACACCTGTAATTGCTTGTAAGGATATTTTAGTTAAGAGAGTTATGTTTATGGGTAAGGAAGGTAAGTTTTTAAGATTTAAAATTGAACTTCCAGGAGGAAAAACTATAGATGGAGTGAATTTTAATAAGTATGATTTCTTTAAAGAGTCTTTTGAAGAAAAATATGGTGAAGAGGCATTTACGAAACTATTACTTGAAGGATATACTAATTTTAAGATGGATATAATATATTATCCAGAGATTAATGAATTCAGGGGAGACAAAAATATTCAAGTCTCAATTAAGAATTTTAGATTGTAAGGAGAGATAATTTTGAGTAAATATAAAATTATAATGACAGGGGGAGGAACAGCAGGACACGTTACTCCAAATCTTGCATTAGTTCCAAGATTAAAAGAAGAAGGTTTTGATATAAAATACATAGGAAGTAAAGATGGAATAGAAAAAGATATTATAGGAAACGCTAATATACCATACTTTGGTATATCATCAGGTAAACTTAGAAGATATTTTGATATTAAAAACTTTACTGACCCTTTTAAGGTATTAAAAGGAATAAATGAGGCTAGAAAAATATTAAATAAAGAAAAACCAGATGTAATATTTTCAAAAGGTGGATTTGTAACTGTACCTGTAGTTATTGCAGCATCTATGAAAAAGATACCTGTTATAGCACATGAATCAGATATAACTCCTGGGCTTGCAAACAAATTAGCATCACCATTTTGCGATAAACTTTGTGTGACATTTAGGGAGAGTTTAAATTATGTAAGCAAAGAAAAAGGTGTTTTAACAGGAAGTCCTATAAGATCTGAAATATTAGAAGGGTCAAAACTAGTAGGAAAGAAATTATGTGGATTTGATGACGATAAAGAGATTATATTAGTTATGGGTGGAAGTTTAGGGTCTAAAGTTATAAACGATGAGATTAGAGGAAATCTAACTGAATTACTTAAAGAAAATAATATAATACATCTTTGTGGTAAAGGGAATTATAAAAAAGAACTAGAAACTTTAAAAGGATATAAGCAATTTGAATATGTAAGTGAAGAATTAAAAGATTTACTTAAAGCTTCTGATTATATAGTATCAAGAGCTGGTGCAAATTCTATTTTTGAATTTTTAGCTCTTAAAAAGCCAACTCTTTTAATTCCATTATCAAAAAATGCAAGCAGAGGAGATCAAATTTTAAATGCAAACTCATTTAAAAAAGAAGGCTTTGCAAATGTTATAGAAGAAGAAGAACTTTCAAGTACTGGAATATTAAATGAAATAAAAAGATTAAAGGAAGATAAAGAAACTTTAATTAAAAATATGAAATCTAGTAAGATGAATAATGGAGTAAATGGAATAATGGACGTGATAAAGGGTTCTATAACAAGTAAAATGTAGTAGAAAAAGAATATTTATCGTAAATAAGGAAATTTAGAACTTTAATAAGCTTTGAAAACTTGCAAAATATTAATAGTAGTATATAATGAAAGAGATGGACTTTGACTTTTTAATAATATTAAAAAAGGTTTTGTTAATCTCTTTTTCAAAGCTTAAAATCAGAGTCGAATTTTGTAATATATTTTTTATGGGGGTATGTTAAATAAAAGACAATCTTTTATTATGATTTACCTCATTTAATGTGTAAAAGTGTAAGACACTTTAAATTTAATCGATTTAAATAAAATTATATTTCTCACTAATTTTATTTATATATATTGATGTAAAAAGTTTTAATTGTGGAATCTGTATTAAAACTTTTTATATTAAAAAATTTCTTATTTTTTTAATAATAGAAAGAGGGGTCACACGATGAGAAAAATGAAAACAATGGATGGAAATACGGCTGCTGCTCATATTTCATATGCATTCACAGAGGTTGCTGCAATCTATCCTATAACACCATCATCACCAATGGCTGAACACGTAGACGAGTGGGTAGCACAAGGAAAGAAAAACATATTCGGTCAACCAGTTAAGATTATGGAAATGCAATCAGAAGCTGGAGCTGCAGGTGCAGTTCACGGATCATTACAAGCTGGAGCATTAACTACAACTTATACTGCTTCACAAGGTTTATTATTAATGATACCAAATATGTACAAAATTTCTGGAGAATTATTACCTGGAGTATTCCATGTATCAGCTAGAGCATTAGCTACATCATCTCTAAGTATATTTGGAGATCACCAAGATGTTATGGCTGCAAGACAAACAGGATTCGCTATGCTTGCAGAAGGTTCTGTTCAAGAGGTAATGGACCTTTCAGCGGTAGCTCACTTAGCAGCTATCAAAACTAGAGTTCCATTCTGTAACTTCTTCGATGGATTCAGAACTTCACACGAAATACAAAAAGTAGAAGTTATAGAACACGAAGAATTAAAAGACTTAGTAGATATGGAAGCTTTACAAGCATTCAGAGATAGAGCATTAAACCCTAACCACCCAGTGACTAGAGGTACTGCTCAAAACCCGGATATCTATTTCCAAACTAGAGAAGCTGTAAACAAATTCTATAACAGCATTCCTGATGTTGTAGAAAACTATATGGCAGAAATAACTAAAATAACTGGTAGAGAATACCACTGTTTCGATTACTATGGAGCAGCTGATGCTGACAGAGTAATAGTTGCAATGGGATCAGCTACAGATGTTTGTGAAGAAACTATAGATTACTTAAACGCTAACGGACAAAAAGTCGGAGTTGTTAAAGTAAGATTATACAGACCTTTCGATATCGAAAGATTAAAGAAAGCTATGCCTAGCACAGTTAAGAAAATAGCTGTTTTAGATAGAACTAAAGAACCAGGTTCAGTTGGTGAACCATTATACTTAGATGTTAAGAGCGCTTACTATGGAGAAGAAAATGCTCCTGTAATAGTTGGTGGTAGATTCGGATTAGGATCAAAAGACCCTAACCCAGGACACATCGCTGCAGTATATGAAAACTTAGCTAAAGACGAACCAAAAGACGGATTCACATTAGCTATAAACGATGACGTTACAAACACTTCATTAGAAGTTCACGAAGATATAGATGCTACTCCAAAAGGAACTACAGCTTGTAAGTTCTGGGGATTAGGATCAGATGGTACTGTTGGTGCTAACAAAAGTGCTATCAAAATTATCGGAGACCATACTGATATGTATGCTCAAGGATATTTCTCATATGACTCTAAAAAATCAGGTGGTATAACAGTATCACACTTAAGATTTGGTAAACAACCAATAAAATCACCTTACTTAATAAACAAAGCTGATTTCGTTGCTTGTCACAACCAATCATATGTATACAAATACAACGTATTAGAAGGATTAAAACCAAATGGAACATTCCTTTTAAACTCAATCTGGACTCCAGAAGAAGTTGAAGAAAACTTACCAGCTTCATACAAAAGATATATAGCTGAAAACAACATCAAATTCTATACTTTAAACGCTGTTAAGATAGCTCAAGAAATAGGATTAGGTGGAAGAATCAACATGATAATGCAATCAGCTTTCTTCAAGCTAGCAAACATTATCCCAGTTGAAGATGCAGTTAAATACTTAAAAGACGCTGTTGTTACTTCATACGGTAAAAAAGGTCAAAAAGTTGTTGATATGAACAACGCTGCAATTGACAAAGGTGTTGACTCAATAGTAGAAATCACAGTTCCAGCTTCATGGAAAGATGCTAAAGAAGAAGCAGTAGTTGAAGCTAGACCAAAAACTGATTTCGTTAAAAATATAGTAGATCCTATAAACAGACAAGAAGGATTCGATTTACCAGTTTCAGCATTCAACGGAATGGAAGATGGTACTTTCGAAGCTGGAACTGCTGCTTCAGAAAAAAGAGGAATAGCTATAAACGTTCCTGAATGGGAAGAAGATAAATGTATTCAATGTAACCAATGTGCTTACGTTTGTCCACATGCTGCAATTAGACCATTCTTATTAACTGAAGAAGAATTAGCTAACGCACCAGCAGGATTCAAAGCTGTAGATGCTAGAGCATTAAAAACTGAAACTCCTGTTAAATTCACAATCGGAATTACTCCATTAGATTGTACTGGATGTGGAAACTGTGCTCAAGTTTGTCCAGCACCAGGAAAAGCTTTAGTTATGAAACCAGCTGCAACTCAAGATGCTGAAATAGCTAACTGGGATTACGCTATAGAAAAAGTTTCACCAAAAGCTAACCCAATGAACAAGAAAACACTTAAAGGAAGCCAATTCGAGCAACCATTATTCGAGTTCTCAGGAGCTTGTGCAGGTTGTGGAGAAACTCCTTACGCTAAGTTAATAACTCAATTATTCGGAGACAGAATGATGATAGCTAACGCTACTGGATGTTCATCAATCTGGGGTGGATCAGCACCTTCAACTCCATACACAGTTAACCACAAAGGTCACGGACCAGCTTGGGCTAACTCATTATTCGAAGACAACGCTGAATTCGGATTAGGTATGTTCTTAGGTGCTAACGCTATAAGAGAAAGAGTTAAAGAAAACGCTCTTAAAGCTATCGCTGACGGAGTAGCTGTAGAAGAATTACAAGCATTCGTTGACGGATTCACAACTGGTGAAGGAACTAGAGATAGAGCTGACGCTGTTGTTGCTGCTTTAGAAGGATCAGACAACGTACACGCAAAAGCTATCTTAAATGAAAAAGACTTCTTAGTAAAACCATCACAATGGATATTTGGTGGAGACGGATGGTCATATGATATCGGATTCGGTGGAGTAGACCACGTATTAGCTACTGGAGAAGATGTAAACATATTTGTATTTGATACAGAAGTTTACTCAAACACTGGTGGTCAATCATCAAAATCAACTCCAACTGCTGCAATAGCTAAATTCGCTGCATCAGGTAAGAAAACTAAGAAAAAAGACCTTGGTATGATCGCAATGAGCTACGGATATGTATATGTTGCTCAAATTTCAATGGGAGCTGATAAGAACCAAACTCTTAAAGCTATCGCTGAAGCAGAAGCATACAAAGGACCATCACTAATCATAGCTTACGCTCCATGTATAAATCACGGAATTAAGATTGGTATGGGTAACAGCCAAGTTGAAGCTAAAAAAGCAGTAGATTGCGGATATTGGGCAATGTACAGATTCAACCCAGAAGTTAAAGAAGCTGGAAAGAATCCATTCGTTTTAGATTCAAAAGAACCAACTGGAGACTTCAGAGAATTCTTAATGGGAGAAGTTAGATACGCTTCACTTGCTAAAGCATTCCCAGAAGCTGCAGAAGCATTATTCGAGAAAACTGAAAAAGATGCAAAAGAAAGATTAGCAGGATACAAAAAATTAGCTGCTGATAACTAAAATTCATCTTTAATATAAAAAAAGACTCAGGCTTTGCTTGAGTCTTTTTTATTTATCTTACAAAATATTAAAAAAACTCAATTATAAGTAAGTGAATAAAGAAAATTCGTAGAGAATGAGTGAATAAATTAAAAAAATTAAAGAATTTGCTTTTAATTTAGATAAAATAAGGGTAGAATGAAAATAGACAATATACAATTGAAGGAGGAAAAAGAAATGGATAAAGATTTAAACAAATGTGGATGTGGAAGCCACGAAGAAGGTAACGGATGCGGATGTGGAAGCCACGAGCATGACCACGATCACGAATGTGGATGTGGATGCGGTGAACAAGAACATGAACATTTCGTAGTTGATTTAGTAGACGAAGAAGGTAACGAAGTTGCTTGCCCTATTATAGATGAATTTGAATATAACGGTGGAGAGTATTACTTAGCTCAAAACCCTACTGATGATTCAGTTTATATGTTCAGATTAGTAGAGGAAGAACTAGTAGTTCCAGACGAAGATGAATTTAATGAAGTAGCTAAATACTACAACGAAGTATTAGTTGAAAACTAAAAATTATGGGAGAGTGAAAATTCACTCTCCTTTTGTGAATATAATTATATTGAATAATTTACTTTAATAGACAATAATGGTATATTCATTATGTGAGTTGGAAGGTGATTAATATGAAATTTTGTGATTTACATATTCATTCTTCCTTTTCAGATGGCAAGTTGACACCAGAAGAGATTGTAAGTACTGCAAGAAATAAAGGAGTTAAATGCATATCTATAACTGACCACGATACTTTAGATGCTCAATATATAACAAATAACAAATATGATGATTTAGATGTTATTCCTGGAATTGAACTTAGTACAGAGGTAAATGGAATAGAGATTCATATTTTGGGATATTTTATAGATATAGAAAATGAAAATTTAAAAAAAGTATTAACTGAACTTAAGTTCTATAGAAAAGAGAGAGCTAAAAGTATAGTTTCAAAGCTTAATAAAATGGGGATTGATATAGATATATCAGAAGTTTTGAAAAATGGCAAAGAAACTGTGGGAAGAGCAAATATTGCGCTAGAGATAGTTAAAAAAGGTTATGAGTGCAATTATAAAACTGCATTTAATAAGTATTTAGTTCAAGGAAAACCTGCTTACGAAAAAGGGAAGAAGCTAACTTATAAAGAAGCTATAAAACTTATAATAAATTCAAAGGGAATAGCTGTGTTAGCGCATCCTGGAAAAATATATAAAGCACGAGAGGTTGAAAATATAATTAAAGAACTAAGGTGTTATGGATTAAAAGGTATTGAAGTATACCACAATAGCCACACTAAAGAACAGATAAATAAATTTTATAACTTGAGTAAAAAGTACAAAATGGTTGTTACTGGTGGAAGTGATTTTCACTGCTGCCTTTCTGAATGTGAGATTGGCTCTGAAGGAATAGATAGCGAATTATATGAAAAATTTATAGGAGCAAAGAATAAATAATTAAAGGGGCGAAACAAATATGAACTTATCAAAAAAAGCTAAAGATATAGCGCCGTCAATAACTCTTGAAATAACAGCGAAAGCAAAGAGTCTTAGAGACTTAGGAGTTGATGTAATAAGCTTTGGGGCAGGTGAACCAGATTTTAATACACCTAAAAATATTATAGATGCAGCTTATAAAGCAATGCTTGATGGCAAAACTAAGTATACTCAAACTTCAGGAATACTAGAACTTAGAGAAGCTATATGTAAAAAATTTAAAGAAGATAACGGCTTAGAGTATAAGGTGGATCAAATTTTAGTAAGTACTGGAGCAAAACAATCTTTAGCAAATGCTTTTTTAGCTATTTTAAATCCGGAAGATGAAGTAATAATGGCAACGCCTTACTGGGTTAGTTATCCAGAACTAATTAAATTAGCAGATGGTAAACCTGTATTTTTAAATACTTCAAAAGAAAATGGATATAAATTAAATAGGGAAGAATTAGAAAAAGCAGTAACTTCAAAAACTAAAGCTTTTATAATAAATAGTCCAAACAATCCAACAGGAACTATATATACAAAAGAAGAGCTTTATGACCTTGCAAAATTTGCAGAAGAAAATAAACTTATAATAATATCTGATGAGATTTATGAAAAACTTATTTATGATAATGAGAAGCATATAAGCATTGCAAGCTTAAGCCCTTATGCTTATGAAAATACGATAGTTATAAATGGGTTTTCAAAATCAAGTGCAATGACTGGGTGGAGAATAGGATACGCTGCATCTAATAAAGATATTATAAAACTTATGACAAGTATTCAAAGTCACACTACATCAAATACTTGTTCGATAACTCAATACGCAGCACTGGAGGCTTTAAACGGTCCTAAAGATGAGCTTTTAAAAATGGTTAAAGCTTTTGAAGACAGAAAAAACTTTATGGTTAAATTATTAAAAGGTTTAAAAGATATAGATATAATTGAGCCAAAAGGAGCTTTTTATGTTATGGTTGATATAACGAAATATTTAAATGATGATATAAAGGACTCTCTAGAGTTTTCTAAGGAGCTTTTAGAAAAAGAAAAGGTAGCTGTTATTCCTGGAATTGGGTTTGGATTAGAAGGATATATAAGACTTTCGTATGCGATTTCTAAAGAGCAAATTGAAGAAGGAATAGAAAGAATTAAAAACTTTTTAAATATAATAAAATAATTTATTAAAAAAGCTAACTTTTTTTGAAAAAAGTTAGCTTTTTTTTAGTAAAACTGATTAATATATTATATAATAAATTATATAAATAGATTTTGGAGGATTAGATGGAGAAATTAGCAATATTTGACGTAGATTTTACAATTACAAGAAAAGAAACTTTAATGCAATTTTTTAAGTTTATGATTCATAAGGATAAAAAAAATATTAAATTTTTACCTAGAGCAATTTTTAGTGGAGCTTTATATGGACTTAAAATATATGATGAAAAAAAAGTAAAACAATCTTTCTTAAAATTTATTGATGGAATAGAAGAAAAAGATTTAGAAAATACAGTTAAGGAATTTTACGAAAAAGTTTTAGAAAAAATTCTATATAATGATGCAATAGATATGATGAAAAAGCTTAAAAAAGAAGGATATAAGATATATTTAATATCTGCATCTCCAGAATTTTATTTAAAAGAATTTTACAAAATCAAAGAAGTAGATAAAGTTATAGGAACAAAATTCAAATTTTCAAGCGGAAAATTCACTAGAACGATGGATGGTTTAAACTGCAAAGGTGAACAAAAGGTTATAAGATTAAAAGAAGTATTAAATAAAGAAAATATTGAGGTTGACTTTAAAAACTCGTATATGTTTTCAGATTCTTTAAGCGATAAACCGTTATTAGATCTAGTAGGAAAACCATATTTAATTAATTTTAAAAAGAAAAATGATATTGAAATTTTAAAATGGAAATAACTACATAAGGGGGATGGCTATGGTTGTTGAGGGGAAGACTATTGATGAATGTTTAAATATAGCATCAAATGAGTTTGGGCTAGAAAAAAAAGATATACAATATAAGATGCTTAAAATGGATAAGTGTGAGGATGGGATTGTATTTAAAGTTGATATCTTAAATGAAGTAAATATTTATGATATTGAGTTAGAAGATTTTGACTGTGAAGAAATAGAAATCATTTCAGATGAAAACGTAATGGTTATTGTAAATGGTCAAAAAATGAAAGATAAAGTTATAGTTTCTAAAATGGATACTGTGAAGGCTAGAGTTTTAGAAGACGATAATGGTCTTACAATAGATTTTAAGGCATCAAAGGATAACTTGGAAGGAACTCTTGAAGTAAATGGAGGGAATAACAGATTTTCTACATTAAAAAAAGAAAAATTAAAAAACAAACTTATTTTAAAGCGGGACTTTGGTGACTATAAGGAAATAGATTTTGATAAAAAGAAAGAAGAGATTTTAAATTTTATAAAGACTAAAAATGTAATTTTTGGATTAGATTTTGAAGCTATAAACTCAATTATATTATCTAAAGAAGAGTCTGTAACAAAAGTTATAGCTAGAGGGATAGAAAAAATAGATGACGAAGAAGATGTTATAGAACTTCTATATAAAACTAAAGAAGATAAAAATAATATAAATTATAAAGTAAACTTTAGAAATTTAAATAAAATAGATAACGTAAAGGCAGATTCAGATTTAGCTATAATACATATTGGTAAAATTGGATCATCTGGAAAAGATATATTTGGAAAAGATATTAAAAAGATAGATAAAAAAGGACTACCTATTAAAATCGGCGAAGGCGTAATAAGAGAAGGAGATATTTTAAGATCTATAAAAAATGGTAGAGTAGACTTATCAAATGGAACTATTAAAATTATAGATAGCATGGATATTTCTAAAGATATTGATATAGAAAGTGGAAATATTAATTTCATAGGAGACATAAATATTAATGGTAATGTTAGTATGGGGATGACTGTTTCAGGTGGTAATTTAATAAATATTAATAAAAATGTTGAATCAGCTATTATTAAATCGGGCGGAGATACGATAATAAAAGGTAGTGTATTAAATTCTAAGGTTATTGCGGGAGTAGAAAATGAAGATTTCTTAAAATATGTTGAAAGTCTAAAAGAATTAAATAGTGATATAGAAAAGATAATAAGTGTTTCTAAACAACTTAAAAATTCAAAAAAAGGATCTTTTGAGGCTGGAAAAGCTATAAAGCTTATTATAGATCAAAAGTTTAAAGGACTTCAAAAAATGATTTTTAGAGTCTTAGCATATAAAGTTGCATATAAAAGTTTATTCCCAAATGACGACGGCTTAATTGAATTACTAAGAAATAAATTAGCAGGTTTAGGTCCATTAAATATAAAGGAACTAAATGAAGTAGATAATATTTACGATATTATAAATAGAGAAATAAAAGAAGTAAATAGAACTATGCAAAGATCATCTAATATTTTTATGTCTTACTGTCAAGATAGCACCTTAACTGCAAGTGGAGATATTGTTTTTAATGGTAAAGGACAATATGTATCTGAAATTAGCGCAGGGGGAGACATAATATTTGATGGGGATAATTGTGTCTGTAGAGGCGGAACGATTTATGCAAATGGAAACTTAAAAGCTAAAGTTGTAGGAAGTCCAGCTGGAGTAACTACAGTTCTTAGTGTTTCTGATAAAGGAAAGATAGATGTAGATGAGTTTTATCACAATACAACTATAAAGGTTGGAAACAGAAAAAGTGTTCTAGACACTAAAGGTAAAGATTTACATGCATATCTTGATAAAGACGGAGAGTTAATTATTGAAAAATTGAATTTTTAGGAGGATGTAATCTTGGAAGGTAATAATTTGAAAATCTTAATATTTAGCCTTAATAATGAATATTTTGCGACTGATATAGGACAAGTTGAAAGAATTATAGGGTATGAAAAGCCTACTGTACTGCCTGATTCACCAAATTATATTGATGGTGTTATAAAGCATGAGGGTAAAATACTACCAATACTTAATTTAAATAAGCGCTTTAGCTATATGGATAAAGAGAGCGAAGGAAGAAAAATAATTATAGTAAAAAGAGACAATAGACAGTTTGGAATAGTAGTAGACAACGTATATGAAGTTAAAACTGTAGATTTAAATTTACTAGAGGGAGTACCTCCTATAACAAATGGGTTAAGAGAAGAGTATATAAGTGGACTTGTAAAGTTAGAAGACAGAATAGTTATCTTATTAAATCTAGACAGGGTACTTTCAGAGGACGATGAGACAAAAATATTTTAGGAGGCATTATAGTGATTGATGATGTAAAGGTAGGGATTGCTGACTTGAATGTTGTACGAGCGCCTGGAAAGATAATGACTATAGGCCTTGGTTCTTGTGTCGGAATAGCTATATATGATAGGCGAAATAAAATCGCAGGTTTAGCACATATCATGTTAGCTGATAGTACTCAATTTAAGAAGATTACTAATACAGCAAAATACGCAGATTTAGCAATTCCAGAACTTGTGAAAAAGATGATTAATACTGGATCATTAAAGCGGGATATGACAGCTAAGATAGCTGGAGGTGCTTCTATGTTTAACTTCAGTGATACTAGTATGATTAGTGATATTGGAAAACGTAATGGTGAAGCAGTTAAGAAAGCTTTAGAAAAAGAAGGAATTAGGTTAATTTCTGAAGATATAGGTGGAAGTAAAGGGAGAACTATGATTTTTGATGCTGAGAATGGAGAGGTTACATTAAAAATTGTAGGACAGGGAGTGAAGATAATATAATGGGAAGTGGGATTAAAATAAAAGTTGCAGTAGTAGATGACTCTGCATTTATGAGAAAGCTAATATCTGAGATTATTGAATCAGATGAAAGTTTTGAAGTTGTAGCAAAACTTAGAAATGGTAATGAGCTTATAAAAAGAATAGATGAATTAAACCCAGATGTAGTAACTTTAGATCTAGAAATGCCAGAATTAGATGGTATAGACACTCTAAAGGAACTTAAAAGAAAAAATATTTATGTTCCTGTAATGATGATAAGTAGTAATACTGAAGAAGGTTCAAGTAAAACTATGGAATGCCTTTATAATGGAGCAGTTGATTTTGTAACAAAACCATCAGGTGCAATTTCACTAGATATAAAAAAAGTTTCAGATCAATTAATTGAAAAGTTAAAAGTAGTTGCAACTAAAAGTAAAAATGTATCAAGACCTAGTAAAAGTGTAAAAGTTATGGAAGACGATTTTGTTAATCTTAAAAGAGAAGTTAAGATTAATAAAAACAAAATAGATGTAATATTAATAGGTGCATCTACTGGAGGCCCTAGAGCGATACAAAAAGTTATTGAAGGACTTGATAATAGTATAAATAAACCAATATTAATAGTTCAACATATGCCGGTAGGATTTACAAAAGCTTTTGCAGATAGATTAAATAGAGTTTGTAGCCTTAAAGTTTTAGAAGCTGAAGAGGGTATGAAAATAGAAAATAATACAGTCTATATTGCAAGAGGCGGAGTACATATGCTTGTTGATAAAAATAAAAGAATAGCATTTTCAGATGCACCTACAATGTGGGGCGTAAGACCTGCTGTAGATAAATTATTCCAATCAGCAGTAGAGGTATATGGAAAAAATATATTAGCATGTCTTTTAACAGGGATGGGAAGAGATGGTGCAGATGGTATCAAAACAGTTAAAAATGCTGGTGGAGTTACAATTGCACAATCAGAAAATACATGTACGATATTTGGTATGCCAAGGGCGGCTATATTAACAGGAAAGGTCGATTATATATTAGATATAGATAAAATATCTGGTGGTATAAAAGACTTAATTTAACTTTAAAATGGAGGGCAATATGAATTTTGATGATTTTCATAAGTGGGTCTATAGAGAACTTGGAATTAACCTTGCATCATATAAACCAACTCAATTAAATAGAAGAATTGATAGCTTAATGTCAAGAATAGGGGTAAAGTCTTTAGAGGAATATACGAAACTAATAAAGACTAACTATGAAGAAAGACAAAGATTTTTAGACTTTATAACTATAAATGTTACGGAGTTTTTTAGAAATCCAGAATTATTTAATGAATTAGAAGGATTATTAAAAGAAAAAGTAAACAAAGAAAAGAGACCTTTAAAAATATGGAGTGCCGCTTGTTCAATAGGGTGCGAGCCGTATACTTTAGCTATGATTTTAAAGGAAATAAATCCGATTTATAAACATAAAATTTTAGCAACAGATATAGATAGTACTATTTTAGCTAAAGCAAAAGCTGGAGTTTATACTAATGTTGAAATGAAAAACGTCAAAAAAAATATAATGGAGAAATATTTTACGAAGCAAGAAACAAAATATTTAATAAGTCCTGAAATAAAGTCTCTTGTAACATTTAAAAAACATGATTTAATACTAGACAGATATGAAAGTGATTTTGATTTAATAGTTTGTAGAAATGTAGTAATATATTTTAAAAATGAAGTCAAGGCTGAGATATTTAAGAATTTCTCAAAAGCACTAAGACCTGGAGGGTTACTATTTGTCGGAGCTACGGAAAGTATTTATAACTATAAAGAATATGATTTTTCTAAAGCTTCAACATTTATATATAGAAAAGTTTAATAGATGGGAGGAAGCAATATGGATACATCACAATATATGACTATGTTTTTAGAAGAGTCTATGGACAACCTTCAAACTTTAAACGAGTCATTATTAGACCTAGAAAAAGATCCAGATGATGTAGATAAACTTAATCAGATTTTCAGAGTTGCACACACTATAAAAGGTATGGCAGCAACAATGGGATTTAACGATATAGCAGAATTGACACATAAAATGGAAGATGTTTTATCTGAATTTAGAGAAGGTAAAGTAAAGGTAACACAAAAAGTTGTAACTATACTATTTGATTGCTTAGATACTTTAGAGAGAATGGTTAATTCTATTGAAGAAGGAACTGATGAGCAAATTGACGTAAAGCCAATAATTGATGCTTTACATAGCATAAATGGTTCAGAAGAAGAAGTGGTAGAAACTTTAAAAGAAGATTCTAAAGAAGTAGTTAAAGAGTCAAATGAAGATTTAATTGAATTAAATGAATATGATATATCAGTTATAAAAGAAGCCAAAGAAAAAGGCTTTAATGCAGTTGATGTAAAAATAACTTTAAGTCAAAATACTTTATTAAAATCTGCTAGAGCATTTTTAATCGTTAAAGATTTAGAAGAAAAGGGTGAAATAATTAAATCTAACCCATCTACAGAAGAAATAGAAAACGAAGAATTTGATTTTACACTTCAATTCTTAATATTGACTACAAATGGTGAAGATGAGATAAATGACTTAGTAAAAGGCATATCAGAAGTTGAATCAGTTGTTGTTAATTTAAGAGGATTAACTGAAGAACTAGAATCTTTAGATGAAAAAGAAGAAGTAAAAGAAGAAGAGGCTAAAATAGAGCCAAAAGAAATAGAAAAAAAAGAGCCAGAGATAAAGAAATCTCCGCAAAAGAAAAAGGAAAAGCCTAAAAAAGCTCATCAATCAGTTAGGGTTGATTTAGAAAGAATTGATAACCTTATGAATATGGTATCAGAGCTTGTAATTTATAGAACTAGACTTGAACAAATAGTTATTGATAATAAATCTACTGAACTAAATGAAACTTTAGAACAAGTAGGTAGAACTACATCAGACCTTCAAGATTTAGTTATGAAAATAAGGATGCTTCCTTTAGATGTAGTATTTAATAGATTCCCAAGAATGATAAGAGATGTATCTGTTGAACTTGGCAAAGAAATAAACTTTGTAGTTGAAGGTGCAGATACAGAACTTGATAGAACTGTAATAGATGAAATAGGGGAACCTTTAATACATTTACTTAGAAATGCAGCTGACCATGGTATAGAGTCAACAGAAGATAGAATTAAGGCAGGTAAAAATCCTGTAGGTACTATAAAGCTTACAGCATATCAAGAGGGAACTAAAGCTTTAATTAAAGTTGTTGATGATGGTGCAGGGATAAATGTTGAAAGAGTAAGAGCAAAAGCTGAGAAAAATGGTATCAATACTGAAGGAATGTCAGAAAATGATATTAAAAATCTTATATTTGCTCAAGGCTTTAGTACAAATGAAGTAGTAACAGATATTTCTGGAAGAGGAGTTGGAATGGATGTTGTTAAAACAAAAATTGCATCTCTTGGAGGAAGTGTTGAACTAGTTTCAGAAGAAGGAAAAGGTTCAGTATTTACTATAAGACTTCCATTAACTCTTCAAATTATTCAAGCGCTCCTTGTAAAGATAGGTGAAGAGACGTTTGCAATCTCACTTGGATTTATAGATAGAGTTATAAGTTACAATGAGGAATCAATTAAAAAAACAAATGGAAAAGAAGTTATCGTATATAGAGATAATGTAATTCCACTTGTTAGATTAAATAATAGATTAAATATAGAAAGTGCCCCAAACGATAAAAAGTTTGTTATAATAGTTAACGTAGGCGATAAGACGTTTGGTTTACTAGTTGATTCACTAGTTGGACAACAAGAAATAGTAATTAAGCCTTTAGGAAAAACGCTTAAAAATATGAGGGAATATATTGGAGCTACAATTCTTGGAAATGGACTAGTTACATTAATACTTGATGTAGGTGCTCTATATTAGTACCGCCTAGGAGGGGGAACACATGGAAGCAATGAATTATACTCCACTGCAAATGGATGCTTTAAGAGAAGTTTCAAACATAGGAGCTGGTAATGCAGCAACTTCAATATCTATGATGTTAAATAAAAAGATAGATATGACAGTTCCAGCAGTAAATATCTTAGCTTTTGAAGAACTTTATGAAGTAACTAGTGATGAAGCGGTATTTGGAGTAATAGTTAGAGTAATTGGAGATATCCCAGGCAATGTCTTAATCGTAATAGATAGAGAAGTTGCTTTTGATATGATAAAAGCCATGACTGGCATTGAAACAGAGGAGATAAATGAACTTGGAGCTTCAGTTTTATGTGAGTATGGTAACATAATTTCAGCTGGTTATTTAAATTCAATAGCTGAGTTTACAAGACTTAGCATACAACCATCTGTACCTGCTATGGCATTTGATATGATAAGTGCCATACTTTGCACAAGCTTCGTTGAAGCTGGGCAACACGATGAATATATCTTAGATATAGAAACAATTTTTAAAGGTGAAGATAATAAAGATTTAGGTGTTCACTTTTACTATATACCAGCACCGGGTTCATTAGACAGAATATTAAAGTCAATAGGTGTAAATTAATATTTAAAATTTTGGAGGTATTTATATTATGGCAAAAGTATTAGTTGTTGATGACGCAGCATTTATGAGAATGATGATAAAGGACATATTAGAAAAGAACGACTTCGAGGTTGTTGGTGAAGCGAGCAATGGTTTAATTGCAGTAGATTTATATAAAAAAGAAAACCCAGATATAGTTACAATGGATATAACTATGCCAGACATGGATGGAATTGAAGCTGTTAAAAAGATAAAGGAATTTGATCCTAATGCAAAAATAATCATGTGCTCAGCTATGGGACAACAATCAATGGTTATGGACGCAATAAGAGCGGGAGCTAAAGACTTTATAGTAAAGCCTTTCCAAGCTGATAGAGTTATAGAAGCTGTTAAAAAAGTATTAGGTTAATATAATAAAAGCTTAGGAGGTGCAAACTATGCAAATAGTAGTATTCAAATTAGGAGATGAGCATTTCGCTGTAGAGACAGAAAAGGTTCAAGGTATAAATGACATCATGGGAATAACTAAGGTTCCAAATGCACCAAGCCACATTAAAGGATTAATTAACTTAAGAGGAAGTATAAAATCTTTAGTTGATATAAACTTACTATTAAATATTCACTCAAGTGATGAACAAGAAAATGTAATAATTATATCAGTTGATGGAGAAGAAGTTGGAATATCTGTAGATAGAGTAGAAGAAGTACTTTATATAGATGAAAAAGAGGTCCAACCGGTTGGTGATGAAAAGCAAGAAAGCTACATTAAAGGAATCATAAAGCATGAAGATAATCTATTAACTATAATAGATATTGAAAAGCTATTAAATTAATAAAGAAATGAGGGGACAATATGTCAGATGTTTTATCGCAAAATGAGATAGATGCCCTATTATCTGCATTATCATCTGGTGAAATAGAGCCAGAGCAAGTGACAGAAGAAGAGGAAAAGCAAAAGGTAAAAGCCTATGACTTTAGAAGTCCTCAAAAATTCTCTAAAGAGCATATTAGAACACTTGAACTTGTTCATGACAACTTTGCAAGAGTTGTATCTAATTATTTAACTGCTCAACTTAGAAAGAATGTTAAAATGAGGATTGAAACTGTTGAGCAGGTTACATACGATGAATTCATACATTCAATTCAAAACCCTACGATGATGACAGTTTTTAAATTGCCGCCGCTTAGTGGAACTATTTTATTTGAATGTAATCCACAGTTTTCTTTTGCAATAATTGATATGCTTCTTGGCGGTAGCGGAGATCGTGTTAAGGTAAATAAGGAATTTACTGATATTGATAAAAACATAATGTTAAATATGACAACTGGAATGCTTTCAAATCTTAAGCTTGCTTGGGAAGATATTTTAAAGGTTGAACCTGAAATAGAAGCTCTTGAAACAAATCCAGCAGTTAACCAAACACTAGCACCAAACGAGCCAGTAGCATTAATAACATTTTCAGTAGAGATAGGTAAGCTTGCAACATTTATAAATATGTGTATCCCTTATCTATCAATTGAAAAAATATTAGATAAATTAGTAGTTCAATACTGGTTTAACAGTGATGATGATGGTAGAGATGAAGAGGTAGAAGCTAAGTTAAGAAGAGAAGTTGAAAAAGTTGATGTAGATGTAGAAGTTGAACTTGGAGAGGCTACATTAACTATCAATGACTTCTTAAAATTAGGAAATGGTGATGTAATAAGGTTAGATGACAAATCTTCAAGCCCTATAACGGTTTATGTAGAAGGAGAGAGCTGTTTCTACGCGAAGCCTGGAACAATTGGCAAAAATAAGGGTGTCTCTATCCTAGATATAATAGATAAGGATGTGGACAATTATGAGTAATGGATTTCTGTCTCAAGAAGAAATAGATTCACTATTAAATGGTGGGGACGATAGTAGTGCAGAAGCTTCAAATGCTAATTCAAAGGATGATGGCTTAACTGAAGTAGAAAAAGATTTACTAGGTGAAATAGGTAATATTTCAATGGGATCTGCATCTACTGCACTTTATCAAATAATAAATCAAAAAGTAAATATAACTACTCCTGTTGTATCTATAACTAACTTAAAAGACATAAAAGAATCATTTGAAACTCCAAATGTAGTTCTAGATGTTGAGTATGTAAGTGGTATAGTAGGAAGAAACCTATTAGTTATAAAAACTGATGATGCAGCTGTTATTGCAAACTTAATGATGGGTGGAGATGGAAAAATTACATCTCACGAATTATCAGAAATAGAACTTAGTGCTGTAAGTGAAGCTATGAATCAAATGATAGGCTCATCAGCTACATCGATGGCGACAATGTTTGCAAGAGAAGTTAATATAAGTCCACCTATATCTAAGATATGGAGTAATAAAGATGAGATATTAACAGATAAAATAGCTGAGGATGAAACTATAGTTCAAGTTTCATTTAGAATGACTATAGGAGATTTAGTAGATAGTAATATAATGCAAGTTCTTCCGCTTCCAACAGCTAAAAAGATCGCATCAATTATGATGGGAACAGAGGAAAAAGAAGAGGAGCAAAAGGTTTCAGAAACTAAAGAGGTTAAAGAAGAGCCAAAAGTTCAAACTGTTAAAGAAGAAGTTAAAGCTAAAGAAATAGCAAATAACGTAGAGCAAGTTGAATATAGTTATGAGGAGCCGGTTATGCAAAGAAGAGTTGAACCTGTAGAGGTAAGCACAGCTAACTTCGAACCTTTAGCGCCTTCTAATAATGTTTCAGGAAACAGAAATATGGATTTAATTATGGATGTTCCTTTAAATGTATCTGTTGTTTTAGGTAGAACTAAAAAGAGCATAAGAGATATATTATCACTTGGAACAGGTTCATTAATTGAATTAGAAACTTTAGCAGAAGAGCCAGTTGAAGTTTTAGTAAATGGTAAAAAGATAGCATACGGTGAAGTTGTAGTTGTTGATGAAAATTTTGGTGTTAGAATAACAAGTATAATTTCTGGTGCAGATAGAATAAAATCATTAAAATAATTTATAATAAAGAGTAGGGAATTTCCCTACTTCTTTTATATTTAAGGCTAAATATTTATTTTAAGAGTACGATAATATAAGTAATCAATGATAACACGGAGGGGTTAAAGATGAAAATTGGTGGAATGAAAGTTCAAAACCTTTATAATAATTACAATAATAATAAGGTTAAAGACGATCAAAACGTAAGTAAAAACAAAATCAAGGACAGAATAGAAATCTCAAATGAGGCTAAAAAACTTAGTAATTTTGATAATTCAAAGAGCCTGGACAACTCTAAGAGAATCGAAGAACTAAAAAAAATGATTAAAGATGGAACTTATAAGGTTGATGCTAAACTTACTGCAGAAAGTATGATGAAATTTATTAATGAAAATAGGAGATAATTATGATTAATGAACTAATTGAAATCCTAAAAAAAGAAGATGAAGCGCTAAATAAGCTTTTGAAGTTACTAGATAAGCAATTTACACTTATTATGGAAAAGGACACATTTAAGTTAGATGCTATAGTAACTGAAATTCAATTATGCAATAAAGAAGTGGCTGAAGCTGAAGTTGAAAGAAGAAAATTAACTGGAAAGGCAAGTATGAGTAATATCATAGAAAATGCCTCTTCAGATGAATTAGATAATAGTTTTAGAAAAATTAAAAAAACTATAGAAGCAATCAAGCTTCAAAAAGACACTAATGAAATGCTAATAAAACAGGAGCTTGGATTCACAACAAGGATGTTAAGTATGCTGACTCCTAAAAAAGAGGCAAAGACGTATAGTTCATATGGTACGATTAGGAGGTAGTTAAATGACAGGATTATTTGGAAGTTTTAATATTGCAAAAAGAGGAATAGGTGTTGCTCAAAGTACAATAGATGTAACTTCTCATAATATCACAAATGCAAATACACCAGGATATTCAAGGCAGAGGGCAAAAATTGAAACAACTAGGCCTTATGGTGGGAATGGAAAGTTTGATACTGTAGTTCCAGGACAAGTTGGAACAGGGGCGCAAGTTCAAGCTATAGAAAGAATTAGAGATAATTTCTTAGATTATCAAGTTAGAGGTGAGACGAGTTCGCTTGGTAAGTATGATGTAAGAAGTAAGTACTTAAGCGAAATAGAAAGTATTTATAACGAACCATCAGATACTGGTATATCAACTTTGATTGGTAAGTTTTTTGACTCTTTTCAAGAGTTATCAAAACAACCTCAAAGTTCAAATGCTAGAACAGTAGTAGCTCAGCAAACTTTAGCTTTAACTGATGCATTAAACCATACATACTCTAAGCTTGAGGATTTACAAAAGAATGTAAAATTAAACTTAAAGAATAATGTAACTGAAGTTAATAGTTATTTAGATCAAATAAATCAATTAAACAAAGAAATAATTCAAGTAAGTTCATCTGGAATGACTCCAAATGACTTAATGGATAAAAGAGATACGTTATTAGATGAATTAAGTTATAAGTTTAATATAAAAATAAATAAATCAGATTTTAATGGGATAGATGTAGCACCAACAGATGCTAATGGAATGAAATATCCAAACCTTGTAAACTCAGCTCCAGATGGAGAGGTTTCAAGACTATCATTTATATCTGAGATTAAAGCAGATCCAAAAAACCCAGGAGTTCATGTTATTACTTATTATAAAAAGGGTGATACAAGTAGTTCAAGTAGCGTTCAAACCTTAAGGGTAAGCGGTTTATCAGACGAACAAGTTGAAGGACTTGAAGCTAGTAGAATACTTTGGGGAGACGGCTCTGGACAAGCTGTTAAAGGTGATGGATACCCAATCGGAGATGGTGACTTAGTAGATGCAACTCAACTTATGGTATTTGCACCAACTCAAGGGGAAATTTCAGGAAATGTATCTGTACAAAAAGATATAAATAGATATATGGATGAATTAAATAGTTTAGCAAAGTCTATAGCATTTTCTGTAAATGCAGTTCATAGTGGATTAGACACTGCAAATGCAGGAACAGGTAATCCAAATAAAGATTATATGCCTTTCTTTGTTAATAAAGATGTTGCATCATATAATTCAAGCCATATATTAAATAATTTAGATGATACTTTAAATAATGAAAATGAAATTACAGCTAAAAATATTACAATAAATGAAGAAATATTAAATGATGTAATGAAAATAAAAACAAAAACTCATGATTCAAACTACGCTTATACTAGTCAAAATACAGATGATGGTGAAACAGATGGTGCTAGAGCACTTGCAATTGCATCACTTAGAGATAGAATGATTAGAATCCAAGATTTTGGAACTAAAATAAATTCTAGAGAAGATATGTTTAAACAATCTAACGGTGGATCAACATTTGATAGATTAAATATTGGAGATGCTACAAGTGGTATGACAATGGATTCATATTTTAAAGATTCTATAGATAGACTTGGAGTTCAATCACAAGAAGCTCAAAGGATGGTTAAAAACCAGGAAGATCTTTTAGGGAATTTAGAACAAAGTAGAGATTCTGTCTCAGGCGTTTCTTTAGATGAAGAGATGGCAAACCTTATTCAATATCAACATGCATATAGTGCTAATGCAAAAGTTATATCAACTTTAGATCAGCTTTTAGATGTTGTTATTAATGGACTTATAAGATAGGAGGAGTTTAAATTATGAGAATTACAAATAAAATGATGTCAAACAATTATTTAAGAGATATGGGAAAAAACTTAAATAATTTAAATAGATTAAATGGTCAATTAAGTAGTGGTAAAGAAATTAGAAAGCCATCAGATGACCCATTTAGAGTTGCAAGGTCTATGCAACTACACACAGATGTAAATACAAACGTTCAATACAATGATAATATAAATGATACTATAAATTGGCTTGATGCAACAGATACTGCATTAAACCAATTAACTAATGTAATGCAAAGAACTAGAGAACTTATGGTATCATCAGGTAATGCAGCTTACGGACCAGATGAAAAGAAAGCTATAAATGATGAAATAAATCAACAAGTGGAACAAGTAGCACAAATATTAAACACTAACTTTGATGGTAGATATATATTTGGTGGAACAAGAGGAACAGCAAAGCCAATAGGAACAACTGAAAATCCTTTAACTAATAATAGCGAGCTTGTATTCCTTGGAAGAGATGGAAGTCCTCTTATAACTGATGGAACTGACCAAAATGCAAATGCAGAGTTGAATATGATAGAGGGAAATTTAAATGTTGAAATTTCACAAGGTGTTGTAGTTAACTATAATGTCAATGCAATGCAAATATTAAACTTTAGAGGTAAAGACGGAAAAGATCAAAACTTTATGGATTTAATGAAGGATATAACAAATAACCTTCAATCAACAAATCCAGATGAAGCATCTAAAGTTACTAAGGAAAATTTAACATCGATGGATTCAATGATTCAAAACTTAATGAAAGTTAGGGGAGAAGTTGGGGCAAAACAAAATAGAATGGAAGCTGCACTTCAAAAAAATGAATCAGAGAATTTAAATATGAAAGAAATACTTTCAAAAACAGAAGATATAGATTTTACACAAAAAACTATGGAATATTCAATGGCAGAAACAGTTTATACAGCAGCGCTTCAAACTAGTGCAAAAGTATTACCGCAGACACTAATGGATTACATTAGATAGGAGGAAAAGTTTATGGAGTTAGTTTCAAAGATACATGGAACTATGGAATACAATTCAAAAGATATTATAACATTTAAAAAAGGTATTCCAGGATTTCAAGAATACAAAAAATACGTTTTATTAGATTTAGAAGGAAATGAACCTTTTAAAATATTACATTCTCTAGAAAATGATGAGTTAGCATTTGTTGTTATATCACCATTTGAAGTTAAAAAAGAATACGAAATTGAATTAAAAGAGGATATAAAAGAATCTCTTAATTTAAAATCTTATGAAGATGTATTGATACTTACTACTGTAACTTTAAATTCAAAGGTTCAAAATATAACTACAAACCTTTGTGCACCATTAATTATAAATATAAATGAAAATATTGGTGAGCAAATTATACTAGATAACAACAAGTATAAAATAAAGCAGCCTTTATTGGAGGTATAATTATGTTAGTGGTTTCAAGAAAGAAAGGTGAATCAATCCTTATTGGAGATGATATAGAAATATTAGTTTCAAAACTAGATGATGGTTCTGTAAAACTTGCTATAGACGCTCCAAAAAGCGTAAGTATATTAAGAAAAGAATTATATAAAGAAGTTAAAGATGAAAATAAAAATGCAACAAAAATAGATTTAGACTTATTAAAAAATCTTAAAAAATAGGGTGATTAGATGGATATAAATTTACTAGCTAACGGAATTAAAGGACTAGAAGTTTATGCAGATGATAAAAAAATAGAGCCTATTAAAGAAACAGATTTAAGTCACAAAAAAGAAAATCTACAAAAAGATGATGAACTTAGGAAAAAGGAACTACAAAAATCAGTTTCTAAGCTAAATAAACTACTAAATAAAGAACATGCAAGAGCTGAATATAAAGTTCATGATAAATTTGGTGACATAATGGTAAAAATAGTTAATACAGATACTAAGGAGGTACTTTTAGAAGTACCTCCTAAGAAAATACTAGATTTAGTTGCAAAGCTTTGCGAGCTAGCTGGTGTAGTGTTTGATAAGAAGGCTTAGATTATGTTAAATAGGATAAACAAGATAGATGATGATGCTAGACGAAAAATTATAGAAAAAACTAAAGATGGAAAAGTTCACAAAGTAAAAAAGGCAGAACTTACAACTGAATTTACTAAAAATATAAAAATTCAAAATAATGCTATAGAAGTTAAAAGGCGCTATGTAACAATAGATTGCGAAAAAAACAATGAAATGGACGTAGATGCTTTAATGGAAGTAAAAGATAAAGAAGTTTTAGGCTTTATCTTAGATAAGAGGAGGTAAATTATATGTACGGACAAAATGCATATAATACTTATAAAAATAACAGTGTAAATTATGCATCTAAAGAACAATTATTATTAATGTTAGTAGATGGAGCAGTTAAATTTTCAAAAATAGCTAGACAAGCTATATTAGATAATAATGTTCAAAAAGCTCATGAAAACTTAATGAAAACTCAAGACATTTTTACAGAACTTATGGTAAGTCTTGATGTAAGTGCAGGTGATTGGGCTAAAAATATGATGGCTATATATGCATTTATTAAAGAGGGGCTAGTGGAAGCTAACTTTAAAAAAGACGTAAAAGAGTTAGATAAAGTTATTCCTTTAATAGAGGATATAAGAAACACTTGGTACGAAGCTGAAAAGAAAGCAAGAAGTGTTAGATAGGAGAGTGTAATTATGAGAATACCAGGGTTAGCAACAGGTATGGATACAGATTCAATGGTAAAGGAAATGATGAAACCTTACCAAATGAAAGTTGATAGAGTAAAGCAAGACAATTTAAGAATTAAATATCAACAAGACCTTTATAGAGATGTATTAAAGCAATCTCAAGATTTTTATAATAAATATTTTAGTATAAGCAGTAAAGATTCACTTATGAGTTCATCTAACTGGCAAACAGTAGGATTTACTTCAAGTAATGATAATGCTGTTACAGCAACTGGATCAGCAGGGTCTCAAGTTGAAAACTATAGTGTAAAAGTTAACAGTGTGGCTACAAGTGCTACAGCTATACTAGAAGAGGGTCATTTATATGATGGGCCTATTGAAATACAAATGGATGGAAAAACTATAACGGTACCTGTTAAAGATTATGCTACTGGGGCCAATAGATCAGAAAGTGAAATTATTGATGATTTAAATAAGCAATTCAAGGATAACAAAATAGATTTAAAGGTTTCAAAATCAGATTTTTATAATGGTTTAGAATTTAAAACGAGTAAAACGGGTGCTAATGCTAGTTTTAAAATAAATGGAACAGAAGCAAAGGGAACTAATGCAAATGTTGAAATTACAAAAAATGGTGTAACAAAGGAGTTCAAGGACTTAGAATCTAACACGCTTACTTTAGATGGGATTAAATTTGATTTTCATGATGTAACAACTGATGCTGTTAGGCTTACTGGTAAAAATGATGTTACTAAAACTAAGGATTTAATTGTTAATTTCGTAAATGATTATAATAAGCTTATAGAAAATATGAATAAGCAATTACTTACTAAGCACGATAAAAGTTATACGCCTTTAACTGATGAACAAAGAAAAGATATGTCAGAAGATCAACAAAAGCTTTGGGATAAAAAAGCTAAAGAAGGTCTTTTAAAAGGTGATATGAATCTTGATAGAATAAATGACAAATTAAAAGGTATAATGAGAACTAACTTTGGGGGGATGAACCTTGAAAAAATAGGTATAATTCCTGTTAATAACTATGGTGAGCAAAACGGGATGTTTACTATAGATGAGTTTAAATTAGAAGAAGCTTTAGAAAAGAATCCAGGAGAAGTTAAAGATTTATTCTTAAGACAACCAGTAGATGATAAAGACCCATCAACTGGAGGAATATTAGCTAAGATGAAGGATACTTTATATAATGAAACTGTTTCTGTTTCAGCTCCATTAATGAAAAAAGCTGGAATGGAGGGTTCTGTAACTGCTTTTAATAATGAATTAACAACTACAATGGAGAAAAAGCAAAAGATAATAGCAGAAATGGAAAGAGACTTAGCAACTAGAGAAAATAACTATTATCTACAGTTCTCAAGACTTGAAACTCAAATGAATAAATTAAATAGTCAAAATGCTTACCTTATGGCACAACTTGGCGGTGGTAAGTAGTGGAACTTAGAGAACTATTAGAAAAATATAATAACTGTACTCTTAAGGCTATGGAATTTATAAAAGAAGATAAAGATATTGAAGAATTTGTAATATCACGTGAAAATCTTCTTGAAAATTTTAAATGTTTAGAATTCGATAAAGAAGAAGGTTTAAAGATAGCAAATGAATTAAATATCTTTAAAAATGATGAAAAGTTAAATAAGATGATAATTGATAAAAAAATAGAGATTAAAAATGAAATCGAACTTATTAAAAAAAGAAGACTAGCTAGGCAAAATTATGGTAATTTTGCAAGTAAGCCTGTTTATTTTAATAAGAAAATATAATTATAAGCTATCCTTTAGGGATAGCTTATTTTATTTGTATCATAAAACTATAAGGAAATTTAGATATTATTAAATTTTTCCTTATTTATAAATCAAATTAATAAAAATAGAAAAAAGAGTAAAGTGAAAAGATAAAATGACGATAATATAAAGGAAAATAAAGATGAACAAGGAAGTTCAGTTTAAAATCAAGGAGGAATTTATTATGATAATCAATCACAATATGAATGCTATGAACGCAAACAGACAAATGGGAGTAAACTCATTTAAACAAACTAAAGCTATGGAAAAATTAAGCTCAGGTTTAAGAATTAACAGAGCTGGAGATGACGCAGCTGGTCTTTCAATCTCAGAAAAAATGAGAGGACAAATCAGAGGATTAGAGCAAGGTTCAAGAAACTCACAAGATGGTATTTCTTTAATTCAAACTGCAGAAGGAGCTACAAACGAAACTCATTCAATTCTACAAAGAATGAGAGAACTTGCAGTTCAATCTTCAAACGGAACTAATATTTCAGAAGATAGATCTCAAATACAAAAAGAGTTCACTCAATTAAAAGATGAAATAACAAGAATTGGAGATCAAACTCAATTCAACAAACAAAATCTTTTAAAATCAGCTAAGGATGTTACTTTCCAAGTTGGAGCAAACTCAGGACAAACTATATCAATTAGTTTAAAAGATATGAGAACTAGTGCTTTAGGATTAAAAGATGCTACAGTTTCAAGCCAAACAGGAGCTTCAAGTGCTATAACTAACATAGATACAGCTATCCAAACTGTATCAGGATTCAGAGCAGATTTAGGATCAGTTCAAAATAGATTAGAATCTTCAATAAGATCAACTAATAACACAGCTGAAAACTTACAAGCTGCAGAATCAAGAATCAGAGACGTTGATATGGCTAAAGAAATGATGGAATTCTCAAAAGATAACATCTTAGCACAAGCAGCGCAAGCAATGCTAGCACAAGCTAACCAACAACCTCAAGCAGTATTACAATTATTAAGATAATTTAATAATATTTAGGCACATCTTTTGGTGTGCCTTTTTTATGAACAATATGTTAAATAAGAAAAAAACTATAAAGTAATTACAAAAAGTATGCGATTATTAAATAGATATTTGAACAAGGAAGTTCAAATTTAAAATCAAGGAGGAATTTATTATGATAATTAATCACAATATGAATGCTATGAACGCAAACAGACAAATGGGAGTAAACTCATTTAAACAATCAAAAGCTATGGAAAAATTAAGCTCAGGTTTAAGAATCAACAGAGCTGGAGATGACGCAGCAGGGTTATCAATCTCAGAAAAAATGAGAGGACAAATCAGAGGGTTAGAGCAAGGTTCAAGAAACTCACAAGATGGTATTTCTTTAATCCAAACTGCTGAAGGTGCTACAAACGAAACTCACTCAATTCTACAAAGAATGAGAGAACTTGCAGTTCAATCTTCAAACGGAACTAACATTAAAGAAGATAGAGACCAAATTAATAAAGAGTTCACTCAATTACAAGCTGAGATAACAAGAATTGGAGATCAAACTCAATTCAACAAACAAAGTCTTATTAAATCATCAAAAAGCGTTAGCTTCCAAGTTGGAGCAAACTCAGGACAAACTATAAAAATAAAATTACAAGACATGAGAGCTACTGCATTAAGTATTGATGCAAGTAAAGCAAGTGTTGGAACTCAAACAGCTGCACAAAAAGCTATAACAAGCTTAGATACAGCTATCCAATCAGTTTCAGGATTCAGAGCAGACCTAGGATCAGTTCAAAACAGATTAGAGTCTTCAATAAGATCAACTAATAACACAGCTGAAAACTTACAAGCTGCAGAATCAAGAATCAGAGACGTTGATATGGCTAAAGAAATGATGGAATTCTCAAAAGATAACATCCTTTCACAAGCAGCACAAGCAATGCTAGCACAAGCTAACCAACAACCTCAAGCAGTATTACAATTATTAAGATAATTTTTAAAGCATGTCTAATATTAGACATGCTTTTTTTTATTTTCATTATGAATTAATTGTTAATAATTATTAACTAACATAAAGATAAGAAAAAACAATGCGATTATTAAAGTAAGAATTTGAACAAGGAAGTTCAGTTTAAAATCAAGGAGGAATTTATTATGATAATTAATCACAATATGAATGCTATGAACGCAAACAGACAAATGGGAGTAAACTCATTTAAACAATCAAAAGCTATGGAAAAATTAAGCTCAGGTTTAAGAATCAACAGAGCTGGAGATGACGCAGCAGGGTTATCAATCTCAGAAAAAATGAGAGGACAAATCAGAGGGTTAGA
>NZ_JADEKP010000007.1 GCF_015234215.1 Clostridium chrysemydis | reverse complement strand
CTCATATAGTTACAGCTATGAGACATACTAAGTTTTTAGAAAACTTTAAGGGGCAAAAGACTCCCCCCGTTTGCACTATTTCTAGAAGAAAAAATATCTTTGTAGCTACTACTATTAACAAAAATAACTACTCTCTAGCTAAGATATCCTTTGATTCTATGAGCCCTACAAAAGAATCTATAGAGAATTTATTAAATGAGTTTAAACCTGTATTTAACACTTACTTTTTACCAGGAAAAGATAGATTCTCTTATCTTGTATCAAAAAGATTAAACTACTCTCTTCATAAAAAGAAAGAACTAGAAATTTCTAGAGAAGAAAGTGAAATTTTACTTAGTCACTGCTCTGATTTTATATTAAATTTAAGAAGATGGCTTAGAAAATTTAGAAGCGTTGCAACAAAATATCTGCAAGTTTATTTAAATTGGTTCGTTTATATTTACGAAGGCTCCTATGAAAAACATACTGTTTTGTCTAATTTAATAAGTTCTATTTTTTGTGTAAAAGTGATTTAATTTTCCTTAAAATAACTCCTAATATAGATCTATTTTAATAGCTTGTCCCTCTGAATTCTACTTGTCTACTACAACAAAATTTTTATAGTTTGTCTAAATAATTTTTACTTGTCCAAAATATCAAAAATTTATAGCAATATAGCGAAAATCCCTTGTACCAATAATATTTCGTAACAATGGTGTAGTTTTTTTTATTTTTAATTTTTTTATTACTTATATCCTATTAGTTTTTTAAAATAGATAAGTAGTTTGTCCCTTTATTTCTTAATTAAACCCAATCTATAAAGTATACTTACTCATTAAAATCTTTTATTGATAAAAGTGCTATCATAAACGATATTACCAATATAGATAAATCTGATGCAGATACACTTCCCATAAAATAATCAATTAAAGACATTGTAAACATTGTTGACAGTGTGTCTAATAAAATGAATAACATCTTTGCCCATTTAATAGTAATCTTATCTAGTGCTAATAGTGCTTTAGGAATTACTATTGATAGAATTTCTATTGGAAATCCTGCTATGGCTACTATAATAAAAAATATAATAATACTTTTTATAGAAGTATACTCGAAGCCAAATATCCTCATTATTCCGCCTCCCACTATAGCAATAACAGAAATAACCGCTATTAAAATTATAGATATAAATGCATAGCCTATAATGGGTTTTAATATATTTTTTAGTTTATTTATTATGTTAATCATCCCTTTCTAAATAAAACTTCTAGTTATTTCGCTTTAAAACAATTACCGATTAAATAATTACATTTATCCTCTCTTTTTTATTTGAAAAATCCTATTTCAAATTTATTATAACTAAAATTTTATATTTTCTATACATAAAAAAAGATAGCTTCAAATTTAAAGCTACCTTATTAGTTCCTATCTCACATAACCTGAATTTGTATCTTTGCCTTGGGCAATGATTCTATAATTAGCGCCTCCGCTAATTACTTCTCTAACATTTCTCATATCTTCTCTGCAGTATATAGATTTAGAACAGCATTCGCTAGTATAGCACCATGATCTTTCTCTTACGTCCTGACCTCCACATGCAAAATTTTCAACTCTCTTATCACAATTAGAATTCATTTGAAACATTTCAATGCCCCCTTCTTTTAATATATTTTTATTTTTAAGTAATTGATTTTTATTATACAGTATATTCCAAATATTGTATATATGTTTTTGTATAGATTTTGAATATTTATTCAAAATAGTTATGTAGATACTTAAATTTTTAACTATTTATTCATATCACAGTATATTTCTTCTGTCAAGGAAATTGAATATTTTATAATTTATATAATAATTTTTTAACTAATCCTAATATTAAATCGTTGTGATTAATTAAAAAATTATAACCTAATAAAAAAAGATGATACTGTTTTGTATCATCTTTAATATATCCTAAAACTTATTTTTTTATTCTATTTCTTTATTATCTTCATGGTACTTTAGAAGTATTTCTTCGCCTTTTTTTATCATAGGGTTGTCCTCTTCTAATTTTTCAATTTTTTCTAAAGCACCAGGCCCTACTGCAAGAATTTCTTCCTTAGGTACATACCATTTAACTCTTCTACAATGCTGAAGACCTAACCCTTCAAGTTCAACATCTGAAAATACAGGTTCATATCTATAAGGTCCTAAAACCTCTCCTACTGCAACTATTTCTGATGTGTCTTCTGTATTTAATTTCTTCCTTTTTAAAATTAATCTATCACCTATTTTTACGTCTTCTGCAAAAGTTTTTACTACTTTGCCACTAGTTCCTAGGTCTTTATATAATATTCTATTATCGAAATAATCGCCGTAATCTCCTGGGCCTTGTAAAGCTACATTAAGCTTTATAAAAATATCTGATAGATCTACACTTCCATCCCCTGCTGATATTTGCCAATATTTCATTTAGATACACTTCCTTTTAAAAATCTAATTATTAATTTAATTTTATCACTTTAAATATTTATAGTACCAAACTTCAAAAATACTTTTTGAAACTTTTACAATTGTAATTTATTCTTTTATACTTCCGTCTAAAGAATAGATTTTACTGTATGAATTATTATCTGGGAAAGAATATCCGCCTATAACTTTACCTTCACAAATCATAACACAAACCTTAGTATTTACTTTAAAATCACTTCTTAAAATGTGATTATCAACAACAAAAACATATAACGAAATATCTTTATTTAAATATTCCTCTGCCTTTTCTCTTTGCACATTCCAAACCATAAATTCATGCATACTTTTTAGTTTTTCTTTAGTTAAGGTGTATTCATAGACTTTATTAGAACTTTCAACTATGTTGTATCCTTTAGTTTCTAAATACTCCTTTGCAGTATTAAAATCTTGACTTGTAGGTTTCACATTTCTCTCAGTACATCCAACTAATAAAAACATACTTATTCCAATTAAAAACAAAAGAAATTTCTTCATAAAATCTCCTCCTCTGTAAACCTTTTCTATGTTTATTATATCACATCCTTATTTAAAAAGCTGTCATATAATTATGAATAAAAGTTAAAAGGGACTTTCTCTAAACTTAGAGAAAATCCCTTTTTCTTATCCTATTCTTTCACAAGTATATTCGTTTAATAATGTCATTAATTTTCTCCAATTTATAGGATATTTATTGTTTCCTGTCTTCTCAATAAATCCACCATCCTTAGGCTTAATAGAAACGTACCATCTTGTTCCATCACAGCCACTTCTATCTCTTGCATCAGTATCCCATGAATCGATGTTTATTAAGTAGATTTCTTCAACAAAATCATTAAAAACTTCCTCATCAATTTCTACTTCCTTATAATAGACCTTAGGGTCATCATCATAATTCATGTAGTCTCTTGATAAATCAATTCTTATACCACCTTCTGTTCTTCCATATTTCAATTTTTTATCATCTGCTTTACCATCAAGGTAAATAAAATGGGATCTACCAAAGTACCCTCCCATATAAAAATTAAACGTTAACATAACTTTCCCACCTTTGTAACAATCTATCCACTTAATATTATATACCTCTTTATATTGTAAATTAACCTATTTACACCAAATTTATTAATTTTATAAAATTTATCTTACAATTTTTACAATTCTAAAATTTAGTACATATTTTAATATTTTATAATTTCATAGTGTCTTATAAATTTTCTTTTTATTGTGATTTAATTCTATTCTGTTATATGACAGTTATTATTAATTTCCCAATTAGTATGGCTACACTTCATTTGGTATATTTCTTGCTTTTAATATTTTAAATTACTAATTTATTAAATTTAAGGAGTGAATTTATAATGGACAAATACAAAGGAAAATGCCTATCAAAAACAATCTTAGCTATAATGATAGCGAACACTATAATTACAGCTTTCCCTAGCTCAACTAACGCTATAGAGTCTAAAAATAAAACATCTACTGAATCGCCGCATATAATTTCTGTAAACGATTATATAGATATTAACGGTGATTTTGAAAATACGCATGTTATAACAGATGCTTTTAAAGATTTTTGGAAAGATTCTATTAAGCCACAAAAATGGGATCTAAGACATCACACTTCAGCTCCAAATAATCCTTTAGGCGAAGTTATAAAAGATGATGTGACTTCAAACTCTAACGCTGTAAAAATTTCTTTAGATAAAGCAAGTGGTTTCTTACTTCAAAGCGTACCTGTTAGTGGTGGACGTAAGTATACCGTATCTGCAGATTTAAAAACAGAAAATTTAAGTATTGATAGCACTAATCAATCCAATACCCCTTTTGAATTTAGAGTAGAAGAACTTAAAGGAGATACTGTTTTAACTAGACATTCTATTACTAAATTAAAAGGAACTAATAATTATAAAACTTATTCAAAAGAAATAACATTAAATCCTGATACTACTTCACTTAAATTTGTTTTTGCTTTTGATACTTATACTAAACTTGGTGCCTTTGGAAATGTTTTTATTGATAACGTATCTTTAAAAAAGGACGAAATCAAACCTACTTCAATTTCTTTAGATAAGAGTGAAATTAATTCTTCTACAGGTTCTAAAGGTTTATTAAATTATTCTATAGAGCCAAAAGATTCAACTTCTAAAGATGTTGTATTCACTTCAAATAATCCAGATATAGTATCTATTAATAATTCGGGTGAGTTTACATCTTTAAAAGAAGGAGAAGCTATAATAACTGCATCTCTTAAGGATTATCCAGAAATAAAAACAAATTGCAGCATTAAAGTTTTTGATTTTCTTCCTATAGATAAGATAGATTTTGATAAAAAAGATTACTCTATAGATTTAGGTAAAAACCTTATTATAAATCCTAAAATTTCACCAAAAGATTCAAATGAATCTTACTACTTCGACTTTAGTAATCCTAGTATATTAGAATATAAAGATGAAATAATAAAAGGAATTAAGCCTGGAAAATCTATTGTTTATGCTAAAAATAGTAGTGGAGAGGTTGTAGGTAAATTTAACCTTACTATTAAAGATTATAAGGAAGATAAATTTGATAAATTAGTAAATAGATATTACGATTCACTTGTACCTAACAACCTTTTAGATAAAAATAATCCATCTGATATGGAAGCTGTAGAAAGCATTTCAAACCAAGCTAGCGAGTATTTAAAATCTATGAATAAATCTCAAGATAGAACTTCTCTTTGGGATGAGTTTGAAAGTACTACAGCTTCAACTAACATAACAAAGTCCTTTGAAAGACTTTGGACTATGGCTAGAGCATTTTCTTTAAAAGGATCTAACTTAGAAGGAAATACTACCCTTCTTAAAGAAACTATTTCAGGAGTTAACTGGCTACTTGAAAATAGATATGATGGAAAAAGTTATTATAATAATTGGTGGGACTTTCAAATAGGAACTCCTCAAAAGCTTAACGACATATTAGTTATGCTTTTAGATTATCTTTCTCCTGAAGAATTATCTAAGGCTTTTAACTCTATAGATTTTTATGTTCCAAACGCTAGAGACCAATGGAGAGGAAATACAACTATTCCTGGACAAGTCGTAACTCAAACTGTTGGTGCAAATAGAACTGATATGTGCTTAGTTATAGCCCTTAGAGGTCTTTTAGGAAAAGATGAGAAAAAGCTTAATGAAGTTGCCCCTGATATGATGCAAGAACTTAAATATGTAGATAAATTAGATGGATTTTACGAAGATGGATCTATAATACAACATACCGCTCTTCCATACACAGGAACTTATGGTGCTATTTTATTAAGTGGAATTGGAAAAGTTTCAAGCTTACTTTCTGGAAGTGAATATAACATTCCAGAAGATAAAACTACTATGATGTATGATATTATTGAAAAATCCTTTGAACCTCTAATGCATAAAGGTTTACTTATGGACTCTGTAAGCGGAAGAAGTATATCTAGAGCTTCAGGACAAGACATAAATAATGGTGAAGGTTTAATGAAAACTATAGTAAAATATTATATCCCAGAAGCCTCACCTAAAAAAGCTACTGAACTTAAAGAAATGATTAAATATTGGTTAGTTTCAAACGACTCAAAAGATATACTTCAAACTACTAATGATTTAGAATTTAGGGCTTTAGCAAAGAATATAGTTAATGACCCTAAGGTTAAATTAAGAGGCGAACTTTTAGGAAATTGGAACTACGCAAATATGGACAGAGTAGTTCAAAGAAGCAAAGGTTTCCAAGCTTCTTTAAGTATGTATTCAACAAGAACATTTATGCATGAAGGTGGAATGAATGGCGAAAATCTAAAAGGCTACCATACAGCAGATGGAATGCTTTATATATATAATGATGATTTAGAGCAATTTAATAAAAACTTTTGGCCAACAGTTGATCCAAATAGGCTTCCTGGAACTACTGTAGATAAAACTAATCTTAAGAATTCTTCTGGTGGAGACAAGCAGCGTGGAAACTCTGATTGGGTAGGTGGAAGTTCTCTTGGTGATTTTGGTGTATCTGGAATGCAATTAGATAAAAAGAATCATAAAGATCACGGCTCTATGGATTTAAATGCTAAAAAATCTTACTTTTTCTTTGATAACGAAATTGTTTTATTAGGTTCAGATATAAATAGCACAACTGATACTAACATAGAAACAATTATAGAAAATAGAAGGCTTATAACTGGGGATGAAAAAGTTACTGTAGATGGAAAAGAAGCTATAAAAAATTCTGGTGATTCTATAGTTAAAGAAGATGCAAGCTATGTTCATCTAAATGGATCAAAAGAAAATACTTCTTTTGGGTACTACTTCCCTGAAAAAACTACTATAAACCTTTTAAGAGATTATAGAACTGGTTCTTACAAAGATATAAACACAGGACAATCAGATTCTAAAGTTTCTAATACCTTTATAACTATGACTTTAGACCACGGAATAAAGCCTAAAGAATCTGGATACTCATATGTTATCCTTCCAAATGCAACTGAAAAAGAAACTAAGGATTATTCAAAAAAACCTGATATAAAAATATTATCTAATACTAAAGATATTCAATCAGTTAAAGATAAAAACTTAGATGTTACAGCTGCAAACTTTTGGAGTGAAAACGGAGGCAAAATAGATAAGATATCTGTAAACTCAAAAGCATCAGTTATATATAAAGAAAAAGACGGTGTTTTAAAGGTCGGAATATCTGATCCAACTATGAAAAATAATGGCACTATAAGACTTGAACTAAACAAAAAATTTAAAGAACCTATAAAGTTAGATAAAGGTATGACTTTAGTTCAAACTAATAATTCTAAAATAATTATCGATGTAGATATGTCTAACTCAAAAGGACAAACAAAAATCGCAGAGTTTAAACTTCATAAAAATTAAAATTTTAGGCTTCTAAAGTATTAAACTTTAGAAGCCTATTTAAATTAAAATGATATATTATCTGGGTCTGGTCCTATTCTATTTGATTTTTTACTAATAATTAATTTTGTAATTAGCATACTAATCAAAACAGTCCCTAAAAAAACTTTTATTAAAATACTATCTAAAGAGTAAGCAAACATAAATACTGTTAGTAATTTTGATAAAATTGCTAATATAATAAATTTATAAACCTTTATATTTGAAAACCCTGAACCAATACATATAACTTCGTCTGGTAAGATTGGAATTATAAATAAAAAAACTATTACAAGCGCTTGATTCTTTTCAATATATCTATTGAATTTTTCTAAGCTTTTATCCTTAATAAAATTTTTAATTACTTTCTCTCCTATGAATTTAGATATAAAAAACATAGTTATTATCCCAAATATAGTTCCTAAAAAACCCAAAATTGCACTACTAAAATTCCCAAATATAAGGCTTCCAGTCATAATTATCAAAGGTTCAGGTAAAGGTAAAATTATAGGCTGTAAAAAACATATCACAAGGTAAAGAAATCTAACATCTACCTTTGATGCAAGAATTAAATCTTTAAATTCATTAATATCTGTTATTTTTAAGTATTTATAGAGAACATATAATAATATCATTACTAAAATACTAATTATAAAAATTATAATTGCTTTTCTTTTGTTTCTATTTTTAATTATTTTATCCATAATCCACCCTGCCTTTATATTAATGCCTAATCTTTTTGAAGAAATAATAAGCTATAATGCTTATTGATAATACAGCAAAAATAATCATCTATCCACTTCCTTATATCCTTTTCTTTAATATAATTTTAAAAGTATATCTTTAATAATCTAATAGGAAAACTTTTAATTTTTCTTAATAAATAAAAAAAGCATAACTTTTAAGTTACGCTTTTTTTAATAAAATATTGAATTTTATATAATCATTTTCTTTTTTTACATTTAAACTTCCGTTGTGTAATTCAATAATTCTTTTAGAGATATTAAGCCCTAATCCTGATCCTTCGTTTTCACTAGATCTAGCCTTATCTAACCTATAAAACTTATCGAATATTTTTTCTAAATCAGAATCTTTTATACCTTCGCATTTATTTTCAAAAGATATATTTATAAAATCATTACTTTCTTTAACCTTAACCATAAAAGTTGTATTTAAATCGCTATATTTTTCTGCATTTTTAACTAAATTTTCTATAGCTCTTGTAAATAATTTGCTATCAATTTCTAAGTATAATTCTTTATAAGGATTATCTAAAAGAACTTCCATATTACGCTCGGAAAAGGAAAGTATACTCTCTCCTACTATCTGATTTATTATATTTGATATATTAAATCTCTCTCTGTTTATAACTATATCGCTACTTGTTAGCTTAGTGTATTCAAAAAGCTCATTTACTAATTCTTTAAGCCTTAAGCTTTTATTGTACGCTGTTTTAGTATATTTATTTTTAGTTTCTTCATCTAAATCAGAACTATCAAGTAGTTCTAAGTATCCAACTAGTGCTGTAAGTGGTGTTTTTAAATCATGTGATATGTTAGTTATAAGTTCGTTTTTCGTGTTTTCTATCTCTTTTTCTTTATCTATCTTTTTTCTAAGTTCTATAGACATATCATTTATACTTTGGCAAAGCTCACCTAACTCATCTTTTCCTTTTACTTCAAGTGTCTTTCCAAAACCCTCATCCTTAATTTCTTTAACTCCTTTTGTCATATATTTTATATATTTAACTTTTCTATTAATAAGGAGCATAAATGTTAGTAGAAACATTCCTACTATTCCTACCCACATTATGTAAAATGCATTTATCGATACAAAATAATTTGTTGCGAGAATATCATAAAACCCAGGGTATAGCTTAAAAACTATTATCCCCATTAACATTATAAATTCTACTGCGCAAAAAATTGAAACTACAACTGCTAATATTATATAGATACTTAATTTATTTAGGTTTATATTCCTAAATTTTTTAGTACAAAATATTATAACAGTTAAAAGAAATACTATTATAGCTAATACCTTAAAAAATATTTCTTCTCCTAAAATTGATGGTGCTTTAGTAATTCCATTTTGTTGCTCGTTTAATACCAGTAATGCATACCCTTCTGATATTACTAATTGAGCTAAAAAAAATCCTAAAATAACTCCTATAATTATGTTATATCTTAATTTAAATTTCAGTTTCATATCTTATATCCTACTCCCCATACGGTCTTAATAAACTCAGGGTTTTTAGGATCTTTTTCAAGCTTTTGTCTTAGTTTAGTAATGTGAACCATTATTGATGTATCGCCAACTGCATATTTATTTTTCCAAATATTTTCGTATATTTCTTCAACGCTAAATACTCTATTTCTATTTTTGCAAAATAACTCTAATATCTTATATTCTGTAGGAGTTAGGTTAACTTCCTTGCCCTTAACAGTAACTATATGCTTTTCTATATCTAAAAGTAAATCTCCAATATTTATTATTTTATTATCTAAATTATTAAATACTGTATACCTTCTAAGCTGCGCCTTTACTCTAACTATAAGTTCCATAGAACTAAAAGGTTTTGCTATATAATCGTCAGCCCCTAAAGTTAAACCCTTAACCATATCTATCTCGTCGTTTTTAGCTGTTAAGAAGATAACTGGCATCTTATATTTTTTTCTTATTCTTATTAATGTTTCTATTCCGTCTATTTTAGGCATCATTATATCTAATATAACTAAATCATATGCTTTCTCTTCTATTAAAGATAATGCCTCTTCTCCATCTGATGCCTTATCTACTATATAACCTTCTGCTTTAAGATATGCCTCTACTAGTTCTCTAATATCTTTATCATCATCAACGACTAATATATTTTTACTCATATTACTCTCCTTCACATTCTAAAACGTAAGCTGGCGGTAAATTAATAAATACTTTTTTAAACTGAATTTTATTAAAGTATTCTTTTAAGTACTTTAGCTTAAATAGAGAATATTGAAAAGTTATAAACTTTGAATCCTCTTTTAGTATTTCAGATGTCTTTTTTAATATCTTATTTGATACTTCCCTAGGTAAAGATGCAAAGGGAAGCCCTGAAACTATACAATCTACTTTTTCTATAGAATATCTTTTTATTATACTATCAATATTTTCAGCACTATCATTTAAAATTATTACATTCTTTTTATGACCATAAGTATTTTTAAGTGTATTATAGAATTCAGTATTTACTTCAATTAATATAACTAAAGTGTCTTCTTTTACTCTAGATAAAATTTTCTCTGTAAATACGCCAGTTCCAGGACCATATTCCACTATACAATTAACTTTTTCAAAATCTATACTATTAATCATCTTATTTGATAAATTTTTCCCGCTAGGAGATATCGCTCCAACTGTTCTAGGATTTTTTATATATTCTAAGATAAACATTTAAACACTTCCTTTAATGATTTTTCTTAAGTTTAAAGGAAAATATTTAATTCTTACTCTATCAATGTTTTAAGATTTCTTAATATTTAGCAAAATAAAAATTCTATCATTTTAGGGAATCTTTTTCTCCAAGATACCTCTGAATGTCTTCCACCTTCATCTAGCAAATAATATAATTCTTTATCGAAACCTATTTCTTTTAATTTATCTCTTGTTCTCTCGTTGCAATCCATATATATTTTAGGGAAATCTTTGTTTTCTTTATCGCTTGTTTCGTCTGTTCCCACATCTAAATAGATTTTCATATTTTTATTTTTCCCTGTATCTTCTAAAAATTTCATAAACTTTTCCTCACAGAAATATATAGCTGAAGAAAAGGCTGCTATTTTTGAAAAGATATCTTGATACTTTATTCCTCCACAGATAGATATAAGTCCACCCATAGAGCTTCCACAAATACCAGTATTCTCTCTTCCTTTTAAAGTTTTATAATTAGAATCAATATAAGGCTTTAAAGTATTTACTAAAAACTCTAAATATTCAAAACCATCTCCCCCTAAATTACCTGTAGCTTTTGCGTGAGGTAAATACTCTCCACCTATTTTGCTATTCCAAGGGGAATACTCTGCATACCTAAAGCTTTCTCCATTATCTATCCCTACAACGATTATTGAAACTTTATATTTTTCATATATCTCATCTAGTGCATTTTTAACATCCCAAATTTCACCAAAGGTAGATGTTTCTTTATGAAATAAATTTTGAGCATCGTGCATATATAAAACCGGATACCTAGTATCAGACTCATCATAGTTAGGTGGTAGATAGATTCTTAAAGTTCTATATCTATCTAATTCTGGCATATAAAAATTATTTATAACTTCTACTTTTCCCTGTGTTTTTCCCATAAAATCTCTCCTTTATATACAATATATAGTAATTATACCACCATCTAATTTTATATTAATATATTCATAGCACTTTTAACTTCTTTAACTGTTTCGTTTCCTATTTTGTTTGCCTTTTCACTTCCTGAAATTATTATTTCTTTAACCTCTGATTTATGATTTTCATAATAATTACGTCTTTCTCTAAATGGCTCTAAAAGATTATTAATTTTATCTCCTAATATCTTTTTACAAGAAACGCAGCCAATGCTCGCATTTTTACACATATCACAAATATTTTTATACTCACCTTCATTAAAAACTTTGTGATACTTACTAACAGTGCAGATATCAGGATTTCCTTTATCAGAAACTTTAATCCTGTTTATATCAGTTTTAGCCGCCCTAACTTTTTTATTAACTTCTTCTATGCTGTCTGATAAGTATATTGCATTACCTAAACTCTTACCCATTTTTGCATTTCCGTCTAAGCCCATAAGTCTTGAATTTTTACTTAATAATATTTCTGGCTCTTTTATTATAATTTCACCTTTTCCATAAAGGTCATTAAATCTTCTAGCTATCTTTCTTGATTGTTCTATATGGGGGATTTGATCGTCTCCTACCGGAACTAAATCTGCCTTACAAAAAGTTATATCTGCTGTTTGACTTACAGGATACCCTAAAAATCCGTAGCTTAAATCATCATATCCGTACTGTTTTGCTTCTGTTTTTATAGTTGGATTATGTCTTAATGAATTCACTGACACAAGCATAGAATAAAATATAGTAAGTTCTGCTATAGAAGGTATCTTTGATTGTTGAAAAATAGTCACTTTGTTTGGATCAAGCCCTACTGATAGATTATCTATAGCAACATCATATATACTACTATTTATAAGTTCTGGTCTTTCAAAATGTGTAGTTAAAGCTTGAATATCTGCAAGTAAAATAAATGTATCATAATCCTCTTGAAGCTTTACTCTATTTTGAAGACTCCCTACATAATGTCCTAAATGTAATTTTCCTGTTGTTCTATCACCTGTTAAAATTCTTTTCATAATAAATCTCTCCTCTTAATAAATTTTTCTTATAAATAGCACCACCACTCAACTTCCATAAAACCATCTCCTTTATAAATAAAAAAACTTCCATCCCAAAAGGGACAGAAGTAAAAATTTCTGTTTTGCCACCCGAAAATAAGCAATAATTAAAACGTACTAACATACGCCTCCATCATAACGGTTAGGATTTCCGTAAGCACCTACTTGCAAAAAAAGCTTTAAGCACTTCCCTCTTAAGTCCATTCAATATATATTAAAATGCTATATTCACACCAAAACTAATAGCTCTCTGAAATTTTAAATCAATATATTTACTAATCTTAATCAACGGTTTATTTATATTAATTGCAATTATACTCTTCTAAAATTTATTAGTCAATCTTACTCATTTGATTTTAAAGCATCTATCATATTAACTTTTTTAAGTTTAATATGCATAAGAAGCATAACTACAACTGAGAAAAATATTGTTATTAAACCTGCAAAAATATAGCTAGTAAAAGCAATCTTAGGGTACATCATCATAGTATCTGTTTCTGATGTTATTATTATAAATTTATGAAGTAAGTTTCCAAGCACTCCCCCTGAAATTACTCCAAGTAAAGTTAGTATAATATTTTCCCTTAAGATATACATAGTTACTTCATCATCAAAAAATCCTAATACTTTTATAGTAGATAATTCTCTTATACGTTCTGATACGTTTATATTATTTAAATTATATAGAACTACAAAAGCTAAGCTTCCTGCTGATAGTATTATAACTAGCATAACTACATTCATATTTGCAGCTGATTCCTCTGTTGTTTTTTTCATATCGCTTACTTCTGTTACGTTGATTACATTTTTACAATCCATTAGTTTTGATGAAATCTCATTTTCATCAATAATTGAAGGATTAAAATTTATAAAATCTGTATTGTAGGTAGGCTTTTCTTTAAATACCTTTTCGTAATAAGTATCTGACATATAAACTGAGTGCATAATATAATTTTCAAATACTCCACTCACCTTTACTTTATAAGAATTTTCATCATCATCTTTAAATTCTATAGTATCACCTTTAGTTACTCCTAAAAGTTTAGCTAACTTTTCATTTATCATAACGCCATCATCTGGCAATCTATAATTTTCTTTTGAAACTATATCATTTAATACTACAAAATCACTTAATTTATCAGAATCCTTAGGAACATAAAGGTTTGCTACTTGCTTATTCATTCCTTCTTTAGTAAATGAAATAGTTCTGTTACTCATCTCTAAATTATTCTCATAACCTTTTAAGCTCTTCAAAGTTTTGTTATACGTATCTATTTCTTCTTTGGTTTGATCATCACTAAATATAACCATAGTTTCGTATTTCCAAAGCTTATCGAATTGATTTGTAACTATACCGTTATTTGAATCTTTAAGTCCAAAACCAGTAACTAAAAGTGCCATACACCCAGCTATACCAAATATAGTCATAAACATACGTTGCTTATATCTAAATAGATTTCTAAAAGTTACCTTTTGATTAAAGCTTAACCTTTTCCATAAAGGAGTTATCCTTTCTAAGAATATCTTTTTCCCAAGCTTTGGTGCTTTAGGTCTCATCAAGTTACAAGGTTTATCTTTAAGTTCAACCCTCACTACAAACATCGCTGCACCTACTGTACAAAGGATTGATATAACTAAAGATTGTATTATATATAAAGGATAATAATGTGTTTCTAATTTAGGTAATCCGTACACACTAGTATAGGCATTACTTATTATACTTGGAATTATATTACTTCCCACAAGAAGTCCTAAAAGGCATCCTAGCACGCTTGCAAGTGAAGCATAAACTATGAATTTTAAGGCTATATCAAAGTTTCCATACCCTAATGCCTTCATAGTTCCAATTTCTATTCTCTTTTCTTCTACCATCCTAGTCATTGTTGTTAAACAAATTAATATTGCAACTATAAAGAAGAAAACTGGAAGTACCTTTGCTATACTGTCTAAACTATTTATAGAATCTTTATATCCTAAGTAACCTTGGTTGTCTGTTCTATCAAATACTATATATTTAATATCTTTAATATCGTCTAAAACTGACTTTTCCTTTTCTTCTATATCCTTTTTAGAACTAGCTATCTTTTCTTTATTTTCTTTTATAGCTTTTTCTCCTGAAATAAGCTTTCTTTCAGAATCTTCTAATTTGTTTTTAGCTTTTAAAAACTCATCCTCCCCTTTAGTTTTTCCTTTCTCTAAAGAGTTTTTTGCACTTTCTATCTCTTCTGATTTTAGTTCTATTTGGTTTTGCGCAATATTTATTTTTTCTTTTCCAGAGTTTAATTTGTTTAATCCCTTTTCGTATTCACTCTTACCTAGTTTATACTCATTAACTGAAATTAAAGCTTTCTGAAGCTTATTCTTATTAAAATCAACTACTTTAATCTTTTCGTTTAAAGTAGATTCTATTAAATAGGCTAACTCCTTATTTTTAGGATCTTTTTCTAGATTTTCAAAAGAAGAATTTAATTCTTTCAAACCTAAAGTATTCCCTATCTGTTTCCAATATAATATCTTTTCTTTAGGTATTTCTTCTCCTTCTTTTAAGTTGTCTACTGTGTTTTTAATATCCTTTGAAAGTAAATTTAACCCGCTAGATAGCTTATCTAAATTTTCTATATTACTTTGGATTTCTTTAGTATCAGAATCTGGATCTATTCCTGATTTTAAAAATTCTTCTTTTGCTTTATCTAAATTTTCTTTTGCTAAGTCTAAAGACTTTTCACTTTCTATTATTTGTTTGCTTTTGTTTTGAAGCTCATCTTTTCCGTCTTGTAGCTTTCTTTCACCATCTTTTAGCTTAGCTTCATTTTTTTCTATATTTTCTTCAAACTCTTTTTTGTTTTTATTATATTCTTCTTTACCTTTTTCTAATTTTTCTCTAGCTTCTTTTAAATCTTTTTCTTTTTTATTTAATAGCTTTTCATTTTTTTCTATTTCTTCGTATCCAGTTTTAAATTCTTTTTTTATATCAGATTTAACTTCCTCTTCTCTTAATGGAATCCTACCTTTAAATAACTCTTCTAAGTATTTATTGTTTTCTTCAGTTAAATCCTTATATTCATCACTATAAGCATCAAGCCCTTGTACATTTTTGAATCTAATATAAATCTCAGTATAAGGTTTTAATTTTATATCCTCACTATTTAAGACTCCAAAGTAATCTATAGTTCCCTTACCAACATTAGTTACTCCTCTTGATTCTTTTTCTATGTACATAGGATTTTTTACTTTTCCTACAATCTTATACTTTTCTTTTTTAAAGTTTTTCATTGTATCTTTGTCTGATTTTATTACAAAATTATCGCCTATTTTTAAATCCTTATTAAGCTTAAATGCTTTTTCATCTAATGCAATTTCACCTTCATTTTCTGGAAGGCGCCCCTCTAAAACCTCAAAATTATTTATATTATTATTCTTATCATATTCCATAAACCTTACTACATTACTCATATTAGTAAGGTTTGCATCTATAGTATGACTTCCGTAATAATCTAATACTTTATCATCATTTTTAAGTACATTTAGATCTTCCTCACTTAAACCTAAAGTTGATACAATTTTACTATCCATAAGGTTTTTATCTTCATAATACTTATTAATAGTTTTATTCATATCAGGTCCTGCTGATTTTATACCAGAATAAAATGCAACACCTAAAAATATGATAACCATAATAGAAAAGAATCTTGCTTTAGATGATAGAATTTCACGACCTATTGATTTTCTATCTGCTCTCATATCTTAACTCCTACCATTCAATATCTTCTACTGATATTGGATTTTTGTTTTCTAAAACTTCTCGAACCTTTGCATCATTTATTTTTATAACCTTATCTGCCATAGGTGCTATAGCTGAATTATGAGTTATTATAACAACAGTAGAACCCATCTTTCTTGATGCATCTTGAAGAATTTTTAAAATCTGTTTTCCCGTTTTGTAATCTAAAGCACCAGTTGGCTCGTCGCAAAGTAAAAGCTTAGGATTTTTAGCTATAGCCCTCGCTATAGAAACTCTTTGCTGCTCCCCACCTGATAACTGAGATGGAAAGTTATCTTTTCTCTTATCTAACCCTACCATCTTTAAAGTTTTATCTACATCTAATGCATCATCTGTAATTTGAATTGCAAGTTCTACATTTTCCTTTGCAGTAAGATTTTGAACTAAGTTATAAAACTGAAATACAAACCCTACATCATCTCTTCTATATTTAGTTAATTCCTTGTTATTAAAATTCGATATATCTGTTCCATCTATTATTATTTTTCCTGAATCTAAGCTATCCATTCCCCCTAAAATATTAAGAGTCGTAGATTTCCCTGCGCCGCTTGGCCCTAAAATAATAACAAATTCCCCTTTTTCTATTGAAAAGCTAACCCCGTTATTAGCTACAATTTCACTATCCCCTACTTTATATCTTTTGTGTATATTTTTCACATCTATATATGCCATAGTAACCCTCCTCTAGTTAATAATCCCCTAAATTATACTTTTAGTTATTAAATAGACACTTTGTATATTTAATACTATAATCAAAGTATAAATTATTAGTCTAACTTAGACAATAATCACATAATTTCTAACCGTTATTAAATGTACACTTTTTCATAAAATGTCTATTTAATAACATTTTATATTAAATTAACTAAATTTAGAGGAGAATTTTAAATGGCTGGTATTAAAGGAAATCGTAGAACAATCTATACAAAGAAAGTAATAAAAGAAAGCTTAATTGAACTTCTTAAAACTAAAGAGATTCATCAAGTTACTGTTACAGATATATGTAAAAAAGCTGATATTAACCGCGGAACTTTTTATACTCATTACAAAGATGCTTTTGATTTACTTAGTTCTATGGAAGATGAATTATTTACTCAAATACTTATTTATATAAGTGAAATTCCAGCTAAAGAATATAATAGCTTGCTTTTACTTAGAGTATTAGAATTGATTAAAGAAAATAAAGATCTTTGCAGAGTCTTATTTTGTAATCAAAGAGATAATAGTATTTTAAATAGAATAAGTGAAATTGCAAATGCTATAGATGTAAGTAAAGTTTTTAATAATAGTAATCTAGAAAATAAAACTTTAGCAAATTATTATATGAGATATTCTGTAGGTGGTTGTTTATCTATTATTGAAACTTGGCTTTTAAACGACTTACCTGAGTCTCCAAAGGAACTTGTAGTTATAATAAATAAAATAAATAAGATAAATCTAAAATAAAACTTCTAAAATTTTAGAAGTTTTATTTTTTATATTCTATCCCATACTTTTTAGTTATACTATCTCTAAACATTGGTATTTTAGGAGGCGATAGAGTAAGAAAAATATACCCTCCTATTATTAAAATCAATATTACGCTAACTAAATTATGGTTTATTCCTTTAGAAGAATATCTGTATATATGAAGAGCTAAACTTTGCCCAAAGGCTATAGCTAAAAATAAGATCAAAATATCACAAACTATACTCTCTATCCCAAAGGCAGAAGTATAAAAATAATACAGCATAGGTATTGAAATAATAGAAGTTAATAAGGACACTAAAAGACTAGTTAACCACTTGTCTTTGTTTATTTTGTGCTTCTTAGAGAAGACTAAATAATAAATTAAAAACCAAGCTATTATAGGAAGTAAAACCATTTTTGTATGTTCCCAAATACTTTCATTTACTGCGGCAAATAAGCCTACTAAAAATTTATTTCCTGTAAATTCATATATAGAATGCCAAAGTGAACCTATTATAAAAAGTACAGGTACTCCTATAATAATCCACCTTTCTTCTTTTAATAATCTTCTTTTCATAACTACTCCTTTAAATCTAAATTTAATTATAGTTATTATATGTATTCTACTATTTAAATATAAATTAAAGACATCATTAAACTAATTTAATGATGCCTCTATTTTTTAACTAACTATTATATCCTCAGCTTTTATTGAATCCCCATAAGCTGGTTTTAAAGTTTTTTCATAAGCTTCTTTTATAACTCCTTCTTTTTTAAGTTTAGTCAAATCTTCATTTATCCAATTTAATAATTCAGTGTTGCCTTTTCTAACTGCAGGTGCAATCATATCTTGCTCCCCTAAAGATTTAATTCCAACTTCATATCCTGGATTTTGTCTAGCCCAAGCTAAAACTAAAGTGTTATCGTGTGCTAAAGCATCGCCTCTTCCATCTAGTAAAGCTTGGAAAGTTTCTGTGTTTTGTTCAAACTTTAAAAGCTCTATATCTTTATAATTTTTAGTTAAATAGCTCTCTGCTGTAGTCCCTTTATTAACAAGGACCTTTTTACCTTTTAAATCATCTATTGATTTTACTTTTCCATCTTTAGATACTACCCCAAGACCTACTTTCATATATGGATCTGCAAAATCTACTTTTTCTTTTCTTTCATCTGTAACTGTGAAATTTGCTAAAATAACATCAACCTTATTAGACTCTAAATACTCAACTCTATTTGCAGCTTCTACTAAAACAAACTCTGCTTTATTTTCATCACCTAATAAATCCTTAGCTAACCTCTTTCCTATTTCAACGTCATAGCCTTGGTTTTCACCATTACTATCAACGTATCCAAAAGGCGGTTTGTCGCTAAACACCCCAATTCTTATCTTACCTTTTTCTTTTATTTCTTCTATAGACCCTGATTCCTTTGAATTACCACAACCTACAAAAGCTCCTGCAACTACACCTACTATTAAAACTAGCCCTAATAATTTTTTAATTTTTTTCATATTTAATGCCCCCTTTTTGTTTAATACTTAAAGATATTTAAAAAGCTTTTAGCTCTTTCACTCTTAGGATTTTCAAAAAACTCTTTTGGATTTGAAATCTCTTTAATTTCTCCCTCATCCATAAAAACTATCTTATCTGCAACTTCTTTTGCAAAGTTCATTTCATGAGTAACTATAACCATCGTCATACCGCTTTTTGCAAGTTCTAATATAACATCTAAAACTTCTCTAACCATCTCAGGGTCAAGTGCTGCTGTAACTTCATCAAAAAGCATTATCTCTGGGTTTAAACAAAGTGCTCTAACTATAGCTATCCTTTGTTTTTGCCCTCCCGATAGTTGCCTTGGAAAGGCAAGTTCCTTATCAGAAAGGTTAACTCTCTTTAAAAGTTTTAAAGCCTCTTTTAAAACTTCATCTTTATCTCTTTTTTGAGATTTTATAGGTCCTAAAAGTATATTATCTATAACATTTAGGTGCGGGAATAGTTCATAGCTTTGAAAAACCATCCCTATCTTCCCTCTTGCATTTCTCCAAGATAAATCTTTTCCAAGTTCTTTATCATCTAAAGATATTTTCCCACCTGAAAATTCTTCAAGGCCGTTTATACATCTTAATAAAGTACTCTTACCACAGCCTGAAGGCCCTAGCACTACTATAACTTCACCTTTTGAAACTTCTAAAGAAACATTTTTTAAAACTTCAGTGTCATCATACTTTTTTACTAAATTATCAATCTTTAATAAACTCATTAATCCCCCTCCTTAATATGCCCATCTTTTCTCTAATTTTTTTGATAACAATGATAGTGGATAACAAATCATAAAATATAAGAAAAATATAAATCCATACACCCAAAAGGTAGCCATAGGTGATTTAACTGCTGATACTTCTATTACTTGCTGTCCTACCTTTACTACTTCAACTACTCCTATCATTATTACAAGAGAGGTTGTCTTAATCATCCTAGTAGAAAGATTAATAGCAGATGGAGTTACTCTTTTTAAAGCCTGCGGAATTATTATATATCTATAGATTTGAGTTTTGTTTAGTCCTATTGCCATAGCTGATTCTTCTTGAATTTTAGGTATAGATTTAATTGCGCCCCGCATTAAATCTCCCATTTCAGCTATTCCCCAAAGTGAAAATACAACTATAGAAACAACAACTCCGTCTATATGAATATTAAATAATCTTGATATCCCAAAATATCCAACAAACAACCAAACTAAGATAGGTATTATCCTAATAGCCTCTAAATATATATTTGAAATAATTCTAATAACTTTAGACTTTGAATTCATAACTACTCCAAATATAGTTCCTAAGATTAATGCTATAACTACTGAAATAAAAGCAATTTCAGCTGTTACTAGTAATCCACCTAAAAGTCTTAGAAAGTTTTTTCCCTGAAATATTACATCATACCCCATATTCAGCATACCTTCCTCTCTTTTCTAGATATCTTATAAATATAGAAATCGGTAATAGTATTATTAGATAAGCTATAATTAGCATAACTAAAGCTTCGCTTGTTTTGTATTGCATACCTATTATGTCTTTAGTAACAAACATAAGCTCAGCTACTGCAATAGATCCAACTATAGAGGTTTCTTTTATTAAAAACAAACTATTAGCTCCAATAGCTGGTATTGCTATAGAAAATGCTTGTGGAAGAATTATTAGTCTAAATATTTGAAATTTACTAAGTCCTATGCTAATACCAGATTCAATCTGCCCCTTTGGTACTGCTTCAAGACCTGCCCTAATACTTTCAGACATATAACTTCCCCCTAAAAATGATAACCCTATAACTCCACACTCAAATCCTGAAAAACTAATTCCAAACTTAGTTAATCCGTAATACAAAAAGAATAATTGGATTAATAAAGGTGTGTTCCTTGAAAGTTCTATATATATTTTTGATATCTTACTTAAAACTGGGACTTTAAAATAAATTAAATTACTTGTTATTATTCCTATTATCAATGATAAAACTATTCCTAAAAAAGCGATTTCTAGAGTTATTTTCATAGCATCTAAAAATACTGAAATGTTTTTTATCATAAAATCTATGTCTAATCCCATTTTTATCCCCCCTTTTTATTTACTTAAAGCGAATTTTGGATATAAAAAAAAGCCTCGTCTCTTAATAAGAGACGAAGCTAAAACTCCGCGGTTCCACTCTAGGTTAGACAATATGTATTGTCTCTCTTTCAAGGCTATATAGGGCTCCCCTTATCTTCTACTACTATTTCAAAGATTAGCTCCAAAGTGCACTTCATATTTTTCTTCATCAAAGGTTCTCAGCTACTCCTTCTCTCTGTAGACTTCTAAAAAATATTACTCTCTTCTTCAACGCTATTATAACTATTCCGATAGGATTACTATGATTTATAGTATACAATATGGAAAATAATTGTCAATATTTTTTTATAACTATTTTTATTAATAATCTGTTAATAGGAGCTGTTTTAATATTCTATTTTACTTATTAATAGTTAAATCTATTGATAATTTTATTTATTGTCTTTCTTAGCATTATTTATAATTTCTTTATTTAATCTTTCAGCATACCTGTCAGTCCACTTTTTACTACCACTTAAAAGCTCATCTGAAAATCCAATAACATCATCCCCAGTTACCTCTAAAACCTTTTTACCTTCTAATGCACTATATTCAAATAAATCTAATAAGTCACCTTGTACTTTTAGCATTTCAGATCCGTCTCCTGAAGCAAATCTCCAAATATACTCTTGTATTTTATCAAAGACAAATTTATAATCCTCTGGTAATTTTTCTTTTCTTTCCATTTGATTTTTATATTCTTTTTTGTCATTGATCATTTTTTTAATAAATTTAATCAAAGTTACCCCTCCTTTATTTAAGTTTTTCTTTAATTTCCTTATTTATTTTTTCTTTTATAGTTTCTGAATTATCGCTAAAAGCTTCCATAAATTCATCACAAAACTTACTAACATCATTTCCTACAACCTCTGTCACAGGCTTTTTATCAAATGCGCTAGTTTGAAATAACCCGATTAATTCATTAAACATATTTAAGTCTTTAAATATGCTTATATCACCGTTTGGCGCTCCTACTGTGTACATATATTTTTGAATTTTCTTAAAGGCAAATCTATAGTCTTCCGGAAGTTCTTCAACTCTTTTCATCATCTGCTTGTATTCACGTTTTTCATCTAAATCACCAATTACTAATTTTATAAATTTATCAAACATATTAAATCCCTCCCTTTAGTTGATTTATCTTTCCTGAAACAAACTCCCACTTTTCCCAAAAGTTTTTTAATTCTTCTTTTCCTGCATCATTTAAGGTGAAGAACTTTCTAGGAGGCCCCATCTCCGATGGCTTTTTAGTAGTTTCTACTAATTTATTCTTTTCAAGTCTAACTAAAATAGTGTAGACAGTTCCATCTACAACATCTTTAAATCCAAGTGCATTTAGCCTCTTTGTAATCTCGTATCCATATATCTCTTCATGGCTTATTATTTCAAGGACACAACCTTCTAGTATCCCTTTTAGCATTTCTGTTATATTTTCCAAATAAATCACCTCATCATTTTTTCATTTTACTATTTAGTATTACTTACTACCTCTATATAGTATTACTAAGTAGTATGACTGTCAATATAATATTTTATTTAAACGAAAAAAAAGTGGCTTTAGCCACTCTGTATAATATCTATTTATTTTTAAAGTTCTCCAACTGGAATCCTTTTATTTTTATATTCTTCTATCAATTCTAAATTCTTAGCTATAAATGTATCTTCTGGATATTTAGAAAGTCGTTCCTTAGCATATTCATAAGGACTTAGTTTTGTTTTTTCAAGAGTAAGAGTCGTTACTACTCTTACAGGTTCCGTTTTAAAATCAGCACCAGCCTCAAGAAGAATTTTGATTGTTTCTCTTCTATCACCACGATTATCAAGCACTAAAGTATCGTGATAAAGTGACTTGTAAACACCCTTACAGCTTTTATACATCGAATCTAAATCAGCTCCCAGTTCTATTAGATAACTTATTGCTTTTGGTGCATTATAAATAATTGCAAAGCAAAGTGATTTATTTAAATTCGCTAAGTCTATGCCATTTTCCAATAAAAAAGCTATTGCATCACAGTTATTGGTTATCGCTGCATCTTCTAATAGGGGTGTCTTATCTACTGAAGTTGAATTAACTAAACATCCCTTCTCTACTAAAAACTCTGCAAAGTTTTTATCCCAAGCATATAGTATCAACTGACTTAGCGCATTTCTGTTTTGGCATCCCTTTTTATTAACATTTGCACCCTTTTCAATCAAATATTTCGCTATATCTAATTTTCTTTCTTCTATACAAGTAAGTAACGGACTATTTTTCATAAAATTCCCTTTTTCTATATCTGCACCAGCTGATAATAAAAGATCAATCGCTTCTATATTTCCATTTTTAGCAGCAGCATGCAATGGTGTACCTGTTTCTATAGTACTCTTTTTTAATTGAGCAGATGTTACACCTACTATTCTCTCTTTAATCAAATCCATATCATTTATATAGCATGCATAGAGCAAAGAGTTATCTTTTTCCATAATTAAACTCCTCTCTTAAACAAGACATCAAGATTTTTATCTATTTCCTCTTTACTCATTAAAGATACATATATTCAAACCTCATATTTATCATTGCCTCTCTATAAATATCACTATTTAAGTAGCCTCTTTTACCAATCTGATTTTTTATAGTTTGTATATTTCTCATAAAATCTCCTTCTAAATTTAGCAATCTAAGTACATATTATTTAAGCCTAGATATTAAATCTGAATATTTATTATTAATTAGGTTAAATATTTTTTCATAAGAAATTTTTAAATCTGATATATCTCCATCTGTTAGTAATTCTATTATTTCTATTGCTGTTATTTCTTTTAAGTTGTCATTTTTTAAAACAGTTACTACAGGTAGCAACTCATCATCATAATTATATTCTAATATAATTGCATGTAATATCTCTTTTGAATCTAACTTTTCTATTTTTGAGCATATATCCTCTATGTCCTCATTATATAAAAGCTCTTCTAATATATTTTCTTCATCCTTATTTAAGGTTAACCTTATAGCTCCCTTTGTTTCTGATAATATATCCGCAATTTTTTTATTTTTACGAGCAAAAAACCAAGGAGAATCTTCTATATTTTCGCTTTGAATATTGACCCCATTTTTAATTAATAACTCTACTACATCCACCCTTTTAAACTTTATAGCTTTTTTAAGTGCAGTATCCCCTAATTTATCTTTTAACTCTAAATTCGCACCAGCCTTTATTATAGACTCTATTGAATCTACTTGCTCTCTTTTAACTATTGAGTTTATAAGTAGAGTCCTTCCTCTACTATCTTTTTCATCTATATTTTTCCCCATAAATTTAATCTCCTATTATTTCAACCTCTATCATATATTCTGTTTAACTAATCAATATCTACAACCTTGAATTTATTAAGAAACTCTTGAGTATTATCAGCCACTATACCATATGGATTATCAGAAAATGTATCAAAATTTCCATATCCAAAATCTACCCATTCAAATTCTCCAGTATCATTATTGAAAAGAATGGATACTTGACCTATATTAATAAAAATTTCACCTACATATGCTCTATCTCCAAAGTCATTTCCACCTGTCCATTCTCCCCTAAATGCCTCGTAAATAAAGTCTAAAATATATTTTTCATTTGTTTGCTCTAAAAGACAAAGGGTAAACTCTGCATAACTGTTATTACTATTTGCATCATCTAGCCAGTTTTCTTTATTTGCATATCTTTTTACAAATTCAATGGGATTAAATTTTATTATTCCAGAAATAATACCTGATTTATTTTTACTGCCTAGTATTCTATTTTTACTACCTAGTATTCGTGAATAAAAGTCTTTTAGATTATCATGTAATTTAAAACCAATTTCCTCCTCAACTAAGTTCCAATCAAGCTCTATCGTTCCACCTGCGGTTTTTTGAAATTTATTCATTTTTGACATAGTTATACTCCTCTTAATATTTATATTAATACTCGCTAAGCATATTTTTTATCCACTCTTCCATCGGCCTAGAAATAATACAATTAGATTTTTTTATAACATCATTTTCTTTAAAAGTTCTCTTATACTGTGGTTCTCGTGTCCCTGCATTATAAAATTTTTTTAGTGTAGTATCATATATAGAATAATCAACAGAAAAACCTAACTCTTTTGAAATTTCCTCTTTTACACTATCCCAATCGTATATGCCAATAGAATTAAAATCATCTCTATATTGTGCTTCAATAGCTTCAGCACACTTTTTAAGAGAAATATCGTCTTTGTAAATATCATCAACCAAGAAATCCTTAAAACAGGGGCAATTAATTAATAATCCAAATAATTCTTTCATATTTTCTGCTATACGACCTATCTCTCCCTCTGAACTGTTGAAACCAATAGTTCCGTCTGATAACGAAACAAATTCACCACCAGCTGCATCAGATCCAAATGCCATTCCATCAATATTCCAAGTCATATGTCCAAAAATATCTTCAGGCTTTCTCATTTTATAGCTTCCGTTAATCCGCATCTACCCAAATTTGGTATTTGCCACAATGAAGGCAACGAAATAAATATCCACAAAGCGAGCCATCCTTTACCAGATATTCTTCAATACACTCAAACTCGTCTCGTGTAGCATACTCAGCAAAAACCTTATCGGCGATATCCATAACTTTTAGCTCCCTTGTTCCTACTGTACCTAAATAAGCGCAGTAATCGCCACAGCAGGAAAGCCAGTGTTCCCCCTGCCAGCTTAAATACCCTGGAGTACGGTTAAAAAGCTCATCATCCTTTTCGTTATCTATCTCACCTACCCACTCGGCATCTTGAACAAAGCTGGCATCATATTTTTTTGCTGCTTCGCCGTTTGCAATGCAAGTGGGGCAGAGGTATTCAACCGTTTCGATGCAATATGGCATGATGCAATAATAAACTGTGCTCTTATTACCACAACAAGGGCAAACTCTCGCCTCTCCCTCCTTAAAAACGCCTGTCCCAAGCGGATTAGGATGATATCGAAACTTTGGCAAGTGTTTTAATCGCTCCTTATATTCCGTTTGCTCACTTTCTATCTCAGAGCTTGGCAAAGCATATTTGTCACCATCACTTTTGCAGAGCTCTTGCAGTAGTGCAAGCTTTTTCATTTGTTTCTTATTACTTTGCTCTATAATAGTCAAAAATAAGAGGTACGCACTTTTCATCATTCCTAACTGTTGATAGACATCAACTAATACACTTTTTGCTTCTGTCCCCTCAATTACTGAAAGTCTGTCCTTAAATTCATAAAGTGCAAGCACACTTGTGCTATCCCCGCCCTGACGCTCGTAATTCTTTTTTAATGTTATATATTCTTTAAGGTACTTATTAATTTTTATCACCTCATTTTTTAGTTAAACATTTCGTAAAAAATCCTGATTTCACCTAATAATAAATTTTTACAAGTTTACTTTTCAAGTATAATAGAAAGCGATAATACATCCCCCATAATATCAACTTGCCCTTGAATATTAATACTTTTATCTGTTATTTCTAACGTACCTATAAAATCGTTGTACTCCATCATATAAAGGGAGACATCATATTTGTAGCTAAAATCTTCATCTATCATTATTTTTTTATCCTCATACGGAATATCATATAAATAAAATTTCGGAGGATATAACGCAAAGCTCCATTCGCTATCATAATCCTCTGTTAGTTTATCAAAAACATCTTTGTTCCCGTTAACCTCAAGACTCAATAGGCTTTTTTCAATAGAAAATTGAATATCACCTGTTGAAAATTCTGTATTTCCAATTTTAAAAGAATTCATAAAAATATCTCCTCTACTTCCAATTTGTTATAAAATCGGATAATACTTAAGGTCCATTGGCTTTTTATCAATATCTTTCATCATATTATAAGAAAGAAGTACTGTGTTTTCTTTTTTTACATCTGACCCATAATTACTTCCAATTAAAATACTATAAATATAATTAAAAGAAGGATTACAGAAGTTCTTTTTTGGAGAAACTACTCCACACATAGAGTCTTCCTCTGTTTTTCCAAACACTTTCCAGCTCCATCCATAACTAATTTTAAGTGAATGCCCATATAATGCGCCAAGTGCTATACATACTTCATCAAGGCTTTGGTATTCTTTTGGGAAATCCCCTGTTTCTAAAATTCTATCTATAAAGCTTCTTACTTCACTTGCAATGGTTTCACTATCATTTAAATCACTAATGCAAAAAGCTTTACCTGCAACTAATATCGTTTCTTCTAATACCTTTTCCGTATTGTCATCTAAATCTGCTATATACTCATAATATCTTTCATTTAAATCTACTTTACTCATAATATTCCTCCTAGTTTTTTTATTTTCACCTATTAATTTTTAGAAAAATATTCTTCAGGTAAACCTAATATTTTTCTAAGAATAATAGCATTATCACAAGTCATATCAATTCCTACTTTAGTATCAGTTATAAAAGGCTCTGTTCCCCATGATTCTAAGCCGCTGCAAGCTATTCCAACATAATTTGTGATATAACTTTCAAAGCTAAGTCCTAAGACCTACCCGTGCTCTTTAGCATCATCGTGACTAAGGTAAGCAACATTTGGATCCTCTTTATCGCTTAATAAATCAAAGGCTATTACATCACCATTACCAACACTCATAAGCCCTAGTTTGTTATGCCAAACCTTATCATAATCATCTTCTAGATTAGAGAAACATGTATTTATCCAATTTTCTTTATTATCCTCTGCATCTATAACACCTTCTAAACTTAAGTTTAATTCAAACAATCCAGTGTTAGCTAACTCCTTATTTTTTTCTAATTCTTTAAGTAATGTTTCATCAATGTCTATAAAAAAATTTATATCCTTAGATACAGTTAAAAAGAATTCTTTTAAGCTTCTAGGCAGTTTTTTCCAACCTCTCGTTCTGTTTCTTCAATTTCTGCCTTTGTTGCTGGAACGTCTACATTAAATAAAACTCTGCTCTTTGAAGAACTAAGATTTTCTTTAATTAGTTCTAATGATTTTATTAGTTTACTATAATTCATTTTACCCCCCTAAAATATAATATAAATTTATAAGTAATCAGAAATATTTATTTGATTTTCCTCTATATTATCTAAGTTATACCCTTTGTATTTTAAATCTGACCATTCCTTAGCTTTAGATGTAAATCCATAGCTTTCAAGGGATTTAAATCCTTTGATATATTCGTATTGTTCATCAGTAATTTTTGCAAAATTTATTAATTCATCATTTATAAACTCAGAAACAAATCCATAATTAAAACTACCACTATCATCTCGCATAAAGCCAAGAATAAATAAACTGTTTTTTTCAAAATCAAATTCAATATGATCTAATACTATAGAATCATCCTCTGTAAAAAGATATTTTACTACTTCAAAACTGCTTGTATCATATATCCCTAAGCGTGTTTTAAAGCTAGATATATTACGCTCTATATTGTAAAAATATTTACCATCTTTAGAAAAGCAAAAACCATCATCTTGTGAGTTACTTACCTTTGAAAAACGAAATTTACGGAGCAATTTTAATTCAACTAATGAATATATCGCAAGCATACCATTAGTTGATTTAACGACGAATATATCTTTACTCGGACAAAACATAGCCTTATAACCGTATTTGATATCTTTAAACTTAGCTATCTCTAAATCATTTTCATAAATATATACCGTTTGCCCTGTACACCCAACCGTAATATTTGATTTTTTTGCAATACCCCAAAACTTTTTCATTATATTAATTATCTCCTCCCATATCTCATTAAAAAATCTTTAGCCAAATCTTTAGGTGTCATTTTAATAACAGATTGGTTTTCTAACTCTTCCGCCATATCATCATCTGTCATAGATACAAAGAAAGTTATATCTTCTTTTGATTGTCCATACTGCTTAAAAATTTCTGAATCAGTACCAAGCACTGTTTTAGCAATGATTTCAACTATATTATCTTTATAATCAGATACGTTTTCCGTAGAATTTAGAAGCTTATAAATATGGTTAAAGTGCGAGTTACCATATTTGAATTCAGATAAACACCACCTGTAATAAATTTTATCTTCCTGACTGTTACATAGCCCCTCATTTTCCATATCGGTTATATGTTTTTTAAGGGATTCCTCTGTATTAATTGCAAGAAAAAGAGTACAAAAATCGCTATCTGTTCCAAACGCACAAGCATATACCTTTTCATTACTTATTTTTTCAAGAAGATTTTTGATATCGTTATAAAATTCCTGTCTAAATTTCTCTTCAAATTCCTTTAAAAAATTTATCATTATATAATTCTCCCTTGTTATATCTATACCATCTTAATTGTTCTTATTCAGCCCCATACTGTAAGCTTCTCACTTTACGTATTTACAACAGCTTTGATTGTACTATTTAAGTCTCGTCCATAAAAACATCTACTTTAATAATCTGTTTATCTTTTAAGAATAAATAGCCTTCAGAATTTCTTATATAATCAAAGAAGTTTCCACTAACCTCTTCACTCCATATAGATTCTGAAGGTAAATTGTTTCTTGTATCTATTTTATATCTAATATCTAAATGCAGCTGGATATATTCTTCATCTTCATTTGGGAACTGCCTAACTAATGAAAAACAAGTCCAAGACTTACCTGAAAATCCCTCTACTTCAAATAAGATCATATCCTCCTCTTCATCCACTCCATTGATTTTTATTTTACACATCTTTTCAAAGGCATTTACTAGTTCTACAAGATTCATCTTTTCTCTTTTTATACCTTTTAATAACTCTAAAATTTCCATAGTGCCCTCCGCACTTCATAACCTAAATTTAGAACTTTTCTTACTATGACTATATCATATATTATCTTTTCTATTTAAACTTATAACACAAGTAGTTATTTTAGATTTTAATTTTTATATAAAAAGACAGCAAATTAATAAATTTGCTGTCTGCTTTATTTATATCTATTTAATTTTAAAAACTATTAAGTAGTTTATTCTAAATTAATCGTCACTATCGTTCCTTGATGTGTGGAGTTACTGTTCTCAGCAGTAAGTTGATTCCAATCGCCCTTCTCTGTCGTTCGGCCTCTTGGTCAACTCTTGCATGGAACGTACTATATTACTTCTCTTCGTCACTATCGTTCCTCGACAAGCAAAGCTACGTTCTCAATGTGGCTTGTTTGTGGGAACATGTCTACGGGTTGTATTTCTTTAGTTTTGTAGCCTTGTGTTTCTAGTATTTTTAGATCTCTAGCTAGGGTGCTTGGGTCGCATGATACGTATACTACTTTCTTTGGCTTAACTTTTCCTATAGCTTCTAAAAGTTTTGCGTCGCAACCTTTTCTAGGTGGATCTACTACTATAACGTCAGCTTTTACTCCTGATTCTATAAGTTCTGGAATAACTTCTTCTGACTTTCCTACTAAGAATTCTGCGTTTTCTATTTTATTTATTTTTGCGTTTTCTTTTGCGTTTATTATTGCAGGTTCTATTACTTCTACACCGTAAACTTTTTTAGCTTTTTGTGATAGGAATAGTGTTATAGTTCCTGTTCCGCAATATGCATCAAATACTACTTCGTCTCCTGTTAGATCTGCGTATTCTAAAGTTTTTCCGTATAAAACTTCTGTTTGAATAGGGTTAACTTGGAAGAATGATAAAGGAGATATATTAAATTTAAACTCTCCTATATAGTCTTTTATAGTATCATTTCCATAAATAGTTTTGCAGTTATTGCTTAAAATAACGTTAGTGTCTTTGTTATTAACATTTAATATAACACTTTCTAAACCGCTTAATTCTTCTTTTAATCTATTAACTAAATCATCTAAATGAGGTACGTCTTCTTTAGTCGCGACTAAGACTACCATAACCCCACCTGTTTTAAAGCCTTTTCTTATCATTATGTGTCTAACTAAACCTTTTTTATCGAACTTCCCATCAACAAAAGCAGGTCTTATATTAAACTCTTCGATCCATTCTTTAGTTATCTTTGAAACTGTATCTGCATCTTCCTCTTGGATTAAGCATTTATCTATATCTATAATGTCGTGACTTCTCGGTGCATAGAATCCTACATTTACTTTTCCATTAACTAATCCTATAGGTAATTGAACTTTATTTCTATATCTATAAGGATTCTCTTCCATTCCTAAAGGATATTTAACTATACTTTCATCTAAACCGCCAATTTTTCTTACGCAATCTTTAACTCTTTCGAATTTAAAGTCTAATTGTGTTTTGTAATCCATATGTTGAAGTCTGCAACCACCACATCTTTTATAATATTTACAAGCAGCCTCTACTCTACCTTCTGATTTTTCTAAAACTTCAATTAATCTTCCATACGCGTAATTTTTTAAAGCTTTAACTATTCTAATCTTAACTTTTTCGCCTTTTAAGGCACCTTCTACAAATATAGGGTAGTTATCAATTTTAGCTACTCCTTCGCCTTCATAACCTTCTGAAATAATATCTAATATGTATTCTTCATTCTTTGTAACCATAGAAATCCGTCCTTTTCTTCTTTTTATCTGCTTAATTATAGCATAGGTGATAGGAAAATAAAAAGGAACTTACCTTTAAAGATAAATTCCCAAAACAACTCTAAAATTTTTAAGTATTATTTTTTTAATTTAGTAGCTAAAAATATTGCCCCTCCAAGTCCTACTATAGCAAGTGCACTTACTCCTATTAACTTTCCTAAGTGGTCCTTATCACAATTTTTAACTAATGCTTTTACATCACACATACTAGCTACCTCCTATATATAAACGTTTACTCTATAATATGATTGTACACCTAATCTTGTACTCTTTTCTACAAAATAAAACAAATTTAAGGTTATTTTAAACTTGTTAAAATAAGTACAATTTCATAAATTTAAAAGCTGTTATATCAAATCTGATATAACAGCTTTTTTCTTATCATATTAGGGAATATTAATAAGTTTTTCTATATCCTAAGCAAAGTATCTTTCTAATAAACCTTTGAATGCTTTTCCGTGTCTAGCTTCATCTTTACACATTTCATGAACTGTGTCATGGATAGCATCTAGGTTTAATTGTTTTGCTAATGTAGCTAATTCTTTTTTACCTTGGCAAGCTCCGTATTCAGCGTCTACTCTTTTTTGTAAGTTTAATTTAGTATCAGCATCAACTACTTCTCCTAAAAGTTCAGCGAATTTTGAAGCATGTTCAGCTTCTTCGAAAGCTATTCTTTTATAAGCTTCTGCAACTTCTGGGAATCCTTCTCTATCAGCTTGTCTTGACATTGCAAGGTACATTCCAACTTCTGTACATTCTCCCATAAAGTTAGCTTGTAATCCTTCAACGATTCTTGGATCTACGTCTTTAGCAACTCCGATTCTGTGTTCGTCAGCCCAAGCCATTTCTCCTACTTGTTCTTGGAATTTATCAGCACCTGCTCCACAGATTGGACATTTTTCTGGTGCTTGTTCTCCTTCATAAATATATCCACAAATTGTACAAACAAATTTTTTCATAATTACCGTCTCCTCTTAAATAAAATTTATATAAAATCTTTTTCACACACATTTATTATGTATTCAAGTTTTTGTTCTCTTCCTGAATACAATCTTATTATATAATAATTATTATTAGTTGTAAAGTACTTTTTGTTAATTTATATTATTAAGTTTTTAAACTCTTTGTTAACTACTTATGGATATTTGGACAAAAAAAGTGCACCCGTTAGGGTGCGGAATCAGTTGCCAAAAATTTCAAAACATATATATATTATACACATATATATTTATTACTATTCATTATACAACAAATTTATAAAAAATTTTGTTAAATCTAGCTACTTTAATAAAATTTTATTCTTTTATATTCAAAATCCCGTAATTATTTATATATATAAACAGAAAAAAGCTTAAAGTATTTATAAATTCACCCAGCAAATACCTTAAGCTTTTTCTCTCTCTAATTCTCTTAACCTTTTATATTGTTTTGTGTTTTTTTGATTTATGAGTACATTCTTATAGTACACCTTTGTTAAATCGTTTTCAAGATGAAATGCTTATTGTTTATTTTTTGTTTACTTTATTCCTAGTACAAGAAAGTAACTTTTATAAGATTAAAAAGAGCAGAGAAAAATCTGCTCTTTATATCTTTATTATTCTATCACACATTTTAGCTAGTTCTAAGTCGTGAGTAACTATAACTATAGTCTTGCCTTTAGAGTTCATATCTTTTAGATGTTTAAAAACCATATCTCTATTTAAAGTATCTAAAGAACCAGTAGGCTCATCAGCAAGTACTATCTTGCTATCTTTAAGTAAGACTCTTGCTATAGAAACCCTTTGTTGCTCTCCTCCACTTAGCTGATATACTTTCTTATCTTCTAGACCTTTTAAGTTAACTTTTTCAAGCGCTTCTTCTATAAGTGCCTTTTTTTCACTCTTTGATTTTTTTAAGTATTTTGTAGCTATCTCTAAATTAAAGGAAACAGTTTTATTTTCAACTAATGCAAAGTTTTGAAAAAGATAACTTATTTTATTTCTTAAGTTTAAGTTTGCTTTTTTTGAATTTATACTTATATTTTCTTCTCCATCTATTATAAGTTTTCCAGAATCAAAGCTTTCTAATAAACCTATTATATTCATAATAGTAGTTTTACCCTTACCGCTATTACCTATTAAAGCAACCATTTCTCCCTTATCTATTTCTAAAGATAAATCTTTTAAAACTACCTTTTCACCATACCTTTTGTTAACTTTCTCAAGTTTAATTATCCCCATCTTACCAATCTCCCTTTAATACCTTTAAAAGATGTCTTTTATTTATTATTATCAATAAAACTAATGCAATTAGTATTTCTAAAGTAATCCCAGTAATTAAAATAGTTAACCCTACTTTTAAATTAACCCTAATTATTAACATAAATAAAGCTATAAAGCCGTAAGTTTTTAAGATAAAATAAAAATACTCTTTAAATTTTTCTAAATTGCTGTATCCGTGAAAACTTCTAACAAAAATCAGCTTTTTATTTTGATTGAAGTAATTATTTATGCTTTGAATTATTATTACAAAAATAATTGTAACTCCACTTATTAACCCTAAAACTAAGTTCTTAAAGTAATTTTTATATTCATTTATTTTAAACTGCACTTCTTCATTTGCATAATTTACTCTTAAACTAGATGAATCTATCCCTGAAGATTTAATAATATCCTTGAATTGCTTATGCAACGGTTTATCTTTATCTACCTTTGCTTTTAAGGGGTTCCCGTCTGCATTAAAAATATAATGATTCCACCCTTTAAATAAACCATCCTCTGTTCCAACAAACATAACAGGGTCTAAAACTTTATTTCCTTCTGTACTTACATTCATATTATACGAAAAGTATTCTTGGCTAGGTTTAGTCCAAATTATTTCTATTTTATTGTTATCTCTGTAAGTGGACTTCCAGTTATTAAAGTATTCTTTAATTTCCTTTATATCTTTTTTATACTGGGTAGGTATTAAAATCACCCAATTTTTATTTCTTTCTGAAACTACAATCTCATTATTAAATTCATCATAAATTTTATGTTTATTTAAATAATTAGGGTTTATATAGCAAACCTTAGAATAGTATTTACTATCTTTATTTAAACTAGAGTTTAAATCATTAAAAATAGAAAACTCTGCATAAATTGCTCCCTCTTTATTTAGCTTTTTATATAATTTATCTTGTCCTTCTTTAAATTCTTCCGAATCAAAAACAGTAGGATCTAATGAATCTAAGTTAAATGTCACATAGTCCTTAGCTTCTTCCCAGCTGTTATATTTACCATTATAGATTTTTTTAACTTCATTAAGTTTCTCTAATTGGTTACTTATTATAAAAGTAAACCCTAAAATTAAAACTATTTTAATCACTGTATTAAAATATAGGATTTCCTTAGTGTTTCTCATATTTTTAATAACTAAATTAATCTTTATTTTTTTCAAATATAAATAAGGTATTGAAACAAAGATTATAGTAATTATTAGCATTATTAAATATATAAAAATCATATTCTTTAAAAATATAATATAACTACCATTAAACCTATTTATAAATATCTTACTTAAAACTATAATAGTTGCTATATTTGATATAACTTGAACTAATACTATACTCTTTAATTCTTCTTTCCAAATATCTAAATCAGAATATCCTAATAATTTTTTAATTACAAATTCCCTATATGAATTTATTATGTTATAAATTAAAATTATTATAATTAAAAAATATAAAACTCCTAGATAAAAAAAGCTTATTGAATCCTTTTTACCTATTGTTTCACTTTTACTATAACTTAAATCTTCCACGTCAAATATATTGCATATATCCTTTATCTTTTTATCTATATCTTTATTATTTTCAAAACTAATAGTTACAAACCCCGTAAAGCTCATTCCATCTTTAATCATCATTTTTAAAGGTTTTATCTGTAATATATAATCATCAGAAAGTACTTTAATAATTCCAAGTTGATTCTCATACTTAGAATTTTCAGTAGATAAAATTTGATCCTTATTCATAGAGTCTTTATTAAGCTTCACTCCACTATCTAAATCTATCTTCTCCATATATCTATCATCATTTAAATATGTATACTTTATAATTTTTTCTTTATCATCATCCCTATCTACCCTTGTGAAAAATATTGATGAGTTAGTTTTTTTAGATATTTTTTCAAATGCTTCGTATTGCTTTTCCCTATCTAGCTCAGCTAAATTTGCTGGAATCATAATATCATAACTATTTTCTAAATTGTTCTCTATATTTTTAATATTAAAAATCTCATCACTTTCAAATTCTTTTAAGTATATGAAAAAAGATAATACTGAAATAATTATGACTAATAATTTAATTAACTTTTTCAAAGCTACCCCCTATTTAATTTTTAACTGTATTCTAATCATTTGATTTAAATAGATTTCCCCCTCTATTTATAATTACATATTTTTATAATTATGTAAATTAAAAGAATATCGTTTTAAAATTAAATAAAAAAAAAGATGGATTCCTAAGAATCCATCTTTATATATAATCAAAGTTTTGATTATTCTACTTCTGTAACTTTCATTAAGTTAGTTGTTCCAACTTTTTCTACAGGTACTCCAGCAGCTATTACAACTGTGTCACCTTTCTTAACGAAGTTTCTAGCTTCAGCTATTTCAACTGATTTATCCATCATTTCATCTGTTGAAACGAATTTATCAGCTACCATTGGGTATACTCCCCATGAGAATGCTAAAGTTTTAGCAACTTTCTCGTCTGGTGTTATAGCTAAAATTGGGCAGTGTGGTCTGCATTGAGAAATTCTCTTAGCAGTAGCTCCGCTTTGAGTTGAAGTGATTATTGCAGCAGCTTCTAATTCATTAGCAGCGTTAACTGTAGCTCTGCTTATTACTCCAGCAACAGCAGGGATGTGTTTAGTAGCTTTTGATACTGCTACTTCGTGTGATAATTGCTTTTCAGCTTCTGTTGCTATTCTAGCCATAGTTCTAACAGCTTCTAATGGGTAGCTTCCGTTAGCACTTTCCCCTGATAACATTATAGCGTCTGTTCCATCTAATATAGCGTTAGCTACGTCTGAAACCTCTGCTCTAGTTGGTCTTGGGTTTCTGATCATTGAATCTAACATTTGAGTAGCAGTTATTACTGGCTTACCAACAGCGTTACATTTTTCGATGATCATTTTTTGTACTGCAGGTACGTTTTCTATTGGAATCTCAACTCCTAGGTCTCCTCTAGCAACCATGATTGCATCTGATTCAGCTAAGATTGAGTCGATGTTATCAACACCTTCTTGGTTTTCGATTTTTGAGCAGATTAAGATGTGCTCTCCACCGTTTTCGTTTAATAATTTTCTGATAGCTCTTACGTCATCAACTTTTCTGATGAATGAAGCAGCGATCATAGTAACTCCGATTTCACAACCGAATTTTAAGTCTGAAGCATCTTTTTCAGTTAATGCTGGTAATTGGATGCTTACTCCAGGAACGTTAACTCCTTTGTGAGTTCCAACTAAACCTGTGTTCATAACTTCACAGATAACTTTGTTTCCTTCAACTTTTCTAACTTCTAATCCAACTAAACCGTCATCTATTAAGATTGTGTTTCCTGGAACAACGTCGTTAGCTAATCCGTCGTAAGTTACTGAACATTTAGTAGTGTCTCCTACAACTTCTTCTTGAACGTAGATAGTGAACTCAGTACCTTTTTGTAATTCAACCTTGCTTGGTTCGAATTTACCAGTTCTTATTTCTGGTCCTTTTGTATCTAAAACGATAGCAACTTCTTTGTTTAATTCTTTTGCTAATCTTTTAACTTTCTCGATTCTTCCACCGTGCTCTGCATGGTCTCCGTGTGAGAAGTTATGTCTTGAAGCGTTCATTCCTGCTTCAATTATTTGTCTTAAAATATCGTCGTTTTCACTTGCTGGTCCTATAGTACAAACCATTTTAGTCTTTCTCATTGTAATAACACTCCCTCTTTGTTTTAATAATTCAAATCTTGTTTAAATTATTATTTTGATAATACTTCAGCTAATTTATACATATCTTCATCGATAGTTCTTTCTTGAGCTAAAGCTTCATCTATATCTAAATCAACAATTTGATTGTTAACTGATCCAATAACTCTTGAAGTCTTACCTTCTAATAATACTTCAACAGCTTTTCCACCCATTCTAGAAGCTAACACTCTGTCGAAAGCACTTGGGCTTCCTCCTCTTTGAATGTGTCCTAAAATAGTAGCTCTTGTTTCTATTCCTGTAACATCTTCTAATTCTTTAGCAAGTTCGAATGCTCCACCTATACCTTCTGCAAGCATAACTAGGTTGTGCATTTTTCCATTTTGCTTTCCTTCTAAGATTGTTCTAGCTAATTCGTCTTTGTCGAATCCCTTTTCTGGAGTAATGATTGCTTCTGCTCCACCAGCTAATCCTGTGTAAAGAGCGATATCTCCGCAATTTCTTCCCATTACTTCTACAACTGATACTCTCTCATGTGAAGTTGAAGTATCTCTAATTTTATTTATTGCATCTAAAACTGTGTTTTGTGCAGTATCAAATCCTATAGTATAGTCTGTGTAAGCTAAATCGTTGTCGATTGTTCCTGGAAGACCTACAGTTTTTACTCCTAATTTTGATAGAAGTTTTGCTCCCATGAATGATCCATCTCCACCGATAACAACTAGTGCGTCAACACCGTAAGCTTTTAATATTTTAACAGCTTTTTTTCTTACTTCTTCTTGTTTGAATTCAGGGCATCTTGCAGTTCTTAAGATAGTTCCACCTCTTTGGATTATATCTGAAACTGAAGTTCTATTCATTGGGAATAACTCACCATTTATAAGTCCGCTATATCCTCTTTGAACTCCCATAACTTCAATACCTGCTGCTAAAGCTGATCTTACAACCGCTCTGATGGCAGCGTTCATTCCAGGTGCGTCTCCGCCACTTGTTAAAACAGCTATTTTTTTCATCTTTACTCCTCCTTATTAACCATAGGGGCTTGTAAAGTCCCACTGGTTTCAAAACTTCCCATGTTTATATGACCGAATATTATTGTACATAAATTACTTTAATTTATCAATCTATATTTATAACATATTTAATTTAAGTTAAGTAAGTTTTCAGAAATTTGATACAAATTTATTATACCCTATCAAAACTAAAATTATATATTATTGCAGTCTTTTTATAGAATTAATTTATGTAAAATTTTTCATTTATTATTTGTTTAATAAACATAGGTATTTTTAATAATTTATTAATAAATAAACTTATTTATTTGCAATTTAATTTTTACATTCTTAAAAAATGCGACTTTTTTTTATAAAATTCGCATAAAATTAGATTTTAATCATATTATAATTATCTACTGTATCGATATAAATATCAAGTCAAATCTTGTCTAAATTACTATAATTAATATTAATTTAATCAAAAAAACTGTAATTTTACTATTGTAAATAATTACAGTTTTTTTAAATTCACTTATTTTTCTACTATTTTTACATTTCCTTCTCCATATTTCTCTTTAAGTGCAGAGATAATATTACTTTCTGTATTTATCCAAGTATCTCTAGATAATCTATAGCTTTTTCTATCTTTTTCATTAAATAAATATATAGCTGTATCACCTTTATACTCACCATAATTATATTTTAAATCCTTGTTAGCTATACTCATCTCTACAGTATCTTTAACTCTTATATATACTTTTTCTGAATTTACTTTTTCTAATCCTTCAACTTTTTCACATAAAAGTTTAGGTTCTTCGTCTTCTTTTAAGCTTATTCTACCCTTTATTGTAACTAGGGCGTCTTGTACTACTGAATCACGAACCCTATCTAACGTTTTAGGGAATATTACAACTTCTATTTCCCCGCTTAAATCTTCAAGTTTTGCAAATGCCATAATAGTATTATTTCTTGTTACTTTTTGATTTACTTCTGTTAAAATACCACCTAAGATTACAGTTTGGTTATCATGAATTTCTATATCATCTAAGACCTCATCTTCAAGTCCATTTTCAGAAGTTTCCTCTAAAATTTTGTGAGCTTCTAATATAGAATTAATCTCTGTTGTAGTCTGCATTTTAAGGCTTTTAACATAATCATCTAAAGGATGCCCTGAAAGATACATTCCAGTCATTTCTTTTTCCATAGCTAGAAGGTTTCTCTTATTAAATTCTTTAATGTTTGGATAGTCTACTTCTGGTAAATCTGTCTTATCCTCTTCTAATGCGAAAAGACTAATTTGCCCATCTATATTTCTCTTTTTCTCGTTTGCTACTCCATCCATAAGTTTTTCAAAAACCGCAAGCAGTTTAGATCTATAAACTTTAAAACAATCTAAAGCTCCCGCTTTTATTAAACTTTCAACAGCTCTTTTATTTATAGCTGATAAATCTATCTTGTTTATAAAATCCATTATAGATGTAAATTCACCTTTTTTATCTCTAGCATTTGTTATCCCTAGAACAGCATTAGCTCCAACGTTTCTTATAGCTGCAAGCCCGAATATAATCTTATCTCCTTCAACTGTAAATCTAGCATAACTTTTATTAACGTTTGGGGGTACAACCTGTATCCCCTGACTTTCTGCAAATTTAATGTAGTGTGCTACCTTTTCTGATGTACCTATTACAGAGTTAAGCATGGCTGCTATCATCTCTACAGGGTAATACCTCATAAGGTACGCAGTTTGGTAACCAACTACACCATACGCCGCTGCATGACTCTTATTAAAGGCGTAACTTGCGAAGTCCATCATCATATCGTATATCTTATTTGCTGCGTCTTCTGAAATTCCATTTCTTACACAACCCGGAACTTCTACATCTCCATCTTTATCAACGATACCGTATATAAAGTTCTTTCGCTCTTCTTCCATTACTTTATGTTTTTTCTTAGACATAGCTCTTCTTACAAGGTCACTACGTCCCATTGAATATCCTGCAAGTTTTCTAACAATTTCCATTACCTGTTATAGCGATAGGTAAGCTACCTCTTCATCATTACTGTTAAGTTTCGCTTTTCCCCCGCTTCACACCGTACGTGAGACTTTCACCTCATACGGCGTTCCATCAAAATAAATTGACTATGCCCCTTCGCTCCATAAGAATTACCTTACTTCATAACTACTACGGGCTGCTGCCCTACATGTTAAACAGTCATTTCCTACTGTCTAGGTTTAATTTTAAACCTCATGTAGTTCACTTGTTCCGTTTATTTTAGCTTTACATACTTCCTTAGATTTTGCCTACACTCCGCTAACAACAATAAACTATTGCATCTATTTTTTAGATATGAAATTATAACCAAGATATAATCTCACTGTTAGGATATGAGTTGAATTCCTCACCGTAATGGTTACGAAGCTTAAAGCAATTCCTGTTCGTAATCATAGAAGTTTTTTAGCCACCCCATTAATTCGCTAACCACTTCTCAGGTCTGCTTTTCATGGACTTTACCGTGCTTTATACATTTTAAAATGCATAACGGAGTTTTAGTGAAGCTTACGCTTTCAAATAAACAGTTAGGTTATCACCCTCCAATTTTGTAATTCATCTCTGAATTTTTTATATTTGGAAACAAGTCGCACCTTGATAAACCATTACTCCATAAGTAACATTTAGGATATCCTCCAGTTCAGGTGTTAAATATTCAACCTTATCTGGGTTTCTTTTTCTTTCTATATATCTTGGAATCTCAGCCATAGGTCCCGGTCTATAAAGTGATATCCCGGCGATTATATCCTCTAAGTTATCTGGTTTTAATTCCTTCATGAAAGAAACCATACCAGCTGATTCTAATTGGAATACCCCTGCTGTTTTCCCTGATCCTATCATCTTATAAACTTCTTTGTCATCCATATCGATTTTATCTAAATCAATATCAATTCCTTTGTTATACTTAATCATCTTAACTGCATCTGCCATAACAGTTAATGTTCTAAGTCCTAAGAAGTCCATCTTTAAAAGACCTAATTCTTCTAAAGTAGTCATTCCAAATTGAGTTACTATCATCTCATCATTTTTCTGAAGTGGCACATACTCAACTAAAGGCTTTGAGGCTATTACTACACCAGCTGCGTGAGTTGATGAATGCCTTGGAAGACCTTCTAAATCCTTACTTATATCAATTAAGCTTTTAACTCTTTCTTCTGAGTCATAGGCTGCTTTTAATTCTGGATTTAAATCTAAAGCCTTTTCTATAGTTATGCCTAGCATAGTTGGGATCATTTTTGCAATCCTATCAACTTCAGCATAAGTATAATTCATAGCCCTTCCTACGTCTCTAATACAAGCTCTTGCTGCCATAGTTCCAAAAGTAATAATTTGAGAAACATTCTTTTCTCCATACTTTTCAACAACATAATCTATAACTTCCTGCCTTCTTTCATAACAGAAGTCAGAATCGATATCTGGCATACTTACCCTTTCAGGATTTAAGAATCTCTCAAAAAGTAAGCTATATTTAATCGGGTCAATTTTTGTTATATCTAAAGTATATGCAACTATAGACCCTGCAGCTGAACCCCTTCCTGGGCCTGTTGGTATACCATTTACAACAGCATATCTTATAAAGTCCCAAACTATAAGGAAGTAATCAACGTATCCCATTTGATTTATAACTCCAAGCTCGTAATTAAGCCTATCTATTATAATCTTAGCTTCTTCATTTTCATCAGCAAAAGCATTTACTTTTTCATAATCATATTCTTCACTTCTAAACTTTTCTAAAACATCATATCTTTCGATAAGCCCCTTAAAACATACATCCCTTAAATAAGTAAAAGGATCTGTGTTTTCTGGAAGTGGAAATTTAGGAAGTTTTGAAACGTGGAACTCGTAATCAAAGTTACATTCCTCTGCAATCTTTACAGTGTTTTCTAAAGCTTCTTCAACGTAAGAAAACATATCATACATCTCTTCTGGAGATTTTAAATAAAACTGATCTGAAGGATATCTTCTTCTATTTGGATCTTCTACAGTTTTTCCAGTTTGAATACACATCAAAATATCGTGAGATTTAGAATCTTCTCTATTTATATAGTGAACGTCATTTGTTGCAACAAGTGGAATTCCAGTCTCTTTTGAAAGTTTAATGTTAAGTTCATTAACCTTTCTTTGTTCTTCCATATTGTGATTTTGAAGTTCTAAATAAAACCCGTCTTTAAAGATATCTTTATATTCTAAGGCCACTCTCTTAGCTTCATCATAATTATCATTAAGTAAATGCCCTTGAACTTCTCCTCCAAGACAAGCACTTAAAGCTATTAACCCTTCACTATGCTTTCTTAAATAATCGTGGTCTACTCTAGGTTTGTAATAAAACCCTTCTATAGATGCATCTGATGCTATCTTCATAAGATTTTGATAACCTATTTCATTTTTTACTAAAAGAACTAAGTGGTTAGTCTTATTTTCTTTATCTACCCTTTTAATATCCATAGACTTACTTGCTACGTATATTTCAGAGCCAAGTATAGGTTTTATACCTTCATCCCTGCAGGCCCTATAAAAATCGACACAACCGTACATAACACCGTGGTCAGTTATAGCTATGCTATCCATCCCTAGTTCCTTAGCTTTTTTAACTATCTTTTTTATCTTTCCAGAACCATCAAGCAAACTATATTCTGTATGAAGATGTAAGTGACAAAACTTTTTGTTATCCATCCATTCACATCCTTTCTTTTTAATAAAGTTATAAGGCCATTAGTATGAACCTGACCTTATCTCTTCTGCAATCTTTTCAATTTTTCTTAATCTGTGATTTATACCTGATTTTCCAACAGGTGGATTTAGCATTTCTCCAAGTTCTTTTAAAGATTCCTCTGGGAATTCTAATCTTAAATTAGCTATTTCTTGAAGGTTCTTTGGAAGTCTTTGAAGACCTATGCTAGATTTTATTAAATTAATGCTTTCAACTTGTCTTACTGCTGCATTTACAGTTTTTGAAAGGTTTGCTGTCTCACAGTTAACAAGTCTATTTACATTATTTCTCATCTCTTTTTTAATTCTAATGTTTTCTAGCTCTAAAAGACAAGTATGAGCTCCTAATATACTTAAAAGATCTACTATTTTTTCTCCTTCTTTTAAGTAAATAATATGGCTATTCTTTCTTTGAATAACTTTAGAGTTTAAACCATATGTATTTATAAGTCTACTTAAATCTATAGCATATTCTTCACTGTGAGTTACAAACTCTAAGTGATAAGTTTTTTCTGGGTTACTAATACTTCCACCACCTAAAAAAGCACCTCTAACGTAGGCTCTTTTAGTCATCTCATCACTAACCATAGAATCCTCTATACCGTAATCTAAACTCATAACTCCATCAACTTCTTTAAAGATTCCAGTCTCTTCAAGAAGTCCACGAACACCCATATCCTCTTCTATAACAACCATATAAATGTTGTTTTTCTTAAGCGAATTACTCTTTTTAACCATAAGCTTAGAGTGAATATTAAAATGTTCTTTTAAAAGTGTAAAAATTAATCTTGCACTTGCTGGGTTCTCTGTAGTTATCCTAAAGCCTAATCCTTTACCGCTAAACGCTATAGTTCCACTAACTTTCATAATAGCGGAAATCTCAGCTAAAGCCTCTTCCCTACTAATATCAGCGTATCTACATATCTCTCCCTTAACCTTTGCTGAAAATGACATGCTAAGTTCTCCTTCTATCTATTATATAATTCTTTTTTTCGATTCTTTATCTCTACGACAATTCATTATATCATAGATTAAATAACTTATGATACACTCGGCTCAATTTTCGACCTTTTTTTCAAAAAATCAGTGTGTCACCAAGCAAAAAATTGCTCTTATTTAAGCTTTAGAATTTAAGCAGTTACGTAAAAGCACCTCCCTAAAATAAACTCTAACTCTTTGCCTTAGCAAATTTAGAGTTTTAGGAGGTGCTTGAAATTCACTTCTATATTTTTATCTTTAATAAGCTAATCAATTCTAAATTGGTGAGAACCACATACAAAAATAAAATGAGTAGTTTAATAATAATATGGAGTGAATATCGTATATAAACTTTAGAATTTGTTTAGTTACGTAGTGTTTTTTCGTTAATAAACTTAAACCTTTTGCCTTAGCAAATTTTAAGTTTTAGAAAAATAAACGAAGTAACTATTACAAATCCTTAGTGAAATATAATAATTCACGGAGTATATTATAAACTACTCATTTTCAAAGAAAACCAAATCTCACCAATTTAGAATTAGCTCTCACCCTTACTCATTGCGGCTCTTTTAGTTTTTTTCTCACTCTTATCACGCTCTTTTATACGCTGTGATAAATACATATACTCAATGATTTTCTTTCTATCATAAAGTAATTTTTTCTCCATAATAGTTTCAACAAGAACTTGAGCTAAATAGTCTGAATCATGTTTAACAGTTCCGTCTTTAGTTCTAGCTATGTTTCTTTCTACTACTTCTATATCTTTAAGGTTTTCTCTATCTATTTTTACTACATCTGAATTCTTTTCTTTATACTTAGCTTTCATATCTTCACTTATAACGCCAGTGTTTGCAATTACGCATTCAACTATATCACGACCAAAATATTTTCTTAGTATTTTTACGTGATCTGAAACGTTAAAGTTATCAGTTTCTCCAGCTTGAGTCATTACATTTGAAATGTAAATCTTAAAGGCATCAGATTTTTTAACTTCGTTTGCTATTCCTTTTATTAGAAGGTTTGGCAGTACGCTAGTATAAAGGCTTCCAGGCCCCATAACTATAGCATCAGCTTCTTTAATTGCGTGAAGTGCCTCTTCTAAAGGTTTAGCATCGCTAGGGTTAATAGATAATTTCTTTATAGGTGATTTTTGCTTAAATGCCTCTTCTGGAATTTGGGATTCACCTTCTATTATGTTCCCATTTTCAAGTTCAGCAATAAGTTGCATATCATCTAAAGTAACAGGCAATACTTTTCCTGTTACAGCTAAAACTGAACTCATCTTTTGAACTGCATCTTCAAAGTTTTCAGATACACCATCCATAGCTGCTAAAAAAAGGTTTCCAAAGCTTTGGTTTTTAAGTCTTCCGTCTGGAAATCTGTACTGAAGTAAATCTTCCATTAAAGGCTCAGTATCTGCTAGAGCTAAAAGACAGTTTCTTATGTCTCCTGGAGGAAGCATCCCTAAGTCTTCCCTTAAGTCACCAGAACCTCCCCCATCATCTCCAACAGTAACTACAGCTGTTATGTTTGAAGTATAGTATTTAAGTCCTCTAAGCATAGTAGAAAGACCAGTCCCTCCACCTATAACTACGATTTTAGGACCTTTAACTAAAAGTCTCTTTTCACTTATAAGACTTTCTATTTTTCTACTATCTAGAGACATTTTTATATATCCTCTATTCATTAAAGCTATAATAGATTTTACACCTTCACTAACAGATATATAAATAACGAATACACCTGTTATATTTAAGCACATATAAAATACTTTGTAGTATGCATCATATAATCTATGATTAACTAACTCTGTAAATCCAAGTGCAATTAAAAGCACTCCAAAAAGCCCAGCAAAAAACCATCTCTTAACTCTTATCCCTGGCTTTAGCCAGTCAGACAGCCTCATAGTTTCTTAGCCCCTCTGTTTACATCCTCAGAAATATCTCTATGTTCTATTCCTGTCTTATACCCTTCTTTTGATAATAAATCATATAGTTCGTTTGCTATTGCAACTGATCTATGTCTTCCACCTGTACATCCTATTGATACAATAAGTTGTCTTTTACCCTCTTGAGTATAATTTGGAATTAAGAATCTTAGCATATCCATAAGTTTCTCTAAGAAACCTTCTGTTTCTTTTTGCTCTAAAACATATTTTCTAACTGGTTCATCGCTTCCTGAAAATGCTTTAAGTTCTGGAATGTAGAATGGGTTTGGGATGAATCTAACATCGAAAACTAAATCCGAATCTACTGGAATACCATATTTAAATCCGAAACTTAAAACTGTAATAGAAAGTTCTTTGTCTGGTTCTTCAGCGCTTCCATAAAATTCATTTATCTTTTCTCTTAAATCTCTAATCTTATATTTTGAAGTGTCGATTATTTGATCGGCTCTATCTTTAACTTCTCTTAACTTATTTCTTTCTTCGCTGATTCCAGTTAAGACTCTTGAATTAGGTGCTAGAGGATGACTTCTTCTAGCCTCTTTAAATCTCTTAACTAAAACTTCGTCTGAAGATTCTAAGAATAGTATTTCGTATTTAAAGTCATTATTTTTTAGATAAAGTAAGCTTTCGAATAAATCATCAAAGAATACTCCCCCTCTGATATCTGTTACTATCGCTACTTTCTCTACGCTGCCATTATTACAAGCTTCTGCAAACTTTGGTATTAATTTTGGTGGTAGGTTATCAACACAAAAATATCCTAAATCCTCTAAACTTCTTGTTGCTTCTGTTTTACCCGCTCCTGATAATCCTGTTACTATAACAAATCTCATAATAGCCTTACCTCCTTATAAACATTTATATAATTATATCATAATATACAAATTAAACTAGGTTGGTTAATTTTAAATTAAAAAAAGTTAATTTCACTTTAAAAAGTACAGGGTACCTAAATAATAGGCACCCTTAAACTTAATTATCTCTTTTATTTATAGCTTCTTCTAATAGATCAATTAACTCTTTATTATCATCTTCTTTACCAAAGCTAATTCTAAGCCAGCCTTTCATTCCTAAAAGGAAACCAGGTCTAACTATAAATCCATTCTTTAAAAGATATTCGTAGATAGGTTTATCGTCTCCATTTACATTTACCATTATAAAATTGGTGTGCGATGGAAGGTATTTTAAACCCATCTTCTTAAATTCTCTCATAAAGTATTCTCTCTCTACTTTATTTAAACTTACTACTTTATTTAAATAATCTGAATCTTTTAAAGCTTCAAGTGCTGCATTTTGAGCGAAAAGATTTGAATCAAAAGGATTTATTACTCTATTTAAATATCCTACTATCTCTTCACTTGCTATTCCGTATCCAAACCTTAAAGATGCTAAGCCGTAGGCCTTTGAAAAAGTCCTAAGAACTATAACGTTTTTTCTAGTTTTCATAAGTTCTAAAGAGTCTACAACATCTAAAGTATCTTTAAATTCCATATAAGCTTCATCCATAACTATAATAACATCCTCAGGAATTTTATCTAAAACCTTCATAAATTCAGTTTTTGTAAATAATGTTCCTGTTGGATTGTTAGGATTGCAAAACCAAATTATCTTTGTTTTTGAAGTGATAGCTTCTACCATTTTCTCTATATCTAACGCATTATTTTTCATAGGGATTTCTATAGCTTCCCCTCCTGATAATATAACGTTACTTTTATATCTTGGGAAAGTTATCTCACCCATTATAGATTCTTCGCCTTCTTTTATAAATGTTAGACATATATCTTTTATAAGAGAATCAGATCCTGCCCCACAAAATATGTTCTCGTTTTTTATATTTAACATTTTAGAAAGTTCAGTTTTGAAACTATATGATATAGAATCAGGATAAATATTAGTATCTGAAACTGTGTTTATAAGAGCTTCTATTGCTTTTTTCGAAGGTCCATAAGGATTTTCGTTAGATGCAAGTTTAACTACTTTATTTAATCCAAGCTCCCTCTTCACTTCTTCTATAGGTTTCCCTGCTATATAAGGTGATAACCTAGAAACTTCGTTTCTTATAATTTTTTTCATTTAATCGCCCCTCTTTATTTAACTAAAATTAGTATTTGCCTATTTTAATTTTTCTATCTATACTTCCAGTAAAAGATGACCACAAAAGTGCTCCTAATATTAAAATTGCAAGCCCTACATAAGTTCCCACCTTACCTAATAGTAAACCTAAAAGATATGGCATAAGGCAAGCTACTCCTAAAAAGAACAGATGCACTGACACATCTCTTGTGAATATATCTTTTTTTCTAACTTTTTTAATCTGTACCTCTGTAATTGATGGTGCTATATTAATTTTCTTTAATACCCCTACTAAAAAAGCTAATACAGTAAATAAAATGAATCCCCCAATTGAAACTAAAAATATCATAAACTACCTCCACTCCCCTTTATTTACATATATTATAGCATATAAGAAAAATTTAAAAATAGCTAGACTTAATAAAGCCTAGCTATTTAACTAATATTTATCTAACCGTTAAATTTATAAGTACACTAATTACAACAAATATTTCTATAACACTTGCATGTCCTATTGCTTAATCAAAACTAAATTTAACTACTACGATTAAAATTTCATATATTATATCTTAACTTAGAGGAAAAAACTTAACTTAAGATAAATATTAGCTTCTAAATCTATTATATATCTTTTGGAATAAATTGTAAATTGTTTTTTAAAATATTTTACTTTCTAATTAAAAAAGGTGTAAGACTTATAAATCTTACACCTTTTAGAAGTTAGTTTTACTTTTCTTCTTCACCTATTATTCTAACTTCTGTATCTAATTTAACTCCAAATTGTTTCATAACTTCATCTTGAACGTGATGAATAACATCTAAGATATCCTTAGCTGAAGCTCCACCTTTATTTATAACAAAGCCTGAATGTTTGTTAGAAACGCAAGCCCCACCTATAGAGTAACCTTTTAAACCTGCATCTTGAATAAGTTTTCCTGCAAAGTATCCTTCAGGTCTTTTAAAAGTACTACCTGCTGAAGGATATTCTAAAGGTTGCTTTGATTCCCTTTTTTCAGTTAAATCATCAACTCTATTTTGTATTGTCTCTTTCTCTCCTTTTTTAAGCGTGAAAGTAGCTCTTAAAATGATTCCGCCTTCTTTCATAACTTTTGAAGATCTATATCCAAGTTCTAATTCTTCTTTATTTAAATCTTTAATTTCTCCATCTCTAGTTAAAACTTTTGCGCATTTTATAACTTCTGAGATTTCTCCGTTATATGCCCCTGCATTCATAAATACAGCACCACCTACAGAACCTGGTATTCCGCAAGCAAATTCGAAGCCTGTAAGTTCATTTTGAACTGCAAGTTTAGACACATCTTTAAGTAAAACACCACAATCAGCTGTAATATCTTCACCTTCTGATGAAATTTTATTTAGTTCTGTTAGTTTTATAACAACACCTTTCATTCCACCATCTTTAACTAAAAGATTTGATCCATTACCTATAACGTAATAAGGAATCTTATTTTCCTTACAAACTTCTATAGTTTTTACTACTTGTTCGAAATCATTAGGAACAACTAGCACGTCTACAGGGCCTCCAACCTTAAAATATATATGTTCACTCATATTTGAATTAAGCTCTATTTGATTTTCTAAATATATGTCCTTAAATAACTCTTTGTAATTCATAACAAACTCCTTCAAAAATTTTCACTAAATAGTATATTCTATATATATTATTAAAACAAGTACAAAATAGTTAAAATTACTCTTCACCCGTATCTTCATTATTGTCACCAAAGTAATTAATTATACTCTCCGCTGATTTTTTATCTATACTCGGAGTGTCTAATAGCTCTTCTAGAGTAGCTTTCTTTATATTATCAACACTTTTAAACTTCATTAAAAGCTCTTTTCGCCTCTTAGCTCCAACAAAAGGAATATCATCTAATATAGAATGTAATGTTCTTTTATCTCTAAGAGATCTATGATATGTTATTGCAAATCTATGCACCTCATCTTGTATTCTTCTAATCATTTGCATTAGATTAGAACTTCTATTTATAATAATTTCTTCGTTATTATAAATAATCCCCCTAGTTTGGTGCTTATCATCTTTTACTAATCCACACACAGGAATTTCTATATCTAAATCCTTTAATACTTCTAATGCGATATTTATTTGACCTTTTCCACCATCCATCATTATTAAATCTGGAAAGCTTGAAAACTTCCCATTAGAAAACTTAAGGTTTCGCTCCTGTATCTCTTTAATTTCTTTAAGACCGTGCTTAAATCTTCTTTCAAGTATCTCTCTCATACTGTCGTAATCATTAGCACCTTTTACAGTCTTAATTTTAAACCTTCTATAATCACTATTTTTAGCCTTACCATCTTCAAATACAATCATACTCCCTACCGAGTCTACCCCTTGTATGTTTGATATATCATATGCTTCTATTCTATAAGGTAAATCGTCTAATCCTAAAACTTCTGCAAGTTCTGTTAAGCTAACCCTGTTTATTTCTTTTTCTTTTAAGATTTTATCTTTAAATTGTTCTAAGGTTATCTTAGCGTTTTCACGAACCATATTAAGCATTTTTTGCTTATTTCCCTTTTGAGGAATCTTTATAAAAGATTTAGCCTCTCTTTTTATAGATAAAAATTCTTCTAACGCTTCTTTATCTTCTACTCCATTACAATAGATATTTTTAGGAATCTTAGATGCACCACTATAGAAATTAACTATAAATTGGCTGACTATCTCTTCTTCTGAATATTCTAAAGTGTTTTGAAGCATAAAATGCTCTCTTCCAACAATCTTTCCATCTCTTTCGAAGAAAACTTGAATGCAAGTATCTTTTTCATCTTTATAAAGGTTTATAAAATCTTCATCTGTATCCGTGATTTTAAACATCTTTTGCTTTTGAACTAATGCCTCTATTGCTAAAATTTTATCTCTAAAAGATGCAGCTTTTTCAAATTGAAGGTTCATTGACGCTTCTTCCATTTGTTTTTTAAGCTCACCTAATATATGCTTATCTTTTCCATTTAATATATCTATAATTTCATTTATCATTGCACCGTACTCTTCTTTTGTTGTAAAACCTTCACAAGGTGCAGTGCATTTTTTTATATGATAATTTAAACAAGCTCTAGTTTTCTCACCACCTACAGTAATAGATCTCTTACATGTTCTAAGTGGAAAAACCTTTCTTATTAAATTTATAGTTTCATAAACGGCAGCCCCGTTAGTGTAGGGACCAAAATATTTATTTCCATCCTTAGCAAAGTTTCTTGTAACAAAAACTCTAGGAAAATCTTCATTTATAGTTATTTTTATAAAAGGATAAAACTTATCATCCTTAAAGGTAATATTGTATTTAGGGCTATATTTTTTTATAAGGTTACACTCAAGTATAAGTGCTTCCATCTCAGAATCTGTAACTATGTATTCAAACTCTGAAATATTTTTTACCATGGCCCTTACTTTTTCAGTATGATTTTTTGAATTTTGAAAGTACTGTCTAACTCTATTTTTTAAAACTTTCGCTTTACCAACATATATTATTTCGCCTAAGGAATTTTTCATAAGATAAACTCCAGGTTTATCTGGTAAAATTTTTAGTTGATATTCAAAGTCAAACATAAGCAAACCTCCCTTTCAAAAGCTTCTCTTACCTAAATCATTTATCCCATTTTTTATATTATCGCATTTAATGGGACTTGTAAATTTTTTAACGAAAATTAGTTTAATTTTGTAATTATAATCCATTTATTTCTATAATTTAATATATAAAATTAATATTTTCATTATATTTAACAATAATATTTTACTATTTATTTATTAAGTTTGTATTACAAAACAATTATTTATTTTTACTATATTAAAAATAAAAGACTGTCTCACCTCTTATATAGTGCGACAGCCTTTTTAAATCTATCTATTTGTTACGTTTATTATTCTATCTTAATGCTGCATTTATTACTTTTCCAGCAACTGATGCTGCTTTTATAGCACCGTATCCACTATTTTCTGCAATAACTGCTACTACTATTTGTGGATCATTTGCTGGAGCCATTCCTACAAACCATGAGTGTGGTTTTGCTGGTGAACCGTCTGGATTGTTATGATCCGCTGTTCCTGTTTTACCAGCAACATCTAATCCATTAAAGTATGACCAACTTCCATCTTCTCTTGATTGTACAAGGTCTCTCATGTAACCTTTTATTATTTTTGCGTCAGACTCTGACATAACTTTTTTGTATTCTTCTGGTTTGATTGTTTTAACTGTTTCTTTGTTAGCATTAACTACTTTGCTTACTAAAGTAGGCTCCATAATAACACCGTTATTTGCAACAGCACAACCTACTAAAGCCATTTGCATAGGAGTAGCTAAAATACTACTTTGACCTATACCACTTCTTGCTAAATCTCCAAGCACCTGTTCGTCTTTAGGGTATTTACTAGGTGTAATACTAAATCCATCTGACGGAACTTTTTGATTAAAGCCAAACTTTTCAGCTGTATTTTTCAAATCTTTTCCTAAATCCATAGCTAAGTTACCATATACAAAGTTACTTGAAGCTACGAAAGCTCTATTTAAGTTTATGTTACCATTTGCTTCGTTACTATCGTTATTAAGATTTTTTCCATCTTTAAACTTAATAACTCCTGTATCGTTCCAAGTTTTGTTTTGAACACCTGGTATATTATCAAGTGCACTTGCAGTAGTTACTATCTTAAATACTGACCCTGGTGGATATAGTCCGTTAATAGCTCTGTTTATAAGAGGGCTATTTTCAGCGCTTCCCTTATTAGCTTTTGCCATTTCTGAATCTAATTTGTTAGGGTTAAAACTTGGTTTAGAAACCATAGCTAAAACTTCACCATTTTTAGGGTTTATAGCTACAACTGCACCTCTTGAATCTCCTAGTGCATCATAAGCTACTTGCTGAAGGTTAGTGTTTAGAGTAGTTACTACTCCATTACCTATCTTTTTCTGAGTTTTATCTCTATCATCAAAAGCTTTTTTAAATCCTTCAGTACTAAAATCTTTCATTAATGTCTTAAGCCCTGTTGTCACTTCGTTGTAAGTAGTTAATTCTTTATCGTATGCTTCTTCTAGACCTGTAATTCCGAATCTGTTGCTTGCATACCCTAACGGATGGGCATATAAGTCTCCGTAGATATACTCTCTCTTTTGAGTAGTTGCAGATTCTTTTGATGTTTTTGTTAAAGGCTTACCATCTCTATCATAAATAGTTCCTCTTAAAACTTTGTTTCTCTCTATCCACAATCTTTGATTTCCTGGTTTCTCTGCTATTTCTGGAGCTTTAAAAGCTTGGAAATAAGCAATATATGAAATCAATGCAATCAAACAAAATAAGAAGACTATCATTACATTCCTTACATTCTTTTTTATGTCGTTCATGTTAGCCCTCCTCTGATATTTTTTGTAGTATTCCAAGAGCTAAGAAAGTTGTTACCATTGAAGTACCACCATAACTCACTAGTGGTAATGCTATACCTGTTAAAGGTATTACAGCAAAAACTCCACCGATTATAACTAATACTTGACATACTATCATAGTACTAAATCCAACTCCTGCAAGTTGTGAAAAAGAATCATCACTTACAAACGCTGTTCTTATAGCTCTATAGAATAATAGGAAGTATATTATCATTACACCTATTCCAAATACCATACCAAGTTCTTCACATATTGCTGCAAATATGAAGTCTGTAGTTGGTACTGGCACAAGCGTTGGATGTCCTTGTCCAAGACCTGATCCAAACATTCCACCTGATGAAATCGCATAGAAACCTTGCACTAATTGATATCCTTGATCATTTGCGTATTCCCAAGGATTCTTCCAAATTAAAACCCTTCTTCTAACGTGGGCAAATAATTTGTACGCTACTACAGAACCTGCTCCAAACAGTCCAAGAGAAGCAAAAACGTACTTCTTCTTAGAAGTTGCAATATACAGCATAGTAACTGCAATACCGAAGAAAATAAGTGCTGATCCTAAGTCTTTTTGTAAAACTAAGAATATTAAACTAAAACCTACAGCAAAAGCTGGTTTTATAAGTGTTTTAAATGCGTGATCACTTGCTTTAGAATAATCCTTTAGCGTTGCTGCTAAATAAAGAATAAGACAAATCTTACCGAACTCAGAGGGTTGGAATCCAAATCCTCCAATAAATACCCAGTTCTTTGCCCCTAATTGCTCGGTCCCTATAACCATAGCCATAGGCATAAATGCAATTACTCCAATGAAATAAAGCACTTTAAATTTAGAAAAGCTTTTAAAGCTTGGGAAAAGCCTCACAACTACTATAAATATAGCAATACCAGCTATAAACCAAATTAATTGTTTTTTACCTACTGAAGGATCTAATCTATAAAGCATCGCTATACCTATTGTTACAAGCAAACTTGAAAATAGTAGTATAAATCGATCTCCATCAGGATCAAATTTTCTAATTATAAGATATGCTACACTAATAACTACACAAATAAGCAATCCTATATATATGGCATTCTTATCTATAGGATCTTTTAAAATAGCTAAGTTTGTAAATAATGCCATGCATAATATATAAATAAGTACTAGTAGCATTACCTCACTTCTATTTTTCTTCATTTCTTCACCCCTGTTCCTAAGTTAAAACCTTAAATACAGCAGTACCTATTCTAATTTCATCACGTGTAAATAATTTAACTTTGTTTTGTATTTTCTGTCCATTTAGGTAAGTTCCGTTAGTACTACCTAGGTCTTCTAATATAAGTACATTATTTTTTACCAATATCCTAGCGTGCTTACCAGATACGTATTTATCTGTAAGAATTATCGTATTATCATCTGTCCTACCTATACTCATATAAGTCTTTATAGGTATTATAGTACCTACTTTTAAGTTATTATTTTCTCCGCTAGCAATCACTTCAATCCCGTGATGCTTATGGCCGACTGGTCGCTTTTTCTTTTCGCCATTTTTAACGTCTTTCGCCATTATTTTTAACGCGTAAAAAATTATAAAGTACAAGATTACGATGAAAATTATTCCGAATACGCCCCCAATTATTTTTGAAAAACTCATATCTTCACCTCAAAATATTTACTTTATCCTTGTAATTATACACTAATTTTTGCCTTAATTCATTCTTTAATATTACAAATAAATTAAAGATATCTAATAACTGGCTTTACACCAAGGTCTAAGCCAGTTATTTATTTCTCGAACCTTATAGCATCTTCTTTAAATATTTTCCTGTATAAGATTCTTTTACTTTTGATATTTCTTCTGGTGTACCTTCTGCTACTAACGTACCACCTTTGTCTCCGCCTTCTGGCCCTAAGTCTATAATATAGTCAGCACATTTTATCATATCTAAGTTATGTTCTATAACTATAGCTGTGTTACCTGTATCTACTAATCTTTGAAGTATTTGAACTAACCTATTAACGTCATCTATATGCAGCCCTGTTGTAGGTTCATCTAAGATGTATAAAGTTTTTCCTGTACTTCTCTTTGATAACTCTGTTGCTAATTTAATTCTTTGTGCTTCCCCTCCTGAAAGTTGAGTTGAAGGTTGACCTAGTCTTATATATCCTAAACCAACATCAAAAAGTGTTTGAAGTTTGTTTTTGATTCTTGGAATATGTTCGAAGAATTCTAAAGCCTCTTCAACTGTCATATTTAATACGTCATCTATACTTTTGCCTTTATACTTAACTTCAAGAGTTTCTCTATTATATCTTTTTCCTTTACATACCTCACAAGGAACGTAAACATCTGAAAGGAATTGCATCTCTATTTTGATTATTCCATCTCCAGAACAAGCTTCACATCTTCCGCCCTTAACATTAAAACTAAATCTTCCAGGTTTATACCCTCTCATTTTAGCTTCAGGAGTTTGAGCGAAGAGTTCTCTTATTATATCGAATGTGCCAGTGTATGTCGCAGGGTTTGAACGAGGTGTTCTTCCTATAGGACTTTGATCTATATCTATTATTTTATCTATATTTTCAAAGCCTGTTATCTCTTTGTGAGCTCCAACTGAGTTTCTGCTTTTATTTACTAGTTTATTAAGACCCTTATAAAGTATTTCATTTACTAGAGTACTCTTTCCTGACCCTGAAACTCCAGTAACCATAGTTAAAGTTCCTAAAGGGAAACTTGCTGTTACGTTTTTAAGGTTATTTTCTTTTGCCTTAACTACTTTTATAAAGTTTCCGTTTCCTTTTCTTCTTTCTTTAGGAACTTCAACTTTCTTTCTTCCTGTTAAATAATCAGCAGTAAGAGATCTATCTGATTTTTTTATTTCTTCAATAGTACCACAAGCTACTATTTCTCCTCCGTGTTCTCCCGCTCTAGGTCCAATGTCAACTACATAATCTGCCTCTCTTATAGTATCTTCATCATGTTCAACAACTATTACAGTATTTCCTACATCCCTTAAATTTTTTAAGGTTTCTATAAGTCTGTCGTTATCTCTTTGATGAAGCCCTATACTAGGTTCATCTAGTATATATAAAACTCCCATAAGTGCAGATCCTATTTGAGTTGCAAGCCTTATTCTCTGAGACTCCCCTCCTGATAACGTTCCTGAAGCTCTAGAAAGATTTAAGTAATCTAAACCTACGTTTACTAAGAACTCTAACCTACTTTTTATCTCTTTAACTATCTGTTCACTTATTATTTTATTCTTTTCTGAGAATTCTATGTTATTTAAATAATCTAATTCTTCTCTAATTGGTAATTCTGTAAATTCAAAAATATTTTTTTCGCCAACAGTTACTGCTAAAGCCTCTTTTTTAAGCCTAGCCCCCTTACATTTAGGACAGAATTTGTTGCTCATATACTTTTCGATTTCACCTTTTATAGTATCTGAGTTAGTTTCTCTATATCTTCTTTGAAGAGCATTTATCTCACCTTCCCAAGCTGAGTTATATGTCGCTTTAATCCCTTCTTTAACGTAATTTACCTTAACTCTTTTTCCGTTACTTCCATAAAGTATAAGATCTATTACATCTCTATCTAAATCTTTTATAGGTGTATTTAAATTAAAGTTATATTCTTTACTTAATGCCTTTAAAAATGCAAATGTCCAAGAATCATCTTTAGTTCTTCCTTCTCCCCAAGGTGCTATAGCCCCTTCCATTATACTTAGATTTCTATCTGGAATTACTAAATCTTCATCTATTTCTATAAGTGTTCCAAGTCCATCACAATAGTCGCACTTACCAAATGGAGAGTTAAAAGAAAATAATCTAGGTGCTATTTCTTCAATACTAATACCACAGTCAGGACAAGAGAATTTTTCACTAAATAATCTATGTTCTCCTCCTATTTCATTTACTATAACTAATCCGTCCGCAAGTTTTAATGCAGTTTCTATAGAATCTGATAATCTTCCTTCTATTCCTTCTTTTATTACAAGTCTATCTACAACAGCTTCTATATTGTGTTTTTTATTTTTATCTAATTTGATTTCCTCTTCTGTTATCTCGTAGATTTCTCCATCAACTCTAACTCTTACAAAACCGTTCTTTTTGATGTTTTGTAGTACTTTTTCGTGAGTTCCTTTTCTTCCTCTTATAATAGGTGCTAATATTTGAACCTTTGCTCTATCTTCTAGACTCATAACACCATCTACTATTTGGTCTACAGATTGCTGAGATATAACTTTCCCACATTTAGGACAATGGGGAATTCCAACCTTTGCATACAAAAGTCTTAAGTAATCATATATTTCCGTTATAGTACCAACAGTTGACCTTGGGTTTTTACTTGTAGTTTTTTGATCTATTGAAATTGCAGGTGATAATCCTTCTATATATTCTACATCCGGTTTATTCATTTGACCTAAGAATTGTCTTGCGTATGCTGAAAGAGATTCAACATATCTTCTTTGCCCTTCTGCGTAAAGAGTATCAAAAGCAAGTGAAGACTTTCCTGAACCTGAAAGACCTGTAAATACTACGAGTTTATCTCTTGGTATTTCTAAATCTACATTTTTTAAGTTATGTACCTTAGCACCTTTAATTATTATTTTATCTTTCATAATCTACGTACCTCTCCTTTTTATTATCTATATTTTTAGCTTATATTATCAGATTAATTCTCGAACATAAGTTCCCATTATATATATAATAATTTTAACTTGTCCACTTGTCAAACTTTCTAATTAATATGTATTATTAAATAATAATCCAATTCTATCATATTGGCATGCATTTAAAAAGAAAAAAACTTATAATATTTCTTAAGAATTATTATAAGTCTTAGCTGTGTACTGATTATTAATTTTTTATATTATTTAACTTAAAATACTAACTAAACTTCTTCATATTTTTATTTAAATATATTCTATCTTTAGGACTACCCTCTTCTAACGTTATTATTTCCCCATCATATTTATAAGTGAATTCTCCCTTTTCTTTATAAATTTCCTTTAAATCTTTATTGTAAATACTAATATAATCTTTACTTCTTTCAATTAATATATCATCATATAATTCGTATAAATTATCCTCTTTCTTTTTTAAAAAATCGCCTTTATTGTTATAAATATAATAGTTTTCTTCGTCTTCAAAAAACTCTTTAGTGACTAAAAATGTTTTATTTACACCTAAAATATATAAAAGTTCATCACTTGAAGATCTACTTTTAATTTTATTTATATCTTTTCCTGTTTTATCCTTAATAATAATATTTGAATAATCATTTATTATTATATATCCATTATTTATAGAAATATTAAAAGACTTATCCCCTTCATAAATTAGCTTTAGATTGTAATCATACACTCTAACTGCATGGTTTTCATCTGAAAGTAATATTAGACCATCATTAAAATACACATTATTATATTTAAAATCTATCTTTTTTTCATTTAAGTAATTATCAGTAAGTCTTTCCTTATAGATTGCAATATTATTTTTATAATCAAATAGCTTCACTTCTTCATTTATTTTATAACCATTTAAGTTATATATATCATTTTCAGTAATAATCATACCATCAAAAATATCAGGCTCTACTAAATTATCTAATATAATATTCCCTTTATAATCTATTATTGTAGATTTAGAATCTAAGGTTATAACTGCCCGCCCTGATTCGAATCCTCTATATATGCTTGTATAAAATCCACTAAGGCATGTTATATCCCCATTTAAACTTAAAATATCTATATTACCTCCCTTTAACCCTAAAGCATACCCTTCATTAAAGTCTGTAATATCATCATATTCTAATTTAAATATTTCTCTTCCATTTGAATTTATAACACCTACTTTATCGCCCTTTGAAACTATAGCTACTCCCTCTTTAAAATCTCTTCCGTAGTCGTAAGTATTAGGTTTTATAACAGTTTTAAATTCTTTATCGATATAGCTTAATTTATTATTTTTCTCTACTCTATAAAGGCTATTTGAATCTCCTTTTATAATTTCTTTATAATCATCATTTCCCGATTTTTTTATAGAACTCGTATCTCCTGATTTGAAGACACCTTTTATAGAATCAAGTTTTATATTATTTATATCTAATAAAGAAAATATTAAAGAAATCACTGTTACAACTATAACTGTACCAAAAGAAAGAAACAATATAACCTTATACGGTATATTTACATTATCTTTACCCATAAACTCACCCCACTATAATTATACCATTTTGTACCATGAAATATTAAAAAGGTTATGCCTAAATTTATACAGCATAACCTTTTTAAATTACCTAAATGATATATTATTAATTTCAGTAGCCTTTTTAGCTTTAAATCTAAATTTATCTATAAAAACTATAGCGCTAGATAGCATAAGGAATGCTATCACTAAGAAAAATACATTTACTATTAATCCTTCTAAGGATAAAACATTCATATCTAAAAATGAATAAGGATATACTCCTATAACATTTCCTACAGCTAAAGCCCAGAATAAATATACTATAGGGAAAACTACCCAGCCTAATATATCTTTGTATTCATAATTTGATTCCTTTTCTAAAATAAGCCAATCAAATAATATTGCAAGAGGTGCAAAACCGTGAAGTATATACGTTTGAAACTTTTCTATACCTGTTTGTTTCCACTCGCTATTTAATATTAAGAAAAATACAAGTCCAGCAACGCAGATATATAAAGTTATAGCACCCTTTATACTTCTTTTATTAAGCCATTCTATTTTTCTATTTAGAATTGAGTTATTTAAAAATAGAAGCATCACTAAAATATTCGCAAATTCAGTAAAATAAGAAAAGAATCCTAAAATCCTTCCAAAATATCCATCTATATCATTTGACATCATTTGAAGTGTAAATGATAATATCATACCTATTAAAATTAGGATTCCTGCAAACCCTCTAAAATACTTTTTATTTATTTCTTTCATATAATCACCTTTCAATTTATAATTCCGAATTAGATTATATCTCATTTTATTTTGATTATCAAACTATTTGATTATTTAATAAAAATAATAGCAGAATCATTAGACTCTGCTATTTTGGTATAAACAATGTTGATAATTCGTAATTTATTATATCTGGAGTAGCATAAGAGTTATTCCCAAAGAAAAGAGCTGGATCTCCTTCTAATCTATTTAACATAAGTAATATATAAAAATTTGTTTTGCTTATAATAAAATTTGCAGTATATAAAGATAATATTGCATTAGAATTTGAAATAGTATATATAATACTTGGTACAAAAACTTGTGTAACTTCTTCTTCTTTAACGTTTAAAGTTTCTTTAATGAAGTTATCAACTTTATCATTCTCATGAATTTTCCCACAAGTATTTAAATCTATTTCTCCCTTTTGAACAAGATTTATAAATAAACCTATTAAAAAGTCATGAAAAGAAATTTGAATATTTCCTATTGCTGAGTTAGTAAAGGTATTTGGGTCACAAGGATTATATTTAGGCTGATTGTTTAACTGCTCTGAAAAAGATAAAAACCAATATATCCTGTTATAATTCCTAAATATCTCCCGCCCATTTTTTATGAACGGATTGTAATTACCTAAAAACTCTGCACAAGGAGGAAGAGTCGTATCACTCCAGAAATCACAATTATAAATCTTTTTTCTTCTACTCAAAAACTCACTCCTCCTAAATAATCACTTTCTATATTTTATACTAATATTTTTAACGTTAAGGTATTGATCTCGCATTTGGTTGAGTTTTGCTAAAAATCTCTATAAGTTCTAGCATCTTAATATTTGCAATTAAACTAGTCATTACACATTGATGGAAAGTATAATATCTATCAACGTTAATATTTTTATCTAATAACATATTCATAAGTATTATTTCAATATATCTATAATAAGTTGTATAAGCATATATACCTATAGCTATAACTGAAATTTTTTGTCCTTGTGATGATAATTCAAATAAATTAATATCAGTTCCATCTATTTCTCCTAAAATTATCCCCACATTAATTTTATTTATGTTTATGGAATATAAATTGGCCATTGCAAGAAAAGATGCTGCTTTTATTTCTAAGTCAATTAAAAATAAATTGTATGCATCAAAATACTCATTTAAAATTTCAGTAACTTCTGGATCCATAAATATATCCCCCTTAAACTACTTATATTTAATATATGTTTAAGAGGGACTATAGTTAGTTAATTTATTATTTTTTTAATTTATCTATCATATCACGAAGTTCAGCCGCTCTTTCGAATTGAAGATTTTTAGCAGCGTCCATCATTTCATCTGTGTACTTTTTAATTAGTTTTTTCTTATCTTTTGGAGACATATCCTTAGGTTGATTTTCGAATTCTCCTCTAGTTTCTTCTTCTGAAGCTTTTGTCGCCTCAATTACATCTCTTATATCTTTTATTATAGTTTTTGGAGTAATTCCGTGTTCTTCGTTATACTCCATCTGAATCTTTCTTCTTCTTTCAGTTTCACTAATAGCTCTTTCCATAGATCCTGTTATCTTATCTGCATACATAATAACTTTACTATCTGCATTTCTAGCAGCTCTACCTATAGTTTGAACCATTGAAGTTTCAGACCTTAAGAACCCTTCCTTATCAGCGTCTAAGATAGCAACTAAAGCAACCTCTGGAATGTCTAACCCTTCCCTTAAAAGGTTTATCCCAACTAAAACATCGTATTTACCAAGTCTTAAATCCCTAATTATCCTCATTCTTTCCATAGTATCTATATCTGAATGCATATAAGTAGTCTTTACGCCAAGTTCTATTAAGTACTTAGTTAAATCTTCTGCCATCCTCTTAGTTAATGTAGTAACTAATGTTCTATATCCATTTTCATTTGTTTTTATAATTTCTGAATATAAATCATCTATTTGATTGTTTACAGGTCTTACTTCTATAACTGGATCTAAAAGCCCTGTTGGTCTTATTATTTGCTCTGCTATAACCTCTTCATGTTCTCTTTCGTAGGCTGCAGGTGTTGCACTTACAAAGACTACTTGATTTATCTTTTTTTCGAATTCTTCAAACTTCAAAGGTCTGTTATCGTAAGCGCAAGGAAGTCTAAATCCGTAATCTACTAAAGTGTTTTTTCTAGACCTATCCCCTGCATACATAGCCCTAACTTGAGGAAGTGTAACGTGACTTTCATCTATAAACATCAAATAATCCTCAGGGAAGTAATCTATTAAAGTTTTAGGAGGAGTTCCTGGATCTCTTCCATCTAAAATTCTTGAATAGTTTTCTATTCCACTACAGTAGCCCATTTCTCTCATCATTTCTATATCAAAGTTAGTTCTTTGCTTTAACCTTTGAGCTTCTAATAATTTCCCTTGAGCATTTAATTCTTTTAATCTATCTTCTAATTCATCTTCTATTTTTGAAATAGCCTTTTCAACAGTTTCACTTGAAGCTGCAAAGTGGGAAGCCGGATGGATTTGAGCGTGATTTCTTTCACCTAAAATCTTTCCAGTTAAAACGTCAAATTCTCTTATTCTTTCGATTTCATCTCCAAAGAATTCAACTCTTATTCCTTTATTTGAAGAAGATGCTGGAATTATATCTAAAGAATCTCCTCTTACTCTAAAAGTTCCCCTTGAAAAATCTATATCGTTTCTTTCGTATTGGATTTCTATAAGTTTTTTTATTATTTCATCTCTATCTTTTTCCATACCCGTTCTAAGGCTTATAGTAAGATTTTTGTACTCTTCCGGGTTACCAAGACCATAAATACAAGATACTGAAGCCACTATTATTACATCTCTTCTTTCAAATAATGCTGATGTTGCCGAGTGCCTTAACTTATCTATTTCATCGTTTATAGAAGCGTCTTTTTCTATAAATGTATCCGTTTGAGGTACGTAAGCTTCAGGTTGATAATAATCATAGTAGGAAACAAAGTATTCTACTATAGCATCTGGAAAGAACTCTTTAAATTCTGCACAAAGCTGAGCTGCTAAAGTTTTGTTGTGTGCTAAAACTAAAGTAGGTCTATTAGTTCTTTCTATTATGTTTGCCATAGTAAAAGTTTTACCTGAACCTGTTACTCCAAGAAGCGTTTGAAATTCATTTCCCTTTTCTAATGATTCTACTAATTTATCTATAGCCTTTGGTTGATCCCCTGTAGGCTTAAATTCTGATTTTATTTTAAATTCACTCATTTTTTCACCTCTCTTATGTTATTTTTCATATTAATGTAAATATACCACTTTTCAAAAATAAGTAAAGTATAGGTATTTTAAAATTAATTAGGGCTACTATACTTAAAAAGTTTAGTAGCCCTAATTAATTATTTTTTTATTTTTTTCTCTTCTATTACTTCTATATCTTTTATTTCATCGATTACCTTATCGATTTCTTTTCTTTTTTCTTCATCAGATACTATTTCTTCTTTTTCAATATTTTTCTTTTTAGCTTCTTCGTTTAGTTCTATTTGTTTTTCTTTTATCTTGCATAAAAGATCTTTAAAACTTTTACTTTCAACATCAATCTTAGAATCATCTTTAACCATTATTGGAACTAAAACAAGTCCTAACCTTTTATCTTTTTGAAACTTTAATTCTACATCAAAAGTTTTACCTTTTCTTCTTACTAAAAGCATGCAGCTTCCAACTTCTCTTCTTGATAACCCATAAACATCTTTTTCTGAATTTATGTAAGTTTCATTAACTTTTATTATATCGTCCCCTACTTTAATACCTGCTTCATATGCTGTAGTATCTGGTACGACTTCTAAAACTTTTATTCTTCCTTCTTCACTATAAAATATAGGTTCTCTCTTTTCTTCTAATTTTTTACTATAATTTAGCATAAGTTCGTGTAGAAGTGGTGCTAATATTAATACTATAATCTTACCAGCTAGTCCAAAATTAGCTAAACCTGATATTAAGCATAAACAAGCTCCGTAAATGGATATCATAATACCAGAACTTCTAACCTTTTCTTTTCTACTTCTAGTAAATGTGACAGTGCTATAACTTAACATCCCCATAAATGGAATACTCATTAAAGCTGCACCACTTAAAAGTACGGTACTATTACTAATTAAAGGCCAAAAGCTAGGTGTGTTAACACCGGCTATTAAATTTGAACTGCTATCTATATTTTCTAATGCTATAAAGATAGCTATAGGTAAAACCCAATACCTTCGCATTGCATATCCACCTAATATTTTTCCATCTTTTTTTGTAAATACAGGTATAGAGCCTCTGCTCCCATCAAAGGTTACTAAAAGTCCTTCAATAATATGCAAAACACCTACAAGAACCATCAGACTTACTATGTCAATATTAAGCCATCCTTTTTCTGGATATAAATATGTAACTATTAAGCTTAAAAAACCTAATACCGCCCCTGAATATGAAAAACATATAAATCTTGGTTTTACAACCATAAGTAGCAAGGATACTATAAAGATAAATTGTATTCCTGATGTTTTTGAAAATACTACTCCTAAAGACGTAAGAATAATACTTCCAAGTATTCCCCCAATTAACCCAAAACAAATTTGGGATGCTGTTAGCTCTAAGGGAGAATTTATACTCTCCCCAGCTATCATTTTTTGCATTATTGATATCTTCCTATTTCTTAGATAAAATACTAAAGCTAATACTACTAATATCAAGGCTAAAGTGGGGTCAACTATTACAAGTGATAGTGATTTTAAAGTCTGAATTATTAATTCCATTACTTAGCCTCCTTAAATTTAATTAGTTATTTATCGTGTAGATCTTTTTTCATGATTTTTAGTGCCTCGTTAAATTGAGGATCGTCTTTTCTATTATAAGGTTTATTTAAAAACTCTTCAGAAAGCTCAACTTTAACATCTGGTTCTATTCCTTTTTCGTTTATATTTAATCCGTTAGGAGAATAATATCTTGAAATTGTAACTTTTAAAGCACTTCCATCTTTAAATTCTATAGGTGCTTGAACTACACCTTTTCCATAAGTGTTAGTTCCAACTATAGTTGCAATTTTATAATCTCTAAGTGCCATAGTTAAAAGTTCAGATGCTGATGCACTACCTTTATCTACAAGTAACACTACAGGCATTTTGTTAAGTCTTCCATCGCCTATAGATTTTTCGTATGATTTATTATCGTACTTATCTATAGTATACGTTATAGTTTCACCTTTAGGTATGAATTGTGATGCTATTTTTACAGCTTCACTTAAAAATCCTCCTGGATTTCCTCTTAAATCTAAAATCATTCCTTTCATACCTTTTCCAGATAATTTATTTACTTCTTCTATAAATTCGTTTCCTACTCCTTCTTTTGCAAAAGTAGAAAGTCTTATATACCCTATATTTCCATCTATAATTTCACCTTTTACAGAGTCAGTTTTAATAATATCTCTTTTTATCTTAACATCAAAATCTGATTTTTCACCTTTTCTTCTTATAGTTAAAGTTACTTCCTCACCTCTTTTTCCTTTGATTAAATTTGCTGCCTTCTCTGTGTCATCTTTTATAGTTTCTCCATTAATCTTAACAATTATATCTCCAGACTTTAATCCTGATTTCTCAGCTGGAGAACCTTCAACTACTGATGCTATCTCAGTCACTCCTTCTTTAGGAGAAATCATAACTCCAATTCCCATAAATTCACCAGAATGTTCTTTGTTGAATTCTTTGTAATCTTCTTCATTCATATAAACTGTATATTTATCGCCTACAGCTTCAGTCATTCCTTTTATAGCACCGTCTAAAAGTTTATTATCATCTATATTACCATCATAATTTTTATAAATTGCATCTCTTACAGTAAGTAATTTATTATATTTTTCTGTATCTTTAATTTCACCAAGTTCTCCTTGAACTTTCAAATTCGTCTTTCCTAGAACTAATCCGTTAAGTGCTGCTTTATTACCTAAGTAAAAGCTAACAAAGATAATTACTATAACTAATAGACTTAATAGTAATGGAAAGAGATATCTTCTTTTTTCGTTATTTTTCATTTAACCAACTCCCTCTTAAACCACATTTTAACATAATTGCTAGTTTGGATAATATATTTTTTTAAAAATTAAACTCAGCAGAAAATACTGCTGAGTTTATATACTCTTTTATATTCTATTCAATTAAATATTTTTTATACAATTAAGAACTTTCTAAGTGAAGCGTAACTTGCAACTCCACCTACAACTAATCCACCTAAAGCGAATTGCCATAACATAGTTGTATATACATATGATATTGGTGCTAAGTTAATAATTAATACCTTATCAACTATCCAAGAATAGAACATGTTGTATCCACCTAAAACAACTATTACTGCTAAAAGTGATCCAACTAAACCTATTATCATACCCTCGATTATGAAAGGCCATCTTATGAACCAGTCAGTAGCACCGACAAACTTCATAATTCCAATCTCTCTTCTTCTTGAGTAAACTGTAAGTTTTGTTGTATTCATAATTAAGAATATTGCAACACCTACTAGTATTACGAATAATCCAAATCCTATAATTTTTACTATGTTAACTAATTTAGTTATTGTTTTAATTAAGTCTTGTTGGTTACCTATGCTTTCAACTCCAGGCATATTTTGAATTGCATCTGTTATTGCTTTAGCATATGATGGATCTTTTAATTTAACTACAAATGATGCTGGGAATGGGTTTTTATCTAAACTATACCCTTCTAATAATCCCTTGTTTTCTTTTGTAGCATCTTGGAAGTTTTTAAATGCATCTTCTTTTGATTCATAAACAACTTCTTGAACACCATCTAATTCATTTAATTTTATTTCAACTTCTCTTTGCTCGATAAGTTTAATATCATCTTTTAAGAATACTTTTAATTCTACTTTTGATTGTATGTCATCTAACGCTAATCCAACGTTCTTTGTCACTAATAAGAATGCTCCTAGTACAAAGAAAGTTATAAGAACTGTAAGCACTGATGCAAAACAGATTGTTTTATTTCTCTTTAAACTTTTTAAGGCGTCAGAAATAAAATGATTAACCGTATTAATTTTCATCTTCGTAACCACCTCTCTTAACATCTCTAGCAATTTCACCTTTTTCGATTGCTATAACTCTCTTCTTCATGTCATCAACTATCTCTTTAGCATGTGTTGCCATAAGTACAGTTGTTCCTGCCTTATTGATATCATCTAGTAGATCCATGATTTCATTTGAAGTCTCTGGGTCTAAGTTACCTGTAGGCTCATCACAGATAAGAACCGATGGATTGTTAACTATAGCTCTTGCTAAAGAAACCCTTTGTTGTTCTCCCCCTGAAAGCTCACTTGGGAACATTTTATATTTGTGTGATAAACCAACTAGTGATAAAACCATTGGTACTCTTCTTCTTATTTCTTTTGGTGATGCTTCAACAACCTTCATTGCAAATGCAACATTTTCATATACGTTTAATGTAGGTATTAGTCTGAAATCTTGGAAAACCATACCTATTTTTCTTCTATAATAAGGTGTTTGCTTTCTTGTGATTTTTGCTAAATCTTTTCCAGCAACCTCTATTTGACCTGTTGTAGGTTCTACTTCTTTTAATAGCATTTTAATTAATGTTGATTTACCAGCTCCTGAAGGTCCAACTAAAAACACGAATTCTCCTGCTTCTATTTTGACATTTACATCTGATAGAGCTTTTACATTATTATCATATATCTTAGATACATTTTTAAATTCTATCATTATTTTACACTCCTTACGTCCTTGGACATTAACTATAAACCCCTTGTCCATTGTACTTTTACATTATATCACAAGTTTTAACATATATTATATAAGAATTTATTAAATTTTAGTCCTAAAAAGGTAAATTTTAGATTTTAATCTTTATTTATGTCTTTAAAACCTTCACCTAAAACTTCGTGAACTTCACCTACTGTTATAAACGCTCTAGGGTCGACTGAGCGAATATGATTTTTAAGTTTTATAAATTCATTCCTATTTAATATAGTATAAATTATATAATTGTCTTCTTTTTTATAACCTCCAAATCCCTTTATAAAAGTTGAACTTCTTTTAAGCTCTTCTATTATAAATTTATTTACAGCATCTGGAGTATTACTTATAATCATAACTTGTTTTGAAGTATTAAAGCCTTCTATTATTTTATCTACTGATATTCCTAAAATTATTACACTAAGCATTGAATAAAAACCTTTATCTAAACCAAATACATAAGCGCCAGCTAAAGTTATAACAAAATCTACTATTAAAAGTGATTTTCCTATATCTAAATGAAGAAACTTATTCATAATCTTTGCTAAGATATCAGTCCCTCCTGTTGAAGCGTTGTTATTAAATACAATAGCCATTCCTATAGCTGAAATTAAAGTACCAAAAATAGTAGCAATTATTAAATCAGTAGTAATTGCATATGGATTAAACCATTTTTCTATAATCCACATAACTACTGATAACATAAGACTTGCATAAATTGTTTTACCTCCAAAATTACCGTCAATAAACAAAAATGCAGCAACAAATAGAACCGCGTTTATAATTAAGGTTAACGTACCTACTCCAACACCCGGAAAAAAGTCATCTACTACAATCGCAAGACCTGTTACCCCTCCTGCTGCAAGTTCGTTAGGCGCAAAAAAATACTCCACAGAAATTGCAACTAAAATTATCCCAAATGTTATTAATGAATACTCTTTTAAAATTTTTTTATTCATACGTAAGCACCCCCAAATTATATTCTATCCTCTATTTTATACTATTATGATACCTCTCTTCTAATTGCATTATTCAACAATTTTATTCAATCTTTCCAAATCCTTTTCCTAGTACATCATGTGCTTCATTAACAATAACGAATGCATCTTTATCATTATCTTTTATAAAAATTTTCACTTTTATAAGTTGAGAACGACCTAAGACACAGTATATTACATCTTTTTTTTCGTTTGTATAACCGCCTTTTCCATTAAAGACAGTACATCCTCTATCTATTTCTTTTAAAATATAGTTTTTAATCAAATCCGTATTTTGAGTAAATATAACTACTTGATGACATATAGATGTTCCCGAAATAACTTTATCAATTACTATTCCATTTATAAGAACACAAATTGCAGCATAGATCCCTTTTTCTACACCGAAAGTTAATCCACTAAACAAAACAACAATTATGTCAACCATCTGCATCCCTTTTCCCATATTAATATGGAGAAATTTGTTTAGGATTTTTGCTATTATATCTGTTCCACCTGTAGATGCATTTTGAGTAAAGACAACTCCAAGTCCTACTCCAAGTAAAATACTCCCTGCAATAGTTGCAAGCATCGGATTATTTAAAATCCCAACAGGTTTTATAAACTCTTCTGAAAACCAGTTCATAAAAGAAAGTCCCATAGCTGCATATATTGTCTTTCCTCCAAAGCTACTTCCTATAACCATAAAAGCTAAGATAAAAAGAAATATATTCATTATCCCCATAAGAATTCCTAGATTTGCACCCGGTATATAATGATTTATAACTAATGCTATTCCAGTTACTCCGCCACCAGTAATATTATTTGGAACATAAAAATACTGTATAGCTATACTAACTAAAAAAATCCCAAAAGTTATTATCCCATACTCTTTAAACTTTTTCATTTTCCCCTCCGCTATTTAATTTTAAGATATTTTTTTGCATAAAAAAATAACAGTATAGATCCCCTCTATACTGTTATATCACATTTATTGTAATTTTTGCTATTATTTTTTCATATTTACTGCTTTTTTAGCTTTTTCTGCTATATCAGCCCCTGTTAATCCATAAGCTTTTAATAACTCGTCAGGCTTTCCACTTTCTCCAAATACATCCTTAACTCCAACTCTTAAAACTGGAACTGGGCATTCTTCTGAAACTACTTCAGCAACTGCTGAACCAAGTCCTCCGATTATGCTGTGTTCTTCTGCTGTTACTATAACACCAGTTTCTTTTGCAGCTTTTAAAACTAATTCGTTATCTAAAGGTTTGATAGTGTGGATGTTTATAACTCTTGCATTTATTCCATCTTTAGCTAAGATTTCTGCTGCTTCTAAAGCTGCATCAACCATTATTCCTGTAGCTATTAATGTAACATCGTTACCTTCTTTTAAAGTAACACCTTTTCCGATTTCGAATTTGTATTCTGGTCTATCGTTTATTATATTAACTGCTGCTCTTCCAAGTCTTACATAACAAGGTCCGTTCATTTCAGCAACAGCTTTTATTGCAGCTATAGCTTCAACTCCGTCTGAAGGATTTATAACTGTCATGTTTGGTATACTTCTCATAAGTGAAATATCTTCTATAGCTTGGTGAGATGCTCCATCTTCACCAACTGTTAAACCTGCGTGAGTTGCGCAAACTTTAACGTTTAGTCTTGGATAACAAATTGAGTTTCTTATTTGCTCAAATGCTCTACCTGCTGCAAACATTGCAAAAGTACTTACAAATGGGATTTTCCCACAAGTTGACATACCTGCTGCAACTCCCATCATATTAGCTTCTGCTATCCCCATGTTGAAGAATCTATCTTCTGCAACACTTTTGAATTCTGCTGTTTTAGTTGACTTTGAAAGGTCCGCATCTAAAACTACTACTTTATCATTTAATACTGCTAATTCTTTTAATGCTAATCCATATGCTTCTCTTGTTGCTTGTTTACTCATTATTTGTTTCCTCCAATCTCAGCTATTGCTTGTGCACATTGTTCTTTAGTTGGTGCAGCTCCATGCCATCCTGCTTGGTTTTCCATAAATGAAACACCTTTACCTTTAACAGTTTTACAAACTATTGCAGTAGGCTGACCTTTATGATTTTTAGCTTTTTCTATAGCTTCTAGTATTTCGTCATAGTTGTGTCCATCTATAACTAATACATTCCATCCGAATGCTTCGAATTTTTTATCTATTGGAGAAGGGTTCATAACTTTTGTTATATCTCCATCTATTTGTAATCCATTGAAATCTATGAAAATTGTTAAATTATCTAATTTGTAATGAGCTCCAGCCATAGCAGCTTCCCAAACTTGACCTTCTTCAAGCTCACCGTCTCCTAATACTGAATATACTCTATATGATTTGTTATCAACTTTTCCAGCTAAAGCCATTCCAACTGCAACTGAAATTCCTTGACCTAATGATCCTGTTGACATATCTATTCCTGGAAGATCATTCATGTTTGGATGTCCTTGTAAGTTTGATCCGAACTTTCTTAATGTTTTAAGTTCTGCTGGATCAAAGAATCCTCTTCTAGCTAATGCACTATATAAAACTGGTGCAGCGTGTCCTTTTGAAAGAACGAATCTATCTCTTTCTTCCATCTTAGGATTTTTAGGGTCTATATTCATTTCGTTAAAGAATAAAGTTGTAACTATATCAGCCGCTGATAAAGATCCACCTGGATGCCCTGAAGCTGATTCTGTTAACATTTCAACTATATCTTTTCTAATAATTTTAGCTTGTTCCATTAGCTCTTGTTTATTCATTTTCATTATTAATATCCTCCTAGCTTTAACAATATAATTCGTAATTAGATTTCTAGATTAATAATTGCCGTTTTTTTCATTTGTAATTCTATCATAAATTTTAAACTTTGTATACACTATTAACAAATTTCGAATTAAATAGTAATCATATATAATTAAATAGCATACACTATTTAATACGTTTACTTAAGCTTCTTCATTAATCTACATATCTTTTAAATCCACTGTATACATTTTCCCCTAAAATTTTAAGGTTCATACAATACTATTTCTAAAAAAAGATAGCATACTTAAACTTTTTTAGTTTTTTGTAAACATTTAAATAACCATAAAAAAATAAGCCAAACTTTTTAAAAAAGCTTGGCTTATTTTACTAAATATTAATTTGCTATATTTAAATTTAAACTTATCAATAGAGATCTATTGACCTTTTTCATATCGTCGTCTGTCATATGTCCAATTTTCTCTTTAAGCCTTTTTTTATCTAAAGTTCTAACTTGCTCTAAAAGAACTACAGAATCGCGGTTAAGACCATACTCCTCTGATGAAATTTCAACGTGAGTAGGTAATTTTGCTTTATTTATCTGAGAAGTTATAGCCGCTACTATAACTGTTGGACTATATCTATTTCCAATATCATTTTGAATAATTATAACAGGTCTAATTCCGCCTTGTTCCGACCCTATAACAGGACTTAAGTCAGCATAGAATATATCCCCTCTTTTTACTAACATAGTAGTCATTAGAATTATCACTCTCCGCACAGCCATGTCTCATATTCATTAACATCATTTAATTCATTTTCTGTCATTGAGGCTAGTTCTAAATTAATTAAAGACATTTCTTCATATCCTTGTCTCATTAATTCTATAGTCTCGTCACTTAATGTGTCATTAATATATAATATTACATTATCGCTATTATATTTACTAGATTTTTTAAATTCGTTAAATTTTTTTACAACTACCTGACATGCCATGATAATTCCTCCTATAATACTACAGAATTATGTATATTTAAATTATATATATTTTAACATCATTCTGTCAAAGTATTTGTATTTTTTCTTTGGATTTTAGACATAATTTCTTGTTTTAATCACTTTTCCATTATGTTTGTAGACTCTTGGAACCCTTCTTCCAATCATACATATAATTTCATAATTTATAGTACCTAACATCTTAGCTAAGTCATCAGCATCATTTTTAATGTTACCATCTTTCCCTAAAAGTATAACTTCGTCTCCAACTGAAACTCCATCTATATCAGTAACATCTACCATGCATTGATCCATGCATATCTTTCCTACTACAGGTGCTAATTTACCTCTTATTATAACCTTAGCTTTTCCGTTAAGGAGTCTAGTATATCCATCTGCATATCCTATAGGTAATGTTGCAATAGTTCTCTTTCCTTCGGTTACGTAACTTCTTCCGTAACTTATGTAAGTCCCCTCTTCAACAGTTTTTAAATGAATTATATTACTTTTTAATGTTAATGCTGGCCTTATTTTTATTTTATCTTTTTTAACTTCATTTGATGGATAATAACCATAAAGTATTATCCCTGGCCTAACAGCATCGAAATAGTACTCTTCTAAATCAATTATAGCTGCACTATTTGATACATGTTTTATCCCTGTGTTTACCCCTCTTTTATCTAATTCGTCTACTATTTTTTTATATTTTTCAACTTGTAATTTAGTATATTCTTTATCCTCTTCATCTGCTGTTGAAAAATGTGTAAATAGACCTATAATTTCTATTCCCTGTAATTTGCTTATCTTTTCAATTTTATCTATGCTCTCTTCGTTTGGCAAAAATCCTATTCTTCCCATACCCGTATCTATTTTGATATGTATCTTTGCTTTCGTGTTATTTTTGATAGCAAAATCCGATAACTCTTTAGCATATTCTAAATTAAATACTGTTTGTTCGATATCATATTTCACTAAATCTTCTTTAAAACTTAATGGAGTATATCCTAATATCATTAGAGGTTTAGTAATTCCATTTTCGCGAAGTTCTATAGCTTCACTTATAACTGCAACCGCTAATCTATCTGCTCCATTTTCTAAAAGGATACTAGCTGTATCTATAGCTCCATGCCCGTAAGCATCAGCTTTAACTACTCCTATTATCTCCTTATCTTTAACTATCTTTTTAATTTCTTTTATATTATCTTCAATTGCATCTACATCTATTTCAGCCCATACTGGTCTAATACCATTCATCTTGTGCACCTCACTCTAGTATTTTTATATCCTAGCTATCTTTACTTTTGCATACATCCTTTTTACTAAACTCTCTATATTCAATATTAACTCTTTGATTGCTCTTATCGTCAAACATTTTTATTAATATTGGTGTTTTATCTTTTTTATTTATATAAAGAGTCGCTCTGTCTAAATGTTTATTCATACCTTCTAGGTTTAACTCTATCTTTATATATTTTAAATCTCCCCACTCTTCTTGACCTTCTGATATAGAAGTTATAGGACTTTTAAAAATTTCAGATAAAAAAGCCATAGGATATACAATATCCATATCTCTTCCTACTTCGTAAGCTTCACCTTTTTTATTATACTTCATAATTATTTTGTCATCTTTATAGACCTTAGTTAAATCTTCACCAAAATCTATTTTCATTTCATCTTTACAATAATTAATATGTGCCTTATTAGTATATTCTCCCCTTGAATTTTTTATAGTATATTCAACGATTGAATTATAATTTTTTAAGTTTTTCACACTATCAATTACGTCCTCTGTAGTAGGCATAAATGTATGTCTAAACATTATAACTAACATTATGGATATAAACGGTATTAAAATTAATGCTCCAATTTTAAGTTTCTTTTTTAAGTTTTTCTTTTTTTCTTTTACATCGTTAAAAAAATTCATGACTCCTCCACTATTAATTGTTCCTATAATACTAATATTAAATAGTGGATAATTTTATTCTACTTTTCACATAATTTTTCTAATGTTTTAGGTAATTCTAAAATTATGTCTCTTGCATTAACGATATATCTACTTTCACCTAAACTATCACCAATATATCCATGTACGTATGCTCCTAAAAGAGTAGCCTCTAAATTCGGTAGGTTTTGCGAAACTAAAGACGTTATAATTCCAGTTAAGCAATCACCCATACCTCCTGATGCCATTTTACTACACCCTGTTTTATTAACATAGGTACACTTCCCATCAGATATTACCGTATTGTGGCCCTTTAGTAGTACAACTACCTCGTTTTCTTTTGCAAACTCTCTTGTTACATCGATTCTATTAGATTCAATATAACTTATACTTTTACATAGAAGTCTACTCATCTCTCCAGGATGTGGAGTAATGATGCTTCTTCCTTTTATAAACTCAATTAGATCTTTTCTTTCTGAAATAATGTTAAGTGCATCTGCATCTAAAACTAAATTACATTTACTGTTTTTAATAATAAATTCTAAAACATCAGCGCTTAACTTAGACTTACCTATCCCAGGACCTAAGGCAATAACATCATACTTATCTAAATTAACTACATCCTCTACAGATAAATAGCCAAAAACCATAGACTCTATAGATTTTGATTTTAAAACATCTTCTGAGTCTTTGTGAATTAAAAGAGTTACAAGTCCTGAGCCTGTTCTTATAGCAGCTTCAGTTGTTATATATGCAGCTCCCGTATATTCAGAAGATCCTGCCATAACAAGAACTTTTCCATAACTCCCTTTATTTCCTATTTTATTGCGTTTTGGTACTAAAGATTTATAAAATTCCTCTGATAATATGTACATATCCTCTGAATTTTTTCTTTTAATTTCTTCTAGGATATCAATACTTATTAAATTAACCTCCCCTAAATATTCTATAGCTTTAGTATTGAAAAATCCTTTTTTCATAACTTCAATTGTAAAAGTAATATCAGCTTTAACAGCTATGTTTAATACTTCACCAGTATTTGCATCTATTCCTGATGGAGTATCTAAAGAAATTGTAAAAATTTTGCTATCATTAATTATTTCTATTATTCTAGCATAAATTCCTTCTATCTTTCTATTTAATCCTACTCCAAATAACGCATCGATTAGACAATTACTGCTATCAATTTTTATTTTAAGTATATTTTCTTTTATTTTTTTATTAAAGTTATGATTATTTAAATTAAGTATGTCTAAATTAAGCTTTTTTAAAACCTCAAAGTTTATTTTAAAATCTTCTGTTCCTTTTTCAATATCTCCAACTATTATAACCTTAACATTTTTATGTAAGGCCTTTAGTTTTCTAGCTATTACTAGCCCGTCTCCTCCGTTATTACCTATACCACAAACTATAAGAAAGTCATCTAGTTTTAGAATTTCTTTTGATATTCTTTCCCCTGCAATCTCCATTAAAACAATTGATGGCACTCCAATTTCATTTATAGTTTGTTTATCGATATTTTTGCAGCCTTCTTTACTCATAATATACAAAGGGCTACACCTCCTCAATTATAACAAATGCTATAGCAGATGAATTATCATGAGAGATACTAACATTTATTCTGTAACCTTTTAAATTCATAGTATCTTCTATATTCTTTGAAATCTTCCCCAAAGGTTTACCAAGGCTATCTCTTAAAATTTCAATTTCATTAAAATTAAATCCTCTAAAACCAGTACCAAGCGCCTTGCTCATAGCTTCTTTAGCTGCAAAGTTACCTGCTATAGTCTGAGGACTAAATTTTCTTTCTTTAAAATATTCTATTTCATCTTCACTAAACATTCTTTTTAGAAAGTTATCACTTCTTGAAATAGCCTTTTTAATTCTTTCTATTTCTATTATATCTGTACCTATTCCAATAATCATTTTACACCTCCATATCTTAATATCTATTGTACTACATTAAGAATTATTAAGGCATATATTTATATTATTATACCGTCATTGCATAGTTAAAGTGTTCTACACCTTCAAAGTCATTAACACATTCGTCTATAAATTCCCCTGCTATGTCAATTAAATGTATTGGAGAAACCCCATTTTCATATAACATATTTAATAACCCTTTTACTTTTTCTTCATTTGGCGAAATCAATTCAACAGCTTCACTATATGAGTTGATTTTTATTTCTCCTTTGTAATCTAATCTTTCAATCTCTATTCCAAATACTTCGTCTATTCCTAAAACTGATTTAATTAACTTGTAATTATAGATTCTTTCTATCCCATTTGTCACTCTTTTAAAAACTAATTTTTCTTTTATCATTGTTCCCCACCTCACAATTATCCTTACACTTCGAAATATACCATATATATATTGCGAAGTATGTAGAATAATGCCTTGTTAAAATGTTTTTTTACTGACATTTATTTCACTATTACTTCATTCTACATAGAAAATACACACTTTCGACATAAAGTTTTGCTTTAAATTGTAAATTCTGTGTCGAATAGTAAAGAGGAAAAGAAAAAAGAACTACTTTTAGTAGTTCTTTTTTTAAAACTTCGACCTTTATTTTAATTTTGAATTTTTTTATTTTATTTAAATTCATATAATTTATCTTTAAAAAAACTTTTTAAATACAAATTCAAAGGTTTGTCTTTGGAAATTTAAAAGACTTATTCTAATTCTGAATCACTAGTAGCTTCTCTTCTACTTCCTACAAATTTAAAGTCTTCAACTACAACTTCTGCTCTAAATCTTTTAACCCCGTCTTTGTCTTCATAGCTTCCGGTGCTTAACCTACCACTAATACTTATTTGATTTCCTTTTTTCATATATTTGCAGATTACCTCTGCTTTTTTACCCCAAGCTATTACAGGTATTAAATCAGAATGTCTTATTCCATCTGACGATTTAAAACTTCTGTCAACAGCAATGATAAATTTTGTTCTTACTGTATCATTATTTTGAACTACTACAAGTTCAGGGTCTTTAATTAATCTTCCTATTAATACTATTTTATTCATTATTTGCACCTCCTGACTAATTACACCTTAAATTATTTCCTTTATTTCGGAAATTATTCATCTTTTATTATTTTTGATGTTATAATGTTTACAGAATGAATTTAAGGAGGGGTATTATGTCTATTTTAGTTTGCGGTGGCGCAGGTTATATAGGTAGCCACATGGTTGCTGAACTTTTAGAAAATGGAAAAGATGTAGTTATATTAGACAACTTAGAAAAAGGACATAAAGAAGCCATTTTAGGTGGAAAATTATACATAGGAGATTTAAGAGATCGAAAAATATTAGATAAAATATTTGAAGAAAATGATATTGAAGCTGTTATCGATTTTGCTGCTTATTCTTTAGTTGGTGAAAGTATGACAGAACCTTTAATGTATTTTAATAATAATGTTTCTGGTACCATAAATCTTTTAGAAGCTATGAAAGATCACAATGTAAAATATATTGTTTTCTCTTCAACAGCTGCAACTTACGGTGAACCAGAAAGCACACCAATCTTAGAAACTGATAAAACAATTCCAACTAACGCTTATGGAGAATCTAAATTATTAGTAGAAAAAATATTAAGATGGTGCGATAGCGCTTACGGAATAAAGTTTACTACTCTTAGATATTTCAATGCAGCTGGAGCTCATATAAACGGTAAAATCGGTGAAGACCATTCGCCAGAATCACACCTTATCCCATTAATTTTACAAGTTGCTCTTGGAAAAAGAGATAAGATAATGATGTTTGGAGATGACTATAACACTAAAGACGGTACTTGTGTAAGAGATTACATCCACGTATCAGACTTAGCCTCAGCTCATTTATTAGCATTAGATAGATTGATGAGTGGCGGAGAAAGTAGGATTTATAACCTTGGTAATGGTACAGGCTTTACAGTAAAAGAAATGGTTGAGATAGCTAGAAAAGTAACTGGACATCCTATTCCTTCTGAGGTAGCACCTCGTAGAGCTGGAGATCCTGCAATTTTAATTGCTTCAAGTGAAAAAGCTATGGAAGAATTAAACTGGAAACCTAAATTCAATTCAGTTGAAACTATAATAGAAACAGCTTGGAACTTCCACAAAAATCATCCTGATGGGTATAACGAATAAAATAAAAAGAGCATCTAATTATCTAGATGCTCTTTCTCTATTTCTTTCAAGAACAGAATTAACTTCTACCCCGAAAATAAATATCATAGATGTTATAAAAAGCCAAGTCATAAGAACAAACACAGTTCCTAGGCTTCCATAAATCCTTGAATAGTTAGCAAAATTATTTACGTAATATGAAAACCCTAAAGATGCAATTATCCACCCTACGGTTGTAACTATCGCTCCAGGTATAGTATTTCTAAGCTTAACTTTTCTATTTGGTGCTACTTTATAAATAATTGCGAAAACCAATATCATCATTACTATAATAATTACATACCTTAAAATGTCCCAAATAAAATTAAGTACGTGCTCAAAAGGGAGCAGATGACTTAAATAATACCCTATTTGATCACCGAATACGAGCATTGCCAAAGTACAGATTACTGTAAGGGCAAGTGCAAGTACGCTTATCATACCTATAATAGAAATCTTTATAAAAGATCTCCTCTCTGTAACCTCATACGCCTTATTTACACCTTTTATTACGGCTCTAAATGCAGAAGATGCACTCCAAATCGTTAACACTACAGATACCCCTAATATCCCTGTGTGTTGATAATCTACAACTTCTACAACCGTGCTTTGTGTCAATTCATAAACACTAGTAGGGACTATTGTTTTTAGTCCATCTAACACTTCCGTAGAATCAAGGTTACTAAAACCTACTAATGTTATTAGAAATATTAAAAACGGGAAAAATGATAATACCATATAATATGCTAGCTGCGAGGCTAAAGCAAATATATCATCTCTCTTAACTTTAACTATAAGATATATCATAGTATCTAAGAAAGATTCGTTATTGTTATTATTTTCTTTATTATTTCTCATAACATCTCCAAATTTAATCTTTAATTACTTTTAAATATAGTACCATATATAGAATTTTTTATCAAAATACTAGTTATACTACGTCTTATGTTTACCACTTACTATATAAATATAGTATAATTTCATATATAAGATAATATACTTAATTTTCTATATTAAATATATTATACTATTTTAATTATGAAAGGGTGCACTTAAAATGTTATATTCTTTAGAAAATGAATTTGTAAAGATAACAGCTCATCCCCACGGTGGAGAGCTTCACAATTTAATATCAAAAAAAGAAAACACTGAATTTTTATGGAATGGGAATCCAGAATATTGGAAATATCATGCTCCTATACTTTTCCCTATAGTTGGTAAAGTTAAGGATGGAAAATATAGAGTTTCTGGAGAAACTTATGAATTACCTCAACATGGACTTGCAAGAGTATCAGATTTTGAAGTTGTCGAAAAAGAAAAGGATTTTATAACTTTTAGCTTAAAGTGGGATAAAGATACTTTAAAAGTATACCCTTATAAATTCGAACTTTTAATAACATATACCTTAATAGAAAACTCAGTTAAAGTTACTTACACTGTACGAAACTTAGACGATAAAAAAATATACTTTTCAGTAGGTGCTCATCCTGCTTTCCTTTGTCCTATTATGAAAAACGAAACTATGGAAGATTACTATTTCGAGTTTAATCAAAAAGAAGACGCAAAAATAATGCTTTTAGGGTCTGACGGTTTATTTATACACGAAAAAGAAGATTACCTTAAAAATGAAAATAAAATCCATTTAAGTAAAGAAGTTTTCAACAATGATGCTTTAGTATTTAGTGACTTAAAATCTACGAAAATATCATTAAAATCTACAAATCACAACAAAACTTTAACTATGGATTACGCTGGTTTCCCATACCTTGGATTATGGTCAATGGCAACTGGCGCTCCTTTTGTTTGTATAGAACCTTGGTGTGGACACGCAGATTTTACTGACTTTAATGGTGAATTAAAAGATAAGCCTGGAATAGTTAGTCTTGAGGAAAATGAAGTATTTGAACGTTTCTACACTCTTACAGTTACAGAATAAATAAATACGGCTTTGCACTAAACCTTAGTGCAAAGCCGTATTTTTATATTTTAAAAGATTCAGGAAGTAATCTTTTATATTTTTTTGTTAAATACCTATCGTCTACAAGAAGTGCTCTTCCCCTATCTTCTTCAGTACGTATTACCCGTCCTACAGCTTGAAGAACTTTATTTACTCCAGGATATATATAAGAGTAATCATATCCTTTTTCATCATAATAGTCTTTAATTATTTCCTTTTCCATAGATATCTTAGGGTAACCAACCCCAACTACTACAGAACCTATAAGTGATTTTCCAGGTAAATCTATACCTTCTGAAAAAACTCCACCTAAAACTGCAAAACCTAAAACATTTCTTTCTTCTTTAAATTTATTTAAAAATAAACTTCTATCTTCTTCGTTCATAACTCTATCTTGAATAATTATTTGAAATCTACTTAGACTTTCTTTATCTAAATTTTCTAAAGCTAATTCTAAATAGTCATAAGATGGAAAAAATACGAAATAATTCCCCACCTCACTATTTACAAAGTCTATAACTTTTTTAAGCAAATCATTTATAGTTAATTTTCTCTTTAAAAACCTAGTGTTTATAGGTGCCACTGACACTTTAAGATTTTCCCTATCAAAAGGTGATTCTAATCTTAATCTATATGATTTCTCATTTCCTCCTAAAAGATCTATATAATAATCTATAGGAGATATTGTTGCTGAAAATATAACTGTTCCAGATATCTTATCTATAATACTTTTTAGTTTTTTTGAAGGGTCTATACAAAATAAAGTTACAATTAAATCTTTACCTACGTTTTCTACATAAGTTACATATTCATCTGAATATAGTTCGCTTATGGATATAAATTTATTTATATCAAAATATACATTCATATATTCCTCATAAAAGCTTTCTTTAGGCAGTCTTGGTAAAAACTCTTCAGATTCGCTTAAAAACCTTCTAAGGTTTTTATATAACTTATCTGGTTCTTCTTTAAAATAAATTGAATCTTTTCCTTCAGATTCACATTCGTGTCTAAATTCTACAAAAGATTTATTTATTGTTCCAAGTATCTTATATATGTTAGTAATCTTACCTTTTAAAACTTTTCTAAGATTTAAAATACTTTCTTTATTTAATGATGCTGAGTACATATTTCTTCCTCTATCTACTAAGTTATGACCTTCATCAACTAGTAAAATTAAATCATCACGCACATCTTCAACTACCCTTTTAAGTCCAACCCTAGGATCAAATATATAATTGTAATCACATATTATACTATCCGCCCACTCTATTAAATCAAGAGAAAGTTCAAAAGGGCATAATCCTTCTTTTTCTCCTATTTCTTTAAGTTCTTTTTGCCCTAGATGTACCTTATTTTTCATAATATCAAATATAACATTTCTGCTTTTATCATAATAATTTAAAGCGTAAGGACAATCCTCAGGATTACAGCTTACTTTTTCATTTAAACACATCTTTTCTTTAGCTGTGATAGTAAGTGTTCTAAACTTCAATCCTTTTCCTCTTAAGATATCGTAAGTCTCTTCTGCAACTTTTCTATTTACGTTTTTCGCAGTTAAATAAAATATTTTTTCTTTTAATCCTTCACCTATAGATTTAACTGAAGGAAAAATTGTAGAGATAGTTTTTCCTATACCTGTTGGTGCTTCAACAAATATAAGCCCTTTATCTCTTATAGTCCCATAAACAGCTCTAGCAAGCTTTAATTGGCCTTCTCTGTAGCCTTTAAAAGGAAATTCTAATTTTTTTATACTTTTATTTCTTTTCTCTTTATGCTTAACTAATACTTTTACATATTTTTCATATCTATCTATAATCTCAAATACAAAATCACCGAGCTCATCTAAAGTATACTTTCTTCTAAAGCTTTTTACTTCATCAGTGTTTAACTGATAATAGCTAAGCTGAATATAGCCTTCATTTATACCTAGTTCTTCAAAATGAATAAAACCATAAAACTTAGCTTGAGCCCAGTGCAACTCATTTTCATCTGTGATTTCTATTAACTCTCTATAAGTTGATTTAATTTCTTCAATGATTACTTTATCATCTTCGATTATTATTCCATCCGCTCTTCCTTCAATCTTTAATATAAAGTTATCTAAATCAAAATCTTTAGTTAAATATACTTCTTTTTTATAATCTGTATATATCTCTTCATTACTCTTTTGAAGTTTTTGATGAGCCCTTGTTCCTTCTAATGCTCTTTTATTACTTACAAATCTATTATCGATACTTCCGCTTCTTAAAATAAATTCAACAATACCCCTAACAGATTCTTGGATAATTTCTTTTTTCATAATTATCTCCTAAACAAATCCATAGTTTTTAATAGAAAAATAGAGCTAAATCTTAGCTCTATTTTTCATCTTTTTTATGATATTCTTTAACTATTTTTTGAACTAATTTTTTAATAACACTAGCTTGCGCTATAAGTGAAAGAACTAATAAGAATGTTCTTATTTGATCTTCATCATCTGAGTCTAATTTTAAAGTCTTTACAACTTCATCTAACTTTTCTTCTGTTTCCATAGATGTAGCTAAAAACTTTTCTAAACTTTCTTCTTGAGTTTCTGCAAAAACTTTATAAGCTGTTTCCCAAGATATTATATCGTCCGTTCTATCATTTATTTCATTAAAAGCTAAACTAAATACTTTTTTTATTTCTTCTGTAGTTAAAATTGGCCTCATATAGCTTAATAATACTAGTTGAACTAAATGAATTTTAGTATAACCTCTTTTTTTACCATCTTCAGGTTTAGTGATTACTTCGCTTTTGATGTAATTTTGTACTATATTATTTGTATATTTATCATCCGTAAATTTATCATTTAAATAATCAATAACTTGTGATAAAAATAAATCATATTGTGGCAATTCATCATATGAAATCATACTATTCTTTGACATTTCTTCTGCTAGTTCGTTAATATAATCAGCATTAACTTTCTTTTCCATACTTCTCCACCTTTACTTATTAAACTTAATCCGAAATTAATCTTTTAATAATATTATATAGTATTTGTAAACTTATTACAAGTTATTTCTAAATCTATTAACTGTTATAGAAAATTGAGAAGTTTCTTTTTTTACATAATATCACATAATTCTACTTTTTATTCTATAAATTTCTTTACTAATTTGTTAACAAATTAAAAAAACTCTTACTTTTTTCATTTTTCCCCAATAAACTCTCTTTAAACCCTTGCATTTAAGCGGTTTTTGAATGAGAATATTCCTATTTACTTTTTAAAATGTCAACTATTGACATTTCTATTTTTTGGTAGTATATTATTGGTATACTATTTATTGAAAATTTTGTTGTTAATTAAAAGTTAACATTTCGAAGTTGACTTTTAATTACAATTTTGGTAAGATAGCATAGTAAATTGTCGAACGTTGTCGTAATTGAGTGGTTTTCACACGTTCAGACTAGTTTCAATTTGAGGAGGAAAGATTATGAAATCAACAGGAGTAGTTAGAAGAGTAGACGAATTAGGAAGAATAGTTATACCAATAGAGTTAAGAAGAACTTTAGATATAGCTGAAAAGGATGCTTTAGAAATATATGTAGACGGAGAGCAAATCATCTTAAAGAAATATGAGCCAGCTTGTATTTTCTGTGGAGATGCTAGAGATGTTGTAAACTACAAAGGTAAAAACATCTGCAAAAACTGTTTAGCAGAATTAAAAAAATAATTTCTAAATTAAACATATAGCTATTTATTTATATAAAAAGTCCGATATTAAATATCGGACTTTCTATATTTCTGTAGAATATTTATATATTACACTTTTAGGTTCATTTCTATCTTTCGCTACTTTCTTAATAGCGTCTTTTTTACTTAAACCTTCACTTATATATTTTCTTATATGATCTTCAATACTTAGATCTTCAAAGGCTTTTCTTTTATCAATTTCTATTTCTTCATCTGTAAGTCCACTTAAGACTAATACAAACTCTCCTCTTGGAGCTTTTTCTTTAAAGAACTCAATAACTTCCCCTATAGTTCCTCTAACTATCTCTTCATGTAATTTAGTTAATTCTCTACATGCTGCTATCTTTCTATCTCCAAAAGATTCTTTTAAGAAAGTTAAAGTACTTAAAAGCCTATGAGGTGCCTCATAAAAAATAAGCGTTTCTCTATGATCTTTAATATCTTCAAGGAGAGCATTTCTCCCTTTGTTATCCCTTGGAATAAATCCTCTAAAAGAAAACTTAGAAGTATCTAACCCCGAATGAATTAAAGCAGTTGTAAAAGCTGACGCGCCAGGTAAAACTTCGAATTTAATACCTTCTTCTATACATTTACTTACTATTACACTTCCAGGGTCTGAAATTCCAGGCATTCCAGCATCGCTAACTAAAGCTATATTTTCACCTGATTTTAATCTATCTATTATTTCTCCGCTTTTCCCTTGCTCATTATGCATATGGTAGCTTATTAAAGTTTTCTTTATATCAAAGTGATTTAAAAGTTTTAATGAATTTCTAGTATCTTCTGCCGCTATAACATCAGCACTTTTTAAAACTTCTAAAGCCCTTAGGGTGATATCTTTTAAATTTCCTATAGGTGTTGGAACTAAATATAATTTCCCATACATATATTTTAGACCTCTCTTCCGTATATTTTGTTAATTTGGTCTGAATAAGTACCATCTTCGTTATAGACAAATAAAGGTTCATCCCACTTTAAGAAAGCTCCTCCATCTCTTTGTCCTTCTACTAAAACTATGTTAGGTGCTTTGTTTTTATTTGGGTGCACCATTCTTATTCTCTTTGGCTCAATTTTATGTTTTCTCATAAGAGTTATTATATCTGCAATCCTTTCAGGTCTATGTACCATAAAAACTCTTCCGTTATCTTTTAAAAGTATCCTAGTTGCAACTATAACATCTTCTAAGTTACACATAACTTCATGCCTCGCTATAGCCATCTTATCTTTAGGATTAACTATACCTGCATTATTTAATTTATAAGGAGGATTAACAGTAACTACATCAGCTTTTTCTATAGATTTTAATAATTTCAAATCTTTTAAATCTCCATTAATAAAACTTATGTTACCTACTGAATTAATCTTTACGCTTCTATTTGCCATTTCAACCATATCTTCTTGAATTTCTAGCCCAAGAATAGATTTAGGTGAATATTTACCATAAACTAAAAAAGGTATGATTCCTGTTCCTGTACACATATCAATTACTCTATGCTTAGATTTTACATTTGCAAAATCAGCTAAAAGAACTGCATCTACACCAAACTTAAATCCATCTAATTTTTGAATTAAAAATAAATCTTTAAGCTGTAAGTCATCTACACTTTCATCTTCGTTTATTTTAATATCTCTAAATTTTTTCATAAAAAACATCCTATCTTTATAAATTATATATTCTTCATTATACAGTAAAGGATTTTCCATTACAATTTATCATTCTCTATAATAATAATTTTAATCTAATCATCTGCCTTTTTTAACGTACAAACTAACTATAAATTTATAATTAGTTTGTACGTTAAAAAAGGCCTTAGATTGCTCTAAGACCTCAATAATTCTTCTTAGTTTATTATTCTTCTAGCTGCGTAGAAGTTCCAAATTGGAGAAACTTTAACTACATCACCTGTTTGTGGTGCGTGAATTATGTTACCTCCACCAACATAGATACCTACGTGACCTGCACTTGGGAATACTAAGTCTCCTGGTTGTAATTCTCCTCTTGAAACAGGACGTCCAACATTTACTTGGCTAAAAGTAGTTCTTGTTATATCTATTCCTGCTGCTTTTCTATAAACATAGCTTGTGAAACCTGAACAGTCAAATGAATTTGGTCCAGTTGCACCCCAAACATAAGGTTTTCCTAAATGTTTGTAAGCTTCACTTATTATACCTTGTACATTTCCTGAAACTGTTGGTGTTCCTCCACCATTATTTGGTGATCCTGAATTTGAAGAAGATCCTGAATTTGAAGCTGAACCTCTGTTAGCTTCTTGTTCTCTCTTTTCTGCTTCTTTTTTAGATAAGTTATCTTTACCTTTTTCAATAGCATCATTTATTTCTTTTTTAACAGTTGGAGATTTAATTTGTGCATCTCTTATGTCTCTGATTTGGCTTAAAGCAGATTTTAAATCATTAATAGAGCTATTTGAACTCTTTAATGTATCCATTTGAGGTTTAACTATTTCTCTCTCAACTTGTGCTAAGTAACCAGAATCGAATTTATCCCTTTCAGCCTTAGCTTGTTTAGATAATTCTAATTGCTCTTTTTCTAATTCTTTGAAGCTTGCTAATTCTTTTTCAGTTTCAGCATTTAACTCTTCAATTTTTTTGCTCTTCTCTTGTAAAGAAGTTACTTTCTCGTTAAGACTTTTTTGGTTTGCAGTAAGTTCTTTAACGACTTTTTTATCGATATCTACTAATCTATTAGCAGAGTCTAATCTTCCTACTAAATCACTAAAACTTTCAGCTCCTAAAATAACTGATAGGTAGCTAGTTTGTCCACCTGACTTATATAATTCTCTAAGTCTTCCACCTAAAACTTCTTCTTGTTCAGCTATTTTAGCTTTAGTTTGCTCTACCTCTTTTTGAGTTGTAGCAATCTCGCTTTTAGTCTTGTCCATTTCTTTTTTATTTTCTTCTACTTTGTTTACTAGTGGTTCTATTTTAACGTTTAAATCTGATATTTTGCTTTGTATATTATTTATGTTTTCTTCTAATTTAGCGTACTTTTGTCTTGCATCCGTAACCTCTTTTTGATCCGGAGTAGCAAATGCAGGCATTGCTGGCATAACTGTACTTAGCGCTAACGCTCCTACTATCACTGCTGATATAATTCTTTTTTTCATGGTTATCCGGTTCCTTAGAACCTACCCCCTTTCAAATTGTGTAATTCCTTTATATTACTAGAAATACATTAACAATTATAACACCTTGTCCACCCTTACACAACATAATTTATAACAAAATTCTTACAATCAACTTTATTTTTCAAGAAATTTATTACATTTTTATACTTTCCCATACTCTTACTTGTGAGATGCTGATAAGGTTTTCTTAAAATGTTACTTCTATATACAAATAGGTAATATTAATATATTCTAGAAAATAACTGTTTTAATAGTAATTCTCTTTTCTATCTCTAGTTATATAATTATTATTTTCACTACAATATATATAATAACACATTTGATTACATTTTTGTAATGTTTTTTAATAAACAGTAAACAAATTTGACTTTTTATCTTTTTGCACTTATAATAAATTTGCTAACGGGGTGTGGCGCAGATGGTAGCGCGCATGGTTTGGGACCATGAGGTCGCAGGTTCGAGACCTGTCACCCCGACCAAGCAAAAAGAGATTATCCAATTTGGATAATCTCTTTTTTTATGCATTTTTATCTTCTATATCTTTTAAATGCTTTTCTATATATTCATCAGCCTTTTTAGCAGCCTTGCATAAAGATAAAGTAACTACGACGACCAATACATAAATTAAAACAAAAATTATTTTCATAAATATACCTCTATCTATTTCCTACCTTTTAGTATTATTATTGCCACTTTTATGAATAATATTTATATATACTATTTTAGGAGGAATTTCTCATGAATAAAGATTATAAAAATCTATTAAAGAAACTTATAAAATCCTACTACGATGATAACTTCTACGAAGAAGTTTCAAATCTACAAAAAGAAACAAACTTTAACGAAGAAGAATTTAAAGCAATTATATCTTCACTTTGTGGAATAAAGCTAGAGCAAAATGATAATCTTATAGAAACCTTAAGAAAAGGAATAACAAACTACAAAATAAGTGCAAAACTTGTTGAAAAAGTTCACAGTTGTTCTGATAGTTGCAAAGAAGAAAGCTCAAAACCTAGAAAATGCGTAGCCTCTTGTCCTTTTAACGCTATAGTAGAAGATCCCTTAAGTCATAACCTTTTGATAAACTCAGACCTATGTTCTGATTGTGGAGTTTGCGTAAACGTATGTGAAGAAGGTAGTTTTTTAGAAAAGATAGAATTAATCCCTTTATTAGAACTTTTAAAAAACAACAAAAACGTAATAGCTATAGTAGCCCCAGCTATTATTGGACAATTCGGTAAAGATGTAACTATGGATAAACTTAGAACATCATTTTTTAAAATAGGATTTAAAGATATGATAGAAGTTGCTTTTGCCGCTGATATGCTTACATTAAAAGAAGCAGTTGAATTTGATCACCACGTAAAAAATCCAAACGACCTTTTGATAACTTCATGTTGCTGTCCTATGTGGATTGCTATGATAAAAAAAGTTTATCACTCATTAGTTAAAGATGTATCACCTTCTGTATCTCCTATGATAGCAGCAGCTAGAGTTTTAAAATTCTTAAACCCTGAAGTTAAAGTTGTATTTATAGGACCTTGCATAGCAAAAAAAGCTGAAGCTAGAGAAGCTGATTTAGTTGGAGACGTGGATTTAGTTCTCACTTTTGATGAACTAAAATCAATATACGATACATTAAGCATAAATCCTAAAGATTTAGAAGAAACAGTTTCAGTAGAATATGCATCTAAAGGTGGAAGAATATATGCAAGAGCAGGCGGTGTATCTATAGCTGTAGGTGATGCTATAGAGGAATTATTTAATGAAAAGCATCACCTATATAACCCTAAGAACGTACACGGCGTTAAAGAGTGCAAAGAAATACTTAAAGATATTCAAGAAGGCAACAAAATAAATGCAAACTTTATAGAGGGTATGGGATGTATAGGCGGCTGCGTTGGAGGGCCTAAAAGAATTATTTCTAAAGAAGAAGGTTTAGAATCTGTAGATAAGTTTGCTTTTTCCTCTCCAATAAAAACACCTAATAATAGCGAATTAATTTTAGATTTATTTAAAAGATTAAATATAAATTCTTTTGAAGATTTAACTGATCCTAAAAAAACTGAAATATTCCATAGAAAATTTTAATTTAATATTTATTTAAAAACATCCTTTTATAAAATGGATGTTTTTTATTTTTAAATCTACTCCCCTTTTTATGTAACATACTGTATTATATATAAGGGGGTGGTTATATGTTAAAGAATATAGATGCCGCAATTTTTGATCTAGATGGAACATTAATAGATTCTATGTGGGTGTGGAATAAAATCGATACAGATTATTTAACATCTAAGAATATTGAAGTTCCTGAAAATTTAGAAGAAGATTTAGGACACTTAAGCTTTATACAAACTGCAGAATACTTCAAAAAAAGATTCAAAATTGAAGATTCAATCGAAGAAATATGTAACACGTGGAATAAAATGGCCCAAAGCCACTATTCTAACGATATCCCATTAAAACCAGGTGTAGCTGAATTTCTAAGCTTTTTAAAATCACAAGGAATAAAGATTGGACTAGCTACTAGTAATTCTACTCACCTATTAGAAGCATCACTTAAAAATCATGGAATATATGATTTATTTGATGCTATAACAATAACTGATGAAGTTGGTATTGGGAAACATAGACCTGACGTATATCTTTTAGCTGCAAAAAAATTAAATGCAGATCCTTTAAAATGTGTTGTTTTTGAAGATATACTTCCTGCGATAAAAGGCGCTAAGCTTGGAGGAATGAAAGTTGTAGCAATTGAAGACGAAGCATCTATTAATGATAGAGCTACTATTATTGATGAAGCTAACCTTTATATTAAAGATTACAACGAACTACTAAATGAAATTCAAATAACAGCATAAAATAAAGAAGATGCAAAAGCATCTTCTTTTTTTATAAATTCATATGTTATTTTCTAACAACACCAAATTTAGTTTCTAATTCTTTAATAGCTTTTAAGTAAGCTTCTTGTTGTTTTTGTTGAGTTAATTGTTGTTTTATTCCATCTTTAACTTCATCAAATGATTTTTCGCTTGCTCCGTTTTTAGCTTCAACTTTGATTATGTGGTAACCAAATTGAGTTTTAACAGGTGCAGTTACTTCACCAACAACAGCATCAAATGCAGCAGCTTCGAATTCTGGAACCATCATTCCTTTTCCGAATGCTCCTAAGTTTCCGCCAGCTTCTTTTGAAGGACATGTTGAATATTTAGCAGCAGCTTCTTCAAAAGTTACATCTCCAGCTTCTATTTCTGATTTTATTTTGTTTGCTTCTTCTTCATTTTCAACTAAGATATGTTTAGCTGAAACTGTAGGTTGCTCAACAAAGTTTTCTTTATTTTCTTCATAGAATGCTTTAACATCTTCATCAGTTACTGTAACCTTTGATAAAACTTCTCCCATAGCCATTTGAGCTAATAATTCTTTACCAAATCTTTCTAATGTTTCTTTGTATTCTACTCTCTCATCTAACTTTTCTTCTTTAGCTTGTAATGCCATTACCTCTAAAGCTATCATTTGCTCTAAAAGTTGTTTTTTTGCTTGATCATTATCAAACATCATTTGTCTTTCTTGAGGTTGGTTAGCTATTACATTGTTTAATTCTGCTTCTGTTATTTCAACGTTTCCAACAGTTGCTAATACTTTATTTTCCATATTAGTTGTCTCCTTTACATAAAAAAAATAATATCTATATATATATTACCATATATCGATATTATAACAATCATATTAATATAATTTTATATTATTATCCACAATTTTATATAATTTTGTGGATTTTATACACAAAATTAATTTACTTTTGTGTATAACTTTAATTTTATTTCAATTTTAAATGAAATATTCTTAATTAAAATAAAAAAAGATGTTCTAAAATGAACATCTTTTTCTGGTGGAGGTAAGGAGATTCGAACTCCTGACCCCCTGCGTGCAAGGCAGGTGCTCTCCCAACTGAGCTATACCCCCAGAAATAAAAAAAAATGGTGGCTCGAGCAGGAATCGAACCAGCGACACGAGGATTTTCAGTCCTCTGCTCTACCGACTGAGCTATCGAGCCACACCATACTTGGCAACGTCCTACTCTCCCACACAGTCTCCCGTGCAGTACCATCGGCGCTATAGAGCTTAACTTTCCTGTTCGGAATGGGAAGGAGTGTTTCCTCTATGCCATCATCACCAAATAAGTAATTCTCCAAATCTTAGATTTGGTAAGAAGAACTTATGCAAATTATTTAAAATTTGTATTCATTGTTCTCTTAAAATTGCACATGAATTATAGTTAACAAATAATTGGTCAAGCCCTCGACCTATTAGTATCAGTCAGCTGAATGTGTTGCCACACTTACACTCCTGACCTATCAACCTTGTGTTCTTCAAGGGGTCTTACTAGCTTACGCTATGGGAAATCTAATCTTG
>NZ_JADEKP010000006.1 GCF_015234215.1 Clostridium chrysemydis | reverse complement strand
CAAGATTAGATTTCCCATAGCGTAAGCTAGTAAGACCCCTTGAAGAACACAAGGTTGATAGGTCAGGAGTGTAAGTGTGGCAACACATTCAGCTGACTGATACTAATAGGTCGAGGGCTTGACCAATTATTTGTTAACTAAAATTCATGTGCAATTTTAAGAGAATAACTCTTAAAAATTTGGTGATGATGGCATAGAGGAAACACTCCTTCCCATTCCGAACAGGAAAGTTAAGCTCTATAGCGCCGATGGTACTGCACGGGAGACTGTGTGGGAGAGTAGGACGTTGCCAAGTGCATAACAGGAAAAAGGATAGTCAGTAATGACTATCCTTTTTTCTATATAAATTATTTTTAAATATAGGTTTTATACCGGCCCAAAGGATTTTGCTATTTTTTATTCCTATAGATTTACAGAACAGATACATAAGAGGACTTCTTAGTCTTCCGCGAGAACATCCTATAACGATAGGATTAGTACCATTTTTAGATAGTTTAATTAACTCATTTTTGAAATGAGTTCTTTTTAATAAGATACTTTTAGCTATAACAAATATAGCACAAGGATAGAAATTTTTTATCAGTTTATGTTCTGACTCACTTATTACAGGGAGGTTATATTGAAATAAATTCATATTTTCAAACTCAGTTTTAGTACGAACATCTATTGTTGTTTCATTTTTTATATCTAAATACCTTATAAATATCATAATTCACCTAATAACAAGAAAATAATTATTTATTATATTATACATAAATTTATCCATATATTACATTAAAATTAAAATAAGTTACAACTTATTTTTTTTGAAAATATATTAAAGTTTCTATGGTAAACTTATTATATAAGTTGATAGGGGGAGATTTAGTGAATTTGATTTTTAAGATATTAGGTATAATATCTATAGGATATTTTCTTTTAGTAAATTTATTTTTTGGAGGAACTACATTTAGTTGGTTTTATTTAGTTTTAGGTATAGGATTAATAGCTTATACAAAATATATAGATAAATTATTAGCCATTGATAGTTTAAGCTCTTTCATAAAACCTGCAAGGATAGTTATAGGTATATTATTAATTGTATTTGTAGTATCAGAGATAGTAATAATAGCTTATCCTAAGAGGAGAGAAGTTGTTAGTGATTATATAGTAGTACTAGGGGCAGGGATAAGAGGAGAAAATTTAAGCGTAACTTTAAGAGAAAGATTAAATGCAGCTTTAGAAGTTTCAAAGAATATAGATTTTAAAGGAAAGTTTGTTTTAACAGGCGGACAAGGTCCAAATGAAAGTATAACAGAAGCTGAAGCTATGAGAAGATATCTAGAAGAAAAGGGAGTTCCAAGTGACAGAATTTTATTAGAAGATAAAGCAACTAGTACTTACGAAAATTTTAAATTTTCTAAAGATATTATAGAAAAAGATAGTAATAGAGATATAAAAGATTCCGCTGTACTAGTAACTACTACAGATTTTCATGCGTTTAGAAGTAATATACTAGCTAAAAGAAATGGATATAGTAACGTAGACTTTTATACTTCTAAAAGTGAGTGGTATTTAGTGCCTGCAACATATGCTAGAGAGTTTTTTGCATTAGGAAAATCTTTAGTTTTTGATAAATAAAATATTGAGGTGAACTGTAAATGAGAGATATTTCGAGTTTAAAAGGAAAAGTAGTTAGACATTTTAAGGGGAATTTATATTTAGTTTTAGATGAGGTTACACATTCTGAATCAGGTGAAAAGCTTATACTTTATAAAGCACTATATGGGGATTTCGGTATGTATGTAAGACCTTCAAACATGTTTTTAAGTAGGGTTGATAAAAATAAATATCCAGAAGTTTTGCAAGAATATAGATTTCAAGAAATAAATGGTGATTTAGAAAAGAAAATAAGAGAGATTTAATGAAAAACTAGTAGTTTTAATACTACTAGTTTTTTTGCATTACATCGATTTGTATGTAATATATTTAATATACATAATTTTTAATTATGTAAAATATAAGTATTGATTAGGGAGGACTTTATGGTTATTGATTTTTTTGAATTTGTAAACCCAAAGTTAAGTACATTAAATAAGACTGAGAAGAAAATTTTTGATTATGTAGTAAAAAATCAAGATGGGGTAAAGAGTATGAGTATAAGAAAACTTTCCAAGGAATGTTATGTTTCTACAACTACTTTATTTAGATTTGTGAAAAAATTAGGATTTTCAGGTTACAATGAATTTATTTCAACATTAAGAATAGGAGGGAACAGTAATGGTGATAGAGCTGTTATACCTGATATTGTAACTAAAAAAAATTATAATGAGGAATATTTGAAAAACATAATAGAGTCTGTGAGGGTTATAAAGGAGGATGATGCGGATAGATTTTGCAAAATGCTAAACAGTAATAATAAGATATATATTTTTGGAGTAGATCTTACCAAGCAAGTTGTAAAATATGTACATTGCCTTTTGAGTTTAATGGAATATGATACGGTTATTGTTCATGATAAGTATGAGCTTGATTCAACTATTAAGGATGTAGGAGTAAATGATATAGTTTTAATTTTTTCTTTTAGTGGAGAAAGTTCAGGAATGATAAAGATTGTTGAGAGGATTAAGGTTAAAAATAGTAACATTGTTTCTGTAACACGTGCAGATAATAATATTATTCAAGGGTTAAGTGATATTAACTTCTATGTTTTTTCAGATAATATTGTTAACAATAATAATGATATCAGTTCAAGAATAAGTATGATAGCTGTTATAGAGACTTTGATTTATAGAGCTTTTGCAGAAAAAGAAGGTGTTACGTATTAAATATTATATAATCAAGGTTATACATATTTTAGGTAACAGCTTTGGAACGCTTTATTTTAAAGGGTAGGATATAATTTGATAACAACAAAAGTAACAAAGTGTAACGCGTTAACATAAGGTTAGTAATAGTAGACAAGCTTTCTACTCTTACTAACCTTTTTAAGTAGCATAAAAACTTAATTTCTAAATTATTAAAGTTTTATATAAGATATATAAATTTAAAATATATGGAACAAAATAACCTTGTTTGTTACTAAATCTATAACTAAAATCATAAATCGATACCTTGTTTCTAAAGGCCTCCAAACTATAGAAAACGATTTTAAAACTTGCTATTCTAAAACTGCAAAAGCAAATGCAAAGCAAAAATAAATTAAATATTTAGGAGGTACTCTATTATGGCAAGAGTAAAAGATTTTATAAACACAAACGATTTAACTAAGAAGGAATTATTAGACATTATGAACTTAGGCTTAATGCTTAAAAAATGTGTGAATAATGGATATTACCCTCAATTATTAAAAAATAAAGTTTTAGGAATGATCTTTGAGCAATCATCAACAAGGACAAGAGTATCATTTGAAACTGCTATGGCTCAGTTAGGTGGACACGCTCAATATTTAGCACCAGGTCAAATACAATTAGGTGGACACGAAAGCATTGAAGATACAGGAAAGGTTCTTTCAAAGCTAGTTGATATATTAATGGCTAGAGTAGAAAGACATAAAACAATAGAAGATTTAGCAAATAGTGCTTCAATACCAGTAATAAATGGTATGTCAGATTATAATCACCCAACTCAAGAGATAGGAGATTTAATAACTATATTAGAAAACTTACCAGAGGGTAAAAAACTAGAAGAATGCAAAGTAGTATTTGTAGGGGATGCAACTCAAGTTTGTAGATCATTAATGTTTATAACTACAAAACTTGGTATGAGATTTGTACAATTTGGACCTAAAGGATTCCAATTATCTAAGGAAGATTTAAAGATAGGTGAAGAAAATTGTAAATTATCAGGTGGTAGTGTACAAGTTCTAGAAGATGCAGATGAAGCTATGAAAGATGCAGATTTTGTTTACACTGATGTTTGGTATGGATTATATGAAGCAGAGCTTTCAGAAGAAGAAAGATTAAAAATATTTATGCCAAAATATCAAGTAAATAAAGATCTTATGAGTAAAGCAAATAAAGGAGCTAAATTCCTACATTGTTTGCCTGCTACTAGAAATGAAGAAGTAACAGATGAAGTTTTAGATTCAGATATATCTTTAGCTTGGGATGAAGCTGGAAATAGATTAACAGCTCAAAGAGCATTATTAGTTTATTTCTTAAATCCACAAGCTGCAAAGGAATTTAAAGTTGAAAATTGCAAAAATGAATTAAATAAAGTTTTATCAGAAATTTTCTAAAGGTTTCTACAAAAAAAGAGAGGATGAGTAATTATGAGAACATTAAGCACAACTCCTAAAAAAGATGGGTTTAGAATGCCAGGAGAGTTTGAAGAACATGATGGGTGTTTTATGATATGGCCAGAAAGGCCAGATAACTGGAGACTTGGAGCAAAACCAGCTCAAAAAACATTTGCAAAAGTAGCTAAGGCTATAAGTGAATTTGAAAATATGACAGTTTTAGCTAGTCCAGAACAATATAGCAATGCTAGAAATATGTTAGACAAAGATATAAGAGTTGTAGAAATGGTTAATAACGATTCGTGGGTAAGAGACTGTGGACCTACATTTGTAACAAATGGGGAAGTAGTAAGAGGTGTTGACTGGGAGTTTAATGCTTGGGGAGGTCTTGTAGATGGATTGTATTTCCCTTGGGATAAAGATGATCAAATAGCAGAGAAGGTTTGTGAACTTGAAAGAAAAGATAGATATAGAACTAATGGGTTTGTATTAGAAGGTGGTTCTATACATGTTGACGGTGAAGGAACTTGTATAGTTACAGCTGAATGTTTATTAAGCCAAGGTCGTAACCCAGAGTTATCAAAACTTTCAATAGAAGGAAATTTAAAAGAATACTTAAATTTAGAAAAAGTAATTTGGATAGATAACGGAATATATAATGATGAAACAAATGGACATGTAGATAATATATGTTGCTTTGTAAAACCTGGAGAAGTTCTTTTAGCATGGACTGATGATAAGGATGACCCACAATATGAAATATCGAAATCAGCTTATGATATATTAACAAATTCAGTTGATGCTAAAGGAAGAAAACTAAAAGTGCACAAGATGTACACACCAAGTCCAATTCTTATTACAAAAGAGGAAAGTGATGGTGTAGATGCTGTAGATGGAACTTTACCTCGTGAAGAGGGAGATAGATTAGCAGCATCATATGTTAACTTCTATATAGCTAATGGTGGAATTGTATTCCCTATGTTTAATGATCCAAACGACGAGAAAGCTAGAAAGTTATTAGAAGAATTATTTGAAGGCAGAAAAGTAGTTGGTATTTATGCAAGAGAAATTCTTTTAGGTGGAGGAAATATACACTGTATAACTCAACAACTACCTAAAGCTAGAAAGTAGAGGATTAAGGTATGGCAAGGATAGTTGTAGCACTTGGAGGAAACGCATTAGGAAATACTCCAAAGGAGCAAGAAGAGAAAGTAAAAATAGCATCAGAATCTTTAATAAATTTAATTGAGGAAGGAAATGAAGTTATTATAGCACATGGGAATGGTCCTCAAGTTGGTATGATAAATTTAGCCTTTGAAGAGGGAAGCAAGACTAATGAAAAGATAGTTGAAGTTGAACTACCAGAGTGTACAGCTATGTCACAAGGGTATATTGGATACCATCTTCAAAAGGGAATAAGAAATGAGCTAAATAAAAGAAATAAAAAAATGGAGACATTAACAGTTGTAACTCAGGTTTTAGTAGATAAAAACGATGTAGCTTTTAAAGATCCAACAAAGCCTATCGGAGGATATTATACAAAAGAGTATGCAGAAAAGTTAATGGGAGAAAATGAAGGTGTCATATATAAAGAAGATGCAGGAAGAGGCTATAGAAGAGTTGTGCCTTCACCAAAACCTGTAGAAATAGTTGAAAAGAATATAATTTTAAGTATGTTAGAAAATAATTATATAGTTATAGCCTGTGGAGGAGGAGGTATACCTGTAATAAAAGATGATTATGGGAATATAGAGGGTATACCTGCTGTTATAGATAAAGACTTCGCTTCAAGTACTTTAGCAGATAGTATAGATGCAGAATACCTATTTATATTAACTGCAGTAGATAGAGTATTTATAAACTTTAACAAAGCGGATCAAAAAGAAATAAAAGAAATGTCTATTAGAGATGCAGATAAGTATTGTCAAGAGGGGCAATTTGCAAAAGGAAGTATGTTGCCTAAGGTTTTAGCAGCAATAGAATTTGTTAAAGGCGGAAAAAACAGGAAAGCTATAATAGCATCTTTAGAAAAAGCAGCTGAAGCTATAAAAGGAGAGAGCGGAACAATTATACACTCTTAGAAAATTTCATAAGGGTACATATTTAAAAATATGTACCCTAATTAAAAATTTGAAATCATAAAATTATGATTTAGAAAAGAGGTAAAATTTATGGGTAAAGAGAAGAAAAAATTTAGGATGTTTGAAGCTGTTTTAGCAGCTGTTTGCATAGTTTTAGTAGCGGAAGCAGCAGCACCAGCAGCGGCAATAGGAAATTCACAGTATTTTTGGTGGATTTTAATAGCGATAGGATTCTTCTTACCTTACGGATTAGTTACAGCCGAACTTGGTACTACATATGAAAGTGAAGGAGGTATGTTTGACTGGACTAATAGAGCATTTGGAGACAAATGGGGCTCTAGGGTAGCTTGGTTTTATTGGATAAACTATCCTTTATGGATGGGTTCACTTGCAGTGCTTTTTACTGGCGTAATAGAACAATTAGTAGGAAAAGAAATATCTGTATTCATATCACTTCCATTACAACTAATATTTATATGGTTTGTAGTTTTTGTATGTAGTTCACCAGTTAGTGATAATAAACTACTACTTAATATTTCAGCTGTATTTAAAGTAGTTATAATGGTTTCTCTAGGACTTATAGGAATTTATGTAGCATCAACAAAAGGATTTGCTAATAATTTAACACCAGAGTCTTTCCTTCCAAGCTTTGATCCTAAAGGATTATCAGTTTTATCAGTAATAATATTTAACTTCATGGGATTTGAGGTTGTATCTTCTTTTGCATCACAAATGGAAAATCCTAAAAAACAAATACCTAAAGCTATAATTATTGGTGGTATATTAATTACTGTTTTCTATCTTTTAGCTTCATTTGGTATGAGTGTTGCTGTGCCTATAAGTGAACTTAGTACAGATGGGGGACTTATAGATAGTTTCAATCTACTTTTAGGACCTAGTGGAAAATGGTTTGTAATTATAATTGGATTAATGTTTATGTTCACATTAGCAGGAAACTTAATATCTTGGGCTAGTGGAGTTAACTTTACTGCTAAATATGCAGCAGATAACAATGCTCTCCCTAAAGTTTTTTCTACAGTTAATGAAAAAGGTATGCCAAAGGGAGTTAATATAGTAAATGGGATAATAGCAACTATACTTGTTGTTTCAGCCCCTTTAATACCAAGTCCTGATATATTTTGGGCGTTCTTTGGATTAAATGTTGTAGCTTTATTATTATCATATGTAATGTTATTTCCAACATTTTTAAAATTAAGAAAGATAGATCCAGATACTAAAAGACCATTTAAGATAAGTGGAGGAAATTTCAAGATTAAAGTTATAGGGATTGTACCACTAATATTTTTAGTTGTTTCTGTAATAATGAGTGTAATACCTTTAGAGAACACACAAGAAGAAATGGCATCTAAAATCCCGGTTTTAGTAGGAACAATTATAACTATATTAATAGGAGAATATTTTGCACACAAATGTACAAAGAAAAACAGATAAAAAAATAGAGGTTGATTATGATGTACATAATCAACCTCTATTTTTCTTTAATTTTAATTTTCTTCTTCAAATTGAGATTGATCTGCTCCGCAAACAGGACAAACCCAAGTTTCTGGTAAGTCATTAAATGATGTTCCAGGTGCTACTCCGTTATCTGGATCACCTTTAGATGGTTCGTAGATATAACCACATAACTCACAAATATAATTTTTCATAAAAACACCTCCATAAATTTTATAAGCTTATTATAATACTAATTTTTATAAAATATATAGAATAAATAGATAGTTATTAGTTTTTTAAATAAGTTCAAAAATTAATCTATTTTTTGTAAGATTAGTTACATAAAATAATGATTAATTAGTTTAAAATAAAGATAGATGAGAGGTGATTTTGATTTGAGTAATGATTGTAAAAACTGTTGTGATTCTTGTAGAGGTAAATATTGTGCAAGTAAAGTTCCTATATTTGAAAATTTAGATTGCAATGAACTTAAAGAGATAGTAAGTAAAATAAAACATAAGGTATTTAAAAAAGGTGATGTTATTTTTGGTGAAGGAAGTTTAGGAAATAGCATGTTCTTTGTAAACCAGGGGAAGGTTAAGTTATATAAGTACACAAAAGAAGGAAAGGAACAAATATTAAATATATTATCAGAAGGTGATTTTTTCGGTGAATTAAATCTGCTTTCAAGTTCTAAACATAATTTTAACGTTAAAGCTTTAAAAGATGCTAAGATTTGTGTTTTAAGTAATGATGATATGAAAAAGATAATATTTAATAACCCTATGATCGGTATAAAACTTTTAGAAAATATTAGTAATAGGCTATCTAATATGGAAAATTTAGCTCAAAGCTTAGCAACTAACGATGCGGATTCAAGGGTTGCGTATTTGTTATATGATTTGGCTAATAAGTACGGAATTAAGAAAAATGATAATATTCTAGTTGAAATACCGATATCTAGAGAAGATATGGCAAATTGCGTTGGTGTTACAAGAGAAACATTAAGTAGAAAGCTTAGAAAATTCGAGGAAGAGGGGTTAATAGAAGTATTAAGAGTAAAAGAGATACTTATAAAAAATATAGAGGAAATAAAAGAACTAATCTAATAGATACAAAAAGGCTATTGCATTTTTAATAAGCAATAGCCTTTTTATATTTAAAGAAGAACATAAAGCTTAGTATCTTCTTTCATTAGCCTATTTTCAATCGTATTTATGATTAATGTACAGTCTTTATTAAAATCATTTAGGTTATCTAGAATCTTTTTTTGTGTATTATATTTAACTTTAAAATCAGAATAGGTATTTGCAATATGCCCCATCTCATTAATAAAATCTTTTGCTATATTTTTTAGTTTAATATCCTGACTATTAATTAAAGTAGGATATAAAAACTTATCTTCAGATTGTAAATGTATATTAAGCTTTCCAGCTAGTAAGTTTATATTTAATGCTAATTCTTTTGAATTTTCGCTAGTGTTTTTTAATAGACCTTTCATTTTGTTTAACAGTTCATAGAAATCTTTATGTTGTCTAATTAAATTTGAATTTATCATATTTTAACCACCTTTAATTTTATATTTTAAAAGTTATCACATTTAGAATATGAATAATGTGATTAAAATCAAATAATAATTAATTTTGGAAATGAAGGATAAAAGTGAGTGAAATTTAAAAGAATAAATTAATTTCAAAATTTGATTTGAATCATATTAGTAAAAAGAAAAAAATTATATTATTTAAACATAGCAAACGGAAAACATAGGAGATGATTTGAATGAAAAGAATAGAATTAAATCAGATATTAGGAGACATAGTAGCTGTTTATCCAGGGGCAGCAAGGAAATTTAATGAGTATAGCATTGACTATTGCTGTAACGGAAATAGAACTTTAAAAGAAGCGTTAAAGGATAAAGACGTAAATGATAATGACTTTGTAGAAAGTTTAAATAAAGAATTTAGGGAATTTTTAAATTCAAATGAGAAATATATAGACTGGAGAAAAGAAGACCCTAGGAAATTAATAAAGCATATAGTAGATACACACCACAGATTTACTTTTGATACTTTAAGAGAATTAGATGAGTTAATTTTAAAAGTAACAAGAGTGCATTATAACCATGCACCAGAGAAACTACTAGTTATTCATAAGTTATTTGGTGAACTTAAACTTGATTTAGAGGAACATTTAATTAAAGAAGAAAATGATTTGTTCCCTATGATTTTTGATTACTTAGATAATAGAAGTGAAAAAAAGAGAGACGAAATTTTTTCTTATATAGGAGTTATTGAAAGTGAACACAGGGGTGCTGGCCATATTTTAAGTGATTTATATAGGGAAACTGATGGATATAAATTACCTGAATGGGCATGTACAACATTTAAATTAGTTTATAGAAAACTTCAAGAACTTGAAAAAGATTTATATGTTCATATTCACAAAGAAAATAGTATCTTATTTAAAAACATTTAGGAGGAATTTATATGGGAAATATTAAAATAGATGAATTAACAAGTATTCTTAGAAAGTTAAATTCAGAAAATATAACAGAGGATTTAAGAAGAGAAGCTATGGAAATAGTTAAGGATATAGACCCTGTAGAATTATCTATAGCAGAGCAAAATTTAATAGATGAAGGAATGAATCCTAGTGATTTAAGACATTTATGTGATATACATATGGATGTTTTAAAAGGAGAACTAGAAAAGATTAAAACTTCCTTAAAGGAAGGACATGTAGTTCACACTATGATTGAAGAACATGATAGGATATTAGAATTTTTAAAGGAATTAGATAATTTAAACAGCGAAATCCAAAAACTAGATAAAAATGATTTTGATAGAAGGTATGTAGATAAAGTAGAGTCTTTAGCAGATTCAATTTTAGATGCAGAAAACCATCATCAAAGAGAAGAAAGAGTATTATTCAAAGAACTTGAAAAAAGAGGTATTACAGGACCAACTAGGATAATGAAGATGGAACACGAAGACTTAAGGGCTAAAAAAAGGGCTTTAAAAGAACTTTGTAAGTGTTTTGATTATATTTCTTTTAGCGACTTTAAAGAAAGATTAGATGATATTTCAAAATACCTTGTATTTAATTTAAGGGATCATATTTTTAAAGAAAATACTATACTTTATCCATCTGCAATTGAAAGTATAAAAGAAGAGGATACTTGGGATGAGATGAAGGTAAAGTGTGATGAAATAGGTTATTGCAAATTTACTTTTAAGAAAATTTAAAACTGTAACACTGGTTACAGAATAAGAGGCTAGAAATATTTATACTAGTATTTGTTAAGAGAAAAAACTAATTACTAGGACTAAATATAGAATATAAATAGATTAATATACACTAGGAGGAATTAAATATGTCAATGTTTTGTTTTCAATGTCAAGAAACAGCAGGATGCAAAGGATGTACAGTAAGAGGTGTTTGTGGTAAGACAGAGGATGTCGCTAAAATACAAGACCTTTTAGTATATGTGACTAAAGGACTAGCTACAGTAGTAGTTGAAGGAAGAAAAGTAGGAGTAAGTAGTAAAAAGGCAGATAAGTTTATAACAGAAAATCTTTTTATTACAATAACAAATGCTAACTTTGATTTTAAAGCTATAAAAGAAAGAGTTTTAGAAACAATAGCATTAAGAGATGAACTTAAAAAAGAAGTTGAAGCTAAAGGTGGAAACGCTAATGGTAAAAACTTTATGGAGTGTGCTACATTTGAAGCTGCATCAGAAGAAGAAATGATGGAAAAAGCATCAAAAGTAGGTGTTCTTTCAACTGAAAATGAAGATGTAAGAAGCTTAAGAGAGCTTATTATATATGGATTAAAAGGTATGTCAGCATACATGAAACATGCTATGAACTTAGGATACGATGATGATAACATCCATGCATTTATGGCAGAAGCTTTAGTTAAAGTTATGGATGATTCATTATCAGCTGATGAATTAACAGCATTAGCTTTAGAAGCTGGTAAATACGGGGTAGATGGAATGGCATTACTTGATGCTGCAAACACAGGCACTTACGGACACCCAGAAATAACAAAAGTTGATATCGGAGTTAGAAAAAATCCAGGTATCTTAATTTCAGGACATGATTTAAAAGATTTAGAAATGTTATTAGAGCAAACAAAAGGAACTGGGGTAGATGTATATACTCACGGAGAAATGCTTGCAGGACAATACTATCCAGAATTTAAAAAGTATGAGCACTTTGCAGGTAACTACGGAAATGCTTGGTGGTTACAAAATAAAGAATTCGCTTCATTTAACGGACCAATCCTTATGACAACTAACTGTATAACACCAGTTCAAGATTCATATAGAGGAAGAATATTTACAACAGGTTCTGTAGGATATGAAGGATGTGCACACATCGAGGCAGATGCTAACGGACACAAAGATTTTAGTGAGATTATAGAATTAGCTAAAAAATGTGAAGCTCCAACAGAAATAGAAAAAGGAGAAATAGTTGGGGGATTCGCTCACAATCAAGTTTTAGCTTTAGCTGATAAAGTTGTAGATGCAGTTAAAACTGGTGCTATAAAGAGATTCTTTGTTATGGCAGGATGTGATGGAAGAGCAAAATCAAGAAACTACTACACAGAGTTTGCAGAAAAATTACCTAAAGATACAGTAATATTAACTGCAGGTTGTGCTAAATATAAATATAACAAATTAAACTTAGGAGATATCGGTGGAATTCCAAGAGTTTTAGATGCAGGTCAGTGTAATGATTCATACTCATTAGTTGTTATAGCTTTAAAACTTCAAGAAGTATTTGGTTTAGATGACGTAAATGAATTACCAATATCATATAATATAGCTTGGTATGAACAAAAAGCTGTAATAGTATTATTATCATTATTACACTTAGGTGTTAATAACATCCACTTAGGACCAACATTACCAGCATTCCTTTCACCAAATGTAGCTAAAGTTTTAGTTGAAAACTTTGGAATAGGTGGAATAACTAACGTAGAAGATGACATGAAAATGTTCATGGGAGAATAATTTAAATTAAGTATCCAAAATAACCCTTTATAACTTACTTAGAAACCTCTTTTTAGAGGTTTCTTTTTTAATATACGCTACTTTCTTTTATAATTTCACGCATATTTAAATAGAGAAAGAATTAGATAGCGTACTTAAGCTATTTTTAACAATAAAGAAAATTTGATAACTCTATTAACTTTGTAATAATTTAGAAGAGGGAACATCTTAAACATTAAAAAATATTATATAATTAAATTATAATATTTAAGGGAGATGTTAATATGGGATTTTTAGATAGCGTAAAAGATATGGCAGATAGCGCAACTAAAGGAGCTAACACCATTGCAAAAGTCGCAAGCTTAAAGATGGATAATAAAAAAAAGGTTATGGCTTTAGAAAAAGAAAGAGATAATGCTGTATCTAACATAAAAAAGACTACTGAGATTTTAGGAGAAATGTTTGTAGCGGAATCTTTAGATAATGTTTCTATGGATGCAGCTAAAGTTTCAGACCTTTTAGATTCTATAAAAGAAAGCAGGATGAAAATTTCAGCAGTTGATATTCAAATAGAAGATGCTAAAAGAGAATTAGAAGAAAGCTTAGAGAAAATAGAAAAAGAAAATAGCAATTAACAAATTATTAATTGAAAATGTGATATTAAATACGTATAATAAATTTATAATTAATAAAAATATATAGGTTATGGAGTTAACCTTTAATCGCTTTAAGCTAATGACTCCTACAACAATTGGATTGGTGTAGGGCATTAGCTTTTTTAATTTTTAAAATTGGCAATAATATATATACGAGGTGATTTTTTTGCAGAAATTTAGTTTAATACTATTAGTTGGAGTAGGTGGATTTTTAGGGGCATCTCTTAGATATTTAATATCTATAAATGCAGCTAGAATCTTTGGGGCAGATTTTCCGTATGGAACTTTAATTGCAAATATTTTAGGTGCAATTGTTATAGGATTTGTTATTAGGTTAAGTTTAGATACTACTCTTATATCAGGGAACACAAAACTATTTTTAACTACTGGAATGATGGGAGGACTTACTACTTTTTCAACATTTTCATATGAAACTGTATCTATGATTAGTGAAGGAAATTTAACTTTTGGATTTTTAAATCTAGGTTTAAATGTAATACTTAGTTTTTTAGGCGTAGTTTTAGGGATGTCTATTGCAAAATTATTAGTTTAGGAGGAAAAGTCTTATGGAAAATAATTATAAGGGAAAATTAATAAAGGTTTTTATAGAAGGAAATGATAAGTATAATAATAAACCTCTATACGAAGGAATTATAAATAAGCTTAAGGATTTAGGGGTTTCTGGGGCTACTATAATTAGAGGTATAGAAGGGTTTGGGGAAGATAAAAAGGTACATACAGATCTTTTAGAAGTTCTTTCAAGAAAATTACCTATACTTATAGAAGTTGCAGCTAAAGAAGAAAATGTAGATTTAATTATAAGTTCTATTTCACCTATGATTAAATCAGGCAAGATAGTAGTTGTTAATGATATAGATATATTAAGTTTTGAATAAGATAAGTAATTAAAATAAAAAAGATCTAGGTTTCTAGATCTTTTTCATTTAAATTATTTTTTATATTAAGTTAATTCGTTTAACAAATAATAAAAGTATTGTAAATAAATACTAAATAAAGTAAAATTAAGAAGAAATATAAAATTGAAGGGGGATTCAAATGTTTTGTAGAGAGTGTGGAGAAACTTTGAAAGAGGGATCAAAGTTTTGTATTAAATGTGGGTGTGTGGTAGATGAAGGTTCTGAAATTGCAGCTACACAAAGGGTAGAGAGAGAATATAAATCTAATGATTATTCAACAGATGATATCAATTCTAAGTTCGGAGAGTATGCAAAATCTACTTTGAATGAAGTTAAGAGTGGTAATGCATTTGGTGAAATTAAAACAGTTATTTTTGAGATATTGAAAAATCCTATAAGAGGATCAGTAAAAATGTTTGATGAAGTTAGTGAAGGCACAGTAAAGGTAATGTGTTTAATAGTCGGGTTAATGCCTATATTAAGCAATATATTAAATCCACCAAGAGAATTTTTAATGTTTGGGAGTACTGGAGATATAGACTTTACACAATTATTATTAAGGATAATTGGAGGTTTCGTATCTATAGGAATAGCATATGGAATATTGACACTTTTGATAGACAAAGATAAGAAGAAAATTGGTCAAGCTGGAGTAATAAAAATATATGCTTTATCTATGATGCCAGCTATAGTTTTTGCTTTAATATCTTTAGTAATAAGTTTTATCTTGGGGCTATTAATTGGGTCACTATCTGGACTAGGGTTTTTCTCAGCTATATTACTTATAGTAGGTAAGGTTAATATCTTTGGAAGTATTTTATTTGGAGCATCAGTTTATTCAATTTTAGAAAATAAGGGTTTATCAAATAAGGCTTGGATTGGAATTTTAGTTTTAATAGTATGCATATTTGCTACTTAAGCATTTGTTTTAAGCGTGTAAGATTATCTTACATGCTTTTTTGTTTTAATAAAAATTATTTTATATTAATATGAAAATTTTATAGATATATGAGAATAATAAGATTAACAAAAGAAAATCTTAAGGGGTGAACCATATGATTAATAGAAAAATAGAAGTTTATATTGGTGAAAATAACGAGATATTTAAAGGGTTTTATTCGCCTAGTGATTATAATATATCAAATGAATTAGAAGAATATCTTATGGATAGAGTAAGCTTTACAAATAGAAATGATGAGATCGAAATAGAGATCAAATTTAATTATAATTCGGATAAAGAAGTTTTAAAGAGAGCTATAAAAAACACTTTTAATAAAAAGATAACTGAAGAGAATCATATGATTAAAAAGAACAATATAATTTGTTTAGCTGCCTTTATTTTAGGAATTATAATAGGGGCTTTAGTTTATATTTTTTCTAGTATTAATATGGCTATATCTCAATTATTATCTATAGTTTGTTGGGTTTTTATATGGTACGGTGTAGAAACTTATTTTTTCGAAAATCGTGAATTAAAAGTTAATGTTAAAAGGTATAAGCAAATTTTAAAAGCTAAAACATATTAATAAAATCTTAATTATACGTACAAAAAAATAAAAAATATAAATTTAATTCGTAAAATAGCTTGATTTTTACTAAAATATAGATTAAAATTTCAATGTAGTAAAAAAAATGGCGATTAAAATCGAACATTTAACTACCTGTATAAGCTTCGAATAGGGAGAGGCGTTTCTACAGAGCTACCGTAAAAAGCTCTTGCTATAGGTTTAATAATTTCTTTTTAAGGAGATAGGGTTTATGGGTTATGAAGTAATTATTGTTGGAGCAGGTCCAGCAGGTATTTTTACAGCGTTAGAGGCGATTAAAAGAGAGCCTAATAAGAAAATATTATTAGTAGAAGCAGGTAGAAGAATAGACAAGAGAAGTTGTCCTAAGGAGAAAACAAATAAGTGTGTTTCGTGCAAACCTTACTGCCACATAACAACTGGTTTTTCAGGTGCAGGAGCATTTTCAGATGGTAAATTATCATTAAACTACGAAGTAGGAGGAGATTTACCAGAGCTTATAGGTGGTAACTTAGTACAAGAATACATAGATTACGCAGATAAGATATATTTAGAGTTTGGTGCTGATGAGAAAGTTGAAGGAGTTGAGAATCCTGAGGCTGTTAAAGAAATTAGAAGAAAAGCAATTGAGGGAAACCTTAAATTAGTAGATTGTCCTATAAGACATTTAGGAACTGAAAAAGCACAAGAAATATATCTTAAACTTCAAAATCATTTATTAGATTTAGGGGTAGAAATAAGATTTGATACTTTAGCAAAAGATTTAATTATAGAAAATAACAAAATAACTGGGGTTTTACTTACTGATTCAATAACAAAAAGTAAGGACGAAACGGTTAAAGGGGATTGTGTAGTTGTAGCTACAGGAAGAAAGGGTGCTGATTGGTTAAAAGATATGTGTTTAGAACATAATATTAACCACAAAGCTGGAACAGTAGATATCGGAGTAAGGGTAGAACTTAGAAACGAAGTTATGGAAATGGTAAACGAAGTTTTATATGAATCAAAACTTATAGGATATCCAGGACCTTTTAAAGATAAGGTTAGGACGTTTTGCCAAAATCCTGGAGGGTTCGTATCTCAAGAGAATTATGATAACAACATGGCAATAGTTAATGGTCATTCTTACAAAGATAAAAAATCAAACAATACAAACCTTGCGATATTAAGTTCACATAACTTTGAAGAGCCGTTTAACAAACCTATAGAGTATGGGCAAAAGGTTGCAGAACTAGTTAATATGCTAGGAAACGGAAGTATATTAGTTCAAAGATACGGGGATATATTAGCAGGTAAAAGAACTTGGCAAAAAGAATTAGATAGATCTAATGTAAAGCATACTTTACCAGATGCTGTTGCAGGAGATTTAACTTCAGCAATGCCATATAGAACGATGACAAACATTATTAATTTTATAGAATCTTTAGACGTGGTAGTCCCTGGATTTGCAAGTGAAGAAACACTTCTTTATGGTCCAGAAATAAAATTCTATAGTAATAAGGTTGTTATAGATGAGAATTTTGAAACAAACGTAAGCGGGTTATACTGTCTTGGAGATTCTAGTGGATGGACTAGAGGTCTTATGATGGCATCAGCTATGGGTGTAATGATGGGTGAGAAATTAACAAAATAAATAGCATAATCTTTCCAAAAAAGGCTAACAAATTTAAATGAATTTGTTAGCCTTTTTTCTCATTCCTTTTAGACTTAATTTATTAATGGAACTTTTACAAAATCTATAAATATGATATCATTAAATTCATACATTAAATATTGTAAAGTGGTTTAACTACTAGTTTCGGAGGGGAAATTATGCAATTATTAAGTTATTTAATTCCAGGTGTAATACTAGGTTTAATTAATTACTTTTTACTTGGAAAGAAAAAAGGGGTACTTCCTTTAACAACTAGCTTACTAAGCTTTGTATTTTTATTTAATATAGTAATACTTAGTATAGCTAAATTCTTAATGAATAAGCCAAATATTCTTAAGGTTACAACATACACTTTTGGATTTTTAATCAAATATGTATCATTTGCGCTTATAATAGGAATAATCTATATCTTTTTAAAAGGAACGATAGATTCTAAAATCGAGTTTGTAGAAGCTAAAAAAACTTCAACAAAAAAGAGTAAAATACTAAAAGTATTATCAGTAATATTTGTTACTATCGGGGGAGTTTTTGTATTTTTCTCAGATTGGTTTATAGATTATTTTGGTAATATAACACCTGAGCAATTTTTATTTAATTTAAAATCGCCTATTAAAGGTACTAGTGATGGGATGGTTACAGAAATAATAACTACACCTGTTTTTGCTATAGTATCTACAGTAGTAGTTTTTATAATTTTAGTTAACTTTAGTTATGATATATATTTAATAATTAAAGATTCTAAAAGGAAGATAGTAAGTAAGGTGTGGTATAATAGAGTAATTTTTATTATATCAATAGTAGCACTTATAGGTGGAGTTACTTATGGATCAAATAAATTAAGACTACCTGAAATTGCGAAAGCATTTTTCTCGGAATCAACTTATATAAAAGATAATTATGTTGACCCTAGAAATGTAAAAATGTCTTTCCCGGCTAAGAAAAGAAATTTAATTCATATATACTTAGAGTCAGTTGAAAACTCATATTTTTCTAAAGACTTAGGGGGATATATGAAAGTTAACTTAATGCCTGAGCTTTCTGAGCTTTCAAAAGAAGGTATAAGTTTCTCAGATAATGATAAATTCGGTGGACCAAATCAAACTTACGGTTCAAGTTGGTCTGTTGCATCAATGATAAATATGGGAGTTGGTATCCCTTTAAAAATACCTATGGACGGAAACTCTTACGGTAAAACAGGTACTTTTTTACCTGGTGCTATTGCTATAGGAGATATATTAGAAGCTCAAGGCTACGAGCAAACTATAATGTTTGGAGCTGATGCAGATTTTGGAGGTTTAACAACATACTTTAAAACTCACGGAGATTTTAATATATTTGATTTAAACTATGCAAGGGAAAAAGGATTAATCCCTAAAGATTATAAAGTTTGGTGGGGCTTTGAAGATGATAAGCTTTATAAGTTTGCAAAAGATGAGATAACTCGTTTATCAAAAACAGGCAAACCATTTAACTTCACTATGGAAACTGCAGATACACATTTCCCAGATGGATATCTTTCAAAGAAAGCAAAAACACCTCATAAAGAGCAATATGCAAATGTTATTTCATATTCTACTAAAGAGGCAGTTGAATTTATAAAATGGATTCAAAAACAACCATTTTATAAAGATACTACTATAGTTGTTACTGGAGATCACTTAAGCATGGATAAAAAGTTCTTTAAAGGATGGGATAAAGATTACAGAAGATCTGTATTTAACCTTATACTAAATCCAGCTGTAGATACTTCAAAAACAAAAACTAAAAACAGAGAATATGCACCATTAGACTTTTACCCAACAATACTAGCTAGTATGGGAATAGAAGTTGAGGGAGATAGATTAGGGCTTGGAACTAACCTTTTCTCAGATAAAGAGACTTTAATAGAGAGAGACAGTATTTATGGATTCGAGGGAGGTCTTTCAGATAACAGTAATTTCTTTACGCACGAATTTATTGATGAAGATAAGACTAGTGATTTTAAAAATACTTTAGTAACTCAAAGAAAAAAATAATATAACAAATGATAGGATTACTTTTAATAGAAGTAGTCCTATTTTTTTTGTTATATTAATGAACCAAATCTCTTTTAAAGACAATTACTTATTGAAGGGGGAATGAGTTTGGGTGAGTAATTTAGAGATAGAAAAGCTTATAGATGAGTATGGGAGGATAATCTTTAGGTTTTGCTTAAAGATAACTAAAAATAAGGTAGAAGCAGAAGATATATACCAGCAAACCTTTTTAAAGGCATTAGAACTTAAAGAAAAAATAAGTCTTGATAATAATCCTAAGAGTTATTTGATTTCTATAGCAATCAATATTTATAAAAATGAAAAAAGAAAAATTTTTAGAAGAAAAAGAATAACAAATGAGATAGAAATAGATAAAGACAATTTAGAAATAAAAGATAGCGCTGAATCTATTGAAGATTCTTTTATTAAAAAAGATATATTAAAAGAGGTAAATAAAATAATAAGTTCTTTAAATAGTAAAATTAAAATTCCTCTAGTTATGTACTACACATTAGAGATGTCTATAGAAGAGATTTCAGAAACTCTAAAAGTTCCAAAAGGAACAGTAAAGAGTAGGTTATTTAAGGGTAGGGATAAAATAAGAAAAAACTTAAAGGAGGTTTATTATGAAGGAAGATAAATTAGAAGATATATTAAGTTTAGCATTAAGTTCAAATGAAGAGCCAAGTATTAATTTAAATAAAGATTTAAAAGAAAAATTGAAAGGAACTAAAAAGGTTAAGGTTTGGTGGATTCCCATTTTAGGAAATATAATTTCAGTTTTATCTATGCTTTTATTTATGAATCTCTTTAAAGATAGATTTTTATCTTATTTTAGTATAGTTTCTGTAATTTTTACAGCGTTACTAAATATAGCTTTACTGATTTATATTTTCTTTAATAGGGAACTTAGAGAGAGGATGGTAATAGAACTATGAATGAAGGCAATTTAGCATGGATTATTAGTATAGTTCCTATATGTATTTTTATAGTTCATGTTTTTATAGGAATGATAGTATATAGGGATGCAAAAAATATAGGGGCTAATCCAGTTTTGTGGACTATAATTGCAGTTGTTTTACCGAACTTTATAGGGATTATCATTTACTTAGTTTTCGGAAGAAGAAAGAGAAGTGTAATATGCACAAGTTGTAATCAAATTGTGGATGGAACAGTTAAATATTGTGGTAATTGTGGACAAAACTTAGAGTTTTGTAGAGAAATCGAAAGAAAGTCTATAAAAAACTTATTAATAGGTGGTTTAATAGCTTTTATAATCGCAATAGTTCTTATAGTAGTAGGCGGGGTAGTTTTTTATAATAACCCAAAGAAATTAGTTATAGAGGAAACTAATACTATAATTCAAAGTGAAGATGAGGATATATTAAATGGGTTTAAAGAAGAAGAGGATGGAAATTCTTATAAGGTAGAAGGTGAATTTGGAAACACTACTTTATATTTAGATAAAAAAACAAATAAAAAATTAGAAGTTAAATCTAAAATAAAAAACGGGTTTGGTATTTTAAAAGTTAATTATGATAATGGGACTGTAGAAAATATAACTTTAGATAAAAATACAAAAATAATTATAAATAAAGGTAATGAAAACATAAAAAATATGGAGATAGAATTAAAAAATGCTAAAGATTTCAATATAGGAGTTTACCTAAAATAGATTGATTTATATATAGATGTAAGATAAAATAGAAAGCGTAAAAAATAATAAGATTGACAGTTCGGAAGCCTCCTGTCGTTAAATAAAACTACGGCATTATAATTATTTTAGAATTATTATGCGTAGGATTAGTATTTTAATCCTACCTTTTTTCTTGATGCTTTAAAGAAATTTTGCATCAATTTAAAAGGCGGTAGAGTTAACAAATCAGCTTTGTTTACTTTATCGCCTTTATTTATGTTTAATATAAACACGTAAAAAAAAGCGAGGCGAAGAAACTTTCAATCCTTGAAAGTGTAAGGAGAGAGATATTATGAAAAACCAAAGTAGAAGAATAGTTTATTCTGCATTAATTGCGGCAATTTATGCAGCATTAACATTAGTTTTAGCTCCTATAAGTTTTGGACCTATACAATTTAGAATATCAGAGGTTATGGTTTTATTAGCCTACTTTGATCCATTTTATATAATAGGTTTAACCCTTGGATGTTTTATCTCAAACATCTTAGGAAGTGGACTTATAGATGCGATTTTTGGAACTTTAGCTACGTTTATAAGTGTAGTTTTAGTTTATTATACAAGCAAAGTAAAAATTAAAGAGCCAGTTAGAATGTTTTTAGCATCACTTTGGCCAGTTATTATAAATGGACTTATAATAGGCTGGATGATATCACATTTCTTTACAGAAGGCAAAGAATCTATGTGGATATTAGGAGGACAAGTTGCCTTAGGGGAATTTGGGGTAGTATCTATAATCGGGGTATTTGTTATGTATAAAATGAGAGATAGCATAAGAAAATTAATAAAATAAATTTAAAAGCTATAATAGTAGAAAATACTATTATAGCTTTTTATTTTAATCTAATTTAATATGACAATATCCGTTTGGATTCTTTTTTAAATATTTTTGATGATAAGTTTCAGCTTTATAGTAATTCTCCAAAGGTTTAACTTCTGTTACGATTTTCTTTTCGTATTTTTCTCCTTCTTTTAATATAACTTTTTCTATTATTTTTAAATCGTTTTGATCTTCATAATAAATACCAGTTCTATATTGGCTTCCTATATCGTTTCCTTGTTTGTTTAAAGAAGTTGGATTTATAATACTAAAATATTTTTGAAGAAGTTTTTCTAGTGATAATATATTTTCATCATAAGTAATTTTGCAAGCTTCTGCAAAGTAAGTATTTCCATTACAAATTTCTTCGTAACTTGGATTTTTTGTTCTTCCGTTTACGTAGGCAACTTCTGTTTCTGTAACTCCATTTATTCTAGACATAAATTCTTCTACTCCCCAAAAGCAACCTCCAGCTAAAATTATAGACTTCATGATTAGTACCTCCTTTAAAAATTCGTTTTATTTAATTATAAGATTAAAATAAAAATTTTCAATAAGATTCAAAAGTCGATTTTTGATACCGTTTTTATAAAAAATTTAGTGAAAAAATTAAATATTATTGTCGTATCTATTGTAGAACAATTAAAGTTATGTTAATATTTAGAAAAAATATAAAAAGGTGGAAAAGATATGGGGTTATCTAAGAAGTTAAAATGTAAGATAGGGATTGGTCTCCTGGCAATTTTTTCTTTGGGAGAAGTTTTAGGGGCAACTAAGGTATTTGCAAATGATAGTAAATTAAAAAATTTAGGAACTATAGAGCATTATAATGCGATAGTGTTTGGAGATCATAGGGCTCACACTGCAGATGTTGAAGGGGCATTAGCAGTAGGAGGAAACTTAACAGCACCTGCAACCTCTGGGAAAGGTTATTCGATTGCAGCGGCAGGAACTCACGCAAACAATCTTATAGGGAGTGACTATACAGAAAACGGAATGCCATCATTTCTTTTAGGAGGAGAATTATCTAAAGTAGATGGCGGGGGCTTACTTACAATAGAAGCGGATACTGTAGTTCATAAAGAAGGGGCAGATAAGCAAAATCTAGTAGAGGGAAATGCTTATAGAAAAGCAGTTATTAAATCAGAAACTGAAATAAAGGAAAAATTTAAAGAGTTTAAAGATAAGGTTGATTTTCTTTCAACTAATTTAAAGACTTTAGAAAAAGGCGAAGAATTAAATGTAGATAGTACTTATTTAGGTGATTATTTAGGAGTAGCAAAGGAAAAAAACATTGAAGGAATGCTTTTATCAAAAATAGAAGGTGAGAAAGCAGAGTTTAGGGAAATAGGAGTTCACGAGGAAGTTTTAAATTCAAAGTATTGGATAATTTATTCTGATGCAAAAGAAGTTAATTTTAAATCTGGAGGAATGTTATATAAAAACGCTATGATAGATACAGGAAAGCCAGATAATGATTTCCTTCATAAAGTTGCGCCTAAGATTCTTTACGTATTTCCAAACGCAACAAAAATTACTTTAGCAGGTAATGGAATAGTTGGAAGCATATTAGCGCCAAATGCATTAACAGAAACTAAAGGTGGTTCTGTTAATGGACAACTTATAACTAATGAGTTTAATCAAGATGGTGGTTTTGAGTGCCATAACTTTTTCTTTAATTTTGGAGATTTAATAGGGGAGTTTAAAAAAGCTTCTGTAGAATTTAAAAAAGTAGATAGCGAGGATAATAATATAACTTTAGAAGGGGCAGAATTTGAACTTTATAAAAAGAAAAATAATGAATATATAAAGTTAGATGGAATTTATACTTCAGATTCAAAGGGGAAGATAGTAATAAATAGTTTAGATGCTGGAGATTATAGATTAACAGAAATAAAATCTCCAAACGGATATATTAACGAAAATAAAATAATTGATTTTACTATTTTAGCATCTGAGACAGGAACTAATATAATAAATAAAGGAAATATTGAAAACAAAAAAGAGGTAATAGTACCAGAGGAGAAGTATGGTGCTTTAAAAATTATAAAAAAAGGTGAAGGAAATTCTCTTTTAAAGGGAGCGAAATTCAAATTAGTAGATTCAAAAAATAACGAGTATGGACCTTTTGAATCTGATGAAAAAGGTGAAATAATCTTTAATGATTTAGCTGTAGGAAATTATAAATTAATAGAGGTTTCAGCACCTATAGGTTATGAAAAGTTAAAAGATCCTATAGATATAACGATTAATGAAGGTGACTTAGAAAAAGTAATAACAAGAGAAATATCAAATAAAGAAAAATTGTTTAATGCTCAGTTTAAAAAGATAGACGCTGAAAGTAATGCGCTTGAAGGTGCGGAATTTGAACTTTATAAAAAGATAGATAATGAATATATAAAAATGGACGGAGTCTATTCTTCAGACTCAGAAGGTTTAGTTAAAATAAATAACTTAAAAGCAAGTGATTATAAATTAGTAGAAGTTAAAGCACCTGAAGGATATAAAGTTTTAGATAAAGAAATTTTATTTACAATAAGTCCTGATGAAGATAATAAGGAAGTTATCTTTAAGGGTGATATATTAAATACTAAAAAAGATATAGTACCTGAAGAAAAGTATGGTGCTTTAGAGATTATAAAGTATGAAAAAGATACTGAAAATGTATTAAAAGGCGCAGAGTTTAAATTAACTGGAGAAAACTTTGAAGAAGTTAAGACTACAGGAGAAGACGGAAAAATTAAGTTTGAAAACTTAAAGGTTGGAAATTACACTTTAACAGAAACAAAGGCACCAGAAGGATTTTCTATCTTAGAAAAAGAGATTCAAATAGTAATAGATGAAAATGATTTAGAAAAAGTAAAAACAAGATCTGTATATAACGAAAAAATAATTCCTCCAGCTTTAAAAGGTGATTTAAAAGTAGTAAAAGTTGAAGAAGGAACTGAAAAACCTTTAAAAGGAGCAGAATTTTCATTAGCAGCACCTAATGGAGAGGTATTTAAAGGGATAAGTAATGATTTAGGTGAAACTCAGTTTAAAAACTTAGAATCAGGTGTTTATACATTAACAGAAACAAAAGCACCAGAAGGTTTTATAGGATTAAAAGATCCTATAAAAATAACTATAGAAGTTCAAAAAGAAGGTCAAGTTATTATAGAGAAAGTTACAAATAAGAAAAAATTATTTAATGCTGAGTTTTTTAAAGTAGATTCAGCGGATGATAAAAAATTCTTAGAAGGGGCTGAGTTTGAACTTTATAAAAAACAAGGAAATGAATTTAAAAAGCTTGATGGAGCTTATACTTCTGATTCAAATGGTAAGGTAAGTTTTAAAAATTTAGAAGCTGGTGTTTATAAGTTTAAAGAAACAAAGGCACCAGAAGGATATGAAATTATAAAAAATGAATTTGATTTTGTTATTCAATCTAATCAAAATAATGAAGAAGTTATAAAGTTAGAATCAGTAAAAAATAAAAAAATCGAAAAGCCTGTAGACCCACCTGTAGTACCAGAAGAAAAGTATGGTGCTTTAGAGATTATAAAGTATGAAAAAGATACTGAAAAAGTATTAAAAGGTGCGGAGTTTAAATTAACTGGAGAAAACTTTGAAGAAGTTAAGACTACAGGAGAAGACGGGAAAATTAAGTTTGAAAACTTAATTGTAGGAAACTATACTTTAACAGAAACAAAGGCGCCAGAAGGCTTTTCTATCTTAGAAAAAGAAATTCAAATAGTAATAGCTGAAAATGACTTAGAAAAAGTTAAGAAAATATCTGTATATAATAAAAAAATAGAAAAACCTGTGGAACCACCAGTAGAGCCAGAACCACCGGTAGACCCACCAGTTGAGCCACCGATAGACCCAAATCCTCCGGTTAATCCAGAAGATCCAAATCCTCCTGTAAAGCCGGAAGATCCAAAACCACCAGTAAAGCCAGAGGATCCAAAACCAGTAACTAAACCAGAAAAACCTGTAATTAAAGATCCGGAAGATAATAAACTACCACAAACAGGAAAAGAAGGTAAGTCAGTTTTATACGGATCTGCACTACTTGCTTTAGGAGTATTTTTTATAATAAAAGGTAAAAAGAATTAATTTTAAAAGGGAGGCACCAAATTTGGTGTCTCCCCCTTTTTAATATTAGCCTATTCCACCGTATGCTACGCCTAAAACTATTACGCAGATAGTTGTTATGGTAAATAGGTATTTGCTAACTAATATAAACTTATTACTTAAGTTAAATTTAGAGCCTAAGTTTATTTCTTCGAGTGCTTTATCTTCACCTAAAACAAATAAGAAAATTATAGCCACTAAAAGTGCTGCTAAAGGTGAAACTATTATAGTCATAAGGTCTGTAAAGTTTGAGAAATTATCCATACTTAAATTTAAAGGTATAGATAGTATAAATGATGATAATGATAATAAAACTGATGCCTTTCCTCTAGAAAGGTTTGTTTTTTGCATAAGAGCTTCTACGGGCCCTTCAAGCATATTTATAGATGAGCTTATAGCTGCAAATAATATACTTAGGAAGAATACTACTATAAGCACGCTTCCGCCAGGTATTGATTTAAATATAGTTGGCATTGTTATAAATAATAATGGAGGTCCTGCTTGAGGGTTTAGTCCAAAAGAAAATACCGCTGGCATTATAACAAATGAAACTAAAAGTGCGGCTAAAGTATCTAAAATAGCTGTGCTAAAAGCTGATTTAGGTATATCAAAGTCATCTCCTATATAGCTTCCGTAAACGACCATACCACAACCGTTAAGTGATACGGTAAAGAAAGCTTGTCCTAAAGCCATAACCCAAGTTTCAGGCTTTAAAAGGAAGGAAAAATCAGGTCTTAACAAGTACTTAACGCCTTCCATAGCATTTGGAAGAGTTAAAGACCTTATTGCAAGTATTATAAAAATCACAAATAAACCAGGCATTATTATTTTATTTATTTTCTCTATTCCTTTTGTAACTCCTAAGAAAACTATTAAAAGTGTAATCATGATTGCTATAAAATTAAAAATTAAAGTGTGTGGAGTTCCTATAAAAGAATCAAAGTATGATGCTGTATTAATCTTATTTATTTCGCCTGTAATACTTAAATTAAAGTATTTTAAAATCCAACCTACAACAACGTTGTAAAACATAAATACACCCATAAGACCTATTGCAGGTATTATTGAGATTAAACCGTGAAGTTTAACATTTTTCTCTTTTAATATTTTAGAAATACCTGTAGATGAACCGCCTTTAAACTTCCTTCCAAAGGAAAATTCAAGCATTAAACCTATAGTTCCAAGTCCAAATACAAATAAAAAGTATGGTATTAAAAACGCTGCACCACCGTACTGACCTAACCTATATGGAAACATCCATATGTTTCCAAGACCTATTGCTGCGCCTATACACGATAGGACAAATCCTACTTTACTAAATTTTTCTCTTTTCATAATGAAATCCTCCTGTACTACATATCCTACAAAAGCGTATTAATATAAAAATAAAAAAACCACGTAATTTATAAAACTACGTGGTTTAAGATACAAAAAAGCCACATAGTTTATCTATGTGGCTTTATACTATAAAAAGTCATAAAAAATCAAACCATCATAGATGCATAAACAGTTTTAAAGCTGAATTTGCACCTATGAGATTCATAAATACAAATTCTATCTATAATAGTTATAATAATAATTATTTAATTTTCTATTTGAGATAAAATCTATTAACCTCTCCATAACTTTCTCCAATCTTTAACAAAATACGCTTCTTTTGTAAATTATACTATCACCAAATTATTATAATGTCAAATATTTTATTTGTTTTTTGAAAGTATGTTACAGAATGAGGCGAATATTATTATTATGTAACCTATGATTGATAGGTAATCTGGAATTTCACTAAATAAAGCAAATCCATAAATAGCTGCTATTATAAGCCCGATGTAATCAAACATTGAGATTTCAGAAGCAGGTGCGTTTCTATAAGCTAAAGTTAAAAATACTTGTCCGAGCATAAAGCAAATACCAGCTAAAATCATATAAATAACATTTCTTAAAGTTAAACCTTCAGTGTTAAAGAACATAAAAGGAAGGCAAACTATAGTTGCAATTCCTGTGAAAGATAAAATTACTGTAAAAAAGTCCTCTGAAGTCCCTATAACCCTTATCATAGTGTAGGCAAGCCCTGCAGCTAGTGCAGCAAAAACACCCATTAAAGATGGGATTATTGATGAATCAAAGTGTGGTTTTATTACAAAAATACTTCCGAAAAAGGCTAAAAGTAAAAAGATTAATTGCCTTCCAGTTATTTTTTCTTTTAAATATAAAAATGAAAAAATTATTGCAAAGAATGGACTCAATTTATTTAACATAGTCGCATCAGATAATAATAGATAATCTAAGGAAAAATAAAAGGCACAAATAGAGACAGTCCCCATTATTCCTCTAATTAAAAGATATTTCCTATTCTTTTTTTGGCCAAAAAATGAGGCTTTTCGCTTTAAAATTATTATAGAAACTATCAAGGTAGCAACTACATTTGTTATAAATGTCTTTTGGTAAGGTGTTACTCCAGACGCTAGCTTACCAAACAAGTTCATTGTTGTAAAAAAGAAAGAGGCTGTAATCATAAAAAGTATAGCTTTTCTTTTGTTATTAGTTAAATTTGACAAAATGTAACCTCCTAAAATCAAAAAAATCAGATACTTATATATTGTATACCAATATATAAGTTATTCAAAATACAAAAATTAGAGGTAGAGCTGTAAAAGAGATAAAAAGAGTGAAAAAAACTACTGATTTAGACAAAATACAAGATAAAAAGGAGGACAAAACCTAATAATAAATATTGTAAATAGTAGAAAAATATAGAAAATGATATTTTTATGTCACTCTTTATATTGATATTGACTTTCTTTGATAAAATAAAATTTGGGAAATAAATACTCGTTTGACAAGGAAAAAATAAATATAAATTATAAAAAATGTAAGCTTATTCTTTTATAAATAGGTAAAGAAATGTAAAATTAAACTTAAAGAGAAAGGTGGAAATTTTAATGTTTAATATAGATGTAACAAAGCTTAAAGATATAGATATCTCTATTTATAAATATATTTTAAAAAATAGAGATAAGGTTGTCTTTATGACTATAAGAGAACTCTCAGAAGAACTTCACGTATCTACTACAACTATACTAAGATTTTGTAAAAAGGCAGGCTTTGAAGGTTTTTCAGAACTTAAGGTTAATTTAAAAAAAGAAGTTAAAACAGAAAGCTATAAAAGTACTCTTGGAGAGATAGATATTATAGATGAATTTATAAAAAATATACCACTTGCAAAAAAGGGTATAGAAGAAGCTAAAGAGGCTATTTTTAATAGCAAACTAGTACTTTTTATAGGGACTGGAAGTTCTGGTGCTATAGCAACTTACGGAGCAAAATATATGGCTCATTTTAATAAGTTTGCATTAAGTATTGACGATCCTTATTACCCTTTTAATTTAGAGGCACTTGAAGGAGCTGTTGCTATAATATTATCTACATCGGGAGAAAATGCTTCTTTAATAGAAGTTTCTGAAAAGCTTAAAGAGATGGGGATAAAAACTATAAGTATAACAAATAAAAAAACAAGTACGATTTCAAAACTTACGGACTATACGATTAATTATTATATAAGCCAAGAAGGGTATAATCACCCAGGTGATAATTTTTTAGGGTATAGCGATATAACTTCTCAGATGCCAGCTATCTATATTATTGAAAACCTTTCTAAGGAAATAGGAAAGATGAATGAAGAAAAGTTTGGGAAATAAATACTGACTAAAAGTTAAATTTTAATTTCTTTCCTAAATAAGGGATTATTTTAAACGATAGTTAAAATATAGAAAACATCTTTAACTAAGCCTTTTAAATAAGGGGGAGATTGTTTTGATGATTAATAGGGTAGATAATTCATCAAAAGTAACTAGTGCTATATTTTTTAATGATTTAGAAAATAACAAAAATACGAGCAAAAACAAATCTGCACTTTTTAATGTAGGTAAAATAAGAGCCATCGAAGCTTTAATAGAGCAAAAAGAGATGCTAAAAAAGTCTTTAAATCAAATAAAAGATTATAAAGAAAAATATACTCTAAAAATCAAAAGTCAGATAAAAGATTTTGAAGGTATTTTAGGTGAGGTAAATACGGCTATAGATTCTTATAAATCAAAAGATATGGATATGGAATATGAGAAGATAGATGTAGATGATTTAGATAAATCGTTTAAAAAGACATTAAACAGTAAAGATAAGAAAGATAAAGATAAAAGTTTAGATGAATCATTAAAAGAGATAGAAAAGCTAAAAGAAAATCTAGATAAAAATTTTAAGATAAACGATAAAAAGAATAAAGATTACTCAATTGATGTTCTTAAAAACATTAAAGATGGATTAGAGGCTACTTTAAAAAATTTAAGTAGCATATTAAATTCATTTGAGGAAAATACTAACAATGAAATAAAAAACATTCAAAACGAAATCAAAAAAGTAGAGAGTAAGATTTCAGAAGTTAGTAAAACAAAAGAAGGCGGAATAATAAACCTTAGAGTTTAAATTCTTATGTTACAAGGTGTTTTTTATGAGTTACAAATAACTAAATATAGTTATTTGTAACTCTATTTTTATATCTATGCAAATTTAAAAAATAGTGTGGTAAAGTCTAAATATAGAATGAGTAAACGGAGGGGAATTTATGAAATATAATGAATTAGATGATTTTAATAAAGACTTTTTATGGGGATCTGCATCAGCTGCGTACCAAGTTGAGGGAGCTTCAGAAGTAGACGGTAAGGGTAAATCAGTTTGGGATGTATATACTAAGATACCTGGAACTACTTTTAAAGGAACAACAGGAGATATAGCAGTAGATCATTATAATAGATATAAAGAAGACGTAGCTCTTATGAAAGAAATGGGGCTTAAAGCATATAGATTTTCAATTAGTTGGCCAAGAATTTTTCCAAATGGAAAAGGAGAGATAAATAAGAGTGGCTTAAAGTTTTATAGCGATTTAGTAGATGAATTATTAAAAAATGGTATAGAGCCAGTAGTAACTTTATATCACTGGGATTTACCACAAGCCTTAATGGATGAATATGGCGGATGGGAATCTAGAAATATAATAGAAGATTTTAATAATTATTGCGTAACTTTATTTAAAGAGTTTAAGGGAAGAGTAAGGTACTGGGTTACTTTAAATGAGCAAAATATATTTATTAAATTCGGATATGAGTTTGCTATGCACCCACCAGCTGTTAAAAATTTAAAGAGGATGTATGAAGCTAATCATATAGCAAGTTTAGCTAATGCAAAAGCTATAGTATCTTTTAGGGATATAATAACTGACGGTTTAATTGGACCTAGCTTTGCATACAGCCCAGCTTATTATAATACTCCAAACCCAGAAGACGTATTAGCTGCAGAAAATGCAGAAGATTTAAATTCAAGTTGGTGGTTAGATATTTACTGCAAAGGAATGTATCCTAAATTAGCATTTAAATATTTAGAAAAAGAAGGTTTAGCACCGACTATAAAAGAAGGGGATATGGACTTATTAAAGCTTGGGAAACCTGATTTTATGGGATTAAATTATTATCAAACAGCAAATTATGAAGAAAATTCTTTAGAAGATGGAGTAGGCTCTGGAACATTTAATACATCAGGTAAAAAAGGAACTACTAAAGATAGCGGGATTCCTGGAGTTTATAAGACTGTTAAAAACAAATACTTAGAGACTACTGATTGGGATTGGACTATAGACCCAGAAGGATTAAGAGTAGCACTTAGAAGAATTACAAGTAGATATAATTTACCTATATTAATAACAGAAAACGGGCTTGGAGCTTTTGATACTTTTGAAAATGGAGAAATACATGATGAGTATAGAATAGAGTATTTAAAGGCACATATAAAAGCTTGCAGGGAAGCTATAACTGATGGAGTAGAACTTTTAGGATACTGCACTTGGTCATTTACTGACCTTTTAAGCTGGCTTAACGGTTACCAAAAAAGATATGGTTTTGTATATGTAGATAGAGATGAAACTGACTCTGGAAGTTTAAATAGATACAAAAAAGATAGTTTCTATTGGTATAAAGAAGTTATTAAAAATAATGGTTCAAATATTAAATAAAAAAATAAAAGCACCGAGAGAAATCTCGGTGCTTTTATTTTTATCTTAAATCTTCTGGTAATTTAGAAACTACAATATCTCTTACTATAGTATGAAGATTTGCTATTTCTTCTTTTGATAAGTTTTTAGTATCTATTGGCTTATGGATATAAAAATTAACATCGCTAGATTTGATTTTTCCGCCATTTGCCTCAAGTAATTTGTAAGAACCATCGATAGTTATAGGTACTATCTTAACTTTAGATTTTAGTGCAAGTTTAAAGCTACCTGCTTTAAATTCTGCGACAGGTTTTCCTTTGCTTCTAGTTCCTTCAGGGAATACAACCATAGAATATCCGCTCTTTAGAGTTTGGATACCAGTTACTATGGCTTCTGCTGATTTTCTCATATTACTTCTATCCATAAAAACGCAATTAATATATTTCATCCACATGCTAATTATAGGCCAATTTTCTAGTTCCTTTTTGGCAATAAAGCCACGAGGCTCTGGAATACTTGACATAACTATAGGTATATCAAAGTTACTTTGATGATTTCCAACAAATAAAACTGCTTCATCTTTAGGTATGTTTTCAACGCCTTGTATATTTAATTTTGAACCACTAAACCACATAACCATTTTAGCCCACTTAGAAGTTAGGTTGTAGATGGCATAAGTTCTATCTTTATCTCTTCCTTTTGCTTCGTAATATTTAATTTTTATTAATCCAAAAAGAGATAGTATCAAACTAAAAATAATTCCAAAATAGAACCATATAGTTCTTAACATAAAATCAAATCCTCTCAATATTAGTCTATAGAAAAGTATATTATAAATCTTTAAATATTAAAAGAGGATAGAGATAAGTAAAAATAGAATTAATAAAGTATAAAATACTTGGGAAAAACAATAAAAAGAAATTTTTTTAGGGAATTTTAAGATATCATAATAAAATTTTAAACAATAATTATTTTAAAATTAAGAGTATATTAAGATTAATCAACTACAATGTATATATGTTATAAAAAGTAATAAGGAGCAAAAGTATGGAGTGTAGATCTATAGAAAAGGATGCTTTAGATAATAAGATTTATGGATTAACTGACAAAGAAGTAAGAGAAAGAGTTGAAAAAGGTGAGGTTAACAAGTTACCTACAGCACCTTCAAAGACTTTTGGACAAATTTTAAGGTCAAACTTTTTTACGATGTTTAATGCGCTTAATCTTGTATTAGCAACAGCAGTTATTTTAGCTGGTTCGCCTAAAAATGCTATATTTGCAGGTGTTATAGTAGTAAACAGCTTAATTGGTGTAGTTCAAGAAGTTAAAGCTAAAAAAATAATAGAAAGTTTATCAGTTATAAGTGAAGCTCATTGTAGAGTAATGAGAGATGGAAAAATCAAAAAGATTGGCGTAGAAGAAATAGTTAAAGACGATGTAGTATATTTAACTACAGGTGATCAAATCTTAGCTGATGGATACTTAGAGTTTGGAAACGAAATAGAGATTGATGAATCTATGCTTACAGGAGAAGCTGATCCGATACATAAAACAAAGGATTCGAAGATGTTATCAGGAAGTTTTGTAGTAGCCGGTGATGGATATATGAAAGTTAAAGAAGTAGGTTCTAATACATATTCTTCAAAACTTGCAGATGAAGCTAGAAAATTTAAGATAGCAAATTCAGAATTACAAAATTCATTAAATAAAATATTAAAAATATTATTATTCTTAATAATACCTATAGGTGCATTACTTGCAACAACTCAACTTTATTTTATAAAAGCAAGTTGGCAAGAAGCAGTTTTAGGAACAGTTTCAGGTATTATAGGAATGGTACCAGAAGGTTTAGTATTACTTACAAGTGCAACATTTATAGTAGCAATAATAAAGCTTTCACAATACGATACGTTAGTTCAAGAGCTTTCAGCTACAGAAGTACTTGCAAGAGTAGATGTTCTTTGCGTTGACAAAACAGGAACAGTTACAGAAGGAAGATTAAATTTACACGAAACAAAAGTAGTTTCAGATAAATTTACTAAAGAAGATATAGATAAAGTTTTAGCTAGTATATCTCATAACCTTCCGAGTAAAAACCCTACTCAACAAGCTATATTAGACAAATACAAAGAAGATTCAAATTTAGATATAATAGAAAAAATGCCTTTCTCATCAAAGAGAAAATGGGGAGGTATAATAGTAAAAGATATGGGAGCTTGGATTTTAGGAGCACCAGAAATAGTACTTGAAAATAGATACGATGAAATAAAAGAAGAAGTAGAAGAAGAGGCTAGAAAAGGAAGAAGAGTTTTAGCTTTAGTAAAATCAAAAATGACTTCATTTAAAGGCGATGTTATTTTAGATACAGAAAAAGCTGCAATAGTAGTAATTGAAGATATAATTAGAGCGGATGCACCTGAAACTTTAAAATTCTTTAGAGAAGAAGGAGTGGATGTAAAAGTTATTTCAGGAGATAACCCTGTAACGGTAGCATCTGTTGCAAAGAGAGCTGGAGTTCAAGGCGCTGAAAACTATGTAGATGCAAGGGAACTTCCAAGCGATGTAGAAGAGTTAAGAAAAGAAGTTGATAAATACTCAATTTTCGGAAGAGTTACACCTCATCAGAAAAAAGCTTTAGTAAAAGCACTTCAAGCAAATGGTCATACAGTAGCTATGACAGGTGATGGAGTAAACGACGTATTAGCTTTAAAAGAAGCTGACTGCGGAATAGCTATGGCAAACGGATCTGATGCAACTAAAGCAGTAGCTCAATTAGTTTTAATGAAATCTAACTTTAATGCACTTCCTAAGGTAGTTGCAGAAGGAAGACAACAAATAAACAACTTAGAGAGAGTAGCACAATTATTCTTATCTAAAACAACTTACTCAATAATACTTGCAGTGGTATTCTCAGTATTATTAATGCCATTCCCTATAGAGCCGATTCAATTATCTCTTATAGGAAGTTGCGCTATAGGAATACCAGCTATGTTCTTAGCTTTATTACCAAATAAAAATAGAGTTAAAAAAGGATTCTTAGGAAGAATTCTTACAGCTAGTTTACCAAACGGAATACTTATAGCAACCTTTGTTTCTTTAGGGTTTATAATACCTTACAAACACGGAGTGCCGATAGAACAATGCAGAACTTTAGCAGTTCTTATGTTAGCTGGAGTAAGTATGATAATTTTATTTAAAGTTGCATTACCACTTACACCATTTAAAATATTCTTAGTATTTTCTATGATAGGTATAGTAGCTTTAGCGTTTGTTATTCCTATAGGACGTGAAATATTTAGTTTAACAACTTTAACTAAAACACAGTGGCTATTATCAGGTGCAGCAATAGCAGCATCGGCACCACTTTTAGCAACTATAGTAAGTGTAGTTAGAGTTAAGAAAAACGTAGAACAATAAGATTTAAAATTATATTAAAGCGGTTATAAAACTAAAGATTAGTTTTATAACTGCTTTTGTTTTGTAAAAAAATAGGATAAATTATAGAGAATTATTTGACAGTAGAGTAAATAAGTAATAAAATTTAATAGGTAAGCTCCCATAGTTTAATGGATAGAACAATCCCCTCCTAAGGGATAGATACAGGTTCGATTCCTGTTGGGAGTGCCACAAGCAATAAGAAAACGGCTAAGCCATTATGGTTTAGCCGTTTTTGTTTGAGTTTAAGGAGACAGGTGGGTTAATGAAATTTTTTTGTAGATTTATAGGTAGTATTGTCTAAATAGATTATTTGCAATGTATGAAACTATTGTATTAAAATACAATAGTTGGTAAAATATTTCTGCAAATATAATACAAATGAGAGGAGTTAGGATGAAAAAAGTTTTGTTATTGGATAAATTAATTACTTATTTTAAAGTATTTGTTCTAGCAACTGTGGATAAAGCATGGATAGAGTAATATATTTATTGTTAGTAATATTTATTGATATTTTAAGTTCAATAGGTATTTTTTTATTATTGAATTTTATATTTTTAAAAGCAGCTTCAGTTAAATATAATAAAGATTATGAAAAATATAATTTTTATTTTTATATTTTAAGTAATATAATATCTAGTTTTATTGTTATAAATTTAATTGAGATATTTAATTTAAAAATAATAGGATATATCTACTTGTTAGTTTCAGCTTTTATAAAAATATTAAGGTTAATAAAATTAAGAGATTATATAAAAATATAGATAAACATAGAAAAATTTATATATAAGTTTTAGAGATAATAATAAAAGAGAATATAGAGGATATGGAGAGGCTTATATTAATAATTTGGAATTTGAATTATAAAAATTGAAATGATTGACATCAATGGATACTATATTCTAATATATAGTAGAATATAGTATTTTAGGAGGGAGCTATGAAAAAAATAGCATTTATTGGAACGCTTTTATTGACTCTGGGGATTTTTGTTGGCTGTGGAAATAATAATAAAGAATTGACTGATAAAACAAGTGAATCATCTGTTACTGTTGGTGATTCAGATTTAAATAAAGAAGAAACTAGTAACAAGGAATCAGAGGATGAGCAAAATGAAAAAAATAAGCAGAAAGATAAAGAAGAACAGCAAGAAAGGGACAGACAGAGTAAAATAGAAGAACAGAAAGAAAAGGAAAAGAAAAGGGAAAAAGAAAGAAAAGAAAAAGAATTAGAGGAAAAGAAAAAAAGAAAAATATCTGAAAAACCTAAATTAAATTTAACCGAAGAACAAATTTATAAGAAATTTATAGTGTGTTCTAACTTTAGTCAAGCAACTGAAATTTATAATTCATTTAGCGAGAAATACCCACATTTTTGGGAAACTAATGATTATGATGAGGAACTTGATAAAATAGATAGAGCTTATGATAGAGCGATAGATTATTTTTCAGAGAAAGGATTAATATAATAATTAGAAAAAGAGAGGTTTTAACCTCTCTTTTTCTAAATTTATAGATGGTAGATAGTTACTCGTAAATAGATAACTTTATATATGGATATATTGGAGTAATTGTTATTAGCGATCTATTTTTATGTGAAGGTTGTAGTTTAATTAAAAAATATTATTTATGATATATAATGGTATATAACAGGTGTTATATGGAGGAGAAATAATAATGGAAACTAAAGGTTATGGAGAACTAAAGATACTTACAGAAGGTGAAAATAAATTATATTTATTTGAATCAGAAGGATATTGCACAGGGGATTTTGATTCTTTTAAGGAATTTTTAGAAGATAGGGGGTATAAAAAGTTATCAAAAAAGATTTCAGATATTACAGGAAATGAATTTGTAACTGAAGTTATATCTTCTGAAAGTTCTAAGAGGATGAAAGAGTATATGGGAAAAGGCGATTGCGTAAGGGTAACTTCGCCTAAGGGGATGACAAGCATTCCTTATAAAGAAAAAGATAATTTTAAGGTTACTGATTATGTTTTTTATCATTTAGATGGGAAAATATATGATGGACCAAATAATTTAGAGTATGATTATAGTGATTTTTCAAAAAGGCTAATTAAAGACAATAAGTTTAATATTTGTATAGAAACTGTTTAAAGAATGGTTATGAATAATTCTAAATTAAAGAGTAAAATTAAACATAAGGATTTAATTTTAATTTAGGTGGTGAACTTATGAAAAACGCAAAAGGTATAATTATCGGGATAATCATAGGTGGAGTTGTATTTAGTGGTATAACTTATATCCTTACTAGAAATCACGATAAAAAACTTTTAATGACAGACGAAGAAATAACTATAGATCAAAACATAAATAATAATCAAAATTCTAATAAAGATAATTCCAAAAATAAAACTATAAGCGGTGAGCGCGCTAAAGAAATTATATTTGAAAAAGTTCCAAATGGAAATCTTGTAGAGTTTGGATATGAAGAGGATGAAACTCCTTCATATGACGGAAAAATATTAAAAGAAAATATAGAATATGAGTTTTCAATAGATGCAAAAACTGGGGAAATAATTCAGTTTGATGAGGACTTTGAACCAAACAAAAATAATAATTCAAATGTAAAAGTAATCTCTGAAGATAAGGCTAAAGATATTATGCTTAAAAAAGTTGGAGGCGGAAAATTTTTAGAATTTAAATTAGATAAAGAAAATAAAATTCCTAAATATGAAGGAAGCTTATTAAAAGATAATATAGAGTATGATATTAAAATTAATGCACAAACTGGTGAGATTATAGGCTTTGATAAAGAAAAATATGATGGGAAATAAAAAAGTGGCTTTGCCACTTTTTTTAATTTAACTCATCTAAATTTTTATTAAATATTTGAAGTAAGAAAATAATAGATGTAATTACTCCGAATATTAAAAATAATTGCTCTATAGTTATAAATTCTACCACTCCGCCTAATATAAATGCAGCTATTGGAGTTATCCCTTGAGATAAAGATCCTAAAATTGAAGTTAACCTCATTAAATATTCTTTATCTATCTTTGTAGTAATAGCTATTTGAATGGGGATATTTATAGTTATTAAAGCACCTCCCATAATAAAGCCACCTAAGGCTAATAAAACATATATTTCTGGGAAATTAAAATAGCGTATAACTGAAAAAAAGCAGTAAACCACTCCTAAAATAAACCCGCCTAAAATAAAAATATTTTTCCCACCAAATTTACGTTTAAGCTTTGGAACAAATAAAGCAAAAACAGTCATCGCTATTAAAAGCGGTGTTTCTAATATAGAAATCCCTTCAGGACCTAGCCCTAAATCAGCTACATATGCTGGCGAAAAAGAACTTATAGGAACAAATAAAGCATTAATTATAGTTGCAAAAACACATAAATTTATAAAAAATTTGCTTCCTAAAAGAACCTTAAAACCATCTTTAAAATCAGAAATCCCAGACTTTAAAGTTAATTTTTTAGAGTTTACAAAGTCATCTTTATATTTAAGTGAAAATACTATTATTCCACAGATAAAGAAAGTTATAGAATCAATTATTAAAGCTCCTCCTATACCAAATAAGGATAAAATAATAGGGGATATTGCTATCCCTAAAACTTGGCTTGCGTTTGTAAGTGAGGCGTTAAAAGAAAGACCTAAGTCTATTTTTTCTTCTTTTAAGATAAGTGGCATTATCGAAATAGAAGGCGGGTGCCTAAAACTTTCTAAAGTAGAATTTAAAAATGTAACTAAAAGAATGTGAAAAGTAGTTACATTACCTGAAAAATATAAGATTGAAATGGTTAAAGCTAAGCTTCCTCTTAATATATCGCAAAGAAAAATAGTGTTCTTTTTTGGGAAATAAGATGTAATAACTCCGGAAAACATTCCAAAAATTAAATTTGGCAAACCACTTACTCCAAAAGTTATAGCAAGCAGAGATTTAGAGCCTGTAATTTCGTAGATTAACCATGCAAAAGCTATAGTATCTATTCCATCTCCGAAACGAGTTATTGTAGCCCCGGCTAAATTTTTTAAATATTGCTTTTCTGAAAGCAAAGATTTAAACGAAATTTCTTTTCTGTCCGTCATTTAAGTCCCCCTTTTTAAGAATTGATTTAAAGTATAATAACATAAAAATCCATTTTATTCCATAAAATATATAAATATAATTTTAGGAGAATTTTGTATGTTTAAAAAATTTATAATTTCAAAATTAGCAAAAATTAAAATAGTTGAATCAAAAAGGGGGATGTTAACTGTTAAATTAGATATTTTAGAAAAAATCCCTGAAGAATATATGTTTTATCAAACATATTTAAAAGATGCTCTAAAGATCTTAGAAGGAGTCGAAGACGTTATAGTTAACTTGAATTTATCACAAATAACTATAATTTATAATGAAAATTTACTAAATAGAGATAGGTTACTTTCTTGGATAGAGAAGGTTAAGGAAATAGGATTAAAAAATTATGATTTTATAGAGCAAAATGGGGAAAATAATTTAGAGGGGGTTGTGGATAAATTAACTTTAGAATTAAATGAGGCGAAAAAAGAAATCTGAAAATATTTCTTATGTAAAAATCTATTATTAAGTAAAAAATAAAATTTTTTTATTTTTTATAATCTATATTTTAAAAACAGAGGAAGAAAGGAATGATTAAAACTATTTTTATTTAAATGTATAAAAATATATAAATTTACATTAAATATACTTAAAAGAAAATATAGTAAAATAATAAAATAAGGTTAATTATTTAACAAATCAAAATTCGACAATAAAATAGCTATTTCACTAGGGTTAAGGGGGTTTGAATATATAATATAAAATTAATAGTTAAAATATTAACAAATATAACGAATAGAGTTAAAATTTTAACAAAGAATAAAGTGTTTATTTATTTGAATTTAATATATAATTTTTGGCAATAATAAAAAAGTAAAGTAAAAATCAAAGCTACAATTAGCTACAGAGAGTATGAATTAAATAATAAAAGTTAAATTCCTATAACTGGTATAACTTGAATTAGATATAGTGTACAAACATATAAAAATATAATAGTATATGATATAATTAATTTTAAAATAAATGTTATAAATTACATGTTAAATTACGGGAGAGTGATTATATTTGGACTCTAGTTATACGGGGCAAATTATATTATTAGTAATATTACTTATACTTTCAGGGTTTTTCTCAATGTCTGAGACTGCTCTTATGTCTCTTAGCAAAATAAGAATTAGACATATGGTAGATGAAGGAGTTAAGGGAGCAAAACTTGTTGAAAAGTTAACGGAAGATCCTAACAAACTTTTAGGAGCTATATTAATAGGAAACAATATAGTTAATATCGGAGCATCATCGCTATCAGCATCACTTGCTATTAGTATTTCAGGTGGAAGTGATACAGCTATTGCTATTTCAACTGCATTAATGACTGTTTTAGTTCTTATTTTTGGAGAGATTACTCCAAAATCTATAGCAAAACAAAAATCAGAAGCAGTTGCTTTAAAAGTAAGTAAGCCTGTTAGATTCTGCGTTGGATTCTTTAAGCCTTTTGTTTTCATATTTACTGCTATTTCAAGTCTTTTTATTAGACTGTTTGGTGGAGATCCTAAGGCTACAGAACCTTTTATCACAGAAGAAGAACTTAAAACTATGGTAGGCGTTAGTGAAGAAGAAGGTGTTTTAGAAGATGTTGAAAAGGAAATGATTTTCAACGTATTCGACTTTGCAGATGCTCAAGTTAAAGACATAATGGTTCAAAGAGTTGATATTTCAGCCATAGATATAAATGATGGATATGATGAGATTCTTAAAGTTATAAAAGAAGACCAATTCTCAAGAATACCAGTTTATGAAGACACTATAGATAATATAGTAGGTATTTTAAACGTTAAAGACCTTATAATAGCTGAAAGAACAGAAGGTGAATTTAAGGTTTCTGATTATATGAGAGAAGTTTTCTATACTTTTGAATTTAAAAAGATTACAGATCTATTTAACGAAATGAAAAAAGAAAGAAATCATATAGCTGTCGTGTTAGACGAGTACGGTGGAACTGTTGGTATAGTTACTATCGAAGATTTAGTTGAAGAAATAGTAGGCGAAATCGAAGACGAGTACGATAGGGAAAGAGATATGATAGAAGTAGTTAAAGAAGACGAATATATAGTCGACGGAAGTTCAAGACTTGAAGACGTAAGTGACCTTATAGGAGTCAATATGGAATCAGAAGAGATAGATTCTGTAGGAGGACTTCTTATAGATGAACTTGGTAGAATTCCGGAAGAAAAAGAAGAGATAGTAATAGATAGAATTAGATTTGTAGTAGAAGAAATAGATAAAAACAGAATAAAAAGAGTTAGAATTTATACTTAAAAAGTGATAAAAAGCCCATAATTTTATGGGCTTTTTTTATTTTGCCTAAAAGGCATGTATTAAGTTAAAATATAAAAGTAGAAATATAATGACAAATAAAAATTCGGGGAGATAAAATGGAATTTATTAATTTAGCTATTATTGAAGGCAAGAAGGCTTACGATAAGGGAGAGGTCCCTGTTGGAGCTGTTATTGTAAGGGATGGAGAAGTTATTGGTAGGGGACACAATTTAAAAGAAACTTTGAAAAATCCTTTAGCTCACGCTGAGCTTATCGCAATTAAGGATGCCTGTAAGGCTTTAGGAGATTGGAGACTAAATGGAGCTGAAATATATGTGACTTTAGAACCTTGTCCTATGTGTGCTAGTGCAATAATTCAAAGTAGAATATCTAAACTTTACATTGGAACGTTTAATAGAGATATGGGGGCTTGTGGTTCTGTTGTAGATATTATAAATAACAGATATTTAAACACTAGTCTTAACGTTGAGTGGTTGTATGATGAGAATTGTAGTAGACTTATAACTAAATTTTTTGATGAGAGAAGAAAAGAGGAGCCTTAAAAGTAATAATAAATTAATTTAACTACTAGAAAAATCTGATATATTTAAAAAAACTATCTAAGGAGGGAAGACTTATGAACAATCCAGTGGCATTTCAAATAGGAAATTTTAAAGTTATGTGGTATGGGATATTAATTGCTTGTGGAATAATGCTAGCTTTTGGATTAGCATATATAAATGCTATAAAAAAGAAGCTTGACTTTGAAGTTCTGATAGATATATTTTTAATCTCTTTTCCTTGCGCTATAATTGGAGCGAGATTATATTATGTAATATTTGAATGGAGTGACTATAAAGGAGACATACTAGAAATATTTAATATTAGACACGGAGGACTTGCGATACACGGAGGGCTTATAGGCGCGTTTTTAGCTGCATTTATATATACTAGAGTTAAAAAGATAAACTTTTTAGCTTATGCAGATTTAGTTGCACCATCAATAATACTTGCACAAGCGGTAGGGAGATGGGGAAATTTTATGAATAGCGAAGCTCACGGTGGGCCTGTATCAGAAAAATTTATTTCACATTTTCCAAGCTTTATTCAAAGAGGGATGTATATAAACGGAGAGTATTATCACCCTACGTTTTTATACGAATCAGTATGGGATATATTAGTTTGTGTAGTTTTAATTTATATACTTTATAAAGTAAAAAGAGGGTACGAAGGCGTAGTTATAGGGTCTTATATGATTCTATATTCTTTAGGAAGATTTTTTATAGAAGGATTAAGAACGGATAGTCTTATGTTCTTTGGGCTTAGAATAGCTCAATTAGTATCTTTAGCAGGGGTTGTACTTGGAATTATACTTATAGTTTTAATAATAAAAAGAAGTAAAAAAAGTAGCATTTCATAAAAGGAATGCTACTTTTTTATTATATTTACAAATTACAAATAAAGGATTATAATTTATAAAACAATTATTGGTATTTAAATATTTTATTGGGAAGAATACGAAAGACTAATTTATTTTTGAAAGTAAAAGATGAGGAGGAGATTTATATGTGTACAAATATAACTATTAAATATGATGGTGGGGTAGTAACTGCAAGAACGAATGAATTTGGAGTAATAATAAAAAGTAATGTTTTTAGTATGCCAAGAGGAAGTGAATTAAATGGATTTATAACAGAACCTAAAGGCTTAAAATGGAAAACAAAGTATGGATTTATAGGTATCGATGGTGAAATGATGACAGGAGAAAACGTGGCATTAGATGGATTTAATGAAGAAGGACTCTCAGTTCAAGGATTATATTTCCCAGGTTATGCGAAATATCAGGAAACTAATGATTTTAGTAAAGCAATAACTAATCTAACTTTACCAAATTATATTTTAAGTTTATTTAGTAGTGTTGATGAAGTTAAAGAAGGAATTAAAGATATTGTTATTTGCGGGGAAAGTTTAGGAAGTAATATAGAACCGTTCCATTATCAAGTTAATGATAAGAGTGGAAAAGCGATAGTTATAGAAATTATAGATGGGAAAGTTAAAATTTACGATAATAAATTAGGGGTTATGACTAATAGTCCTGAGTTTAGCTTCCATGAAACTAATTTTAAAAATTATATAAATTTATCACCTTATAATATAGAAAAAGTAGATATAGATGGATTTGTACTTTATCAAACAGGACAAGGAAGTGGTCAATTAGGATTACCAGGTGATATGACACCGCCATCAAGATTTATAAGAGCAGCATTTTATCAATTATGCGCAAACAAAGCTAAAAATAAAGAAGAAGCAATAGATACTGCTTTCCATATATTAAATTCATTTGATATTGTTCCAGGAATATGTAGGCATAAAGTGCCAAAAGAAGCTATAGAATCTATCGGTAGAGATAGATTGTTATTATCTAAAAAAGAAGATATATGTGAGTTAAGTCAGATAACAATTGCAAAAGATCTTACAAATTTTGAGTTTTATTATAAAGATTATTTTAATATGAATATAAGAAAAATAGATTGTAAAAAGATAGATTTGAGTGAGGGTGCAAAACCTGTAAAAGTTAATATATATGAAGGGTTTATGCCAAAGTATAATGATGTAACTGACAAATTAAAATAGATAGTTTAAAAGGTATCACACTGGCTTTTGTGTGATATCTTTTTTGCTTATATGAAATTAATTTCAAAAAAAATTAAATATACATAGTAAACTTATATTTAATTGAAAGTACTTTCAAAGAAAAAAGTATTTTAGAAAGCTAAATCTAAAGGCTTTAAAAACATTTACATGAAAACGTTATAGGTGCATACTAAGAATTGTAAACGGGAGGTGCTTTTAAATGAATAAAAAAATAGTAGCGATTACTGCTTGCGCAGCAGGTATTGCACATACTTATATGGCAGCAGAAAGCTTAAATAAAGCTGGCAATAAAAAGGGTTATAAAATAAAAGTTGAAACACAAGGCTCTATAGGAGCAGAAAATGTATTAACGGAAAAAGAAATAGAAGAAGCAGACGTAGTAATAGTAGCAGCAGATATCAGTATTGATTTAATGAGATTTACAGGGAAAAAAGTGTTTGTTGCAAAATCAATAGATGCAATAAAAGATCCAGAAGCTTTAATAGAAAAAGCTTTCAATGAGGGAGAAATATTTGGAGCAAAGGGAACTAAAGTTGGGAAAGTCACTTTAGGAAAAACTGATAATAAGTTTGTAACTCACATAATGAGTGGTATATCTTATATGGTACCTATGGTAATTGCAGCAGGTTTACTTTTAGCAGTAGCTAATATATTTGCATTCCAAAAAAATGATTTAGGACAGATCGTAAACTGGGGATTTGATACATCTACTCAGTTAGGATATTTAATGTCAAAACTTTTTGCAGTAGGACAAGTTGGATTTAAACTTATGATTCCTCTATTTGCAGGATTTGTTGCAAATTCAATAGCTGATAAACCAGCTATAGCACCAGCTATGATAGGTGCATATTTAGCAAATGATCCAGAGTTTTTAGGAACCCAAACAGGCGGAGGATTTATATCAGCAATATTAGTTGCATTTATAGTTGGATACCTTGTAAAAGGTTTAAAGAAACTAAAGTGGCCAAAAATTTTACAACCATTATTAGCAATTATGATAATACCTTTAATAGCTACTTTTGTAATAACTATAATTGTACTTTATATGATAGGTGGTCCTATAGCAGGTCTTATGGACTGGTTATATAACAGTTTAACTTACTTAAATGATACTTATTCAAGTGCACCATTTATAGTAGGAGCAGTTATTGGAGCTATGATAGGATTCGACTTTGGAGGTCCTGTTAATAAGACAGCTTTAATATTTGGAACAGCAGTATTTACAGATACTGTAGCTAAGTTTGGTATTCAAAATGCTAACTTTGTTCCAGGAACAGCAGCACAAGCTGCAATATCAGTAGCGCCACTTGGAATATGGCTTGCGTCAATGTTATTTAAAAACAAGTTCACTAAAGAAGAAAAAATATCAGCAAGTTCAGCCTTTGGTATGGGTATAGTAGGGGTTACAGAAGGGGCAATACCTTTTGCAGCATCAAACCCAGTTCAAATGATTACAGCATCAGTTGCAGGTTCAGCTTTAGCTGGAGGTCTTGTAGGATTAACTGGATGTAAATTCTACGGAGGTATAGGTTCTCCACTTGGAACTTTCATAGGATATATAGAACAACCTATTCCTTTTATAACATGGATATTATGTACTTCTGCAGGTATCTTAGTTACAGCGTTAATTATTGGATTCTGGAGAAAACCAGTACCAGAAAATAAGATGGATGACGAATTACAATATGAAACTGACAAGAATATCGAAGTAAATATAACAGAAGTTATAGAAGAAAAGAATTCTATAAATAAAGATGTATTTGATAAAACTCATATATATGTAGATGAAAATTCAAAAACTCAAGACGAAGCTTATAAATTTATAGCTAAAATAGCTAAAAAACACGGATACGTTAAAAGTGAAGAAGAATATTACAAAGGATTATGGAAAAGAGAAGAAGAGGCAACAACAGGTTTTAATGATGGAATAGCGATTCCACATAGCAAAAATAAAACAGTAATAAAACCAGGGGTGTTCTTAATAAAATTCAAAAATGGCATAGAGTGGAATTCATTAGATGGCAAAGCTATAAAAACTGCATTTGCACTTACAATACCAGAAGACGGTGCAGAAAATCACTTAAAAATATTAAGTGCAATAGCAACTGAGCTGATTGATGATGACTTTAGAAATAATATTGTAACTGAAACTAATAAAGATAAATTATATAAATTAGTATCACAAATAAAGTTTTAATTAATAAAAATCCACTAAAAGTATAGCTTTTGGTGGATTTTTAAAAATAGTTTTAAGGAGAAGTAGTTATGAAAAAGGTACACGTATACTCGCATACACATTGGGATTATGAGTGGTATTTCACTGCAAATGAATCAATAATACAACTTATATATCACATGGACGAAGTAATGGACGCATTAGAAGAGGGATTAATTAATAATTATTTACTAGATGGACAAATGAGCATATTAGAAGAGTATTTAAAGTTTGCACCTAGTAATTTTGATAGAGTAAAAAAATTAGTAGAGGAAAAAAAACTTATATTAGGACCTTGGTATACACAAACTGATGAACTTATTATAGATGGTGAATCTATAGTAAGAAATTTATTTTATGGAATAAAATCAGCTGAAAAGTTTGGAGACTATATGAAAGTTGCATACCTTCCAGATTCATTTGGTCAAACTAAAGATTTACCAAAGATAATGAATGGTTTTGATATAAAGAGAAGCATATTTTGGAGAGGTGTATCTAAAGATAATTGCAAAAACAGAGAGTTTTTATGGAAAGGTGAAGATGAAAGTTCTTTATTAGTTTATAACATAAAAAACGGATATTTTTATGGTGGGAACTTAATTTATAGTGACGATGTAGAAACTGTTGAAAACACTATATTAGATGGGGTTTCAAAAGAAAACATATTACTTCCTGTAGGGGGAGATCAAAGGTATGTTGATTTTAACATAAAAGATAGAATAGACCTTTATAAAAATAAAACAAAAAATAACTTAGAATACGTAGAGAGTTCATGTGAAGAATTCTTTGATGAATTAGAAAAAGAAGGAAACTTTGAAGAGGTTTTAGGGGAGTTTGTAAACCCTTCAAATTCAAAGATTCATAGGTCTATATATTCATCAAGATACGATCATAAATATTTAAATGATAAAGTTGAGAGAATGCTAATTTATAAATTAGAGCCTCTTATGGTAATTGCACAAAACTTAGGGATAGAGCCTAAAACAGAAATGCTAGAAGCTATATGGAAGAAGCTTTTGATGAATCATGCACACGATAGTGCTTGTGGATGTAACAGTGATAAAACAAATAGAAGTATATTAAATCGACTAATAGAGGCTGATGAATTAGCTTATTCAGCTCATGATTATATAGTAAGAAAAATTAGTGAATCTTTAGAAGATAAAAAAGAAAATGATCTAATTTTAATAAATACACTACCTAAAAAAAGAAAAGTAAACTCAAAGATAACTGTAAGTACAAAGTTTAAAAACTTTAAAATAATGGATAAAAATGGTGATGAAGTTCCATATCAAATTCTAAATACTTTAAAAGAATATAGTGGTAGTATTAAAAAAGATGAAAAAGATTATGATGAAAATCTTTATTATTACGTATCTAAAATTCTTATAGATAAAGAAATTTCAGGACTTGGAATTTTAAAACTTCAAATAATCGAAGATAAAAATGAAAATATTATAAAAGAAAGGGTAATGGATTCTAGAGAAATAGAGGATAATTTCTTTAAAGTATCTTTAACAGATGGAAAGATAAATATTTTTGATAAAAGAAGAAAAATGCTTTTAGAAGATTGTGTTTATATAGAAGAATCTGGAGATGATGGAGACACGTACGATTACTCACCACCTGAAAAAGACTTATTACTTAAATTTACTTTTGAAAATTCTACAGTTTCAAAAGTAAAAGGAGATATATTTAATGAGCTAAAAATAAAAGGAAAATTTAAAGTTCCAAAGGATTTAAAAGCTAGAGAAGAAGAGGTTTTAAATAGTGATATAGATTATAAATTAAAGATATCTTTAAATAACAGTAAAAACATAGATTTTCATTTAGAACTAAATAATACCGCAAATGATCACAGAATGAGGGCAGTCTTAGATACAGGAATAACTAGTAAATACAGCATTTCAGATACTGCTTTTGGAGTGATAAAAAGAGAAAACAAGCCAAAGCACTTAGATAACTGGAGGGAGCTTTTATGGAAAGAGGAGCCGACTCCTATATATCCTATGCTTCATTTTGTAGGGCTTCAAAACGAAAATTCTAGCGCTTATATCTTTAATAAAGGAATAAAAGAATACGAGATTTTAGACGACTCTAAAATAGCTTTAACTCTTTTTAGAAGCGTAGGGTATCTTGGAAAGCCAGATTTAATAAGGAGACCTGGAGTTGCATCTGGAAATGAATTTAAATATATAGAAACTCCAGACAGTGAATTAATAAAAAAAATGAAGTTTAAATTTTCTTTATGCTTAGATAATCTTATAAGTTTAAACCAAGTTAGTGAAAGATGGAAAGATTACGCAACTACAGTTTTAGATTATCAAGTTCAAGAAATAAATAGGTTTACTAATACTTTAAAGTATTTTGTTATGCATCCTTTAAGAGAAAAATTAAACCTTTCAGAGAGTTTAATAGATACAGATAAGTTAAAAGATATAAAAATTACATCAATATCACCTATAGATAAAAACTCGTATTTTATAAGATTCGTAAATAATGGTGAAGAAATTATAGATTCAGGTGAAATTTTTATAGAAAACTGTAAAAACCATCAATGGATTGATATGAATAATAAAGGTAAATCTGATAAAATTAACTATGAAGGGTGTATAAACCTTGGAGAATTTAAAAAAGGTGAAATAAAAACTTTAAAAATTAATTTTTAACTTAAGATAGGGGCTGGATTTAGAAAATGAATAAAGAGATAATTTTAAGAATAACACATTCTAAGATGGAGTTTACTTACGTTGAAGAAAAGATAGCGGAATATTTTTTAGAAAATAATCCAAGTTTGCCTATAAACGAATTATCAAAAAAATTATGTGTTTCTCCAGCGTCTATAACAAGATTCTGTAAGAAAATAGGACTTAGTAATTTTAAGGAGCTTAATTATTTATATAGTGAGCATTTAAAAGATTTAGATAAATTTAGTGCTTCAAATATAGCTACAGATTTACACTCATCTTACACTAAAATATTCAGTTATATAGATAATAATTTTGAAAAAGAAAAGATAGAGAAAATATGTAAATATATCTATGAAAATAGATTTATGCATATATTTGGTCTTGGACTTAGCGCAACAGCTGCGCAAGATTTTAAATTTAGATTTTCAAGAACAGGTAAGCTTATAGAGGTAATATACGATAAAGATGCTATTGCAATGACTTGCGAACTCCTAAAAGAAGGAGATTTAGTATTTATATTTTCACTTAGAGGAAATAGAAGTTTAGAAAGATATGCAGAGAAGTTAAAAGAAAAAGGCGTAACTATTATATCTATAACAGGAAACAAAAATTCTAAGCTTACAAAATTATCAGATGTATTTTTACTTACAGCAAATCTTGAAGGAGAAGAATCGACTGGTATGATGTCAGCGCAGATTCCAATCCTTATACAAATAGATTTAATTTATTACTATTACGTAAGAAGATACAGCGATGTATTAGAACAATGGATTTCAACAGAAAAAGTTTTTGTGAAAGAAAAGGGGAGATAGGTATGATTAAATTTCCAGAGAATTTTTATTTTGGGAGTGCAGCTTCAGCAACTCAAACAGAGGGAGCAAATAGCGTAGACGGGAAAGGGAAAAATATTTGGGATTACTGGTATGAAACTGAAAGTTTTAGATTTCATAACAATATAGGACCAGATGTTGCGTCTACTTTTTATGAAAATTACAAAGAAGATATAAAGTTATTAAAAGAAACAGGACACAACTCTTTTAGATTATCTATAAGCTGGTCAAGAATGTTTAAAGATGGTTTTGGAGAAGTTAATGAAAAAGCTGTTCAGTTTTATAACAATGTTATAGATGAAATGATAGAAAATGGAGTAGAACCTTTTGTGAACTTATTCCATTTTGATATGCCATACGAATTACAAAAAATAGGCGGATGGGAAAATAGATTAGTGGTTAGTTACTACGCAGAGTTTGCTAAAACTTGCTTTGAGTTATTTGGAGATAGAGTTAAGCATTGGTTTACATTTAATGAGCCTATGGTTCACGTAGAGTGCGGATACTATTTAGGATACCACTACCCTTACAAAGTAGATCCTAAAGCTGCTGTTTTAGTAGCCTATCACACAGCTCTTGCAAGTGCTTTAGCTATAAAAGAATACAAAAAATTAAAGGGTGATGGAAAGATTGGTATGATAATAAACCTTTCACCATGCTACCCTAGAAGTGAGTACAAAAGTGATTTAAAAGCAGCTTATATCGCTGATTTATTCTGTAATAAAAGCTTTTTAGACCCAGCTGTAAAAGGAGAATTTACTAAAGATTTAGTAGATATAATTAAAAAGCATGATTTAATGCCAGAAGTAGATAGTGAAGACTTAAAAGATATAAAAGAAAATACTATAAACTTTTTAGGAGTAAATTATTATCAACCTAGAAGAGTTTGTGCTAAAGCAAACCTTCCAAACCCAGAAGCTCCTTTTATGCCTGAATACTATTATGACCACTACGAGATGCCAGGTAGAAAGATGAATCCTCACAGAGGCTGGGAGATTTACGAAAAAGGTATATACGATATAGCGATAAACATAAGAGATAATTATGGAAATATAGAATGGATGATAACTGAAAACGGAATGGGCGTTGAAGGGGAAGAAAAGTTTAAAGTAAATAATGAAATTCAAGATGATTATAGAATAGAATTTTATAAAGACCATTTAACTTGGCTTCACAAAGCTATGGATGAAGGTGCTAATTGTGTAGGATATCACGTTTGGACTTTTATAGATAACTGGTCTTGGTTAAATGCTTATAAAAATAGATATGGATTAGTTTCTTTAGATTTAGACACTCAAAATAGAACTATAAAAAAGAGTGGTAAATGGTTTAAAGAACTTTCAGAAAATAAAGGATTTTAGGGGGAATAGTTTATGTATGCTTGTATTGATATAGGAGGAACAGCTATAAAGGTAGCTGTATCTGATAAATTAGGAAACCTAAAGTCAAAATCAAAACTTAAAGTATCTGATAACTTTGAAGAGCTATCAGACACTATAGCAAACTGGATAGAAGATATGAAAAAAGAATACGAAATAGAAGGTTTAGCTATAAGTTCTCCAGGTGCAGTAGATTCTAAGAGTGGGATAGTTGGAGGAGACAGTGCAGTTCCTTGTATCCACGGACCAAACTTTAAAGAAGTATTTAAAGAAAAGACAGGTTTAAATGTTTCTATAGAAAATGATGCAAACTGCGCAGCTTTAGCAGAAGTTTTCTCAGGAAACGCTAAAGGCTTAAAAGATATGATGTTTTTAGTTTGTGGAACAGGTATAGGTGGCGCTATAGTAAGTGACGGAAAAATCCATCACGGAAAGCACTTATACGGAGGAGAATTCGGTTATATGCTTATGGAAGAAGAGGGTTCTAAATATAGAAACTTTAGTGAGTGTGCATCTACTATGTCTTTTGTAAGAAAGGTTAGAAAACACTACAATGACGATTCATATGATGGAGAGAGAATATTTAAAGAAGCTAGCTTAGGAAATGAGGTATGTATAGATGCTATAAATACTTTTTATAAAAACTTAGCTAAAGGAATATTTAATTTACAGCATATTTATGACCCTGAAATAATCCTTATAGGTGGAGGGATTAGTGAAAGAGAAGGGTTTATAGAAAGACTTGATAGTGAAATAGAAGAAATTAGAGAAAATATAGATATAAGAACAATTAAGCCTAAATTAGATATCTGTATACACAAAAATGACTCTAATCTTATAGGGGCTCTTGCAAATTACTTAAACGAATATAATTAATTTGTTAAAGAATACGAAATATAAAACGATACTTACATAATAGTAAAATTATGGAGGTATTTATTGTGGATATAAATAAATTAAATATTAACTATAATTATAAAAAAGATAATTTGGTTACTCCAAACATAGTAGATATTTTAAAGCCTAATAAAAAAGAAAATGATGAAGGTAAATCTTTAATAGCGGAGGCTATTAAAGAAAATATAAAATCAGAAAAACTTGCAAAAAAGCTAGCAAGTGGTAAGACTCTAACTGAGGAAGAATTAAATTATTTAAAATCTAAAAAGCCAGATTTATTTAAAAAGGCTAAAGATTTAAATAGTAAGAGAGCTTCTTTAGAGAGCGACTTAAGATCCGCTAAAACTAAAGAAGAAATAGAATTTATAATAAAAAAAGCTAAGGGTGAAGCTATACAATGTATGAGCTCAAAAAGCGAAGTTAATTTTATTGTAGGTAAGATTCAGTTAGATCTTATTGAAATGGCAAAAGAAAAGAATAGAATAAATATTTTAATATAAAAAAAGAAAGAGTTTTATGCTCTTTCTTTTTTCTTATAAAATTTCTTTATTAAAAATACTATAATTATTATTAAAACTAAACCTATAGCTACTATACTGTATTCTCCAAGGATTTTATTTATTAATTCCTTATTTTCACCAAGGAAATATCCTATAGAAATAAGGAATGTATTCCAGATAAGTATTCCTCCTAAAGAATAAAGTAGAAAGTGAGATAAGTTAAGTTTTATGCTTCCAACAACTAAAGATATATAAGTTCTAGTTAAAGGAAGAAGTCTTGTAAAAAATATAGAAGTCTTTTGGTATTTATTTATTAAACGGTTTATTTTTTCTATACTTTTTCTAGAGCCTTTGAATTTTACTTGTATTTTATCTAGTAAGATAGACCCTCCGAAATAACCTATGTAATAGCACGTTATAGAACCTAAAAGTCCTGCGATTACACTAACTGTTAAAGCACCTACAAAGGTTACGTTACCTGTAGCTGCTAAAAGGCCTACAAAGGGTAATATAACTTCACTAGGAAGAGGAAAACAAGCGTACTCTAGATATACGGCTAGAAATATTCCAAGGTATCCAAAGTTACCAATAATATTTAAAATAGTATCCACAAAATTATTAATTAAATCCACAGCTAATCTCCTTAATATGAATGTTTATGTAATTATAAATCATAAATGTTAAAAATAGGTTACGACAGAGTTAAAAGTAAAATTTACATATATAATTTTTGACAAATATATTAAAACGTTGTCATTATTTTGATAATGTGTAAAATAGATAATATAAAATTTATTATAAAGGGGAGAGAAATTATGAAACTTGGAATAATAGGCGCAGGATACATAGTAGATGAATTTTTAAAAAATTCTAAAGGTATAGAAAACTTAGAAATAATTTCATGCTTTTCAAGAACTTTTTCTAAAGCAAAAGATATATCTGAAAAATACGGTATAAAAAAGCCGTGCAAAACTTTAGAAGAATTATTAGATTCAGGTATAGACAGTATTTATATAGCATCACATAGTAATTCTCATTTGGAATATTCTACTATAGCTATAGAAAGAGGTTTAAACGTACTTTGTGAAAAACCAGTTACAACAAATTCTAAAGAATTAAGCAAAGTTTTAAGTTTAGCAGAAGAAAAGGGCGTAGTTTATATGGAAGCTATGAGACTTATTTATATGCCATCATACTTAAAGCTTAAAGAACTTTTAAAGGATGAGCATTTTGGAAAAATAATAAGCATAGAAACTAGCGCAGGGAGAATATCTAGTAGATTATATAGACACACCTTAGAATTAACTGGAGGGGCTTTAATGGACCTTGGAGTGTATTGTATATACGCTATAGTTGATCTATTAGGAGAGCCTTCTAAAATCTTAGCTGAAGCGTTAAAACTAGATACAGGAGTAGATTCTTCTACTACAGCTATTTTAAAATATAAAGATGCTATAGCTACTATGTATTGCACTTGCATTTCTCAAAGTAGAGGAGACCTTAGAGTGTTGTGTGAAAGAGGAACTATAACGCTTAAAGATTTTAGTGTATCAGATACTATAATATTAAGAGATATAGATAACAAAATAGAGACTATTAAAACTGAAAAAATTTCTACGGGGATGGCATACGAGATAAAAGCATTCGTAAATAAAGTAGCTTTAAAAGAAAATAAGGATAATAATTTATCACTTAAAGTTATGAAAACTTTAGATTCAATAAGAGAAAAGATAGAGCTTAAATATCCTAATGAATAAAAAAGAGAGGTTTTTAAACCTCTCTTTTTTATTTTACTTTAAATTGTTCAACTTTATTTCTAACATCTTCAGCTGTGCATTGTAATTCTTCTGCACTGTGGTTTATAGTTTCAAATGTTGAATCTTGCTCACTAGCAGAAGCATTAACCTCTTCTGTTATTGCAGCTATTTGTTGAGATGCACTTGAAACTTCTGAAATTGCAAGAAGAACTTCATCTTTTCTTTTATTTACAGTTGAAATCTCTGAAGAAATTTGTTTAGTTATTTCAACCATCTTACCTAAAGAACTTTCCATTTCTTTAAAGGAATCTTCCATTATATTAAATGAAGTATGCTCATTTATACTTAGTTCCTCAGTAGAACTTAAAGTTTTTTGAGTATCTACTACTAAGCTATCTATTTCAGAAATTATTTTACTTATATTTTCTGTAGCTTTTTGAGTATCGTTTGATAGATTTCTTATCTCATCTGATACAACAGCAAATCCTTTTCCAGCCTCACCAGCTCTTGCAGCTTCAATTGCAGCATTAAGTGATAGAAGGTTAGTTTGTTCTGCAATTTGGTTTATTACATTTAAGAAATTAGAGATATTATTTACTCCCTTTAATAAATCATCTATAGTAGCTTTTAAATTGCTAAAGCTTCTTGCAGAATCTTTTTTAGAGTTTATAAGATTTTCTATGTTGTTATTATTTTGAACTAGTGTGTCTACTACGTTATTACTTTGATTTATCATAATTTTATTATGTGAATCTAAAGAGTTAACGGCAGACTCTAAATCTTTTGTTTGCTCCTCACATTTTTGAGCTTCCATAGCTGAATCTGTAATTCTTTCAGTTATATTATTAATAGCAAGAGTTATCTCGTTATTAGTTGCTGTAACTTCTTCATTTATTGCAGAAAGATTGCTTGATTGATCAGTTACATTATTAACTGAAGCTTGTACATCAGTTAATACATTAGATAAGTTTTCTAAAGTATCATTAAGCTCGTTTGCAAGTGATTCTATTTCATCACCTGTTTTTATATCGTTTATTCTAAAACTTAAATCTCCCTTTGAAAGAAGTCCAATATAATCTTTAAGTTTCTTTATTGGATTTGAGAAACTCTTTGCAAGGAAGAAAGTGATAATAAGTGCAATTATTAAAATTACAGCAGCTACTAAGTTTGACATTAAAGAAATCTTATCTATAGGGGCATAAAAATCTTTAACTATACCTGTAGAATATACATGCCATCCTGTTGAAGGCATAGTAGATGTTAGTGCCATTTTTTCTTGTCCGTTTAATGTATAGTTAACTCTTGATACGTTGTTATTATTTTCATCCTTTACAGCTTTATCTTGACCTAAGTCAATTTTTTGGCCTATTAAATCTTTATTTGAATTATAAATCATAACGCCGTCTTCATCAGTTAAACATACATTGAATGTATCTTTGTTATATGGTGATAATAATGGCTTATAGGCATCAGAAACTATATCTTTACATATAACTCCTATAAAATTACCATCTTTATCTGTCATTCTTCTAGCTACAACATTAATGTAGTTTCCAGATTCATTTGATTTAATAAGATTTGATATGTAAGTATCTTTTCCAGACTGGATTTCTTTAAAATACTTTCTATCTGAAACATTTCTTAAAATTCCAGCTTCATCTGAAGAAGCAACTATTACCCCATCTTTATTTATTAAATACTGTGATTCTATATGAGATTTTTCAGTATCTTTTTTAAATATAGAGTTTATTTCTTTTTGAGTTTTTGAAGCCTTAGAATCTGATTTTTTTAAGTCATTAGCGTCTACTTTAGCAAAATTTGTAAAATTTTGATCAAATAAAAATCCATTGAGTTCAACAGCTTCACTTTTTAGATAGTAACCAAGTGATTCAGAAATACCAGTTACGTCCGATTCAAATGTTGCAATTATTTGATTGGTTTGTTCTTTTTTCACTAGGTTAAATGTTAATTGAGATGTAGCAATTTGACTTAAAATTAGTAAAATCCCTACAATCATAACAAATTTGGTTTGAATTGATTTTGTCACTTTAAAGTCTTTTAGTTTTTTAAAACTTTTACCCTTAAACATTAATATACTCCTCGTTAATTATTTTAAATTATAATACAAGAATAAATTATATTATAAAATTTATTAAAAAATCAATTAACAAGGAGTAAATATTAGTATTAATTAGTCAATTATGAAATTTTCTACCTTAGATCTTACGTCTTCTGCTGTGAATTGTAATTCACTTGCACTAGTATTAATTGTGTCAAAAGTTAGACTTTGTTCGTTTGCTGATGCAGAAAGCTCTTCTGTTATTGCAGCAATTTGCTGAGAGCTATCTGATACTTCAGAAATACTTGTAAGAACAGCATTTTTCTTTTCATTTACTAAGTTTATTTCGTTTGAAATCATATTAGTTATAGAAACCATCTCGTTTAAAGAAGTTTCCATTTCGCTAAATGAAGATGCCATTAATTTAAAGTAATTATTTTCGTCTGTATTTAGCTTTTCAGTAACATCTAGAGTAGTTTTAGTTTCACCTACTAAATTATCTATTTGATTTATTATGTCTCTGATTTTTTCAGTTGCAATTTGAGTATCGCTTGAAAGTGTTCTTATTTCGTCAGATACTACAGCAAAGCCTTTTCCAGCCTCGCCAGCTCTTGCAGCTTCAATAGCAGCATTTAAAGATAAAAGATTAGTTTGCTCTGCTATTTGGTTTATATCATTTAAGAAAGTGCTTATATTTTTAACACCTCCAATTAATTTATCTATAGTAGACTTTAGTTCTTCAAAACTACTATAAGACTGCTCTTTAGAATCTAATACTGTATCTAAATTCTTGTTATTAGAATTTAATGATTCAACAACAGAATCACTTTGATTAACCATAAGTTTATTATTTTCTTCTAAAGAAATCATTGATAATTCTAATTCTTTAGTTTGATCCTCGCAGTTTTGTGCTTGAAGGGCTGAATCTGTAATTCTCTCAGTTATATTATTTATAGCTAAATTTATTTCGCTATTAGTTGCAGTTACTTCTTCATTTACAGCAGATAAATTACTAGATTGGTCTGTAACTGTATTTATTGTAGTTTTAACTTCTCTAAGAGTAGTAGATAAGCTATCTAAAGCTATATTTAACTCGTCAGAAAGTTCTTCTATTTCGTCTTTAGTTTTTATATCTGTAATTCTAAAGTTTAATTCTCCCTTAGCTATCTTTGCAGTATAGTCTTTTAATTTCTTTATAGGGTTTGAGAATTTTTTAGCTGCATATGATGTGTAGATTAAAGATATTATTAATATAACTAAAGTAAGGATGCCTGATGTATATAATATCCTCATAATAGGTTCATTTATATCAGATTTGTGCCCAGTAGAATGAACTGTCCAACCTAAACCAGGTATTTTATCTGTTATAGCTAGTTTGTCTGAATCCTTATATTTATAAGATAATTCACTCATTCCATCACCTAAGTCTTTAGTATCATAAATATCTAATTTTATTTCAGTGCCTATTAAAGAATCATCTACGTTATAAACAACTTGTCCTTTTTTATCAGTTAGAAATACATTGTATCTATCAACATTATATTTCTTTAAAAGATCAACATAAGCGTCAGAAGTTAAATCCTTACCTATCATTCCGATAAAGTTTCCTTTTTCATCTGTCATTCTTCTAGCTATAACATTTATATGTTTTCCAGATGAATCTGTAGAAACTAGCATATCAGATATATATGTATCTTCTCCCTCTTTCATCTTCTTGAAATAATCTCTATCAGAAACATCTGCAAAAAGCACAGATTCATCACCAGAAGATACTATAATACCGTCTTTATTAACTAAGTAAACATCAGATACGTATTTTTTACTCATATCTTTTTTTAATATTTTATTTAACTCTTCTTGTGATTTCTTTAGTTTAGCGTCCTTTCCTTTAAGATCATTTACATTTGAAACCGCTAAATCTTTAAATTTTTGATCAAATAGAAATCCGTTTATTTCAAGAGATTCACTATCTAAAAAATATTTTATTGTTGAAGCTATTCCACGTGCATCAGATTGGAATATTGAAATAATTTGTTCTTCTTGAATCGGTTTTGATAAGAAGAAGGAAAGGGTAGAGGTTGCAATTTGGCTAAAGATTAAAATACCTCCAACTAGAAGTATAAATTTCCCTCTAATAGATTTAGTAAATGAGAAGTTTTTTATTTTATTTTTAAAATTATTCAAGTTTTGTTCCTCCTTTTCATTTGTAATTATTTTGAAGTGGTTATATTATCGTAGATATTGTAGAAAAATTAAGTATTTAATAAATAAAAGTTAATAATAATAAAAAATAAATAAATGAAAATGTTTAAAAGTGATAAAAACGAATGAGTTTTAAAAATAAAAGTAATGTGATATTATTAGTATATAAGGAGAGATGTCCGAGTGGCCGAAGGAGCACGCCTGGAAAGCGTGTATAGGATTTACTTCTATCAGGGGTTCAAATCCCCTTCTCTCCGCCAAAGATTTTTACTCTCATAAAAAACCATTGAATTTAAAAAGTTTATATGATATTATTAGTGAGTAAATTAAATCATGAATATGGAGAGTCCTAAAATTTCTTAAAGCTTAAGAAATTTTGCAGTGCGAGTAGAGTTACTCTACTGTAGGTGCAACTCCTACACTCTTTACCATACCGTGCTAGATGGGGAGTTAGCGGTGCCCTGTAACTTGCAATCCGCTATAGCAAGATCGAAGTCCTCGTAGAGGCCTTAAACTTTAGGGTCTGCCCTACGTAAGTGGTGTTGATGGCTGGGTCCCACGCAACGGGAGCCCATGAACTTTGTCAGGTCCGGAAGGAAGCAGCAATAAGTGGTTTCTTCCGTGTGCCGTGGATCAATCTGGCCTGAGCTAACTGCGGAGGTAACGCCTAGAGTTTATTGTCGAAGCGAGGTGCATGGTTTTTTTATGAAAAAAAATAGCTAATTTAAATAAATTAGGTTACTCTTCAATAGGATTTAGATAGAGAACAATAGGATAAGAAAGAGAGGGCATCTTACTTTTGTAAGATACCCTCTTTTTCTATTCTTAAAAACTATTTTCTTTTTAAATCTATAAACTCATAATTTAATCCACTTTTTTCGTCTAATAACTTAGGAGAAGTGTTAATAACTTCCCAGTTATTAAGGTCTATCTGTGGAAAGAAAGTATCAGCTTCAAAGTCTTTGTGAATTTTAGTTAGATATATTTTATCTGCATAAGGCATTAAAGATTTATATATTTCACCGCCACCTATTATAAAAACTTCTTCTTTAGAATCTTTATATTCCTTTAAAAAGTCATCTAAATTATTAAATATAGTAACTTTATCAGAAGAAACAGAAAAATTCTTATCTCTAGTTAAGATTAAATGAGGCCTGTTTGGTAAAATACCAGGAAGGGACTCGAAAGTCTTTCTTCCCATAAAGATTTTGTGAGATGATGTAATCTCTTTAAATCTTTTTAAATCTTCAGAAATATGCCATAAAAGCTTGTTATCTTTTCCGATAGCATTGTTAGAAGCTGTAGCAACTATTATAGATAACATTATACTGAAACCTCCATTTTTATTGATGGATGGTATTCATAGTTTTCTAGTTTTATATCTTCAGGAGTGAAATCGTAGAAATCTTTAATTTCTGGATTTAACCAAAGCTTTGGTGCTTCGTAAGCATCGTTTCTTCTGCTTAATTGGATTTTCATTCCTTCGATTTGATTTTCATATATGTGAGCATTATTTATTACGTGAGTAAATAAACCAGGTTTTAATCCTGTAACTTGTGCAATTAAGTGAACAAGCACTGCGTATTGGGTAGTGTTAAAAGGTACACCTAGTGGGATATCTCCACTTCTTTGTACAAGCATACAGTTAAGTCTACCATCTGTTACATCCCACATAGTTAGGAAGCAACAAGGGTGAAGTGCACCTGTATCTAAGTATGGAATTTGCCAAAGGTTTATCATCATTCTTCTATCTTGAGGATTATTTTTTAAAGCTTCGATTAATTTATCTAATTGATCGAATTTTTTAACAACCCAACCGTAAGAAGTTCCGATAGTTCCGTCTTCCATCATCCATTCGTTCCATATTTTAACGTTTTGTTCTTGTAGTTTTTTTACGCTATTTGATTGATCTTTATATATCCATAAAAGCTCTTTTACAGCAGTTTTGAATGCTACGAATTTAGTAGTTAAAATAGGAAATTCTTTTTCTAAATCAAATTGCATAAATTGGTGTGGTATTTTGTAAGTAGCTACACCAGTTCTGTTTTGATCGTAATAACCGTTATCTAATATCTTTTCTACAATATCTAAGTATTGTTTGTCATAAAGACTCATAAAAAGACACCCCTTTCTAAAAATATCTACTTAATTCTATATTATAGATTATAATAATTCAAATTAATATATTAAATAAATAATATGTGTAAGCACATAAGAACTATAAAAGATATTCCTAGATGTTTGTGAGGTAAAATATTTTTATTAAAAATTCTAAAGATACCAGATACTATAATAATAAATAAATTAATCATAGCTAAAACTCCAAATATATATCCTATTTCCCACTTAAAACCTAGTGATAAAAAAATGCATCCATGTATTAAAATTATTGAACCTGCAAGAAGTGCAAAAATTATATGATATCTTTGAAAAAATTTAGCAAAAGGCATTAAAATTTCTCTGAATTTTTTAAAAGGATAACTATCTAATATTCTATTTGAAATATCAGTTGGTATTTCAAAATTAAATCTTGATAATTGTTTATTTAATAAAGAAACACCGCGAGAACTTAAATCTTTAATCAAAAATCTCAAAATGAATAATCCTAAAGCTAAGAAAAATCCTATTTCAGAAATAGTAGCTATATTTTTTGCAAATGATTTTAAAGGTTTATAAGTAAAACTTAAAAAATAATTTGAAGCAAAAAAGTATATAGCAAATGATAAAGATGCTAAAAATAATATTATGCCTATAAAAAAGAATATTAAATGGGACTTTTGAAATTTATTAAGTTTATTTTTCATTACTTTTCCTCCTTATACGAATGTATATAAACATTATCTAACGAATTTTTTATTAAATAAATAAAAAAACTAAATCTTAATACTAAATTAGTAATTTGTATATAATTATGAAATCTATTAATTAATTCGCTATTAGTGTATAATAATATGTAAACTTAAACTTTAAAAAGAAGAGGTGATAACCTTGGCATATACAGCATTGTATAGAGAATGGAGACCTAAAACATTTAAAGATGTAGTAGGGCAAGAACATATAACGACAACGCTTAAAAATCAAATATTAAACGATAGAATAGCTCACGCATATCTTTTTTGCGGAACTAGAGGAACAGGTAAAACCTCTACTGCTAAAGTTTTTGCAAAAGCAGTAAACTGCACTAATTTACAAGAAGGAGAACCTTGTAACGAGTGTGATATGTGCAAAAAGATAAACGAAGGATTAGCTATAGATGTTACAGAACTAGATGCAGCATCAAATAACGGTATAGATAAAATTAGAGATATTATAGATGACGCTAAATACCCTCCTCAAGAAGCAAAATATAAAGTATATATTATGGATGAGGTTCACATGCTTTCAACAGGAGCTGTAAACGCGTTTTTAAAAACTTTAGAAGAACCTCCGTCTAACGTAATATTTATATTAGCAACGACAGATCCTCAAAAATTACCTATAACTATACTTTCAAGATGTCAAAGATTTGACGTTAAAAGAATAAGTAATGAGGATATAAAAAAGAGGCTTAGAGAGATAGTAGATAGTAAAGGAATTTATGCTGAAGATAAGAGTTTAGAACTTGTAGCTAGAGTATCAGATGGTGCTATGAGGGATTCTTTAAGTATATTAGATCAAGCTATTTCTATGGGAAATGGTGCAGTAGATTATAACGAACTAGTTTCTATGCTAGGGCTTGTTACTAACGAGTATCTACTAAAATTAACAGAATGCACTATAGAAAAAAACATTGAAGGTGCTATAGGAACTATAGACGATATAGTTTTTGCAGGAAAAGATGTTTTCTTATTTATAAAAGATTTAGTAGCTCACTATAGAAATCTTCTTATGGTTAAAGTAACAAATAACCCAGAAGAAGTTTTAGATATGTCTTTAGAAAATATAGAATTAATAAAAGAGCAAGGAAACAGAATAAGAGTAGAGGAGATAATGAGAAGCATTAGAATACTTCAAGAAGCTGAAGCTAATGCAAAATTATCAAAACAAGCTAGATTATATCTTGAACTTGCCATAATAAAGATTTGCAAAATAGAGTATGATAATTCAAATGAAGTAATACTTTCAAGAATAAACAGACTTGAAACTGCACTTAAATCAGGTAAAATAGTAGTTTCAAAAGGTGCATCTCCTAAAGAAGAGGGGGCTGTAACTTCTACTAATTCACTTAATAGTATGAAAGCTAAAGTAGCACCTAAAAAAGAAACAGTTCACACGTATAGCGATGATGAATTATCTAATAGTATTAATATAAATGCGGTAAAATCTTCTTGGAGAGATATCTTAGAAGAATTTAAAAATAGAAGAAATATGATAATTTACGCATCTATTACTACAGGTAGACCAGCTACATGTGAAAACGGAGTAGTCACTATAGAATATGATGAGCAATACTCATTTAACAAAGAAAGATTAGAAAAGCCAGATAACAACAAAGTAATAAACGAAGTCTTTTCTGATGTTTTAAAAAATAGAGTAAGAGTTAATTTTAAAGTTAAAGAAAATAATGAAGAAGTTAAAAATCCAGAAGAAGTTTTAACTGATGTTATAGGTTCAGACTTTTTAGAGATTATTGACGAATAAACAAATATTAAAGTTAAAACACTAAGGTACAAATAAAGATATGGTATCATAGTATAAAATAAAACATAAGAATATAACCTTATAGAAAAGCAAATAAAAATAATATATAATAAAAATTAGATTTTAATTTTTAGAGGAGGACTATTTATGGCAAAAGGTGGATTCCCAGGTGGTATGGGAGGAATGAATAACTTAATGAAGCAAGCTCAACAAATGCAAAAGAAAATGGAACAAATGCAAAAAGAGCTTGAAGAAAAAGAATTCGAAGCATCAGTTGGAGGCGGAGCTGTTACTGTTAAAACTAACGGTAAAAAAGAAGTTCTATCTATAAACATAAAGCCTGAAGTTGTTGATGAAGATGACGTAGAAATGTTAGAAGACTTAATTCTTAGTGCAGTAAACGAAGCGTTAAGAAAAGCAGAACAAGAAACTTCAAGTCAAATGGGTAAATTAACTGGTGGAATGAATATACCAGGATTATTCTAATAAATTAAAATAGCTATCTTTTTTAAGATAGCTATTTTTTTATTTTAAATTAATTAGATTCTAACAAAAGATTATATATTTTTTTCATCTCAGGAGAGAAATTTTTATCTTTTTTATTTTCATCTACTAAATAATAATTTTTCTTTTTTGTTTCTAATATTATCTTGTAGATCTTTTTGTTTTCTTCAGGATGAGTTTCTTCTAAAATATCGAATTTATTTACATCTTTTAAAGGTATTTTAGTTAAACCATTAACTTCAGCTTCTCCTGTAAGTGGTAAAAAGTAAACACTTTCTAAATAGAAGTATCTATCAGATAGAGTTAAAATAAAATTTTCCATAACGCTACCTGCGCTAGATGGAGCTAGAAATGATAAAACACTCCCAAATAAAAAACTTTTTGCAGCATCACTGTTAGATGCAGGTTTCTTTACTACTACACTTATTAGTTGATTTTCTCCAGATTCTAGTTCAATCATTCTTTTCATAAAATCGTCCCCCTTTATTGATATAATTATATCACCACTAAAGTAAAAAAATTACACTCTGAGGAATTAATAACAAATTATTTAAGATTTCAAAAAAAGTTTGTCCTAAATGGTTTTTTAGATTAAACTACATTTATGAAGATAAAAAGAAGAGAGGGAAATTAAATTATGGAATTTTATCCAGTTGCTATAGAAAAATTAATAGAAGAGTTTGCAAAGCTACCTAGTATAGGGAAAAAATCAGCGCAAAGATTAACTTTACATATATTAAACTTACCAGAAGAAGAAGTAAAAGATTTTGCAAATGCACTAGTTCAAGCTAGAGGAACTATAAAGTATTGTTCAATTTGTGGAAACTTTACAGATAGTGATCCTTGTTCTATTTGTTCAAATCCTTCAAGGGATAAAAGCACTATTTGTGTAATTGAAGAACCTAAAGATATAATGACTATGGAAAAAGTTAAAGAATATAATGGAGTATATCATGTACTTCACGGAAATCTTTCTCCTATGCAAGGAAGAGGACCACAAGATATTAGAATAAGAGAATTAGTATCTAGAATGAGAGAAGAAGTTAAAGAAGTAATAGTAGCTACAAATCCTAACATAGAAGGTGAAGCTACAGCTATGTATATAGCAAAAATACTTAAACCTTTAGATGTAAAAGTAACTAGAATAGCGGCAGGAATACCAGTTGGTGGAGACTTAGAGTATGCAGATGAAGTTACATTATCAAAGGCATTAGAAGGAAGAACTCAAATATAAAAAAAGAAGGACTCAAAAATTTGAGTCCTTAAAATATAGATGGGAGTTAGAAGTTTTGTTTGAGAATGAGTGAAAAGCTTCTTATAGTTTTAATATATGGACTATAGAAAAAAATGTTCCTTAAAGTTTAATAGGCTGTATATAATTTTAGCTTCTTGGAAAAAATTAAAATATAAAAATGATTTTTTCGGAGGGGTAGATTATGAATAGTAAATTTTTAGGAGAGTATTTCAAATGGGGCAAAATAGAATCAGAAGAAGATAAACTTTTAGCGGAAATTGAACAATCTAAAGCTGAAATGGAAATTGCAGCAAGCGTATTTAATAATGTTAGAGATCCATTATTAGTAGAAGTTGCAATTTATGCAGAAAAAGCAGCAAAAAAGAGATATGAATATCTTATAGAAGTTGCGAAAAAAAATCATATTTCAGTAGATGGAGAATATATAATAGAAAGATGTACAAGACTTGCAAAGTATTAAGGAGTGAATCAAATGTCTAATGGAGAAATAATTATATATGGACTAGTAGGTGTAGTAATCCTATATGTTCTACTAAAATTACTAAAATGGCCAATAAAATTACTTATTAACGGAATAGCTGGAGTTATAGCGTTATATATAGTTAATTTATTAGGGGCATCTTTTGGTATAAGTATAGGAATAAACATATTTACAGCTCTTATAGCAGGTATCTTAGGGTTACCCGGAATAATAGCACTTATATTGTTTCAAATGTTTTTCTAAGAATAAGGCAATCTAAATATTTAGATTGCCTTATTTTTTTTTAAGAAATTGTTAAGGAAAAACGGAACTTTAAATTAAGGAAATATATGTAATATAAATATATAGAGACAAGGGGGAGTAGTAGTGAAAGTATTAGAAGTTAAAGGATTAAAAAAGAAAATTGGATCTAGAGAGATAATTAAAGATTTAAGTTTTTCAATTGAAGAAGGTGAAATTTACGGATTTTTAGGGCCTAACGGAGCTGGAAAGACGACTACTATAAGAATGTTAGTTGGACTTATTCACCCAACATGTGGAGAAATAACTATATGTGGTGAGAAACTTTCAAAAAATAAAGAGAAAGCCTTAAAAGATGTTGGAGCTATAGTTGAAAATCCAGAGCTTTATTCTTACCTTTCAGGAAGAGAAAATCTTATGCAAATAGCATATATAAGAAAAGTAAGTAAAGAAGAAGTTAACGAACTTATAAAAACTGTAGGTTTAGAAGATAGAATAGATGATAAGGTAAAGAAATATTCTTTAGGAATGAAACAAAGACTAGGGCTTGCAGCAGCATTAATAGGAAAACCTAAGCTTTTAATTTTAGATGAACCTACGAATGGATTAGACCCTTCAGGAATAATAGATTTTAGAAGTATAGTAAAATCAGCAGCAAGAAAACATAATATGGCAGTTTTAATCTCTTCACATATATTATCAGAAGTTCAACAGCTTTGTGATAAGGTTGCATTTATAAATGATGGTGTAATAAAAGCTGTAGAAGATATGGATATAGCTATAAGTAGTACAGAAAAAGAAAGCATAACTTTAATATCATCAACTGATATAAAAGATGCAGTCAATAAAATAAAAACTATTAAATTTGTTACAGCTGTAGAAGATAAAAATGGTGTAATTAATATAGTTATCGAATCAAATAAAGCTCCAGAACTAGTAAGAGAAATAGTTAAATTAGAAATCGGAGTAGAAGAGTTTAAGAAAAATAGAGAAGGATTAGAACAAAGGTATATGGAACTTGTTGAAGGGGGAATAAGATAATGCTTTTTAGATTAATAATAAACGAACTTAAAAAAATATTTAAAAGGCCTAAAACTTGGGTTGTATTTGCATTGTTTTTTGTATTTATCTTAGGATTAAATATTATAGGATATAAATCGGCTAAAAGTTGGGAAGAAAATTCTAAAGTAGAAAATAGAATAAAATCAGAGCAAGATTATTTAGCACACGAAAAAAACAACCTAAAAGAAAATGAAAATAGTTTTAAGAATGCTCAAACTGATAAAGATAAAGAGTTTTATAAATCAGAAGTAGGTTTTGGGAAAGACAGAATTAAAGAGATAGAAAATACTATAAAAACTTTAGAAAAAGAAAAGAATAATCCACCAAAAACGTGGCAAGAAGAAGTAAAGGCTGAGAAAAAAGAATTAACAAACAGACTAGAAGAATTAAAAAGACAAGAAAATAACATATACACAAAAAGAGAAGAAGGTCACATTAAAAGAGAAATAGAAAATAATGACTATTATTTAAATAACAATATAAAACCTGTTGATAAATTTGGGTTTTCAATAGGAGAAAACTTTGGTATAATTTCAAGCTTATTAGGGCTTGGAATACTTGCAGCAGGGATTGCTGTATTTGCAAGTGATATAGTATCAGGAGAATGTACACCTCCAACATTTAAATTTTTATTAGTACAACCTATAAGTAGAAGCAAAGTAATATTATCTAAATATATATCAATAGTTTTAACAACGGTAATTCTAATAATAGGAACGCAGCTTTTAATAACTGTCTTAGGGGTCGGAATAATAGACGGATTTGATACTTTAAAATCTATGGTGTTTGTAGATCAAAGATATGAATTTATAAAGCAAGGAGCAGAAACTATACTTATGCCTATAGATGCTACAGGAAAATATGTAACTTACGGAGCATTCTTATTAAGAGGATTCGCTATGCAAACTTTATTTGTAATAGCTGTAACTAGCTTTGTATTTATGATATCTTCATTATTTAATAGTAGTATGATGTCTATGGCAGTTTCAGTAGTTGTAGGGGTACTTGGATCTGCAACTATGTCAATCCCATATATAAGTAAATTTGCAGACCTAAACTTTTTAAGTTATGGTGATGTAGCAAATGTAATAATGGGTGATATAAATCAAATGCATAATCTTGAGAATATATTACCTCAAACAGGAATAATAGTTATGATAATAACTATTATAGTGACATACTTAATAGCTCATACAAGATTTGTAAAAAGAGATATATTAGTTTAAAATAAAAAAGATGCTAAAGCTTTAGTTTTAGCATCTTTTTTTAATTTTACAATTTTAAGAAAAGATTAAGGAAATACTTTTAAATATATTAAGATACATAATGTATTCTGAAAACAATAGGTTTATAAGGGGGATAGAAGAGTTTTATGAAGGTTTTAGAGGTAAGTAATCTAAAAAAAAGAATAGGCAGTAGAGAAATAATAAAAGATTTAAATTTTTCAATAGAAGAAGGAGAGATATTTGGATTTTTAGGGCCTAACGGTGCAGGGAAAACTACTACTATAAGAATGCTTGTAGGGTTAATGCTACCTACTTACGGAGAAATAAAGATATGCGGAATAAATTTAGTTAAAGATAAAGAAATCGCTTTAAGAGATGTAGGTGCTATCGTTGAAAATCCAGAGCTTTATTCATACTTAACAGGAAGACAAAACCTTATGCAAATAGCAAGGATAAGAAAGGTTTCAAAAGAAGAGGTAGAAGAGCTTATAGAGACTGTAGGACTTCAAAACAGAATAGATGATAAAGTAAAAAAATATTCTCTTGGGATGAAACAAAGGTTAGGTCTTGCAGCAGCCTTGCTTGGGAGACCTAAACTTTTAATATTAGATGAACCTACTAATGGGCTTGACCCTTCTGGAATAATAGATTTTAGAAATATAGTAAAAACTGCGTCTAGAAAATATAATATGTCTGTTCTTATTTCCTCTCATATTTTATCTGAAGTTCAGCAACTTTGTGATAAGGTTGCTTTTATAAACGAAGGTGTTATAAAAAGTGTAGAGGATATGAATATAGCTATACATAACATAGAAAAAGAAAGCTTAAGTTTAGTAGTTTCTAGTGATATGAAAGAAGCACTTCTAGCACTTCAAAAAGTTCCATTTGTTGCAAGTGCAAAAGAAAGAAATGGAGTTATAAATATAATTATAGAATGGGATATGACTCCAGAACTTATAGAAAATTTAGTTAAATACGGAGTTAAAATAGAAGAAATACGTAAAAATAGAGATGGTCTTGAAAGAAGATATATGGAATTAGTTAAAGGGGGCGTAAAATAGTGCTTTTTAGCTTAGTTAAAAATGAACTTATAAAAATTTTTTGTAAGAAGAAGACTTGGTTTATAATTATAGCTACTCTATGTGGGTTAGTTCTTATGAACTTTCTTATGTATATGCAAGCAGAAGAAAGAAGAAAGAGCGACTTACCTGAAAATAGAATAAAACAAATAGAACATAATATAGCAGAATATAAAAGCAGAATAATAGAAACTAAAGAAACTATAGAAGATTTAGATAAAAACTCTGAAAAAGAAAAGTTAGAATATCTAAAAGAAAGTCTTAAAGATGAAGAGAATCAATTGAAAAATGAAAAAGAATATTTAAACGAAGTAAAAAAGGAAATTAATTCGCCTAAAAAACATTGGAGGGAAAAGGTTAAAGAGGATAGTGATTCTTTAAATGTTAGAAAAAAGGAAATTTTAAAGTTTAATAGTAAAAGTGAAGAAAATCTTCAAGAATTAGATAATATAAATAGAAGCCTAGAAGAAAATAGCTATTATTTAGATAATAATGTAGAGCCTATAGATAGTTACGGATTTTCGCTTGGAATAAATGCTATGTATATATTTTTCTTTTTGGGAGTTGGAATTATAGGTGCCTTAATGTCTGTATTTATGAGCGATATAGTTTCAGGGGAATGCAGTCCTCCAACATTTAAATTTTTACTTGTACAACCTATAAGTAGAAGTAAAATTCTAGTTTCAAAGATAATAGCAATAAATATAGCAGCACTTCTTATAATTTTAGGGTCTGAAGTTATTGTAAATATAATAGGCATAGGAATTATCGATGGATTTGATTCTTTAAAAGCATTAATAACAGTTGGAGAAGGGTTTAGAAAAGTTTTTAGATATGATACCATCAATATGGAACTTATAAATGGTTCAGGGTATTTTATAACTTACTTTGAATTTATATTAAAAAGCTTTATGTATCAATCTGTATTTTTAATAACATTAACTTCTTTTATATTTATGATTTCATCATTATTTAAAAGTAATATCATGTCTATGTCTGTTTCTGTAATAATAACGGTAGTAGGAGGAGTACTTCCACAAATAGAACTTTTAAGGTCTGGAGTTCTTAAATATTCTTTCCTAAGCTACGGAGATGTTACTCATCTTATTACAGGCTGGTTAGGTGGAAGATTGTATGTTGAAAATTTTACGCCTAATTTTGCAGTTATAGTGATGTTAATAACTACAGTAGTATGTTATACAATATCCTTTTTAAGGTTTAAAAATAGAGATATAATTATATAAAATTAAGGGATAATCTTAAATGTTTAAGGTTATCCCTTTTAAATTTAATAATGTTTTTACTATAAGGAAATTTTTATTTGGTATAATAAGTGTAAAGATTAAATTAGGAGTGAAATAAATGGCAGCAGGAACAGGTGTTAATTGCAAGGAATGTCCAGAACTTAAGAATGGTAACTGTGACGGAAAAGATTTAGGGTGTGTTTGCTATAAATGTCCTAGAAAACTAAGCGTTTGCATGATAACGAAATATTGTAGAGAAACAGAATCAGTCTTATACTTTGGACCAGAATGGTAAAAAGGAGAGTGCATTAAATTATGAGAGAAGAAAAACTTAAAGAATTAAAAAAATATATTGAATCTATTGCAGTTACTAATAGGGCTTTAGAAGTTGTGTATTGGGATATGCAAACAAAGATGCCTAAAAAGGCAATAGAGCAAAGAGCTGAAATCGTAGAGCACTTATCTGCTGAATCTTTTAAGATGACAACTTCAGATAAAATGTTTGAACTTTTAAATTATTTCGCGGGAAATAACGAAGATCTTTCAGAAATAGACAAAGCTATGATAAAGCTTTATAGAAAAGAATATGAAGAGACTAACAAAATACCTGAAACAAGATACAGAGAATTTACTATAGCATCAACTCTTTCACAAGGGGCATGGGAAGAAGCAAGAGAAAAAAATGATTTTGAAATATTTAAGCCACACCTAAAAAATATGGTAGAATTTCAAAAAGAATTTATAAGATACTGGGGCTTCGAGAAGAATCCATACGATACTCTTTTAGATAAATATGAAGAGGGAATGACTGTAGAAAAGCTAGATAAAATATTTAAAGAACTTAAAGACGGAATATTAGATATATTAGCTAAAATAAAAAAATCTAACAAAAAAATAGATAGAAGTTTCTTCGTAGGAGATTTTAAAAAAGAAAATCAAGAGAAGTTTTCTAAGTTTGTTTTAAGAAAGATGGGATATGACTTTGATTTTGGTAGATTAGATGAGAGCACGCATCCATTTACTATAGGTTTTGGAAACAAGGACGTTAGAATAACTACAAACTACAATAATGATTTTACATCATGTCTTTATAGTTGCATTCACGAGGCAGGGCATGGAATTTACGAACAAGATATTCCAGATTCTATGCAAAAAACAGGTTTAGATTCAGCTATATCAATGAGTATACACGAATCTCAATCAAGATTTTATGAAAATCTTATAGGGAGAAGTAAGGCGTTTTGGAAGTACTTTATAAATTATGCAAAATACGAATTTGAAGAATTTAGTGATATAAGTTTTGAGGATTTTTACGATGCTATAAATTACGTAGAGCCTTCTTTAATAAGAACAGAGGCGGATGAATTAACTTATAGTATTCACATAATTATAAGATATGAAATAGAAAAGGCACTTATAAATGGAGATATAGATGTAGACAGTGTAGAGAAAATGTGGAACTCTAAATATAAAGAATATTTAGGGGTAGAACCAACTGATGATAATTCAGGAATTCTTCAAGATATACATTGGTCTGACGGTTCTTTTGGATACTTCCCAAGTTATGCTTTAGGAAATCTTTATGGAGCGCAAATGTTATACACTATGACTAAAGAATATAAAAATATTTATAAAGATATAGAAAATGGAGAGTTATTAGGTGTTAAAGATTGGCTTAAAGATAATGTTCACAAGTATGGAGCTATGTATTCACCTAGCAAAATAATAAAAATAGTAAGCGGTGAGGAATTAAACCCTAAATACTTCTTAGACTATTTAAAAGATAAATATTTAGAAATATATAAATAAAAAAAGATGATGAATTAAAAATTCATCATCTTTTTTTATTATCTAAATATATCTAATTCGTATTCAGTACATAAATCTTTTAAAAGCTTCATACTAGCTACACTGTTGCCAGGAACATCTAATGCAGGACTAAATAATCCTATACCACATTTATTAGGAACAGCAACTAATATTCCTCCGCCTACTCCGCTTTTAGCAGGAACCCCTATGTGAACTGAGAAAGTACCAGATTCATCGTATAATCCGCAAGAAGTCATTAAAGATTTTACTATTGTAGCTACTTCTTCATCGAAAAGACGTTCTTTATTCCAAGGGCAAACACCTCTGTTAGCTAAAACAGCACCCATATTAGCTAATCCTTCAGCAGTTACAAGCATTGAGCATTGTCTAAAATAAGAATCTAAAACATCATCTACATCGAAATCAGCTATATCATTACCTTTCATATAGAAAGCAAGAGATCTATTTACGTCTCCAGTACGTTTTTCAGATAAATATATATCGGTGTCTAATGTTATATTAGAGTCATTCATTATTTTTTTGAAAAAGTCTAATATTCTAGCTGAACGTTCGTCTGAATCTTTTCCTTTCACTAATGAGTTTGTTGCTATCGCACCAGCATTAACGAATGGGTTAGTAGGCTTTTCACCGTGTCTAATTTCCATATTCATAATTGAGTTAAAAGGAAATCCTGTAGGTTCAGTTCCAATTTTACTAAATACAAAATCTAAACCATTATCAAGAATTGCAAGAATTAATACAGGAACTTTAGAAATACTTTCTATAGCAAATCTAACGTTTGAATCTCCGGCATTAAAAGCTTTATTTTCTTTTAAATCAACTATGCTAACTCCTAGTTGGTTAGGATCAACTTTAGCTAAAGCTGGAATATAAGTTGCAACATGTCCATCTTTTATAAAAGCCTTATTTTTTTCTACTAGCTTATTTAAATTATCAATCATCAAAATCACCTCATAAAATTAAATTTATTCTTTAATTACAGGATAGCACTTATAAAATCTCTAAACAGTTAACTTAATATGAATAATATAACAAAAAATAACAGTTTTAGACCAAAGGTTAAAAGTTTAGTTAATTATATGGTAATTGATAGATTTAATTGTAAAATAAATCAATATAATTGAATAAAGTGGAAAATAAATAGGCTAAATAAGAAGACTTAATAGAAATTTAAAATAAAAAAAGTACTTTTCAAGTTAGCAATGCATTAAAACAAGAAAAAATAGTTAATTAATATGGTATTAATGTAAAGTATGTAATTTAAATGTAAAAAAACATAATATGTACCCAAAAAAATACATATTAGATATAAAATAAAAAAGAAATTATATAGAGAGGAGTTTTTTTATTATGGGAGCGATAAATAGTGGTAACACGGCATTTATGATTATATGTACCGCTATGGTATGTTTAATGACACCAGGTCTTGCTTTATTTTATGGAGGCCTTGTTAGAAAGAAAAATGTATTAGTTATGATGATGCAGAGTTTTATTTCTATGGGAATTGTAACAATCATATGGATATTTGGAGGATTTAGTTTAGCTTATGGAACAGATCACGCTGGTATTATAGGAAGCATTAGTCAGTTTTTTGGCATGAATTCAGTAGGACTTGCACCAAACCCAAGTTATGGTGCAACAATACCGTTTGTTATGTTTTTTGCGTATCAATTGATGTTTGCTATAATAACAGCACCTTTAATGACAGGAGCATTTGCAGATAGATTAAATCTAAAAGGGTATATATTAATATTGATAGCTTGGACTATTCTTATTTATATACCAGTATGCCACTGGATTTGGGGTGGAGGATTTTTAGAAAAGTTAGGATTTATAGATTTTGCAGGAGGAACAGTAATACACGTAAGTGCAGGATTTGGTGCATTAGCATCTGTAATTTATCTAGGAAAAAGAGTTATAAAAAAAGGTGAAAACTTAGATCCTAATAACTTAGTAATAGTTGCAATAGGTACTGGACTGTTATGGTTTGGATGGTTTGGATTCAATGCAGGAGGCTCTCTTGCAGCAGATAAAATTGCAGCAGCAGCCTTTGTAAATACAGCAATAGCTGCATCTGTTGGAATGATAGTTTGGACTATAATATCAGTAACTATAAATAAAAAATTAAAATTTGTAGACTTATTAACTGGTGCAGTTGCAGGTCTTGCAACTATAACTCCTTGCGCTGGATATGTAGACCCTAAAGCTGCAGTTATTATAGGTATTATAGGACCTATAGTTAGTTTTGTAAGTATAGCAGTAAGAAGAAAAATGAAATGGGATGATGCGCTAGATGTTTGGGGTGTTCACGGTATGGGAGGCTTAACTGGAAGTATTTTAGTTGGTATCTTTGCATCTGTAGCAGTAAATACAGTAGATGGTGGTATGCATCAAATGTTTATACAAATACTTGGCGTATTAATAGTTGCAATATACTCTTTTGTTGTGACTATGATAATACTAAAAGTTATAGATAGTATCTATCCTATAAGAGCAACTGAAAAAGAACAATTAAGAGGTCTTGATAACACTTTGCTTGGTGAAGATGCTTACTGGGAATAAAACAAAGAATTTAAATTTAAGCTTTCAAAATGCTAAACTTAGCATTTTGAAAGCTTTTTTTATTAAATTAATTAACTAAAGGAAAAAAATAGAACAAATGTATGAAGAATGTTATCAAAATATACTTAAAACCATCAATATGTAAAGAAATTGAAGTTTTTGAAATAATAAACGCAGATTTAATGTAATAAGTGTTTGTATATGCAATTAAAATATACGTTAAATGGCTATATTACTATGTTTAGCAAAATTTACAAATATAGAAAAAGTTAAAAAAATAGGCCTTAGCCCTTGAAAATACAGAGATTAAGCTTAATCTCTGTATTTTATATTTAGAAAAAGTTAGTAAAACTAAGATTAAGGTATCTTAGGCTATCTTTAGGTATATAAGTTAAGTTAAAGGTTAAATTTGAATATTAATATGGTTTTATAGCAAAATATGTGGATTTACACTAAAAAATGGCATTGATATACTTGGGTTATAAACAAACATTGAAAGGATTTGATAAAAATGGATAATGGATCAAAAAATAAAAGTGTGCCATTAACTCCACCGGGTGCTTCTAAAAAGAATTTAACTTTATTTGGATTCTTCGCTATGACAGCATCAATGGTTATGGCAGCATATGAATATCCAACATTTGCAACATCAGGATTTAGCTTAGTGTTTTATCTTCTAGCAGGTGGATTTTTATGGTTTATACCAGTTGCATTATGTGCCGCTGAAATGGCAACAGTAGATGGTTGGCAAACAGGTGGTGTATTTGCTTGGGTTGGAAATACTTTAGGAGAAAAATATGGATTTGCAGCGATAGCATTTCAATTCTTTGAAATTTCAATAGGATTTATAACAATGTTATATTTCATTTTAGGTGCATTGTCATATGTTTTAGATTTTCCAGCACTTAATACAGATCCAACTATAAAATTTATTGGTGTTTTAGTAGTATTTTGGATTTTAACTTTCACACAGTTAGCAGGAACAAAATATACAGCTAAAATAGCACAAGTCGGATTTATAATAGGTATCGTAGTTCCATCAGTAATTTTATTTGGATTAGCAATTGCATATATTGTTCAAGGTAACCCACTTAACGTTAAAATTAGTGCAGAAACATTTTTCCCAGACTTTACTAAATTAAACACAATGGTAGTATTCGTATCATTTATACTAGCTTATATGGGAGTTGAAGCTTCAGCAACTCACGCTAATGAAATGAAAAATCCTAAAAGGGATTACCCATTAGCTATGATTATATTAGTTGTTTGTGCAATAGTTTTAGACACAATCGGTGGTCTTTCAGTAGCAGCAGTAATACCAAAAGAACAATTAAACTTAAGTTCAGGAGTTATACAAACATTCCAAGCTTTAGTAGCTCACTTTACACCAAATGGTGATTGGATAGTTAAAATAATTGCATTATTAATAGCTGTCGGAGTTAGTGCAGAAGTTAGTGCTTGGGTTGTAGGACCTTCAAGAGGTATGTACGTTGCAGCTCAAAAAGGTATATTACCTGCAGTATTTAAAAAAGTAAATAAACACGATGTACCTACACCATTAATTATGGTACAAGGTATCATAGTAACAATTTGGGCAGCACTTCTAACTTTCGGAGGTGGAGGAAACAACGTTTCATTCCTAACTGCTATGTCACTTACAGTTGTTGTTTACTTAATTACTTATTTCTTATTCTTTATTGCATATTTTAAATTAGTATTAAAAGAAAAAGATTTAAAAAGAGCTTACCAAGTACCAGGCGGTACAGTAGTAAAAATGATAATCTCAATCGTCGGTTTTGTTATGTCAATAATCGCATTTGTAATTTCTTTCGTACCACCATCATCTTTAAGTGGTTCAAGTGCAAAAGAATACGAAGCAATATTAATAGTTGGATTTATCGTAGTATTAATAATACCATTTGCAATTTATGCAGTTCACGATAAATCAGCTCATAAAAAAGTAAAAGAACCAGAAGTTATGACAAGTGATGAAGTAAATAAATTTGTTCCTCCAATTGCAAGAGGACAACACAGAATTATGCCAGAACCTGAAGATTATATGAATCAAGATGATAGCATAAATCATGAAAATAATGTTAGTGTAAATAAAATAAATACAGATAATAAAAACAATAATTAGATAATTTGTTTACCTATAAGAGAAATTTTAAATTAATCTTTTAGATGAATATGAAATATATTAATTTTAGGGAGGTTTTACTATGTTATTTAGTAAAGAAAATAGAGAATTAAAAGACACTTATAGGACACCTATTTTTGGTACATTAGAAGAAGATGTTGATTTACCAAAATATAAGATGCCAAAAGGATCATTAGAACCAAGAGTATCATACAGATTAGTTAAAGACGAATTAATGGATGAGGGTAATGCTAGAATGAATTTAGCAACTTTTTGCCAAACTTACATGGAGCCAGAGGCTACTAAGTTAATGTCAGAAACATTAGAAAAAAATGCTATAGATAAGTCAGAATATCCTCAAACAACTGAAATAGAAAATAGATGCGTAAATATTATAGCTGATTTATGGCACGCACCAGAAGATAAAAAATTTATGGGAACTTCAACAGTTGGATCATCAGAAGCATGTATGCTTGGTGGTATGGCTATGAAATTCAGATGGAGAAACAGAGCAGAAAAATTAGGAATAGATGTAAATGCTAAAAAACCAAACCTTGTAATATCTTCAGGATATCAAGTTTGCTGGGAAAAATTCTGTGTATATTGGGACATAGAAATGAGAACAGTACCAATGGAAAAAGATATGAGATACTTAGATGCAAGTAAAGTTTTAGATTATGTTGATGAATATACAATCGGTATAGTTGGAATACTTGGTATAACATATACAGGAAGATATGATGATATAAAAGCTTTAGATAAAGTAATTGGAGAATACAACAAAACTGCAAAATTAAGTGTTCCAATTCACGTTGATGCAGCTTCAGGTGGATTATATGCACCATTTGTTACTCCAGACTTAGTTTGGGATTTTAAATTAGAAAACGTAGTATCAATAAGTACTTCAGGACATAAATACGGTTTAGTATATCCAGGTATAGGTTGGGTTCTTTGGAAAGATGAAGAATACTTACCTAAAGAATTAATATTTGAAGTAAGTTACTTAGGAGGAAAAATGCCAACTATGGCAATTAACTTCTCAAGAAGTGCAAGTCAAATTATAGGTCAATACTATAACTTCGTAAGATTTGGATTTGATGGATATAAAAAAATACATGAAAGAACTAGAGATGTAGCTATGTTCTTATCTAAAGAACTTGAAAAAACAGGATTATTTGAAATTTATAATGACGGTTCAAATTTACCTATCGTATGTTATAAATTAAAAGATGATGCAAATGTTGACTGGACATTATACGATCTATCAGACAGATTATTAATGAAAGGATGGCAAGTACCAGCTTACCCTCTACCAGCTAATTTACAAGAAACAATAATCCAACGTTTCGTATGTCGTGCAGACCTTGGACACAATATGGCAGAACAATTAGTTATTGATTTAAATACTGCTATAAAAGATTTAAACGAAGCACGTATTTTAAAAGCTGACCCAAGAAAAGAATCTTATGGATTCACTCATTAAAATAAAAGTTTTCCTTTCAATCAATGAAAAGAAAAGTCTCTATTAATATAGAGGCTTTTCTTTTTTTATACAGTATATTAAAAAGAATATAAGCAAAAGTATTATGGTTTATCTATATTTTCTTTAAGATAATAAGCTTTGTCCGTAAAATAGAAACATTTTTTCAAGTGGTGTGTATATAATTAAAGTAGATGTAAAAATATTTGTAAAAAAAGTAATATAGTAGTAAAATCAATTTTAACAATTAATAAGCGTAAAAATTTGGGAGGGGTTTAAATGCACAAAAAGTTATTTATACCAGGGCCTGTAGAAGTAAGGCCTGACGTGCTTCAAAAGATGGCAGAGCCTATGATAGGGCACAGGAGCAAAGATGCTTCTATAATTCAAAGAAGAATAAGTGATAATTTAAGAAAGATATTTTTTACAGATAGTGAGATATTACTTTCAACAACTTCGGGTAGCGGTTTGATGGAAGGGGCAGTTAGATCGTGTACTTTAAAAAAGGCAGCTATTTTTTCAGTAGGTGCTTTTGGGAAAAGATTTTATGAAATGGCAATATCTAATAATGTAAAAGCTGATTTATTTGAATTTGAAATGGGTCAAGCTGTAGATGTTGAAAAAGTAGATAGTGTATTAAAAACTGGTGAGTATGATTTAATTACTATAACTCACAACGAAACTTCTACAGGAATTATGAACCCTATAGAAGAGATAGGCGAAGTCGTTAAAAAGTATAAAGATGTGGTATTTGTAGTTGATGCTGTAAGTTCAGCTGTTGGAACTAAAATAGAAGTAGATAAATGTAATATAGATATCTTAATAACATCTACTCAAAAGGCTATAGGACTTCCTCCAGGGCTTTCAATTTGCACATTCTCAAACAAAGCAAAAGAAAGAGCTGAAAAGGTACCAAATAGGGGATACTATTTAGACCTATTAACTCTATATAAATACATCCAAAAGAAGGATTATCAATATCCGTCAACACCATCTTTATCACATATGTTCGCTCTAGATTATCAGCTTGATTATATTTTAAATAAAGAAGGTCTTCAAAATAGGTTTGACAGGCATATAGCTATGGCTGAATACGTAAGGGAATGGGGAAGAAAGTATTTTGAATTATTTGCAGACGAAAACAATTTATCAAATACTCTTACAACTATTAAAAATACTAGAGGTATAAGTGTAGCAGAACTTAATAAAGAACTGGGTAATAGAGGATATACTATATCAAATGGATATGGTTCTTTAAAGGAAAAGACTTTTAGAATAGCTCATATGGCAGATTGTAGTATGGATGATTTAAAAGATTTATTAGGGAATATAGAAGATATTTTAAAGTTAAAATAATAAATAAGGGGGCAAAGGGTTTGTATAGAGTTTTGACAAATGACGGTTTACAAAAAGGGGCTATAGAGACGTTAGAAAACTTAGGCTTTGAAGTAGTAAATACTCATTACGATATGGATGTTTTAGGAGAAAAACTTAAAGAGTTTGATGCTATAGTAATAAGAAGTGCAACAAAACTTAAAAGAGATATCTTAGAAGAAGGGTCTAAAGGAAAATTAAAACTTGCAATAAGGGCAGGGGTAGGGATAGATAATATAGATGTTTTAAGTGCAAAAGAGTTTGGAGTTGAAGTTAAAAATACTCCAAACGCAAGTTCAGATTCAGTAGCGGAACTTGCAATAGCACATATGCTTTCAGTAGCTAGATTCTTAGGTGTTTCTAATGCTACTATGAGAAACGGGGAGTGGAATAAAAAGTCTTACCAAGGAACAGAGATTTCAGGTAAAACCTTAGGGATATTAGGTATGGGAAGGATAGGTAGAAGCCTTGGTAAAAAGGCAACTGCACTAGGTATGAAAGTTATTTACTATACTATAGAAGGGAAACATGAAGATTTAAATTATGAATTTTTAAGCTTAGAAGATGTACTTAAAAAATCTGATTTTATTTCAATACATGTTCCATATGATAAAGAAAATGGACCTTTAATAGGTGAAAAGGAATTTGTTTTAATGAAAGAAGGCGTTTATTTAATAAACTGTGCTAGAGGAAAAGTAGTTTGTGAAGATTCACTTTTAAAAGCTTTAGATTCAGGGAAGGTATCAGGAGCTGGGATTGATGTTTTTGAAGAAGAACCGCACCCTAAGGAAGCTTTAGTAAATCATCCAAGAGTTAGTGTAAGTCCTCATATAGGTGCATCTACTAGAGAAGCTCAAGACAGAATAGGAGAAGAAGTTGTAGAAGTAATTAAAGCTTATTTTCATATTTAATATATTAATTAGGGCTATTTAAAATTTAGATAGCTCTAATTATTTAATTAATTCTTATTTATAATAAGAGGGTTTTAATAAATTTTGTTTAAATTAAATTAGTAAGAATTAATTAGATAAAATAATTTTAAAGAGAGGTAAAATTATGGCGAAGGTAAAAGGGTTTAAAGCAGTAAGACCCAAAAAAGAATTAGCATCTAAAATAGCCGCACTACCTTATGATGTTATGGATAGTGAAGAGGCAAGAGAAATTTGCAAAGATAATGAGTTTTCTTTTTTGCACGTAGATAAGGCGGAAGTAGATTTAGAGGAAAGTATAGATATTCACGATAAGAGAGTATATGAAAAAGCTAGAGATAATTTAAACTCTATGATCTCTAGAGGCGAGTTTATTGAAGATGAAGATGAATGTTTATATATTTACAGGCAAGTTATGGATGGAAGAAGTCAAACTGGGTTAGTATTTTGCGCGTCTATTGATGATTATTTAAATAACAATATTAAAAAGCATGAGTTTACTAGGGCGGATAAAGAAGAGGATAGAATAAATCATGTTGATTATTGTGATGCAAATACAGGACCAATATTTTTAACTTATAGATATAATAAATATTTAACTGAAATAGTAGATGCTTATACTAAAAAGGAATTTGAGTATGATTTTACATCTGATGATGGAATAAGACATACTGTTTGGGTTATAAATGAAGAAAATGTAGTTAAAGTTATGAAAGATTTATTTTTAGAAGTAGATAGTCTTTATATAGCAGATGGACATCACAGAAGCGCATCAGCTGCAAGGGTTTCAGAAATGAGAAGAAAAGAAAACCCAAACTACACAGGTGAAGAGGAGTTTAACTACTTTTTAGCTGTAGCTTTTCCAGATAACGAACTTCATGTTATGGATTATAACAGGGTTTGTAAGGATTTAAACGGATATAGTAAAGAAGAATTTATAAATAAGATAAAGGGCTGTTTCTATGTTGAAAAAGCAGAAGGAGATGAATTTAAAAACGGTTTTAAACCTAAAAAAAGGCATACTTTTGGAATGAATTTAGAGGGAGAGTGGTATCACTTAATAGCTAAAGAGGGTTCTTTCGATGAGTTTGACCCTATAGAAAGACTTGATGTTTCAATACTTCAAGAAAATATTTTAAAACCAGTCTTAGGGATAGAGGATGTAAGAACTTCAAACAGAATTGATTTTATAGGTGGAATAAGAGGAATAAAGGAGCTAAATAGAAGAGTAAATAAAGACATGAAAATAGCTTTTTCTATGTTCCCTACAGATATACACGATATTATGTCAGTTTCAGATATAGGAGAAGTTATGCCCCCTAAATCAACTTGGTTTGAACCAAAGCTTAGAAGCGGATTATTCATTCATAAGTTAAAGTAACTTAAATTTAAAAAATATGTTAATAATATGAATTTTTTGATATAATGGTAAAGGCTTTGCTTAGAGTTTAAGTAAAGCCTTTTAAAATACAATAAGGGCGGGGAAAATAATAAAATGGTATCAGAAGAAATCAAAAGCATTAACAAAAGTGCAAGAGAAAAAGCTTATTTAGCTCAAACTAAACCTTTAAAGTATCTAGTAAAAGGTATTATGGCAGGATTTTATTTAAGTGTTGCAGTTATTTTATCATATACTTTAGCAGCTATGACAAACGATATTTCGCCAGTTTTAGCTAAGATGTTTCCGGCATTTACTTTTTCGTTAGCGTTAGTTCTTATATGTTTACTTGGGGCAGATCTTTTTACTGGAAACTGCTTAACTATGGGGATAGCGTATTATGATAAAAAAGAAAATATAGGTTCAGTTATTAAGGTTTTAACTTTAAGTTATTTAGGAAACCTTATAGGGTGTATAATTATAGGCTTTATTTTTATTAAGAGTGGTTCAGGAAGCAATATCTTCCCAAGCTATTTACCTAAGTTAGTAGAAGCTAAAACTAGTATGGATATAAGTAGCTTAGTATTAAAAGGTATTATGTGTAACTTTGTAGTATGTATAGCTACATATGCAAATGTTAAACTAAAATCAGAATCAGCAAAGATGATAGCTATGTTTTGGCTTATAGCTGCATTTGTAATTGCAGGGTTTGAGCATAGTATAGCTAATATGGGAGTTTTCGCTATAAGCTTCTTTACAATTGGAAGTCTACCTTGGGGAGAAGTATTAAACAATATGGTTTGGGTTACTTTAGGAAATATAATAGGTGGTGGAATTTTATATGCACTTCCTCTTTATTACATGAATAAAGTAAGTCCAAAAAAGGATAGCGAAGGAAACATAATAGATTTAAAAGAGATAACTAAAGAAGAAGACAGAGAATTAGTTATTTAAATAAGTTTACATTTAATATACAAAAACTAAAAATTTTATCTATCTTAATATGATAAAATAAATTTATACAATAAATATTTAGGCTAACTAAATTAGTTTAGATATATATACCTTTAATTTTTAATATTAATGTTTACGCAAAACAGGACTATATCAATTAGTTGATATAGTCCTGTTTTGCGTAAAGCTTACATTTTTTCAATCATAGCTTTTAAAATTCTAGTTGAATTTTTAACTCCAATTGGTGTGAATTTTTCAAAATCCATATGAGCTCCATTATTTGCATTATCTGAAATAGATCTTATAACTACAAATGGAATTCCGTTAAGGTGAGCTACGTGTGCGATACTAGCACCTTCCATTTCACAAGCTAAAGCACCGAATTCATTTTCAAGCCAATGAATTTTATCTATATCAGCAACGAATTGGTCTCCTGAAACTATTCTTCCGTGGAAAGTATTAAATCCTTCTATTCCATCACAAGCTTCTTTTGCAACTTTAAATAGGCTTTCGTCTGATTTAAAATCAAATATATCAAGTCTTGGGATTTGACCGTGCTTATCTCCAAAAGCAGTTGTATCCATATCGTGTTGAACTAGGTTTTCAGCTATAACTACATCACCAGGGTAGATATCTTTACCTATTCCGCCAGCAACTCCAACGTTTATTACAGCATTTACATTATATTCTGATATAAGGATTTGAGTACAGATTGCAGCGTTAACTTTACCTATTCCACAAACTACAGCAACAACATCCTTATTCCAAAGCTTACCTTTATAAAAAGTCATATTTGCTTTTATTTTTTTATCTTCTACTTTCATATCTTGTAGAAGTATTTCTAATTCTTCGCTCATAGCGCCAATGATTCCGATAACCATAATTATTTCCTCCAAATTAAATAAAATCTAACTTCTATTATAGGTATTAAAGATTATTAAGTAAACCCTTGTGCATACTAGAAAGATAAAATAAAATATAAGTTATATATTAATAAATATAGTTAAATATAAAACTATAAGAGAAAAGGAGAGTTTAGATATATGTCAGCACAACACTCACTATCAAGAACTGAATTATTAATTGGAAGAGATGGTTTAGATAAATTAAAGAATGCTAAAGTTATAGTGTTTGGAGTAGGTGGAGTTGGAAGTTTTACTGTTGAAGCTTTAACTAGAGCTGGAGTAGGTAATATTACTTTAGTAGATGATGATACAGTTTGTTTAACTAACCTTAACAGACAAATACACGCAAATTATAATACTATAAGCAAAGTTAAAGTAGATGTTATGAAAGAGAGAATTCTTTCTATAAACCACAAGTGTAACGTAGAAACTCATCAAACATTTGTAACTAAAGATAATTTAGAAGAGTTTAATTTAAAAGATTATGATTACGTAGTAGATGCTATAGATACTGTAAGTGCAAAAATAGCCCTTGCAGAATATTGCTATAAAAATGAAATAAATATAATAAGTTCAATGGGAACTGGAAATAAGTTTGACCCTACTATGTTTAAGGTATCAGATATTCACAAAACAAAAGTTTGTCCTTTAGCAAAAGTTATGAGAAGCGAACTTAAAAAAAGAGGAATTAAAAAATTAAAGGTTGTTTATTCAGAAGAGTTACCAACTAAACCTAAAAGTGAAGATGTAGTTACTTGCAAAACAGGTTGTGTTTGTACTGGAGGAACTAAAAAATGTGCATCTAAAAGACAAATACCTGGAAGTATTTCATTTGTACCGCCAGTTGCAGGAATGATAATAGGTGGAGAAGTTATTAAGGATATAATAGGAATAAAATAATTAAAAGGCTGCTTTAAATGCAGTCTTTATTTACTAGAGTGGCGAGAGCCACTTTTTTTTATGTAAAAAATAAGAAGTGAAATTATTAGAAGATGTAATATTAAAGGTGAATGTCAAACAAAATATCTAAACTGTAAGAGGGATTGGGTTAAATTTGACTGTAAAATTATGTAAATAGTATTATATATTAAGAATCTTAGATTAATAAAGCAGTTAAGAGGTGAAAAATTGTTAGAAGTTAAAAATATTTCTAAAAGATTTAATGATATAAAGGTCTTAGAAAATATATCCTTTACTATAAAAAATGGAGAAATTGTTGGCTTAATAGGACCAAATGGTTCGGGGAAGTCTACATTGATGAAATGTATTTTGAAGTTATTAAAAATAGATGAGGGCGAAATAACTTTAAATAGAGAAAGTATAGAAGATTATGATGAACAATATTTTTCTTTAATTTCTGGATTAATAGAAACAGCGGATTTATACGAAAACCTAAATGGAAGGGACCATATAGATTTTATTAAAAATTATAATAGCGGTATTGTTTCAATAGATGATATTGAGGGATTTATAAATTTTAATGATAATATTTTAAAGAAAAAAGTTGGGAAGTATTCTTTTGGAATGAGACAAAAACTGTATTTAGCAATGTGTTTTATAAAATTTAAAGAAGGATTGATTCTTGACGAACCAACAAATGGAATAGATCAAGAAAGCATAAAAAAATTTAATAACATATTGTCTTTAGTGAAAAGAAATGGTGGGTTCGCTTTAATTTCATCTCATAATTTTGAAGACATTGAAGGTGTGTGTGATAGATTCATATTTTTAAAAGAAGGAAGAATTGTAGAGGTTTTATCAAAACAAGATGTATCTAATGAAAAATATTTGATTACTACAAAGTTTAAAGATGAAATTATAGAATACTTATATAAAAAAGAGTATGTTATAAAAGTTGAGAAAATAGTAGATGGAGTAATAATTAGTATTTATGATAATGAGCTTATGAAATTAGCTAATGATATTACAAGTTCAAAAATATTAATAGATGGAATTTCTCAAATTAAGAATAATATTAAAAGCAATTATTCTGAAATTTATAAGGAGGAATTACTATGATTCATTTGATAGAATTTGAAGTGAAAAAGTTATTTAAAAGCAAGATATTTATAAGTATTTTACTTTTTCTAATTTTGGCATCTATATTTTTTACTTTACAATCATTAAATTTTAGCAAGGATGATTACTATAAAACACAATTAGATAATGCTAAACAGAATTTAATACTATCAAATGAAAGGATAGAAAAACTTCAAAAAGAATTAGAAGTAAACCCAAAAGATGAACAATTAAAAGAGGATTTAGTTAATGAAAGAGAAGAAAATAAATATCAAAGTGAATTTATAAGAGCGTTAAATTCAAAGGATGATAAATTAATTATGAAAGCTTTTATTGAAGAAAAATCTAAATTTATAGAGTTACTAGACGATGGAGAAGAAAAGAATAATTTATATTATACAATAGAAAAATATAAGTATGCCTTGGAAAACAACATAGACTATTCGATATTGCGTGAGTTTGAGCCTAATGGAATAAATTCAATATTAATGAGTTTAAGAAGTATAGGGTTTATCTTACCATTAATTTTTATAATAATTGCATCTATTATTTCAACAAGTGAATTTGAAAATAAAACTAATAAGTTGTTATTTCTTTTACCTATAAAAAGTAAAAATATATATCTATCAAAGGTATTAGTATCTATATTTGCATGTTTAATTATTATGATTATTTTTATTACTATACCTTTTATTATTACATCAATAAAGTTTGGGGTTGGAGAGTTAAGGGCACCTATAGAGGTATTTAATAAAGAAGTTATTGATAGTCTAAGTAAATATGTAAATTTTGAAGCGATTTCAATTATTATATTAAAGACGATGATATATATATTATCTAGCATAATAACAATTTCATTTTTAGTAATAGGGTTTTCAACCATATTTAAAAATAAAACGAGTTCGATTGTTATATTTATATTATTATTTAGCTTTTTAAAGTATTTTAATATTGAAAATACTATTATAAATAAATTAAATTATTCTAAGTATCTAGATTATGTTTTAGTAGTGACAGGGCAAAGTTTACTTCCAAGCGAAAGTGGACTTTACTTAATTCACGGTGTTCTGTTAGGGGGTATTATTATAGTTATATCATCTATAATAGGCATTAATGAATTAAACAAATTTAGGAATATTAAAAGATAATTATTTAATAGGTAGTTTAGATTTAGAAGAGTTATTAAATAAGTATTTAAAAAATAGAAGGAAATAATAATTAGAAAAAAGTGCAAATCTAAGATTAGATATGCATTTTTTTTATTTATAGAAATTTATAAAAATTTGTAAAAAATTATATTATGAAAATTATCATTTATGTTAAGTAATATGAATAGAATGTTAGTAAAATAGATTGGATTTATATGCCTGTGGATAACTATATTAATTTATTACATAAAAAATTATAAAAAGTTTCCAAATAGTATAAAAGTCAGCAAATCTAAATAAATATCTACAAATTACACTATACAATATATGGTGTATCTAAAAAAGTTATTCACAACATGTTGATAAATCTGTGTATAACTTGGACAAACCCCATAAATGCAGAATTTGAAAAAAATAGACGAAAAAATAAAAAATATAAATTCTAATATAATAAGGTTAACTTAAATAGTTAGATAGTAAATAAGAAATATATATTATATAATAATGATATAAGAATTATATAGTGGGAGATGTAATATGTCACAAAGCAGTAAAATATCTATATCATTAAACACTGGAAGTATTACAGAGTATCTGATAAGAGATAAAAACAATATAAACATAGGAAGATTTGAAATAATTGACCTAGATAAAGAGAACAGAAAATGTGATATAAAACTTAAGTTCTATAGAGATGATAATTACAATTTAATAAAAGAGACTTTAGAGAATTTGCTAAGGGCGACTTTTAAAGACAAAGATATGTATAAAGTAAATGTAATGGTTGGTGACGGAATAAAAACATCGCCTTTTTTAGACTTAGGTTTTATTTTAGAAGGAATTATTTCAGATAATCTTATTATAAATGGTACTTCTAGGGATGAATTAGTTTTTGGTATCAATAGAGAAGATTATAATTATAAAAATTGTGAGCCTATCTTAAAATTAGAAGGAAAAAGAATTTATCTAAGAAATTTAACTCCAAATGATTCAGAAGAGATGTTAGATTATTATAAAAGGAATAAAGATCATTTAGAAAAATTTGAACCTGTTAGAGATAGTGAGTTTTATACTTTAGATATACAAAGAAGTATATTAAATGAAAGTTATAAGCAATTTTTAAATGGGTCATCTGTAGATTTTGCAATCATAAAAGATACTAAGATAATAGGAAAGATAAGAGTTTCAAATATAGTTTATGGAGTATTTAAAAATGGGATTATAGGATATTCTATAGATAAAGATTTCGAAGGCAATGGATATATGAGAGAAGCTCTTCTTTTAGCTATGAAATACTCCTTTGAAGATTTAGGACTTCATAGAGTTGAAGCTTCAGCTTTATTAGATAATGATAGATCTAATGGACTATTAAAAAGGTGTGGGTTTACTGAACTTGGAACAAACGAAAAATATTTATTTATAAATGGAGTATGGCAAGATCACAAGACATATTATAAATTAAAGGAATAGTTTTAGGTGGTGTGTTATGGAAAATATACTAAAGGGTGATATGACTTTAACTAAAGTATTCAATAATAATATAGTTTTAGTTAAGTCAGGTGGAAAAGAGAAAATATTATTTGCAAAGGGAATAGGTTTTGGTAAGAAGTTTGGAAATATAATTAAAAAGGGAACAGAAGTAGATAAGATATTCATAATAGAAGATGAAAACAACATTGAAAACTTCCAAAAGATGATGGGAAGGGTTGATGATGAATTTCTTGGTATTTGTGAAGAATTAATTTTTGATATTTCAGAGTCTTTAGGTGAGGAACTTAGTGAAAATATACACATAGGACTTATAGATCACTTATCATTTGCAGTTAAGAGATTAGAAAACAATGAAGAAATACAAAATCCATTTATAGTAGAAATAGAAACTCTATACCCTAGAGAATATGAATTAGCTAGAAATGCAGCTAAGAGATTAAGTGAAAAAATAGGGGTAGATATACCAGATGGAGAGATTGGATTTATAACTCTTCACATACATTCAGCTAGAAATAACGGTAAACTTTCAAATACTATAAAATATAGTTACTTAAGTAATACTATTGTAGAGTATGTTGAAGATGCGTTAAATATAGAGATAAGCAGAAAATCTTTAGATTATGCAAGGTTTTTAACACATATAAGGTTTGCAATAGAGAGAATTATGACTAAGAGTCCTATAGAAAATGACTTGATAAGTGTAATAAGAATAAGATATAAAAAATCTTATAAAATAGCAATTAAAATAGGAAAAATTTTAGAAGAGGAATTAGATACTAAAATAGTAGAAGATGAAATAGCTTATTTAGCTATGCATATTGAAAGATTTAGAGTGTCTGTTGAACCTAAGTAATTATAAGGGTGTTAGACTTTTTAAGTTTAGCATCCTCTTTTAAATATGATTGGAGATAGAGGTTTGAAAAAATTTAGTATAAAAAGAATTTTAGGAGTTATTCTTATATTATTTGGTATTTCTTTTATTGCATATCCTTTTATAGAAATAAAGCTAGATAATAATAAAATAAAAGATAATATAGAAGGATGGGATTCTAAGAAATCAGAAGTCCTTAAAAATATGGATAACATAAAAATAGAGGATAAAAAAGATAAAGATAAAAAACCTAAAACTATAAAGGTTGACGGAAAAGAGATATATGGAAAAATAATAGTTGAAAAAACAGGGGAGGAAATTCCTCTTTTAATAGGTGCAACTGAAGAAAATTTAAAAGATGGTGCAAATATATATGATAATGGTGTTTTACCTGGAGAAAACGGAACTGTAATTATATTAGGGCACAGGGAAACTACCTTTGGATTTTTAGAAAATATAAAAGAAAATGATAAAATAGAGATCGAAACTTTAGATGGAACTTATACTTACAAGGTAAATAAAACATTTATAACTAAGCCTGATGATGAAAAGATTTTAGAAAACAAAAAAGGAAAGAATTTAACTTTAGTAACATGCTATCCATTTAAATATGTAGGGCCAGCACCTGAAAGATTCATAGTAAATTTAACTGAGATATAAATTTAAATATTAAAAAAGGATGCTAAAAAAGCATCCCTTTAACTTTAAAAATTAAACTGTGTATTCAACTACTGTAGTTTCTCCAGCTACTGCATCTATTCCAGTTTTAGGAGTTATAGATTTAGTGCTATCAACGTTAGTTATAAGAACTGGAGTAGCTAATGAAAGACCTTTTCCTTCTATAAAAGCTCTATCAATTTTAATGATAGGAGTTCCAGCTTTAACTTTTGTTCCTTGCTCTGCTAATTGTTCGAAACCTTCACCGTTTAATGATACAGTTTCTATTCCTATATGAACTAATAATTCTATACCGTTATCTAAAGTCATTGCAAAAGCATGCTTAGTTTTGAAAACTAATGATAATTCTCCATCACAAGGTGCTACTATTGTATCTCCTGTAGCTAATATTCCTACTCCGTCTCCTGCCATTTTTTGAGCGAATACAGGGTCTGGTACTTCTGATAAATCTATTACCTTTCCGCTTACTGGTGCTACTAATTTAGGTGTTTCTTCTTTTTTATTTTTTTTAAATAATCCAAACATAATTTTCAAGTCCTTTCTTTAATACATATGAGATATATAAGTTATTATTTTATATCCTTAGTATATCACAAATCCAAATTTTTAATAAAAAAGGCATAAGTCTTCTACAAAAAGAAGAACTTATGCCTAATATTACTCAGTTACATTGTTCGATATTTATTATAATATAGCATAAAAACGTTGTCAATTAACAAATGATAAATAAAATTAAAAATATTTTTCTGAAATATGAATAATTAGCATTGCAAACGTATATATTTATGGTATAATAAGGTAAAACAGTAAAATTAAAACAGCGTGTAACCAAATTGGGCATTAGCTGAAAAGAGATAGGTAGAAAAATTCTGCTATTTCTTTTCAGCTTTTTTATATTTATTTTATATTTAATTAACAAATGGAGGGATTTATTATGGCAAAGGGAAATGGAATCTTAGGTTCATTACAGAAACTAGGGAAAGCACTTATGACACCAGTTGCATGCTTGCCGGCAGCAGCGTTACTTATGAGACTTGGAGCAGAGGATGTATTAAACATTCCTTGGATGAATGCAGCAGGAAATGCTATATTTGATAATTTAGCTATAATTTTTGCTGTAGGAATAGCTATAGGACTTGCAAAAGAAAATAATGGTGTTGCAGGACTTGCAGCAGTTATAGGTTATTTAACTCTTACTAAAGTTTCAGTAACTTTTGATAAAAGCATTAATATGGGAGTCTTAGGAGGAATATTAGTTGGTATTATTGCAGGGCTTTTATATAACAAGTTTAGGGATATTCAATTGCCACAGTTCTTGGGCTTCTTTGGAGGTAAACGTTTTGTACCAATAATTACCTCATTTGCTTGTTTACTTTTAGGAGTTGCAGCAGGGTATATTTGGCCTCAAATTCAAGGTGCTATAGATGGATTTGGTAACCAAATGGCGGCAGCTGGAGTAGTTGGAGCATTTACATTTGGAGTTTTAAATAGACTTCTTATACCGTTTGGATTACACCATGTATTAAATACAATATTCTGGTTCCAATTTGGATCATTTACAAAACCAGATGGAACTGTAGTTACAGGAGATATTAATAGGTTCTTTGCAGGAGATGCAACAGCAGGTTTATATACAACAGGATTTTATTTCATAATGATGTTTGCACTTCCAGCTGCGTGTTTTGCAATGATTTTAGCTGCTAAAAAAGAAAAGAGAAAAGCAGTTACAGGAATGCTTGCAGGTATTGCATTTACAGCATTTTTAACTGGTATTACTGAGCCTATAGAATTTACATTTATGTTCCTAGCACCTGTGCTTTATGTATTCCATGCAATAATGACAGGTATAGCACTCGCAGTAGCACATTTATTTGGAATGAAGATGGCCTTTGGATTCTCGGCGGGGCTTATCGATTATCTTTTAAGTTTTGGAATTTCAGCAAAACCTTTCTTAATAGTTGGAATAGGATTAATTTTTGCAGCTATTTACTTTGCAGTATTCTATTTTGCAATAAAGAAATTTAATTTACAAACTCCAGGAAGAGAAGAGGATGGAGAAATATTAGAAGATGCAGGACAACTTGGAAAAGGATCAAAAAAATCAGATATAGATGAAAAAGCAAAAGGTATTTTAGAGGCATTAGGAGGAGCTAGTAACATAGAAAGTTTAGATGCTTGTGTTACTAGAATAAGATTAACAGTTAAAGATATGTCAAAAGTAAATGAAGCTTCTCTTAAACGATTAGGAGCAAGTGGAATTATGAAACTAGATTCAAATAACTTGCAAGTAGTAGTAGGAACTTTAGCAGATCCTATAGTATCTCATATAAAAAGAATGATTTAAAAACTCCCCCCTAAAATTTAATAAATTATAATTAAAAAGAGTGTTGCTGTGCCGAGTGATGCTCTTTTTTGCATACATAAAATTACAATAAAACAGCTTGTTATAAGGGTTTAGTAAATAAAAATAAAAAAATCCAAAAAAATATATATGAAACCGTTGACAAGTATTTGCAAATGTATTAGAATTTAGACATAAACTTAATCGAGAAATTAATAGGCGTGTAACCGAATAAATAATTTGGGCATTAGCTGGAAAGAATAGATTTGAGACGCACTCAATCTGTATTCTTTTCAGCTTTTTTGTGTTTTCTCGAAATAGGAATTATTTTTAAAATTTAAAAAATGGAGGGATTTAACATGTCAAAAGGAAACGGAAAAATTCTTGGCGCATTACAAAAGTTAGGTAAGTCACTTATGACTCCGATCGCTTGTTTACCAGCGGCAGCGCTTCTTTTAAGATTAGGAGCACCAGACGTTTTAAACTGGCCTTGGATGAATGCAGCAGGGGCAGCTATCTTTGATAACTTACCAATATTATTTGCATTAGGTATTGCAGTTGGACTTGCAAAAGAAAATAACGGTGTTGCAGGGCTTGCAGCTGTAGTAGGGTACTTTACACTTACTAAAGTTTCAGTAACTTTCGATAAAACTATCAATATGGGAGTTTTAGGCGGTATTATAGTAGGTATAATAGCAGGGCTATTATATAATAAATTTAGAGATATTCAATTACCACAATTCTTAGGATTCTTTGGTGGTAAGAGATTTGTTCCTATAGCAACTTCAGTTTGTTGTTTAGCTTTAGGAGTTTTAGCAGGATATGTATGGCCTTCAATTCAAGGTGGAATAGATGGATTTGGTAACCAAATGGCATCAGCTGGTGTTATCGGTGCATTTATATTCGGGGTATTAAATAGATTATTAATACCATTTGGATTACACCACGTATTAAATACAATATTCTGGTTCCAATTCGGTACATTCACTAAACCTGATGGAACAGTAGTTACAGGAGATATCAACAGATTCTTCGCAGGAGACCCTACTGCAGGTTTATATACTACAGGATTCTACTTCATAATGATGTTTGCATTACCAGCAGCTTGTATAGCTATGATTTTAGCAGCTAAAAAAGAAAAGAGAAAAGCTGTTACAGGTATGTTATTAAGTATAGCATTCACAGCATTTTTAACAGGTATTACAGAACCAATAGAATTCACATTTATGTTTATAGCACCAGTACTTTATGTATTCCACGCTATAATGACAGGTCTCGCACTTGCTATAGCACAGGTTCTCGGGCTTAAGATGGCCTTTGGATTCTCCGCAGGTCTTTTAGATTACGCATTAAGCTTTAATATAGCAACTAAACCTTTAGTAATAGCTTTAGTTGGATTAATATTTGCAGCTATATACTTTGTAGTATTCTATTTTGCAATAAAGAAATTTAACATCCAAACTCCAGGTAGAGAAGAAGATGGAGAAATATTAGAAGATGAAGGTCAAATTTACGGTGAGAATGAACCTAAAAAAGCTTCATCAATAGATGAAAAGGCAGCAGGAATCTTAGAAGCATTAGGAGGCGCAAGCAACATAGTAAACTTAGATGCTTGTGTTACTAGATTAAGATTAACTGTAAATGATATGTCAAAAGTAGATGAAAAAGCTCTTAAGAGATTAGGGGCAAGTGGAGTAATGAAATTAGACGCTAAAAACTTACAAGTAGTAGTAGGAACTTTAGCAGATCCAATAGCTTCACACATGCAAAAAATGATTTAATAAGTTAAATAGTACAACCAAACATATAAAGTCTTAAATTTGTATAATTAAGATTATAGAGCTACCGTTTACGGTAGCTCTATTTATTTCTATAATAGTATTTAAGGAGATGATTTTAATGAAAGAAGTAAGTGAAAAAGAATTTAATGAAATATCTAAAGTCAAAATAGTAAATATATTAGATGGATTTGATAATTACTCTAGTGGAATAATAGAAACTTCTGATTTCGAAACTTTAAATAATATACTAAAGGATTGTTATTTTAAAAGTGAGGATGCGATTATTGATTATTATGGAAACACTATTTCAGAAGAGTCATTTAAAAATGTTATGAATAATTTAAATGAAAAAGAGAAATTACTATTAAAGGATATAAAAAATAGATTTGATAACAATACAATTTACTTTAAAAAATTTTCGTTAGAAGAACTAGAATTAATAAATAAGTTATCTATAAACGGAATTTTATTTTCAACCTATAGCTTTATATCTGATGAAGTTGTTATTTGGAGTAACTACAATAAAAAATTCCCGATATTTTTTAAAGATAATAAAACAATAGAAAAGTATAAGCAAATTTGCTCTACTTATAATGTAGGAATAGAAAATTTACTCCTAAGATAATTTTACTACACCTTACCTAGCGTGTCAGTATTAGGAATAGCTAGATAATTTGAGTTAATTTAAGTATTATTAAAATAAAGTTAAGTTAAGGTGTAGTTTGAGTCGAAGAGTGTCGATTAAGAGAGTATAATAGTCTTTGTCGCTTGGTTGCGACGGAGATTAAATGATCTTTGAAAATTGAACAGATTTATATAATACAAAACCAGCAATTCTTTTTACGAATTTAAGTTTTAAGAGTACAGATTAAACTTTTTATTGAGAGTTTGATCCTGGCTCAGGACGAACGCTGGCGGCGTGCCTAACAC
>NZ_JADEKP010000005.1 GCF_015234215.1 Clostridium chrysemydis | reverse complement strand
CAAGATTAGATTTCCCATAGCGTAAGCTAGTAAGACCCCTTGAAGAACACAAGGTTGATAGGTCAGGAGTGTAAGTGTGGCAACACATTCAGCTGACTGATACTAATAGGTCGAGGGCTTGACCAATTATTTGTTAACTAAAATTCATGTGCAATTTTAAGAGAATAATCTCTTAAAACTTAATAAACTAATTTCAAATGGATATTAGTTTTAACCAGCAATCTGGTGATGATGGCGTAGAGGAAACACTCCTTCCCATTCCGAACAGGAAAGTTAAGCTCTACAGCGCCGATGGTACTGCACGGGAGACTGTGTGGGAGAGTAGGACGTTGCCAGGTCAATTAGGATCTTTAGCTCAGCTGGTTAGAGCAACCGGCTCATAACCGGTAGGTCCGGGGTTCGAGTCCCTGAAGGTCCACCATTTGGGGGTATAGCTCAGTTGGGAGAGCACCTGCCTTGCACGCAGGGGGTCAGGAGTTCGAATCTCCTTACCTCCACCAAAGGTGAAAGAAGTCATGAATTTTAAATTCATGGCTTTTTTGTTTTCTAAAAAATTGATTAGATAAAAGCAAAATGGTATTATAAAGAGTAGGATAATAAATTTAATTCGAGGTAGATTAAATATGTTGTATAGAGTTAAACAGTTTATTTGGGATATAACTTCAAATGTTAAGCCTATAGACGGAGAACTAGTTGACAATTATTTAAACCAAAAAGAAATAGAAGTTTTTAATAAATTAAAGCATTCTGAGAAACATCATTCTATAAGAGTTTGTAATGATGCTTTAGATTTTGCTGAAAAAAATAATATAAAAATAAATAAATACAAATTAGGAAAAGCTGCACTACTTCATGATGTAGGTAAGGTTACTGGATCTGTTAATGTTATAGATAAATCTATATTGGTACTTTTAGATAAGTTCTCTAAAGGAGCTATAAGAAAATTTAGCAATATAAAAAAAATAGATTTATATTATAATCATCCTGTAAGAGGAGCAAATATTTTAAAAAATAGATTGAAGTACGATAATGAATTTCTAGATGTTGTTAAAAATCATCATTTAGAAATACCAAAGAACAATGAAAATAAATATCTAGAAATTATAAAGATATGTGATGATAGAAACTAAGGAGTTTTTTTATGGACGCTAAGAGTAGAAGAGATTTTATAATAAAGAAATTAATACAAAATAATAAACCTATAAAAGGTATTGATTTTGCAAAATATTTTGGAGTTACAAGACAAATAATAGTTAAGGATATAGCGTTACTAAGAGCAAAAGGAAACAATATATTAGCAACTCCAGACGGATATATTATTATGAATGAAGAAAGTAAGATAAAGTCCATAATAGCTGTAAATCATGATAATGATAAAATGAAAGACGAATTAGAATGTGTTATAAAATATGGCGGCACTATAGAAGATGTAATAGTAGAGCATCCTATATACGGAGAGATAAAAGGCATTTTAATGATTAAAAATCTAAATGATTTAAATAAGTTTATGAAAAAGAATGAAGAAAGCGGTGCAAAACCTTTATCTGAACTTACTGATGGAGTTCATTTACATACTATATCTACTTATAGCAAAGAAGATATGGAATGTATAAAGGAAGAATTAAAAAACAAAGGGTTTATGATTATATAATTTTTTAGGAGGTACTTTAATGGACTATGATGTTTTAATACTTGGCGGTGGTATTGTAGGATGCACAGTTGCGTATGAATTATCAAAATATAACTTAAATATAGCGGTAATTGAAAGAGACTATGATGTAGCAGATGATATAGCAGTTGCAAATACTGCAGTTGTTTATGATGGTTCAGAGACTTCTAATGCTGTTATGGCAGGTTTAGAGAATATTGGTATAGGATTAGTAAAAGAAGCTTGTGAAAAATTTAAAGTACCTTATAAGACTTTAGGATCTCTAAGACTTGCTAAGACCGATTTGGATATAGAAAAAATAAAAGATATGTATAGGACTGCTAGAAATAGAGGTATATTAGGAGTAGAAATTTTAGATAGAGAAGAGATACTAGAAATTGAACCCAATATAACAGATGATGTGAAGATGGCTTTATATTCAAAAAATACAGGAATAGTTTCGCCTTATGATTTAGCACTATCTTATGCTGAGATCGCTTTTGATAATGGAGTAAACTTTAGATTAGAAGAAGAAGTTAATAGTATTCAAAAGATAAATAAAGGATTCTTTGTTGAAACTAACAAAAACAAATTTAAATGTAGGTTTGTTATAAATACTATTCCAGATGAAATCTATGTTTACGATAGTAACAAAATAGAAGAAAAAGAAATTACATCTCAAAAAAATATGAATTATTTTTTAGTTGAAAATAAATTAGAGAAAAATACTAATACTATTGTTATAGAGGTTGTAGATGACAGATCATTTGTTATAAATACTCCTATGATAACAGGTGGTAATATGCTTGGTGTAAAAAACCCTAAGAGATTAAATATTCACGAAGGAATACATTACTGCAATAAAATATTACCAGAACTAAAAAAAGAAAATATCAGTGATATGATAAGAGAAGAATATAAAAGAGATGAAATATTTATAGATGATAGTGAATTAAAAGAAGGTTATATAAGAATAACAGGAAAGCACTACGGAAAACACACTATAGCGCCTGCTATAGCTGAAAATATAAGAGATACTATAGTGAATTTATTAAATTCTAGTTTGAAAAAAGATTTTGTAGATAAGAGAAGAGAATCTTATAGATTTAGAGAGCTAGATAAAGAAGAGATAAACGAACTTATAAGAGTAGATAAGAGATACGGAAATATTATTTGTGTTTGCAATAAAGTTAGTGAAGGCGAAATTGTAGACTGTATAAGAAGACCTTTAGGGGCTAGAACGATAGAAGGAATTAGAAAGAGAACAGGAGCTGGTTTTGGAAACTGTCACGGCTCTCATTGTATAAGAAAACTTATAAATATTTTAGCTAGAGAGATGGATAAAAAGCCTAGTGAAATAGTTAGAAGCTCTAAAAATTCAAAAATAGTTATCGGAAGAATTAAAGAATTTGATGAGGTTTAAAGGGGAATAATAATTATGGAGAATAAAGAGATTTTTACAAGTGTTGTTAGAATTAAGGGTGACCCAAACAACAAAGTTGTATCTGTTAAAAGTACAGAACCTGTAGATATAAGCATATGGAAAGAATTATCTAAAGTTATAGGTAGGATATACGTTTCAACGCCTATAAAGGTTGGAGATTTAATCTGTAAAAATATAATGAATACAGGTGTAGATATAGTTTGTACTAAAACTATAGAAATATAATAAATTTTTAAATACACTTAGTAAAATATTGACAAGGAACTTGTATATATAATATATTATATATATATTTTGATAAATAAACCGTTGAAGAGGCTAAGTAACATAGATTTGCTTTTAAGAGAGCTAGTGGGTGGTGAAAACTAGTAAGCAGTTTAATGTGAATCTACCTTCTGAGGGACTGTGAAATAAGCAGTACGGTGGGAATCGTTAAATCTTTTAAGAGGGTAAGGAGTAATTCTTACCAATTAGGGTGGCAACGCGGAGTCTTTCGTCCCTTTGTTTGGGGACACGAGGCTCTTTTTTTAATGTAAAAAAATAGTTATAGGAGGAATAGATATGTTAGATTTAAGAAGAATCAGAAACAATCCAGAAGATATTAAAGCTGCATTAACTAACAGAGGTGAAGACTTCAATGTAGCAGTAATTGATGAAGTTGTTAAATTAGACGAAGACAGAAGAAATATATTAGTTGAGGTTGAAGCTTTAAAAAGCAGAAGAAACCAAGTTTCATCTGAAATCCCAAAATTAAAAAAAGCTGGTGAAGATGTTTCAGCGATAATGGCTGAAATGAAAGAGCTTGGAAACGAAATAAAAGAACATGATACTAAACTTTCAGAAATAAATGAAAGAATAGAATATATCATGTTAAGAATTCCAAACATCCCAAACCCACAAGTTCCAGAAGGTGAAACTGATGAGGACAACGTTGAAATAAAGAGATGGGGAGATGTTAGAGTATTTGAAGGAGAACCAAAGGCTCACTGGGATATCGGTGCTGACTTAGGAATACTTGATGCTGAAAGAGGCGGAAAAGTAGCAGGTTCAAGATTCACTATGTATAAAGGGTTAGGTGCTAGACTTGAAAGAGCAGTATTAAACTACTTTATGGATAAACATGCTTTTGATCATGGATATGAAGAAATATTACCTCCATACATGGTTAACAGAAATAGTATGACAGGAACAGGACAATTACCTAAATTCGAAGAGGACGCTTTCAAAGTAGAAAATAACGGATTCTTCTTAATACCAACAGCAGAGGTTCCTGTTACTAATATGTATAGAGATGAAATTTTAAAAGGTGAAGAATTACCTATAAAACATTGTGCATATTCAGCTTGCTTTAGAGCAGAGGCTGGTTCAGCTGGAAGAGATACAAGAGGTCTTATAAGACAACACCAATTCAATAAAGTAGAGTTAGTTAAATTCACTAGACCAGAAGATTCATATGCTGAATTAGATAAATTAGTAAGAGATGCAGAGGAAGTATTAGAAGAATTAGGTTTACCATACAGAAAGGTTAGAATCTGTAAAGGTGACTTAGGATTCACAGCTGCATTAAAGTTTGATTTAGAGGTTTGGATGCCAAGTTACAACAGATATGTTGAAATATCAAGTTGTTCAAACTTTGAAGATTTCCAAGCTAGAAGAGCTAACATAAAATACAGAGATGGAAAAGATAAACCTCAATTCGTTCACACTTTAAATGGATCAGGATTAGCTGTAGGAAGAACTGTAGCTGCTATCTTAGAAAATTATCAAAATGAAGATGGAACAGTAACTGTACCAGACGCATTAAAGAGATATATGAACGTAGACATTATTAAATAATTTTTAGATGCCTTGATTATTTTATCAAGGCATCTTTTCTTTTTACACTTTGTTCACATGATATCGTTGTCATTAAAACGTATACAATGTATAATAAAAAAGTACTAAAGAATCAGGGGGAAAACAAATGAAGATATTTATAGACACAGCGAATGTAGAAGAAATAAGAAAAGCTAGCGAACTTGGAGTTCTTGCTGGTGCAACAACAAACCCTTCTTTAATAGCAAAAGAGGGAAGAGATTTAAAAGAGGTTATAGAAGAAATCTGCAGCATCGTAGATGGACCTATAAGCGCAGAAGTTATTAGTTTAGAAGCTGATAAGATGGTTGAAGAAGGAATAGCACTAGCTAAACTTCACAAAAACATCGTAATAAAAATTCCTATGTGTGAAGAGGGATTAAAAGCAGTTAGTAGACTTCATAAAGAAGGAATAAAAACTAACGTAACTTTAATATTCTCACCACTTCAAGCATTACTTGCAGCAAGAGCTGGTGCAAGCTTTGTTAGTCCATTCTTAGGAAGACTAGATGATATAGGAAATCCTGGACTAAAAGTAATAGAGGAAATAGCAGAAATGTTTGAAATACACGGAATAGATACTGAAATAATTTCAGCAAGTGTTAGAAATCCAATGCACGTTTTAGATGCTGCATTAGCAGGTTCACACATCGCAACTATTCCATATAACGTAATACTTCAAATGACAAAACATCCTTTAACAGACAAAGGAATAAGTCAATTCTTAGCTGATTACGAAAAATCACAAAAATAATTAAAAACACCTATAAATTTATATAAACTAATAAAAAGCTGTACTTGAATTTTCAAGTACAGCTTTTAGTTTTAAATAACAGTAGCTAAATATTTAGCTACTCCATCATCAATATTACTTTCAATAACTCCGCTTGCTATATCTTTAAGTTCAATAACTGCATTATCTACAGCTAGTCCCTCATCAGCTAAATCAAACATTGGTAAATCATTTAAGTTATCACCAAAGGCAACTAATTTTTCAAAATTGTTATCGTCCATTATTAGCTTAATTGAATTAGCTTTTGATGATTTGTTACTATATATTTCAAGGTTATATATATCGGCATTATATACGTCCTTATATAAAACACAATAAAGATCAGATATATTTTTAAGGTTTTCATATACTTCTAAAACAGATTCTTTTTTATCTCTTATAAAGAAATAAAGAACTTCATCGAAGTTTGGAACTTGTCCTTTTACAAAAGTTTTGTAAGGGCTTCCAATTCTTGATTTAATAAACTCATCTTGAAACTCATTACTCTTTTCATAATAAGCATAGATATGATTATTTGAAAGTGTATAAGTAAAGAAAGCTACATCACAAGCGTCTATAACATTTGTAATTTCTTTTGCTAAATTGTTTTGTATATAATTTTGATTTAAATATTGATCTTTATTTATATCATACATTGCAGCGCCATTCATAACTACTATAGGAAGTTTTAAATTTAAACCTTCTAATATAGGTATAACAGTAGCTGGAGTTCTAGCAGTAGCTATTGAAAAGTTAACATCTGAGTTTAAAACTTTGTTTAATGTTTCTTTTGAATATTCAGATAGCAATGCTTTTTCATTAAGTAATGTACCATCTAAATCTGAAATGTATAAATTCATAATTAGCCTCCTAAATTTTGAGTGTACATCTATCATATAACATATAGAAGAAAATTTAAATGTTTTTTTGTAAATGTTTTAAGTTTTGTAATACCTAGATATAATAAGGGTTTGAGTACATATTAATTAATTATATATTCACTAAAATAAGAAAAAAATAAAAAAAGTTTATTTATATGCTTGACATAATGTTTTATGCTTGATATAATAACTTCTGTAATCGAGGAGAGATGGTCGAGTTGGTTTAAGGCACCGGTCTTGAAAACCGGCGTACCTTTGCGGGTACCCAGGGTTCGAATCCCTGTCTCTCCGCCAGATTTAAAAGCTGTTCAGTAGAACAGCTTTTTTGTTTATCAAAATTTAAAGAGAAGGGTCTTTTTATTGACAATTAAATTTTAGCTTGATATAATAACTTTTGTAATATGAGGAGAGATGGTCGAGTTGGTTTAAGGCACCGGTCTTGAAAACCGGCGTACCTTTGCGGGTACCCAGGGTTCGAATCCCTGTCTCTCCGCCATTTTTATATTTACTTACAAAATGTAAGGCACATGGAGAATTACTCAAGTGGCTGAAGAGGCGCCCCTGCTAAGGGCGTAGGTCGGGCAACTGGCGCCCGGGTTCAAATCCCGGATTCTCCGCCAAAAAACACCTAACTATAGTTAGGTGTTTTTTTATTATAATTTTATAAGTAAAAAATATATAAACAGTATACTTTTTATAATTATTTTTTCGAGTATATAATTATAAATAATAAAGGGGGGAGAATTTTGAGAAAAATTTTTATATCATGCATAAGCATTATTATGCTATCAGCTTTAATATTAACAGGATGTGGTGATAAGGATTTATCAATTAAAAGGTTATTTGATGATCTAAAGACAGGTAATATAGAAGATGCTAGAAGTCTTATAGTAAGCCCTAATATGGAAAGTATATTTGGCAATGTAAAATTAGACCTAGTAAAATCAGATTTAGGGAAAGAATATTACAGTCATATATCATTTGATATGTCTGATGTTAATATAAAAGATGATACAGCATCAGCTACAGTAAAATTTACTTATCCAGACATGGAAAAGGAAGTAGATAAAGCTAGTAAAGAAGTATCTAAGGGTAAAAATCCAAAAGATATAAAAGATTTTAATAAATTAGTTATTTCAAAAGTAACTGATAATTTAAAATCAGGTAATTTTGATAAAAAAGAAAGCAATTTAGAAATGAACTTTGAAAAAGGAATAAACGAGTGGCTAATAAAAGATAATAATGAGTTAAATAATATTATTTTTGACGAGTTGAATTTAGTTAGTGAGTCATTGATTCCAGATTAATAATAAAAAGACAAGTATATATATCAAAAAATAAGTAAAATTTCAAAAAAACTGTTGACAGTAAAGAATTACATTGATATAATCATACTTGTCTTTGATACGGAGAGATGGTCGAGTTGGTTTAAGGCACCGGTCTTGAAAACCGGCGTACCTTTGCGGGTACCCAGGGTTCGAATCCCTGTCTCTCCGCCATTTAAATATTTTAATTTAAAATGTAAGGCACATGGAGAATTACTCAAGTGGCTGAAGAGGCGCCCCTGCTAAGGGCGTAGGTCGGGCAACTGGCGCCCGGGTTCAAATCCCGGATTCTCCGCCAGAAACATCTAACTTAAGTTAGATGTTTTTTTTATATAAATAATTAAAATATAGTAAGTGGTTTAAAATATAGAAGTGTACTATAATTAAAAATAAAGGAGCTGAAGTTTTATGAAAGAAAAATTAATTGATATATTTATGGGTATTGCAATAGTTGTAATAGGATTAGCTTTCTTAGGTGAAGCATTAGGTTTTTGGGATGTATCATTATTTGATGGTTGGTGGACATTATTTTTAATAATACCAGCAGCTATAAATATATTTAAAAATGGATTTAAAATATTAAACTCAGTTACACTTTTTATAGGTGTTTCACTTTTATTAAGAGCACAAGGAATATTTAGAAATGTAAATTCAGGATTATTACTATTTAGTGTATTACTTATAATAATTGGAGTAGATAAAATTTCAGATATTATAAAGGGAAAAAATAAAAATAATAGAATAAATTAATATATAGCCTACTCAAGATAATAGAGATTGAGTAGGCTTTATTTTTGATATAATTATAATAAATAAAAGTATAGGAGATAAATTTATGGGAATTAGATTTATTTATGGTAGAGCAGGTTCAGGTAAGACTAGGTTCTGCTTAGATAGTATAACTAAAAAGATTAATAATGAAAAACAAAATAGATTAATAATGATAGTTCCAGAACAATATACCTTTCAAACAGAAAAAGATCTACTTGCTTTAGCTGGGGAAAAGGCTTTATTAAGAGCGGAGGTTTTAAGCTTTAAGAGAATGGCGCATAGAGTTTTTGAGGATGTTTCTGGAAGGGTTCACAAAACAATGAAAGATGAAGGTAAGAGTATGCTTATCTATAAAATACTAGAAGAAAAAGGAGAAGACTTAGAGTATTTTAATAAGATTTCAAAAAAACAAGGTTTTATAGGGATAGTATCAAAAACTTTAACTGAGTTTAAGAAATATAATATTTCCAAGGAAATTTTGATAGAAGGTGCAGAAAAAACAGAGGATACGGAATTAAAAGAAAAACTTATAGATTTATCAGAGCTATTTGATGATTATAATGAGAAAATAAAAGATAATTTTATAGATAGTGATGATGAACTTACTATATTGGCTAAAAAATTAAAATATTCAAAGCTTTATGAAGGCGCTGAGATTTGGATAGATGAATTTACAACATTTACGCCTCAGCAGATGGAAGTTATAAAAGAACTTGCAAGTGTATCAGATAAGATAAACATAACTTTATGTATGGATAGAAATTCTGTTAATAAAGATGAAGTTACAGATATATTTAATGCAATAAGTACAACTGAAAAAAGAATAGTTAAAATGATGGAGGAAAATAATATAGGTTATTTAGAGCCTATTGATATAAACAAAGGAACCCCTTATAGATTTAGAGATTCTAAAGAACTTTCTCATATAGAAAAACATTTCTTTTCATATCCTTTTAAAATATATAAAGGAGTAAATGATTCTCTAAGACTTTATAAAGCTAATAATAGCTATGATGAAATAGATATGGTAGCTAGGGATATAGTTAGGCTAGTAAGAGATAGAGGTTATAGATATAGAGATATCTCTGTAGTTTGTAGAAATATAGACTTATATGAAAAGGTGGCATCTGTAATATTTAATCAATATGATATTCCATATTTTTTAGATAAAAAGATAGAGGTATTAAGTAACCCATTAGTTATATTAATAATGTCAGCTTTTGAAATATACATTCAAAACTGGTCTTATGAAAGTGTATTTAAATATCTAAAGAGCGGACTTATCAAAATAGATAGAGATTATGTAGATAAATTAGAAAACTACGTTTTAGCTCACGGAACAAAGGGAAATAGGTGGAAAAGTAAAGAAGTAAACTCAGGGTTTTGGGATTCAGAAGATATTTACGAAAATCCTGATGAATTAGAAATAAAAGAAATTATGGAAGATGTAAGAGAACCTTTATTAAAGTTCCACAAAGAAATAAAAGGAGAGAAAACTGTTAGAGAGATATGCGTTTCTATATATGAGTTTTTAGTGGATTTAGATGTATTTAGTACAGTAGATTTATTTATAGAAAAATTCACAAAAGAGGGGTTAGAAAGCAAGGTTAAAGAGTACGAGCAAGTTCCGTCTATTGTTATGGAAGTTTTAGACCAGGCTGTAGAAGTACTCGGAAAAGATAAAATAACAGTTTATGATTTTTATAAGGTTTTAAACACTGGTTTTGAAAATAAGGAGATTGGAGTAATTCCAGTAGCTTTAGACCAAGTCAATATAGGAGACATAGCAAGGATTAAAGGAAGAGACGTTAGAGCTTTATATATAATAGGTGTTAATGATGGAGTATTACCTTCAGCGAGTAAAGACGAAGGTATACTTTCAGATTTAGATAGAGACAACTTAAAGGAAATAGGGATAGATTTAGCTCAAACCACAAAATCAAGAGCTTTTGAAGAACAATTTATGGTATATACAGCACTTACTATAGCTAGTAGATATATGATGATAACTTATCCTATGGCTGATTTTGAAGGTAAGTCTTTAAGACCTTCTATAATAATTCCTAGATTAAAAAGAGTTATAAAAAATCTTAAAGAAGAAAGCGAAATTTTTAACTACGCAGAAGAAAATGATAAGTTCGATAAGGTAACAACTAAAATACCTACATTTAATGAACTTATACTAGCACTTAGAAGGCAATGCGATAGAGAAGATATAGATAATTACTGGAACGAAGTTTACGCTTGGTTTTCTAAGGAAGATGACTATAAAGAAAAGATAGATTTAATAGTAGATGGAGCTTATTACACTAATTTAGGAGATAAGATAAATAAATCTAAGATAAGATCATTATATGAAAATGAGTACGGAAATTTAAGGTTTGATGTATCTAGATTAGAAAAGTATGCTCAGTGTCCTTTTTCATATTTTGTAAAGTATGGATTAAAGGCAAAGGATAGAAAGATATATGAGTTTTCATCACCAGACCTTGGATCTTTTATGCATGAGATATTAGATAAATTTACTAAAAAAATAAAAGATGAAAATATTTCTTGGTCTGATTTAAATAAAGAAAAGTGCAAATCAATAGTCGACCATTTGATAAATACTAAATTAAACGAAGAGAGCAATTCTATATTAAACAGTACTAAGAGATATAAATACTTCACTGATAGATTTAAAAGAGTAATAACAAGGTCTGTAACTGTTATTTCAGAGCAGATGAAAAGAGGAGAGTTTGAAGTATTTAAAAATGAATTTGCTTTTGGAACTAGCGATGGATTAGAACCTATAAAACTTGATTTACCATCAGGAGATAGGGTAAGCCTTACAGGAAGGATAGATAGAATAGATAAACTAGATATGGATGGTGAAACGTATCTTAGAGTAATAGATTATAAATCAGGGTCTAAGGAATTTGATTTAAATGAGTTATATTACGGACTTCAAATGCAACTATTAGTTTATTTAGATGCGCTAATAAAAGATTCAGAGCATTTTTTAAAAACTGGGGCTGTTCCTGGGGCTATACTTTACTTTAAGATAGACGACCCAATAATTAAAAGTAAAGATGATATGGATATAGAAGAGGTGGAAAAAGAAATACTTAAAAAGCTTAAGATGAATGGTCTTTTATTAAAAGATGCAAAGCTTGTAAGGGCTATGGATAGGAGCATGGATACAGTTTCTCTTATAATTCCAGCTGCATTTAAAAAAGATGGAGATTTTAGTAGCAGAGGTTCATCAGTTGCAACAGAGGAGCAGTTTGACCTTTTAAGAAAATATGTAAATGAAAAAATGGTAGAGCTTTGTGAAGATATGTTAAGCGGCAAGATAAAAATAGAACCTACAAAGACTCCTAAAATGGCATATTGTGAATACTGCGATTATTCTTCTATATGTCAATTTGACACTAGTATAAAAGATAATAAATACAAAATAGTACTTAAAAAGAGTGATGATGATTTGTGGAATAAGATAGATGAAAAGGTTAATGGAAAGGAGGAGCTTTTAGGTGGGGACAAAGTGGACTAAAGAACAACAATTAGCTATAGATACTAGAAGGTGCAATTTATTAGTAGCGGCAGCTGCAGGGTCTGGAAAGACAGCGGTATTAGTTGAAAGAATCATAAAGATAGTAACTAATGAAGAAAACCCTGTTGATATAGATAGATTATTAGTAGTTACATTTACAAGTGCTGCAGCTTCAGAGATGAGAGAGAGGATAGCAGCGGCTATAACAAAGGCACTAGAAGAAAACCCAAGCTCAACTGTATTACAAAAGCAATTAACGCTTTTAAGTAGGGCAAACATAACTACTATGCATTCGTTTTGCTTAGATGTTATAAAAAATAATTTTCATACTATAGATTTAGACCCAGCATTTAGGATAGGTGATGAAACAGAAGGAGTTTTACTTAAAAATGAAATTATAGATGAACTCTTTGAAGAACTTTACGAAATTGAAGATAAGGAATTTTTAGATTTAGTTGAGGCTTATTCTAGCAGTCGTGATGATTTGAGATTAAAAGAAATAGTTTTAGACTTATTTAAATTCTCTATGAGCGGTCCTTGGCCTGAAAAATGGCTTTATGATAAAGCAGAAGAGTTTAATTTAAATTCTATAGAAGATTTAGATAAAACAGATTGGCTTAAGGTAATTTCAGAAAATACAGCTATAGAAATAGATAGTTATATAAATACTTATATGAAATGTATAGAGATTATTAATTCGGTAGAGGGGTTAGATCCGTATCTTCCAAGCTTTAATGATGAATTAACTGGATTAGTTAATTTAAGAGGAAATATAGAAAATGGTTTAAGAAGTATAAATGAGAGCTTATTAAGAGTTACATTTGGAAGATTAAAAACAGTTAAAAAAACAGCTGTAGGGGATGAAAGTTCTTTAGAGTTTGTTAAAAAATCTAGGGATGGAATAAAGAAAAAGATAGAAGAACTAAAAAAGACTTTTTCTATGAAGCCAGAAGAGGTTTTAAATGGAATTAAAATTTGCTATCCATTTATGAAAAAACTAGCTTGGTTAACTTTAGAATTTAGTAAAAGGTTTAGTGAAAAGAAAAAAGAAAAAAACATATTAGATTTTAATGATTTAGAACATTTATGCTTAAAAATCCTTATAGAAGATAGAAACGAAAATGAAGTAATACCATCAAATGTAGCTATTAAATTTAGAGAGTATTTTGATGAGGTTTTAGTAGATGAATACCAAGATTCTAATAACGTTCAAGAGGCTATAATAGATTTAGTTTCAAGAAAGCATTTAGATAATCCAAATGTATTTATGGTTGGAGACATAAAACAAAGTATCTATAAGTTTAGGCAAGCTAAGCCAGAGCTATTTTTAAGAAAATATAACTCTTATAAAAGAGAAGAAGGTTTTAATGATAGGGTTATACAGCTTTATAAGAACTTTAGAAGTAGGGAAGAAGTTATAAATGGGTGCAACTTTATATTTAAGCAAACTATGTCTTTAAGTGTTGGGGATTTAGAATACACTGACGAGGAAGCTTTAAATTTAGGAGCAAGTTTTAAAGAAGCAGAAAGAGATACTACTGTTGGAGGGCCTTTAGAACTTCATATATTAGATAAAAATGATACAGGTTCTTTTGATGATGAGGAAGATGATATAGACTCTATAAATCTAGAGGCTAGGGTAGTAGCTAAAAGAATAAAAGAGCTTATGAATAATTCAGGAGATGAAAAGTTTAGAGTAGTAGACAAAGAAACTGGAGAGTACAGACCTCTTAAATATAAAGATATAGTAATACTTTTAAGAGCTACTAAAAACTTCTCAGATGTTTTTGTTGATGAATTAGGCTTAGAAGGGATCCCAGTTTACGCAGATACAGGCTCAGGATATTTTGAATCTATAGAAATAAGAACTATAATGTCTCTTCTTAAAATTATAGATAACCCAAGGCAAGATGTTCCTATAATAGCTACTCTAAGGTCGCCTATTGTAGGGTTTAATTCAGAGGAACTTGCAGATATAAGGATGATAGATAAAAGTAAGTATTTTTATGAAAATATTTTATCTATTGCAAATGGTGAAGCTTCTGTATCTAGTAAATTATTAAAGGGATGCCAAAAGTTTATTTCTAATCTTGAACTTTGGAGAGATAAGGCGATTTATATGCCTATAGATGAATTTATTTGGTATTTATATATGACTACTGGATATTTCGGTTATGTAGGTGCTATGCCAAACGGAGTTTTAAGGCAGGCAAACTTAAAAATATTATTCCAAAGAGCTAAGCAATACGAATCTACAAGCTTTAAAGGACTATTTAATTTTATAAACTTTATAAATAAGCTTAGAAAATCGTCAGGAGATATGGGAAGTGCTAAGATACTTGGAGAAAATGAAGACGTAGTTAGAATAATGAGTATCCACAAAAGTAAGGGCTTAGAATTTCCTGTAGTTTTTGTAGCTGGTAGCGGAAAACAATTTAATCTTATGGATTTAAATAATCCTGTTTTATATCATGATGATTTAGGGTTTGGACCAGATTGTATAGATTTAGAAAAAAGATTAAGTTATCCGACTATTGCTAAAGAAGCTATAAAGAAAAAGGTTAGACTTGAAACTCTATCAGAGGAAATGAGAATACTTTATGTTGCTTTTACTAGAGCAAAAGAGAAACTTATAATAGTTGGATCAGCTAGGGATATAGATAAAACTGTGGAAAAGTGGTATAGTGCAGCTAATATTTTAGATAGTAGGGTATCAGAGTCAGAAGTGCTTAAAGGCAAATCATATCTAGATTGGCTTGGAATGGCCCTTTGCAAGCATAAAGACGGAGAAGTTTTAAGAAATAAAATAGGAGTTTCTTTAGGAGCTATAGTTGTTGATAACTCGATGTGGAAAGTTAAGCTGTGGGAAAAATCAGAGCTATCTGTGGAAAAAACTTTAGAGGATGTGGACGAAATTGCAATAGACAATACCTTTATAAGATGCCCAAGTACAGATATAAGTGAAGAAATTAACCATAGGTTAGGATATAAATACCCTTTTAGTGAAATAACTACTATTAAGAGTAACTATTCAGTTTCAGATTTAAAGAAAGCAAACGTAGATAAGATTGAAGACTACGAAGGTGAAAGCCTTTATAAAGAAAAGCTTACTGTAAAGCCAAACTTTATGAAAGAAGAAAAGGGTCTATCAGGTGCTGAAAAAGGTACGGCAGTTCACTTTGTTATGCAAAAAATAGATTACGATAGAATAGAAAATATAAACAGCATAAAAGAGCAACTAGAAGAGATGTATGATAGCGAACTTATAAGCAAAGAAGAATTAGAAGCTGTTAACCCTTTTAAGATACAAAAATTCTTTAAAAGTGATATAGGAAAAAGGCTTTTAGAAGCTTTTAAAAATAATAAAATGATTCATAGAGAATTGCCTTTCTTTACAGAAATATCAGTAAAAGAATTAAATAATGATATTTCAGATAACTTAAAAGAGGAAAAGGTAAGACTTCAAGGAGTTATAGATTTATTTTTTGAAGAGGATAATGAGATTGTTTTAGTTGACTACAAAACAGATTACGTTAAAGATAACGTAAAAGAAGAGATGGAGAAAAAATATAAGATTCAATTAAATTATTACAAAGAAGCTTTAGAAAAAATAACAGGAAAGAAAGTAAAAGCAAGTTACCTTTACTTATTTTATTTAGAAAAAGAGATAGAAATATAAATAAAAAAGAGATGAGCTAAAAATTTTAGCTCATTTCTCTAATAACTCAAATGATAAAAGGCTAATTTCTTAATAAAATATGAGTAATTAAAGTGACGTATTGATGTTAAAATCTATTGTGATATAATGTTATAGACATTTAAATTTATGTAATATTTTAGAAAAATTTAGAAAGAACTAAATTAAAATAATACACGTTTATTTCGAAAGGAAAGTTAAAATGAAAAAATTATCTATAATTATACCTATGTATAATGAAGAAGAATCGTTGCCACATCTTTATAAAAGATTAGATAAACTAGGGGAAAGTATTCCAAACTACGAATTAGAGTTCTTATTTGTTAACGATGGAAGTAAGGATAGTTCTTTGGACATAGTAAAAGCCTATAGAAAAACTGATAACAGAGTATGTTACTTAAATCTTTCTAGAAACTACGGAAAAGAAGTTGCTATGGGAGCAGCTTTTGATTACGTTACAGGAGATGCAGTAGCAATAATAGATGCAGATTTACAAGATCCGCCTGAACTTATAATAGATATGCTTAAATATTATGAAGAAGGTTATGATGATGTATTTGCAAAAAGAAGAAGCAGAGACGGCGAAACGTGGCTAAAGAAGTGGACTTCAAAGAAGTTTTATAAAATTCTACAATCTGTATCAAAGGTACCAATTCAAACAGATACAGGAGATTTTAGACTTTTAAGCAGAAGAGCAATAGAAGCACTTAGAGCATTCCCAGAAAAACAAAGATACACTAAAGGGATGTTTAGTTTAATAGGGTTTAAGAAAAAGGATATAGAGTTTGACAGAGACCCAAGAGTTGCAGGTGAAACTAAATGGAATTACTTTAAATTAATAGATTTAGCTATAGAAGGTATAACTTCATTTACAACTGCACCACTTAGATTATCAACTATCATAGGAACTATAACAGCATTTTGTGCCTTTGTTTATATGATTTATACAGTAGTTAAAACTATAGTTACAGGTGTTGATGTGCCAGGTTATTCAAGTCTTATATGCGTAATGTTATTTATCGGTGGAATTCAACTTATATTCTTAGGAATAATAGGGGAATACTTAGGTAGAATATTCACAGAAGTTAAGAGAAGACCTCTATACTTTATTGATGAATACTCAGGAGTTGATAACACTAAAGCACCTATCACGAACGAAATAACTAAAAACTGTGATACTAAAATAGAGAGGGACTTTGAATAATGGAAAAGGGTTCAACTAAAGTAGAAGAATCAAAAAAAGTAGCTAAGTTTGCTATAGTAGGCGTTTTAAATACGCTTATAAGTTGGGTATTATTTATAGTTTTAAATTGGCTTGGAGTATATTACTTAGCAGCAAATATAATTGCAAACAGTATAGCTGTTGTTCATAGTTATTTATGGAACTCTATTTGGGTATTTAAATACAAAGGTTCAGCTAAAGCTAAGCTTAAAGCATCTATAAAATTTATTCTTTTAAATGTTGTAGGAATAGGCATAAATGCTTTAATAATGTATGTAGCTGTTGACTTCTTTAATCTAAATAAGCTTATTGCTATGGTTGTAGCTACAGGATTTGTTATGGTATTAAATTATGTAGTTAATAGACTTTGGGTTTTCAAAGAAGAAGTAGAAGAAGTTAAAGAAGAACTTGATGAAGTAAAAGAAGAATTAGATGAATTAAAACATTAAAAAAACCTTAGGATTAATTTCCTAAGGTTTTTATATATTTAGTAGCATTTTCTAAAAGAATAGGATATGAATTTAAAGAAGGGTCATCGATTACTAAACTTAAAAGATGATTTAAGATTTCTCCTATTACTTTAGATGGCTTAATATTTAATTCTTTAATTAATGCGACACCATCTATATCTAAATCCTTTATAGAAATAGGTTCTTTTAAATTTATTATCTCTATGGCTTTTTCTTTCATAGCATAAAATTTAGCTAATGGTTCTTTATTTATAGCTAAAGATTTTATATCTGCTTCTTGAAGAGAGAAGAGGTTATAAATATCATCTAAAGAAACTCTTCCGATAAGTCTTTTTATAGCGCCTTTAGTAGGTGGGTCTAAAACATTCATATGTTCTCTAACTAATTTTGAGACTCTATCTATAGTCTTGTTATCAAACTTTAAGCGTCTTAAAGCTTTTTTAGTTATTTTTTCTCCTACTGTGTTATGACCATAGAATCTACCTTTGTTGTTTTCATCAAAGAAGAAAGAATCAGGCTTACCTATATCGTGAAATAATGCAGAAAACCTAACTATTAAATCATTTGGAGTATTTTCTACAACTGATAGTATGTGTGAAAAGACGTCTTCATTATGATAAGGGTTGTGCTGATTAAAACCTACAGATGGAACTATTTCAGGAAGTATATACTCTAAAAGATTAAGTTCTTTTAGAAGATTCAATCCTTTTTTAGGGTTTTTTGAAATAAGAATTTTAGTTAATTCATCTCTAATACGTTCAGCGCTTATATTTTCTAAAAGTTCTTTATTTTTTTCTATAGATTTTAAAGTCTCATCTTCTATAGAAAAATCTAATTGAGATGAAAATCTAATTGCGCGAAGCATCCTTAAAGCATCTTCTTTAAATCTTTTATCTGGATCGCCACAAGATCTTATAAGTTTTTTATTTAAATCTTCTTTTCCGTTGAAATAATCTATAAGACCTATCTTTTTATTGTAAGCAAAAGCATTTATAGTAAAATCTCTTCTAGATAAATCATCTCTTATATCAGTTACAAATTGAACACTATCTGGCCTTCTATTATCTTTGTAGTCACCATCTTTTCTGTAAGTTGTAACTTCAAAGGGATCAGAGCCTAGTAAAACTGTAACTGTTCCGTGTTTAAGACCTGTTGGTATAGTTTTATTAAAAAGACTTATAGTATCGTTTGGCAGGGCAGAAGTTGCTATATCGTAGTCTTTTGGAGTTTTTAAAAGAAGGGCATCACGAATGCACCCTCCAACCATAAAGGCTTCAAAACCATTTTTATAAAACTCATCTATTATAAATTGAACATTTTCTGGAATAAAGATATTCATATAATTCCTCCTAAAAAATAACCTTATCTTTTATTATAAAAGATAAGGTTATTATAACACTAATTAATTATTACCTTTGTTCCTTTTGGAATGTTATCAAATATCCATTTAGCGTCATCTAAATTTAATCTAATACAACCGTGAGAAGCTGGTGTTCCTAAAGTATAATCTACTACTGTTTTAGCATCCTTTCCGTAAGGAAGAGAGTGGAATAAATAATCGCCTTTAAATTGAGTATAGTATTTTCCACCTTGACCGTACTTTTCAGAGAAGAACCAATTTCCTTTTTCACGAATATCAAATACACCACTAGGTGTTTCTCTTCCTTTTATCCCTGTAGAACAAGGCATTTCTTTTTCTAAGCTCCAATCATTTACCTTACCGTTATAGATATAAGTCTTTTGAGAGGGTTGGTCTACAAATATAAGGTATGGAGTAAGGCTTTCAACCCAAAGTGAGTTTATATTTGAAGCGTTAAGGCTAGTTACTATATTAGATGTTTGAGCTGAAGGTTCTTTTTTAGTTGTAGTGTTTAGATATTCATCTTTTTGTTTTTTAAGTTCATCTATCTTGTTTAAGACATCTTTATTATTTTTTAAGACGTCTAAATTATTTTCTAAAAGGGTTATTGCCTTAGTATAATAATCATTTTTTGAAAGGTTTGAAGCTTCTTTTAAGATTGATTCTTTTAAAGAGCTCATACTTTTATCTATATAATTAGTTGAAGTAGAGTAAGATAAATCATCTTTAGGTATAGAACTTAAAGTTTCTATAGCTTCTTTAAAGTTACCTTTTTCAAATTCAGATATGCCCTTAGTTAAAATAGAATTATCACTAATATTATTAGAGATTACAGATAAAGTATCAGTAACTTCTGTTTTAGCTAAATTATATTTATTAATTTCGTTTGCTATTATAAAAGCATTATCAGAATCTAAAGTCTTAGCTTCAAGACCTTTATTTACTTCTTCTAATTTTTCTCTAAAATAATTTGATAAGTTATTTTCAAGGAGTATCTCTTTGAAAATATTAAAGTTACAGTTTTCAGATAAATAATTACTAGCTGTGTTAAATTTATTATCATTAAAATAACTTTTATACTCTGTTAAAAATGACTTATACTTAAAACCTTGAAGTGATAATATTATTAATATTGTAGCAATAGTTAATAATAATGCCGTAAGGGATTTTTTATATTTAACTTTTATATCTTTAAATTTCATAAACTCGCCTCCTAAACGTGATATATTAGAATTATTGACAAGTAAAAAATCTTTTAAACAAGCAAATATAAAATTTATAATGTTTAACTAATATGATAAGATATATATGTAAAATATGCAAAATAAGATAATTAAAGGAGAAGAGAAGTGAAGAGGGATAACTTTTTTATAAAACTTAAAAACAATCTGTACAACTTAAAAACATTTCCTAAATACGTAAAAGAAGGTTTCGGTCGTGCAGTTTTATATGGATTTATATTATTTTTAATAGTAAGTGCTATTCAAGGAGTATACATAGGATACAAGGTAAATGAAGCTACTAGTAAAACAATAACTGAATTAGAATCATCAAAAAATGAGTTTAGTATTAAAGATGGAGTTTTAAACTTAAGTGAAGCACCAATAAAGGTTGAAGAAGCTGGAGCATTAGTTTATGCAGATAATAAAATAGATTTAAATAATGCATCAGAAGTAAAAAATCAATATCCTAGTAAAGGTGCTTATGTTTTAATACTTAAAGATGGACTAGAAATAGAAGGCGGGGGAATGAATCAGACTTTTAAATATACAGATTTATTTCCAAACGGTTTAACTAAACAAAACATAATAGACCAAGTAAAATATACAAGTAAGATTATGATTCCGGTAGCTATTATCATGTTCTCAGTATTTAACCTTATAAATACTATTTTAGATATATTAATAGTAACAGCTATAGGTGTGTTTATAAGTATGGCATTAAGAATAAGAACTAAATTTAAAGATATGGCATCTTTAACTATATATGCGATGACACCTATATATATATTAGTTACTCCAATTAATATGTTATATAGCACATCATATTCAGATTTACCTCTTATGTTAGGAACAATAGTATTTATATTCTTTATTTTAAGAGATATAAAATCAGATTTAGTGAAGAGAAATAATTAATATAGTAAAATATAAAGGTAGAGTTTAATCTCTACCTTATTTTAATTTTTAGGGAGGGTATTTATGAAAATAATTCATACTAGTGATTGGCATATCGGAAAGATTGTAAATGAGATGTCTATGATAGAAGATCAAAAGATAATATTAAATAAATTATTAGAGTTAACTAAAAAAGAAAAACCTGATGTTTTAATAATAGCAGGAGATTTATATGATAGATCAGTACCTCCAGTTGAAGCAGTTAGTCTTTTAGACGAAGTTTTAAGTAAACTAACAGTAGATTTAGGAATAAAAGTAATAGCTATATCAGGTAATCACGATAGTGGTGAAAGGTTAAGCTTTAGTAATAAACTTTTAGAAAAGCAAGGATTATATATTGCAGGTGAGTATGAAACTTTATATAAAAAGGTAACATTAAATGATGAATTTGGAGAGGTTAACTTTTATTTAGTTCCATATAAAGACCCAGCTATAGTTAGAAAGATATTAGAAGATAAAGAGATAAGAAACCATAACGATTCTATGAAAGCTACACTAGATATTATAAATAAAGATTTAGATAAAACTAAACGAAACATACTTGTAGGGCACGGATATGTAACTATGAGTAGTAGAGAAGATGATATAACAAGCTATGAAGAAGCTAATATAGAAGTATCAGATTCAGAAAGGCCCTTAGCTATAGGTGGAACTGATATTATTGATGGGAAAATATTTGAAGATTTTGATTATGTAGCACTTGGTCATCTTCATGGAAGACAAAAAATAGGAAGAGATACTATGAGATATTCAGGCTCACTTCTTAAATATTCTTTTTCAGAAGTAAATCAAAAAAAGGGAGTAGTTGTACTTTCTATAGGTGAAAATAGAGAAATGGAAATAGATTTTAAAGAGCTTAAACCTATAAGGGATTTAAGAAATATTAAGGGTGATTTAGATAGCATTATAGAAGAGGGCAGAGAATTAAAAGACGGAAGAGATGATTATATTCAAGCTATATTAACTGACGAAGGTGAACTTATAGACCCTATGAATAAAATAAGGGCAGTTTACAAAAACACTATGATAATAACTAGAGATAGTAAAAAAGATAACTTTAATTTAGAATCTGCTAAAGAAGGTTTTAGAGTAAAATCAGAATCTGAACTTTTTAAAGAGTTTTATGAAAAGAACGGTGATAGCGAGTACGATGATGTTAAGGAAGCTATCATAAAGGAAGTTATAAATGAAGTATTAAAAGAGGAGGTGTAAGGAGTATGAGACCAACAAGACTTACAATATCAGCGTTTGGGCCTTATGGTGATACTCAAAAGCCATTAGATTTCACAGAACTTAACGGGCAAAATATATTTGTTATAACAGGTAAAACTGGAGCTGGGAAAACTACTATATTTGATGCTATATGCTATGCCCTTTACGGAGAGGGAAGCGGTGAACTAAGAACAGATGCTGAAAAGCTTAGAAGTGATTTTGCAACTTCAAAAGACGAAACTTTTGTTGAACTTGAGTTTGAGTTAAAAGGTGAGATATATAAGATAAGAAGAAGTCCAACTCAAGAGAGAGCAAAGCAAAGAGGTGAAGGAACTACTACAAAAAAAGCTGAAGCAGAGCTTTTAATGCCTGATGGTAAGGTTATTACAAAGCCAAAGACAGTAGACTCAAAGCTTATAGAGATATTAGGGATAACTAAAGATCAATTCAAGCAAATAGTTATGTTACCTCAAGGTGAATTTAAAAAACTATTAGTAGCACCATCTAAAGATAAAGAAGAAATATTTAGAAAAATATTTAACACATACAACTTTAAAAAGATTCAAATAAAATTAGAAGACAGAGCAAGGGAATTAAGAAAAGAAACAGAAGAATTAAGAACTAAGATGGGTGCTTTTATAAGCAATATTAAAGGTGAACATAATATTATTAATGATGAGTATATGGACTTCATTAAAGTTATAGGAGACCTTAAAATTCTTATAAGTGAAGAAGAAAAAACATATAAAGAAAACAAGAAAGAATTAGATATTTTAAAAAAAGACATAGATTTATTAAAGGAAAAAAAGATAGAAGCTCAAAACGAGAAAAAGCTTTTAGAAGATAGAGAATTAACTGAAAAGAAATTAGAAGAATTAAAATTAAGGGAAAAAGATATAGAAGAAAAAACTGTTATTTTAAAGAAGATAGATTTAGCAAAAGAAATAAAATTTAAAGAAGATAAAAATATAGAAAATGAATTAAGGTTTAAAAAAAGAATCGATGAAATGACGAGTCTTTCTAAAGAAATTGAAGAAAATAATGAAACTTTAGTAAGCTTAGAAAAGCAGGTTTTAATAGAAGAATCAAAAGAACCTAAAAGAAAAGAAATAACTATAGAAATATCAAAATTTAAAGATATAAAACCAAAAATATTAGATTTTGATAATATAAAAGAGTTAATAAAAGATAAGTTAAAAGAACAAGCCCTTTTAATTAAAGAAAAAGAAAAGAACAAAAAACTTATAGAAGAATCTAAAACTAAAAAAGAAGATTTAGAAAATAGATTTAAAAATATAAGCAATTTAGAGATAGAAAAGGCAAATTTAGAGAAAGAGAATACTGAAAGAAATAATAAAATAGCTAAACTAAGAGATGCATATAAGATAGTTGAAAGATATGAAAAAGCAAAAATAAAGCACGAAGAAAGAAGTAAAGATATTAAAATAAAAGAAGAAAATTATTTAAAGATAAAAGAAAAATACGATAAAATGCAAGATATATTTATGAAAGAAAAGGCTGGGGTTTTAGCTAAAGCTTTAGAAGAAAATAAACCTTGCCCTGTATGCGGTTCTTTAGATCATCCAAATCCAGCTCTTTTAACTAGTGAGGATATAACAGAGGATGTTTTAGAAAAAATAAAGGAACTATTTGAAAAGACAAGAGAAGAGTGGAACACATATCTAAACCAACTTGAAATTTTAAATAATAATATTAAAATTTCTAAAAAAGATATGGATGAGTCTTTAGAAAGCTTTAATAAAAGCGTATATAAAGATGGGCTGTTAGAAGAATTCTTAGAAAAAGGAAAGAATATCTCAATAGAAATAAAAAATATAGAAAATAAAATTAAAACCTTAGATGAAGAAATTAAAAATAAATCTAAGTTAGAAGAAGATATTAAAAAAACAACTAATTTTATAAAAGAATTAGAAGAAAAATTTGAAGATATAAATAATAAAGAGAGTATTCTATCTGGAGTTATAGGTGAAGTAAAATCAAAATATGAATCTTTAAAAGAAGAAATTCCAAAAGACATAATATCATTAGAAATATTAGAAAATAAAATATTAGAAAAAGAAAATAAACTAAAGAATTTAGAATTACTTTTAAAAAAATCTATAGAAGATAGAGATAATTCCAAAATAAAATTAAATAAATTAGAATCAGAAAAAGTTCAAGGAATTAAAATAATAGAAGAATTAAAAAAGGAAATAGAGTTTTTAAGCCTAGAAATAGAAAAAGATATATTAGATAAAGGTTTTGAATCTAAAGAAGACTACGAAAAAATAAAATCATTTATAAAAAGTGCTTTAGAAATAAAAGAATATATAGATAAATATGTTATAGAACTGAATCAAACTATAGGTAAGAAAAAAGATCTAGATGAAAAGTGCAAAAACTTAAAAAATATAAATGTAGAAAAATTAAATGAAAGATTAGATTATCTTTTAGATAAAGAAAAAACTTTAGATAAGGTAAGGGAAGAAGAGATAGCAGTCCTTAAAAACAACAAAACTATGCTTAAAAACATAGAAGAGTTAAACTCGAAGTTTGAATATGTTGGAAAAGAGTATAAAGTTATTGGGGAACTTGCAAATACTACTAGCGGTAAATCAGCACCTTATATAAGTTTTGAAAGATATGTTTTAGCATCTTATTTCGAGGATATTATAGATGCTGCAAATATTAGATTAAGAAAAATGACAAATGGCAGATACAAATTAATCAGAAAAACAGATAGAGCAAAGGGTGCCGGTGCTAAGGGATTAGATTTAGATATAATAGATGCGAACACAGGAAAAGAAAGAGACATAAGTTCAATATCAGGTGGAGAAAGTTTTAAAGCATCACTTTCATTAGCACTTGGACTATCAGATATAGTTCAAGAATCATCAGGAGGAGTATCACTTCAAACTATCTTTATAGATGAAGGTTTTGGTACTTTAGACGATGAATCTTTAGAAGCTGCGATTTCAACTCTTTTAGACTTACAAAGTGCAGGTAGACTTGTTGGAGTAATATCCCATAGAGAAGAGCTAAAAGAAAGAATAGGGGCTAAATTAGAAGTTTCTTCTTCAATCAAAGGAAGCACTGCTAAATTTAATGTGCTTTAAATAAAAAGAGATTACACTTAGGTGTAATCTCTTTTTTGTATCTGTATATGGTATGTATTAATTTAAACCATGATATTATAAAACTTTTTCAAAGAAGCCTATAGGGTGGTGGCAAGATGGGCATGAAGCCGGAGCTTCTGTGCCTTCAAAAATATAACCGCAATTTATACAATGCCAAGTAATTGGAGTACTATTTTTATAAAGTAAATCATTACTCATTTCATCGTATAAAGATTTGAATTTAGCCTCGTGGTGTTTTTCGATAGATGCTATAAGCTTAAAAGCTTCAGAAACTTCTAAAAAACCTTCCCTAGCTGCTATGTCTCCATACTCAGGGTACACAGATCCCCATTCATGATGCTCACCCTCTGCGGCGTATTTTAAATTATCTAAAGTGCTACCAAATCCTATAGGAAAACCTGAATCAACAGTTATAATATCATGACTAAATTCTTTAATTAGTAAGTCATAAAAGACTTTAGCATGAGCTCTTTCGTTATCAGCAACCTCAAGGAAAACTGACTCTACTTTTTTGTGACCTTCTTTTTTTGCTTTTTCAGCATAAAAAGTATACCTATCCCTAGCTTGAGCTTCCCCAGCAAAAGAGTTAGCTAAGTTTAATAGAGTTTTACTATTTTTAAGACTTTTCATAAAAATCCCCTTTCTATCTATAGCTTTTAAGGATAGTTTTAGCTAAGACCTTTGGGATTATTCAATTTAATCTTCTTCTCTATTTGTTCCAGTACAAAATATTGCAAGTGCATTTGCGCCTGTGTGGCTACCTATTGCTAAACCTATATAATTTATAACAACTGGTATAGAAAACTCTTCTTTTATCATATTTGATAATTTTAAAGCATCCTCAATACAATCAGCATGAGAAATATATACAGTTTGATTTTTAGGGTCTATAATTCTATTTTTTATCTCTTCAAAAAGAGTTTTAATAGATTTTTTTCTTCCCTTTACTTTAGAATAGCTAACTAAACTACCCTCGTTTGAAACCCTTAAAATAGGCTTTATATTTAAAAGACTTCCAAAAGTAGCTGCTGCACTTGATATTCTTCCACCTCTTTTAAGGTGATTTAAATCATCTACAGTAAATATATGATTAATTTTATATTTAAAATCATCTAGATATTTTACTGCATCATCTAAAGTATAACCGGAATCTCTTAATTTGCAAGATTCCATTACAAGTAAACCTACTCCTAAAGATGCAGATTTACTATCTATTATCTCAATTTTAGCATTCGGATATTTTTCTAAAGTTTCTTCTTTTGCTATTAGGGCACTATTATAAGTTCCACTTAGACTAGATGAAAAACTTACGTATAAAAGCGGTTTTTCAGATTTTGCATACTCTAAAAAAGTTTCTGAAAATCTGAAACTATTTATCTGAGAAGTAGTTGGCATAGTACCTTTTCGTATTTCTTCATAAAAATCAGAATAAGAAAGTGATGTGCCAAAGTCTTCAATATAATCTTTATTATTAAAATTACAAATAAGTCCTAAATAGTCTATAGAGTTTTTTTCAATTAAATCCTTTGGTAAGTCACAAGATGAATCTGTTAGTATATAAAAATTAGCCATGTTAAAAACCTCCTTTCAGTAAACACTATTAGTATGTGAATTTATTTAGTTCGATTATGTAAATTATAACAAAAAAACGACTATAAACATAAGTAAAAAAAGTATTAAATTACATAAAATGGTTGTTAGCTGTCTTTTTAAATGATAAAATTATAAATAGTAAGAAGTTAGGGGATGTTACTATGAATGAAGAAATAGATAAATTATTAGAGAGCCTTAACGAAATAGAAGATAAAGAAATTGCAAAACAATTAGAAGAAATAATTAAAGTTAATAAAGATGGTGAGAATTTTATAATAAATCTATCTCATGATTTAAGAACACCTATAAATATTATTATAAGCGTAGTACAACTATTACTTAGTAGGGATAATATAAAAAGAGATTTAAAAACTGTAGAGTATCTTGATATCTTAAGAAGGAATAGCTACAAGTTATTAAAACTTGCAAATAATATGGTAGATGCAGCTAAAATATCAAACAATTGCTACAAGATACATAAAGAAAATATAGAAGTTATAAGTTTTATTGAGAACTTAATAATATCAATAGATAAGTATGCAAAGCAAAAAAATATAGATGTAATTTTTGATACAAATAAAGAAGAAGTAATTATAGGTATAGACCCGGAAGCTTTAGATAGAATTCTTATAAATATAATCTCAAACTCAATAAAATATTCTAAAGAAAATACAAGTATATTTGTTAATGTGTTTGCTAAAAATGATTATATAAATATTCACATAAAGGATTCAGGTAGAGGAATAAGTAGTGATAAGTTAGAATTAGTATTTAACAGATACGAGCAGGCTGAAGAATCAGACAGTAAGATGGGGTCAGGTATAGGATTAGACTTAGTAAAGGGTTTAGTATATGCACAAAGCGGTGAAATAAATATAGCTAGTGTAATTAACGTTGGAACAGAAATAATTTTAAAATTCCCTAACAAAAAAGAAGAAAATATAAGAGAAAGTAAGAAAATGAACAGTGATGACAAAATTCAACAGTTAGAAATAGAATTTTCCGATATATATCTTTAATTTAATTTGCACTTACATTAGATTTATGTTAATATTATGCTGTTAAAGGCTAATAAGGAGCGTTAGTTAAATGGATATAACTTACCGCTACGGACGGTACATTATGGGTTCGATTCCTATACGCTCTACCAAATACTTCAAAACTGTTGTTTTGAAGTATTTTTTTTATTTAAAAGTTAAGAGTTTTTAAATAAATATACATAGAAATTGTGGTATAACTTAAAATAGGTGAATTGATATCTTTAAAATGTGATATAATTTAGCTAGTTAACGATACATAACCTTATGTTATTTAGAAAATTAAATAGAAGGTGAATTTAGAAGGAGAAGACTTATGAATTTCTTAGAAAGCTTAAAATTAGTATGGCGTGAGCATATATGCAATTATAAGCAAATATTCCAAATGGCTCAAAAAGATCTTAAGAAGCAGTTTTCTGGAACTGCCCTTGGAATAGCATGGCCTATTATTAAAAACCTAATATTTGTTTTTGCTTATTGGTTTACAATTCAAGTTGGATTAAAGGGTGGAAAAAGTACAGAGCATGTACCTTATATGGCATGGCTTGTAGTAGGACTACTACCTTGGTTCTTTATAAGAGATACTTTAGTTCCGGCTGCAAGTTCAATAAGAAAAAATAAATATTTAGTTACTAAGATGGTTTTTCCAGTGTCTACAATACCAACTTTTAAAGTATTGTCAGCATTCATTAGTAGTTTTATGTTTGTAGGGATAGGATTTTTAGTATGTTTTGCATATGGTATATTTCCGAATATCTACTGGATTCAAATAATTTATTATGCAGTAGCTGCGGGAATTTTATTAGTTGCGATATCTTTAACTACGTCAGCATTGGTTGTTGTAAGTAGAGATTTAGAGTTTCTATTAAACTCTATAATCGTATTAATATTCTGGGTGAGTCCAATTTTATGGCCAATCGAGAATTTACATGGAACTATAAAAATGATAGTAAAATTAAACCCATTTTTTTATATTATAGAAGGATTTAGAGAATCTATGCTTTATGGAAAATGGTTCTTCGAGAGTCCAGTTTTAACAGCTTACTTCTGGGTAGTTGTAATAATTTTATTTGTAATTGGTGTATTTTTCCATGGTAAATTAAGAGATTACTTTGCAGACATTTTATAATGTTTATAGAAGGAGATTATAATTATGTACGCTATTAAATTAAATAATATATGTAAAACATATAGAATATATCAAAAACCATTTAAGAGGGTTATGGATTTAATATTCAATCAAAAAAATTATATTGAATATAACGCTCTTACAAATATAGATGTGAATATTGAAAAAGGAGAAGCTGTCGGAGTTTTAGGTAAAAATGGGGCAGGTAAATCTACTCTTTTAAAAATAATAACAGGTGTTGTAGCACCAACTTCAGGAAGTTGTGAAATTGAAGGTAAAATATCGGCTATACTTGAGTTAAACTCAGGATTCGATGATGAACTAACAGGATATGAGAACATATTTGTTAAAGGGGCTATACTAGGGTATACGAAAAGCGAGATAGAAGCTAAAGTAGAAGATATTATAGACTTTGCTGATATCGGAGACTATATATACCAACCAGTTAGAACTTATTCAAGCGGAATGAAGTCAAGATTAGGGTTTGCAATTTCTGTAAATGTTGACCCTGATGTTTTGATAGTTGACGAAGCACTAGCTGTTGGAGACGATATTTTTAAAACAAAATGTTTAAGAAAAATGAGTGAATTTAGAAAATCTGGTAAAACAATATTTTTCGTAAGTCACTCTCTTTATACAGTATCATCTTTCTGTACTAAATGTATGTGGATTAAAGATGGTCACTTAATAGATTATGGAGATACTTGTGATATACTCCCTAAATACGAAACGTTTTTAAAAGAAGAAAAAGCAAAAGAAACTAAAAAGAAAAAGGCAGTAAAGAAGGTTGCTATAGATAAAAAAGACTTTATAGAAGTTAAGAACTTTAAATTTAAAGATGGTTCTAAATTCAAATATAAAGATTATATAGAATATTCATTTGATTACATCATAAAGCAAGAAATGCCAGGATTAAAATGGTCATTTACTATAAGAGATGCAGATACAAATGAAATATATAGCAGTGATAAAATGGAAGAATCATATTTAGTTCAAAATGATTTGGGGGAACATTCTATCAAAATAAGATTAAAGCCTGATTTATTACCTGGAAAGTATATGCTTTCAGGAGAACTTAGAGAAGGAACAGGTATTTTCTTTGTAGGATATTCAAATAAGAGAAGTTTTGAAGTCACAGGAAAAGAAGATACTTCCGGTAAGGGAATAATATATGTTGAACACGAAGTAATTTCTAATAATTAGGAGAGTTAATTATGAAAAGAGTTCTTGGATATATAGACGAATTAGAGTGGGTCGATGAAACAGGTCGACTGTATCTTGGCGGGTACGCCTTCGTTGAGGGAGAATCTATAAATTTAGACCATAGAGTTAAAAAATCGCTTATTATAAAAAATAAAGATAAAAAGTATTATATACCTGCGCAAAATGTTTTTAGAAGTGATATAACAGAGCAATGTGGAGAAGGTAAACATAATTACGATTACTCAGGTTTTTACGGGTTTATAGATTTAGAATTTATTGATAATATGGGACCTTTATCACAAGGTACATGGGAGATATCAATATATATAAATGCTAACGGTGAAGAAATAGAGCACCCTTTAAATTATTTAGGAGACCCTAAAGTTAAAAAGCAAAAATTCTTGGCTTTAAATAGTTATAAAAGAGCTAAAAGTTTAAGAATAAAGGGATCTAAAGGAAGACTTGTTGTAGAATCTATAAATAAAAAGGTTTCTTTAAAAGAATATTTCAAGCTTGTAAAAAGTCAAAGTAAAACAGTTAAAAAGTTTAAAAAATACATTAAAAAACAAAAAAGAAAGCTCGGAAATAAATCTCTACAATTTGTATACTTCTTTACTAAAAGAATGAAAATAAGAAATAATAGAGTAGTATTTTTATCAGATAGTAGGGTTGATTTTTCAGGTAACTTTGAATTCATTCATAAAGAACTTTTAAGTAGGGGTGGATATGAGATAAATCATATACTAAAACCTAGTATAACAGCACCTAGAAGCTTAAAAGATATGTATTCTTTAGTTTATTATATTTCAACTAGCAGATACATCTTACTTGATGATTATTATCCTCAAATATACAAATTCAAAATCAGAGAAGGCGTTGATGTTATCCAATTATGGCATGCAACAGGAGCTTTTAAAACTTTTGGATTTAGTAGACTTGGTAAAAAAGGTGGTCCAAAAGCAAGGTCTAAAAACCACAGAAACTACACTAAGGCTATAGTTAGTTCTGAATCAATAAGATCTCACTACGCTGAAGCTTTTGGAATTTCAGAAAATTCAGTAGTTTCAACTGGTGTGCCTAGAACAGATATATTCTTTGATGAAGAATATAAAGATAAAACTATAGAAACTTTATATAGCAAATATCCTAGTTTAAAGGATAAAAAAGTTATATTATTTGCACCAACCTTTAGAGGGAATGGACAAAAGTCAGCTTATTATGATTTTGATAAATTTGATTTAGAAAAATTAAGGAAAGAATTTGGAGAAGACTATAAAGTAATAGTTAAATTACATCCATTTATAAATACTCCATTTGTTATTCCTGAAAGCTCAAAAGATTTCGTTATAGATTTATCATCTGAAAGAGAAATAAATGATTTACTATTTATAACAGATATTTTAATAACAGATTATTCTTCAGTATGTTTTGAATGTTCATTACTTAAAAAGCCTATGATATTCTTTGCATACGATTTAGATGAATATATAGCAAGTAGAGATTTCTACTATCCTTATGAAACTTTCGTACCAGGACCTATTGTAAAAAATATAGATGGTATGATAAAAGTAATAAAAGAAGAAAATTTTGAACTTGATAAGTTAGATAAATTTAGAAAAACATTCTTTGATCAATTTGACGGAAAATCTACTCAAAGAGTTGTTGATCAATTATTAAAGATAGAAGAGTAAAAATACTTTTAAGGAGTGAAATTATGATTTACGCAGAGATTTTAGCTGGTGGAAAAGGAACACGTATGGGAAATACGGAGATGCCAAAACAATTTTTAAAAATAGGAGAAAAACCTATAATAATTCATACTTTAGAGACTTTTTTAGTTAACACTAAAATAAACAAAGTAATAGTAACTACACCTAGTCAATGGATTCAACACACAAATGATTTAATTAATAAATATATCCCAAAAGATATGAGAGAGAGATTAAAGGTTTGTGCTGGAGGTTCTGATAGAAACGAATCAATAATGAACGGAATAAAATTTATTGAATCAAATTATGGAATAAATGAAGAAGATATTATAGTAACACACGATGCTGTAAGACCTTTCTTAACTCATAGAATAATAGAAGATAACATAAAAGCTGCACTTGAGTTTGGTGCTTGTGATACTGTAGTGCCAGCTTTTGATACTATAGTAGAATCAGTAGATTCAGAAAATATAAGTAGTATACCTAGAAGAGATTTTATGTATCAAGGTCAAACTCCTCAAAGTTTCAACATAACTAAATTAGTAGGAATGTATAATGCATTAACTAAAGAAGAAAAAGAAATTTTAACTGATGCTGCTAAGATATTTGTTGTTAAAGGTGAAAAAGTAAAATTAGTTAACGGGGAAGTTTATAACATGAAAATAACTACTCCATACGATTTAAAATTAGCTAATGCCTTAATAAAGGAAGACTTATAAGATGATTAATAAAGTATATAGATTAATAGCAGCGAAACAAATAACAGTTGAGTTTGAAGATAGATCTTTAGGTGGCAATGGAATAATTGTAAGACCTACAAGACTTTCAGTTTGTGCAGCAGACCAAAGATACTACACAGGAACTAGAGGAAAAGAAGCTATGAAGAAAAAGCTTCCAATGGCTTTAATTCATGAGGGAGTTGGAGAAGTTGTTTACGATCCAGAAGGAGAATTTAAACCTGGTGATACAGTAGTAATGATTCCAAACACTCCAACAGAAGACGATAATATAATTGCAGAAAACTATCTAAGAAGTAGTAAATTTAGAGCTAGTGGATTTGATGGATTTATGCAACAATACGTATTCATGGGAAGAGACAGAATAATAAAATACGATAAGATAAATCACGATGTTGCATCATTTTTAGAACTTATAAGTGTGTCAATGCACTCTATAGATAGATTTGATAAAAAATCACATTCAAGAAGAGATGTTTTAGGAGTTTGGGGAGATGGTAATGTTGGGTTCATCACAGCATTAATACTTAAAAAGAAATTTCCAGATTCTAAAATCGTAGTATTCGGTAAGAACGAAGAAAAGCTTAACTTCTTCTCATTTGTAGATGGAACTTACCAAATAGATAATATACCAGACGACTTAAAAATAGATCACGCATTTGAAGCTGTTGGTGGAAAAGCAAGTGAATATGCAATAGATCAAATAATAGATTATATAAATCCAGAAGGAACAATAGCTATACTTGGAGTTTCAGAAAATCCTGTTCCTATAAATACTAGAATGGTATTAGAAAAAGGGTTAAGTATCGTAGGTAGCAGTAGAAGTGGTAGAGTAGATTTTAAAGCTGCAGTTGATTTCTTAGAAGAGCATGAAGATGCACAAAATCAACTTGAAAAACTTATATCAGCAGTTATAGATGTAAACGGAATTGAAGATATAGTTAAAGGTTTTGAGCATGATCTAACAACGCCATTTAAAACAGTTTTAAACTGGAGAATATAATTGTAAGCTAATATACTTTGGGCCCTTTATTAAAAGGGTCCTTATTTTTGATTTATAGCGGGAGGAAGTTTATGAAAACTTTAGAAAGATTAATATTAAAATACCTTCTTAGAATAGTTTATTATGTTTCATATATAGTTCCAGTTAAAAAGAGGATTGTATTTGCAACATATAGAAAAGGTACTATGAATGGTAATTACCAATATATATATTCTGAGATACAAGAAAGTCAAATAGATTATAAATGTGTATTCTTATTTCAAAAATACCAAGGTGGATTAAGTGGAACTATAAAGTATTTTCTTCATATGATGAGAGCAACTTTCTATTTAGCTACATCAGAGTTTTTCTTAATAGATGATTTCTATTTTCCAGTTTACGTAGTAAACAATCTTAGAAAAGGGACAGAAGTAGTTCAAGTGTGGCATGCATGTGGGGCATTTAAAAAATTCGGATTTAGCATTTTAGACAAAAACTATGGTGCGGATAACAATTACGTAAAATATATTCCTATCCATAGTAACTACACTCACGTATTAGTAAGTTCTGATGAAGTTAAAAAATACTATGCAGAAGCTTTTAATATGAAAGAAGAAAATATAGACCCTATAGGAATTCCAAGAACTGATATTTTCTTTAATGAAGGATTAAAGAAGATTGCAAAAGAAAAAGTTTATTCAAGATATCCAAAGCTTAGAGATAAAAAGCTAGTTCTTTATGCGCCAACTTTCAGAGGAACAAGTCAATCAGATGCGAAGATGAGTATAAACTTCGATATTTCAAGATTAGTTAATTCTCTTCCAGAAGATTATATATTAGGTTTTAAAATGCATCCATTTGTGAAAGATACAGGGAATGTAGATAACGATAGAGTTATAAACTTATCAGACTATGAAGCTATAAATGACATACTAGTCATGACTGATATGCTAATAACTGATTATTCATCTATAGTATTTGAATATTCATTACTTGAAAGACCTATGATTTTCTATGCTGATGATTTAGATACTTATATTGATGAAAGAGATTTTTATTATGATTATGAAAGCTTTGTTCCAGGTCCTATAGTGAAAAATACAGATGAACTTTTAGATGTTTTAGAAAAAGATTGCGACTATGAAAAGATTAGAGAATTTAAAAATAAATTTTTCGATTATACAGATGGAAAAGCTTCAAAGAGATTTGTGGATAGGATTATATTAAAGAAAGATAAGTAGGTGATTTTATGAAGAAGGTTTTATTTATTTCTTCAACTGGGGGACATTTATCAGAGCTTATGCAATTAAAACCTATTTTTTCAAATTTTGATTATCATATAATAACTGAAAAGACAGATACAACTATAAAATTAAAAAAAGAATACGGAAAAAGAATAGATTATTTAGTTTATGGTGCTAGAAATTATATGCTTAGCTATATGTTTAAGTTCCCATACAACATATTAAAATCTGTTTATCTGTATTTTAAAATAAAACCAGACGTTATAGTTACGACAGGGGCACACACAGCTGTTCCTATGTGTTATATAGCTAAGTTTTTCAAAAAGAAGGTAATATTTATAGAGACGTTTGCTAGAGTAAAGTCTACAAGTATGTCAGGTAGAATGATAACTAAAATAGCTGATAAATTTTTAGTGCAGCACGAAGAAATGCTAGATGTGTATGATAACTCTATATATGAAGGAGATTTATATTAATGATATTTGTTATATTAGGAACTCATGAGTTATCTTTTGTTAGATTATTAAATTATCTTGAAAAGATGGATATAAAAGAAGACGTAGTGATTCAATCAGGTAATACACCTTTTACTTCAAAAAAATATAAAGTTATTCCTTTTTTAGCTCAAGGAGAGTTTGATGAATATATAAATAAAAGTGATTTAGTTATTACTCACGGGGGAGTAGGCTCTATATTTACTGCATTTAAATATAATAAAAAAGTTATAACTATGCCAAGGTTATCAAAATATAATGAGCATAATGATGACCACCAATTAGAGATATGCGAAAAATTTGATAGGGAAGGCTATACTAAAAATTGTACAGACTATGATACGTTAGAAAAATCAATAAAAACTTATAAGGACATAGAATTTAAAAAATATAAGTTTGATAATAGTAGGATTTTAAACTATTTAAATAAAATAATTTTAGAGTAATAGGTTTAAAATTATTTTATAAGGTTAATCTAATAATATATTTAAGAGTAAGGAGACATGCTTATGTACGATACCTTAATAACATTATTAGATAAACATAACGAAAGCATTATAATAATTTCAAAAAAGTATAATATAAAAAATATTAAAGTTCTAGAGAGGCATCCTCAAAATACTCAATTTAAAGAATCTATAAATGAAATGTTTACTAATAACTTAGATGCAAATATTGAATTTATAAAGATATCTGATTTGAGTGAAGACTTAAAAGGTTTATTAAAGGGAAAAGTTTTAATAAATCTCACAGGTGGTAAAAGGATAGACTCTTTAGAACTTTTTAAATTATCCTTAGAATTAAACATAGATAGAGTTTATTTAGATATATTGGAGAAAAAAGAATATTTCTTGGGAAATGGAGAAAAAAATATTTTAAAAGATATTGATTTAAATATAGAAGATATATTAAATAGTGGGGGAAATGATTTGATTTATGATTCTTCTAACCTTTCATACAAAGAAGATATAAAAAGATATACAAAATTAATATTTAATAATATAGAACTTTGGCACAAATATAAACAACGAGTTTCTGATACTAGTATATTTGAACACCTTTATAAAGATCCAAGGTACGTTATAATCCATAAAGAAAAATTAGAAAAAGAAGAGTTAAAATTATTAAACAAAATACTTTTAAGTCTAAAAGAAGAAGGAAAGATAAAATTAAGAGATGAAAAAGACACTATAAAAGTAGAATTTTTAAATGATTATTTAAAAGGGTTTATCTTTAAGAGTGGAACTTGGCTTGAAGTATTTACTGAAAATACAATAAAAGAAATAGAAGATGTAGACGATGTTAAAAGTGGGCTTATATTTTTGTGGAACAAATACGACGATGTTGTTAGAAATGAGCTAGATGTAGTTGCAGTTAAAGATTCAAATATGATATGTATATCTTGTAAAGACAGTGAAAAATACGATGAGAATGCATTAAACGAGCTTAGTATTTATAGTGAAAGGCTTGGAGGAAACAAAACAAAAAAGATTTTGGTCTCAACTAAAAATCCTTCAAAGCAAACTATAGAAAAACGAGCTAAAGAGATGGGAATATCTTTAGTTATACTAAATAAAGATAGAGAAAAATTTAAAAATGAACTTAAAAGTATTATAAATAAATAAAAGAAGCTAATAATTAAATTAGCTTCTTTTTGTTCCGATTTTTTCTCCAAATAATACTCTAGTTTCGTATCCAAGAAGAGATTGCTCAACTATATCTTTATCGATTTTAACTACACCCTTTTTAAAGAAAAGGATAGTAGTAGAACCTCCAAATTTAAAATAACCTTTTTCTTCGCCACGGTTTACACGTTTAAAAGGTGTATAGCTTTGAATTATAGTTCCAACACAGGTTGCTCCAACTTCTACATATATTATATCTCCGAAATTATCTGATTTAAATAAAGACCATTCACGTTTGTTTTGACAGAATAATTTAGGTATCCTATCTAATGCGATAGGATTAACAGAATAGTAGCTACCAGGGATTTTTGTTATGTTACCTGGAATTCCAGAATCTATAAAGTGATATCTATGATAATCAGTCGGACAAAGCCTACAGATTAAACAAGTTCCACCTTCGTATTCTTTAGCTATTTCATCATTTTTTAAAAGTTCTTTTAGGCTGTATTTAAAGCCTTTTACTTGAACTATATTATTCATATCAATATCTTCATAAGCTAAAAGTCTACAATCAACTGGAGAAATTAAGACATTTTTATCTTCGGGAATAGGTCTAGAAGTAGATTTTAATTTTCTTGCAAAGAATTCATTGAAGTTTTTAAACTCACCTGCATCTTTAGCATATAAATCCATATCTATATTAAAATCATATATAAATTCAGGGATTTTTTTTCTACTTAATTTAGTATTACAGAAAGAACCGTAAAGCTTAGATGGTAATTTCTTTTTTATTATCATCTTAGTTACTTTTTTACCTACAGGTGATTCGTAGCACCAAGCAAGGTACTTTTTACCTGCAACTTTTTCTTCTTCATATTTTTTAGTATCTCTATTATAAACAAGTATCATAGTATACTCCTTTAGATTTATTAAGACTTTTTTTCGAAATATATAATAAAGTATAGAATAAAGTATATACATATGCAAGGAATAAAAAAATGGATTTGAAAAAATAGGGAGATTAATGTAAACTTAATAAGTATGTATTTAATTTACATTAAAAAAATAATGTAAATTAAAGGTGTTTATGATAGAATGGATATAGTTAAAAATATAACAAAGGCATAAAAATTTAAAATTACAGAGGTTTTAAGTTTAAGATAAATGGAGGTCTTTATTAGAATGAAAAAGTTATTTATTAATGAAAAAGAGATAGAAGTAGCAGAAGGTACATCGATATTAGATGCTGCAAGAGCAAATGGTATAGACGATATTGCAACACTTTGTTACTTAAAAGAATGTGGAAATGTTGGAAAATGCGGGGTATGTGCCGTAGAGATAGAAGGAAAACCAAACTTAGCTTTAGCTTGTTTAACTAAAGTAGAAGATGGAATGGTTGTTAGAACTAATACAGAAAAAGTTCAAGAAAGAGTTAAGATGAGAGTTTCAACTTTACTTAACAAACATGAATTTAAATGTGGACCTTGTCCAAGAAGAGAAAACTGTGAGTTCTTAAAATTAGTTATAAAAACTAAAGCAAGAGCAACAACACCTTTCTTACCAACACCAGAAGAAAAAGAAAAATTAGTTGATGAAAGAAGTAAATCAATTGTTATAGATAGATCTAAATGTGTTTTATGTGGAAGATGTCAAGCTAGCTGTAAAACTAAGTCAGGTACAGAAGTTATAAAAGTAGCTAACTTTAACGGAGTAAGACAAGTAGCACCAGATGCTGAAAAATGTTTTGATGATACAGATTGTATATTATGTGGTCAATGTGTAACTGCATGTCCAGTTGCAGCATTAAAAGAAAAAAGCCACATAGAAAGAGTTGAAGAAGCTCTTCAAGATCCTGAAAAGCACGTATTAGTTGCTATGGCACCTTCAGTAAGAACTGCCTTAGGTGAGTTATTTAAGATGGGTTACGGAGTAGATGTAACAGGTAAAATCTATACTGCATTAAGAGAATTAGGTTTTGATAAAGTATTTGATATTAACTTTGGAGCAGATATGACTATAATGGAAGAAGCTACAGAGCTTATTCAAAGAATAAAGAATGGCGGACCATTCCCAATGCTAACTTCATGTTGCCCAGGATGGGTTAGACAAGTAGAAAACTACTACCCAGAATTAATAGAAAACTTATCATCAGCAAAATCACCACAACAAATATTTGGTGCAGCTACTAAGACTTATTATCCAAAAATTTCAGGTGTAGAGCCTAAAAACGTATATACAGTAACAGTTATGCCTTGTACTGCTAAAAAATACGAAGCTGATAGAGAAGAGATGGAAGTTAACGGTTTAAGAGAAATCGATGCTGTTATAACTACTAGAGAATTAGCTAAAATGATTAAAGATAGAAAAATAAACTTCGCTGGATTAGAAGATAGCGATGCAGACCCAGCTATGGGAGAATACACAGGAGCTGCAACAATATTTGGAGCAACTGGTGGAGTTATGGAAGCTGCTCTTAGAACAGCTAAAGACTTCGTTGAAAATACTAACTTAGCTGAAATTGACTACGAAGAAGTTAGAGGATTAAAAGGAATAAAAGATGCGACTGTATCTATAGATGGAGTAGAGTACAATGTTGCTGTTATAAATGGTTCTTCTAATCTTTTTGAATTTATTGAAAGTGGAAGAATGAAAGAAAAAGACTACCACTTTATAGAAGTTATGGCATGTCCAGGTGGATGTGTAGATGGTGGTGGACAGCCACATGTAAGTGCAGAAGAGAGAGAAAAACATAACATAAGAGCTTTAAGAGCATCTGTACTTTACAACCAAGATAAGAAATTAAACAAGAGAAAATCACACGAAAACGAAGCTTTATTAAAAATGTATAAAGAGTTTATGGGAGAGCCAGGACACGGTGTAGCACATGAACTATTACACAGAAAATATAAGAAAAAAGATAAAAAATCAGAAGAAATAGTTTAAAATTAATGATATAATAACTTTAAACATGCGCCTCATATTTTATATGTGGCGCTTTTTTTCTAAGGAGGAAGGGAATACATATGAAAATTTTAGCAAGTGATTTAGATGGAACTCTAATGATTGATCAAAAAATTTCACCGAAGGATTTAGAGGGAATTCAAAAGTTAAGGGAACAAGGACATAAATTTGTAGTATCTACAGGAAGAACTGTAAATGGAATGAAGGAAGTTTTTGATAACTATGATTTAGAATGTGATTATATGGTTTTAAATAATGGAGCAGTTGTTTTAGATGGCGATGGAAAAAAGATTATAAGCAAAACTATAGATAAAGATATTCTAATAAAAATAGTAGAAGAATTTCACGACAAAGAAGAAACTTTAATTTATTTCGATTACGGACAAGCTATAGGATTAATAAATAATCCTAATGTAGATATAAAAAACTCTGAGTTTTTATCATTTATTCCAGCAAATGTTATGGAAGTTTCAGAAGTTAAGGATTTAAATAAAGATGCATCTATAATAGGAGTTTTTGCAAGTGATAAGTCAGTTGAGAGAGCAGAAAAAATTAAAGAGAGATTATATGAACTATTAGGTGATGATTTAGCTATGTTTAGAAATCAATATTTTATTGATATAATGCCTAAAGGATGTTCTAAAGGAAATGGATTAAGAGAAGTTTTAAGACTTGAAAATAAAGAGTTAAAAGATTTATATACAGTTGGAGACTCTTTAAATGATATATCAATGCTTGAAATTACAGAAAATAGTTATACCTTTAATAGAGCAGAAGAAATAATAAAAGATATTGCAAATAATCATATAGATTTCGTTCATGAAATAGTAGATGAAATCATATAAATAGTTTAATGATATTTAATAATTATTTGTGAATAATACTTGTTTTTAAACAGTGTATGAACAACTGTTTAAAACAAGTATTTTTTATTATTAATGTGATAAAATTTTATAAATAAGATAAAAATGAGTAGTAAAACTTATTTTAGAAAACAATAAATATAAGAAATATTTTTTGGGAGGAAGTTTATGAAAGGGAAAGTATATAAATTGCTTGAACGAATAAACTACCCTATTTTAGCAGTTATATTAGTTATAGTTATTGGAAGTTTAACATTATTTTTTAAACCATATGTTGGTATGGCAAATAACGGTGATTTTTATAGGATAATGATAAATAATAATTTGTATTATCCAGACAAAGAACAAACAGATAAAGATTATTTTAATTATTTTGAAAAGGATTATGGTATAAGCGAATTTTATAATGATAACCCTAAGATGCTTGTATCAACTCAATCGCTCGTAATAAAACCTGCAATATTTTTAGATAAAGTTTTCACGGGAAACGATAACTTATTTGATATAAGGTTTTTAGGAGCGATTCTTTTAGTTATCCATGCTATAGCAGCATATCTTATCATAAAAGGGCTTACATTTGATTTAAAAAGTCCCTTTAAAAAATTGATACTCACTCTTTTATATGTTTTGATTTTTATGGATACAGGTTATATAGCTTACTTTAATTCATTCTTTGGAGAAGGTGTAAATATACCTTTCTTTTTGCTTAGTATAGGCATAATGATATGTATGATTAAATTTAACAAAGTAACTTGGTATAATATTATTTTATTTTCAGTAATAACCTATATATTTATAGGATCAAAGCAACAATTAGCACCTACAGGAATTCTTGTAGCCATTTTGATTTTTAGGATGATAAGATTTGATAAAAAAAATAGTGTCGCAATTATAGGCTTTTTTACTATAATTGCACTAATACTAGGATCCTTATTTTTATATAAGAAAATCGAAGGAGATTTTGATTATATAAATAGGTATCATGCTTTAAATAGAGGGATTTTATTATATGAAAGTGATCCAGAAAAAATATTAGAAGAGATGGGTATAAATAAACAATATGCACTTCTTCAAGGAACAAATTATTTTGAAACTATTTCTCAAATAAATTTAAAAGATGAAAATTTAAAAAAAGATTATTATGATCATTTTACAATGGGAAAAATAGTAGCATATTATGTAAAACATCCATCAAAAATTTATAAAATGGCGAAGATTGGGTTTAAAAATGCCTATTATATAAGACCAGCTGTTTTAGGTAACTATGAAAGAAGTGCGGGAAAAGAGCCAGGTGAGAAAAGCTATTTCTTTGCAGCATGGAGTTCATTTAAAACTTATCTTTTACCGAAGAATTTAAATCTTTCTATAGTATATATAATAATTTTATCTTGGCCTGTAATGAAGATATATTTTAGAGAAAGAAAAGATAAAAATGGAATAGAGAGCCTTATGGGAGAAATTTTTATTTATATATTCTTAGTTGGACTTTTGCAGATAATTGCATCTTTAGTAGGTGCAGGAGATGCAGATTTAACTAAACATGAATTTATGTATAATATGAGTTTTGATATGATGGCAATTCTATTTACCTACTCATACTTTAAACTAAAAGAAGAAAGGGAGGCGAAATAAGTGAATTCTTTAGATATAAGAAAAAAAGTAGACCTTAGTATAACAACGCTTATTGCATTTTTCTTTGCACTTGGACTTAGCTTTAGTATTTTAAATTTTAAACAAGGGTATGAAAACTATACTTTGTTTCTAGTTGCAATGCTAGTAACTATAGTTAGCTATTATACAAATGTAACATTTGCATTACTAACTGTATTAGTAGTTGATTTCGGTTATATAACATTTAAACTATACCAATATATAATTCATGGAATAGAGATAGATTTCAATACTTACTTTTGGCTTGCATTTATTTTTATAGCAGCATTAGTTACATCTATTTTGTCAGTTAATATAAACAAATTACAAAAGGAAGTAAAAGATTTAGATATAAAAAATAAAAACTTAGTTATGATAGATGAAGAAACTAACCTTAGAAACTTAAAATCATTTATGAATGAGATGCCTATTTATATTAGTATGACAAAAAGGCATAAGGAGCTTCCATTAACATTAATGATTACTAAATTAAAGTATAGTGAAAACATCAAAAATATATTAGGCAAAGAAGAGTATAGAAAAGTTATGAAGAAAATCACAGCAGCAATAGAAGAAGTATTAAGAGATGAAGATAGAAAATATGTCTTAAACGAAGACTCATTTGCTTTTATTTTAATCACAAATAACGAAGGTGCAAAAGTAGTAAAAGGCAGAATAAAGAAGAGAATAGATGAAATTGCAATAAGTGAAAGTGAGGTTACAGGAAGGCTTGTAAAACTAGAATTGCAAACAGGATTTTTAGAATGGAACCCTGAAATAAAGAATACGTTAGAGTTTTTAGAACGTGCGGAGTCTCAATTAGAATATGATGTTTAAAAAGAAAAATATTTTTATGATTTTTTGCTTTTTTGCAATAATATTTAGTTTTAAACCTGTTTACGCAATAGAAAAGAGTGAAAGTACGTTAATTTTATTTGATACTTACAATAGATATGGAATAGATGAAGATATATTAAATGAAGTTAATATAATTGCTATGAAAGCAAGCGATGAAGTAGCTTTTAAAAATTACAAGTTTTATAAAGAAGGAGATATATTTAAATATAAAAATATAATAATTCTAAACAATAACAGTGATGATATAGGAAAAAATCTGAAATCTGATTTAATTAAATACAAAGGCAAGAAGATCGGGATAGGTCAAAAGGTTGATGGGCTTAATATAAGTTTAGATGATTTTTCAAATAGTAAAATAAAATCAGAAAGTCAAATTATAAAATATATAAACGGTAAAGGTGCTTTAGATAAAGAAAAGTTTTTAGTTCTAGAGGATGTGGATGCATTTATGGATTTAAATTCCTTGATAGAAAAGATAGATTTTTTAAATAATAGAGGTATTCCGTTTATCTTAGATGTAAGACCAGTTTATTTAAATACTGATTTATCTTCTATGGGTAAGTTTTGTGAATCGTTAAGGTATGCTCAGTCTAAGGGTGGATTTATTATATTAGATACACCTTACATAGAATTAAAAGATAAAGTTACTTCAAAAGAAGTGATAGACTCTATGAGTTTAGGGTATAGCAAATTAGTCGATTATAAGGTTTATCCTATAGCAGTAACTATTCCAGATTGGCTAATGTATAGAGGAGAATTAAATGATTTTTTAGAATCAAGTAATACACTTTTTATTAAAAATGATGAAAAATCACCTTTAGAGATAAGTGAATTTAATAATCCTAAGATAGAAAATATAATTACTTATTTTAATTATTCTAAAGATAAAAACATAGAAGAATTAAAACTTGGCAGTGATTTTGCAGTTGCTATTAAAGCTAATATAGATAATAAAGAGTTTGAAAAAAATATAAATAATATTTCTGATATTGTTAATTTCAAAAATCCTGAGGATCTAAAAACAAGTATAAAAATAGATGGCAAAGAAATTAAATCAAGCGAACTTGGAATTTATCTAAATGGAAGTGATGTTACTCAAAATAGGTTTATAAATAATGAAGAATTCAAAAAAACTATATCAAACACAGAGAATAAAAAAGAGGATACAGGAATTGATATTAGTAAGTTTAGTAAAGTTGTAATTATGTTTGCAATAGTAGCGTGCGGTATTTTTATAATTATAGCTATATTAAGCAAAAAAATGGATAGGAAGAAGTACTTTAAATAAGGAGAAAGATAATGAATATTTTTGATTATTTAGCTATTTATTCATTAATAGTTATTTGGATAATCATATTTATAAATGTGCTTTTAGTTATAGGAGGGTATATTTATTATACAAAGATAGAAAAACTAAAGTTAAAAGAAGAATTAGATGAATATCCTTTTGTAACTATAATGGTACCAGCTCACAACGAATCAAAAGTAATAAGAAAAACTGTAGAGGCATTATTAGATTTTGATTACCCGAGTGATAGATATGAAGTAATAGTTATAAATGATAACTCAAGTGATAATTCCCATGAAATATTAACTAATATTCAAAAAGAAAAACCAGATAAAAATTTAATAGTTATAAGTACAGATAGTATAACTGGGGGAAAAGGAAAATCAACAGCATTAAATATTGGATTTAAAGAGAGCAAAGGGGAATATATCGCAATTTATGATGCTGACAATACTCCGGAAAAATCAGCACTTAAATACTTAGTTCAAACTCTACAAGAAGATGATAGCTTAGGGGCTGTTATAGGAAAATTCAGATGTAGAAATAAAAGAAAAAATTTATTAACTAAATTTATAAATATAGAAACGTTAACATTCCAATGGATGGCTCAAGCTGGAAGATGGCAGTTTTTAAATCTATGCACCATTCCAGGAACTAATTTTATAATGAGAAGAAGCATTGTAGAAGAAATAGGTGGATGGGATACTAAAGCCGTCACAGAAGATACAGAACTTAGCTTTAGAATATATAGGATGGGATATAAAATAAAATTTATGCCAAAGGCAGTAACTTGGGAACAAGAGCCTCAAACACTTAAAGTATGGATAAAGCAAAGAACAAGATGGGCTGAAGGAAACACATATGTAGTAATTAAGAATTTCAAATATTTATTTAGAAAAGATGCAGGGGTAACAAGGTTTGATATTTTGTATTACTCTATGATTTACTTCTTATTTTTATCAGCTAGTATAATCTCTGATGGATTATTTATATTAGGAGGTCTTAGTTTAATTACCTTACACTTAAGCGGATATAGCCTTTTCTTTTGGATTTTAGCTATTTTAGTATTTATTCTTTCTATAATGGTGGCGATATCTACAGAAAAAGGGGAACTGACAATAAAAAATACTTTTATAATCTTTCTAATGTACTTTTTTTATTGCAAGCTTTGGGCAGTTGTAGCTATTTTGGGATTTTATAGATATATAAAATTTACACTATTAAAAAGAGAAGTAAAATGGTATAAAACAGAAAGGTTTTAGAAGGGAGGAGATCCTATGATAATAAAAAGAAATAAAATTTTTAAATTTATTATAGCTTTATTTATATTTACAATAGGAATCATGAGTTTTGGATATAAGGAAGCAGATGCAATCATAAACCCTAAAAATATAACAAAACAAACGGGGCAAAAAACATTTCCGATAGGAAATGATGTAGTATTTAGAGGTGTATTTTCATCTCATAGTTGGTTTTTTAATACCGAAAAGGAAAACTTCTGGAGTATAAATTCTGCAGAACTTGAGTTTAACTATAGTATAAATCAAATACTGGATAAAAGTGCTAAGGCATATTTAACTTTTTCGGTAAATGGAATTCCGTTTAAATCTCAAGAAGTTAAATATAAAAAGGATACTACAAATCAAACTATAAAATTAACTGTACCAAAAAAATTAATAAAACAAGGCAGTAATGAAATAAAGGTTGAATCTTACTCTAGAATTTCAGATTTACCTTGCGTTGATGATGTAAATAATGCAAACTGGTTAACGATAGACAAAAGTACAAAGATAGTAGTTAATTTTAATAAATTAAGAGCAGATAATATGATATCTAATTTTCCATATCCTTTTATTGAGGTTTCAGATGAGAAAGAAGATAATACACAAATATTAATACCAGATAAAAATAATAATAGTGAAGTTGCGGATTCACTTATGTTAAACACATATCTTGGAGGTCTTATAAAAGATCAAAAATATAATGGAACTATATCTAAATATAGTGACATGTCAAAAGATAAAAACACTATTTTTATAGGACTTTATGATAATCTTCCAAAGGAACTTAAAAAAGAAGTTAATGGTGGAAAAGATATCTCGGATAGTGAAGGAATATTAAAGCTTATAGATTCACCATACACAAAAAATGATAATACTAAAGTACTTATAATAACTGCAAAAAATGATAAATATTTAGAAAAAGCAGTTAAAACTATGATGAATGAAAGTATAGTAAAGCAGCTAAATATAAGCGAATACAAAGTAACAGAAAATGTAGATGAACTAGATAAATTAGATAAAGACGTAGATAAGGTTAAGTTTAGCAAACTTGCAGGAGATAATATCCTTTTAAAAGGACCTTTTAGAAGAAGCGTTAATTTAGGTTATGCTATACCTAAAAATAAAACATTAGCAGTTGGAGGGCAAGTTTCATTAAACTTTAGATATTCAGAAAACCTTGATTTTGATAGATCGTTAGTAACTGTTTATATAAATAAAGTACCTATAGGAAGTAAGAAGCTTACGCAAGATAAGGCAAATGGAGATTCAGTAGTATTTAATATACCAAATGATATTAAAGATACAAGTTACCTAGATATAGAAGTTGCCTTTGACTTAGAGATGAAAAATACTTGGTGCGAAAAAAGGCAAGAAGAAACACCTTGGGCTTACGTAACTGGGGATTCAAATATTTATATTCCAACAGCAGATAATACAAATTATTACTTTAAGCAATACCCTAATCCATTTATAAAAGATGATAATTTAAATGATATTTTATTAGTAGTTCCAAAAGATATTAATTCAAGCGATTTAAATGCTCTTGGAAATATGTTCTCCTATATAGGAAATGATGTTCACTATAATAGAGGAAGTTTAACTGTAGCATCTGGAGATAACGTAGGAGATCTAAAAAATGATAAAAATATAATAGTTTACGGAACTCCAAAAAATAATGAGTTTATCAAAGAGATAAATAATAACTTATGGTTTAAATACAAAGATAACTTTACTGCATTTGACTCAAATGCAAAAGAATTCTTAACAGACCCTTACAGTAAAGAGATATCAACATTCCAATTAGATGTTTCACCATTTAATGCACAAAGAGGAATGCTTGTTATGACAGCACCAAACGAAAATATATTAAAAGATTCACTAGAATATATATCAACAGATAAAGTGTATAAATTAAATGGTGATTCAGCTATTATAGATTCTTATGGTAATGTTAAAAACTTTAAGATGAAAGAAGAAAAGGATACAAAGCCTGTTTTTGATAAATTTAAAGAAGCAAGCACCTTAACAAAAGGACTTATAGGAGTCTTTGGATTATTCTTTATTTTAATAGTTGTTGCAGCTTTACTATATATAAACAAATACAAAAAAGATAGTGAAGAAGACACAACAAAATCACATAAAAAAACAATAAAAAAATTATTTAAAAAATAAAAAAATACCTAGGCTAATAAAGCCTAGGTATTTTTAATTACTTAGTTTCTAAGTATTCGTCGTAAGACATTTGTTTATCTATTATAGTTCCATCTTCTTTAATTTCAATAATTCTGTTTGCCACAGTTTGGATAAACTCGTGGTCGTGAGAAGAGAATAAAACTACGCTATTAAAATCTTTAAGACCGTTATTTACAGCCGTTATTGATTCTAAGTCTAAGTGGTTAGTAGGTTGGTCTAACATAAGAACGTTAGCGTTTGAAAGCATCATTCTTGAAAGCATACATCTAACCTTTTCTCCTCCTGAAAGTACAGAAGCTTCTTTAAGTGCTTCCTCTCCTGAGAATAACATTCTTCCAAGGAAACCTCTTATGTAACTTTCTGACTTCTCTTCTGAGTATTGTCTAAGCCAATCAACTAATGAAAGGTTACAGTCATTAAAGAACTCTGAGTTATCTTTAGGGAAGTAAGAAGTTGTTATAGTTACACCCCATTTGAAATCTCCAGAATCTGCTTCCATTTCGTTGTTTAATATTTTAAATAATGATGTTATAGCTCTTTCGTTTGAACCAACTAAAGCTATTTTATCTTCTTTATTAACTCTTAAGTTTACATCTTTAAGTACAACTTCTCCATCAATAGTTTTATTTAAGCCTTGAATAACTAGTATGTCGTTACCAACTTCTCTTTCAGGCTTGAAACCAACGAAAGGATATCTTCTAGTTGAAGGTTGAATGTCGTCTAAAGTTATTTTATCTAAAAGTTTCTTTCTTGATGTAGCTTGCTTAGATTTAGAAGCGTTAGCACTAAATCTTGCGATAAAGTCTTGAAGTTCTTTAATTTTCTCTTCTTTTTTCTTATTTTGGTCTTTAGCCATTTGAAGAGCTAATTGACTTGACTCGTACCAGAAGTCGTAGTTACCAACATAGATTTTTATCTTTCCAAAATCAACGTCAGCAATATTAGTACAAACTTTGTTTAAGAAGTGTCTATCATGTGATACTACGATAACAGTTCCTTCAAAGTTTATTAAGAATTCTTCAAGCCAGTTTATAGATTTTATATCTAAGTGGTTTGTAGGCTCATCAAGGATAAGTATACCTGGGTTACCGAATAAGGCTTGAGCTAAAAGTACTTTAACCTTCTCTGCACCTGTTAATTCAGAAACATTTTTAAAGTGTAATTCAGTACCAATTCCAAGTCCTTGTAGTAATGATGAAGCTTCTGATTCTGCTTCCCATCCATTCATATCAGCGAACTCACCTTCAAGTTCTGAAGCTTTTATTCCGTCTTCATCTGAGAAATCAGGTTTTGCATATAGGGCATCTTTTTCTTGCATGATTTGGTATAATCTAGCGTTACCCATAATAACAGTTTGAAGTACTTCAAACTCATCATATTCAAAGTGGTCTTGTTTTAAAACAGACATTCTAGCATTTGGAGCTATAGATACATCTCCAGTATTTGGTTCAACTTCTCCTGAAAGTATCTTAAGGAATGTACTTTTTCCAGCACCATTAGCACCAATTACGCCGTAGCAGTTTCCTGGAGTAAACTTTAAATTAACATCTTCGAAAAGTTTACGTCCACCATATCTTAAACTAACATTTGATACAGTAATCAATCTTATTCTACCTCATTTCATAATATATTCATCTGCATATTATAACATATAACTCGAAAAAATGCCTGTTTCAAAAAAAGAGTTAAAAATAATGTTATGTATATAGAAATTTGTTATAAAAGTTAACTTAATAAAATAGATTTAAATATAGAGTTTTTATAGATGGAGGGTTATATGAGGGGGTTATTTATAAAGAGTATTTTAGATAATACAGAAGGACTATTTAGTGAAGCTAGAAAAGGTAAAAAGACCAATATATTTTTGGTAATATTTTTACCTGTAATAATAATGTTTCTATCTGGGATATTACTTTCAGGTGCATTTTATATTTTTGCAATAGCTGCAAGCTTTGTTCCTGAAATTATAAAGTACGCATTTCAGATTAATTTAATAACTTCGACAGGAATAACTATATTACTGTATTTTCTATTTGTTAAGTTTATTGAAAAGAGGAGTATAAGTTCTCTTGGACTTAAGTTAGAAAAAGGATTTATATTTAAATATCTTAAAGGCTTTTTAATAGGAATTCTTATGATAGAAGTTGTTACTGTTATTATAGTAGGTTCTGGCAATGGAGTATTTGAAATCAAGGGAAAGCTAAATTTAGAGTTTTTAGTTCCTTTAATAATTACAATGATAGCTTGGATTATTCAAGGTGCATCAGAAGAAATAATGATAAGAGGACATATGCTACCAAAGCTTGGAGTTAAGGTTGGAGCAGTTTTGGCAATTATAATATCATCATCTTATTTTGGGTTGCTTCACTTAGGAAATCCTGGAGTATCTAAGATATCTATTTTAAATTTGATATTATTTGGAGTATTTTCAGCGGTGTATGCACTACAAGAAAAAAGTATATTAGGGGTTTGTGCACTTCATAGTGCTTGGAACTTTGCACAAGGTAATATATTTGGTTTTTTAGTAAGCGGTCTTAAAGCTGAAGGTGGTTCAATTATGGTTACTACTGTAACAGATAATGAAATAATAACAGGAGGAGCCTTTGGACCTGAAGGTGGGCTTGCAGTAACTATTGTTTTAGTAGTTGGTGTGATTTTAGTATCTTTTTATGCATTTAAAAAAGGAAGTTCAAGATATAAATAAAAGATAGCTTTTTAGCTATCTTTTATTTTTGAGGTATATATTTTTTTAGACTTAAAATAATTAATTGCTTTCTCATCTACTTTGTCTTTAATAGATTTAGTATCTACTTTGTTAAGTGCAGATTTATAACTTCCTTTAAATAAATCTTTTGCATCGGCTGTAGAAGCTGGGAAGTTATAGCTTGATATTATATACTTATCATTAATTTTACTAAGAGTTATAGTACCAATAAATTCTCCACCTGAATTATCATAGGCAGTATTATTATAGACTTTAAAAGACATACTAAATCCGTATACGTATGCAATTATCTTATCTGTTTTTGCCCTTGTTCCTATAAGGGCATGTTCTTCAAAAGTTGGTATAGAAGAGTTAGATAAATTAGCCTGCTCTTTTAAGCAATCAGATATTAAATTATTTAATTTATTAGAGTCAATCATATCTTTAGCCTTATTTAAATCTTTAGTGTAAGTTACAAATATAGTACAGATGATAATTAAAATAACTAATAAGAACTTTTTCACTTAAAAACCTCCTATACTTTTATATAATATGAAGTATAGAATAAACTAAAGCTTAAAAGGTGAAGAAACGGATACTATTAGTAACAGAGTAGTTACAAGAAAAGGTGTATAATATATGCATATTAACTTTTGGGAGGAATAAAAATGGCAAAGATTCAAAAAACCAATGCTATGAGAATATTAGATAAGAATAAAATTGAATATAATTCATTAACATACGATGCTACAGACGGTCATATAGATGGGGCGGCAGTTGCAAAAAAAACTGGGCAAGCACCTGAAACTGTATATAAAACGTTAGTTACTGTAGGAAGTTCTAAAGAACTTTATGTATTTGTAATACCTGTTTTAGATGAATTAGACTTAAAAAAAGTAGCAAAGGCGGCTCTAGAAAAAAAAGTTGAGATGATTCATGTGAAAGATATAAATAAATTTACAGGGTACATAAGAGGAGGGTGTTCTCCTATAGGTATGAAGAAAAACTACAAAACATTCATACAAAAAGAAGGATATGACCTAGAAAAGATAGTTTTTAGTGGTGGTAAAATCGGACTTCAAATAGAGATGAACCCAAAAGATATAGAAAAAGCTATAAATGTTTCTTTCGTAGATATAGTTAAATAAAAAAATAGACCAACCGAAATTTTCGGTTGGTCTTTATATATTAAATTATAAAACATAAAAGAAAACAGATAAAAAGTGACATAGGGTTCCAAGCATTATGAAAATGTGGAATATCTCGTGGTTCCCAAAAGAACCTATTTTAATTTTTTCAGATTTTAAGGCGTAAATAACACCTCCGATTGTATACATTATTCCTCCTAAAACTAAAAGTATAAAACCTCCTGTAGGTAATACTTTTGAAAGAGGGTAAATAGCAAAGATTGCAAACCAACCTACAGCTATATACATTACGCTAGAAACCCATTTAGGGCATGTTACCCAAAACATTTTAAAGATTATTCCAGCAATACCGAAAGATAAAACAGCAGTAAAAAGAATATAGCCGACCTTGTTATGTAGTGCAATCAAGCAATAAGGTGCATAAGATCCTGCTATAAGGATAAAAATCATAGAGTGATCTAATTTTTTAAGGTTTTTTATTACTTTATCTGTTGAGATTACTGAGTGATAAGTAGCTGATGCACTATAAAGTAATATCATACTTATTCCAAAAGCGATAGAAGACACTATAGAAACTGCAGTTCCTATATCAAATATAGATTTTAAAGTCAGGGCTATAAGAGCTAATACTGAAAGGATAGCGCCTATAAAATGTGTTAATCCGTTAATTGGTTCTCTTAAATATTTTTCCATTTGAATTACCTCCAAAACAGCATGTAGTTTTTAAAACTACATCTTATAGTCTTATTATATGATAATATATTAAAAAAGGTCAAAACTAATTATTCCCTAAAAAAGATTGATTTATCCAAATTATGTTATAATACCTTGAAATATCTCTTAAATACTATTATTATTAAAATATATACTACTACAGGTAGTTTTTAAAACTAGATTGGAGGGTCCTATGAACAAAAATGAGATTTTAAGTTACTTAGACCAATTAGAATTAGATAAAAACATTACTCTAGACGAGATTCCAGAGATAGATTTATATATGGATCAAGTTATTCAATTATTTGAAAATAAATTTGATAGCACTAAAAGAAATGAAGATGATAAAGTGCTTACAAAGACTATGATAAATAATTACGCTAAAGGAAAACTTCTTATTCCTATAAAAAATAAGAAGTATTCAAAAGAGCATCTTATACTTATAAGCCTTATATATAATTTAAAAACTGGTTTATCTATAGGTGATATAAAAGAGGCATTAAATGAAATAGTAGAAAAGAATGAGACGGAAGAAGAGATACTTTTAAGAGAAGTATATAAAGAATATGTTAAAGGATCAGAAGATGATTTAAAAGAATTCAAATCTAGTTTAGATAAGAAGATAAATAAAATAAACGATTCAGAAAAGATAAATGAAGAGTATGAAAAGAAATTATTACTTCTTTTATCTATGATTAATATGAGCAATATGTATAAAAGAATGAGCGAAAAACTTATAGATGAGTATTTTAAAAAATAACATAAAAGGGAGAGTATCAAATGAAAGATTTAAATGATTTAAAAAGAGAACTCTACAAGATAGATGGAAGAGGATATAAAGCCTATAAAAGCCTTGAAGGGGATTATAAATTCTCAAATTATGTTCTTCATATAGATCACGTACAAGGTGATCCCTTTGCATCACCATCAAGAATAAGGGTAAGTCTTAATTCTAATTTAAATAAAATACCAGAAGAACTTTTTGATACAAATAACAAAAGAATTGCTGTTTGTGATTTTTTAACAAGAACATTTAATAAAAATATAAATAAGTATGCAGGAAGAGTAAGTGGTTCTGGAAAAAGTGGAATAATTAATATAAGTAGATGTACTCAAGAGATTTTAGATAGAACGGCTGTAACGATAGATAAAGAAAAGCTAGAAGCTAGATTTGAAGTTGGTTTTCCAGCTAGAGGCAGAAGTGTTTTAGCAAAAGAATTAGAAAAAATACTTTATGAGTTTTTACCTAAAATAGTAGAAAACAGTTTGATTTATAACAATATAGATAAAGATAAGCTTATAAATAGAGTAAAACTTGTTGAAGATCAAGAGTTTATAAGAAAAGAGTTAAAGAAATTGGATTTAGTAGCTTTTGTAGCTAACGGATCAATACTTCCTAGGGAGAGTGGAGTTTCAGAAAAGCCTTTAAAAGAAGCTAAAAGATTTAAATCCCCTAAAAATTTAGAAGTAACTTTAAACTTACCAAACAAAGGTGAAATTAAGGGGATGGGAATAAAAAAAGGTATAACTATAATAGTTGGTGGAGGATACCACGGAAAATCAACTCTTTTAAACGCTTTAGAACTTGGAGTATACAACCACATAGAAGGTGATGGAAGAGAATATGTTATATCTAATGATGATGCTGTTAAAGTTAGAGCAGAGGACGGTAGGGCTATAACTAAAGATGATATATCATTATTTATAAGTAATCTTCCAAACGGTAAAGATACAGTAAAATTCACTAGTGAAAATGCAAGTGGAAGTACATCACAAGCTGCAAATATAGTTGAAGCTATTGAATCTGGAACTAAACTATTACTTATAGATGAGGATACATCTGCAACTAACTTTATGATAAGAGATGATGTTATGCAAAGATTAGTTTCTAAAGAAGAGGAACCTATAACTCCTTTTATAGAATTAGTTAAAAGCATATATGAAAAGAAAGATATATCTACTATATTAGTAGTTGGAAGTTCAGGAGATTACTTTGATATTGCAGATACTGTAATTCAAATGGATGCATACGAACCTAAAAATGTTACAGAGAAAGCAAAAGAACTTTCAACAGGTCTTATTCTTAAAAGAATAGAAGGAAAAGATATTAAAATTAATATAAATTTTGAGAGAAAAATATTAAAAGGTTCAGTAGAAAAAGGTCCAAAAGGAATTAAAATAAAGACGCTTGGAAAAGACGGATTAAGCATAAACAGAGAAGATATAGACTTAAGGTCAGTTGAACAAATAGTAGATAGAGAGCAAGTTACAGCTATAGGAAATTTAATTAAGTTTGCAGAAGAAAACATAATTGATAACAATAAAACTTTAATAGAAGTTACTGATAAACTAATTAAACAAATAGAAAATAAAGGGCTTATATCTATAAATACTACAAAAGGTGGAGTAGGAAACCTTTCTATGCCTAGAAGGTTTGAGATAATGGCTGCCTTTAATAGATATAGAAAATTAAAGATAAAATAAAAAAAGTTATACCACAAAACAAGTGGTATAACTTTTTTTATATATTATATTTAAAATTAATCTTTTATTTTATACTTCATACTTAAAGGCTCAATTAAAAATAAGCCTATAGCTGCAAGTAATATAAAAGGAATATAAAAAGTAACTATTCCATACATATCTAAAATTTGAGATATTCCATAGATAATAACCATATAAATTCCCGTAACAAAGGTACTATATAAAGTTGCTATAAGAGGGGTATTACAGTTTGGACATTTAGTAACTCTTCTCATAGAAACATCATTCATATTAAATCCCTTATTACATTTAGGACAAGTCTTTTCTTTATTAAAAATTTTTTTAAGCAAAAAATCACCACCAATATTAGTTCTTTTTAGGAAAATTATAACATAAAAGCAATTCCTTAAGAAAGTAAAGGAATTGCTTTAAAATCATTTATATTAAATTCTATAATTTAAAAAATTAAATTTGCAAGTAAAACTATCACTGGTAAAGTAACTAAAGTTCTTTCTATAAACAGTATTATTAAATCCTTAATGTTTATTGGGATCTTAGAACCAAGTAAAAGTCCACCAACTTCTGACATGTATATAAGTTGAGTTACAGAAACTGCAGCTATTATAAATCTAGTCATATCGCTTGCTATGTTAACTGCCATAACTGAAGGTAAGAACATATCAGCAAAGCCTATTACAAGTGTTTGAGATGCAGCAGCAGCCTCAGGGACTTGTAATAAATTAAGTAGTGGTATAAATGGTGCACCAAGCATTTGGAATACAGATGTGTATTCAGAAATTATAAGTGCTAAGCCTCCCATAGCCATAACTATCGCTAAAACTCCAATCCACATATCTAAAACATTTTTAACACCTGCTATTACAAATTGTTTTGGATGAGTATTAGAATTTGCTTTTTTAAGAGCATTTTCTAATCCAAATGAAAATGGCGTATAGCCTTCTGGTATAACTTCAAGATTTTTAGTTTCTTGATCGTTATAGTAAGTATCTGGTTTTCTTGATAGTGGTGGTATTCTAGGGATTATTATAGCAGCTACTATACCTGCAAAAGTTACTGTTAAGTAAAATGGAACGAATAAATGCGCAAGGCCTACGTTAGTTAAAACTATTAAACTAAAGGTAATTGAAACAGCTGAAAAAGTAGTTCCGATAACAGCAGCTTCTCTTTTAGAATAAAAACCTTGTTCATATTGTTTTGAAGTAAGTAATATACCAATACTTCCGTCTCCAAGCCAAGATGCTATACAATCTATTGAAGAACGACCAGGTAAATTAAAAATAGGTCTCATAACTTTAGTAAGAAGTGCACCTACAAATTCTAATAAACCGAAGTCTAAAAGTAAAGGTAATAAAAATCCTGCAAATAAAAATACTGAAATTAAGCTAGGTAAAAGATCGTTTAAAACTAAGCCTGCAGTATTTTTAGACCAAATAAACTCAGGGCCAATTTCAAAGTAGGCACAGATTACAAATACAGTACCAATTATTCTTAAAACAAACCAAAAAGGAGTAACATCGAAAAGACGATTAAAAAATTCAAATCTACTAGCAGTATCTATCTTTGCTATTCTTAATATCTTTACGATTAAGCTTCCTAAAGAAGATATTGAAATTAAAACAAGTGCAAAAGTTAAAAGATTATCACCTAAAAGATTTAAAAAGTTCTTAGATAAAACAGCTATAGGAATAGTTATTTCACCATTTACGTTTATAGGAATCATAAATAAAAAGATACCTATTAAAGATGGTAGTAAAAATTTTAAAAATGAAACTTCTCCATATTTTGCTTTTAATAATTTGATTGAAATATTTTTAGTCGTGGTGCTTTCCATAATTTTCTCCCCTTTATTGTGATTATTTATGCAAATTAAATTAATATATATACATAATTCTTATATTAATTTTAATATAAAACGAGATAAAAAGCTAGTATTTTTTTAATGAAATCCATTAATTTATGAATAAAATATTTTATAAATGCATAAAAATACATATTTGTTTTATAAAATGGAAAACCTTCCGAATGATTACACGTATTAATAAATTAATTAAGCAGATACTATTAGTGTAAATTAAATTGATAAGGAGAGTGTTTAGAATGAAAAAAAATGCTATACAAAACGTAGAATGTTCATTATCAGATTTAAAAGAGGCTAAAGCAGACTTAGAGCAAGCGGTAAGTACTGTAGAAAAAGCAAGTAACAAAGAAATGATTCAAAAATCATTAGACTCAGTTTGTAACACAATAAAAGATTTAGAATGTACTATAAATAACTACCAAGAAAAATAATTTTCTTAAAAAAAGAACTCCTGATTAGTTAAACTAATCAGGAGTTTTTATATAAAAAAGGACTATTATATTAAAAACATTTAGGGGATAAATAATTTTAATATAATAGTCAGGGGATGCAAAAATTATTTTGAAGTTTTCATTTCGTCTTCCATTTGTTTTTCTAATTTTTTAGCATATTCTTTTTCATCTTTTTCTTCTTCTTTTTCTTCTTTATCTAATTCTTCATTGATTTTTTTACCTAATTTTTCAGCAGCTTTTTCATCTTCTTTCCAAGCTTTACTGTTTTCATCAGTTACATGTAAATCAACTTTTGCTTTATTTTCTATTTCATCTTTTAAAGCTTCTACTTTTGGTGAATGTTTATGTTCATTTTGTTTTTCTAATTTTTTAGCTTCCTCATCTAATTTGAATTCGTGTTCTGCTTTTTTGATATCATTTCCTATTTTACTCATATAAATCATTCCTTTCATTTCTTCCTTTTATGACTTTATTATAACAACTAAAATAGCAAAAAAAATATTTATAAATCAAAATTAACAGTTATTGTAATAACCTTTAATAATTACAAAAAATAGTTCATAAACTTACTGGTTTATTAACTAATAGTAACGAGGATTAACAAATTTATTTTTAGGTTAAATATAAAATAAAAATAATTAATGCGAAAATATTGGTATAAATTTGTATTTGGATAACCCTTAACTTATAATGAAATAAATGTAATTTTAAGGGGGGAATAGATTATAACTGCTTAAGGGGATAGTGAAAATAAAAAACATCATATTAAGTTAAGCGAGTATAGAAGAAAAACCAGGGGGATAAAAAATGAAAGAAATACATTATGATATATCATGCAAAGATGTTTCAATGAATTGTGAAATGAATTACAATACTAAATTTTTTAAAGTGCTTAGATGTGTGATGAAATTTTGTCTAGCCATATTATTAATTATCGCTTTATTAATAATTATGGCTATGTTTATAACGCCTAAGAGTATGGATTTAATGCTGATTATTTTTAGTATGTGTATAACAATTATGCCGATAATTATTTTTAAGGCGAGTTGTACTTTAAAAGGAATGTGTTCATCATTAAGAGTACTTGCAAGTATAAAATTTTATAAGAGATCTATATATTATGATGATGAAAACATTATAATATATACAAAAATTTTAAATTTTAAAATTAAAAATAAGATTAAAATTGAAAATATAAAAGAATATAATAATTTATATTTTTTAAAGGCACCTAGAAATAGGACATGTATGAAAGATTTTAATAATATAGTTTTAATACCTAAAACAGTATTTAAAAATGAAGATGATGAAAATGACTTTAAAAGGTATTTTTATTTAAACATGAAAGATGATTTTGAAAAAGTAGATGAAGATTTTGATTGTTCTGTAGATACGAGTAATTTAAAAAAAGAAAAGACTTATGCTTTGATATGTGTTTTTTGTATGATAACTTATTTTTTTATAATAACAATAATATAGGTTATAAATAGTTTATATTAATAAATTAGAGGTGGTAACAGTTTATCATCTCTAATTTTTTTCTTTAGATTAAATTCTAATAAATTTATAAAGTATAATAGAAAAGATTATAATAAAAAGATATAAGATTGATGTTAATAAAGCTGATTCCGAAACAATTTCGAAATCAGCTTTTTGAATTTATATTTATAGAGCACTTGATTACTTTATATCTTGCGTTTCAAATAATAATTTTCCTAGTGATATAATGACAATTGGAATTATTATTATAATTCCTGCTGTAATTATAGTTTGGAGTTCTTTAACACCATTAGATATATCTAATACTGTATTCAACCAAAATGTTTGTGATAATGTGAGGAATAGCCCCATTATAAAAGTCGAAATTACTGTTGCAATAGTTCCATCCCTTATAATAATAGGTACAAGGAATGTTATACTAGCAATACATAATGAAAATAATATATTAATTAGTATATATATTATAGTAAATGTTAGTTCAGACTTGTCAAAAGGAACTCCCCATCCATAAAAAATTGTATAGATTCCACCGTTAATAATAATATTAAAAATTATTATTATTAAACACCCTATTAAATATGATAAAAATTTACTACTTAAAATAGAAAATCTACTATGTCCTGATACGATTAAATGGAATATAGTTCTTTTTGAAAATTCATTACCAATAAACATTCCTGAGAAAATAGCACAAGATATTAATGAAAATATTGCTGTAGATTCATCTAAAAGATTTTCACGGCCTGTAGGATTACCATGGAAATATATAGTGATAGTTCCTATTATAATAATTAACAATAATGTAAGTTTCAATTCTTTACTATATTTAAGTTTATATAATTCTGCCTTTAAGATATTATACATTTATTCGCCCCCAATGCTTTTTAAAAAATAAGATTCTAAGCTATCACCTTTTATTGTTATTTCTTTTGCATATATATTATTAAGAGCTAAGCACTCATTTATCTGAGAACCTTTTTCTATATGATCATATATTTTTAAAATATTATTTGGATAACCGATAATTTTTTTTATATTCAATGAATTCTTTAAGATATTTATTGCCTCATCTATATTACTAACCTCGATAAATAAATGTTTTTTACATTTTTCATCTAATTCTAAAGCTGTAATTTCTTCAACAAGCTTACCTTTATGTATTATTCCATAACAAGTTGCAAGTTTATGTAGTTCACTTAGAATGTGGCTTGAAATAATTATTGTAATTCCTTTTTCTTTATTTAATTTAATTAAAAGTTCTCGAAGGTCTTTAATACCAGTTGGATCAAGTCCATTTAAGGGCTCATCTAATATTAATAATTCAGGATCTCCAAGCAAAGCAATTGCTAAACCCAATCTTTGCTTCATTCCTAAAGAAAAGTCTTTAGCTTTTTTATTCTTTGTGTCATTTAGGTTGACTAGTGATAAAAGTGTATCTGTACAATCTTTATCTAAAATACCTTTTTGAATTCTTTGGAACTCCAGATTTTGTTTAGCTGTCATTTCTAAATATAAAGCAGGAGTTTCTATAATAGATCCAAGCTTTGTTCTAGCTAGTGATATATTTTTTTCATCGTGTTTGTTGAACAATTCTATTTTTCCGCTAGATTTAAAAATTAAACCAGTTAGTATCTTAATTAATGTAGTTTTTCCAGCTCCATTTTCTCCAATAAGGCCATAGATTTCGCCACGTTTAATCTCAATATTTATATTTTTCAATATTGAAGTTTTTTTATAATCTTTATTTAGGTTTATCATTTTACAAATAATCTCATTCATTCCATCAACTCCCTATTAAATTTTATTTTAACATCTAATATATTTGCTAGCAAATTGAAAAATGATCACTTTTTTTACTCACTATTAATAATCTCTGATTTTTTGCTTTATATTAAATTCTAATAAATTTATAAAGAATAATAGAAAAGATTATAATAAAAAGATATAATAAAATCAGTTTAAAATAAATTTAATATCGAGGGGTCGAAAAAAATGAGCAATAGAAATCAAATCAAATCAGCAAAAAGAGTAGTTATTAAAGTAGGAACATCTACACTAACTTATGAAAATGGAAATATAAACTTAGGTAGAATAGAGAAATTAGCTAGAGTTATATCAGATTTAATGAATTCAGGAAAAGAAGTAGTACTTGTAACATCAGGAGCTATAGGTGTTGGAAGTAGTAAGTTAAAGCTTAAAGAAAAACCCCAAAGTATTAGAGAAAAGCAAGCTGTAGCAGCTATAGGGCAATGCGAACTTATGCATATTTATAGTAAGTTTTTCGGAGAGTATAGCCACACTGTCGGACAAGTTTTACTTACTAGAGATGTAGTTGAAGACGATCATATAAGAGAGAATGTTGTAAATACATTTGAAACTCTTTTAGAGATGGGAATTGTGCCTATAGTAAATGAAAATGATACAGTATCTATAGATGAAATAGAAAATATAGTTAAGTTTGGAGATAATGATAATCTTTCAGCAATAGTAGCATCACTTATAAGTGCGGACCTTTTAATAATATTATCAGATATAGATGGATTCTATGATAAAAATCCAAGAGAAAATGATGATGCAAAACTTTTAGAAGAAGTTTTAGAAATAACAGAGGAACTTGAAAATGCAGCAGGTGGTGCTGGAACAAACTTTGGAACTGGTGGGATGATAACTAAGCTTATGGCAGCTAAGGTTTCAAATAAGGCTGGAGTTAATATGGTTCTTGCAAACGGAGAGTGTCCTGAAGTTTTAAGAGATGTATTAGAAGGAAAAGAAATCGGAACATTATTTATAAGAGATAAAAAATAAGGAGGAGAGAATTTTGAGCGAATTAATAATTAAAGGTCAAAAAGCTAAAGAAGCATCTTATATATTAGGAAATTTAAAGACTTCTGAAAAGAATTTTGCTTTAAATAAGATGGCTGATAAATTAATAGAAAAATCTTTGGACATAATAAAAGAGAACAAAAAAGATTTAGATAAAGCTATAGAAAAAGGAACTTCTAAATCTATGTTAGATAGATTATCTTTAGATGAAGATAGAGTTAAAGGTATGGCAGACGGGCTTAGACAAGTTGCAGCTCTAAAAGACCCTGTAGGGGAAGTTATAGAGATGTGGAACGCAGAAAACGGTCTTCAAATCGGTAAAAAAAGAGTTCCTATGGGTGTTATAGGAATAATCTACGAAGCTAGACCAAACGTAACTTGTGATGCTGCAGGGCTTTGTTTAAAGACAGGAAATGCAGTTATATTAAGAGGCGGAAGTGAAGCTATAAATTCTAATATAGCTATAGTTAAAGTTTTAAGAGAAGGTTTAAAAGAAGCTGGAATCACAGAAGATGCCCTTCAACTTATAGAAAATACAAGCAGAGAGTTAGCTACAGAAATGATGAAATTAAACGACTATATAGATGTTTTAATTCCTAGAGGCGGTGCGGGTCTTATAAAAACTGTAGTTAATAACGCAACAGTACCAGTAATAGAAACTGGAACTGGAAACTGCCACATATATATAGATTCAGATTGTGATTTTGATATGGCAGAAGCTATAGTTATAAATGCAAAAACTTCTAGACCTGCTGTTTGTAATGCAGCTGAAAGTTTAGTTATACACGAAGATGTAGCTAAGGAAATATTACCAAGGCTTTCAAAAGCTTTAGAAGATAAAGGTGTAGTTTTAAAAGGAGATAAAAAATCTAGGGAAATAGTTTCTTCTATAGAAGAAGCTTTAGAAGAAGATTTTTATAAAGAGTTTTTAGATTATATAATGAGTGTAAAAATCGTTAAAGATATAGATGAAGCGATTTATCATATAAACAAACATAATACAGGACACTCAGAAGCAATAATAACAAACAGCTATGAAAATTCTCAAAAATTCTTACAAAGGATAGATGCCGCAGCTGTTTATGTTAATGCATCTACTAGATTTACAGATGGAGGAGAATTTGGATTTGGAGCAGAGATTGGAATAAGTACTCAAAAGCTTCATGCTAGAGGACCTATGGGACTTAAAGAACTTACAACAGTAAAATATATTATTTTTGGGAATGGTCAAATAAGATAATATTTTTTTAGAAAGGGATGAGTTTATGGATATACAAATCAAAAAATTTAATGAATTAACAGCGGAGGAACTATACAGCATAGTAGTAGCTAGAACAGAGGTATTTATTTGTGAGCAAAAAATCACAAGTGAAAATGAATTTGATGGTATTGATAGAGAAGCGTATCATGTATTTTTAAAAGAGGATGATAATACGAAGGCTTATTTAAGAATACTAAAAAAAGGTCTTAGCTACAAAGATGGAGTAGGTATAGGGAGAATGCTTGTGGTAAAGGAAGCAAGAAGAAGGGGCCTTGCACAGGAACTTCTTAAAGAAGCGGTTAGGTTTATTAAAGAAGAGTTTAAAGGGGAGAGAATATTACTTTCAGCACAGTTATACGTTAAAGATCTTTATGAATCAGTAGGGTTTACGCCTATATCTGATGTTTATGATGAAGTAGGAATTCCTCACATTAAAATGGAATATAAAGAAAGATAAAATTTTGGACTCGCAATAATGCGAGTCCTTTTTTAATAATAATAAGGGCGGTCAGTTCTACGAGAAAAATAGTAACTGCCTTAATTGTCTGAATATTCTATAATTTAATTATAATACTTTTATTTAGAAAAAGCAAATGAAACTGTTACAAGAAAAATATAGTTAAATATACAAAATATGGTATAATATAAGGGGTTATTTAATTTTTAGGGGGATAATTATGGGAAAAATTTTAAAAAATAAATTTATTTCATTATTTTTATGTATGGGAATAGTTGTAGCTCCGTTTTTAACAGGATGCAATTCAAAAGAAGTAAATTCTGATGCAAATAAACCTATAGCAAAAGGTGTTCAATGGGAAGTTAAAAAAGATAATAAAACTATGTATTTAATAGGGACTATGCATCCTATAAATCCAGATTATAATTATTTTTCTGATACTATAAATGATATTATAAAAAAGACTGATGTTTTAGGGGTAGAGATAGACCCACTTCCAAGTGATTACACAGAAGTTCAAGCTAATGCAGTATATTCAGGAAATGATACTATAGAAAAAGATTTAAACAAAAAAGAAATAGAATCATTAAAAGATATAAGCAAAAGTTTAGGATTAGATTATGAGAAGTTAAAATTCAATAAATCAAATTTTATAATTCAAAATATAAGTGCATGTATTTATACAGAAGCAAATTTAGTTATGGAAACCTTCGATGATAAGCTTATAGCTGTAGCTAAAAGTTCAGGAAAAGAAGTAAAGCAACTTGAAACTATACAAGATCAAATGAAGCTTTTAGAAAAAATACATGGAATAGATGCTCTAAAACTTATGCTTAAAGATTACTCAAAAGAAAGCTTTGAAGAATATAAAAAAAGCGATGTAGATTATTCTAAAAAGCTTATGGACTCGTATGCTAAAGGCGATGAAAAGTTTATGGAAGAAGCAGTAGCTATGCAAAAGGAGAACAAAGAAGCATATGATGCTATGATTTTAGATAGAAATGTAGCTATGGTTAAAAAGATGGAAAATTATTTTAAAGAGGATAAAACATATACTATAGCAGTTGGTGCACTGCATTTCTTTGGAGATGATAGTATAGTCTCTATGATGAAAGAAAAAGGTTATGAAGTTAATAAATTATAAAAGTAAGACTTAGTTTAAATATTTTAAACTAAGTCTTATTTAATTTAGACTAATCGCAAACTATAAAAATATAACATTTTTAACTAGGTTTGACTACAAGTTGAAATACTGGTATACCTTTATTAAAGAGATAATTGAATTAAGAAAGAAGTGAAAAAAGTGTGTACAGGATTAACTTTAGTAACTAAAGATGGAGAGCATCTGTTTGGCCGTAATATGGATATAGAATTTACCTTCGGACAAGCTGTTGGTATTGTTCCAAGAAATTTTGAATACATAAATATGTCAACAGGTGCAAAAGAAAAAACTAAAAATGCAATAATAGGAATGCTTACAATAATAGATGGACATCCAATGCTTGCAGATGGTTGTAATGAAAAAGGTTTAGCTATAGCAGGGCTTAATTTTCCGGGATATAACTACAACGAACCTGAATTAATTAGAGGAAAGGTAAATATTCCAGCGTATGACTTTATGTTATGGGTTTTATCTAATTTTGATGATTTAAATAGTGTAAAGGAAAAATTAGATTCAATAAACCTAATGGATACTCAGATAAATGAAAAAACACCTGCGCCAACTCTACATTGGATGATAACTGATAAAACAGGAGAAGCAATAGTAGTAGAACACACAAAACTAGGTTTAAAAGTGTTTGATAATAAGGTAGGTGTTTTAACTAACTCTCCAACCTTTGATTGGCATGAAACTAATTTAAGACAATACATGGGGATGTATGCAGATCAAGCAGGCGAAACAACTTGGGGTACTCAGGAGTTAAATCCACTAGGAGTAGGTGCAGGTAGTGTAGGGTTACCAGGTGATTTTACACCAGCATCAAGATTTGTAAGAGCTGCTTTTTTAAGACATTTTGCTTTAGATAATTGTAAAGATGAAGTTGATATAAGTGAGTTTTATCACATATTAAATAACGTGGCTATGGTAAAGGGTACAGTTAGAACTCCTCAGTATAAGAATGATATAACTGTTTACTCATCTTGTATGAACCTTGAAAAAGGAATATATAATTATAACACTTATGAAAATAATCAAATAAATGCTATAGATATGAATAAAGAAAACTTAGATGCAAAAGAAATTAAATTATTTGCATATAAAGATTCTTTAAATATAAATAATCAAAATTAGTGTTAATAGCTAGGTTTAATAATAAAAATAGAACCTGAAATATCAGGTTCTATTTTTTTATAATTTTATAGAAAAAATAAGTGATCTTTTATCTATATTATTAAAACTAATATCTGTAATAGATCTATTAGAATAAATATTTAATATAAGCCCAATAAGAAACATATTAGAAAAAATACTTACCTTACTGCTTGATAAAAATGGACTTATTGTATTTAAAAGAGGTGAAAAACCTAAATTACAAAGTAAAGTTAAAGCAAAGTTACAAGAAAGTATTGTAAATGCTGTTAATACAAGTGATTTACCATAACTATTTTTAATAGACCTTATATATTTAAATACCTTTACTAATAAAATTGTTATTAAGCTTATTAAAATAGCAAAGGGGATATAACCAAATCGACCTATAATGTATGTAAATATAAGTTCTGAATTTATAAGAGGAATACTTGATAAATCGATATTAGTAGCTTGTCCGATTAAGTTAGAGTTTGAAAGAACATGTTTAGTTAAAGAATAAATATAATATCCTTGAGATTCAGGGTTTGAAAAACTTAGTAGAGAAGTTAATCTATAAATTAAATAGTAGTTTTTAAATAAAACATAAAAACCAAAAGTAAAAATAGAAAAACTAAAACCTAAAAAATTTAATTTGCTTCCTCTTTTAAAGACTAATACAAAAATACAAACCAGATATATTATTAGTCCAGATAATGAATTTAAATTTAATATAAAGGCTAACGGTATAATAAGTCTAAAAGTTGCACTTGGTTTTTCTATTAGTATTCCATTTATAGAAATCAGTAGGGGAATGATTAAAAGTATTGTTATCATAGGTTTAGGAACTATACTTAAATATAAATTATAGTTAAAGAAATTTAAAAACAAACAAAATAAACTTATATAATAAATAGCATTAGAATATTTATATAAAAATTTTATATTTAAAAATCTATAAGTAATATATAAAACTAAAAAGCCTAAAGAATAAGCAAAGATAGAGTTATAGAAACTTTTTAGGTTAAATGCATCTGTAGATATTTTAGATATAGAAAATAGTATTGTTAAGCAAGCAACCGATAGTGATATAACTAAAGCCATTAAAAATACATCTAACTTTTTCTTGTGAACTAAGTTAAGTTCCTCTCCTATATCTTCAGAAGATCCCATTTCTAAAAGGGATTTTTCTAAAGCTGAATTTTCATCTAATCCTAAGGAGATATAGAAATAGAATTTATCTTCTATGTGGTTTAATAATTCTTCTCGTATTTCTAAATGCATATATTTATTCTTTACTTTAGAAATAGTATTATCTAAAAAAGATTTTACTTTATTGTTATCTTTAATATCCATTAAGAAGTACCCCCTAAAACTTTATTAACTGTTTTACTAAATAAACTCCATTCTTTTTCTTTAGTTTTAAGATATTTTTTACCTTCTTTAGTTATTGAATAATATTTTCTTTTTCTGTTTGTTTCACTTTCTTTCCAATAAGATTCTATTATTCCTTCGTTCTCTAGAGCATGAAGAATAGGGTATAACGTACCTTCTTTAAGTGAAAAAATTCCGTCAGAAGTAATTTCAATTGACTTTATCATTTGGTAACCATACATCTCTTCTTTATTTAATAAACCTAAGATTAAAAGAGATGTGCTTCCTTTTAATAATTCTTTATTCATAATAACCCCCTTATACATAGAAACTCGATACATAGATTATCTATGTATAATTTTAACAATTAAAAGTAAAAATGTAAATATAAAACAAATATAAATCTATAAAAAATGGTAAAATAAAATTAATTTAAACCTTAGGGAGGAAGTATGGATAAAAAATTTTATACATTAATTACAGGAGGCACTAAGGGGATAGGCTTTGAACTTGCAAAACTATTTGCAAAGGATTTAGAAAATCTTATTTTAGTAGCTAGAAATGAAGAGGAACTTAAAAAAACAAGAGAGTTTTTAATAGAGAAATATAATATAGAAGTTTTAGCAATTAGCTTAGATTTAAGTGTGGAAAACTCTATTTATAAGCTTATAAAATTTGTGGAAGAAAATAATTTTATTGTGGATAAATTAATAAATAATGCAGGGGTTGGAGATTTTGGATGTTTTAATGATACAGACATAGAAAAAGATAAAAATTTAATAGATATAAATATAGTGGCTTTAACAAATTTAACTAAATATTTCTTGAAAGGAATGGTTGAAAGAAAGGGCGGAGGAGTATTAAATGTAGCTTCTACAGCAGCCTTTGTAGGAGGACCTAAGATGAGCATATATTATTCATCAAAAGCATACGTATTAACTTTAACAGAGGCTATTCACGAAGAAGTTAAAGATAAAAATATAAAAGTATCTTGTCTTTGCCCTGGGCCCGTAAAAACAACTTTTCAAGAGAGAGCTGGAATTAAAAAATCAGAAAAAGCAAAGAAGTACCTTATGGATGCAAAAGATGTTGCAAAGGAAGGATATGAGGGTTTTAATATAAATAAAGCTATAATTATACCAGGATTTAAAAATAAACTTATGTATTTTGGGACGAAAATTTTACCTAGGGGTATAATTAGAAAAATTATCTTTGCTACTAATAAATAAAAAGGGAGAGAAAAGTATGTTTAAGGGCTATGTACTAGTTTCAGATATGGATGGAACACTTATTAACGATGAAAAAGAGATATCAAAAGAAAATATTGAAGCCATAGAAAGATTTATGGCAAATGGAGGACTATTTACTATTGCAACAGGTAGAAGAAGAAATGGTTACGATAGATATAGTAATTTATTTAAAGTTAGCTTACCTGTTATATTAAGTAATGGCGGGACTATATACGACTTTGAAAAAGAGGAGTCTATACATAAGGTTCATCTTGAAGAAGAAAGAAAAAGCATAATAGAGAAATTAATTGGTTCCAATTTAGATATTGAAATAACAATATGTAGTGAAGGAAAAAATTATGTTTTTAGAAAAAATAAATATACTGAAAGGTATGAAAAGCTAGGGTTTGAAGCTATATTTGATATTCCAGAAGATATTTTAAAAAGAGAGTGGGACTCTATACTTATAGCAGGAGATGAAGATATATTAGATTCTTTAGAAGGGGAGTTTAATTTAAAATATGATACTGAAATTCCAACTAGAACTGATAAAAACTATTTAGAAATAGTGCCAAAGGAAACTTCAAAAGGAAAGGCACTACAAATGTTAATAGAAAGATATAATTTAAAAGATTCTATAGTAATTGCAGTTGGAGATAATATGAACGATAAAGATATGATAGAAGTTGCAACATATGGATTTGCTATTAAAAATGGCAATGAAAGATTAATAAAAAATGCAAAATATCTAGCTCCAAATAATAACGAGCATGCTATAGCATATATAATAGAAAAGATTGAAGAAGGTTTAGATAAATAAAAAGATAAGGCATACTAAAAATTTAGTATGCCTTATCTTTTTATTAAATAAGACCTTGATTTTTTAAGAAATCTTTAGCGACGCTTTCAGGTGATTTTTGAAGCTCATCTACCTGATAGTTAAGGTCAGTCATAGTTTCATTATCTATTTTGCCGTTTAGCATATTAAAGATATCTTTTAATTCAGGGTGTTTTTCTATTATTCCGTTATTTACTATAGGAACAGCATAGTATGGTGAAAAGAAATTCTTATCATCTTCTAAAACTGTTAAGTTAAATTTCTTTAAAAGTCCATCTGTTCCAAAGGCGTCGATCACTTGACACTCGTTATTTTCAAGTGCTGAATACCTAAGGCTACCGTCCATAGCTTTAACGTTTTTAAAGTTTAAATCGTAGAAGTTTTTAAGTCCTATTAATCCATCTTCTCTATTTTCAAATTCAAGAGTTGGAGATAATAAAAGTTCATTACTCACTTTAGATAAATCAGAGATTGTCTTTATATTATATTTAGAGGCAATTTCTGGCATCATAGCTAAAGTATAAGTGTTATTAAATCCTAAAGGACTAAGAACATCTATATTGTATTTACTATTCATTTCTTCTTTAACTTTATCAAATGCTTTCTTTTCGTCTTTAATAGGCGATTCATTTAAAATATTTAAAAGAATAGTACCAGTATAATCTACATACATATCAAGATTTCCTGATTTTAAAGCATTAAAAGCAACAGAAGAACCACCAAGGTTTAGTTTTCTTTCTACGTTATAATCGGTGTGAGCTTCTATTAAATCAGCATACATATTACCTAAAATAAGTTGCTCTGTATAGTTTTTAGAACCTATAGTTATAGTTTCTTTTTTACTATCTATAAAAGACATAACAGAAGTTACTAGTATTACTAAAATTAAAATACCAGATACTATTTTTAATCCTATGAAATTTTTTTTTGAAGATCTAGGGTTAAGTCCTTTTGGAGTAACTAAAAGTTCTATCTTACCGAAGATATAATCTACTAGTAATGCAAGTAAACAAGCAGGTATAGCCCCAGCTAAAATCATGTTGTTATTAACAGTTTGAACTCCTGAGAATACTAAATAACCTAAACCACCAGCACCTATAAATGCAGCAAGTGTCATAAGACCTACAGCAGTTACAGCTGATATTCTAACCCCTGCCATTATCATAGGAAGTGCTAGAGGAAGTTGAATTTTAAATAAAGTTTGGTTTCTAGTTAAACCTATTCCTTTTGCAGATTCTAAGATAGTCGGATCAATTCTAGTAAGACCTGTAAATGTGTTTTTTACTATTGGAAGTAATGAATACATAACAACCATAAAAATAGCAGGTACACTACCTATCCCAAGAAGCGGTATTAATAGTCCTAAAAGAGCCATAGAAGGGACAGCTTGAACTAAATTAACAAAGCCTAAAATAGGTTTTCTAAGTTTAGAAACTCTAGATATAAGTATTCCTAAAGGAACTCCTATTAATATAGCGATAAATATAGCTGTTAATGTTAAAGTCATGTGCTGAATAAGTAAATCTAAAATTTCACCTTTTTTTGAAATTATAAAATCAAAAAAACTAGCCAAGTACGCTCACCTCCATATCGAGGAACTGCTCGCTTAAAACAGAAAGCAAACTACTTCTAGTAATAAGACCTACTAGCTTATTATCCTTTGAAGTAACAGGAATATAACCAACTGAATGTTCATTCATAACAGCAAGTATTTGAACTAAGGTATCATCTAAGTTAACTGTTAAAAGATTCCTACTCATTATATCTTTTAAAAGAGTAGATTTATCTAGTGAACGCTTGATATCTTTAAGTGTTACTATTCCAAGCAAAGTATTATCTTTGTCTGTAATAAGTAAGCTATCAACCTTACTAGTTCTCATAATTTCTATACCTTGAAGTATAGTTCTTGAACTTTTAATTGATACTGGATCTTTTATCATAATATCAGTAGCTTTTATAAATTCAGGGTTATTCCAAACTCTTTCAGTTCCTATAAAGTTTTTAATGAAATCATTAGATGGATTTCTTAAAATATTTTCAGGTGTATCGTATTGAGCAATTTTACCCTTGTGCATAATACAAATTTTATCTGCAATCTTTAAAGCTTCGTCCATATCGTGAGTGACGAAAACTATAGTTTTATGAAATTCTTCTTGAAGAGAAAATAATTCCTCTTGAAGAGCACTTCTAGTTATAGGATCTAATGCACTAAAAGGTTCATCCATAAGAATGATTTCAGCGTCAGTTGCAAAAGCACGAGCGACACCAACTCTTTGTTGTTGACCACCACTAAGTTCAACAGGGTATTTACTTAAATTTATATCAGGATCTAAACCTACCATCTTTAATAATTCAACAGTACGTTTTTCAATTTCTTCTATTGTTTTTTCTTTTTTTAATCTAGGAATAAGCTCGATATTTTCCTTTATTGTAAGATGTGGGAATAGACCCGTATTTTGAATGACATAGCCGATATGTCTTCTTAGATTAATTGGATTTTCTTTAGATAAAGGTTTGCCATCTATAAAAATTTCCCCAGAAGATGGCTCAATTAACTTATTGATTAATTTTAGTGTGGTGGTTTTACCACAGCCACTAGAGCCGATTATGACAACTAGACTACCTTTATCTATATTCAAGGAAATATCATCTAATATAAGATTATTTCCAAGTTTTTTAGATACATTTTTTATTTCAATCATATATAGCCTCCTTAAACTGACAACTTAAAAAATAAGTAAAGTTGTCACAATGAGTATATAAATATCATAACACTCATACAGTAACTGGAAAAGATTAATTTAGTATATAAGAGCATTTAGAAGTATATTATATGTATTTAGAGTATTAAGATAATATATTTTCTTTATCCCTATAAATAACAGAAAATTTCAAAATTAAGCTATATTTGAAGAAAAAAATCAATAAAAAAAGAACATTTCTTTTTGAAATGTTCTTTAATAATCTAAGCCCTAAATACAACTTCCTCTTTAGAAAACATCTTTTTAGTTATTATTACTGAAGCTAATACATAAATAATTTGCCAAACAAATACTACTGCTATGTGCGTTGGATTAAAAACTCCCGCCATAAGCTCTTTCATAAGTGCAACTGAATTTGCAACAGGTAGGTTAAAGATAAGCATAGACATATTTTTTGCATCCATAAACATAGGAACATAAGAGAGTATCATAACTGGCATTATAATTCCAGAAAGATAAGTTCCAGCTTCTTTTACTGATCTTGCAAAAATACTTATACTTATTTGAAGTGCACAAACTGCTAATAGTAAAAGCAAGCAAAGTAATATCATTATAGCTAGAGATTTTGGAGAGAGCATAAGTCCAAGGTCGGCATTAGCACCACTCATAAAGTTTGTTAAGGAGTAATAGATTGAACCTAAGCTAAGTATAAGGGCTAGTCCTGATACAACGCACATAGCTATTATCTTACCCCATAAAAGTGAATTTCTATTACATGACGTAGATAAAAGTGGTTCAAAAGTATTTCTTTCTTTTTCACCAGCACCTAAATCAGCTGCTATGGCAAGAGCTGGGGATAGCATAAATATTATTATAAAAGTTGGAACCATGCTTCCAAGCATTGATGAATTTCCATTTATTTCACCATTAGTGATTATTCCAGATTTTATATCAACATTGAATGGTTTTAATATTTTAGGGTCAATTCCAGATTGGACTAATCTATCACTTACTATTTTGCTTTCAAGACCTCTAAATAGTTCGTGAACTGTGTTAGAAGCTATTTGTGATTTATTTGAACTATCATCTACTAATATATCTACATTTAAATCTTTTTCTGATTTAACTCTTTCATCGAAGTTAGAAGGTATATTTATTATAAGTTGAATATCACCATCTTTTAAGGCTTCTTTAGGATCCTCTGGAGTTTTTATATTTATATTTTGCTGAGATTTTAAAATATTAGCTATACTAGAATTTGAATCACCTTGGATAACTATATTTATATTTTTATTTGCATCATCTACTGTATTTTCCATACTTTTATTAATAAACATAAAGATTAATGGGAATACGATTATAGGAAGCAATATTGAGAAGAAAATAGTTTTCCTATCTCTAAAAATATCTTTAAGTTCTTTTTTTAAAACTACTAAAAAACTATTCATGTTTAGCCCCTCCAATCAACTCTACAAACACATCTTCTAAATTATCATTATTATATTTCTCTTTTAAATCAGAAATAGTTGAATTTTCAAGTAAAACACCTTTGTGAATTATAATAACTCTATCACAAAGTTTTTCAACTTCTTGCATAGAGTGACTAGAAAAAAGAATAGTTTTACCTTCATTTTTACATCTAGTTATAAATTCATGAATAGTACGAACCGCACTAACATCAAGACCTGTACTAGGTTCATCAAATAGCATTACGTTTGGATTATGAACTATAGAACGAGCTATTGACACCTTTTGCTTCATTCCCCTAGAAAAAGTAGAAACTTTCTTTTTATCTAGATAATCTAACATATCAAATTGAGTTGCTAGTTCATTAATCCTAGTATCGGCTTCTTTATCATTCATACCATAAAGGTTAGCAAAGTATTTTAGATTTTCTCTTGCAGTTAGCCTGTCATATAAACCTACATCTCCCCCAAAAAGGATTCCAATTTCTTGTCTAACCTTTGTAGGTTCTTTAGAAGATGATATTCCATTTACTATAGAATCTCCAAAAGTTATTTTAAGCATAGTTGATATCATTCTTAAAGTAGTTGTTTTTCCAGCACCATTTTCACCAAGAAGACCAACTATTTCACCAGGATTTACTTTAAAAGATAAATCTTTTACTACAGTTGTCTTTTTAAATGTTTTAGTAAGATTATTTAAAATTAACATAAATGCCCCCTTGTTCTATTTGTAATTTTTTACCATAGTATAACATAAAGGAAAATTTTTGTAAACAGTATATAATACTGTTTTAAACATTTATATTAAACTCTTAATTGGAGGTTCTATAATTTTTAATAAGTAAATATAATATATAAAAGCCTTTAGGAGGGTATGTTTTGAAAAAGAAAACAATAGGGTTCATATTTATATGTTTAATAGGAGTTATCATATTTGGCTTTAAAGAAACTATAGATAATAATGAAAATGAAGATAGCACAATTCCATCAACTATAGTTTTCAATGTTTATGATGTAGATTCTAAAGATATGGAAGTTAAAAAAGAAACAGAACTTAGAATAGCTAGGAAAGATTATGATATTAAGGAATCTTTAGAAAGTATATTAAATACTATTTCAGAAGAAAAGTTTGAAGGATTAAAAATAGATGTAAAGTCTATAGTAAGTGAAGGTGAAAAAAGCATAGTAAATATAGATTTAAGAGATATAGAGGATAAGAGCTTTAAGGAAGATTATTTTAAAGGGGTAGAGAGAGGTGGAATAACAGAAAGCATTTTAATTGAAAATGTTCTTCAAAGAGAGTTTGAGGGGGAGTGGATAGACGGTGTTCGATTTACCTATAATGGTGAGAAAATAAAATATAATCATGTTCCGCTATTGGAATATGTTAATTATAGATAGGATTAATCTAAAGAAATATTTGACGTCTTATGTCATACTTTCTTTAGATTAATTTGTTACATAAAAAAGAAAATTAATAAAATTTGTAAAAAAATAATCTCTAGAACTTAGTAATAATGCGGTTTTTTAAATAATATACTGTTAACATAAGAAAATTATGTATTGACTTACGAACGAGTGTTCGATAAAATATAATCAAACGTTTGTTCGCATAAGAAGGAGTGTTAGTTATGAAATCAAATTCAGCAGTATTTGTTAAGTTAAATTATAAAACAATAGGGGAATTTAAAAGTTTAATAGTAGATAGAGAAGGAGACTTTAATAGTTCAGATAAATATTTAATGTGTGCTGGTAAGTACGATAAAAACGGTTGGACTATTGTATTTAAAGCTAAAGATTATAAAGAAGCAGAAGAGATAGTCAATAGAGAATCACGTAAAAAGTCTAAGCCATACTCTGCAACTGTATATAATAGTAATAGAAAAATTTTCTCTTAAAAAAATAAGGATATATTTCTAAAAGAAATATACCCTAAACATCATATTGAATATTTGAAATAACTAAAGATAATTCGTCTACTAGGCTAACTGTGTTTCCTATAAGACTTGAATTTTTTTCGCTTTTTATGATTTTAATATATGGTCTAAGTGGGTAGTTTGGAATTGTTTCTTGAACAACGCCTATATCACCATTACTTAATTCTACTATAGTTCCAAAAGGAAAAGGAACTATAACCTTAGAGAAAACTCTAACCATTTCAAAATCAAAGGCCTTGTCGGCATTTGCCATTATATACTCTAGTGCATCGCTTGCACAAAGAGCTCTTCTATAAGGCCTATTAGAAGTTAAGGCATCATAAACATCTGCAATAGCTACTATTCTAGCTAAATTATTTATTTTATTTCCAGATAATCCGTTAGGATATCCAGTTCCATCAATCTTTTCGTGGTGTTGATGGATTATTAACTTACTTGCCGTCGTAATATTACAATTCTTACTTATGTAATCATATCCCTTTTGGGGATGCTCTTTCATTATTTGGAATTCGTCGTAAGTAAGAGGTCCTTGTTTTACTATTATTTCTTTTGGTATAAGAACTTTACCAATATCATGTATAAGCCCACCAACACAGAGATTCACAAGATCTCTTTTAGGTAACTTTAGGCCAACCCCTAAAACAACAGATATTATAGCAACATTTACAGAATGTTGGTATGTGTAATTATCCATACTTTTTATATCTACTAAAGAAACTAAAAGGTTTTTGTTATTTAAAATATTATCTAGTAGTTCTTCTGCGATACTATGAATTGAGTTAAAGTATTCATCGCATTGTTTAAGTTGTTCATATTTCCCCTTTGGTGTGATTGGTGTGCAAGAAATAAGTCTTTCGACATTGTTGAAAGTTTCTTTTAAAACTTGAACAGATTTCTGACGAAGTTCAGGTTTTATAATGTCATCAATTTCTAAATCACTATATTTATCTACTATATAAATAGATAATATGTTTACTCTTTTAATTCTTAGAATAAGATTTTCAGTTAAAGTAATACCTGCTTTTAAAAGAACTCGACCATCATTGTCGTATAAAGTTTTCCCAAGTAAAGATCCCCCTCTAACGCACTCTATAGGAACTAATCTCATCATGCACCTCATAAAACACTTTCTTAATATTAATTATACATAAAAAAATATCAATATTCTACAATATGTAAAAAATAATAGTTCATTACAAAGTACATAAAAATTAGTTTATTTAATATTTTTAAACTAATTAAATAAACTTATCAATAAAAAAATAAACATTATTTATGATAATTTGTTAAAATGAGAGTAAAACAAAAAGAGATACATATTTTTATGTATCTCTAAATTATTTTATAGGTCTAATATATTTTTTTCATAAGAGCTATAAAGGTCTCTAAGGTCTTTCATTTTATCTTCAAGTTCTACATAAAGGTCTGAAGCTTTTTCATAATCTTCTATAGAAAATGCATTTTTAATTTTTGTAAATAACGACTTATTGTTTGAAGTATCTTTCATAATATAATGTCTTAATTTATTAATTTCAGTCCAATTATAGATATCTAAATCTAAAGCCTTATCTAGTGAGTGAAGAGCTCTATAGTTTCTTACTAAATCCATATAATTATTTATAACTCTATGTTGGATTTCCATAGACCACCTTGAAAGAGATCCTATTTTAAAGCTTTCGATTATCTTATCATTAAATTCAGGGTTTCTCTTTAGGCAATTTAATTTATCTTTATTAGTATCAAGTTGATTTAAGTTTTCAAAAACTGTTCTAGGAACAAATCCGAAATAAGAATTTCTCTCTTCTTCAGTAAAGTGTTCAAAAACATCATATTCACTTCTGTAAGCTCTATCTTTTTCAAGGTAAGTTGCATCTTCTCCAGCTTTTTTTGATAATTCATTTAATAATTCATCTTGAGATTTATTATTAGTTGCTGCATAACAAATACCATCTAACATAGCAAGGTAAGATACGGCCATAGCTATATAAGTATTTGTATGTGGGTTTGGAGATCTTAATTCAAATCTTGTAGCTAGTGGATTTTCAAAATCACGTATAAGACCTATTAATATTGTTCTATTTCTTGATGGATTTTCTGGGGCTAGTCCAAGTGAAGTAACTGTACATACAGGGGCTTCGAAACCTGGTTTTAGTCTCTTAAGTGAATTATTAGTTGAAGATATAAATGGATTCATAACTTCATAGTTTTTAAGCATACCCATTAAAGCACCATAGCCTATTTTACTTAAATAATGGTCCTTTGGTACGTGGAACATATTAATTCTTCTTCCGTCTTTAAGCTTAGCACTAACTCCAAGGTGTACGTGCATACCAGAACCTGCAACATCTTCTATAGGTTTTGCCATAAATGTAACATCAAGACCATTTCTTCTGAAAGTCTCAGCTATAAGAATTCTTATAAATAATTCATTATCAGCAGCTTGAAGTGCAGAAGAATACTTCCAATCTATTTCTAATTGTTCAGTTATATGGTTGAATTTTCCGCTAGATTCAAGTTTTGCACGAACTCCACCAACTTCTTTGTGACCCATTTCAGGTTCAAAGCCATACTTTTCCATAAGTTCAAGTGTTTTTTCAAGTGCCGTTCTAACATTACCTTTAGTACGATTCCAATAATGCTCGCAAAGGTGTTGTGAAGTTGAAAGGTCTTCTATATTTGCTGTATCGTTTGGAGTTTTTACCCAGAATTCAAGTTCGGTTGCAGAAGTTATCACTAGTTCCTCTATATCATCTTTAGTGATATTATAGCAATCTAAGATACTAGGATTAGTATCAAAAAGATTTAAAAGAGTTGATTTGAATGTTTCTATTGAAGATTTTAAGATGTTTCTAGAGTCTACAGCTTTGCTATTGTGATGTAAGAAACAAGGTATTCTTAAAGTACCAACAGGTTTGTTTGTTATAGGGTCTATATTATCGTAATTATAGTCAACAAACCAATTACATTCTAAATCTGCAATCATATCGACTTTAGCATCGTTAAGAGTTGCTATTTTAGGTAGGACAACCGATGAACCGTCAGTCTGAACAGCTACACCATGTAAGAAAGCTTCCATATCGTCTAAAAAAAGTTTAACTGGTATTTTTTCGTCAGTATCATTGCCGGCAAGATCTATACCTACTAATGAAACAAATCTAATTTGTGGATTTTCTAATAGTATTTTTGATAAGTCTTCTTTGTTATGAAGATTGCTAGGTATTGTATAAATCATATTTTCAATCATAAGTCGTATTCTACACATAAAAGAATAATAAGTGTAGAAATGTTCACATCCTTCCATATAAAGTCGAATAAAAATCAATAAATAGATGATAACATTCGCAATATTTAAAAAGATTTTACTATAATTAGTGATTATAGTCAATAATTGAATTTATAGTATTAAGATAAAGTATTAAAATTAAATTTATATATAGATTTATTTATTTTAAAGTAATAAAATTAAAAGCAAGATGATAATAGACAGGAGTGATTAAGCTTTGGATAAGAAGGATATGCCAATAGGATTTTTTGATTCAGGAGTTGGAGGATTAAGCGTTTTAAGAGAAGCGTTAAAACTTATGCCAAATGAAGATTACATATATTTTGGGGATTCAAAAAATGCTCCTTATGGAACAAGAGATATGAAAGAAGTTAGAGATTTAACATTTGATGCAGTTCATTTTTTATTTGATAAAGGTGCAAAAGCTATAGTAGTAGCTTGTAATACAGCAACTAGTGCAGCTGTTTCTGAACTTAGAAGAACGTATAAAGATGTACCTATAGTAGGGATAGAACCAGCAGTTAAACCAGCAGTTAAGCTAGGAAAAAAAGGAAAGATAGTAATAATGGCAACTCCTTTTACTTTAAAACAAGAAAAGTTTAAAAGTTTAATGAGCAAATATGAAAGAGATGCAGAAATAGTACCGATGCCTTGCGCTGGACTTGTTGAATTTATTGAAAAAGGTGATTTAGGTAGCCAAGATGTCTATAATTATCTAAAAGATAAATTCAAAGATTTTAATAAAGGTGATATAGCCTCTGTTGTTTTAGGGTGTACTCACTATCCATTTATAAGAGAGACTTTAAGCGAAGTTTTAGGAGATGAAGTTTCTATTATAGATGGAGGAGAAGGGACTGTTAATGAGGTTAAGAGGAGACTGGAATTAGCAGATTTATTAACAGATAGAAAAGAAAAAGGAAAAATTTCTTTTTATAATTCTTGTGAAAGAGAAGAAATTTTAGAGTTAAGTAAGAAACTTATAAAATATTAGGAAATTTATTTAAAAGTGGAGATTAAATCTTCACTTTTTTTTATTATGTGCATAGTATAAAGTGAGTATTATTAATGATTTAATAACATACATATAGATGAGAAAGAAAAATTCCTCGAAATGTTTGTTAAATAGTTGACAAACATTTTGGGGTTTGGTATATTATAGGTGAAGAGAGAATTGTCAGAAAATTTGAAAAAGACAATTAATTTAAAAATTTTAAGAGGTGATTTATTATGATGATTAATGTAAGAGAATTTTTAGGAAACAACTTTGGTATAGAGGATGCAATAGTTTTAAGAGAAGAGATTAAGAAAAATTTAAATGATGGAGTTACTTTAGATTTTACTGGAATGGAAAGAGTACCTAGTACATTTTTAACTTGTCTATTCAGTGACCTAATAAACAAAAATGGAAGAGAAGCTATTTTTAACGCTATAAATGTTAATAACTTAACAAACTACAGCGATTTTGCAAGAGTTGTAATGGGAACTACATTCTTAAATTAATTATGAGGTAACAGAATGAGTGAAAAATTAATATTATATGAAAAGCTACTGTCTTTTAATTATTAAGATAGTAGCTTTTTATGTTTTAAAACCTAAATATATAGATAGAAAACATATTTTTAATTTTTAATAAAACGCTTTCTTTATAAATAGAAGTAAATGATATATAATTTCAGTATATATACCTATTATCTTTAAGTTTAGATATAAGTGAATTTATATATATAATTAAGGATAATATTAATAATATAGTTTTAATAACGAGAGGAGATTTTAATTATGAAAAATCCAATAGTAACATTTGAAATGGAAAACGGAGGAGTTATAAAAGCAGAATTATATCCAGAGATAGCTCCAAACACAGTTAAAAACTTTGTAGACCTAGTAGAAAGAGGATTTTATGATGGATTAATCTTCCATAGAGTAATACCAGGATTTATGATCCAAGGTGGATGCCCAGAAGGAACAGGAATGGGTGGCCCTGGATATGGAATAAAAGGTGAATTTAGATCAAACGGATTTAAAAATGATTTAAAACATAGTAAAGGTGTTTTATCAATGGCTAGAGCTATGCACCCAGATTCAGCAGGAAGCCAATTCTTTATGATGGTAGCAGATGCTCCACATTTAGACGGTCAATACGCAGCTTTTGGAAAAGTTATAGAAGGTCAAAATATTGCAGATGAAGTTGTAAAACAAAAAACTGATATGTATGATAGACCTTACGAAGATCAAGTTATGAAGAAGGTTACAGTTGATTTAGGAGACTACAAACACGAAGAACCTGAAGTAATAGAAGAGTAAAGAAGGTATTTGTTATGCAAAGAAATAAATGTATGTTAGTTCACGGTCTTTCAAAAGATGAAATTAATTCTTTAAGACTTTTAGGTAAAGTAAAGGAAATTACTCCTGAAAAAGTTACATTAAAGATTAAGCATATAGCAAATGACGAGTATGAAGAAGAGGATTTAATAATAGAAGAAGTTCCAAACGAAAAAGCAATATTATTTAACGATTTTTCTGATGCTGAAGTTCAAGCTATCATTAAAAAAGTTAGAAATGCTGTAAAAGGTGGAGTATTAGCTGTTGTAACACCTCTATCTAATAACTGGTCATTTAAATATTTAATTAATCATCTTATTGAAGAAAGAGAGATGTATTTAAAAGGACAAAAGGGGAGATAAGACTTGAGTAGAGTTGGAAACAAAATAAAAGAAGCTAGACTTAAAGCGAATATGCCTCAAAAAGTCTTAGCAAAAAAGCTAGGTGTTTCTGAAAAATATCTAAACGATGTTGAACTTGGAAGAAAAGTAGTTCAAGAATCTTTTATAACGAGAGCATCTAAGGTATTAAATACAGATTTAAATGATATCAGTATGGTAGTTACTGATGAGGACTTAATGAATGAAAGAAGAGAATTAGAAAAAAGCAAACCTAAAGTTAAAACTAAAATAGAAAAGGATGCTGTTTGGGAAAATGCATTTTCAAGTGTATTAAAAAATGTTCCTATCTACGATTATTCTTTAAGAAAAGCATTAAGTTATAAAGAACTTCCTATTCATTCAAACAAAGTAGAAGGATATGCTCAAGATAAAGTACTTTATTTAAAAGTACAAGATGATGAGATGTCTGGATTTAGAATGATAGAAAATGATTTAGTTTTCGGTCATCTAGTAACAGAGATGAATGGAAATGGTTTTTATCTTATAAACTACAAAGGTGAAAATAAAATAAGAGAGCTTAGAAGACTTGATAGTGTTAAGGTTCTAGTTATGAGTAATGGGGGAAGACCTATGACTGAAACTATGAACGTACAAGACATTAATGTAATAGCAAAGCTTGATAGAGTTGAAATAATACTTTAATAGAAAAAACATCTAAACAAAGGTTTAGGTGTTTTTTTATTTATCGCAAAATTATTCTTTAAATCATATTATATAAGGTTTAAAAATAAATTTTGGAGAAAATAATATGAAAAATAAATTAGGTGGATTTTTAAATATCTTAAAGGACATAGATAGAAATCTTGCAGAAAAGATTAATTTGTTTCCAAATAAACTGATAAATAAAAGCGAAATTGAAGTTGTTATAATAAGTGGGGATAATGTGAATAAAATAAAAGAAAATGTGGATAACTTAGGGGGAAGGTATGAAGATTTAGGTTATGGATATGGAATAGTTAATATTCCTGTGGATAAACTTAGAGAATTAGAGAGTGTTAGAACTATTCAATATATAGAATTACCTAAAACTTTGTATACTAGTGATTATGAAAGCAATCGTGCTATTTGTGTACAGCAAGCTCAAAGTACTTTTGATACATTAGGAGAAGGTGTAGAAGTTGGATTTATTGATACTGGAATAGACTATATGCATCCTGCCTTTAGAAACTTAGATGGTACTACTAGGGTAGATTATATTTGGGATTTAAGTTTAGGTGGTAAAGTATTTGATAAAATCAAAATAAATGAAGCTATTTCAAAAGATGATACTAGTATAGTTCCATCTTTTGATTTGATTGGACACGGAACTCATGTAGCGGGGATAGCTTGCGCTGGTGGAAATATTCCTGTAAATCAGTATGGAGTAGCTCCTAAATCATCAATTATGATGGTAAAGGCAACTAGAGGAAAGTTTACTATAAGTACTCAAATAATGAGAGGAATAAAGTTTTTAATAGATAGATCTAAAGAATTAGATAAACCTTTAGTTATAAACATAAGTTTAAGTACTAATGATGGAGCCCATAACGGTTCATCTCTTTTAGAAAAATATATAAGTACAGTTTGTGATTTAGAGAGAGTAACTATAGTTATAGCGGCAGGAAACGAGGGTAGTGCAGCTCATCATGTAGGTGGAATTCTGAGGAATTCACAAAATATAGATATAAATGTAGCTAGTGATGAAAAATCAATAGAATTAGAATTATACCAAGAGGTTTTGCCGGATTTAAGTATTCAAATAACTGCACCAACAGGTAAAAAGAGTGAGGTTATTATATTAAAAACTGGATTAAATGAAGGGGTAGTAGATGGGAATAAGATTATTGTGTATGTATCTGGACCTAAACCTTTTGATTTAGTAGGAGAAGTTATAATCAGTATAGTTTCAAAAGGAGAGTACTTAACAGAGGGAACTTGGAAACTAACTTTAAATGTAATAAACGAATATAAAGGAAATTATGATATTTGGCTTCCTATTTCAGAAGGGCTTAATAAAAATACTAAGTTCTTAGCACCAACTATTGAAAATACTCTTGGAATACCAGCTACAGTTAGCAATGTAATATCTGTAGGAAGTTATAACAGTATTACAAATAGTATATCACCTTTTAGTGGACGAGGAAGTATATTTAGAGGAGTTAAGAAACCGGACATAATAGCGCCAGGTGAAAATATCAGTTCAACTATTCCAGATAGAAGCTTTGATTCTAAGACAGGAACTTCTATGGCGGCTCCTCATATTACAGGGGTTTCAGCACTTTTTATGGAATGGGGGATAGTTAAGGGAAATGATAAATTTTTGTTTGGTGAAAGGCTAAAGCACTATTTAGTAAAGAGTGCTAAGAGAAATAGAAGAGATGAGATATATCCTAATATAATTTGGGGGTACGGAACAGCTTGTGCTTACGATTCCTTTGAACTCTTAAGAGAAGATTTAAACTTGCCACAAAATAGTATGAGATCTGATGAAAGGCTAAGAAAAATAATAGAGTACGCAGGTGATATAAGTGTAGTTACAGAAAAATATCCAGAAATAAAAATATATGATTTAGATGACAAAATTGCCGTTATAGATTATCCAGATAGTTTAGATATAGAAAAGATTCAAACTGAATTTAAAAATAGAATAGTTTATGTTGAAAATTCACCGGTATATACCTTAAACGAAATATCACCAGTTGAAGCATCGGGGGCTTACCTTTTTAATAATAATCCTTATTTAAATTTAAATGGTAGAGGAGTTTTAGTTGGAATAATAGATACAGGAATAGACTTTTTAAGTAGTGAGTTTATGAGAGAAGATGATACCACAAGGATAGAGTCTATCTGGGATCAAAGCGTAGAAGATTCTAATAATAAAAATTCACAGATGTTTGGGTCTGTTTATAGTAAAGAAGATATAAATGAAGCTATAAAATTAAAATCATCAGGAGGCGATCCATATCAAAAGGTAAATTCTAAAGATTTTATAGGACACGGAACTGCTGTAGCTGGAATAATAGGGGCTAGAGGGATAAACAAAGAAATAGCTGGGGCAGCACCTGATTCTGATTTTATTATAGTAAAGCTTAAAGAGGCAAGTAAAAGGTATCAAGAGGATTTTGGACTAGATTCTGTGGGTGAAGGAAGATACGAAAATACAGATATATTACTAGGAATAAGATATATTTTTGAAGAAATAAGAAGGATAAAAAGGCCAGCTATAATATATGTTCCTTTAGGGACCAATATAGGTTCCCATGATGGAAGTGCTATGATTGAAAGATATATAGATGAATTATCTAAGATTAGGGGACTTGCTATAGTTACTTGTGTAGGAAATGAAGGAGACTCAGCAACTCATACTAAAGGAGTTTTAGAAAATACAAGTGATAACAAAACTATAGAACTTAGTGTTGGTAAAGGACAGAGGAATTTAAATTTTGAAATTTGGTTTAGAAAACCAGATAAGGTATCCTTATCTATAATATCTCCATCAGGTGAAATTATAGAAAAAATACCAGCTAAACTAAAACAAACTGAAGAAGTTAGATTTATTTTTGAAGGAACTACTATGAATATATCTTATGTTATACCAGAGGAAATAACAGGAGATGAAGTTATTAAAATTAAAATAAAAAATTTGAAAGAGGGAATATGGCAATTTAGGTTATTTGGGGACTATATAGTTGATGGAAGATATGATTCTTGGATTCCGCAAAGAGTATTATTAGACCCTGAAACAAAGTTTCTAAATCCAAGTCAATATAATACAATACAAATACCAGCAACAGCTAGAAAAACATTAGTATCTGCTTATTACAATCAAAACAATAATGCTACTGTAGGTCAATCAGGAAGAGGATATACAAGAGATGGAAGAGTAAAACCTGATATAGCTGCAGGTGGTATAAATGCAAAGGTATTAGCACCAGGCGGGGGGGTAAATGTCGCTTCAGGTTCTTCTATAGGAGGAGCGGTATTTGCAGGATGCGCAGCTCTTTTAATGCAGTGGGGGATAGTTGAAGATAACGACCCTAATATGTACTCAACTAAGCTAAACACATATATGATTAGGGGAGCTAGAATGAGAGAGGGAGATATGTATCCAAACAGAGAGTGGGGATATGGAATGCTTGATATGAAGGGAATATTTGATAATATTAGAGCTTCTAGTTCAAGAAACAATTCTGAATACAAAGTTGGTAACTTATTTATAAGAAAACCATTATAATCACAAAACTAAAGGTTAAGCATAAGATGTCTATAAGATAGAAATGTTTAAGGAGTAAAATATGGCTCAAAAAGGAAGACTTAGAGTTCAGTGTTTTGATGGTGAAAGTTATATACCTATTGAAAATTGCAAAATAACAGTTATACCCGAAGTTACTAGAAAAAATGTAAAGAAAAAATTAATGAGGTCAGTAGAGTTAGTTACAGACTCATCAGGTTCTACAATAACTATAGATTTAGATGCACCACCACTTGATTATTCTCAAAAACCAGATGGAAGTATTCCGTATAGTTTATGTGATATAAAGGTGGAAAGAGAGGGATATAATCCTCTAACTATTGAAGGGTGTCAGATTTATCCAGAAGAAACTGCATATCAAAAATGTAATTTAGAAGCTACAGGAAATAGAGCGACAAGAAGCGATATTATAGTTATACCACCAAACAGACAAGTTGGAGACTTTCCAAGTAAAATCCCAGAAGAGGTTGATAAACCACTTCCACTACCTTCAAGTGGGGTAGTTTTACCAAAACCTGTTGTTCCAGAATATATAATAGTTCATGAAGGAGGACCAAATAATACAAGCGGAAAAAATCATAAAGTTTTATATAAAGACTATATAAAAAATGTAGCATCTAGCGAGATATATTCTACTTGGTCAGAAAATACTATAAGAGCAAATGTATTTTGTATAATTTCATTTACATTAAATAGAATATATACAGAGTGGTATAGATCTAAAGGAAAGAATTTTCAAATAACTAATTCTACTGCATACGACCACGCATTTACTAATGGAAGAAATGTGTATGATAATATTAGTGATATTGTTGATGAAATATTTGCAACATATGTAAGAAGGATAGCTAGAAAGCAACCTCTTTTAACTCAATATTGCGATGGGAAAAATGTAAAATGCCCAGAATGGTTAAGTCAGTGGGGAAGTAAGGATCTAGGAGATCAAGGGAAAACACCTTTTGAAATATTAACCTACTATTATGGAAATAATATAGAACTTGTTACAGCAGAAAAGGTTACTGGAATACCTGAATCTTATCCAGGATATAACTTAACTATAGGTTCAAGAGGAGAGCCTGTAAAAGAAGTTCAAAGGGAATTAAATAGGATAGCTAGAAATTATCCTTTAATTCCAAAGGTTGCAGTTGATGGGATTTATGGAGAAAAATCAGCACAGCAAGTTAAAGTTTTCCAAGGTATATTCGGATTAAATAAAACTGGTGTTGTAGACTATAAAACTTGGTATAAGATTTCAGAAATATATGTAGGAGTTACTAGAATAGCAGAATTAAAGCAATAAAAAGTTAAGCCTTTGTAGATATTAATCTATGAAGGCTTTATTTTTAAAGAGATATACTTAGTATATAATTAGATGTATTAAGTGAAGGTGGTGTTTAAAAATGCTTAGCAGAAAATTAGCTTCAGATATTTCAAAGAAAATGATGGAGATAATACCGTATAACGTAAATATAATGGATGAAAAAGGTGTGATAATCGGAAGTGGTGACTCTAGTAGATTAGGTAGAGTTCACGAAGGTGCTTTAGAAACACTAGAACAAAAAAGAAGCATAGAAATTGAGAAAGAAAACGGGGGAACGAAGCCTGGGGTTAACACACCTATATTTTTTAGAGGAGATGTTATAGGTGTGATTGGAATAACAGGGAAGCCTGCAGAAGTTAGGCAATTTTCTAAAATAGTATCTATAACAGCGGAACTTTTAATTAATCAAGAGTATTCTTTAAATGAGTATTTGATTGAAAAGAAATTAAAAGAAGAATATATTTACGAATTGCTTTATTCAGACAAAGAATATGATGATGATTTTATTCAAAAAGGAAGAATGCTAAATATAGATATATCAAAAAAAAGGTTTGCTATAGTTTTAAGGTATGAAAAAGAAGCAGAGGAAAAAATTAAGAAAATATTAGATAAAAAGCTATCTAAGGATGAGTTTTTTATAAATATAGGGTCAGATAGAATAGCATTAATTTCTGTTTGCGATTATGAAGATGAATATAGAGGTAGGAAGATTTTAAGTTATTTAAAAGATTTTGATATAAAAATTGGAGTTGGAGAAGGGCTAAAGACTATCCATCATTCCTTTATACAGGGAGTAAAAGCTTTAAATATAGGAGAAAAACTTAAAGGTAGAGAAAATATATTTTTCTATAATAAAATAAAACTATTTTATTTTATGGAAGAATTTTTTAGAAAAGATGATAATAAAGAAATAATTAAAAGACTAAAAAGAGAAGATAAAGAACTTTTTTATACCTTTATTACATATTTTGATATGAATGGTGAGAAAAATAATACAGCAAAGAAACTTCATATTCATAGAAATACTCTAAGCTACAGGTTATCTAAAATCGAAGAAATAACAGAACTCAGTTTTGAAAACTACATTGATTTATTTCAATATCTGTCTAGTTATATAGGATATAAATTAGATGATATTTGTGCAAATGAACAAAAATAAACACTGTAAATCGTTATAAAAACGATGAAAATGTTTACTTAAACAATTACAATAAATAATGCAATTATTAAACGATTGGAGGAATTTAAGTGAATATAACAGTAACAGCTTTAGGAGCTATAGTAGCATTAGTAGTTACTATAGTATTAATAATAAAAAAGGTTCACCCAGCATATGGCTTAATTTTAGGGGCAGTAGTTGGAGGTTTAGTTGGAGGCGCAGGTCTTACAGGGACAGTTACATTAATGATGGATGGCGCAAAAGGTATGATTCCGGCGATACTTAGAATTTTGACAGCTGGTGTTTTAGCAGGTGTTTTAATTGAATCTGGAGCAGCTGCTAAGATAGCAGAAACTATCGTAGAGAAGATAGGTGAATCGAGAGCGTTAGTTGCACTTACTTTAGCAACTACAGTTTTAACTATGGTAGGTGTATTTGTAGACGTTGCAGTAATAACTGTATCACCTATAGCACTTGCTATAGCACAAAGATCAAACTTAACAAAAACAGCAATACTTATAGCTATGGTAGGTGGAGGTAAGGCAGGTAACATAATGTCACCTAACCCAAATACTATAGCAGCTGCAGATAACTTAGGAGTTCCATTAACTTCAGTTATGCTAGCAGGTGTAATTCCAGCTATTTTTGGAATTATAGTAACTTGTATTATATCAAAAAGATTAAAAGCTAAGGGTAGCTTAGTTAAAGAAGAAGAAAAGATGAAAGAAATAGAGGATATGCCAAGTTTCTTTGCATCTATACTAGGACCGGTTGTGGCAATAGTTTTATTAATGCTTAGACCTATTGCAAATATAGCTATAGATCCTCTTATAGCATTACCAGTAGGTGGAATTATAGGGATAATAGCTATGGGAAAAGTAAAACATTTAAATAGTTATGCTACCTTTGGATTAGCTAAGATGTCAGGGGTTGCAATACTTCTTATAGGGACAGGAACATTAGCTGGAATAATAGCAAATTCGGGTTTAAAAGATTTAATAATAGAAGGTGTAAATATGATAGGCCTTCCAAGCTTTGCACTTGCACCTATTTCGGGAATACTTATGTCAGCTGCAACAGCATCTACTACATCAGGAACAGCAGTTGCAACATCTGTATTTGGACCTACTATTGTAGGGCTTGGAGTAGCACCACTTGCAACGGCAGCTATGATTCACGTTGGGGCTACAGTTTTAGACCACTTACCTCACGGAAGCTTCTTCCATGCAACAGGTGGTAGTGTAGCTATGGAAATGAATGAGAGACTTAAACTTATACCATATGAATCATTAGTAGGTTTATCAATGACTATTGTATCTACTATAATATTTGGATTTATTTTATAAGAGAATTATAGATAGGAGAGTAAGAAATTATGAAATTCGTATTAGCACCAGATTCTTTCAAAGAGAGCATGACTTCAAAAGAAGCTTGCGAAGCTATGGAAAGAGGAATAAAAAAGATATATAAAGATGCAGAATGTATAAAAGTACCTATGGCAGATGGTGGAGAAGGTACTGTGTGTGCATTAGTTCAAGCAACAAATGGAAAAATGTATAAAGCTACTGTGAAAAATCCTTTAGGGGAAGAAATAGAAGCAAACTTTGGGATGCTTGGAAATTCTAAAACTGCGGTTATAGAAATGGCAGAAGCTAGTGGGATAGAGCTAATAGGAAAAGAGTTAAGAAATCCTATGATAACAACTACTTATGGAACAGGAGAAATAATTAAAAAAGCCTTAGACCTTGGAGCGAATAAAATAGTTATAGGAATAGGTGGAAGTGCTACAAACGACGGCGGAGTAGGAATGGTTCAGGCCCTTGGAGGAAGTTTTAAAGATAAAGATGGTAACGAAATAGGTTTTGGAGGAGGAGAACTTTCAAAAATCCAAACTATAGATGTTTCTAATTTAGATAAAAGACTTAAAGGTATAGATATAGAAGTTGCATGCGACGTAAGTAACACCCTATGTGGAGAACTTGGAGCATCTTATATATTTGGTCCTCAAAAGGGAGCAACCTTAGATATGGTTAAAGAATTAGATTATAATTTAAACCATTATGCAGATAAGGTATATGAAACTTTAGGTAAAGATATTAAAAATATAAAAGGTTCAGGAGCGGCTGGAGGGCTTGGAGCCGCACTTGTTGGATTTTTAGATGGAAAGCTTAAAAGAGGAATAGAACTTGTTATAAAACATACAGACCTTAGAGAAAAGTTAAAGGGAGCTGATTACCTTTTTACAGGAGAGGGTAGTATAGATTCACAAACTATATTTGGGAAAACTCCTATGGGAGTTTCAAAGGAAGCAAAAGATTTAGGCGTAAAATCAATTGCTTTTGGAGGAAGAGTCCTTGAAGGTTCAGAAAACTTATATGAAGTTGGAGTAACTGCAATTTTTGGAATAACTCCAGGAGTTATAACTTTAAAAGAAGCTTTAGAAGATGGAGCTAAAAATTTAGAGAGAACTGTAGAAAATGTGGTTAGATTATTATAACTATTTAAAAAGGATGTTGAAATTAAAATTCAACATCCTTTTTTTACATGATTTTTCTGTTTTTAAAATAAAACCATATACATTGGCATATAAAAGTTAAACTAAGTAAACCAAATATAGGATATAGAGTAGTTATAAGATTTCCAAATCCTATTAATGAAATAGGGAAAGCTATAAATAATACTAAAAAGATCCCCTTTTTAAATGGCACTTTAAAAGTTTGTTCTAATGATTTACCTATTGAATATACATCTGAAACTTCAGTTGAGAACATTTCTAATAGTATTACCATAAGTAAAAGTGCTTGTATAACTGTACTAAATCTATTTGCTACAAATAAAAGTGGAATTTCGAACTGATATATTTCAGGTTGATTAACCATAAGTAAAAGGTTTAGCATTCCACAAAGGATTGCTAAAAGTATTGCACCTAGTGAAACACCTAAAGTCATAGTTCTAGATTTTTTTATACTTGCACTAAGAGGAACTAAAACACCAGAACAACAAAGTATATTATAGCCACAATAAAGTATAGTAGATACCACTATGCCACTTTCTTTTTTTGGAACTATACTCATTAAATTTGTTATAGATATTGATTCAGGTGCTTTAAAAATATATAACAAAGTTATAGTGGTTATAGTAACTATAAGAGTTGGCACAATTATAGAGTTAATTTCTATAAGCCCGTTTGTTTCTCTTAAAAGAAAGAAGGCTGAAATTGTAATCATAATTAAAGTTCCGATTACTTTTGGAATATCAAAAAACTGATGAATAAGGGCGCCACTACCAGCTAGTATTATAGATGCACTAGATATTAGATAAAACGTAGTTGTAATACCTGTTATCTTTCCAAAAAAGTTAGGGCTTATCTTGTGAATCATATCACTATAGGATTCTAAATTATACTTTATACTTATTTTGCAAATAATTCTTCCCATAAAAACATAAAATAGTCCGCAAAATATTATTCCGATAAAGCTATAAATTCCAAATGTCGTAAAAAACTCAGTAATCTCCTTTCCAGAAGCGAGTCCCGCACCAACAATAGTTCCTATAAAGACTGCAGCTATCTGAAAAATCTTTAAAATTTCTCTTTTCAAAAAATATTCCTCCAAATATTAATGCTATATAACAAATATATAGTTACATAATTAGAATTATTCTACTATATTTTGAATAAGTGGATTTTAATAAGGGAAACTATTATAAAAGAACTATTGATAGGTGGGATATTATGAGAAAAAGAAAATTCTTTTTATGTATAGTTTTATTATTATTGTTTGTTGTAGGCTGCTCTAAAGGAGTAGGAAGTGGAGAAGAAAATATAGACTACTTTAGAGCAGATATTGCTAAAGAAAAAGCGTTAGAGTATATGGGCAGGCTACAAAAAGGCGATTTTGAAGGAGCTAAAGATATATTATCTCCTGAACTTGCTTCAAAATTTGACTTTAAAATAGGAAAAGGGCTTAGTATAGCTTCCTTTGTACCAGGGATGATCACAGAAACTGGCAATAGCGTTTATATAGAAATATATGTTTCTAAGGTAAATAAAGAAAAACCAAGATGTGATTTAGATAAGTATATTTTAAAGGTTTCAAATATTAAAGGAAATGAATATAAAATAGAAGAAATTAATAGTAGCAACGTAAAAGAAGTATTCGTAAGGGGTGAAGAACTTAGGATGGTTACAGCAGATACAGGAAGTAGTGATGTAATTCTTAGAATGAAGGATTTGCCTGTTGAGATATTTCCAAAGGAAGATAGGATAGGGGTGCAAAAAGATAATGTACCTAAAAATAAATTTGAAAACTTAGGTATAAGTTATTCTGGAGGAAGGATAGCTTTCTCTACAACTAATGGTAAAGACTCATTTTTAGGTTTAGCACTAATTGAAGATGCTAACGTAACTATGGGAAAAATTTATTCAGGAAAAGAACTTTTAGAGGAGTCCCCTGTAGATGAAGACTCTTTAAGAAAAGTTTTTGAAAAACCTCTTGCACAAAAAATAATTGGTTATGATATCTTAAAAGATACGGAAATAAAAGAGATGTTTTTTACAGAAGAGGAAAACGAATTACTAGTTCAGTATAGTAAAAGAGGAAAGGAGTCATTAGGACTTAAAATTTATAAAAATCCAAATGGAACTCCTAGCGAAATAGATTTAGAGAGTATATTCCCTTTAGATAAATACAGTATTAAATTTTTTGATGAAATTAAATCCTACATAATCATAACTGTAGATAAAGCAAAGGGGGCTAAAGATATATCTCAAGAACTTTTAGGTCAATATATTATAGACGTAACTGAAGACACTATAGATAAAATATAATTTACAGAAATAAAACTTAACTTATGATATTATAGGTATAAAGATAACAGATGAAAATATTTGGAGGAATAAATGAAAAAGGAATGGAATGGTAAAAGATATCATAATTTAAATTATTTCCTTAGAGAAAAATTTAAAGAAAAAGTATTTAAAATTTCTTTAGATGGAGGGTTTACTTGCCCTAATAGAGACGGCTTTAAGGCTACTGGAGGTTGCCTTTTCTGTAGTGAAAGTGGATCTGGAGATTATGCTGGAAATAAGCTTTTATCAATAAGTGATCAATTCGATAACGTTAAAGAAATGATGAGTAAAAAATGGAAAAGTGGAAAATACATAGCGTATTTTCAAGCATACACTAATACGTATGCTCCAGTAGAAGAACTTAAAAGAAAATACAAAGAAGCTATAAGTAAAGAGGGAGTAGTAGCACTTGCTATAGCTACTAGACCTGATTGTTTAGATGATGATATTTTAGATTTAATAGAAGAAATAAGTAAAGATTTATATGTTTGGGTAGAGCTTGGACTTCAAACAGTTTCTGATGAAACTGCAAGAAAAATAAATAGAGCATATAAATTAGAAGTATACGAAGATGCTATAAAGAGATTAAAAGAAAGAAATATAGATTTTGTTACTCACTGTATATTTGGATTACCTGGAGAAACAAAAGAAGATATGATTAAAACTATAGACTACGTAGCTCACACTGGATCTAAAGGAGTTAAGTTTCACTTACTTCACCTTATGGAAAACACAGCTATGGTTAAGCTTTATGAAAGAGGCGAATTAGAATTCTTAAGTCAGGAAGACTATATAGATTTACTTTGTGAAGCTGTTATGAGAATACCTCAAGATATGGTGGTTCACAGACTTACAGGGGATGCACCTAGAGAACTTTTAATAGGACCTATGTGGAGTCTTAAAAAATGGGAAGTTTTAAATGCTATAGATAAAGCATTTGAAGACAACGATGTTTATCAAGGTAAAAAATTTAAATAAAAATTTTAAGGGTTATCGCTAAAGTTTGTTGTGATAACCCTATATTAATTTAAAATAAAGGCGGGATAGATATGAAATTAGATGTTATTGTTTCACCAGAACATATAAATAAAGAATACATAAAAGATAAGGTAGTAGTTGTAATAGATATGCTTCGTGCAACAACTGTTATGACTACTGCTTTTATGAATGGATGCAAGGAAGTTATACCTTGCCTTACAGTAGAGGATGCTTTAGAAGAGGCAAGTAAATTAAAAAGAGAAGAGTATATTTTAGGTGGGGAGAGGAAAGCACTAAAAATAGAAGGATTTGATTTAAGCAACTCTCCTTTAGAATACACAGAAGAAATAGTAAAAGGAAAAACAGTTATAATGTCTACTACTAATGGAACTAGAACTTTAACTGACTGCAAAGATGCTAAGAGAGTATTTGTTGCATCTATGCTTAACGGACAAGCTGTCGCAAAAAAATTAGTAGAAATAAATGAGGATGCAATTATAGTAAATGCGGGGACAAATGGTAATTTTACAATGGATGATTTCATTTGTGGAGGTTATATAATTGATGAAATGTTAAAGCTTACAGGAAAAATTGAATTAACTGATATAGCTAAAACTAGTAAGTATATATATGAAAATAATAAGGATATAATTAGCTTTATAAGCGGAGCTAGGCATTATGGAGTGATGAAAGAATTAAATCTTTTAGAAGATGTTTCGTATGCTATTAAAAAAAGTGTTACAAATATTGTACCAGAATACAAGGAAGGACATATTATAAACTAAATTAGATAATTAACAATAATAATCAAGGGGTATATTGTATGGTTAAATGCATGTATACAAAGACTATAAAATGTAGATGTATAGATGTTTTTGAGGATGAGAAGTATGAAAGACAATATATGATTAATATGAAGGTAAACGATTCTGGAAAAGTAATATTAATAATTACAAATCATCCTAGAAGAGTGAATGAGAGCTTTTGTAATAAAATTATAAAAAGGGTTTTAAAATATTTATCTTTAAAAATAAATAAAAAAGATATAAAAGAGATAAATATAGTAAACATACTTTCAAATTACGATATAACAAACAAAAATTTATCTGATGAAGAGAATAATAAATATATTTTAAAAGCTATTAAAGAATCAGATGTTATTATAGCAGCTTGGGGTAAACCTTTAAGAAAAGAAGCTTTAGAATTTATAGATACTATAAAAAGTATATTAAAATCTATAAGAAGCGAAATACTTTTAAGTTCTAAAAGAAAAGTATTTTTAAAAGTTGGAGATTCAAGTAATTTTGGATATCCAAAGCATGTACTTGCTTGGAATTATGATGATGAATTAAAAAATTATTTTAACTAAAAAAGACCACTGCAAATGCAGAGGTCTTTTTAGGATAGTTTTTAATAAGTTTCTTTCCATACTTCGAAGTATGCTTGAGGGTGTAAGCAAGCTGGACATCTAACAGGGGCTTCAGCACCTTCAAATATAAATCCACAGTTATCACATTTCCATAAAGTGAATTTATCTTCTTTTTTAAATACAGTTCCATCTTCTATATTTTTAGCTAATGCTCTATATCTTTTTTCGTGTGCTATTTCTGCAAGAGTAATCATTTTAAATGCAGATGCTATTTCAGGGAAACCTTCTTCTTCAGCAACCTTTGCAAATGTAGGATAAAGGTTTGAGTTTTCATCGTGCTCACCTTCAGCTGCGAAGATTAAGTTAGTTTTTGTATCACAAGGTAATTCTACTGGATAAGCAGCATTTATTTCTATTGATTCTCCATTAAAATCATCTTTTAAGAATTTGTAGAATCTTTTAGCATGTTCTTTTTCATTTTCAGCAGTTTCCATAAAGATATTTGAGATTTGTACAAATCCTTCTTTTTTAGCTACGCTTGAGAAATATGTATATCTTGTTCTAGCTTGGCATTCTCCAGCGAATGATTTCATTAAATTTTCAGCAGTTTTTGTTCCTTTTAAACTTTTCATTTTAACTCCTCCTAATTTAGAAATAATCATTAATTACAAATCTGAATAAAATTATTAATTAATAATTATTTTCCATTAACTTATGACTTTATTATAGTCCTAGAACAGAGTGAAATCAATGTATAAAATGTAAATAAAAAGAAAATAAAAGCATAAAAAAAGCCCATTAAATCCCAGAAAAAACACCTAGGATTTAATGAGGTTATTAAAGTTAAATTACTTGGAAAACAAAGAATTTTAAATAGTATGATTCATCAGAGTTCCAAAGGATTGGGTGGTCTGATGATTGAGTTCTAAATTCTATTTGTCTTAAAGTTCTATGTGCATCGTGCGCTGCATCGGCTATAGTTTTTCTAAGTAAGTCTTCTGCCATATAGTGCGAGCAAGAGCAAGTTACGAAGTAACCGCCTTCTTTAACCATTTTAAGACCTCTAAGATTAATTTCTTTGTAACCTCTAGTTGCACCTCTTACAGTATCTCTTGATTTAGTAAAAGCAGGAGGATCTAATATAACAACGTCGAATTTTTTACCTTCTCTTGACCATTCTCCTAGTACATCAAAAGCGTTATGACATTCAAATTTAACAGTATCTTGTAAGTTGTTAAGCTTTGAATTTATAGTAGCACAATCAATAGCATGCTGTGATACATCTATTCCTAGAACTGATTTAGCTCCGGCTATACCTGCGTTTAAAGCAAATGAGCCAGTGTGAGTAAAGCAGTCTAAAACGTCTTTATCTTTACATATTCTGTGAATTGCAGCTCTATTTTCTTTTTGATCTAGGAAGAATCCAGTTTTTTGTCCGTTTGCTAAATCAACTATGTATTTAACGCCGTTTTCGATTATTTCTATATCCGTATCAAACTCTTCTGTTAAGAATCCTTTTCTTTGCTCTAAACCTTCGATTTCTCTAGTTTTTAGATCGCTTCTTTCGTAGACTCCTTTAGCTCCGTATTCATCTACTAATAGTTTAACTATTATATCCCTGTATTTATCCATACCTAATGTAGAGATTTGAATTACGTAGTAATCTTCAAATTTATCTACAGTTAAACCAGGAAGAAAATCAGCTTCTCCGAAGATAAATCTGCAAGAAGAAGTATCTATTACAGTTTTTCTGTAATCCCAAGCGGATTTAAATCTTTTTTTGAAGAAATCGTAGTCTATTTCTTCTTCTATATCTCTAGTCATTATTCTGATTGCAATTTTACTTGCATCATTTATATATCCTTTACCTACAAAGTAATGTTTATGATTATAAATCTCTACGATATCTCCGTTTTCATATTCACCATCATATTCTTTAATTTCATCAGTATAGATCCAAGGTCTGCCTTGTTCAGCTTTTGCTTTTTTGCTTAATTTATGTAAATAGAATTTACTAGCCATTTAATTAGCTCCCTTCATATATAAGTCGTTTAAGATTATAACATAAGATTGTTATTTTAAATTTTCTATTTCTTCACTCAAAATTAAGTCTATAACTTTAAGTAATTTAAAAGTACAAGCTGCACCACTACAGATACCCGTTCCAGAACCAGTTGAAAGTTTTATATCATTTAAAGTTTTTGAACCGTTTTTTATAGAATTTCTAATTTCTGCTTTAGAAATACCTCTGCAAGTACAAATAATTATTTTATCTTCTGAAATATTGTTATTCATTATTCTCTCCTAAAAAATAAAAGTTAACTATATTTAAGCATTAAAAAAGCTTTAAAGCAATTTATCTAAAATGTATTAAATAAATAATATCTCTTGTATTTTATTTAGATAGGTTATATATTATAAAAAAGGTTTTTACTAATGACTAATAGTAGGAGGAATAAAATGTCAATATTTTTAAAAGAGGAAGCAAATAGATGTCTTTTATGCAAGAAGCCAAGATGCAAGGAGTTTTGCCCGATAAGTACAAATATTCCAGAGATAATAGAGCTTTATAGAGAAAATAAAATAGATGAAGCTGGAAAGATTTTATTTGAAAATAATCCATTATCAGCAGTTTGTGCCATAGTTTGTCCTCACGAAGATCAATGTGCAGGTAACTGTATAAGAGGAATAAAAGGCGAACCGATACATTTTTATGAGATAGAAGAAGAGATTTCTTTAAAATATTTAAGAAGTGCTAAATTCCACAAACCAGAAGCAAATAGAGACAGAATAGCTATAATTGGCGGAGGGCCAGCTGGAATAACTATAGCTTTCATATTAGCTAAGAGAGGATTTAAAGTAACTATATTTGAAGCTCACGATAAAATAGGAGGGGTATTAAGATACGGTATCCCAGAATATAGACTACCAAATACTATAGTTGATGATATATCAAAACAATTAAAATCATTAGGTGTAAAAATAAGACCAAACACAATGATAGGACCGGTTATAACTTTAGATAGATTATTCGAAGATGGTTATAAATCAGTATTTATAGGAACTGGGGTTTGGAACGCTAAAAAGTTAAATATAAAAGGTGAAACTTTAGGTAACGTTCACTATGCAATAGATTATTTAAAAGCACCAGAAGTATATGATTTAGGAGCTACAGTTTGCGTTATAGGAGCTGGTAATGTTGCTATGGATGCAGCTAGGACTGCAAAGAGAAACGGTGCAAAAAAAGTTTATGTAGTATACAGAAAAGGCTTCGAGCAAATGACAGCAACTAAAAAAGAAATAGAAGAAGCTAAAGAAGACGGAGTAGAATTTATGTTATTTAAAGCTCCTCTTGAGTTATTAGACGACGGAATAAGAGCTGTAAAAACAGAAAATGAAGAAGTAGATGGAAGAATAGTTACAAAGACTATAGACGGAAGCGAAGAAATCATTAAATGTGATTCTACTATAATAGCTATAAGTCAAGAACCTAGATCTGTTATAGTTTCAAGCACGAAACAATTAGAAACTAACAAATGGGGACTTGTGATAACAGATGAAGAAGGGCGTACAACAAGAGAAGGTGTGTTTGCATCTGGAGATGTTGTTACAGGAGCTAAAACAGTAGTTCAAGCTGCAGCCCACGCTAAAGTAGTTGCAGATGCTATAGAAAAATTTTGTGAAGAAAACTAATTAAAAAATAAAACGCTACGCCTTAAATTTAGGCGTAGCATTTTTTACTTCATAGGGTTTTTATTAGTTGAAGTCCATTGATTATCACCTGCTGTTTTTTTCTTTCTATGCTCTGCGCCAGTTATATTAGGGTCAGTTGGCGTAGAAATCCATTGGTTGTTACAAGCTGATTTCTTTTCACCTGTCATTAAAAGCACCTCCTTTAAATTGTATAAGTTTAGTTTTTGTAAAATCATTTATAAAATTCTAGGAAAAAAATGCAAAGAAAAAAGATGTGAGGGGGTAACATCACATCTTTTTTAAAACAGTGGTCAATTTTATAAGTTATTTTAAATTCTAATAATGTTTAGAATTAGAACTCGCCATTTTCATGATCTTCTATTAATTTTTCAATTTTCTTTTTGCATCTGAAGCCATGACAGCACCCTGTAGCAGCACCAGTTTCTTCTTTTACTTTATCTAAAGTATTAGCTCCGTTTTTGATAGCTAATTTTATTTTGTCTCTAGTTATTGCTTTACAAATACACACTTTAGTCATTTTATCCATAACTTCTGCATTAACATCTTTATTTTCCAAAGTTTTGTCCTCCTACTTTTAAAAATTAAAAACCGTAGTACGTTATTATATATATTTTTGTTTAGTTATTTTTTGAAATTGATTGTTATGAGATTAGTTTATCACTGAGATAATTAAAAGTCAATACTAAATAATAATAATTATTGGTTATTATTTAGTTTTTTATAGTTTTATGTATAATTGACTTTTTAAAAGGCATACTATATAATGGTTTTTAATAAAGACTATGATTAGGAAAAGTAATTAATAATATTGTTTTATAGAGAGCAGCTGTTTGGTGTAAAGTTGTAACAAATATTAGTGAAAATCACCTATGAGTTGGTGACTGAAAGGAATTTTCTTATTAAGTTTACCCGTAATCTTGCGTTAAAAGATAGAGTATTATATTGTACTTGAATTTAAAATTAGAATTTAGATAGAAAGAAAACTATTATAATAGTTCTAATTATTATACCAATAGGTGGTATAGAAAGTTGTTACTTCGTCCTATAAGTTTAGGGTGAGGTTTTTTTATTTTATAAGGAAAGTAAGACTTAACATTTTATATAGAGTTTTATTAATTTTAAGCAATCAGGAAAGGAGTTTTTTTACATGTACAAAAAAGTTGAACTTACAAATGGATTTGTAGGGATGGAAAAGCAAATCTCAGATATGTGGGATGCTAGAAATGTAATAAAAAAGAACTTTGATTTAAATCAAGGTGGAGAATACTTCACATTCTACGATGGACCGCCAACAGCAAATGGTAAACCACACGTAGGACATATCTTAACAAGGGTTATGAAAGATATAATCCCAAGATATAAAGTAATGAAGGGTTACCAAGTTATTAGAAAAGCTGGTTGGGATACACACGGTCTTCCAGTTGAACTTGAAATAGAAAAGAAACTTGGAATTTCAGGTAAAGAACAAATAGAAGAGTACGGTGTTGATAAATTCGTACAAGAATGTAAAGATAGCGTATTCACATATGTTAGCATGTGGGAAAAAATGACTAAGCAAATAGGTTACTGGGTAGATATGGAAAACCCTTACGTAACATACCACAATCCATACATAGAATCAGTATGGTGGGCGTTAAAACAAATGTGGGATAAAGAACTTTTATACAAAGGTCACAAAGTTATGCCATACTGCCCTAGATGTGGAACTGGTCTTTCATCACACGAAGTATCACAAGGATACAAAGATGTAAAAGATTTAACAGCTGTAGCTAAGTTTAAAGTAGAAGGAGAAGATAACAAGTTTATATTAGCTTGGACTACAACTCCTTGGACATTACCTTCAAACGTAGCATTATGTTTAAACAAATCTTACACTTATATAGAAGCTAAAGTAGGGGATGAAACTTATATTTTAGCTAAAGATTTAGCTCCAAAAGTTCTAGGAACAGAAGGAGAAGATTTTGAAATAGTTAAAGAGTTTAAAGGTGAAGAATTACTAGGAATGAAGTATGAGCAATTACTACCATTCCACAAACCAGAAGGAAGAGCATTTGAAATTATCCACGGTGATTTCGTAACACTTTCAGATGGTACTGGTATAGTTCATATCGCACCAGCATACGGTGAAGATGATAGCCTTGTAGCTAAGAAAAACAATATGGCATTTATGAACTTAGTTGATGCAGCTGGATGCTTCGTAGATGAAGTAACTCCTTGGGCTGGTAAAAACGTTAAAAAATGCGATCAACAAATTTGTGATTACTTAAAAGAAGAAAACAAATTATTTAAAGCAGAGAAGCACACTCACTCATACCCACACTGCTGGAGATGTGATACACCACTTCTTTACTACCCTAAAGATAGTTGGTTTGTAGCTATGACTACTTTAAGAGATAAGTTACTTCAAAACAACGATAAAATTAACTGGTTACCTGACAACATAAGAACAGGTAGATTCGGTAAATTCTTAGAAAATGTTATAGACTGGGGTATCTCAAGAGATAGATACTGGGGAACTCCACTTCCAATATGGGAATGTGAATGCGGACACAGAGAATGTATAGGAAGCATCGCTGAATTAAAAGATAAAGGAATCGATGTTCCAGATGATATAGAACTTCACAAACCATTTATAGATAAGATAAATTTAACTTGTGAAAAATGTGGAAAGCATATGACTAGAACTCACGAAGTTATAGACTGTTGGTTCGATTCAGGATCAATGCCATTTGCACAACATCACTACCCATTCGAAAACAAAGAGTTATTCGATCAAAACTATCCAGCTCAATTTATTTCAGAAGCTGTTGACCAAACTAGAGGATGGTTCTACACATTACTTGCAATTTCAACTGCAATATTTGATAGAAACCCATTTGAAAACTGTATAGTTTTAGGTCACGTTCTAGATAAAAAAGGCTTAAAGATGAGTAAATCAAAAGGAAACGTAGTAGATCCATTTGAAGTATTAAACTCACAAGGTGCAGATGCTACTAGATGGCATTTCTACACTGCAAGTGCTCCTTGGCTTCCTACAAGATTCTCAATAGATGATGTTGGAGAAGCAGGAAGAAAGTTCTTAAGCACATTATGGAATGTATATTCATTCTACGTTTTATATGCTGATTTAGATAAGTTTAATCCTAATAAGTATGCTGATTTCGTATCAGAAAACGTAATGGATAAATGGATTTTATCAAAATTAAACTCACTAATTAAGAGAGTAGAAAAAGGATTAGATTCATACGATATAACAGGTTCAGCTCTTGCAATTGAAGAGTTTACTGATGAATTATCAAACTGGTATGTAAGAAGAAATAGATCAAGATTCTGGTCATCAGAACTAACTGATGATAAAATTGGAGCTTACGTAACATTAAATAAAGTATTAATTACTTTAGCAAAAGTTGCATCTCCATTTGTACCATTTATAACAGAAGAGATATATCAAAACTTAGTAGTTAATTTAGATTCTAACGCTACAGAAAGTATTCACTTATGTAAATGGCCAGAACCAAACAATGAAGCTATAGATAAAGAGTTAGAAAAAGAAATGGATTTAGCTTACACAATAGTTAAACTTGGAAGAAGTGCTAGAAACGGTGCTAATGTTAAAAACAGACAGCCACTTTCAAAAATTCTAGTATCAACTGATTCAATTCCAAATTACTATGGTGATATCATAGCAAACGAATTAAACATCAAAGATATTGAGTTTGGAGCAGATCTTTCTAAATACGTTAACTTTGAAATAAAGCCTAACCTACCAGTACTAGGAAAAGCTTATGGTAAGTTAATACCAGGAATAAGAAAAGAAATCGCATCTAGAAACCAAATGGAATTAGCACAAAAAATCCAAAACGGTGGAACAGAAGTGATAAATGTTTCAGGAACAGAAATTACTTTAGATTCAGATAGCATTCTTGTAACTATGCAAGGACTGGAAGGTTTTGCATTTGCAGGTGAAGGAGAAACGGGAGTAGTTCTTGATACTCATATTACAGATGAATTAAGAGAAGAAGGTCACGTAAGAGAAACAATTTCAAAAATTCAAAATATGAGAAAAGAAAAAGGATTTGAAGTTGCAGATAACATCAACCTTTATGTAGCTGGAAATGAAATGCTTGAAGAAGTAATTAAGAAATTCCAAGATACAATTAAGAAAGAAACTTTAACTAAAGAAATCATATTTAATGGTGAGTTTGACTACACAGAAGTAACTATAAACGGTGAAAAATTAAATATGACTGTAGAAGTTTTAAAATAGTATGTTATATAAAGGCTAGGGACTCATTTCTGGGTGAACTAGCCTTTTTTCATAAAATTATGATAAAATCGCAAAAATTGAGGAAAACTACAATTAAAGAAGGGATTTTATTGTATTAGGTAGAATATATTAGTATAATAAAGTATCAAAATATTGATTAGGAGTGATAAAAGATATGGCTACTTCTATTAAAGACGTTGCAAAAGAAGCTGGAGTATCAATTGCTACTGTTTCTAGAGTACTAAATGATATAGATGTTGTAAACGAGGACACAAAAAAGAAGGTTCTTGATGCAATCAAAAAACTAGGGTACAGACCTAACATAGTTGCTAGAAGTTTAAAAACTCAAAGGACAAAAACAATTGGAATACTTATTCCAGACATATCAAGCCAGTTCTATCCTGAGATAGTTAGAGGCGCAGAAGACGTTTCTAACATATATGATTACAACATAATCTTAGGAAACTCAGACTTTGATATAGAAAAAGAAAAAGAGTACCTAAGAGTTATGAAAGAAAAGATGGTTGACGGAGTTATCTATATGAGTAGTTCTCTGCAAGAGGAAATTTTAGATTTAATAAACGAATTAGATTTAAGAACTATCCTTGTAGAAACAAAAGATAAAGAAGGAAAACTACCTAGCGTAACTATAGACAATATTGCAGCAGCAGTAGACGGAACAAATTATATGATTAACAAAGGTTTCAAAGATATAGCTTTTGTTGGTGTAGAAAGAGATGCTGTAAATGCTTGGGGAGACAGATTTAAAGGATACCAAAAAGCTATGGAAGAAGCTAACTTAACAGTTTCTGAAGAACTAGTATATACTTCAGATTTAAGAGTTAAGAGTGGCTACAAGGCAGCAGAGCAGTTTATAAAATCAGGTAAGAAATTTGATTCAGTAGTTTGTGCTACAGACGAACTTGCAATGGGTGTAATTAACGGATTAAGAGATAATGGAATTAAGGTTCCAGAAGATGTAAGCGTTATGGGATTCAATAATAACGTTTTAAGTGAGATATTCTATCCAAAACTATCTACAATATCACAACCAAGTTATGATATGGGATCAGTTGCAATGAGAATGCTTATAAAAATCTTAAATAAAAAAGAGTTAGATCAAGCACATTTCGTATTACCACACGGAGTAATTGAAAGAGATAGTGTAAAATAACCTTTAAATAAATCCTAAACTTTTTGTTTAGGATTTATTTTTTTACCCTTATGGTAAAATTTACTTGAAAGATTTTGAATATTTTTGAATGAAAACGATTGATTTTTGTTATGAAATAGATTACAATAAACTTGTAAAAGGTTTCAGGAGGTAAATATGTTAACAGAAAAGAGACATCAAATAATCATTAATCTATTAGAAGAAAAAGGTATAGTAAAGTTATTAGACTTAATGCAAAGCACAGACTCATCTGAATCTACCATTAGAAGAGATTTAACTTTTTTAGAAGCTCAAGGTATTTTAAGAAGGGTTCACGGTGGTGCAAAACTTGTAGAGAACAAAACAAAGGAACCAACATATAAAGAGAAAACTTTCAAAAACGTTCAAAGCAAAAAAGACATAGCAAAATATGCCTCAATGTTTATAGAAGATAATGATACAGTTTTTCTCGATGCTGGAACAAGTACTTATGAAATCATACCTTATTTAAAAGAAAAAAGTGTTTTTGTAGTGACAAATGGATTAAATCATATAGATGCACTTATTGAAAATAATATAGACTGTTATATGCTTGGAGGAAAGATCAAAAGTACAACCAAAGCAGTAACTGGAAGTGATGCTATTAAATCTTTAAACAAATTCTATTTTGATAAAGCCTTTTTAGGAACAAATGGAATAGATAAAGAGATGGGATTTACTACTCCAGATACAGATGAAGCGATCCTAAAAGAATTAGCAGTCAAAAAATCAAAGAGAGCATTTATATTAGCGGATCACAGTAAATTCAACTCAAAAACACTTGTTAAATTTGCAGAATTAGACGAAGCAATAATTATAACAGATAGTAGAAGCAATATAGAAGATATAAAAGATATTACAGAAATAAAGGTGGCGGAATAAATGATATATACATTAACTTTAAATCCTTCAATAGACTACATAGTAGATGTAGATAATCTAACGCTAGGACTTGTAAATAGAACAAAAACTGATTTAAAATTCCCTGGGGGAAAAGGTATAAACGTATCTACAGTTCTTGCGAATTTAGGAACAGAAAATATAGCACTTGGATACTTAGGTGGGTTTACAGGTAAATTCATAGAGGATACTTTAAAAATTAGAAATATAAAAACTGACTTTATAAAAGTTAAAGACGATAGCAGAATTAATGTAAAAATTAAATCAAACAAAGAAACTGAAATAAACGGGGAAGGTCCTAGTATTTCAAAAGAAGAGCTAGATTCTTTAATGAAAAAGTTAGGTGAATTAAAGACTGGAGATATATTAGTTCTTGCAGGAAGTATTCAAAAATCATTACCTAGTGATTTATATCTTAAGATACAAGAAAAGGTAGTTACAAAGGGAGTTAAAGTTGTTGTAGATACATCAGGAAAGGCACTTTTAGAAGCTATAAAATTAAAGCCTTTTTTAATAAAGCCTAACAACCACGAAATAGAAGAAGTGTTTGATGTAAAAATAAATTCAGAAGACGAGCTTATAGAGTATGGCAAAAAGTTAGTTTCACTTGGAGCTCAAAACGTAATAATATCTATGGCTAAAGATGGTGCAATTCTTATTTCAAAAGATGGAATATATAAAGGAAATGCACCTAAAGGAGAAGTTAAAAATTCAGTTGGTGCTGGTGATTCTTTAGTTGGAGGATTTTTATCTAAGTTTAATGAAACAGGTGATATAAAAGAATCCTTTAAATACGGAATAGCATCAGGAAGTGCAAGTGCATTTTCAATGGAGCTTTGCAAAAAAGAAGAAGTATTAAATTTATTAAACATTATAAATATTAAAAAGCTATAGGAGGAACACTAATGAAAATATCGGAATTATTAAGTAAAGATACTATAAGATTAGATCTAAAAGCTAAAAATAAAAATGAAGTTATCAATGGATTAGTAGATGTATTAAACGATGCAGGAAAACTATTTGACAAAGAAACTTACAAAAAAGAAATCCTAGCTAGAGAAAACCTATCATCAACAGGTATTGGTGAAGGGATAGCGATTCCTCACGCTAAAACAAATGCGGTACATTCTGCTGCGCTTGCTATGGGAATTATAAGATCTGGTGTAGATTACGATTCATTAGACGGTGCCCCTGTAGATATAGCTTTTATGATAGCAGCTCCAGAAGGAGCAAATAATGAGCATTTAGAAACTCTTTCAAGACTGTCAGTATTACTTATGGACCCTAACTTTAAAAAAGGTTTATTAAGTGCAAAATCAGAAAAGGAAGTTTTAGATTTAATAGATAAATTTGAGAAAAAAGATGAAGATAGTTTAGAAGAAAAAGATGAAACTAATGAAAATAATAAATATGTTATAGCTGTAACGGCTTGTCCTACAGGAATCGCTCACACTTATATGGCAGCAGATGCTCTTAAAAAGAAAGGCGAAGAGATGGGCGTTACAGTAAAGGTTGAAACAAACGGATCAACTGGAGTTAAAAATGCTATAACAAAAGAAGATATAGATAGAGCTGACGGAATAATAGTAGCAGCGGATAAGCAAGTTGAAACAGCTAGATTTAATGGGAAAAAAGTTATATTTGTTCCTGTAGTTCAAGCTATGAAAAAACCAGAAGAATTAATAAATAAAGCTATAAACGGAGAAGCAAAAGTTTATAATAATGAAGGCGGCTCTAAAGGAACAGAAAAAACTGAAAGAACTGGAGTTTATAAGCACTTAATGAATGGTGTTTCAAATATGTTACCATTTGTTGTTGGTGGAGGTATATTAATCGCTATATCATTTATGTTTGGTATACATTCAGCTGACCCAAACAGTGAGCAATATAACGCTTTTGCACACCTTATAAACCAAATTGGAGGAGGAAATGCATTCTTCTTAATGATTCCTGTACTTGCAGGATTTATAGGACAAAGTATTGCAGACAGACCAGGTTTTGCACCAGCTATGGTAGGTGGACTTATAGCAGCAAATAGCGGAGCTGGTTTCTTAGGGGGCTTAATTGCAGGTTTCCTTGGTGGTTATATAGTATTAGGACTTAAAAAGGTATTTACTTTCTTACCTAATTCACTAGAAGGATTAAAACCAATCCTTATATATCCTCTACTTGGTATATTCTTAACAGGCGCTGTTATGTACACTGTAGTAGTTGGACCTGTAGCTAGTATTATGATTTGGGTTCAAGATTTCTTAAATTCAATGGGAACTACAAACTTAGTATTACTTGGAGTAGTACTTGGTGGAATGATGGCTATAGATATGGGTGGTCCTATAAATAAAACAGCATATACTTTTGGTATTGCAATGTTAGCATCAAAAAACTACTTCCCACAAGCTGCTATAATGGCTGGGGGAATGGTACCACCTCTTGCAACAGCATTAGCTACAACATTCTTTAAAAATAAATTTACTAAAGATGAAAGAAATGCTGGTAAAACAAACTATGTTTTAGGTTTATCATTTATAACAGAAGGTGCGATACCTTTTGCAGCAGCAGACCCTATAAGAGTAATACCAGCTTGCGTGGTAGGTTCAGCAGTAGCTGGAGGGTTATCAATGTTATTTAAAATTGGATTACCTGCACCACACGGCGGAATATTCGTATTCCCAATAGTAGAAGGAAATCCATTCCTTTACTTATTAGCAGTAGTAGTTGGAGCTATTATAGCAGCAGCTATTATGGGATTTACAAAGAAGAAAATAGAAGCTTAAACTTTTAAAAGCTACATCAAAAATTTTGATGTAGCTTTTTTTGACTTTTTTGTAGTTTTTTATTAATTGCTGATATGATATAGTAATATAGAACATTTAGGGGGAAAATTCAAAAAAGGGAGAGGTGAGCTAATGAATAAGCAGACGAGACTTGGTGAAGAGAAGATAGGGAAATTACTTAGAGTTTTCTCAATACCAGCCATAGCTGGGATGGTAGTAAACATGCTATATAATATTATAGATAGGATGTACATAGGACATATTCCAAAGGTAGGAAATCTTGCAATTACTGGAGTTGGAATTACTATGCCTATTATGACTATAATATTAGGTTTTGGTATGCTAGTTGGATTAGGTACAGCTGCAAGAGTATCTATAAAACTTGGTCAGCATGATAAAGAAGCTGCAGAAAGGCATTTAGGAAATGCATTTACTTTAATTATAATAATCAGTGTTATAATAACGATTTTAGGACTTATATTTATGGATCCATTACTTACTGTTTTTGGAGCTAGTGAAAATACTATTGGATTCGCTAAAGATTATATGAATGTAATATTTATAGGAACTATAGTTAATATGCTTAGCTTTGGATTAAATCATTCTATTAGAAGTGACGGTAATCCTACTGTAGCTATGCTTTCAATGTTAATTGGAGCAATATTAAATATTATATTAGACCCTATATTTATATTTGGATTAGATATGGGAGTTAAAGGTGGAGCTATTGCGACAGTAATATCACAAGTAGTAACAACTGTTTGGATTCTTTATTATTTTACAAAGGGTAAAAGTATAATAAAGCTTAAAAAAGAATACTTTAAATTAGATAAACTAACTGTTTTAAGCATATTCTCAATAGGGATGAGCCCTTGCAGTATGCAAATTGCAGCAAGTGCTGTACAAGTTATAGCAAATAATACATTAAAACATCACGGTGGAGATTTAGCTATAGGTGCTATGACTATAGTATCTAGTGTAAGCTTGATTTTCCTTATGCCTATATTTGGTTTAAATCAAGGTTCGCAACCTATAATAGGTTACAACTACGGAGCTAAACAGTATCATAGGGTTAAGGAAACTGTTAAATACGCATCTATAATAGCAACTATAATAGTTGTGATAGGTTGGTGCACAATTCAATTTATACCACATGTTTTAATTGGAATGTTTAATAAAGACCCGGAACTTGTAGGAATTGCAACAAACGGACTTAGAATTTATTTATTTATGTTACCTGTTATAGGTTTCCAAATAATAAGTTCAAACTATTTCCAAGCTATAGGTAAAGCTAAGATATCTATGTTCTTAAGTTTATTAAGACAAGTTATTTTATTAATACCATTGATGCTAATATTACCTAAGTTCTTAGAACTTGATGGAGTTTGGTTATCAGGTGCTATAAGTGATTTCTTATCAGCAGTTATAACAGGAATAATATTCTACGCATCAGTTAGAAAGTTAAAAGAACCAGAAGATTTATAAAATGATTAAAAACAGGCTAAGATTTCTTAGTCTGTTTTTTATATTAAAATAGAATTTAAGAAAGTAACTTAAGTTACGAGTAAAATTAAAGCTTTAATATATAATATTAAGTATATAATAATAGTATCGGTCTATATAGGTTAAAGGAGGGGAGATAATGAGTGAGAATAATTCACCAAAGATTCCGATTATGGTAAGTGGAACTCATTATGGAAATTTGCAAAAAATAAGAGACGGAAAAAGAACTTTTGGAATAACGCCACACATACCAGGTGGCTTTATCAGTATAGAAAATTTAGAAAAAATAACAAGTGTAGCTAAAAAATATAACGGTGTTATAAAGATAACTTCAGGTCAAAGACTTCTTATAACAAATCTTAATGGCGAGGATTTACCTAAGATTTGGGAAGAACTTGGGATGGAACCTGCAGTAAAAAAACAAAACTCTGTTAAAAATGTAGAGATGTGTCCTGCTGGTTTTTGTAAGAGGATGAAGCTAAACACTATAGGTATAGGAATGAAATTATCTAAAAAGTATCAGTGGATGGAAGTTCCTTGCAGAACTAAGATAGGTGTAGCTGGGTGTAGAAATGCTTGCGGAAGCGCATATTCTAAAGATATTGGAGTTATAGCGGATAAAGAAGGTATAAGAGTAACTGCTGGAGGTTCAGCTGGATATACTCAAAGAGCTTCAGACCTTATAGCTACTAATTTATCAGAAGAAGAAACTTTAAAGCTTGTAGATAATATTTTTAAAGTATATATAGCAAACGGAAATCCAGGGGAAAAGCTTGGAGACTATATAGATAGAGTAGGAATAGAAGAATTTAAAAAAATGGTTCTATAAAAAAAATCCCATAGGATAGAGAAGCTAAATTCTCTATCCTATGGGATTTTTAATTATCTAACGTCAATATAAGCAGCTGCTACTTTTTTAAAGCCGTTATCTATTAAAGTTTCAAACACTAAAAGTCTAACTTCTAGACTTGATGGAATTCTACTTTCATTACAGATAAAGTTTATTCCGTCTTTAACTGATGATGTTAGAATTGATAAATCACTTTCAGTAAGTGAAAAGTTTGCATCTTTTGCAGCACTTAAAATACTTTGGTGAATTTTATTTTCTTCAAAATTGACTATTTTACCATCTCTTTTAATAATTTTCATAAAATACCCTCCTTATTATAAATAAAGCAATTTTTATTTATGAAAAAAGAAACTTAAAAGTAAGTTTCTTTTAATTCTAAAAATTATAGTATTCCCTCAGTTTTAAGAATATCTTCAAGCTTTTGAAGTTTCTCGTTTAGAGATATGAATTTTTCTTTTATATCGTCTTTTGATATTTCTTCGTTGTCTAATCCAGTTTCTAAATCTTCAACAGTTTTTAAAGCTTCTTCTATATCTTGTTGTGCTAATTTAAGGTTTGATTCGTTCATGTTTTTTTCTCCTTTTGAATACCATCTATTTAACTTAAGTTTATATAATTATCCTATCACTACTAAAAGACCAGTGCAAGGCATATATTTAATTGTTAACAGTACTTATTTTATGGAGGTTTTAATGATTAATTATATTTGGTTTTTTATGATTTTTTTGGGAATTATAGTTGCCTTATTTACTGGTAATGCAGATAAAATAACAGAAGCTATAGTTAATGGAAGTGATGGAACTGTTAAATTTATTATAGGTTTAGTTGGAATAATGTGCTTTTGGAGCGGTGTTATGAAAGTTGCTGAAAAGAGTGGATTTACAGGAAAGATAGCTATAGTTTTACGACCTATTTTAAAAAGATTATTTAAAGATGCAGCTAAAGATGAAAAAGCACTTGGGGCTATAGTTATGAACATAACTGCAAATATGATGGGTCTTTCAAATGCAGCAACACCTTTTGGAATAAAGGCTATGGAAGAGATGGATAGATTAAATAAAGAAAAAGGAACAGCTTCAAATGATATGGCTTTATTTTTAGTTTTAAATGCTGCCTGTATTCAGCTAGTTCCAACTACTATAATTTCTATAAGAACTGCAGCAGGGTCAAGTAATCCAGGACTTATAATTTTACCTGCAATTATAACAACAGGGATAGCTGCTATAGTTGGAGTTATTTGTTGTAAAGTTATGCAAAGGCATTTTTAAGGGGGAAGATTTATGGAGTACTTTACTAAAAGTGTTATACCTTTTATAGTTTTAATAATTTTAGGCTACGGGATGATAAAAGGAAGAAAGGTATACGAATGGTTTATGGAAGGTGCAAAAGAAGGCCTTCAAACTTGCCTTAGAATTTTTCCTTGCCTTTTAGCTATGCTAGTTGCGGTTCAAATATTTAAAGGCGCAGATCTTTTAGATATGATAAATAGAATATTAGCTCCAGTTTCAGGTTTTATAGGGCTTCCAGAGGAGATAGTGCCTTTAGTTTTACTTAAGCCAATCTCAGGGAGCGGCGCTATAGGGATGTTTACTGAAATAATAAATACTTACGGGGCAGATTCTTTTATTGGAATATTAGCATCTGTAATTATGGGAACTACAGAAACTATATTTTATACTATAACTGTTTATTTCGGAGCAGTAGGAATAAAAAAGATAAGGCATACTTTGTGGGGAGCAGTTATGGCAGACGTTACAGCTGTTTTAGTAGCTATATTCATAGTTGGACTTATAATATAAAATCATATCCTATAATATGTAAAATATGTTAAAATATATTATGGGGGTGGGTTTATTGATAAAAATAGATGGAGTAACAAAAATATATAATAAAACATATAAAGCAGTTGATAACTTAAATTTAGAAATAAAAGATGGAGAGATTTTTGGAATTTTAGGACCAAATGGTGCAGGAAAAACAACTACTATTAAGATGATAACTGGAATTTCAGAAATAACTAAAGGAAATATAAGTATAAATGGAATAGACATATCAAAAGAAGGGGTAAAAGCTAAAGAACAATTCGGATACGTTCCAGATAGCCCTGATATGTTTTTGAAATTTACGGGACTTGAATATATTAATTTTATGGCTGATGTATACTTTGTATCTTCAGAAGATAGGAAAAAAAGAATAGAGGATTTATCAAAAAGATTTTCTATGGAAAATGCATTAGGGGATAAGATTCAAAGTTATTCTCACGGTATGAGACAAAAAATAATTATTATGGGTGTATTAATTCATGAGCCAAAGGTTTGGATCTTAGATGAACCTTTAACTGGACTTGATCCTAAGTCAGCATTTTTATTAAAGGAAATGATGAGAGAACACGCAGACAAAGGAAATACAGTAGTATTTTCAACTCACGTTTTAGAAGTTGCAGAAAAATTATGTGATAGAGTATGTGTTATTAGAAAAGGAAAGCTTGCTTTTTTAGGGACTTTAGAAAGTATGAGGGAGGAATCTAAGGAAAATGACTCTTTAGAGAAAATGTTCTTAGAGATGACAGAAGATGAGAAGTAGGCTTTTTATATGTTTAAAGTTTTTCTTTAAAAATAGCTTAAAGGAGCTATTTAATTTTGGTAGTAACCCTTTAGTTGGGGTAGGGCTTTGCGTTTTAGTTTGCTTTCTTTTAAACTTACCATTAGTTTTATTGGTTAATGGTTTGTTTAAGGCGTATGAATCTTTAAATCAAGTTGGAAGCTTAATATCATTGCTATTATTTATAGGCGCTTCTTCAACTTTTATTATGGGGATATATACTGTCTTTAATAATTTCTTCTTTTCAAACGATGTAGATTATTTGATGCCATTGCCTTTTAAGCCAGGAGAAATAATGCTAGGTAAGTTTGTATCTACTTTTATTGTTTTATATTTTTATGCAGCAATAATAATATTACCATTACTTCAAATAGGAGATATGGCAGGGTATAGCAGTGGATATTTTATAATGGTATTTGTAGTTATAATATTTTTACCTATACTACCTTTAGGGTATTGCATACTCATTTCATTATTACTTATGAGGCTAACAAACGTTAGTAAAAATAAAGATGTATTTAAAATAATCGGCGGAGTTTTAGGGCTTGCCTTTGTAGTTTTAATAAATAGAGTAACATCAAATTCTTCTTTTAGTGAAGCTGAGATGGTAGAAATGCTAACTAAAGAAAATGGGATGATGGATGTTTTAAACGGAGCATTTATAACTAATAAATTTGCAGCAGAAGGATTAGTTTCAGTTGGAAATTCAGGAAGCTTTAGCAGCATTTTAATATATGTAATGATATCTATTTTAATTATTGCTTTTGTTTATTTTTTAGGACAATTTTTCTATAAAAAAGCTATTATGGGTTCTTCTGAAACATTTAGTAAAAAAGAAAATATACTTAAAAACAAAAAGGTTAAGCTAGAAAAAGAATCACCTTTAAAAGCTTTAATAAAGAGAGATTTAATTATAATATTTAGAACACCTTCATTTTTCTTAAACTGTGTAGTTATGCTTATATATTTTCCAGCTATAATATTTGTAACAAGTTCTACAGGAAATCTTGTAGATATAGGAGGAGAAGCTTTATCAAACCCTGGGTTTGTAGATTTTTATTTACCTATGGTAGTAATGCTTCCTTCTATGATATTTATGACTGGATTTGGACTTGCAGCGCCAAACGCATTAAGCAGGGAAGGAAAAAATGTAATAATATCTAAATATATACCAGTAGATTATAAGGTTCAATATAAGGCTAAAGTTATATCCTCTTTAATTATAAATATGTTAGGAGTAATTATTTCTATAGCTTTTCTTATATACTTAAAGATGCCTTTTAAAACAATAGTTTTAGGAGGGATAATATCATTTTTATCTGTTTTAGTAATAACTCTTTTTGGGGTTTATATGGATTATAGTAATCCTAAACTAGATTGGACAGATGAAAAGCAGTGCGGTGATGGAGGAATCAAACACCTTATAAACTTTGTTTTGTTAATAATACTTGGTTTGATTTTAGGTGGAAGCGGTTATGTAATAGGAAAGAGTACTGAGTTTAGCATAAATACAGCAGCGATTGTAGTGTTTGCACTAAATGTAATTGTATTAATAAGTATAGCTCTAGCTCTTTATAAGATGAGTTTAAATAGTGTATTTAACACTTATAAAGAACATGAAATATAAAAGGATGCTTTGCACTAAAATATAGTGCAAAGCATCCTTTTTTTATTTAATAAATTTAGAATTTACTTTATCTACAAGTAATGCAATAGCATTATCTCCTGAAACGTTACAAGCAGTTCCAAAACTATCTTGAGTTATATAAAGTGCTATCATTAAAGCAAGTTGAGCTTCTGAAAAACCAAGGTTAGATTGAAGAACACCAAGGGCTGCCATAACAGCACCACCAGGAACTCCAGGGGCTGCAACCATTGTTATACCAAGCATACCTATAAAACCTAGCATTTGAGGGAATGTATAATTCATTCCGTTTAGAAGCATTACAGCTATAGAACATGCAGTAAGTGTTATTGTACTACCAGATAGATGAATAGTTGCACAAAGGGGAACTGCAAATTCACGAACCCCCTTTGAAACTCCATTTTTTTCAGCTACTTGTAGATTTACAGGAATTGTAGCAGCAGATGATTGAGTTCCTAAAGCAGTTAAATATCCTGAAACTTGATTTTTTAAAAGTGTAAATATATTCTTCTTAGTTAAAGTACCTGCAATAGTAAATTGAATTAAAATAATAAAAAATTGCATTGCAAGTATTATTAAAAATACTTTCCAAAATACTGAGAAGATTGTTTTAACTTCTCCAGTGTAAGTCATGTTAGCAAAGATTCCTAAAATATGAAGAGGTATTAAGGGTATAATAACTACCTTAATAACTTTTTCAATTATACCTTGGAATTCGTTTGCCATATTATATAATGTTTTTCCTTTGATTGAAGCTATCCCAAGCCCTAGTAAAAATGCTATTAAAAGAGCAGTCATTACTGGCATTAAAGGGGGCATGTCCACCACAAAAAAAGGAGATAGTAAGCTCTCTTCAGGGTTTTTAGCATCACCTACATTTTGCATTTGTGAAATAAACATAGGAAATGTTTTTGAAGAGACAAAATATGAAATAAGACCAGCGATTATAGTTGATCCGTATGCAAAAATCGTAGTAACTCCAAGCATCTTTCCAGCTGAAGAACCAAGATCAGCTATACCTGAAACAACAAAACCTAATATTATTAATGGTATTATAAATCCTAAAAAGTTTCCAAAAATTGAGTTAAAGGTTACAAATATCCTCACGAATTCTTTAGGCATAGTAGAGCCTATTAAAACTCCTAAAATTATGCCGATTATTAATTTCGGAATGAGACCAAATTTTTTCATATGTTTTCCTCCTATACACAAGTGTCCTTTATATGATAACATATAAGTATATAAAAATACATAATATATTTTAAATAAATAAAATTTCTAGTAAATAAAAGGAAAAATATATTGCTATAAAGAATATTAATATATTAAAGTAAAAACTATGGGGATTATATATTTAAATAATAAATAAAAAGAATTGGGGGCTAAAATTATGGAAGAAGAAAGATTTTATGTGGTAAACGAATCAGTTTTACCTGATGTATTCTATAAAGTTATAGAAGTTAAGGAACTTATACATACAGGCAAGGTTAAAGACATCTCAGAAGGTGTAAAAAAAGTAGGTATAAGTAGAAGCACGTATTATAAATATAAGGATGCAGTATATTCAATGTCAGATGGGGTAAACAGTAAGAAGATAACAATTGTTTTATTATTAGAACATAAAGCTGGGGTTTTATCTAAGGTATTAGACTTTATTGCAACTAATAAGTTAAATATTTTAACAATTAATCAAGATATTCCTATAAACATGACAGCTAATGTTACAATAACATTAGACGTATCGAAGATAAAAGGTGATGTTAAAAAATTCTTATTTAAAGTAAATGAATTTGAGGGAGTAGTTAAAGTTAGAGTACTTGCAGTAGAATAAAAATAAATATTAAATATATAATCTTTAAAAGGAAGAAGGAATGGCAAATTGAAAAAAGAGGTATTTCTAAGAAACAGAAAGCATTTATTAGAAGACATATGTGATAATTCTCTTGTAATCTTATTTGCAGGGAATGCACCTAAAAAAACAGCAGATGAGAGTTATAGTTTTACGCCAAACAGAAACTTTTACTATATGACAGGGATAGATGAAGAAGACCATATATTCTTAGCATGTAAAAAAGATAATCAAATAATAGAAAAGATGTTTATAAAAGAGATAGACGAAGAAAGAGAAAAATGGCTAGGTAAGACTATAAGGAAAGAAGAAGTAGAAGAAAAAAATGGAATTAAAGATGTTTCATATTTAGGAGAGCTTAAAGGTTATTTAAATAAAATTATAGGTGAAAGTGAAGATATAAATATTTATCTTGATTTAGAAAGAGATAGTTTTGATTCACTTCCAAGCATAGCTAGCACCTTTTCTAAAAAATTAAAAAATAAATATCCAAGTGTAGTTATAAAAAATATCTATCAAAAATTCGCAAGTCTTAGATTAGTTAAATCAGATGAGGAAATTGATGAAATGAGAAAAGCTATAGCTATAACTATAGAGGGTGTTAAGTCACTTATGACTAATATAAAACCTAACTTAAAAGAATATGAAATGGAAGCTTATTTTGAGTTTGAATGTAGAAGAAGAGGCGTTTTTGACTATGCTTTTAAAACTATAGCAGCAGCTGGAAAAAATGCAACAGTTCTTCACTACGTAGATAATGATGATACATTAAAAGATGGGGACTTAATGTTATTTGATTTAGGAGCTCAATTTAATTACTATAATGCTGATATATCAAGGACTTTCCCTATAAACGGTAAATTTTCAAAAAGACAAAAGGAAGTTTATGAAGCAGTTTTAAGAGTAAATGAAAAAGTTATAAAGGAGCTAAAACCAGAAGTTAGCTTTTTAGAGATAAATAGTTTAGCTAGAGACTGGATTGCAGAAGAATGTATAAAACTTGGATTAATAAAAGACAAATCAGAAGTTTCTAAATATTACTTCCACAGTATAGGCCACAGCCTAGGTTTAGATACTCACGATATAGAAAATCCAGGTAGAAATACAATTCTTAAACCAGGTATGGTTTATACAGTAGAACCAGGAATCTACATACCAGAAGAAGGTATAGGAGTTAGGATAGAAGATGATGTATTAATCACATCTGATGGTAATGAAGTTCTTACTAAAGATATGATTAAAAGCGTAAATGAAATTGAAGATTTTATGAAAAAAAGACAAAACTAGTTATTTTGAATGATAAAGTGTTAAAAAACCATTGCAAAAAATAACAAAATACTATACAATTAACTTAATTAATAAGTGAATAATTTGAAGAGATAGAGGCGCGGCCTTTAAGAGTAGTCTTATGGAGTTTAAGCAAACTTTGAAGTAAGATAAAAGGAAATGCCGCCGAAGGAAGTTAGATAAGCTTTAATCTACTATCCTGGGTTTATGCATAATATGCATAAGACTGTCACAGATTAAATTTGTGTTGAGCTATCATTCAATGGATTCTACGGAAACTGTAGAACCTTGAGTGCTATCTCAAGGTTCTTTTTAATATATAAAAATATTAGAGCCTTACAAATATTCACAAAAGTAAAAAGAGGGGGCTTTAAATATGAGAAAAAGCAGAAATTATTTATTATTTTTATTAACTTTTGTTCTTGTAATAGGAACAGGAGCCACGGTATTTGCAGCGGAGGTAGACCCAGGGACTTTAAATTCAGAGAATTATGGAATTTTAACTATAATTCCACCGCTAGTAGCTATAATACTTGCATTTATAACTAAAAATGTAGTTATATCGTTATTTGTAGGAACGATAGCTGGGTGCTTTATGATACAGCTTGTAGATAACGCATTTTTACCATCTATTTTAGGATCATTTTTAGATTTTATTCAAAGAGTTTTAAACTCTCTTGCAGACCCTTGGAATGCAGGAATAATACTTCAAGTTTTAGCAATTGGAGGAGTTATAAATCTAGTAGCTAAAATGGGAGGGGCAAGAGCTATAGCAGAAGCCCTTGCAAAGAGAGCAAAAACACCTAGAAGTGCACAAATGGTAACTTGGTTTTTAGGAGTTTTAGTATTTTTTGATGATTATGCAAACTCACTTATAGTTGGACCTATAATGAAACCTGTAGCAGATAAACTTAGAATTTCTAGAGAAAGACTTGCATTTATAATAGATGCAACAGCAGCGCCTATAGCAGGACTTGCTATAATTTCAACTTGGATAGGATTAGAAGTAGGACTTATAAACGATTCATTTACTCAAATAGGTATGAATGTAGATGCTTTTGGAGTGTTTTTACAAACTATACCTTATAGATTTTATAATATTTTAATTTTAGCATTTGTAGTTATTACATCACTTATGCTTAGAGATTTTGGACCTATGAGAAAAGCTGAAATAAGAGCAAGAAAAGGAATAAAAGAACCAAAAGCAGAACTAGAAAATCTTACAACAGAAGATGAAATGCAAGTTAAAGAAGGTGTTAAATTAAGCGTTTGGAATGCAATAATACCGATAGGAACTCTAATAGTAAGTGCCCTTGCAAGCTTTTACTATAGCGGGTACACAGCTATTATGGGAGGAGAAGATAAGGCACTTATAGAACTTATTTCAAATTCACCATTTTCATTTAATTCAATTCAACAAGCCTTTAGTGCAGCAGATGCTTCAACAGCACTTTTCCAATCAGCAGTTCTTGCATCTATAGTTGCAATAGTAATGGCTGTAGCTAAAAAGATATTTACAGTTTCAGAAGCGGTTGACGTTTGGGTTGATGGAATGAAAGGACTTATTATAACTGGTGTTATATTATTACTTGCTTGGTCTTTAAGTTCAGTAATAAAAGATTTAGGAACAGCTAAATACTTAGTAACACTTTTATCAGATTCTATACCGATGTTCTTACTTCCAAGTATTATTTTTATACTAGGTGCAGTTATATCATTTGCAACAGGAACAGCATATGGAACTATGGGAATACTTATGCCACTTGCAATTCCTTTAGCTAATTCAATATCACCTGATATGGGATATATAGTAATGAGTACAAGCGCAGTATTAACAGGTGCGATTTTCGGAGATCACTGTTCACCTATTTCAGATACAACTATACTTTCTTCTATGGGATCTGGATGTGATCATATAGAACACGTTAAAACTCAAATGTGGTATGCACTTTTTGTAGCTGGATTCACAATACTATTTGGATATATACCGGTTGGGTTAAATATACCAGTATATATAGTACTGCCAGTAGCAATACTAGTAATGACTGTAGCAGTAAGATTTATTGGAAAGCCTGTAGATAATGCCGACTAATTAATATGAAAAGAGAGTGCTATTATAGCACTCTCTTTTCATATATTTAAAATACATAAACCTTTTTGTATCAAAAAACATCACATATAAATATATTATTATAGAGAAATATTATATAAAGGAGAAAATGATGTTTTTTACAAGTGGGGGAATATTTGGAGAAGTTTTTTCAGTAACGTTTGTTAACGATATTTTTCAAACTATAGATAGATTAGAAAGTTATAATGACGTGCCGATGATAGAATTAGATGATATAAAATTATTTATGAATGAGTATGATGATAAATTTGTTATCGAGGGGTTATTCCCAGGAGTTGATAAGAGAGATTTAATAATTGATTATAAAGATGATTATATAGACGTTAAAGTAAAACTTGATAACTACGTAAATTCTTTTGCAGATAACAGATTTAGAAGGACTTTTTACGTTCCGGATGTAGATATATCTAGACTTAATATATCTTATAAAAATGATGTTTTGCACTTTGAACTACCGAAGTTATTACTTAAAGAATCAGAAAATGTTGAGATAATTGATGTATATGATTATGAAAATGAATAATGTATGAGAACTACACAAAATATAAGTGTAGTTCTTTTTCTTTCACATATATTTGAATTTTAAGTTAATATATGCAAAAATGATTATAAAAGATTTAAAGGGGGCATTAAATTGAATACAAAAATGAGAATTGAAAATTTAAGAAAAGAAATGAAAAAGAATAATATAGATTATTATATTATTCCAAGTTCAGACTCACACGGAAGTGAATACGTTTCTGATTTTTATAAATCTAGAGCTTATGTATCAGGTTTTACAGGATCAGCTGGAATTCTTTTAGTAGGTTTAGAAGAGGCTATACTTTGGACTGACGGAAGATATTTTATACAAGCAGAAAAACAACTAGAAGGTTCTGATATAAGGCTTTATAAAATGAGAATACCAGGGTGGCCGACTATTGAGGAGTACTTAGATGAAATAGTTAAATTTAATCAAACTATAGGTTTTGACGGAAAGACATATAGTTTAGAGAGCTATATGAAGCTTCAAAAAATAGCAGAAAAAAGATGTATAAATCTTAAAACTGATATAGATTTAGTAGGTGAGATTTGGGAAGGTAGACCAGAGCTTCCTAGAGAAAAAGCTTTTATTCATGATGTTAAGTATTCGGGTAAAAGTGCAAAAGAAAAATTAAGCGAAGTAAGAAAAGCTATGGAAAAGCTTGAAGCAGAAAATTATATAATTTCTTCTTTAGATGATATAGCTTGGCTATTTAACATAAGAGGAAATGATGTTAAGTGTAACCCTGTAGTTTTAAGTTATGCAGTAGTTACAAAAGATAAGGCTATATTATTTGTTTCTTTAGATAAGTTTTCTAAAGAAGATATAAAGGTTTTAAATCAAAATGGAGTAGAACTTAAAGAATACGAAGAGATATTTAACTTCGTTAGAGTTTTAGAAGGTTCTATACTTATAGACCCAAATAAAACAAACGCAAGTATCTATAAAAGCATTAATGAAGAGTCTAGCATAATTGAAGATTTAAATATAACAACAAAGCTAAAGGCTGTTAAAAACGATATAGAAATAAAAAATCTTAAGGCGTGCCAAGTTAGAGACGGTGTAGCTATGGTAAGATTTATGAAATGGTTAAAAGAGAATATAGGTAAGATAGAGATAAGTGAAATTTCAGCATCAGAAAAATTAGAAGAGTTTAGAAGCCTTGGAGATCTTTTTAAAGGTATAAGCTTTGATACTATAGCAGCTCATAAAGAGCACGGGGCTATGATGCACTACTTCCCTACAAAAGAAAGTGATTACACTTTAGAAAGCCGTGGGTTTTTACTTATAGATTCTGGAGGACAATACTTAGACGGAACTACAGATATAACTAGAACCTTTGTACTTGGGGATTTAACAGAGGAAGAAAAGAAGGATTTCACTTTAGTTTTAAAAGGTCACATAAACCTTATGAGAACTAAATTCTTAAAAGGAACTACAGGTTCTAATTTAGATATAATGGCAAGAAAACCTCTTTGGGACGAAGGGATTGATTACAAGTGCGGAACAGGCCACGGGGTTGGATTCTTTTTAAGTGTTCACGAAGGACCTCAAAGTTTAAGTCCAGTTCCAAACAAAGTAGCATTAGAAGAAGGTATGATTTTAACTAATGAACCTGGAATCTACAGAGAAGGAAAGCACGGTATAAGAACAGAAAACACAATGCTTGTAGTTAAAGACTCAGAAAGCAAAGAGTTTGGAGAATTCTATAAGTTTGAAGTTATATCACTTTGTCCTATAGATTTAGAAGGAATAGATTTTGATTTATTAAGTAAGGAAGAAAAAGATTGGCTTAACGAATATCACACCTTTGTAAGAGAAACTTTAAAAGAACATTTAAACGAAGAAGAGTTTAAATTTTTAGAAAAGGTAACAAACAAATAAATTTCTAAAGAAAATTAGCTAATTTATTTAGCTAATTTTTCTTTTTAACCAAATTTAAAAAGAGGGGTACTAAATGAGCAGAATATTGATTATTGATGATGATAAAGAAATAAATAAACTGATATTTGATGTACTAACAAATAATAATTACGAACCTTATAGTGTTTTTTCAGGAGAAGAAGCTTTAAAGGAAATAAATAATAGAGAATTCGATTTGATAATTTTAGATTTGATGTTACCTAATAAAAGCGGTGAAGAGGTATTAGAAGAGATAAGAAGAAATTGGAGTTTACCTATAATTGTTATATCTGCAAAGGGAATAATAAAGAAAAAAATAGAGGTTTTAAAGTTAGGTGCAGATGATTATTTAATAAAACCATTTGATTTAGAAGAACTAATTGCAAGAGTAGAATGTGTAATCAGAAGATATAACAAAGAATTATTAAAGGGTAAAGAAAATATCTTAGAATTTAAGGATTTAGTATTAAATGTTGATGAGAGAAGATTAATAATTTCAGAGAAAGAGATACAATTAACATTAAAAGAATATGAAATTTTGAAAATGTTTTTAGAAAATCCGAAGAGAACATTTTCAAAAGTTAATATATACGAAAGACTTTGGGAAGATGAGTTTTTAGCAAATGATGATATTTTAAATACTCATATTAGTAATTTAAGAAATAAGTTAAAAAAGGCAAATAATAAGGTTAAGTACATAGAGACAGTTTGGGGATTAGGATATAGGCTATGTAGGGATTAGTTAAAGTAATTAATTTAGAGAACTTTAGAATTTCTTTAGATAAGATTTATAAAATCTTATAGAGAGGTGATGATTTTGAAAAATCTAATAATTGAAACAGTAGGGTTAAATAAAACCAAAAAAAATATAGCCTTATTAAAAGATATAAACTTAAAAATAGAGGAAGGTAAAATATATGCCTTGATTGGTAGAAACGGTGCAGGTAAGACAAGTTTAATTAGGGTACTAACAGGATTATCTTTTAAAACAAGCGGTGAAATTAAAATATTTAATAAAAGTTCTTTAAAAGATATTGAAAGTGAAAGAAGTAAAATTGGATGTTTGATTGAAGGGCCAACTGTATTTGATAACATGACAGCATATGAAAATTTAGAAACTGAAAGAATTTGTAGGGGATTACCAGATTCAGATTCTATTGATGAAGTTATAAAATTAGTTGGATTAGAAGATAATTTAAATAAAAAGGTTAAAAATTTTTCTCTTGGGATGAAGCAAAGACTAGGAATTGCTATGGCACTATTAAGTAATCCAAGATTAGTAATACTAGATGAGCCAACAAATGGATTAGATCCTATGGGGATTGTTGAAATAAGAAATTTATTAAAAAAACTAAATGAAGAATATAACAAAACCATTATAATATCAAGCCATTTATTATCAGAATTATATCAAGTTGCAACATATTATATAATAATAAATGATGGTGAGATAATTGAAAGTTTAACGTTAGATGAGTTAAATAAAAAATGCAAAAAGCATATTGCTATAAAGGTAAAAGATACGGGACTAGCAGCAACGATAATAGAGTCAAAGCTAAATATTAAAAATTTTGTTGTAGATGAAGATGGATTAATAAAGATATATGATAAATTAGAAAAAATAGAAGATATCTCTAAAGAACTAACTAGTTCAGGAATAATTATTACAAAAATTGATACAAGGGTAGATAGTTTAGAGGAATACTTTATAAAGTTAATAGGGGAGAAAAGAAATGATTAATCTATTAAAATTAGAAATTTTTAAATTAAAAAAGAATTTATCTTTTAAGATTATATGTTTAGCAGTTATATTTATCGAGTTAGTATATGTATATAAGAATGGTACAATAACAGGAATTAAAGCGTTTGAATGCAGCATGTATGACGTTGCAACTATGATGGTTGTAGGAGCGATATTTTCAAGCTTATTTATAGGAGGAGAATTCTTAAATAGAACAATTAACCAACAAATAGTATCAGGGTATTCCAGAATAAGTGTATTTTTTAGTAAAGTAATAATCACATTTTTAGCTACTGAAATTTTAATGATTATTTATCCTATTACAAGTGTTTTTATAAATACTTTAACAAATGGATTTGGCTGTGATTTTAATTCAAATGTTTTATTATATATTGTTAGAGTTTTATTTTTAAGAGTTATTATAGATTTTAGTTTAATAAGCTTATTGATATTTTTTGCCTTTTTATTTAAAGATACTCTTAAGACAATAGGTGTTTCGATTTTAACATTTTTAATAGGGACAGGATGTTTATTTACATTAAGTAAAAGTAATGAGTTTATAAATTTAATATATAAGCTTACAGCTAACAGTCAATCAAGATTAATAATAAGTGCAGACATATCTGTTGATAATATTATTTTCTTACTTTTATCAAATTTAATTATTATGTTTATTTTGATTTATATTTCATATATTCAATTTAGAAGATATGATTTAAAATAAAAAATTATTCAAGAAGCGAGGATGTAAAATGAATTTTATATTGGTAGGAGCTATATTAATTATAATAGTGTTAATTATGTATGTAATATCATTAAGGTATCAAGTTAAAAGGATTTTACAACAGCTAAAGAAAATAAATAATAATGAAGTTGATATTATAACTTTGCCGTTAATAAATAAAGATACAATATCTATTGCAAGTGAAATAAATAAAATGATAAGAAAAAACCAAAAAAATAATTTAGCTATAAGAAAAAAAGATAGGTCTTTAAAAAGGACTATAGCAAATCTGTCTCATGATTTTAGGACACCATTAACATCGATAATAGGATATCTTCAATTATTAGACAGATCTAATATGAATGAAAAACAATTAACTTATATGGATATAATAAGCAATAAGTCAAATGAACTAAGAAATTTAGCGGATATGTTTTTTCAATTATCTATAATTGAGTTAGATGAAATGAGAGTAAATTTAAAAAGAGAAAATATAGGAAATCTATTAACTAATATTATAATTGATAATGTAGACCTTATAGAGAATAATGGATTCTTATTAGATGTTTATATAGATAAAAAGCCATCATATGTTTATATAGATGATAGTTTATTAAATAGAGTTCTCCAGAACCTTTTAACAAACTCTATAAAGTATGGAGTGGATAAATTAAAGATAAGCCTTACTAATGAAGGAGAGTTTATAAAAATAATTTTCAAAAATAACATACAAAACTTTAATATAGATATTAACAGTTTATTTCATGAATTTTATACAATTGGAAATTCAGGAACAGGATTAGGCTTATCTATTTCAAAGTCATTAGTAGAGAAGATGGGTGGAAAAATTAAAGCTTTAAAAGAAGAAGATAGTTTAATTATAGAAATATTATTTAAAAGTTTAGATAAAAAATAGAGTGCTAAAATTTTTAGCACTCTATTTTTTATACTCCGTCTTCGTCGTCACCTTCAGAAGGTGGGTTGAAATACTTATTTAACAGTATTGCAATGATTATTCCTATAGCTGTATCAATACTTCTACTTATTGCATAAGAGTAAGATTCAGGTCCTGCATAGTTAACCATTATCCCGATTACAACGATACACGCAATAGAAACAGAGCCAGGTTTGTATAACATATTACAAATATAGATAGCTACAACTATCCCAAGTCCAGTAACTAAAGGTAATGCGTGATATAAAAAAGTAAAGTTTATAACAAGATAAATTAAAGTTAACCCTGTTAAAGCACCGATTAATGTTCCAATAAGTCTGTTTTTACCCATAGTAAAAGAACTAGAAACAGTATCTTTCATACAGATAACAGCAGCAATACATGCATAAAAAGGATTTTCCCTACCTATAATCTGAAAAATTACCATACATATCATAACAGCTAGAGCCGTTTTAATATTACGTAAACCTACTTTGTGAATATTCAATTTCATATAAAAATCTCCTAACACATAATAATTTGTATTATAACATAGAATTTATACTAATTATAATTTAAGACATTAATAATTTACTAAAAATTATAACAAATGATATAATTAAATATATTGTTTATACTATATTTTAAGAAGATAAATTATATTAGAAAGAAATCTGGTGAGTTTAATGAATGAATTAAAGTTTTTAGAGTATTTAGAAGATAATTTAATTAATCGTTGCAAGGAATTGATATTTGAATATTATTCTTCAAGTATCACAGATGAAGAACTTACAGATAGACTAATGATTATTTTTGAAGATTCAGAAGAATATTTAAATAAAAATTTTAAAGATAATACTGTATTTAAAAATATGGTTATATCAACTGAATTTAATGCAACTGATGTTGCTACGAATTTTGAATCTGCATACGGAACACTTAAACCACTATCTAGAAATGAACTTATGAATATACTAAAAAAGAATGGTTTTAAAGTTTTAGCACTTAGGGAAGAATATATAGTTACAAAGGACGATGAGGGCAGTTTATTTTATATGCCAACAAAAACAAGTTTAAGAAAAGACTTTGTAGAAGAAAGGCTTAAAAAGCTAAAAACTAACAAGGCTAAAAATACACCTATATATCAATAATTATAAGGTTTTAAGTCATTGACATAAAAAGATATTTAGAATATCATATACTTAAAATATAAATGCAATGAAGAGAAGAGTAGTAAGATGCAATATCTAAAGAGAGCTAGCGGCGTGGTGAAAGCTAGTGATATTACTTTTATGAAGATGGCCTTGGAGAGCAGACCTTTCGAGCTTTTTATAAAAAGTTAGACTGGTACGGGAGCAACCGTTATATTGCAAAGGTGAAATGATTCACCTTACGAGTTTCTTGCCGTGAGGTATTTAGAAAGAAGTAGAGTGGTAACGCGTTAATAACGCCTCTATGCAAATTTTGCATAGAGGTTTTTTTATAGTTTAGAAAATTTTAAGGAGGATAAGAATATGTGTAAAAAACCATATTATATAACTACGCCAATATACTATCCATCAACAAAACTTCATATTGGTAACACTTATACTACAGTAGCTGCAGATGCTATAGCTAGATTTAAGAGACTAACAGGATATGAAGTAATGTTCTTAACTGGTTCAGACGAACACGGTCAAAAAATCCAAAGAATAGCTGAAGAAAAGGGAATAAAGCCTATAGAGCACGTAGACGAAATAGTTGCTGGAATCAAAGACCTTTGGAAATTAATGAATGTTAACTATGATAAATTCATAAGAACTACTGATTACTACCACGTAGAAGCAGTACAAAAAATATTCAAAAAACTTTATGACCAAGGTGATATTTATAAAAGCTCATATGAAGGATTATACTGTACTCCATGTGAATCTTTCTGGACTGAAAGCCAACTTGTAGACGGTAAATGCCCAGATTGCGGAAGACCAGTTGAAACATCATACGAAGAAGCTTATTTCTTCAAAATGAGCAAATATGCTGATAGATTAATTAAATATATAGAAGATCACCCAGATTTCATTCAGCCAGAATCAAGAAAGAATGAAATGTTAAACAACTTCTTAAGACCAGGTTTACAAGACCTTTGTGTTTCAAGAACTAGCTTTGACTGGGGTGTTCCTGTAACTTTTGATGAAAAACACGTTGTATATGTTTGGATAGATGCATTATCAAACTACATAACAGCATTAGGATATGGAAGTGGTAACGAAGAATTAATGGATAAATTCTGGCCAGCAGATGTTCATCTAATAGGAAAAGATATCTTAAGATTCCACACTATATACTGGCCAATAATGCTTATGGCATTAGATTTACCATTACCTAAAAAGATATTTGGACACGGTTGGTTATTAGTAGACGGTGGAAAGATGTCAAAATCAAAAGGTAACGTAGTAGACCCAGTTACTTTAGTTGAAAACTTTGGAGTAGATGCTGTTAGATACTACTTACTAAGAGAGATTCCTTTTGGAGCAGACGGATTATTCAATAACGAAGTATTCATAAAGAAGATAAACTCAGACCTTTGTAATGACCTTGGAAACTTACTTTCAAGAACAGTTGCTATGGTAGAGAAATACTTTGACGGGGTTATACCTGCACCAACAGTTAAAGAAGATATAGACGATGAATTAATAAACTTAGCTTTAGAAGCTCCTAAAAAAGTAGAAAAAGCAGTAGATGAATTAAATCTACCAAAAGCTTTAGAAATCATCTTTGAACTTATAGGAAGAGCTAATAAGTACATCGATGAAACTACACCTTGGATTCTTGCTAAAGACGAAGAAAAGAAAGAAAGACTTGGAACTGTATTATATAATTTAGCAGAAGCTTTAAGATTTGCATCAGTTTTAATTTCACCTTTCTTACCTGGAACTTCAGAAAAGATAAACGAACAATTAGGAATAACAGCTATAGATTTCGAATCACTTGAAGGATTCGACGGAACTGCACCTGGAACTAAAGTTAATAAAGGTGAAAGCTTATTCCCAAGAATAGATGTAGATAAAAAATTAGAAGAACTTGAAGCTTTAAGAGCAGAGCAAATGAAAGCTATAAAAGCTAAAGAAGAAGAGGAAAAAGAAAAGGAAATGAAGCCTTTAAAAGAAGAAATAACTATAGACGATTTTTCAAAAATTGATTTAAGAGTTGTTAAAGTAATAGATTGTGAACCAATCAAAAAGGCAAACAAACTACTTAAGTTAAAAGTAGATTTAAACGGAGAAGAAAGACAGGTAGTTTCAGGAATAGCTAAACACTACAAACCAGAAGATTTAATCGGAAAATACGTAGTATTAGTAGCTAACCTTAAACCTGTAAAATTAAGAGGAGAATTATCACAAGGTATGATACTTGCAGCATCAACAGATGACGATAGTATATTAACTCTTGTAGATCCTGGGAAGTTACCGACAGGTAGCGAAGTAAGATAATTAAACTAAGGAAGTCAGCTTAAATTAAGCTGGCTTTCTTTATAAAAATTTTGGGGTGGTGGATTTATGAATATAGTAATTGGGAATGCTTGGCCGTACTCTAACAGCAAACTTCATTTAGGAAGAATTGCAGTACTTTTACCTGGAGATGTTATAGCTAGATATCATAGAATGATGGGTGATAATGTAATATTTATATCAGGAAGCGATGCGCACGGAAGATTAGTTTTAGAAAAAGCATTAGAAGAGGGGCTTAGTCCAAAAGAAACTAATACAAAATATCACAAAGAATTCTTAAAGTGTTTTAAAGACTTAAACTTTTCTTTTGATTTATTTACAAGCACGGAAACAGATTATCATAAAGAAAAAGTAAAGGAATTTATAAAAGAGCTTTACGATAAAGGATATATATACGAAAAAGTTGCTTTTGAAAGAGAAACAAATAAAGAAAGTAATCATTTATTTTTTAAGCTATCAAACTTTGAAAATGATATAAAGAGGATATTTATAAAAAGGCAAGGATTTAGAAAAAATGCAGAAGAAATAACAAAAAGGTATTTAGAAGAAGGACTTCGTGATAGAGCTGTTACTAAAGAGATAGACTGGGGAGTTGAAGTTCCTATAGATGGATTTAGTGATAAGAGGATTTTCGTTTGGATTGAGGCTGTTATGGGATACTTAACTGCAACTATGAAAGTTTTAGAAGATTCAAATGAAAGTTTATATGATTACTGGGATGATGAAGATAGCAAGATCTACTTAGTTCACGGCAAAGATAATATACCTTTTCATACAATTATATTCCCAGGTATTTTAGCTGCACTTGGAATTAAAAATCCTAATTTAAGCATAGTTTCTAGCAATCATTTAAAGCTTGAAGGTAAGCCTTTTTCAGGGGTTAAGAACTGGGCTGTTTGGGTAGATTATATAACTTCTAAGTATAACGTTGATTCTATTAGATATTACTTACTTTTAAATGGCCCTGAAGATTCAGATACTGATTTTAAGTGGAGAAATTTTATAACTTTAAACAACTTTGATTTAGTTTCAGAACTTGATAATTTATATAAAGAAACAATAAAATGTGTAAATTTAGATTCTTATAAAAGAACTTTATCAAAAGAAGATAAAAACAAGATTTTAAACCTTTATTTTAGTATTGGAGAAAAGATAGAGGAAGGCGCTTTTAGAGCTTCTTTAAAAGAATTATTCTCCTATATTAAAGAGAAAAATAAGAGTAGAGCTAAATCTATAGATGAATTAATAAATATAGCGAATATATTAGAAGTCTTCTTGCCAGATACAGCCAAAAAGATAAAGGATACATTTAAAATAAAAGAAAGTGTTTGGAATATTATAAATAGTGTAGAAATAAAAGAAATATTAGATTATAGGCCATTATTTAGACCTATAGACAGGAATAATGCTTCTTATGAATTTTCAAGATTAAAAGAAAAAAGAAAATAAAAAAAAACCTAGAATATCTGCAATAGGGGGACGAGATATTCTAGGAAACCAATCAATTAAGATGGTTATAAGGGGTAAATAATAATGCTTTAACTACTTTACAAGTATTATAATATACCCCTTATATGTCAGTTATGTGTCAAATAAGATAAAATTAAAATTAATATGCATCTAGTTTTAAAATTTTAATTTGTTTCCTATCAAAATCAATTAAACCTTCATTTTTCATCTTTATAAGCTCTCTAGATAAAGATGGTCTTTGCACTCCTAAGCTATCTGCAAGTGCCTGTTTTGTCATATTTAATCTTATGGTATTTGAAGATTGTTTTTCTTTTTCTAAAAGTAAAAATTCTATAATCATTTCTCTTAAAGATTGCAAAGAAACCTGCCTAATTTTTTTATTTAAAAGCTGTGCTTTATTAGATAGTAAACCTAAAAAAGAAAGGGTAAAATCAAAGTTCACTTTTAGCAAGTTTGAAACGTCTGATTTTTTTACACTTATAATAGTAGATTTAGATTTACTAATAACATCAACAGGGTAGATATTATTAGCTCCAAATAGCAAATTTTCACCAAACATATTTGAAGAATGTAAACTTGCAAGAGTTAATGTATTTCCTGATGCATCATTTTGTTCTAGATTTATTTTCCCATCTAATATTATGTTTAATTCATTGCAAGGGGTATCACATAAAAATATTACTTCATCTTTATCATAGTTTGAAATTTTGAAGGTGTTATTTTTAAGTAGTTTTATAATTTCAGCTTCATCAAGAGAATTGAATAAGAATGTAGATTTAAGTACTTTAACTATAGCTTCATTTGTCAAAAGAAATCACATCCTTTCTATTTATAAAATTATCTGTCTTTGTATGTATTATATAAAATGTATTATAATAATTAAAGAATAAATAAAAGGATTGGAGAAATTGATATGGATTTTAAATATAGAATTTTCGATACACACGCTCATTATGACTCAGAAGATTATGATTTAGATAGAAAAGAAGTTTTTAAGGAATTACAGGAAAATGATGTAATAGGAATCCTTGATTGTGCTTCATCATACGAAAGTATTAAGGCTGTAGATGAATTAACAAAAGAAGAAGCCTTCATTTTTGGGGCACTTGGAATTCATCCTGAAAATGCAGATGAACTTTCAGAAGAAAGATTAAAAGAAATAAAAAATAAAATACAAAATAACAAAAAAATATTAGCAGTTGGAGAAATTGGCTTAGATTATTACTGGGAAGAAAATCCAGATAGGGAAATTCAAAAAGATACTTTTAGAGCTATGATGAACTTAGCAAAAGAATTAAATTTACCAGTTGTAATTCACGATAGAGATGCACACAAAGATACTTTAGATATAATTAAAGAATTCCCAGAAGTTAAGGGGGTTGTACATTGTTTTTCAGGAAGTGTAGAATTCGCAAAAGAATGTATTAAAGAAGGATACTATATTGGATTTACTGGAGTAGTTACTTTTAAAAATGCAAAGAAAATATTAGAAGTTGCAAAAGAAATACCAATAGACAGAATTCTTGTTGAAACAGATGCACCATATATGGCACCAGTTCCAAATAGAGGGAAAAGGAATATGTCTCACTATATAAAATCAATAATTGAAAAGATCGCGCAAATAAGAGAAATAGAGCCAAAAGAATTAAATATTATAGTAAACAAGAATTTTTCTGACTTGATGGGAATAGAAATATAAAGTAAAATAAAATGGTATTGATTGTAAAGTAAAACAGAATATGTAAACGGCTATAGGGAAGTGATTAAAATAAGTTTTTATTTGTTAAGGAGACTCTAAAAAAAGAACTGGAATAGTTGTATTTTCAATAAAAATCAGATTGAAAATTATGCACAGTGTTGCATTAAGAAAATTGCAGTTTTAATAAGCAAGAGCAGTCAAATTTGACAAAATGTCAGATGTTCTATATAATTCAAAATACGTTCTTGCCAAAGGAGGTAAAAAAATGGTAGAAAAATTAAAAGCGTTTTACGAAAAGAATTTTTCTAATAGTCCTAAGGCTAAATATTCTGTAATTGCTATTGCATGCGTAATAGTAGTTGCACTAGCGATAACATCAATGAGGAAGACTGTAACGGTTAGTATAGACGGAAAAGAAGAAGCATTTGTTACTTATAAAGGGACTGTTAAGGAAGCGTTGCAAGACAAAGGCATTCAATTGTCTGAGAAAGATAAGGTGCAACCTTCTCTAGAAGCCGGAGTAAAAGAAAATCAGTTAATTGCAGTTAAAAGAGCTGTACCAATAAGCGTTGAATTTGCAGGTAAGAAGGTAAAATTACTATCGGCAGAAGAGACTGTAGGAGATGCACTTTTAGCAGAATCTGAAACTCTTAAACAAAATGGAGTTGACTACAACAAAGAATTAGACGAGGTTAGTCCAAAAGTAGACGAGCCTGTAGCTAAAGATATGGATATAAAAGTTGTAGATGTAGAGGTAAAGAATCTTAAAGAGAAACAATCAATACCGTTTGAAACAGTAACGAAAAAAGATTCAGGGCTTGAGAGAGGAAAAACCGAAACTAAGACAGAGGGTAAAAACGGACAAAAAGAAGTGACATATGAGTTAGTATATAAAGATGGAAAAGTAGCATCTAAAAAAGAAGTTAGCTCAAAGGTAGTTGCAAAACCAGTTAATGCTCTAGTATCACATGGAACTAAAGCGCCATCTGTTTATATACCAAACAGAGGTAGTAATGTTGAATTTAAGAAGCATTTAGTAATGGAATCAACTGCATATAGCGGTGATGGAATTACTGCAACTGGAAGCGTACCTGTTTATAATCCAGGTGGAATCAGCACAATAGCGGTAGACCCAAGTGTAATACCTCTAGGAAGTTTAGTTTACGTAGAAGGCTACGGATATGCTAAAGCTGCAGACACTGGTGGAGTAATAAAAGGTAACATCATAGATGTCTTTTTATCATCAAGCGCAGCATGTTCATCTTGGGGTAGAAAATACGGTGTTGATGTTTACATCATATCATACCCAGGTGAATGGTAAATTACAAAAAGATAACAATTTTATAAAAAAGCTTCATGGCTTAAAAGTCATGAAGCTTTTTCGTTTTCTTTACTAATTTGACATAACCAATATATATAGGTAAATTATTTATATAAGTTTTATAAAGAATAAATAGATAAGCTAGATAGATACATATTTAACTTACACGAAAGGATGTATAACGTGATTAAAGAAGTTATTGTAGTAGAAGGAAGAGACGATATAGATGCTGTAAAAAAGGCAGTAGATGCAGAAATTATAGCAACTGGTGGTTTTGGAATAAATAAAAGAGTTATAGATAGAATTAAAGAAGCTCAAAAAAGAAAGGGAGTTATAGTTTTAACTGACCCTGATTTTGCAGGAGAAAAAATAAGAAGTATAATCTCAAAAAGGGTAAAAGGAATAAAGCATGCATATATCGCTCAAGAGGACGGAATAAAGGGTGATGATATAGGTGTTGAAAATGCAACTCCAGAAGTAATTTTAAGAGCCTTAAATGAAGCTAAAGTTACATTAGAAGAAAAAAATGAAGAGTATTCTATGGAGGATATGTTCTTCTTCAAGCTAACAGCTGATAGTAAAGCTAGAGAAAGAAGACTTAAACTAGGTAAAGAATTAGGTATAGGATACGGCAATGCAAAACAAATGGTATCTAGATTAAATAACTACGGAATAAATAAAGATGAGTTTGTTGAAGCTATGAAAAAAGTAGAAAGTATATTAGGAGAGTAAGAGTATGGATATATATAATTACAACACGTTAGAGCTTGTTCACAAGTATGGATTTAGATTTACTAAAACATTAGGACAAAACTTCTTAATAGATAATGCAGTTCCAAGAGATATAGCTGAAGGTGCAGACGTAAATGAAGAAGATTTAGTAATAGAGATAGGACCAGGGGTAGGTACTTTAACAGCGCAACTTCTTCAAAGAGCTAAAAAAGTTACAGTTATAGAAATCGATAGAACATTAATTCCTATACTAGAAGAAGAATTAGGTGATAACGAAAAGTTAACTATTATAAATAAAGATGCCCTTAAGGTAGACTTTAATGAAATAATAGGGGAAGAAAAGAGTGTTAAGCTTGTTGCAAATCTTCCATATTACGTAACAACTCCAATAATGGCTAACCTTTTTAAAAGCGGAGTAAAATTTAAAAATATGACTGTAATGATTCAAAAAGAAGTTGCAGACAGAATGAATGCAGAACCTGGAACTAAAGATTACGGTTCAATATCATTATTAGTACAATATTATTGTGATACGCATATAGTTAGAAAAGTAGGCCCTAATTGCTTTATGCCTAGACCAAAGGTAGATTCTATAGTTATAAGATTAGATAGGTTAGAAGAGCCTAGAGTTAAAGTTTTAGATGAAAAATTATTATTTGATGTAATAAGATCATCATTTAATATGAGAAGAAAAACTTTATGGAACGGTCTTAAAAACATAGGACTTTCAAAAGAAGATTTAGCACTTGCTTTTGAAAATGCAAATATAGATCCAAAGAGAAGGGGAGAAACACTTAGTTTAGAAGAGTTTGGAGCCCTAACAAACGAGATATATAAATTAAAATAAAAAATTTGTTATCATAAATAATACCTTTAAGCATATACTGTATTGAATAAATATATGTGGAGGTATTAGGGACTTGGCACATAACAAATTATATAGAAATTTTATAATACTACAAGAAGATGAAAAATTACAATCACCTAATGGAAAAGTTCTATCAGGATATGCAAAGATAGAAGCTAAAGGAGATAAGTGTAAAGTTACATTCTATGCTCAAAACTTAAAAAAAGATGATGAATATTCCATAGTACTTATTTGTAATAAAAAAGATATGAAAAAAATAGTAGATATGGGGCCTATAAAAGTTAGCGATTCTGGAAAAGGTGAAGCCTTTAAAGAATACTATGTAGATAATATAGCTGGATTAGAATTCGGATACGAAAAAATATCTGGTGCGGGTATCTGCAAAAAAGGTTCTAGTAAAGCAGAATTTATGCTTTATGGTTTTATGAATGGGGAAAAACCTCAAGAAGGATGGAAGAGTTCAGAATTAATAAAATGTGATGATAAGAATGTAAATTCAAAACCTAAAGAGTATTTAAAAGAAACTAAAAAAGAAACTAAGAAAAAAGAAGATGGATGCGGCTGCAAGGATAGAGATAATTTATCTAAAGAATTTGAAGATTACGAAAGAAGTATTGAAGAAGAAACTGTAGACCCTAATGATTTTAGAGTAAAAGGCGGAACTGGAGATTATTTTGAAGGTATAGCTAAGGGGTTCTCAGAAGTTAAAGGGTGCTTTAAAGAAATATCTTATTCTAAATGGTATAAGATTCCTGTAAAAGATATAGAAGATATGTGTAATGCAAAAGATGCTGATAAATACACAGTGGTCTATTATCCTATGCTTAACTATTATCCTTATATAATCAAGCATGGACATTTTATGATGGGTTATAAATGTGATAAAAAAGGTAATTTAAAATATTTAGTTTACGCAATACCAGGAAAGAAAGATAAATTTGACCAACCGTATGTTGGTAAATCAGGTTTCGTAACTTGGGCTAAGTGTAAAGATAACGAAGAACAGGGATATTGGTTAATGTTTTACGATTATAAGACTTCAAAGGTTGTAGTACCTTCTAAGTAAAGTCTAGAAATATTGCCATAAATATCTTAAAGTATTATAATTATAGATAATTAGGAGAAGCATGTTATGCTTCTCCTAATTACATATAAAGGGGTTTTTGGAGGAGACATGAAGCTAGTTTTATTTCAAATTGGAAGTTTTAAAGTCTATAGCTATGGACTTATGATAGCTATAGGAATTCTAGTTGCAGGATATTTATTTTTAAAAAGTGCAACTAAAAAAGGTTATAACGAAGATAAGTTATTTAATCTACTTATTACAGCAGTTATATCTGGAATCTTAGGCGGAAAACTGCTATTTATAATTGTTGAGTTTAAAAATATAATGAATGATCCTGAAATATTGCTTGATTTTGGGAATGGTTTTGTTATATATGGGGCAATAATATTAGGTGTAATAGGTGTCTATGTATACTCTAAGAAAAATAAATGGGATACTTTAGATATTTTAGATTCTGTAGTTCCTGGAGTTGCAATAGCACAAGGATTTGGTAGGATAGGATGCTTTTTAGCGGGTTGCTGTTACGGAAGAGAGACAACTTCACATTTTGGAGTTATTTTTCCAAGCGATTCATTAGCACCAGCTGGAATCAGTCTTATACCAACTCAAATCTATAGTTCTATCTTTGATTTCTTATTAGGTTTCTTTTTACTTTGGTATGCAAAAAAGACAAAGGTAAAAGGAAAAGTAGTAGCTATGTACGTAATAATATATAGCATAGGGCGATTTCTTATTGAATTCTTAAGAAATGACCCTAGAGGGAATGTTATGATGTTATCAACATCACAATTTATAGCTATATTTACTTTAGTAATAGGTATTTGTATCTATAACAAAGATAAGATAAAAAAGGAGAGAAAATAATCTATGAAAAAATCAAAAGTTATAATTGCCTTTTTGATGGTTATTCTTAGTTTCGGACTTATAGGATGCGCACCTGTTAATGATGCTCTTGTTAAAATGGGATTTAAGAATAATGACTTTGAGTTTATGAAAAACAACAAAGTAAATCAAATAGTAATACAAAATACTAGAGATATAGGTTTTAGATTTATAGTTACAGACCCTAAAGTTATAGAAGATATCTATAAAATATTATCAGACGGTAACCCTGAAACTGAAAAGAGTACTTTAGAACCGGATTATGTATTCGAGATACAAACTGGAGATACAGTTAGAAAGTATGATTACGTAGTTGGAGACCCTGAGTCTGGTAAGGGTAACTTTTATGATAAAGATAAAGCTTATAGAGTTCCTAAAGATTTAGACCAAACTATATTAAATAACTTATCATTTATAAAGAAACCTAGAGATTTCTATAACATTTATTATGGAAGCATATTAAAAGTTGTAGAAGGAGTAAAAGGACAGCTTGATGGTCAAAAAATAGGAGTAGATATATTAGGCGATATAGATTGCGTAAAATATCTATTCTCAGTAGATCTTGGAGATTTCCAAAAACAACTTCAAAAAGTAGTGCCAAGTGCAGAGGTGCTAAATAGTAAATCTAATAAAAGTGACTATGATGCTATTATAAGTGTTCAAAACAGAGGTTATAATAGTGATACATTCAAAACTATAATAACAGTTGATGATAAAAAGAAAAACATATACGAAAAGTATTATGTTTTAGGTAAATATGAATTTAAAAACTGGGATATAAAAGTTGGAGATGTGAATGAAAAGCCAGAAGGTTGGTAAAATTAAGGAGGAAGCAAAAGATGAGTGATTGTTCAAGTTGTGCAAGCAAAGATAGCTGCGCTTCAAAAGGAATAGGTATATGTCCATCAAAAAAGACTCCGAAATATGGTAAGATAAAGAATATAATAGGAGTAATTAGTGGTAAAGGTGGAGTTGGTAAATCAACTGTAACAGGGATACTTGGAACTATGCTTACAAAAAGAGGATATAAAGTTGGTGTTTTAGATGCTGATATAACAGGTCCATCTATGCCTAGATTTTATGGAATAAATAAAGAGAGAGCTAGTATTTTACCTGTTAACGATAAAGAGGTAAAATTTATACCAGTAGAAACTGAAAGTGGTATAAAGGTTATATCTATGAACCTTTTAACTAAAGTTGAAGAAGATCCAGTTATTTGGAGAGGTCCTGTAATAACAGGAGTACTAAACCAAATGTTTTATGATACAGAGTGGGGAGAACTAGATTATCTATTAATAGATATGCCCCCAGGAACAGGAGATATTGCTCTTACAGTAATGCAAGAGTTTGGAGTAGATGAACTTGTTATAGTATCTACACCACAAGATATGGTTTCAATGATAGTTAAAAAAGTTATAACTATGGGTGAAAAGATAGGTGTTAAAATAAGGGGCGTTGTAGAAAACATGTCATACATTGAATGTAATGATTGCGGCAAAAAAATAAAGCTATTTAGCAACAAATCAGCTGAAGAACACGCTGAATATTTAGGAGTTCCTCTAATTGGAGAATTACCTATGAACCTAGGACTTACAGAAGCTTTAGAAAAAGGTGAAGCTGAAAGTTATGTATTAAATAACCCTCTTTATTCTTTAATATTTGAGGGTTTATATTAATAAATAAAACTTAAGAGGAGATGAGAATAATATGAAAGCAAATGTAGATCAAGATACATGTATAGGTTGTGGACTATGTACTTCTATCTGCCCAGCAGTTTTCGAGTTAAACGATGAAGGTAAATCACACTCTATAGTAGATGAGGTTCCATCAAACGAAGAAAATAGTGCAAAAGAAGCAGAAGGAAACTGTCCAGTAAATGCAATAACTGTAGAATAAAAAATAAAAGGTGAGTTCTAAGATATTAGAACTCACCTTTTATTTTAAAAGAATCTCATTATAGGACTTATGTAGTCAGTAGTTCTAAAACTTCCAGAATTTAAAACTTCTGATTCTGATAAAAATACAAAATCACCTATGCTACTCGTGCTAACTTTATATATAGGAATAGAAATAATTCTATTATCATCTAAAGCTACAAAAGCTTCTAAATCAGTAGTATCTAAAATTTTTCCTCTCATAAAAAAACCTCCTTTTGCAAATTATTTTTTACAAAATAGAGGTTTTATATGCAGATGGATTAATAAATATCCTTATATATTATTTTAAACACTTCTAATGCTTCTTCTATTTTAGGCTTTAATAATATTTTACTTCTTTCATATTCATCAAAACCACTAGGAGTTAGAGAATATGTTTTTCTAAACTTTTTTTCAGGGTCATCCCATTCTCCAACTACAAGATTTGCAGTTTCTAATTTTTTTAAGAGAGGATATATTCCTCCGGTGCTAGGATGCCATTTGCCTTTAGTTTTATCAGAGATGATGTTTGATATCTCGTTACCGCTAATTGGGCCTAAGCTTAAAATATGAAGCACATAAATAGGCAATAAACCTTTAGTAAATACTTGACCTGATGGTTTGGAGTTTGTATTTTGCTTTTTTTTAAGTGTTAGTAAGTTCTTTTTGTATTCTTCATATAGCCTTTTTTCTTCTGCTCTTATCTCTTTTTCACTTAAGAGAGTTAAGTCATCCATAATATTAAACTATACCTCTTGAATTATAACTCCAATTAAACCAGGTCCTGTATGAACTCCTAAAGCAGGTCCTATCGTTGCTTCATTAAGTTCTATGATATTTTTTAAATCTAAGCCTTTTATAGTTTGATAGAATTTAGCACCATCTTCTTTAGCACCACCGTTTAAGACCCAAACTTTACATTGGCCTTTTGAAGCTGCTTCTTCTACTATTTTTTGTAGTCTTGAAATAGATTGTTTTCTTCCACGAACTTTAGCGTAAGTTTCGTATACTCCATCATCGCCAACGTGGATTATAGGTTTTAAGTTAAGTAGTTCTCCTATAGTTCCAGAAACTTTACCTATTCTTCCACCTTTTTTTAGGTATTCAAGAGTATTTAAAGTAAAGTAACCTTCAGTTCTATTTCTTATTTCAGGAAGAGCTTCTATTATCTCTTCAAATGATTTTCCGGCTTTTATAAGTTTAGCTGCATCTAAAACTATTGCACCTTCTGCGATACTTAAAGTTTTACAATCATAAACGTATGATGTAAGGTTTGGGTGATCTTCTAATAAAAGTCTTATTGAATTAGAAGTACCTGATAGTTTAGAAGAGATATTTATAGCTAATACGTGAGTATAGCCTTCTTCTTCTATTTTATTTAATATTTTATCTATTGTTTCGTTACTAGGTAGAGATGTTTTAGGAACTTCTAGTTCTATTTTTTCGTAAACATCATCTGCACTTATCTCGATTATATCTTCGTATTCACCACTATTATAAATTATTTTTAATGGTGCAAGTTTTATGTTATTTTCTTTTAATTGTTCAAAAGTTAAGTCGCATGCACTGTCTGTAAGTAATGCTATTTTTTGCATAAAGCAATCTCCTCCTTATATAAAAAACTATATCACTATTGATAATGTTAACTATATCACTATTGATATAGTTTTACAATCCTATTTGTAAAAAATGGAATTAAAAAAATGGCTTTATTTTTGAAAGTTTACAAAAATAAAGCCATTTTTTAATTAATAGTTATAACTTTAAAAGTTAATAGGTGCATTGTTGTCAATTATATTCCAAATAGTAGTTCCAGAAGGAATTGAGATTTCTTTTCCTTCTAAATCTAAAAGTTTAGTTTGACCGTACTCAGCATCTTTTTCCCATTTTATTTCTTTTACTTTTCCTTTAGAAAAAACATAGCCTGTTCCGGTTGAGATAAGATCTACATCTAAATGACTGCCATCATTTTGAAGTGTTATATTTGTTTTTTGAACAATTACATTATCAAAAGCTAAAGGTTTTTTAGTTAATGCATCATAAGATAGAGTTCCATCCATATATTTTTCATATCTTCCGTCTTTGAACTTATATGATGTACTGTATAAATTATTGCATTTTATATCTATAGTGTTAGAAGCTTTTAAATTATCATCATTAAAAGAAGAATCATCATAATTTAAAAAATCTTTAGGCGCTGGATTAAAACTTTTATCTTTAAGTGCTTCTAATATTTTTTCGCTACTAGTATAAAGGTTGTGAGGTGCGACTCTACTATTATCTCTATAGAAGTATTTTGAGTTATACATTTCATTTATACTCATTGTAGCTGAATCATTAGATATTTTACTTAAAGCCTCTTTAGAGCCTCCACAGTGAGCAAAAGGAAGTGAAAATTCATTTGCTAAAGTAACAAAGTAAGGTCTAGCACTTCTTATAGGTCCAATCTTTTCAGGATATTTTGAATGGAAAACACAGATAAATCTTGGAATTCCGCCTTCGGCTGAAGTTTCGTATACTATATCTGCGTAAGAGAGACCGCTTTGAGGTCTAGCACTTTTAGAATTTTCAACTATTGCCATAAAAGGAGTTTTTGAACTTGGATCTGCTTGAGTTTTTATTCCAGTATATTGGTAATTAAAAGCAGTAGCTGATGCATTAGTAGTAGTATCATCTTCTTTTGATTTGTTAAATAAATTGCAAGAAATAAGTGAAAGAGATAATGCTGAAACAATTACAGTTAATAAAATATTTTTTTTCTTCATTTTGTACCTCCTAATATTTATATGTTAATATATATATTATCCACAATAAGGAAAAGATAACCAATAATTACTTAAAAAGTAATTTGTCAAGTCTCAGAAAAAGCATAAAAACTATCAAAAAAAAGAGATAATTCGATGTAATTTAAATTATATCAATTAATTAAAATAGTTTTTAATTGCACAAGAATTTCTTTTGAAGTATAATAGTAAAGTACGAAATCGGTACTATATATTGTGTAATGGGGGTCATTTGTATGCTATATGTTGTGAAAAGGGATGGTAGGGAAGTTGAATTCAATGCCGAAAAGATATCTGGCGCTATTAAAGGAGCGGCTAAAGAAATAGGAGTAACCCTTAAAACTAGTCAAATTTTAGACATGGTTCAAAAGGTTATTAATTATATAGAGAAGGACGATAACTGTGATAATAGTTATGTAAGAAAAATCACGGTAGAGGAAGTTCAAAATCTAGTCGAGAGAGCTTTAAACAATACAGATTTATCAAATGTAGCTTCTGCTTATAGAAGTTATAGAATAGAAAGAACTAAAGTTAGAGAAATAAAATCTGACCTTATGAAAGCTATTAGCAAAATTGGTGTAGAAACGGATAGAGATAACGCCAATGTTGGTAATAACTTTAGTTCAAAGCTTTTAAGAATAGCATCAGAATCAAATAAATGGCATAATTTAGCAACTATGCCAAAAGGATTATCAAGAGGGCACGAAATAGGAGATGTATACTATCATGATTTAGATAGTTACAACCTAACAACTAACTGTCTACACATTCCAACAAAAGAATTATTAGAAAAAGGATTTAATACAGGATACGGAACAATAAATTCGCCAAGAAGAATAGAAACTGCAGCAGAGTTATCATGTATATTATTACAATCAACTCAAAATGATATGTTTGGGGGACAATCTCACCCAGATTTTGATAATGACATGGCAGTTTTCGTAGAGCCAACAAGACAAGAGATAAAAGAAGAGCTTGAAGAACTTGGAATAGAAGGCGAAAAATTAAAAGAATTAACTGAAAAGAAATTAAGAAAGAGAATCCATCAAGCAATGCAAGGTGTAGTTTATAACTTAAATACAATGCATTCAAGAGCAGGATCTCAAGTTCCATTTAGTTCAATAAACTTAGGTATTCCAACTACTAAAGATGCTGAACTAGTATGTGAAATATTCTTATTAGAGTATGAAAAAGGTTTAGGAAGAGGTGAACAACCTATATTCCCAAACATAATTTTTAGAGTTAAAGATGGTGTTAATAGAGAAGAAAATGATCCATACTACTATCTTTATGAGTTAGCATGCAGAGTTGCAGCTAAGAGAATGAATCCTACATTTATGAATATAGATGCAGACTTTAATAAAAAGTGGTATGAAATAGGACACATGCCTGCAACTATGGGATGTAGAACATACCTTATGAGCAACGTAAATGGAGAACCTGGATGTAAGGGAAGAGGAAATATAGCTCCAACAACTATAAACCTACCTAGAATAGGTATACAAGCAAAAGGAGATATAAATAAATTCTTCGAATTATTCGACGAAAGATTAAACCTAGCAAGACGTTCATTAGAGCATAGATATGGTGTATTAAAGAACCTAAGAGTAAAAGATTTACCTTTTGTAGCGGGTCAACACTTAATGAAGGGTGCAGAAGGATTATCACCAGATGATTCAATCGAACCAATCCTAAAACAAGGAACTTGGGGAATTGGATTTATAGGACTTAGCGAAACTTTAGTAGCTTTAGTAGGTGCACATCACGGGGAAAGCGAAGAAGCTAGAGAACTTGGTGTTAAAATAGTAACTCATTTAAGAGATTACTGTGATATGTTAACAAAAGAAACTAAGCTTAATTGGAGCGCATATGCAACTCCAGCTGAAGGCTTATCAGGCAAGTTTATAAAGCAAGACCAAAAATTATATGGAGAAATTAAAGGTGTAACTGATAAAGAATACTACACAAACAGTTTCCACGTACCAGTAGGATGTCCTATTTCAATTAAGAAAAAAGTTGAAATAGAAGCGCCATACCATAACCTTTGTAATGGAGGTCACATAAGTTACTTAGAAGTAGATGATTCACCAACTGGCGAAGATATTATGAATATAATAAACTTTGCATATAGAAACACTAATATAAGTTATTTAGGTGTAAACTTCCATATAAGATATTGTAAAAACTGTGGAACTTATCTTCAAAACCATGAATCTAGATGCACAAGCTGTGGAAGCACAGATATCCAAGGTGTATCAAGAGTTACTGGATACTTAAGTCTTGATGAAAGATTTGGACCAGGTAAATATCATGAAAGACAAGATAGAATAACTCACACAGGAACAAACATGAATCACTATCAAGAATGTTAAAATAATTATAAATCGCAAACACAATTTTAAAAATGTGTTTGCGATTTTTTTTGCTTTGGGGCGTAAATGAATTATTTTATAAAAAACTTGCAAAATAATGTCTAAAATTAATTGAAATATAGTATTATTATTTAATAAATGAAACTTTAAATTAAAAACTTGCAATTATCGTTGTTGATAAAAGTATTTTATGTTAAAATTAAATGGTAAAAATATCTAAAATGGGGAAATTTTATTTTTATAGATATTAAAAGGGGGCTTAAATATGACTATTAAAAAGTTAGATGATGGTAAGCAAATTTTTATTGTAGATACCACCCTAAGAGATGGTGAACAAACAGCTGGAGTAGTATTTGCAAATGCAGAAAAAATAGCAATAGCAGAGATGCTATGTGAAGTTGGGGTAGACCAACTTGAAGTCGGGATTCCTACTATGGGTGGGGATGAAAAGGAAGCTATAAAACAAATAGTAAAAAGGAATCTTAACTGTAGCATAATGGCTTGGAATAGAGCAGTTATATCAGATATAAAAGAATCTATTGATTGTGGAGTGGATGCTGTTGCTATATCTATATCAGTTTCAGACATCCATATCAAGCATAAACTTAAGACATCAAGAGAATGGGTTATAAACAATATGGTTAAAGCAGTTAGATTCGCTAAAGATAATGGTCTTTATGTATCGGTAAATGGGGAAGATGCATCAAGGGCTGATGTAAAATTTTTAGTGCAGTTTATAGAAGAGGCTAAAAAGGCTGGAGCAGATAGGTTTAGATACTGCGATACTGTAGGAATAAAGGATCCATTTAGCATCTATCAAGACATAAAGTATTTAGTAGAGAATACAGGCTTTGATATAGAGATGCATACTCACAATGATTTTGGTATGGCAACAGCTAATGCCTTAGCAGGTATAAGAGCAGGTGCTACTCATGTTGGGGTTACAGTTAATGGCTTAGGTGAAAGAGCTGGAAATGCTGCTTTAGAAGAGGTTATTATGTCATTTAAGCATGTGCTTAAATACGAAGTTGATGTAGATACTAAGATGTTTCGTGAGGTATCTGAGTATGTATCAAGAGCATCGGGAAGAGCTCTTCCTAAGTGGAAGGCTATAGTAGGTGATAATATGTTTGCTCACGAATCAGGGATTCATGCAGATGGGGCGCTTAAGAATCCTAAAAATTACGAAGCTTTTGACCCTTCAGATGTAGGGCTCGAAAGACAAATAATTATAGGTAAGCATTCAGGAAAAGCAGCTATAATAAATAAGTTTAATGAATATGATATAAGCTTAGAAGATTATGAGGCAACAGATATATTAAAACTAGTAAGGTCTACATCAGTAAGACTTAAAAGACAATTATTTGATAAAGAATTAGTTCAAATATATAGAGAATACGAAAACATAATTAATAAAGAAGCTAAATAGCATAAAATAAGGGGGCTTAACTTTGGGAGATAATTTAGTATATAAAATAATAAAAAATCATTTAGTTTCAGGAGAACTTAAAACTTCTGAACCTATAAGTATTAAGATAGATCAAACTCTTACTCAAGATTCAACAGGAACTATGGCATACCTTCAATTAGAAGCCATGGGGATAGATAAAGTTAAAACTAAAAGGTCTATAGCATTTATAGATCACAATATGCTTCAACAAGGTTTTGAAAATGCAGATGATCACAAATTCATTCAAACAGTAGCTTCTAAGCATGGAGTATATTTTTCAAAACCGGGTAACGGTATTTGTCACCAAGTCTTTTTAGAAAGATTTTCAACTCCAGGAGAAACTTTAATAGGGTCAGACAGTCACACTCCCACAGCAGGAGGAGTAGGAATGTTAGCTATGGGAGCTGGGGGGCTAGATGTAGCTCTTTCTATGGCAGGAGGAGCATATAATATAAACATGCCTAAAGTTTGTAAGATAGAACTAAAAGGCAAATTAAAAAGGATGGTTTCTGCAAAAGATATAATTTTAGAAGTCTTAAGAAAGTTTACTGTGAAAGGTGGAGTAGGAAAGGTTTTTGAGTATGGAGGACCTGGAGTTTTAAGTTTGTCAGTTCCAGAGAGAGCAACTATTACAAATATGGGAGCTGAACTTGGTGCAACAACTTCTATTTTCCCAAGTGATGAAAGAACTTTAGAGTTTTTTAAAGCGCAAGAAAGAGAAGCTGAATTTAGATTTTTAAAGCCAGATAGTGATGCTTTTTATGATGAGGTAGTAGAGATAGATTTAGAAAAACTAGAACCTCTAGCAGCTATGCCACATTCTCCTGATAATGTTTTAGAAGTTTCTAAAATAGGGAAAATTAAAGTAGATCAAGTAGCTATAGGAAGCTGCACAAATTCTTCTTATGAAGATTTAATGAAAGTAAGTAAGATATTAAAAGGAAAGAAGATTCAAGATGACGTAAGTCTTGTAATAGCACCTGGTTCTAGACAAGTTATGGAGATGCTTTCTAGAAATGGAGCATTAGGAGATATAATTAGTTCTGGTGCTAGGATTTTAGAAAACTCTTGTGGTCCTTGTATAGGGATGGGACAAGCGCCAGGTACAGATGGAATATCTCTAAGAACCTTTAATAGGAATTTCTATGGAAGAAGTGGGACTCTTTCAGCAAAGATATTTTTAGTTAGTCCTGAAACTGCAGCAGTTTCAGCTATTACTGGATTTTTAACAGATCCTAGAGAACTTGCAGTTTCTTTAGATTTTGAAATTCCAGAGAAGTTTTTAGTAGACGATTCTATGATTATAAAGCCAGCCGCAAATAATAGAGAAGTTGAAGTTAAGAGGGGACCAAATATAAAACCATTCCCAGTAAATAAAGAATTAGAAAAAGATTTAAGCGGTAAAGTTTTAATTAAGGTTGAAGATAATATAACAACAGACCATATAATGCCTTCAAATTCTAAGCTTCTACCGTTTAGATCAAATATTCCGTATTTATCAGAGTTTTGCTTTAATACAGTTGATACAGAATTCCCGAAAAGAGCTAAAGAAAATGGCGGCGGAATAATAGTTGCAGGATCAAATTATGGACAAGGCTCAAGTAGAGAACATGCGGCCCTTGCACCATTATATTTAGGAGTAAAAGCTGTAGTTGCAAAATCATTTGCAAGGATTCATAAAGCTAACTTAATAAATAACGGGATAATACCTGTAGAATTTGAAGATGAAACGGTTTATGAATCTATAGATTTATTAGATGATATTAGAGCTTATAATATTAAGGATGAATTAGAAAAGGGCGAAATAACATTTAAAAATATAACTAAAGGAAACGAATTTAAAGCTAAAGTTGATTTAACTTTAAAAGAAATAGAAGTTATATATTCTGGCGGAAGATTAAATTATGTAAAAGAAAATAATTAATAAAAAGCCTATCAATTTTAAATTTGATAGGCTTTTTATTATGGATTATAAATTGACACTTAAAGAGTAAGAGTGTTATGTTTTAGATAAATATAGATATATTTAAGGGGAGATTTTATGGAAAAAGGGGCAGGGTATTGCGGAGCAAAACTGACTCCGTTTGAGGAAAGAGAATTAGAGTATAAAAACATTTTAATAAAGGTATTTAGGCCTTTATTTTTAATAGATACTGTAGGTACAGAAGACTGGCTTAGCGAAATGGAACTTAGGGGACTTAATTTATATAAAGTAAATTTAGGAATGTTTTATTTTATAAAAGGAAAGCCTCGTATAATGAAATACTTAGTATTAAACAGAAGTGTTATAGATGATGAGACTTGGACTGTTTATTATAGAAGAGGTTTATTATTTGAAAGAAGTATTCTTGGAAAAGATTTAAAGAACAGTTTTGAAGATTTGTCTGAGATAGAGGGACAAATGAAAAAAGAATCATTAAAAACTTTTATAATATATCTTATCTCTTTAATAATTTTTGAGTACTTAGATTATAGTTTATTAAAAAGTGGTTCAAATCTATTTAGAATGGTAGTTTTTATATGGTTAGGGTTAACAATTTTATCAGGAATTAATTACTTTAGGGTAAGAAAAAAATATAGTAAATAATTAAATTTTTATGTTAAAAAGGTTAAATGATATATAAATGTATATAACCGACTAAATTAGTATGATATAATAATTAAAAATCAGGAGGAGCATAATGAGTAAGAAAATAAGACTTGCAGGAATTGCATATGAAAGTTTAGTAAACGGACCAGGTATGAGAAGGGTGTTCTTTTCACAAGGATGCAATCATAATTGTGAAGGATGCTTTAATCCAGATACTCATAACTTTGAAGGTGGTTCTTTAAAAGATATGGATGAACTAATAAAAGATGTATTAGATAATCCTATGATTAAAGGAGTTACTTTTAGCGGTGGAGATCCTTTTGAAAGAGCAGAAGATTTTGCATATATGGCTAAAAAGTTTAGAGAAAACGGAAAAGACGTTTGGTCATTTACTGGATATACTTTCGAATATATAATGGATAATTTAGATAAAAGAGAAGGATTTAAAGATTTATTATATAACTTAGATGCTCTTGTTGATGGGAAGTTTGAAATAGACAACATGGGAGATGGCTTAAGGTTTAGAGGTTCTAAAAATCAAAGAATAATTGATGTTAAAAAGAGCTTAGAATCAGGGAAAGTTGTTTTATTTGAAGAATATATGAAATAGAGAGGTGTTTAGGATTATGGAATTTGGATTTAAAACAAAATCATGTAGAGAAACTTCAGGTGTTATAATGCCATTTTTTGAAGACAAAATTATTATGAAACATGAAGAACTTAAAAAAATGATAGAACACTTAAAAAAGACTGATAAGTTTAACGGTAAGTTAGGTGAAATGTATAACTTTACTCGTGAAATAGATGGAGTTATTCAAGATATAGTTTTAATTGGTCTTGGAAAAGAAGAAGAAATAAATTTAGAAAAAATAAAAGTAAATATATCAAAAGCTTATAAAAAGCTAAAAGAACTTAAAGATACAGATATAGCTGTAAGAATGATAAGAACAGATGCAATTGAAACAAATGAAATTCTTAAAGCTATGACTATAGCTTTAGAACTTACAGATTATACTTTTGATAAGTACAAAAGTAAAAAAGAAGATAAAAAAGACGTATTTATTTCATTTACAGGATGTAATGTTAGTGATATAGAAGAAGAGGATGTTAAAGACTCTATTGAAGAGGGAATAGATATAGCAAATGGTGTAGTTATCGCAAGAGATTTAGTAAACGAACCAGCAAACGAAATGTATCCTGAAGTTTTAGGATTTAAAGTTCAAGAACTTGGAGAAACATTTGGATTTGAAGTTGAAGTTCTAGGTCAAGAAAAGATTGAAGAGTTAGGAATGGAAGCATTCTTAAGTGTAGCTAAAGGGTCAACTAACGAACCAAAATTAATTGTAATGAGATACTTTGGTGATAATGAAAATAAAAAGAAAAGATTAGGATTAGTAGGTAAAGGTCTTACTTTTGACTCAGGCGGATATTCATTAAAACCAACTGATAGTATGGCAACTATGAAATCAGATATGGGTGGTGCAGCTGCAGTTATAGGTGCAATGACTTCTATAGCAAAGAGAGATTTAAAAATAAATGTTATAGGTGTAGTTGCAGCTTGTGAAAACATGATAGATGGAAATGCTTATAAAGCAGGAGATATCATAGGAAGTATGGCTGGAAAAACAATAGAAGTATTAAATACAGATGCAGAAGGAAGATTAACTTTAGCAGATGCTATGACTTATATTAAAACAGAAGAAAAGGTAACTGAAATTGTTGAACTTGCAACTTTAACAGGGGCAGCACTTGTAGCACTAGGAGAAACTACTACAGCACTTGTAACAAACAACGATGATTTATGCAGTGAAGTAGTTAGTGTTTCAGAATATACAGGGGAAAGAGCTTGGAAGTTACCAGCTTTTGAAGAGTATAAAGAATTAATAAAATCAGATATAGCAGACCTTAAAAACATAGGAGGAAGATATGCAGGAACAATAACAGCAGGATTGTTTGTTGGAGAATTTGCAGAAGAAACTCCTTGGGTTCATATGGATATAGCAGGAACAGCTTGGACTGATAAACCTGTAACTTATAAAGGAAAAGGTGGTACTGGAGTTCCAGTTAATACTATTTACGAATTAGCAAAAGGAAGAGCTAATAGATAAAATTAAAAAAGATGCTTCGCAAAACATATTTGCGAAGCATCTTTTTATTTTAAGAAATTCCTTTAGCTCTTCTTTCTTTTGAGGCTATTCTAGGTAAGATTAATCCTAACCCAACTAAAACGAAAGGAGTTATTATATTTAATACTAATTGGAATGTGTTTTCTGAATACATTCCACCTATACATGCAAATGCAGTGAATCCAAAGCACCATGCACCTAGGATAATACCAAATATTTTGCTTTTAGTGAATCTATATTCTGCGTGGAATTTGTCTCCAGCTTTTTTTAATGCTATATAAGCTACGAACACCCAAAGGTATCTAAGTGGCATGCAAACAGCATTAAGTTTTATTAACCATTTTACAATAGCATCAACATCACCTATACCAAAAGCAGGTATTATTATTAAAATAGCAACAATTACCCCGATTAGTTTATTACCATTAATGAAAGAACCATGTTCATTTTGAACAAGTAATTTTTCTGGTATATATTCACTATCTGCACTATCTAAAAGTATACGTAATGGTGCATCTATTGAAAGGATAAGAGTTGATACTTGTCCTATAACATTTGTTATAGCGTAGATAACAACGAAAGTATTACCTATTCCGTAGTATTCACCAAGTCTTTGGAATGCGTAGTAAGCACCGTTTGTTAATAAGTCTTTTGGAACATTATTTGAATCAAACATCATTCCTAAAGAAATAGTTCCAAGTATAGCACAAACAGCAACCATTATAGCAAGTGCTATCATACCTTTTGGGAAACCTTTAGAAGGATCTTTCATCTTATTTACGTAAGGTGAAATCTTTTCACAACCACCAACAGCAAATACTAATATAGATAAACTAGTAAAGTATTTAACGTCGAAAGTAGGCATGAATGTATCAAATGACCAATCTATTTTTAGAAGAGGTGCATTTGTTATAGCTGGTGCTGCAATCATTAATAATATGAAAAGAATTGACATTATAAACATTGATGTACCAGCTATAGTTGTTATGTTCTTTAATGCTTTAATTCCCTTTGATGCAAACCAAAGTCCAAATAAGAATATTACTAAGCAAAGAGCTTGTAATAATAATGGATTTAGATTACTTATTGAACCATCTTGGAATATCGCCCAAGAAGCTGCAATAACTGCACCTTGAGGTTTTTGTGATATGTAAGGTAAGTGTACAACAAAGTAAGTCCAACCAGCATAATAAGCAAGTTTAGGTCCTATAGTTTCGTTAATCCAAGAACTAACCCCACCACCTAAATCTTTAAATGCAGAACCAAGTTCCCCAACCATTAAAGCGTAAGGAACGAAATATACTGCGAAAATTAGTATCCATGATACAATCGCTTTAAGTCCTCCGAATTCAGAGAATCCGTTAACAACGTTTCCAAATCCCCAAACAGCAGAGAAGGCCATAAGTGCAAGACTATACCACATGATTTTTTTAGTATCGTTTTTTGCGTTCATAAAGAACCCCCCATAACTATATTCATTTTTAAAATAACAAGATAATAAATCTTAATATGTTAACTAAATGTAAACATTTAAATAACGTGTGATTGGTTTTGTTAAAGATTTAATTATCGTATCATAACATATAGTAATACAAGATGTACACTATAGTCAATATGTTCCATAATAATTAAAATTATGACAAATTAAGATTAGAATGGAATAATAAATTTAAAAATAAAAGCCACTGAAAATTCAGTGGCTTTTTTATTAGAAGTCTGATTGACCTGTAGTTCTTGGGAATGGGATTACGTCTCTGATATTTGACATACCAGTTATATACATTATTAATCTTTCGAATCCTAATCCATATCCTGAGTGCTTAGTTTCACCGTATTTTCTAAGCTCTAAATACCACCAGTAGTCCTCTTCATTTAAGTTAAGTTCAGCCATTCTTGCTTTTAAAACATCAAGTCTTTCTTCCCTTTGGCTTCCTCCTATGATTTCACCGATTCCAGGAACTAAAAGGTCCATAGCAGCAACTGTTTTGTTATCTTCGTTCATTCTCATGTAGAATGCTTTTATATCTTTTGGATAATCAGTTACAAATACTGGACACTTGAAGTGTTCTTCAGTTAAATATCTTTCGTGTTCAGTTTGTAAGTCAATTCCCCACTCAACAGGGTAATCAAATTTCTTATCGCAAGATTTAAGTATTTCTACAGCATCTGTGTAAGTAACTCTTGCAAAGTTTGAGTTTACTACGTGGTTTAATCTTTCTACTAAACCTTTATCTATAAATTGGTTGAAGAATTGAATTTCTTCTGGACATTCATTCATAACATATTTAATAACATATGTTAGCATTTTTTCAGCAAGTTCCATGTTATCATTTAAGTCTGCAAATGATATTTCAGGCTCAACCATCCAGAATTCAGCAGCATGTCTTGCTGTGTTTGAATTTTCAGCTCTAAATGTTGGTCCGAAAGTATAGATATTTCTAAATGCTAAAGCAAAAGTTTCACCGTTTAATTGGCCTGAAACTGTAAGGTTAGTTTCTTTTCCGAAGAAATCTTCTTTGAAATCTATTTTTCCTTCTTCAGTAGTAGGTACGTTTTGTAAATCAAAAGTAGTTACTCTAAACATTTCTCCTGCACCTTCACAGTCACTACCAGTTAAGATTGGAGTGTGAGTGTATACGAAGTTTTGTTCTTGGAAGAACTTGTGTATAGCGTAAGCTGCAACTGATCTAACTCTAAATACTGCTGAGAAAGCATTACTTCTAGGTCTTAAGTGAGCTATGCTTCTTAAATACTCGAAAGTGTGTCTTTTCTTTTGAAGTGGGTAGTCTGAATCTGACATACCTTCTATTACTATTTCTTTAGCTTGAATTTCAAACGGTTGTTTAGCGTTTGGAGTTTCTACTAAAGTACCTATTATTTTTAAAGATGAGCATATAGGTAACTTTGAAACATCTTTAAAGTTATCTAATTCGCTTCCAAATACTACTTGGATATTTTTAAAGAAAGAACCATCATTGATTTCTACAAAACCAAAAGCGTTTGAAGCTCTTAAAGTTCTTATCCATCCAGTTATAGTTACGTCTTTGTTTAAATATTCAGCTGTGTTTCTGTAAAGAGATCTAACTAATACGTTATCTTTGTTCATTAATATTACCTCCTAGTAATTGTTTTTTCTTGATTTTAGACAATAAAAAAAATCCTATCGTTTCCCTAAACTATAAGGGACGAAAGGATATATCCGCGGTACCACCCAAATTGCTGATAAACAGCCGGCTTTAACAGGCACAAAAGTTATGCCCTCCAATATTAACGGTTTGGGTCCGTCTAAGTCTACTTGCTTTAAAAGCTTTCGGTTAGAAACTCAGAGATGTTCTTCAATCAAAGGCTTCGTATGAGGCTCTCACCATCCCTCACTCGCTAAGAACTACGTCCTAAGTCTACTCTTCTCGTCAAAGTTTTTTAAATTTGAATACATTAAATTGATTTTACAATACTTTTCTATCAAATGCAATATAGTAAGCATATATTAATTTTATATACTAATATTTCTTAGGGGGATAAAATGTTACTAGAAAAACTTCTAATTAAAAAAAATATCCAAATAAATAAACTTAAAAAAATGCTATTAGAAAGAACAAAGAATAAAGAGGAAATAGTAGATGAAATAAAAAATATAATGGATGATATAGAAATTATATTAGAAGAATATAGTTTGGTAGATTATATGAGAAAAGAATTTACAATAGAGGAGCTTTCTAAGTTTGATGGAGTCGGAAACAACTTAGCTTACATAGCTATAGAAGGAACTGTTTATGATGTTACTGGTGTTACTGGATTTAAAGAAGGAATATATTGTAATATAAAACCTGGAAAAGATGTTACTAGTGAATATAAGGCTTGTAACAATAAAGATAAAGTAAAGCTTAAAAGCGCTAGGATAGTAGGTAATTTAATAGAATGAAATATTCTGAGATGATAAAAATCATCTCAGAATATTTTTTATTCATTTCCAGTTTCAAATGAAGATATAAGCCTTTCAGGGAAGTTTAACATCTTCATATCTTTAACTATTCTTTTTACTTCATATTCGACTTCATGGATTTTAACAGAAGTTCCACTATCTTTGTCTATATTTAATATAGCGTAAGTAGGGTTTGGTCTTCCGATTTTTGGTTTACCAACGCTTCCGTCATTTATAAATAATTTGTTGTCAAATTGTTTAGCGCAAGGAAGGTGTGTATGTGCAGAAACTAAAATATCATAATTAAGTTCTTTCATAATAGTTTCAGTTTCTTCAGAGTCTTTTAGCATATATTCATTTATTTTATTTGGGCTACCGTGTACAAATAAAATATTGTTACCATCAAAGTTAAGATTAAGTGAAGTAGGTAAGTTATCAAGATAATGCCTGTTTTCAGCTCTTAATTCTTCTACAGTCCAAGGTAATGTAAATGAATTAATATTATTTTCTCTTATAAAGTTAAATTCATTTTCACAAACAGCTGCATCGTAATTTCCTTTAATGCAAAGGATTTTTCTTCTTCTTATCATAGCAACTACTTCGTTTGGATGAGGACCGTACCCAACTAGGTCTCCAAGACATACGATTGTATCTACTTTATTGTCTTCTATATCTTCTAATACTTTCATTAGTGCATATAGATTTCCGTGTATATCAGAAATAACTGCGATTTTCATTGTTAAGACCTCCATAATTCAATATAACTATATTATACAACAATAGAAGAGAGATATAAAAGTTATTAAATAGTGTATAATAGAAGATAAATATACATAAACGGAGGGATAAAGAATGAAGGTAAACAGAATTTTTAATGTAATTGAAGAGATGCAAAGACAAGGCTTAAAGCAAATGGTAGTTTCAGCACCTCCATCATTATTTTATTTAACAGGAAAATGGTTTAGTCCAGGGGAGAGAATGATAGCGCTTCTTATTAAATCTAATGGAGAGCATAAACTAATTATAAATAAACTTTTCCCTATAAATGAAGATTTAGGAGTAGATTTAGCTTGGTACACTGATACAGAAGATCCAATAAAACTACTTTCAAGCTTTGTAGATAAAAACGAAGTTTTAGGAATAGATAAAACTATGCCAGCACAATTCTTAATAAGATTAATGGATATAAATAGTGCAAGTGGATACGTAAATTCATCTACAATAATAGACGATTTAAGAAGAGTTAAAGATGAAGAAGAAATAAAGCTTATGAAAGAAGCTTCAAGATTAAATGATAAAACTATGGTAGAACTTTTAGAAAGACTTGAAGAAGGAAAAACTGAAAGATATTATGCAGACCTTTTAAAAGAGCTATACGCTAAAAATGGAATGAACAAATTCTCATTTAGTCCTATAGTTGCATTTTGTCCAAATGGTGCAGATCCGCATCACGGAACTGATGATACAGTTCTTAAAAAGGGAGATAGCATAGTAATCGATATGGGTGGAGTTTATAAAGATTATTGCTCAGATATGACAAGAACAGTATTCTTTAAAGAAGAACCATCAAAAGAACATGCTAAAGTTTATAATATAGTAAAAGAAGCTAACGAAAGAGCTATAGCTATGATAAAACCAGGAGTTAAATTTAGTGATATAGATAATGCAGCTAGAAGCTATATAGAAAAAGAAGGCTATGGAGAGTACTTTACTCATAGAACTGGTCACTGCATAGGGATAGAGTGTCACGACGCTGGAGATGTTAGTGCTATAAATCATAACGAAGTTAAAGAAGGAATGATTTTCTCAATAGAACCTGGTATTTACTTAAAAGATAATATCGGAGTTAGAATAGAAGATTTAGTTTTAGTAACTAAAAACGGCTGTGAAAAGTTAAATCAAGTAACTAAAGAACTTACAGTAATTAAATAATTAAAAAAAGATATCTAAAAATTTTAGGTATCTTTTTTTATCTTTTTTTAAAGGCTTGAAACATTTTACGTTGAATAATTATCTAATATGTAATTACGTAATTAATTTAAAGCTTAAGGGGGACTTGAAATTTGAAAATAGCTTTGTTTAAGCCTAAATCAGATGTTTATAAAGCAAAAAAAGGAGATAAGGATTCATTTTCTAAATTAATAAAGGAAAATAAACTTAATTTATATAAAGTATCAAAAGGTATGTTAAAAAGAGAATGTGATATAGAAGATGCCATACAAAATACTATAATAAATGCTTATGAAAACATAGAAAATTTAAGGGAAGAAAAGTATTTTAAAACTTGGCTTATAAGAATCTTAATTAATGAATGTAAAAAAATATTAATTAAGAGCAAAGATATTATAAGCTTAGAAGAAATACAAGAAATATCAAATAAGTGTACAGACGATTCTTATGAAAATCTAGATTTAAAGGATGCTATAGAAAAATTGCCTAAAGAAACAAAGGAGATAATAATTTTATATTATTTTGAGGATATGAAGCAAAAAGATATAGCTAAGATTTTGAATTTGAAAGATTCTACTGTTAGAACTAAATTATTAAGGGGAAAGAAAAAACTAGCAGATTTGATGGGGGAGGATTATGTAGTATATGAATAGTGATTTTGATAATAGAATAAAGGTATTAATAGAGGGTGGAAGTGATGAAATTCCTAAAAATATAGATGATAAGATAAATGAAACATTAAATAATCTAAATAAAAGAAATAGTATAAAAAAAGAAGGGAAGTTCCTTAAAATAGCTCTTTTAGGGTTAGTGGTTTTATGCGGAACTAGTTTTACTGTTGTTAGCTATGCAACTGGAGAAGATGCTAAGGATTTTATATTTAGTTTATTTGGTAGAAGTGATAAATACAGTAGTAATGCAACTTTAGTTAATCAAAAATTTTATTTTAAAGGCGGGGATTTTAAAATAAATAGTGTTGTTTATGATGGATTTACTTTGAGTTTCTCGTATGAAATTAAATATAATGAAGATAACTTAAACAAAGATGAAGATATAAATATAAATTCAGACTTTAAGATAAATGGAGAAAATAGAGAGTGTAGTGCTGTAGGAGGCTACAGTGAAAAGGTAGATAAGAATACTAGGGTTGGGATAAAATCTATTTATTTAAATGATGGTTGGATGTCAGATATAGATAGTGAAATATATGATAAGAAATTAAGTAAGTATGTTGGAATAGGAAGTGAAGATTTTAAATTAGATCAAGATATAAATATTGGAGATAAAAAGTTTTCACTTAAAACTACAGTTAAAAATGTTTCTGATAAATCAGATGTTTTAAGAGTAGATAAGATAATTTCAAATTATAAAATAAATGAAGTTGTTTCCACAGAAACTCATCTGATATTAAGAGGTGAGAAGATTAAAGATGGGACAAGTGAAAATGAATTAAAAGTTCTATCAAGTAATAAAGAAATGGATAGTGATAGTAAAGTATATTATGAAAATAAAGAGAAAAACAAGTTTGAGTATAGATATATAAAAGGAAAAGATTTTAAAGATGAAGTTAGTATAAAGTTTGGAGGTAAGGATATAACTTTAAACTTAAAATAAAGTAAAAAGCATTCGGGAGGCCCGAATGCTTTTTCTTGTATGTGTTGTTAAAAATTTAAGTTATTTATATTGAGAATAGGACTCCGGCAATTGTACCTGTTAAACAAGTAGCAAGTGCACCACCTAATAAGGCTTTAAATCCTAATTTAGCGATAATTGATTTCTTTTCTGGTGCTAATGATCCAATTCCACCGATTTGGATAGCAACAGAACTGATGTTAGCGAATCCGCAAAGTGCATAAGTTAATATTAATACAGTTTTTGGTTGTAATACATTTGCTGCCATTTGTTTTGATAATTCAGCATATGCAACGAATTCGTTTATCATTACTTTTTGACCTAATAAGTTACCAGCTGCAGAGATATCTACAGTAGGAACACCCATTACGAATGCAAGTGGTGAGAATAATTTACCCATTATCCATTGGAATGTTAACCAAGGAGCTCCGAATAATCCACCGATTGAAGCAAGTATCCAGTTAAGGCAAGCGATAAGAGCAACGAATGCAAGAAGCATAGCTCCAACGTTAAGGGCTAATCCTAAACCTTCACTAGCACCGTTTGCAGCAGCTTCAACTACATTTGAAGCAGTTTGCTCAACTGTGATGTTTGATATATCTTTAGTAACTGGTTCTTCAGTTTCAGGAACTAAAATCTTAGCTAAAACTAATCCAGCAGGTGCAGCCATAATACTTGCTGCAAGTAAGTTACCAGCATCAATACCCATTGCTACGTATCCTGCCATAACTCCACCAGCAACTGTAGCCATACCACCAACCATGATAGCCATAAGCTCAGATTGAGTCATTTCTTTTATATAAGGTTTAACTAGAAGTGGTGCTTCAGTTTGACCTAAGAATATGTTACCTACGGCGCTTAAAGTTTCAGCACCTGAAGTTCCTAGTAATTTACAAATAAATTTAGCTATAACTTTAACTACAGCTTGCATGATTCCTAAATAATAAAGAATTCCCATTAAAGCTGAGAAGAAGATGATAGTTGGAAGTACTTTTAATGCAAAGATCATTCCAAAAGTGTTTTCATCTAAAAGGTTACCGAATAAGAAACGAGTACCCTCAGCTGTAAAATCTAATAATTTAGTTATAAAAGTGCTAATGTAATTGAAAAAATCTCTACCAGCAGGTACGTTTATGATTAAAAGTCCAAAAATAGTTTGTATTATAAGACCAGTAATAACTAGACGCCAGTTGATTTTTTTTCTGTTTGTTGAAAATAATACTGCTATACCAATGATAACAGCTATACCTATTAATCCAATAAATCTGTCCAATTTTCCTTCTCCTTTGTGTATTATATTTTTTTGTATGTTAAAAATTATTACAAACGAACATAAAGATAAATGTTTAGAATAAATATTCAAAACATTTATAACAAAAAATATTTAAACGTTTTCTGCATTGCAAAAAATATAAAAGACTTATTTATAATTTATATATTTTCATATAAAAATATGCAGAATATTGTAGAAGAACTAATTTTGTTCGTTCTTATTATAAGTTATAATTGAAAAAAATTAAATAGATTTACAAAAAAATGTTTCGAGAAATTTTGGAAATTAAAGAACTAATAAATAGTGTACGCTATATAATAGTATAATAAATAGCAAGTTTTGGATATAAAAGTATGATTTTTTTAGTGATAAAAATTTTTTGTATTATATTGTTAATTTTATTTGCTATATTAATATGGATTTCTACTCAAAAGGGAGAGGAATCAGAACCTAGCGAAGTTGCAATAGTTTTAGGATGTAAGATAAAGAGTGAAAGTATCAAAAGAAGGTTAGATTTAGCTATTAATTTATATAGGAAAGATAAGGTAAAGTCAATAGTAGCAACAGGTAGGGGGAGAGGATCTATTCCTGAATATATTTGGATGGAAGAAGAACTTTTAAAAAGTTTAGTAAAAAAGAGTGATATATATTTAGAAAAAAGGTCTATGAACACATTCGAGAACCTTTTATTTACTAGGGAGATATTAAATAAAAATAAAAGTAAACGTTTAATTGTGTGTACTAATAGATTTCATATAGCAAGGGTTAAGTTTATTAGCAAGGAACTAGGGCTTAAAGTCAGTGTTGTAGGTAGTAGAGAGAGATTTGATATAAAACTTTGTTTGAGAGAGACAGCTGCTTTTATAAAGGATTATGTAAAGATAAAGTACTTAAAATGTAATAGAAAGCTTAAGTAGTATACTATATTAATGAAAAAATGTAGTAGATAGAGTTTTTGAATTCGTATTCATTTTAAAATAGAAAATACAAATACTTAAACAGTATTTGTATTTTCTATTTTTTTAACTTAAATTAATTACTTAAATTTACAAAATTGTAAAAGGAGAAAGGGTTTTAGTCTTGTAAAAACGTTTCTCCAACGATAACTACATCTCCAGCACCTACTGTAAGAAGCATGTCGTTTTTGTTCAATTTTTTGTTTAAATATTCAACTGCTTCTTTATGAGAGTGAACATTAGTGCATTTAACACCTTTTTCTCTTATAGCCTCACCAAGTTCATCTGAAGAAACAAGACCTGTATCTTTTTCTCTAGCTGCGTAAATATCCATAAGGATTAACTCATCACAGTCAAAGAAGGCTTCTGTGAATTCATTAAATAAAGTCTTAGTTCTTGTGTAAGTGTGAGGTTGGAATACGCAATAAGTTTTACCGTGAGGTATTTTTTTTGCAGTATTAAGAGTTGCTTTAATCTCAACTGGGTGGTGAGCGTAATCATCTATAACAGTGATTCCATTTCTTTCACCTTTATATTCAAATCTTTTGTGCGCACCCTTGCATTCTTTTAAACCTTCAGCTATTTTTTCGTAAGATATATCAAATATTAATCCTACAGAAATAGTTGAAAGTGCGTTTAAGATGTTATGAGTTCCTGGCATTTCAAGAGTAACTTCAAATAGTTCTTCTGAGCCACGAACTACAGTAAATGTAGCACATCCTTTGTTGTTGTATGAAATATTTTTAGCCCATACATCAGAATTATCATCAAAACCGTAGCTTATGGTGTTACAATCTGCGTGATTTAAGATATCTTTTACGTTAGGATCTTCGTTATATCCTATAAGGTATCCGTCTTTTGGTATAAGTTTTGAGAATTTTTTAAAAGTTTCAGTTATGTGGTCTAAATCTCTATAGTAATCTAGGTGGTCAGCATCTATATTTAGTATTATTCCAACGTATGGGAAGAATTTAAGGAAAGATTCCTTATATTCACAAGCCTCAGTTACGAAGTATTCGCTTTGACCTATTCTATAGTTTCCTCCTATAACATCTAATTCTCCACCTACAAGAATAGTAGGATCTAAATCAGCCTCAAGAGTTATGTTAGTGATCATAGAAGTACAAGTAGTTTTTCCGTGAGTACCAGCAACCGCTACGTTGTATTTATGTCCTTTCATAATTAAACCTAAAAATTCAGCTCTATCCATTAAAGTGATACTATCTTCTTTAGCTTTAACAATCTCAGGATTATCAGATGGGATAGCAGCTGTATAAACAACTAAATCTACATCTTTAAGATTATCACTATTATGTCCTATATATATTTCAGCACCTTTATCTTTTAAGTTGTTTGTTATAGCAGATTCTTTAGAATCTGAACCAGATACTTTAAAACCATTGTTTAATAGTACAGCAGCAAGACCGCTCATGCTTATACCGCCAATACCAATAAAATGAACTTTTTTGTTTTTATCATTTAAAAAATCGAATGACATGAAATCAACCCCTTTTCTTAGTTCATTTATAATTATATACAAAATTAATAATTTGAACACAGAAAACGAATAATAATTTATTAAATTTGAATTAAATACTAAATTTACATCTTTAATGAAAATATTTATAGATATAAGTTTAAAATATATTGCAAGAGGAAATGATATAGAATAAAATATGAATATTGAGGTATGATTTTTATCATATATTTCGTATTTATTGAAAATGTGGGTGATTATAATGGAAAAGTTAAGTAGAAATAATAGAGTAGTAGTTATTACAAAAGTTTTAATGGAAAATCCAAATAAGATAATTGGATTAAATAGATTTTCAGAAATGCTAAATGCAGCAAAATCAACTATAAGTGAAGACATAGTTATAGTTAGAGAAGTGCTAGAAAAACTCCAGATGGGTAGAATAGAAACTATATCTGGTGCAGCTGGAGGAATTAAATATATTCCTCAAATCGGAATAGATAAAGGGAAAGAATTCGCTTTAGAATTATGTAACCTTTTAAACGATGATAGCAGAGTGATACCTGGAAACATAATTTATATGACAGATGTTATGTGTAATCCTGAAATTATAAGTAGAGCTGGAACTATTCTTTCATCTTTATTTAAATCAACAGAAGTAGATTACGTTATAACAGTTGAAACTAAGGGTATTCCTTTAGCTTATGAAGTAGCAAGAAATCTAGGAGTTCAATTAGTTATAGCAAGAAGAGATGCACAAGTTACAGAAGGTCCTACGATGTCTATAAACTACGTATCAGGTACTAGTGGAAGACTTCAACAAATGTCACTTTCAAAAAAATCAATGAAGAGTAATTCAAAATGTATATTTATTGATGACTTTATGAAAGGTGGAGGAACTGCACTTGGAATAAAAGATTTATTAAAAGAATTCGACAGTGAACTTACAGGAATCGGAGTTTTAGTTGACAATAAAGATGTAGAAAAGAAAATATTAAACTACGTATCTATAGTTGATCTTCATGCAGTTAATGGATCAACTATATTAGACGTAAAACCTTCAAAAATGTTTGAAAAATAAAATTTTCTAGTTTTTTTTAGAAATATTATAAATTTTCCAAGGAAAAAAGAGGATTTAACCAATAAATGGAGAATTATAATACCATCAAGGCAACTGGAGGTGTAGTTAAATGCAAATAACAGACGTAAGAATAAGAAAGATAACTACGGATGGAAAAATGAAAGCAATCGTTTCTGTAACTTTTGATGAGCAATTTGTTGTACACGACATTAAAGTAATCGAGGGGCAGAACGGACTATTTATCGCTATGCCAAGTAGAAAGACACCCGATGGAGAGTTTAAGGATATAGCACATCCTATAAACACAGACGCTAGAGAGACTATTCAAAAAGCGATACTAAAAGCATATGAAGAAGCATTACAAGAAGAAAATGAAGTAAGTGAAGATTAAATCAGTGATAAAAGGGTAGTAATACCCTTTTATTTTTTTGTTTTGTACAAAAAAGCGAATATTTTTGATTAAACTCTTATAAATAGTAAGGAAAAATTGATTAAAGCCTAGTTTGCGAGGTTGAAATACTGAGATGTTTGAAATATAATTATAAAGGTATATGATTATAATGGTGTATACACTAAATCAAATAATATATACTATTATGTAAATATTCGTCATAATAGAGGTGGTAAAATGTATAAATGCGCATTAATACTTGCGGCAGGACAAGGGAAGAGAATTAAATCAGATTTACCTAAGGTATTACACAAAGTTTGCGGAAAAGAAATGGTGAACCACGTAATAGATAATATGAGAAAAGCTAACATCGAAGATGTTAATGTAATTATAGGAAAAGGTGCTGAGTTAGTTAAAAAAGGAACAGAAAGCAGAAATGTTTCTTATTCACTACAAAATGAACAATTAGGAACAGGACACGCAGCTAAGTGTGCTATTGATTTCCTAAAAGGTAAAAAAGGAACAGTTATAGTTTTTGCAGGGGATGCTCCATTAACTAAAGAAAGTACTGTTTTAGAACTTATAAAAGAACACGAAGAAAATAATAATTCAGCAACGCTTTTAAGTGCAATGGTTGAAGACCCTACAGGATACGGAAGAATCATAAGAGATGAAGATGGTTTTGTACTTAAAATTGTTGAGCATAAAGATTGCAGCGAAGAAGAATTATTAGTAAATGAAATGAACGCAGCAATGTATTGCTTTGATATAGAAGAGCTTATAGAAGCTTTAGATAAACTATCAAACAACAACGAACAAGGAGAATATTACTTAACAGACGTTATTGGAATATTCAAATCAGAAGGTAAAAAAGTTGGGGCAGTTGTTACAGATTACGAAGATACTATAGGAGTAAACTCAAGAGTTCAACTTGCTGAAGCAGAAGAAATTTTAAGAAAAAGAATAAACTTATCACATTTAGAAAATGGGGTAACTTTAATAGATCCAAAATCAACATATATAGGTGCTGATGTAGAAATAGCAAAAGATACAATAATCTATCCAAACGTTGTATTAGAAGGTAATACTAAAATCGGAGAGTTTTGCACAATTATGCCAAACTCAAGAATAAAAGACAGCGTTATAGAAGATAATGTAAATGTTGAGTCATCAGTAATACTTGAAAGTAAAGTAGGAAAAAATACTACTGTTGGTCCATTTGCTTATATAAGACCAGAAAGTACTATAGGTGAAAAAGTTAAGATTGGTGACTTCGTTGAAGTTAAAAAATCATCTATAGGAGATGGAACTAAGGTATCACACTTAACTTATATTGGTGATGCAGAAGTAGGAAAAGAATGTAACTTTGGTTGTGGAACAGTAATAGTAAATTACGATGGAACTAAAAAACACAAAACAATAATAGGTGATCATAGTTTCATAGGATGTAACACAAACTTAGTGTCTCCAGTAAAAGTTAACGATAATACTTATATAGCAGCAGGTTCAACTATAACATCAGAAGTAGAAGAAGGTGCTTTAGCTGTAGCAAGAGCTAAGCAAAGAAACATCAAAGGATGGGTTTCTAAAAAAGGACTAATGAAATAATAAATTTTATTATATAAACTAATAATAGCTAAAATATTGAGGAGGTCTTCATAGATTATGATTAATCATGGAAAGAATATCAAAATATTCACAGGTAATTCACACCCAGAATTAGCAGAGGAAATAGCAAAAATATTGGGATTAGAAATAGGTAAGGCTCAAGTAGGAACTTTCAGTGATGGGGAAATAGCAATAAATATCGGAGAAACTGTAAGAGGTGCTGACGTATTTATAGTTCAATCAACTTGTTCTCCAGTTAACAACAACTTAATGGAACTATTAATAATGATAGATGCATTTAAAAGAGCATCAGCAGGTAGAATAACAGCAGTTATGCCATACTATGGATATGCAAGACAAGACAGAAAAGCTAAGTCAAGAGATCCAATAACAGCTAAGTTAGTTGCTGACCTTTTAACTACAGCAGGAGCAGACAGAGTTCTTACTATGGATTTACATGCTGCACAAATTCAAGGATACTTCAATATACCAGTAGATCACTTAGTAGGGTCACCAATCCTTGCTGAATATTTCGTAAACGAAATGGATTTAGATGATAAAGAAGATGTAGTTGTTGTATCACCAGATTTAGGAAGTGTAACTAGAGCAAGAAAGTTCGCAGATTACTTACATGCACCTATAGCAATAATCGATAAAAGAAGACCAAAAGCAAATGTATCAGAAATAATGAATATAATTGGGGACGTTGAAGGTAAGAGATGTATCTTAATAGATGATATGATAGATACAGCTGGAACTATAGCAAATGCTGCAAATGCTCTTAAAGAATTAGGAGCAACTAAAGTATATGCGTGTTGTACACACGGTGTATTATCAGGACCAGCATTTGAAAGAATTACTGATTCTGCAATAGAGAAATTAGTAATGCTTAATACTATAAAATTACCAGAAGGAACAAATACTGAATTATTCACATCACTTTCAGTAGCACCATTATTTGCTGAAGCAATTCAAAGAATATATGATGACAAACCAATAAGTAAATTATTCGAAATGCAAAAATAAGGCTATTTTATTTTAGAGGCTGCACACTACATAATTTTTTATGTATGGTGCAGCCTAATTTTATAAATTTAAATAATTTCATATATATGGTTAATAATTTGTAACTTATTAGATAAAACTATACTAATGATACTTAATTAATGATAAATTTATAATGGATAGTTAAACAAAAATATAAGTTTTTAAAATATTATATTTAAAATATATGGAGGTGCTAATATGGAGGGCGTATTAGGAAAAGTTTTAATAGTAGACGATGATGAAAATATTTGTGAAGTCATAAACATGTATGTTAAAAGTGCAGGTTATGATACAAAAATTGCAAACAACGGAAAGGAAGCTGAGGATATATTCTTAGAATATAAACCAGATATAGTTTTACTTGACGTTATGATTCCAAACATCGATGGAATAGATGTTTTAAAATGGATAAGAAAAGAAGGAACAACACCTGTAATAATGTTAACAGCAAAAGGTGATACTTTTGATAAGGTTTTAGCTTTAGAACTTGGTGCAGATGATTATATAGTTAAACCATTTGAACCAAAAGAACTATTAGCTAGAGTGAAAGCTGTTATGAGAAGATATACAGCAGACAACACAAACAAAGAAGTAATTCAATACAACGATCTAACAATCGATGCAAATTCATACAAGGTAATTTATAAAAACAATGAAGTTAAAATGCCACCTAAAGAATTTGAACTACTTTACTACTTAGCTTGCAATAAGAATAGAGTATTTACAAGAGAACAACTTTTATGTGAAGTTTGGGGGTACGATTACCCAGGCGACTCAAGAACTGTAGACGTACATGTCAAGAGACTTAGAGAAAAATTACATTCAGGAGATACATGGCAAATAGAAACAGTTTGGGGAGTAGGATATAAATTCGAGGTGAAATAGGATGAAGAAGAATAGTTTAGTTTATAAACTAATACTAACTTTTACCTTGATTTTAGCAGCTAGCACTATATTAGTTGCAGGAACTCTATCTTTTTGGTTTAAGCAGTACTATTTTAACCAAAAGAAAAGTGAATTAGATAAACAAAGTTTAATAATAGAAAATGCGGCGATATCTTATTTGACATTAGATAAAAGTTCTAACTTAACAACTCTTAATAACGTTATTGATTTCGTAGGGAGTGCTGTTGATGCAGATATATTCATTACAGATAATATGGGATACGTCTATGCAGTATCAAATGAAAAAGATGAAAAATATACATATTCACACCTTGGAATAAGTAAAGAACAAATGGATTTACTAAAAAAAGGTCAAAGTATATCTTACAGTCAAAAAGCTGATGATTCGGGAAAAGGATATGTATTTATGAAGCCTATTTTTAATGGTAAATACTTTAGTGGAACTATAGTTATGACTACCTCAATGGATAGCATAAATAGTGAAATATTTAAAGTAAACGAAGTTATTTGGATAACTGCAGTGATTGCTATTATAATAGGATCAATAATTGTTTATTCATATGGTAAACGAAAGTTAACTATGCCACTAACAAAGATAACTACAGCAGCTAGGAAGCTTGCAAGTGGGGATGTTGATTCAAGACTCGAAATAATATCTAATGATGAAATTGGAGAACTTGCAGAATCATTTAATATAATGGCTGAATCTTTAAGGCAAATAGACTCAAACAGAAGAGCCTTTATATCAAATGTTTCACATGAATTGCGTTCGCCTATAACTTCTATTAAAGGATTTATTTCAGGTATATTAGATGGAGTAATCCCTAAAGATAAAGAGGGTTATTATCTAAAAATTGTTTATGATGAAACAGATAGACTATCAAGACTTATAAATGATTTATTAGATCTATCAGCTATGGAAACAGGTAAGATAAAACTTAATATGCAAGAACTTGATATAAGCGTTCTTATAAGACAATGCCTTGCTAAGTTTGAAGGTACAATTAGAAAAAAAGGAATTCACGTTAACGTTACATTAGAAAACGCGCACCAATACGTAATGGGAGATATGGATAGGATTACGCAAGTAATTACAAATCTTTTAGATAATGCGCTTAAGTATGGACACGAAAATGGAGAAATCAGAATAAACACTAAATCTAAAGGCGATAAAGTATTCGTAAGCATATATAACGATGGTCCAACACTAAATCAAGAACAACGAGTTAAGATTTGGGATAGATTCTATAAGGTTGATGAATCTAGGACTAACAAGATAAGTACTGGACTTGGGTTACCAATAGTAAGACTTATTTTGACAGAACACAATGAGGACATTTGGGTTGAAAACTACAAAGATAATGGTGTAGAATTTACTTTCACATTAAGTAAAATATAAAAATTGGTGATAAGATATGAAAGAAAATGAAAATAGAATTGGTAAGATAGAAATTACTAATAAAAATCAAACATTAACCAAATACATCATCTTAATTATATTAGTTGTAATAGGTGTATCGATAGTAACGGGTGCAATTACATCAAGATATATATTCAAAAAAATGGAAGCTCAAGGTAATAGTTCTAATGTTAAATCAAATTTATTTAATTACAAAGGAACTAGTAGTGATGCCAAGGATGTTATTAATGCAGTTGGTCCATCTATAGTCTCAATCGGTAAATCTGAAAAAGGATTAGAAAAGAGTGAGATTAATAGAGATAATACAAGTGGTGTTATAATTGATTCTACTGGAATAATTTTAACTAATTACTCTAGTATAAAAGATTTCAAAGATATATACGTAAAACTTCCAAACAAGGGAGTTAAACCTATAAAGGCAACTCTTTTAGGACACAACGAAGAAACAGACTTAGCTCTTGTAAAAATAACTCATGCAGAATTAATTCCTATTAAATTTGCAGATATAAACGATGTAAAAGAAGGGCAATTAGTTTTTGCGCTAGGGAATTCTACAGGAGATAATTATGTAGGATTAATAACACCTGGTATAGTAACTTCAAGAAACCATAGAGTTACTATAGATGGTGAATACTATTCAGTTATTCAAACTAATGCAGTTATGAATGGAGAAAATTATGGAGGTCCTTTATGTAATAGTAAAGGAGAGTTTATAGGTTTAAATAGCAGAATTGCTACTAAGGAATTAAACGATCAAAATTTATACTTCTCTATAGGTGTAGATGCTATTAAAGAAAGTATAGACTCTATAATAGAAACTTCAAATAAACTTGGATTAAAAGGTGCTGAACTTCAAACTGGAGCCGGATTTTATGTAACTAATTTAAGTGAAAATGGTATAGGATATGAGGCTGGCATAAAGCCGACTGACATAATAGTTAGTATAAATGGTACAGCTGTTAATACTATAGATAAGTTTAAAAATACACTTGATAAGATAAAACCTGGTGACAAAGTAAAATGCAAGATACTTAGAGACGGAAAAGAAATAGAAATAGATATGAAAATGTAGTAAAGAGACTTTTTTAAAAGTCTCTTTATTATTGTTAAAAATTAGTATAATATAAAGAAGTATATTATAAAAATTTAGGATAAAAATATAAGATAACAAATTATATTTAAGAAGAGGAGAAGTTTTATGTTTTTAATAGTAGGACTAGGTAATCCTGGTAGCAAATATAAAAATACAAGACATAATATTGGATTTGAAGCTATAGATAATATAGCAAAAAAGTATAATATAGACGTAAATAGGGCAAAATTTAAAGGTGAGTATGGTGAAGGGTTTATAGGAAGTGAAAAAGTTATCCTTTTAAAGCCAACTACATTTATGAATTTAAGCGGTGAGTCTGTTAGAGAAGTGGTTGATTTTTATAAATTAACTAATGAAGACATATTAGTTATCTACGATGACATAAGCTTAGATATAGGAAAACTTAGAATAAGAGAAAAGGGTAGTGCAGGTGGTCATAACGGAATTAAAAGCATAATAAATCACCTAGGAACTAACGAGTTCCCAAGAATTAAAGTAGGGGTAGGACAACCTAAAGGTGATTTAGTAAATCACGTGCTTGGAACTTTTTCTAAAGAAGAGTTAGAAGTCTTAGAAGAGAGCTTAGAAGCTACTTCAAAGGCTACAGAATGTGTTATAAAAGAAGATTCAAAAAAAGCTATGAACGATTTTAATGGGTTTAGTGCAAATAAAACTGTTTAAGGATGGTGTATAAGAAATGAGATTGGAAGGGTTAAATAAGCCCTTGCTAGATAGTAGGGAATTTGGAGAAATAAAAGAGAATATACGGAATAATAAGTATCCGCAAGCTATTTATGGTTTATCAGACTCAGGTAGAAGCTACGTAATTAACGCTATCTACGAAGAGGAAGATAAGCCTTTAGTTGTAGTTACGCATAATGATATGGAAGCTAAAAATCTTTATGAAGATCTTAGTTTTTATACAAACGACGTTTATTATTTCCCAGTAAAAGAAGTTGTTTTTTACAATATAGATGCAATTTCAGGAGATTTAAGATGGGCTAGATTAAAAGTTATAAAAGAAATTTTAAATAAAGGCAAAAAGATAATAGTTACATCTATAGAGGCTTTTGCAGCTATGTATACTCCTATAAAATACTACGAAAACAGCAGGCTTAAATTAAGAATTAACGAAGAGGTTAACTTTAATAACATAAGTAAAGTCTTAGTTGAAAGTGGTTATGAAAGAGTAGAGATGGTTGAAGGAAAGGGAGAGTTCACTTTAAGAGGTGGTATATTAGATATATATCCAGCTGACGCAACTTATCCTTATAGAGTAGAGCTTTTTGGTGATGAAATAGACTCTATAAGAACATTTAATGTAGAGTCTCAAAGAAGTATAGAAAAAGTTCAAGAAGTAAATATATTTCCTGCAAAAGAAGTTATACTTACAGAAGAAAACATAGATAGTGGCATAGAAAAAATCAAGGGTGAGCTATCAGAAGCTTTAAAAGGAAGTAAGGATAAAGAAAGAAATTCAAGACTTGAAGAAATAACTTTAGCTAACATAGAAAGCTTAAAAACTACAGGTAGCTTCGAAACTATAGATTCTTACTTACCATTTTTCTATGAGGAATTAGAAACTCTTTTTGATTATTTCAAAGGTTATAACGTAATAATTGATGATACAGAAAGATGTTTAGGAAAACTAGATAGCACTTATATTGAATTTAGAGAAAATTATTCTATGTTCCTTCAAAAAGGAAATATATTACCATCTCAAGGTAATTTACTATTAGATTTAGAAAAAGTTATAGATAATTTTGAAGACTCAAGACTTTTAACTTTAGATGTGTTTAAAAAGACGAGGTCTCATTTAAAACCTCTATCTATAGTAAATATAACTCAAATGACGCTTCATAATTATCAAGGACAACTTGATATATTGATAGACGAAATAAAAAGGAAAAAAGAAAGTGGATATAAAACGCTTTTACTTTCGGGGACAAGAACTAGAGGTGAAAGGTTTGTAGAAACTTTAAGAGATAGAGGGATTGAAAGTGCATACAAAGATGATGTTAAAGATATACAATTTGGAGAAGTTGTAATTACTTTTGGAAATCTTTCTAAAGGCTTTGAATTTCCAGAAAGTAAAGTATGTCTAATATCAGATAAAGAAGTTTTTGGAGAAGCTAAGAAAAAGCTTAAAAGGAGAAACCGAAATAAAAAAGGTGTCTCAAAAATAAACTCCTTTGCAGAACTTAAAATAGGGGATTATGTAGTACACGTTAACCATGGTGTTGGTGTGTATAAGGGAATAAAACAAATAGAAGTAGGGGGTAATACCCGTGACTATTTAGATATAGTTTATCAAAAAGGTGATAAATTATATGTTCCTGTTGAGCAACTAGACTTAGTTCAAAAATATATAGGAAGTGAAGGAAAAACTCCAAAAGTTAATAAGCTTGGGGGAACAGAGTGGCAAAAGGCCAAAATAAAAGTAAAAAAATCTATAAACGAGATAGCAGAAGATTTAGTAAAGCTTTATGCTACAAGGTCAACTATAAAGGGATATAAATTCTCAAAAGACACAGAGTGGCAAAGGCAGTTTGAAGACGAGTTCCCACACGAAGAAACGCCGGATCAATTAACTTCTTTAGAAGAAATAAAAGAAGATATGGAATCTACAAAAGTTATGGATAGGCTTCTTTGTGGAGACGTTGGATACGGTAAGACAGAAGTAGCTGTAAGAGCTGCTTTTAAAGCTGTTATGGATGGGAAGCAGGTAGCATTTTTAGTTCCTACAACTATCTTAGCTGAGCAGCACTTCAAAAACATGGTAAAGAGATTCTCAGATTTCCCAATTAAGATAGATATGATTAGTAGATTTAGAACAGCTAAACAGCAAAAAGCTACTCTTCAGGCAGCAAAAGAGGGAAATGTTGATATTGTGATAGGTACTCATAAGCTTGTAACAAAAGATATAAATTTTAAAGATTTAGGGCTTCTTATAATAGACGAAGAGCAAAGGTTTGGAGTTAAGCAAAAAGAAAAAATAAAAGAACTTAAAAAGAATATAGATGTTTTAACTTTAAGTGCAACGCCTATTCCAAGAACTCTTCATATGTCACTTACTGGTGCTCGTGATATTTCAGTTATAGAAACTCCGCCAGAAGAAAGATATCCTGTACAAACTTATGTTATAGAGCAAAATGACCAACTTATAAGAGATGCTATTTTAAGAGAGATGAATAGAGGAGGCCAAGTATTCTTTGTTTATAATAGAGTAGAATCTATAGAAAGTGCTGCAAATTACATTAAAGAATTAGTTCCAGAAGCTAGGGTAACTTTTGCACATGGAAGAATGACAGAGAGGCAGCTAGAAAACGAGATGGTAAACTTTATGGATAGAGAATATGATGTCCTAGTTTGTACAACTATAATAGAGACAGGTATAGATATGCCAAATGTTAATACTATTATAATCTCAGACTCAGACAAAATGGGATTATCTCAGCTTTATCAATTAAGAGGTAGGGTTGGAAGATCAAACAGAATAGCTTACGCCTACTTACTTTATACTAAAGATAAAGTTCTTACAGAAGTTGCAGAAAAAAGGCTTAAAGCTTTAAAAGATTTCACAGAACTTGGTTCAGGGTTTAAGATTGCTATGCGTGACTTAGAAATAAGAGGTGCAGGTAATATGATGGGTTCTTCTCAGCATGGCCATATGGCAACTATAGGTTATGATCTTTATTGTAGAATGCTTGAAGATACTATAAAACTTATAAAAGGTGAGATAACAAAAGAACCAGTTGAAACTACTGTAGACTTAAAGGTGGATGCTTATATTCCAAGCGATTACATCTTAGATGAAAACTTAAAAATAGAAGTTTATAAAAAGATTGCAGCTATAGAGAATTTAACAGACTATATGGAAATAAAAGATGAATTAGAAGATAGATACTCAGATATTCCAGATACTGTGTATAATTTAATGGATATAGCTTATATTAAGAGTAAAGCAAAATCACTAAATATAGAAGAAATCAAAGAAACTCCTAAAGGAATATTCTTTAAATTTGAAGAGGGAGATAAAGATTATAAAAAAGCTTACAAAATTATCTTAGAAAAATACAAAAATAATTTCCTTCTTAAGTTTGGAAATAATCCTGAAATTCAATTTAAAATAGAAAGTATTAAAAAAGAAGAGGTTTTAGTCTTCTTTAAAGAAGTTTTTGATGAGCTTGTAAAAGTAATAAATACTTAATCTTAATTAATTGAATTGTTAAAGAGATATTGATATACTTAAAATAGTCAAAATTTGTGAAAATAAAAAGAGAAGTGAGGGAGAGCACGTGGGAAAAATCAAAAAGATAATAGCTCTAGGATTACTAGCAATAACAGGATTCGCTTTTGTTGGTTGTGATATGATCCAAAAAACTCCAGAAGCTATACAAAATGAAAAATTAGCTGTTGTAGGGGATAAAACGATAACTAGAGGTGACTTAGATAAAGTTATGCAACCTACATTTGATCAACTTAAGCAACAATACGGTGAAGACTACATGAAAAATGATCAAATAAAGGAAAATGTTATAAAACAAGAGAAGAGCCAATTAACAGCTTTAGTAGATAGCGCTGTTATGCTTCAAGAGGCAACTAAATTAAACTTAGTTCCAAATGAAGAAACAATGAAAAAAGAAATGGATGACAGAATGAAATTCTTTGAACAACTTTATGGTTCAAAAGAAAATTTAGAGTCAGAAATTAAAAAAGCTGGTTATAAAGATATGGATGCGTTTAAAGCTTTCGTAAAAGATCAAATAATAGTTGGAAAAGTTATGGAATACATCGTTAAAGACGTTAAAATAACTGATGCAGACGCTCAAAAATACTATGATGAGCACAAATCAGAGTACGAAATGCAACCTGGTGCTAACGTATATCACATCTTAGTTAAAGATGAAAAAGCAGCAAAAGAAATAAAATCAAAATTAGATGGTGGAGCTAAATTCGCTGATTTAGCTAAACAATATGGAACAGATGGAACTAAAGAACAAGGTGGTTCATTAGGATACATTCCATATGATTCAAAAGATTATGATCAAGACTTTATGAATGCTGTTAAAAAGCTTAAAAAAGATGGAGAAATATCAGGACCTGTTAAAACTCAATTTGGTTATCACATAATAATGGTTGATAACATAAACACTAAAAAGACAGTTACTCCATTTAAAGATGTAAAAGACGAAATCAAAAAGACTTTAATGAGTCAAGCGCAACAAGCTAAATATGATGAGTTTATGAAAAAATGGAAAGAAGAATTAAAAGTAAAAGTTTATGAAGATAAAATAGGCAAATAGTTTTAGTAAAGCATATGTAAATTTACATATGCTTTATTTTTTTATAAAAGTTTCTAAAAGAGTATGCTAAATAATAAAATAAGAAAAATTTAGAGATAAATAATTATAAATAATAGTTATATGTGTATAAAATTCCTTATGAATCAAATAATATTAATGACAAAAAACATTATTTGGTTTTATTAGGAGGTTGAAATAAATGAAAGCTACAGGAATCGTAAGACGTATAGATGATTTAGGAAGAGTTGTTATTCCTAAAGAAATAAGAAGAACTCTTAGAATTAGGGAAGGAGATCCTTTAGAAATCTTTACAGATAGAGAAGGTGGAGTAATTTTAAAAAAATACTCTCCAATCGGTGAACTAACTGATTTCTCAAAAGAGTATGCTGAAAGTTTACAACAAGTTATAGGTCATATAATTTTAATAGCAGATAAAGATGCGTTTATCTCAGTAAGTGGAGCACCTAAAAAAGATTATATAGACAGAAAAATAAGTAACGAATTAGAAGAAATTATGGATAACAGAAAAACAATTCTGTTAGGAGAAAATAACGATTCAATTCCATTACATAGTGATGAAGATAACAGCAATATGTCATCACAAGTAGTTGCACCAATTATAGCAGAAGGTGATGCAATAGGAGTAGTTGTTATAGTAACTAAAGAATCAGGAGAAAAACTTGGAGAACTTGAGATGAAACTTGCAGAAACAGCTGCAAACTTCTTAGGAAAACAGATGGAACAATAAGTTAAATAAAAAAACAGTAATAATACCTCCAAACTTGAAATAAAAATTATTAGTAATAATAAAAGTTTGGAGGTATTTTATGAAAAAACAATCTTTAGTAAAGGGCAGCATAATACTAGGTGTAGCAGGGATAATTACTAAAGTATTAGGTTTGTTTTTTAGATGGCCTATAATAATGCTTATTGGGGACGAGGGTCTAGGACTGTATCAAATGCCCTTTCCTTTATATATGTTATTTATAGCGATAGGGGCCGGAGTGCCTGTTGCTGTTTCAAAACTAGTTTCAGAAAATAATGCTATGGGAAGATTTAGAGAAAACTTTGTGATAGTTAAAGAAACTAAGATTGCTATGATGCTTTTAGGTGTTGGATACAGTGCATTGATGTTTATTTTTGCAAAACCTATAATTCATGCATTTAATTGGAATGAAGAAGCTTATTATGCAATGATTGGACTTGCTATTGGGCCTATTGCAATATCAGTTATGACTGTTTACAGGGGTTTTTTTCAAGGTATGCAAAATATGGTGCCAACTGCTATTTCGCAGCTTTTAGAACAAGTTGGAAGAGTTGTTTTTGGAGTAGGACTTGCATACATTCTTTTAGATAAGGGGATTGGTTATTCGGCAGGAGGGGCTGCACTTGGTGCAAGTCTTGGAGGATTTTTAGGTGGGGGATATTTAATGATTAAATATCACTCTGAAAGAAAGAAACATAAAATTAAAAAGGTTGAATCAAAGCCTGAGATTTTAACTAAAATATTTAAAATAGCATTCCCTGTTACGTTAGGTGCCTGCGCTGGAAGTATTATGGGTATCATAGATTCAGCTGTAATACCACACCAATTACTAAATGCAGGTTTTAATAGTGAAGAGGCAACTGTGCTATATGCACAATTAACAGGGAAAGCATCTGTAATAATAAATCTTCCGATGACTTTATCTATGGCACTTAGTATATCCTTAATACCTGTAATTTCAGAAAATTTTATTTTAAGAAAATATGATGAATTAAATAGAAAAGTTGATTTATCTATAAAAATTTCTACAGTTATTTCTATACCATGTATGTTTGGGATATTTATAATGGCAGAACCTATAATGAGATTATTATTTCCAGGTAGGCATGAAGGGTTTGAAATATTAAGGTACCTTTCATTAACAATTCCATTTATTATATTAACGCAAACTACTACAGCTATTTTGCAAGGTATAGGAAAATATATGTTACCTGTAATAAATTTATTTATAGGATGCGGTATAAAGCTAGTCTTAACGATAATATTAGTTAAAAACCCAGAGATAAATGTATTTGGATCGGTTATAGCATCTTTCATAGCATATCTGTTTGTAACTATAATAAATGTTATCCAAATGAAAGTTTATATGAAGGTAAAGCTTGAAGGTTATAATAATATAATAAAACCTATAATAGGATCTCTTATTATGGGGGCAAGTGTTATTTATTCATATAATTTTATATTTGAGAAAACTACAAGTGTAGCTATCTCTTGCTTAATATCAGTATTTTTAGGTATTATAATATATATGATATGGATTTTGTGTGCTAGGGTCTTTGATATGGATGATTTAAAAAGAAGAGTACCAAAAAGAAAATGATATAAAAAGGAGAATACCTAATGATTAAGATTATAGGACTTGGGCCTGGAGCGCCAGAAGCGCTAACAGTAGGAGCTTTAAGATTATTAAAAAATAGTAAAAATATATTTTTTAGAACAGAAATTCACCCAACGGTTGATTTCATAAAAGAAGAGGGAATAAAGTTTGAGACTTTTGATAAATATTACAACACTTTAGAAAATTTTGATGATGTATATAAAAGCATCGCTGAAGATTTAATAAAAAAACATGAGGAACTAGGAGACTTAATTTATGCAGTACCAGGACATCCTTTAGTTGCGGAGATTTCAGTTACAAATTTAATAAAATTATGTGATGAGAATAATATAGTCTACGAAATTGTTCCTGCTGTAAGTTTTATAGACGCTATGATGGATAGACTTAAAATTGATCCTATGGAAGGATTAAAAATAATAGATGCTTTTGATATAAACAACCAAATACTAGATAAGAGAATAGGAACTATTATAACTCAAGTTTATAATCAGTTTATAGCATCAGAAGTAAAACTTAAATTATTAGAGCGTTATAACGATGAAACTAAAATAATATTCGTAAGAGCAGCTGGAGTGGAAGGTGTTGAGAGTATAAGAGAAATACCTTTATACGAGCTAGATATGCAAGAAGATATAGATTATTTAACATCAGTTTATATACCAAAAGATATAAACAACAAAAAAGACATATACGATTTAATAACTATAGTAGATATATTAAGAGGGGACTACGGTTGCCCTTGGGATAGAGAGCAAACTCACGAGAGCCTTAGAAACGCAATAATAGAAGAGGCATACGAGGTTACTGACGCTATAGATAAGGTTGATGATGATGCTTTAATAGAGGAACTAGGGGACGTTTTACTACACGTTATATTCCATGCAGCTATAGGAAGGGAAGAAGGTTACTTTGAACTTTCAGATATAATTTCAGGAATTTGCGATAAAATGGTATTTAGACATCCTCATATATTTAAAGATGAAAATGTTAATTCTTCAAAAGAAGTAGAAGAAAACTGGGAAGAATTAAAAAGAGAAGAAAAAGGTTTTGAAACTTTAACAGAAGAACTAGAGGCTGTTTGCAAAGCACTTCCTTCATTAGTTAGGGCAGATAAGGTTCAAAAGAAAGCAAATTCAGTTGGATTTGACTTTGAAAATGTTGAAGACGCATCAAATAAAGTAATAGAAGAACTTAGAGAAGTTTTAGAGGTATATAAATCTGAAAATAGGGATAGAATAACAGAAGAAGTTGGAGATTTACTATTTGCTTGCGTAAACGTAGCTAGATTTTTAAAAGTAGACGAAGAAGAAGCACTTAATAAAACTACTGACAAATTCATTAAAAGATTTAAACACATAGAAGAAACTGCACTAAAGAAAAACCTAAAATTAACAGAAATGACTTTAAAAGAAATGGACGAATTGTGGGAAGAAGCTAAAAAACAATAAAAAATTCTTACGATAAAAGGATTTTAAGATTTTTTGGAGAATAATATAACTTGAAAAAACTATGCAAAGATTATTCTATTAAAGTTTACTAAATAAAAAAGTAAACTTTACAAAACTTTTCAGAACATTTTAATTAAACGGTATAGACTATGTAGAAAAGTAATAATATAATAGAATAATGTAAGTGTAGTACATATTTAAGAACAGTTAGGTACTATAAATATATAACTGGTTATTTAAGGAGGATGTAATTATGAATAAAGCAGAATTAATTACTAGCATAGCAGAAAAATCTAATTTAACTAAAAAAGACGCTGAATTAGCATTAAAAGCATTAATCGAGAGCGTTGAAGAAGCTTTAGAAAATGGTGAAAAAGTTCAATTAGTAGGATTTGGAACTTTTGAAACTAGAGAAAGAGCTGCAAGACAAGGTAGAAACCCAAGAACTAAAGAAGTTATCGAAATACCAGCTTCAACAGTACCAGTATTTAAAGCTGGAAAAGAGTTCAAAGAAAAAGTTAACAAGTAGTATTGTTATGAATGAACCCGAGGTGACTCGGGTTCTTTTTATAATAACAGTAAAAAATAGTAGAAAAATTAAAATTGTGGCGTAAGCCATTTTTTTACATATAGAGAAATATAATAGTTAAAAATATTTTTTTAGAAGAGGTAAGATATATGAGATTAGATAAATATTTAAAAGTTTCTAGACTTATAAAAAGAAGAACAGTTGCAAAAGAAGCCTGCGAAGGCTCTAGAGTTTCTATAAACGGAAAAATTGCAAAATCTTCAACAGGAATCAAAGAAGGCGATATAATAGAAATTCAATTTGCAAACAGGATTTTAAAAGCAGAAGTAATAAATATTGCAGAACATGTAAAAAAAGAAGATGCAAAAGAGATGTATAAAATAATTTCTGAATAAATTTGTTCTAAGTATAAATAATATTACTTATTTAGAATAGTACTAAGAGTAGTTTCATATATTTTTTATTAGAAGTATTCTATTAAGGGAGAAATATATGGATAATAAAAAAGAAATATCTAACAAAATAAAAAAGAGTGGACTAACATTAGAAGAAAGAAAGATAATGACACTTACAGGTGTCTTAGAAGTAGTTAGCTTTGATGACGAAAAAATTATTTTAAGTACTATACTTGGAAGACTTGTAATCAAAGGACAAGGGCTTAAAATGGATAAACTAGACATTGAAAATAGCGATGTAATAATAAGAGGATATATAAATAGTTTTGTTTATAACGGTAAAGTAAAGAAAAAAGAAAAAAGAAGTTTCTTAAAGAAATTTCTAAAAAAAGGTGAATAATGCCTTTAGAGATAGACCTTCAACTTCATATAGTTTTATATAGTCTTTTGGCGGGGCTTATCGTTGGGGGATTATTTGATTTATATAGGATAATAAGAGGGAAGTTTGGACCTAAAGTAGTTCTTATTATTCAAGATATATTGTTTTGGGTTTTATGTTCTATAGTAATATTTGTTTTCTTGCTTTACACAAATTATGGATTCTTTATGCCATATGTATATCTTTTTATAACTATTTCTTTAGGCTTATATTTAAAAGTGTTTAGTCCATTTATTTTAAAATTGGAAATGTTCTTGATTGCATGGTTTAAAATAACATTAAGGGTTAGTTTTAAACATATTTTCTATCCTGTTAGATTAGTTTTTGGAAAATTCAAAAACAAAATATAATTTAATAAAAAATTACTTGAATTAAGTAATATTAATGTTTAAAATAGATTTATAGAATTTGAAAAAATGAGGTACTATGGATGAAAAAAGGTTTAAAGTGGAAAAATATAATAATCTTAGTACTCGTAGGCTATATAGTTATTTCATTTGTTAGGCAAGAAATGGCAATTAGAAGAATTGAGGATGAGATAAGTCAAAAGCAAACGGAATTAGAAAAACTTAAAGATGAGAATGTAAGACTTGAAGAGCAAGTTAAAAATGCTAATTCTGATGATTATATAGAAAAACTAGCTAGAGAAAGACTTGGAATGCTTAAACCAGGAGAAATTATAGTTAGTGATAAAAAAGGTGACTCAAATTCTAATAAGTAGTTTGTTATTTGTAATAACATAGATATTTTTATTTAATTTAAGGAGGAGTCTTTTAAACATGACCTTAGCGGCAGGAAACATATTAGAAGGTACAGTGGTAAATATCACAAATTTTGGAGCGTTCGTAGAAGTTGGAGGCGAAACTGGTTTAGTTCATATATCAGAGGTAGCAGATTCTTTTGTTAAAGACATAAGACAACATCTAAAAGAGCAAGATAAGGTGAAGGTAAAAGTTATTTCAATAGATGATAACGGAAAAATCAGCTTATCAATAAAACAAGCAAACGTAAGACCTAAAAAATCTTTAAAACCAGTTGAATTTGACTGGGGAACTGAAAAAGAGAAAAAGAAGAAGGCTGGAAACTTTGAAGATCAAATGTCAAAGTTCTTAAAAGACAGTGATGAAAGAATGCAAGATGTAAAAAAACATCAAGAATTCAGAGGCAAAAATAGTAAAAAAAATTATTAATTTAGTATATAAGTACAAATTTAATATATAAATCTATTTAACAAAAGGCTACTGAGGCGTTGGAATCAGTGGCTTTTTGTTACTTTAAAAAGAAATTTGTACAAATAATGAAAAAAACTTTGAAAAACTTGTTGACAGTATACATATCATAATATATAATAAATCTTGTCGTCAGGGGATGACGGCGAAACGAAAGAAAGCGCAGTGCTTGCCGAAGTGGCGGAACTGGCAGACGCACAGGACTTAAAATCCTGCGGTGGTTAAACACCGTACCGGTTCGATTCCGGTCTTCGGCACCAAGTTTTCTTTAAAACATAATATCGCGGGGTGGAGCAGTTGGTAGCTCGTCGGGCTCATAACCCGAAGGTCGTAGGTTCAAGTCCTGCCCCCGCAACCAAATCTGGCGGAATAGCTCAGCTGGCTAGAGCATTCGGTTCATACCCGAAGTGTCGTAGGTTCAAGTCCTATTTCCGCTACCATATATATGCCGAAGTGGCGGAACTGGCAGACGCACAGGACTTAAAATCCTGCGGTGGTTAAACACCGTACCGGTTCGATTCCGGTCTTCGGCACCATATATATGATTTTTAAAGGCAAACTTAATATCGCGGGATGGAGCAGTTGGTAGCTCGTCGGGCTCATAACCCGAAGGTCGTAGGTTCAAGTCCTGCTCCCGCAACCAAAATTTTTGGCGGAATAGCTCAGCTGGCTAGAGCATTCGGTTCATACCCGAAGTGTCGTAGGTTCAAGTCCTATTTCCGCTACCATGCCTGCCGAAGTGGCGGAACTGGCAGACGCACAGGACTTAAAATCCTGCGGTGGTTAAACACCGTACCGGTTCGATTCCGGTCTTCGGCACCAAAAAGATCTAAGATTTCTTAGATCTTTTTTTGCGTTTAAAAATAATTCTAAAATAAAGCAACTTATATATTAATTAAGAAAATAAAAAAATATAACATAAAAAATAATTCAATTAATAACAAGTTAGCCTATCTATATACAGTAATTTCAAAAATAAAAAAATTAAAAAAGAAATAAATTATCGAAAAACTAAATAAAAAAATAGAAAAATAAAATGATTGAAGGAATAATGTCTGAATAAAATTAAATTAGAAAAACATATAGCGACATATTATTTTAAAACCTCTTGCTATAATTAATTTACAAAATATGGAAAGGGGAAAGAAAGATGCAAGTAGGAGTTAATAGTGGTGCTTTAAAAAATGTAGGGAGAGATTTTACATATAAGAGTAAAGTTAGATTTGAAAGTGAGCAGAAAAGTGTTGTAGCTACATTTATAATAACTTTTCTTTTAAGTAGGGTTGTTTTATTTATAGGTCAAGGGGACATTGTTGGGATGGCGCCTTTTGGGATAGTATTTTTAATGGCTATGATAATGACAGGAAGTGAGAGTAAAGTAATAGCATCTAGTATAGCTGGATTTATAGGATACTTTACTATAATAAATGAATTAAGCGATATCATGTGGTACATAGCTACAATATTGATGTTTTTAGTATATAGTCTTATATTAACGAAGCTAGAGAGAAGATCTAAAATATATGTACTTTACGGGATTGTGTTTACGGTACAAATATTAAGTGGACTTATTGCTGGTGGGTATACTGTAGGACTTAATTTTACATTAGCAGCTATTAACACAGTAGTTTTAGTTCCTATATATTATGTAATTAACTATGGACTTAGGTGTGCATATGAATATAACTCCAATTATTTCTTTAATGTAGAGGAACTTATAAGTATTGCACTTATATTATGCCTTATGGTTGCAGGAGTTGGAGGCGTTACGGTATTTGATTTATCAATACGAAATATACTAGGATATCTTATGATAATGCTTATTTCCTATTTAGGAGGAGCAGCAAATGGAACAGCTATAGGGGTAGCTATGGGAATTGTTATTGGTATAAGCAGTGGAAATATGATAACTGGCGTAGGTTTTTATGCAGTTATAGGACTGGTTTGTGGCTTATTTAAAGATACAGGAAAGATATTTTCTTTCTTATCATCGATTTTGATTTATTTTATACTAGCTTTATATTCAAAGGATTTAACTGTAGTTGGATCAAGTGAAGTTATTTTAGCTGGTCTGATATTCTTATTATCACCTAAAAAGGTGTTAAATGTTATAGAGGCAGAGTTAGATAATGAAATAAAGGGGGAGAATTTAAGTAGTAATCATTTAGAACAGGTAAAGGCAGAGTTTACAGAAAGGATTGAAGTATTAGGAGAAGCTTTAGAACTTGTAGCTACATCTATTAAAGATATGTCAGAAAATGATAAGTTATCATACAAAAATAAAAGTACGGAACTTATTGATAATTTGAGTAATAGAGTTTGTAGCACTTGTGATAGAGGAGTAAGGTGTTGGAAGCGAGAATTTAATCAAACTTATATAGCGGTAGAAAGATTAATTCAAAGCAGAGAGGAGGGTTATCCAGAGTTTCCTAGCGATTTAGAAAAGAAATGTAAGCATAAAAGATTACTTGTTAAAGAAGCGGATAATATAGTGAATATATCAAAAATTCAAGAACTAGAAAGAAGGAGGATAGAAGAGGGAAGGAAGATAGTTTCTAATCATATAGTAAATATATCTAAAAACCTTGATCATATGTTTGATGATTTTAAAAGAGATGTTAGTTGGTGTGGAAATTTAGAAAGAGTAGTAAGAAAGGAACTTAATAAAAATTCAATTAAATACAAAGATATATTCTGTTATACAGATAAAGGAGGGAAATTAAAGGTAAGAATCAATATGGAAAACTGTGAAGGGGGAAGATATTGCGCAAAGAACGTTTTACCTATTATAAATGATATAGTAAGAACACCTATGACTCTTGGAGAAGATGGATGTAGAATTAATCCAAATAATAAAGATTGTACAGTTACGCTATCAGAGGTTCCGAAATATCAAGTTATATCTTATGCGGCTATGGATATAAAAGAAGGTGAAAAATACACTGGAGATAGTTATACTTTTGGAAAGGCTGGAAATGGAAAGTATATAACTATTTTAAGTGATGGAATGGGTTCAGGTCCAGAAGCTGGCAGAGATAGTAGGATAACTGTTGATTTAGTAGAAAAATTTATGCAATCAGGTTTTGATATAGACACATCTTTAAATACAGTTAATTCAATTATGAGCATGAAGTTTGATGAGAGCGAAAAATATTCAACTTTAGATATGAATATGATTGATTTATACACAGGAAAGGTTAAATTCTATAAAGTAGGAGCTACTACAAGTTTTATAAAGAGAGGGAAGACTATTAAAAAGATAAGTTCAAACATGCCACCTTTTGGACTTATGGATAGAATGGAGGTTGAAGGGTTAGAAGAAACTTTAAGAGATGGGGACTTTATAATAACGTTAAGTGATGGGGTATTAGATGTTTGTAAAAGTGAAGTAGGAAATTCAGAGTGGCTTGAACATTATTTACAGGGAAATAAAAGTGGGGCTAGAGATCTTGTTACGGATATATTAGAAGAATCAAAAAGAGTTAATAATGGAAGAATAAAAGATGATATGACTATTGTAGTCTCTAGAGTAAGTGCGGTATATTAAAATTTAGTTTAAATAATAAGAGCTGACAAAAGTCGGCTTTTATTATTTTACTTAAAGGAGATTTTAGTTTAATGTAGTATTATATAAAAAATAATTTGGGAAGTGGATTTTGTGATTAGAGAATTTAAAGAATTTATAGAAAAAAATGAATTGATTAAAAAAGGGGATGGGGTAGTAGTCGGACTTTCAGGTGGACCTGACTCAGTTTGCTTACTTCATTTATTACATAGTATAAAGGATGAGTATGATTTAAAAATAGTAGGAGCACATATAAATCATATGATAAGAGGAGAAGAAGCGAATAATGATGAAAATTACGCAAAAGAACTTTGTAAAAGTTTAGGATTAGATTTTCATAGTATAAGAGTTGATATTGAGGGACTTGCTAAAAAAGAAGGTATTTCAACAGAAACAGCAGGAAGAAATGTTAGATATGGATTCTTTCAAAAGATTAGAAAAGAATACGGATATAATAAAATAGCTACAGCACATAACGCTAACGATCAAGCAGAAACTATTCTTATGAGAATAATGAGAGGAACTGGTATAGAAGGACTTTTAGGGATACCTGTTAAAAGAGATGGAGTGTTTATAAGGCCTATATTAGGTATTGAAAGAAAAGATATAGAAGAGTATTGTGAAAAAAATAAATTAAACCCTAGAATAGATAAAACAAATTTAGAGACTATATATAGTAGAAATAGAATAAGATTAGATATTTTACCATATATGAAAGAGCATTTTAATGAGGATATAGTTAATACAATAAACAGGATGAGTGAGATATTATCTTTTGATAATGATTTTATAAATAAAGAAGTAGAAAAAGAATATAAAGAAAAATGTATAGAAAAAGAAGAAAGAATAATAATAAAAAAGGAATTATTCTTATCTCATAAGGCTATAATTACTAGAGTAATAAGAAAATCATTAACAAATGTTTCAAAAAGTATATATGATTTTGAACTTAAGCATATAAATGATGTAATATCGTTAAATAATATAGGAACTAATAAGAGGATCGATTTACCTAATGGGATTGTAGCAGAAAATATTTACGGGGATATAGAAATAAAGAAAAAAGAAGCCTTAGAAGAGAGTTTTGAAAAAGAAGAAACTGAAATAATGATAGAAAAAGAAGATATTGATAAAGAAGAATTAGATTATTTAGGATATAATTTTAAATTCCAAGTGTTAAAAGACGCAAAAAAATTAAAATTTAACAATAATGACTTAATTAAGTATTTTGATTATGATAAACTAAATAAGTGTGTTATTTTAAGGGCTAGAAAGAATGGAGATAAAATAGTTCCCTTTGGTATGAAGGGAAGCAAAAAGCTTAAAGATATCTTTATTAATATGAAGATACCAGTAAATCAAAGAGATATTACTCCAATACTTCAATTTGACGATAATATAGCGTGGGTAGTAGACGTGAAATTATCAGATATATTTAAAGTAACTAAAGACACAAAAACTATTTTAAAAGTAATTTGTGAGAAAAGGGGATAAGACTATGAAAAATGATATCAAAGAAGTATTATTTGATGAAAAACAATTAGCAGAAAGGGTAAAAGAACTTGGTGAAAAGATAAGTGAGGATTACAGAGGAAAAGATTTAGTTGTTGTTGGTGTATTAAAAGGTTCAGTAGTATTTACATCAGACCTAATTAAAAATATATCAATTCCATGTGAATTAGATTTTATGGCTGTATCAAGCTATGGGAATTCAACTGAAACTTCAGGAGTGGTTAGAATATTAAAAGATTTAGACCACAGCATTGAAAACAAACATGTATTAATAGTAGAGGATATAGTTGATAGTGGAATAACATTAAACTACCTATTAGGCTACTTAAAAGCTAGAAAAGCTAGTAGTATAGAAATAGTTTCATTATTAAACAAACCTGAGAGAAGAACAGCAGATTTAGATGTTAAATACATAGGTTTTGAAGTTCCAAATGAATTCATAATAGGATATGGAATAGACTACGCAGAAAAGTATAGAAACTTACCTTATATAGGTATATTAAAAGAAGAAGTTTACGAAAAATAATATAATTGTCATATGTAAATTACTATGATAAAATTTTTTAATAATATTTAAAAAAAGAGAGGGGGACCTTTATGAAGAAAAAACATTCAAGTGCCGCTATGTACATTGTAATTTTGGTTGTAATAGTCTTTGCTTCAGTTGCCCTGTGGGAGTCTGGAAATAAGTCAGAGACAATTTCATATAGTTCATTCCAAAACAAATGGAATACAGATCAGATAACAAGTATATATGTTCACGAAGATTCTATGACAGTAGATGGTGTTATGAAGGGTGATAAAAAGTTTACGACTATAGTTCCGCAAACTCTTTTATCAGATTTAATGACAAAAGCACCTAAAGAAGCAGTTAAGGTTGAATTTGAACCACTTTCAAACAGTGGGGCTTGGTTATCATTAGTGCCAACAATCCTAACGGTAGTATTATTTTTAGTTCTTCTTTTTGTTATGACTCAACAATCACAAGGAGGATCTGGTGGTGGAAGAGGAGTTATGAATTTCGGTAAAAACCGTGCAAAAATAGCAACTCCAGAATCACAAACAGTTACTTTTAAAGATGTTGCAGGTGCAGATGAAGAGAAGCAAGAGTTAGAAGAAATTGTAGATTTCTTAAAAGATCCAAAAAAATATACTAGCATGGGTGCTAGAATCCCAAAAGGAGTTCTTTTAGTAGGACCTCCTGGAACTGGTAAAACTCTTCTTGCAAAAGCTATCTCAGGAGAAGCTGGAGTACCATTTTTCAGTATTTCAGGTTCGGATTTCGTTGAGATGTTTGTAGGTGTAGGTGCATCAAGAGTTAGAGACTTATTTGCAGACGCTAAAAAGAACTCACCTTGTATTGTATTTATCGATGAGATAGATGCTGTAGGTAGACAAAGAGGAGCAGGTGTTGGTGGAGGCCACGATGAAAGAGAACAAACACTTAACCAACTTCTAGTTGAGATGGACGGTTTTGGTGTTAATGAAGGAATCATTATGATTGCTGCAACTAACAGAGCTGATATCTTAGACCCAGCATTACTTAGACCAGGAAGATTTGATAGACAAATCTTAGTTGGAGCACCAGATGTTAAAGGTAGAGAAGAAGTATTAAAAGTCCATACTAGAAACAAACCTTTAGCAGAAGATGTTGATTTAGAAGTTTTAGCAAAAAGAACTCCAGGATTCGCAGGTGCAGACCTTGAGAACTTAGCTAACGAAGCCGCACTTTTAGCAGTTAGAAGAGGCGAAAAAGAAATAACTATGCAAGACATGGAAGAAGCTATTACTAGAGTTATAGCTGGTCCTGAAAAGAAAAGCAGGGTTGTTATTGAAAAAGAAAGAAAGCTTACAGCTTATCACGAAGCTGGTCACGCTGTTGTAATGAGAGCATTAGAACACTCAGATCCAGTTCACGAAATAAGTATAATACCTAGAGGAAGAGCTGGTGGATACACTATGCATTTACCTACAGAAGACAGATCATACACTTCTAAACTTAGATTAAAAGATGATATGGTAGGGCTTCTTGGAGGTAGGGTTGCAGAAGCTATAATACTAGGAGATATAAGTACTGGGGCTAAAAATGATATAGATAGAACTAGTGCTATAGCAAGAGCTATGGTTATGGAATATGGTATGAGTGAAAAACTTGGAACTATTTCATACAGTTCAGATAATGGTGAAGTATTCTTAGGTAGAGATATCGGAAGAGGAAGAAACTTCTCAGAAGAAATCGGAGCAGAAATTGATAAAGAAGTTAAGAGATTTATTGACGAAGCTTACGAAAGAACTGAAAAAATTCTAAGAGAAAATATAAACAAACTTCATTCAGTAGCTGGAGTTCTATTAGAAAAAGAAAAAATTGATGGCGAAGAGTTTGAAAAAATTTGTAGCGAAGCTTAAAATAAAAAAAGCTATACCTTAAAGGTATAGCTTTTTTATTATTTACGAATGTTAATTTACAAATAAATATATAGCAAGGTTATATAACGAATGATTATATGTAAGTATAAAAAAACATTCGATTGAGTATTTTCTAAATCTATTTTAAGTGATATACTAAATTTAAAAATGACGGAAAATAAGCAAAAATGAAATGGGGTATTAAAAATATGAAAAGTGATATTCAAATAGCACAAGAAGCAAATATGGAGCCTATAGTTAATATAGCAAAAAAATTAAATTTATCAGAAGATGATATAGAGCAATACGGTAAGTATAAGTGCAAAATATCATTAGATGTTTTAGATAAGAAAAAGGATGAAAAAGACGGGAAATTAGTTTTAGTTACAGCAATAAACCCAACTCCGGCTGGAGAAGGTAAATCAACTGTAACTGTTGGGCTTGGTGAAGCGTTATGCAAAATGGGGAAAAATGCAACTATAGCACTAAGAGAACCCTCACTTGGACCTGTATTTGGTATCAAAGGAGGAGCTGCTGGAGGCGGATATGCGCAAGTAGTTCCTATGGAGGATATAAACCTTCACTTTACAGGAGATATGCACGCTATAACGTCAGCAAACAATCTTTTAGCGGCAGTCATAGATAATCATATACACCAAGGCAATGATTTGAAAATTGATTCAAGACAAATAACATTCAAAAGAGTTGTAGATATGAACGATAGAGCTTTAAGAAATGTTGTAGTTGGAATGGGTGGAAAAATAAACGGATTCTTAAGAGAAGATGGATTTATGATAACTGTAGCTTCAGAAATAATGGCTATACTTTGTTTAGCTACAGATTTAAATGATTTAAAAGAAAGAATGGGAAATATAGTAGTTGCTTATAATTTAGATGGTGAGCCTGTATATGCAAAAGAATTAGAAGTTCAAGGTGCTATGGCTATGCTTATGAAAGATGCAATAAAGCCAAATTTAGTGCAAACTTTAGAAAACACTCCAGCTATTATTCACGGAGGACCTTTTGCAAATATAGCACACGGATGTAACTCAATTATTGCAACTAAACTTGCGTTAAAGTTAAGTGATATAGTAATTACAGAAGCAGGGTTTGGAGCGGATTTAGGGGCTGAAAAATTCTTGGATATAAAATGCAGATATGGTGATTTAAATCCAGAATGCGTTGTAATTGTTGCAACTATAAGAGCGTTAAAACATCACGGTGATGTTAAAAAGGAAGATTTAAATACACCAAATGTTAAAGCTTTAGAAAAAGGTATATCAAACTTAGAAAAGCAAATAGAAAACATTAAAAAATTCAATGTACCTGTAGTAGTTGCTATAAATAAATTCCAATCAGATAGCGATGAAGAAATTGAATTTATAAAAGAATTCTGCAAAAAAATTGGAGTTAGAGTAGCACTTTCAGACGTATTCTCAAAAGGTGGAGAAGGTGGAATTGAACTTTCTAAGGAAGTACTAGATGCATTAGAAAATGAAAAGTCAGATTTTAAAGTTTTATATGATGAAAAAAATAGTATAAAAGAAAAAATAGAAACTATAGCAAAAGAAATATACGGAGCATCAGGAGTTGACTTTACACCATCAGCTTCTAGGGAGATTAAAGCTTTAGAAAAATTTAATTTAGATAAACTACCTATATGTATGGCAAAAACACAATATTCTCTTTCAGATAATCCAAGTTTACTTGGAAAACCAGAAGGATTTAGAATAACAGTTAAAGAAGTTAAAATTTCAAATGGAGCTGGATTTATAGTAGTTTTAACAGGAAATGTTATGACTATGCCAGGGCTTCCAAAAACACCAGCAGCAAATAAGATGGATATATTGGAAAATGGTGAAATAATAGGACTATTCTAATATATGTTAAAGTATTGACAAATACAGTCAAATTGATAAAATTATATTGTCAAAAATAAGTTATTTTATTTGATAAAAGCAGCTTAATTGAAGCTGCTTTTAATTATATTAAGGTGGTGTGCTATAGTGGTTTTACTAGTAGATGTAGGAAACACGAATATAGTTTTAGGTGTATGTAGAGATGAGGAGTACATAGCAAGCTGGAGAATTTCAACTGATGTTAATAAGACTTCTGATGAATATGGAGCGATAGTTACTCAACTTTTTGCTCAAAGTGATTTAAATCCAAAAGAAGTACAAGGGATAATTATATCATCAGTAGTCCCAAATATAATGCATTCTCTTGAAAATATGATAAGAAAATGTTTTGAAAAAGAACCGATAGTAGTTGGGCCAGGAATCAAAACTGGTATTAATATAAAGTACGATAATCCTAAAGAGGTAGGTGCAGATAGAATAGTTAATGCAGTTGCAACTTTTGAAAAGTATAGGAAGCCAAATATCGTAATAGATTTTGGTACAGCAACAACTTTCTGTTCTATAACTGAAAAAGGGGATTATTTAGGAGGTTGCATAGTTCCAGGAATAAAGATATCAGCAGATGCTTTATTTGAAAGGGCTGCAAAACTACCTAGAATAGAATTAGAATTCCCAAAAGAAATAATATGTAAAAATACTACAAAAAGCATGCAAGCTGGTATTTTATATGGTTACATTGGGCAAGTTGAATATATAGTAAATAAGATAAAAGAAGAAATGCGTCCTAAAATAAGTGAGGAACCTATAGTTATAGGAACTGGAGGCCTTGCAAAGCTTATTGCTACAGAAACTGATGTAATAGATGTAATAGACAGTGATTTAACATTAGAGGGGTTAAGAATAATATACAATAAGAATAAGGAGTAGGCCTTATGAAAATAGGAAACTTAGAATTTAAAAACAATGTATTTTTAGCACCTATGGCTGGAGTGACTGATATCTCATTTAGAGGACTTTGTAAAGAACAAGGATGCGGATTAGTTTACACAGAAATGGTTAGTGCTAAAGCGCTATATTACGGTAGCGAAAACACAAAAACTCTTCTTAGAATTGCAGACGAAGAAAGACCTGTAGCTGTTCAAATATTTGGACACGAACCAGAGATTATGGCAGAGGTTGTAAGAGAGCATTTTAGCCATAGAGATGACATATGTATAATAGATGTTAATATGGGGTGTCCTGCACCTAAAATAGTTAAAAACGGTGATGGATCTGCACTTATGAAAGATCCAAAACTTGCAGCTGAAATAATCAGAAAGATAAAAGAAGTATCTACAAAGCCAGTTACAGCTAAATTTAGAAAAGGCTTTGACGATGAAAACATAAATGCTGTAGAATTTGCAATTGAACTTGAAAAAGCAGGAGCAGATGCAATCGCTATACACGGAAGAACTAGATCTCAAATGTATTCAGGAACTGCAGATTGGGATATAATAAAAGAGATAAAAAAGCACGTTAAAATCCCTGTTATAGGAAATGGGGATGTTTTTTCAGGAGAAGATGCTAAAAGGATGAAAGAACATACAGGTTGTGATGCTATAATGGTTGCAAGAGGAAGTATGGGAAATCCTTGGCTTTTTAAAGAAATAGAAAGAGCCTTAAATGGAGAAGAGCCTTTAGATATAACTCCAGAAGAAAAGATTAATATGTGTATAAGACATTACGAATTATCAGTAAAATACGATGGAGTATATAAAGCCACTAGAGAAATGAGAAAGCACGCGGCTTGGTACGTTAAGGGACTACCTAACTGTACCGATATAAGAAACAAGCTAAACACTTTAGAAACAAGTGAAGAAGTTATAGAACTTTTAAAAAATTACAAAAAAGAATTAGAAAATATGAATAAAATTTCTGAATAATAAGTATACTTTTGAATAGAATTTTAAACTTGGAAGAACATTTTATAAATGTTCTTCCAAGTTGTATCTATTGAAATCTATATATATAAGGAGGAAATTGGAACACCGATTGATTCCTTAGAATAGTCAGCTTTGTTGACATATTATAGGCACTGATTTATAATATTTTAAATGAAATTCAATTGTGATTAGTATATTTTATGTCAAGTAAGATAATAAAAAATATATTACCCAAATTAGTTTTTGGTAAAGGGGAGTTAAGTATGAGTGAAAAGAAAACTTTTGTTATGACTGTAGAAGGTCTTAATAAGCTTGAAAACGAATTAGAGCACTTAAAGACAGTTAAGAGAAAAGAAGTAACTGAGAGAATTAAGGTAGCTTTAGGATATGGAGACTTAAGTGAAAACTCTGAATACGATGAAGCTAAAAACGAGCAAGCATTCGTAGAAGGAAGAATCATGCAAATCGAGAACATGCTAAAAAATGCTGAGGTTGTTGATGAATCAGAAATACCTTCAGATATAGTAGCAGTAGGTTCAATAGTAAAAGTTAAAGATTATGAATTTGATGAAGAAGTTGAATATACAATAGTAGGTTCAGCAGAAGCAGATCCAATGGAGTTTAAAATATCTAATGAATCACCAGTAGGAGAAGGTTTAATAGGTAAAAAAGTTGGAGATATAGTAGAAATAAATGTTCCAGGAGGAGTTAATAAATTCGAAGTCCTAGGAATTAGAAGATAAAACGGAGGGATATCAATGTCAACTGAGGAAATGAATGTACAGGAGTTAGAAGCTCAGTATAGTGAACAAGAAGCTCTAAGAAGAGAAAAATTAGCTGAATTACAAGCAGCTGGAAAAGACCCATTTGACGTATACAAGGTAGAAACAACTCATGTATCACAAGAAGTCAAAGATAACTTTGAGGAGTTAGAAGGAAAGACTGTTAAATTAGCAGGTAGAATAATGTCTAAGAGAGGTCAAGGGAAAGTAGTTTTCTCTGACATACAAGACATAGCAGGTAGAATCCAATTATTTATAAAAATCGATGTAGTTGGAGAAGAGGCTCTTAAGGCATACAAGGCATATGATTTAGGAGACTGGGTTGCAGTTACAGGAGAAGTTTTTAAAACTAAGGTTGGAGAAATTTCAGTTAAGGTTTCAGAAGTAGAACTTATCTGTAAATCACTAAAGCCACTACCAGAGAAATTCCACGGATTAAAGGATCCAGACTTAAGATACAGACAAAGAGAAGTAGATATAATCACTAATCCAGAAGTTAAAGAAACTTTCATTAAAAGATCTAAAATAGTTAGAGCTATAAGAGAGTACTTAGATGATAGAGGATTCTTAGAAGTAGATACTCCAACACTTGCAACTATTGCTGGTGGAGCTGCTGCTAGACCATTTATAACTCATCACAATACTTTTGATATAGATATGTATCTAAGAATTGCACCAGAGTTATATTTAAAAAGATTAATAGTAGCTGGATTTGATAAAGTATACGAAATGGGTAAAAACTTCAGAAATGAAGGAGTATCAGTTAGACATAACCCAGAGTTTACAGCAATAGAGTTATATGAAGCATATGCAGATTACAACGACATGATGGAAATAACAGAAAACATGGTAGCTTATGTTTGCGAAAAAGTTAACGGAACTACTAAAATCACTTACGAAGGAACTGAAATAGACTTTACTCCACCTTGGAGAAGAGTAACTATGGTAGATGCAGTTAAAGAGTATGCTGGAGTTGACTTTAATGAAATTAAAGACGACAAAGAAGCACAAGCTATAGCTAAAGAAAGAGGATTAGAATTCCCTAAACCTTTAGATAAGGTAACTAAAGGGGAAGTTCTTAACATGCTATTTGAAGAGTATGGTGAGTCAAAATTAATCCAACCTACTTTCTTAATAGACTACCCAGTAGAAATTTCACCTCTTACTAAAAAGAAAAGAGGAAACGAAATGTTTACTGAAAGATTCGAAGGATTCGTATACGGAAGAGAGTTATGTAACGCTTACTCAGAGCTTAACGATCCAATCGTTCAAAGAGAAAGATTTGCACAACAAGAACAAGAAAGAGAATATGGAGACGATGAAGCATACATGTTAGATGAAGAATTCATGAGTGCTCTAGAAACAGGAATGCCTCCAACAGGTGGTCTTGGAATAGGAATAGATAGATTAATAATGTTCTTAACTGATTCATCATCAATTAGAGACGTTATCTTATTCCCAACAATGAAACCGATAAATAAATAGTTAATATATAAATAGACATTATGATAGGATATCCTATCATAATGTCTATTTTTTGTTTTTCCATGAAGTTATAAAATACTCTAAAAGTGATCCGCCTAATGCTATAAAAGGTAAGAGTAATACGTATGCTATATAATCAGAATCTAAATAGGATTCACTAAAAAATATAAGTAGTATTCCAAAGAGTATAGGAAATAAAACGATAAATAAATTTCTTTTCAATATTTTTTTAAATGGCATATAATCAGCTCCTAATAGGTAATTATTATATAATACTATTATTGGTAAAAAATAGAATAAAAACTAAAAATAAATACCAAAATTTCAAAAAACACTTGCAAATTCTACAAAACTTGATATAATAATCAATGTGATAAACGTTCCGCGATAGCTCAATGGTGGAGCACTCGGCTGTTAACCGATAGGTTGGAGGTTCAAGTCCTCTTCGCGGAGCCACTTTTATTTTAAAAGGAAGTTTATCATATGTCGCTTTGTGTTAGTAAAGATACTGCACTTAATAATAATCCGCGATAGCTCAATGGTGGAGCACTCGGCTGTTAACCGATAGGTTGGAGGTTCGAGTCCTCTTCGCGGAGCCAAAGAAACAGTGATTTAATCACTGTTTTTTTTTGCCTAAAAAATATAAGATTTATATATAAAAATCAATAATATAAAGCTTTAACTAGAAGCTAAGTTATAAGTATTTAGGTAGTTTAAATAAAAACTTATGTTAATTTAAAGTATTTTAAAAAAATACTTGCATTTTAAATGAAAACTGATATAATATTCAATGTAATGAATGTTCCGCGATAGCTCAATGGTGGAGCACTCGGCTGTTAACCGATAGGTTGGAGGTTCAAGTCCTCTTCGCGGAGCCAATTTTCTTTTAAGATCATTCATTACAAAGTCGGTTGTGTTAATAACACAAATTTTAATAATCCGCGATAGCTCAATGGTGGAGCACTCGGCTGTTAACCGATAGGTTGGAGGTTCGAGTCCTCTTCGCGGAGCCAAAGAAAGCAGTGAATTTATCACTGCTTTTTTTATTTACTCTTCACCCTCATCGTGCTCTACTAAATCTATGATTATAGAAGCTGCTAGAATAAGTGCATGATCATCAAATTCAAATACATCTACTACGTATTTATCAGTTTCTAAAATAAGGTCTTTAGAAACTTTAGCTATTTTTTCATTATCCTCATCAAAAAACTCGAATTCGTGATCTATAAAATCCCCCTTTATTTCAATTTCCCCGTAAGGTGTGTCTAAGATAAAGTTTTCTTTTAAAGGAGTAAGGAGTTTTTTATGAACTTCTGCATAATCTTCTCCGTTTTTCTCGATAATAAAAGAATCATTAAAACTTAAAAGTTTCTTTTTTAATTTAAATAATTTATTTCCACTATGATCTTTAAAATATAACTTTTCTGAAGAGGCGCTGATTTTACCGTCAATTTCATAGCGTAAGTTACCTTCTGTATCTTTTACTTTATAGTCATTTGATATGGCTACAAGATTTTCACTTAAAATGTATTTCATATAATTCCATCCCTTCTTTAAAATAGTATATAAATAAATTATAATACTTATTTATAGATAAATTCTTGACATATAGAAACCATTTGGTAAAATTAATAATATAATTTCATATGTACGTCGAAAAAGAAGAGTAAATTCAAAAGATTTCTTTTAGAGAGATGATGGAAGGTGAAAATCATTAGAAGTTTGGATTGAAGGGAGCTTTGGAGTACAGTTATTTAGAAAGATGGGCTTTAGCCAAGAAGGGTGGAACCGCGGAAAAGAAATTTCGTCCCTTTATTGTGCTTTAAGGCTTTTTTTATTACAAAAAATTAATTTGGAGGGATAAATTATGGCAGTAGAAAAGACTATGGAAAAAATCGTAGCGTTATGTAAAAACAGAGGATTTATATTCCCTGGCTCAGACATATACGGTGGACTTGCAAACTCATGGGATTACGGTCAATTAGGAGTAGAGTTTAAGAACAACGTTAAAAAGGCTTGGTGGCAAAAGTTCATCCAAGAAAGTCCTTATAACGTAGGAGTTGACTGCGCTATATTAATGAACAAAAGTGTTTGGGAAGCTTCAGGTCACTTAGGAGGATTCTCAGATCCTTTAATGGACTGTAAGGAATGTAAAACTAGATACAGAGCAGATAAATTAGTTGAAGACCATATGACAGAATCAGGAGTAGAAGTTGCTTCAGCTGATGGTATGTCAAATGAAGAGTTAAAAACTTATATAGAAGAAAATAATATAGTTTGTCCAAACTGTGGAAAAATGAATTACACAGATATAAGACAATTTAACCTTATGTTTAAAACATTCCAAGGTGTAACAGAAGATGCTAAAAATGAAATATACTTAAGACCAGAAACAGCACAAGGTATTTTCGTAAACTTCAAACAAGTTCAAAGAAGTTCAAGAAAGAAAGTACCATTTGGAATAGGTCAAATAGGTAAATCATTCAGAAATGAAATAACACCAGGAAACTTTACATTTAGAACTAGAGAGTTTGAGCAAATGGAACTTGAATTCTTCTGTAAACCAGGAACTGACTTAGAGTGGTTTGGATACTGGAGAGATTATTGTTGGAACTTCCTATTAAACCTAGGAATGGATGCAAAATCATTAAGAATGAGAGACCATGGAGAAGAAGAATTATCATTCTACTCAAATGCTACATCAGATATAGAATTCTTATTCCCATTCGGATGGGGAGAACTTTGGGGAATAGCAGACAGAACTGACTACGACTTAAAGAAACACCAAGAGCATTCAGGTCAAGATATGAGTTACCTAGACCCTCAAACTAATGAAAAATACGTTCCATACGTAATAGAACCATCACTTGGGGCTGATAGGGTTGCACTTGCATTCTTAGTAAATGCATACGAAGAAGAAGACTTATCTACAGAAACTAAACAAGATTCAAGAGTAGTTATGAGATTACACCCAGCACTTGCACCTTACAAAGCTGCAATATTACCATTATCTAAAAAACTTTCAGAAAAAGCTGAAGAAGTATATTCTTTATTAGCTAAAAAATTCAACGTTGAGTATGATGAAGCTGGAAGCATAGGAAAGAGATACAGAAGACAAGACGAAATAGGAACACCATTCTGTATAACAATTGATTTTGAAACTGTGGAAGATGGAGCAGTAACTGTAAGAGATAGAGATTCTATGGAACAAGAAAGAATTAAAATAGAAGATTTAGAAGCTTACATCCAAAAAAGCTTAGAATTTTAAAAAATAGCCTGCCTTATTAACCTAAGGTAGGCTTTTCGCATATAAAAAAATAAAAATGTTTTTATATCTATATATATGATTATATTATGGTGAAAAACTTAAATGTGGGTGTTATAATTATTAGGAAATGGGACAAAATTTAAGGTGGTCAAAAAAGTTAAGCTGAAGGCACTATAATTGGAGGAGAAGTATGAAAAAGGATTTTAATGAGTTCAAGAAATTTATAAAAGACAAAAAAGTAGGGGTTGTAGGTATTGGAGTAAGTAATATTCCATTAATTAATTTCTTATTAGAACTTGGTGCAAAAGTTACAGCTTTCGATATGAAAAATGAAGAGGATTTAGGAGATGTAGCGATAGATTTCAAAAATAAAGGAGTTAAGTTATCATTAGGTGAAAACTACTTAGATAATTTAACAGGCTTTGACGTTGTATTTAAAACACCATCTATGAGAATAGATAGTGAAGCTTTAGTTAGAGTTTCAAAAGAAGGTGCTTATATAACATCGGAGATGGAAGAGTTCGTTAGATATTGCAAAGGAAAAATATTTGGAGTTACAGGTAGTGATGGTAAAACAACAACAACTACTATAATCTCTAAGTTATTAATAGAAGAAGGATATAAAACTTGGGTTGGTGGTAACATAGGAACACCTCTATTTTCTAGAATAGAAGAAATAGAAAAAAAGGATATGGTTGTACTTGAATTATCAAGTTTCCAACTTATGACTATGGATTTACCTATGGAAGTTGCGATTTGCACAAACCTAGCCCCAAACCATTTAGATATGCATAAAGATATGCAAGAATATATAGATGCTAAGAAAAATGTATTTAAATATGCTGATGAAAATGGAATTTTAGTTATTAATAGAGAAAATGAAATAACGTATGGATTCAGAAATGAATTTAAAGGCGAGATAAGAGAATTCAGTTCAAAAAGAGAAATAGAAGATGGTGCTTATTATAAAGATGGAGTGCTTTACTTAGATGGAAAAGAAGTATGCAAAAAAGAAGATATAGTTATAAAAGGTATGCATAATGTAGAAAACTATCTAGCAGCATTTGCAGCAGTTAAAGATGACGTATCTATAAAATCAATGAAAAGAGTTTGTGAGACATTTACAGGTGTTGAACATAGATGTGAGTTTGTAAGAGAGATAGATGGAGTTAAATACTATAACGACTCTATAGCTTCAAGCCCAACTAGAACACTTGCAGGACTAAGAGCGTTTGAAAGAAAAGTAATACTTATAGCTGGTGGGTATGATAAACATATACCATTTGCACCTCTTGCAAAAGAAGGGCATGAGTTTATAAAAGAACTTATAGTTATGGGAGATACTAAAGAGTTAATTAAAGATGCTTTTAAAAAGCTTAAAGAAGAAGATGGGGTAGATATAACTATAGAAGAGGCAACTTCACTTGAGGATGCAGTTAATATAGCTAAGAGAATAGCAAAGCCTGGCGATATAGTTACTTTAGCTCCAGCTTGTGCATCTTTTGATATGTTCAAAAACTTTATGATAAGAGGAAATAAATTTAAAGAGATAATAAATAATCTATAATATAAAATTAAAGAGATAAGCTTAAAAGCTTATCTCTTTATTTTTTGTATTGAAATCTATTGACGTTTATACTCGGCAGATAAAAAATTCCTTCTTCTGTTGGATAAAATTCATTAACTGATTCAGAAATAACAGTAGATACTTTATATTTATCATTTTTAATATCTAACTTTATAGAACAAACAGTATCATTAGCGCCTTTATTTAAGAATAATATATCCTTTTTATACATCTTTAAGTCTTCACCATTTATTTTAGCGACTCTCTTTGCTTTAGAAGTGGCAACATCTAATAAATATATTGAATTATTATCAGATGGGTTTATAAATAATATATTCTTATCATATGGAATGAAGCTTTGAACTGGATAATCTGATAATTTAACTCTATTAGTTCCATCTTCTCCTATAGCATATAGCTTAAGTCCATCATTTAAGTTTTGGTAGAGTACATTTTTACCATTTACTATAAATCTACCAGCCTTATCAGATGTAAGTCTTAGAGTTTTTTTGGATTTTGTATCATATTTAAATAGTTCTTTAGTTTTACTATTAATAAAGAAAATACTATTATCTGCAAAAACTAAATCTTTAGCTGGCATACTATTTAATTGAGTAACTTCTTCATTTATTAAATTAATTTGTTTTAAAGGATCGTTATTTTTCCAATCTGAAAAATAAATAATATCATTATTAAAAGCTAAAGAAGAAGCAAAGTTTTCATAAAAGTTATTAAGGTCTGATGAAATATCTTTTTTTATCTTTTTATTATCTATGTAAGTTATCTTTCCGTTGTTGTCTGGATTCGGAAAATAGGTTGAAGATTTAGAGATAACAAAATTAGAAGGATAATATGTTTTATCGCTCACTGAAAAATGAATTGGTATAGTCTTTGGTGTTATTGTAGTACTTTCAGTATTTGTATTATTTTCGTTTAGGCTAACTCCTTTAGCATCGTCCTTACCACAACCTATAAAGGTAAGAGGAACTAAAAGAAGTGCAGCTAGTAAAAGTTTTTTCATTAAATTGCCTCCTGACAAAATTTAAATAATCTTATAAGTATTATATCGAAAATAAATAGAAAAATATAAGTTAAATGAAGAAAAGCTTGTAAATTTAACATAATGCGATAAAAATTAGCGTTAACATATCCACGTGTATCATTATAAGAAATTTATAGTAATTAAGAGAAAATAAGAGTATAGAAAGAATAATTAGGTTGAAATAAATAATATATATATCGACATAATGTATAATCGTGTTACTATAATATCCGTCCTAAGGAAACGGACACGAAACACAAAAAAGTTTCAAAAACATCTTTTTTAAAACAAAAAAGTTTTTCAAAAAAAGTTGTTGACAAAAAGAAACTTAAGTGTTAATATAAAAAAGCAGTCGTGAGAGCGACACAAGATCTTTGAAAATTGAACAGATTTATATAATACAAAACCAGCAATTCTTTTTACGAATTTAAGTTTTAAGAGTACAGATTAAACTTTTTATTGAGAGTTTGATCCTGGCTCAGGACGAACGCTGGCGGCGTGCCTAACAC
>NZ_JADEKP010000004.1 GCF_015234215.1 Clostridium chrysemydis | reverse complement strand
TTAAGGGTAATGCAGAAGATGTCAAGTCTAGGTAAGGTTCTTCGCGTTGCTTCGAATTAAACCACATGCTCCGCTACTTGTGCGGGCCCCCGTCAATTCCTTTGAGTTTTAATCTTGCGACCGTACTCCCCAGGCGGGATACTTAATGCGTTAGCGGCGGCACGGAAGGAGTTGACACCTCCCACACCTAGTATCCATCGTTTACGGCGTGGACTACCAGGGTATCTAATCCTGTTTGCTCCCCACGCTTTCGAGCCTCAGCGTCAGTTACAGTCCAGAGAGTCGCCTTCGCCACTGGTGTTCTTCCTAATCTCTACGCATTTCACCGCTACACTAGGAATTCCACTCTCCCCTCCTGCACTCTAGATCTCCAGTTTGGAATGCAGCACTCAGGTTGAGCCCGAGTATTTCACATCCCACTTAAACATCCGCCTACGCTCCCTTTACGCCCAGTAAATCCGGACAACGCTTGCCACCTACGTATTACCGCGGCTGCTGGCACGTAGTTAGCCGTGGCTTCCTCCTTGGGTACCGTCATTATCGTCCCCAAAGACAGAGTTTTACAATCCGAAGACCGTCATCACTCACGCGGCGTTGCTGCATCAGGGTTTCCCCCATTGTGCAATATTCCCCACTGCTGCCTCCCGTAGGAGTCTGGGCCGTGTCTCAGTCCCAATGTGGCCGATCACCCTCTCAGGTCGGCTACGCATCGTCGCCTTGGTAAGCCATTACCTTACCAACTAGCTAATGCGCCGCGGGTCCATCTTGTAGCAGATTGCTCTTTTGATTGTTGTACCATGCGATACTACAATATTATGCGGTATTAATCTTCCTTTCGAAAGGCTATCCCCCACTACAAGGCAGGTTACCCACGTGTTACTCACCCGTCCGCCGCTAATCCGTTTCCCGAAGGAAACTTCATCGCTCGACTTGCATGTGTTAGGCACGCCGCCAGCGTTCGTCCTGAGCCAGGATCAAACTCTCAATAAAAAGTTTAATCTGTACTCTTAAAACTTAAATTCGTAAAAAGAATTGCTGGTTTTGTATTATATAAATCTGTTCAATTTTCAAAGATCATCTGTCGTTTTAAACGACTTCATTATGTTATCATCTTGAGAGAAATTTGTCAACAGTCTTTTTAAAAGCTGTTTTTTCAAATCTTTTCTGCAAACACTCTTGCGCCCTCAAGCACGAGATTTATTCTATCACAATAACTAGCTCGTCTGATTCGACATTTTTCTATTTATTATAATTATTTTCTATTTACTCTTTTTATCTCTTTTATTCTTTTTTTTACTATTATTGATACGCTAGGTAGAGTTTTTATTATTTCTTTGCCTTTTTCTACTTATTTCATCTGAAAATACCGCCTTTAAATAAGAAAATTAGAATATTTAAATTCATTTTTACCTTTAATTTAATAGAATAAAACTAAAAATAAATAAGAAAAGCTAGGCATTTGCCTAACTTTTTTTATACTCACTAGGGCTAACCCCTGTATGCTTTTTAAAATTTAGAGAAAAATTTCTATAATCTAAATAGCCTACCTCTTTAGATATATCTTTTATGCTCTTTCCTTCACTTAAATAATTTATAGCTTTTTCCATTCTTATTTTAGTTAGATATTCATTAAACCCGATTCCTATAGTATCTTTAAATCTTCTAGATAAATATGATTCGTTTATATATAATTCCTTTGCAACATCTTTTAACTTTAAGTTTCTCATATAATTATTATTTATTAATTCTATCGTTCTATCTATACTTCTATCTTCTTTTATCCATTCAAATTCGTTTTTAACTTCAAAATAAGTTTCTAATTCATTTAAAATTGTATTTTCTAAAATATCTAAAGTTAAGCCGTATTCAGAATTTAGTTTAATACTTTCATCTACATATACTTTAGAATTTATGCTTTTTATTTTTTTCTTTATTTTAAGTAATATATCATAAGTTATAGTTTTACAGATCTCAAAGCTTATCCTATTTTCTTTTAAAAATATAAATATTTCTTTTATATTACTTATAAGAATTGATTTATTAGAACTATTTAGTAAAATATAGAACTTGTCTATATTCTTCAAAAGTTCCTTTTCGTTATTTTGATTTTTATCTATAACATTATAAATAACTTTTCCATATCCTAAATAAAACTTTTCTTCCATAAGCCTTTTCCCATAGTTATAACAATTAACTATATCTTTAGTTTTAAAAATATCTGTAAAGCCTACTGCTATATCTTTATCTAAGAATTTTTTTAAATCTATATCATTTTTAATGTCTCCACTTTTTATTATAGTAGCCCTGTAGTTATGAGGTTTTATTATAAATGCTTTTTCTATATTAAAGTTTGATATTTTTTCTATTAATTCTTGAATCTTTAAATCATCTCTTTTATTTATATCTAAAAACATCATACTTATATTATCTTCTTTAAAATAATGATTTATTTCTTCTATATCAGTTTCCCCTCTAACTATATCTAATAATTTTCTATCAGAATTTACTACGTTGTTATAGATATCTATCTTTTCTATAGCTTTTTTTAAAGCCCCTTTAAGTTCCTCTTCATCTAAAGGTTTCATTATAAAATCTATAACATTTAACTTAATTGCTTTAACTGCATATTTAAAATCATCATATCCAGTTATAACTATACCTTGGGCTTTAGGTAATTTTTCTTTTAGTATCTTTAAAAGTTCAAGCCCGTCAATACAAGGCATATTTATATCTGTAATTATTATATCTGGCTTTTCTTTAAGTGCTAATTCTATAGCCTCGCTTGAATCTGTTGTACTTGCACATACGATAAGTCCAAACTCCTCCCACGGAATAAACACCTCCATCCCTTTAAGGGAATATATCTCATCATCAACTAAAAGGACTTTCTTCATATTCTTCCTCCCTAAGTGGTATGCTTACAATAAATACAGTATATCCTTCTAAACTTTCAAATTTTATTCCATATTCATCACCATATTGGATTTTTATCCTGCTATCAACGTTATCTATCCCTATTCCTTCACCTTTGTGGGTGCTGTTTCCAATCCCAACTCCATTATCTTTTATCTTAAAAATAATCTTATTATCTATTATTTCTCCAGATATATCTAAGTTCCACTCTCCTTTTTTATTTGAAAACCCGTGTACTATTGCATTTTCAACTAATGGCTGAAGGGTTAATCTTACTATCTTTTTATTTTCTATATTCTTATCTATATGATATGTAATATTTAGCTTATCTTCATACCTTATCTTTTGAATATAAAGATAGTTATCTATAGCCTTTAGCTCTTCTTTTATAAAAACTTCCTCTTCACTATTTCTACAAGAATATCTAAATAGTTTTGATAAGGCATTAATCATCTTTATAACCTTATCTTTTTCAGAAAGTTTAACCATCCAATTAATAGTTCCTAGGGCATTATATAAAAAGTGAGGATTAACTTGGGCTTTTAAAGCGTTAAACTCGGCTGTTTTTATAAGTATCTTTTTATTATAGTCTTCTTCAATAAGCCTGTTTATTTCATCAATCATATTATTAAATTTTAAACAAAGCTCTCCTAATTCGTCTTCTCCGAAATACTCTACCCTCTTGTTACGGTTTCCTTTTTCTACTTCTTTAATTACTTCATTCATTTCATGAACTGGTTTTGATATTCTCTTACTTAGTTTATAAATAACTAAAAATGCTACTAATAATAAAATAGTAGTTAAAAACATAAAAATCTTTATATTTTTAAATAATTCTAGATACATGTCCCTTTTAGGAACTGTAGATATAACATTAAACTTTTTGTTTTTGTTAGAACTTACGTATTTTATATCATCCTTATTTACTAGATTCTCTAAATTCTTTCCTACGTTTTCAATATGATTCCTATCTACTATAACCCTGTTATTTATATCAGTAACATACACATTACTATCATTAAAAAAGGTTATCTCATTTAGATATTGGTTAAAATACTTTTCTAAAATCTCAATTACAACATACCCTATAATCTTTTTATCCTTATTTACTATAGCTTTTCCTGAAATTAAAACTACGTCACAATCAAGTTCACTATCAAACCTTCTATATATCTTTTGATGAACTCTATTTTCATCTTCATCTAAAATCTTATAAAAATCACCGTATGTATCTTTATAGATAGGTTTATAGTAATCGGTAGATGAATATATGCTAAGCCAGTCTTTTGAAATTATATGAATTGGCATTTTTATAGGCATAGTTGATATTAAAGTAGAAGTTAAATTATATATCTTTTGAATATCTTTAAAAGATGCAGCCCCCTTTTCTTCTTTTTTATTTAAAATATCAACAATCTCATCATTAGAGGCTATATAATCTACCATATTATTAAAGCCACTCATTGAATTATTTATACTTTCTGCACTAGTTTTTATACTTGATATAGTGAATTTTTTTATCTCCTTTTCTGTTGATTTATAAATATAAATTAAATTATAAATTCCAAGGACTAAGAAAGGGCAAATTGCTACTAGAACAAATGATATTATTAATCTCTTTTTAAAACTTTGATAACGTTTTCCCATATTTTGATTATACAAAATTAATCTCCCTATTTTTTATTTATCTATTTATTTTACATATTATTAATATTTAAAATAAGAAAAATCCACCATGCTAAATTTTAGTATGGTGGATTTTAAATTTATTAATCCTCAATAACTTCAACGCTATAAATACAACCGCTTCTAGATAGTCTACTTATAATATTGCTCGCCTTAATAGTTTTTGGAACTTCTATAGTATAAAGACAAACATCACCTTCTAGATAATCTTCGCAATCATTTTTAAAATAGAAGTCGATATTTTTTATTTTTATTCCTTTTCTCATAAAATATGAGTCAATATATTCTAAAGCTTCTTTTTTATCATTATATGCTATCTGGAGCTTAACTATATCTGGCTGAATAATGAACCTATTTTGAAACTTTTTAAATACTCCAAGAACTAATACTATACTTATTCCAGCTAAAACCCCTATAGTATAATAGCCCATCCCTATAGCAAGTCCAACACATGCAACCACCCAAAGTGATGCAGCTGTTGTAAGTCCTTTTATAGAACCTTTATCGTGTAATATAGTCCCTGCCCCTAAAAATCCAACGCCTGTTATAACCTGCGCTCCAAGCCTTGCATAGTCTATCTTTATTACATCTTTAAGCTCCGGATGGAGTATTATATTATTCATAGCAGTCTCTGCCATTTCAGATTGAATTAAAGAAACTACAGCTGCACCTACGCAAACTAAAATATGAGTCCTAAACCCAGCTGGCCTATTTTTAAATTCTCTCTCATATCCTATAGCTCCCCCTATTAAAACAGCTAAGACTAATCTAAATAATATATCATTAACTGCCATTACTCTCCTCCTTTATTATATAGCTCCTACTATATAATATTTTTAAGGGGTTTAAAGTGTACTAAATTAAACTATATGAAGAGTATCTAAATTAAAGTTTAATTTAACTTTATCACCCTCTTCAAACTGTTCTTTTTCTTTAGGATTTGTAACTTCTATATTTATCAAGTCTCCATTTACATCTACAACATAATCTTGATAAGATCCCATAAACGTTGAAGATACTACAACCCCTTCTAGTATTCCAGATTTGCAAAGTTCTATAGCTTCAGGTCTTAAAACTATATCTACTTCATCTGACTCTTTCTTTTCTCCACTATAATCTACTTTAAATTCATTATCTAAAACTTTAACTATAGCTTTATCCCCTTCAAGTTTTACTATTTTTCCTTTTATAAAGTTTACATTTCCTATAAACTCAGCTACAAACTTAGTTTTAGGTTTTCCATATATCTCTTCTGGAGAGCCAACTTGTTCTATAATTCCGTCTTTCATTATTATTATTCTATCTGATAAACTCATAGCTTCTGATTGATCATGAGTAACATAAACAGCTGTTATTCCTGTTTTTCTTTGAATCTTTCTTATTTCTGTTCTCATATAAACTCTAAGTTTTGCATCTAAATTTGATAAAGGTTCATCAAATAATAAAACTCCAGGTTCCATAACAAGCGCTCTAGCTAAAGCCACCCTTTGTTGTTGCCCTCCTGATAATTGGTTTGGGCTTCTATACTCCATTCCCTTTAACCCTACTAAGTCAATTATATTAGATACTTTTTCTTTTATAGTTTCCTTATTCATCTTCTTTAATTTAAGACCGTAGGCAATATTATCGTATATATTTAAATGAGGAAATAATGCATAGCTTTGGAAAACCATTGCTGTATCTCTCTTATCTGGAGTTAAATCATTTATCTTATCTCCCCCTAGATAAATATCTCAAGAAGTTGGAATTTCAAAACCTGCAATCATTCTTAAAGTAGTAGTTTTACCACAACCCGATGGTCCTAAAAGAGTTACAAATTCTCCAGCTTGTATATCAACTGATATATCACTAACGGCTCTAAACTCTGAATTTTTACTATGACTTAAATATATCTTTGTTAAATTTTTTATATTTACACCTTTACTTCTTTCCATAACTCATTTTCTCCTAACTTTTAAATAATATTATCACTTGATTTACTAACGCCCATCTTATTTAAACCTAAATACATAAGTGCTATAGCTATATAAACAATAATTATAAGCACCGTTGAATAAGCTGATGCAACACCAAATCTTCCTGTATCAACTTGTGAAAGAATTGAAGCTGTTAATAATTGATATTTAGGTGTTACTAAAAATACTACAGCACTTACAGCAGTCATACTTCTTACAAAGGTATAAACTAATCCACTAAAAAAGGCTGATTTTATAAGAGGAAGAGTTACTGATGAAAATACCTTTTGAGAATTTGCACCTAAATCCTGCGCTGCTTCTTCTATCGCTGGGTCTATTTGCCCAAGTGATGTAATTCCAGCCCTTATTCCAACTGGTAAACTTCTAACAACAAAAGCTATGATTATAATAAAAGCTGTTCCAGTTAAAAGTAATGGTTTCGTATTAAAGGCGTTTATATATCCAAGCCCTAAAACAGTTCCAGGAACTGCCATAGCAAGAAGTGATACAAACTCTATATATCCCCTTCCTATAAACCTTTTTCTAGCTACTAAAAATGCAACAACCATTCCTATAATTCCAGTTATAGGTGTAGCCCAAATTGATAATATCATCGTATCTTTTACAGATTCAAAGCCTAAATTAAATACATATTTAAAATGTTCTAAAGTAAGAGTATAATCCACTCCCATAACTTTAAAAAATCCTCCAAGCGGTATTAATATATAAAACGCTAAAACAAATATAGTTATAAGTAAGCAAAATATATCTATAGGCCAAACTATATGTGAATCTTCTATAAGAACTCTATCTTTAGATGCTTTCCCAGTTACAGTTACATAAGACTTTCTTTCAATCCAAAACTTTTCTAAAACAAATAAAAGAATAGATAATACTAAAAGAATTACAGCAATTGCAGCTCCACCTTTCATATCATAGTTCCCTATAGCTTGCATATATATCTTAGTTGCAAGTGTTGAAAAACTTCCCCCTATAACCATAGGGTTTGAAAAATCTGCAACAACTTCTATAAATGTTAATAAAAATGCGTTTGCAATTCCAGGAAGCATTAAAGGAAATGTTACTGTTTTAAAAGTTGTCCACCTTGAAGCTCCCATACTTCTTGATGCTTCTTCAAGTGCTGGGTCTATCTTCTTTAAAAGACCTATAAGTAATAGATATGCTATAGGGAAAAACGTCATAGTTTGAACCATAACTATTCCTTTAAATCCATAAATATTAGCGTCTGTCATTCCGAATAACTGCCTTGTAACTAACCCAAATTGACCAAATAACATAATTGCTGATAATGCCAAAACAAATGGTGGTGATATTATAGGTAAGATAGATACAAGTTTAAATAACTTTTTAAAATGTGATCTTATGTACGCATCTGCATATGCAAATATAAACCCTATAACTGTAGATAAAATACCAACAGTTACTCCAAGCTTTATAGTATTAAAAAAAGTTTCCCTAAAATCTAAATCTTCTAAAACTTGTTTGTAGGCACTAAGTGTAAATTCTTTACCTGCATCTATAAAACTTGCTTTTAATACTGAATATAACGGATATAAAATAAATATTGTTAAAGTCACTATTAAAAATATTATTGTAGTTAAAAGTATAGGATCTCTCCATATTTTTTTCATGTCTCTAAATTCATGCTTTAATTGTAATTTCCTAGTAGCTAATGACATTGTATTTCTCCCTTCTAAGGCTAGACTTTATAAATTTTGAGTATGCACCAAAATTTTGGTACATACTCTTAAAAATTTCTAACCTTTAATTGCTTTGTTCCACTCTTCTACTAATTTACTTCTATTTTTTCCAGCCCATTCTAAGTTATAGTTTATAAGCTTAGTATCTTTAATTTCTGCAGCTTGACTTGGAGTGTTAGCTTGTGGGTTAGTTAAGAATTGATATGAACCTACACTTTGTCCTATCTCTTCACCTTTTTTAGATAAAACAAAATCTACAAACTTTTTAGCTCCTTCTTGATTCTGTGCTCCTTTTAATATAGATACTGCACCAACTTCATAACCAGTTCCTTCGCTAGGTGCTGTTAAAACTAAATCTTTCATTCCTTCTTCTTTATATTTAATCGCATCATGTAAGAAAGAAATACCAACCATTACTTCACCTTGTCCTGCCATTCTAGCTGGAGCTGTTCCTGATTTTTCATATGACTTAATATTTTTATTTAATTTAGCCATATAATCCATCCCTTTTTCCTCTCCCATAAGTTGAACTATTGTTGCAAGCATAGTATATGCTGTTCCTGAAGAACCAGGGTTTGCCATAGATATTTGACCTTTAAATTCAGGTTTTAATAAATCTTCCCAGCTCTTTGGCGCCTCTATTCCTTTTTCTTTTAATAGTTTAGAGTTTGATGCAAATCCTAAATACCCTACATAAATTCCAGTCCAAAGACCATTTGGATCTTTATATTTTTCTGGGATTTCCTTTGCTTCAGGTGAATTATACGCTTCTAATAAACCTTCTTCTCCGGCTTGTACAAAGGCATCAGCTGGGCCTCCAAACCAAACAGAGGCTTTAGGATTATCTTTTTCTGCTCTTATTCTTCCTAAAATTTCGCCAGAAGACATCCTTACGGCTTGTGCATCGATTCCTGTTTCTTTTTTAAATTCCTCAACAGTTTTAACCATGTGGTCTTCCATTAATCCACAATATATTGTTAATGTTTCTCCTGAAGCTTTATCTTCAGCTTTTTCTCCGCCACAACCAGCTAATAATCCTATACTCATAACAGCTGAAAGTGTTAATGCAATTAAACTTTTCTTTTTCATTACCGTTTCCCTCCCAAAATTTTATCTAAGCTTATGATATCGTATTCAATGAAGTTTAAATCTAAAATAGTAAGAATATATTACTTAAAAGGTAAAAATTAATTACATTAAACTAATAAACTATTCTTTTAAAATACCTAATTTTTTAATTCCATACTTTTACACGTAAAAAAAGACTTAAAGATATCTATCTTTAAGTCTTATCTATATGTTCAAATCTAACTGCAATAATATAATTACTTTCTTCATAAGCCTTTTCTAAAAGCTCATTTTTATAAGAGTCTCCCCTCATTATCTCCTCTAAAGTCATCTGATCTCTGTTTTTGAAGAATTTATTTAATAAATCTTCTTCTAACTCTTCGTGAGTTTTTAAACTTCCATCATCTAATATATATTTTAAATTTAATCCTATATTATTTAAATACCTTCCAACTAGAATATATCTGTGACAATTTATAGGATCTTGCTTTGCTCCTAAAATCCCTATAGTGAATCCTTTTTCTATTCCATTTTTAAGTCTTTCTACCCCATTTAAAAAGTCCTTATCTAAAATAACCTTCTTAAAATCAGGATAGCCTTTTTCATTATATAAATTAGTGTTATTTCTTTGAACTGCAAACTCGTTTCCCATATAAATATATAGTATATTTTCTCTCTTTAAAAATGCTCTAAGAGGTTCCCTATTATATTGAGTATTAAAACTTGAATACGGAATTCCCCTGATATCTACTATACAATCTATATTATACTTTCTTATTAAACTTAAAAACTTTTCTAAATCATAATTTGAATGACCTAGTGCATATATAACTTTATCCATAATAGTTACCTCCTAAATATATTATAAATTTATTTTTTAAAATATCAAAAAAGGAAGCTTAACGCTTCCCCTTTATTAGCTTTCGTATTTTCCCTTTAAAGTATAACTATCTAATATATGTCCGTCCATCATATTCCACATCTATTGCACTTTTCCTATAAAAATAAGGATTACAAAACTCTTGCAACCCTTATTTTTAAGTGCACCTAGAGGGATTTGAACCCCCGACCGGTGGATTCGAAGTCCAACGCTCTATCCAGACTGAGCTATAGGTGCATATTTTACTTTTCTTCTATTATTTTACTATACACTTTAAATAAAAAACTATCCACAATTTTAAAGAAATTTCCTTAATATCTGTTGATAGTTTTGCATGTTTTGTGGATTATTTAATTTTTTCTCCGTTTTTGAGAACAAAAAAAACAACCTTTCAGTTGTTTTAAGTTTTGGAGCGGGTAGTGGGAATCGAACCCACCTTTCCAGCTTGGAAGGCTGGAGTATTACCGATATACGATACCCGCATAATACTAACTTTAAAATTTTGTGGAGCGGGTAGTGGGAATCGAACCCACCTTTCCAGCTTGGAAGGCTGGAGTATTACCGATATACGATACCCGCATTATTAATTTTAAAATCTGCTGGAGCAGAAGACGGGACTCGAACCCGCAACATCCACCTTGGCAAGGTGGCGCTCTACCATTGAGCCACTTCTGCGTAAAAAAATTTAATTTGGTGCAAGAGGAGGGAGTCGAACCCTCACACCGTAAGGCGCTAGATCCTAAGTCTAGTGCGTCTGCCAATTCCGCCACTCCTGCACGATATTAAATTGGTGGCTTACCGGGGAATCGAACCCCGGACACCTTGATTAAAAGTCAAGTGCTCTACCGACTGAGCTAGTAAACCTTGTTTTGGCAGGGATAGCAGGATTTGAACCTACGAATACCACAGTCAAAGTGTGGTGCCTTACCGCTTGGCGATATCCCTGTATGGGGTGAACGATGGGACTCGAACCCACGACAACCAGAACCACAATCTGGCGCTCTACCAACTGAACTACGCTCACCTCAGCTTCAGTGTACCATTAGGGACTCGAACCCTAGGCCCTCTGATTAAGAGTCAGATGCTCTACCAACTGAGCTAATGGTACATTCGAAAAAATGGTGCGTCTTAAGAGATTCGAACTCCTGACCCACGCCTTAGAAGGGCGTTGCTCTATCCAGCTGAGCTAAAGACGCATATTGGAGCGGGTAGTGGGAATCGAACCCACCTTTCCAGCTTGGAAGGCTGGAGTATTACCGATATACGATACCCGCAAATTTTAAATGGTCGGGGTGACAGGTCTCGAACCTGCGACCTCATGGTCCCAAACCATGCGCGCTACCATCTGCGCCACACCCCGAGGTAAAAAATGGTGCGTCTTAAGAGATTCGAACTCCTGACCCACGCCTTAGAAGGGCGTTGCTCTATCCAGCTGAGCTAAAGACGCATATTATGGAGCGGGTAGTGGGAATCGAACCCACCTTTCCAGCTTGGAAGGCTGGAGTATTACCGATATACGATACCCGCTTATTTTTAAAATTTAATTTGGTGCAAGAGGAGGGAGTCGAACCCTCACACCGTAAGGCGCTAGATCCTAAGTCTAGTGCGTCTGCCAATTCCGCCACTCCTGCACGATATTAAATTGGTGGCTTACCGGGGAATCGAACCCCGGACACCTTGATTAAAAGTCAAGTGCTCTACCGACTGAGCTAGTAAACCTTGTTTGGCAGGGATAGCAGGATTTGAACCTACGAATACCACAGTCAAAGTGTGGTGCCTTACCGCTTGGCGATATCCCTGTATGGGGTGAACGATGGGACTCGAACCCACGACAACCAGAACCACAATCTGGCGCTCTACCAACTGAACTACGCTCACCATAAAATGGTGCGTCTTAAGAGATTCGAACTCCTGACCCACGCCTTAGAAGGGCGTTGCTCTATCCAGCTGAGCTAAAGACGCATTTCATAACGATTATTATTGTAACTAATAAATCGATTTTTGTCAAGCTTTTTTAAGCTTGTTTGGAGCGGGTAGTGGGAATCGAACCCACCTTTCCAGCTTGGAAGGCTGGAGTATTACCGATATACGATACCCGCAAGTGGTCGGGGTGACAGGTCTCGAACCTGCGACCTCATGGTCCCAAACCATGCGCGCTACCATCTGCGCCACACCCCGAGATAAAAATGGTGCGTCTTAAGAGATTCGAACTCCTGACCCACGCCTTAGAAGGGCGTTGCTCTATCCAGCTGAGCTAAAGACGCATATTATGGAGCGGGTAGTGGGAATCGAACCCACCTTTCCAGCTTGGAAGGCTGGAGTATTACCGATATACGATACCCGCTTATTTTGGAGCAGAAGACGGGACTCGAACCCGCAACATCCACCTTGGCAAGGTGGCGCTCTACCATTGAGCCACTTCTGCGTAAAAAAATTTAATTTGGTGCAAGAGGAGGGAGTCGAACCCTCACACCGTAAGGCGCTAGATCCTAAGTCTAGTGCGTCTGCCAATTCCGCCACTCCTGCACGTTATTAAATTGGTGGCTTACCGGGGAATCGAACCCCGGACACCTTGATTAAAAGTCAAGTGCTCTACCGACTGAGCTAGTAAACCTTGTTTGGCAGGGATAGCAGGATTTGAACCTACGAATACCACAGTCAAAGTGTGGTGCCTTACCGCTTGGCGATATCCCTGTATGGGGTGAACGATGGGACTTGAACCCACGACAACCAGAACCACAATCTGGCGCTCTACCAACTGAACTACGTTCACCGCAAATGGTGCGTCTTAAGAGATTCGAACTCCTGACCCACGCCTTAGAAGGGCGTTGCTCTATCCAGCTGAGCTAAAGACGCATATTGGAGCGGGTAGTGGGAATCGAACCCACCTTTCCAGCTTGGAAGGCTGGAGTATTACCGATATACGATACCCGCAAATGGTCGGGGTGACAGGTCTCGAACCTGCGACCTCATGGTCCCAAACCATGCGCGCTACCATCTGCGCCACACCCCGATAATCTTTGCCGTTTCGGTGCTTTGTTTTGTTTGCCCCGTGACGACAAAAATTATTCTACATCATATTTTTATATTCGTCAACACTTTTTTATAATTAAATTTAATTTCTTATATCAATTGAGACTACAAATTCGTACAAGCCTTTATTTGAGCCATTTACCATATTTGAATAATTATAGATTAATATTATTGTTAACGATTTTAAAAGGTGAATTTAAAGCTCTTTTAAGTACGCTTTTATTTCTTTTCCCTCTTCAATCTCTAAAAATCCTACAAATCTCCCCTCACCTCTAGGTAAAGAAACACTTCCTGGATTCATAATAAGTATTCCATCTTCTTTTAAAATTATTTCTTGATGAGTGTGTCCATATAAAGCTGCATCTACTTCTAGTTCTTTAGCTTTATAAAATAATGAATTTAATCCACTCTTAACTCCATATCTATGACCATGAGTTAAAAATAATCTTTTGTCCCCTATTTTAACTATTCTCTCCTCAGGGTATAAGTCGCTGTAATCACAGTTTCCTGAAACAGCAAACACTTCTCCTTTAAAACCTTCCTCAAACCTTCTAACGTCTTCTACGTTATCACCTAAGTGTATAAGTATATCTGCATCCTTTATCTTTTGTAGTGCTAAATTTATGTATGAATCTACCCTATGTGTATCACTTACTACTGCAACTAACATATAGACCTCTCCTTTTATCATTAAATTTCTATAGTGTTATTATAAAACTTCGTTTATTTTATCTCTTAATTTTTTTAAAGCTACTCCTCTATGGCTAACACTGTTTTTTTCTTCACTTGTAGCTTCTCCAAATGTTTTATTAAATCCTTCGAAGAAAAACAGAGGGTCGTATCCAAATCCGCCTTCTACGCTAAGCTTTTCAGTAATTTTACCTTCAACTTCACCTCTAACTACGATTTCTTTATCCTTATCGTTTATAAGAGATATTACACAAACGAATTTAGCATCTCTGTTTTTAGAATCTTTAAGTTCTCTTAATAGTTTTTTGTTATTTTCTAAATCATTTCCGTGTTCTCCAGAGTATCTAGCTGAATAGATTCCTGGCGCTCCGTTTAAAGAGTCAACAGAAAGACCTGAGTCATCAGCCATAACTATAAAGTCTTTTTGCCCTTTACTTAAAAGATATTCTTTTATTTCTTTTGCTTTTTTCATTGAATTTTCTTCAAAAGTTTTTCCGTCTTCTACTACGTCTATATCTATACCCTCTTCTTTTAAAGACTTTATAGAAAGAGGGATATCTTTTAAAATTTCTTTTATTTCTTTTATTTTTTTAGAATTATTGCTAGCTAGTATTAACTTTTTCATAATTAATTACCACCTGTACCTATCCATAACGCATCCATCTTTAATGCGTTTTTTTGGATTTGAATCATTTGCTTTAAACCTTTTTCACCTAAATCTAAAAGGTCGTTAAGTTCATTTCTAGTCATAGGACTTTCTTCACCAGTTCCTTGAACTTCTACAAACTCTCCTGAATCTGTACCGATTATGTTCATATCTACCTTAGCATTTGAATCTTCTTCGTAGCAAAGGTCTAATATTTTTTCTTCTCCTAAAACTCCAACGCTTGTAGCTGCAACAAAACTTCTTATAGGATAAATTTTAAAAGGTCTTTCTTTGTGAAGTTTATTTATAGCATCAACTAAAGCTATAAAAGCTCCGCTAATTGAAGTTGTTCTAGTTCCTCCATCAGCTTGTATAACATCACAGTCAACCCAAAGAGTTCTCTCTCCTAGTGCTTTTAAATCAACAACTGATCTTAAAGCTCTTCCTATAAGTCTTTGGATTTCCATAGTTCTGCCATCAACTTTTAATCTAGCTATATCTCTTATTTTTCTGTTTCCTGTAGCTCTAGGAAGCATGTTGTATTCAGCAGTTATCCAACCTTCTCCTGTTCCTTTTAAAAACGGGGGTACCCTATCTTCAACTGAAACGTTACATAAGACTTTAGTGTCTCCAACTTCTATAAATACTGAACCTTCAGCATATTTAGTATAATTTCTTGTAACCTTTATATTTCTTAATTGATCATTTTTTCTGCCATCTATTCGCACAAATTTCACCATCCTAATTTAATTTCTACTCTCTCTTATATTACCTTCACACAAAATTTAAGTTTTATGCACTTTTTTTAAAACCGACTCATATTAATTAATATGAGAAATTATATTGAGGTGATATTTTTTGAGATATATAGGTCCTTTTTTCCGTATGAATAGCCTTTCACAAAAGGAAATCTGCGGTCAGCTTTTTTATTTCTCTAAAGAAGCAGTTAAAACTTTAGTTTTGAATTCAAAATGCGGTTTTATCTACTCTTCAAGAAATACGAAAAAAACTTCATCTAACAAAGATATTAGCATATTAAGTAAATTTTCACCACTATTATGCCTATACAAAAAAGCTACTCCTGAATTTGTGCATGGTAAAATTTCTAACGGTTTTGATTCATCTTCTTTTAAACGTGAATTAATTCCCTATACCAATGCACTAATGACATTATCGTTATTAGAACTTAGTGATTTCTACTCTGCTTTTAATGATAATTCTTTAGAAAATGAATACTGTTTAGGCTATAGAGAACTTTCTAAAGAGCAATTAGATTTCTACTATGAAAATCTAAGAAACTCTGAAGGTATCTTTGTTACTAAAAAAAATAATATAAATAATTCATCAAAAGTTATGAGCCTTGTAGATAAAAATAGAAAATTTATCTTTAGCGACCAAGCTTTTATGATGAATGCTTATTATCTGTATTCAACATATGCTGACGACCCTGAATTGGAATCTGAATTTAAAAGCTTCTCTCTTCAAATTTTACAAATGTTTTTAGATTATAAGGATGCTTTATATAATTTATCTTTTGAAGAAGGGTTAAAAACATTACTTGCTTTTAATGTTTTTTATGATTATTCAAACCGCGAGGACGTACTTCCTTTAATTACAGACTTAAGCGAATTCTTGTGCGATAAATTTAGTGAAAAAGATTATTTTGAAGAGTCTTTAGATTATTGTGCTTTGCTTTCAATAAATCTAATGTACTCCTTTGAACACACTAATATTTTGATGTTTAAAGAAAAATATACTGAGATATCTGATAAATTAATATCTCTTTATGATGAAGATAATGGTTTAATAGAAAAACTAAATACAAAAAAAGAACTTAAATATTCTTCTTTTGATATTTGCTTTTACTTTTTATCAATACTTCTTTACTCAAAAAAGACTAATAGTGAGTCTGAATTTAAGCCTATGATATCTAGTATTTATAAAAAATTTATTTTAAATTCTAATATAATTACAAGTTGGCCTGAAGCACCAAACTTAGATAGCAATGAAAGATATAGGAATTTCTCACTTCTATCAAAAGATATGTTAGACGAAACTTTCTTTAGGATGCCAAACCTTCCTTCACCTGAATCTTCAGGAGTTTCACCTTCATTTTTGAAGGAAATATCTTATTCTATAAAGAAAGATGAATTTTCTTCTTCAAGAAGAACTTTTGATAGCGGAAGAAATATGCTTATTTTCTTTTTGATGATTCATACTTTAAAAGACGAATATTATGATGAATTTAACATTAAAGATAAGATTACTAAAAAATCTTATACTCCTTTAGAAATAGAACTTAGCGGTAATCAAAATGAAGAAGATAAAGTTAATGATAAAAATAAATAAAACTTTTTTAAAAAAATTTGCCTTATTTAGTGGATTAAAGTCCGCTAAGTAAGGCTTATTTTTTATTCTTTATTTTTAAGCTTTGAAAAATCTAAGTTTCCATAAAAATCGAATTTAAGATTCTTTATATCTCCTGAGATTGCTATATTTCTATTTTCAAAAATAAGAGGCATCAAAGTATAATTTGAAAAAAGGCTTTCTTCAAGTTCATTAAACTTCTCTTTTTCTGATAATTTTAATTGATCTTTAGTAAACCATTCTTTTATCGAACTATAATAGGCTTCTCTGTCCTTAGAATCCGCTTTTGCATCCACTATAGCCATATCATACCTCTTTCTTAGATCGCTGCTCTTAAACTCTTCCTTAGAGACTAGAGAGTATCTAAAACTTATACTAGAATTCACTTTATACCAATCTTGAATACTTTTTAATATAACTCTATTTTCTATAGTGTCTTCTGCAAGCATTGTAACTACGTCTGGTAAACTTCCCTTATCTTTGTTACTCATAACCTTTCTTGCTTGAAGCTTAGTTAAATCATCCTTATCTTCTCTAAAATAACTTCCCTCTGAAGCTTCTGCAAAGTGCGAGTTAGAAGTACTATACTCTGATAGCGCTTCGTAAATATTGCTATATAAAGTTCTTCTAGAACTTAAAGGTAATTCTTCACTTTCGTTATTTATCCAAAGATACTTACCTTTGTTTGAAGGTGATGTTATAAGCTTATTTTCGCTAGCTAGTCTGTTTAACTGACTCTTTGGAGGATCTACTACTATATCCCTCTCCCCTATCTCATACGCTGCCATAGCAAGTTCTACGTTCTTGTCTTCAACTAACTCTATTTTAGAGATGCTGCTGTTTTTAAAGTTGTGCTCGTTTGACTTAAGTTCCATATTTCCATCTCTTATATTAGAGATATAAAAGTCTCCAGTATAAGGTATGTTAGAGTAGTTGTTATTTAAATCTTCCCACATAACTAAAAACTTTCTAACCCTGTATTCAGGTTTTGTAAGTTCTTCTAGGAATTTATCATCTTTTTTATTAAGCCTTATAATTACACTGTTTTCAGTGCTATTAATAGCAACACCATTTTCAAAATCAACAGTACCTTTTCTATATTCTTTAGCTCCATAAACGTTAAGTAAAGCTTCTATATTCGAATCACTTTCCTCTTTTAAAAGTTCTCTAAAGAAGTCTACAACTTCGCTTGGAGTAATCTTTCTTCCATCGTTCCAATAAACGTCATCTCTAATTTTAAACTCGTATTCGATTCCCTTATCTCGAATATTAATCTCACTAGATAAAGACGGTTCTATCTTTCCTTCTTCTGTCTTTTGAACTAGCCCCTTACTAGTTGCACAGATTATATCCTTTTCTCGTACAGTCAAGGCGCTGACATTTTTTATAGTAGTTGGAATCTTATCTAAAGCATATATTATTGAATTTTCTTCTTTTACTACAGTATTTTTTTCTATATCTATAAAACTTAAACCGGTAATTAAAATAATTAAAGTTATAACTGCAGATAAAATTATCCTCTTCATAAAACGCCTCCTTTTTCTTATATTTAATTATTAACCAAATTTTATAAGCTTAATCATAAGCTGAATATTTTTCTATGCCTTAGTTAAAATTAATAAGTAGGTGTGATATAATAATGATATATTTTAGGAGGTATTACTAATGAGTTTTATAATAGGTGCAACTTCAATCATCGGAATAATTTTTATGCTAACTTTTATGTTTATCGGAATATGGTTATTTATAATAGCTTTAAAAACTTTTAGCCAAATAAGATATAAAAACTATATTTTAGAAAAGATAAACCAAAACCTTAGTATTATCGCAAAAAGAAGTAAAATCACAGACTTAAAGTTTAAAAGTGAAGAAGATGAAGAAGATTATATTCAAAACATCTTAACTGGTGATTTTCATCTTAATAACAGCACTAAATTCGAAGATTCTTATAATGCAGAAAAAGATAATAAACATTTAGATAAAGAAAGCGAGTAGAAATTAATCTACCCGCTTTTTTTATCTTATAAAACTTGCAATAAAAAACATAGATGCAACTGAAATTATTAAACAAAATCCAGTGTAAATATATCTTTTATTACCGTGTTCTTCATACCAAAATCTTATAGCCCAAATTATCATAGTTATAGCTAAAACTATTTGAACTCCTAAGTATGAATTAAATATATCTCCTATATATATGAACTTGTATGATGTTAAAAATGTACAGATTATAGTTATGCAAGCTATTATACTTGATATTATGGTAAGTGTATTAATAACTTTTTTATTCATTATTACTCACCTATCATCTTTTCAAAATCATCTTCACTAAGTACAGTTACTCCAAGTTCTTCTGCCTTAGTAAGTTTTGAACCTGCTTCTTTTCCTGCTATAACGTAATCTGTCTTCTTACTTACACTTCCTGAAACTTTAGCACCTAAACTCTCAAGTTTTTCTTTTATTTCTTTTCTTGAGTATTTCTCCATAGTACCAGTTACAACGCAAGTTTTTGAAGCAAATACACTTTCTATAATCTCTTTTTCTGTGTACTTAGGTTTAACTCCAAGTTCTAAAAGTTCATCTATAGTTTTTAATACTTCTTCAGCACTAAAAAATTCTACTATACAGTTAGCTACTATATCTCCAACATCAGGGATTGCAACTAGTTCTTCGAATTTTGCTTCTTTTAAACCTTCTAAGCTCTTGAAAGTTTTAACTAAGTCTTTAGCAGTTTTATATCCTACATTTTTTATTCCTAAAGCATAAACAAATGCCTCTAAAGTGCAGTCTTTGCTATTTTCTATAGAATCTAAAAGGTTTTGAGCCTTTTTAGGACCAAACTTTTCAAGATCTATTAAATCTTCTTTGTTTAATTTATATAAATCACAGATTGATTTTATATTTAACTTTTCAAAAAGCTGCTCTGCTGTTCTTTCTGAAAAACCTGCTATATTCATAGCTTCTCTAGAAGCGTAATGAACTATAGTTTTTACTAACTGTGGCTTACAAGATAAAGTGTTTTCACAGAAGATATGCGCTCCCTCTTCTATTAAGTGACTTCCACAAGCTGGGCAGTTTTCTGGCGGTGTTATTTCTTTAGTATTTTCTTGATCTTTATTAACCATTCCCATTATTTCAGGAATAACGTCATTTGAACGTCTAACAAATACTTCTCCACCGATTTTAACGCCTTTTCTTTTAATATCGTCCATATTATTTAAAGTTGCTCTCTTTACAGTAACTCCAGCTAATTCAACTGGATCTAAAAGAGCTGTTGGTGCTACTCTTCCACTTCTTCCAACGTTCCACTCTACATCTAAAAGAGTTGTTGTAGCTTCTTGTGCTTCGAATTTGTAAGCTATAGCCCATTTAGGGAACTTAACTGTGTACCCTAAAAGTTCACGAGTTTCCATATCGTCTATAGCTAAAACTAATCCGTCTATATCGTAATTTAAATCAAATCTTATATTTTCTATATAATCTATTTCTTTTTCTATATCTTCTATAGTTTTGCATTCTTTTATATAACTATCTACAGGGAAACCTTTTTCTTTTATAAATTCAAGCATTTCTGTGTAAGTTTTAAATCCTTTTCCTTCATCATACCCTACGTCATAGAAAAATGCAGAAAGGTTTCTTTTAGCTGTTTCTTTAACATTTAAGTTTCTTAAAGCCCCAGCTGCTCCGTTTCTTAAGTTTTTAAGAGGAGTTTCTGATTCTTCGTTATATTTTTTAAAAGCTTCTGTTGTCATAATAGCTTCGCCGTGAACTTCAAATACATGGTCGTAATCTACTCTAAGCGGGATAGATTTTATAGTTTTAACTTGCGCCGTAACATTTTCACCGATTTCTCCAGTTCCACGAGTAGCACCAGTTTCTAAAATCCCATCTTCGTTATAAGTTAAGTTGATTGTAAGTCCATCAAACTTTTTAGTAGCTATATATTTAAGGTCTGGAAGGTTATGCCCTCTTTCTCTCATTTCCTTAAGGAATTTAAGGTTTCTGTTATGCCACTCTTTAATCTCTTCTATAGATTGAGCCTTATCTAAGCTCCAAAGTCTTCCTTTGTGAGTGTATTTTACAAAGCCTTCCAAAACAGTATCCCCAACTCTAACTGTTGGTGAATAAGGTAAAACTAAACCTAATTCTTTTTCTAATAATTTTAATTCATCGTATTTTACGTCGTATTCTTTATCTGTAACTGTTGGATTATCTAATGTATAGTACTCATATGAATATCTATTTAACTCTTCTATAAGAGCTTCCATTCTTTTTTGTTTATCCATATTATCCATTTTCGATTCCCCTTATATTAAATTAATTCAAGTTTTGCCATTGATAACATGAGCATCTTAACACCTTGTTTATCGAAGGCTATAGTAAGCTTTTTATCATCTCCTGAAGGAGTTATTGAAACTATAGTTCCAACACCGAATTTTTCGTGCTTAACTTTTTTTCCAAGGCTTAAATTGCTACTATCTAAATCTCCACCATTAGAAGGTGCACTATTAGAAGTATTTCCATAAAGACTTGAAGTATTCTTCTTAAAGCCACTTCTTAATCCGTGAGGGTTTCCATGCATAGGTTTTTCTGGTGATCCAAAGAACCCTTCTCTTGAAGCTCCATTTGTGCTTCTTTCGTTTATATATTCTTTTAAGTCAGTTCTAATCTCATTTATAAAATCTGATTGGCTGTATGAAACTGTTCTACCAAACACCCTTCTAACTTCTGCTGATGTCATATAAAGAACTTCTTTTGCCCTTGTAATTCCAACGTAACAAAGTCTTCTAGACTCTTCCATCTGCTCTTCCCTTTCAATATCGCCTTTACTTGGGAATAAGCCATTTTCCATTCCTACCATAAATACATACGGGAACTCTAATCCTTTAGCACTATGGATAGTCATCATAACTACAGCATCTTCTTCCTCTTCGATTTTATCTGTATCTTGAACTAACGATACTTTTTCTAAATATGCAGCTAGTGATTTATCTTCGTCATTTCCTTTTTCAAAATCAACAGCATCTGAAACTAGTTCTTCTAAGTTTTCTATCCTAGCTTTATCTTCTATCTCTTGAGATTTTTTAAGCTCTTCTAAATATCCAGTGTCTTTTAAAATAGTTTCTATAATCATAGATGGCGTCATAGTTTCTGCCATTATCATTAAGTTTTCCATAACACTTGTGAACTTTTCAATAGAACCGCAGTTTCTAGGAGTAAGAGTTGGAATAGTTCTAGCTTCTGTAAGTGCATCCCAAAGGTTTAATTCGTACATCTCTGCAAATTCTGAAACCTTATTAACAGTTGCATCACCTATACTTCTCTTTGGTACGTTTATAACTCTTTTTATACTTATATCATCTTGAGGGTTAACTAATATTTTAAGGTAAGCTAAGATATCCTTAATTTCTTTTCTATCGTAGAACTTAGTTCCTCCGATTATCTTATAAGGTATACCTCTTCTTCTAAACCCTTCCTCAAATATACGTGACTGAGCATTAGTTCTGTAAAGAACTGCAAAATCGTTGTAGTTTCTATCACTTTCTCTAGCTCTTATGTTTTGAATCTCTCTACCTGCAAAGTCTCCTTCTTCTCTATCTGAATAAGCTCTATAAATCTTAACTTTGCTTCCTGGTTCTTGAACTGTTCTAAGAGCTTTTGATTTTCTTCTTGAGTTATTAACTATAACAACATTTGCTGCATCTAGTATATTTCCCTTTGATCTATAGTTTTGCTCAAGCTTTATAACTTTACAGTTTGGATAGTCTTTTTCAAACTCTAATATGTTAGTTATATCAGCGCCTCTCCATTGGTAAATACATTGGTCGTCATCGCCCACAACGCAAATGTTTTTATTTCTTTCTGCTAAAAGTCTTACTAATTCGTATTGAGCACCGTTTGTATCTTGATACTCATCAACCATAATATATTTGAATTTATTTTGATAAAATTCTAAAACATCAGGGTTCTTTTTAAATAACTCTACTGTTTTTCCTATAAGGTCATCAAAATCTAAAGCATTGTTTTCTTTAAGTCTCTTTTGATACATTTCGTATACATCTGCAATTTTATTTTCTCTAAAATTAGACTCGTGTTCTCTTTTAAATGCAGCTGGTGAAATCATGCTATCTTTAGCTCTTCCAACCTTACCCATAATCTCTTGAAGAGTTATATCTTTATCGTTTATTTGAAGAGCTTTCATACATTCTTTATATAAAACCTTTTGGTCTGATGTATCGTATATTGTAAAGCTAGTTTTATATCCTAATTTATCAATATCTCTTCTAAGTATTTTTACACAAGTTGAGTGGAAAGTTGAAATCCACATATCATCAGCTTTTTCACCGACTATAGACCTAACCCTATCCCTCATCTCTTTTGCTGCTTTATTTGTAAATGTTATGGCTAATATTTTCCACGGGAAAATCCCAAGGTCTTCTATCATATGAGCCATTCTATATGTTAAAACTCTTGTCTTTCCTGAACCTGCACCTGCAAGAATCAGTACTTGCCCATCAACAGTTGTTGCACCCTCATATTGTTCTTTATTTAATAATGATTTTAAATCCAAACCATTTCCTCCTTTCTTGATTATTAAAATATTATATCATACATATTAATTAAATAATAAAGTCTTATGATATAATTTATCTGTAAACTTGTACATATTAATTATCTTGGAGGATTTAAATGAAACTTAGAAAAATCATACCTATTTTATTTATTTTATTAAGCTTGTTTTCCTTTGTAGGATGCACAAATTCTAAAGAAAATACTGACGAAGTTTTAAAATATTCAACTCCTATTGTAGAGAATGTTTTAGAATCGGTTGACAGTTTAGATTACGATTCTTTAAAAGATAAACTATCAAAAGAAATGCTTGAAATGATGAAAGATAAAGAAAGTTTTATTTCTTTAATGATGCCTATAAAAGGCAAGATAGGTGATTACGAAGCTGGAAGTTTAAAGTTTGTTGAATCTATGAAGAAAAAGGATTATATAAGCATGCTTTACGAAGCTAATTTTTCTTCTGAAAAAGAGCCTGTTATGATTTCAGTTACTTTTAAAGATGACGATAAAGAACATAAAATCCAAGAACTTTATATAAACTCACCAAAGATACAGGAACTCGCTAAAAATAATAAAGATGCCTTAAAATAGGCATCTTTTTTATACTGATATACTTATATTACTTAATATTCCTTTACCAATCATTTCAGAAAGCATATTGCAAACAACTTCATTATTCATAAGATTTTTTATATTAGGATCGTCTATATTATCTGAAGTGTTTAATTTGCCGTCTTCTCCTAATGAAAGGTTAGTTTTTATTCCTCTTTTTCTATCTCTTTCTAATCTCTCATCTTCTGCTTCTTTTATATAATCTAACATAGTTTTAGAAGCATTTCTCATAAGCCTTTTTTCCTCTTCACTAAGGGGTGATTCAAACCTTTGTCCGTTAATAACTACCCAGCGTTTTTCTGTATCTTTTCCCATCTCACTCCACTGGTATTCTTTGTTGTTTGTTGAAAAGTCCATAATTTTTAATATAGTACCTGTATCAACGTACACAGTTGAGTTTATAGGAACGTGCTGATTTAGTTTTCCACTTATATTTAAAATCTTTTTCCCTTTGTTTGATATATCGATAGAATCTCCTGACTCTTCTTTTTTTAATAAAGAATCTTCGCCTTTAGGTATACTTATTCTATTTATATTATCAGAATTATTTAATGTATTTACTTCCCCTTTGTAAATATTATTTATTTTATCAATCGTCATCATATTAGATTCCCCCTTATTTTCTAAGATTACATCTTATATAATTATCGATTTTTAATTAATTTAATTAATACTCTCTATTTCTAAAAAATTCCTCTGAAAAATCAACACAATCTCTTTGACTCATCACAAGAGTTTTTGAGTTTCCAAGCTTATATTCTTTTATCTTACCTTTTTCTTCTAAACCTTCTCCTATAAAGTAAAACATCTCTGTTCTAAAATCTATATCATCAAAAACTTTAAATTCTCTTTTTCCATCAATAATTACAGGTGCAGCGTTTTTTGACTTTTCAAAGTTCCCTGCTCTATACTCTCCTAAATGGCAAGACGTATTTCTCTCCATATCTACACCGATTAAAAGTATTTTCCCGTCTAAATCATATACCCTACCTAAAGGTGAAGTATCAGAAAGGGAATAATCTAAACTGTGATTATCTGTTACGAAATCTTTGTTTTTACCGTAGGCTGCAAAAGAAACAGTAGGGTGATAACTTCTCTTTACACCTTCAAAGTTTCTAAAACACTCAACGATTTCTCCCATCCCGAAAGTTTTAGTAGTTTTAGGGTCAAAAGCTGGTAGTTCTTCTCTAATTAATTCAAACCATTCTTTTGGAACTTCTGGGTTACTCCAAAATACAGGGTCACATAAATCTCCTGAGTGAGTTGGCATAACTATAGTTCCTTCTTCTGTAATTACATCTATAAGAGCTCTAATTACAGTATCTCCTCCACCAAGCACATACCCTATAGAACTTAGTGATGAGTGAACTAAAACTGTATCACCTTTTTTAAGTCCCATATTTATAAATTCTTCTCTTAACGATTTTCTAGTACTTGGCACTTTAGTTTCTTTAATTATTTTTTCTATTCTTCCCATTTATATAATCTCCTGTCTTTTATTTTATGATTATATCAAAATCATCTAGAAGACTTAAAACATCAGGCATACTAAACTTTGCTTTCTTTATATTATTTCTAACTGGATTAATTCTATAATTAAAGCTCTCCGTAAAGTTTGCCTTACATAAATTAGTATTTTCAAAAATGCTCTCTTCTAAACTGGATTTGTTAAAATTTGCTTCTCTCATATCCGCATTTATAAAATCAGTTCCAAACACATTACACTCTATAAATCTTATCTTTGGAACTTTTAAATCAGCAAAGCTGCAGTTTTGTATTAAACACTTTGAAAATTCAAAATCTAAAATAAATCTATCACATTTAGTAAAATCAATTCCTACAAGCTTACAGTCTTTAAAAAGTACTCCTCTTAATTTCGAATCATTAAATTTAGTTAAACTCAAATTACATTCTATAAATTCAGAGTTATCAAAAGTAGTCTCTCTAAAATCTGCTGAAGAAAAATCGCAATTTCTAAAAATGCAATTTTCAAATACTCTATCTATAATATTTTTATTTCTTCCCTCAACCCTTTTAAACTCTTCGCCTTCATATTCAAACTCAAAGAAATTTTCCTCCATAATTTTAAACTCCCTTTCATAACATAATTTAATTATATGTATTATCTCTATATTAGTTTGATTATATAATTTTATAGGAATATAATCTACTTAAAACAAACTTATTTTTTAAGAGGGATAAATATGTTAGATTCATTAAAAAACTGTAATTTATGTATAAGAAATTGTAATGTAGATAGAACATCTAAAAAACTTGGAGTATGTAACTCTTCTGATAAAATAATGGCAGCAAGAGCAGAGCTTCACCTTTTTGAAGAGCCTCCTATATCTTTTGGAAAAGGTTCTGGAACTGTGTTCTTTTCAAACTGCAATTTAAAATGTGTGTTTTGTCAAAACCACGAAATAAGTCAAGAACATAAAGGAAAAGAAATTTCTATAGAGGATTTATCAAATATATTTTTAAATCTTCAAGAAAAAGGTGCAAGTAATATAAACTTAGTTACACCAACTCATTATGTTCCTCAAATAATAGAAGCCTTAAAAATCGCAAAATCTAAAGGTTTAAATTTACCTATACTCTATAACACAAATAGCTATGATTCTTTAGAAACTATAAAAGCTTTAGATGGATTTATAGATATCTACCTTCCAGATTTTAAGTATTTTAACGAAAAGTTTGCAATTAAATACTCAAAAGTAAAAGGTTATAAAGACAACGTTATCGAAATACTTAAAGAGATGTTTAGACAAGTTTCTAAAAATCAATTCGATGAAGATGGAAGAATGATAAAAGGGATGGTTATAAGACATTTAATGCTTCCTGGGCTTTTATTTGATTCAAAAAAAATAATAGATACTATTTATAGCATGTTTAAAGATGATGTATATATTAGTATAATGAGCCAATACACCCCTATGTATAACGCATTTTCATATAAAGAAATTTCTAAACCTTTAACTCCTAAGGTTTACGATACCTTAATTGATTATGCCGCATCACTTGGGATTAAAAACGCTTTTATACAAGATAGTGAATCTAGTTCTACTGAATATGTACCATCATTTAACTTTCAAGGATTAGATAATTAATGTATTTTTAATTATAAATTAATAATAATAATAATGAGGTGAGATTTATGACAAACGAATTTACTTTAAAACCATTACCATTTGAATACGATGCTTTAGAACCTGTAATAGATAAAGCAACTGTTACTATACACCACGACAAGCATCAACAAACTTACGTTGATAACTTAAACAACGCATTAAAAAAACATCCAGACCTTTTTAATTATAGCTTAGGTGAATTATTAAAAAATTTAGATAAGGTTCCAGATGATATAAATGCAGCAGTTATTAATAACGCTGGTGGAGTTTATAATCACGAATTCTACTGGGAAGGTTTAAGCGCACCTTCTAAAGAAGAACCAACTGGTTCTTTAAGAATCGCTATCGAAAAATCTTTTGGATCTTTTGAAGGGTTTAAAAAAGAATTTAAAGATGCAGGACTTACTCAATTTGGTTCAGGTTGGGCTTGGTTAATTTTAGATGAAACTAATTCACTAAAAATAATTAAAACTCCAAACCAAAACTGCCCTTTATCTACAGATGAAGTTCCACTTTTAACTGTAGACGTTTGGGAACATGCTTATTACTTAAAATATCAAAACAAGCGTGCAGAATACTTAGATAACTTTTTCGATATAATAAATTGGAATATAGTATCAGAAAGATTCGACCTTGCTACAAGATTATAATTAAAAATTTAGGTCTATAACACTGTTTATTCTAGTGTTATAGACCTATTTTTATTTTAATACTTAATAAAGCTTTTATTTTCCCACTTTCTATTTTTCCACCTAAAGAAAACTAAAACACCTCTAAAGCATTCATCTATAGTAAATGCAATCCACATCCCTACAAGACCCAGCCCAAGTTTTATCCCTAAGATATATCCAAGTCCTACAGCAAAAAACCACATAGAAAATATTCCAATATAAACTGGGAATTTAACATCACCTGTAGCACGAAGTGCATTTATCCCTACTATATTCATAGTTCTTCCTTGTTCTAATATAAAGTCTACAATTAGAATATAGCCTCCTAATATAACTATTTCAGGGCTATCTGTAAGTATTTCTAATAAAGGATGACTAAATATAGCTAAAGCTCCACTTATTATTATAGTTACTATTAAAGACTTCTTTAAAGCATAGAGATAGACTTTATATGCTGTATCATTTTCTCTTTCCCCAACTAACTTCCCAACTATAATACTGCTACCTTGTCCCATAGCTACCGCAAAAACAAAGGCAAATGTAGATAGAGTTGATATATAACTTTTTGTAGCTACACTCTCTACCCCTATAGTATTTATAAATCCAGTTATAACAAGTTGAGAAAGGCTATAAGATATCTGCTCTCCAGCTGATGGTATCCCAATTTTAAATATATTTATTAAATGCAACTTTGGAAAAGGAAGTAGATTTTTAAATTTAAAATCTTTTAGGATGTATTTATAACAAACTATAAAAGCTATTATTAATCCTATTATCCTACTTATTGTAGTTCCAAGGGCTGCCCCGCTTACTCCAAGTGATGGGAAGCCAAACTTTCCAAAAATAAATATATAATTTAAAACAACATTTATTATATTCATTATAAATGTTATCTTCATACAAACCTTAGTTAAACTGTGAGACCTTAAAATAGCAGTTAAAGTCATAAGAATTGCTTGAACGAAAGTGAACCCTCCAACTATATCAATATATTGAGTCCCTAAAGTTATAAGTTCATCTGGGCTATTTAATAATTTTAAAAGTTCTCTTCCTCCTAAAAATAATAAAATACTTATAATTGCACCTAAAATAAAGTTAACTCCTATAGAAATCCCACTTATATTTAAGATATCTTTTTTTGAGCTTTTCGCTCCTATATTTTGAGTTAAAAGTATTGCAGTTCCTGCTGTTATAATTCCAAACATTAAATTAATTAGCCAAATAATCTGATTTGTTATACCTACAGCTGCAACAGCTGAATCTGAATACCTTCCAAGCATTAAGGTATCCATACTTCCAAGCAGCGACATAAGAAGTGTTTCTATGAAAATCGGCCAAGTTATATCTTTTAAATTAGTAGTTATTTTTTTATCTAACAAAATTTTATCCCCCTTCCCTTTTTCTTCTGCTATTATAGTATTATAATGACATCTAAATATTATTTCTCGAACATTTATGCTAATCAATATAACTATATTGCTATAAGGGAGTGTTTGCTTTGAAAAATTCAAAATATGTAGATTTAAAAGAAAAGAAAACTCACGGCGACTTTGATATATTTATGGATATTTATGAGGGGGTTTCAGTTTCTGCAAAGGATAACTACCTTCACTGGCATGATGAAATGGAGATAGTTTATATACGTTCTGGTACTGGGAAAATCCACGTAGATTTAAAAGAGTATTACGTAAAGCCTAAAGATTTAATATTTATAAGCCCGACTTCCCTTCACTATATGAGTAGTTCTAGCACAGAAGAATTAAAATACGAGGCTATAGTTTTTGATTTAAGTATGTTTTTAAGTTCTAAATTAGACTCATCTTCTTCTATTTTTATTAAATCGCTTATAAATGATAAGATATTATGCCCGATAATTAATAGTGATAATTTTAAAAACTACAATTTACTTTTAGAATATATTTTAAAGATATCTTCTGAATTTAAATCTAAAGACTACTCTTATCAGCTTAAAATTAAAGGCTATTTCTTTTTATTATTTTCTATTTTATTTGAAGATAATATAATTTCAAATAATAAAAGTTCTGTTATTAATAATGAGAAATTAGAAAAAATTAAATCTGTAATTATGTATATTAAAAATAATTACAATAACCCTATTAAAATAAAAGACTTAGCTAAAATCTCAGGCTATAGCGAATATTATTTTATAAGATTTTTCAAAAATCAAACAGGAAAAACAGCTACAAACTTTATAAATTCGATACGAATAGAAAAAGCTATAAATCTATTAAAGTCTACAAATCTTTCTATAACAGACATAGGTTTTGAGACAGGATTTTCCGATGTTTCGTATTTTATAAAGATTTTTAAATCATTTACGGGAAGTTCCCCTGCGTCTTATAGGAAATCTGTATAAAATGGGGTACTAAAGGAAAACTTTCACTTTATTTTTTGTCTATATTGGATTAAAATTAAAGGTAAATGTATAATATAAAGACATGAACTTAGAGTTTTTTTAACTCTATCAAATAAATTACAGGAGGGGTATACTTTTATGTCAAATGAGAATATCTCATCAAACTTTATTAGAAACATAATCGTAGAAGATTTAGAAACTGGTAAGCACGATAGTATTATTACTAGATTCCCACCAGAACCTAACGGTTACCTACATATAGGTCACGCTAAATCTATATTATTAAACTTTGGACTTTCAAAAGAATTCCAAGGTAGAACTAATTTAAGATTTGATGACACAAACCCATTAAAAGAAGATACTGAATATGTTAAATCTATAGAAGAGGATGTTAAATGGCTAGGTTGTAACTGGAATGAACTTCATTTTGCTTCAAACTACTTTGAGACTATGTATGAAAAAGCCCAGCTTCTTATAAAAAAAGGTTTAGCTTATGTTTGTGACTTAAGTCCTGAAGAAATGAAAGAATACAGAGGAACTCTTACTGAACCTGGTAAGAACAGTCCTTATAGAGATAGAAGTGTAGAAGAAAACTTAGACCTTCTTGAAAGAATGAAAAACGGTGAGTTTGAAGACGGTTCTAAAGTTTTAAGAGCTAAAATAGATATGTCTTCACCAAACCTTAATATGAGAGACCCTATAATCTATAGAATTTCTCATTCAGTTCACCATAACACAGGTGATAAATGGTGCATCTACCCTATGTATGACTTTGCTCATCCTTTAGAAGATGCTATAGAAAACATAACTCACTCTATCTGTACTCTTGAATTCGAAGATCACAGACCTTTATACGATTGGGTAGTAAAAGAATGTGAAATGGAATCAGTACCTAGACAAATAGAGTTTGCTAGACTTAACATGACTAACACAGTTATGAGTAAGAGAAAACTTAAACAATTAGTTGATGAAGCTGTAGTTGACGGTTGGGATGACCCTAGAATGCCTACTATATCAGGCCTTAGAAGAAGAGGTTACACTCCAGAATCAATTAGAAACTTCTGCACAGCTATAGGTGTTGCAAAAAACAACTCAACAGTTGATTCTCAAATGCTTGATTACTTCTTAAGAGAAGACCTTCAACCTAAAGCTCACGCTATAATGGGAGTAACTAATCCTATTAAAGTAGTTATAACTAACTACCCTGAAGGTCAAGTAGAGATGCTTGAAATGTCTAACCACCCAAAAGACGAAACTATGGGAAAAAGAATGGTTCCATTCTCAAGAGAAATATATATCGAAAAGGATGACTTTATGGAAAATCCTCCAAAGAAATATTTCAGACTATTCCCTGGTAACGAAGTTAGACTTAGAGGTGCTTATTTCGTAAAATGCACTGAAGTAATTAAAGATGAAAATGGTGAAATAAAAGAAATTCACTGTACTTACGACCCTGAAACTAAGAGTGGTTCAGGATTTACAGGAAGAAAAGTAAAAGGAACAATCCACTGGGTTGAAGCTAGTACTGCTGTTTCTTGTGAATTTAGATTATTTGAACCTTTAATATTAGATGATGAACCTGAAAACGAAGGAAAACATTTCTTAGAACAAATAAACCCTAATTCTTTAGAAGTTTTAGAAGGTTTTGTAGAACCTGAAGGAATTAAAGGATTAGAACCATTAGACAAAGTTCAAATGGTTAGAAACGGATTCTTCTCAGTAGATAACAAACTTACTACTTCTGACAAATTAGTTTTCAACAGAATAGTACCTTTAAAATCATCATTCAAATTATAATAAAAAAGGCTTTGAAATTTCAAAGCCTTTTTTTATATCTAAATTTCTATTCCCTTAAAGTATCTTTCTAGAGTTCCAAGTCCTTCTTTTATAGGATCAAAATCTCCATTTCTTAAACACCAAGAATAAATAGTTCCTCTTATTATATTAGATATATCATTTCTTATGGTTGAACTACTTATATCTTTAGTTATCTTTCCTAAATCTTGTCCTTCTTCAATTGCAATTCTTAAAAGCATAGGTGATTTTCTCTCACTTGATGTAAAATACTCATTTTCACTAGTTAACTGACTTTTATAAAACTGAGTTGTTATTTTAATACCTTTTCTTATAGGATAACTTATCTGTTCTGAAACTATTTTGAATATTTTTTCCTTATAGTTTCCTTCGAAGTAACCCTCTTTTTCTAATTTTTCAAAATAATAATCTAATTCCTTATAAGATTCAACTATTATAAAATCTAAAGATTTATAGTAATAATAAAAAGTTCCAACTGCTACATTTGCTCCCTTACAAATCTTATTTATAGTAATATTTTCAAAACCTATAGTCTCCATTAATTCAATTGCTGTGTCATATATTTTCTTCTTAGTTTCTATAGCTTTAATTTGCCTGCTATTTAAATTTGTCTGCATTATTATTCCTCCTTAAAAGACTTCCCCTAGTCAATTAATCAATAGTATATCATAAACATGTCCCATTAAAAATACTTATAATTTTTTAATGATTAAAAGGGATATTAAACTAAAATCAGTCTAATATCCCTTTATTAATAAATATATTTTATAAGCTTAAGAATTTATCGAATCTTTCTCTTACTTTTTCTTCTCCCATAATTTGCATTATGATGTAAAGGTCTGGAGTATTAGTTCTGTGAGTAATTGCAGCTCTAACTGAACCTGCAACATCTGAAACCATCCCTTTAAACTTTTCTGGTTCTCTTTTAAATTCTTTTCTGTTTGTAGCAAAGCCAAGGTCAATTGCTACAGCTTTTAATTCTTCAAACCACGTGTCTTTATCAGTGTTGAAATTATAAGCTTTTTTGTATCCTTCTACTACCTCTTTAGCTAATGCTAAATCGCAAGTTTTAGGAAGTTCTATTTCTTCAGCTTTTTCTTTATCGAATAACTCGTCAAAGTAGAAGAATATTTTTTCTTTAACTTCATTCCATTTTCCAAAGTCTTTTCTAGGTTTTGGGCCGTCTTTTTCTATGTTAAATGCAGCTTTAATCATAGCCTCGTTTTCTACTACTAAATCATACATTTCTTTATCGAAGTCTTTTGCCCAAGTAGTATACTTATCATAAACATTTTCAGCTTTCATCTTACAGATTACGTTTTTAGAAACGTCGTGTAATTTAACTATATCAAATAAAGCTCCTGATTTACTCATGTGGTCAAGTTCTACTTTGAAGTCGTGGTAATCAGCATCTGGATTTTCAGTTCTCCACTCTTCGTAGCTTGAATTTATGATGTTTAGAAGGTATTCTATAACTGATTCAGCTGGATATCCTTCTTCTCTGTAGTAACTTACAGCACTTTCTGGATCTTTTCTTTTTGAAAGTTTTCTTTTTGATCCGTTTTCTGATTTCATTATAGTTGGAACGTGAGCGTAGTTTGGAGTTTCAAATCCTAAAACTTGGAATAATTGAAGGTGGATAGGTAATGATGATAACCACTCTTCTCCTCTTATAACGTCAGTTGTATGCATTAAAGCATCATCTATAGCGTGTGCAAAATGGTAAGTTGGAAGTCCATCTGATTTAATTATAACTATATCTTGAACGTTCTCTGGGAAAGATATATCTCCTTTTATTAAATCGTGGAATTCTACTCTGTTTTCTTCTTTTCCAGGAGATTTTAATCTTAAGATATATTCTTCTCCACTTTCAATTCTTTTGATAGCTTCTTCTACTGGAAGATTTCTATAAACAGCATACTCTCCGTAGTATCCTGGAGTTATTTTTTCTGCCATTTGCTTTTCTCTTATATCATTTAATTCTTCTGGAGTACAGAAGCAAGGGTACGCTAAACCTCTTTTTACTAAATCTTTTGCAAATGCGTGATAAATTTCTTTTCTTTTACTTTGTCTGTATGGACCATAGTTACCTTTTGAAGTTTCTTCTCCAGTTTGACCTTCGTCAAATTCCATACCAAAGTTATGCATAGTTTCTATAGTATCTTGGATTGCTCCTTCAACTTCTCTTTTTTGGTCTGTATCTTCTATTCTTAAATAAAAGATACCTTCACTTTGGTGAGCTAATCTTTCGTTTATAAGAGCAGCATATACTCCTCCTATATGTTGGAATCCTGTAGGACTTGGAGCATATCTTACTACGTGCGCTCCTTCTTTAATATCTCTCTTTGGATACATTTCTAAATAATCGTTTGGTGTTTTTAATTCATCTTTAAAGATTAAATTAGCTAATTGTTCTCTACTCATCTTATCTCCCTCTTTCTATAAAAGTTTATAAAAAAAAGCCTATCATCCAAAAAAAATAGGACGAAAAGCTACACTTTACGCGGTACCACCTAATTTAGTTAGCTTAAGCTAACTCTCTTAAGACCTCTTTAAGGTGAGGTAAATCCCAAAACTTACTACGAAATTATCTTTCAGTTTTATGCTCCTAAGCTTCCTTCTATGCTTTCAAATATTAGGCTCTAACCACCCCTAACTCGCTTTTAAATGAAGTAACATATACTCTTCTTAATCAATGCAAAATTTATTCTTTTAACTCATATAATTATACATATATTATAAGTAGTTGTAAATATAATATACTTCTTCTTTAATTTTTATCGTAATTTGTCGATTTAATATCTGCAAGGTAATTCTCGTATAAATATTTTTTTGCAAGATAACTTTCATTGATAATTTATTAATATAATATCACTTTTTTACAAAATTAACAAAAGACGTTTAATGTAAACTTTTTCTTTTGCGCAAAACAAAAACGTAACCCTTGGGGCCGGGTTACGTTCAATCAATAAGCAATAAATAAAAAGGGGGCTATATATCCTTTTATTTATCCTTGCAACAAATATTATATGTTAATCACTAATCAAATGCAAGTATTTTTGTAAAATATATTCAACTTTTGGTAAATTATGAATGTTTTTCTTGCATAATTAAAGAACTTTCGTTAAAAGCTCTTTAAATGTGCTATTTCCTCATCTGTAAGCTCTCTATATTCGCCTTCTTCTAGCTCTGTATCTAGCTTTAGACCGCCAAATTCGATTCTTTGTAAGTATGTAACAGACTTACCTACAGCCTCAAACATTCTTTTAACTTGGTGGAACTTTCCTTCGTGTATAGTTATGTGAATTTCTGAACCTTCATCTGAAGAATTTAGAACTTCAAGCTTCGCTTCCTTGCAAAGATAACCATCATCTAAAGTTATACCATTTTTGAATTTTTCTATATCTGATTCCGTTACTTTTTTATCTATTTTTGCAAAGTAAACTTTGTCTACCCCCCATTTTGGTGATATAAGTCTGTGATTTAATTCACCGTCATTCGTTAAAAATAAAAGACCTACAGTATCTTTATCTAATCGACCTACTGGGAATGGATCAAAAGCTTGATGATCTACGTATAATAAATCAATTACAGTTTCATCTCTACTATCGTGAGTTGCTGAAACCACTCCATCTGGTTTATTCATCATAAGATAGATGTGCTTTCTATAAAATAATTCTTCCCCATTAATTTTTATAACTGAATTTTCAGGATCTATTTTCATTTTGTTGTCTTTAACTATCTCGCCATCAACTTCTACTAACTTTTTCTTTAAAAGATCTTTAACTTCTTTTCTACTTCCGTATCCTAAGTTAGAAATAATTTTATCTAATCTTTCCAATAGAAACACCTCATACTTTCTAAATCTCTTATCTATTCTATTACTTATTGTTATTATGGTCAAATAAAAGTACCTTTACTTAATTTTATACTTTTCTATAATCAAAAAAAATGTTGGATCTAAATCCAACATCTTTTTATTAAATACTTTTAGCACCAAAGTCTCTATAGTATCCCATAACCTTTGGGACATAATTTCTAGTTTCACTTGGCATTTTATAAAGGTCACTCGTTGAACTTACGCCTCTTCTTTGCATTGTTCCAGAACCTGCGTTATAAGCCATAAGTGCCATCTCTTTACTTCCATTATACTGCTTTATTTTTTGGCTTATATATTTAACTCCGCCTTTTATATTATCATCTATATCGTAAGGATTTTTAACTCCTAAATAACTTGCAGTTTCAGGCATAAGTTGCATAAGCCCCATAGCACCAACTGGTGAAGTATCTTTAGGATTAAAGTTTGATTCTGCTTTAATTATTCCAAGCACGAAGTTTGGGTCCACCCCATATTGTTTTGAATATTTATTTACTGATGCATAGATTTGTTTCATCTTAGCATCCTCTGTAACAGGCTTTACTTCTTTAATATTACTTAGTTCTTGACCTTTAATATTACTAGCACTCGCACTTAGATTTTCACTTGCATATTGGTTTTTATAATCAGCTTGACCAATTAACATATCCATAGCTTGTAAGTTTTGTCCTGGGGTACTGCTCATTATATTATCACTTAACTTTTGTGAATCTTCGTTTTGAGATACAGCCTTTAAAAGCGATTGGTAAAGAACATCAAACTGCATTCCGTCCCCAGCTGCACTTTTTAAAACTTTACTCATAAGGCCCATCTTAACCATCATATCATTACTGATTTTGTTTAATTCCATCCTAATCCTCCTAAGTTAACTTTAAACTTCAAATTCTATTTCTGAGTAATCCTCATAATTTACTCTCTTATAATAACTCTTAGAAAGTACAATCATTCTATAATATCCCTTTGAAAAAGGCATAAATGTATAATATTTTTTCTTACTATAACTTTGCGCTTTTATCCAATTCCCTTTTTCCATAATATAAAACTCATAGCAGACATCTTTTCCGCCATTACTACTTACCTTAAAAGTTACTTCTTTTCCTATTTCAATAACCTTTTTATCTATACTAATTTTAGTATCAGTTACAGGTGTTGCTTCGTGAACATAAAAACTTAATTCTTTTCTAGAATCAAATTCCTCTTGGCACCTTATATGTTTTGAAAAAACTTCAAAAGTATATTTTCCTGAAACCTTTGGAACAAACTTTAACTTTTTATTAGTTATGTAGCCTGTTTCTTCGACTACATGTCCATTTATCTTAGTTATATAATTTATTAGAACATTTTTAGTTTGCTTAACTATAGTTTCTATTTCTATAGGGTCACCTATTAAATAAATGCTTTTGTGAGGGAATAATATGTGTTCAATCTTTGCTGGCAAATAATCACGAGCTTTTACAAAATAACTCATCTTAGCATCATAAGATTCTTTAGAATATTTATCCTTAACCTCTACTTGAACTTCATACTCACCCTTTTCTTTTGGAGTAAAGTTTATCCAATTAGCTTCATTAAAATCTATTCTTTCAAGTTCAACACCATTATTTAATATAATAAATGAATAAGACAGATAAGTTCCGCCTTCTGCAATTATCTTAACATTAACAGGTTTTCCAATTAAAACTTCTCCCTTTTGATCTCCTATAACATCAACTATCCTAACTGGTTTAGCTGCCTTTTTATCTACATCAAAAAGTATCGTTTTCTTTACCTCGAAGTCTCCATTAAAAGAAGCATCTTTTGCATAAACAGTTATTCTGTATTCACCTTCTTTTGAAGTTTCCCAAGTAAATTCTGAATTTCTAGTATAACAAGAATCATCAGAAATAGGTCCATCTACTATATATCTATATACTAATTCTCGACCACCTTCTGCATTAACTTTAAAATTAATTTTACTTCCTGATACTTGTGGTGATTTTAAATCTGCTGAAAAGCTTCTGATTTTGATAGGTTCATATAAAGATACATCATAAACCATAAGGGCTCTATCATCAAATTCTTTATTTGAAAAGATATCTCTCATATAACAAAGAAGTTTATATCTTCCTTCTGTTGTTTCTGAAAAACTTACTACTCTTCTTGAAGAGAAATCTTGAACTACTGTGCTTCTTCCATCTTCATCAATTTTGATAAATTTAAAAAGAAGTGGTCTAGTCTCATCAAGATTTGCAAAAACTTTAAAAACTAACTCTTCATTTACTAATAATGATTCAGTTAAACATTTAAAATCTGTTATTTCACCTTTATTTTTTTCTTTTATATTAAACTTTAGAGTTTTAAAATCATCTACATTTTTAGCTGAATCTATTTTCTTACATTCAACTAAAACTTCTTCTTCCCCATTACCGTGTGCTGAATATGAAATAGTATCTTCTCCTGAATAATCACGTACAACTTCCCACTCGTCATTGATTTTTTTAGAAAATCTAAAAAGCACTTCTTTTTCATCAGTAATTACTTTTATATTTATTTTTTCGCCTTCAATAAATTCTTTTTTCTCTACAATTATATCTTTAATCAATTTACATTCCTCTTCCTTGGCAAATATTTCAAACTCTTCTTTTGCTAATAAATCAAAAGGCTTCTTTGAATTTCTCTTCTTACCTTGAACCATAATCATATATTCTCCTGGCTCTTCCGGCACCCAAAGCCCTTGTCCACTTTCGTTAAATTCTTTTATAGTGCTCCAAAGACCTAAATTTCCTATAAGAACTTTATAATCAATTATATCATCACAATCTATATCTACTTTTATATTACTACCTACTGACTGCGGACTTCTTTTATTAAGCAAAATATTCATTTTCTAAAAAATCCCCCTTTTAAATAGATCCTCTAAATTCTATTTTAAATTATACCATTTTTTGTAAATATTTTAAAGGTAGATTATTCTATTATTATACAATATTTCTTTTATGTAATTATTATTATAACTTTAATTTTGAATTTTTTATAATAAAAAAAGCTAATATTATATGCAAAAACATAAATACTAACTTTCTAAATTCTTTTCTATTGAAACTCTTAAGTTTTTAATTAATCTATTTTCATCTTCTACACTTCTTTTTTTAGGACCTTTAGTTCTTACACCTGCTTTTCTAAGCTTAGAATGTATATGTCTTTGTGAAAGCATAGAGTCTATATTATCTTCTGAATAAATATATCCTTTAGGGCTTAAAACCGTTGCACCCTTAGGTAAACATATAGCTGCAACTCCGTAATCTTGGGTTATAACTATATCTTTATTTTTAACATTATTCATTATAAACATATCTGCACTTTGAAAACCTGAATCTACAATTATTACTTTTGCGTAATCACTTCTTATGTAGTGGTTTATATCACAATAGATTTCTACTTCTATAGAATACTCTTTTCCTAATGATTCAATTTTGGAGATGCTAGGACAAGCATCTCCATCAATTAAAATTTTCATAAATCCTAAGATTATAATCTCTTTTCTAATTCAGCTTTTATATCTTCATAACCTGGTTTTCCAAGTAAAGCAAACATGTTTTTCTTGTAAGCTTCAACTCCTGGTTGGTTAAATGGATTTACTCCTAAAAGATATCCGCTAATTCCGCAAGCTTTTTCGAAGAAGTATACTATTTGACCGAAGTAGTAAGGAGTTAATTCTGGTACGTTAAGAACCATGTTTGGTACTCCTCCATCGTTGTGTGCAAGTAAAGTTCCTTGGAAAGCTTTTTGGTTTACGAAGTTCATGTCTTTTCCAGCTAAGAAGTTTAATCCGTCTAAATCATCTTCTGTAGCTTCGATAGTCACTGATTCTTCAGGACTTTCTACGTTTATAACAGTTTCAAAAAGATCTCTTCTTCCTTCTTGGATGTATTGTCCCATTGAGTGTAGGTCTGTTGAGAAATCAACAGCTGCTGGGAATATACCTTTGTTATCTTTTCCTTCTGATTCTCCATATAATTGTTTCCACCATTCGTTTAAGTAGTGTAATGATGGTTCGTAGTTAACTAATAACTCGATAGTTTTACCTTTGTTGTAAAGAGCATTTCTTACAGCTGCATATCTGTAGCATGCATTTTCTTTTATAGAAGGGTTACTAAACTCTTCTCTTGCATCAGCTGCACCTTGCATCATTTCATCTATATTAATTCCAGCTACTGCAATTGGAAGTAATCCAACTGGTGTTAATACTGAGAATCTTCCACCAACATCATCTGGGATTACGAAAGTTTCGTATCCTTCAGCGTCTGCTAAAGTTTTAAGAGCTCCTTTAGCTTTGTCTGTTGTAGCAAAAATTCTATTTTTAGCTTCTTCTTTACCATATTTCTTTTCTAATAGGTCTTTGAAGATTCTAAATGCTATTGCAGGTTCAGTTGTAGTTCCTGATTTTGATATTACGTTAACTGCAATATCTTTTCCTTCTACAGCTTTTAATAATTGAGCCATATATGTTGAACTTATGTTGTTTCCTACGTAGAAGATTTGTGGAGTTTTTCTATCTTCTTTATTTAATACGTTGTAGAAATTGTTAGTTAACATTTCTATAGCTGCTCTAGCTCCTAGGTATGATCCACCTATTCCGATAACTATTAAAACATCAGCGTTTTCTTGAATCTTTTTAGCTGCGCCTTTGATTCTTGCAAACTCTTCTTTGTCGTAATCTACAGGTAGGTCGATCCATCCTAAGAAATCACTTCCTGCTCCTGTTTTTTCGTGTAACTTTTTGTGTGATGATTCAACTAAGTCGCTCATATATTCTATTTCTTCCATTTGAAGATATGGAGCTACTTTAGATAAATCTAATGATAGTCTTTTAGTCATAATAGTTGCCTCCCTAAAAATATTAATCTACATAAATGTATATTATGCTTTATGTAGTATATTTATAACTTGAAATTAATATAAATAACGTTTTAATCTATTACCTTTACATTGTACAATAAATATCAAATTTGTTAAACATATTTTAATTATAGCTATAAACTGTTTACCATTTCTTAAAATTTTAATCAATTTGAAAATTTAACTGGTAACGTTTACTAATTTTCTTTTTCTTAATATATAATCAATATAATATCTATATTTTTAAAATAAAATATAACTGACTTTATTTTAAACAAAAGGGGAGATTTTATGAAAAACACAAAAGTTAAAGGAATAATAATATCACTTATTATAGGAATTTCTGTTGGTGCTGGTTCTACTTACATCGTTCAAAAAGAGGTCTATAAAGACGATATCGAAACTATTCAAACTGCAGAAGATATGGCATCACTAATAAACGGAAATATATTAGCCGTTGATTGGCAGCAAAACTCTGGAGAGATTAATGCTTTAAGATATGAAGCTTATAACTCTGGTAAAGATTATGTATCTAAATTATCTAAAGAAAAAAGTGACAAGCCTTATGCTGTAACTTTAGATATAGATGAAACTATCTTAGATAACTCACCACACGCAGGTTATCAAATTAAAAACGGTGTTTCTTACACTCCTGAAAACTTTCATAAATGGGTTGAAAAAGCTAGTGCAAAAGCTATAGCTGGCTCTAAAGCTTTCACAGACTTTGCAAAAAGTAAGGGCTTTGAAGTATTTTATGTTTCTAATAGAGATGAAAAAACTGAATTAGACTCTACTATTAAAAATATGAAAGACTTAGGGTTTGTAGATTCTGATAAAGATCACATCCTTTTAAAAACTGATACAAACAACAAAAAGGGAAGATGGGATAAAATTAAAGAAAAATATAACTTAGCTATCTATTGCGGAGATAATTTAGGGGACTTCCCAAACGGATATGATAAACAATCAAACGAAAAAAGAAATGAAATAGTTTCTAAAGAAAAAGATAACTTTGGAACTAAGTATATAGTACTTCCTAATTCAGCATACGGAGATTTTGAAGGTGCTATTTATAGTTATGATTACTCAAAATCACCTTCTGAAAAGTTAAAAGATAGATTAAATGTTATAAAATCATTTGAATAAGATAAAGCTTCCTAATAATTTTTAGGAAGCTTTTAATATATTTACTTAAAGCTTGTCTAAATTACAAATTATCTTAAATTTAGATTTTTATATAATTATAATTCTATTTGAACAATTAAAAATAAATTAGATATATGGTATAATTTAACTAAATTTAATATAAAAAGGAGTAATCATGAGTAAAAAGAAAATTATTATACCAATAGCAATTATTTTAATTATTTGCCTTTCTTTAGGCACTTATCTTTTCTTAAATAAAAATTCAACTAAAAATGAAATAAAAAAATTAAGTTCTCTTATGGACAAGCCTTACGAAATAATCAATTTAAATACAATAGATGGAACTACTACACTTAATATAAAAGCTGATTTAGATAAACATAATTCTATAATTTTAGCTAAGAGAATAAATAACGAATTAGAAAGCAAAAAAGTGAAGATTTCTTATTATAAAGATAACCCTTCAGATGATTCAAATGGCTTTTATACTGAAGGAATGACTAACGAAGTAGAAATAAATAAAGATGATAGAAAGCTTTATTTTAATGAATTTAAAGAAGATAAATTAGACGACTCTTTTAAGAATTTATCTTTAAAAGATATAGAATATAAAAATGTAACGAATACAGGCGATATCTCGGAAGTTTCAGTCTCTTCAAAGGATTTAAACGAAAATAATATTAATGAAGAGCTACATTTATTAAGTAAGATAATAAAAGATGAAAATCCCAAAGTTAAAAACGTAATACTTACTACAAACCTAGAAAACCTTACTTACGGTATAGCTTCAAGTAACCCTAATATAGTTAGAATCTCAGAAACTATAGAATATTAAAATTGGAGGTTAATTATGAATACAAAAAAATTAATACTGTCTTCTTTAGTTTGTTTTTCTTTTATTATTGGAATGGTAACTATCCCTGCAAATGCTACTCCTAATGAGGAAGATTCAGATTATATTTCACTTTCAAAACTTACAACTTCAAAAGAAGGAACTATAACAAACCCTTCTAAAGATACTGTAGAATATAAGTTTTCAGATAACATAATAAAAATTGATTTTACATCACCTTTTATAAATATAAATGATAAAATAATCCCCTTAGAAACGGAAGAAATAAACGGTTTAAAGCTACCTAATTTCAAAGCGAAATTTAAAAGAAACGAAGAAAATCAAATTCTAGTTAAGTCTTCTTTAATAAAGGATACTTTAAATATAGAGTTAAACACTGCAGAAAAAGAAGAAAAAAAGGAAGATGAAGAAGAAACAGAAAATACAAATGATTTAACTAACCAAAATCAAGAAGAAAATACAAACCAAACCGTAACTACAAATACAAGACCAAACCAAGATAACAACACTACACAAACTAGACCTAATAATAGGCCTAATCGCCCTAGCGGAAATACAGGGTCTAGTAATAATAATTCAAACGGTAATAACTCATCTAACAATAACAAACCAACTAAACCTGTAAAACCACCTGTAACAGATGATAATAATGGATCTAACGATAATAACTCTAATGAAAACGATAATAGTAACGATAATTCAAACGAGGATAATAATGCCTCTAAACCTGATACTGGTGGAGATAACAATTCAAACGGAAGTGATTCAGGCTCTTCAAACACATCTCCAGAGCAAGAAACTCAAACCCAAGATAATTCTAATTAATGATAACAAAAAGAGCAAAGTTTTAATTCTTTGCTCTTTTTACTATTTATAAGAGATCACTCCAAAAAGGAATATAAGTTAATTTTTCATAATTTATATCACTTTGTTTTTCAGTCCCAAATTCTATTTCTAAATATGAAGTTAGATTTTCTCCATAGCAAATTATATCAGTATCATGTATTGAAAATATTGGCGTATTTATCCTATTAACTTGTGGCATATATCTATGAGCATATATGGGTATTAATTTAGGAGCTTTTTTTAATAAACTTCTAATAATTTCGACTTTTTCTAATTCATTATTAGGCTCTTCCCCCCACTCATCACACCAATATACTCCATCTGCTAATTCATATATATCTTTTATTGGTCTTTTTATAACTTCATTTATAAACGTTACATTTTCATCATTAAAATTTCTCCAATTATAAAATCCTTTTGATATAGGTAATGCTATTTTATATAACTCTTTTAAGTCTTTAGGAAATTCTATATTAAAAACTTCTTCTATTCTTTTAATCTCATCATTTGATAATCCAATTTCAAATTCTATTCCTTTATGCTTTAACTTATTAATTAACTCCATATACATCTGAATATCACCGTCCTTATTCTATTCTTGTAAATGTAAAGTAATGATCTTTTGTATACCAAACTGATCCATTATCTCCAATTACTATTCTCTCAGCACCTCTATTTTTTCCTTGTTTAACTGCATATAAAATTTAATTTTCAAAGTTTAAAAGTAAAATTTAAGTATTTATAGGTATCCTTAAAAAATAGAAAATCTTTAATATATTCAACCCTATATTTTATTCCACTTGTATGATTCCTTGAATTTTAACTGATTCATTACTTAATACTTTCAATAAATTATTTATATATATTTAATTTGCATAAATACTTATATGTCAAAATACTTACAAATATTTTACTCATTTTAATAAATATCTATCCTTTGACAATAAAAACTTATATATTCACCTTCTAAAATATCTATAGGAATAGTACCATCTTCTAGTTGTAGTACTATTTCACCTACCTTAGCTAAATTATTTTTTTTATCTATTAGTTTAGCAATTATATTATAAGATAACTCTTCTTTTTGCTTTTCTATATAGAAATTTTCTTTATCGGATTTAATTACATTTCTATTATTAAAACAATACACAGGCCCTGTTATTACCTGATTTACAGCTAAATTACATGGCTGAGAAAAACATATTAACTCATTAACCCCGTCTGTAATTGAAACTTCTGCTTCTAATGCACTTTCTGAAATCATATTTATATTTTTTATTGTAATCATATTATCCTCCTTATTATTTAATAAATCCATTTAATTCAGGTACGTATTTTCCATTTTTAACTACATAATTTGCATCATCAATATAATTTTTTATTCCATATTCACTTTTTCCTAGTGCCTCCATCATTTCTTTTCCATGTTTTTTAAAATGAATATTAGCTTCATCAGCCTTAAATTTTAAATTTCTTGATTTTAAAGCTTTTATTTCAGCAGAATCTACTCCTTTAATTATATTCTTATAATTTTTTCTAATCGTCCACCTTTAAATAAATTAACTAATTCATCTGAATTTTTTAATCCTTTTTTTACACATATATCTGCAACTTCAGGTGAAAATATACATGCAAATAATACTCCTCTATTGATTTCTTCTTTTGTTATTATATCTTTTCCATATACAAAATCAAAGAAATCTTTAGCTATATCTGCTGGTGATACAGAAATTATCATTGATATAAGTTCACTTTGTGTAACTTGTAGCGCAAATGCATGATGATATTTTTCTAAGTTCCTTTTTTCAAATACTGGCATCAAATGATATAGTCCTTTTACTAATTGCCAATTACATTCTATCTCGTAATTATTTATATTTAACTTAACATTTTTAAATATTTTTATAGTATCATAATTTTTCTTTTCCTTTTTTTGAATCCGACTCTTTATGATTAGAAGTATCTTTTAATGTTGATCCTCTTCTATTAGAAAAAGCATGATATGAATTTGCTTCATTTACTATAGCTCTTTCACTCAATAATATAAAACCATCATCTTTTACTGTATCAATTATTTCTCCATCATACTTATAATATTCATTCCCTCTGAGTGGATCATAGACCTTAAAAAATATTTTCCCATTTATTTTTTGATATCCTGCTAAAACTATATAATGTCCAAGTCTCGTTACATGCCCCGGCCCCATACTTGCTTGCTATACCTAAATGTTTATTATCTGAAAGTATATTTTTCACATGATTTATATTACCTATTGATTTGTAATTTAAATTATATCTTGTATTTAATGAATCATAACTTGCTCCGCTAAATAAATTCGAACTTGTTCCTCCATTCTAAGTCCTATACCCATGTTGCAATGCATATTTACATATCTCATTTGGTGAAACATCAATATTATTTAACAATGATATAAATCTTTATTTTAATGCATTTAAAGACTATAAATTAGAAGACTATTTTAAAAAAATTATCTCCAAAAGATTTAAACGAAAATAATCTTAATGAAGAGCTACATTTATTAAGTAAGATAATAAAAGATGGAAACCCAAAAGTTAAAAACGTAATACTTACTACAAACCTAGAAAACCTTACTTACGGTATAGCTTCAAGTAACCCTAATATATTTAGAATCTCAGAAACTATAGAATATTAAAATTGGAGGTTAATTATGAATACAAAAAAATTAATACTGTCTTCTTTAGTTTGTTTTTCTTTTATTATTGGAACGGTAACTATCCCTGCAAATGCTACTCCTAATGAGGAAGATTCAGGTTATATTTCACTTTCAAAACTTACAACTTCAAAAGAAGGAACTATAACAAACTCTTCTAAAGATACTGTAGAATATAAGTTTTCAGATAACATAATAAAAATTGATTTTACATCACCTTTTATTAATATAAATGATAAAATAATCCCCTTAGAAACAGAAGAAATAAACGGTTTAAGGCTACCTAATTTCACAACCAAATTTAAAAGAAACAAAGAAGATCAAATCATAGTTAAATCTTCTTTAATAAAGGATACTTTAAATATAGAGTTAAACAATGCAGAAAAAGAAGAAAAAAAGGAAGATGAAGAAGAAACAGAAAATACAAATGATTTAATTAATTATGTTAATATTTTACCATTATATTATAAATTTGTAACTTTATTCATTTATACTTTCTTCTATTTGATTCGCCTTTATTTTCTAATAAACTGCAATAATACTTATTTTTCTCAAAGAATAGACTTAAATTTTTAGAGTATATTTACAAAATAAAAAAAGTACTCGATATAACTTATCGAGTACTTTAGGTAAAATTATTTCATATATTAAGTTTCGCTTTAATTTCCTCAAATGGAAATTTACTACCTGGACATTCTGTGTTTTTAACATCTTTATGTCTTTTAATTTCTTTTATATTATATTTATCTATTAAGTAATTAGATAAATCAATCAAGCTTTGAATTTGCTTTTCTGTAGGTTTTTGATTATTAAAATTCCCTTCTAAAGCTATACCAAAAGCTTTTGAGTTATATCCAGGAGCATGTGATCCAACTGCATTTTCCGGTCTTCCCCTATATATAGTACCATCCTTTCTTATATAAAAATGATATCCTATTCCAGCCCACCCTCTATCTAAATGTAGCTGATGTATTTTTTCAGGTGTAATATTATCGTCTGCTATATGATGATATATTATAGTCGTCGGTTTTAAAGTATACGTTAAAGGTTTTGCCCACTTATAATTAACTTCATTTATTTTAGGTACTTTTTTAGCTTCAAATCTATTTCTTTTGAATCTTTTTAATCCTTTTAATATATTTCTCATATCTACCCTTAAATTTATTATTATAATTAAAATATACGATAATAATATAATTTTGTTACATCTACACATTAAATATATATATCTTGAATTATCTAATAGTTATTTTTTTATATAAAAAAAGGTTGTAGTTTAAACTACAACCTATAACAATCTAAAATTATCTTCTATTTTGTTCTTTCTTAGCTCTTCTACAAGATACACATCTTGTTGGCTCATTTTCAAATCCTTTTTCTTTGTAGAATTCTTGTTCTCCTACTGAAAATATGAATTCACTTCCGCAATCTCTGCAATTTAATGTTTTATCTGACATAAACATTCCTCCTAAAATTAAAGATTCTAAATTGATATATAATCTCTAATTATGAGAACTATTTACCTAAATGAAACTTTTTTGTTAGCTTTTCGCTACTAATTTAGTATAACATATTTTTTAATTGCTTACAAGCTTTTTTATTTTTTAAATTATTTTAAAAATATTGCATTTTTTTCTATATTAAATTAAAAATTTGATTAATTATAATATTTTTATTTATAAGTTACTTTTTCTTACTTAAAAATACTATTCCTAATCCTGTTGTTATTGTTCCAAGTAGTACCATTAATGATGAATATCCTGTTTTAGGTAGCTTATTATTATTTATATAATCATTATCCTTTATTACAATACTTACTTCTTTAATAGTTTTAACCCCTTTAGAATCACTAACTTCATAAACAATTTTATATTTTCCCGCCTTACTTGTATCTACCGTATTTTCTATAACTTTTATATTTTTAGTTATATCACCATCTTCTCTGTCAAAAGCTGTAACTCCATCCATTTCATTAAATTTATCACCTAACTTTAATACTTTATACTTTGCATATATTATAGGTGCATTATTTATTTGAACTAGTTTTTGTATTACTTTAACTCTTCTTTTAACTGTAGTCTTGTTACCGTCTGAGTCTGTTACTTCGTATATTATTTCGTAGCTTCCCGGTTTCTTAGTATTGACTTCACCACTTACTTTTATATCTTTTGTTAAATCTCCATCCTCTGCATCTTCTGCCGTTACTCCATACATAGGATCAAATTCATTTCCTTCTATTATATTTAAATTATTTACACCGTTTATTATCGGTTTACTATAACTAACTACTTCTACTGGTACCACTGCTCTTGCTTTCATATTATCTGCACTAGATTGAGTAGTTTTAATAAAAATATTTGTTTTACCCTTAACTTTTGCTATACCATCTACAAATAAGCTATTATAGTCCGATTTTCCATCTACACCGACCTCAAAAGTATGACCCTTAAACAAATCTTTGCCCGAAGAAAGCCCTAAATTTTTTGTATCAATTTCAATATTTCTTACATCTGTTCCTATAGGAACTTCTATTTCGTCTCCTATATATATTAATTGATCTTGTTTTATTCCATAAGAAGGTTTTTCATATTTACTTTCCCCAAGTAAATTTCCTCCCATTGAAAATGGTATATTAACCTCATTATTATATGGTTGTGAAATTTGGTTGTCTGTAATATCTAGTATTAATCCTTTTCCATGAGTTTCTTTTGAAGCCGCTATCCAATTATCTGCTTCTAGCAAAACATTAGGTATCTCAACCAAATTCTGAAATCTTATATCAAATCTCACTAGCGTATTTTTTAGTTTTTCTATTTCAACTGGAATTTCTTTTATGTTTCCCTTATTTATATGTAAATCTCTTAAATTAGGTAAATCTAGAACAGCATTTGGAAACTCTTGAAGGTTATTCTGATTTAAATTAATCTTTTTCAATTTTTTTAAATTTCTAATACTCTCAGGTACTGATTCAATCTTTCCACCTGCAAAGTCTAGTTCAACAAGATTTACTATATCATCAATTTTTCTAGGTATTTCACTCGCTCCTGATCCAGTTAACTTAACTATTTTCTCTAGATCTTTTTTGGTAATCTCACTCCTCTTTTTATTTGTTGCCTCTTCTATAGCTCTAATAAAAGCTTCATTATTATCCATTTCCTCTTCTATCCATGAGTTTTTACTTACTTTTGCTATATCCTTATATTCCATGTTTTTTTCATAAGAATATACCATTACAGGTTCCATTATTGTTGTGCTAATTAAGATTAATATTATAACTGATATTATTTTTTTCTTTTTCATTCGCCTTCTCTCCTATTGTGATATACATTATTAAATAATATTCATTATACTTTCATGTATATTATTTGTAAAAATATATTTTATATAGTATAGACGTATGAAAATAAAAAAAGGTTCATTTTTATGAACCTTTTTTTGCTATTTCTCTACAGTTATTATTCTATTTATTGCTGTTTTATTTCCCTTATAATCTTCTGCCGTATAATTTATTGTATAATTTCCAACTTTATTAGTATCAACATATCCATTTATACTAGTAATATTAATATCATTATTTTGATCTTTGACGTAAACATCCTTCTGCTTATCAAAGGTGTCTCCCAACTTAACTTTAATGTTATTTGCCCCTATTATTTTAGGTGCTTTATTTAAAGTTTCCTCTTTGCTTATCATTTCTGATTCTTTTTTAATATTTTTTTCTGAGTAATTATATTTTTCATCAATTACTGTTTTTTCTCTTATATTATTTTGTATAAAATTATAAGCAATCATTGATGGCATAACTGATATTAAAATTATTCCTAACACTTTATATATATCAATTTCCTTTAACACCTCAATAAACTTTCCATTACCCAAACTATTCTTATTATATTCTATCTTTTCTTTTATTTCATGTACTTGATTTTCACCGGAAATATTAATTATATCTTTACTATTATACTTAAGTAATAGTAATAATGCTGGTAGTGATATTCCATACAATTTATTGTTACTTTTATATTCATCATAATATATTTTAAGTTCTTTTTTAGCACTATTTAGCCTACTCTTAACAGTTCCTATAGGACATTTTATAATACGTGAGATTTCCTCTATCTTTAATTCACTATAGTAATATAAAAGAACTACAGTCCTTTTCTTTACTGGAAGCTTATTAATCATTCCTAATATTATTTTCCTATTCTCATCCACACAAACTATTAATTCTGGATTCTCTTCATCTGCATAATCTGTTTGCTTATCTAAACGTTCCCCATCTAGCACTATATTTTTATTCTTTTTTATAATATTACTACATTTTGAAATCGCTATTTTATTTATCCAAAAATTGAATTTACTTATATCTTTTAATGTATCTATAGACTTATAAACCTGAATAAAAACTTCTTGTGTTGCATCTATGCTATCATGTTCATTTTTTAAAATCTTAAAACATAAAAAATATATTCTTTTATAATAAGAATTATATATTTCTTCAAATTCATCTAAATTACCATTTTTAAAACTAATCAATCTACTATCTAAATCCATATAACCTCCTTAATTTCTAAATCATTGTACCATATATAGTAAAAATAGTTAGTAATTAAGCAAAAAAAAATCTATGATATATTTTAAATATATCATAGATTTTTTATAATCTTTTATTTTATTCCCACTCAATAGTTGCTGGTGGCTTAGAAGTTATATCATAAACAATTCTGTTTACTCCTTTAACTTCATTTACAATTCTTCTACTTACTAAATCTAATAACTCGTAAGGGATTCTAGCCCACTCTGAAGTCATAGCATCACTTGAAGTAACAGCTCTTAAAGCTATTGTGTGACAGTAAGTTCTTTCATCTCCCATAACTCCAACTGATTTTATGTTTGGAAGACAAGCAAAGTATTGCCATATAGCTTCATCTAAGTTAGCGTTTGCTATTTCTTCTCTAAAGATTGCATCTGCTTCTCTTACGATTTCAAGCTTTTCTTCAGTTATGTCTCCTAGAACTCTTATTGCAAGTCCTGGACCTGGGAAAGGCTGTCTCCATACTAATTTATGAGGGATTCCAAGCTCTTCACCTACAGCTCTAACCTCATCTTTAAATAATTCTCTTAAAGGTTCTATTAAATCAAATTCCATATCTTCTGGAAGTCCACCTACGTTGTGGTGAGATTTTATAACAGCTGAAGTTTCAGTTCCACTTTCAACTATGTCAGGGTAAATAGTTCCTTGTACTAAGTAGTCTATTTCTCCAACTTTTTTAGCTTCTTCTTCGAATACTCTTATAAATTCTTCTCCGATTATTTTTCTCTTAGTTTCAGGGTCTGAAACACCTTTAAGTTTTCCAAGGAATCTATCCTCAGCATTTACTCTTATGATATTCATATCAAATTCTTTTTTGAATACTCTCTCAACAGTATCCCCTTCGTCTTTTCTAAGTAAACCGTGGTCTACAAAGATACAAGTTAAGTTGTGTCCTATAGCTTTATGAACTATCATAGCTGCAACTGATGAATCAACTCCACCTGATAAAGCACATAAAACTTTTCTATCTCCAACTAATTCTTTTATTTCTTTTATTTTATCTTCAGCAAATGAAGCCATAGTCCATGATTTACCTAAGTTACATATTTCATATAAGAAGTTTTGAAGCATTTTTTGACCAAATGGTGTATGTTCAACTTCTGGGTGGAATTGAACCCCGTAAAGGTTTCTTTCTTCGTTTTCCATAGCTGCTATTGGACACACTTCTGTGTGAGCTATGATTTTGAATCCTTTTGGAGCATCTGAAATGTAGTCAGTGTGACTCATCCAGCAAATGTCTTCTTCTTTTATTCCTTTAAATAGTTTTGAAGTATTATCAAGGTTTATAGAAGTCTTTCCGTACTCTCTAACTGGAGCTGTAGAAACTTTTCCTCCTAAAGTGTGAGCCATTAATTGGTCCCCATAGCATATTCCAAGTACTGGAACACCTAATTCAAATATTTCTTCTGATACTTTTGGAGAATCTTCACCGTAAACGCTATTTGGTCCTCCTGTGAATATTATTCCTTTAGGATTTTTTTCTTTAATTTCTTCTATAGTACGTTTATATGAAATAATTTCACAATAAACTCCACACTCTCTTACTCTTCTTGCTATAAGCTGATTGTATTGTCCACCAAAATCAACTATTAAAACTAAATCTTTTTTCATGGCTTCCTCCTAGATTTTTCGTTTATTTTATGTTTTTCGTCAATATTACTAGATGATTATAACATATTTTTCATTATAAATCTTCAAATTCCGAATATTTTATTAATGAGTTACGCTATAGTTCGGTGCTTCTTTTGTTATATTTATATCGTGAGGATGACTTTCTCTAAATCCTGCTGATGTTTGAATTACAAAAGTTGCTGTTTCGTATAATGTATCTAAATCTTTAGATCCTAAATATCCCATACCTGATTTTAATCCACCAAGTATTTGGAATATAGTATCAGTTACAGAACCCTTAAATGGTATTCTTCCTTCTACTCCTTCAGGAACTAATTTCTTATTTCCACTTTGGAAGTATCTATCCTTAGAACCAGCTGCCATAGCACCTAAAGAACCCATTCCTCTATAAACTTTGTAGCTTCTTCCTTGATACATTTCGATTTCTCCTGGTGACTCTTCGCAACCTGCAAATAATGATCCCATCATAGCTGCGCAAGCACCAGCTGCTAAAGCTTTAACTATATCTCCTGAATATTTGATTCCTCCATCAGCAATTACAGGAACTCCGTGTTTTTTACCAGCTTCTGCACAATCCATTACTGCTGTTAGTTGAGGGACTCCAACTCCTGCTACAACTCTAGTTGTACAGATAGATCCAGGTCCTATACCAACTTTAACGCAATCTGCTCCAGCTTTTATTAAATCTTCAACTGCTTCTGGAGTTGCTACGTTACCAGCTATAATTTGTAAATCAGGGTATTTATCTTTTACTTTTTTAACAGCTTCAAGAACTCCTCTTGAGTGACCGTGTGCTGTATCTATAGTGATTACATCAACTTTAGCTTTGTAAAGAGCATCAACTCTTTCCATCATATCGCCTGTAACCCCTACTGCTGCACCGCAAAGTAATCTACCTTTTGAGTCTTTTGCTGCATTTGGGAAAATTCTAGCTTTTTCTATATCTTTTATAGTTATTAGCCCTTTTAAATTTCCTTCGCTATCTACTAATGGTAATTTTTCTATTTTATGCTTTCTTAAAATCTCTTTTGCTTCATCTATTGAAGTGCCTTCTGGAGCTGTTATTAGATTTTCTTTAGTCATAACATCTTGAATCTTTTGAGTATAGTCTGTTTCAAAAGTTACGTCTCTATTAGTTAAGATTCCAACTAGTTTTCCGTCAACTGTTATTGGAACTCCTGAAATTCTGTATTGACCCATTAATTCTTCTGCATCTTCTAAAGTGTCATCAGGTGTTAAGAATATCGGATCAGTTATTACTCCATTTTCTTGTCTTTTAACTTTATCAACTTCTTTAGCTTGTGCTTCTATGCTCATGTTTTTGTGGACTATTCCGATTCCACCTTCTCTAGCCATAGCTATAGCCATTTTTGATTCAGTTACTGTGTCCATACTTGCACTTAATAGTGGTATGTTTAAAGTTATTGTTTTTGTTAACTTTGTTTTTAATGAAACCTCGTGAGGTAATATCTCTGATTTGTTTGGTACTAATAACATATCGTCAAAAGTATAAGCTTGCTTTAAAATTTTTGCCATTGTAGATCCTCCCTATTTGAATATATTTCTTGCATAGAATTTTTATTTTGCAAGAATAATTGCAATTTTAACCTAATTTTTTGTATAAAAAAAGCACACTAACCTCATAAGTGAAGTTAATATGCAAAATCTAGTCCTATTAAAAAATAGGACTTGTCCTGTATATCAAATTCACTCATAGTCGGAAATTTATGGTTCCCGGTAGATACTCCCTGCCGTATTCAGGGGATATACGAGTTTCGATGTGCATCCATCATTAAATTAAACTAATTATAAATTAGATATTTTTCAAAGTCAATAACTTTGAAGGCAAAATTGCAATTTTTATTCTATATATTCTACATCTCCGATAATTATATCTTCTTTATCTGAGCTTCCAGTATTACTATTCCAGTTATTTATAAACCCATCTAATTCATTATTTATTTGTACTATATCATTATCAGTAAGAATATCATTCGCCGAAACATCATTATCTATCAATCTATAAACTGAGTGAAAAGTTGAAATTTTCATATCTATTTCTTCAGCAAGGATAGTTGAACTTGATAATGTTAGTCCTGGCGCACTAGTCATTCCAAAATCATCATTACCAACCTTAATTTTGCCATTTGTTATTATTACTGTATTTAATATCATCAATGGGCTACTCTTAATTTTTAAAAATGAACTATCATCTTTTAAATTAATTAAGTATATATTTATCCCCTTTTTAGTAATTTTTCTAACGCCTAGTTTCTTACTTGCATCTGCATAACTATCTAAATCACTAATTTTGTTAATCTCTAATGTACCTCTCTTCTCGAAAGTAAAATTAGGTTCTACAAAATCTTCTTTAGCCATATTTACAGTTACATTTGACGGAGTAGCATATGCATTTTGGATAAATTTACTGTTGTCTACATCTCTAACATTCCAAAGAGTAACTACACCATCTAATCCTCCACCACACTCTATATCTGCTTTTTTAGTACATAAAACATATTTAAATACACTATTATCCCCAGCTACAAAGTTTTTATTTACACTTAAAGTCCCTTTTACCTTACTTTTTTTAGTCCCTTTAGTAGCTTCGCTTTCTACTAAATATTTATCATCATTTCTGCTTACTTCAATTTTTACCTCAATATTTTCATTATTAAATATATCATTGATTTCATATTCTTCCTTTGGGTCACCATTTTTTAAAGTTATTGCCCCACTTTTTATTCTTGAATAAGCACTTTCTATTCCACTTTCAGCAGCATAAGTTAAGTCACTCTCTACTTTAACATTATTATGTTGACCTGTTGTATGCATAACAGATGTTGTAACTATTCCCCCTACTGTTATTAAAATAAATGTTATTCCTAAAACTAATAATAAAGAACTACCTCTCTTCTTCCTCATTAATCCACCCCATTACTTTTAATTTAGGGCTTAGTAAATACTAAGCCCTAATTTTAATATTCATATTCTATAGTACCCCAATAATCAGTACCACTTCCTCCAGCATCACTGTTATTTTCCCAATTACTAGCATGCTTTGCTATCTCTAAATTAAGTTTCCTTATATCGCTTTCCTTTAAAGGATGATTATCGTTAGGACCTTCTGGTGCAAAGTTAAAAGTTATTGCACCATTTGACCCTAAATTTAGACTTTTACCTATTATACTAGCCCTTGATAAATTTATTGCGCCACTATTTTCAAACTCAAAATTTATGTCTCCATTTGACATTACTATAAACATTTCACCTTGGCTTGTTGCATCCTTAAATTTAAAGTTTATAGTATCTGAATTTACTAAATAAACAGGATATTTACCCGAGTAAGGGTGGCTTAAATCTAGCTCTATTTTCACTACCCCTTGTCCTATTTTGCTATTAAGATAAGCTAACATCTCACTTGCATTTTTAACTACAGCATTTTTATCTGTATCCTTCATTTTTTCAAATGTAAAATCCGGTAAAGTAAATGCATAGTTAGTTACAGTTTTTCCAACTGTTCCACCTGTTATATTATCCTTATCTCGTATATTTATAGGGCTTGGATCTGCATTTATAGATCCTCCACTCATAGTTACAGTATCAGCGCATAAAACATTTTTAAATATACTTTCACTTCCATAATTTTGACCAAAGGTTGCTTTAACAGTTTTAGATTTTCCATCACTATTAGTTCCTGTACTTTCTATTAAATAATGGTTTTGTTTTATGTTTCCATTACTATCTTTTAACATTTCTATTTCTGCATAAATACTTATTGAATTACTATTAAATTCAGATTCACTTACTATTATCTTTTTATCATTTTCATTTATAGGTTCCCAATTTGAATTTATTTTTTTATTTTTTATTATTCTAGAAACACCAATTTCTATCCCCGACTCTGCAGCATAAATTAAATCTTCTGAGTCTTTTGTCGTTTGATTTAACCTTGTTGTGCTTAATATTGCTTGTGAAACTATTCCAGAAAGCACTACTACAATTGCTACTATTCCTATTACTAAAACTAAACTCGATCCTTGCTTCTTCTTATACTTCATTTAATCACAACTCCAAATAGCTTTATTTATTTTTAAAGCATCTTTGGTATCTTAAAGACTTCCCTGACTGTTTCTCGGTGTAATCATAGATATAAATTCTTCTTCTACTTCACCTTTTTTAAGTTTTATTTTCAATTTATACTGATTATCTACTTTACTTAATTCAAACGCTTCTAAATTTGAAGTAGGCGTTGCTATCTCTACTCCTGGATTATCTTTAGTTTTAGATAATTTCTTATTACTTAAATCAGCTACGTATGAAAATATATTCCCGCTGCTATCTTGAAATGTAACTCCAAAATCCCCGCTAGGTAACTTTTTAATCGTCTCTTTTTTTGCTACCTTTAAATCATTTTCTATAGCATCTAAAACTATTCTGCCTTCATCTTGAAGAATACTCTCAGTACTAGATGTAACTAGCATCCTATTTGATGAAAGGTATAGAGAAATTATTAAACTTCCAAGTATAGTTCCTATAAACATAACTGCTATAAGTTCTATTAAAGTAAAACCTTTTTTCTTAACTTTCAAAATTTTCACCTCTCTAACTTACTGTAGAAATAAGTGATTTCCTTTGGACAGAACTATTCTCTCCTTTTGATACACTCCAAACTGTAGTAGTAAATTCATATACCTTTTCGTTTTGATTATTTACTATATTAAGCTTCATTAAATAAGAATTATCCATTGCCTCTACCTTGTTTTTTAATGAATTAAAATCATCTGAGTCTGAACAATCTCCTATGGTAAATGTATCTTGAGGTGCTCCTGTCTTTATTACTTCTTCTTTTAAAATCTTTTCTTTAACAGCTTTAGTTAACTCCTCTTCGTTATCAAATGCTATATAATAATTTGCCCCTGGCGCATTATATATACCCTTCGTTAAATAAGGCGTTCCCCCTGGTCTGTTACCTCTAACTACCTCATAAAAAACTTTTGACATACTGTTTGAATCAAAGGTTTTCTTATTTAATGAATTATATGAAAAGGTAGTAAGTATAAGACTCATTATAGCTGCACTAACTATAATAAATACAGTTAGCCCTGCAATCATTTCGATTAATGTAAAGCCTTGCTTTTTCTTATATTTCATAGCTTACCCCCAAAAATTACTAGAAGGTTATTCAAATAAATTACCTTTACCATAGCTTCCATTATTAAAGTCATAATCTTCTTTTTCGTTAGAACCTGCAATATAATATACTATTCCTAACGTTGAATATTCTTTACTACTTGTAAAATTCTGAACCTCTAAGATTCTATTATCATTTTCTAATTTATCAACAAATGCCATAAGATCATTGAATTTACCATTCAATGTTAAGTTTACTGTAAATGTAGATAACCCGCTAATTGGACTAATTTCAGTATTAACTTCATCATCATTCTTTTGTTTTTCTTCCTCTTCATCTTTAGTTTCTCCAACTACTGACACTTCACCAAATGAACTATTATAAATTTTAACTTTACTTTGGATTGCCATATCCTCAAGTTCTACAATGACTTCTGGATACCTATCAGTTTTAGGAATCGTTTTTGAAGCTTCCTCATACTTTCCTTTTAAATCAGTTAATTCTTTTTCATTTTTTGCTATATCTAAACTTATAGTCTGAAGTCCTTCTGCTTGAGCTTCAAGACGTTTTATATCCTCTTCTAATGGCTTTAATTTCTTATTTAAAGGAGTCAATATGAATGTATTTATTAAAAAGACAGTTCCTAAAATCCCTGCACAAGCTAGAATAATCTTTTCACTTTTAGTTAGTTCTCTACTGCTTGTCTTCAGCTTTAACATCATTATTCACTCCTTTTGTATTTATTTTCAAGTTAAATGTAACTTTATCTGTTCCTGTTAGACCACTTATATGTGAATTACTAAACTTATCACTTTCTCTTAAGTTAGCCCAAAGGTGAGAAACATCTGATTTGCTCTTAGCTTCACAAGTTAAATTTAAACTTCCACTTAAGCCTTCAGCCTCTAAATTACCACTCTTTGCAAAAGTTATATTGGATATCTTAACTCCACTTGGGAATAAAGAAGAAAGTTCTACTATAAGTCCATCTGTATCTTTACCTTTTAAAACAGATAATTGTTTTGCTTTTTCTATATGCTGCTTAGTAAGATTTATATCTCTTACTAACGCTTCGTTTTTAACTACTAGCTCTTTATTAGAGTCTACTTGCTCTTGTAGATTATTTCTCTTTATCTTAAGAAGTGCCTCTTTACCAAAAATATATCCACCAGACGCAACCACTACTACTAAAGCTAAAGCTATACTTAAAGCTACATGTTTTTTTCTATCTATAAGCTTCTTTTGGTTACTATAGGTATGTGGTACTAAATTAAGTTCTCTCATATCACATTACTCCTTTCTTAAAAGCAACCCATAAGCATAAAAATAGTCTTTTAAATTGATTTTTTTAGGTGCTTTGACACTAGATTTCAAATCATTAAAGCTTGGAAGGGCTGAAACTTTAGTATTAAAACTAACTTCTAAAAACTGCTCTACACCATTAATCATAGTTGAGCTTCCTAAAACGTATATCCTATCTAGATTCTTTTTTACTTTACCTGATGTGTAAAACTGAATAAGAGAATTGTATTGATCTACTAATGATTTAAAAAATCTATCATACTTTTCTTCTTCTTCACGAACCTCTATAAGATCTATTGATTCTAAATATTCTTTATACTCTATAAGATTATTTATATATTTATCTGTAGATTGATATAACCCATAGCTTTGATATTTTTCAATATTAAGCTTATTCCACTCTGTTATAATCATTGAATTTGAATGCCCGTCTATACATAAAACTCCTGATGATTTAATCTTTTTATTAAAATTATTTTTAAGATTCCTAAATACTCTAGCACAGGCATTTGCATATATATCTATAGCTTTAACATTTAATTTAAGAGCTCTTCCCAAATCTATGTAAGCATCAATTTTCTCTTTTAAAACTGCAACTATTAAAACATTTGCATTACCGTTATTTTCATTTTTATCGTAGTGAATGACTTCATAATCAAAATAAAATTCCTCAATCCTATCACCTACGAATTGTTTAAGTTCAAATTCTACTGAATCTCTCATCGCCTCTTCTTTTGCCATAGGCATAGTTACATGTCTAGATACAATATCACTTCCACGAACTACAAACATACAATCATTAACCTTAGCCTTTTTCTCTATAAAAGGCTTAATAACTTCTGTAAGCTTTTCTACGCTAAAAATTTTATCTTCACTATAAGCTTCACTCGGTGTCTCTAAGATAATACCGTCTAAAATTTTATATTTCTGCCCTACTAAAATAGCTATTCTTTCTTCATTAATATCTATAGCCACTAAGTCCTTCTCAAACATTACTCCCACCCCTTTACATTAAAAAAACGTGCCAAAATACCAGTTTAAAATATCATTTCCAAACAATATAGTAATGTAGGTACTTATAGCTATGTATGGACCAAACGCCATTTCTTCTTTTCCACTTTTCTTTTTACTTATCATAAGATAAATAGCTGCTATCCCTCCAAGTACTATAGATAAAAATAAATTAAGTAAGTTTAACTTCATATTTAAGAAAAACCCTACCATAAATATAATTTCTACATCTCCCATACCCATAGCGTTAGTTGTAACAACTATAATCAAAAGAATAAGCGCTGGAATTATAACCCCTAAAGCTATATTTATAAGGTTTATATCTCCTCCTATAAAAAGTTTTATTATAATAAATAAAACTCCAAATATAACTCCAAGTATTATGTTACTTGTATAAACATATTGAGTCTTATAATCTATAATCCCTATAACAATCAAAATTGCTGTTAAAGAAATAAACTTTAAAAACTCTAAACTAAGTCCAAATTTAATAAATAAAACTAAAAATAATACCCCCGTAAAAGCTTCTACTAAAGGATATTGTTTTGATACCTTCGTATTACAATATCTGCATTTCCCTTTTAAAAATAAAAAGCTAAATATAGGAACTAAATCTTTAGGACCTAACTTATGCTTACAATACCCGCAATGTGAAGGTGGAAATGCAATAGATTCTTCCTTTGGAATCCTAAAAATGCAAACATTTAAAAAGCTACCTATAATACATCCAAAACAAAAAATTATAACTCCTAAAATTAACTCCATATCTATCCCTTTCTTTTTTAAAAAGCTCCTTTAATTCCTTAAAGGAGCTTTATTTATTAAGTTGTTGCTATCATCGCTGAAAACTTATCATCAGTCCCTAATTTAAAATCTTTTCTCTCTTCAACAATTTGTTTACATTGAACAATTGTCATACCATCTGTAAGCTTATCTAATGTACTGCCCATTACAGCTGCTCCATCAGCCGCTCCAGGCTGTATAAATTCTCTTATACTTGCATTATCAACAGAGTTCTTTACAGTTGTTCCAGCAAAAGCAGTATCATTTTTCATATTATATGTTTCTACTGCAAGTAACACTTTTCTTGCTTGATCTATTACTTTTGTTTTCTTTGCCTCTTGCATATATCCTGTTATCTTTGGTACTAAAATTGCTGCAAGTATTCCTATAATTGCAACTACTGCTACTAATTCAATTAGTGTAAATCCTTTCTTTTTCTTTCCCTTTCTGATTAACTTAACCATTATTATACCTCCAAAAATTTATTTATTTTAAATTAACTCTACAAACTCACCTGAAGAGTTAACTTTAAAATCCCGTCTATTTTCAACAATTTCATAAATTATATCTAAACTTATATCATCTGAAAGTTTTTCAATCTCTTGGCCTTCTAATAGTTTGCTTGTCCCATAATAATTTTTAACTGCTCCGACTGTATTTTTATTAAATCCTGATACAGAAATGTCTTTAAACTCTTTACTATTACTTTCTTCAAAAGTAACAACTGACATCCTTATCTTTCTAGCTTGATCTATAACTAATACTTTTTTAGCTTCTAAAAAATACCCTTGAATCTTTGGCATAAATATACTTACTAGAACTAATATAATAGCTATAACAGCTACTAATTCTAAAAGTGTAAAACCCCTAGTTTTCTTTATCTTATTCATATACTACATCCCATTTATAGCATCCATCATATTAAACATAGGTAAAAGTAATGCTGCTACTATAAATAGAACTATTACTGCAAGAACCATAATTAATATAGGCTCTATTAAAGTAACTAGCTTTTCTATAGCTGCTTCCACTTCCCCGTCATAATACTCTGAAGTTTTTATTAAAATATCTTCTAAAGCTCCAGTTTCTTCACCTACTGTTATCATTTGAGTAAGCATAACTGGGAAAATATTAAGGTCTTCTATAGTTTTTCCTATTGGGTGACCCTTTTTAATATCCTCTTTTGCTTTTTCTAGTTTAGTTTCTATATAAGCATTTTCAAGTACTTTAGAGGTTATCTCTACTGCACTTAATACACTTACCCCTGAAGAAGTAAGAACTGCAAAAGTATTTGCAAATCTCCCTGCAACTAATTGCCTATTTATACTTCCAAACATCCTTCCACTTAAACTTCTTTTCCCACTATTAATTCTGTAATTTAAATCTTTATCTAAAACTAGTTTCTTAAATCCATATAATCCTGCAAGTGCCGCTAAAATTAATAACCAAATCTTTGAAACTAAATTTCCAAAAGAAATTAAAAGCTTTGTAAAGATAGGTAACTCTCCTCCAGCTGCTGCTAAGTTATTTGCAAAATCCGGCACTACATAAACTAATAAAAACCCTACTATAACAGTCGCAAAAACTATTACTATTTTAGGATAAAGGGTAGATTGTGCTACCTTTTGCTTTTGTTTATATTGCTTTTTATAATACTCTGAGAGTTCATTCATTATATAATCTAATTTTCCTGAAGCTTCACCAGCTTCAATCATATTTATCATAAGATCTGGAATATCTTCTTCAAACCTTAAAGAATCCGAAAAACTTCTACCTCTTTGAATCTTTTCGTGAACTCTTCCTAAGATTTCTTTCATCTTCTTTTTCTCAGTTTGTTGCATAGATAATTCTACCGCTCTTAGCATAGGCGTTCCTGATTGTATAACAAAGGCAAACTGCCTACAAAATAGCGATAAGTCCTTTAAAGTAACCTTATTAAACAAATCTATATTTATATCTCTTTCCTTTTTATCTACTTCAATTTTCAAAGGAAAATAATCTCTTTGCCTAAGGCTATTTACTACTTCTTCTCTCGTTTGTGCATCTAAAGTTCCGTTTATAATAGTTCCTTGAATATTCCTTGCTTGGTAACTATAAACTGGCACTTTATATCAACTCCTCCCATACTCTACTCTCTTAAGTATGCAACCCTCATAAGCTCATCTATAGTAGTAACACCTTCTATTACGTGTTCTCTGCAAGCTTTATTTAAAGTTTTCATACCTTCATTTATAGCTATATCTTTAATCTTATCTGCTGTTTCACCTAATGTAACAGCTTCTCTCATAGCTCTTGAAACTTCCATTATTTCATAAATCCCAATTCTCCCTTTATAGCCTGTCCCATTACATAAAGGGCAACCCTCTCCTTTGCTTAAGTAAACTCTTTCAAAGCTATCTATTCCTAAGACTCTCTTTTCAAAGTCATTAGCTTCATACTTTTCACTACAATGAGTACAAACCTTTCTAACTAGCCTTTGTGCTACTACTCCTGTAACTGATGTTGCAACTAAGTATGGCTCTATTCCCATATCTGAAAGCCTCGCTATAGTAGACGGTGCATCGTTTGTGTGAAGAGTACTTAAAACTACGTGTCCTGTGATTGCAGCCCTTATAGAAATCTCTGCTGTTTCACTATCTCTAATCTCCCCAAGCATTATAATATCTGGGTCTTGTCTAAGTATTGATCTAAGACCTGATGCAAATGTCATCCCAGCTTTAGTGTTTACGTTTACCTGATTAATTCCCTCAACCATAAATTCAACCGGGTCCTCTACTGTAATTATATTCTTGTCTATAGTATTTAATTCGCTAAGTATTGTGTAAAGTGTGGTAGATTTACCACTCCCTGTAGGTCCTGTTACTAGGATTATTCCGTATGGATTTTGCATTATTTTAACTAGCTTTTCCATATCGTCTTTTCTCATCCCTAAATTTTCTTTAGTCATAACTCCCATAGAAGTTGAAAGTATTCTTATAACTACCTTTTCTCCGTTAACTGTTGGAAGAGAAGATACCCTAAAATCTATTTTTTTATTATCTATAACCTTTAGTATTCTTCCGTCTTGCGGAACTCTCTTTTCAGCTATATTCATATTAGATAAAATCTTAATTCTTGTAGTTAAAGTAGATTGTGATTCTTTAGGAACTGTTAGTATATTTTGAAGTTCACCATCAACCCTTACTCTAACTCTTATATCTTTTTCGAAAGGCTCGATATGTATATCACTTGCCCCCATCCTAACTGCATTAGTTATTATAGTATCAACAAGTTTAACAACTGGTGCGTCACTTGAAGCTTCCTCTAAGACTTCTTCCTTTTTTACAGTTTTATCAAAAGCTTTAGCCTCCGCCCCTAATTCACTTGCAACCTTTTCTGCCATCTGCTTAGAATAATATTTATTTATACTATCTAAAATAGAATCTTTAGTATCTAAAACTTTTATTAAATTCATACCTGATGCAAGCCTTATATCTTCATCTGCCATAAGATTAAAAGGGTCTGATGTAACTATAACTATGTTGTTTCCTCTTATCTCTACTGGCATAATAGAATGCTTTCTAGAAAGCCTTTCAGGAACCCTTCTAATAGCTTCAATTTGAACTTCTTCGAATTCTAAACTTACTCTTTTTATACCTAGTTGTAATTCTAAAACTTTTAAAATATCTTCTTCTTTTACAACCCCAGTTTCGACTAATATTTCACCAAGCCTCTTTCCAGTCATAGCTTGTTTTTTTAAAGAATCCATTAAAACTTCGTGAGAAATTTTTCCAGATTCAACTAGTATATCCCCTAACCTTTTCTTTTTCATACCTCACACCTGCCATTTTTCTATACCGTTATTATATAATACATCTGATTATTTGAAAAGTTTTTCCTTTTATGTATTTATTATATAATATGACAATATTTTTACTTTTTATTTTATTTTTATAATATACATATACCGTTAATAAACTTTTCTTTTTATTAACCCTTTTATTTAACTATAAATTAGCTTTTTTCTATATTATTTAATGAAAGCTTTAAAAAAAATAAAGCTTAGCAAAAAATTTGCTAAGCTTTTTAATAAAAATTTTTTTATTTTTTTAATTAATACATTCCATCCATACCCATTCCAGGCTCTGGCATAGCTGCATTTTTTTCTTTTATATCAACAACTGCAGCTTCTGTTGTTAAGAATGTAGCAGAAACTGATGCTGCATTTTGAAGGGCAGATCTTGTAACTTTAGTTGGGTCTACTATACCTTGTTTAATCATATTTACATATTGATTTCTTAAAGCATCGTATCCTATTCCTATTTCACTATTTCTAACTCTATCTATTATTACAGAAGCCTCAACTCCTGAGTTTGTTGCAATTTGTCTCATAGGTTCTTCAAGTGCTTTAATAATTATATCAATACCAACTTTAACTTCGTATATATCTGATGTTAATTTTGATACATCATTTAAAACTGTAACGTAAGCTGTTCCACCGCCTGGAACTATACCTTCTTCTACAGCAGCTTTTGTTGCAGCTAAAGCATCTTCTATTCTTAACTTTCTTTCTTTAAGTTCTGTTTCAGTGGCTGCACCTACTTTAACTACAGCAACTCCACCTGCAAGTTTTGCAAGTCTTTCTTGAAGCTTTTCTTTGTCGAATTCTGAAGTACTTTCTTCTAATTGATTTTTAATTAAGCTTACTCTAGCTTTTATTTCTTCACTATCACCTTTACCGTTTATAATAGTAGTGTTATCTTTAGTGATTTTTACGCTTTCTGAAGTTCCAAGCATCTCTAAAGTTACGTCTTTTAAGTCATAACCTAATTCTTCTGAAATTACACTACCTCCAGTAAGAATCGCTATATCTTGAAGCATTTCTTTTCTTCTATCTCCAAAACCTGGGGCTTTAACAGCAACGCAGTTAAATGTTCCTCTTAATTTGTTAACTACTAGAGTAGCCATAGCTTCTCCTTCTATATCGTCAGCTATAATTAAAAGTTTTTTACCAGCTTGAACTATTTGCTCAAGTACAGGTAAGATTTCTTGAATGCTATTGATTTTTTTATCTGTAATAAGTATTAAAGGATTATCTAAAATAGCTTCCATCTTTTCTGTATCTGTAACCATATAAGGTGATACATATCCTCTATCAAATTGCATACCTTCAACTACATCAAGTTCAGTTCCCATAGACCTTGATTCTTCTACAGTTATAACTCCTTCATTACCTACTTTTTCCATAGCATCAGCTATAAGTTTACCTACGCTTTCATCTGCCGCTGAAATAGCTGCAACTCTAGCTATATCTTCTTTCCCATTAACAGGTTTAGATATTTCTTTTATCTTTTTAACAGCCTCTTCTACAGCCATATTTATACCTGTTCTTATAAGCATAGGATTAGCTCCTGCTGTTACGTTTTTAAGCCCTTCTCTTATTATAGCTTGAGCTAAAAGAGTTGCTGTAGTAGTACCATCACCTGCAACGTCGTTAGTTTTAGTTGCAACTTCTTTTACTAATTGAGCTCCCATATTTTCGTAAGGATCTTCAAGTTCTATTTCTCTTGCTATTGATACACCATCGTTAGTGATAAGAGGTGCTCCAAACTTTTTCTCAAGTAAAACATTTCTTCCCTTTGGTCCAAGTGTAACTTTTACTGTATCTGCTAATTTATCTACACCTATTTGCATAGCTCTTCTAGACTCTTCACCGAATTTAATCATCTTAGCCATAAAAAATACCTCCTAATAAACTATTGCAAGTATATCTTCTTGCTTTAATATTATATATTCTTCTCCATCATATTTAACTTCAGTTCCTGCGTATTTAGAATATAATACTTTATCTGAAACTTTAACTTCCATCTCTATTCTTTTGCCATCAACTATAGCACCAGGGCCAACTGCAACAACCTCAGCTTCTTGCGGTCTCTCTTTTGCAGTTCCTGTAAGCACTATTCCACTTTTAGTTTTTTCTTCTGCTTCTAATTTTTTAATAACAACTCTGTCACCTAAAGGTTTAATATTCATAAGTACCCCTCCTTTATTTTTATTAGCACTCTTACTCTTAGAGTGCTAAACTCTAATATTATGATATATTTAATATTTATTTATTTCAAACTTTTTTTCTTGAAATTTTTAAATAATATTTCTAATTACAATAGATTAGAGCAATATATTTCTATATTACTCTAAATTTCTTAATCTTATTACCTCTTATTTTATTTCTTTAATAATTTTAGGGTTAGATGATACCCCTAAAATTATCCAAAATATAGGAGCAACGCTAACAACACTTATATTAAATAAAGCTTGTATCAAATACCCTAAAATAACTATTAATAAAACTTTAAATTTATCGTCATCTTTATTTTCAAATACCTTTTTTAGTATTAATATAACTAACAAAATATATGCAACTAAGGATGGAATTCCTGTAGTTGATGCAATGTTTAAGTATTCATTATGAGCCTTATCTACTATTACGTTTGGTTGCTCGTTCCACCAAAATCCAGAACTAGGTGCAAATTCTTTTATTCCTTCCCAAAAGTTTGAAGGTCCAGTTCCAAGTAACGGTTTTGATTTTATAATATAAGTAGAAGCTTCATAAATTGCAACCCTTCCAGATCCAGAACTATGCGTAACATCACTAATATCATCTTTTATAGTTTCAAATCTATCTTTTATCTCTCCACCTTTAAAGTAATTCATAGCAAAAAATATACACATGAAGGATATAACTATAATTATAGCCCTCTTTAAGGCATTTTTCCTTTTAAGGATAAAAAATAAACCTATAAAGCAAAATGCCGCTAAACTTAACCATCCTCCTCTAGTCATAGTTCCAACTAAGGCTGCGAAAAATATTAAAGAATATAAAAGATATTTTTTTACATCATAAAAAATAAATACACTTATAGATATTCCAAGCAATATTAAAAGATAACTACTAAAAAAATTTCTGTGTCCTATAAACCCGTAACACTAAATTAAAGTACTATGAAAATAATCTCTAGGAATAGGGTCTATCCCGTAAAATTGAAAAACTCCGTAGATAGACATTATTGCACCTAGTATCATCATTATATTTATACTTCTCTTAGTTATCTTCAAGTAATTTTTAGCTGCTATAAATAATACCCCATAAGATATAAAGCTAAGTAACCCTTCATACCTTCTTCTTCCCCCTACTATTGATTTAGTTAAATCCATAGAAAATATAGTTGATATAACTATAAGTCCTAAAAAGATTATAATTATCTTTGTTATAGTATCTAATTTTACCTTTCTATCTTTAAGTAATAATATTAATATTATTAAACTTATTATCCAAAGAAATATAGCTTTAGGAAAGTAATAGCTCTCACTTCCAAAAGGGCTATATATAAAGGGTAATAAATATATTAACGTATATAAAAAGAAGTTTATCATCTGTTCTACTGTTAATTCTTTTCTCTCGCCACTATTTTTTAATCCTAATACACCCACTTAATTTCCCCTTAATCTTTCTCTTTTTCTAAGTCTATACCCTCTACTTCTAGTGCGTTTTCTTTAGAATTTACTTTATTTAACTTTATAAAAGAAGCTTTAGCTCTATTACTTGGAACTATAACTCCGGCTCCATTAATACAACCGCCTTCACACATCATTCCTTCAATAAAGTTTCCATTAAGCTTTCCTAACTTAGCCATAGCTAAAGTTTTCTTAAGTTCTATCCCACCAGATACCTTAACTGGAGTAAAATCTATCTCTAAATTATTTTCTTTTATATAATTCTCTATAGCTGTAGACACCCCTCCGCTCATTCCAAAGTTTCTTCCAAATATAGTCCCATCTTCTACTATATCGTCTTCTAATGATTCTATATCTATCTCAAATGCATCTAAAAGTGCAAATAACTCTTCAAAAGTTATAACGTAATCTATAGAGTCTTTCCCAAACTTTATTCCTTCACTTTTTTTAGCTGTACAGGGTCCTATAAATACTGTTTTACATTCCTTATACTTATGTTTTAATACTTTTCCTGTAGCTATCATAGGTGAAACTGTATTTGATATCTTATCTTTTTCTGTGTTATATTTCTTTTCCACATACTCAACAAAAGCTCTACAGCAAGAGTTTGTCATATACTTTTCACCGTTTTCCATTCTTTCTTTAAATTCACTACACTCAGCCTTTGTAACTAAATCTGCTCCACAAGCAGCTTCTACCATATCTTTAAACCCTAGTTTTTTTATAGCATTTTTTATTTGCCCGTAAGTTACTTTGTTTCCAAACTGACCTGTTATAGCTGGCGCTACTATTGCATAGACTTCTTCTTTTTTAGATAGTATCTTAGAAACCGGCACTATAAAACTCTTATCTGATATTGCACCAAAAGGACAAGCTTTCATACATCCTCCACAATTTACACACAAGTCACTTTTAATAACAGCTCTCCTATCTTCAATCCCTATATCTAATGCACCAGTCGGACAAGCTCTCTTACAAGGTCTCATAACTTCTGAAATTGCATCATAAGGGCATGCTTTTTTACACATTCCGCATTCTTTGCATATCTCTTGATTAATATAAGCTCGTCCATTCACAATTGAAATAGCTCCGAAATTACAAGCTTCCTTGCATCTGTGCGCTATACAGTTTCTACAAGAATCTGTAACTGAATACCTATTTATAGGGCACCTATCGCAAGCTGCTTCAATAATATAAATAATCTGCTCATCAGGACTTATATCTATAAGTTCACAATCTACTACATCACCGTTAGACATAAATCCTCCTGCAAGTTTAGCCCTCTCTAAAACTATCGCCCTTTCTTTGTAGATACAACATCTATAAATAGGTTTATCCCCTGTAATTATCTTATAAGGTATTCCTTCTATTTCTTCTTTAGTGAGGTCTCCATCTTTAGATAACCTAGCAACTTCTGCTAGAACTTCATGCTTTAATTTACTCAATTGAGTTTCAAAATGAAACATACTACCTCCAAAACAAATTGATTATATTATAAATTTTACCATATTTTGTATTGAATCATAATGATTAATTTTTATATTCTATAATTTCATAAAATACCAATAGCGTATTTTATGAATCTCTTTTTAGTATTTGTAGTATTTGGAAGTTAACTAAAGCATAAAATTATATTATAATAATAGTATAGATATGATTTGTGAGGTGATTTCAATAAATAATACATTTAAAGAAAACATAACTCATATTTGCGAGCTATGCGAAAGAGAAGTTAACGAAATTACAAAGCATCACCTTATCCCTAAAGAAAAAGGGGGAAAAGAGTTTAAAACTGCTCATATGTGTAAAACTTGCCACAGACAGGTACATGCTTTATTTAATAACAGAGAGTTATCTGCAAGATTATTTACTATTAAAAGATTAAAATCACACCCTTCGGTTCAAAGATACTTAAAGTTTTTATATACAGTACCAGCTGATAAAGAAATAAATATCAAAAAGAGAAGAAAAAAAATCGGGTAGTTTCCTACCCGATTTTTATTTAATTTCTCCGTCAACTATATTTATTATTCTTTTACATCTATTAGCTACATCTATGTCATGAGTTACTATTATTATAGTTTGTCCTTCATTATTTAGATTTTGGAATATATTTAAAATCTCTTCACTTGTTTTTTTATCTAAGGCTCCTGTAGGTTCATCTGCTAAGATTATTGTTGGTTTATTTACAATGGCTCTTGCTATAGCAACTCTTTGCTTTTGCCCTCCTGATAATTCATTAGGGGTTTTATGCAAATGCTTTGATAAGCCTACGCTATTTAAAGCTTCTATACATCTTTCTTTCATTTTCTTCTTATTGTTTGAATATAGTAATGGAATCATAGTGTTATATACTATGTCTTGATTATTAAGTAAATTAAATTCCTGAAATATAAAACCTATAGTTTTATTTCTAAGTTTAGGTACTTCTCTTATATTTAGATTTTTAACCTCTTTACCAAGAAGCTTATACTCTCCCTTAGTAGCTTTATCTATCATACCAATTATATTAAGTAAAGTTGATTTTCCAGAACCTGAAGTTCCCATAATAGCAATCATATCTCCACTCTCTACTTTTAAATCAATATTTTTTAAAGCATAAGTTTCATATATATCTTTCCCATAAATTTTATTAACGCCTTTAATGTTTATAATACTCATAATTATTTACCCCTTAAAAGATCTTTAACTTCTAAATTTTTCATTTCATATATCGGTAGTAATGAAGTTATTATCGATGATATAACTATTACTAAAATACTATTTTGTGCTGTTTTCACTGTGATAGCTTCTATTCCATATCTGCTTATTATAAATGCCCAAGATATTATAATCGCGATACTTATAAGTATCCCTATTTCAAACATAATCTCTAGGCATAAATCTTTAAGACTAGCACCTTGAGATATCTTTATTCCAAACTCTTTCCTACGTTTTTTGACATCTCCAACCATAGTAATTGTTATACCTAGTAAACTTAGTAATACCATAACTCCACCAAGCATTTTAGCATTATTTATATTTTTATCTAATCCTAACTCTATCCCTGCTTTATCAATTTTTATTAACTCAACTGATAATGAAGCTGAAATTTTATTTTCTTTTAGATACTTATTTATGATTTTCTCTATTTCTTTTTGTATATTTGAGTCCGTTGCACCAACCTTAGCTTCAATATATACGCCTGTTCCTCCAAGCCCTTCTCCTGCATTATAACTCATATAGCCTTTAACAGATGGTATTACAGAAATTGCATTTGAATAGAACACTGTTGATGAAATACTGCTTATAGATTCTGTTGGGATAGGAATTGGATTTTTTTCTAAAATCCCAACAACCTCAAATTTCACATTTTCCATTTTTAAAGCTTTTTCTATATCCTTCAAATTCTTTCTATCAACCCAAGCTACATTACTTCTTTCAAGCACTTGACCTATATCAATCTTTTCTATATATTCATTTCCTAAAAGTATAGGTATATTTTCTTTTTTATAATCTTTATCAAAATCGCTCTCTTTTAAAGTTCTTCCTTTAACAACTTTAAAATCATATTTTTCATAAAAATTCCTATCTATTATTATATCAGATACATCTATACCTAACGGATTTATTGATTCGTACTTCATACCTATCTCTTCGTCCCAATAATTTTCTCTATAAACAAGAGATGGGTGGGCTATATATATTTTATTTATATATCTTGAATTCTCTGTCTCCTTAAGTATTTTGCTATACATATTTTCAAGTTCACCATAATAATTATAAATATCAGGTCCACCTTTAACTCCTAATATATAAGAATTATAACTAGGTACAACTTTTTCAAAATTTGCTTTTTTATCCTTTGCTATATTAACTAATCCATAAATTTCATTTAAGATAGTTATACCGTATGCAAACTGAACTACCATAAGAAATATAATAAACTTTTTAGATTTAATTGACTTTAAAGCATTATACATTCCCTATACCTCCTTTAAAAGTTCTACTAAGTCTATCTTAGTTAACTTAGAATAAACTGGCAGTATATTTATAATGATAAAAGCGATACAAATCAAGAACGAATACAGTATAGTATTACTAGCAAATCTAATGTCTATATCCCCTATAGTACCTCCAGTTATTTTTATAATGATAAATTGAATCACTATCGATATAAGGAAAGAAATCATAGTCGTTTTAAATAAATATTTAAAGTATAACTTAAAAATAGCTTCATCTGTAGCACCACATACCTTTCTTATAACTAAATCTTTTTTTCTGTTTTCAATTAAAAGATATGATGTTCCTACTAAGTTTAAAGTGACTATAACAATAACTGCAAAAACTAAATTTTTAAATAATCTTGTTTCCTCTCCGTTTACATCAGATACTGCACCATCAACTTCCATAATAGTCCCTTTGTATTTATTATTTATAAGTTTCTCTAAGCCTTTAACTCCATTTTCTATCTCTTTTTCATTACCATGTATTGTAACTAAATACTCTCTATTATTAAGTTTTAAATCTTTCTCTTTTGAATTTTTATAAAATAGTTTCTCAGGAATTATAATTTCACCATTAGGTACATAAGTCTTCCCTCTTTTTGAGATTTCTTCATCTAAAATCTTAACTTCTTCTTTATCTGCTAAATTAACAGCATATATTCCCTCTGATTTATCACTATTTTTAAATTCTTCCTTTGTAAAAAATTCTCCATAGCTCATATCTTCACTCATATCATTTCCGTCAAATTGAACTATAGTTTTTAATATATGATTTTTCTCAAAATCATAATAAGCTAAACAAGTAGTTAATTTATTTTTATTTAACTCATCTAAGATTTCTTTAATTTGGATATCCTTTTCCCCTTCAAATTGTATTACTTTATTCTTGCTTGGCTCACTCTTTAAGAAGTTTTTATTAATATTAGAAATCGAAGAACTAGCAAGCATGAACAAAACTAACCCTATAGTAATTGAAATACCATAGAAAATACTATATGTGTCTAATTTCCCCTTCTTCATGTTTCCCCCTTATTTTGTTTTATTTTACAATTTTATAATAATATGTATTTAATTTGATTTCAATTATCATTTTTATTTATATAAATTTAGCATATTTACATGAAAATATTTATATTTTTTCGAAAGTTATTTTCATTTTTTTGTTATTTTGTCAATTTATACAACAAAAAAAACCTTACAGTCAAAAGACTGTAAGGTTTTATATTGTATGCTTTTTATAATTTTATTCCGTTTTCTCTTGCGTAATAGAACAAGTATTGTTGTGCAAAGCCTGCTAAATTTTTAAATCTATCTCTTGCAAAGATTCTTATTTTATTTAAAGAACCCTCTTCTGCATCATAAAAATGCATCATAGCTCTTTTAACCCAAACATCTACTGGGAAGCCTGAATACTTACCCATAGAAAACAACATTATGCAATCTGCTACCTTAGCACCTACACCTTTAAATTCTTGAAGTGCTTTGTGGCAATCATCATCACTTAATCCTTCTATTCTGCAAAGGTTATAAATTCCGTCTTCTATATCTAAATCTGAATTTATATTTTTTACAGTATCAACTATATATTTACTTCTAAATGATGCACCTGTTTCTCTTATATCATCTTCTGTAGCATCTTTAAGCTCTTCTGGAGTTGGGAAAGTGTAGTAAGTTTCACCATTATACTCTATCTTTTCTCCAAATCTTTCACTTATTTTAGAAATAGTTTTTTTGATAGAAGGAATACTATTTCTAGCTGAGATTATAAAGCTTATTAAAAGTTCAAAAGGCTCTTGGTTTAAAAGTCTTATACCGTATCCGTATTCTACGCTAAGCTTTAAAGTTTCATCTTTTGATAACTCGTCTTTTATCTTTCCGTAATCTCTCTCTAAATCAAAATATTTAAACCAAATATTTTTAAAATCTTCTTTGTTTGAATTTAATATAGTTACATTATCCCCTTCTTGAATAACTTCTATAACTTTACCAAAAGCTATAATTATGTAATCCATCTCTTTGATTTTTTCCCATCTAAAGCATTGACCACACTCTAGTATTTGCTTTATATTGAAGTTTTTAACCCCTTCTAATATAACTTTGTTTTCTTCATACTTTACATCTTTTAAATCCAAATTACTCACCTTTTTCTCTTATAATTATTTCATCTAAAATGATTGCTGCTGTATCTAACATGTGACCGCAGCCCTTTACTTCATCTTTGTACTCTTTTTTTAATTCATCGCAATTATGAGTTCTTAATTTATCTTGGAATTTATTCATAAATTCTATAGTTAACTCCCTAACTTTTGGTGTAGCATGAGCTCTATCTTTAGTAAATATTATCCCTATAACAGAAATAGCCCCAGTCGCTGCCCCGCAGATGCTCTCTATTCCCATTCCTCCACCAAAGGAAGCCATAGCCTTCATAGCATCTTCTGATACGTTTAATCCGTACTCATCACTTGCTGCAAATAACATTCTCTCTGAACAATTAAAATCATATTTTTCTTTATCTGAATATTTTTTTACTTTATCTATTAACATTTTACACACTCCATAATAATTATTGATTAATTATATTTCTTTATTATAACATAATTATATTAAAATCTAATGTCCTTTTATTAAATATAATAAAAGAGGTGCCTTATTACAATACTGTAATTTTAGCATCCTCTTTTTATTTTACTCTTTATTTAAGTATTCATGTATAGCTTTTGCTGCTTTTTTAGAAGCTCCCATAGCAAGTATTACAGTTGCAGCTCCAGTTACTGCATCTCCTGCCGCAAAAACTCCTTCTCTAGATGTTATTCCGTCTTCATTTGCAACTATACATCCTCTCTTATTTATTTCTAAACCTTCTGTAGTGGAAGAAATAAGAGGGTTTGGTGAAGTTCCAAGAGACATTATTACAGTATCAAAATCTATTATAAATTCTGATCCTTCTATTTCTTTAGGTCTTCTTCTTCCTGATTCGTCAGCTTCTCCGAGTTCCATTTTAACGCATTTCATTCCAGAAACCCAGCCGTTTTCATCACTTAAAATCTCTATAGGATTTGTTAAAACATCAAAGATTATCCCTTCTTCTTTAGCATGATGAATTTCTTCTATTCTAGCTGGAAGCTCATCTAAGCCTCTTCTATAAACTATATGCGTTTCAGCACCGAGTCTAAGTGCAGTTCTAGCTGCATCCATAGCAACATTTCCTCCACCTACAACACAAACTTTTTTTCCAAGCTTTATAGGAGTTTCATATCCTTCTTTAAAAGCTTTCATTAAATTATTTCTAGTTAAAAACTCGTTTGCTGAAAATACTCCGTTAGAGTTTTCACCCTTTATTCCCATAAACTTTGGAAGTCCAGCTCCAGAACCTACAAACACAGCTTCAAAACCTTCCTCTTCAAAAAGCTCATCTATAGTAATAGTTCTACCTATAATTACATTAGTCTCAATCTTTACTCCAAGCTTTTTAACATTTTCTATTTCACTTTTAACTACAGTATCTTTTGGAAGTCTAAACTCTGGAATACCATAAACTAAAACTCCACCTGGCTCGTGAAGAGCTTCAAATATAGTAACGTCATACCCTAGTTTTGCTAAATCACCAGCACAAGTAAGCCCCGCTGGTCCACTTCCAATAACTGCTACTTTTTTATTTAGTTTAGTCTCTATTTCTGATAGATCTATTTCGTTTTCTCTAGACCAATCAGCTGCAAACCTTTCAAGCTTACCTATAGATACTGGCTCTCCTTTTATTCCAAGGACACAAGCACCCTCGCATTGGCTTTCTTGAGGACAAACTCTCCCACACACAGCTGGAAGAGATGATGATTTTGCTATTGCTTTTATAGCTCCTTCAAAATTTTCCTCTTTAATTCCTTTTATAAATTCAGGTATATCTACATTTACAGGGCAATTTCCTACGCACCTTGGGTTTTTACACCCTAAGCACCTGTTAGCCTCTTTAACTGCCTCTTCTTCTCTATACCCCAAACAAACCTCGTTAAAGTTTCTATTACGAACCTTAGCTTCTTGTTCTAAAACAGGAATTCTTTTCATTCTATCTAAATTATCCATTACTCTTCACCCCCGCAATTTCCACAGCCACCGTGGTGAGTGTTACCTTCTATTTCTTTTAAGGCTTTTCTTCCCTCTTCTGTCTTATACATAGTTTGCCTTCTCATAGCCTCATCATAATCTACTAGATGCCCATCAAACTCAGGTCCATCAACACAAGCAAACTTAACTTCTCCCCCTACAGTAACTCTACAAGCACCACACATCCCAGTTCCATCTACCATTATAGGATTTAAGCTAACTGTAGTTTTTATATTAAGTTTTTTAGTTAAACTAGACATAAATTTCATCATTATCATAGGTCCTATAATTATAGCGTGAGTGTATTTTTTTCCTCTATTATTAACTAAATCTTCTAAAAGATCAGTAACTCTTCCTTTAAATCCGTAAGACCCGTCATCAGTAGCTATATATAAATTTTTAGCTACTTTTCTCATTTCTTCTTCAAGTATAATTAAATCTTTATTTCTGCTTCCTATTATTACATCAACATCTATTTTGTTTTCTTTCATCCATTTTACTTGAGGATATACTGGAGCTGCCCCTACTCCTCCGCAAACAAATAATATTTTTTCCTTTTTTAATTCTTCTAAGTCTTCATTTACAAATTCACTAGGCATTCCTAAAGGCCCAACAAAGTCTAAAACGCTATCTCCTTCGTTAAACTTAGCTAAATCTTTAGTGCTCTTTCCCATAGTTTGAAACACTACAGTTACAGTTCCTAAGTCTTTATTAAAATCAGCTATAGTTAAAGGAATTCTCTCACCTTTTTCATCATTTTTTATAATAATAAATTGCCCCGGTTTTGCACTTTTACTAACTCTTTTAGCTTCTATATCCAAAGAATATAAATTATCTGCTAAAGTCTTCTTTTTAACTATTTTATACATCCATATAACCCCCTGTAATTCCAAATTTTCATTTCACAATTATATCATTTTTTTCCTAAATATTACAATAAGTTTTAAGAATTACATACAATCTATTAAATTTAGCTTACATTGAAAGACTGATTATAAAATACGATAAATATTGTGATAAAATATATAATGACATTAATTAAGGGGGATTTATCTATGGTTGAAATAATTAAAGACCTAGTTAATATCATGAACTCAATTCATGATAAAACTATACATTACCTATCTTCTATGGGATATAATTTTACTGACAAAGAGCTTCACTTTATATTTATAGGTGTAATAGGGATTTTTATTTTTGCTTTTGCACAAGTATTATTTAGAGTTTTAGCTAAATATTCAATTACAGCAGTATCCTTCGTATATACTTTTACTATTTTAATTTTTATAACTGTCTCTATAGAGATACAACAAAAATTAACTGGTGCTGGTAATATGGAGTTTGGGGATGTCTTTTGGGGATTATACGGGTTTATCTTTATTTTTGTTATTTACTTAGTAATAGTACTTATAATAAAAGGTATAAAATATCTTTTAAACAAAAATAATAAATCTTCCAAAAAGAATTTTACTAAAACAAATTCAAATAAAAGAAAAGTTAAATAATATAAATTTTAAAAGGGATGTTTCTAACACGTTAGAAACATCCCTTTATTAAATAAAGTTGTATTATTCAATCTTAACCTTTTTCTCTTGTAAATCTAAAATATTTAAGAAGAATTCTACAACCCGAAGGCTATTTAATTATGCACAGAATTCTTGAGTTGCATAAATTTTATCCCCTGACTTATAAACTCCAACACCTATACCTGTGAAGTTACCGCTTAAAATGTTAGCTCTATGTCCCGGAGAATTCATCCAGTTGTTCATAAACTCTCTTGCTAGAACTTCTGGACTTCTGTTACTCATATATGCAATATTCTCTCCCCATGCACTTATTTTTACTCCATTTGCTTTCATTTTATCATATTCTGTTCGATTTGACAGGTCTTCATGTGAAAAATAATTATTTATTGCCATATCTTTAGATTTCTGTCTTCCATAAGATTGCATAGTAGCGTTATATGATAAGGCTTTTTTACCTGCTTTAGCCCTTTCGCTATTTACTATATTAATTATTTCACTTTCAACAGCTGACATATAAGAACTTTCATTAGTTACGTTGTTATTAGTATTATTATTAACATTAGAATTATTTTTTTGATTATTAGTAGTATTGTTATTTGAATAGTATCTTTGGACTTTAGGCTTAGCTTCATTGTTTGAAGTGTTACCACTTTCTTTATTAGAATTATCTTCTACCTTTTTAGAGTTATCTTCTGAAGCTTTATTACTAGTCTTATTATCCTTTGCTTCAACTAGCTTATCCTTATTTTTTTCCTTTTTAGAAATAGAAGTTCCAGTTTTATTTTCTTCTTTATTATTAGACTCATTTACTTTTTCTTCTTTTTCTTTAGCATTATCATCTTTTGACTTATTGTTGTCACTTGAATTTTTTATACTATTGTTATCTTCAACGATTTTAGTGTTATTTTCTCCATTTTTACTTTGGTTATCAATAGATTTCGTACACCCCACCGTGATTAAAGTAACTGCACCTAATAATACTGATAGTATTGCTTTTCTCTTCATACTTCCTCCTTTGTGAAAATAAGTAACAGAGTTATAACCTATTTGTTAAGTATAACTCTATCTTTATTTTACAAGGACAACCCTTATCACCACAATACGCTAACCCCTATGTTTTGCTTACATTTCTTTTATATTTATCCGATATTACCATATTACATATAATTTTTATTCCTTATTTTATAATGCTTTCACATATATTCTATTTATTCCTTTACAGTTTATTTATATTTTTTTAATTTTCCACCTTGCTCTATAGTAATGTTTACTTCCTCTACAACATTGTTTTGCTTCTTTGTTGGTATTTTACCAAAATCACCTGAATAAAGGCATTTTTTTATGTCCATAATCAAAATAACTAAAAAAATCAAAATTTTTCGAGGTGAGATTATGGTACATACACAAGCTTGTCCCCATTGCAATTCAAAACACTTTATTAAATACGGAAAATATAGATGCGTCCAAAGGTATCAATGCAAGGATTGTCTTAAAACCTTTAATGAAGGGACTGGGCTTGTCTGGCATAATACTAGAAAGAGTGTTGACCTTTGTGACAAATACACTCGCCTTATGCTATCTGGTGCTACTATAAGAGATTGTGCATATGGGTTAAATATTTGTATAGAAACATCTTTTAGATGGAGGCATAAGATACTAAAACATATAGAAACTTATACTGATTCAAGAAGAACTCATATAGTTACAGCTATGAGACATACTAAATTCTTAGAAAACTTTAAAGGTCAAAAGACTCCGCCCGTTTGTACTATTTCTAGAAGAAAAAACATCTTTGTAGCTACAACTATTAACAAAAACAATTACTCTCTAGCTAGGATATCCTTTGATTCTATGAGCCCTACAAAGGAATCTATAGAGAATTTATTAATTGAGTTTAATCCTGTATTTAATACTTATTTTTTGCCTGGAAAAGATAGATTTTCTTATCTCGTATCTAAGAAGTTAAACTACTCTCTTCATAAAAAGAAGGAATTAGAAATTTCTAAAGAAGAAAGTGAAATTTTACTTAATAATTGTTCTGATTTTATATTGAATTTAAGAAGATGGCTTAAAAAGTTTAGAAGCGTTGCTACAAAATATCTGCAAGTTTATTTAAATTGGTTCTTATATATTTACGAAGGATCCTATGAAAAACATACTATTTTATCTAATTTAATAAGTTCTATTTTTTGTGTAAAAGTAATTTAATTTTTCCACAATATTTATTCCTAATATAAGTATATCTTAATAGCTTGTCCCTATAGTAATTACTTGTCTACATCTATTGATTTTTGATAGTTTGTCTAAATAATTTTCACTTGTCCAAAATATCGAAAATTTATATGAATATAGCGAAAATCCCTTGTACCAATAATATCTCGTAACAATGTTGTAGTTTTTTTGATTTTTTATTATTTGTTATTGATTAGCTACTTATGCCCACTTATTACCAAATTATGAGGTACTACGCTTAAAATATAACTTTACTCTTATAATTTCCTTTATAGCAAAAAAGATAGGCATCCCTTAAGATACCTACCTTTATATATATTAATGAAATTAAACACGTATTTATTATCTGCTGTAGTCGTAGAAACCTTTTCCTGACTTTCTTCCAAGCCATCCAGCTCTTACGTATTTTCTTAATAAGCTTGATGCTCTGTATTTGCTATCACCAGTTTCGCTATATAATACGTCCATGATTGCAAGACATACATCTAATCCTATAAGATCTCCTAATGCTAAAGGTCCCATTGGGTGGTTAGCACCATATTTCATAGCTGTATCTATATCTTCAACTGAAGCGATTCCTTCTTGAAGTATGAATGTAGCTTCGTTTATCATTGGGATTAAGATTCTGTTTACAACGAATCCTGGAGCTTCTGAAACTTCTACAGGCTCTTTTCCGATAGCAACTGATAATTCTTTAACTGCATCGAAAGTTTCTTGGCTTGTAGCTATTCCTCTTATGATTTCAACTAACTTCATTACTGGAGCTGGGTTAAAGAAGTGCATTCCTATAACTTTATCAGCTCTGAATGTAGCTGAAGCTACTTCAGTTATTGATAATGATGAAGTATTTGAAGCTAAGATAGTTTCTGGTTTACAAATTCTATCTAATTCAGCGAATATTTCTTTTTTGATTTTCATGTTTTCTACAGCTGCTTCTACTACTAAGTCACAATCAGCTGCTAAATTCATATCAGTAGTTCCTGAAATTCTGCTTAAGATTTCAACTTTAGTTTCTTCAGTCATTTTTCCTTTTGAAACTAATCTTGAAAGACCTTTATCTATTCCTGCGATTCCTTTTTCAACGAACTCTTGTTTAATATCTCTTACTATTACTTCATGTCCTTTTTGTGCGAAAGCTTGAACGATTCCAGCTCCCATAGTTCCTGCACCTAATACAAATATCTTTTTCATAATTTTACCCTCCTAAACTTCTAGTCGAAGATTATATATTTTCCGATATCTATTTAAATTTATGCATTTTACTAGAATTTCTAGTAAAATGCATTTAATTTTAAAATTCTAAATTAGTTTTTTGCTGCTTTGAATTGAGCGATCATTTCTGGTAATACTTTATTAACATCACCAACTATAGCATAGTCAGCTAATTTCATGATTGGAGCTGTTTCATCTTTGTTTATAGCAATGATCATATCTGATTCTTGCATACCAGCTGTATGTTGGATAGCTCCTGAAATACCACATGCAATGTAGATGTTAGGTCTAACTGTTTTTCCTGTTTGACCTACTTGGTAATCTCTTTCAACCCATCCTTTATCTATAGCTCCTCTTGATGCTGCAACTGCTCCACCAAGTACGTCTGCAAGTTCTTGTAGTTTATCAAAGTTTTCTTTGCTTCCTACTCCTCTACCACCTGCAACTAAGAAGTTTGCTTCACTTATATCAACAACATCTTTAGTTTCTTTAACTATTTCAACTACTTTTGTTCTGATATCTGAATCTGCTAATTTAACTTCAACATTTTCAATTTCTAAGTTAGGTTTTCTCTCATCGATTTTTGAGAAAACTCCAGGTCTTACAGTAGCCATTTGTGGTCTGTGATCTGGACATGCGATTGTAGCCATTAAGTTTCCACCGAATGCTGGTCTTGTAGCTAATAAATCGCCATTTTCAACTTCTACTGCTAATTGAGTACAGTCAGCTGTTAATCCTGTTTCTAATCTAGCTGCAACTCTTGGACCTAAGTCTCTTCCTATGAAAGTTGCTCCTACGAATAATATTCCAGGTTTTCTTTCTTTAGCTAAGTCACAGATAACTTTTGTATATCCATCTGTAGTATAGTGCTCTAAATCTTTGTGATCACAAACGATAACTTTATCTGCACCGTGGTTTCCTAAAGTTTCAGCTAAATCTGATATGTTATGTCCTAATAATAAAGCTGTAAGCTCTACTCCTAATTCGTCTGCTATTCTTCTACCTTCGCCTAATAATTCTAATGATACTTTTTGTAATTCGCCTTCTCTTTGTTCAGCGAATACCCAAACACCTTTGAAATCTGCTATATTCATTTTCAATTACCTCCCAAACTTTCCTTAGATGTAGTGCTTTTCTTTTAATTTTCCGATTACGTATGCAACAGAGTCTTTTGGACCTTCTTTAACTAATTCTCCAGCTCCCTTAGCTTCTTTAGTCATTGACTTTTTAACTTTAGTTGGTGAACCTTTTAGTCCTAATTCTGCTTTATCTACATCTATATCGTCTGCTGACCATATAGTTATTTCTTTATCTACTGTATCAAAGATTAATCCACAGTTCATATATCTTGGGTGATTTAACTCTTCGATTGCTGTTAAAAGACATGGAGTTTGAACTTCTATCATTTCGTGTCCGTCTTCTAATGCTCTATTTACTAATAATCCGTTTTCTTTAACTTCTACACCTTGAACGTAAGTTACTTGAGGTATATTTAAGTGCTCTGCTATTTCTGGTCCAACTTGTGCTGTATCTCCATCGATAGCTTGTCTTCCAGCGAAAACTATATCATACTCTAATTTTTTGATTGCTCCTGCTAAAGCTTTTGATGTAGCTAAAGTATCAGCTCCTGCAAATGCTCTATCAGTTATAAGGATTGCATCGTCAGCTCCCATACATAAAGCTTCTCTTAATGCGTTTTGTGCTTGTGGAGGTCCCATACTTATTACTGTAATATTTGCCCCACTCTTGTCTTTTATTTGAAGCGCTGCTTCTAAAGCATGCTTATCTTCTGGGTTAATGATTGATGGTACTCCATCTCTTATAAGTGTTCCTGTTTTAGGATCTATTTTAACTGCTGTAGTATCTGGAACTTGTTTTAAACAAACTAATATATTCATTTTTATTGACCTCCCTATCTTAACTTACTTCCTGCTATAACCATTTTTTGAACTTCTGAAGTTCCTTCGTAAATTTCTGTGATTTTAGCATCTCTCATCATTCTTTCAACTGGGTATTCTTTAGTGTAACCATATCCACCGAAGATTTGAACTGCTTTAGTAGTTACATCCATAGCAACTTCTGCTGCGTATAATTTAGCTCTTGCAGCTTCTACTGAGTATGGAAGACCTGCTTCTTTTAATGTAGCAGCTTTGTAAACTAAGTATCTTGCAGCTTCTACTTTTGTATCCATTTCAGCTATCATCCATTGTAATCCTTGGAATGCTGAAAGTGGTCTACCAAATTGTTTTCTTTCTTTCATGTAGTTAACAGCTTCTTCTAAAGCTCCTTCTGCGATACCTAAAGCTTGAGCTGCTATACCAATTCTTCCTCCGTCAAGAGTTTTCATTGCTATACCAAATCCTCTTCCTTCTTGTCCAAGTAAGTTTTCTTTTGGTACGATACAGTTTTCCATTATTAACTCTGTAGTTGATGATGCTCTGATTCCAAGCTTATCTTCAACTTTACCTATTGAGAACCCTGGGAATGCTTTTTCAACTATGAAAGCTGAAATTCCTTTTGTTCCTTTAGATTTATCTGTCATAGCAAATATTATGAAAGTTTCAGCAACTCCACCATTTGTTATGAATATTTTTGATCCGTTAAGGATATAGTTATCCCCATCTAAAACTGCTGTAGTTTGTTGTCCTGCAGCATCAGTACCAGCTCCTGGTTCAGTTAGTCCGAAAGCACCAACTTTTCTTCCGCTTGCTAAGTCTGGTAAGTATTTAGCTTTTTGATCTGGTTTACCAAATTGGTTTATAACTGCTCCACAAAGTGAAGTGTGGGCTGAAAGAATAACTCCTGTAGTACCACATACTTTTGATAATTCTTCAACTGCTAAGATATATGATAAAGTGTCTCCACCTGCTCCTTCGTACTCTTTAGAAAATGGGATACCCATCATTCCTAATTCAGCCATTTTCTTAACATTTTCCATTGGGAATCTTTCAGTTTCGTCAATCTCTGCTGCTATTGGCTTAACTTCATTGTTAGCAAATTCTCTAACCATTTGTCTTACTAATTCTTGTTCTCTAGTTAATTGGAAATTCATTTAAATTACCCTCCTGTTCAATACACCCTAAATTTTATATATTAACTATTTATTTTGGAAATTCTTTTCTCTTCTCTCCATGAATGCTGTCATACCTTCAACTTGGTCTTCTGTTGCAAAACATTTTCCGAAGTCTTCAGCTTCTATCATGATAGCTCTATCCATATCAACTTGCATTCCTCTTCCAATTGCATCTTTACATAATCTAACTGCTATTGGAGCGTTTGCCATGATTTTTGAAGCCATTTTTCTAGCTTCTGCCATTAATTCTTCTAAAGCTACTACTTTATTAACTAATCCTATTCTTAAAGCTTCATCTGCTTTAATCATATCGCAAGTGTAGATAAGCTCTTTAGCTTTACCTTCTCCAACGATTCTAGCTAATCTTTGAGTTCCCCCAAATCCTGGTGTTATTCCAAGTCCTGCTTCTGGTTGTGCAAATCTAGCTTTTTCTGAAGCTATTCTTATATCACATGCCATTGCAAGCTCGCATCCTCCACCTAAAGCAAATCCTGAGATTGCTGCTATAACTGGCTTGTCTAAAGTTTCTAGTCTTCTGAATACTTTATTTCCTAAAGCACCAAATTCTTCTCCACCTTTTTCATCTAAATCTTTCATTTCTGAAATATCAGCTCCAGCTACAAAAGATTTTTCTCCAGCACCTGTAAGAATTACTGCATAGATGTTGTTATCTTTTTCAAGATCTTCAACTACCATGTTTAACTCTTTAAGAGTTTCTGAGTTTAAAGCATTTAATGCTTTTGGTCTATTGATAGTTACAATAGCTAAGTTTCCTTCTTTTTCAAGAAGTACGTTGTTTAATTCCATCACTGAATCCTCCTAAAACACAATCAAAAGGTTATTAGAGTAAAATTAACCCTTTTATATTATAAATTTTCATTTTATACCTAAACTTGTAATCTATTATAAAATTTCTCTCTTTGTTATTTGTTTCACAAATAACGACAAAAAAATAATTGAAGTCTCTCAACTTCAATTATTATTATATAACTTTGTTAAAAATTTTGCAATATTTTTTAGTAACTTTGTGTAAAATTTTTAACAATCTTATTTTATTCTAATTTTTATTTATTTGATTCTTTATCGTGTAGAAGATAAATTAAAGTTAATAAACTTTCACTTAAGTGAACATTTTCAACTATTACATCATCTGGCACTACTAAATCTACAGGTGCAAAGTTCCAGATTGCTTTAACTCCACCAGCGACTAGTGAATCACACACCTTTTGAGCGTTGATTCTTGGAACACAAATAACACCAACATCTGTATTCTTGCCTTCTAAGTATGTATTTAAATTATCAATCTCTCTTATTTCTACATCTCTAATTCTTAATCCTACTAATTTTGGATTCGCATCAAAAATTGCTGTAAAGTTCATTTTCATTTGACCAAATCTAGTATAGTTTGCAATCGCTTGCCCTATATTACCAGCACCAACTATGACTGCATCATAGTCTCTATCTAGCCCTAAAATCTTACTTATCTCATTACTTAATGCTCTAACGTTATAACCATAACCTTGTTGCCCGAAGTCACCAAAACAATTTAAATCCTGTCTTATTTGAGAAGCTGTAAAGCCAATCTTCTCCCCTAACTCTTTTGAAGAAATTCTATCTACATCATTATTTAATAATTCATTTAAATATCTATGATACTTAGGCAATCTTTTAATTACAGCCATTGAAATATTCTTTTTCTTTTCCATACTGCTCTCCTTTAATTGCTTTTATTTGTATTTTAAGTTATATTACTACCAATTTTCCTCTAACTGGGTGAATTTTTTAACTATCTATTTTATATTACCATAAATCGATAAAAATAATCTATTTTTTTTAAGTTTTCTAATTATATTTTTCATTTATATAGTATATTGATATATTTTATATACTGTAGTTTTAAATCTGTTTTTTTCTGTTATAATTATTTTCAAACTACATAATTAATGGAGGACATATAATGGAAGTAATACAATTTATTCAAAGCTATGCAAACCCTTCATTAGATACATTCTTTAAAATCATAACAAACCTAGGAGGTCAAACTCTAGGTGTGATTTTAGGTATTATCTTCTTTTTATTTATAAATAAAAAGATTGGGTTTAAATTTATATATGCTATGCTTTTTTCTTTTTGTTTAAATAACATATTAAAAGGAATTTTTAACGAATCTCGTCCTATAGGAACACCTGGAATTAAAAGTAGCGAAATCAATACTGCTACTGGTAGTTCCTTTCCTTCTGGCCACTCACAAGGTAATTCTACAGCATTTACTTTTTTAATAACTCAATTTAAAAAGAAATGGATTTTAGCCCTTGGGATAGTAATGATGATACTCGTTCCACTATCAAGACTTTATTTAGGTGTGCATTGGCCTATAGATGTTATTTTGGGAACTATCTTTGGAATAGTTTCTGTTTTTATTTCAAATAAAATTTTTGATTTATCATTTGATAAGCCTAAAAAATTATTTTTAATAACTTTAGTTATTTTCTTAATTTTAGGATTAGTTTTTAAAAGCTCTGATCTTACTAAAGCCATAGGGTCTTTTTTAGGTCTTAATCTATCTTTATTAATCGACCAAAAATACATTAACTTTAACCCTAAGGCAGATATAAAACAAAATATATTAAAACTTTTAATCTTAGCTATAGGTTTAATTCTTATATACTTTATATTTAACCTTTTTAATAAGACTTTAATCGTAGAATTTTTAAAATATTTTTCTTTATGCTTTTATGGCCTTACTATTTCGCCATATATATTTATGAAGTTTAAAATTCATTCTTAAACTTAAATTAAAAAAACTAGAGGAATACGATATGCTCTATCTATAAAGAAAGCATACCAAACCCCTAGTTTTTATTTTCTTAAAAGTTATTATTTAAGTGCTCTCATTGAGTTTAAAACTGCGATTAATGTTACTCCAACATCTGCAAAAACAGCTTCCCACATATTTGCATCTCCAAGTGTTGCTAAAACTAAAACTATTAATTTTACGCCTAGAGAGAAATAAATATTTTGCCATAAGATTTTGCTTGTTTTTCTTGCTATTTTGATTGATTCTGGTAAAGCTGTAGGTTCATCTTTCATTAAAACTACGTCTGCTGCCTCTATAGCTGCATCTGAACCTATTCCTCCCATAGCTACTCCAACGTCCGCTCTAGCTAAAACTGGGGCATCATTTATACCATCTCCAACAAAGGCAACCTTGCCTTTATTTTCTCCTTCTAGTAACTCTTCAATCTTTGTAACTTTATCTTGTGGTAATAGTTCTGCATACACATTATCAATACCAAGTTCTTTTGAAACTTTTTCTGCTGTATTTTTGTTATCACCTGTAAGCATTACTACATTTTTAATTCCTAAAGCTTTAAGTTCCTCTATAGCTTCTTTTGAATTTTCTTTTATTTGATCTGAAATTACAATGCTTCCTATATATTTTGAATCTAAAGCAACGTGTATTATAGTTCCTAGTTCTAAAATTTCAGGAGTTTTAACGTTTTTAATTGCCATAAGCTTGCTATTACCAACTAAAACTTCTTTTGAATCTATATAGTAAACTATTCCTTTACCACTTACTTCTTCATGCTTATCTATTTTAACTTTTCCTATTTCTTCTTTTGAAGATAATTTAAATTCTTCAAGTATTGAAGTCCCTATAGGGTGAGTTGAATATTGCTCTCCTAAAGCTGCATATCTTAATACTTCGCTTTTACTTAAATTATCTGATACTATCTTTGTTACCTTAAAAGTACCTTTAGTTAAAGTACCTGTTTTATCGAATACTACTGTATCTACATCTTTTAAAGCTTCTAAATAGTTTCCACCTTTAATTAATATTCCTTTTTTAGAAGCTCCTCCTATCCCTGCAAAAAGTCCTAAAGGAACTGATACTACTAAAGCACAAGGACAAGAAACTACTAAGAATATTAATGCTCTATATATCCACTCATCAAAAGTAGTATTTGGAATTACAAGTGGTGGAATTATTGCAAGTGCTAAAGCTGAAAATACTACTATTGGTGTATAGTATTTTGCAAATTTAGTTATAAACTTCTCAGTTTCAGCCTTTTTAGAACTAGCATTTTGAACTAACTCTAATATTCTTGCAACAGTTGAATCTTCAAACTCTTTTAAAACCTTAACCTTTATAACGCCACCTAAGTTTATTGAACCTGCTAAAAGTTCGTCTTTAGGCTTTTTAGATACTGGAAGTGATTCACCTGTTAAAGCTGAAGAATCAACGCTTGTACTTCCTTCGATTATCTCTCCATCTAAAGGAACTCTTTCCCCTGATTTTATTAGGATTATATCATTTACCTTTACGTCTTCTGGATTTACCTCTTTAATTTCGCCTGTGTTTGTAATTAGGTTTGCATATTCTGCTTTTATATCCATAAGGGCTGATATTGATTTTCTTGATCTATTAACAGCGTAGCTTTGGAATAACTCTCCTATTTCGTAGAAAATCATAACTGCTACACCCTCAGGGTACTCTCCTACAGCAAATGCACCTATAGTTGCAACTGACATTAAGAAGTTTTCATCAAAAACTTTCCCTTTTCTAATGTTATTAAAGGCAGTTAGTAATACTCCCTTACCTACTAAAATATAAGATATTAAAAATAACCAAACATTCTTATCTAAAGCCATAGCTAAAATAAAGAATATTGTTCCTGCGAATAATCCATAGTTTTCTTTTATAACTTGGATTATTTTATTTTCTTTTTCTGTGACTTTTGAAGTATTAGTTTTAGATACGTTATCTTTATACTTATTAACCTTTACTCCTGGTTCTAAATCATTTACTATATCTTTTGCAGATTTTATGATATTGTCTTCTGAAGCTTTATCTTTATCATAATTAATTATAAGAAGCTTCATAGGGAAATTTAAGCTTGCGCTATCTACGTTACTTAAATTATTTACCTTTTCTTCAATCTTCCCAGCACAGTGAGCGCAATCTAGCCCTTCTAAAGTTAATTTAACTTTAGATTTTGAATCATTATTTGATTTTTTGTTAGATGCTATTTTATATTTCATTACTTTAACTTGGGGCTCAAGTTCATTTACTACCTTAGTTACTTTATCTATAAGTTTTTTTTCTGTAATCTTTTCTTCATCGTAAGATATAATTAATAGCTTAAATGAAAAATTTATACTAGCTTCTTTTACTTCATCGAAATTATTAACTATATTTTCAATTTTACCTGCACAGTTTGCACAATCTAAACCTTCTAGTAATAGTTTAAGTTTAGCGTCCATATTCTTATCCCCCTTTATTCACTTACGTGGTCTAATCCTTGATTAAATATTTTCATAATATGCTCGTCATCAAGTGAGTAATAAACTACTTTTCCTGATCTTCTAAATTTAACTAGTCTATTAGCTTTTAATGTTCTTAACTGATGTGATATAGCTGACTGAGTCATATTTAAAAGTACTGCTAAATCACAAACGCACATCTCTGCTTCGTAAAGTGCACAAATAATTTTAATTCTTGTTGTATCTCCAAAAACTTTAAAAAGTTCTGCTAAATCGTATAGTGTTTCTTCTTTTGGAAGTTTATCTTTAACTTCATTCACTACATCTTCGTGAATGACATTACAATTACATCTATCTGCTTCTTTCATAAAATCCCTCTTTTCATATGAATGATTGTTCATATGTTCATTATATGATTGTTTAGTGATTTTGTCAACTTTAAATCTGAATAATTTATAATTATTTTACGAATGATAATATTGAAATTATGTTTACTAAACATATTATTAATTATTTATATTAAATATTCTTTTTGGAGGTCTTTTTAATGGAAGAAAATCTTAAAATAACTAAACTTGTTAAACAAGGGGGAAGAATCGTAGGTTACGAGTTATCAAACGGTCACCAAATCGATAAGACCGCTGCTGTTTATATGACTAAGTCTGGAGAGATAACTAACGTAACACTTATAAACAACTTTGATGGAAGTGTAGGCCTTGCACCTTACGATAAAAATTTAAAAGACTTGCCTGTTATTGTTATACATTCATAATAAATAGCTTTTTAGCAATCTACTCTATATAATTTAATTTCTTATTTTATAAAAAAAGATGTTGAACTTTAAAAGTTCAACATCTTTTTAAATAGCTTCAGCTATTTTTACACTGTTTTCAATTATATTATCTAATATAACGTTTATTATTGTATTACTTACGTAATATGCAAAGTTTAAATCACTTTCTGTTCCAGGATTTTTTGAATAAAGTTCTAAAGTTGTATCTATAAAATCCCTTATTCTATTTATCTCTATCCCTTTATGTGTTAAACATGAAAGGTTTTTAAGTTCGTAGCTTTTAGCTATCTTAGATAATTCTCTTTCATACGTCACGTGCTTTTTAATAGCATTTTTGAATTCCCATCTCTCATAATGAGCTAAGCAGTAATAATCACATATAAAATGAGTTGCTACTCCTAGCGCTGCACTAAATTTCCCAATTCCTATATCGTTTCTAATCTCGTCTATTGAAAGTTCTGATAAAGTTTCTATTATTTCAATAATCATATCTATACTCTCATTAAAATAATGCTTTTTCAACTTGTATTTTGATATATAATCTGGCTTTATATTGCCCCATATATAAGATCTCTTGCTTACAAACATTTGCTTATCAATATCAAAATTGTTATAGATGTTTGTAGCGATAAGCTTATGTGTGCCTGCCATCATATTAACATCACTTCCTTATAATATTTAAGTGAATTTATTATAATTCTACTATAAACTGAATTTTTAAAGTAGGTCGTTTTCTTGGCTAATTTAAATTTTTTGCCTATATCTTTAAATTTATTCCAATAAACTAATTATAGTCTTATATTTGAATTTTTCAAATTATTTTTATTAAATTAACTAAATTAATAAATAAATTTTACATATGTCTTCAAATTAATAAAATTGGACTATACATATTTAGTATAGCCCAATTTTTATTTAAGTAATTTTTAATCAATTTTTGTTATTGCAAGTGCAATAGCACCAAGCACCCCTGACTTTCCATCAAGCTTTGCTTTAACTATCTTACAGTTATTTAAAATAGTACTTAAGCATCTCTTTTCCATCTCTTCATTTATACTTTCAGATAAGATATCCCACTCGTTTGAAATACCTCCACCTATTACTATAATATCTGGGTCAAATATATTTGCATAATTTGAAACAGCTACTCCTAAGTAAGAAAGAGATTCTTTTAAGATTTCTTTTGATAATCTATCACCATTTTTAGCTTCTTTAAAGACTTCTTTTGCTGTTACTTCATTGTATTCTCTTAAAGAAGTTTTTGCTCTGCTTTTTAGAGCTTCATTTGCTAAATTTGAAATTGCAGTTCCAGAAGATAAAGATTCTACGCAGCCTCTGTTTCCGCAGCCACATCTTCTTCCTTTAGTACTTACAGTTGTATGTCCTACTTCTAATGCATTTGAAGTGCTACCTCTATATATTTTACCATTTAATATAGCACCTCCCCCAATTCCTGTACTTACAGTTACATAGACCATATTTTCAGTGTTTTTTCCAGCTCCAAATTTATGCTCAGCTAAAGTAGCTACGTTTGCATCATTATCTAAACAAACTGGTATTTTAAAAGTATCTTCTAATTCTTTTACTATATTATAATTTTTAAAAGGTAAATTAGCAGGCTCTGCAATAAGACCATTTTTTACATCTAACGGTCCTGGCGAACCTATCCCTATAGCTACTACTCTTTCTTTATCTATATCTTGTAGTAAGTAGCTTATACTATCTTTAATCTTTTGAACTATCGAGTCAGCACCCTTAAAAGCTTCAGTTTGAACTACTATTTCTTTTAGTATCTCCCCAGACTTATTTGCAAGGGCTGAATATATTTTAGTTCCACCTAAATCTATCCCTATAAATAACTTTTCCATATTTAATCCCCTTTATTTAGAAAACTGTATATTGCTCTTCTTTATTAAAAATGTGTAATTTATTTAAATCCATTATATATCTTAGGCTACCTTTAGTATTTAAGTTTTCTGCTGTTGCAGTTTTAATTATAAGTTGTCTTCCTTCTGCTTTTAAGTAAAGGAAAGTTTCTGCACCTAAGTTTTCTGATACTTCTATCTCTGATTCAAATACTACTTCCGCCTTGTCTACGTCTGCTTTTTTGCAGCTTATATTTTCAGGTCTTATTCCTACTATAACATCTGCGTTTGCATGATCCTTTTCTCTAAGTATATCTGCCTTATCTTTAGGAACCTCAACTTCTTTATCTAACATTTTTAAGAATACTTTACCTTCTTTTTCGTAAGTTGTTCCATAGAAAGTATTCATTTGAGGACTTCCTATAAATCCTGCAACAAACATATTAGCTGGATTTTCATATATTTCTTTAGGACTCGCTACTTGTTGAATAAGTCCATCTTTCATAACTACTATTCTAGTTCCAAGAGTCATAGCCTCTGTTTGGTCATGAGTTACATATATAAATGTAGTTTTAAGCTCTCTATAAAGCTTTGCTATCTCTGTTCTCATTTGAACTCTAAGCTTTGCATCTAAGTTTGATAAAGGTTCGTCCATTAAGAATACTTTAGGATGTCTAACTATAGCTCTTCCCATAGCAACCCTTTGTCTTTGTCCTCCTGATAATGCTTTAGGCTTTCTATCTAAAAGATGCTCTATATCAAGAATTCTTGCTGCATTTCTTACCTTTTTCTCTATTTCTTCTTTTGGCATCTTTCTAAGCTTTAATCCAAAAGCCATATTATCATATACTGTCATATGAGGATATAGTGCATAGTTTTGGAATACCATAGCTATATCTCTATCTTTTGGTGCTACATCATTAACTAATCTATCACCTATATATAATTCTCCACCTGAAATTTCTTCAAGTCCTGCTATCATTCTTAAAGTAGTTGATTTCCCACACCCTGATGGTCCTACAAAAACTATAAATTCCTTATCCTCTATTTCTAAGTTAAAATCATTTACTGCTTTAAACCCATTCTCATATATTTTATCGATATTTTTTAATACTAATCCTGCCATTTTTGCTTCCTCCCTTTTATAAACTGTTAAAACACATTGGATTTAACTTTCTGCATATAGATAATAGTTTTTTATCCATAGCTACTCTAAACCCCACAAGCTTTGAGTCTCTATTTATAACTAAAATTTTTTCTTTTAATTTTTTATCATCTTCTATACAAGCATTTACTACCCTTATATTTTTATTATTTGCTTCTTCTAAACTATAAGCATTTACTAGTTTTTCTATATTCAATGTAGTTATAACTTTTCTTTTTTTCTTATTCATGATCTTTGTTATAACTAATTCATTTTCAGTTATCTCGTATTCATACTCTAAAAAAAGATTTCTTGCTATAAGCCCAAGTATTACGTATCCCATTAAGAAAGTTACAACACCAAACGTTCCAACAAAAACCGCTGAAATCATAGCTAAAATAACTAAAGTATTTCTAACACTTTGAAACTTTTTTTGTATATCCCCGTAATCCTTAGTAATAAATTGCTCATAGAAAATATCCATACTATACCCCTTCTCCCTTAGTTTTAAATCTATATATAACTTTAAATAAAAGTTTATTTCCAAATTTATATTTTTTATTATGTAATATATTTTTTATAATGGGATGCTTAACCTTTAAGCTAAGCATCCCTTAATTTAAAAATTATTTTTGAGTCTTTTTCCACTCATCAAGTTGAGATTGCATCTCTTGTAATACTTTATCTAGTCCTTGCTCTTTTAACTTAGCGTTTAATTTACCTAAATAATCATCAATATCTACTGATCCACTATAAAGTGTAGCTTTAAACTCTTCTAAAACATTGTTTATAGCTGCGATTTCGTTAGTCACCTTTTCTGTGTTAAATTTAAATCCTAATGCTGGTGAAACCTTAGCATCATCATTGAATTTTTCAAAAGCTGCCCATTTGTCTTTAGGCTCTTCTTCTAAAACATCAGTTATAAATAAGTTACCCATAGCAAAGTATGGAACATCATATTTTTTCTTTTCTGGCTCTATTAATTTGATTTGGTTATCAGAAACTTTTTCATAGTGAGTTCCTTCAATACCATAGTTTAAAAGATTTCTTAATTTTGCATCTGTATTTAAAAGATTTAAGAATTCAACTGCTTTTTCTGGATTTTTAGAGTTCTTTGAAACTGCTATCATTGAACCTGTAGTTGAACCGTTAGTTATCCAAGTATCAGTTATAGTTGATGAAACAACTTTTTTACCTAAAGTCTTTGACCAAAGAGTATCTGCATAAGGTTGTCCATCTCCTTTAGTTACAAATCTTTTAACTGTCTTATCATCTTGAGCTGTTGCTGAGTCAGCATTTATATATCCTTCTTTGTAGAATCTTCTTAAAGTATCTAAAGTCTTTTTCATTTCTTCAGTTTCAAACATATTTTGAATCTTTAAGCTTTTATCTGTTAATAAGATACCAGCTGGATCTACTAATTGATCGAAGAATGTTGTAAATGAGAATCCTTTAGTTATATATAAAGGTGTTACTCCTTTTTCTTTCTCTTTTATTAATTTTAACCATGGCTCTAAGTCTTCTAAAGTATGAAGGTCTTCATAAGGTATTTTGTATTTATCAACATATTCCTTAGTAAATACCCACATAGGTGCAACTCCAAGTTCTTTTTGGTTTGGAACTGCATATGTTTTTCCATCTACTTTAGCTCCATCCCAGAATCTTTGGTCTATTGCAGTTTTCATATCTTTTCCTTGATTATCTAAGTATGAATCTAATTCTAAAAATGCTCCTTTTCTAGCATTTCCTAAATAGTCTCCTGCCCAAGAGCAAGTGAATGCTAAATCGTAATCTTCTCCTGAGTTTATGATTACTGACATCTTTTGGTTGTAATCTCCAAAGTCTATAAATTTCATGTCTAAATTTACATTTATCTTTTCTTCTAAGTATTTATTAGCTTCATCTACTACTAATTTTAAATCTGTTGGCTCTTTCCCTATTGAGTACCAAGTTAAAGTAGTTACATCGTCTTTTCCTTTTCCTGCAGCAGAATTTGAGTTTCCGCATCCTGTTAAAATAGTTGTAGCTGTAAGCATTGCACAAGCTGCAATAGCAACAATCTTTTTAAATTTCATATCTATAATTCCCCTTTCCAATCTTTATTAATAACGTTTACAATTTAATTATAGATTATGGTAAATTTCTTTTATAGTGGACATTTTAAACATTTACTTAAATAAATTCACTTTCTAATTATCACTTCTTAAATAACTGCACAAATACTCTATAACTTCTCTTAATCTATATAGTTCACTCTCCTTATTTCTATCTCTCCAAACCTTCATATAATCATAAAACCACTCTTCAAACTTTAAGGCTAATTCTTTTTTATCACTACTATCTTGTTTAATTTTTATAAAGAATTCATTTATCAATACTACACCTCTTGAAGAAATAATAAATTCTTGCATATCCCTTTTACTTGAAACTTCAGATGCTAAATCTTGAATTTCTTCGCTTATTAGCTTAGAAATTTTAAAGTCTTCTTTTAAAATATCTATATCAGTATTTACTATTTCATTGTTGAATTCTTTAAATCTTACTATTTCTTCAAAACTTACCTTTTGACATTTTGAAAGCGTCTCTAAAAGCTTTACTAAGGTTTCAGTTTTGTCTCCAAACTCTATTAAAGATATTTCCTCATAGAATTTATCAAACTCCCTATCTACACTCGGGTTCCAAGCTAAGCTTCCCCCATAGGCAAGTCCTACTATAGAATTTGCAAAAAGGTTAATATGACCAAAATCTCCCCAGTCTGTATTTAATATTCCTATCCCTTTGTATTTTTTAGAGTAACTTACCATTTTATAAATATTTTCTAAGCTGTTATCTATTAAATTCATAAGTTTATTCCAGCCACAAACTCCAGGGCATAAATAAAGTTCTCTATTACTCTCTGCTATAACCTTTGTACTATCTTCTGTAGCATCCTTTGAATAGTTCCAATTCAAACAAACTACATCTTCTGGTATTTCACTTAAAAGCTCTTTGTGATTTACTATAACATCACCCCAAAACAAGACTTTTTTATTATGCTTTTTAACTATATCTATAACTTTATTTAAAAAGTCAACGTATAGCCTTCCTTCTTCAATATTACTAGCTAGATCCTTGCTTCTTCCTTTTCCTAAATCAAAAGTTTCATCACAGCAGATATTAAACCTATCTGATGTAAAAAGCGTAATGAATTCTTCTATCATATTTTTAACTAATTCTATGCTCTCTTCATTACTTACGTTTAAAGTGTGATGAGCCATCCTCTCAAAAAACGAAAATTCGTCTGTATTTTTATTCTCTAGTTCACATAACTTTTCATATGTCTTTGTTCTTAAAACCTCGTAAAGGTGTCCAAATGTTGCAAGTGCTGGAACTAATTCTACATGCCTCTTTCTTGCATAGCTATCTAAAAGTAAAATTTCTTCAGGAGTTATAGGATCTTTGTTTAACCAAACTTCACTCATCCCATTAAAGGCAAAGCTATGCTCTATATAAAGCTGGATTTGATTTATTTTATAAAAGGCTGCTTTATCTATAAGTTCTTTAAGTGTTTGGAGCTTTGGAACCTTTCCTCTAGTAACGTCATGAAAATACCCTCTATTTTTAAAATAAGGCTCATCAAAAATCTCTAAGCATTTTAAGAAAGTTCCATCTCTTCTTATAAGCTGAATTAGCGTTTGAACTCCATAAAATACACCGCTTCCGCCCTTTCCTATAATCTTTATCTTTTCTTCCTCTACAATTAACTTATAGCTTTCATCTTTTAAAGAGTCATCCCTTATTAAAACTATTGAACTATCCAACTCCTTAAAGCTTTTTCTAATGCTTAACTTAAATCCAAAGCTTTCTAATATTTCTTTTTGAAGAAGAATTGCAGAATCTAACTCTTCAAAGCTAGAATTAGAACTTATAATTATATCCATACCCCTTCTAATCTTAAAATCCCCTTTAGACTCTTTATAACTTTTAGGTTTTGGTATTAAATACATAATTTTTTATCTCCCTTCTTTTATATATAAAGAGAAGTATTTACTATGTTTGTAGTAAATACTTCTAGAAAATTTAACTATATTATTTTAATTTAAATTTGAATGTTTTGATTTCGTAAGGTTTTATAGTAAATGTAATCTTGTTTTTAGAAGGAGTAATCTCTTCTAAATCTCTTTCAAGTAAGTTACATTCAAAAATTTCTTCTATATCTTTAAAGAACTCTAGGTTTACGTTTGTTCTCTTGTTATTGAATTCATACATTCTGATAATTAAGTGGTCTGAATCCTCAGCTTTTTTGATTACTTCTATCATAACGTTGTCTTTATCAACTTTAGCTAAGCTTAATTTGCTTTCTAATTTTCCTTCATGCGCTTCTTCAACTTTTGCAAATAAAGGTGTGTTTAACTCGTATGCTTTGTTAGTTGTTTTAGCTTCTTTAAATGTTCCTTCGTGTGCATAAAGTGAGTAAGTGAAGAAGTGCTCTTCTTTATCAGCATCTGGGTTTGGATCGCAAGATGATTTTAATAATGTTAATCTCATATTTCCATCTTTTATATCGTGACCGTATTTTGAGTTATTTAAAAGTGAAACTCCAAAATCTCCTTCTGATAAATCTACCCATTTGTGTCCACAAACTTCAAAGCTTGCAACATCCCATGAAGTGTTGTTGTGAGTAGGTCTAGTTACGTTTCCATATTGAATTTCAAAAGTAGCTTCTTTAGTGTTTATATCAACTGGGAATGCAGCCTTAACTACTATGTCTTTTTCTTTCCAATCTACGTAAGTATCAAAATCTACTCTTTCTAAATCGTTATAGATATATACTTTTTGGATTATTGTAGATTCTAAGAACTTTCTCTCTATCTTTAAAGTGCTTCTAACAGGACCTTTTTCTATAACTTCTATACTTTGAACGTCATCTATCTTCCACATCTTTTCTTTAAAGTAGATATCTATATCCCAGTTATCAAAGCACATTGGCTTATCTTCAAAAGCTTGGATCTCGTTTAAAACTTCAGAAGGCTTTAAGATTTCTCTGTTAGCTTTTTTATTTATAAATGATTTTATTTGTCCTTTTTCATCAAACTTTATTTTGAAGAATTTATTTTCTGCAAAGTCTTTTGAAAGTTCTACATCTTCTGTCGCGTTCTTAGTCTTTTCTATTATCTTAAATGATTTGTGTCCGTTTGCTGGTATTCCTTTTGCAAAGAATATAGCTTTATTTCCTTCTATCTTTTGACAAATTAATTCTTCTAAATCTTCATCTAAAACTGCAGGGTTTTCTATATCTTCTGGAATATCAAATGTTGCTATATCATCTCTTTCAAAACCTAAAGTATTTGATACTACAACGCTTCTGTCTTTTAAGTCTATATTTCTTGCGATATTTCCTAAACCTTCCCCTACTAACTCTTTTCCGTCTTCTATTAATTTTTTATATTCAACTTCAGTTACATCATAAACTTCTTTTATAGATGAACCTGGGATTATATCGTGGAATTGATTTAATAATATAGTTTCCCAAGAATCTTTTATGCATTTATAAGGGTACGCTCCTCCAAGTAACATTGACATAGAGTTTAATTTTTCTGCTGCTGTAAATACATTTTCACAGATTCTATTGTCTCTCTTATTTCTAGCCATTGAAGTGTAAGTTCCTCTGTGGTACTCAAGGTATAACTCTCCTACCCACTTTGGTAACTTCTTATTTCCTGAAACTTTTTCTTCTAATCTTTTGAAGTAATCTAAAGATGTACCCATCTTTACTCTTGGCGCACCTGGAATTCCTTTTGCAAGTCTTCTTCCGTTTTCAAGCATTTCTAAAGTAGCTCCGCCGCCACCGTCTCCCCATCCAAAAGAAACTAATACATCGTTATTTATATTTTTGTTTTGATATCTTCTCCAAGCACCCATTATTGCGTCCGGTTGGATATGTCCGTTATAAGTTGTAAAGTGTGACTCTTTTTCTTGTCCTGGTCCTGTAGTTGTTATAAAGTGAGTTAATACTTCTGAACCATCAATCCCTCTCCACATAAATGTGTCGTTTGGAATTTTATTAAATTGGTTCCAAGCTATCTTAGTTGTCATAAAATAATCTACATCTGATTTTTTTAAGATTTGAGGAAGTGCAGCTGAATATCCAAATACATCTGGTAACCATAAAATCTTATTATCTACATTAAACTCTTCTTTAAAGAATCTTTTCCCGTGTAATATTTGTCTTACTAATGACTCACCTGAAGTTACGTTACAGTCAGCTTCAAGCCACATAGCACCTTCTGGTTCCCAAACTCCTTCTTTAACCTTTTCTTTAACCTTCTCATAAATCCCTGGGTGGTCTTCTTTTAGGAATTTATATAATTGAGGTTGGCTTGACATAAAGATATATTCTGGGTATTCTTCCATAAGCTTTAAGACAGTTGAGAAACTTCTAGCAACCTTTTCTCTAGTTTGAGCTACTGTCCAAAGCCAAGCTACGTCTATATGAGTGTGACCTACACAAGTTGCAACTACATCTTCGTGACCACAAAGTTCTCCATAAAACTTATCGTTTAAAAATTCGTTTGCGATTCTTACGCTTTCATCATACTCTTCTGATTTAGGTCTTCTTAAATCAATTAAGTTTATAGCATCGTTTAAAACAGTTATCATATCTATTCTATTTTTATCTTCTTTTTCTAACTCTTTGCAAACGTCAACTGGAACTTTTAAATTCCAATATAATTCTCTAGCTGGCATATCTATAACTACAAGTTTTCCGTGAAGTGTTGCCTTTTTGTCTGCAAGCATTCCAGCGTAAGCGTGTAAGTCTATTTCGTATTTCTCGTTAGCTTTTGCGTTATGAGTTAAGATTATTTCTCTGTGATTTATATCTACTCCTTGGATTTGCTCGCCATTTACATAAAGAATAAATTGAGGATTTGTAGCATCCCACCCTTCATCAAAAGTGTGGAAGTTTAAAGCTATAGTCTTTCCTTCAAAGCTTTCTGGAACTTCAACTGAGCATTTGAACCACCCGTGGCAGTCTTTTCCTCCCCAAAGATCTCCTGTTTTAAATTCTCTAAATTCACTTTCATCTACTTCTTTAATTAAATCTATATTGTGATAATTTCCATCTATATATTTATAATTCTCTAAGCATATCTCATCTCTATAAACATGCTTTGCAATTTCCCCACAAGTTTTATCAATTCTTTCTAATAAATAATACATAATTTTATCCCTTACCTTTCATAAATCAATTAGCTATATTATTTTAAATATTTATTATTCTTTTACAGCTCCAACTGTTAATCCACTTACAAAGTATTTTTGGAAGAATGGATATGCAAAAATTATAGGAAGTGTAGTGATTACAACTATCGCCATCTTTGCTGTTTCAGTTGGAAGTTTTGATGCAGCCTCCGCTGCACTTGATCCTAATGAAGATGCGTTATTTACTAAGAACTCCATGGATGTCTCTATCCTAATTAGTAAATATTGAAGTGGTATTAAACTATCTTTATCTATATAAAGCATTGCGTTAAACCAATCGTTCCAATATCCTAAAGTTAAGAATAGTGCTATAGTCGCTATAGCTGGAAGTGATATCGGAAGTATTATCTTTAAAAATAACTTAAGTTCTGATGCTCCATCTATCTTAGCTGACTCTACTATAGAGTCTGGTACTGTTGTTTTAAAGAATGTTCTTAATATTATGATGTTAAATGAGCTTACACAAATCGGAAGTATAAGAGCCCAAATAGTATTTTTTAAATCTAAGAATCTAGTAATGACCATATAAGACGCTACCATTCCCCCTGAAAATAACATCGGTATAAAGATTAGTTTTGTAAAAAACTTTCTATATGCAAATGTTTTTCTAGATAATGCGTAAGCATAAGTTGTCATAATAGCTAATCCTATTAATGTTCCAAGAATAGTAACTGTAATTGTTATTCCGTAAGACCTTAAAATTTGATCTCCTGATGTGAAGATATATCTATACGCTTCTAAGCTCCACTCGTCTGGCCAAAATCTATATCCGTTAAGTCTAAGCGACTGCTCACTTGTAAGAGATATGATAAGAACAAATATAAAAGGTAATATACAAAGTGCTGCAAGTGCTGCAAATAATATATTTAATCCAAAGTTTGTTTTCTTTGATATAGAGTTAAATTTATTTACTCCATCTCCATCACTTTGGTTTTTATTTTTACTTTTAAATATTTTTTTTAGTTTATCCATAATTTTTAAACCCCCGTTCCCTAGAAGAATGCATTTTCGTTGTCAACTTTTCTAACGATTCCATTAGTAACTAATATTAGTATTAATCCTACAAAGGATTGATATAACGCTGCAGCTGAACTCATTCCTATGTTACCAAGGTTTGTAAGCCCTCTATAAACGTAAGTATCTATAACATTTGTAACTGGATATAAAGCTCCTGAGTTTTTAGGTAATTGATAGAATAATCCAAAGTCTGATCTAAACATTCCTCCGACAGCTGTTATAAACATTATTATCATTACTGGTTTAAGTAATGGTAATGTGATGTATTTAACTTGTTGCCATTTAGTAGCACCGTCTATCATAGCTGCCTCGTAGTAAGATTTATCTATACCGCAGATAGATGCAAGGTAAACTACTGTTCCATATCCTACACCCTTCCATTGACTCATAAAGATTATTATAAATGGCCAAAACTTAGGCTCAGTGTACCAAGATACATTTTCTTTTCCTAAAGCCTCTAAGATTGTATTCATATAACCTTTGTCTGGGCTTAAGAAAGCAAATAAGCAATAACTTACTATAACCCAAGATAAGAAGTATGGTAAAAACATTGAACTTTGATAGAATTTTGATAACTTCTTATTTAATAATTCCTTTAAGAAAAGTGCTAAAGTTACTGGTAATACTATTCCTAAAATAATAAATACTATATTATAAAGGATAGTATTTCTTGTAATTAACCAAGCGTCACTACTTTGAAATAAGAACTCAAAGTTCTTAAATCCAACCCACTCACTTTTAAATAAACTTTCAAAGAACCCTCCGTGGATTCTCCACTCTTTAAATGCTATTAAAACCCCAAACATAGGTAAATATGCAAATAATACAAACCATATTGTTCCTGGTAATGTTAAAAATAATAATTCTTTATTCGCTTTTAATCTTTGAAGCCTTGAAGGCTTTTTCTTAATATTTAAATTCTTTACATTTTCCATAGATTCTCCCCCTCTTTCACTTGTAAACGTTCCCTAAGTCAATTTAAATATATCATACCCACTATTTACCTCGAAAGTTGAATAAATCTAGATTTACTGTACAAATTACATAAATGATTTTTTCACTTAAAAATTCTCTTTTAAACTCTATCTTATTTTTGTTTTAAAGGATAAAAAAAGCCTTTTAAGATACCTTTAAATATCTTAAAAAGCTTTATATTAATAATTTTTCATTTCTCTAAGAGTTGACGGGCAGATACCATAATACTTTTTAAACTTCCTGTAAAAGTAGCTAGTATCAGTATATCCTATAGCTTTTGCTATATCGTTTATTTTCATATTTGTCTCTAAAATAAGCTCTTTTGCCTTAGTATTTTTTACTTTATTTAAGTAGTCTGAAAAAGACATCCCTACTTCTTTCGTAAAAATTCTACCTAAGTAAGAACTGTTTATATTATATTGGTAAGCTAAAGTTTTAAGGCTAAGTTCCTCTGAATACCTCTCTTCTATATTGCTTACTATTTGAGAAACTACAGGACTGTATCTTTTAGTAGTAGAATACATAACGCTTATAAGTTCTTCGATTTCTGATACTAAAAAGGCTTTTATGCTATCTCTTGTACTTTCACTACAAAGCTCTACTATATTTGAACTTAAACTATCTTTTACGTATTTTTTATCTACCTTAAATTCGTCTGATATCTTATCTATAAGCATAACTACCCTTATAGATAAATCATAAATATTTTTAGGAGTTAAAGCTATATCATCGATAAGCCCTTCTAAAAACATCTTTGCCCCGCTTCCGTCTTTCTCTATTATAATCTTATTTAATCTTTCTATTTCCTTTGAAAAATTAGTTTTATAATCTTTTATATTTGTTACATCCTCTGAAGTTAAACAAATATTTGTTCCTTCTGTTAAGATATATTTTTTTAATTTGTTAGAAGAATTTAAGCTGTTTTTTAGTAGATCTATATCTTTTGTCACATCACCTACAGCTATAAAAACATCTCCTTCTATCTTTTCTATAAGCTTGTCCTTTATAAAATTAAAGTACTTTGAAACATCTTCATTTTTGACATCTAAATCCCATGAATTTATAAGGATAGTCTGTCCGTCAAACTTATGAAGAAGTTCGTAAGTTTTGTCGCTATATTCTTCTATTATTTCATCTATATTTATATATCTTCCATCTTCATTTTTCTTGTTTAAAATTATGCTACTAACTGTATAGCTCTTGCCACTTAAAGGAATATTTAATTCCTCTTCAATTTTAAAAATCTCTTCTTTATTTATTTTCCCGTTTATAAATTGAAGTAATTTTGTGTTTTTATATAAAACATCCTTCTTTTCTTTTTTGCTCTTTTCAATTCTAGCTAAAAGTTTTATTAATGTTTTTTCTAATTCCTCTTCGTCAATTGGCTTTAAAATATAACTATCAACCCCATACTCGATAGCCTTTTTTGCATAAGAAAATTCATCATATCCACTTAAAATTATAAAGTTTGTTTTATTATCTTTCCCTTTAACTTCCTTTATCAAATCAAGCCCTGTCATAACAGGCATATTAATATCTGTAATAACTATATGCGCCTTTTCTTCTTTAAGTTTTCTTAAAGCTTCCTCACCATTATTTGCAGTAGCTACAACCTCTAAATTTAACTTTTCCCAATCGATTAAATTCTTAAGTCCTTCTGTTATTAATTTCTCATCATCAACAAGCATAACTTTATACATAAAATTTACTCCTCTCTAAATGGAAGTTTTACAACTACCATTACCCCTTGTCCCTTATTTTTTTCAAATCCTATACCATATTCTTCTCCATAGGCTATAACTATTCTTTCGTTAGCGTTTGTAAGTCCTATAGATTTCCCTTTGTAAGTTCTATTTCTTAAACTATTATTTAGTTCTTCAAGCTTCTCATCGCTTATCCCATTCCCATTATCTATAACAGATATTAAAATATTTTCCCCATATCTTTTAATCTCTATCCTAAGTAAATTATCTTCTCTATCTAGCCTTATCCCGTGTACGAAATAATTTTCTATAATAGGCTGAAGAGTAAATTTTACTATCTCATTATTTAAAACTTCTTCATCACAATCTATCTTAAAATCAAAACTATCCTCATATCTAAATTTAAATATCTCAATATATTTAGTGCAGTATTCAAGTTCATCTTTTAAAAGAATTACACTCTTATCTTTTACTTGCTTTCTAAATAAAAATGCTAAAGTATAAAGCATCTTAGAGACCTCTCTATCACCATTACAGATAGCTTTCATCCTTATACCTTCTAAAGTGTTATATAGAAAGTGCGGATTTATTTGGTTTTGAAGTGCTACCATCTCAGCCTTTTTTTGATTAAGCTCAGCTCTATAGCTCTTTTCTATGTTTTCATTTAGCTCGGTACACATATCATTAAAGTTTTCTGATATATATTTAATTTCATCATTTTCATCTTTTGAACTAATCGGTATTTCTACATCTAGCTTTCCGCTTTTAACGCTTTCCATAGCGATTAATATCTTATCTGTTCTATCACTAAACTTTCTTAATTTTGAAATTACTATTCCTATAGAAACAACAAGTAATATAATATCTACTATTACAAGTGAGTGTATGTATTGAATTGGAATCTTTACTCCACTTTTTTTAAATTTAGAAACTATAAGTAAATCACTGTTTCCTTTAGTCTTGCTTATATAATATTTTTGTTCTAAATTAATAATATCTTTACTTTCTTCTATCTTTTCAAAATACTCATAAGGCTCGTACTTATACTCTCCTTTTGAGTTATATACTGAATTTCCACTCGGGTCTAAAATCAAAATATCATGCTCACCATTATATTTTTTCATAACTTTATCTATTTCATTTAAGTTGTAAGTTAGTACTATAGAGCCTCTATCTTTTAAATTTCTAGAATCCCTTATCTTTCTAACAAAGCTTATAGTATTTTTATCAAAATAAGCATCTGATAATTTGTCGCTATTATTTTTTAATAGCTTAGGTAACTTTTCTACTGAAATTTGATTTCTTCTATTAAACTTTCTAACTTCTTCTTTACCATAACTTATAAATGATATAGTTTCTAAATTCTCATTTGAAGTAAATGCATTCATCGTAAAGAATTCTATTCCCCTATAGAAATGTTCTTCACTTTCTGAAAATTTATTAAGCTTATCTTTTGAATAAGTAACTAAATCAGTATTTAAAAAGTGAATAATATCATTAAGTACAAATGAATCGTTATACATCATCTTAGTTATAAAATTAGTTGAATTCACAATTTTATTTAGCTCATCATTAACATCATAAGTCACCTTTTCGTTAATATATAGTTTGCTTTGCATCATACTTCTCTTAACTCTATCTATAAAAAATATATCTAAAGCTCCTACAAGTACAATAATCACACCCATGTAGATTAAAAATAATCTTTTGTAAATCATTGATTTTTTCATATTTAATTAAACTCCCCGTCCCTTTATTCCCTTACCACCTTTATTTAACCATAACGAGCCTGATGTTAAAAGATTTTTTTATGGGAAATATTATATTTTTAGTGTATTTATTCTAACTTTATGTATAAAAAGTTCATTAAAGTTTGAATTATAACTTATACTATAGTTATTAAAAAGTAAACATTTTCAAAGCGAGGGGATAATTTATGCAAGAGATATTTAATTTAGATAAAATATTTGATACTTTCAATTATATTTTTTGGTTCTTTATACTTAATTTATTTTTTATGATTTTTAATATACCTGTTGTATTATTTTTCATATTTGTTGGAATAAGCAACATGTTTAACTACTTTCCATTATTTTTACTTTGTTTAATTCCAGCTGCACCAGCTTTTACTGCACTTTTATATTGCATGAGAAGACTTGTATTTAGTAAAGATTTAGAACCTTTTTCTGACTTTAAAAAAGGAATAAAACTTAACTTTATTCCATCTTTAAAGATTTGGATACCAGAGCTTTTAATAATACTAGCTCTTTATTCAAACATTCAGTTCTTTACTTCAATTTATAAGAGCATAATTTTAGTTTGTATTTTTTCTGCAATCTTAATTTTAGTTTTTGCAGCTACTCCTTATATCTATATCTTAATTAGTAGGTTTTCTATGAAACCTTTAGATATTTTAAGGACTTCATTTATACTAACTTTCACTAGACCGATAATCACTATAACAAACATACTACTTTTTGTTGTTGCACTTATCTTATTTGAGATTTCACCTGCAACTATGTCTTTATTTATAATAAGCATTTTTGCTTTTGCAATAATATTTTTTAATAGAGCTTTAATTCATGAATTAGAACAGATTTCAAAAAATAATAGTTAACATAAAACTTTGGAGGTACTTATGAACGAGACAAACACTAAACTTACAAATATAAAAGAAACTATAAGAAATATAGGAAAAGATATATCATCAAATATTAAAGATGAAAAGCTTAAAAACATATTCTATAACTGCTTTATAAATACTATAGAAACTACTGTAAGTATTGAAAAAGACGACACATTCGTAATAACTGGGGATATTCCTGCAATGTGGCTTAGAGATTCAACTTCTCAAATAGAGCATTACCTTCCTTTTGTAAAAGATAATGACTGCTTAAAAGAACTTTTTACAGGCCTTATAAATAGACAAATGGATTGTATATTGATAGACCCTTATGCGAATGCTTTTAATAAAGAGCCTAATGGTCAAAAGTGGGACAACGATATAACAAAAGACAGCCCTTGGGTTTGGGAAAGAAAATACGAGATAGATTCTCTTTGCTACCCTATACGTTTAATATATAAATACTACAAAGAATCAAATGATTCATCATTTTTTAATGACAAAATAAAAAAGGTTTTAAATATGATAATAGACCTTTGGATAGTAGAACAAGATCACTCTAAAAAGTCTGATTACTCTTTCCAAAGATTAAACTGCTCTAAAACAGATACTCTTTGTAATAACGGACTTGGAACTCCTGTTTCTTATACTGGTATGACTTGGTCTGGGTTTAGACCTAGCGACGATGCTTGTGAGTTTGGCTACTTAGTTCCAGCTAATATGTTCGCTTCTGTAGCTTTAAGCTACGTTGAAGAAATAGCAAAAGAAATCTACAAAGACGAAACTTTAGAAACCCGCGCTAAAAAGCTAAGGTCTGAAATTTTAAAAGGAATAAAAGAATACGGCGTAGTTAAAAATGAAGAGTTTTCTGATATTTACGCTTACGAAGTAGATGGCTTAGGTAATCATAACTTTATGGATGATGCTAACGTTCCAAGCCTTTTATCAATTCCTTATATAGAATTTGAAGATTCAAATAGTGAGCTTTATAAAAACACTAGAAAGTTTATATTAAGCAAAAATAATCCTTTTTATTACGAAGGAAAAGTAGCTAAAGGAATCGGAAGTCCTCATACACCAGAGAGATATATCTGGCATATAGCTTTATCTATGCAAGGAATTACAAGTAATGATGAAAAAGAAATAAAAGATTTAATAAATACTCTTATTTCTACTGATGCAGGTACAGGCTTTATGCATGAAGGTTTTAATGTAGACAACCCGAGTGAATTTACTCGTGATTGGTTTGCTTGGTCAAACTCTCTATTTGCACATTTTATATACGAAACATTAATAGTTAAAAAAATAGAACTTTAAAATAAAAGAGGAATGCAATTTTTGCATTCCTCTTTAAATTTATTTTATAAATACAAACTCAGTTTGAGGTTCCTCTAAACCTTTATTTAAGTATTCGATATTTATTTCTTCACCTTCAATATTAATATTAAAAAGGTTGTACTTACCTTTTTTATAATCTAAAGTCTCTCCGTCATCAAAGTAATAAAAACCTTTAGAGTTTTCTCCATAAACCTTAAAAGTTACTTTGCTTGGTCTTTTTTCTGTAGTAGTGTACTTTTCTAAAAAGACTGGTATTATGCTACCTTCTCGAACGAAGACTAAAATTTCGTCTAAATCACATTTAAACTTATATCTCTTATTTCCCTCAAACTTTTCATTTGTAAAGTAATTATACCAATTACCTTTAGGTAAATATACTACTTTACTTCTTTCACCTTTCACTAAAACTGGTGAGACTAATATGCTATCTCCTAGCATAAACTCTTCTTTTAAATTATAAACATTTATATCATCTTTATATTCCATAACTAAAGGTCTAAAGACAGGTAATCCCTCTTTATGTGATTCAAAAAATAAGTTATAAATATAAGGCATAAGTTCGTATCTTAGATTTATAAATTTTTTAGATATATCTAAAGCTCTCTTTCCAAAAGCCCAAGGTTCTTGACGCCTTGTGTACATATTAGAGTGATTTCTAAAGATAGGTAAAAACGCTCCTATCTCCATCCACCTTATAAATAACTCTTCCTCACAATCTAACCCAAATCCCCCTACATCATTAGATGCAAAAGAAAAACCACTTATCCCTAAGTTAGAATTCATAACTATAGACATCCTCATCTGACTCCAAAGGCTCATATTATCCCCAGTCCAAACTGAAGAGTATCTCTGCCCCCCTGAGAATGTTGCTCGAGTCATAGAAAATCCACGCTTGTTATTATCTAATTCTCTTTGAGCTTCAAAAGAACACCTACTCATTTCAAATCCGTATCTATTATGAAACTCCTTATGTTCTATAACTCCAAAGTCACTGTTATGAATGCAGCTATCAAGCATAGTTTTGTGATCGTTATTAAAGACGCAAGGTTCGTTCATATCGTTCCAAATCCCAGCTATATCATTTTCACTAATAAACTTTTTAAGGTTTTCTTTCCACCAAGTTCTGCATTTTTCGTTAGAGAAATCAGGGAAAACGCTGTCTCCAGGCCAAACTGCACCAACAAAAGTTTCCCCGTCTGATTTTTTAGTAAAATGATTTAGAAGTTTTCCACTTTTATAGATATCATAATTTTCATCAACCTTTACTCCAGGGTCTAATATAGTTATAGTTTTAATCCCCCTATCCTTTAGATCTTTTATAAGTTTTTTTGCATTTTCAAAGTTTGGAGTTTTAAAAGTCATAACTCTAAAACCATCCATATAATCTATATCTAAATAAATAACATCTAAAGGAATTTCATTTTCTTTAAAAGTATTAACTAAATCATAAACCTCTTCTTTAGAAAAATAACTAAATCTATTTTGCTGATATCCTAAGCTCCAAAGAGGAGGCATATCCATCTTTCCTGTAAGGCTTGTATACTCTTTTACTACATCTTTAATATCTTCTCCTAAGATAAAATAATATCTTATCTGCCCCCCAGTAGCTCCAAAATAAATCCTATCTCCATACTCTTTTCCCATATCATAATAACTTCTAAAGCTATTATCAAAATAAATACCGTGACAGTTATTTTCTTTAAGTCCTACGTAAAAAGGAATAGTTTTATAATACATAACTGAGTCATCTGTAGTTTCAGGGTCGTCAGTATTATAATTTTCTGTATAAGTTCCTTTTTTGTTAAGTTCCCCACCTTTTTCACCTAAACCGTAGTAAGCAAGGGAATCATTAACCTTTGAAATATATATATTTCCTTCTTCATCCTTAAAAGAAGGCTGAAAATCCTCACAGATTATGTTGTTATTCACATCTAAAAAGGTGATTTCTGTGGATAATTTGTTCACTTCTGTGACTAACTTTTCTCCTTTAATAATTATTTTATCATTTGTCTCTTCTACTTTAATTATTTCTCTTTTTGAAGAATCTAATATAACAGCATTAGTTAAAATCTCCTCTTCATTTCTTTCACCTAAAAACACCTTAACTATAGAATTATTTATATATTCTACAGTTAATTCTTTTTCATTAAACCTTAAGGTAACTTTGTTATTTAAAGCTTCATACCCTTCAAATATTCTAAGTTCCCCTTTATATTTTTTATACCTTTTATCTAGAGTTTCTCTATAGTTTAACCCACACATAACACTTCTCCTTTTAACTAAATTATAAGCTTATTCTAGCACCTAAACCTCTCACTTTCACTCACTTTAAAAGGGTATCTACACTTTATCCACTATAAATATAATTATTGCATTTTCCTTATTTCTATTTGTAATCAAATTATTTTATATTAACTATATTTCGTCAGAATACAATGAAATTTTATATCCAATATCAGCTTTAATAACATTTTTTAAATTCTTCCCTAATCGCTCAATAGCTCCTAAATCTCCTTCTACATAATAGCAACACCTATGGGATCTATCCTTTATATCTTCAACCTCTATATCGACTTCAATTTTCATCTTCCCAAAATCATCTACTTTTAGAACTTTCATAGAAAATGCTGGGGTATAATTTCCCTTCTTCTTACCAAATTCAACATAACAATCATAATCATAAGATTTAGAATATTTATTAATTTTTTCTGCTATTTCCTCTAAGTCCTCATCTGCAATGTAACAGTTTTGGTAAGCCGTCACAAATTCAGATATAGCAGTAATTTTTAATTCAGTCACCCCAGAATCTTCCCACACTTTTTCAAAAATAATATTATTCATAACGTTATCTCCTTTATTACTACTTGAATTCTCTAATATTAATTTTATTTTAGACTATCTATATAACGTTAGCTACATTTAAGATCTATTTGAAGATATACTGTATCTGATAGATCATAAATTACTATTTACAAAATAGGTAAATATTTAAAGTTTTATTTAGGTTTATTTTTTATAAAAATCTGATATGATATAGATAATAAAAAAGAAGAGTGCTGTAACACTCTTCTTTAACAATTCTAGTTGTTTAGGCAACTGGTATCACTATAATTTAAATAATAAAAATAGTAGCTTCCAAATTGCGTACGGGGCTACTATTTTTTTGAGATTTTTTCTATAAGCAACACTAAAAGTGACACTTAAAATCTTTGATTTTTATTAGTGGAACTTTCATCTAGGAATGTATATGAGTAGATGTTTCATATCTATAGACTGTATATAAAAATAAAGGCTACTAAAACTAAAGTTTTAGTAGCCTTATCTTCACTCATTATAAAAATCTGTAGTACTTTCCTTGCTTTTCTAAGTTGTTTAATAAATGCTTTATCTCTTGGTCTTTATTTCTATCCATAACAAGAATAACATCTCCTGCATCTACAACAACGATATCTTTAATGCCGAGCCCTATAATCAGATTCTTGTTTCCAAAAACTGAACAGTTCTCACACTCTTCAAGATATACATTATTTGAAACTGCGTTATTACTCTCCTTTTTATTGTCTAAAAATCTACTTAAAGCTGAGAAGCTTCCTATATCATCCCAGTCAAAGTCACATTGAATTACGCAAGCTTTTCTAGTTTTTTGCATAATTCCAAAGTCTATAGATATACCGTTTATCTTTCTATATTCCTCTTCTATAACTTCATCCTGATCCTCTTCCCCTATGTGTTTATATATTTCCATAAGAGATTTGTACATATCAGGTAGATATTTTCCTATTTCTCTTAATATAACATCAGCTCTAAATATAAACATTCCTGAATTCCATAGATAAGTTCCCTTATAAATGAAATCTTTTGCCACATCTGTGTTTGGCTTTTCAGTGAACCTTGCAACTTTATAAGCGGCTCGAATCCCACTAACTCTATCACCCATCTCAATATACCCATACCCAGTTTCGGGTCTAGTTGGGGCTATCCCTAAGGTTACTATACATCTTCTCCTATTTGCCATATCTACGGCTTGTGATAGAGTCTCGATATAAGCTTTCTCGTTTTCTATATGATGATCTGATGGTAATACAACCATAACAGCATCATTATCTTCTTTTAAAAGACGAACTGCAGATAAGCCTATACATGTTGCAGTTTCCTTATTCATAGGCTCAGTTATAATATTATTTTCATTAATATCACTGAGATCCTCTTTGATTTGATCTTCGTAATCTTTGTTTGTTACTACATAAATGTTTTCTTTTTCAATTAAAGGAGTTATTCTTTCTACAGTATTAACAAGGAAGCTTTTCTCATTAATCACTTTTAGAAATTGCTTTGGTTTCTCTACTCTCGATAAAGGATAGAGTCTACTCCCTTTCCCTCCAGCCAAAATAAGCCCGTATATCACGTATTTTTTCAACTCCATGTAATACTACACTTTATTCTATGTTACTTTTTTGCCCTTTGTGCAAAATATTAAAATAAGAAGTCTTATTTATAAAAAAAATTCTATTAGCTAAGACTGCTAATAGAATTTTAATAAGATCACTTGATTTATTTTTCCTTTATTATATACCTATTTATATATTCTCGAATTTCTTTTAAAAGATACCTTGCTATTTCTCTTATTTCTTGTTCTTGAGTAAATAATATAGATTATAGTAGCTAAAGTTATAAAGTTTCCTAGCGTCATATAGAAAGTTCCTTTATAATCTACTATAAGCGTTCCTGATTTAACCTTTCCAAGGTCTACTCTAACGCATAAATCTTCGCTATGTTCTACTTTTCCTTTTATAGTTTTACCTTCTTTTGGGATGATTTTATAATCGTATCCGTAATAATATAAAAGAGGTAAATCTACTATAGTGTTATCATTTTCTGTTTTAAAATCAAAAGATATCTTTACTCCTTTTTTCTTGTAATTAGAGTATCTAAAAGTATTATCTTTACTTATTACTTTGTTACCTTTTTTTGCTATATCATCTTCACTAGCACCTTTAGGAAGGTACTCTGCTCCTGCCCCTATATAATCAGAATATTTAGAGGTAAAGTTATCAAAGTCTATGTTTTTTCTTTTGTAGTATTTAGTGTAAAGAAGTAAGTTACCTCCTAAAGTTATCACTAATAAAACTAAAACTAATGTTTTAGCTCTAGTTCTATCTGGAATAAGAACTCCTATACTATACCCTGATACAATCCCTAAAAGAGGTGTTGCTATAAGTCCAAACCTCCAAGCAAATTGTACATTATTTAAAATTTTAATATTTTGAAAAACCTCTTTTGCTATAGGGTTTTCTATTGTTAGTAGTAATGAACCTAATCCGATTAAGAAAATTATAAATACAAATCCATTATTTCTCTTCTTTAAAATTGCTCCTATATAAAGTAGCACTAATAAAACGAAAACAATCCCAACGAAAAATCTCGAATTTCTATTTACAGTAAAGATATCATTTAAACTAACTATATCTTCGTAAGCAAAAGGTTTTACATTCTCTAAATTAAACTTACCATGTAGAAATTGCCCTATTATAGGTATCCAAGAGTACGCCGTTAGTAAAATTGTTAAAACTGCAGCTCTCATAGAATATCCTAGCCTCTTTGGTTCTTTTATTATTTTTAATATACTAAATAAGTAAAAACACACACACATAGAAGCTATCATCATAACTGATAGTAAGTGAGTTAAAACTACAGCACTCATCCCTATAGCTAATATATAATACTTTTTATAATCTCTATATAACAGTTCGTAAACTCCTAAGATTATAATAGGAATAAATATAAAAGAGATATATTCAGCTACAGCTGATCTAAAGTAAAGGTCTGTAATTTTGTATTGTGCAAAAATATAAATAACTGATGAAAAGAATGCTATGTTTATATTTTTAAATATTTTCTTTACGCAAAAATACATAGAAAAGGTAGCTAAAAAAGTGCAAAGACTCATAAATATACCGTATGCAATTCTTAAGTCTACTCCCATAATTCTTAAGAGAGCTGGAAAATATAAAAATAAATCCGGATAAAATATCCCATTTGCATAACCAAAGCCATACAGTGATTCTGGCATTATCTGAACCGGAAACTGCCCTCCTAAAATCCCATTTTTAATATCTTCTATTCTTAAAAGGTGAAAAAATATATCGTCTCCCCTTATAATAGGTGTAATAAATAACGGAATAACTGTGATAGTAGTAAGGATTATCAAAACTAAAATAATTAATCCTTCCTTACTATTTTTCTTTTGTTCCATAGAAGTTTTCCTCCTAATTTTTGATTTTTTCTTATTTTGAAGTTCTATTTTTTATTATATCCCCACTTTCATAAATTATTTCATATTTATACCTATAATCATATAAAAGTGGTAATTAATAGTTCACCTCCTTAAACACAATTTATTTTACCAAAATAATTTATAGAGTGCATCTATGTACTATTTTTTACCTTTTAACAAATTATTGTTAATTTTATGTTATACTGATTGACATTTTCATTCAAAAAGAATATCTTAGATATATAAACATAAAACAAAATAAATATTTCTTTTTTAAAGGGGAGTAGTAAAAAATATAACGTCAACATTCTCGGCTTTTGCCTGGTGTTATATACCGTAGTGGTTACGAGACTTTTAATATAAGTATCTTTTTTAAGATATTTATATTAAAAGTCTTTTTATTTACCCTTTTTTTTAAAAATGAACTATTTAAAATAAATAATTAATTTAGGAGGAGTTTTTATGGCTAATTATTTTAATAAAAGTACAGATCAAGTTTTAAAAGAATTTAATACTTCTAAAAACGGTCTAGATAATGGCACTTTAGAAATGCATAAAGAAAAATATGGACCTAACGCATTAAACGAAAAGAAAAAGAAAAGTTTAGTTACTGTATTTTTAGAACAATTTAAAGACCTTTTAGTTATTATCCTAATTATCGCTGGAATAATTTCTATGGCAACTGGTGAAATGGAAAGTACTATAGTAATTTTTGCAGTAATTATTCTTAATGCAATACTTGGAACTGTTCAACACGTAAAGGCTGAACAATCACTTGGAAGTCTTAAAGCGCTCTCTGCGCCTCATGCAAAAGTTATGAGAAATGGAGTTAAAATTGAAATTGAATCTAAGGATATCGTCCCTGGTGATATTTTAGTTTTAGAAGCTGGAGATTTAGTTTGTGCTGACGGTAGAATTATAGAAAACTATTCTCTTCAAGTAGCTGAAAGTGCTTTGACTGGTGAGTCAGAAAGTGTTACTAAAACTTCTGATTTAATAGATAAAGACGAGGTTGCTTTAGGGGATCAAATTAATATGGTATTTTCAAGTTCACTTGTAACTTATGGACGTGCACTTGTTGTAGTTACATCTACTGGTATGAATACTGAACTTGGTAAAATCGCAACTTTAATGGAACAAACTCAAGAAAAGAAAACACCACTTCAAATAAGTATGGATGATTTCTCTAAAAAACTTGCTATTGTAATCTTAGTTATATGTGCAGTTGTTTTTGGATTAAGTGTTTATAGAAACACTCCAGTTTTAGATTCATTAATGTTTGCTGTTGCTTTAGCTGTTGCTGCAATTCCAGAAGCTTTAAGTTCAATTGTAACAATCGTACTAGCTATCGGAACTCAAAAAATGGCAAAAGAAAATGCTATTATTAAATCTTTAAAAGCTGTTGAAGGTTTAGGTTCAGTTTCAATTATCTGTTCAGATAAAACTGGTACTTTAACTCAAAACAAAATGACAACTAAAGAATTATATGTTGATTCAAAACTTATAGATTCAAAAGATTTAGATTTAAATAGTAAACCTTGCAAATATCTTTTAGATAGTGCTGTTCTTTGTAACGACTCTACTTCTATAGACGGAAAAGAAATTGGTGACCCTACAGAAGTTGCACTAGTTAACTTAGCACATCTATATAACGTAAAAGAACTTGATTTAAGAAGTAACTTTGAAAGATTAAAAGAAATTCCTTTTGATTCAGACAGAAAACTTATGAGTACCCTTCATAAGATAGATGGTAAAAACACATTATTTACAAAAGGTGCTTTTGATGTACTACTTAATAGAATAACAAATATACTAACTTCTGATGGGGTACGTCCTATAACAGAAGAAGATAAAAGAAACATAATAAATACAAACATGAAACTTTCTCAAAACGGACTTAGAGTATTAGCTTTTGCTTATAAAGAAATACCTGAAATTCGTGATTTATCATTAGAAGATGAAAATGGATATACTTTTATAGGATTAATTTCTATGATTGACCCTCCAAGAGTTGAATCTGCTGAAGCTGTTCGTGACTGTATAACAGCTGGTATAAAACCTATAATGATAACAGGAGACCACAAAATCACAGCTTCTGCTATTGCAAAACAAATAGGTATTTTACAAGATGGCGATATGGCTATAGAAGGTCTTGAACTTGATAAGATGTCAGATGAAGAATTAAATAGAAAACTTGAACACATATCAGTTTATGCTAGGGTTTCACCTGAACACAAAATAAGAATAGTTAACGCTTGGCAAAATAAGAGTAAAATCGTTGCTATGACAGGTGACGGAGTTAATGATGCTCCAGCACTTAAACAAGCTGATATAGGTATCGCTATGGGTATTACAGGAACTGAAGTTTCTAAAGATGCTGCTTCAATGATACTTACAGATGATAACTTTGCAACTATCGTAAAAGCTGTTACTAATGGAAGAAATGTATATTCTAATATTAAGAACTCAATTAAGTTCTTACTTTCAGGTAATACATCTGGAATAATCGCAGTTTTATATGCAACACTTGCTGCACTTCCAGTACCATTTCATCCTGTACACCTATTATTTATTAACCTTTTAACTGATAGTTTACCTGCTATTGCTATAGGTGTTGAAAAACCTTCTAAAGATTTATTAAAAGACAAGCCTAGAGATAGTAAGGAATCTATCTTAACAAAAGATTTCATAAAAGAAATCGCTCTTGAAGGTTTAGTAATTGCTATATTTACATTAATAGCTTTCCACATCGGATTAAATGTTGGTGGTGAAGCTGTAGGAAGTACTATGGCATTTGCAACTTTATGTTTAGCTAGATTATTCCACGGATTCAACTGTCGTGGTAAAAAATCTATATTTAAAATCGGTTTATTTACAAATAAATTTAGCTGGTATGCTTTCTTAACAGGGGCTGTACTTTTAAATGCTGTATTATTTGTACCACCACTTCAAAAATTATTTGAAGTTGCACCTTTAAACATTGGTAATATAGGCTTAATTTACTTATTAGCATTCTTACCTACAGTTATAATTCAAGGTGTTAAAGTATTCTTAGATTTCTTCCAAAAAGAAGATTCAGAAGAAGAAAAAGCTTCAATCTAATAAAAATAAAGGTGCCAAAATTTTGGCACCTTTTGTTTTTATCTATTTAATGATTCTATTATAAAATTGTAGGCAGCTCCTATAAGACCTGCATCGTTTCTGTGCTTACAGACTTCTATCTTAGAACTTATATCTTTCCACCAAGGTATTTCGTTTGCGCATCTTTCAATTTCTTTTATGAAATCTTCTCTAGCGCTAACTCCTCCACCTATTAAAATCTTCTCTGGGTTTAAAGTAGCTGAAAGATTTACAACCCCTAAAGCTATTTTTCTATACCAATTATTTATTATTTCTCTAACGTTTTGATCTTCTTTAGCTTTTTCAAATACTTCATACCCTTCAACTATATCTTTAGGATCCATATTTTTATATTTCATATAATCTAAAACTAAAGATCTTGTAGATGCGTTTGCACTTATTATAGAATCTTCTATCTTTTCTTTGTTTAAGCCTTCGCAAACCATAAAGCCAAACTCTCCAGCTCTAAAGCTATTTCCCCTAACTATCCTATCGTTTAAGTAAATACCTCCACCTATTCCAGTTCCTATAGTTACGCATATAAAATCTGAACAGTTAAGTGCATTTCCGTTAAACTTCTCTGCAAAAGCTGCGCAGTTACCGTCGTTTTCAACACTCGCTTTAAAACCAGTTTTAAGTGCTATTATATCTGTAATGCTTTTTCCTTCCATACATTTAATTGCATAACAAACTGTAGGAATACCTTTTTCAGAATCTATAAATCCAGGCATGCTAATCCCAATGCCTTCTAATTCTTGTATTTCTTTTTCTTTGTTTATTATATCTAGTATAGGCTTTAAGAATGCTTCTTCTGAAGAACAATCTGTATCAAAAGTATCTTTTTTAAGTACTCTACCTGCAGTATTTACTATCCCATACTTTACTTTTGTTCCACCTATATCAAAAGCTAATATATTTTTCATAATAATCCCCTCCACCCTTACATTACCATATTCTCCTAAAAACTTCTATTTATTTCATAACTTTTCGAAGCAATTGTAATTTGTTTTTAAAAGGTGCAAATCTTATAGGGAATTCAATAAACGTTCCTCTAACTAAAACTGACTTTTTGTGAGAAAAAGTTAAATAACTTTCCTCTCCGTGATAAGCTCCGATACCGCTATTACCAACTCCTCCAAAAGGAAGGTTCGGCGTAGCTACATGAATTACAGTATCGTTAATAGTCACTCCCCCAGAAGAAGTGTTTTTTAGGATATAATCAATTTTTTCTCTACTTTCAGAAAAGTAGTATAAAGCTAGAGGTTTTTCTTTTTCTTCTATAAATTCTATTATGTTTTCTAATTTTTCAAAAGTTAGTATAGGAAAAATCGGTCCAAATATCTCTTCTTCCATTATAGGACTCTCTAAATCTACGTTTTTTAGGATAGTTGGACTAACGTATTTATCTTTTATCTTTACTTCTCCTCCGTAGAAAAGTTCTCCACAATTTAAATAATCAGAGAGTCTTCTTGCATCACTTTCTCTTATTATCCTAGGAAAGTCCGGACTTTCCTCAGGGCTTTTTCCGTACTGAAGCTCTATTTCTTTAACTAAAAGATTTAAAAACTCCTCTTCTATTTCTTTGTGAACTGCTAAATAGTCCGGCGCTACGCAAGTTTGACCTGCATTTAAAAGTTTTCCCCAAACTATTCTTTTTGCAGCTAGTTTTAAGTTTGCATCCTTATCTATAATGCAGGGACTTTTTCCTCCTAGTTCTAAAGTTACAGGAATTAAATTTTTAGAAGCCTCTTTCATAACAATTTTTCCGACTCTTATACTTCCTGTAAAGAAGATGTAGTCGAATTTAAAGCTTAAAAGCTTAGAAACTGCTTCTTTTCCTTCTGAAGGTGCAACAACTCTAATATACTCTTCTTTAAAGTTATTATTTAATATTTCTTCTAAAGCTTTTGCTGTGTTTATAGAAGCTTCAGAAGGCTTTAATACTGCACAGTTTCCAGCTGAAATAGCTCCTATAAGAGGAGCTATAAGCAGCTGAAAAGGGTAATTAAAAGGTCCTATTATTAAAACTACTCCGTAAGGTTCTTTGTAGATATAGTTTTTTGACGGGAAGTAAACTATAGAACTTTTTACCCTCTTTCTTTTTGCAAAGCTTTTTAGTTTTTTTATGTGAAGGTTTATCTCGTCATAAACGACTCCAATTTCCGCCATATACCCTTCAAAATAAGACTTTGCTAAATCTTTTTTTAAAGCTTCTAGGATTTTTTCTTCATTTTCTTTTATTATTTTTTTTAGAAGCTTTAGTTTATTTATTCTAAAATCTAGATCTTTTGTGTGTCCCTTTTTAAAATATTCTTTTTGAATATTAAATGATTTTTCTAAATCCTCCATAGTTTCTCACCTCTTAAGATTACTTTATTATTTATTATAATATAAATAATTGTCATTAAACATCTTTAGAGGAATATTAAACTCTGGTAAACCTGATGCGTAAGGCGCTATTTCGTAAGATCCGTAATATATAACTAAATTTTCACCATTCAAATAAAATTTTGTGATTTTATCTACTCCTTTAAATGAAGCGCCGCTATCGAAATACTTTTCTTTATCTTTTGAGATTTGATTTTTAATTTCTGAATCTATTACTTTTTTATAATCGTAACCATTTTTAAATAATTTATCTAAAGTTAAAGAATAGCCTGTTTTTCTATCTAGAGTATAGGCTCTTTTAGTAGTTATACCGTGGGCTCCTCCTGTGAATTGATAATAATCAATAAAAAAGCTTAAGATATCTTTCTTATTTTCAGTAACAGAGTATTCAGCGTAAAGCTGAAATGGGTAATTACAGATATATCCTGTTTTTTTGTACTCATTTATAACGACTTTAGTATCGTTTATCCACCCTTTAGTCCACATATCTATTTCGTTACTTGTATGTTTTAGATTTGATGATTCTAAAATCGGAATTTTAACTTTAACTTCTAAGCATTTGTTAGAACTTTCAATATCATTCGTCTTAACTATTTCCACATCTGTTTGAAGGGGATTTGCACTTATCAACAGGGTCTGTGCAGAAAATAAAGTTATTAGACTTATCCACAAAAACAAAAAACCTTTACATGTCCTTTTTCTCATTTTAACCACTATCCTTTTTCTACATTTTTTTTAGAAATATTATCTTTTCTTATATCATTCCCTATTTTCCAAATATTATCTACAGCAGTATCAACAAGTTTTAAACAAGTTATCCACAGGCAATTGTGAATAATGTTAGTAATTTTATTCCTTTTCTTCAATAAATAAAAAAATAACCACAAACAATTAAGTTTTTGTGGTTATTTTCGTTCGTATTATTCTTTTTCTTTAGATGAACTTTTGATAAGTTTATTTATTCCTTTAAGTTCACCCTCTGTCATATATCTCCACTCTCCAGTTCTTAAACCATCAAGTTTTACATTCATTATCCTAATTCTTTTTAGCTTTTTAACTTCATACCCTAAAGCTTCGCACATCCTTCTTATTTGCCTATTCATTCCTTCTGTAAGAATTATTCTAAAAGTATATGCATTTTCTTTAGATACAAAACATTTTTTAGTTACTTTATCTAAAATCTTTATTCCATTTCCCATTTTCTTTATAAAGTTTCCATCTATTTTTTTATCTACTGTTACTATATATTCTTTTTCGTGATTGTTCCCGGCTCTTAAAATCTTATTGACTATATCTCCGTCATTAGTCATAAAAATTAATCCTTCTGAATCTTTATCTAATCTTCCTATGTTGAATATTCGTTTTTCGTGATTTATAAAATCTACAATATTACCTTTTATCTTCTTTTCTGTAGTACAAGTTATTCCAACTGGTTTATTTAAAACTATATAAACTAATTCTTCTTCTTTTGAAATTAGTTTTCCATCTACTTTTACCTTATCTGAAGATTTAACTTTAGTTCCCATAGATGCTTTCTCACCATTTATATAAACTCTTCCAGACTCTATAAGTTTATCCGCTTCTCTTCTAGAACAAATCCCAGTTTCACTTATATATTTATTTAGCCTTATTTCTTCACTTCTATCTTCGTGAACTATAATCTTTTTAGCATCTACTTTAGGCTTTTTAGTTTTTTTAGGTTTATATTCAACATTTGAATTATTATTATTTTTAAATCTTCTTTTGCTCATTAATATACCTCGATAAATTTTAAGTTTAACTATTTTCTTTTTGCATTATTTCATTTAGCTTATGCTCTGTTCCTGCATTATTTATTACTAATTCTATTTTGTTATCTATAATGTATCTTCCTGTTTTTTCAAGCATGCCATATTTTATAGGGTCGCCAGTAATAGATACAAATATTCTTCCTTCTGGTACCATACCATTATCTTTTGAATACTTAAGGACATTTCTTAAAACTTCATCGAAATTTTCGTTTAAGCCTCCTACTTCATTTAGCATTTCCTTTCCTCTATCCGTTGAAGAATATATATAGATTACTCTTCCAAAAGGATTAACATCAAGCTTAACTTGAGATGTAGTTTTTATTAAAATCGTGCTATCTATTTTCTTATATTGATGATAAAAAACAGAAACCCCAGCTATTATTAAAATAATAAATATAGCTATCGGTATTTTAAAGTCCTTCAAGCTTTTTTTCTTAGTTCCAAAACCTTCTTTTCCGACTCCTGAATCCCTATCTCTTTTAACTTTTTTGAATTCTCCAACACTAGTTAAAAGATACATACTTCTTTTAGTTACAGATAAAACCATACCTTTATTTTCTATTCCTCTTGTGATACTTATTACATTATCAAAATTACTTGAAGTATCCTTATCTAAAGTTTCATCTGCTTCTTCTTCTTTAGATTCCTCATTTTCTGTTTCTTCTTTTTTTTCAACCTCTAAACTAACTACTTTACTATCAACTTCATTAGCTTCTTCAATTTCTTCTACCTCTTCTATTTCTATTATTTCTCCATTTTCCATTATTCTAAGATAATCTTGAACTAATTTATAGTAAGGGTTTGCAAATATAACTATATATGCAATTAAATAATCATTCCATCTTTCAACAAAACTTTTAGATATAAAAGTAGTTCTTCTTAATTCTTTTATAGGTAACTCTTTATCTTTTTGAAACTTTTCTAATATTTCTAAGTTACTTGTGATATAAAGAGCTAAATTTAAAATTATATTCCTTTGTTTAATGCTTGGCTCTAATACTACAAGGTCTTTAAGTAAAACTTTATAGTCATATAATTCGTTTATTATATCATTTATTTGTTTTCTTCTAGCATCGTCTATAGTTTCACCAACTGCAAATAAGGCTGGTAAATCTTCGCTAAAACTGTATTTATTCTTCTCGAATTTTTCCACGCATAAACCCTCCCCCCAAAAAAACGTTGTCTATATATAAATTTTTATATTTTTTATTAAGCTATTATGTAATAATTATACCTTAAATATCTTCTTATTTTAAATAAATTAACATTAAAAATAAAATAATAATCACTTTTTGGAAATATTTATATAATATATTAATCAATGTTTTATAGGTTTAATATGAATTCAAATATTATATATGTTGATTTTAGATATAAAAGGCGAAAGGTATCTTACCTATACTTCTTTATAATTTTCTTTTATGTTAAACTTATAGAAGAAATAATTAACACATAAGAGGTGATTATATGCGTATAGGTCAAGGGTATGATGTCCACAAATTAGTTAAAGAAAGAGACCTTATCTTAGGAGGAGTAAAAATTCCTTACGAACTTGGTCTTTTAGGTCATTCAGATGCTGATGTTTTAGTTCACGCTATTATGGATTCCTTACTTGGAGCTTCTGCACTTGGGGATATCGGAAAACATTTCCCAGATACTGATCCTAAATACAAAGGAATTTCTAGCATTAAATTATTAGAACATGTAGGTAATTTATTAAAAGAAAATAATTACTCAATAAATAATATAGACGCTACAATAATAGCACAAAGACCCAAAATGGCTCCTCACATACAAAGTATGAGAGAAAATATCTCTAAAGCATTAGATATAAGCTTAGATAAAATTAATGTTAAAGCTACAACTGAAGAAGGCTTAGGTTTTACAGGTGCAGGACTTGGAATCTCTTCTCAAAGTATAACTTTACTAACAAAAATCTAAACATAAAACAAAAGGTTTTTCACTTTTAGTGAAAAACCTTTTTAATTTATATAATTTTGTTTTCTTCTTTTCTTCTACTCCAGTATATAACTATGGCTATTATAGCTGATATACCCATTAAATATGGATAGTATAGATATTTCATAATAGCAAAAGGTGATAACCCCGCTAGTCCTGCTGCTGAAATTAACTGAGCTCCGTATGGAATTATTCCTTGAACTGTACAAGAAAACATATCCATTATTCCAGCTACTCTCTTTCCTTCTAAACCTGTTTCATCTGATATCTCTTTTGCAATAGGACCTACAGTTACTATTGCAATAGTATTGTTTGCTGTACAAGCGTCTACAATTGCAGATAAGAAACCTATTCCAAGTTCTGCTCCCATCCTTGTCTTAAATTTCTTTAAGCCTTTTTCTAATATAAATTCTATTCCACCATTATATTTTATAAGTGCTATTGTTCCTGCAATTATTATTGAAATAATTATAAGCTCACTCATACCACCTATACCTTCTGATGCACTTTTAAAGAATGTTATTATATCTAAGCTTCCTGTAAAAATCCCTATAGCCCCTGATAAAAGAAGCCCTCCAAGTAAAACAAATATTACATTAACTCCTAAAAGTGCCGTAACTATTACTCCTATATAAGGCAATATCTTTATTAAACTATAATCAAAATTCCCCATTGAATAAGTATCATATCCTGCTGTAATAACTGCAAATATTATAGCAGTTATTATTGCAGCTGGAAGAACTATTTTAAAATTCATTTTAAACTTGTCCTTCATCTCACAACCCTGAGTTCTAGTTGCTGCGATTGTAGTATCTGATATTATAGAAAGGTTGTCCCCAAACATAGCACCACTTACTACAGCTCCAACTATTATAGCTACTGGAATACCTGTCTTTTCTGAAATCCCAACCGCTATAGGAACAAGTGCAACTATAGTTCCCATAGATGTCCCTACAGAAAGTGCTATAAAACAAGCTATTATAAATATGCCTGAAACTAGAATATTGCCAGGAAGTATTGATAATCCTAAATTCACTGTAGAATCAACAGCTCCCATAGCCTTTGCAACAGTTGCAAAAGCACCTGCTAAAACAAATATTAATATCATTAATATTATGTTAGGCTCTCCTGCCCCTTTGCAAAATATCTCAAGCTTTTTATCAAATTTCACCTTTTTATTCATAATAAGTGCAACGATTGCTGATATTAAAAATGGTACTATAACTGAAACAGCATAAAAATCTTTAGCAAGATACGCTATGCCTATGTACGATAATATAAATACTAATAAGGGCAAAAGTGCAAGAATGTTTCCTTTTTTTTCTTTCATTGTTATCTCCTCCAAATAGTTTAAGTCCATCAAGAGTTTGTATAAAACAAAAAGCTTCTGATAGAATCAGAAGCTTAAATAACAATACAATATACTCCTCTTATCTACCAGGTATAACCTGCTGGAATTAGCACCAATATATAGCTTTAGATAAACTAAATGCGCATAATGATTTCTCACTACACGTAACTATCTTTCAACTACAAAGGTTGCTGGGTTTCATCGGGCCAGTCCCTCCACCACTCTTGATAAGACTTTTAAATTTTCTATGGTTTTCATTCTAACAATGATATATATAGTTGTCAACTTTTTTAGAATAAGTTTTACATAGTTTCAGAAAGTTTTTTAAGGAATATTTCCCTTAATTCGCCTGCTTTTATTCTGTCTCTTGGAGCTTTTAAGCAAACTTCTTTCCACTCTTCTACAGTTAACCCACCGAATTTTTCTTCAATATCAGTATTTATTTTTAATGCATCTTCTATGAAATCACAAAGTTCGTCTGTTGTTTTGTAGACTTTTAGATATAAGAATTTAGTACTATCACCTAACCAAAATTTGTTGAATTTTCTTGAAAACTTAACGAGCCCTCTAACAATATCGCTATCTTGAGAATCCCAAAGCGCTCTTACTTCGTTGTATTCTTTAAGCATTTCATCAGCTTCTTCTTTAGTTATCTTTTTCTTACTAAGACCATCTGCTATAGTGTTACTTACAGTATCAAAAGGAACATCTGTAAATACTTTTTCTGTACCATATATCCATTTATAAAAAAATTCTTGTAAAAAAGAATACTGAATGTATCCTAAAAGAGCTTTTACACTAGGAAAATACGCGTATACGTTTTCAATGCCATTATTATTAGAGAAGCATAATGAATGCATGTAAATAGATTTCTCATTAGGTAATGTGTTCATGAACATATGACCTCTAATTGTCTTGTTCTTATCGACCATTTCACTCCAATAATCGAATGTGTTGTAAGATTCCCTCATAAATATCACCTTTCTTTCCAATAATCTATATAATATATTATACCATTTATTTTGATTTTTACCCTTTTTTACTAAAATATTTATAAAATATACATTTATAAATTTTTATTTTATAATTGTAATATACTTATTTATTTTACATTTTAGGAGGCTAAAACTTGTATTTTTGTGAAATTTGTAAAAAACCTGCTGATATTCATCACATCGTTCACCGCAGTGAAGGCGGTTTAGATATAGAATTGAATTATATGTATCTTTGCGAAGAACATCACAGGGGTAAAAATGGACCTCATCACTCTTTAGAGACAGATCTTTATTATAAAATTAATCTACAAAAAAAACTTTATAAAATTTTAACTAAAAGATACTACTCTATAAAAGAGCTTATGATTATCTTTAGTACAACCTCTAATAAAATTAAAAAACTAACTCGAAATATAAAACTGTATAAAGAAGGCTTTAATAGGGATGATATTATTCTTTCTTTTATGGGTGGCTCCTTTTATACAGATGAATTATTAGAAGATATAAAGCTTAAGTTACTTTTAGATAGCATTTAATTACTTTAATTATTATTTATGATTTTAAGAAAATTTATACTATTTCTATTTAAAATAAATTTTTTTATTTATTGACATCTTAAAATCTAATAACTATAATTAGATATAAATTAACTTATAAATAACACGTTGATGAGAAGAGTAAGGTGAATCCTCACTTTCAGAGAGAAGATATATCGCTGTAATTATCTTTATTTGAGCTTACCTGAAAACTACCTCGGAGTGACTCTAATCCAGTCCGTCTTTGTCACGTTACGACAAATTGAGTGATTCTTATTTTTTAAGAATAACTAGAGTGGAACCACGGGTATTATCCTCGTCTCTATATTTTATAGAGACGGGGTTTTTTTATTTTAGTAAATAACTTAAATGTTTAAATATAAATTACGAAAGGAGTTTTAAAAATGATAAAAATTAATTTAAAAGATGGATCAGTTAAAGAATTCGAAGCTGGCGCTTCTGTTTTAGATATAGCTAAAGGAATAAGTGAAGGTTTAGCTAGAAATGCTTTTTGCGGTATAGTAAACGGAGAAGTAGTAGATTTAAGACACCCAGTTAATGAAGATAGCGAGGTTGAAATTTGTACTTTCGATTCAAAAGAAGGTAAAGATGCATTAAGACATACAGCATCTCACGTTTTAGCTTACGCTGTAAAAAGATTATTCCCTGAAGCTAAAATAGCTATAGGACCAGCTATTGAAGACGGCTTCTACTACGATTTCGATAAAGAGGGTTCATTTTCAACTGAAGATTTAGAAAAAATCGAAGCTGAAATGAAAAAAATAATAAAAGAAAACCCTCAAATCGAAAGATTCGAATTATCTAGAGACGAAGCTTTAGATCTTATGAAAGATGAACCTTTCAAAGTAGAACTTATAAAAGATATTCCAGTTGATGAAGTAATTTCATTTTATAAAATAGGAGATTTCACAGACCTTTGTGCAGGACCTCACGTAATGTCACTTAAACCTATGAAAGCTATCAAACTTCTTAGAAGTGCTGGCGCTTACTTTAAAGGTGATGAAAAAAATCCTATGCTTTCAAGAATATACGGAACTGTATTCTTAAAGAAAAAAGATTTAGATGATCATTTAGAAGCTTTAGAAGAAGCTAAAAAGAGAGACCACAACAAATTAGGAAGAGAGTTAAAATTATTCACAACTAACGAAGCTGTAGGTCAAGGACTTCCTCTAATAATGCCAAAAGGAGCTAAAATAATCCAAGTTCTTCAAAGATGGATTGAAGACGAAGAAGAAAAACGTGGATATCTTTTAACTAAAACTCCTTATATGGCTAAAAGCGATCTTTACAAAATTTCAGGACACTGGGATCACTATAAAGATGGTATGTTTGTACTTGGAGATGAAGAAAAAGACGACGAGGTTCTTGCTTTAAGACCTATGACTTGTCCTTTCCAATATGCAATCTATAACTCAGAACAACATAGTTATAGAGATCTTCCAAAAAGATATGCAGAGACTTCAACTTTATTTAGAAATGAATCATCAGGAGAAATGCACGGACTTATAAGAGTTAGACAATTCACTTTAGCTGACGGTCACTTAGTTGTAACTCCAGAGCAATTAGAAGATGAATTTAAAGGTGTAGTTAGCTTAGTAGATTACGTAATGACTACTCTAGGAATAGAAAAAGACATTACTTACAGATTCTCAAAATGGGATCCAAACAACAGAGAAAAATATATAGATAATCCAGATGCTTGGAACAAAACTCAAGATATAATGAGAACTATATTAGACCACTTAAATATAGATTATATTGAAGCTGATGACGAAGCTGCTTTCTACGGACCAAAGCTTGACATCCAATTCAAGAACGTTCACGGAAAAGAAGATACAATTATCACAATTCAAATAGACTTTGCTTTAGCTGAAAGATTCGATATGACTTACATCGATCAAAACGGTGATAAACAAAGACCTTATATCATCCACAGATCTTCAATCGGATGTTATGAAAGAACTTTAGCAATGCTTATAGAAAAATATGCAGGTGCATTCCCAACTTGGTTATCACCAGTTCAAGCAAAAGTTCTTCCACTTTCAGACAAATACAACGAATATGCTGAATCAATCGTAAGCGACTTAAAAGCATATGGAGTAAGAATCGAAGGTGACTACAGAGCTGAAAAGCTTGGCTACAAAATAAGAGAAGCTAGACTTGAAAGAACTCCTTACATCTTAGTAGTTGGAGAAAAAGAAATGAACGACAAAACTGTTTCAGTTAGAAGCAGAAAGAACGACGACGAAGGTTCAATTTCTTATGAAGACTTTAAAGCTAGAATTCTTAAAGAAATCGCAAACAAAGAAAAATAATAAAATTAAAGCAGTATCTGTTACCAGATACTGCTTTTTTGATTATATTATTGCTAGTGCTGCATCCATATCATTTATAAGATCTTCTAAATCTTCTATTCCAATTGAAAATCTTATTAAATCTTCGCTTATTCCACTCTTTATTTGTTCTTCTTTTGTTAGTTGGTTGTGAGTTGTTGTTGCTGGATGTAAAAGTGATGACCTTGCATCTCCTAAATGTACAACTAAAGAAGAAAGCTTAAGTTCTCTCATCAAAGTTTTAGCAGAAGCTACTCCACCTTTTACTCCAAAAGTTATAATACCAGATGCCCCACCTTTTAAGTATTTGTTAGCTTTTTCATATTCTTTATTTCCTTCTAACAAAGGATAATTAACCCACTCTATTTTAGGATGTTTTTCTAAATACTTTGAAAACTCTAATGCATTATTAGAATGTTTTATCATCCTTAAGTGAAGTGTCTCAAGACCTAAATTAGTAAGGTATGCATTAAAAGGTGACTGTGCATTTCCTAAATCTCTTATTAACGTAACTCTTAACTTAGTTATATAAGCTGCATTTTTAAAGGTCTTTGTGTAGCTAAGTCCGTGATAACTAGGATCTTCTTCTACTAAATCATTAAACTTTCCGTTTTCCCAGTTAAAATTACCTCCATCTACTATCATTCCACCTAATGCTTGTGCGTGACCGTCTGCATATTTTGAAGTTGAATGAACTACGATATTTGCACCAAGTTTTAGTGGATTGCAGTGAATTGGTGTAGCTACCGTGTTATCAACTATAAAAGGGATATCTAGAGTTTTAGAAACTTCACTAAACTTTTCAAAGTCTAAAATATTTAATCCCGGATTTCCTATAGTTTCCCCGTATATAAGCTTCGTATTTTCTCTTGCTTCACTTAAAATTTCTTCTTTAGAAGCTTCAGGGTCTACAAATGTTACATCTATCCCCATCTTTTTTAAGTTTATTTTAAAAAGATTTACTGTACCCCCGTATAAGGTTTGCGCTGAAATAATGTGATCCCCATTTTTACATATATTTAAAACAGCATTTAAAATAGCAGCTTGTCCTGTAGATGTAGCTACAGCCGAAACTCCTCCTTCAAGCATACAAAACTTCTTCTCTAAAGCTTCTACTGTAGGATTTGATATTCTAGAATAAAGATGCCCCTCTTCTTCTAAATTAAATAATCTTTCTACAAAATCAGGATCATCATACTTATAAGTAGTACTTTGAACTATAGGTAAAACCCTAGGTTCTGTAGCTTTAGGTTCATAACCTCCTTGCACGCAGATAGTACCTTTTTTACAGTCTTTTATCATAATATAGCCCCCTTAAAATTTTATATATCTATTACTTCGTTTTCAGTAATAATTGAATCTACTTTTAAATCGTGTTCCTCTGTTTCTATCTCTTCTACAAGTTGCAATTCATAAGCTAGTGCTACCTTTTTTATATCAGAACTTATATCTTTTAGATATTTATCATAATATCCCCCTCCGTAGCCTATTCTATTTCCAATTCTATCAAACGCCACCCCAGGCATTATAATTAAATCGAACTCTTCTCCGTCTATATCTGATTTTTCCCCAACGGGTTCTAATATCTTAAACTTACTCTCTATTAAATTACTTAAGGAAGTTATTTTTAAGGCTATCATTTCTTTTTCTATAACTTTTGGAACAAAAACTTCTTTTCCTTCTTTAAGCATAATTTCTATAAGATCTTTAGTATTTATTTCTGAGCCAAAACCAATATAAATAAATATTTTTTTTGCTCTCTTATAGCTATTTAAGCTTATTAATTCATTGAATATTTTAGAATCTTTTAAGCTATTCTCTTCTTTATTTAGATCTCTTTTAGCTATAATATTTTTTCTAATACTTTTTTTGTTTAGTTTTATAGTTTCTTTTGATTTATTCATTTGTATCACCCCAAAATTAATTAAAATATCAGGGATGCTAAACACTTCTATTTAACATCCCTTAAAATTATCTTCCTATTACAACTTCTACTTTTTTAATATTAAAATCACATTCATCTGAAATTTCGTAATGCTCTAGATATTTATCTAGTATTATTCCGCTATCTTTTAAGAAGAATTCATTTAATCCAACTTCAAATCTAACTTCAGAACCTGCAAGTGGTAAGAAGTATACAACCTCATCGTCGTAATTATCTAGCATATAATTTAATATTTCTTCTGTTAATACGTTACATATAACTAAATACCCTACTTCCATGCCTCTCTTTTTATGAATTAAAGCATAGATGTTTGTATCACTTCCATAGAAATTTCTTTCCTTTATTCTAACATTATATTTACTACTATAGAAAGTAGTAATAGCTTTTTCTTGCATTTCAAATTTGTGAATATCTGATAATGATAGCTTATTTAAAGTATTTGCACTATATTCTCTAATTAATCTTACTAATTCTTCATATTTAATTTCAGCACCGTTTAATGATGCTGTATCTTTTACGATAACCCTCTCAACAACTTGCTCCACTTTCTCTTCCACCTCTTCAATAATTTTACTTGCACAAGCTTCTTTAAAAGCTTCTTCTACTTTAGCTTCTTCAGTTATTTCTTCATTTACTATTTCAATCTCGTCTTCTATTATCTCTATTTCTTCTGTTTCTTTAACTTCTTCTATTATTTCTATATCGTTATTTAAATCTTCTAAAGTTTCAAGTGGAATTTCTATAAGTTCAATATCATCGTAATCATCAAGAATATCAATTTCGTCATCTTTTTCATTCATTAACTCTTTTAAAACTTCCTTTTGAAGTTCTTCTTCATAAATCTCTGTTTCGCTTTTAAGCATCACTACATCACCTACAATTTTAAATTTAGGTGATTCTTCAATAGCTCTTAAAATATCATCTTTATTTATTTTAGGAAACCAGGTAAAAACTACAGTAGTTTTCATCTGTCTTAACCCTATAAGCATCAATTCCAATCTACTTAACATTTCTTCCATAACTGCACCCTCCACTACCCTTTGTTATATTTTTCTATATATTCTATTTTATAGTAGTATTGATTTTTTTACAATATTTTCTACAATATATTTTGAGGTAAATAAAAAAAGGTCGGAAAACCGACCCCTTACTATTCTACATATGCTATTACTTCTACTTCACAAAGAACCTTTTTAGGAAGTTCTTTAACTGCAACGCAAGATCTTGCTGGAGCATTTTTTATATACTCTGAATATACTTGATTAAATTCTCCAAAATCCGCCATATCATCTAAGAAACAAGTTGTTTTTATAACTTTATCAAAAGAAGTTCCAGCTTCTTTTAATACAGCCTCTAAATTTTCCATAACCTTCTTAGTTTGAGTTTTTATATCAGTTCCAACAATTTCAGAAGTAGCTGGATCTATTGCTATTTGCCCTGATGTAAATACCATATCTTTAAATTTTATTGCTTGCGAATAAGGACCTAAAGCCTTAGGTGCCTTATCAGTATGTACTTTATTTAACATACCCTTCAACTCCTCTCATATATCTCTTTACTTGATTATATTATTACAGTAAAATTCAGTCAACAAATCTATATAACTATAATCATAAAAATAGCTTATAAAATATAATAAAAAATAAAAATGCTAAGAGTTAACACTACTCTTAGCATTTATTTTTATTCTTTGCTTAAATTTTGTAAATCTTCAATGACCATATTTAAGACATCAATCTTAGCACGTGCTGAATCATTAGTAGGTAACCATTCTAAACCATGTTCTAATGATTCTCCTGCTCCTTTGTACTCTTCAATAAGCTCTAAGATTTTTTCTTCCATCTCTTCTCTACCTCTTTCCCTAAAAATTCTACTTTATTACTATTTCATAAATTTACTAATTTTATTCAACAGTAACTGATTTTGCTAAATTTCTAGGTTTATCAATATCGCATCCTTTTTCACTTGCAACATAGTAAGCTAATAATTGCATATGGATTGCTGCAAGAATTGGTGCAAATGAATCATCTACTTCAGGTACAGTTAATACCTTGTCTGATATTTCATTTACTTTCTTTACATCATCAAAAGATACTCCATATATCTTAGCTCCTCTTGATTTGATTTCTACTATATTACTTACCATTTTATCTATTAAATCTCTCTGTAATAGAGTTGATACGACTTTTGTTCCATCTTCTATTAAAGCTATAGTTCCATGTTTTAGTTCTCCACCTGCATAAGCTTCTGAATGAATATAAGATATTTCTTTTAATTTAAGTGATGCTTCAAGTGATAAAGCAAAATCTGCACCTCTTCCTAAGAAGAATATATCTCTTTCATCTTTTAATTCTTTTGCGATATCTAAAACCTTCTCTTTATCTTCTAATACTCCTAATACTTTCTCAGGAATACTTAGTAGTCCGCTTTTTAATTCATTTAATCTTTCAATATTTACTTTTTCCATTAGTTCTGCAAAATATATTGCTATCATATGCATAACTGCAACTTGTGTTGTGTATGCTTTTGTTGATGCTACAGCAATTTCAGGACCTGCCATAGTATAAATAACACTATCTGCTTCTCTTGAAATAGTACTTCCTACAACATTAGTTATAGCTAATGTTTTTGCACCTAACCTTTTGCAATCTCTAAGTGCTGCTAAAGTATCCGCAGTTTCACCTGATTGACTTAAAACTATTAACATAGATTTTTCTGTAACTATTGGGTTTCTATATCTAAATTCTGATGCTATATCAACTTCAACTGGTATTCTAGCTAATCTTTCTATAGCTTCTTTTCCCATTAAACCAGCATGATACGCTGTACCGCATGCAACTATATAAATTCTATCTATACCTTCTAATTCCTCTTTTGTTAATTTAAAATCTTCAAAAGTTATAGGCTCACCTTCTGTAACTCTACCACTCATAGTGTCTTTTAAAGCTTTTGGTTGTTCGTGAATTTCTTTAAGCATAAATGAATCATACCCACCTTTTTCTGCAGAATCTGCATTCCAAGTTACGTGGTATATTTCTTTAGATAAAGACTCTCCTTTATCATTAAATAGTTTTACTCCGTTTTCATCTATTAAAACAAACTCATTGTCATCTAAAAGATATACATTTCTAGTTCTGTTTAATACTGCTGGTATATCTGATGCAATAAAGTTTTCATCTTCTCCTAAACCTACTATAAGAGGACTATCTTTTCTTACTGCTATAAGCTTGTTTGGTTCTCTCTCAGAGATTACACCTATAGCATAACTTCCTTGAAGCTCTTTAGTAGCTTTAACTACTGCTTTAAATAGATCTCCCTCATAATAATGCTGTATAAGGTTTGGTATAACTTCAGTGTCAGTTTCTGATTTAAATTCTACACCTTCTCCCTTAAGCTTTTCTCTAAGCTCTAGGTAGTTTTCTATAATACCGTTATGAACAACAGCTATTTCTCCTTTAAAACTACGGTGTGGATGAGAGTTTACATCTGATGGCTCCCCGTGAGTTGCCCATCTTGTATGACCAATCCCGATTTTACCATTTAGGTTATTTTCCTCTAAATCTTTTTCTAAGTTAGCTAATCTGCCTTTATGCTTTTTAATTTCTATAGAGTTATTTTCTAATACAGCTACACCAGCTGAATCATAGCCTCTATACTCTAACTTAGATAATCCCTCCACTAAAAAGTTTGTTGCCTGTCCTTTTCCTAAATATCCTACTATTCCGCACATAATTAAAAACCTTCCTTTTGCGATAAAATCTATTTTTTTATTCAATTTTCAAAGAACTCTATTTTCTAAAAAACTCTCTAGCAGATATTAACAGGCATAATTATCCTAGAGAAACTTGTCTTTTTAAAACAAAGTTAAAATGCACCGGGCTAAATTTGTGCTAATGATTGCTCAATTAGTTTTGCTAGCCGTTAACGGTAGTGCTATACCGTGAAGTATCCGCCGAAAAATTCGATAAACTTCATCCTCGTCAACTTAAGTGAACTCCAAAATCTTCGATTTTGTAGAGTGAACTTATCCAAAGAACGTACGTGATTTGGATTTCCTCTAACCTATTAAATCTTCCATTTGGTTAATTGAACTTATCCACACACTAATTTAAAATATATCTTTCTAAAAAAGATTAAGATTAAATTCCGCTATCTTAAAATCTATTTTTAAATATAATTTACTCTTAGCTTTAAAAGTCCAACTACTTTTAGCTTATTAGTTAGGCGAAATATTTTATTTATCTCTGACCCCTAATTTAAGCTTTTATCTATTTACTTAAGTTCTGGCGCTTTAAAATTTCTTTATTAATTTTTTAAATATAATTAATCCTATCCTCTCCTTTTATATACTTTATGCCTCTCTCCCATAATATCACATTTTTTTCATTTGTCTATATATTATAATATTTTCATTTCTTAATTTTTGCTAATATTTTTTAATATTATTTACTAATTTTATCTAAAATTATATTGTTTTTTTGAGCTTTAGTCATTTTCTTTATAGCATATTCCCTTTTCATTGCATCGTTTTTTTCTTCAAACTCTTCATAATAAACTAATTCTAAAGGTCCTCTGCCTTTTGTATACTTTGCTCCCCTTCCTTCTGAGTGAGCCTTAAACCTTTTTTCTAGATTGTTTGTCCACCCTGTATAAAGGCTGCCATCATTACACTTTAATATGTATACATAGTTCATCACTTCTCCTCCTTTATATTGATTTTTTTACATTTTATGTTATAATCTCCCTATAAACATATTAGGGAGGGACCTTGCTTGTTAAACAAAAATATTATAATAAACGCTAGTGATTTTGGGCTTTCTAACGCTGTTAATTACGGAATAATAGATTCATTTAAAAACGGCGTAGTAACATCAACAGAAATAATATGTACAACTCCAGGTTTTGAGCACGCTGTTAATTTAGCTTTAGAAAATCCTGATTTAGATATTGGTGTTCATTTCTCACTTACTCTTGGTGAACCTATTTGTAAAGATTATAAACACATATTAGCTCCAACTGGAACCATGAAACAAGATTACGAATACCTTGCTACTATTCCAGTAAAGATTATCAAAGCCGAATTAGAAGCTCAATTAAAAAAAATATTAGAATCTGGAATAAAACCAACTCATATAACTTTTCATCATACTCCTTGTATTATACCAGAAATACTTAATTTAGCCTCTCAGATTTCACTTAAAACGGGTATGGTATTAAGAGCTTATGCAGAGAGAGAATTAAAATCAAAGTTTTTAAAAAAATACATATATAAAAACTCATTTGACATTGATTTTTTTAGTGATAAGATAGAAACCTTTGATGACTTTAAAAGAGTTTTTAAGGAACATATTCATAAAAATAACATAGAAATAAACTGTCAGCCTGGATATATTGATAGCTTTTTACTTAAGTCTAGTTGCTACACATTTGGACGCTTAAATGAACTAGATATCCTCTGTTCAAATGAAATAAAAGAGCTAATATCCATAAACGGTTATAAATTATTAAATTATCGCGAATATTAATAAATTCGCGATTTTTTTTATAAAATTGACTTGAAATTGACACATTAATATAATAGAATAACAAAATAAAGTTAGTCGACTAACTAATTTAGGAGGTTTTATCTATAATGGATGATTCAAATTTTTCATCTATCTTCAGAAAAGTAATGAGATTACATTTTTCTTTAATTCATGCAGAACTTGATAAGCTTGGTTTATACCCTGGGCAGCCTCATCTTTTAACGTCTCTTATGAAAAATGACGGTCAAAGCCAAAAGGAAATTTCTACTTGTCTTTTAATTAAACCAGCAACAATGACAGTTATGATTAAGCGTTTAGAGAAAAATGGTTTCATATATAAGAAACCTGACAAACTAGATGGAAGGATTTCAAGGATCTTCTTAACTGATAAAGGTAGAGATGCCTGCACTAGACTTAAAGAAGTTTCTGATAATATCGATGAAGTCTGTTTAAAGGATTTTTCAAAAAAAGATTCTGAAGAATTAAATATTTTATTAAATAAGATGAAAACTAATTTAGAGACTCATAAAAATTTATAATAAGGAGTGAATTTGATGTTAAAGATTTTTAAGCATCTTAAGCCATATAAAAAGGAATTATTTTTCGTATTAGTTCTTTTATTTATTCAAACTATGGCTCAATTATATCTTCCTACCCTTCTTTCAGATATAGTTAACACTGGAATAATGACCGGTGATATAAACTATATTCTTAAAATCGGTGGAATAATGATACTAATAGCATTCGTTGGTAGTGCTAGTACAATATTTGCAAGTTACATCTCTTCAAAAATATCTATGGGATATGGTAGAGATTTAAGAAGAAAAATTTTCACAAAAGCTGAAACTTTCTCTTTAGGTGAAATAGACCAAGTTGGAACTGCTTCACTAGTTACTAGAACTACAAACGACGTTAACCAAGTACAGCAAGTTGTACTTATGATACTAAGAATGATGGTTACAGCACCACTTATGTGTATCGGTGGTATTATTATGGCTGTTTCTGTTAATAAGGAATTATCTCTAATACTTTTAATCTCAATGCCAATAGTTGTTATAGCTATTCTTGTTATAGGTAAACTTGGTATGCCACTATTTAAGGCAATGCAAAGTAAACTTGATAACATAAACAAAGTTCTTCGTGAAAACTTAACTGGTATAAGAGTTATAAGAGCTTTTAATCGTCAAGATTACGAAGTTAAAAGATTTGAAAAAGTTAATGATGACTTTACTCAAAATGCAATTAAAGTTAATAAAATAATCGCAACACTAATGCCTTTATTAATGTTAATCTTAAATTTAACTTCTGTTGCTATACTTTGGTTTGGTTCAAAGAGAGTTGATACTGGAGTTATGGAAGTTGGTAACTTAATGGCATTCTTACAATACGTTATGCAAATAATGTTCTCATTAATAATGGTAAGTATGTTATTTATAATGATTCCAAGAGCTTCTGCTTCTGCTGAAAGAATAAACGAAGTATTAGATATAGACCCTACTATAGTAAATACTAAAAATCCTACAACTACTTTTAAAGAAAGTGGTCATGTAGAATTTAAAGATGTTTCATTCTTCTATCCTGGTGCTGAACACGGTGCTATCAATAATTTAAGCTTCGTTACAAACCCTGGAGAGACAACAGCCATAATAGGTGGTACTGGTTCTGGTAAATCAACTATACTTAACCTATTAACAAGATTCTACGACGTATCAAAAGGAGAAATTTTAGTTGATGGAGTTAACGTAAAAGATATGACTCAAGAAACTTTAAGAAGCAAGATAGGATTTGTTCCTCAAAAAGCTGTCTTATTCTCTGGTACTATAGAAGAAAACTTAAAGTATGGTAAAGAAGATGCAACTAAAGAAGAATTAATTCACGCAGCTAAAATAGCTCAATCTTATGATTTTATAGAAGAAAAAGAAGATGGTTTTAATTCTAATGTTGAGCAAGGTGGTAAAAACTTCTCAGGTGGACAAAAACAACGTTTAGCAATCGCTCGTGCTTTAATTAGAAAACCTGAAGTTTATCTTTTCGATGATAGCTTCTCAGCTTTAGACTTTAAGACAGACTCAAAACTTAGAGCTGCACTTAAAAGTGAAACTACAAAATCAGCTGTTATAATAGTTGCACAAAGAGTAAGTACTATTATGGATGCAGACAGAATCATAGTTTTAGATGACGGAAATGTCGTTGGAATGGGAACTCACAGAGAATTATTAAATAACTGTGCAATTTATAAAGAAATTGCCTCATCACAATTATCAGAGGAGGAACTTTCAAATGAGCATAGATAAGAATAAACAAAAATCTGCTCCTAAAGGCGGTATGGGTGGTGGCGGAAACCACGGTGTCGTTATGGGCGGAGAAAAAGCAAAAAATTTCAAAGGTACTGGTAAAAGATTATTATCATACCTTAGACCTCATAGAACTAAATTAATCATTGTATTAATTATGGCAATTCTAAGTACTGCTTTTACAGTATTTAGCCCTAGATTACTAGGAGATACTATTAACGTTATACTTGAAGGAATGATAGCTAAGTTTAAAGGAGTTCCAAACGCTGGAGTTGACTTTGGTAAATTAGGTTATTATATTTCACTATTACTTGGTTTTTATATTTTAAGTGCAATATTTATGTACGCTCAACAATACCTAATGGCAGGTGTTGCTCAATACACTGTTAAAGATTTAAGATCTGCTGTTGAAAATAAACTTAATAGATTACCTATTAGCTACTTTGATGCAAACTCAAAAGGTGATATCTTAAGTAGAGTTACAAACGACGTAGATAATATAGCAAGTACTCTTCAACAAAGTTTAACTCAGCTTATATCATCAGTTGTTTCAATTATAGGTATTACTATAATGATGCTAAGTCTTAGCCCATTATTAACTTTAATTTGCGTATTAACTTTACCTGTTTGTATAATAGCAACTAGACCTATTATAGGACGCTCACAAAAGTTCTTCTCTTCACAACAAAAAGAACTTGGTAAACTTAATGGACACGTAGAAGAGGTTTATACAGGTCACACTGTAGTTCGTGCTTTTGGTCACGAGAAAAAAGCTATCTCTGAATTTGATGAAATAAATGATAATCTTTATGAATCAGGGTGGAAAGCTCAATTTATGTCAGGTTTAATAATGCCTTTAATGCAATTAGTTAATAATATCGGTTACGTAATTATTGCAGTTGTAGGTGGTATATTAGTTACTAAAAACAAATTAAGCGTAGGTTACATTCAATCATTTATCCAATATTCAAGACAGTTTACTCAAATGATTAACCAAACTGCAAACATTGCAAATATCCTTCAATCAACTATGGCTTCAGCTGAAAGAGTTTTTGAAATCTTAGATGAAAAAGAAGAAATTAAAGACCCTGAAAATCCTAAGACTTTAGTAGACCCTAAAGGAAACGTTGATTTTAAAAATGTTAAATTTGGATACTCTCCTGAAAAATTATTAATGAATGACATGAACGTTACTGCAAAGCAAGGTCAAACTATTGCTATAGTAGGTCCAACTGGTGCAGGTAAAACTACTCTTATTAATTTATTAATGAGATTCTACGAATTAAACGGTGGAGAAATTCAATTTGATGGAGTTAATATAACTGAATTTACTAGAGGATATTTAAGAAGTATGTTCGGTATGGTTCTTCAAGATACTTGGCTATTTAACGGAAGCATAAAAGATAATATAGCTTACGGTAAAGAAGGTGCTACTTTTGAAGAAGTAGTTGAAGCTTGTAAAGCAGCTCACGCTGACCACTTTATAAGAACTCTTCCTCAAGGTTATGACACTGTATTAAACGAAGAAGCTTCAAATATCTCACAAGGACAAAAGCAATTATTAACTATTGCACGTGCAATCCTTGCAAACCCTAGAGTTCTTATCTTAGATGAGGCTACAAGTTCAGTTGATACAAGAACTGAAACTTACATCCAAAACGCTATGACAAGACTTATGGAAGGTAGAACAAACTTCGTTATAGCACACAGACTTTCAACTATAAAAGATGCTGATTTAATCTTAGTTATGAATCACGGTGACGTTATAGAACAAGGTTCTCATAAAGAACTTATGAGTCAAAACGGATTCTACGCAGATCTTTATAACAGTCAATTTAAAGATGCTGAAGAAGAATTAGCTTAAATCAAAAAGGATAATCACAATTAAGTGATTATCCTTTTTTTATTTAAAAACTACAACTTCCGTTTCGCTTATAGCTTTTTCTACTAACTCATCAAAGTCTAATGCATTTTCTGATTTAATTATCTTTTCTAAAACTGGTTTAGTTTTAGGGTGCTTTGGAACAAATATAGTGCAGCAATCCTCATACGGTAAAATTGAAGTTTCATAAGTTCCTATATATCTTGCTATTTTCATTATCTCTTCTTTATCCATAGTTATAAGAGGTCTAAACACAGGTCTGTCTGCTTTATCTGAACTTACTACTAGGCCTTCCATAGTTTGACTTGCAACTTGCCCTATACTCTCTCCTGTTGCTACTGATTGTATCCCTTCTCTATCTGCTAAAGAACAAGCTACACCCATCATAAATCTTCTCATTATTATAGTTAATTCATCTTCAGGGCAGTGTTTCATTATTTCCATTTGAATTTCTGTAAAAGGAACTATAAATAACCTTACCTTTTCAGTGTATTCTCCTAATATTTTTGCAAGTTCTTTAACTTTATCTTTAGCTCTTTCTGACGTATAAGGGTGACTGTGATAGTATACGCAATTAAGTTCAACTCCCCTTTTTGCCATTAAGTATCCTGCAACTGGAGAATCTATTCCTCCAGATAACATAAGCATAGTGCTTCCGTTTATTCCATAAGGTAGTCCGCCTACTCCCTTAACTTTATCCTTGTTTGTGTAGACGTATGCTCTTTCTCTAATTTCAACGAATACTTGACACTCAGGATCTTTAACCTTTACGCTTAATTCGTCTTTATAATTTTCTAAAATAAAGCTTCCGATATCTCTTGAGATATCCATAGATTTTCCTTCAAATCTTTTGTTTGCTCTGTTAGTTATAACTTTAAAGTCCTTAGGTTTATAAAGCTGTATTTTTTCTAGAGCTTCTTTTTTAATTACATCTAATTCAGGTAGTACTTCAGTAACTATACATACTTCTGATACTCCAAATACCTTTCTTACTCTATCTATTCCTTCTTCTAAATCATCTACCTTTATGAAATATCTTCCTTGGTCACTTATAATTTCATATTCTAATCCCTTAAGTTTCTTTTTTATATTATCTCTAAGCTTTTTTTCAAATTTATTTCTATTTAATCCTTTTAAAAATATCTCTGATGCATATTTAACTAATATTAATCTTCTCATCTTTTCATCCTCCTTAAAAATTTTAGTGAATCTTTTAATATACTGATAACTTTATCTATTTCTTCTTTTGTATTATTTTCATCAAAAGAAAATCTTATGGCACTTTCTGCATCTTTATCACACTTTCCTATAGCTTTTACTACATAGCTTCCGCTAGCTATACTTTTTTTAGAAGTGCATGCAGAACCAGTAGATACAAAAATATTATTTTCTTCTAAAAGATGAAGTAGTACTTCACCTCTAACTCCTCTAAAAGATACATTTAATATATATGGTGATTGATTTTCATCTATCGAGCTATTTATGCTTATATCATCTAATTCTTTTAACCTCTCTACCATATATTCTGAAAGCTTAGTAACTTTAATATAGTTTTCATTTTTGTTTTCATAAGATATTTCAGAAGCTTTTAATAGAGCCATAATCCCTGGTACGTTTTGAGTTCCAGCACGAAGTCCTCCCTCTTGACTTCCTCCATGAATAAGTGAATTTAATACTATTCCCTTTTTCAAATATAAAAATCCAACGCCTTTAGGTCCGTGTATCTTATGCCCTGTAATAGTTAATGCATCTATATGCATTTTCTTTACGTCTATTTTAAATTTCCCAAAGCCTTGAACTGCATCTACATGAAATTTAGCACGGCTACTTTCTTCTTTTATTAATTTACCTATCTTTTCTATTTTTTGAATTGAACCTAATTCATTATTTACAAACATTATTGAAACTAAAACTGTATTTTTAGTTATAGAATTTTTTAATTCTTCTAAAGATATCATTCCATTTGAATCTACTTTTAAATATGTAACTTTAACTCCGCACTTTTCTAGTTCCTCGTAAGTCTTTAAAACTGAGTGGTGCTCAAATTTTGTGGTTATTATATGTGAATTTTCCTTAGAAAGACCTTTTATAATTAAGTTATTCCCTTCACTTGCACCCGAAGTAAAGTAAATCTCTTCTTTTGATGCATTAATAATTTTACTTATCCCGCTTCTTGCTTCATTTAAGTTTTTTTCAGCTTCAAGCCCTAGTCTATGCAAAGATGACGGATTTCCATAACAATTTTTCATATAGTCTGCCATTACTTCTATAACTTCATTATAAGGTTTAGTTGTTGCTGCATTATCTAAATATATATCCATCTAATCCCTCCTCTTAATTAGTATTTACTTAGCTTAATCTCTTATTCTTAATTTTAATTCCTAGTATATCTATAGGAATACTCTTAATTATATTATTATAATAACATAATATATTTTTTTTAAAAGGAATATTTAGATTCTTATCTATAAAAAAAGATTGATATATAAGATGCTTATCTTATATATCAATCTTTTTTATTTCTTTTGTTTTAATTCTTCTATTTCAAATCTTAACCTATCAGCATTTTGTCTAGCCCAGTTTATATATTCATCAAAGCACAGGTTTCCTTCGTGCATTTTTTTTGCATTATTTAATCCTACAAATCTATAGTGCCACGGCTCATACTCATACTTAGTAACTTCTGTCTTATCTTTTGGATACCTTAAAACAAATCCATACTTATATGCATTTTCACTTAACCATTCAAAAGCTTTAGTTTTATCAAAATCCCAAGTCAATCCTATATGTTCCGAACTTACAACATCTATAGCAAGTCCAGTTTCATGCTCGCTAGTTCCAGGTGCTGCTGAATATTTTTTAGTGTGTTCAGCCCCTTTTGTCTTGATGTTATTATTGTAAATTTGAGTCTGAACGGCATTACTTCTATATGCTGAAACTCCTAAAAGAGTTAACCCATCTTTTTTTGCGTCATTAAACATCTTTATTGCTTCTACTTTTGCCTCTTTATTGATATATGTATTAGAACTTCCCCCTATAAAAGGTAATCCTGAAGGCACGATATCTTTTGCAATAAAATCGTCTTTTAATGGATTAAACTTATTTACAAGCATCATATAATAATCATTTTCTATGCTTTCGTATTTTTTAAGTTCTTTATTTTTAAGTTCTAGAACCTCTTTATCATTTTTAGGTTTAATGTCTTCTACTATTTCTTCATTTGGTTTTTGTGCTTCTACTTTGTCTATATTTTTATCTTCTTTTATTCCATAAAAAACGCCTATTAAAATAATTACTACAGCTAAACTTACTATAGAAACTATTATCTTTTTTTTCTTATTCATTATTTCCCCCAATTTATTTTATTACCTATAAATAAACACTCTAACTGGAGCACCATCTCCATTTTTTATTTTCATAGGTGCTACAATTATATCATATTCCCCTAATTTCCCATCTAAATTGCATAGATTTTCTATTATTAACTTATCATTTTTTAGTAAGATTTCGTGATTATATAAGTTTTCACTAGAATCTACAGATATACAGTCTACTCCTATACCTTTTAAACCCTTCAAATTTCCTAGGAAATTTACAGCATCTCTATCTAATATAGGATATCCATTAAAATAACTATCTTTTCCCCATAATTTTTCGTATCCCGTGTAAAAAATTATATAATCAAAATTAGGTCTAATCTCACCTTTTATAAAATTTAAAGTTATTTTTTCTTTTTCCTTGCAATCTATAATTAAAACTTTTCCAAAAAAGTTATCTATACCATAATCATCTAAAGATTTACCGTCTTTAAAGATATGTTTCTGAACGTCAATATGAGTTCCTGTGTGAGTTCCAAATGTTACTTTAGTCACACTATAGCCTTCTTCGTAATCTGCTATTTTTTTAATCTCTACTTTCTCTTCTTTTGAGTAAACACACATATCTTCTTTAATAAAATGTGTTAAATCATATTTTTTCATTTGCTTCCTCTTTTATTTTCTTTAAATTTTCAAAGGATAGATCATTTCTCGTAGTATCCACCCTAAAATATATAGTTTCATTATGCAAATCTTTATTTAAAACTTCAAAAACTATATCTGTTACTATAGAATTAACAAAATCCTTACTAGTATCATTAAAAATATACTCAATATTTATTATGTCATCTTTACTAAAGTACATAGGGAACTTAACATCTCTTATTTCCTGTTGATTTATATACAAATCTCCTTTTTCAAGAAGTTCTTCCATATAATTACTTTGAATATTACTTATATAACAATCTTCTTTTACAGTATAATTTTTATAAGATCCAAAATCATCAGAATGCATACCTATCTTTTTTAATAAATTTCCTTGATTAAACTTCTCTTCATTTAATTTTAGATGAAGTTCTCCAAGGTTAATAGATTCTTCTTCATCGCTTCCTCCATTTAAAATAGCTTTAGTTACGACTTTTTCTTCTTTTACTAAGTTATCTTTATTATTAATCAAATCATTATCACCTAGGCAATCAATTTCTTTTATTGAATATTTACCATTATAGTAATCATCTATATATTTGAAATGATTTAATCTAACCCCTAGTTCCGGAAATATTATATTTTCAATCTTACTATCACTTGAATGGAAATAGTCTAAACTCTTTTCGTTGAATTCTTCTTTTGACTCTTCTATAAATTTCATCTTCGGTATATCTTCTCTTACGCTATAAATTTCTCCTTTAACTTTTCTGTATACAGTTTTATCTAAGTGTGTTTTTCCAAATACTAAAAAGTTAAATGCATAAGATGTTATCACTGACGCAGTTAAAATTATTAATATTTTTTTATTACGCCACATCTAATTTTTTACCTGCCTTTCTTAAAAACAAAATCATATAAATGTAAAGTATAAAAGAAAATAAAATTAATAGTAAACTAATTATCTTCATAAAATCTACGTGATTATAATTTAAATAAAATGCACTATATATCAAAAATATAGAAGTATATATTATATTGCATTTCCATAAATTATTAGACTCATTTTCTATTTTCACGTTCTTATTATATTTAGCCTCTAAAAAAATCCCACCTAATATAGAATCTAGTAAAAGTAGTCCTAATATGCTTAATGCTATATTTAAAAGACTATTTAAGTATATATTTTCTACCTTTAATAACCCTATAAATTTTAAAGACAAAGTATAAAATTCATATACAGCTAAAAATTTAGCTATAATTATTCCATCCTTAAATTTCTCATTTTTAAATGATAATTCTTTAAGTCCGTTTGCAATTAGAATATATCCTAGAAAATTTGCCGTAAGATCTACAAAGAAAAAATTAATGTTTAAAATAAGTATTATATACCCATAAAAAATATTTTTTAACCCTTTCTGCAATAGAATCCCCCCCTTATTCTATTTTACCATTATTATCATATTTTTAAATATTTTGTTTTATTTTTTTTTTATTTTTACTATATAAAACCCAAAAACCCCAACCTATCCTAAAAAGTAAAAAATAAAAATAAAATTTTAATTATTTTATGATTTGACACTTCCTTTTATTAGAATTAAAATTAAATAGTAATAAATTTTGTGCTAGGGGTGCCTTTTTGGCTGAGAGATGATTTATTCATTAACCCTTTTAACCTGATCTGGGTAACACCAGCGTAGGGAAGCAATAGTTTTAATATTTAAATTAACTATGTTTCCTTCTAGCACTATAGGAGGTTTTTTTTATGGAAAATTTTATAAACTCCCTATCTAATAATTTTATTGAGATAGGAAAGCATCCTTTTGCTATTTTAGCTGTTTTAGGATGTGTACTAATATTAATAGCTTTATTTAAGATAAGAAAAGTAAAGCTAGATGCTAGACTTATGACTAATGTAGGTATTGCCTTAGCTTTATCTACAATACTTAACACTTTTAAAATATATCACTTCCCTCAAGGAGGTGGAGTAACTTTAGGTTGTATGATACCTATCCTTATAATTACATTTGCATACGGACCTTATGTAGGATTTTTAACTGGATTTTTATATGGAATAATTTCTCTTTTAACTGATCCTTATATAATAAATCCTATACAAGTGCTTTTTGATTATCCACTTCCAACTATTTGTATTGGACTAGCTGGTTATTTTAAAAACAAACCTTATCTTGGAATAGGGATAGCTTTTTTCTTTAAGTTTTTATGTCACTTTATATCAGGTGCAGTATTCTTTGGTTCTTACGCACCAGCTGGAATGAGTGCTATAGTTTATTCACTATCAGTAAACTTCCCTCTTCTTTTAGCAGAGTGTCTAATAACTATGGTTATATTTAAACTTTTACCTATTGAAAGACTTATTAAATCAGTAAACCCTAGATATGCTTTAAATTAAATAAAAAAAGTGGCTTTAGCCACCCTATAAAAAAAGGATACTTTAAAAACTTTAAAGTATCCTTTTTCATTCATTATATAGTTCATATTTAGATTATTAACATATAATAGTTTTTTATACCCTCTAGCTATTTAAAAGTACATTTAAGTCTTCTATTACTGTCCCTAAATTATATTTTACCTTATCTAAAAATATTGAAAAGTCACCTTTTTCTTCTACTAATTTGCTTCCTTTTTCATCTTTTTTGTCTATATCTTTGAAATAATTTTTTATAGCGTCTTCTTTTCCATCTAAATCTCTGTCATTTTTTATTTTTATATGGTGGCAATCCTTATCTTTGTCCCCACAGTTCATTTTGTAATCTTCTATCTCTATGTAATCTTTTATGTCTTTCATATCGTTATCTTTTAAATCTTTCATAATGTTTACCCTCTCTTTCATTATATATAATATAGTTTCTCACCTTTATTATTTCATATACCTTTTAACAGAGTATTTATAATATGTTAATTTTATACTTTAAGCATAGAAAAAGACTATACAATAAATTCTTAAAGCATAGTCTTCTTTTAAGTTTGTATATATATTATAGGGAATGTCTATTAATAGACTATCCACTTTAGGTGGCTTTTATTAATCTAAGTTTTTAGTATCAATCCAGCTCATCATCTCTCTAAGTTCACTACCAACCTTTTCGATTTGGTGCTCACTTTCAAGTCTTCTTTTTGAATTAAAGTAAGGTCTTCCAACTTTATTTTCAACAAGCCAATTTCTTGCAAAAGTTCCATCTTGAATTTCGCTTAGAACTTTTTTCATTTCTTTTTTAGTATCTTCTGTAACAATTCTATTTCCAACAACATAATCACCATACTCTGCTGTATCAGAAATAGAATATCTCATCATACTCATTCCGCCTTGATATAATAAGTCAACTATTAATTTCATTTCGTGTAAGCATTCAAAATATGCATTTTCAGGTGCATATCCAGCTTCTACTAGAGTTTCAAACCCTGCTTTTATAAGAGCTGTACACCCTCCACATAACACAGCTTGTTCTCCAAAAAGATCTGTTTCTGTTTCATCTTTAAAAGTTGTTTCTAAAATTCCAGCTCTTGCCCCACCGATTCCATTAGCATAAGCTAAAGCTAAGTCTCTAGCATTTCCTGTTGGATTTTGATAAACAGCTATAAGACACGGAACTCCAGAACCTTCTGTGTATGTTCTTCTTACCATATGCCCTGGTCCCTTCGGTGCTACCATAAATACATCAACATCTGAAGGTGGTACTATCTGTGAATAGTGAATGTTAAATCCATGTGCAAAAACTAATGCATTACCTTTTTCTAGATTTCCTTCTATTTCATTTTTATAAAGTTCTGCTTGTTTTTCATCTGGAACTAACACCATTATGATATCAGCGATTCTACTCGCTTCGCTAACTTCTCTTACATCAAGACCAGCTTCTTTTGCTCTATCTTTTGATTTACTTCCATCGTATAAACCAACTACTACATCTACTCCGCTTTCTTGTAAATTTAATGCATGTGCATGTCCTTGACTTCCATACCCTATAACTGCTACTTTCTTTCCTTTTAATAATTCTAAATTAGTATCTTTTTCATAAAACATTTTTGCCATTTTTTCTTCCCCCTTTTTATATCTTAAACATCTTCTTCACTTATTATTTGATTTATTGGCGCACCAGGTGCAACCATTGGAAAAACTTTTTTATCATTATTTATTAAATAATCTATAACTACAGGAACTTTTGATTTTAAAGCTTCCTCTAAAACCTCTTTAAGTTCACTTCTCTTTGTTACTCTATAACCTACGCCTCCATAAGCTTCTGCAAGCTTTACAAAGTCTGTTTGTCTATCTAAAGTTGTCTCGGAATATCTTCCATCATAAAAGAAAGTTTGCCACTGCCTTACCATACCTAAAGCATTATTATTCATAATAATAACTATGATAGGTAATTTATTTTTTACTGCTGTTGCAAATTCGTTAGAATTCATCCCAAAACTTCCATCACCAGCTATATTAATTACAGTAGACTCTGGTCTTCCTATCTTTGCCCCAATAGATGCACCAAGCCCATATCCCATAGTTCCAAGTCCACCTGATGAAATAAAACTTCTAGGCGTTTTAAAATCAAAATACTGTGCTGCCCACATTTGATGCTGCCCAACCTCTGTTGTTATAAGCATATTTCCATCATCTAAGCTATTTAAAGTCTTAAATAAAAACTCTGGAGTTAGATTTTCTAAAGAATCATCATTACTTTCTGTTTTTAAACTATTTACAGCTTTATTCCATTCTATTTTTTTAGATTCATTTATATTTTCTGTTATAAGTTTTAATACTTCTTTTAAATCTCCTATAACATGCGCATCAACTTTTATATTTTTATTTATTTCAGCTGGGTCTACATCTATTTGAATTATTTTTGCATTCCCTAGATGTTCTGAGTTTGATACAACTCTATCTGAAAACCTAGCGCCTAAAGTTATAAGTAAGTCACATTTAGTAGCTGTTATATTAGAAGCTTTAGTTCCATGCATTCCTATCATACCTGTATATAATCTATGATTATTATCTATAGCTGATTGCGCCATAAGAGATGTACAAATTGGTGAATCTATCTTTTCACTAAACTCTAAAAGTTCTTTTGAAGCATTTGATGCAATTACTCCACCACCTGCATATATAAAAGGCTTTTTAGATTTATTTATAAGGTCTATTAAAACATCTAAATCATCATAGTTTTTCTTAGCCTTTTTTATAGTGCAGGCAATTTCTTCTTCATATATAGCTTTATTTGCTGTTATATCTTTTGGTATATCTATAAGGACTGGTCCTGGTCTTCCTTCTTTTGCTATTTTAAAGGCTTCTCTTATTACTCTTTGAAGATCTCTTACATCTTTTACTATATAGTTATGCTTAGTAATAGGCATTGTAATTCCATAAATATCAACCTCTTGAAAACTGTCTTTTCCAAGTAGTGGCTTAGTTACATTTCCTGTTATAGCTACAAGCGGTATTGAATCCATATAAGCTGTAGCTATTCCAGTTACTAAGTTTGTAGCACCTGGCCCTGAAGTTGCAAGGCAAACTCCAACTTTCCCAGTTGCCCTTGAATATCCGTCAGCTGCATGTGCTGCATTTTGTTCATGACATGCAAGTATGTGATTTATTTTATCTTTACTTTTATAAAGCTCATCATAAATATTTAAAACAGCGCCACCTGGATACCCAAAGATAGTATCTACACCTTCATCTATTAAAGTTTTAACTAATATTTCTGCCCCAGTTAATAACAATTTCTCCCCCTCCTTAAACTATTACTTATATACAGCCCCAGAACTTGCAGAACTAACTAATTTTGCATATCTATAAAGATATCCTTCTTTAATTTTAGGTTCTAAAAGCACTAGATTTTCTCTTCTCTCTTTTAAAGTTTCCTCTGAAATTTCTAAGTTTAATTTTCCATTTAATATATCTATAGAAATAATATCTCCGTCTTCTATCAATGCTATATTTCCACCTTCTGCAGCTTCTGGAGAAACATGCCCTATAGCTGCCCCTCTAGTTGCGCCACTAAACCTTCCGTCTGTTATAAGTGCAACGCTACCTGAAAGCCCCATTCCTGATATTGCAGCTGTAGGTGAAAGCATTTCTCTCATTCCCGGCCCACCCTTTGGACCTTCATATCTTATAACTACTACATCGCCTTTAACTATTTTTCCAGATAATATAGCTTCTATAGCTTCCTCTTCTGAATTAAACACCTTAGAAGGTCCGCTATGCTTTAGCATTTCATCTGAAACTGCTGACTTTTTAACTACCGCACCATCTAATGCTATATTTCCTCTTAATACTCTAATACCACCTGTTTTGCTATAAGGATTTTCTATATTTTTAACTACACTATAATCTTTTACTGTAGCATTTTTTATATTTTCACCTTGAGTTTTACAAGTAACTGTTAAACAATCTAAATCTAATAAATCTTTTTTTGATAATTCATTCATAACAGAAGTTATTCCACCAGCTAAATATAAATCTTCTATGTGAGTGTCTGAAGCTGGCGCAAGTCTACAAAGGTTTGGAGTATTATTTGAAACTTCGTTTATAATATCTAAATTCATTTCTACCTTAGCTTCGTTTGCTATAGCCGTTAAATGAAGTACTGAGTTTGTAGAACATCCAAGTGCCATATCTACGGTTAATGCATTTCTTATAGATTTTTCATTTACTATATCTCTAGGTTTTATATCTTTTTTTAATACTTCCATAACAGCCTTTCCAGCTTCTTTTGAAAGTCTTATTCTCTCTGAATAAACCGCTGGTATTGTTCCGTTTCCTGGAAGAGAAAGCCCTAATGCTTCCGTTAAACAATTCATAGAATTTGCAGTAAACATTCCAGAACAAGAGCCACAAGTCGGGCATGCTTTATTTTCCATATCAAGAAGTTCTGCTTTCTCTATCTTCCCCGCTTCAAAAGCACCAACAGCTTCAAACATAGTAGAAAGCGAAATATTTTTATTTTTATGTCTTCCTGAAAGCATAGGCCCCCCGCTTACAACTACTGAGGGTATATTAAGTCTTAATGCTGCCATAATCATTCCTGGAACTATCTTGTCACAGTTAGGAACAAACACTAAAGCATCAAACCCATGTGCATTTGCTACACATTCTATAGAATCAGCTATAAGTTCTCTAGTTGCTAAAGAGTATTTCATTCCTATGTGCCCCATAGCTATTCCGTCACAAACACCGATAGTTGGAAATACTAAAGGTGTTCCACCGTTTGATAAAACTCCTGATTTAACTCCCTCTACTATATTATTTAAATGTATATGACCTGGAATTATATCATTTTGGGATGTAACTATACCAATTAAAGGCCTATCTATTTCTTCATCTGTTAAACCTATAGCTTTAAATAAAGATCTATGAGGAGCTTTAGATGCTCCCTTTTTTACTCTGTCACTTCTCATAAATATTACATCCCTTCTATTTCTTTTATAACTAAACTCGCCATCTCTTCTGTCCCTACTTGTTCTTTTCCAAGACTCATAATATCGGATGTTCTATATCCCTTTTCTAATACTTTTATAACTGCTTTTTCTATAGAGTTTGCTTCTTCTTCTAGATCGAAGCTATATCTAAGCATCATTCCAACTGAAAGTATAGTCGCTAAAGGATTAGCTTTTCCCATTCCTTCAATATCAGGTGCACTTCCGTGAATCGGCTCATACATACCAAATCTTCCTTCTCCAAGCGAGGCTGAAGGTAGCATTCCTATAGAGCCTGTAATCATAGATGCTTCATCAGATAAAATATCTCCAAACATATTAGTTGTTACTATTACATCAAATTGTTTTGGATCTCTTACTAATTGCATCGCCGCATTATCGACATACATATGATTTAAAGTAACTTCTTTATAATCTTTGGATACTTCAGAAACTACCCTTCTCCAAAGCCTTGAACTTTCTAATATATTAGCTTTATCAACACTAGTTACCTTTTTATTTCTTTTCATAGCTGATTCAAAGGCAATTTTAGCAATTCTTCTTACTTCTTCTTCGTTATATTCCTCAGAATCGTAAGCGCTATTTACTTTTTTATCATTATAAAAAACTTCATTTTTTCCTCTTTTACCAAAGTAAATTCCGCCAGTTAATTCTCTTACAACTAAGATATCAAGACCTTCCCCTATTATTTCTTCTTTTAAAGGAGATGATTCTTTTAAAGGTTCATATAATACTGCCGGTCTTAAATTGCAATATAAATTCATTTCACCTCTTAAACCTAAAAGAGCTTGTTCTGGTCTAACCTTTGCATTAGGGTCATCCCACTTTGGTCCACCTACAGCACCTAGTAATACCGCATCACTTTCTTTACATTCTTTTAAAGTTTCAAGAGGAAGTGAAGTTCCCTCTTTATCTATTGCAATCCCTCCAGCTAAAAGGTATTTATAATCAAATCTGTGCCCAAATTTTTCTGAAATTGCATTTAATACTTTAATGCTTTCTTTAACTATTTCTTTTCCTATTCCATCCCCGGGAATAACCGCTATATTATATTTCATTTATCTAGCCCCCTTTTTCTCTACTCTCTTTTTATATATCCTATAAGTCCTTCGCTATTTATTATTTTTTGCATAAACTCTGGAAAAGCTTCCCCTTTATACTCTTCATTTTTAGTAAGATTTTTAATTACCCCAGTATTAAAATCTATTGAAAGTTCATCACTAGGATCTATATTTTTCACAGCCTCTTCACACTCTAATATTGGAAGACCTATATTGATTGAATTTCTATAAAATATCCTTGCAAAAGTGCTTGCAATAACACAGCTTACCCCTGAAGCTTTTATTGCAAGTGGTGCATGTTCTCTACTTGAACCACAACCAAAATTTTTATTTGCAACTATTATATCCCCTTTATTAACCTTATTTACAAAATCAGAATCTATATCTTCCATACAATGTTTTGCAAGTTCTTCTGGACTTGAAGTGTTAAGATATCTTGCAGGTATTATTACATCTGTATCTACGTTATCTCCATATTTAAAAACTTTGCCTTTAGCTAACATCTTTATATCTCCCCTTTCCTATACCACATTTTCCGGATTTTCTATCTTACCTGTTATAGCTGATGCAGCTGCAACAGCTGGACTTGCAAGGTATACTTCAGATTCTACGTGTCCCATTCTTCCAACAAAGTTTCTATTTGTAGTCGATACTGCACGCTCACCTTTTGCAAGGATTCCCATATGCCCTCCAAGACAAGGACCACAAGTTGGAGTTGAAACTACAGCACCAGCTTTAACTAAGTCTTCTACTATTCCTTCTTTTATAGCTTGAAGATATATCTTTTGAGTTCCAGGGAAAACAATGCACCTAACTCCCTTTTTAACTTTTTTATCTTTTAATATATCTCTAGCTACTCTAAGGTCTGACATCCTACCGTTAGTACAAGAACCTATAACTACTTGATCTATTTCTATTTCTGGAATTTTATCTATAGTTTTTGTGTTATCTGGTAAGTGTGGAAAAGCTACAGTAAGCTTTAATTTACTTAGATCTATTTCATAAACTTCATCATACTCTGCATCACTATCAGCTTCATATACAGTCCAATTTCTTTTTGTATGTTCTTTTAAATATTCTATAGTCTTATCATCTACTTTAAATATTCCGTTTTTAGCTCCAGCTTCTATAGCCATATTAGCCATAGTAAACCTATCATCCATAGATAAATAATCTAACCCATCGCCAACAAACTCCATAGACTTATATAAAGCTCCATCTACTCCAATTTCACCTATTATATGAAGTATGATATCTTTTCCAGATACCCATTTTGCTGGTTTATTTTTTAATACAAACTTTAAGGCTTTTGGAACTTTAAACCAACACTTCCCTGTAGCCATACCAGCTGCCATATCAGTTGAGCCTATCCCCGTTGAAAATGCACCTAATGCTCCATAAGTACAAGTATGTGAGTCTGCCCCAATTACAACATCTCCAGCTACTGCTAGTCCTTTTTCTGGGATTAAGCAATGCTCTATTCCCATTTCACCTATTTCAAAAAAGTTTTCAATTCCTTTTTCGTTTGCAAATTCTCTAATATATTTACACTGCTCTGCTGCTTTTATATCTTTGTTAGGCGTGAAGTGGTCTGGAACTATTGCTATTTTACTTTTATTAAATACTTCCTTACAACCAAACTTTTTATATTCATTAACAGCAACAGGTGTTGTTATATCATTTCCTAAAACCAAATCTAAATCTGCCTCTATTAATTGCCCCGCCTTTACTTCTTTAAGTCCTGCATGCTTTGCAAGAATTTTTTGAGTCATAGTCATTCCCATGATTTTTAGCCCCCTCTTTTTAAAAATACGTTCTAACTTTTCTTTCTATATCTTTTATAAGTTTGTATTCAATAGAATCTACTAAAGCTATCCAACTAGCTTGTATTACATCTTTTGAAACCCCAACTGTGCTCCAATTTTCAACTCCATCAGTTGATTCTATTAACACTCTTACCTTTGCTTTAGTTGTGCTTTCTGAGTCTAATACCCTAACTTTATAATCTACAAGTTTTACTGAATTTAACATAGGATAAAATACTTCTAAAGCCTTTCTTAAAGCTTTATCTAAAGCATTTACAGGTCCGTCTCCTTCTGCTGCACTTATCTCTTCTTTTCCATCGACTACAACATTTATAATTGCAGATGATGTGAATTCTTTATCATCACCTAATATATTTTCATCAATAGTTTTAAAAGTTTTTAATTTAAAGAAAGGTTTGTATTTACCTATCATCTTTCTCATAACAAGTTCTACAGTTCCTTCTGCCCCTTCGAATTGATATCCTTCAAATTCTAATTCTTTTAGTTTTTCTGTTATTTTTACAACCTCTTCACTATTTTTATCTAAATTTGGGAATATCTTTTGAATCTCTTTTAAAACTGTACTTTTTCCACTAACTTCTGAGATTAGAAATCTCCTATTATTTCCAATTAATTCAGGGTTTATATGCTCGTAAGCTTTAGGTTCTTTGCAAACTGCATCAATATGCATCCCGCCTTTATGTGCAAATGCTGATGTCCCTATATAAGCTAACTCCTCTTTTAAAGTTATATTAGATATCTCAGCTATATATCTTCCTGTAGAAGTTATATCTTTTATTTTAGATTCATCTATAGAATCTAACCCTAGCTTATATTTAAGAGTTGGTATAATTGAACTTAAATTAGCATTTCCGCATCTTTCTCCAACCCCTATAAATGTTCCTTGAATTTGAGTTGCACCTCCTAAAACTCCCATTATAGAATTTGCAACAGCCATTCCTATATCATCATGACAATGAACACCTATTTTAGATTTAACTATTTGTCTAACTTCACTTGTTATATTTTTTATTTCTTCTGGTAAAGTTCCACCGTTTGTATCACATAAAACAATAGTAGTCGCACCGCTTTCTTCTGCAGATTCAATTGTTTTAATAGCATACTCACTATTTTCTTTATATCCATCAAAGAAATGTTCCGCATCAAATATAACTTCTTTATCTTTGCTTTTGAAAAAACTTACTGTATCTCGTATCATACTTAGATTTTCTTCTAAAGTAGTTTTTAGAATTTTATCAACTTGATAGCTCCAAGCCTTCCCAAAAATAACTACAACATCAGTTTGAGCTTTTAAAAGATTTATAACATTTAAGTCTTCCCCTGCCTTTACATTCGGCCTTCTTGTAGAACCAAAGGCACAAAGCTTAGAATTTTCTAATTTTAATTCTTTTACCATCTTAAAAAATTCCATATCCTTAGGATTAGAACCAGGATTTCCAGCTTCTATATAAGATACACCTATATTATCTAGAGCTTTTACTATTTTTATCTTATCTTGCATTGAAAAAGATATTCCTTGCCCTTGTGCCCCATCTCTTAGTGTAGAATCAAATATCTGAACCTTCCCCATAATTTATAGCCACCCCCTTTTTAATAAATATTTGCCATAATTTATGAATTAATTGTGTGATTTCCTCTCTCAAGTGCCGTAATACCTGTCCTTACTAATTCCTCTATACCAAATTCCTCAACTAACTTAATAAGTGCTGAAATCTTGTTTTCATCACCAGTTAATTCTATAGTTAAAGTTTCAGGACAAACGTCTATAATCTTACTTCTAAATATTTTTACGATTTCGTTTATAGTTGCTCTATTTTCAGAAGCAGCCCGAACTTTAATTAAAACTAATTCCCTATACATAGATTCCTCTTGTTTGAGTTCGTAGACCCTTATAACTTCTTGTAATTTACTTAGCTGTTTTTGAAATTGATCTAAAATATCATCGTCCCCATTTAAAGTTATAGTCATCCTAGATATTTCAGGATTTTCAGTTTTCCCTACAGTTAAGCTGTCTATGTTATATCCTCTTCTTGAAAATAGTCCTGAAACCCTACTTAATACCCCCGATGAGTTTTCAACTAATACTGATAACACATGCTTATCCATAAAAAGCCCCCTTTTATAAATATTGATTTTCTTCTTTGTGTATAAAAAAACCACTCTTAATGATAAAAATCATAAGAAGTGGATATACTACCGCCTTAATTCTAATATCACTAGGTTCTAACAAACCCTTGCATATAACGGATGCCACCGGACAAATCCTACTCTTTTTTCAGACCTCTGCTCTGGAGTGATAATTATAAACTTAAAGTATCCATTTTCACCAACCACGGACTCTCTAAAACTTTAAACTGCTTATAAAGGTCTCCTTCTTTGCATTTATATTAAAACATATTCAATTCGTCTTTTGTAAAATTTTACTACTCCACTATTACCCTGTCAATAAAAATTGGTATTTTTTACATATTGAGCTTTTTGTTTTAGCTTCGCAAACATTCAATTATTAATATATTTAAAATAACCTCTTATTTTTGATAGTTTATTTATAAAAAGTCTTTTATATGAATACTTTTTTAATTTTTTGTCTTTTTTATTTTTATATAAAGGTTAAAATATTTTTTAAGATTTACTTATAAAGTAATCTGAAAATAAAAAAACTAGGATTTTTAAATCCTAGTCACATCTCTTTTTCTTTTACTTCAAATTCTAAATTTTTAAATTCATCTACTGAATTTATATTTATTACTAATAATTTTTTATCGTCTCTCTCTACTTTTTCATAGATTAAACTATCTTTAGAGTAAAAGTTTAACTTTAACTCATTACCATTTGCATAAATACTTGAAATTCCAGTTTGAACTTCTTTATTCGGCTTGATTTTTTTTATTTTTATTTCTGTTTTCTTACTTCCGTTTTCATAATAAAAAACTAGATTGTCGATAATTTCCTTAGTGTTATTTTTAACTCTAATTATTATTAATGATGGATAACCTGTTGCAAACATAAAAATCCCCTCCTAAACCCTTTAGGAATATTATACCATTTTAAAGAGTTATTTGTAATAATTTACTTAGCTTAATGCTGTTTTTAAGGATTAAAAAAAGCAGATATAAAAATATATCTGCTTTTAAATATCTTATTTACATTTAGCTAATATCATATCTGCTAGGTTATGAGCTAATCTATCGATTTCCTCTTGGTCTTCACCTTCTAGCATAACTCTTACTAATGGTTCTGTTCCTGAAGGTCTTATTAAGACTCTTCCTTTACCATCCATAAGTTTTTCCATTCTTTCTATCTCTGCCTTTATCTCTTCATCTGTTAGGTAGATGTTTTTCATCTCATTTGGAACTGTAGCATTAACTAAAACTTGTGGAAGTTCTTTCATTACGCTTGCAAGTTCTCCTAATGTTTTCTTTGATTCTTTGCATACAGCTGCTACGTTAAGTGCTGTAACTAGTCCATCACCTGTTGTGTTGTTATTTAAGAATATTATATGTCCTGATTGCTCTCCACCTAAAACATATTCGTTTTTAACCATTTCTTCTAAAACGTATCTGTCTCCAACTTTAGTTTTTAAAGTTTTAATACCTAAGTTTTTACAAGCAATATCTAATCCTAGGTTACTCATAACTGTAACTACTAAAGTATCATCTTTAAGTTCACCTTTATCTTTTAAGTATTTTGCACATAAAGTTAAGATAAAGTCTCCGTTTATAAGGTTACCTTTTTCATCAACAGCTAAACATCTATCCGCATCACCGTCAAAAGCAAATCCCATATCGCATCCTTTTTTAACTACGTAATCCATTAACTCTTCTGGGTGAGTTGATCCACATTTTTCGTTAATATTAGTTCCATCTGGATTGTCATTTATAACGTATACTTCTGCACCTAATTCTCTAAATGCTTTTACTGCAGCTTTATATGCAGCTCCATTTGCACAATCTAATGCAACTTTTAAACCTTCAAGCTTACCATTTATAGTTTTCTTTGCAAACTCAATATAGTCATCTAAAGCTGATATTTCAACTCTATTTCTTCCTAAATTTACTCCTACAGGGCTTAATACCCCTTCGAATCCATTTTCTATAGTAGCTTGAATTTTATCTTCTAAATCGTCTGATAATTTATATCCGTTTCCATTAAAGAATTTTATACCATTATACTCTACAGGATTGTGAGATGCTGATATCATAATCCCTGCATCCGCTCCATACTCTCTAGTTAAATGTGCTACTGCTGGTGTTGGAATAACTCCTAAAACTATAGCTTCAGCTCCAACTGAAAGTATACCAGCTACTAAAGCTGCTTCTAACATGTCCCCTGATATTCTAGTATCTTTAGCAACTAAAATCTTAGGCTTGTGTGTTCCTTCTGTTAAAACATGCGCTCCTGCTCTACCAAGATTATATGCTGTCTGTGCTGTAAGTTCAGTGTTTGCGATTCCTCTTACACCATCAGTTCCAAACATTCTACTCATAAAAATTTACCTCTTTCTTTAGATTAATTGTAATTTTCCTCTACTATATAGTATATAATTTCACAATTTGTTTGACAATGTTATAAATTCTTATTTTTCATCATTTTCTAATCTTTTTAAAATAAGTTTGTACCCTTCACTCCCATAATTTAGACATCTATTAACACGACTTATAGTTGCAGTACTTGCCCCTGTTTTATCTGCTATGTCTGTATAGGTCTTTTTATCATTTAATAATTTAGCGACATGTATTCTTTGCGCTAGGGCTTTAATCTCATTTATAGTTGCCACGTCTTCAAAAAATTTATAGCACTCATCTATATTTTCTAATTCTAAGATAGCCTTAAATAATAAATCTAATTCTTCACTTTTAATTTTTGAGTTACTTGAATCCATAAAATCCCCTCTTCCTAAATGATGCTTACTTAGCTTTCATTATACATTTTACTTTATTAATTCACAACTTTATCGTATAAAAGCATTAATTTTTATCATTATCTAAGTCTAAATCTGAAATATCTTCTTTAATCCTCATTGTTTTCATTTTATCGTAAACACTTTTTGTAGGAATAAGCCAAACTTCTCCTGTACCTCTATAAACATTTAAAAGCCCTTCTTTACTAGTTGCACTTCCAAAGATAGATGTGGCTGACTTTTCTACTGTAAACTCTATATCCCCTGTTCTTAAAATTGCAAAACTACCATCTACTTTTAATACATCTTCATTTATTCTGCATTTAAATATTTCTTCTTCTGGAACTGGAATTTGAAGTACTACTATCCCCTCACCTTTTATTTTAGTTTGAAAGAATCCTTCATTTCCAAAAAGCGCTGATGATATAGTCTTTTGGCTTGTGACTTTAACTTCTACAGTATCTTCGCAGGCTACAAATAGTCTATCATCTACTATTATTTCATCGTCTTCAAGTTCTACTAGAGCATAGTGATTAAATGTAGGTTCTAGATATATTTCACCGTGACCCTGATATCTAGGCTTAAACATTTCTTCTCCTGTTAGTTTGCTTTTAATAAACTTTTTAGATATCCCTATAACCCCGCCAGATTTATTAGAAACTTCTATATCGCCTTTCATATAGCTTAAAAGCCCAGCTTCTATTCTAACAGCGCTATCTTCTAAAAGAACTCTAACTTGTTTTAGCCTAACTCCACCTCTATTTAAAACATTTAAATCAAAGGCTGTATCTACATCCGTTGCACCTCTAAGTTCATCAAATTCTAAAACTTGAAACCTTGAATCGTTAGTCATTTCTCCTATTAAGTTAAGTGAATTAGATATATTTAAACTTGTTCTCAAAATCCATCCCTACCTTTTTTTACTTTAATTATATTACTTATATACATTTAAGGCTAACCATAATTCTCATTAAAATTCAATTTTCCATAATATTACTTATTATTTTTTACCTTTTTTTACTTAATAAAAGTTATTTTATAACGATAATATAATTAAATAAAGTTTAAAAATTATAAACAAAAGGGGAATTTAAAATGAATAATTCTAAGAAAACACTAAAAACCAAGCGGATTTTTAAATCAATTACAGGTAAATTACTTTTAACTATAGGTATTTTGCTTATACTTAGCCAAATAGCTTCCACGTCTATAAACTTATTAACTGCAAAAAAATCACAAGAGGATCAAATTTTTAAAACATTTAGTTCTGATGTTAAAGGAATATCTTATACTATTCACTATGCAGTTCAAGATGAATTAGCTAAATTAGATAGATTTATATACGATCCAAACTTCTCTGACTTTGCAACAGTAGATATAAATAAAATAAAAAATAATGATAGCAAAGTTAAAGATTCTCAAAAACAAATCACTGATGCTTTTAAAAAACAGATGGAATCTGATTCTATTTTCAATGAATATATAGTAAATAAAGATGGAATAGTTGTAGCAACTGGTGACCCTACTGCGCAGTTTTGCGATGTTTCAACTAGAGATTACTTTAAAGAATTAAAAAATGGTAAAGATAGCGTAGTTTCAAATCTTTTAATTTCAAATGAAGCTGGTGCAAAACCAATAATAGTACTTGCTAAAAGTATTTATGATAAAAATCATAACTTTGTAGGTATAATAGGTAAAGATATAACAGCTGATGAGTTTGCAAATATTTTAAAAACTTATAATCACGATAGATATAATGTATTTTTAACAGATTCAACATCTAATGTTATTTTTAATGTTAATAAAGAACTTGTAGGTAAACCTCTTAATTTAAATATTGAAAAATCAGAAAAATTAAGCGAAAATTCTGAAGCTATATATTACAATTATAACGGCGAAGATAAAATAGGCGTTAAAACTATAATTCCAGGACTAAACTGGACAGTTTGTTCTACTGGATACGTTACTGATATAATGGCTCCAATAAGAAGTCTTTTATATAGTTCATTACTTTCAACTATTGTTATTTTAATATTAGCTATAATAGCTACAGTATTTGTATCTAAAAACTTTACAAAGCCAATATTAAAGCTTAAAGATTATACTAAAAGGCTTGCAAACGGAGATTTAAGCTTCAAAATAAGTGATATTAATTCTGGAGATGAGATTGAAGATTTAGCTAAAGAAGTAAATATTGCAGTTTCAAACCTTTCTAAAACTCTTTTAAATATACAAGGTTCTATAAACACAGTAAACGAACAATCAAGTAACCTGTCTGCTGTTAATGAAGAACTTAGTGCAACTAATAGCGAAATAGTCTTAGCTATTAACGATATATCTGAAAGAATTTGTGATTCAGCAAACCAAGCTAATGATTGCGAATCTAAAACTAAAGAATTAGAAGAAGCTATGATAACTCTTGATAACCATAATCACATTATGGTTGACCGTAGTGATGATGTAGTTAATGCACTTGCAAATAACAATTCAAACCTTGATAACTTATTAGATTCAAAAGAAGAATCTTCAAAAAGCTTTATTGAATTAAAGAAAACAATAGATGACCTTATTTTAGGGGTTAATAATATAGGAAACTTCTTAGAAGTTATAAACCAAATAGCAGAACAAACTAATTTACTTTCTTTAAATGCTGCAATAGAGGCTGCAAGAGCTGGAGAAGCTGGAAAAGGCTTTGCTGTAGTTTCAGAAGAAATTAGAAAATTATCAAGCGACACTCAAGTTGCTACTTTAAATATAGGTAAGATAATTTCAAAAATTGATAGTTTAGTTAAAAATACTAAAAACACTTTAAATACTACTGAAAAACTTAATATAAATGAAAATGAGTATTTCACACTTATGGAATCATCATTTACTGAAATGCAATCATCATTAAAAGAGATGGTAAATATAACTCAAAATATATCAAACGAAATATCTACAGTAAATAATAAAAAAGATGAGGTTCTTAAAAACATTTCAGAAGTTGCTAGTGTTTCTCAGCAAATAGCTGCAATCACTGAAGAAGTTAATGCTTCAGCTAACGAACAAAGCTCAACATTTGATACTATAAATAATAGTGCTCAAGAATTATTATATACAGCTGAAGATGTTAGAGATAAAGTTTTAAAGTTCACATTAGATTAATTTATAAAAAAAGGCTTATGTACTAAATAGTACATAAGCCTTTTTTAATTTTAATATTCTTTTGCAGATTCTTCCCCATCAAGAACTCTTATTGCACCTTGTGCTAGTGCTAATAATTCATCTTCTCCTGGATATACTGTTATTTCAGATATAAATCCTACTCTTTCTTTTATTTTATTAACAACTACGTCTGAATACGCAATTCCACCTGTTAATAAAATTCTATCTACTTTTCCTTCAAGTACTGTAGCCATAGCTCCGATTTCTTTAGCTACTTGATAGATAAATGCATTAAATACTAATTCAGCTTTTTTGTCCCCTTCTTCCATAGCTTTAAGTGCATCTCTCATATCGTTAGTGTTTAATAATGCTACTAAACCACCTTTTCCACATATCTTACTGTAAACTTCTTTTTCTGTATAATCTCCGCTAAAGCACATTTTTATAAGTTCTCCAACTGGAACACTTCCAGCTCTTTCTGGTGAGAATGGCCCGTCTCCATCTAAAGCATTATTTACATCTACAACTTGACCTTTTTTGTGAGCTCCAACTGAAACTCCTCCACCCATATGAGTTACTATAAGGTTTAAGTTTTCATATCCTTTTCCTGACTCTTTACCATATCTTTTAGCTACTGCTTTTTGGTTAAGAGCGTGGAATTTACTAACTCTTGGCAATTCAGGTGTACCTGAAATTCTTGCTATATCACAAAGTTCATCTACAACAACAGGATCAACTATAAATGATGGAACATCTACGCTATCCCCTATTTCTCTTGCTAGGATTCCTCCTAAGTTTGAAGCATGTTGCCCTTGAACTCCAACTTTTAAATCTTCTATTAATTCATCTGTTACTTTATAAGTTCCTCCTGGAATCGGCTTAAGCATTCCGCCTCTACCAACTACAGCATCTAAAGTATTTATATCAAAGTTCTTATCTTTTAAAACATTTAAGATAACTTCTTTTCTGAATCCTAATTGATCAAAAATTGTATCATAAGCTGCTATTTCTTCTGATGAATGTCTTAAAGTTTCCTCTAATATTTCTTTTTCTCCCTCATAAACTCCAATTTTAGTTGAAGTTGAACCTGGATTTATAATTAATAATTTATAAGCCATTATTTTCTCCTCCTTCTTATACCTACTGTCTATCTTTTTAATGATTCTGCAACTAATGCTGCAAGTGCTATTGAGTTTACTTTAGTTTGGAATGAATCAGCTCTTGAAGTTAAGATAACTGGTGCTGATGTTCCTACTAATAATCCACCGTTTCTTGAAGGTGCTGTGTAAGTTAAGCTTTTATACATAACATTTGCAACTTCTATGTTTGGTAATAATAATATATCAGCTTTACCTGCAACTGGTCCTGTTATACCTTTGTGGTGTGCTGCTTCTTCTGAAATAGCATTATCTAAAGCTAAAGGTCCATCTACTATACAACCTTTTATTTGACCTCTTTCATTCATTTTTGAAAGGATTGATGCATCTATAGTTGCTGGCATATCAGGGTTTACTACTTCTACAGCACAAATTGGTGCTACCTTTGGAAGTTTTAAACCACAAGCGTGAGCTACTGTAACTGCATTATTTATGATTTGAGATTTTGCTTTTAAATCTGGGAATGTGTTAAATGCAGCATCTGTTAGATATATTAATCTATCTATTCCTTCTATTTCAAAAACTGCTACGTGAGACATTAATTTTCCAGTTCTTAAACCTATTTCTTTATTTAAAACGCTTCTTAAGAATGTAGCTGTATCTACTAATCCTTTCATTACCATATCTGCTTTTCCACTTGAAACAAGTTGAACAGCGAATAGGGCAGCTTTTTTAACATCAGGCTCATGAATTATTTCAAATTTAGTTAAATCCATTCCTATTTTATCAGCTAATTCTTTGATTTCTTCTTTGTTACCTACTAATATAGCATCTGCTATCCCTTGTTCCTTTGCTGATTTAACAGCTTCTAAAACAGGTTCATCTTGCGCTACTGCTACTGCTACTTTTTTAATTTTAACCTCTTTAACCTTTGATAATAAATCGTCAAAATTTTTACTCATTGTAATACCACACCTCTTGATTTTCTTTATATATTAAATATTTTTTGAACTATAATCCATTTTTTCAATAAAATATCGTTAATTTTATAACGAAATACATATACATTGTATCAGATTTTTTATCCAAAAGCCAAGTTTTCAGAAAATTTAATTGAATATTTATTTATAAAAATAAGCTACCTCAAAACAAATATTTGTTTTGAGGTAGCTTTATATAACTGCTATTTTTTAAATTCTTCCATTATTCTTTCAGAAACTTTTATACCGTCTACAGCTGCTGAAATAATACCTCCAGCAAAACCTGCACCTTCTCCTGTAGGATATAGCCCTTTAACACTTACGCTTTGAAGCATCTTATCTCTAGGCATTTTAACTGGTGCTGATGTTCTAGTTTCGATTCCTGTTAAAACTCCGTCTTCCATATCATAGCCTTTTATCTTTTTGCCAAAGAAAACTATACCTTCTTTTAAACATTCAACTACTTCTTCTGGAAGGCAGTTTTTAAGTTCTTTAAACTCGTATCCAGGTTTATAACTTGGAATAACGCTTCCAAGTTTCGTTGAATTTCTGTCATTTAAAAAGTCTCCTATAAGCTGTATAGGTGCTTTATAATTTCCTCCACCTAGTTTAAAGCTAAGTTCTTCATACTTTCTTTGAAACTCCATACCTGAAAGTGGATGATCTCCTTCAAAATCTTCTGGTCCTACAGTAACAACTAATGCTGAGTTTGCATTATCTAAATCTCTTGCGTGATAACTCATACCATTTGATACAAGTCTTCCCTCTTCAGAAGCTGCCGCTACTACAACTCCTCCAGGGCACATACAAAAAGAATATACTCCTCTATTATGCTTTTCACTCTGGTAAGTTAGTCTATAATCTGCTGCTTTAAGTCTTTTATGATTTGCATATTTTCCGTATTGGCTTACGTTTATTATCTCTTGAGGATGTTCAATTCTAACACCTACTGCAAATGCTTTTTGCTCCATCTCTATTCCATTTTCATATAGCATTTCGTAAGTGTCTCTTGAACTATGTCCTATCGCTAAAACAAGGCAGTTACATTCTATAGTTTTTCCGTTAACTACTATACTTTTTAATTCACCATTTTCTATATTAACTTTTTCTAATAAAGAATTAAAATGAACTTCTCCACCTAAAGATTTTATTTCTTCTCTTATGTTTTTAACTACGTCTTTTAATATATCAGTTCCAACATGAGGTTTTCCTTGGTATGCAGTCTCTTCTGGTGCACCATTTTTAACTAATTCTTCTACTACAAACTCACATCTTTTATCTTTTATTCTAGTTGTAAGTTTTCCATCAGAAAAGGCTCCAGCACCCCCCTCTCCAAATTGGACGTTTGAATTAGGGATAAGCTTTCCTTCTTTCCAGAACTTTTCTACTGTTTCTGTTCTAGTATCAACATCTTCTCCTCTTTCAAAAATCAAAGGCTTATATCCGTGCTTTGCTAAAGTTAGCGCCGAGAAGAGCCCAGCTGGTCCAAGCCCTATTACAACCGGTCTTCCTTTTATTTCTTTATCTCCATAGATAAATGGCTCCATTTCTTTTTCTTCTTCAAAAATTATAGAGTTATCTTTTAGCTTTGATACTATCTTCTTTTCGTTTTCACATTTAACTAATACACTATAGTTAAACTTTATTATATCTTTTTTTCTAGCATCTATACTTTCTCTAATTATTTTAAAATCCTTTATATCCTCTTTTTTTATTTTAAGCTTTTTTGCAGCTTTTTGTTTCAAAAGAGTTATATCTTCATCTATATCTAATACTATATTGTTTAATTTAATTGGCATAAAATTCTCCTATCTTTTAGGTTCACTTGATACTTCTTTTTCCTTATCAGGTTTATTCACAGTGAAACTTACTTTATCCACAGTTTTTATAGTTATATTTTTATTTTCTGTGACTAATTTCACTATAGGTTCTACATCAAATGTCCCTGAATCCTTGTAACTACTTAAATCTACAGTTGCAGTAAGGTCTTTTTCACCTACAGTATTTATGTAGCTATCTAAGCCTTGTATTACTACTTTTGTAGTAGTTCCTTGATTTGTTAATGTTAATCCTTCACCAAGACCTGTGTAATTTACAGAAACATTTAATTCTTTTGTTTTAGGTTCTTCTTTAGTTACACCTAAATTAATATTTACTGTATTTTGACTTACCTTAACGTTTGGAGGAATTACAAGATTAACTTTTTTACTTACATCTGAAGTAATATTACTTAAATCTATTTTCTCTGTTTTTATTGATGATATAGCCTCTAAATCTTTATTTTCTCCAAATACTTGAACTGTACTTTTTGAAAGTTCGCTTTTACTTAAAGAGTATCCATCCTGTAAGTGCCCTGTGTAATCTGGGTCAATATTTACAACTTTCCCCTTACTAACCTTTATATTTAAAGTTCCCTGAGTATCACTTAGGCTTACCCCTTTAACTAGATTTCCATCTTCGTTTAAAGGCTGCAAGCCAAAGTTTTTAGTAATATTTTCATTTACTTCATTTACTTCTCCAATCATACTTACAGCACTTACGCTGTTTACAGCAGATTCTGGACCTGAAACAGTAACTGTTTGTTCTGTTGGAGTTACTGAATCTTTGTAAACACCATTTGCAAAATTAACATTTACATTCGATGTTACTTTAAATTTTTTAGTTTCGTACGATTCTAAAATAATTTTTATACTTTGCGTTTTATCACTTTTAACATTTATGTTACTTGGCATATCCTTTATTTCTATAGGAACATTGTTTTCACCCTTTTTTAGTGCATACTCTCCTAAATCTGCAACTAAATTAAATTGATCTTTATTAACTGAATAAAGTTGATTTGCATCACCTTCTAGTTTTAAATCTACTGTAAAGTTTTGATTCGGAGCTATAGCTAAATCATAATCCTTTAAATGTTCTGTGTTTGTAAGCTTTACTGGAACATTTTTTAAGGTATATGTTTGAATTGGGTTTTCAACGTTAGTTACATATATCCAAAGACCAAATGATAATAAAAGGCATATAAGTTTAATAATTATTTTTTCCTTTTTATTCCCCTTATCCATGTCTTCACCTTCTCACTAGCATTTTTACTTCTTTTTTCACTTCTACTATTCATTATACTTACTAAAGTAGTTTTTAATTTGTCACCGTTATAATTTCTAGTAAGCCTTCCATTCATAGCTAACGATATAGTTCCTGTTTCTTCTGATACTATTATAACTAAAGCATCTGAGTTTTCTGAAAGACCTATACCAGCTCTATGTCTAGTTCCTAATTTTTTGTTTATAGCGTTATTGTTTGTAAGAGGAAGTACACAGCCAGAAGCATATATCCTATCTCCTCTTATTATTGTAGCTCCATCGTGAAGTGGAGTATTTACAACAAATATATTTTCAAGAAGTGCTGAACTAACTTCAGCATCTAAAATCGTTCCAGACCCTAATATTTCTCCAAGACCTGTTCCTTGTTCTATAACTATCAAAGCACCAGTTTTAGTTTCTGCTAAATCTTCTGTTGCTGTAACTATCTCATCTACTAATTTATCTCTATATTCTTTAGTCATTCCTGCTGTGTGCATATCATCAAATGCACTTCTTCCTAAATGTTCAAGTGCACGCCTAATTTCAGGCTGAAATATAATCACAACAGAAAGTACACCTATAGTTAATGTTTTATTTAAAATAAAATTAAGCATATTAAGATGTAATATGTAACTTATCGGTATAAGTATAACTATAAATAAAATTCCTTTTAGAAGTTGTTCTGCTCTAGTTTCTTTTATTAGTATATAACCTTTATAGAAAATATAAGCAACAACTAAAATATCTAATACAGACCAAATTGATATATTTTTTACTGAATTTAAAGTTCCTAAGAAAAATTCCTGCATTAGTTTCACCTCTTCTCCATTTAAATTATACAACAAAAAAGCTTACCTTACACATATATAGAATTACTTTTTTGTGGCTTTTTATAATATTCTTTTACTTTCATGAATATAATTTACAAAGTTACGTTTGTTAGATTATGAAAAGGGGTGGTAAACTTTGGAGAAAATATCTAAAAAGTTTTTAGAACTTAAAAATATCATAAAAAGCTTTCTATCAAAAAATAAAAAGCTCGCTACTATATTATGTGTCGCTATACTATTACCTATAGTATTATTAATTTTTACAAGTTTTAGTCCTACAAATAGAAATTTAAAAAAACTAAATACATTAGCAAATGAAATAAACTTAGCTAATGATAATTTAAAATTAGCTATAAATGATAATAGTATAAATCCAGAAATCTCAAAACAAGTTCTTTCTTCTAATTTAGTCGAACTTGAAAGAATTAAAAATGAACTAAATACACTAGATTTAACTTCATTAGACACTACACAAAAAGCAATATTAAAAGCACTAGATACAAACATTAATCTTTTTAAAATTTCATTAGAATTATATACAAACCCTAAAAGTTCTAGATTAGAAGATAAAATTAATGAGTATAATAAAAATCTTGATTCTTTTTATAAAGAAGTAGAAAACATAACTAAACTTGGAGTTAAGAATTTAATTTCAAAGGATTCAGAAAGCTTTTTTAAGTTTACTAAGATATATTTTGAAACTTTACTTGAAATGAATAACTTAACACAAATTAATAATGATACTAAAAGAAACTTCATCACATCTTTAACTAGTATTATAACTAATTTCAACAAAATAAATGAAGACTTAAAACCAGCTATAGAAGATATATACAAAAACAACAGGTCTTTAGATACTCTTACTACTGATATAGAAAACAAAAAAAATACTTTAAATAAAATAAAAGATGAGTATTTTTGTTTAAGTGTTCCAGAAGATGCATTATATCTTCAAAAATCTATAGAAAATCTAATAGATATCTATGGACTTTATATAACTGAACTTAAAGGATCTATATCCTCATCATTAGATTCTTCCATAAATGCATGTTCAAAATATGATGATTTTTCTAAGCTTTATGATAAATTTTTAAAAGATTTAGATAAATATAAAAATAGTTAAGTATAAGTTTAAATAAATATGGCAAGACTATCAACTGGACTGGGTTATTAAAGAGGAGGTTTTTTATGAAAAAATTTTTCAGTCTTTTATTAACTTATCTAGTTGTATCGTCTTGTATTACAGCTGAAGCTATATCTTTTGTAGCACCTCATTTCAGCTTTTCAAGCATTACAAACGAAAAGTTAAATATTAAAAACGAAAAAATTATAGGAGATGCAAAAAGTACTGACGTAACTACAACATCTTCAAAAAAAATCGAAAAAAATTCTAAAGAGGATATAGAGGTTTTTAATCACAATGGTGCTTCCCTTGAGATTACTAGAGCTGATATAGACCTTTTAGCTAAATTAGTATATTGCGAAAGTAGAGGAGAACCTTTTACTGGAAAAGTAGCTGTTGCATCAGTCGTACTAAATAGAGTTACAAACCCTAAATTCCCAGATACTATAGAAAAAGTTGTTTTCCAAAAAAACGCGTTTTCTTGCGTAATTAATGGTAAGTTGGTGGCTAAACCTGACCAGTCTTGTTATGATGCAGTTTACGAAGCTATTAGAGGAAAAGATCCAACAAACGATGCTCTTTTCTTCTATAACCCATCTATTGCAACTTGCACTTGGATGAAAGAAACGTCTAAGAAAGATTCCAAAAAAATTGGTAATCATACTTTCTTTAAACAATAAAAATTCACCTAAATAAATGGTGCTTAAATTTTAGATTTATCTAAAATTCAAAGCACCATTTTTATTTTACATTTCTAAATTTATAACTGTTACCTTAGGTCTAGACATAGACTCAATTGAATATCTTATTCCTTGTGTTCCCATACCTGATGATTTAACTCCTAAGAATGGAAAATGGTCTGGTCCTCTTTCAGTTTTATTATTTACTTGAACAGTACCTACTTGAAGTTTGTTTGCAACATAAAATGCTTTATTTATGTCTTTTGTAAATACAGAAGATTGAAGACCATATTCTGATTCGTTTGCAATTTTTATTCCTTCTTCTATATCTTTAATTCTTATAATAGGAAGTACAGGCCCAAAAGGCTCTTCCCATGCAAGTCTCATATCTGTGGTAATATTATCAAATAGAGTTGGGTAAATTAAATTACCTGTTCTATTTCCACCAAGTAAAAGAGTTGCTCCCTTTTCTTTAGCTTCATCTATTAAACCTTCTACAAAATCAGCTGACTTCTTATCTATTAAAGGAACTATTGTGCATTGTTCTTTTAAAGGATTACCAACAGTTAAAGCTTCCATTTCTTTTTTAACCTTTGATACTAATTCATCTGCAATACTTTCTAAAACTAAAACTCTCTTAACTGCTGTACATCTTTGGCCTGAATAAGAAAATGCACCGCTTACTATATTTTTAACTGCTAAATCTAAATCTGCATCTTCTAAAACTATAGCTGCGTCCTTTCCTCCAAGTTCCATTAAAAGTGGTTTCATTTCTGTTATTTTAGAAATTCTCTTACCGACTTCACTACTTCCAGTAAAGTTAACAAAATCTATTTTAGGATGAGTTACTACGTAATCTCCAATTTCGCTACCTCTTCCTGTAATAGTATTTAAAACTCCACTTGGAACTCCAGCTTCATCAAATGCTTTTGCAAGATAAAGCCCTGAAATACTCCCTTGAGTAGCAGGCTTAAATACTACTGTGTTTCCTGCCATAAGAGCTGGTGCTATTTTTGAAGCTGCTAAATTTACTGGGTAGTTAAATGGTGATATAGCTAAAACTACTCCTAAAGGTTCCCTAGTTACTATTGATATTTTATCATTTTTAAATCCTGGGAAAGAATCTCCTGGAAGTGATTCTCCTTTTATATTTTCTGCTGTATCTGCTGTAAATCTTATAAAGTCTGCTGTTCTTTTTACTTCTGACATTGAGCTCTTTTTATCTTTTGCTATTTCAACCATAAGAACTTCTGCAATTTCTTCTATTCTCTCTTCTAGAAGATCTGCTACGTTATGAAGTATTCTTGACTTTTGATTTGTTGGCATCTCTCTCCACTTAACTTGTGCATCAACTGCTATATCTATTACCTTATCGACCTCTTCTTTTGACATAGCTTGAATAAACCCTACTGATCTATCATCAACTGGAGATTTTATTTCTATTCTTTTTTCATTTGAACCATTCTCCCACTTACCGTTTATTAAATTACCAAAATACATTCTATTATCTTCTTCTCTATTAAACATATACTCACTCCTTTTTTATATTATTTGATATTTAACTAATATTTATAACCGTCATCTTTTATAATTCTAATTAACTAATAATTTTTATTAATTATAACATATTATTATTAAAAATAAATAAAAAAAAGTTAAAGTTTTTAAAAATAAAAAACTTTAACCTTTAATCTATGTATTGATTTTTTTAGTATGTAGTTATTCCCCTATTTTAACTTCTTTAAAATACCATTATATAGGTACTCTAAGTATGATGTATCTACACCATTTACTTTTAATCCGTTTATTCTAGTTATAGCACTATCTAACGATTCTTTAGCCTCATTTAAATCTCTTTGTTTTATACATCTACTTGTATATTCTAATAAATAATCTATCTTTAAAACTTCTCTAGCCTCTACTTCCATACCGTTATTAACTAAATCAAGAATTAAAGAATATATTTTAGGGTTAGTTTTATCTCTTGCACTAAACAATAAATCATTGTTTTTGCTTGTTTTCTTTGCCATAATTTCCTCCTTAAATAATTTTCTTTATTTAAGTTTACCCCTTATAAGAAATTAAGACAATATTTATAAAAACTCCCCCTCAATTAAGCTCTTTTCTCTGTTTGATGACTTAACCTAATTTATGAAAAAAACCTCTCCTAAACCCCACGTAACCCTAATATATTCTTTTTTATGTCCATAGCTAGTGATACAAGTAAAGTCCCCACTCTACTTTTTATGCCCCCACAGCATAATATGCAATATCAACCCTTTCTAGCTATTTAAACACAATAGACTTTAAATCCCTTTAACCCCCATAAAACACGGAATAAATCAATATCTTATATGTATTTGATTTATTTTACATAACCTATTTTACACGTTATGACAAAGAAATTTTATTTATCAGTTCAAAATATCAAAATCACTCATATATTTACTTTTAAAATAATTTCATACATAATTTCGTAACTTTATTCATATTATATACAAAAAAAGTCAACCTTATGTTCTCCCATAAATTTAAAAAGAGTAAGATTTTTATATCTTACTCTTTAAATAAATACTTCAATTTTTATGTAATCCTCCAGAGCCTCTATAAGAATATCTCCTTTTGATTTATTTACTATCTTTTTAATATTATATAATCCGTAGCCACGATTAGCGCCCTTAGTTGTTATTCCCTTATTTATAGCACTTAAAGCTTCTATTTTATCTACTACTTTATTGCTAACGCTTATATGATGCTTTTTGATCCCTTTAAAATCAGAACTTTCTATATTTACATAAATCCAAGGATCTTTTATACCTTCGACAGCCTCTATAGCATTATTTAATAAATTGCTTAAAAGAACAACTAAATCCATTTGATCTAGCTTTATGTCGTTTAAATTATCTGTTACATCGTATTTTATTTCTATTCCTTGTTCCTCTGCAGCAGACATTTTACTATATAAAACAGCTTTTAAAATAGTATTATCAATATATAATAGATTGTTTAAATGATTATTATCTTTTATGTTTCCGATATAATTGTTTATATTTTCTTTTATATCTTTTTCCTCAGATATATTTATTATTGAATAAATTGTATTAAGGTGATTTTTATATTCGTGTTCATTTGCTCTAAGTTTTAAAATATATTCATCAAATATCGGCTTAAAGTCGTTTTCCATCTGTAATCTATTCTTTTCTTTTAATTCTCCTGTAATAGTTATAAAAAGATTAACGGTAAGTCCTATAAATATTATTATATAAATTGTCATTTCAACAACTAGTCTACTTCCAAGCAATCCTTTATCATTTAATGATTTAAATAATAAAAATACTAATATACTGTTTATTAATATATTTACTACAACTTTACTGTTTTGCATTTTAAATATAGATTCTAATTTATTAGAAATATCTATTTTATATAACATATATCCAAAAACTATCCACATAATCATAGCTAAAACTAGAATTATCCACTGGTTGTTAAATTCTAAAAGAGCTCCAGATGCATACCCTATTAATTCACCTAAAAGCATAACTGTAGTAGATAATACTACATCTATAACAACTTTAATCAAATCATCTTTAGTTAATTTATAAAGTATAAATGAAATTAAACTCATTATGATTATTATTCCCATATTATTATAATATTTTAAAAAGTACTCATTTAAAAACATTATAAATATAGATACAGGAAAAAATACTAATAAATATTTAGTTTTCTTTTCTCCAACAATTATATTCCTAAAAATAATTGTAGTTAGCATTTCAAGTATTGTTATTATAGGCATTACTCTATACCCCATTTTTCACAAACAATCTCTTTATAATTACTACTAAGTTGTGCTTTTTTTTCTGTATTTGTAAAATATACATTACTTAATTTAGCATATACTTTTTCAATCTTATTTATATATTTAACATTTACAAGGTATGATTTATGGGACCTTAATATATTTCCGTTTACACACATATTTAGTATATTACTTAAAGTTAGATTCTTACTTTCAAAAACACCTTTAATGGTATGTATAACAGACTTTCTGTTTAAATATTCAACAAATATTATTTCTTCTTCGTATATCTTTATAGATACCCCAGACTCTACTGGGACTATCAAAAAGTTTCCATTATCAGAAGAAGAAGTATTTACTATCTTTTTGTGAAATGTATCTATTATATTTTTAATATCATCTTCGTTAAAAGGTTTTATTAAAACATCATAGCAATGTGTACTTTTAAACGCCTCTATTATCTGTATAACTTGAGTTGTTATAAATACCATCCCTACGTGTTCATACTTTTCTATCTTCCTTATACTTTTCGCAAATTCAAGCCCTGAGCCATCAGGTAAGTTTATATCGATAAAAAACATATCTATTTCACTATTTTTTGCTATTTCTTCCGCTTCTCTTATAGTTTGTGCCGAATAGGTCTTTATATCTATATATAATCTTTCTATAAGCTTTGCTAAATTTTCTCTTTGTATTTTTTCATCTTCTAGTATTAAAACCCTCATCGCGTTTCCTCTCTTTATTGCTTATAAATACAATTTTACCTATATTATACACCACCATGCTTTAAATTCCAACGAGATAAAGGCTAGTTCTATATAATAATAGAACTAACCTTAAAGATAAATATGTTTCTTAAAAATAATATAAATTTTAAGCTTCTTCTTTTACTCTTTTTGGTAACTCTGGCTCACCTATAATTCCATAGCAGTAATTGCTTAATGCAACATTAGCAACTAAAAGGCTTAAAACTCCCATATACTTTGCAACATTACTCTTTAACCCTAATTTCTTTAACATTTTCTTCTCTCCTCACTTTTAAGTAATCTAATATCATAATAGACTCAGTAAAAAAAACTAAGCTATATAAACTATTGAACCAAAAACCAGTTAATAAAAGGAATCCTCCAGCTGTAATAATCAGCCTTAGCCTTAAGAATAAATTTTTTCTCTCATCTATTCCACTTTTATCTAACTTAGTCTTATATTTAACTGTACTTAACACATACATTATTATCGCAATACAAACGTAATTTACAACAATTGGAATAGTATGTATCTTAGAGGATACAAAAAATAAAAACATATATAAAATTGTACTCTTAACGAGGCACCCCATTAAACTTTTAGCGTGAGTTCCCCCTATAGCTGTCCTTATTGTAAATAATAAAGCTGTTACAGTAAAGAATTCTATACCTTTTCCTATAAGAATAGATAAAATCATAATAATAGTTAACTTAAAAGTCTCACCTATTATAGTTTCAAGTCCATATCTTATATCATCTATTTTATATTCATCTGTGATTCCTAATTCATTTTTTATAAAATTAAGATTTTTGTTTACTACCCACTGTATCATCTTATATCCCCCTATTTAAAAACTATTATAAATTCATTTACAAATTATTTATGAATTATGTATATTCTTATCTTTTTCAATCATATTCTTCATTTTAATCTACTTTAATACATTTTTTTAACCACTTTATACTTATTTTATGTTTTAAGTAAAAATATTACGTTAATATATTTATCTAACCACTTTATTGTTGATTTTATTTCCTATACAAAAAAAGAGGTAGCTTAAAGCTACCTCTTAATTAATTAGACTAAATATTTTTTTGTTATTTTTAGAAACTCTGATTCGTTATCCTTATACCAAGTTTCGAATCTAACATTTTTTTCTTCTAATGTTTTATATAAATCATAAATATAGTTTGGAATCTCGTCTTCTACGATATCTCCATAAACTTTAGCAAGCTTAGTTTCTCCTACTTTAAATGATCCACCTACATGTAATTCAAAACATTTTTTAACTTCATCATTAACTCTTTTTGATTTACCTGTAAATCCAATTTCTCCAATTTCGTGTACTCCACAAGAGTTTGCACAACCTGAAATGTGAACCTTTGGCAATAAATCTTTCGTAACATCTTTTTCTTTTAAAAGATTAACTATGTTATTTAATAAACCTTGGCTATTACATAACCCCATTTGACAAACAGGAACTCCTATACAAGAAATAGATTGCATTACGTCAATCTCTCCGCCTTTGTTATTAGTAAGTTCTAATACTTTTAAAGCTTCTTCTCCGTTAAGATTTCTTATATACATTCCTTCTGTCATTGCAAATCTATAATCAACATCTTCCATATCTTTAGTTAAGTCAATTATCATTTTTAAATCTTCTGTTTTTAAGATTCCTCCGATTGGGTGGAAGTACACACTATATAGACCTTCAGTTTTTTGCTCTACTAATCTTTTATGCTTTATATCAGTTTTTATTCCTTTTTTAGATATAGTTACAGGCTTTACGCTTATAGTAAGGTCTTTTCCTTTTAAAACTTCTTCTAAATGTTTTTTATAACATTCTTTAAAAGCTTCGTCTCCCATCCTATCTGCTATATATCTAATACGAGCTTTTCCTTTATTTTTGTAATCACCTTCAGCCATGAAAAGATTTGTCATAGCTTCAACGTGATATATTATTTCTTCTGGTTTTACTATTTCATCGAATTTTACAGCTGTTCTTGGATTTCTTCCAAGTCCGCCTCCTATATATAATGAAAATGCATTTTCGCCGTTATTTTTTATAGCTACAAACCCCATATCAACAGCTGTACAATGAGCTTCATCATTCTCATTGCTAGACATCGCAATTTTTAATTTTCTTGGTAATTTGTAAGTATAAACCTTACTAGCTATATGATCATTTATCGCTTTTGCATAAGGAGTAACATCAAATGGTTCATCCTTTAAAACTCCTGCAAGTGGTGACATTGCAACGTTTCTTGGGAAGTTACCTCCACCGCCTCTTGTTATTATTCCATAATCTAAAGCTTCTTCCATTACATCACAGACTTCATCTATTGTTAACCCATGTAATTGAACTGCTTCTCTTGTTGTTGGGTGAACTGATTCTAATTTATATCTTGTTGCCCACTCATAGATTTTATTTAAATCTTCTTTTGAAGCCATTCCTGATGGAGTTTTTATCCTTATCATAAAAGTTTCTCCACCTCTATGAGCATAAGCTCCCATTCCTCCAGATATAGCTTTAAATTGTGCTACATTTAGTTCTTTATTTACGAATTTATGACCTTGCTCTCTAAATTCTCTTATTTCTTTTCTTAGTATCTCTTTTAATTCGCTCACGTAAATCACCTCTCCTTTTGTAATTTTACTATTATTTTGAAATAATAAAATGATTTATTTCTTATAGTACTTATAGGTAATTACCTATAAGTATTTTAAAACGATTACTTTTTTATTGTTTAAAATAATGCTAAGATCATATAATCTTAGCATTATCTAAATATATCTATATCATACTCTCCAAAATAGCTTCTTGATTTAAACCTAATTTTTTAGAGACTAATACACCCTTAACTAGTGATGCTCCATTTTTTATAAGTGCTAAAAGCAGCTCATCTTTTACTATATTTTCTACTTTATATCCTAATAAATGTGCAAGTACAATATTAATAGGAAGGATAGACTTTTCTTTTTCACTAACATAATTTATGTCACATCCTCTTTTAACTGCATCATTTATAAATTTTATTCTTTCTTTAATCTTAGATCTACCAGTAACTGCGTAATGTATTGGCGTTTTTGACCTTTCAAAAACTATATTTTCTCCATCATTATACTCTTCCATAATTTCTTTTGCAATTTTGAAATACCCCTTACTAATGCTCCATTCTAAGGCTGATATCTTTTTATTATCAACTATCTTAAAATCGCAGTTGTTTTCTAGTAGTATTCTAACTATATCTAGTCTTTCCTCTTCTGTTATATCTAAAGGATTAGTGACAGTCCAAATAAGTGCTGTATTTCCCTTTGTATCTTTTTCGTTAATACTTGCTTTTGCTTCTAGTAAGTAATTTACCATATCTATATTTCCGTATATACAAGCTACCATTAAAGGTGTCATTCCTTGTTTTGTTTTACTATCAAGTTCCATTCTAAAATTAACCTCACTCCAAATCATTTCATTAAACAACTCTTTTCTGCTATTCATACAAAACACATGTAATAGTCCTTCCGAAACATTATTTTTATACTTTGTGTCCCCGCCACTATTAATTATTTCCTTTATAATATCTAAATTTGAATGTGCAAAGGCTCTCATAAGTGGAGAATAAGGGTCTAATTTATCTTCTTTATTAACATCCGCACCTAAATCTATTAAACTTTTAACTAATTCTAAATCGTTTAATATTATTGCTGACTTTAATGGTGTCACTCCTAAATTACTAAACTTTAAAGATTCACTATTTATATCAACACCACTTTCACACAAAATATTTATTATTTTTATAATATTATTTTTAATATCTACATCCTTTTCTTTATTGAAAGTAAAGACAGCCTTATTAAGTATTCCATAGCCTACTTTATCCTTTACCTTTATAAAATCACAGTCCTCTATTAATTTTTTTACTTTATTTATATTCCCTTCTTCTATTGCCTTTTTAAATAAAACTTCCAAATTTCCCATATTACATCCCCCCTTCTAAATCTCTAATTAAAATAACTATTACTATATTCTTATAAGATACTATGCTTATTTATACTTTATTTTTAAAATTATTTTAAATATAGAAAAAGCTCTAAGATAAATTTAAATTTATCTTAGAGCTTTTATTATTTTTTTCTTTTATCCATAATTTTTTTAGAAAATATTACTCCACAAAGTAAAAATAACATTGGAATAATAAATTGTGGTGAAAGAGGATTACTTATATTCTTTCCTATTATTGAATAGCAAATAGTTTCAGGCAATACCCCTAATAAAGAAGCTAATATAAAATCTTTATATTTAATCTTAGTTAATCCACAAGCATAACTTAAAGGGTCATATGGTAAAATAGGTGGTAATCTTAGTAAAAATAAAATTTTAAATCCATTTTTCTCTATATTGTCGTCTAACTTCATAAATTTATTTCCAAGAAAACCTTCTACAAAATCTCTCCCAAGATATCTTGAAACAAAAAATGCTATTGTTCCTGTTATAAAGAAGCCTATCATAGTTAAAATAAACCCTTTAACAGGGCCAAACACTATACCACTAACTATCGCCATAACGTTTGTTGGAACTATAAATAAAAATGGTTTTATAACATACGATAAAAGATAAATCCCAGCTGCATATCCACTTCTTTCTTTAATAAATGCACATATTTTATCTACATCTAAACTTTCAATAAACTTGTAATGATCTCCTATAAATAAAACAGCAATTACGATTATAGATATTAATATAATAAACTTAACTTTATTTGCTGTAGTAAGCTTTTTCTTCTCCATTAATTTTCCACCTTTTATTCCCCTTCTAAACTATCTATACTTTATATAAATTAGCACAGTTGCACTTTACTGTAAATGAAAGATAAACAAACTTTATATTTTTAAAAATTTATTAAGAAATCTAAAGATTAGTTATCTAATTAATATGAAAATTAGTTGTTTACTATATCTATTTTACCTGTATTTTTCTAATTATTGGATAATATTATAATAATGTCTTTAATTTTGATAGTTTTGCGATCTAAAAAAAGTAGGCAAGATTTATTATAAATCTTAACCTACTTTTTTTTTACTTATTTTCAAAAGTTCCAAACACTACAGGTTCCCCTTCTGAAACCATTATTTTGCCTCTTGCTATAACTGTATTTATATCTAAAGTATCTTTATCTACTATAACTAAATCTGCATCTTTTCCTTTTTCAATACTTCCCTTATTAGAGAGCTTTAATATATTTGCTACGTTTTTAGTTATGGTACTTATAGCTTTTTCTATATCTATTCCTTCACTTAAAATAGAGTCTTTAATTTCTCTATAAAGAGTTTCTACGCTGCATATACCCATACCTACAAGCTTTCCACCTTCATCAAATACAGGCATGCTTCCGTTGCCATCAGAAGAGAATGTTATCTTTTCTATCTCTACTCCTTTTTCTAAAAGGTATTTAAAAGCTTTAGAAGGTCTAACTTCATCTTTTTCTAAGTGATTTATATCAGCACTAGAAGTTATATCTAAAGAGCCACCTCTCTTTGCCCACTCCACCCCTGATTCTAATAGTTCTTTTGTCCTACTCATATGAGTTGGAAGGATTTGATCTGCTGGAATTTCACTTTGATTTAACATCTCAAATAAAAAGTCCATCTTTCTTGCACCGCCACCTAAGTGAACGTTAACTATTCCAGCTTTCCCTGATAGAAGTCCTCCTACTCTAGCTTGAGCTACTAGATTTATGAATTGGTCTAATCTAGGCTGAGTGCTTCTGTTGTCTGATAGAGCAATTTCTCCAACTCCTATAACTTCTTCTACTAGCATTAAATCCCCTTTAATGCTTTCAGTCATAGTTTGAACCGGAACGTCGTAAGAGCCAGTGTAGCAAAAAGCTGATATACCTTCTTCTTTTAAAGCCTTAACCTTAGCTACTACACTTCTCATATCTCTACAAACGCTATCTGTTCCCCTACACCCTACAACAGTAGTTATTCCACCTTTAGTTATGCTACTTAAATCGATCTCTGGAGTTCTAGTTTTAAACCCTCCTTCTCCGCCTCCACCTGTTAGGTGGATATGAGAATCTATAAACCCTGGAAATAACAGTTTCCCGCTTCCTTCTATCTCTTCAATTTGTATAAAATCTTTAGGTATATTTACCTTTTCATAAATCCCTTCGATTTTATCATTAACTATAACTAAATCTCTTTTACCCATAAACTCTGGACTATAAATTTCAATATCTTTAATTACCTTTACCATAGTATATATCACATCCCAAACTTTAGTTTTCTATTATCTTACTGATTTTATCGTTATTATACATAGAATTTGCATATTTATCTTTAATTATTCTTGCATATAATTTGCTATCCTCTATATTAGTCTTCTCGTTTAATAATGCTAGTCTGTAAAGAACTTCATCTACGTAAGTCCCATCACTATAATATTTATAATACACTTCTAAATACTTTATAGCTTCTTTATTATCTTTAAGTTCACTTTCTGTTACTCCTAAATAATATAAAACATGTTCGTTTAAATAAGTTCCTTTAGAATAAGGAAGTGCTATTAAAAATTCATCTAGTGCCTTTTTATATTGTTTATCATTAAAATATTTTTGACCGTTATCATAAAACTTTTGAACGCCTTCAGCTTTTAGTTCTTTTTTAGCTTTATTGTATAACTTTTTATCTTTTTCATTTAAATTATCTATATTTAAATCTCCTAAGATACTTGCCATACTATAATAATCATTATTTTTTATTGCACTATTTAATTTATCTGCATCTAAAGCCTTTTCTTTATTTATTTCTTCTTTTTTATCTTCAGTAACCTTTTTCTCTTCCTCTTTACTTTGAACCTCTACTTTATTATCTGCAGTTTCTGAAGGCAAGTTTGCTTTAGCTTCACCTTTAGTTACCATGTTGTATATTCCAAAACACCCACCAGCAAGTATCGCTATCAAAAATGTAATTATGTAAATTTTTTTATTATTCTTTAGACTTTTATTATCACCATAAATTTCATTTATTTCTTTTATCAAAGCTTTTGCTTCTTTATAATTTTTATCTACTATTAAAGCTTCATTTAAGTATTCTTTAGCTTCTTTTGGCATTCCCTTTTTTAAGTAGCATTTCCCTAAAGCTGTATTAACTTTTATAGTATTAAAATCACTTTTTTTACACCTATTAAGCAGTTCTATAGCTTTATCTATCTCGAGTTTCTTTAAAAGAAATTCTGAAGTTTTATAAAGTTCTACTTTTTCTCTATCATTTATAGAATCTTTAATATAAGATTTTGCCATATCATTATCATTGAATTCTCTATTTATATTCCAAACTGTTATAGCATCATCTAGCATTCCTCTTTGATATAAAATAATACCTTTTAAATTTAAAATCGCTTGATTTTTAAGACTTTCTGCCATAGCTTTTTCACATACTTCTATAGCTTTATCTAATTCACCTTCATCATGGTATTTTACAGCTTTATTATAAAGCTCCCCCATTTTTCTACTCATAGTTTATTAAAATCCTCCGTAAATAATAATTCCAAGTATAGCTGCTATCACTATACTAAGTATCGGGTGTATCTTTGTTCTAAATAATATAAATCCAACTATAACTGTTATTATTATAGCTTTAAAGTCAACATATGCTTCTAGCGCTAAGTCATAAAAAGCTTGTATTATAAGTGCAATTAAAACCGGCCTCATAGCTTGCAGAGCTCCTTTTAATATCTTAGACTCTTTAAATTTATCCATAGCTTTAGATGCGATACTTACTAATACAAATGACATAAAAACAACACCTATAGTCGCAAAAGCTGATCCTAAAACCCCGTCTACCTTATACCCTACAAATGTTGCTGAGTTTATAGCAACTGGTCCTGGAGTCATTTGAGATATACCTATGATATCCATAAAATCATTACTACTTATCCACCCGTGATTTGTTATAATCTCTCTTTGGATAAATGGTATCATAGCATACCCTCCACCAAAGCTTACTGCACCAATTTTTAGGAAAGTAAAAAATAAGTTTAACAATAATCCCATCTACTCCACCTTACCTTTTAAAAATATTGCTCCAAAAATAGCTGAAATTATTATAACTATTATAGGATTAACCTTAAAAATTATAAGTGCTATAAGAGAAATAACAAATATAATTATATTTCGCTTATTTTTATCTACACCTTTAGATAAACTTACAACTCCTGTTAAAACTAAAACTGGAACAGCAGCTGATATACCTTTAAATGCAAGATTAACATAATAATTAGATCTAAATTGCATAAATACAGTAGCTACTAATAGAATTATAAGAAATGAAGGTAGTGCAACTCCTAAAAGTGCCATAACAGCACCTAAAACTCCACCTATTTTATATCCGATAAATATAGATGTATTTACAGACATAGCACCTGGTAAACTTTGCGCAACAACAAGCATATCCATAAACTCATCTTTACTTACCCATTCATTTTTCTCTACTACTTCTTTTTCTATAATAGGAATCATCGCATATCCTCCACCGAAGGTAAATGCACCTATTTTTAGAAATGAAATAAACATCTTTAAAACTTTTTCCACAGTCTCTTCCTCCTGGGCTTTAATTTATAAACATATTTTAACACAAAAAGGCAACTATTAAATTTTATTTTAAATGCGCCTATTACTATTACTTCTTTTATTATTTTTTTAAATTCTAATATTTTACATTGACAAGGATACCATAAATCAATATTATAATATTGATAATTATTTTCATTTAAGGAGTTGTATCAATTATGTACTTATTAGTATCATTAATAATAGTTAGCTTCTTAAGTTTAGTTTTCGAAAAACAAATTAAACTTAAGAAAAATCTATTATTCTTTATTTCAGCAATCATATCATTATTAGTATCTATTTATGAGATAATAAAAATCTCAACTGGATTTAAATTATCTGGGTTTCCCTTTGTTATAGAACGTTCTTTTATGAAGGGTTTTATTTCTTTATCTTTCTTTATTCTTGTAATGTTTGCAGGTGCTCTTAACAAAAGGTTTGAAATAACTAAAAGGCTTTTAAGAATACGTGCAGAACTTGCAATAATAGCCTCTATTCTTTTATTACCTCATGGAATTATATACCTTTATAAATTTTTAATAGCCTTTATAAATAAACCTAATTTAAGCCTTTCTTATATAAGTTTAATAGTTATAGGCCTTATAGCTTTTATTATTATGATTCCACTATTTATAACATCATTTGATAAATATAGAAAATCCTTAGGATATAAGAAATGGAAATCTATTCAGAGGTTTTCTTATCTTTTCTTCTTTCTAACTTATGTTCATATAATGGTTATTTTATTATTTAGTGAAAAGATAGATATTTTTAGCTTAGCACTCTATAACCTAATTTTCTTATCTTATACTTTTTTAAGATTACGATTAAAACAAAACTAAAAGCTTGCCAAAATTTTTGGCAAGCCTTTTATTAGTCTTCTAATTTGAATTTTGATATTAATTCTATAAGCTTATCATTTCCTTCTTTTGACTCGTCAGATAACCTTTTTACTTCTTGTGCTTTAACTGAAATCTCGTTTGATTTTTCAGCTATGTTTGTAGTTCCGTTTGCACCCTCTGTTGAAGCTTTAGATATATTATCTGAAACCTCTACCATTTCTTTTATTGCAAGTACTATTTGATTAGATGCATTATCAAATTCATCAACCATATTTTTTACAAATTCAGCATCCTCATTATACTTATCTGTTGCATTTAGCATAGTCTCATAATCCTTTTGTACGTTTATATTTACAAATTCCATCATATCATTTGCGCTACAAGAAAGGCTTTTTACTGATGTAGTTACTTTTGCTATTATTTCTTGTATCTTCTCTACTGCTTCTTTTGAGTTTTCTGCTAAATTCCTTATTTCATCTGCAACTACAGCAAAGCCTTTTCCAGCTTCACCGGCTCTTGCAGCTTCAATCGCTGCATTAAGTGCAAGTAAGTTTGTTTGATCTGTTATCTGCATTATAGTTACTGCTAAACTTTTAATTTCTTCTACTGATTTTGCTTCTTCTAAAGCAGATTCAAGGCTTTGTTTGTTATCATTATAAACATTAACTCCATCTTCTCTTGCTTTTAAGAAGTTTTCTTTTAAATTATTAGCTCTAGATTTAATATCCATAGCTGCTTTAGCTCCAAAATGTGCTTTTTCAGCTATAGTCTCTACTGAACTTTCAATTTCGTTTGTAGTTGCAGTCATCTCTTCTGTAGATGCTGCCGTTTCCTCCATACCAGCTGAAAGCTCTTCTGTCGTAGCTACTACTTCCTCAATACTCTCATTTAAATCACCTATATTAATAACAGTTTCATAAACTGAATCATCTAATTTTTTAACTTCTTCTTTAACACCAATAACTAAATCACTTATATTATGATGCATCTTTTCTAAAGATCTCCCTAAAACCCCTATTTCATCACTTTTATTTAAAAGAACTTTTGGAACATCTTCTGTAAAGTCTGCATCGCCTAATTTTTCTAAGTAATTTGCAGCTACAGTTACAGGTTTAATCATTTTTCTAACTATAAAAAATACTGCCAAAATCATTAGTGATACTATTATTATATTTACAGAAATTAATATTTTAAATAATTTATTATATTCTGCTTTATAATTCTTTTCAGGTACATTCGCTAAAAATGCCCAGCTACTATTAATTCCCTCCAATTTCATAGGTGCATAAGCTGAAAGTATTTCTTCATTTATTTTTGGATCTACAGTTACAGTTTCAAAAATTTTATCTTCTTTTAACTTTTCTAATACAGCTTTAGAGTCTGAATCAACCTCACTTAAGTTTTTCCCAACGATATCTTTATCATTACCATCAGCTATTATAGTTCCCTTATCTGTCATAACAGTTCCGAATCCTCCCATAGGCTTCGCTTCATTAACTATACTTTCAATTTTACTTAACTCTAAGTCAACTCCAAGCACACCAACAAACTCTTTATCTATAATTATAGGTATACTTAAAGATACTATAGATTTTTCTTCACCAGAAAAATTATATTTATAAGGTTCTGATAAAAATGCTTCCTTTGTCTTTTTAGGAACTAAAAAATAATTTCCTGTTCCCTCTTTTTCAAAATCATCGCACTTTTCTAATACTATATCATTACCTTTTCTAACTGCATAAGGTATGAATCTCCCAGACTCATCTGAACCTTCTTTATTTTTATAATTTTTATCTTTGTTATCAAAGGCATCCTTTTCCCAAACAGTATATACTCCAAGAATGCTCTTATTGTTAGAAAGAGCTCCTTTAAGTAATTCTATAACATCATCTCTTCCTAAATTATTATCTTCTTTTGCAAAAATCAATGTTTCTCTTATAGATTCTAATGATGCTTTTGACATAAATAAAGTATCTTCTATTTCTATTGAATAAGCTTTAGCTACTTGCTTTGCTTCTTCTTTAGCTTGCCTAAATGAACTTTGTTTTACATTTTGAAGAGAAATCTCTCCAAGTATTATTACTCCTAATAATGTTACTAAACCTATTATTATACTCAGTTTAGCTGCTAAATTTAATTTTTTTATCAATTTATTTCCCCCTAAAAAATAAGTTTTACTCTTATTTTTCGTCATTTTTCTACAAAACTATAATTTTTTTAGGTTTTTTATGAATTTTTATTTTATTTTTCCAAAAAAGGACATTATATTAATACTTTTATAAATTTTAACCATAAAAAAAAACTAATTCCTAATAAAAAAGTTGTTATCATAACTTTTACTATACGTAAAAAAGCACCTAGGCTTTAACCTAGGTGCTTAAAAGTTATACAAACAATATTATTCTTGTTCTAATATTATTTTCTTAGCTCCTAAAATTGATGAAGCACTCATTGAGAACTCATCTAATCCGTATTCTACAAGTGTTGGAATAGCAGCTTCATCTCCTGCCATCTCTCCACACATTCCTACCCATTTACCATGTTTGTGTGCACCATCTATAGTCATTTTAACTAATCTAAGTACAGCTGGGTGCATTGGGTTGTAAAGGTATGAAACCTTCTCACTCATTCTGTCTGCAGCTAATGTGTATTGAATTAAGTCATTAGTTCCGATTGAGAAGAAATCAACGTGCTTAGCTAATTCGTCAGCCATTACAGCAGCAGCTGGGATTTCAACCATTATACCCCATTGTATTTCTTCTGAGAATTCTTTTCCTTCTTTTCTTAATTCAGCTTTGCACTCATCAACAACTTCTTTAGCTTGAAGGAATTCTTCAAGTCCTGAAATCATTGGGAACATTACGCAAAGATTTCCATATATTGAAGCTCTAAGTAAAGCTCTTAATTGAACTTTGAATATATCTTTTCTATCTAAGCAAAGTCTGATTGCTCTGTATCCTAAGAATGGGTTCATTTCTTCTGGTAATGGTAAGTATGGTAAAGTTTTATCTCCACCGATATCTAAAGTTCTTATTACTACTTGCTTTTTCATGTTCTCTAAAACATATTTGTAAGCTTCGTATTGTTCGTCTTCAGTAGGTGCGCTATCTCTGTCCATGTATAAGAATTCAGTTCTAAATAATCCTACACCGTCTCCACCGTTAGCTATAACACCTTGAACGTCTTCAGCTTTTCCTATATTTCCGCAAACTTCTACTCTCTTACCTGATTTAGTAACAGTTTTTACGTCAACAAGTTTTCTAAGTTCTTCTTGCTCTTTTAAGAACGTTTCTCTTTTAACTTCGTATTCTTTAATAGTAGCTTCATCTGGGTTTATTATACATATACCTTCAATACCATCAACTATTATTGAATCCCCTGTTTTAACTGAAGAAGTTATGTCTCCTAAACCAACTACAGCTGGAATTTCTAAAGTCCTAGCCATTATAGCTGAGTGAGAAGTTCTTCCTCCGATGTTAGTTAAGAAAGCAACAACTTTGCTTCTATCTAATTGAGCTGTATCTGATGGAGTTAAATCTTCTGCAACTACTATAGTGTTACCTTCAGTTATTGCAAAAGCGTCTCCGCCTTTACCAGCTAAGTTTGCTATTATTCTTTTTGAAACGTCTTTAATGTCTGCTGCTCTTTCTCTCATGTAAGCATCATCCATTGATTCGAAGATCATTACGAATGTATTAGTTACATTTTCTACAGCTTTCATAGCGTTTATTGAATTGTTTTCTATTTCTAATGCCATTGCTCCAGTAAATTCTGGGTCATCAAGTAAAGTTATGTGTGCTTCGAACACAGCAGCCTTTTCTTCTCCCATTTCTACACTAGCTTTAGCTTTTATTTTTTCTAATTGCTCTTTTGAAGCATCTAATGCCTTTTGTAAGTTTTCTTTTTCTACTGCTATATCTGAAACCTTTGCGTCAGTTATAACTATCTCCTCATGCTCTTGTAAGAATACTTTTCCTATTGCGTATCCTTTTGAAGCAGCAATACCTTTTTTCATATCTAAATCCTCCTTAATTATGTTCCTATTCAAATAAAATTTAGGTACATAAATTAATTACTATCCAAATTGATAATAATTCTTATGATAACCTTTTACATATCAAGTACAACCATTGTAATTATATCATAATTTATATCTTTGTTAACACCTTAGAGTATAAATTTTACTAAGTAATTTGTAAATTTTTAATACTGATGTATATTTTTTTCATCCTATTTTTTATGATTACTAAAATTTTGAAAATATTAATTCCAATTAATTTAATAAAAAATAATTTTTTCTATATTTTCTTAAAATTACATAAAAACATTTTCATTAATCCTTTACATTTTTTATTATACCTTTAAATTGCCCTACTGTAAGAATTTTATGAAAATTTGTTCAACCATTAATTGTATTTCTGATGTAAAAATGTTATTTTAGTGTATATACACCTGTAAACTATAAAAATTTCTAGGAGGATTTTTCCATGGATAATATAACAAACCAAATATTAAAATTAAAGGATGAAAATGACATATTGATTTTAGCTCACTACTACGTAAGTCCAGAGATCCAAAAAATCTCAGATTTTGTTGGTGATTCCTATTATTTAAGCAAAATAGCATTAGAAAGACCCGAAAAAACTATAGTGTTTTGTGGGGTATCTTTTATGGGAGAAAGTGCAAAGATTTTAAGTCCAAATAAGACAATAATACTACCAAATCTAGATTCAAAATGCCCTATGGCAGATATGATATCTATAGAAGAAATTAAAACTATGCGTGAAAAATATTCTGACCTTGCAGTTGTAACTTATATAAATTCTACTTCTGAAGTAAAAGAATATGCAGATGTATGCGTAACATCTTCAAATGCTATAAAAGTTATTCCAAACTTAAAAGAAAAAAATATCTTCTTCGTACCCGATAGAAACCTTGGAAGTTATCTAAAAGAACAAATCAAAGATAAAAATTTCATTTTAAATAATGGATTTTGCCCTATTCACAACTATATGAATGAGGAAGATGTATTAAACGCAAAAAAACTTCACCCTAAAGCAAAGGTTATTTCTCACCCAGAGTGCACTAAAGAAGTTTTGAATCTTTCTGATTTTATAGGAAGCACATCTGAAATAATAGAGTTTGCAACTAAAGACCCTTCTTTAGAGTTTATAGTCTGCACTGAGGTTGGAGTTTTTTACGAACTTAAAAAAAATAATCCAAACAAAAAATTCTATACAGTAAATGATATGCAGATATGTCCTAATATGAAAAAGATAACTTTAAATAGCCTGTATGATGCAATAAAAAATAAAACAAACACAGTGCATCTTTCAGAAAATATAATTTTAAAGGCTAAAGACTCGCTAACTCGTATGCACGAATTAGCTAAATAATATAAAAGAGGCGATATTTATGACTTATGACATCTTAATAATAGGTACAGGCATCTCTGGCCTTTACTGTGCTTTAAATATAGATAAAAATAAAAAAGTTCTTTTAATTACTAAATCAAAAAAGGAAGACAGTAACTCTTATCTAGCTCAAGGCGGTGTTTCTGTCTTAAAAGATCCTAAGGATTTAAATCTTTTTATAGAAGATACACTTAAAGCTGGCCATTATAAAAATAATAAAGAGTCAGTAAGAACTCTAGCTTTGGAATCTAGACAAGCTATAGATAATCTTATATCTCTAGGCGTAAGATTTGAGAAAAATGAAGATGGTCTTATTTATACAAAAGAGGGGGCTCACTCTACAAACAGGATTGTCTACCATAAAGATATTACAGGAAAAGAAATAACAGACACCCTTTTAGATAGAGTGTCACTTTCTTCTAATATAACTCTTTTAGAAGACACTAAATGTGTAGACTTATTAACTTCAAATAACTCTTGTATAGGTGCCATTATAGAAAAAAATAATGAAATTGAAAAAATATATGCAGAATTTACTGTACTAGCTACTGGTGGAATAGGCGGCTTATTTAAGAATTCTACAAATCAAAATAGTATAACTGGAGATGGTTTATCCTTAGCTTTAAAGCATAATATAATTCTTAAAGATATGAATTATATTCAAATCCATCCAACGGCTCTATATTCTAAAGAATCAAATAAAAGAAGATTTTTAATATCAGAATCCTTAAGAGGTGAAGGTGCTATATTAATTAATTCAAATGGTGATAGGTTTATAGACGAACTTTTACCACGTGATATAGTATCTGCTGCTATATTTAAAGAAATAAATAAAACTAAAAAAGATTATGTTTACTTAAAAGCCGATTTTCTTTCTGAAGAATTTTTAAAAACTAGGTTTCCAAATATAGTTAAAGCTTGTTTTGATGAAGGATATAATATCTTAAAAGAACCTATTAAAGTAAGTCCAGCCCAGCATTATTTTATGGGTGGAATTTCAGTTGATTTGTTTGGAAGAACTTCTATGGATAATTTATTCTCTTGTGGTGAAACTGCTTGTACTGGCGTTCATGGTCAAAATAGATTAGCTAGTAATTCATTGTTAGAAGCTTTAGTTTTTTCAAAGAGAATCGCAAATTTCATAAACTCTTCAAGAGGATCTTTTATCTATAACAATTATAATTTTAAAGCATCTACTTCAATAGATAAGTCTAAAGTCATTGATTTATTAAAAAGGGAGGCTGATTTTTTAGATGACTCAGTATTTAAATATTAATAATCCAATGGATAAATATATTATTAGTGCATTAAATGAAGATATAAGCAATTATGATATAACAACAAATTCAATAGTTTCAGAAAACCAAATAGCATCTTCAGATTTGATTTGCAAAGAAGATGGTATCTTGTGTGGAATAGATGTTTTTAAGAGAGTTTTTGAACTTTTAGGTGATGTTAGATTTGAAACGTACTTTTCTGACGGAGATAAAATAAAATCTGGTGATATTATTTTAAAAATAGAAGGTAATTGTAGAAATATATTACTTGGAGAACGAACTGCCTTAAATTATCTACAGAGGATGTGTGGAATTTCTACTTTAACCACAAAATTTGTGGATAAAATGGTGAAAAATAAAACAAAACTCTTAGATACTAGAAAAACAACCCCTAACATGAGGCTCTTTGAAAAATATGCAGTCACTGTTGGAGGCGGTAAAAATCACAGATTTAACCTTTCAGATGGAGTGATGATAAAAGATAATCATATAAATGCAGCAGGCGGTATTTTAAACGCAGTAAACTTAGTTAGAAATTCTGTAGATGCAACTAAGAAAATAGAAGTTGAAGCTGAGAGCATAGAAATGGTTTTAGAAGCACTAGAAGCTAAAGCAGATATAATTATGCTAGATAATATGTCTATTTCTGATATGAAAAAAGCTATAGATATTATAGGAGACTCAGCCCTTACAGAAATTTCTGGAAATGTTTCCTGCGATACTATTTCTAAGCTTTCTTCTCTTAATGCTGATTTTATTTCTTGCGGTGCTTTAACTCATTCCGCTCCTATTTTAGATCTTTCTTTAAAAAATCTAAAATTAAAATAAAAATAATAACTCGATTAAATAATCGAGTTATTATTTTATTAAAAGAAATGACATTCCTATAATTATTATCCCTATTATAACCCTAGACATCCCAGAGCTTTCTACTGTATTCTTCTTTAAACTTTTCTTTTCCTTTTTAGATTTCATTATATCTAAATATCCAGTTACACTTATTAATCCTCCGCAAATAATTGCTAGTACCTTTTCTGTTATAATTCCTTTAAGAGCTAGTACACCTACAGCTAATAAAATGATAACTACATAACTTTTCTTTATCATCTGCATAAATTATTCCCCCAAAAATCTAATCTCACAAATAGTTATTTTGATTTTCTCTCTAAAATAACTGTTGCTGTACTTTCTTTGCTATCTGAAAGTATATTAGAAATTTTATATCCTTCTTTTGCATAATAATTTAATTCATTTTCAAAATCTAAAACTGTACTTGAATCTAATATACATCTAAAAACCTTGTATTCGTACATAATAGCTCTCCTTTATATCTTATATTAATAATAATTATACCTTATCTTACAATCCTTTGAAATTTATTTTTGTTTTTAAGTTAATCTTCTGTTTCTATTTACTTAATTATTAAGTGATATAATTACACCTAATATTATAAGATTCGAGGGGATTTTTATGAGTTTAGTTGCTATTTTAAAAGCCTTTATGCTTAAATTTGGATATCTTGCTACTTTTTCTTCTGTATTTTTAGAATATTTATGCTTCCCTATCCCTAGTGAAGTAATTCTTCCCTTTGCAGGAGACTTAGCTATAAGTAATGGACAAAACATATATATATTAACCTTATTTTCTGTTATAGGAGGAAATTTAGGAGCTTTAGTAGTATTTTTATTAGGCCGCTTTATAGATAAAAGTTATTCTGATAAGTTTTTTAAAATATTCCCTAAATTTAAAGAACCTATAGAAAAGTCAAAAAACTTCTTATATAAACATAGATATATCGGCGTATTTTTATCAAGACTTTCACCAGTTGGTAGGACTACCTCTTCTATAGTAGCTGGGATGGTTGGAATGAAAGTTCCTAAGTTTTTAATTTGTTCTGTATTAGGAATGACTATTTGGAACTTTACTTTGATAAAACTAGGTAGTTTATTTTATAAAGATGAAAAAACTCTTTTATTAATACTTCATAAATACTCTATAGTTTTTATCTTCTTAGTTATTATTTTAGTAATATTTTTAGTTATTCACTTCATTAAAAAGAAAAAATCCTCTAAGTAAGACTTAGAGGATTTTTTAAAGGAATATTTTTATACCTATTACTCCAGCACTTACAGTAGATACTATTTCTATTATTAGCTTTGGAATACTTGATATTATATTTAATACACTCTTATTTTCTTTTTTTGCGTAATAAATAAACATTATTACTTCTATAATGCATCCAACCATTATCGAATAATAGGCTCCTTTAACCAAGGCACTTGCATTTACAGGTATCTCTACTCCATTTTTTATAAAATACACTACTAACATTCCCTTAAATATAGTAGATATTAATAAGAAAACTATACTTATAGCTCCACCTATTAAATTAGATTTTATCCCTTCATCTTTGTCCCACTCTAAACATATTTCATACAAAGACTTTAAAACATCTATACCTAAAATTATACATATTACTAATCCCATACCTCACCTCTAGAATATTTTACCATATATAAACACAAAAAATCCTCTGAAATAATTAATTCAAAGGATTTTAAAGTTACGTTTTATAAATCATCAACTAAAGTAGCTGCCTTTGCGTAAGCTGTAGATTTTGCTTCAAAGAAATCAGTTTTTACTGAGTTTGCATTTGCTTGTCTATCTACCCACTCTGCTGGGTTTTCGTCATAGCCATCATATAGTTTATTAAGCCCTATAGAAGTTAATCTCAAGTTACCAAGATATTTTATATAATCTTCTATAAGTTTTTTATTTATACCAGATATATTATCTCCTATTACATAATGACCCCAAGCTATTTCGTGTTCTACCCCAATTCTCATCATCTCTCTAAGATCATTTTTCAATTCATCAGTAAACATTTCAGGCTCTTCTAATTGAAGTTCCTTTATAATACTTCTAAATAACCAAAGATGAGTATTTTCATCTCTATTTATATATCTTATCTCTTGTGCTGAACCTGGCATTTTCCCATTTCTCTCTAAATTATAGAAGAACATAAATCCACTATAGAAATATATACCTTCTAATATATAGTTTGCCATTATAGTTTTTAAAAGATTTTCTTTTGTAGGACTTTCTAAAAAGTTATTATAAAGCTCACCTATAAACTTATTTCTATCTAAAAGTATCTTATCATCTTTCCATTGATATAAAATTTCATTTCTCTTTTCAGGTGAACATATAGTATCTAACATATAACTATAACTTTGTGAATGAACAGCTTCTTGGAATGCTTGTATAGTTAAACAAAGGTTAACTTCACTTGCAGTTATATAGTTATTTATATTACCTAAATTAGCTGTTTGAATTGAATCTAAGAATATTAAAAATGAAAGTATCTTATCGTATGCAGTTCTCTCATCTTCTGTTAATCTCTTATAATCTTTTAAATCTTGTGCTAAGTTTATCTCTTCTGGTATCCAAAAGTTATTCATACCTTGTCTATACCAATCTGATACCCAAGTATATTTCATATTGTTAAAATCATTAAGATTTGTTGTGTTACCATTTATCATTCTCTTTTTTGAAGTTTCTATATCTCCAAACTCATTAAAGAGTGGTTTTCTATTTATATCTAACATTTAAATTTTGCCTCCTAAATACCTCTATCTTTTAAGCCGAACAGCTTTCACAATCTCCTACTTCAAGCGACTTACTTCTTACGTAATAAATTGATTTAACACCTGACTTACAAGCCTCTATATAAAGGTTCATTATACCTCTCATAGTATAATTCGTAGTTATATAAAGGTTGAAGGATTGTCCTTGGTCTATATGTCTTTGTCTTACGCCATTCATCTTAACGCACCAAGCTTGGTCTATATTATAAGCAGAGTTATAATACCAGTAATTATCTTCTGAAAGATTTGGTGCTGTCTTTGGAACTATACTTCCCTTTTTCTCTTCTAACCAGAATCTTGACATAACAGGATCTACTCCTTCTGAAGTTCCAGCAAGTGTTGCTGTAGATCCGTTAGGTGCTACTGCCATAAGGTATCCGTTTCTCATTCCATTTTCTTTTATTTCACTATAAAGTTCTCTCCATCTATTAGAATTATATCCTCTTAATTTGAAATAATCTCCATTATCCCAATCAGAGCCTTCAAATTCATTGTATCTTCCTTTTTCTTTAGCTATTTTCATACTAGCTTTAATTGCATAGAAATTTATATCTTCATAAACTTTATCAACAAAGTCTTTATGATTATCTTCTGTAAAATGAATTCTGTTTTCAGCAAGCATATGGTGATATCCTGAAGTTCCAAGACCTACCCCTCTATACTTTTGATTTGTAACTTCTGCATAAGGAACTGAGTAATAATTAAGATCTATTACGTTATCCATAGCTCTTATTTGAGTTTCTACAACGTACTCTATCTCTTCTTCACTCGTAACATCAACGTTTCCTAAAACTACTGAAGAAAGATTACAAACAACAAAATCCCCTGCCTTAGTTTTTTCAACTATAACCTTATCGCCATTTTCATCTGTTATTTCGCTTTCTCTTATATCCATAGGGCTCATGTTTTGCATTATTTCAGTACAAAGGTTTGAAGAATAAATCATACCCTTATGCTTATTTGGATTCATTTTATTTGCAGCATCTCTAAAGAATGCAAATGGAGTTCCAGTTTCTGCTGCACTTTTAATTATAAGCCTTACTAAGTCTTTAACTTTCATGACGCGTTTTTCTATTCTAGAATCATTTACACAGTCATAGTATTTTTCTTCCCACTCATCGCCATAAAAATCTTCTAAAGAATATCCTTTAACAAGTCTTATTTCGTGAGGACACATCATATACCAGTTTGCATCTATATCTTCTTCTGCAAGTTTCCAAAATAGGTTCGGATAACAAAGACCTGGGAAAACATCATGCGCTTTCTTTCTATCATCTCCGTTATTAGTTCTAACTTGAAGAAAATCTGGTAGATCTTTATGCCAAGCATCAAGCCAAATAGCTACTGAACCATTTCTTACTCCAAGCTGGTCTACTGCTATTGCTGTATCGTTAAATAATTTAACCCAAGGTATAATTCCACCTGATGCTCCTTTAAATCCTCTAATTGGAGAGCCAAGAGCTCTTATCTTACCTATATAGATTCCCATTCCGCCACCAAACTTAGAAACTTCAGCAAAGTTGTCTAATGACTTATAAATCCCCTTTAAACTATCATTTACTGTATCTATAAAGCATGAGCTTAATTGATAGAAAGGCTTTCTAGCATTAGCCATTGTAGGTGTTGCCATTGTTGCTTTTAACGAACTTAATACGTCATAGAATCTCTTTGCCCAAAAAAGTCTTTTACCTTTTTCTTCTGGTATTGCTAAATGCATTGCTATTCCCATAAATAATTGCTGTGGTAATTCTAAAACTTCTCTATTAAAATTTTCAACTAAGTATCTCTCACTTAAAAGTTTTATTCCGCTGTATGTAAAAAGATAATCACGCTCAGGTTTTAATTCTTTCTCTAATTCGTCTATATCTTCTTTTGAATAGTTTTCTAATATATATTTTCCGTATAACTTTTCATCTGTTAATCTTTTTATAAATCCGTATAAATCTTTATATGGGTTTTCCGTATCTTTTAATCCTCTGTTTGTCTTTACTATATCATATAATCTTTGAACGTATAACTTTGAAGCTATGTTTTGCCAATCTGGCTCCATATCAGTTGTAAGTTCTAATGAAACTCTTATAAGTGAATCCCTTATTTCCTCATATTTCATCTTAGGTCTAATAATTAAATCTAATTTCTCTTTTAATCTCTCTTCAGTATATATCCCATACTCGTCATTTATGGCTTCTAGCCCAATCTTGCATAGCTCGTGCATCATTTAAACCCATTCTCCTTTAACTATATATTGTATATCTATATTGTGTTTATACCAAACCAACACAATATGTTGCTTTTTAATTATAGTTTTAATACTTCCTAGTGTAAAACTAATTAAAGTTTGTATTAAGTAAATATATATATTTTCTTTTAGATTTCTCTTATTATCTCTCTTTTTTGATAACCTTTATCTTTTGACAAACTAATTTTTATAATATTAATTATTACATCATCCTCATAATAAAAGACTGTATTAAGTTTTAAATTAATACAGTCCTAAAACTATCTTATTTTAATAAGTCCTCTTCCCACGCCGCTTCTTTAAACCCAACTAAAACTTTATCACCGTTAACTACTATAGGTCTTTTAACCATCATTCCATCTTCTGAAAGGATATCTAAAAGTTCCTCTTCTGACAAAGTATTAATTTTGTCTTTCATTCCTTTTTCTCTATATAACATACCAGATGTATTAAAGAATTTCTTTATAGGTAAGCCGCTCATTTCTAACCATTTTTTTAATTCTTCTTTGCTTGGATTATCTTCTTTTATGTCTCTGTCTATAAACTCTAACCCTTTTTCTTGTAACCACTTTTTAGCTTTTCTACAAGTAGTACATTTAGGATATTCTACAAATAATATACTCATACTATTCCCTCCTTTTACTTACTTATTATTTTATCATATCTTTTTTAGAATCTTCCGCGTCTAAAGGTAATATAACAAAAATTTTAAATAAGTCACCCTCTCTTTTTATTTTAGTTTCTCCTCCATGAAGCTCAACTATGCTTTTAGTTATAGCAAGCCCAAGCCCAGAGCCCTCAACTTTCGAGTTTCTAGACTCATCTGCACGCACAAACCTTTCAAATATACTATTCTCATCAAAAGTCATCTCATAATTTGCAACATTTTTAAAGCTTATTATAACTTCATTTTCTTTTTTTTCTATGTTTGCATAAACTCTAGTTCCTTCAAGAGAGTATTTTAATGCATTTACAGTAATATTTTCTATAACTCTAGAGAACATCACCCCATCCAATGGCATTATAAGTTCATCCTCTGTACTCTCAACTATAAAATCTATATTTTTATCTTCATACATAGAAGAATATTCCCCTATAACTTGATATACTAAAGATACTACATCTATGTTTTCTTTTTGGATTTCAATTTTTCCTGAATTCATCTTAGATACTTCAAATAAATCTTCAATTAATACTTTTAATTTATTAGATTTTATTTCTACTATTTTTAAATACTCTTTTCTTTCCTCTTCTGAAATATTATCTCTTTGAAGAATATTTACGTAGTTTATTATTGAAGTTAGAGGCGTTTTTAAATCATGTGATACATTAGTTATAAGTTCAGTTTTAAGCTTTTCATTCTTAAGTGCTTCTTGTACTGCAATATTATAACCATCTTTCATTTTGTTTATATTTTGTATAAGAGACTTAATTTCTCCTCCACCAACTTCTTTTATATCCTCATGAAGATTTCCATCGTTTATTATTTTTATTCTATCTCCTATAATACCTATCTCGATATTTCTTTTAACAGAATATAAAACACCTATCATAGGCAATAAAACTAATAAAAAACTCCCTTTAAAAGGATAGGACCTAAAGAATTTAACTATTAAATTGTTCTCTGTTCCATCTACAGCTAGTGCATATAAATATATTATATAAAATATAATAGCTATTATTATACTTGTTATAAGAGTCCTTCTAGGCCCTTTATATTTAAATGCATTTTTAAATACATATAATATATCACGGACAAAGTTTCCGCTTATAATCACATTCCCTTTTCCTTTTACAAAAAGATATATCACTTTAAAAAGTAATAAGAGGTTTATTGTTATGCTTATAAAGAAAAATATTACCCTTTTTACAGCATGTGCTACATATGCACTATATGCCTCAGCTGATGTATAATATATCTCTTCAAATTGACCTACTATCTTTTTAGAGTAAGTCATAAGTCCTTCCTCTATCCCAGCGTTATATATATTTTCATTATTACAAGCATCATATATAACTTCTTTTCCCTCGTATTTCTTAGATAAAACAGACCTTAGATCTTTAACATCTAATTTCTTAACACCTTGGAAAAAAGGATCATTTGAAAAGATGTCGTTGGTTTCTTTATTTCTAACAATAAAATAAACTTCTTTTGGAATCTTCTCTTTATCACCACTATTACTATAAAAGCTGTCGTTATAAATCATATTTCTAATAGTTTCTTTTTGATCTTCACTAGGAACTAAGAGAAGCCTAAGTCCATCAGTCTTTTTGTATAAGTCTTGACTTATTTCTTCGCTATCGTGTTCTAGCATACTTTTATAGTATTTAGGTCTATTAAAAATTGCATCAATATTACTAACTCCATCGTTTTTGTTTGGGCTAGTTAAATATTTAAAACCTGCATCTATATTTATTATAGAAAGAACTAATAAAATTATAAGTTCTATAATCCATAAAGTACTTACATATTTTTTTAGGCTATTTTTCAATTTTATACCCAATTCCCCATACCACCTTAATGTATTCTGGATCTTTTGTGTTTATCTCAATTTTTTCTCTTATCCTTCTTATATGAACTGTAACTGTGTTCTCACTTTTATAAAATGGTTCTTCCCAAACCTTTTCATATATTTCTTTAATAGAAAAAACTTTCCCAAGGTTTGAAGATAAAAGAACTAATATCTTATATTCTGTAGCTGTTACCTTTATCTCTTCGCCTCTTACGGTTATCACTTTTGCTACTGTGTCTATTTCTAAATCACGAACTTTAATAAAATCCTTATTTTCCATAGATAAAGGATTATCGTATCTTCTAAGCTGCGATTTAACTCTAGCTACAAGTTCTAGGTTATTAAATGGTTTAGTTATATAATCATCAGCACCAACATTTAACCCTAAAATTTTATCAGAATCTTCACCTCTAGCTGATAACATAATTATTGGTATGTTATTTGACTCTCTTATTTTTAAGCATGTTTTTATACCATCTAATTCTGGCATCATTATATCTAAAATTATAACGTGTATATTTTTCTCCTCTAAAATTTCCAATGCCTCATATCCATTACTAGCATTAAATACAGTTAAATTTTCACCTCTTAAATATATATTAATAGCATCTCTAATCTCTTTTTCATCATCTACAACTAAAATATTAAACATAGTTTTTCCTCCCTTACGTTTAATAGGTTATATATTTATCTTAACGTATATATAAGTAAAATAGTATTACAAATTATTTAAAATATTATTATTTATTTAATAGTTTCTACATCTTTTCCATTATTTATATCAAATTTCTTTTTATTATTATCAAAACCTGCTTTTATTAGTACAAAAAGAACTATTATTACTAGAATTATAAGTAATATTTTCTTATTTTTCTTGTCTCCTGGTAAATTTATTCTTAAAATATAAACCACCATCCTCTCTATAAGATAATTATTTACTATTTTTTATGTTATGTCTAGCCTCGTATATGTATACTACATAGCATTTACTAGCTTTTTTGAGATATTAATAATTAAAGATAGGTATAGTCTCTACGCTGTCATTCACCTTGAAATATCTCTATATTACTCATTATTTACACGTTAACTTTCTTCACTATTTTATATATAATAAACGTTGATTTAATTTATATTTGTATAACCATAGGGAGAATTTTAAATGGGTAAATTGATTAGAAGTAAAAGATTCTATGTTGACGTCGTTTTGATTTTTATAGGTTGCCTTATAGCCGCACTTGGGGTAAATCTTTTCTTAACTCACGCTCAACTACTTAGCGGTGGTGCTACTGGAATAGCACTTATGTTTGAATACATTGCCGGAATTCAAGCCGGGATTGTTGTATTTATTTTAAACGTTCCTCTTTTTATTATAAGTTTATTTAAGCTTAGTAAAAAGTTTACTCTATACTCTGGAGTCGGAATGTTATCCCTTTCAATAGCACTTATACTAACAAAACCATTATCCAATATAATTGAAATAAACGACATATTACTTTATTGCGTTTATGGCGGCGTACTTTGCGGTATAGGTTACGGTATAGTATTTTTAAGAAATGGTTCAACAGGGGGAACTGATATTATAACTATGCTTATTCGTAAAAAATACTCTAACTTTGAAATAGGTAAACTAGGTTTTGCCCTTAATTGCCTAATCATAATAGTCGGAGCTATAATTTTTGGGATACCAAAGGCATTATATACTCTTGTATCTATTTTTATTCAAGGTGTAGTTTTAGATAAGGTTCTTAGAGGTCTAAATAGTAAAAACCTACTTTTAATACTTACAAACAAAGAGGATGCTGTAATTGACTATATTATGTCTGATCTTAATCGTGGTGTTACCTCATTGATATCAGAAGGTGAATACACTCACTCAAAAAGAAAAATGCTTTATTGCATTTTAACTACTAATGAAATGTTAAGACTTAAACGAAAACTAGTAAAAATAGACCCTTCAGCTTTCATAACAATAGTAGATGTTTCTGAAGTTAAAGGTAAGGGATTCGTTTCTATATAGAAAAAATGATGACTTTTAAGTCATCATTTTTTTGAATTTAAATATCTTTCCTTTCCTATTTCATATAAGTTATTCCCCTTAGAATCTATTACTACTATAAGTGGCATATCCTTTATTTCTAATTTCCTTATAGCTTCAGATCCTAAATCTTCGTAAGTTATAATTTCTGATTTGACTACGCATTTTGCAATTAATGCAGCAGCGCCTCCTATAGCCCCAAGATAAATTGCCGAATTTTTAACTATACTATCTATTACCTCTATGCTTCTAGAGCCTTTTCCTATCATTCCCTTAAGCCCTAAATCTAATAACTTAGGTGAATAAGAGTCCATCCTATAGCTTGTAGTAGGTCCACAAGACCCTATTACTTTACCTTCTTTTTCAGGAGTAGGACCAACATAATATATAGTTTCATTTTCTATACTTATAGGAAGTTCTTCCCCTTTATCTATAAGTTCTATTAATCTCTTGTGAGCAGCATCACGTGCTGTGTATATACTCCCGCTTAAATAAACTGTATCCCCAGCATTCAAGTTTTTTATTTTTTCTCTAGTTAATGGTGTATTTAAATAAATTTTTTCTTTCAAAATAACCCCTCCTAAAGTACAGCTTCTTTGTGTCTAGTTGCATGACAGCTTATATTAACCGCCACAGGAAGCCCTGCTATATGCGTTGGGTAAGTTAATATATTTACCCCAAGTGCAGTAGTTAGCCCTCCAAAACCTTGTGGGCCTATTCCTAAGCTGTTTATTTCTTTTAATAATTCCTCTTCTAAAGCTTTATAATATTCTGACTCATTTATATAGTTTATAGGCTTTAAAAGTGCTTTTTTTGCTAAATACGCAGCCTTATCAAATGTCCCTCCTATTCCTACTCCTATGACCATAGGCGGGCAAGGATTAGGTCCCGCTTGCTTTACAGTATCTAATATAAACCTTTTAACTCCATCTATCCCATCAGATGGTTTAAGCATCCCTATTTTGCTCATATTTTCAGATCCAAAACCCTTAGGTGCTAGCTTAATTTTTATATTGCTTCCCTTTACTATTTCATAATAAATTACAGCTGGAGTGTTATCTTTCGTATTTATTCTCTCTATAGGATCTTTTACAACTGACTTTCTTAAATAACCTTCCTCATAACCTTTTCTTACTCCCTCATTAATCGAATCTTCTAAATCTCCTCCTACTATATGCACATCTTGTCCTATTTCTAAGAATATACAAGCCATGCCAGTATCTTGGCATATAGGTACCTCCTCATTTCTCGCTATCTTTTCATTTTCTATAATATTCTTTAATATATCCTTCGCAAGTGCATAATCTTCTTTCATGCTACTTCTATTTAATGCATCTTTTATGTCTTCCCCAATATAATAATTTGCTTCGATACATAACTTTTTTATAGTTTCTTCGATTAATTTGACATTAATCTCTCTCATATAGCCCACCTCTTTTTATAAATTATTCCTCACAATTATATTTTATAATAGTCTTTTAAATTTACAATAAAAAACTAATTTTTATATTTTTACCTTTACATAACTTTTTAATTGTATAGTTATATTTTCTTATAAAAATAAGGCAGCTACTAAATTAGCTACCTTTTTTTAAATTTCCTAGGAAATATCCTTTATTCTACATTCTTTTTATTAATTTCATTATATCTTTCTACACCTATCACTATTGAATCTACAAGCTTTTGTTGGAACTCACTAGATTTTAAATTAGCTTCGTCGTCATAGTTAGATAAGAATCCACATTCTATTATTATATTTGCACCTAAATTACCATCTTTTAAGATTTTATAATCACCTTTTGCATCTTTAGATAATCTATTATTGTTTGGCTGCAAGTTTTCTTTAATAGAACTTTGAATAGATTCTGCTAATAACTTACTTTTTTCATTGCTAGAATACCAAATCTGAGCTCCTTTGCTTGTTACTTTAGGAAATATATTTTGGTGTATAGATATAAAAATATCGCTTTTAACTTCTTTTTTCTTAAGGCACCTTAAATCTAAATCTTCTCTCTTTTTTGAAGATAATTCTAAATCTTGTTCTCTTGTCATAGAAACCTTATATCCTCTTTTTGAAAGAGAATCTTTTAATCTTTTACTTATTTCTAAATTCAAATCCTTTTCTAAAGTTCCATTTTTAGATCTTGCACCACCATCTATTCCGCCGTGACCTGGATCTATAAGGATACTTGTCTTTTCGAAAAACTCTTCTTCTGCAAAAACTTTCAAACTAAAAAAACATAAAAAAAGACATAAAAATATACTGATCCTTTTAAGTAATTTCATCTTAAATCCTCCATCTAACTTATTTACTAAATCTTTATTAGTATGCGGATTATATATTTTATTTATTCTTTTAGTTAAACATAAAAAACCGCCGTAACCGGCGGTTTTTATTAGTCTAATGTATTGTTTTCAATAACGCTCTCAGCGATATTTACTGAGTGGTCACCAATTCTTTCAAAGTTACTTATTAGATCTAAGAATATTGCACCTGCATATGCACTGCATTTTCCATCATTAAGTCTTTTAATATGTTTATCTCTATAATCTTTTTCTAATACATTTATTCTATCTTCAACATCACTTATGCTACTTGCTTTTTTAACATCTCTATTTTCATAACTATCTGCAGCTATTTGAAGTGCATCTTTAGTATAGTTGTACATTTGTTTTAAATCCTCTATTGCACCTTTACTATATTCTAAGTTTTTATTTATTTTTTGTGATGCAAGGTCTGCTATATTTTCAGCATGGTCTCCTACTCTTTCAATATCATTTACAATATGGAAAGTTGATGTAACTATACCAAGTTCTCTATCTGAAAGATCGCATTTTGAAAGTTTAACTAAATAATTAGTTATAGCTTCTTCTAGAGTATTTATTATCTCTTCGTTCTCATATACTTTTTTTATTAATTTTTCATCATTTTCAAAAAATGCCTGCATAGCTAAATCTAAATTCTTTTGAGCTTTGTTTGACATTCTTATAGTTTCTTTTATAACTTGTCCTGCTGCTATAACAGGTGTTTCTAATAATCTATCATCAATAAATTTAGGACCATTAGTTTCAACCTCTTCATCTCCTGGAACTACCTTATTGGCTATAGCTATAAGCACATTTCTAAGAGGTAACATAACTAAAGTATTTACTACGTTGAAAACTGTATGTGAGTTAGCTATTTGCCTACTTACATCTCCTGGAGTTAAGTTATATACAAGTTCTCCAAGCATTCCTAAGAAAGGAATAAATATAATTGTTCCACCAACATTAAATAAAAGGTGAAGTACGGCAGCCTTATGCGCTGTTTTATTAGTTCCTATACTTGCAAGTAATGCTGTTATACAAGTACCTATATTACATCCAAATAATATTGGAAGTGCTTCTCCAATCGTTATAGTTCCTGTACCTGCAAGGGCAATTAAGATACCAGTAGTAGCTGATGAACTTTGAAGTATTGCAGTTATACCTGCACCAACTAAAATTCCTATGTACCACTTATCACCTATTGAAGCTAAAAGTTGTTCAAATACCGGTGAACTAGCTAGAGGTTTCATAGCCTCACTCATAGCGCCCATTCCAGTAAATAATATACCGAATCCTAAAACAATATTACCTATTTCTCTTCTCTTATTTGATTTAGCAAACATAACCATTCCTGTTCCAAAGAACACAAATAGTGGTGCTATATCGTCTAATTTAAATGCAACTAATTGAGCAGTTATAGTAGTACCTATATTTGCTCCCATAATAACACCAACAGCTTGCGCTAAGTTCATCAATCCTGCATTAACAAAACCAACTACCATTACAGTAGTCGCACTACTACTTTGTATTACAGCAGTTACTGCCGCCCCTACTACTACCGCCATAATAGGGTTAGATGTTACTTTTTCAAGTATCTTTTTAAGACCTTCCCCAGCTGCATTTTCTAAGCCGTCTCCCATAAGCTTCATTCCGTAAATGAATAGTCCAAGACCACCCATCAGAGTAATTATAGTCATTATCATTGAATCCAAAGTCTTTATCCTCCAAATTTATATATTTATTTTCTTTTCTATGTATTTCCTTTACTTACAATTCAAAGTGTACAATATCACTTAACATTTGTTAATATATTTTGGCTACTTTTAACCTAATTTTAATATAAAACGGACTTTTATTAGAAACAGGTTAAATATAATTTTTTTACTTTAAAGGACTGTTTCTATATAGTTAAATTTATAACTATTTTTGTTAAATATAAAATCTAATGTTTCAATTAATCTACATCTTATAAAAATTATTTAGTATTTTAGCTAATTCCTTTGGATTATCATTATTTACTTCATGTTTTGAGTTCTTTATAAATACCATTTCTGATTTTGATATACTTTTATATAGATTTCTTGTAGCCTTTTTATTTGGACTATCATTTTCTCCACAAATTAGTAGCACTTTACAAGAAACCTTCTTTAATTCATTTTTTAAATTCAAGTTCATCATTGATTTTGTCAATTTAATAAAATCTTCTCTACTCATTCCCATACTTTCGAAGGATTTTTTAGGTAGAAATCTAAAAACTATATTTTGCAATTTAAGTAACGTTTTTGGCATTTCATATTGCGCAGCAATTAATACTAATGAATTAACTCTTTTAGGATTATCTATAGCATAATTTAATGCTAGAACTGCGCCTAGTGAAAGTCCGCATAAATCTAATGGTTCTGAAATTTCATTACAGTAGTTTGAGAAAGCTTTATACAAATTTTGATAGGATACCTCTTTACCCTTAATAAGTGTAGCTGACTCAACACAAAATATATTATCTTGTTTTAACATATGTGAAATAGTTTCGTTCCAAACTAAAGAATTTTGCCCTAGTCCATGAATTAAAATACGTTTCATTATGCCCCTCCCCCAATTTGCTTTTTATCTATATTTTACCATATACTCAAAAAATATTATTCTACCTCAAGTTAAAAGGTACAAAAAAAAAAGAAGAACAGTAACATACTGCTCTTCTTTTTCTGAAAATAAGTAAATCCAGACAATTATCTTTTTGAGAATTGTGGTGATTTTCTTGCTTTCTTTTTACCGTATTTCTTTCTTTCAACCATTCTTGAGTCTCTAGTTAAGAATCCAGCTTTTTTTAACTCAGGCTTTAATGCCTCGTCTGATTTAACTAATGCTCTAGCGATTCCGTGTCTGATAGCTCCTGCTTGACCTGTGAATCCTCCACCGTGAACATTTACTAAAACGTCAAACTTATCTTTAGTTTCTGTTAAAACTAAAGGTTGGTTAAGTATAACTCTTAAAGTTTCTAATCCGAAATAATTTTCAGAATCTCTTTTATTTATGATTACTTGCCCGTTTCCAGGTACTAATCTAACTCTTGCAACTGATTTTTTTCTTCTACCAGTTCCCATGTATTGAACTTTTGCCATTTTACTTCCTCCTCCCAAGAATTGTATACTAGTACTTTAATTCAAGTACTTCTGGATTTTGAGCTTCGTGGTTGTGCTCAGTTCCTCTGTATACTTTTAATTTCTTTAACATTTTTCTTCCTAAAACACCACTTGGTAACATTCTTCTTACTGCTTCTTCGAATGCAAATTCAGGTTTTTTAGCTAAAACTTCTCTGTATGGAGTTTCTTTTAGTCCACCTGCGTATCCGCTGTGCTTTCTTAACATTTTTTGATCTAACTTCTTACCAGTTAAAACAACTTTCTCTGCATTGATAACTACTACGAAATCTCCGCAGTCAACATTTGGTGTAAATGTTGGTTTATTTTTTCCTCTTAATATTGAAGCAACTTGGCTAGCAACTCTTCCTAGAGGCTTTCCAGCAGCGTCAACAACATACCATTTTCTTTCAACTTCTTGTGCTTTTGCAATGTATGATTTCATCTCTTTACCTCCCTAGATAATTCATTCGCTTTACTTAAAGCTTAAGTACCGCATTTATGTTACGACTTTTAAAAGTCTAATCTACATAAATATTCTAACAAACATTAATTATTATAATACACGCTTACGGGCGTGTCAATAAATTTTACTCACTTTTTTCGCTAATAATAGACTTTTTCTAAAACTAACCCTGTAGATGGTGCACAAAAGCCTGCATCTTCACGTTTTCCTAGATTTATAATACTTTTTATATCTTGTTTTTTTATTTTTCCAAGACCTACTTCTATTAAAGTTCCAGCAATAATTCTAACCATATTATAAAGAAATCCATCCGCAGTTATATATAATTTTATAATTTCTCCATCCTTTTCTAAATGAAGATCGCTAATAGTTCTAATGCTAGTTTTTACAGAACTTCCTGATGTTTTAAAAGCTTTAAAATCGTGTTTCCCTATAAAATCTTTACAAGCCTCTTCCATATCACTAAAATTAAGCTTATCTCTTATATGACAAGAATAGCTTCTAAACATTGCTACCTTTTCGTATCTATTAATTATAGTATAACAATAAGTTTTTCCTTTACTACTATAACGGGCATGGAAATCTAAAGGAACCTCTTCTGATTTTACTATTGCTATATCATCAGGTAGCTTAGTATTTATTGCTTCTCTAAAGCGTTCTGGTGGCACACTACTATCTGTTTTAAAGTTTGCTACCATTCCTCTTGCATGCACTCCTGCATCAGTTCTAGAGCTTCCTGTGATAGATACCTTATCTTTTACTATTTTTTCTATAGCATTTTCAATGCATTCTTGAATAGTTAAATGATTATTTTGCCTTTGCCACCCAGCATAATTACTTCCATCGTATTCTATTGTTAATTTAATATTTTTCAAAATTATCCCCTCTTCAAGCCTAAAATAAGAGCGTTTAGCGATATTTATAATTATATCCTTAAACGCACATTTTTATAATCTTACAAACAAAAATCTAGCAATAGATTAAAAGTTTTTTTAACCTATTGCTATTATCTTTAAATCTTTTTATAAAATTCTAATTAATATACTAGCTACAAATAACACTGCAAAAATAGCCCAAGCCTTTGCATCTCTTTTTGTAAACTGTAATTTCTTCATTCTAGTTCTGCCAGCTCCACCTCTATAGCATCTAGCTTCCATAGCTATAGCAAGTTCATCAGCTCTTCTAAATGAACTTATAAATAACGGAACTAATAAAGGTATTAAACTTTTAGCCTTTTGTATTATATTTCCGGTTTCAAAATCTGCACCTCTTGCTTTTTGTGCTTTCATAATCTTATCTGTTTCATCCATAAGCGTTGGAATGAATCTTAAAGCTATCGTCATCATCATAGCAAGTTCGTGTGCAAGTTCTCTACCAATAGGTCTTAAAAGTGCTTCTATACCGTCTGTAAGTTCTATAGGTGATGTTGTTAATGTAAGGAGTGATGTACCTACTACTAAGAATATAAGCCTTAAAGCCATAAATACGGCTGTTCTTACACCTTCAACATATATATTTATAAACCCAAAGTGGAATAGTAATGTATCTGGTGTACCTTTTATCATAAATATATTAATTATAGAGGTTAAAACTACTAAAAATATTATAGGTTTTAAACCTTTTAAAATAAATCTTGCAGGAACTTTTGAGTCTGCAATTACTGCTGCTAAAAAAGCAACTACTAAAATATAACCCCAAAACTTATCCATTATAAATAAAGAAACTATAAATAATAATGATATAAGTATTTTAGTTCTTGGGTCTAGCTTATGAACAAATGAATTACCAGGAATATATTGTCCTATAGTTATATCTTTCATCATCTTAACTATCCCCCCTAAACAGAACTCTTTCCAAATATTTTAATTAATTCTTTTCTAGCCTCTTCTATTGTATAAATATCTTCTCTTATATCTATTCCTTTAGCTCTAAGTGCTCTTATAAGGTACGTAACCTGCGGAACCCCAAGTCCTATATCTTCTAAGGTTTCAACTTCTTTAAAAACCTCTCTAGGGCTTCCTTCTAATACTACTTTACCTTTATTCATAACTATTACTCTCTTTGCAATCTTAGCAACGTCCTCCATACTGTGACTTACCAAGATTATAGTCATATTATATTTTTCGTGAAGTAATTTTATTTGATTTAAGATATCATCTCTGCCTTTAGGGTCTAATCCTGCTGTAGGCTCATCTAAAATTAAAGTTTTAGGTTCCATAGCGATAACTCCAGCTATAGCTACCCTTCTTTTTTGTCCTCCACTTAAATCAAAAGGTGATTTATGTCTATAAGTTTCGTAATCTAACCCTACCATCTCCATAGACTTTTTAACTCTTTTAGTTATTTCTTCATCATCTAGCCCTAAATTTCTAGGACCATATTCTATATCTTTTTCGATAGTTTCTTCAAAAAGCTGATACTCTGGATATTGAAATACTAACCCAACTTTTTTTCTAACATCAATAAGCTTTGACCCTTTTAAAGTTATATCAACACCATCAACTATAATCTTTCCTGAAGTAGCTTCTAAAAGACCATTCATGTGTTGTATAAGAGTTGATTTACCAGACCCTGTGTGACCTATTAATGCAATAAATTCACCATCATTTATATTTAAATTAACATCATCTAAAGCTACCTTTTCAAAAGGACCATTTTGCATATAGACGTGTCTTAAATCTTCTATTTTAATTGACATAACGCATCCACCATCTCATCTACATTTATAATTTCTCTATCTATAGAAATACCAGCTTTATTTAATTCATATGATAACTCTGTAACTTGAGGAACATCTAATCCTACTTCTTTCATTTTTTCAACATTTGAAAAAATCTTCTTTGGCGTTCCTTCCATTATTGCTTTACCATCATCTACTACAACGATTCTATCAGCTTCAGCTGCTTCATCCATATAGTGAGTAATTAAAACAATAGAAATTCCATACTCTTTATTTATCTCTTTTATATTTTTTATTACTTCTTTTCTTCCTGAAGGGTCAAGCATAGCTGTAGGTTCATCTAAAATTATACAATCAGGTTGCATAGCTAAAATACCTGCTATAGCTACTCTTTGCTTTTGTCCACCTGAAAGAAGATGTGGTGCGTGCCTTTTATATTCACTCATGCCAACCTTCTCTAAACTTTCATCAACCCTTTTTCTTATTTCTAAAGGATCTATACCTAAATTTTCTGGCCCAAACGCAACGTCATCTTCAACAATAGTTGCAACCATTTGGTTATCTGGGTTTTGAAACACCATTCCAGCTTTTGACCTTATATCCCAAACATTATCTTCATCCCTAGTATTTAATTCATCAACATATACATTTCCGTCACTAGGAATTAAAAGAGCATTCATATGCTTAGCTACAGTAGACTTACCAGATCCATTATGACCAAGTACTACAAGAAATTCACCTTTTTTAACAGAAAGGTTTATATCTTTTAAAGCATATTTAATCTCACCATCTTCATGTGAAGTATACTTAAATGATACATTCTCACATCTTATCATTTCATTACTCATTTATATTACCACCATACCTATCTCTATATGACTTTAAAAACATCATATAAATTTTAACTAAAAAACTAATCGATATTTTTTATATACACTATTTAAAGATTAAAAAAATCCTAAAATACTGTATATACAGTGTACCAATACTATTATATCTTATATGGTCCTATTTTCAATGTTAAATATATATCTAACTTATAATATTCTAACTAATTTCTAAGCCTTATTTTGAAATTTACCACAAAAGGATATCTATTGTAAATATTTATTCTACATAAAATTCTTTATTTTATACAAAAATAAAGATGTGTTACTAAAAGTAATACATCTTTTCTTACATTTTGGGCTTAATTTTGCGATATAGTCTTAAAACTAACTACTAAATGGATTTAATTTTAAATTATATCTATGAAAAAAGGGTATTAAGTACGAATACTTAATACCCTTAACAAAACAATTATACTAATTCAAGTATAACCATTTCTGCTCCGTCCCCTCTTCTTGGACCAACTTTATACATTCTTGTATAACCACCGTTTCTCTCAGTGTATTTTGGAGCTATATTATCAAATAAATGTTTTACTACTGCTTCCTCTTGTACAAAAGCTAATACTTGTCTTCTAGCGTGAAGATCTCCTCTTTTAGCAAGAGTGATCATTTTTTCTGCTAAACTTCTTGTTTCTTTAGCTCTTGTTACAGTTGTTTCGATCTTACCGTGCTTTAAGAAGCTAGTTACTAGTCCTCTAAGCATAGCTCTTCTTTGATCTGAAGGAAGACCTAACTTACGATTAACTGCCATGGATTTACCTCCTTACTCGTCGCCTAGTTTTAAGCTTAAACCTAACTCTTTAAGTTTCTTTTCAACTTCTTCTAAGGATTTCTTTCCTAGATTTCTTACTTTCATCATGTCGTCCATTGATCTGTTAGCAAGTTCTTGAACTGTGTTGATTCCTGCTCTTTTTAAGCAGTTATATGATCTTACTGAAAGATCAAGCTCTTCAACAGTCATCTCTAGTACTTTTTCCTTTTTATCTTCTTCTTTTTCTATCATTATCTCAACATCATTTGTGTTGTCAGTTAATGACATAAATAATTTGAAGTGTTCTATTAAGATTTTTGCTGATAAGCTAATAGCTTCATCAATCTTAATAGTACCATCTGTCCAAATTTCTAAAGTTAATTTATCATAGTCAGTAATTTGACCGACTCTAGTATTTTCTACTTTATAATTAACTCTTTTTACTGGTGTGTATATTGAATCAACAGCGATTGCTGATATTGGTAGATCGTCGCTCTTATTTTTATTTTGAGTAACATATCCTCTACCTCTGTTTACAGTAAGCTCCATATAAAGTCTTCCATCTGTATCTAAAGTTGCAATATGTAAATCCTTATTAACAACTTCAACATCTCCGTCAGTCTTTATATCAGCGCCTGTTACAACACCTGGTCCTTTTGCATCTATATATATAGTTTTAGGACCTTCACCATTCATTCTTAAAGCTAAAGCTTTAATGTTAAGAATAATTTCTGTAACATCTTCTTTAACTCCTTGTATAGTTGAGAACTCATGTAATACACCATCAATTTTCACTGATGTTACAGCAGCACCTGGTAAAGAAGATAATAATATTCTTCTTAGGGCATTTCCTAATGTAATACCATATCCTCTTTCAAGTGGCTCAACCGTATACTTACCATAAGTACCGTCTTCATTTGACTCTATACATTCAATTATTGGCTTTTCGATTTCTAACATACGAACCCTCCTTTATTTTAAAATGGCAACCTTTTTGAGGGCAACTGATTCCATATTTGTTATAGAATTACTATCCCCTAACAAATATTACAATTATTTGCTGTATAACTCAACGATAAGAGTTTCATTAACAGGAACGTCAATGTCTTCTCTTGTTGGTAAAGCAACTACTTTGCCTTCGTAGTTTTCAACGTTAGCTTCTAACCATTTTGGTAAAGTCTTTGGATTTTCAACGAAAGTTTTGAACTTTTCGCTTGCTCTGCTCTTCTCAGCAACAGTTATTACGTCGTTAGCTGATACTTTGTATGATGGAATATCAACTTTCTTACCATTTACTAAGAAATGTCCGTGATTAACTAATTGTCTTGCTTCTTTTCTTGAAGCTCCGTATCCTAGTCTATATACTACGTTATCAAGTCTTTGCTCTAATAATTGTAGTAAGTTTTCCCCAGTGATACCTTTCATGTTATCAGCCTTCTCGTAGTAACTTCTGAATTGGCCTTCTAACACTCCATATATTCTTCTTGCTTTTTGCTTTTCTCTTAATTGAACACCATACTCAGATAGCTTCTTTCTTGCTGCTCCGTGTTGTCCTGGTGCGTAGCTTCTTCTAACAAAAGCACATTTATCTGTATAACATCTATCCCCTTTTAGGAATAGTTTCATACCTTCTCTTCTACATAATCTACATGTAGCTCCAGTATATCTTGCCATTAATTACACCTCCTGTTTGAATAGACTAGACTCTTCTTCTTTTTGGTGGTCTACATCCGTTGTGTGGGATTGGAGTAACATCTTTTATTAATGTTACTTCTAAACCTGCAGCTTGTAATGATCTTATAGCTGCTTCTCTTCCTGAACCTGGTCCTTTAACGTAAACTTCTATGCTCTTTAATCCGTGTTCCATAGCTCCTTTAGCTGCTGTTTCAGCTGCCATTTGAGCTGCGAATGGAGTACTCTTTCTTGATCCTCTGAAACCTAGAGCTCCAGCACTTGACCATGATAACGCGTTACCTTGAGCGTCTGTTAAAGTAACTATTGAGTTGTTGAATGTTGATTTGATGTGTGCAGCACCATGCTCAACGTTTTTTCTTTCTTTTCTTCTTCTAGTTTTTTTAACCTTTGCCATTGCCTTCCCTCCTTAATTATTTCTTCTTATTTGCGATAGTCTTTTTAGGACCTTTTCTTGTTCTCGCATTAGTCTTAGTTTTTTGTCCTCTTACTGGAAGACCTTTTCTATGTCTAATTCCTCTATAACATCCGATTTCCATTAATCTTTTGATGTTAAGAGCAACTTCTCTTCTTAAATCACCTTCGATAGTAAGCTCTTTAATGTAATTTCTTAATGAGTTTACTTCGTCTTCAGTTAAATCCTTAACTCTTGTGTCTGGATTTATACCTGTAGCTGATAATATCTTATGTGAAGTAGATAACCCGATTCCATAAATGTAAGTTAAGCCTACTTCTACTCTTTTTTCTCTTGGTAGGTCAATACCTGCTATTCTTGCCATTAAAATTTACACCTCCTGGTAATTGAAATGCCTTGTAAAAAATTATTATATATTAATAATCTAAAAAAAAATATATATAATAAAATTTCAGGTCAACAGAGATTTTGCATCTCTATTGCAGCCGCCCTAAAATCTAATTATTTTAATTAATGCCTATATAATGATATTTGACTTTTGCATAAAAGTCAACATTTTTTAAATACCTAAATTGTATTTTTTGTCTAATATTAATTTATATTAGCCTTGTTTTTGCTTGTGCTTAGGATTTTCACAGATAACCATTACTCTTCCTTTTCTTTTTATTACTTTGCACTTTTCGCAAATAGGCTTAACTGATGGTCTTACTTTCATCGCTAACCCTCCTTGTAAGTTATGATAACTTTGTTATCTAATTATTTTGCTCTCCATGTAATTCTACCTCTTGTTAGATCATATGGAGAAAGCTCTACTGTAACTTTATCTCCAGGCAGAATTCTTATGAAGTTCATTCTTAATTTTCCTGATATATGTGCTAGAATTACGTGACCACTTTCAAGTTCAACTTGGAAGTTTGCATTAGGTAAGGATTCTAGTACCACACCTTGCATTTCTATAACATCATCTTTTGACATAAGGTAATCAACCCTCCTTAACAATGCCTCTTAATTTTAAAAATCTCTTAATTTTTAAGTCAGCATCTTTCTTATTTACTCTGATTGAGTTAATCAAATCTTCATTTATACTTTCTAAAAGATTTAAATGTTTAATTCTTTTTTTCTTCGGTTTTGAAATAGTTTTTGTATTTCCATCAGATAGTAACACATAATCTTTATCCAAAGTACCTACTACTACGTATAAATGATCTTTGTCTCTACCAGCTAAAGAAAGTACTACCTTCCCAATCAAGTCATTGTTTTGCAAATTTTTCACCTCGATGAGTATCTTAGAAACAAATCTAATTTTATAAATTTATAACTAAGCAACACTTTTTCACTATTTTACTAGTGTTAAAATTTCGGGACCATCTGGTAAAATTGCAATTGTATTTTCGTAATGAGCAGATAAACTACCATCACTTGTTACAACTGTCCACTTATCTCTAAGCGTCCTAACTTTGTGGGATCCTGCATTAATCATCGGCTCTACTGCTAATACCATACCCTCAGTAAGCTTTGGACCTTTACCTGGTTTACCGAAATTAGGTATCTCAGGATCTTCATGTAGATCTCTGCCTATCCCGTGTCCTACAAAATTCCTTACAACTGAGAAACCATTCTCCTCAGCGTACCTTTGTATTTCATGTGATATATCTGATAAGTTATTCCCTATTTTCGCTTGTTTTAAACCTGCAAAAAAGGAATCTCTTGTAACATCTATTAACTTTTTTGCTCCTTCGGATACTTTACCTACAGGAAAAGTCCTAGCAGCATCTCCATGGAATCCTTCAAGATAGGCTCCACAATCAATACTGACTATATCGCCTTCTTTTAAGATGTAATTTCCTGGTATTCCATGAACTACTTCATTATTCACAGAAATACATAGAGAAGAAGGAAAGCCGTACAACCCCTTAAATGAAGGTTTTGCTCCATGCTTAGTTATAAATTCTTCTGCTATTCTGTCCAATTCTTTAGTAGTTATACCAGGTTTGATTCTAGTTTCGATTAGATTAAGAGTTTCTCCAACTAATCGTCCTGCTCTTCTCATAGAGTCAATTTCTAAATGATTTTTAATTATAATCATTTATTATTTATCTCCTAAGATTTCACAGATACTTTCGAATACTTCGTTGATAGCTCTAGTACCGTCAACAGTTGAAAGTAAATTCTTTTCTCTATAAAAATCAATTAGTGGTTGAGTTTGTGTTTTATAAACTTCAAGTCTCTCACCAACAGTCTCTGCTGTATCATCTTTTCTTTGTACTATTTCGCTTCCGCAAAGATCGCACTTTCCTTCAACCTTTGGTGGGTTGAATTTTATATGATAACTTGCTCCACATGCTGGGCAAACTCTTCTACCTGTCATTCTTTCAAGAATAAAATCGCTTGGAACTTCAATACATAAAGCTGTATCTAAGTTTTCGTTTCTTTCTTTTAAGAAAGCATCTAAAGCTTCTGCTTGAGCTACTGTTCTTGGGAAACCATCTAAAAGGTATCCGTTTTTACAGTCATCTTCTTGAAGTCTATCTTTTACCATGTTAATAGTAACTTCATCTGGGACTAATTGCCCATTATCCATATAACTCTTTGCCTCTATTCCAAGAGGTGTATTTCCAGAAATGTTTTTTCTGAAGATATCTCCAGTTGAAATATGAGGTATTGAATATCTATTACTAATTGATTTTGCCTGTGTTCCCTTACCTGCTCCAGGAGGGCCTAATAAAATAATCTTCACGGGCTCATCATCTCCACTATTTATTTTTATTTAAGAAATCCTTTGTAGTGCCTCATTACCATTTGTGATTCTAAACGTCTTGTAAAGTCTAAAGCGACACTTACAACGATTAGTAATGATGTTCCTCCAAATTGTATTCCTTCAAATGAAGTATACTGAGCAACTAATATTGGTGACACTGCTAAGAAAGCAGCGAATATACCACCTATAAAAGATACTCTGTTTAGAAGTTTTTCAAAAAATCTTTCTGTTGGTTCTCCAGGTCTAACTCCTGGAATAACTCCAGCAGATTTGTGTAAGTTCTCAGCCATTTCATCTGGTTTGAACGTTACCTGTGTGTAGAACCAAGTAAAGAATATCGTAAGTACTGCATACACTACTGGATACATCCATGTTTTATCATTAAATATACTCCATGGACTGCTTGTAACCCATATTGCCCACTCGTGGTTCGGGAAGAAATTAGCTATTGTTCTAGGGAAACCTAATACAGACATTGCAAAAATTATTGCGATAACTGCAGATCCTACTATACTTAGTGGGATATGAGTTGATTGTCCCTTCATCATCTTGTTTCCTACAGCTTTACCAGCATATTGTACTGGAACTCTTCTCTCCGCAAGCGAGAAATAAATAACTCCTGTAAGCACTGCTAAAGCGAATACTATAAATAGTACTATCTCAACAATACTTATTTTTCCTGTGTCTTCTAAGAGAGCTAAGTCTCTTATTGTCATTGGTAATCTAGAAATAATATTTATGAAGATCAATATTGATACACCATTTCCGAATCCCTTAACAGTGATTTGATCTCCTAGCCACATACAGAACGTAGATCCTACTACTAAAGATGTTATAACAACCAACATTTTGGCAGTAGTTAATCCTGCTGTTGCACCACTTCTTGAAATCGTGAAGTACATACCAACTGCTAAGATAACTGAAATCACAATAGATAAATATCTTGTTGCGTTTTGAATTTTCTTTCTACCTTCTTCACCTTCTTTAGAAAGTTGTTCTAAAGATGGAATTGCGATAGTAAGCAATTGAGTGATGATAGATGCATTAATATATGGCATAACACCTAGTGCAAAAATACTAAATCTACTAAAGGCTCCACCTGATATTAAATCATAGAATCCCATTAGACTTCCAGACTGAGTAAGTCCTTTTAAAAAGTCAGCACTTACCCCAGGAACAGGAATATGACTTCCCATCCTGAAGATAGCTACTAAGAACAATGTCCAATAAAACTTACTTCTTAACTCTGGAACCTTCCAGGCATTACGTAGGGTTGACAGCATTCTTAAATCACCTCAGCTTTTCCTCCAGCTGCTTCGATTTTTTCGATAGCAGACTTTGAGAATTTAACACCTTTTACTGTTAAACTCTTTTCTAAGTTTCCGTTTCCAAGGATTTTTACTCCATCCATAACTTTTGATACTACTCTTCTTTCAAGTAATAACTCTGGAGTTACTTCTGTACCATTTTCAAATACATTTAATCTGTCTACGTTTATGCTAACAATTTTCTTAGCGAATATGTTAGTGAATCCTCTTTTAGGTAATCTTCTGTATAAAGGCATTTGACCCCCTTCAAAACCGGGTCTAACTCCACCGCCTGATCTAGCGTTTTGTCCTTTTTCACCTTTACCAGCGTTTCTTCCTAATCCTGAACCAGTTCCTCTTCCAACTCTTTTAGGAGCTTTTCTGCTTCCTGCTACAGGTTTTAATTCATGTAGTTTCATATCTAGTGCACCTCCTCTATGTTATATTTCTTCTACTTTTAGTAAGTAGTCGATTTTATTTATCATACCTTGTATTTGAGGAGTTACCTCATGTTCTACTGTTTTTCTTATTTTTTTAAGTCCAAGAGCGTTTGCAGTAGCGATATGATCTTTTTTTCTACCGATTAAGCTTTTAACTAATGTTAATCTAACTTTTGCCATTGCAAGTTCCCTCCTAACCTAATATTTCTTCAACAGATTTTCCTCTTAATGCAGCTATATCTTCAGCTGTTCTTAAGTTAGCTAATCCGTTGATAGTTGATTTAACCATGTTGATTTTGTTGTTTGAACCTAATGATTTAGCTCTTACGTCTTTTAATCCTGCTAATTCAAGTACGATTCTCGCTGGTCCTCCAGCGATAACTCCTGTACCTTCTTTAGCTGGCATTATTAATACATCACCAGTTCCGAATTTTCCATGGATTTCATGAGGAACTGTAGTTCCTACGATAGAAACATTTACTAAGTTTTTCTTAGCATCTTCTATTCCTTTTTTGATTGCTTCAGGTATTTCGATAGATTTTCCCATTCCAACACCAACGTGTCCGTTTTCGTCTCCAACTACTACTAATGCAGCAAATCTGAAGTTTCTACCACCTTTAACAACCTTAGTAACTCTATTTATGTTAACAACCTTTTCTTTAAGGTCTAGTGTACTAGGATCGATTCTCATTGATTTCCCTCCTCTTATTAGAATTTTAATCCAGCTTCTCTTGCTCCGTCAGCTAAAGATTGAACTCTTCCGTGGTACACGTATCCACCTCTATCAAAAACAACTTCTGATAATCCTTTTTCTATAGCTTTCTTTGCAACGGCTTCTCCTACTAACTTAGCGCCTTCTTTGTTTCCGCCTTTAGCAGCAAAATCTTTTTCTAAGCTTGAAGCAGCAACTATTGTTACAGCATTTACATCATCTATGATTTGTGCGTATATATTCTTTTCGCTTCTATATACTGAAAGTCTTGGTCTTTCAGGAGTACCAACAACTTTTTTACGTACTCTAAGGTGACGTCTTTCTCTTTTAGCTTTTCTGTCTGCCTTCTTGAACATAAAGCTCACTCCTTTCCTATCTATTACTTACCAGTTTTACCTTCTTTACGTCTGATCACTTCGTTTTCGTATCTTATACCTTTACCTTTGTATGGCTCTGGTTTTCTCCATGATCTGATCTGTGCAGCAGCTTCTCCAACTTTTTGCTTGTCAATTCCTTGAACTATAACTTTAGTAGCTTCTGGAATTTCGAATTCAACGCCTTCGATTGCTTTTATTTCAACTGGATGTGAGTATCCAAGGTTCATTACAAGTTTATTTCCTTGCTTTTGAGCTCTATAACCAACACCATTTAGGATAAGAGTTTTTGAATATCCTTTCTCTACTCCTGTGATCATGTTGTTTATAAGTGCTCTTGTTAATCCGTGAAGAGCTCTATGCTCTTTAACGTCACTTGGTCTAGTAACAACAACTTCGTTGTTTTCAACCTTTATAGTCATGTCTGCGTTCATAGCTTGCACTAGCTCGCCTTTTGGCCCTTTTACAGTAACAGTGTTATTATCTGCTACAGTAACAGTTACGCCAGCAGGGATAGCTATTGGTAATCTACCTACTCTTGACATAATTGCACCTCCTGTATTGTTCTATACAATCTATATAATCTTAGTTAATTTCTTAAATTTAATACTACCAAACGTAGCAAAGAACTTCTCCACCTACACCGTTCTTTCTAGCTTCTCTATCAACCATGATTCCTCTTGAAGTTGATATTACAGCGATTCCAAGTCCGTTAAGTACTCTTGGAGTTTCGTCCTTCTTACAGTAAACTCTTAATCCTGGTTTAGATATTCTCTTTAATCCAGTGATTACTTTTTCGTTGTTAGCACCATATTTAAGAGATAATCTTAACATTGGTACAACTCCGTCATTGTATTCATCAATTTCCTTGATGTAACCTTCTTGTAATAATATATTTGCAATAGTCTTCTTCACGCTTGATGAAGGTACCTCTACTACTTCGTGTCTAACTGCATTAGCATTTCTGATACGAGTTAGTAAATCTGCTATTGGATCTGTCATAACCATTTAATATGCCTCCTTTCACTATGTGTTCAGTATTACCAGCTTGCCTTTTTGCATCCAGGGATTTGGCCTTTGTATGCAAGTTCTCTGAAGCAGATACGGCATATACCGAATTTCTTTAAAACTGAGTGTGGTCTACCACATACTCTACATCTAGTATAAGCTCTAGTTTTGTATTTTGGTTCTTTACTCCACTTTTCTATTATCGCTTTACGTGCCATCTTTTTCCCTCCTTATTATTGAGCGAATGGCATTCCAAGGAATTTTAATAATTCTCTTGCTTCTTCGTCAGTATTAGCTGTTGTTACGAAGATGATATCCATTCCTCTAACTTTATCTATCTTATCATATTCTATTTCAGGGAATATTAATTGCTCTTTAACTCCCATTGAGTAGTTTCCTCTTCCGTCAAATGACTTACTTGAAACTCCTCTGAAGTCTCTAACTCTTGGTAAAGCAATTGACATTAACTTGTCAGCAAACTCATACATGTTTGCTTTTCTTAATGTAACTTTACATCCTAATGCCATGTTTTCTCTTATTTTAAAGTTAGCAACTGATTTCTTAGCTCTTGTTAATATAGGCTTTTGTCCTGATATTATTGTTAAGTCGCTTACAGCTGATTCTAAAACCTTTTGGTTTTCTCTAGCTTCACCAACTCCCATGTTGATTACTATTTTCTCAAGTCTTGGTACTTGCATGATGTTTTCATAACCAAACTTCTCCATCATTGCAGGTATTATTTCTTTTTCATATCTATCTTGAAGTCTTGTCATATCGATTCCCTCCTTTCAGAATTCTTAGAATGTTTCTCCGCACTTCTTGCAAACTCTTACTTTAGTACCATCTTCTAAGATTTTATTACTAATTCTTGTAGCGTTTTTGCATTTTGTGCAGAATAACATTACTTTTGAGCCGTTTATAGCAGCTTCTCTTTCGATTATTGCACTTTCAGCTTGTGTTCTATTAGCTTTTTGGTGCTTCTTAACTATGTTAACTCCTTGAACTAGCACTTTACCAGTTTTTGGATATACTTTTAAAACTTCACCAGTTTTCCCTTTATCTTTACCAGATATAACTAAAACTGTATCATTCTTTTTAACGTGCATTCTCATGAATTGGACACCTCCTCTTATAGAACTTCAGGTGCTAATGATAAGATTTTGTTGAACTCTTTATCTCTTAGCTCCCTAGCAACTGAACCGAAGATACGTGTTCCTCTTGGTTGCTTATCGTCTTTTATTATAACAGCAGCATTTTCATCGAATCTTACATATGATCCATCTGCTCTTCTTATTCCTTTTACTGATCTTACTATAACTGCCTTAACAACTTCGCCTTTTTTAACAACTCCGCCTGGTGTTGCACTTTTAACGCTAGCAACTATAATGTCTCCAATGTTACCGTACTTTCTTTTAGAACCGCCTAATACTCTTATGCACATAATTTCTTTAGCACCTGAGTTGTCAGCAACTTTTAATCTAGTTTGTTGTTGTATCATTGAAAATTACCCTCCTTTCGGTCTTAAGCAATATTATTTAGCTTTTTCTACTATTTCAACAAGTCTCCATCTCTTATCTTTAGATATAGGTCTTGTTTCCATTATTAATACTCTATCATTAATTCCAGCTTCATTATTTTCATCATGAGCTTTGAATTTAGTAGTTCTGTTAACAGTTTTTCCATAAAGTGGATGTCTAACTTTAGTTTCGATAGCAACTACAATTGTTTTATCCATTTTATCTGAAACGACTCTACCAACTCTTTTCTTTCTTAGTCCTCTTTCCATTAAAGAAACCTCCTTCCAGGATTACTGTTCAACCGCTCTTAACTCTTCTTGTCTTAAGATGGTTTTTATTTGGGCTATAGATTTTTTCACTTCTCTGATTCTCATTGGATTTTCTAATTGTCCAGTAGCTAATTGGAATCTTAAGTTGAATAATTCAGCCTTTAATTCTCCTAATTTAGCTTTTAAATCTTGAGGATTGCTATTTCTTAATTCTTTTAGTTCTCTAGCCTTCATTATTCTTCACCACCCATTTCCTCAAAATCTCTTCTTGTAACGAACTTAGTCTTTACAGGAAGTTTGTGTGATGCAAGTCTCATAGCTTCTCTTGCAACTTCTTCACTTACGCCTGATAGTTCAAAAAGAACTCTACCTGGCTTAACTACTGCTACCCAGTATTCTGGTGAACCTTTACCTGAACCCATTCTAGTTTCAGCTGGTTTTTCTGTAACAGGCTTATCTGGGAAAATCTTTATCCAAAGTTTTCCTCCTCTTTTAATATATCTATTTATAGCAATTCTGGCAGACTCTATTTGGTTACTTGTGATCCATCCACAAGTTGTAGCTTGAATACCGAAATCTCCATAAGCTAGGAAATTACCTCTTGTAGCTTTACCTTTCATTCTACCACGTTGTACCTTACGATGCTTAACTCTTTTAGGCATTAACATGACTTATTCCTCCTTTCCTATGCGTTAGCAGTTGCTTCTTTCTCAACTTTTTTAGTTGGAAGAACCTCTCCGTTGTAAACCCAAACTTTAACTCCGATTTTTCCGTATGTTGTATCTGCTTCTGCAAATCCATAATCGATGTCAGCTCTTATAGTTTGTAGTGGAATTGTTCCTTCATTGTATTGCTCAGTTCTTGCGATCTCAGCTCCACCTAATCTTCCTGAACAAGCAGTTTTAACACCTTTAACTCCTTGTCTCATAGCTCTTTGTATAGTTTGCTTCATAGCTCTTCTGAAAGATATTCTCTTTTCTAATTGTGCAGCTATGTTTTCAGCCATTAATTGAGCGTTAGTTTCAACATTTTTAACTTCAACTATGTTGATTATTAAATGTTTTCCACCTACGAATCCAGCTAATTTCTTCTTTAAGGCTTCGATTCCTGATCCACCTTTTCCGATTACTACACCTGGTTTAGCTGTGTGTATGTTTAATTTAATTCTCTTAGCAGCTCTCTCGATTTCGATTCTTGAGATTCCTGCTGAGAAAAGTTCTTTTTTAACGAATTCTCTTATTTGGTTATCTTCGATTAAGTTATCAGCAAAATCTTTTTTGTTAGCATACCATTTTGCGTCCCAATCTTTGATAACACCTACTCTAAGTCCGTGAGGATGTACTTTTTGACCCACTTCGTTTCCCTCCTTCTTTCTAAGCTCTTTCTTTAACAACTATTGTTATGTGGCTTGTTTTTTTGTTAATTCTGAATGCTTTACCGTGATCCATTGGTCTGAATCTCTTAAGGATTGGACCTTGACCTACGAATGCTTCTGATACATATAATCTATCTGCATCTAAACCGTTATTGTTTTCTGCATTAGCAACAGCTGATTTTAAAACTTTGTTTATTTCAACAGCTGCTTCTCTTGGAGTGTATTGTAAGATAGCAAAAGCTTCTTTAACATTTTTATTTTTTATTAAATTAAGAACAACTCCTACTTTAACTGGAGACATTCTAACATACTTAGCTATAGCTCTAGCTTCCATTTATGCTCCTCCTTTCTAGGCAATTACTTTCTTTTTGATGATTTATCATCATGTCCTCTATAAGTTCTTGTTAGTGAGAATTCTCCTAACTTATGTCCAACCATATCTTCACTGATATAAACTGGAACGTGCTTTCTTCCATCATGAACAGCGATTGTGTGTCCAATCATTTGTGGGAAAATTGTTGAAGTTCTTGACCAAGTCTTAACAACTTTGTGTTCCCCATTAGCGTTCATTTCTTCGATTTTCTTTAAAAGTCCAGCGTGAACAAAAGGTCCTTTTTTGATTGATCTACTCATTATAGTTTGCCTCCCTTCATATACTTAGGCTTCTAGCCATGAAGAGAATGGGAATTCTCTTCAAACTACTTGCTATTTCTTCTCTTAATGATGAATTTATCTGAATATTTTTTATTCTTTCTAGTTTTGTATCCAAGTGCAGGTTTACCCCATGGAGTCATTGGACTTGGTCTACCTACTGGTGATTTACCTTCTCCACCACCGTGCGGGTGATCGCAAGGGTTCATAACAGATCCTCTTACAGTTGGTCTCCAACCTAAGTGTCTCTTTCTACCAGCTTTACCTATTTTAACGATATCGTTAGTAGTGTTTGAAACAGTACCTATAGTAGCTCTACATTCTATTCTAACGTATCTAGTTTCGCCTGAAGGTAATCTTAAAGTAGCATATCTACCTTCTTTAGCCATTAATTGTGCTGATCCACCAGCAGCTCTTACTAATTGAGCTCCTTTTCCAGCTTGTAATTCTATGTTGTGAACAAAAGTACCAACTGGGATATTAGCTAATGGTAACGCGTTACCTGGCTTGATATCAGCTTCTGGTCCTGAAACAACAACGTCTCCAACTTTTAATCCGTTAGGTGCGATGATGTATCTTTTGTCTCCATCAGCGTATACAACTAAAGCGATATATGCTGATCTGTTTGGATCGTATTCTACTGTAGCAACTTTTGCTTCAATACCATCCTTATTTCTTTTGAAATCTATTAATCTGTATTTTCTTTTTGCTCCACCACCGTGGTGTCTTACAGTTATTTTACCTTGTGCATTTCTACCACCAGTTTTCTTTAAAGAAACTAATAATGATTTCTCAGGTACATTTGTTGTTATTTCATCAAATGTAGGCATTGTCATGTTTCTTCTTGATGGTGTAGTAGGTCTAAATGTTTTAACTGCCATTTTGATTTCCCTCCTTCTTAAAGCTTATCTGGTGCCTAGCACCAATACTTCACTTTTACTATTGCATTCCTTCGAAGAATTCGATTGAGCTTCCTTCTTGTAAAGTAACGATAGCTTTCTTTTGGTCTGCTCTCTTACCAACATGCACGCCCATTCTCTTAGTTTTTCCAAGTGTGTTGATAGTTTTTACTTCAGCAACTTTTACGTTGAAAACTTCTTCTACTGCTCTCTTTATTTGAGATTTGTTAGCACTTGTGTGAACTATAAAAGTGTACTTATTCTCAGCCATAGCTGCCATACTCTTTTCAGTTATAACAGGTTTTCTAATTATATCGTGGCTTGATAAATTCATTATGCGTACACCTCCTCAATTTTTTGTACAGCATCTTTAGTCATAACTACTTTTTTGTACTTAAGTAAGTCATAAACATTGATGTTGTTTGCAGGTATTACTGCAACTCCTTCGATGTTTCTAGCTGATTTGTAAACTATTTCGTTTGACTCAGCTGTAACGATAAGAGTTTTCTTAGCTTCCATTTCTTTAAGCATGTTAACTACTGATTTAGTTTTGATTGAATCGAAAGCTAAATCTTCAACTACTACGAATTCTCCAGCTTGAACTTTACTAGTTAATGCTGATTTCATAGCAACTCTTTTCATGCTCTTTGGTATAGCCATTCTGTAATCTCTTGGTTTTGGTGCAAATACAACACCACCCTTAATCCATTGTGGAGCTCTTATAGAACCTTGTCTTGCTCTACCAGTTCCTTTTTGTCTCCAAGGCTTGATTCCGCCTCCTCTAACTTCAGCTCTTGTTTTAGCTGATTGAGTTCCTTGTCTCTTGTTAGCTAATAATGCTACTACTACTTGGTGTAGTGCACTTTCGTTTATTTCAACTCCAAAAACATTTTCGTTTAATGAAAAATCTCCAATGTTTTTTCCTTCTTTATTAAATAATCCTACTGTAGGCATCCTGCTTCCTCCTTTCCTTTAGAAATTAAGCCTTAACTGCGTTTCTTATTACTACTGTGCTTCTGTTAGCACCAGGGATACCACCCTTGATTAGTATTAAGTTTTTCTCAGCTATTACTTTAACTACTTCTAAGTTTTCTACTGTAGTGTTTTTAGCACCCATGTGTCCTGGTAACTTTTTGTTTTTGAAAGTTCTTGATGGGTCTGAAGCAGCTCCCATTGAACCTGGCGCTCTATGGAATTTAGAACCGTGTGACATTGGTCCTCTTTGAGCGTTATGTCTTTTAATTGTACCTTGGAATCCCTTACCTTTAGAAACTCCTGATACGTCTACCTTATCTCCTGCAGCAAATACATCTGCTTTGATCTCTTGACCAACTTCGAATTCGCTAGCATTTTCTAATCTTAATTCTTTAAGAGTTCTCTTTAATGAAACTCCTGCTTTGTTGAATTGTCCTTTTCTAGGTTTGTTAACTAATTTTTCTCTTATGTCTCCATAACCTACTTGTATTGCATCATAACCGTCTGTTTCAACAGTTTTCTTTTGAACAACAACACATGGACCAGCTTCTACAACTGTTACAGGTACAACTTTTCCATTCTCATCGAATATTTGAGTCATTCCTACTTTTTTACCTAATATAGCTTTTTTCATGTATTTACACCTCCCAAACTAGTAGCGGATTGCTTTGCAATCGTAATAGTTCAATGTCTTTTTTATTTAAAATTTAGCTATTAAAGCTTAATTTCTATATCTACTCCAGCTGGTAGATTTAATCTCATTAATGCATCAACAGTTTTTGGTGATGGATTAACGATATCTATAAGTCTCTTGTGAGTTCTTATTTCAAATTGCTCTCTAGAGTCCTTATATTTGTGAACTGCTCTTAATATAGTAACAACATCTTTTTCAGTTGGTAGTGGTACTGGACCTACTACTTTAGCTCCTGTTGTCTTTGCAGTTTCAACGATTTTTTCAGCAGATTGATCTAATATAGTGTGATCAAATGCTTTTAATCTGATTCTTATTTTTTGTTTTGACATCTTGGTTTCCCTCCTTTTCATGTACGCTTTACTTCTAACGCACAACAGCGGTTCTTCTATAAACTGTTCCTGGTGTATCCTAAACCTAAGAAAGAATATAAAATCCCTGTCGTCGGATTCGAGATCCTGACTTACTCCTCAAGAATTACCCGGAAGTCCGGCAACCTCTTGATTCATCGCCGTATGCTACACAACTATTTTATTATACTATCTTTATAGTATAATATCAAGCATTTACGTAATTTATTTTTCGGTTTTTATTACTAGAATTAACTCGCTTTTTATATTCTAAATGTATTTCTATTAAATTTCAAGTTTTTTTATTTCCTTTTTGCAAATTAATTTTTGAAATCTTTTTCTTTTATTAATTATTCCCTTTTATGGTTTTATTAAACAAAAAAATAGAGTTTAGGACGTCTCCTAAACTCTATTTTATATAAAACAATTTAAATTCTAAGTTTAAATTACTCGATTATTGAAGTAACAACTCCTGAACCAACTGTTCTTCCACCTTCTCTGATCGCGAATCTTAATCCTTCGTCCATTGCAACTGGAGTGATTAATTCAACGTTCATGTCGATGTGATCTCCTGGCATTACCATTTCCATTCCGTCTGGTAATTTGATTGATCCTGTTACGTCAGTTGTTCTGAAGTAAAATTGTGGTCTGTATCCATCGAAGAATGGAGTATGTCTTCCACCTTCTTCTTTTTTAAGTACGTATACTTGACCTACGAATTTTTTGTGTGGTTTAACTGATCCAGTTTTAGCTAAAACTTGACCTCTTTCGATTTCTGTTCTTTGGATTCCTCTTAATAATGCTCCGATGTTATCTCCAGCTTGTGCGTTGTCTAATAACTTTCTGAACATTTCGATTCCTGTTACAACAGTTTTCTTAGTTTCTTCTTTAATTCCTACGATTTCAACTTCTTCACCAACATTTAAGATACCACTTTCAACTCTACCAGTTGCAACTGTTCCTCTTCCTGTTATTGTGAATACGTCCTCGATTGGCATTAAGAATGGTTTATCTGTAGCTCTCTCTGGAGTTGGGATATACTCATCTACTGCTTTCATTAACTCATCGATACAAGCTGTTGCAGCTTCATCAGTTGGGTTTTCTAAAGCTTTTAATGCTGATCCAGTTATTACTGGGATGTCGTCTCCTGGGAAATCGTACTCGCTTAATAGCTCTCTTACTTCCATTTCAACTAATTCTAATAATTCTTCGTCATCTACCATATCTGCTTTGTTTAAGAATACTACGATGTGGTCAACTCCAACTCTTGATGCAAGTAGGATATGCTCTCTTGTTTGAGGCATTGGACCGTCTGCAGCTGAACAAACTAAGATAGCTCCGTCCATTTGAGCAGCACCAGTGATCATGTTCTTAACGTAGTCAGCATGTCCTGGACAGTCAACGTGTGCGTAGTGTCTGTTTTCTGTTTCGTACTCAACGTGTGCAGTGTTGATTGTGATTCCTCTTTCTTTTTCTTCTGGAGCTTTATCGATTTCGTCATATTTGAATGACTCAGCGAATCCTCTGTTTGCTAAAACAGTTGTTATAGCAGCTGTTAATGTAGTTTTACCGTGGTCAACGTGACCGATAGTTCCGATATTTACGTGTGGTTTACTTCTTTCAAATTTTGCTTTTGACATTGTAAAATCCTCCTTCATTAAGGTCATATAATGTTATTTACGACACTATTATAACCGATTGTTCTTTTATTATAAATACTATTAATATTTTTATTCAAATTTCATAAATAAAATTTGATATTTGATGGCTAGTTATCTAGCCATCTATATATTTAAGAATAAATAAGGTTCTTATTTATCTCTTTTTCCAATAACTTCTTCTTGGATTGATTTTGGCACTTCGTCATAGTGATCAAATACCATTGAGTAAGTTCCTCTACCTTGAGTTTTTGATCTTAATGATGTAGCGTATCCAAACATCTCTGATAATGGAACGAATGCTCTAATTACTTGAGCTCCGTGTTTAGCTTCCATACCTTCGATTCTACCTCTTCTTGAGTTAACATCACCCATAACATCTCCCATGTACTCTTCTGGTACAACTACTTCAACCTTCATTGTAGGTTCAAGTAATACTGGGTCTGCTTTTTTCATAGCGTTCTTGAATGCCATTGATCCAGCAATTTTGAATGCCATTTCGTTTGAGTCAACATCATGGTATGAACCATCGATACATCTAACTTTAAAGTTGATAGTTGGGTATCCTGCGATAACCCCACTTTCAGCAGCTTCTTGAATTCCGTTATCTACAGCTGGAACGTACTCTCTTGGAATAACTCCCCCAACGATAGCGTTTTCGAATTCGTATTCTCCTTCGTGTGGTATCATTTCTATCCAACAGTGACCGTATTGTCCTCTACCACCTGATTGTCTTACGAACTTACCTTCAGCTTTAACAGCAGATCTGATAGTTTCTTTGTAAGCAACTTGTGGAGCACCAACGTTACACTCAACTTTGAATTCTCTTTGTAATCTATCAACGATGATATCTAAGTGAAGCTCACCCATACCAGCGATGATTGTTTGACCTGTTTCTTGATCAGTCCAAGTTTTGAAAGTTGGATCCTCTTCAGCTAGTTTAGCTAAAGCGATACCCATTTTTTCTTGACCTGATTTAGTTTTAGGCTCGATAGCGATTGAGATAACTGGTTCTGGGAAGTCCATACTTTCAAGGATTATTGGTGCGTTTTCAGCACATAATGTATCCCCTGTAGTAGTATTCTTAAGACCAACAACAGCTCCTAAGTCTCCTGCTCTTAACTCTTGAACTTCTTCTCTTGAGTTAGCGTGCATTTTAACTAGTCTACCGATTCTCTCTTTTTTACCTTTTGTTGAGTTAAGTACATAAGTACCACTCTCCATGATTCCTGAGTAAACTCTTGTGAATGCTAATCTTCCAACGAATGGGTCTGTAGCTATTTTGAATGCTAAAGCTGACATTGGAGCTTCATCACTAGCTTCTCTTTCTAATTCTACTTCTGGATCGTCAACATCTATACCTTTTACAGCAGGTATATCTAAAGGTGATGGTAAGTAATCAACAACTAAGTCGATCATTTCTTGAACACCTTTGTTTTTGTAAGATGATCCACAGATTACAGGAACGATTTCGTTAGCTATAGTAGCTTTTCTTAAAGCAGCTTTTAACTCTTCTAAAGTTAACTCTTCACCCTCTAAGTATTTCATCATTAACTCTTCATCTGTTTCAGCTATAGCTTCGATCATTAATGATCTGTACTCTTCAGCTTTATCAGCTAAATCAGCTGGTACGTCACAAACTTCAATGTCTTTTCCTAAGTCATCTTTGTGTATGAACGCTTTGTTTTGTAGTAAGTCTACCATTCCAGCGAAGTTTTCTTCAGCTCCTATTGGAATTTGAATAGCTACTGCGTTAGCATTTAATCTTTCTCTTACAGAGTTGATACATGCATAGAAGTCAGCTCCTGTAGCATCCATTTTGTTTACGTAGATAGCTCTTGGAACTCCGTAGTTGTTTGCCTGTCTCCAAACTGTTTCAGTTTGTGGCTCAACTCCACTCTTAGCATCAAGTACTGTAACAGCACTATCAAGACATCTTAAAGATCTTTCAACCTCAACTGTGAAATCTACGTGTCCTGGAGTATCGATTATGTTTATTGCATAACCTTTCCATTGACAGAATGTAGCTGCAGAAGTAATTGTGATACCTCTTTCTTGCTCTTGTGCCATCCAGTCCATTTGTGAAGCACCATCGTGTGTTTCACCAATTTTGTGTGTTCTTCCTGTATAGAATAGTATACGCTCTGTAGTTGTTGTTTTACCAGCATCTATGTGAGCCATTATACCAATATTTCTAAATTTCTCTAAAGGAAATTGTCTTGCCATAATTGTTCCTCCTCCCGATGAGTAATTTTAAATTCAACAAAACTGTTTTGACTGAGTAAGCCAAAACAGTTTTAAAATTAGTATCTGTAGTGAGCGAATGCTTTGTTAGCTTCAGCCATTTTGTGAGTATCTTCTCTTTTCTTAACTGCAGCTCCTGTGTTATTAGCAGCGTCCATTAATTCAGCAGCTAACTTTTGACACATTAACTTCTCTCCTCTTTTTCTAGTTGCTATTAACAACCATCTGATACCTAGTGTCTGTCTTCTTTCAGCTCTAACCTCTATTGGAACTTGGTAAGTAGCTCCACCTATTCTTCTAGCCTTTACTTCTAGTAATGGCATTATATTGTTCATAGCTTCTTCGAAAACCTCTAAAGCATCTTTTCCAGTTTTTTCAGCAATCATTTCGAATGCATCGTAGCATATTTTTTGTGCTACTCCTTTTTTACCGTCTAACATGATTCCGTTTATTAACTTAGTTACAACCTTTGAGTTATAAACTGGATCTGCTAAAACATCTCTTTTTGCGATATGTCCTTTTCTTGGCACTTTTCTTCCCTCCTTAACAATTTTGATTTAAGTTCATTGGTACTCGACACACTTAAGTTGCGTATCGTAAAGTGCTTTTCTCCGTTACATGCATTAAATTTAATATATAAATCTATGTAAATACCGTAGATAAGCACTACATTAGTTTAGAGATTCCTATTTCTTAGGTCTCTTAGCACCGTATTTTGATCTTGATTGAAGTCTATTAGCTACTCCTGCGCAGTCTAATGCACCTCTTACGATGTGGTATCTAACCCCTGGAAGGTCTTTAACTCTTCCACCTCTTATAAGAACAACACTATGTTCTTGTAAGTTGTGTCCTACTCCACCGATGTAAGCAGTAACTTCGAATCCGTTTGTAAGTCTTACTCTTGCAACCTTTCTTAGGGCTGAGTTAGGCTTCTTTGGTGTAGAAGTTTTAACTACTGTACATACTCCTCTTCTTTGTGGGCAGCTCTTAAGTGCTGGTGAGTTTGATTTGCTTGCAGCAACTTTTCTTCCTTTTCTTACTAATTGGCTTATAGTTGGCATTTTTTCACCTCCTGAAATTTATTTATCTATATTAAATTTTAGATAAACCTAATTTAATTAAAATTTTTGTCTTAATAAAAAAACATTGAGGCAGAGACATCTCTGCCTCAATGACTTAAAAGACATTACTAGTTTTGTGTACTCTCTTGAATACACAAGATGTATTTTAACATTTAAGAATACACCTGTCAATAAAATTAGATTATTATTCTGCAACACCAATTATTTCAGTATCTTCAGTATCTTCTTCAACATCTAATCTTACGTTTCTGTATTTCATTAAACCTGTTCCAGCTGGAATAAGTTTTCCGATAATAACATTTTCTTTTAATCCTATTAGTGGATCTATCTTACCTTTAATAGCTGCTTCTGTAAGAACTCTTGTAGTTTCTTGGAATGAAGCTGCTGATAAGAAACTGTCAGTTGCAAGTGAAGCTTTAGTAATACCAAGTAATACTTGATCTCCTTGTGCTTCTTCTCCACCAAATTCTCTAACTCTATTGTTTTCTTCTTGGAAGTCGAAGATATCAATAGTAGTTCCTGGTAGAAGATTTGTATCTCCTGACTCAGTTACTTTTATCTTTCTAGTCATTTGTTTTACAACTACTTCTAAGTGCTTATCGTTGATATCAACCCCTTGTAGTCTATAAACTTTTTGTACTTCTGATAATAAGTAATTTCTTGCTCCATCTACACCTTTGATTGCCATTATATCATGAGGGTTAACTGAACCTTCTGTAATTTCATCTCCAGCTTCGATTATTTGGTCTGTAGTAACTTTTACTCTTGAACCAAACGGTATATCATAGCTTACTTCTTCACCTTCTGGGCTCATAACGTAAACTGTTTTCTTTTTCTTAGTATCTTCAACTCTTACAGTACCACCAATTTCACTTACTATTGCAAGACCTTTTGGTTTTCTAGCTTCAAATAACTCTTCTACCCTTGGAAGACCTTGAGTGATATCTCCAGCTGAGGCAACCCCTCCTGTATGGAAGGTTCTCATTGTAAGCTGAGTACCTGGTTCTCCGATTGATTGAGCCGCTATTATACCAACTGCTTCTCCGATATTTATCTCTTTAGCAGTTGCCATATTCATACCGTAACATTTTGAACATACACCAACTTTACAATCACATGTAAATACTGATCTAATTTTAACCTTTTTAACTCCAGCATCTGATACTTTTTCTGCAAGTTCTGCATCCATGTAAGCATCGTTTGGAACTATAACTTCACCAGTTTCTGGGTGAATTACATCCTCAGCTGTGTATCTTCCAGTTAATCTTTCTTTTAATTCTTCGATGATCTCGTTACCTTCTTTGATTTCTGAAACACAAATACCATTTGTACTTCCACAATCTTCTGATCTTACGATAACATCTTGTGATACGTCAACAAGTCTTCTTGTTAAGTATCCTGAGTCAGCAGTCTTAAGCGCTGTATCTGCGTTACCTTTTCTAGCTCCGTGAGTAGATATGAAGTACTCAAGTACGTCAAGTCCTTCTCTGAATGAAGCTCTGATTGGTAACTCAAGAATTTTACCTGATGGACTTGCCATAAGTCCTCTCATACCAGCTAACTGTTTGATCTGTGACTTAGATCCTCTGGCCCCAGAGTCTGCCATCATGAATATTGGATTGAATTTATCAAGACTATCCATTAGTGCATCGGCAACTTCTTCAGTTGTCTTAGTCCACTTCTCGATAACTCTTTCATATCTTTCATCTTCTGATATAAATCCTCTTTTATACATCTTTTCTATCTTATCAACTGTTGCATCTGCATCATCTAATAATTCGTATTTCTTTTGAGGTACTATCATATCAGACGCAGCTACTGTTATAGCTCCGATTGATGAATAGTGATATCCTAATGCTTTGATTCTATCTAGCATTATTGAAGTTTGAGTTGGACCATGCTTCATGTAGCATTTATCTATAATAGTTCCTAATGACTTTTTAGTTATTAAGAAATCTACTTCTAACTTGAATGTTTCTTCCGGATTTGATCTATCGATAAAACCTAAATCTTGAGGAATTGATTCGTTAAATATTAACTTACCAACAGTAGTTTTAATAACTCCTGATTTCATTTCCCCATCAATTTCTTTAAACATTTTTACAAAAATATCTGCATGAATGCTTATTGCTTTAACTTCGTAAGCCATTATAGCTTCATCTTTAGATGAGAAGTATTTACCGCTACCTAAAGCACCTTCTTTATCTAATGTGATGTAGTATGATCCTAGAACCATATCCTGAGTAGGTACACATACTGGTTTACCATCTGATGGTTTCATTATGTTACCTGCAGCTAGCATTAAGAATCTAGCCTCTGCTTGAGCCTCTACTGATAATGGAACGTGAACAGCCATTTGGTCTCCGTCGAAGTCAGCGTTGTATGCTGTACATACTAATGGGTGAAGCTTGATAGCTCTACCTTCTACTAGTACAGGTTGGAATGCTTGAATTCCAAGTCTGTGAAGAGTAGGAGCACGGTTAAGTAACACTGGATGGTCTGTGATAACTTGTTCTAAGATATCCCATACTTGTGGCATTACTCTTTCTACCATTCTTTTAGCACTCTTAATGTTGTGTGCTACTCCATCAGCTACTAATTTCTTCATTACGAAAGGCTTGAATAATTCAAGTGCCATTTCTTTTGGAAGTCCGCATTGGTACATTTGTAACTCAGGTCCAACAACTATAACTGATCTTCCTGAGTAGTCAACCCTCTTACCTAGAAGGTTTTGTCTAAATCTACCTTGCTTACCTTTAAGCATATCTGATAATGATTTAAGTGGTCTGTTTCCAGGTCCTGTAACAGCTCTTCCTCTTCTACCATTATCTATTAGAGCATCCACTGCTTCTTGAAGCATTCTCTTCTCGTTTCTAACGATAATATCTGGTGCCCCTAGATCTAATAACTTTTTAAGTCTGTTATTTCTGTTAATAACTCTTCTATATAAGTCATTTAAATCTGATGTAGCAAATCTTCCACCATCTAATTGAACCATAGGTCTTAAATCTGGTGGGATTACTGGAATTACGTTTATAATCATCCATCTTGGATCATTTCCTGATGATTTGAATGACTCGATAACTTCAAGTCTTCTGATTATTCTAACTTTCTTTTGTCCAGTGCTTTGCTTTAATTCTTCTTTTAAATCTCTTGCTGATCCTTCTAAGTCGATTTCTCCTAAAAGTTCTTGAACAGCTTCTGCACCCATTCCAGCTACAAAGCTCTCTTCACCATACTTATCTACAGCTTCTCTATATTCTTTTTCATTAAGAAGTTGCTTCTTTAATAATGGTGTTTCTTTTGGATCAATTACTACGTATGAAGCAAAGTATAAGATTTTTTCAAGAGATCTTGGTGACATATCTAAGATTAATCCCATTCTTGATGGAATTCCTTTGAAGTACCAAATATGAGATACAGGAGCAGCAAGTTCAATGTGCCCCATTCTCTCTCTTCTTACTTTAGCTTTAGTAACTTCAACTCCACATCTGTCACAAACGATACCTTTGTATCTTACTCTTTTATACTTTCCACAGTGACATTCCCAGTCTTTAATAGGTCCAAAAATTCTTTCACAGAATAGACCATCTCTTTCTGGTTTTAAAGTTCTGTAGTTAATAGTTTCAGGTTTTTTAACTTCTCCCCTTGACCATTCTCTGATTTGTTCAGGGGATGCTAAGCCAATTTGCATGGCGTCAAAATTATTTAATTCAAACAAGGGTAAGCCTCCCTTCAAAATTAGTGTTCATCATTAAAATCTTCAAGATCTAAGTTATCATCTAACTCTTCTAATTGGAATCCTTCAAACTCTTCCTCTTCTTCGTCTTCGTTTGAAGTATAACCATCATTAGTTTCCATAGTAGGTTGAGCTGGAACGAATTCCTCTGTTCCTTCTATGTTAACTTCTAATTCACCGTTACTGTCTTCATTTTCTTCAGTTAATTCTTTTATCTTAACTTCTTCATTCTTGCTAAGAACTCTTACATCTAAGCATAACGCTTGTAATTCTTTTATAAGAACTTTGAATGATTCAGGAACTCCTGGCTCTGGTATGTTTTCACCCTTTACGATAGCCTCGTAAGTTTTAACTCTACCAACAACATCATCAGACTTAACAGTTAATATTTCTTGTAATGTATGTGCTGCACCGTATGCTTCAAGTGCCCAAACTTCCATCTCTCCAAATCTCTGTCCACCGAACTGAGCTTTACCACCTAGTGGTTGTTGAGTTACTAGTGAGTAAGGACCTGTTGATCTTGCGTGAATCTTATCATCAACTAAGTGAGCAAGTTTCAGGATATACATGATACCTACTGTTACTTCGTTATCGAAAGCTTCTCCAGTTCTTCCATCGAAAAGAACTGTTTTACCGTTAGCATTATATCCAGCATCTACTAAACATTGTTCTATATTTTCTTCTGTTGCACCGTCGAATACAGGAGTAGCTATGTGCCATCCTAATTGACTAGCTGCCCATCCTAAGTGAACTTCAAGTACCTGACCGATGTTCATACGTGATGGAACCCCTAGTGGATTTAAGCAGATTTGAAGTGGTCTTCCATCTGGTAAGAATGGCATATCTTCTTCAGGTAATACCCTTGAGATAACCCCTTTGTTACCGTGACGTCCAGCCATCTTATCTCCAACAGAGATTTTTCTTTTTTGTGCTATATAAGCTCTTACAAGTTCGTTAACTCCAGGGTTTAATTCATCACCATTTTCTCTTGTGAATACTTTGATATCAACTATGATACCAGCTTCCCCGTGAGGTACTCTTAATGAAGTATCTCTAACTTCTCTTGCTTTTTCACCAAATATAGCTCTTAATAATCTTTCTTCAGCAGTTAATTCAGTTTCACCTTTTGGTGTAACTTTACCAACTAAGATATCTCCTGATCTAACTTCAGCACCGATTCTGATTATTCCTCTTTCATCTATATCTTTTAAAGCGTCTTCACTTACGTTAGGAATATCCCTAGTTATTTCTTCAGGCCCTAACTTAGTGTCTCTAGCTTCACATTCATATTCTTCTATGTGGATTGATGTAAATACATCTTCTCTTACTAACTCTTCTGAGATAAGCATAGCATCCTCATAGTTGTAACCTTCCCAAGTTATGAATCCCATTCTGATATTTTTACCTAATGCGATTTCTCCTAGATCAGTTGAAGGACCGTCTGCTAGTACTTGGTTTTTGAATACCATCTCACCAACGCTAACTAATGGTCTTTGATTTATACAAGTACCTTGGTTACTTCTTTTGAACTTTAATAACTTGTATGTGTCGATTCCACCATCAACATCTCTTTTAACTTTTATTTCACTAGCACTTACATAAGTAACTGTTCCAGCGTTTTTCGCTTTTGGAAGAACCCCAGAATCAGCTGCTGCTCTGTACTCAATTCCTGTTCCTACTATTGGAGCTTGTGGCTTTAATAGTGGTACTGCTTGACGTTGCATGTTTGATCCCATTAGAGCTCTTGATGCGTCATCATTCTCAAGGAATGGTATCATAGCTGTTGCTACTGAAACGATTTGTCTAGGTGATACGTCCATAAGATCTACATCTGAAGCAGGAACTACTATAACTTCTTCCATATATCTAACTGTTACTTTATCGTGAATGAAGTTTCCATCTTCATCTAAAGGTTCGTTAGCTTGGGCTACAAGGTATTGGTCCTCTTCGTCAGCTGTAAAGTATCTTATTTCCATAGTTGCTCTCTTATTAGCTTTATCAACAATTCTGTATGGAGTTTCAATAAATCCATATTCATTAACTTTAGCATAAGTTGCAAGAGAGTTTATAAGACCTATGTTTGGTCCCTCTGGAGTCTCGATTGGACACATTCTACCATAATGAGAGTGGTGAACGTCTCTAACTTCGAAACCAGCTCTTTCTCTTGAAAGACCTCCTGGTCCTAAAGCTGAAAGTCTTCTCTTGTGAGTTAACTCTGAAAGTGGATTTGTTTGATCCATGAATTGTGATAATTGTGAACTACCAAAGAATTCTTTAATAGCTGCAGCAACTGGTCTTATATTGATAAGCATTTGAGGTGTTATCGCTTCTTGGTCTTGAATAGTCATTCTCTCTCTAACTACTCTTTCCATTCTTGATAAACCAATTCTGAATTGGTTTTGAAGTAATTCACCAACAGATCTTAATCTTCTATTTCCTAAGTGATCAATATCATCTATATATCCTATTCCATAAGCTAATCCTAATTCATAGCTGATAGTTGCAAAGATATCATCTTTGATTATGTGCTTAGGTATTAATTTGTTTATGTTTTTCTTAATTTCTTCTTTAATTGTTTCTTCATCTGTAAAGTTGTCTAAGATTTCTTTAAGAGTTGGATAGTGTACTTGTTCTTTAACATTTAAATCAGAAATATCGAATGATACAACTTTTTCTAAATTAACAAAGTGGCTACCTATAACTCTAACAACTTTATCTTCTACTAAAACATCTACTGAGTTAATTCCAGCATTTTGAATAGCTTCTGCCATATCTCTGCTGATTTTCTCTCCTTGCTCTACCATTATTTCACCTGTTGTAGGATTAACTACATCTACAGCTGCAACTTGGTTTGCAATTCTTAAGTTAATAGCAAGTTTTTTATTAAACTTGTATCTACCTACTCTTGACATGTCGTATCTTTTTGCATCGAAGAATAATGAATCGATTAATGATACAGCACTTTCTACAGTAGGTGGCTCACCTGGTCTTAATCTCTTATAGATCTCAAGTAAAGCTTCCTCTTCTGTTTTAGTGTTATCTTTTTCTATTGAAGCTCTAAATCTTTCTTCTTCACCGAAGTAATCTAAAAGCTCTTGATCACTTCCTATACCCATAGCTCTAGCTAAGATACTTATTGGAAGTTTTCTTGTTTTGTCGATTCTTACGTATATAATATCGTTTGAATCTGTTTCATACTCAAGCCATGCTCCTCTATTAGGAATAACAGTTGATGAGAATAATCTTTTACCATTCTTATCTCTTGTTTGGCTATAGTATACACCTGGAGATCTAACTAATTGGCTGACGATAACTCTCTCAGCTCCATTAATTATAAAAGTTCCTTGTTCTGTCATTAATGGGAAATCACCCATAAATACTTCTTGCTCTTTTATTTCTCCTGTTTCAGTATTAGTAAGTCTTACTGATACCTTTAGTGGTGCTGCATAAGTTGAATCTCTCTCCTTACACTCTTCCACTGAGTACTTGATATTTTCTTTATCAAGTTTGTAATCAACGAATTCAAGTACTAGATTACCTGTGAAATTTCCAATAGGATTAATGTCATCAAATACTTCATGAAGACCTTCCTTTAAAAACCACTCGTATGAATCTAATTGTACTTCGATAAGATTTGGCATATCTGTTACATCTTTAACTTTACCAAAACTCATTCTTGTTCTTTTTCCAGATTGGACAGGATGTACCATGAATTTTCACCCCTTGTATAAACTAAAATAACCAAAAGCATAACTTCCCTAAGGACTTTAGCTTTCGGACAGCATCTTGATAGTGATATAATCGCTATTATTGATTATACCTTATTTTCGACTAAATATACTTCTCCATATTGAATAGTACATTTAATGATAGTATCACACCTTATGTGTTATGTCAACATATTATTTTATCAATAAATTAATATATTTATATTTTTATAAAAATTTATAGCATGTTTACAACCCCATACTATAAATAAAACTATATAAAGTATCCTGATTTTTGTGGATATTTTATATAGTTTCAAAATTAGTGGAAATAAAAAGGTGCTATAAAAGCACCTTTTTATATAATTACTATTACTAAAGCAAGTCAAATACTATTTAACTTCTACTTCTGCTCCAACTTCAGCTAATTTAGCTTTCATTTCTTCAGCAGCTTCTTTAGCTACAGCTTCTTTAAGTGTTTTAGGAGCTCCATCAACTATTTCTTTAGCTTCTTTTAATCCTAAACCAGTTATTTCTCTAACTACTTTGATAACTTTGATTTTGTTAGCTCCAGCGTTAGTTAAAACTACGTCGAACTCTGATTTTTCTTCTGCAGCAGCTCCTGCTACAGCTCCAGCAGCTGCAACTGGTGCAGCAGCGCTTACTCCGAACTCCTCTTCGCAAGCAGTTACTAATTCGTTTAATTCTAAAACTGTCATTTCTTTTATAGCTTGAATGATATCTTCTCTTGTCATTTTAATTGCACCTCCAAAATTTTTAAAACCAAATTAATTCTTTGAATTAATTCTATTATTCAGCTGATTCAGCTTCTTTTTTCTCTTTTATTGCATTTAATAAGTATGCAAGATTTGATAATGGGCTCTTGATACTTCCAAGAAGTTTTGCAATAAGAACTTCTTTTGATGGTATTGAAGCGATTTTTGTGATTTGATCTTTATCATAAACATCACCTTCAACTATACCAGCTTTTAACTCAAGTTTCTTGTGATCCTTAGCGAAATCATTTAAAACTCTTGCAGCTACTGTTGCATCGTCATATCCGAATGCTATTGAAACAGGACCTTCTAAGTATTCTACAACACCATCGAATCCTAATTCTTTAGCAGCTAAAGTAACTAAAGTATTTTTGTATACTTTGTATTCTACTCCAGCCTCTCTTAAGTTCTTTCTTAATTGAGTATCTTCTTCAACAGTTAAACCTTGATAATCAGTTAAAACAACACCTTTTGCTTTTTCTAATTTTTCTCTGATTTCAGCAACTTTTGCTTCTTTTAATTGTCTGTTCTTGTTCACTGTGTGTCCACCTCCTCACAGTATTACCTGCTCTATTATAAATAAAGGTCTTCCCGTAGACAGAGGAAGACCTAAAATTAAACATGTATTTAAGGACCCTCGGTAGGTTGTTTACGTTATGCCGTTAAGCACCTACTGTCTACGGAACTATATTTCTTTTTTCAACATGAACTATTGTATCACTTAAATTTTAATAAGTCAACTATTTTTTTGTCGAATTATAAAACTTTTACTGGGTTGATTTTAGCACCAGGTCCCATTGTGCTTGATACAGTTACTGATTTAATGTATTGTCCTTTAGCAGCAGCTGGTTTAGCTTTTACTAAAGCATCCATTAATGTTGTGAAGTTGTCTTGTAATTTTTCAACTCCGAATGATTTTTTACCGATTGGGCAGTGTACGATAGCTGTTTTATCAACTCTGTACTCTACTTTACCAGCTTTGATGTCAGCAATTGCTTTAGCTACATCAAATGTTACTGTTCCTGATTTAGGGTTTGGCATTAATCCTTTAGGTCCTAAAACTCTACCTATTCTACCAACTACACCCATCATATCTGGAGTAGCTACAACTACATCGTAGTCGAACCAGTTTTCTGATTGGATCTTTTGAACTAATTCTTCAGCTCCAACGAAATCTGCTCCCGCTTCTTGAGCTTCGTTTGCTTTATCTCCTTTAGCAAAAACTAAAACTTTTACCTCTTTACCTGTTCCGTGTGGTAATACTACAGCACCTCTAACTTGTTGGTCTGCATGTCTTGGATCTACCCCAAGTCTTACGTGTAATTCGATTGTTTCATCGAAGTTAGCTTTTGCAGTTTTTACAGATAACTCTAAAGCCTCTTCTGGATTGTATAAAGCATTTTTGTCTATTAACTTTGCACTTTCAACATATTTCTTTCCCATTTATAAGCCTCCTTTGTGGTATTAGCGGTTTTTACCTCCCACTATTTTTAATGAAAATTACTCTTCTACAGTTACACCCATACTTCTTGCTGTACCAGCAACCATTCTCATAGCGCTTTCTACAGATGCAGCATTTAAGTCTGGCATTTTGATTTCTGCGATTTTCTTAACTTGCTCTTTAGTTAACATACCAACTTTAGTTTTGTTTGGTACTCCTGATCCACTTTCAAGTCCTAATTCTTTTTTGATTAGTACTGCAGCTGGTGGAGTTTTTAGTATAAAACTAAATGATCTGTCTTGGTATACTGTGATAACTACTGGTATTATTAGTCCAGCTTTATCAGCAGTTTTTGCGTTGAACTCCTTACAGAATCCCATGATGTTTACACCGTGTTGTCCTAATGCAGGACCTACTGGTGGTGCTGGAGTTGCCTTTCCTGCAGCAAGTTGAAGTTTAATCATTCCAGTTACTTTCTTAGCCATTTTATTATTCCTCCTATACTGTGGTATATACGGATAACCTATTTCTTGTTTTGTTATCCTCCCACTTGATTAAAATCAGCTATAAATTAAACTAATTTCTCAATTTGATTGAATTCTAGCTCAGCCAATGTTTCTCTTCCAAACATATCAACTGATGCTTTGATTTTGTGTTGCTCTAGATTAATCTCTTGGATAGTTGCAACAAATTCTCTAAGTGGTCCAGAGATAACTCTTACACTTTCACCTACTTCAAGATCTACATCAGATGGTAGTTCAACAACTCCCATTGATTCAACCTCATAGTCAGTAAGAGGCACTGGTTTAGAACCAGGTCCTACGAATCCTGTAACTCCTCTAGTGTTTCTTACAACATACCAAGATTCATCTGTCATTAGCATCTTCACTATTACATAACCTGGGAACTTTTTCTTTAAAGTTACTTTTTGCTTACCATCTTTTTCTTCGATAGCTTCTTCCATAGGAATTTGGATATCTTGAATAAGATGTTCTAAGTTTCTGTTTTCAACAACTTTTTCGATGTTTACTTTAACTTTGTTTTCGTACCCAGAATACGTATGTACTACGTACCATCTTGCTCTTTCACTCATATTTCCTTCAGTGTCAGACACCTACTAAACCTCCTTTTATTTAAGTTTCAAAACTACTTCAAAGAGGTTTTGAAAAATGTAGTCTAGTCCGCCTACTAACACTATGTATACTAGGGCGAACCCAAGAACTGCAATTAATGCTTTCTTTGTTTCTTCTTTTGAAGGCCATGTTATTCTTTTTAATTCAGCTAACACGTCTTTAAAGAAGTTTGACTTGCCCCCTTTAGTAGAAGCAGTGCTTTTTACTTTTTTACTAGTCATAAATTCACATCCTTACTCTTATATAAGTCTGTGTCATTTCTAAAATCGCTTTGAATTACTTAGTTTCTCTATGAAGAGTATGCTTTTTACAGAATTTGCAGTATTTGTTCATTTCTATTCTGTCTGGGTTGTTTTTCTTATTCTTCATTGAGTTGTAGTTTCTTTGTTTACACTCTGTGCATGCTAAAGTTATTTTTACTCTCACGGTTCGCACCTCCAGTTTTTATATATATATTCTAAGAGTTAATTTCCTCTTACTGTATCTAAAAATCGTGATTGTGTGTTACTTTCTCACATTATCACAATTCTTTTACCATGTCAATAATATACTCTTTATAAAGGACTAGGTAGTTAAACCCAGTCCTATATAATTATATATTTAATTAGTATATATATTTGATTCTAAATTTTAAATTACTCGATTATTGAAGTAACAACTCCTGAACCAACTGTTCTTCCACCTTCTCTGATCGCGAATCTTAATCCTTCGTCCATTGCAACTGGAGTGATTAATTCAACGTTCATGTCGATGTGATCTCCTGGCATTACCATTTCCATTCCGTCTGGTAATTTGATTGATCCTGTTACGTCAGTTGTTCTGAAGTAAAATTGTGGTCTGTATCCATCGAAGAATGGAGTATGTCTTCCACCTTCTTCTTTTTTAAGTACGTATACTTGACCTACGAATTTTTTGTGTGGTTTAACTGATCCAGTTTTAGCTAAAACTTGACCTCTTTCGATTTCTGTTCTTTGGATTCCTCTTAATAATGCTCCGATGTTATCTCCAGCTTGCGCGTTGTCTAATAACTTTCTGAACATTTCGATTCCTGTTACAACAGTTTTCTTAGTTTCTTCTTTAATTCCTACGATTTCAACTTCTTCACCAACATTTAAGATACCACTTTCAACTCTACCAGTTGCAACTGTTCCTCTTCCTGTTATTGTGAATACGTCCTCGATTGGCATTAAGAATGGTTTATCTGTAGCTCTCTCTGGAGTTGGGATATACTCATCTACTGCTTTCATTAACTCATCGATACAAGCTGTTGCAGCTTCATCAGTTGGGTTTTCTAAAGCTTTTAATGCTGATCCAGTTATTACTGGGATGTCGTCTCCTGGGAAATCGTACTCGCTTAATAGCTCTCTTACTTCCATTTCAACTAATTCTAATAATTCTTCGTCATCTACCATATCTGCTTTGTTTAAGAATACTACGATGTGGTCAACTCCAACTCTTGATGCAAGTAGGATATGCTCTCTTGTTTGAGGCATTGGACCATCTGCAGCTGAACAAACTAAGATAGCTCCGTCCAATTGAGCAGCACCAGTGATCATGTTCTTAACGTAGTCAGCATGTCCTGGACAGTCAACGTGAGCGTAGTGTCTGTTTTCTGTTTCGTACTCAACGTGTGCAGTGTTGATTGTGATTCCTCTTTCTTTTTCTTCTGGAGCTTTATCGATTTCGTCATATTTGAATGACTCAGCGAATCCTCTGTTTGCTAAAACAGTTGTTATAGCAGCTGTTAATGTAGTTTTACCGTGGTCAACGTGACCGATAGTTCC
>NZ_JADEKP010000031.1 GCF_015234215.1 Clostridium chrysemydis | reverse complement strand
GAACTGAAACATCTAAGTACCTAGAGGAAGAGAAAGAAAAATCGATTTTCTTAGTAGCGGCGAGCGAAAAGGAAAGAGGCCAAACCGGAGATTTATCTCCGGGGTTGCGGACAGAACATTAACTTAGAAGGCTATCGTAGCCGAAGATAACTGGAAAGTTATGCCGTAGAGTGTAATAGCCACGTAGGCGAAACGAGAAGATCTAAAGTTCTGATCCAGAGTACCACGAGACACGTGAAACCTTGTGGGAAGCAGGGAGGACCACCTCCCAAGCCTAAATACTACCTGATGACCGATAGTGAAGCAGTACCGTGAGGGAAAGGTGAA
>NZ_JADEKP010000030.1 GCF_015234215.1 Clostridium chrysemydis | reverse complement strand
AAAGGCGTAGGTGATGGACAATCGGTTGATATTCCGATACCACTATTATCGTTATTATCGATGGTGTGACGGAGAAGGATAGAGCGTGCTAGCTATTGGATGCTAGTCTAAGCGTTTAGGGAGTTAGGATAGGCAAATCCGTTCTAACAATTCTGAGGCGTGATGGGGAAGGTTCTAAGGAACCGAAGTGCTTGATTCCATGCTTCCAAGAAAAGCATCTAGAAAGAGAAATAGTGCCCGTACCGCAAACCGACACAGGTAGGTGAGGAGAGAATCCTAAGGCCGGCGGAAGAATTGCAGTTAAGGAACTAGGCAAATTGACCCCGTAACTTCGGGAGAAGGGGTGCCTGC
>NZ_JADEKP010000003.1 GCF_015234215.1 Clostridium chrysemydis | reverse complement strand
TGTAGAGAGAAACAAAAAAACAAATTTTTAGGAGTGATTTAGATGAAAAAGATTTTTGAAGTAATTAAAGCAGTTGCACTAGTAACTTTTGTAGGATATGATGAAAGAAATTTAGAAAGATTATAGGAATTATGAGTAAATTAAACATTTTAAATCGATTAAAAGAACCTATTTAGTGGAAAGTAAAAAAATATCCATTAAAATAGGTTCTTTTTTTGTGAATTCATTTATCTTATAGCTCTCTTGTAATATAATTACAATAATAACATTAATTCGGAGGTAAATATGAATTCTATAAATTATAAAAAACTCCTAAAAGCTATTTTTACATTGATTTTTATAGTTTTAACTTTTATAAAATTATTTACAGTAACTTTAACTAGTTCGGTGTCAGATATAAGTAAACTCGGCGCTCTGCCTAAGCCAACTCTAACTTCAAATACGATTATAGATAAAGATATAGAAAATTACATAAAAGAAAATAATATTACTGTTTTAAATGAAGGCGGCTTAGATTATTTTTATCTTTTTGATTTTCTTTATACTTTGTGGTGGATTCTTTTAATAATCCTTATTCTATATTTGATTATGTCTAAAGTTAAATCTATCAAATAAAAAATATAGCACTGAAATTTAGTGCTATATTCACCATATTCTTAACTGCAATTGCTAAAAATACTAAAGTTCCAAGAGAAACTCCTATAAGAATTCCATTTTTAAAATTTTTATTACTTATACTTAATAACCATAAAGTATTACTCATATAGTTACTATCTTTATTTAATACAACAGCCATTGCTTTAAGTTCTAGATCTACCCCATCTTTCTTTATAGTTATCTTATCTCCAGCTTTTAGACCATCTTTAACTTCATTCATGTTTCTATTTACTATTACATAATTACCAGCTTCAAACTTTTCTAAATCAATCTTTCCAGCATAAATCGTAGTTCTATCTAAATTTATAGATAACATGTCCTTGTTCATAGGCTGTAATCATAAGTTCTGGTACTTTATTTATATAAGAATAATCATAGCTTTCTTTGTAGTTTGCAAATTCTTTATTATATGAATTATCATCTATTTCTATTTTAATTCTTGGATCTAAATACATTTCTCTATTTGTAAAACTATTGTATGTTGCTTCTACATTCTTTACTCCATCTATATAATTTATCCTTTTATCATCTTCAATAATAAATATATTCTTCATCAATTATCCACCAACTTTTATATTCTTTATTATACCTTGTATTTCTTTAACCCAAAATAAAAAACACCGCAAATGTTTTTTACTTTAACATTTGCGATATTTTTATAACTTTATTTCTCTTGTGCATTCACCAGCAACATAACTATCATGTGTTACTATTATTATTGTTTTGCCAGTCTTATTTATTTCTTTTAATAAATTAATTACCAATTCTCTGTTTTCTTCGTCCAAGGAGCCTGTTGGTTCGTCTGCAAGAATTATTTCGCTTGGTTTAAGCATTGCTCTACCAATTGCAATTCTTTGCTGCTCTCCGCCACTTAGTTCGTAGATATAATTTTCTTCATACCCTTCTAAACCTACAAACTTTAAGGCATTTTCTATTTTTTCCTTTTTGTCTTTTTTCCCTTTAGAATTATATTTTAAAGCTAATTCTAGGTTATACCTAACAGTTTCTTCATCTACTAGTGCAAAGTTTTGAAAAAGATAACTAATTTTTTCTCTTAAGAGCTTATTAGAAAGAGAACTATTAACTCTTATATTACTAATATTATCAATAGTTAAAATACCTTCATCAAAATCTTCGATAAGCCCAATAATATTCAGAAGTGTGCTTTTACCACAGCCACTCTTCCCTGTAATTGCTAAAATCTCGCCTCTTTCAATATTTAAAGAAAAATCCCTAAAGATTTCCCTATCTCCAAAGTATTTACTCATATTAGAAATTTGGATTAAACTCATAATTATCTCTCCTTAGTAAACCTTACTATATTTTTTCTCTCTAAAGAAATAATCATAAATATTATTATTATTATTTCAAATATCATTAGTAATCCAGATAAAAGTAGCACTTTTAAGTCTTTAGTTATAATACTTGATATTGGTATAACAAAAGCCCATGTTATTATTACAGATATAAAATACTTAAAGTATTTATGGATAAATTTATATCCATGAAGCTTTTGTATTGTTATCTTAAATTTATTTCCATTAAAATAAAGTGATATATTTTGTGTAATTATTAATAAAACTATTGTAATTAATACTATTATTATTAGGCTTGTTAAAATCAGTCTGTTTTTGATATTAGATATTTGGCTTTGAACTACATTATATAAATTTTCTACTGGAAATCTATACAAATTCATATCGTAATATTCTGAGACCTTTGATAATACCTCATTTTTAGCATTGTCTACATCCTTTACCTTTATCTTAAAAGGATTATGTCTAAAACCTATAATTGTGTAGTAAGAACTTAGCTTATCATTAGATTCAGTTAATACACTTATGATAGGATCAATTACAAAATTACCTTCTCTTGGATTTATATCTAATCTATAAGAAAAATATTTTTGATTTGACTTAGTCCATATTATTTTTTGCTTTTGATCTTTAAGCTGGACTTTTCCATCTACAGTTTTATGATTACAATTTTCTACATCACACGGTTCATGAGAAGTTGTATTGTAATAATCTAATATCTCTGATTCAAAGTCCTTATATTTTTGGGGAACTAATAAGATTGCATCATTAACACTTTCATCTATATTTATTGCATTTCCATCTACATCATATATAGTATTCTCTTTAAGATAGTTTGGATTAACCCTTACGCTTCCCATCATATACTCTTCTTGAATATCTTTTAAACTTTCTTCTACATTTGAAGGGTCATATGAATTAAAGTCAGCCAAAACTCCACCCTTTTTATTGAAGTGCAAATATAGCTCTCTTTCTTTTTCTATTTCGCTTTTACTAAATGCATGAAGCTTTTCATCTGTAGTTGCAAAGTCTGGCATTACAACATAATTTTTAGTCTTTTCCCACTCTAAATAAGAGGATTTATATCTAGCGTTAATTAAGTTCAAATTATTAATAGCAAAAACAGATAAAACTATAACAACAGTTGTTATAATTACCTTTATAATATTATAAAAAGTGATTATCCCTTTAACTGGCTTCTTATTTTTTATAATATTGGATAATGATATATTCTTTACATAGATGTATGGTATTGATAATGCCACTATTGTAAATATTATTATTAATAAATATATTGCTATTAATTGAAATAAGAATTCAAAATATAGCCTTCCAAAACTCTCAAATTTAATTAATGATAAACAAATTGTTGAAATAATAATTATTGCTAATTCTATAATTATTATTGGCATTGAATACTCTTTCCAAATAGAAATTAAGCTATGACCTAAAAGCTTCTCAATCCCAATTTTTCTATATGAATTAAATACTCCATAAAACATAAATAGTGTTAGTACAATAAAACAAACACATAATACAATTATGATTAGATTATTATTATATTTGCCACTTTCTCCATCTAATGACCTTCTAATATAAACCCCTTCTTTTTCTAAATCAGAAGTTAAATTATTTAAGGTATCCTCATCTTTAAGCTGCAATGTAAATTCTCTACTAAATGTACTGATATCTAAATTGCTCTTCATAGGTTTAATTATAAATTCATCTTTACCACTAAAACTTTCTATTTGCCCTATTTGATTCTTATCTTCACTCTTTTTAGTTCCTAAAAATAAATTCGAATTATCATTATAAGGTTCTAATACCTTTCCAGACTCTAAATTAATATCTTTAAAGATACTATTATCTGTGAAATAAACATAATTTGTATAGCTTTCATCCTTCTTTGATTCTTCATTATAAAATATGTTCCCTTTATGCTTACTCACATAATGAGTAACTAAGTCATATATGGTATTTGCAGAACTGTAATTTGTAGAAATGGTAATATTGAAGCTTTGTAAATGGCTTTCTAAATTTTTAAACTTCGTTTTCTCTTCAAAAGACTTACTTGTATAAAGCATCATAAATGATGTTATTGTCATTAGTAAGAAAATTAATATAGGAATTATTCTCTTTTTCAACTTATCCTCCAAACATAAATACTAATAAAAGAATTGGGCTGTTAAAAACAGCCCAAATTAAGAATTCTAGTTATTATTTCTTAATTTTTTATTTAACTTATTGTTTTAATCATGTCCATAGTAAGAATTCCACTCAGTAACATCTTTGTAGTAATCAGTTTGTGCCTTCGCCCATTTTTTACTACTTGCGTATACTTTATCTTCATGTAAAACCCCACCTGATTTTATTCTTGCAGTAGCGTGATGTTTTTGACTACCACAATAAAAATCTGAAAATTGTGATGTCTTGCTCCAGTTAATTAAACTTGGTTTAGGTCCATAATTCCATTCATCAGAACTATGTGTGAACGCATATGCTGTAGTTGCAATACTTGTCACTATCAAACCTATTGTACCGACTGAAATCAATATTTTTTTATTCCTAATTCCTCTTTTTACTTTTTAAGTAAATTTTTCCACTAATTGTTATAATTCTACTTACTCTTATAATTTCCTTTTCTAAAATGTAAATTAAAAAAGTAAGTTCTGTTTTACTATCTTTAAAATTCAAAACGGAAGTTGGTCTTGCAAGAGCTTTGATATAATTAAATTTGTATTTGTTCCTATAGGATTAGGCGGATTAAGTATTTCAAAGTATGAATTATGCAAAGGAAAGCATCTTACAATAGAAGACCGTCTTATAATCGAATATAGTGTAAATCAAAATTACATACTTTTTTTGTTCCAAAAATTTTGGTTTAAAGATGTAGTTTAATTGGTGATATATTTATATTTATAATTTCCTATATGTAAAAAAACGTAGCACTAAATTTTAGTGCTACATCCTTTATTTTATAAAATTATCATAGGTGAAACTTCCGTATATATAAGTTTCAATTCCTTTTCATATATCTTTTCCATATGATTAACTAATATTTTTTCATACCCTTCCTTGCTGCAATCTAAAGTATCAATAACCTTTTTATGGTTTAAAATAACTATTTTATCTGCATACCTTAAAGCTAAATTTATATCGTGTAAAGTTATTAGAGTTGTAAGATTCTTTTCTTTTATAAGTGATTTAAGGAAATTAAAAAAATCATATTGTTTAACGTAATCTAAAAAAGTGTTAGGCTCATCTAAAAGAAGCACCTTGCACCTTTGAATAAGGATTCTAGCTAAATATACTAGCCTTCTCTCTCCTCCACTTAAATTTCCTATATTTTTACCCTTTAAATGATATATATTTAATTCTTTTAAAATTTCATCTACTCTTTTATAATTCTCTTTTGACGGCATTTCAAATATATCTAAATGAGGAGTTATTCCCATAATTACTATATCTTCTACTAAGTAATCTTGGCTTGTATGAATGTTTTGAGGAATATAAGATATAAGCTTTGATTTATCTTTGTAATTCATATTTTTTAAATCCTTATCCTCTATATAAATTTCCCCATCTACCTTTTTCATAAGTCCAACTATCGATTTTAAAAGAGTCGTTTTCCCAGCTCCATTTAAACCTAATAATACAGTAAACTTCCCTTTTTCAAGTTCTAAGTTTACATCTTCTAATATTTCTTTATCACCGTAACTTGTAGATAACCCTTTTATTTTTAAATTACACATATTTAAATGTTCCTTTCTTATTTAAAAGATATACTAAAAACGGTGCCCCAACAAAGGAAGTAACTATGCTTATAGGAATTTCAGTGGTTGTTATACTTCTTGCTAATGTATCTGCTAATAAAAGGATTATCCCTCCAGCTAAAATTGTTATTGGGATGTTTTTTGAAATATCATCTTTTGCATAAGATTTTACTATATGCGGTACAAGTATCCCAATCCAACTTATAACTCCAGCTACAGATACGACTGCTGAAACTAAAAGAGTTGAGGCTAAAATCACTATAAGCCTAACTAGTTTTACATTTACTCCTAGAAGTTTTGCCGATTCATCTCCCATAGTAATAACTTTAAGTCTCCACCTAAATAAGTATATTACTATAGTTGAAAATAAGCATAATACTGATACATAAGCTATATTACTCCACGAACTATTATAAAAGCCCCCCATAAGCCAAAAATCTATTGCTGGTAAATCTTTATATGGATCTGCAAAATACTTTATTATCATTATCATTGAAGAAGTTAAAGCACCAGTTACTATACCTGATATCACTAAGGCTAAAATCCTATTACTCCTCATCCTCTTTGATAATAAAACAGAAAAAATCACAGCTAAAAGCCCAAAGATAAAAGATAAACTTTGCACTAAAATAGGAGAAGCACTTAAAAATACTATTCCAAGTGCTGCCCCTAGTGAGCATCCAGACGTTACACCTAAAACGTCTGGTGATATTAAAGGATTTTGAAACATACTTTGAAAAACCATTCCAGATAAAGCTAAAGCACCGCCACTTATAACTACAAGTATGATTCTTGGAATCCTTATATTTACAAGTAAGCTATACTCTCCCATATCTCCATTTCCAATCAAAGTGTTTAAAATCTCTAAAGGACTTAATTCATATCTTCCAATACATAAAGAAAGTATAGAAAGAATTATTAATATTGTAACGTGAAGTAATATGCTACTTCTTTTTATCATAAACCTATTTCCTCATCACTTACATCTAAGTTATAAAACTCTTTATAGAAAGCTTTAGCATCCTTTTTAAAGTCATCAGTGCTATAAACATCACTATGAATATTTTGAAGTATCCAAAGCATTCCAAGTATTGATGAAGGAGTTGGGAAATCCCAAGGTTCTAATTTTGAAGGGAAAGTATATACTTTTTTATTTTTAATAGCATCTACCCCTTTAAGTCTTTCATCATTTAATACATCCTTTGGAGTGTATTTTGCATACCCTACTACATATATAACTTCTGGGTTAAATTTTATAAGCTGCTCTACTGAAATATTAGCCCAGTAACCGTCTTTTATATCCTTAGTTACGTTAGTTCCGCCAGATTCTTCTATCATATAATTTTGATACATTTTTCCTGTACAAGTTTTTAAAATATTATCAGTTCCACCTAAATAAACAGTAGGTCTATTTTTAGTTTCCTTTACTAATTTAGATACCTTATCTAATGTATTTTTATAATAATCTAAAAACTTATTTGCTTTTTCATTTGCCCCTGTTGCTTTTCCTATTAATTCAACAGTTTGCATAAATGAATCTAAGTTTTCAGGTTCAATAGCGATAACTTTAATATTTACCTTTTCTAAATCAGGTATAAACTTTTTAAGCCTAGTTGGAATAATAACTAAATCAGGCTTAAGCTTAATACATTCCTCAACATTAACCTCTTTACCAGTCCCAACTGCAGGAAGCTTTAAAAATTCAGGTGCGCACTTTTTATACATCTCCCTGTTTTTAGCTTTCTTCTCAATCCCTACAACCTTATCTTGCAGTCCAAGCCCTATAAGAATAGAAGTAGAAACATAATAACTAGATATTATCCTATTAACATCCCCTTTAATTTCAACCTTTCTTCCTAATTGATCCTCAACTGTGATAGTTTTTTCATTTGCATTCCCCTCCTTAGAGTTTCCAGTACAACCTGCAAAGATCATAACCGAAAATACTAAAGTTAAGACAAACGCAATTCTCTTATTAAGTTTTTTCATAATTCTCATCCCCCTATTTGTTATAGTTTACTAAAAGTTTTAAAAAACTTGTTAAATGCTACTAGCAAATTATTTTGCTAAATTTAATTTACCGGAGGAAAACTAGATATTCTTAGCGAATTTCATTAAGCTTCTGGAACATATAAATCTATCTATCCCACCACCTTTTTAAAACTTCCTCCCTAATTTTAGCATGTTTTCCTAATTCTATCTTAGGAAGTTCTATTAATAAAACATCATCTCGAGACTTTATCTCATTTAGAAAACTATTTTCTTTCTTTTTTATAACTCCAAAGCATATTTTATCAGAATCTAAACACTCTCTAATAAGATTTTGAAATCTAATAGATTCACTTTCAAATACACCAATCTCATCTAATAAAATCACCTTTTCTTTTGACTTTAAGGATTCCTCTAAAGTTAAAGTCCCAAAATAATCAAAAGTTTCTGTAATCTTAAAAGGCTTCATTCCCTTTATCTTTACTGAAATCGGAGGGGTCTCCTCCATCCCCTTTACTAAAGATTTAAAAGCATATCCCATATGTATATCATTAATTTTATAAGGTATGGTCCTAAAGCCTGTATACTCTATATTAAACTCTTCTAAAATAGAGTTTATCATAGTGCTTTTCCACAGTTAATCTCACCCGTTAAAAATATATTCTTAGCGGATTTCATTGACTTCTGGAACATATAAATTAACCATCCTTTCTGTATCTAAAACTTAAAAAGGGTAGGTTCATTTATAATGCATCAAAGTATCTTGAAAGGAGCTTTAGACTATCATTTTTCTGGAGTTAAATTAAATGATATTAGCAAAATTCTTTTTGCTCTTAGCAAATTATTTTGCTACATTTGATTTAACGGAGGAAAAATAGATATTCTTAGCGAGTTTCATTAAACTTCTGGAACATATAAACGAATCTACCCCCTTATTTAATTAAATAATGGCAATCATTTCTATTTCTACAGGTGCATCCATAGGTAGTTTTGCTACTTGAACGCAGCTTCTAGCTGGTGGATTTTCATTAAAATATTCTCCATATACTTCATTCACTTTAGAGAAATCATTTAAATCTTTCACAAACACTGTAGTTTTGAATACTTTATCTAAGCTTGTTCCGGCTTCTTCTAATATAGCCTTGCAATTTTCTATACTTCTTTTTGTTGCTTCCTTTATTTCAGTTTCTAAAACTTTAGTTTCTGGATTCATAGGAAGTTGTCCTGATGTGTAAACAGTATTGTTTACAACTACTCCTTGTGAGTATGGTCCTATAGCAGCTGGTGCTTTTTCTGTACTTAATATTTTTTTCATCTTTAATCTCTCCTATTTCTTCTTTTTATAGAATGTATTTTTAAGTGGGAGTTCACATCTAAACTCACCATCTAATTTGTAATATGCATTTTGAAGTGCAGGTGCTGTAGGGATGCAAGTGATTTCTCCTACACCTTTAGCTCCAAATGATAACTCTTCTGTATTATTTTCTACTATTACTGTTTTAATCTTAGGAACTTGAGTAGCCCTTAAGATTCCTAAAGTTCCAAGTTTTGATTTTGGAACTGAATTTTCTAAGATATAGTCTTCTGTAAGTCCATACCCTAGTCCCATTACAACTCCACCTTCTATTTGCCCTTCCACATTTCTAGGGTTTATAGCTCTTCCTACATCGTGGGCTGCTATAACTTCTTTAACTTTTCCTAAATCATCTAAAACTACTACTTGAGTTGCATAACCGTAAGCTACGTGGCTTACTGGGTTTTCTTTAGGACTTCCCATCTTATCTGTCACTCCTAAATATTCACCGTAAAACTCTATGCCTTCTAAGTCTTCTAAAGTTTTATCTTTTAAAGCTTCTTTTAATTTAAAAGCTGCAATCTTAGTTGCTTCTCCTGTAAATACAGTTTGTCTTGATGCTGTTGTTGTTCCTGAATCTGGAGTTATATCAGTATCTGGAGATTCATAAACTACTTTTTCTCTAGGAATTTTTAATACTTCACAAACAACTTGAACTACTACAGTTCCAACTCCTTGACCTATGCAAGCTGCTGATGTTCTTATATGAACCTTTCCATCAACAACAGCTACTTTGCATCTTCCTGTGTCAGGAAGTCCAACTCCAACTCCGGCGTTTTTCATACAACAAGCAATTCCTGCTCTATCTATGTTTTTATAATAATCTTCTTTAACAGCTTCTAAAGTTTGAACTAATGCTGTTCCGTCATCTGCAATCTGACCGTTTGGTAAAACATCCCCTGGTCTTATTGCATTTAGCATCCTTATTTCAAATGGATCTATTCCAACCATCTCTGCTAATTTATTTATATTACATTCAATTGCAAAGGCTGATTGAGTAACTCCAAAGCCTCTAAATGCTCCTCCTGGAGTGTTGTTTGTATAATAAGCCTTACCGTCTATATCTATAGTTTGATAATTATAAGGCCCTGCAGCGTGAGTACAAGCTCTTTGAAGAACAGGCCCTCCAAGTGATGCGTAAGCACCAGTATCTGCTATAATAGTAGCTTTCATAGCTGTTAGTTTTCCATTTTCATCACAAGCTGTTGTAAATTCCATATCCATAGCATGTCTTTTTGTACTTACTATAATACTTTCTTGTCTTCCAAGAGCCATTTTTACAGGTCTCTTAGTTAAATATGCTAAAAGTGCAGTGTGATGTTGGCAGCTCATATCTTCTTTGCCCCCAAAGCCTCCCCCTACATATTTTGATACGATTCTAAGCTTATCTGGTCCTAAATCTAAAAGTGAACCTATCTCTCTTAAGTCATCGTAAACACTTTGAGTTCCTGTATAAACTATTAATTTATCGCCTTCCATCTTAGCTACAGAACATTCTGGTTCTAAATAAGCATGTTCTGTAAATGGAACTTTGTACTTATAAGTTACTTTATATTTTGAATTTTTAATAACTTCATCAGCATTTCCACGAACTAAATGCTCGTGAACTAAAAGATTTCCTTTTTCGTGAACCTTTGGTGCATCTTCCTTTGCTGCATCTTCTAAAGTAGATACTGGAGTACGTTCTTCATAATCTACCTTTATAAGTTTTACAGCTTCTTTTGCTATTTCTTCTGTTTCTGCAGCAACTAAAGCTATAGCATCTCCTAAGTATCTAGTTTCTTCTCCTATTTCAACAAGAGCTGGAGTATCTTTAAAGATATGACCTAAATATCTTTTTCCTGGAATATCTTTTGCTAAGACAACCTTTACTACACCTTCTAGCTTTAAAGCTTCGCTTATATCTATCCCTTTAACTAAAGCCCTAGGATATTTAGCTCTTAAAGCTGCTCCGTGAAGCATTCCTTCTATATAGATATCGTCTGAATACTCGGCTTTTCCTAAAGTTTTATCTCTAGCGTCAACCCTTGCCATCCTTTCACCTACAAGCCCCTTGCAAGTAACCTTTGGCACTTCTTTATTTTCTCTAAATATTTTAGCTGCCATCATTACAGCTTCTCTTATTTTTACATATCCTGTACACCTACAAATATTACCCATCAAAGCCTTTTTAACTTCTTCTTCTGTAGGGTCTAATGTTCTATTAAATAAAGCTTTTGAACTTATAACCATCCCCGGAATACAAAAGCCGCATTGAACGGCTCCAGCTTCTGTAAAGCTATAAGCAAAAACGTCTCTTTCTCTTTCGGTAAATCCTTCTATAGTAGTTATTTCTTTCCCATTAACTTTTTCAAGATTTAATAAACAAGCTTTTATAGCCTTTCCATCAACTAAAACCATGCAAGTACCACAAGCACCTTCTGAACAACCATTTTTTACAGAAGTTATCTTGCAATCATCTCTTAAGTATCTAAGTAATTTTTTATTTTCTAAAACCCTTTTTTTCTCACCATTTAAGATAAATTCGAACATAATTTACCTCCCCTCATAATTCATAAATAATTATGTATAGGAGATGCCAAGCAAAAGATTTGACATCTCAAAAAATCAATTTAAGTTGTTAAACATATTGAATAGATAATGCACCCTTTGGACATCTAGTTACGCAAAGTCCACATCCAAAGCATTTATCGGAATCTATTACTAATTCATCCCCTATTTCTATAGCATCGTACACACAACTTATTTTACATTGACCGCATTTAATACATAAGTCTTGGTCTACTACAGGAGGGATAGCGTTAGTTCTAAAGTGTCTATCATCAGCTTTTTTATGAGCTAAACCTATGATTTCATTTACATCTTTATATCCGTGGCTATCTAAGAATTCATCTAATTCTTTAGCTATTTTTCCATATACTTTAGGTCCTTTAAGGATTGCCTCTGTACAAACTTCAACAGCGCTAGCACCTGCCATAAGCATTTCTGCTGCATCTCTTCCTGAAGTTACTCCTCCAACCCCTATGATTGGAATGTTTATAACTTTTGAAGCATCATATATATTTCTTATAGCTACAGGTCTTATTGGTGAACCTGAAAGCCATCCATATCCTTTTTCACTTCCCATTATTGGGTAACCACTATCTACATCTATTGCCATACATGGTCCTAATGAGTTAATCATAACTAACCCGTCAGCTCCAGCTTCTTCTAGAGCTTTAGCTATTTTTTGAATGTCAGTGTGTGGACTCATTTTCATAAATACAGGGCAATCTAAAGCAGCTTTTGCAGCCTTCATAGCATCAACGATTGGTGCTATATCTGTTCCTACGTAGTGAGTTGAAAGTTCAACTGCATCAGCGTAAGGTTTTACAAGTGGTGCTACTTTTTTAATTTGGTCTGCTGTATATCCCATACTAACTATCATAGGAACTCCAGCTTCTTTTGCTCTTTTATATTCTTTTTCTATCCATTGTTCCTTTGGAAGTTCAGACCACAATTCAGTATTTAAAAATCCTGAATTAGTTTTTCCCATACAAGGTCTTGGAACTGGTGCTGGATCTACTGATATAGTTTTTGTAACTAAGCCTCCAGCTCCTCCTTTAACTGCTTCTACGCAAAGGTCACCATCTTTTGCTCCAGGTCCTGCTGCTGTAAATACTGGGTTTTCAAATTCCATTTTATAGATTTTTACTTTTAAATTTGCCATAATAAACACTCCCCTTAGTTTTCCTCTATATTTTTGATTTGTTTATAAGTCTAGTCACAGCTTCATTTGCTTTATAGATAATCTTTTCCTCATCTATATTTACAAGTCTTCCGCCTTTTACTACTATCTTTCCATTAACGATTGTATAATCAACGCTTCCCTTAAACCCTACTGTTCCAAGTAAAGATTTAGGATCATAGCTTGTACCAACTAGCTCAATTCTATTTTTATTTATCATAAATAAATCACCAGCCATAGATTCTTTTATTTGACCTATGTCTGTTCTACCTAAAATTCTTGCGCTACCTTTAGTTGCAAGCTTTAAAATGTCATATCCTGTAGGTGCTTTACTTGACCACTTTAATCTATGAAGCAAATAAGCTACCCTTATTTCCTCTAAAAGATTAGAACCATCATTACTTGCACTTCCATCCACAGCTAGTCCTACTGGAATATCTAAATCTATCATTTCTGGAATTCTTGCTATCCCAGAAGATAATTTCATATTTGATATAGGACAATGTGCAACTCCTGTTTTAGTTTCTTTTAATCTTTTAATTTCTTCATCATTAAAATGGATCCCGTGGGCAAACCACACATCTTCACCTATCCATCCTAAGCTTTCCATATATTCTAAAGGTCTCATTTTATATTTTTCTAAAGTGAAGTTTTCTTCATCTAAAGTTTCGGCTAGATGTGTATGAAGTCTTACATTTAGTTTCCTTGCAAGAATAGCAGATTCTTTTAAAAGCTCTTTTGATACACTAAATGGTGAACAAGGAGCTAATGCAACTTGTCTCATTGAAAATCTGTTATTATCGTGATACTTTTTAACTATCCTTTCAGAATCGTATAATATAGTATCAATATCTTGAACAACTGAATCTCCCGGTAGTCCTCCATCTTTTTTGCTAAGGTCCATACTTCCTCTTGAAGCGTGCATCCTTATTCCAAGCCTGGATGCTACTTCAAATTGAGTGTCTATTAAAGTATTACCTGCATTTTCTGGAAAAACATAATGATGATCAAAACAAGTTGTACACCCACATTTTAATAGTTCTGAAAGCCCCGTCATGCTGCTATATCTTATACTTTCTTCATCTAGACCTTTCCAGATTTCGTATAGATATTTAAGCCAAGGGAATAACTCCATATTTTGAACCTCTGGTAAATTCCTTGTGAAAGTTTGATATAGATGGTGATGTGTATTGATAAGTCCTGGATAAACAATCATATCTTTCCCATCTATTATTTCATCACTTTCAAAAGTTTCTTTACCTATGTGTTTAATAACCCCGTTTTCAATAAAAACATTTACATTTTTCAAAACGTTATCACTATCATCACAAGTAACTAATGTGTCTATATTTTTTATAAATAACCTCATACACATATCCCCTTTTATCTTTAATCTTTTAGATTAAATTCTATTCCATAGTTTAGAGCTTAATTCTCTTGATTTTTTAAGAATTTCTCTTTCATTTACATTTAAAATCTTTCCTTTTTCTACTACTGTTTTACCATTAATTATAGTAGTATCAACTGATTTACCCATCATTCCAAAAAGAATATGTGAATTATAATTTGTTCCATTTAAAGGTGTTAAAGGATCATAATCAACTACTATTACGTCAGCATTTGCGCCCTTTTCTATAATTCCAAACCTACCTTTAAAGTTTTTCTCTGCAATGCGTCTATTATTTATAAATAGCATCTCAGGAGTTTCTCCCCAAGCTACTGATGGGTTTCTTAAATGATGTTTGTGAATAAGGTTTGCAACTTTCATTGATTCAAACATATCTTGAGTGTACCCGTCAGTTCCAAGCCCTACAGTTATTCCATTTTTCATGAATTTTATAACTGGAGATACTCCAACTGCATTTCCCATATTTGATTCTGGGTTATGAACTACAGAAGTCTCAGTTTCTTTTAAGATTTCAACTTCATCCTCATCTGCATGAATACAATGGATTGCTAAAGTTTTTGGTCCTAAAATTTTAAATTCTTTTAGTCTTTCTAAAACTCTCTTATCGTGTTTTTCAATACAGTCTTCTTCATCTTTAATTCCTTCTGCTACGTGAATATGGTATCCACAATCTAAACCTTTAGAAGCTTCTACGCATTTATTTAACGATTCATCTGATAAAGTAAAACTTGCATGCATTCCAAAAAGTGCTGATTTCATATTACTCTTATCTTCTTTGCAATATTTTATATAATCTACATTTTCTTTTATGCCTTGATTTAAGATTTCTTCTCCATCCCTATCTGATACCTCGTAGCATAAAGAAGTTCTAATTCCAAGTTCTTCTCCTACTTTGCTTATAGTTTGAAGGCTTCCTTCTACGGCATTTGGGCTAGCGTGGTGATCAAAAAATGTTGTAACGCCATACTTTAAACTATCCATTAAAGAAGCATACGCGCTATATTTTATATCTTCTAAATTAAGAGTTCTATCTAGTCTCCACCAAAGATTATTAAGTATGTCTACAAAATCTTTAGATACAGGTCCATCTAAGTTCATTCCTCTTGCAAATGCACTGTATATGTGACCGTGGGTATTAATTAGGCCTGGCATTATAACCATATTATCTACATCTTTAAACTCTGCATTTTCATATTTTCTTTTAATATCTTCTGTCTTACCAAAGTCAATAATCTCTTTTCCATCAATAACTACAGCACCATCTTCTATAAATGGGTTTTCTTTGTTTTGAGTTATTAATCTACCGTTTCCTAAAATAAACATTTAGATATTCACCTACCTTTTCTTAATACTCTTCCTGCCTTTATCTCATTGTACTTACCATTTTGAAGAACTATCTCTCCATTTATAATTACATAATGTATTCCTTCTGGATATCTAGTTGGATCTTCGAAAGTTCCAGTGTCTTTAATAGTATCTTTATTAAAGATAACTATATCTCCAAAGTAACCTTCTTTTATAAGTCCTCTTTCTTTTATCCCAAAGGCTAAAGCAGCCTTATGTGACATCTTCATAATTCCTTCTTCAAGGGTTATAGCTTCAAGTTCTCTTACATACCTTCCAAGTATCCTTGGAAAAGCTCCGTAAGCTCTAGGATGAGGTTTTCCTGATAATAATCCATCAGTACAAACATTTTGCTCATCTAACTTCATAAATCTTACTATTTGTTCTTCTTTACCGTAAAAATCATACATCCCAACTGCATTTTCTTCTTCTAAAAGAAGATCGAATGTTGCATTGTAAGGATCTTTTTCTCTCATACGGCCTATCTCTATAAGGTTTTTCCCTATAACGTCTTTATTTTTTAAAGTTTTAACTGATGTTATATAGATAGAATCAAGTGGAATAAATTCTAGGAAGTTTTCCCAGCCTTCAATTCCATTTTTCATATCATATATCATCTTTTCTCTCATTTCTTTTGACTTTAATCTTTCTACTAGCTTGTCTGTTCCTCCATCGTGAACCCAAGGAGGTAAAATAACACCTAGCATAGTGCTTCCTGAAATATAAGGGTATTGATCAAAAGTTATTTTAATTCCCTTATCTTCAGCATCTTTTAAAAGTTTTATAACTTCGTCTATATGCTTCCAGTTTTTCTTTCCGCATATCTTAAAATGAGAAAAGTGAACTCTTACTTTTGACTTTTCACCTATCTCTATAATTTCTTTCATTGATTTTATAATTTCGTTAGCTTCACTTCTCTGGTGAACTACAAATACTCCATCAAACTCCTTTACTACTTTGCAAAGTTCTATAAGTTCATTAGTATTAGAGTAAGCACACGGCATATATATAAGGCCTGTAGAAAGTCCAAAGGCTCCAGATTTAAGCTCTCTTCTTAAAATTTCACACATCTTTTTTATATCAGTATCATTTACTTCTCTATTACTAAGGCCCATAGCTTCCATTCTTACGTTTCCGTGAGGAACTAAATAAAGCTCGTTTAATCCAACTCCATTAGTTTCTAATGCTTTTAAGTAGTTATCTGTAGTTTCGTACTCCCAATTTACAGTATCTGATTCTCCATCAAGTCCAGCTAAGTTTTTCCTCCAAGGTGATATATACTCCTTTGGTAATGGTGCCATAGAAATACCATCTTGACCTAAAACCTCAGTAGTTACCCCTTGCCTTATCTTTATTTGATTGTATGGATTTTCGTATATCTTTAAATCACTGTGAGAGTGAGTATCTATAAACCCAGGTGCTACTACTAAATCTTTTGCATCGATTACTTTAAAGCCCTCTGCTTTTAAGTCTTTCCCGATTTTAAAAATCTTTTTATCTTTAATAATTACATCTAAGTAATCGCCTAAATTCCCACTACCATCAACTAAAAATCCATTTTTTATTAATATATTCAAATTAATCACCTTCTATTTTTTATAAACAGATCTTAGTATTCCGTAATAGCCTAGAGCGCCTTTAACTAAATCGTCAATTTCTATATATTCATCTATAATGTGGGCTAATTTTTCTTTAGAAGGCCCAAACCCTATAGTTTGAATTTTAGCTTCACCTGCATAATGTGAACCATTAGTGCAGAATGAATATTGACTTATCTTTGGATCTATCCCTGCCATTTTCAAGCCATCAAAGGCTATCTTTACAAATTCATCTTCTTCTTTGAAAATCCAAGCTGGGAAAAATCTTTCTGCACTTATATTTTCCCCTGTATAGCAAACCTTTTTATCTTTTGCATAGGAAACTCTAGCTTCTAAGTCTCTATCCTCTTTTGAAACTCTTTCTATAATAGCTTTTATAGGCTCTAAGACATCTTCTTTAGTTTCATCTACTAAAAGTCTTCTATCAAAAGTTGCCTTGCAATAATCAGGTACTACTGAAGCACCAGGGTAAGGAGATGATTTAATATCTGTAAGAACTAAAATCCCCTCACCTAAAATTTTATGCCTTGGGTTTTCAATCTTTTCTATCTCATTAATTAATTTCATCATTTTTAATACTGCATTTACGCCTTCATTAGGATTTGCAGAGTGAGCTGACTTTCCGAAAGTTTCTAAAACAATCTCAGCTCTACCTCTTTGTCCTATCTTTAAATTAAGTTCAGAAGACTCCCCTATAACTACGTAGTCTGGCTTTATAGCTTCGCTTATTTTTCTTGCTGAAACGCCTTCAAACATCTCTTCAAAAACAACTCCCGCTACAAAAATATCTCCATCAAACTCACGCTTAAAATCTTCTGCAAAAAATGAAGCTCCAGCTATCATGCTAGCTAACTGGCCTTTCATATCTGATGCGCCCCTGCCGTATATTTTTCCATCATCTATTTCACCGCTAAATGGGGCATGCTTCCATTTAGTATCGTCAGGAACTGGCACTGTATCTATATGTGCATCAAATAGAATCTTCTTGCCTTTATTTTTCCCTTTGATATGGCCTATTATATTCCCATATTCATCAATATAATAATCATCGAATTTGAATTTATTAAATACACCCTTTAACACTTCACAAACATTCTCTTCTTCGCCAGATAATGATTGTGCTCTTATAAGCTCTTGGCATACTTTTATAAGTTCATCCTTCCTTTTTTCTGAAATCATAGCATTTACCTCCCCATTTAGGTGTTATTTTATTCTACTGAATTATCCCAAACTATTTCTCTATATTTTTCAGGATCAGTATCTCCTTCTGTACTAAATAATAAGACTTTAGAATTTTCATCTAATTCTAATTTTTCTTTAAGGTCTTTATAATCCTCATTAGTCATAATTTCATATAAAAGACCAGTAGTTACAGCACCAGATTCCCCTGAAATAACTCTTCTATCTTCTTTCATTGGGTTTCCTAGTATTCTCATTCCTTTTGCAGATACCCAGTCAGGACAAGATACAAAAGCAGTTGAATATTGTTTTAATACTTCAAAACCTATAGTATTTGGTTCACCACAAGCAAGTCCAGCCATTATAGTTTGCATATCTCCTCCAACTATTCTAGGTTTTCCATCTGCAGCTTCTGCTGATTTGTAGAAACAATCTGCTAAATTTGCTTCAACTATTACAGTTTTAGGGCAATTTTCTTTGAAAATTTCTGCAAAGACACCTTGTACAGCTCCAGCTAAAGATCCTACACCAGCTTGAACAAATATATGAGTTGGTCTGTCTACACCCATTTTTTCTAATTGTTCCTTAGCTTCAAGTGCCATAGTTCCATAACCTTGCATTATCCAAGTTGGAATTTTTTCATATCCTTCCCAAGCAGTATCTTGAACCATTACTCCGTTATGCTCATTTGCATATTTATCTGCAAGTCTTACAGCATCATCATAGTTCATATCTGTTATACTAGCTTCTGCTCCCTCGTTTTTTATATTTTGTAATCTCTTTAAAGAAGATCCCTTTGGCATATAAACTACTGATTTTTGTTTTAATTTATTTGCAGTCCAAGCAACTCCTCTACCGTGGTTACCGTCTGTTGCCGTTACAAAGACGATATCTCCAAGCTTTTCTCTTATTTCATCAGAAGTTAATCTATTATAAGGAAGTTCAGATATATCAAGATTTAATCTATCTGCAAGGTATCTTCCCATAGCATAAGATCCACCTAATACTTTAAAAGCATTTAGTCCAAATCTATAAGATTCATCTTTTACAAACATATCTTTAAGTCCTATATTTTTTGCTAAATTTTTAAGTTCTACTAGTGGAGTCTCTTCATATTTTGGGAAACTCCTATGAAACTCTCTTACTTTCTTTATCTCATCTTCCTTTAAAAAGCTTGAGACATCGTTTTCATTTTTAGGCATTTTATTTTCTTTCCAAAGTATTTTTTCCATAGTATTTTCCTCCTACATTATTCTTTACCGTCTGAATCTGTATCTTTAGGTAAAATTAAATTTAATATTATTGCAACTAATGTTGTTACAACAATAGATGACTTTCCAAAAATTGATATTGCCCAACTTGGGAATAATGCTAAAGCATCAGGAACTTGAGTGATTCCAACTCCAAGTGCTATTGAAATACCTACTAAAGTAACATTTCTCTTGCTTAATCCGCTTTCTGAAACCATCTTCACTCCTGTCATAGTGATAGTTGCAAATACAGAAATTGTTGCTCCTCCAAGTACACATTGAGGAATACTTGTTAAAACTGCTGAGAATTTTGGAACTAAACCTGCTACTATTATAACTATTGATGCAAATACGAATACTGATCTATTAATAACCTTATTCATAGTTACAATCCCAACGTTTTGGCTAAATGTAGCTGTTGGCATACATCCAAAGAATGATCCTAAAATACTAGAAACACCATTTCCTATGATACCTCCTGATAATTCTTCGTGAGTTGCTATTCTACCCATTCCTCCTCCAGTAGTTGCTGAAAGGTCTCCTATAGCTTGTACTGAGTTAACTATATGCATAATTACCATTGAAATAATTGCTGTTGCATTAAAGCTCATTCCAAAACGCATAAACTTTGGTATTTGTATAATTCCAAGTGCTGATGTATCTTCAAATTTAACCATTCCTAAAAAGAAAGAGATAATATATCCAACTATTATCCCAATTAAAATAGAAGATAATTTTAAGTTTCCTTTTGTAAAGAAGTTTAAAAATATAACTACTCCAAGTGTGATAAGTGCCACTAACCAGTTAAGGGGTGACCCAAAAGTTTCACTTCCAGCTCCACCAGCTATGTATTTAACAGCAACTGAATATAATGATAATCCTATAGATAATATTACAGTTCCAGTAACTACAAGCGGGAAAAACCTTGCAAGCTTTTTAACAAAGATACCAAATACAATAGCTACAGCCCCACCTATAAGTTGAGCTCCAAAAATAGTAGCTAAATTAAATTCCCCAGCAATTGCTGTAAGTGTTGGTACGTAAGCAAAACTAACACCCATAATAATAGGAAGTCCAGATCCTATTTTCTTAAATAAAGGAAAAAGCTGAATAAGGGTTGCTATTCCTGAAAATACAAGTGAAGTTTGTACTAAAAGTATTTTGTCGCTAGGACTTAAGTCACATACCCCTGCAACTATAATAGCTGGCGTTACACATCCAACAATCATAGCTACCACATGTTGCAAACCTAATGGTATTATTTCTTTCATAGTTGGTCTTCCATCGAATTTGAAAAGTAATGAATTTTTATCTATTGACATTAGCTGCTCCCCCTTTAAAGATAAGGCTCTTATTTAAAAGGGTTAGCTTAAATTTTTTGATTTTCAAGTTATAAATAAGAGCCTTTTCCTAGAATCTATTTTTCATTAAATACTCTTTCTGTGTTACGTTTTTCTAGCTTTTCTAGAACTTCTTCTGGATTTTCCATTTTGCTTAAGAAAATCATTGCAGCTACTACATATGGTTTAAAGCTCGCTTCTTTATAAAGTTCATCTCTATATCTATCAAATACGCTTGCTTCTACTTCACCTTCTTTGCAGCTTACACCTGTAATGTCAGCTGGTAAGCAGTGCATGTATAATGCTTTACCGTCTTTAGTTAATTTCATTAACTCTTCAGTGCATTCCCAATCTTTATGTTTTGCGTTAGCTTCTAAAAGTTCTTTTTCTAAAGCCTTTATGCCTTCGTCATCACCTTCTGCATATAATTTTGTTCTTTTTTCCATAGCTACAAATGGAGCCCAGCTCTTTGGATAAACTATATCAGCATCTTTAAATGCTTCTTCCATAGAATTAGTTTTTGTGAAAGATCCTCCTGAAGCTTTAGCATTTCTTTTAGCTACTTCTTCAACTTCTTCCATAACTTCGTATCCTTCTGGATGAGCTAGGACAACATCCATACCGAATCTAGTTAATAGTCCTATAATTCCTTGTGGAACTGATAGAGGCTTTCCGTATGATGGTGAGTGAGCCCATGTCATAGCAACTTTTTTACCTTTTAAATTTTCTATACCGCCAAACTCATTTATTAAGTGAAGGGCATCTGCCATTGCTTGAGTTGGATGGTCGATATCGCATTGTAAATTAACTAGAGTTGGTCTTTGTTCTAAAACGCCATCTCTATTTCCATCTTGAACAGCTCTAGAAACTTCTCTCATATAAGTATTTCCTTTACCGATGTACATATCGTCTCTAATTCCGATTACGTCAGCCATAAATGAAATCATGTTAGCAGTTTCTCTAACTGTTTCTCCGTGAGCTATTTGTGATTTACCTTCGTCTAAGTCTTGTACTTCTAATCCAAGTAAGTTACAAGCTGATGCGAAACTAAATCTAGTTCTAGTTGAGTTATCTCTAAATAATGAGATTCCAAGCCCACTATCAAATACCTTAGTAGATACATTGTTTTTTCTAAGGTCTCTTAAGGCCTCAGCAATAGTAAATACTCCTTTAAGCTCATCTTCTGATTTTTCCCAAGTTAAAAAGAAATCATTGTTATACATATTTTTTAGATCTAATTTTTTTAGTTCATCAATATATTTTTTTGTTATAGTCATCTTAAATTCTCCTCTCAATTACCCTAATATTATTTATTGTTGTTACAGTATATAGTTGGAACTGCTGCGTATACAGCTGCACATCTTACTAAATCTTCTTTCCAAGTTTTTTCGTTAGGTGCATGTGCTTCTGCTTCTTTACCAGGTCCAAAACCTATACAAGGTATATTGTATCTTCCCATAATTGATACTCCGTTAGTTGAGAAAGTCCATTTATCAACTAATGGTTCTCCATACATTCCTTTGTATGCTTCAACCATAGCTTTAGTTGGCTCTGCATCTTCTGGAATTACCCAAGTTGGGAAGTAGCAATCTGTTGGATATACTAATCCAGTCCAGCTTGGTCTTTCATAAGTGTACATAGTAACTTTTGCACCGTATTTTTTAACAAATGGTAAGTCTTCAACTTCTTTTAAAGCACTTTGGTATGTTTCACCGTCTGTTAATCTTCTATCTAAAGATATTGCGCACATATCAGCAACTGCACATCTTGATGGTGAGTTATAGAAAATTTGTGAAACTGTAACAGTTCCTTTTCCTAAGAATGGGTCATAGTGTAAATTATCATTTAACACTCTAACTTCTTGCAGAATATCTGCCATTTTATAAATAGCATTGTCTCCTCTTTCTGGAGCTGAACCGTGGCAAGAAATTCCTTTAACTTCAACTCTGATTTCCATACGTCCACGTTGTCCTCTATAGATGTTTCCATCTGTAGGCTCTGTTATAACAACAAACTCTGGAGTTATTTTATCTTCGTTGTGTATGTATTGCCAACATAATCCATCACAATCTTCTTCTTGAACAGTTCCAGTAACTAAAACTGTATATTTATCACTTAAAAGATCTAAATCCTTCATTATTTTTGCACCGTAAGTTGCAGAAACTATTCCGCCTAATTGGTCTGAAGCTCCACGTCCTCCGATTTCTTCATCATTTTCATATCCTTCATATGGATCAAATGTCCAGTTGCTTAATTCTCCAAGTCCAACTGTATCTATGTGAGCATCGTAAGCTACAAGTTTTTCTCCAGTTCCCATATATCCAAGAACATTACCCATCTTGTCTATTTCAACTTTATCAAATCCTAATTTCTCCATTTCTTGTGCAATTCTTTTAATTACACCTTCTTCTCCAGCACTTTCACCTGGAATTCTAATTAAGTCTCTTAGAAACTTAGTCATATCACCTTTATAGTTTTCAGCTTGTAATTTTATCTTCTCAAAATTCATCTATGGTTCCCCCTTAAGATTTATTTATTTTTACGCCTATATATCATTGCAATTCCCGTGCCAACTTATAGATAAAAATTTAACTATTATAAGTCTAATCAATGGACAATTTGTTAAAATTTGAAACCGTTTACTAAGATTCCGCTCTTTTTAGTAACCAAAAATATACATTCCTTTATCCTAATTATCAAAATGATAATTATTTATCATTTTGATAAAAGCTCAAACCTAATAAATTTCCTATATTAAGATTAAAATACAATTTTTAGTTATCGTTTTGATAATTTTAACGCTTCATTCTTTTTGTTTTAAAAATAAAAATATTAAAATAAGAAATATTTTTTTAAAATAGATGAGCCCATATATTCCAGTATTTTCCATTCTATACCTCTATAGTAACTCTCACTTCCACTACAACATTGTTTTGCTTCTTTGTTGGTATTTTACTAAAATCACCTGAATAAAGCCTATATTTTATGTCCATAATCAAAATAATAAAAAAATTCAAATTTTTTCGAGGTGAGATTATGGTACATACACAAGCTTGTCCCCATTGCAATTCAAAACACTTTATTAAATACGGTAAATATAGATGCGTCCAAAGGTATCAATGTAAGGATTGTCTTAAAACCTTTAACGAAGGAACAGGACTTGTCTGGCATAACACTAGAAAAAGTGTATCCCTTTGGGATAAATATACTCGTCTTATGCTATCTGGTGCTACTATAAGAGATTGCGCAGATAGATTAAATATTTGTATAGAAACTTCTTTTAGATGGAGACATAAAATCTTAAAGCACATCGGAACTTATACAGATTCTAGAAGAACTCATATCGTTACAGCTATAAGACATACTAAATTCTTAGAAAATTTTAAAGGGCAAAAGACTCCTCCCGTTTGCACTATTTCTAGAAGAAAAAATATCTTTGTAGCTACAACTATTAACAAAAATAATTACTCTCTAGCTAAGATATCCTTTGATTCTATGAGCCCTACAAAGGAATCTATAGAGAATTTATTAAATGAGTTTAATCCTGTATTTAATACTTACTTCCTTCCAGGTAAAGATAGATTTTCTTATCTTGTATCAAAAAAATTAAACTACGCTCTTCATAAAAAGAAAGAATTAGAAATTTCTAAAGAAGAAAGTGAAATTTTACTTAGTCACTGCTCTGATTTTATTTTGAATTTAAGAAGATGGCTTAGAAAGTTTAGAAGCGTCGCTACAAAATATCTGCAAGTTTATTTAAATTGGTTCGTATATATTTACGAAGGATCTTACGAAAAACATACTATTTTATCTAATTTAATAAGCTCTATTTTTTGCGTAAAAATCATTTAATTTTTCTTAAAATAACTCCTAATATAGGTGCGTTTTAATAGCTTGTCCATCTAACTTTTACTTGTGTACTACGATCAAATTTTTATAGTTTGTCTAAATAATTTTCACTTGTCCAAAATATCAAAAATTTACCCAAATATAGCGAAAATCCCTTTTACCAATAATATCTCGTAACAATGATATAGTTTTTTTAGAATTTTAAATTTTTTTATTATCACCTAGATAAGGTTGTTATCCAGGCCTTGTACTTTATAATAACTGCTAAATTCAAAGTAAATCTTATATCTTTAATCATTTTCATAAATAAAAACACCTACTTATCTCTTCATAATAAGCAAGCGTTTTAAATTACAACTTTATATTTCAATATCCATAATTCTTTTTAAATCTTCAATTCCCCTTAAAACTTCTTCTAAAGAAAAATCACTTTTTAAAAGTTCTTCTTCATCTATTTTCTTTAAAGACTCATAAAATTCAAATCCTATATCATAAATTTCTTCAGATTTATTCTCTTCTAGCTCTTTAAATAGCATATCTTCAGCTTGATTATAATCTTTATAAAATACTAATTTAGTAAAAAGAATCTTAAAAGCATCATTTCCATTAGAATTTATATTTATCTTTACTTTTGAATCATTATTGCTCTTTAACATAAAAAGTCTCCCTTTTGATAAAATTTATATTTAATATAGTATCACAAATATATATTAAAAATATTTCTTTAACAATAATTTTACCTTAAAGAAGTTTATATATTTTACTTCTTTAAAAATAAATTTCTGATATACTATACAAAATACATAGTTCTAGGAGTTGTTATATTATGAAAATTCGTTCAATACAAAGTTCTGATAATAAATCTATAGAAAAAATAATAAAAGATAATTTAAAAATCTTTAATTTAGATATTCCTGGCACTGCATATTTTGACCCTGAAATATCTACTTTAAGTGATTTTTATAAACTAACAAACAAGCGAGAATATTTCGTGTTTGTAGATGATTTAGATAATGTTTTAGGTGGAGTTGGAATCGCTGAATATGATGAAAAAAATAATATTTGCGAATTACAAAAATTATCTTTATCAAATGAGTCTAAAGGAAACGGAGCAAGCTATAAATTGTTAGATGCTGCAATTAATTTTGCAAAAGAAACTGGTTATAAAAAAGTATATTTAGAAACTTACCATACTTTAGAAGCTGCTGTGCATTTATACAGAAAATACGGTTTTAAAGAATTAGAAAAACCTTTAATAAGCTGTAATCACGATACTATGGATATGTTTTTTATAAAAGATATTTAAATAAAAGAAGATATCTCCTAAATTCGAGATATCTTCTTTTATATTACATTCCCATCTTTATTCCTTTTTTAACTAATATCCAGTTTACAGGGTATGCAGTTATAAATCCGCAGCACATAGCTATTTGCATCATAAACCAAAATTCTGGTGTAGTTGGTGATAAACGTCCGAACCATACAAATATAACTAATGCCATAAAACCATACATACCTATTTGCCAAGAAGTAAGTGAGAAAAAGTCAATTTTTAAAGCTTTTAACCAAACCTTTAACCCCTTTTTCTTCATCATAGGTGAAATCGCTGCATATTGAAAAGTTACTCCAGTTAAAAGAGCTAAACAGTAATCTAAAACCCATTCTCCAAATGTTAGATTATTAAAAATAGTAAATGGAACAACTAAAAAAATCCAAGGCCCTATAAGATCAGCTAAAGAACACCCAGCACCGCAGTGAAGAGTATCTGCAACTACGCCTTGCCAAAAACTAGAATACTTTTTCTTTGAGGGCTTGTCCTCATTCCCTGATCCTTTCATATCCATTTCCTTGCCTTTTGACATGTCCATGTTCTTCATGTTCATTCCCTTATCTTTTGACATATCCATGTTACTCATATCCATACCCTTCATATCTGACATGTCCATATTTTTCATATCCATTTCCTTATCTTTTGACATATCCATGTTACTCATGTCCATTCCGTTCATGTGTGGCATGTTCATATTCTTCATATCAATTTCCTTTTCATTTGACATATCCATATTACTCATGTCCATTCCGCCCATGTGAGGCATGTCCATGCCATTCATATCTGACATATCCATTTTTCTATGTTTACCTATAGTAAAATAAGCTAAAATGCAAAAAGGACCCGCCCAAAGGCCATTTATAGGCCAAACTAAATTCATTATTGGCATTTCCTTTTGAGGATTCCTTATAATATCAACTGTAATAATAATTGCTGATAAAATTCCAATACATATAAATATCTCTGATAAACTTTTAAACAATAAAATCACTACCTAACTTAAAATAAATAAAATTCTAAAATGTTAATTTTTAGAACCTTTAAATTTATTTTACAAGTCGCATATGGCTATAGTATGAAGTATTTTAAAGATTCAAAGTTAATTTACCTCTTTATAATAGTTCTGAAATACTTATAAAAAAATTTTAACTACTTATCATTATCTTTCTTATAAACCCAAGTTTTTGCGCAACGGTTACTATAGAAATTTTTAAAGTTTTAAAATAATACTAAAGGCTTACTAATAGATGAACCTATCAGTAAGCCTTTATTTATGCCAATAACTTTCCTATTATATCATTTTCTTTTATTACCCCGAAAGCTCTACTATCTAAGCTGTTTTGATAATTATCTCCTATTACAAAAAATTCACCTTCTTTTAAATTAAAGGCTTTTTTTTCCCCACTATAATTGTAGTTAGTTTGAAGTATATTGTTGATATAAACTTTTCCATCTTTTAATTCAACTCTATCTCCATCTATTGCAATCACTCTTTTAACGTAAGATTCAGAGTCTTTCTTAAAAACTATGATATCTTTATTTTCATAAAAATCCGATTTTCTTATTATTTTTAATTGATTATCTTTTAATGTTGGAGCCATGGACTCTCCTGAAACTCTTAATATTCTAAAATTCATACAAACATAAACTGCACACAAAACTAAAAATAAATTAAACAAAATCTTTATAATCTTATTCTTCTTGTTGCACATTCCTCTACCTTAGGGTCATGAGTTACTACTACTATAGTTTTTCCTTTTTTATTTATATTTTTTAGAATGTTTAAAATAGAGTCTCTATTTTTTTCGTCTAAGCTTCCTGTAGGCTCGTCTGCCAAAATTATTTCTGATGGTTTTAAGATTATTTTAGCTAAAGCAACTCTTTGCTGCTCCCCACCGCTTAAATGATAAATTTTTTGATCTAATATATCTTTTGATAGTTCAACTGTTTCTAAAGCTTCAGCCATCATTATTTTTTCTTTATCTTTATTAAGTTTTAAAAACTTAGTTCCAATTTTCAAGTTTTCAAACACAGTCTTTTCTTCTATAAGACCATAGTTTTGAAATAAATATGATATCTTGTTTCTTAAAAGTTTTACCCCTTCTTTTGAGTTAATTTTAGGGTTTTTAATTCCTTCTATCATTATATCTCCTGAATCTACTTTTTCTAAAAGGCCTATCATATTTAATAAAGTTGACTTTCCTTTACCGCTAGGCCCCATTATAGAAACTAGCTCTCCTTTTTCAATATCTAAGTTAAAATCTTTAAAAAGTATTCTGTTTCCATAGCTTTTATTTATATTTTTTAAGGAAATTATACTCATTTACTCTTCCCCCTTTATTACGCCTACTACATTTTTATTTCTAAGTATAGATGCATATATTTTAAAAATTATTATTTCTACTATAGCAACAATAAATAATATTACTAAATTTATATTTAAGATAAAACTGCAAATAAGTAATAATATAAATTCTATTATTTGAGTTAAAATAGCTCCCTTATAAACATCTATAAATTTATATCCACCTAAAGTTTTATAGATAATTTCTTTTTTATTTATAGTAAAGTAAATACGTGTACTGTATATTACAAGGGCTAAGGCCCCTACTATATAAACAAACAAGTCAACAGCCTTACTTAAAAGGCTAAGCCTTTTGCTCTCTATAACTTCTGAGAATGTATTTGAAACATACTGGGCTTCTGGTAATACGTCTGTAAGTTTGTATTTTTCTAAATACGGCTTTATCTCTTCATAAGGATTATCAGTTTTAGTATCTAAAATATAGTATCCACCAGAGATAAAGTTCATCATCTGATCCCAAAAAATATCACCTTTATATAAGATTATTATAGGTTCTTCTATAAACCCAAAACTATCAGGACTTACTTTAGCACTATATGAAAATAATTTTGTATTTTTATCATAAATACTTATTACTATATCCTCATCTTTTAAATCGTATATATTTTTATAATTTTCCTTTATAGCTTCTTTGTCCATATCTTTTGTAACAAATAGATTTAGTTTATCTTTATCAATTTTTTCAGCTTCAATCCTATCTCCCTTAGAATCTCTAACTTCATTTTCTTTAAGGTAATTTTCATTTATCATAATATAATTTTGGAAAGTTTTTTTATTTCTTTCTAATTTTTCTGGATTAGATAAGTTCCTGCTATCAATTAAAATACCATTAAATTTATCCTTAGTTTCTTCGTAGAATTTACTAAGTCTTTTATTATACTCTAATTGGTTGTTATCAGAAACATCAGTAATATTGCTCATAAATGGCAGAACTACATAGTTTTTAGCCTTTAAATTCACGTCTTCTAATATTTTATTAGTTTTTGATATTTCTAAAAGCCCTGAAATAATAGCCGTTAAATTTGTTAGGAGTAATGCTATAAATATAAATTTTGATATAAGTGTTACAACGTATATATCTCTATTTTTCTTTTTACCTTTAATAACAGATGATTCTTTTTGAAATAATATATTTGTATTTGCTAAGATAAATATAAATATTGATACTGCAAAGAATAAGATAAATTTAAACATCGAGAAGCTTAAGAAATCTAATAAAGAATTTCTATATAATGCCGCTATAAAAACCATATTTAATAAACTAATAAATACAAAACTAACTATAAAAATTTCTCCTTCTTTCTTTAGATATTCTTTTAATATATCTAAATTAGAAAATCCACTTATCTTTCTTAATACAGTTTCTTTACCTTTACCTAAACTATAAAAAATCATACTTATAGTTAATAAAAATAACGGGATAATAATATTTTTAATATTTAAAAACTCTCTTTGAATGCTGACTCCATTATCTTTAGAAACCAAGTACCCTTCCTTATTTATAGCATTTAAAACCTCATCTACTTTTTCAGATTTAACAAAGTATTTTGAGTTTTCAAGATTATATTTACTTACATCTTCAAAAGTATAAATAGTAGTATGACCCGTAAAAGTAGACCCTGGAATTCTATTTTCACCAGATGTTTTTAATTCCCCTTTACCTTTTAAAACTTCTACGTAATTATCTATTCCTACATCTAAAAAATCACCTGAATTACAAGTTATGTAATATACATAATTAACTTTATCTTCTTTTGTAAGTTCTGTATTTGCCATCATGATATCCGTATTTAATCCTTTTACTATCCTTTGAATATCATAAACAAAATCTTTACTCTTTTGCCCTTCCTTTTTAGATATTTGTATACTCTCTTTATCATTTTTAAATTTATTGTTGTTATTATTGCTATAATCAAAGAAATTTAATATAGAAATAAATAATAAACTAACTACAAATATCGAATGCATTATTTTCTTCATAGCCTACCCCCTAAAAATTATTATAAGAAGGCTAGTAAACTAGCCTTCTTTACTTCTTATTTTTTTCCTACATGGTAATAAGAATTATCTACTTTCCAAGTTGATGATGTTGATGCATCTGACCATTGACCTTTTGCTCTATTATAATCTGTATCCTTCACTCCATTTCCATTAACAACTGATGATCCATGTATCTCACTTGCATGATAATACTCAGAGTAAACTCTGCCAGATCCAGTTCCATAATTCCAAGTTCCTCCTCCTACTTGTACTGTTTTTGCTAACCCTGTCACTGTACCTACTGCTAAAATACTCATTAATGCTATTGCTATAAATTTTTGTTTCATAATAATCTCTCCCTTTTACTTAATATTTAAAATTTGTAACGTTACTTCAAACTAATATTAGTATGTACTAGGATTTCTGCCTCGCTTTTATGTCATTTACTTTATGACCTTATTCTAAATTTTTTATAACACCGTTTACTACTTAATTCATAAAAAGCAATTTTTTTTACACAAAAATTAGTTATTTTCAAGAGACCTTCTTTTTATTCAAATAAATTATCATTTTTCCCATTTAATATAAAAAAATATTTTAAAATTAATTTTATTACTTTTATTAACATTTTATTCCCTTTTATGCAATCTATCATAAATAAAATAATTATTTTATTTATGATAGATATATAGAACCAAAACGAGGTGATTATTATAGAAACATTAGTAAATTATCAATTAGATTTTCTAAAAAGATATACAAATATATCAGATTTAAAAACGATAGATAAGATGAGATATGGTTTATCCTTTATTAACTCGGAACTTTCTAAATTTTTTATATTGCTGTCTTTAGCAGCAGTAACAAACACATTAGATAAGTTTTTGATATTGATACTTCTGCTTCCTATAAGAAGCCTTATTGGAGGCCATCATGCTAAAGATTATATTAGCTGTTTACTTGTTAGTGTAAGTATTTATATTTCTTTGATATTACTATCTTTTTTGTTTAAAGATTTATTTATCTTAGTTAAAGTCTTTGGGCTTACCTTGTTTACACTATCAGTAACTTTCAAAAAGTGCATAAATAATCCTAATAGACCAAAAAGAACTAGTTCATATATTTACAAACTTAGATTTTACTCTTCATTGATCGTATTAGGATTCTTCATTATATCTAACACACTATCTAATATAAACTCAACATTCGGGTTTATATTAATAATATTATTAAGTTTTGATTTTATATTTATTAAAAAGGAGAATGTTTAAAATGAGATTAAAAAAATTTATAGCTAAAAATATTTCACTACTTTGCGTAGCAGCTTCTGTAGTTGTACTTGCTTCACCTTGTTGGTTTTGGTCAGGTGAAACTACTCCCCCAGATTCACTTTTAGATAATGATACTGATATTTAAGTATTTTTTCTCAATATCAACTTGTATTGTACCGCCGTGCTTTTGGACTAACTCATTTACATTGAAAAGTCCATAACCACGGCCTTTTCCTTTTGTTGATTCACCCTTTTTAAACATCTTATCTATTTCTATTATTTTTTCCTTATTTATAGTATTAGAAACAATTATTTTATAGCTATGCTTCAACTTAGTTATTGTTAATTTAATTTCTTTAACAGTTTCATTTTCTATAGCTTCAATTGCATTATTCAAAAGGTTATTCAAAACTACTGATATTTCTGAATCTTCCATAGAAATAAACTTTAATGAAGTTCTTATATCAAATGAAAAAGTTATACCTCTCTTCTCACATTCCTTTATTTTATTATAAATAACTGCTTTAATTATTACATTATCAATGTATTTCAAATTAGAATACATATCTAAATTAATCGATCCATCAATGTAGTTTTTGATACTTTTTATAAGGTCTTCATCCTCACTAAGTTCAATTATAGATGTTATAGTCGCTAAGTGGTTTTTATATTCGTGTTCGTTTGCCCTAAACTGTTCTAATAAATCATTCAAAACTAATCTATACTCTGCTAATGCCTTTAATTCCTTTTTTTCTTCTAACTCTGTATAAATAACTTTATACGAATAAACATTTACACAGATAAGTGCAATTAGCGAAATTAAGTATTGGATATAAATCGGATCCCCAAACCTATTTTCATTTACAGTATTTAATGTAAAAACCATAAAGAACGCTAAGTTAATTATAAACGTACTTATTATCTTATTTTTATTTACAAGTCCTCCCATACTAAGCTTTTTCTTTCTTAACAGGATTCCAATTGCAAATAATGCTATAATTAGAAGTGGAACAACCACTAAAAAGAATACACCATACATGCCTATAGCATCACCTAAAAGTGGCATTATTATAATTATTCCTATTCCATCTATTGCAAAGCTAATAATACTTCCAATAATAAGTTCAATACACGTCTCAAAGTATTCCTTTTTATCAACAAACCCAACTAAAACTACCTTTAATAAGAAAATCATTATTCTTACGATCGAATGTAATGAGCTAAATATTGAAAATGAAATTCCTAAGATAATTGCAATAATAATATACTTAAATATATTTTTTTTCTTATCTCTATTAAATAGAACATTATAAAAGAGAATCGATGATAAAATCTCTATTACATTTATTATCCAAATAATCACCTAATTTTCTCCAATATATCATTTTTATATTTGTATCCTATAGGTATGATATCTTCACAAGACCAAAATTTTGCTTCCCATACCTTATTATCAATTCTCTTTACTTCCTCAATGTATCTTCTATTTAATGCAAATGCTTTATGACATTGAATAATTTCAGTATCATCTATAAGCTTTAAGATTTTACTAAGTCCATAACCTTTTCCAACTATTTTCCCATTTTTAGTTCTTAATATACAATTTCTATCTAGATACTCAATAAATATTATGTCTTCTGTATACACTTTAGTTTTTATAGTGCTAGATATATTAACTAAGATATGCTTACCCTCTTTTTCTAAATTATTGTTATCCTCACCAAATAAATTAACTATTTTTATCACTTCTTCTTCATCGTAAGGTTTAACTAAAAAATCATAGCAATGTACATCTTTAAATGCTTCAAGCATATAAACAACATTAGCCGTAATAAATATAATTCCTGTTAGAGCATACTTCTTTTCTTTTCTAATTTTTTTTGCAAAATCAACACCAAGCCCATCTGGGAGCTCTATATCAAAGAAAAACAAATCAACGTTACGCTTTTTTAAAACTTCCTTTGCCTCTTTTAAGCATCCTACAGCATACACTCTTGAATCTAAAAAGTTTTTTTCAATAATTCTCTTAAGTCTATCTCTTTGATCTTTTATATCTTCGACTACTAAAATATTCATTTTCCCACCCCCATACAACTATATATTATCCTTTTTACTACTTTTTTTCAATATTTTTCATATTTTCATGTAAATTTCTGTCCCTTTCACGTTTTAGAAAGATTAATCTAATTTATTAATTCTATACTATTCTTAAATATTTATTAGGAGACATATATGGAAACTATAATTTTAAATCATGTATACGACCTAAATTCATTGTTCAAAACATTCAACATTATCTTTATAAAATCAATTAATGACAAAAAAGCTGTCCTGAAAAACTTATCATCAATCCAAAGTAACAAAATTAATATTTTTATTATCTACTCTAAAATAAACTATTCTTATAATTCATTAGATCCACTACTTAACACATTAAAAAATTATAAGAAGATATTCATACTAGATGGTTCTAAATCTATTTTTATTTCTTGTTATTTTAAGAATCAATTTCCTAGCATAAGTAATTTAATTAAAGTAAGTAAGATATATCCCTCAAATCATCTAAATATTTTAGTTACAAATACACTAACTTTACTAATAAACTCTAAGCTAAATTCATATGACTACTTAATTACTAAAGAATTAGAAAATTGTATTATCTATAAATCAATTAAAGAATAAAAAAGCTACCACATTTTAAATGTGGGAGCTTTTTTAATAACTCTTTACTATATATTTTTTTCTAAAAGCGTAACCTAATACTACATTTATACATATCTACCGCAAAGTTCAATAAAACTTTGGAGTTCAAAAGTAACTTTCTTAATATATTCATAATTTATAAAATCACAAATATTATCTTCATTTTTTATATTTAAAAATCTAATAGTTTCAACCAAGGTATCTTTAAATAAGTACTTGCCACCCTTATCTTTCAAAAGTAAATTTCCGTTGTGGTGAACTATACAATTTCTTAAACTCCCAAGTTCTAAAATCAAATTAGATAAGCCTTTAGGGTAGCTAATTCCATACCGTCTTTTTAAAACAAATATAGAAAATCTAACATTCATAAAAGAAGTCGAAGTGCTGATTGGCTCGTTTAAACTTCTAGAATAGGACTGCCATTTTCTTTTTTCTTCATCTAAAAATTTATTTATATCTATCTTTTTATTTGAAAATCCCTCTATTTCAGATATATAGTCTTGCATAAAGGATTCAAACAAACTCATCAAATATATTATGCTCTTTTTATAGTTTGCTTGTTTTGCCTGTATATTTAATATCCTTATGCTTTCTTCATTTTTCAGAATATCTCTTTCTATCATTTCATCTATTTTATTTTCTAAAAGCATATCTGGAAGCCCTACTTCATTTCCTATTCTTCTTGAATATTTTCTACATACAGATACCAAAGTTTCCCCTCCTAGCCTGTCTAAAGTCTATTTTTATATTATATTTTTAATACTCTTCATATATTAGTGACTTATAATTATATTTTTTAAGTCGATTTTTTAAATATGTAATTTTATTCTTCTTAAAATTGCATTTATTATTTTATTTTCTAAATTCTCAAAACGAATATTATCATTTATTTAAATATTATTTTTCGTGATTTTTAATGTAAAATGAATGGTCATCTTGCACTTTTCTAAAATTTATGCAGGATTTTTATCAAAAACTCCTTTTAAGTTCCTTTTTTTTCACAAATCATAAGTCATCATACATACATTTAACCCCTTGTTTAAAAAAAGTTCAAATTTATATTATTTCTTTTATGATATACTAAAGCATGTAAAATGAAATTTTAACTAAGTCAAACTTGCAAATTTCACTTAACTAAAGTTTTATTTTATTCGACTTTAAGTAATAAACTGCCAAAGGGGGCTTTTAAACTAATGAAAAAATTTGGTCTAGCATTTCAAATAATTATAGGACTTGTGCTAGGTATTATAGTTGGTGCTGTTTTTTATGGTAACCCTACAGTTACTTCATATCTGCAACCACTAGGAGACATCTTTATAAGATTAATTAAGATGATAGTAGTACCTATAGTCTTTTCATCACTTGTTGTCGGCGTCGCTGGTGTTGGTGATATTAAAAAACTTGGTAAAATCGGTGGTAAGACAATCCTTTATTTTGAGGTTGTAACTACATTTGCGATTATAATAGGTTTAGTCGTTGCAAATATTTTTAAGCCTGGAGATGGTGTTAATATAAGTTCACTTGCAACTACTAACATTGATCAATACATGAATACAGCAGAAGCTGCATCAAATCATGGGTTTATGGATACATTTATAAACATTGTACCTACTAATATCTTTGAATCTCTAGCAAAAGGAGATTTACTTCCTATTATTTTCTTCTCAGTTATGTTCGGTTTAGGGGTAGCTGCTATAGGAGAAAAAGGAAAGCCTGTACTTTCAATTTGTCAGGGAATAGCTGATGCAATGTTTTGGGTAACTAACCAAATCATGAAACTTGCACCTATTGGTGTATTTGGCTTAATCGGAGTAACTGTTTCTAAGTTTGGATTAACATCATTAATCCCTCTTGGAAAGCTAATAATAACTGTTTACGGGGCTATGTTCTTATTTGTGTTCTTTGTTCTTGGATTTGTTGCTAAAATGGCAGGGACAAGCATTTTAACACTTATAAAACTTCTAAAAGATGAACTTATTTTAGCTTACACTACTGCAAGTTCGGAAGCAGTTTTACCAAAGCTTATGGAGAAAATGGAAAGGTTTGGTTGCCCTAAAGCGATCACTTCTTTTGTAATCCCAACAGGTTACTCATTTAACTTAGATGGTTCTACTTTATATCAATCAATTGCAGCACTTTTTATTGCGCAAATATACGGAATCCATCTACCACTTTCTGCTCAAATAAACTTAGTACTTGTACTAATGCTTACTTCAAAAGGTATGGCAGGTGTTCCTGGTGCATCTTTCGTAGTGCTTTTAGCAACTGTTGGTTCTTTAGGAATTCCAGTAGCTGGGGTAGCTTTTATAGCTGGAATAGACCGTATAGTAGATATGGCAAGAACTGTAGTTAACGTACTTGGAAACTCATTAGCAGTTGTAGTTATCTCCAAATGGGAAAACGAATTTACACCTGTTTGTGAAGAAGAAATAAATTCTATTAGCGAAGCTATTTAAAATAAAATATAGCCAACCACTATTGTGATTGGCTATATTTTTTCTATTATTCATTTTTTAATTTATTACTACTAAATTTAATTGCTAAACCCCAAACAAAGAATAGTACCCCAAAAGTTCTTATATCACTCGCTCTTGAGATATCTATATCCCCCCATATGTTACCGTTTAAAACAAGTACAATATTAGTAGCAAAAAATACTAACATTGCTCCTATAGCTATAAAAAACTTATACATATAACTCCCCCTCTATTATATTTTCTTACGCTTTAACAATAGTTTCTTATTAAATTATAATCTTTACTTTATATCTATTATCATATCTTTATGATAATACTTTAAATCATCTTCATTAATCTCTCTTAAAACTTTGCAAGGACTTCCTATAGCTACTACATTTTCTGGTATGTCTCTAGTAACGATACTTCCTGCACCTATTACAGAGTTTTTCCCAATTTTAACTCCTGGAAGAACTATTGAACCTGCACCTATCCAAACATTATCACCTATATAGATAGGAAGATTATATTGTGCTTGTTTTCTTCTAAGTTCTGGGTGGATTGGATGAGTTGCTGTATCTATAATTACATTTGGAGCAAACATAACGTTATCTCCCACAAATATCTCACCATCATCTACTAAAGTTAAATTGAAATTAGCATAAACGCCCTTTCCAAAATGAACATTTTTCCCACCCCAGTTTGCTCTTAAAGGTGGCTCTATATAGCAATCTTCTCCTAGTTCACTAAACATTTGTTTTAATAAATTAGTTCTCTTTTCTTGCTCTGTAGGTCTTGTATTATTAAAGTCATAAAGCAAATCTAAACACTTTAGCTGCTCTTTAACTAATTCTTCATCATTACAAAAATATAATTTTTTATTGTACTGTCTCTCTTTTATATCATTTAAATCCATAGTATATTCCACCTTACCTTTAGTTATTTATTAAATTTAGATTTATCATAATTATATGGAATACTAGTTCCAACTACTACATCTTCTATTTTATCAATAATTAGCCAATCATCCATATTGCTTTGATGATCGAAATCTAATTCTTCTATTTTTTCAAGATCTTTAAACTCTACTAAACATAGACATTTCTTATGCCATCTTTGTTTCTGTTTTTCAGTTAATTGTAACTTTTCATTATTTTCTTCAATATTTTTTGTTATTTCTTCTTCTGTAAGTTTAATAAGATTTTTAACATCACTAACTGTTGCTTTAGCCGATATTTTTTTGCTTCCCTTTTCCATAAAATATATTATTTCATCTTTAAAAATCCTACTGTGCGGAATTTTTCTTCCAGCCGCTCCTCGAATAATCATAGTTTTACTTCCATCTAATATTTTTGATAATTCTTTAGATTTATCATCGCAATAAGCTAAATGCACCATGCCCTTTACCTCTCCTTTTAAAACCCCTAAAATTTGTATTTTACATATTTTAGCATATCATTTTTATTCTTCTTTATCAATTTTAACTCTTAATAATTTATTTTTAACATTAACTGCGTATTTTAAGGTGTAAGCTGGCATTCCCTTATTCATAGCTTTTATTATCTCGCTCATCTCACCCTTTATACTATCTTCATCTTTATACCAACCTAAAACTATGGATTTTTCACCCCAAAATGCTCCACTATTAACTCCTATAAGCCAATATCTAGGTTCATCATCCTTAGCTTTATACATAACCTCTGACGCTAAAACTTTATAACAATTAACTATAGATTTACCATCAAAAGATTTAATCGTAATCTTCCCAGTTGGAACTATTACATTATTTAATTTGCCCTCATCTTTTTCTTTTACTTCACCTAACATCAAATAATCTAAAGAAATATTAAGCTTTTTTGATAATATAAGTAACTTTTCCATCTCAGGATATCCTGAGCCTTGTTCCCACTTAGAAACAGCTTGCCTGCTCACTCCTATTATCTCCGCTAAATCTTCTTGTGAAATACCCTTTTCTTTTCTAATTGATTTTAAATTCTCTGAAAAACTCATAAACTTCAATCCTCTCTTATTTAATTATACTAAAATTATAAAATCTATTCTTTAAATAAAACACCAACTACCCTTTGCATTTTAGAAACTTGAAGTTGCAATTATAAATTTAATGCCAAAACAGCATAAAACTAATGCTATTTTGGCGTTTTTAAAATTATCTAGTTTTCAAAATAAAATTCTATAGCCTTACCTATAAAATCCGAGGCACCTTTTCCATACTTTTTATCAATTCCTTCTCTTAAAATAGAATTAGAAAGGTATTGATTTCCTATATAACTCCAATAATTCTCTCCTAAAGAAATATTTAAGCGCTTATTTCTAAACTCCGTTTCTTTTATTATTAAAGAGACTATTTTTCTAATCTCTTTAGACTTTATATCTTTATTTAAATCAAAGGTAAGTTTTTTATATAAAGATTCTAACTTTGTCTCATAATTTCCCAAATTATAATTTAATGCTTTAAATATAAATTCTGAAGCTCCACTTTTAAAAATATAATTAACTTCCTTTATCCATTCATTACTAGCTCTAAAAGCTTGTACTAAAGAATACCAGTAGTCGTCTCCAAACTCCCCCCTAAAAATTTCATATTCTTCTTTAGATAACTCTTTAATTTTATTTGCTATAGCTTGTACCTTATCTGAACTTGGCATCTCTTTTAGATTCTTTGTAAGTTCTTTATAAAAGTTTTGGAGTATTTTATTATTACCATTTAATATATCTTCTTTATATTTATCTACTTTTTCAGCATTTTTAATAGCTAAAGATTCATTTATATTTTTTAAAACTGAATCTGTGTATTTATTAATGCTTCCATACTGTTCTACTGCCATTTTATAAAAATCTTCTTCTTTTGATTTTATGTTATTTATCATATTATCAAAATTTTCTAAGCTCCCCCAAAGCTTTATTACTTTTTCTGTATTTTCCCTTTTAAAATTATTAAGTGCCTCATAATATTCACTCATATCAAATTCTTTAAAACTCATATTTTTTGCTCCTTCTAAACTTTCATCTATTAGCTTTAAAAGCCCATTTAACCTATCCCTTTTTAAAGTTATAAGTTTTTTATGGTTTTCTAAGGCCCTAGTCTTATCAAAATTTGGAGTAGTTATAATTTCTTTTATTTCATTTAAACTAAAATCAAGTTCCTTAAAAAATAATATTTGCTGCAAAGTTTCAAGAGACTCATCATCATAAAGTCTATACCCTGCGTTTGTTAGCTCTTTAGGTTTTAATAAACCTATTTTGTCGTAGTGGTGTAACATTCTAACGCTGACACCTGTTATATCTGAAACTTGTTTTACTGTTCTCATAACTTCATCTCCTCTTTTAAGCTTAGAGTTTTAATACTTTTATTTATTTGCCGGCACATAAATTTTTTGTATCTATCTCTCTATGATTTTATAATAAACTATTACATAATGTTAGAGTCAACAAAAAAGCTAGAAGTTTTTAAACTCCTAGCTTTTTAATATCTTTTACTTTTTGTATTGAACTAAGTCCCAAAGGTTACCATATAAATCTTTAAATACAGCTACAATTCCATATTCTTGCTCTTTAGGTTCCCGTACAAATTCTACTCCGTTTTTAATCATTTTTTCATAGTCTCTCCAAAAATCATCAGTTCCTAAAAATAGAAATACCCTATTTCCAGTTTGGTTTCCTATAAAAGATTCTTGCTCAGCCTTAGATGCTTTTGCAAGAAGTATTGACGCCCCTTTTGAACCTTTTGGAACTACAACTACCCATCTTTTATCTTGCTCTTTTATATAGGTGTCTTCGATTAAATCAAAGCTCAGCTTTTTTGTGAAAAAGTCTATTGCCTCATCATAATCTCTTACTACTAATGAAATATTTACTATCGATTGACTCATTAAAATCTCCTTATCCTGCTTAGATTTAAAGTCTAAAACCTTTAATCTATCCTAGTTAATTTTATATTTTCTCTTTCTCCTATAATGATTGGAACTTGTTCTGTTTCAACGTTGCTTGTATCTATTCCAAACCATTTAGCAGGAGAAACTGTTATTTTTTTGATTGTTAATTTTGCGCTAGTTACAAAGCTATCCCACTTTGAAAGGTCATTTTCATTTGAAAGTATTTCTTTTAATAAAATAAATTTAAAATCACCTACAGAACATCTGCTGTTATTAAGCATATATTCTTTTGGTTTAAACTTAACTTCACCTTCACGCACCATCTCTTGAATTATTTGGTGTAAGAAAACATTTATCTTTTGGTTTATACGGAACCCTAAATTAAATTGAATACAAAATACCTTGTTTGGTACTATAGTTTTTACGCTATACGCCTTAGTGTAAGGTTCATCTGTTACTTTTACATTTATAAACCAATAGTATTTTCCACGCTTTGGTTGCTTATTAAAAATTGAATACATTATTTTGCTTTCGATTTTTTCGTAGTTTTGTGACTCTGTTAGATAAACTATATTAGTTGCATAAAGAGGTAATTCTTTATCTTCATATAAAGATTCAAAATCATCTTTGTAATCAAGTATATCTACGTATTGACTGTATCTCTTTCTGATTATTGTACCGTAAATCCATATATACATTAGGAAAATAATTGCACATGCTATTAAGACAGTTATATATCCACCATTTATAAATTTAAATAAATTAGCATATAAGAATCCAAGTTCAATTGTCATAAACACTACAAGTACAATTATAGACATAACTAATTTTTTCTTAATACATCTTATGTATTCAAATAATAATAAAGTTGTCATAAGCATCGTTATAGTTATTGCAAGCCCGTATGCAGCTTCCATATTTTCTGATTTTTGAAACTTTAATACTAATAATACACACCCTATATAAAGTAAATAATTTACCGCAGGTATATAAATTTTCCCCTTATCATCGTTTGGATATCTGACTTGGAGTTTTGGGAAAAGATTTAATTTAATCGCCTCAGATACTAAAGTAAATGATCCTGTAATAAGTGCCTGACTCGCAATTATTGCTGCAATAGTTGCTATTATAGTTCCAGGTATTACAAACCAACTTGGCATAATTAAAAAGAATGGATTCTCCTTAATTACACTTCCTTCTCTTAGAATTAACCAAGCTCCTTGACCTAAGTAATTAATTATTAAACATATTTTCACAAAAACCCAAGTGTATCTTATATTTTTCTTACCACAGTGCCCTAAGTCAGAATATAGTGCTTCTGCACCTGTAGTACAAAGGAATACTGCACCTAATATATAAACACTTTCAGGACTAGTAATTAATAAATGAATCCCATAATACGGATTAAATGCCCTAATAATTTCAGGGTATTTTAAAAGTTCGTTAAGTCCTAATATCATAAGCATTGAAAACCAAACTACCATCATAGGTCCAAACATCTTTCCTATTATATCTGTTCCAAACCTTTGAAGTAAAAATAGTACAGTTAATATACTTATTACAATTATTATTATACTTTCAGTATCAATAGGTAAAACTAAAGTTAGACCTTCTATTGCTGATGTTACCGTTACTGGCGGAGTTATCATCCCGTCTGCAAGCAAGGTAGCTCCTCCTATAAGTGCAGGCACTATCAGCCATTTAGCTTTTTTTCTAACAAGGGTAAATAAAGAAAATATCCCACCCTCACCATTGTTGTCAGCTTCTAAAGTTAACATTATATACTTTATAGTAGTTTGAAGTGTTAAGGTCCAAATTACAAGAGATACCCCACCTAAGACAAGGTCCTTTGAAATGTAACCATTATTTACTCCTATCATTGATTTCATAACATAAAGAGGTGATGTTCCTATATCCCCATACACAATCCCGAGTGCTACTAATAAAGAAGCTATACTTACTTTTTTCTTCATTTCTCATAATCTCCATTCTAATGCATGTCTTAATAAAATTTATTCCCCCATTATATTCTCCCTAATTTTATATGTATATATTACTAACATACATTTAACTATTGTGAACAAATTTTAACATTTTAAAATTAAGACCTTTTTCTTTCACCTAAACTAAAATCTGTATCTGACAGCTATATGAATCGATATTGAATAAATCGTCAAACAAATCAAATTCAATAAAACTTTTTATCTCTATGTTGTTAATTTTAGCGTACTCGCCTATCTTTTTTACTCTTTCTGACTCATTTTCTTTTTTATAAGATAAAGTTAAATACTCTCCCTTTGGTAACTTTTTTATAAAATCATTTTCTTTTAGCCCTTTAATATTTTTTATAACTCTAAAAACATACTTAGGTTTAACTTGGTCTTCTTTTAAAACATCATATATTATTCCTTGTTCCATAGATATATCAATATTATTATCTCTTATTATTTTATTTAAATTAGAAAAGTATAGGAGTTCTTTTAAATCTCCTGACTCACTGCAAGGCGCTATAACAATATATCTTTCTTTAAAATTTTTGATTTCTATATCTTCTTTAAGCAAGATATCTTTAGAATGCTCTACCCCATCTTTTAAGGTATCTATATTTTTTATAATTTCTTTCATTTTATTTATATTTTCTTCAGCTTCACTTCTCTTTTTATCTAAAAACTCTATTAAGTTTTCCATATCACATTTTTTAAAAATATCTTGTAATTCTTTTATGCTAGTTCCAAGTTCCCTGCAAGCCTTAATTATATCAATATAAACAAACTGCTCTATAGAATAATATCTATATCCAGTAGATTCATCTATGTATTTAGGGCTAAGAATTCCTACCTTTTGATAGTACCTTAATGCCTTTATAGTTATTCCTTTAATCTTTGAAACTTCCCCTATAGAAAATAAATTTTGCATTTTTTCACTTCCTTTAAATCTAAGGTTGACTCTCCCCTTAGAGGAGATATTACTATAATTATAAGATAAAAAATACTAAATATTAAATAATTTTTGTAAAAATTGAAAGGATTGATTTTATGAGAGATGTTAAATATAGAGCCTTATGTAAAGAGGATTATGAAAGAATTAAAGAACTTATCTGCACAGCCTTTGGTTTTAATGAATTTATTAAAGATAAGGATGTTTTAGATAAGGTTTTAACTATTTACCTAGAAGGGTGCATATTAGATAGTACTTTTAGTAAGGTTTGCGTAAAAGATAATAAAGTTATAGGAATAATACTCGGGAAGGCTAAAAGTGATCCAGTAAAAATAAAAAAATTCCATAATAGATTTAACTATTTAACTACATTAACAAAGCTTATCTTTATAAATAAAGAAAATAAAAAGTTAATAAAAGAATTTTCTAAAGTAACTGAAACTTATAAAGAAATAATAAAAGGAAAAGAAGATTCTTTTGACGGATGTATTCAACTTTTTATAGTGTCAGAAGAATCTAGAGGGCTAGGAGTTGGAAAAGCTTTAGTTAAAAGCTTACTTCAATATATGGATAAAATGAAGGTTAAATCTTTATATCTTTATACTGATACTAGATGTAACTACGGTTTTTACGATAGTCAAAACTTTAAAAGAATAAACGAAAAGAGAATCAAGTTTGATCGTGCAAATTCTGATTTAGATGTGTTTTTATATAGTTATAAATTAAGCTAACTTAAAGGAGTAAGTAAAAAATTACTTACTCTTTTAATAATTTATTTAACATCAAACCTGTCTGCATTCATAACCTTATTCCAAGCAAAAACAAAGTCACGTATAAACTTTTCCTCCTTTGAATCACTTGCATAAATTTCAGAAAATGCACGAAGTTCTGAGTTTGAACCAAATATAAGGTCAACTCTAGTTGCATCCCACTTTATCTTTCCAGTTTTCCTGTCAAACCCTCTAAAGTGACCTTTTTTTTCAGGAAGTTCCTTCCACAAAGTCCTCATATCTAAAAGATTTACGAAAAAGTCGTTTGTAAGGCATTCTTTTTTATCTGTAAACACACCTTCTTTTGAATCTTTATAGTTAGTATTTAATACCCTCATTCCACCTATTAAAACTGTCATATCTTTAATAGTTAGGTTTAATAACTGAGCTTTATCTACTAGCATATCTTCAGGTCTTTCTAAAACACCTTCTTTTATATAATTTCTAAACCCGCAAGCTTTAGGTTCTAAAACGCTAAAAGATTTAATATCTGTATCTTCTTTAGTTGCATCAACTCTTCCAAAGGTAACAGGAACAGCTATATTATAACCTGCATTTTTAATAGCTTTTTCTATCCCTAAAGCTCCCCCTAAAACTATAATATCCGCTAGAGAAACCTGCATCTTTTTAGAGTGAGATCTATTAAAATCATTTCTGATTTCTTCTAAAGTATCTAAAACTTTAGTAAGTTTTTTAGGTTCATTAACTTCCCAGTCTTTTTGAGGGCTTAACCTTAAACGAGCTCCGTTAGCCCCTCCCCTTTTATCTGAATTTCTAAAAGTTTGAGCTGACTTCCAAGCTGTAGAAACTAATTCTGATATAGATAGCCCTGAATTTAATATACTTTTCTTAAGCTTTGAAATACTCTTTTTATCTATACTTTTATAATTTGGTTTTGGAAGTGGGTCTTGCCAGATAAAATTAACCTTAGGAACTTCTGGTCCTAGATATCTAGAAACAGGTCCCATATCCCTATGAGTTAACTTAAACCAAGCTTTAGCGAAGTCCTCTTTAAATTTTTCTGGGTTTTCTAAATAATTCTTTGCTATCTTTTTATAAGTTGGGTCGTAGATAAGGGATAAATCAGCTGTAGTCATCATAGGTCTATGTTTTTTTGAAGAATCAAAGGCATCTACTACCATATCTTCTTCATCTACATCTTTAGCTAACCATTGATGTGCTCCAGCTGGACTTTTCACTAATTCGAATTCGTATTTAAATAAAGTCTTTAAATAACCCATAGTCCACTTTATAGGATTAGCCTTCCAAGCTCCCTCTATCCCACTACTTATTGTATCTTCTCCCTTACCTGTTTTATAACTATTTTGCCAACCGAGTCCTTGATTTTCTATCGGTGCAGCTTCTGGCTCTGGCCCGACAAATGATGGCGATGCAGCTCCGTGACACTTTCCAAAAGTATGCCCTCCCGCAATAAGCGCCACAGTTTCTTCGTCATTCATAGCCATCCTAGAGAAAGTTTCACGAACGTCTTTTGCTGATTCTAGCGGGTCTGGATTCCCCTTAGGCCCTTCTGGGTTTACGTAGATTAAACCCATCTGAGTTGCTGCAAGAGGGTTTTCAAGCTTATCCTTTTCTCTATCAGAACCTAGCCATTTCTTCTCTTTTCCCCAATAAATATCCTTTTGAGACTGGAATACATCAATTCTTCCTCCTCCAAACCCAATAGGTTTTAAACCCATAGATTCAAAAGCACAGTTCCCAGTAAGTATTATAAGATCAGCCCAAGAAATTTTATCTCCGTATTTCTTTTTAATAGTCCAAAGAAGCCTTCTAGCTTTATCTAAATTGATATTATCAGGCCAACTATTAAGAGGCGGGAATCTTTGAAGTCCAAGCCCTCCGCCCCCTCTACCATCCCCTATCCTATAGGTTCCAGCACTATGCCAAGCCATCCTAATAAAAAATGGCCCATAATGTCCGTAATCCGCAGGCCACCAGTCCTTAGAGTCTGTCATAAGTTTAAACAAATCATTCTTTAGTTCATAATAATCTAATTTCTTAAATTCTTCAGCATAGTTAAAATCCTTATCCATAGGACTACTTAATTCTGAGTTTTGACGAAGAACATCTAAATTCAGAAGGTTAGGCCACCAATACTCGTTAGTAGTCCCCTCCTTAGTCATATCCCTACTAGATCTTCCAGTCACTGGACATCTTCCTTCTAACATAACACTTTTTCTAATACCTTCCTTACAAAATACTATTACAGTAAATTATATAGTTATAAGGCGGATGCTATGATATATTTTCTAGCAAAAAAAAGATGCCCCATCAAGCGAAGATTAGCATCTTTTTTGTTAACATATTTCGTTTAATTCAATAGCCCTAAAACAAATAAACGTTTTAAGTATTAGCTTAGTGTTAGCGCACTAAGCTTTTCTTGCTAGAATTCTTAGAAACTTGTTTCTTTAGAATTCTGCACTCCTCAGCTTAACTGAGTGAGTTTCCTATTTGAATTATATCAAAGTTTCACAAAAAATAAACATCAAAATCTTAATTAAATTACTTGTAATTAATTCCAATGAAAATCTATTTAAACCAGTCGCTTCCCTTTCAATACAAGCATTCTATAAATAGTATATAATGTATATAAACGACAATTTGGAGGTATTTGACTTTGAAAAAAATATTCTTAACTATTAGAAATGTATTTTATATCTTTTTACTTTTAGCCCTTTTTAGATCTATATCAGGTAATCTAATAGAATTTCCAACTAATCCTGTAACAATGTTTATATATCGCATCCCACCTCTTTTTTCAGTGTATCAGTTACCAATTATATTACCTATATTATTTTGTATTAATATAGTTTTTATTATGTTTTCATCAAAAATTATTAAAAGTATCAAAAATAGAAAAACGCTTAAAATAATTTATATGTTTTCAATAATCATAGATATTTTGATGATATTAATACTATTTATTAACTATAAAGTTTTAATAATAGACCGAAATGTATACCTACCAGTTTTTTATACGTACTATTACTATTTAACCTATGCACTATTTATATCCTCATTTATTTCATTAATAAATAATATTGTCTATAATTTAAAACAATGTTTTAAGCCTTAGCTTAGTGTTAGCGCACTAAGCTTTTCATTGTATCTATTACTTCCTTTAATGAAATGCACTCTGCATATCTATCTTTCCACATAAACTCATTGTAATATTTATAGCTCATTTCACTATCCATAAACTCATTATCTATAGTTGAATTCGCGTAACTTGGAACAATCTTATTAAACCCGTGTTCAAAGCCGCACTTTATAGTCGCATCAATGCATTTATCAGTTTGAAGACCTGCAACAATTATATTTTTCTCATTCTTTTCTTTTAAATATTCTAATAGTCCTGTTCCTTTAAATGCACTATTAAAATTTTTAACAAATACCTTTTCATCCCCTAAAGCTTTAAAGTCTTCATAGATTTCAAAACCTGTTTTTCCTCTAGTTAGCTCAGTTCCAGCTCCTTCATCGTGAACTATATAGATTATCTCTATATTATTCTTTCTAGCTATATCTATTAACTCTTTTATATTTTTAACAAAATCCTCTAAATTATATAATTCATTATTTACTAGTAGTTTTTGTGTATCTACAATTAATAAAACCATCCAATTTCCTCCTAAACTTTAATTAATAATACTACCATCTATAATTTAATAAACAAACTGTAAAAATTATCTAATAAGTAATAAAAAGTATATTTTTTATTGTATCATTAAATAAAAAAAGTAATTAGAGGTAAATAATGAAAAAAACAAAGAAACTATTTAGAATATTTGTATTGTTGATTGGTTTGATATTATTTATGAATTTCTTGGGAATGATATTTTCTATAGGTAGTACTGAGTTTGATTTAAGAGAATTTTTAATAGTTTTTCTTAAGATGTTTGCAGCATTCGCTTGGTTTTTTGCTACAAAGGAGTCTTCTGTAATACCTAATGAAAACTAGCAATATGCACGTTATATTAACCAAAAAGAACAACTACTTTAAATAAAAATAGTTGTTCTTTGAATTCACCTAATATTATTTAGTTAAATTATCTAGTGATTCTTTTATATCTTTAGTATAACTTCCACCGTGATAGCAGATTATTCTATCAATATCATAATCTAATAACTTCTTAATAGATCTCTTAGATTCTTCTATATCTAAAGTGTACTTAGGGACTGCTGGTGCTAATTCACCATCTTCTACAACTAAGGCATCCCCTGTTATTAAAGATTTGCTTCCCTTATGATAAACAGATATGTGGCCTGGCATATGCCCTGGAGTTGATACTATTTCAATCCCACCACAAATATCAAAGTAATCTTTATCCTGAACAGTAATATCTACATCACAGTTTTCTACGCCTTCAAGCATCTTATGAAAATATAAAGCATGCCTTTTTTCTCTATCTGTTAATGTTTCAAATATCCCTTCTGCTTGCTGTAATCTAAGTGATTTCTCGCTTCCATTTATATAAGGCTCATCTTCTTTTGAAGCTAAAACCTGAATTTTAGGATATTTTCTCTTAAATTCAGCTAAAGATCCCATATGGTCATAATCGTGATGAGTTATGATTATCTTAGTTAATCTTTTTATATCAACATCATTATTTTCAGCGATTTCTTCTATAGTATTTACATACCCTGGGTGTCCGCTATCTATAAGCACCATTTCGTTGTCATCTTCTAAAATTACTAAATTAAGTTTATCGTTTTGTGCACTAAGTTTTAATGGCACTTCTAAAACTTTTATCTTACTCATTTCGTTTCCTCCTAATAGTAATCTAATTCTCTTAATTACTACTTTCAATTATTATATAGTTTATATTATCTTCTTTTTTAAGATAAATCAAAGATATTTAGGTTACATTTTTATGATTTTCTTTAATACTTGATATAAACATAAATAAAAATATAAACATTAAAACAATAATTATATTAAATATATAACTATTTATTCCGAGTCCTTCTAATGCCATATTTAATGAAGTTCTTATCCAAATAAGTTGGAGTCAATTTTACTATATTATAAATATCACTTTTCATAAACAGACAATAATTTTCTAATACGTTTAATAAGTTCTAAACGCATATTTTCTGGCCCTATACATTCACATTTATCCCCAAATCCCATTAAAATATTATATCCTAAATCATCTGCAACAAAGGGAAAGTCGACTATAAATTTATCATCAGAAAAAGCCTTAACATTATCTTCTCCACACCTTTCAACCATCTGTTCTCTTAAGGACCAATCAACTAAAAGCTTAATTTTAATAAGCCTTTTATCTATCCAACCACTTCCATCTAGTGGTTTTTCTATAAACTCTCTTTGCCAAAATACTTCATCTAATATTTTAAGATTTGAAATTCTAGATAATTTAAATACTCTAAAATCCTCTTTAAAAGTGCAATACCCTTGTAAATACCAGTTATTTTCTTTAAGTATTAGCTTATATGGTTCGATAATTCGTTTATCTTTAATTCTATTAGTTCCATAATATTCAAATTCTAAAAGCTTATTATCATTTAAAGCACTTTTTATTTTATCAATATTAGATTTAAAGCTCTTATTTCCCATCCAAGTTGTTAAATCAATTGTTATTTGGTTTGATTTTAATTCTATATCTTTAACCTGAGCTTTTGGAAGTAAACTTTTAACCTTCTCTAAAGTTCCTATAAGCTCTTTATTTGATATAGTAGTTGAAACACTAGATAATCCCATTAGGATAGTAGATATATCTGATATTGTAAAAAGTTTCTTATCGACCTTGTACTCTTCCATAATGCTAATACCACCATTAACTCCGTTAAAAGTTACTATCGGTATTCCCGCTAAAGATAAAGTTTCTATATCTCTATATATGGTTCTTGTACTAACTTCAAACATTTCAGCTAATTCTACTGCACTAACTCTTTCATTATTTAGCAATACCATAATGATTGATATCAATCTATCTATCTTCATTAATTTATCTCCTTAATTCATGAATATATATTTTTAACCTTGACATACTGTTGTCAATTTTGGTGTGATATATTAAATCTATTAGTAATAATATATAAAAAATGGAGGTTATTGTAAATGAATTTTTTAAAAGAATTTAAAAGGATTATGTTATCCCAAACTGAACTAGCACTAGCAACTAGCGTAGATAATATTCCAAACGTTAGAATCGTAAATTTTTACTATGATATTTCAAAGAAAGGTGTTATATATTTTTCAACCTTCTCTGATAATTTAAAAGTTGAAGAGTTTAAAAAAAATAATATAGTCGCATTTACTACTATACCTTCTAACGAAATAGAGCATATTAGAGTTAATAAGGCAAATATTTTTAAAAGCAACTTAACTATATTGGATTTAAAAGAAGAATTTACAAAAAAGATTCCTGATTATGAAACTACAATAAATGAGGCTTCTGAATACTTATCTCTTTACGAAATTCACTTCAATCAGGCTACTGTAACATTAAATTACACCCAAAGCGATACCATAACTTTATAATAAAAAAAATCCAAAGATAGTTGAATTATCTTTGGATTTTTTCACTAATATTATCTTTATAATATATCGACTTGTATATAGCGGTTTTTCCAGCTCCATTAACTCCAGCAAATATAGTGCAATTCCATCTTTATTTATCGATAATTTTCCTTTGCTCTCTTTGCAATATAAAATTAACTAAAGCTGCATAAAAATCTTTCTCTTCTTTATCCTTTAAATTTCCAAGCAATTCCATCACATCACTATAAGAATAGCTCTTAAAAATATCAAATAAATTTATATCTTCTTTTTTCATAATTACTCCTAAAAATATCAATTTAAATTTAACGAAACTCTTACTTTAAAATACTATAAACTAAATGTTTCATCTCTTTGCCTTTATATACTTTTATAAATTCACTTTCTAAATTCATTTTGAGCTTTTTAGCTACCTTTAAAGATGCTTCATTTTCTGGGCGAATCGTAGCTATAACCTTTTCTTTTCCTAGCAAGGAAAATGCATACTCTATCATAGCATTTGCACCTTCTAAGGCGTAACCTTTATGCCAAAACTCTTTTTTTAGTATGTAGCCAAGCCCTGTAAAATGCTCCCCAAAAACTACTTCATCTAATAAACCTATTTGTCCTACTACCTTTTTAGTATTTTTATCTATAGCTAAAAAATAATCGTACCCAAACTCTTCGTACCCTTTTAACCTTTTATCTATCCAACGCTCAACTTCCTCAGAAGTAAAGCCTTTCTCCCAAGCGTACATCACTTCTGGATCTTTTAGCATTTCTGAAATATTCTTAAAATCATTTTTATTAATCCTCTTAAATATTAACCTTTCGCTAGTTAAAACTGTATCCATACAAACATCTACCTCATAATATTTATCGATTAAAATATAATCATTTTTATATTTTAAGCTTCCTTTAAGAACCTTTTTATTATCTTCAATCATTAATTCTTTAGGATAATTATAATCTAACCTTTTCTCTATAACTCTACCTTTATTAATAATCTTATCGTAGTTGTTTTCAATATAATTTTCACTAAAAATAAGACATATATCCTTTATAAAAGGTAAATATTCCTTTTTAAAATCTTTCTTAAAATCAAAAGGAATATAACACCCTTCAACTATTAAGTTTTGCTTATTTTCTATAGCTGTTTTAATCATTTCACAAACTATAGGCCAAAGATAATCCGTAAGTTTATCATCGTCTTCTGGAGTAAGTTCTGTTTTCCCGCTACGAATTAAACCCATCTTTAAATGATCTATAGATATATAAGGATATTTATATTTTTCTAATAATTTCTGAGCTAAAAGTGTCTTTCCTGTATGCGAACTTCCTGATATTAAAAAAATCATATTGTTTACCTCTTTTAATTATTTAATATTAATTTATATTATATCAAAACATAAATAAACCTTATCATTTAATATCAAATGATAAGGTCTATTTTAAATTAATCTATTATAATAACTCTATCTATAAAGATAAATCTCTCTTTGAAAATATATATATTCCTATTGCGTAAAAAGCTATAGCAACCGCTGCTAGTGCTATTATTTCAGGGGCTATACCTTTTCCAGAAATAATATCTGACGGGTTAAATAAAGTAAATAAGGTAAAATACTTAAGCCATTCAAGCTTGTCACCCATATTAGCTAAAGCTTGTAATAAATAAAACATTATAGGAACCCCTGCACCTATCATAAAATAAAGCTTTGAATTGTTGCTTATACAAGATGCAAAGAAGCATATTCCACTTACTGCAAGTTGAAGAAACCAAAGCACTATATTTAACAAAATAAAGCTTTTAGTATCTAATAAGTTTGGATGCATTATATTGCTTAAAATTATTATTAGTCCTGAAGTGTAGATAAGTAACACTGCGCTAGATACCATCATAAAAACACTTTGAGTTAAAGCTATTTTAGTTCTTTTATTTGGAGTTCCTAATAAGTACGCCATAGACCCTTTATCTACGTAAGATACTATTAGTTTATTTCCAAGGATTATAGTGCAGATTATAGGAAACATAAGGACTATAAATCCGTATAAATAATTTGCAATATACTCAGTAATATTAGTTACTGCAGCTGCCATCCCGAAAGCTTTCATCATCTCTGGCATACTTTTTGCCATTTCTTCAAAAGCACTAGTAGTTGAAGGGTCATACATAAAAACAATACTCGTAGAATAAAGAGTTAGTATAGCTAAAAATATAAATATGATTTTATAATTTGACTTTATTTCTTTCTTAAAAAGAGTTAAACTAATCATTCTCTTTACCTCCGTAAAAATGCATAAATAATTCTTCTAAGCTTTGAGTTTTTACGTCTAAACTCTTTACTTCATACTTACTTAAAATATTTATAAATGCGTTTATATCACCTTTTACATCAACATTTACAACATCATCTTTTATTTCTTCTACCTTTATCTTTTCTTTTGAAAACTCTTTAGCTACTTCTTTGTCCTTAAATTTAATAACATAAGATTTATGTTTAGAATTAGATAAAGTTTTTACATTCTCTATAGCGACAACATACCCGTCTTTTATAATCGCAGTCCTATCGCAAGTCTTTTCGATTTCATCAAAAATATGAGATGACATAAAAATAGTTTTACCCTTAGATTTTTCTTCTAAAATAAGTTCAACGAATTTATTTTGCATTAAAGGGTCAAGCCCACTAGTTGGCTCATCTAAAATTAAAATATCTGGGTTACTCATAAAAGCACAAACAATCCCGATCTTTTGCTTCATCCCCTTAGACATCCTTTTTATCTTACCTTTAGGGTTAAGTTCAAATAACTCTATTAATTCTTCTGCTCTTTTAAAATCCTTTAAGCCTTTCATACCTGCAATAAAATGAATAAATTCCATCCCTGTCATATCATCCATAAAGGCAATTTCTCCTGGAAGATATCCAAGTTTAGTTTGAATCTTGTTACTTTCTTTAAAGCAATCCATCCCATCTATTTTAGAGCTCCCTTTGTTTGATCTTATAAATCCCATTAAGTGCCTTATAGTTGTAGTTTTTCCAGCTCCATTAGGTCCTAAAAAGCCGAAAACCTCACCTTTTTTAATATTAAGATTAACATCAAAAATACCTCGCCTATTTCCATAATCCTTCGTAAGGTCCTTTATTTCAATTACATTCACCTTAAATACTCCTCCTTATAGCTATTTTTTCTAAAAAAGTCTATAATCCCACTAAAATCATCTATAAGTACATCTAAATCCAAATTTCCATCCCTATAGTTTTCTTTCATATATCCTTCTGTGCACCAATTAAGCATTTTATCTAAGTTTTTAATATCTATATCATCTTTAAATTTATACATATCTATATTATTCATAAGTAAATTATTTTTGTAATTAATTAATGATTCATTCTTGCCCTCTATTTCTGATCTAATTTCATCATCTTCCTCATAATAAACTCTTACCATAAAATTAAATAAATATTTATGTTTCTTAAAAATTTCAAACTTACACTTTGCACCTTCTAAATAAAGCTTAAAAAAGTCTTTTTCCTCGAATACTTGAGTTTTTACTGCTTCTTTCATAAGTACTTCTACCCCATACTGATATAAATACAAATATAACTCCTTTTTGTTCTTAAAATAATGAAATATTAAGGATTTTGATATTCCAGCTTCTAGGGCAATTTCTGATATTGGTGATTTTTTATATTTATTTTCAGAAAAGACTCTGTAACCTGCATTTATGATAGTGTTTTGCTTTTCTGTAGGTAAATTAAAAAACTTTTGATTCATTTATATCACCTCTCATTTACCATTTCGGTTAATAAGATTATATTATTATTGACCGTTTTGCAGAAGACCTAAAAATAAAAAAGTTCTAAAATAAATTAATATTTTAAAACTTTTTATATAATCTTATATTGAATTAAAATCGCTGATTGTAGGTTCTAGCATTTTTTCATCGTTTCTAAGGTGTCTGAATTTTGATAACTCCGTATATATCTTCATCCTAGCCCTATTAAATTCTCCTATAGGGGTATGTTCAATTAAAGAATGTCCTACATTAAAAGATAATTTTTCAGCTAATTCATTTCTCCTTTTATCCATAACACTTTGTTTATCTATTATGATTTCAGCGACCTTTATATAAGGAGATATTTTTTTATTCCATACAACTGAAGGGTCGTCTTTCATATTAGGCTTTTTAAATTGGATCTTAAAATCAAATATTATTTTGCCATTATCTAACGCCTTTTGCATATTGTTAGAAAGGTAGGACGCTCCCCCGGCTTTTGGAATCTTGCTTTTAATGTGACTTCTAGGAACAATACTATAGCGAACAACCTTATCTGAAAATTTATAAGCAGTAGTACTGAAATAACTTATATCAAAAGGACTAGTTTGATTTTTAGGAACTAATGAAAGCTTAATTAAATTAGGTAGATTCCCTTTTAAAATATTTTTAACTAAATAAAGAGGTAGTTTGCCGTTATCCCTAGCATAAACTAAATCGTGAAAGGATTTTAAGTTTCTAAAAGGGAAAACCTCATTACTTAAAAGTATAAAATCTTGAGTATATTTTTCGTCTTCTAAAACTTTTTTACCTTTTACTCCTATAAGCTTTATAGCAAAACCCCTAGCGTCTTTTTTATCATCCCCTTCTACTTTAGGCGATGAACTAGAAATCCTTATAAAGCTTTTATAAGATTTAGCTTCTTTAAATAATCCGACTTTAAGCTCTTCTGGTAAGCCCTCCATAACTTTAAATTCTGCTTTTAAAAGCCCTAACGTTTTAGGGTGTGCATCCCTTTTTGTAGTTCCTTTTAAATAATCTTTTTCCATATCCTTTTTAAGCATAGAAATTAAGGATTCTATATAATATTCTTCAGTCATTTAATTACCTCCAAAACTAACAGTTAAGAGTAGTATATGCAAAAAATAACTTTTTACCTTAATTTAGATTAAAATCTATTTCTTATTATTTTTTCTTAAAAAATAATTGTTAGCCCACTCTGTATAAGTAGTAGGAGTCCAACTTACCTTTTCCTTCGCCTTATCTTTTGTAACTGCCATTACTAGATATTTATCTAAAGACAGCTCCTTCTCTACTTTTAGGATATGAAGACCGTCTCTTTCCGCCAAACCATCTTCTATTATCTTGTGAGCATCAAAATATAACCTTACACCAGGGTTGTATTCCATATTTCCATCAGTACAAACATACCCTAATTGCCTTGAATTTACTACTAACTCCCCACAACCATTTAAAATATCTAACATAATATAATCTGAGTAATCCTTTGGTTCTAGATAGTGTTTTAAACCAATCTCACTTATTTCTTTTCCAAGCTTTCTTAACTCATTTGGAGAATATAAAAAATTACTTTCTTTAATTAACTTATAAGCTTCTTCGGTTGTGCTGTGAACAAGCCACCTAGGATCCTTTTCTCTAATTTTATTTTTGTTAGATTCTAATTTTCTTTTTATATTTTTGTATGACTTTATTATTACGTTCCTATTATATTTGCTTTCATAGTTTATAAAATCATTTATCCTTTCGTAATCTACATCTAACTTAGTTGACTGCGCTATACCAAGTTTTGTTGCTATCTCTTTATCTGTTAACCCTTGAGCCATTAACTTTATCACTTCTCTATGAATATCAGAGATCCCTATAAAATCTGAGTTCATATTTAATAAATAGTAGCCTCACATGCAATTTGGAGGCTACTATTTTTAGGTCTATTTTGAAGTTTTTCTTATTATAAGTTTAATTATTTCAGAAACTAAAATAATTGATGCAGCTACTGCTACAATTTTGATCCACATTACTAAAGGAAGTGCTACAGTATTAAAAAGTGCCCCTCCAAATTGCGTTATTAATAGTTGCAAGCAAAATGTTAAAGAAAATACTCCAAGCATAAGCTTATTGTTTCCTAGATTTTTAAATATACTTGTGCTTGTTAACTCACGGCTATTAAAGGCATTAAATAATTGGAAAACTACAAACAATGTAAATAAAACTGTTGAAGCCTCAGCTTCACTAGCTCCCATAAAGTTAAATATATTTTGTCCTAAGAAAATAATTGATATATATACTCCGTTTATAACTATCCTTCTTAGCATATCCTTTGTAACTATGTTAGCTTCTCTTTTTGTTGGTTCTCTATTCATTAAATCATCTCTTATTGGCTCTAAGCCTAGTGTAAGAGCTGGAGGACCATCCATTATGATATTTATCCATAAAAGCTGAAGTGCTGTAAATGGAGATTTAAACCCAGCTAATATTGAAAATAACACAACTATTACAGAAGATAAATTAACTGTTAGCTGAAATTGGATAAATCTTTGGAAGTTTTGATAAATTCCTCTGCCCCACTGAACAGCTTTTACTATTGTTGAAAATGAGTCGTTTAATAATACTATATCGCTTGCTTCTTTTGAAACTTCTGTTCCTGATATTCCCATAGCTATTCCTACGTCTGCATTTTTAATAGCTGGAGCATCATTAATCCCGTCACCTGTTACTGCAACTACATCTCCAAGGCTTTTTAAAATCTTTACAACCCTCATCTTTATAGAAGGTGTACTACGAGCGATTACACGGATTTTAGGGATTATTTTAGCTAATTCTTTATCGTCTAAATCTTCTAAATCTTTTGCTTCAACTGCAATATGATTTTCGTCTAATAATTCTAATTCATTTGCAATAGCTGTTGCTGTTATAATATTATCTCCTGTAAGTATTTTTGTATCTATACCAGCATTTCTGCATTTATTAATAGATTCATAAACATCCTCTCTTAACGGGTCTGATATAGCTACAAATCCATCAAATATCATATTATTTTCAATGATTTCTCTCTTTTCTTCAAAATCACAATTTATATCTAAAGTTTTGTGTGCAAATGCTATTACTCTATAAGCCTTTTCTTGATATTTTGCAATTTCTTCTTCAATATTTTTTAATTCATTATTATCTATATTACAAAGTGAAATTATTTTTTCAGGACTCCCCTTTGTATAAGCTAATAAGTTTTCATCATTTACTATAGTTGTCATATTTTTAGTATCTGATGAGAAAGGGAATACGTGTAGTATATCTGACTCTTCACGAACCTTTTGATAGTCTATATTAGACTTCTTTAAAGCTACTAACAAAGCACACTCTGTAGGATTTCCGATAAACTTAGATTCATTATCATCAAAATTTAAATCTGCATTACTATTTAAAGCAAAATTATTTATAACATTAGAAGAGTTTATTTCATTAGGTTTAAGGCTACTTCCATTTATATAAATTTCTTTTACTGTCATCTTATTTTCTGTAAGAGTACCTGTTTTGTCTGAACAAATTACATTTATACAACCTATAGTTTCACAAGCAATCATCTTCTTTACTAAAGCATTTTGCTTAGACATCTTTATAATATTTATAGATAAAGAAACTGCAACGATTGTAGGTAACCCTTCTGGAACTGCTGCTACTATTAAGACTATACTTGTTATAAACGCTTCTGAAATTGTTTCAAAAGAAGCTGTACCATTAATAATAAAAATAATAACTTGAACTATAAAAACTATTAAAGCGGCTAAAGTTCCAAGGATTGTTATAAATTTTCCTAAATTCGCTAACTTTTCTTGTAGTGGCGTAGTTGATTTTTCTGATATTGATAATTCAGTTGCGATTTTACCAAACTCAGTATTTTCACCAACACCAGTTACTATCATCTTTCCGCTACCACCTGTAACAAATCCGCCTGAATAAAGCATATTTATTCTATCTGCAACAGGAGTTTTTTCTTTATCTAAAACTATTTCAGCATTCTTTTTTACAGGCATGCTCTCCCCTGTTAATGCTGATTCATCTACCATAAGTGATGTACTACTTATAAGTCTTCCATCAGCTGGCAACTTATCACCAGTTTCAATAACGACTATATCACCTACTACTATCTCTACTTGAGGTATAAGTAAAACCTCATCTTTTCTTATAACCTTAACTAAAGTATCATTATTGATTTTACTTAAAGCTTCAAAAGCCTTAGCACTTTTCCCTTCCATAATTACAGTGATAATAACAGATAGAGAGATAGCCATAAATATACCAAAGCATTCTAAATAATCTGCTTCTCCCCCTGTTAAACCTCTACTCACATTAACACCAAGTGCAATTAAGCCTGCCACAATAAGCATTATAATCATAGGCTCTTTTGCTGAATTAATAATTCTTCTAAGTACTGACTCTTGTTCTTTTTTAGGTAACTCATTTACCCCAAACTTTTCTCTACTTACTCTAACTCCTTCAGGGGTTAGTCCTTCCTTTTCATCTGATTTAAGTTCTTTAATAACTAAATCCTTTTCTTTCATAAAAGCTTTCATAGATTCCCTCCAACTTAATTTTAATAAATAAAAAACCCATGCATAGAGATTAACTACACATGGGCTTTATCTAAAAAAATAAAAAAAGACGCACGTATAGCACTTTTGCTATACATGAGTCTCGTTGTTTAATACAAAGCCAGACTATAAATAGTTAGTATGTTGACTTTGTAACATATTTCTACGCCAACTACTCCCTCACGAGAATATTATTTATAAATTATATTCTAATAATTATATCTCCTTAAGTCAAGAACTAAAATTTTAAGGCTTAAATTTTTAGATTTCTTTAATCTAATTATCCTAACATTGCCTGAACCTTTCTTCTTACATTTGCTTCTAAACATCCCTCTAAAGATCTTTCTAAAAGCATTGGTCTTTTAACTCCATTTAACTTTAAGTAATTTTCTATCATTTCTACTTTAGCTTGTCTTTTAGGAATCAATTGATAAATAACATACCAATCCTCTAAAGAAGTGAATGGTATACTAACTCCATTTATGATTTGAAATTCCGAAATAGATTTTTCATCAAATATATATCTAAAAGTTCCATTATTATGATTAACTGCAAAGCCTGACATAACATCAATATCAATCCCGTTTATCACATATTCATAAAAATACTCTGTTGAATATGTTGAAGTCTTTTCCCATTTTTTCTTTTCACCAATACTTTTTAAAATTTCATCAGCCTTTTCAATATCATCCAAACTTATAAAAATGTCTATATCATTAGGTTTATCAATAAATCCAAACCTATTTAAAAGTATAGAAGCTCCAACTCCCCATAGTATCCCTTCATCGTTTAATTTTTTCCCTATATAACTTAAAGTGTTAAACATTTAATATAACCTCCCCTATCTTTTGTTGTTACCTTTTAAATTCATTATTTCATTATAAAAAAGTAATTACTATAACTATTTAAATTTACTTTAAAGAATTATGTAAAAAATTAAATTTCCATTTTATTCTTATATTTATATTTTAGATAATTATGGTATAATTTAAAAGTAGAGATTAAGAATTCCGTAATGGATGGGTACGGGGGTTTTGAACGTTTTATCTCCCAGGACTATTGGTGAATACCTCATCATAGTCAGGGGGTGGTATTGGATATGCTAGAATTGATTATAAAAAGCTTCGTAGCTGTTTATATTATTAGATTAGTTTTAAAACATAATCTTTTTATTTCTAAATTAATTATCAAGATTAAATTTCTTGGAATTCATATAGAACTTAACGGCAAAGAGAAAAAGCACCCATCCCGCAAAGAATAGTGTGCTTTACTCTTAATTAAATTTATTTAATTCATTCAATAGCCCTAAAACAAAATAAATGTTCTAAGGATTGCTTAGTGTTCTCAGCACTAAGCTTTCTTATTTATATTATATCAAATTTTCTTGAAAAATAAACATAAATAAGCTTTAATTTTTATTTTGAATTTTTAATACTTGATATTTAAAGTGTCATCTTCCATAAAGACCCGTCAGGCATCCTTCTAAAATATCCCTTGCTTCTCTCTATTATTTCAAAAGTTTCTATATCCCTAATAATTATTTCTTCTCGATAATCCGGATCTTCAATCCACTTTGAAGCAAATAGTTTTCCATCCCCTTTAAATTCTACTGTCTCATTATTTTCTAACTGAATATGCATTTTTTTAGGCCATATAAAATCTATAGCATCTCCTAACAAATCATGCTTAACTAGAGCAAATGGTGATGTAATTAATCTTACATTTATCATATCACCTAAATCTGAAAATGGAATTTCAGTTAAAACTTCTGTACTTTCAAGTTCTGGATTAAAAACAATTAACTCTATAACCTCTTTATTAAAATCATACTTTATTATTCCAAAGGACTTACTCAAAATATCATACACTGGTCTTTCTAATAACACATTCTTTTCCTGTTTGATTGGCTCTAAAATTTTGCCTTTAGGATATTCAATCAAAATTAATCTCGTTCCTTGGTAATCATTTTTAAATTCCTTAACCTCATATGCTTCAGAGCACTTAGATAATACTGAATAGTACCACGATTCTGATTCATCGACTCTTACTAAATACATATTTTCAACACCATTAAACTCTTTAATTCTCATAACCCCTACACCTCAATATAGATTTCTTACTTTAACTTATAATTTAGATTAGGATTTATTATACCATATATTGTAAATAGAAACCTTTAATATTATCGTTTTTTATATAAGTAAATAAAAATAGTAGCCTATATTCTTTAAAGGCTACTATTTTTAGCTCTATTATTAATTTTATCTTATTATAAAAATCCAATTTTTAATATCCTTAATCAGGAGTTTGTCCGTTGTGAGCTAACCATTTACATTCAGTTATTTCCATATTAGTAAATGTTGCTTTAAAAGATGAGTCCTCTGGGCTGCAAGCATAAATACCAAATTGAATAGCATCTGCTCCTTTACTCATATGACATATACGCATCTGATTGTAATTTATTCCGTCAACAGAACATTCTATACAATAATCATCTTCCCTACGGTTAAATCTATACCACATAGATTTAATAGATGCATCTATTGAAGTAGTTGCCCAATCTGAATATCCGTTATTAGTGACAACACTTCCTAAATGCTGAAAATCTTCATTCTCATATTCAATAGAAGCTTTAAGCCAATTCTCACTATCTAAATACATAACTATTCCACATTGATCGAAGCGGTGTTTACTCTCAAACTCAGTCTTTACTATAAAAGAAAAGTATTTATCACTAGTCTCCATTTGAAGCACAGGTGCATTATCATTTCTAAAATGATAGTATGTTCTTTGCCATAAATCTGTATGTGGTTTTGTAATAATTTCTATTTTATCTTTGTTTATAGAATAGCTTTTAGGTTCCCTTATCCATTTTAAATTTTTGATATCAAAGTTCATCTCTTTATCTCCTTGTAACCTATTTAATCCTTTTTATTAAGGTTAATTAACTCTAATTATACTATGTTATCTAGATACTCTAAATTGTGTAATCTTACAATATATAATCTTTTCAAATTTATTTATAATTTTCTATAGCTTATCTTTAAAAGTATATTTTAAATACTCCACCCAATCCTCTAAAGATTTAGAATCAATATTTCTTAATGCTTTACTATAAGAATCAAATGCGTCTTTATTAGTCTTTTCTAATTTTAATAAGCTCTTTTTAGGACCGTAATAATATTCATCACAAAGAATGAAATAAATCTCAAGACTATCAACTAAAAGCCAGTGCCATCTAAAATAGCCTTCTATATTATCCCTTTTAGAACGTAGAAGCATTTTTTCGCACCATTCTAACTGATGTTCCTTTTCTTCTTTAGACTTTTTAGTTGTATTTTTGATTAATTCACAAACCTTATCTTGAAGATCTTTACCTACTCCATTTTTATCAATTATTATTTCTCCATCATGTATTTGCACATAGTCTTCGTAATTAATATTATCTTTAAACGATGTATTATAAATAAAAATATCTAGCTGTACTCCATTAACAATACTTCCATCATGAAAATTTAAATCTTTATCTGTAATTACAAGTGCATCAAAATCACTGTTTTCATTATTAGAACCGTCAGCATAAGATCCATACAAAATTACTGTATGTGGCTCATATTTATCGATTATATGATCCATTATTATATTTTTCATTTTAAATCTCCTATTTCTATATTTCACCCTAAAGAATAACTTTTATGTAATCTTAATTTATCAATAAAAATATATTACACTCCTTATAAACTCTTATTTTCATTTCTTGCTATAAGATAACTAAATAAAGCTAACAAAGCTATATATATTGGAACTATTACGTATGAAAGCTCCCATAAATCATACCCTACTAAAGTAATAATAATGCATTGAAATGGTAATGTTGTATATATTGCTATAAATGTTAGTATTGGAAATAAACCAGCATCTGGGGTACTTCCTATAGAAACAAAGATATCAATATTTATAAGTATAAAAATAAGAAAAAACATAATTATTCCTAAAAACAATAGTATAGACTTATATTTTACTTTAAATAATTTTATTAAGGCTAAAAATAAAACTGTAAAAAATACTACAACCCATAAATAATTTTTTAACTCACTTTTTATATAGCCATATTTAACAATAAATTGAGCTAGTATCATAGTAGCTATAGTAGAAATCACATATATAACTGTTATTTTAAAAGAATCGCTTCTATTATCTAATTTTTTCATTTATTCCTCTTTTCTAAATACATATTTTCAACACCATTAAACTCCTTAATTCTCATAACCCTTATACCTCTATCTAGATTTTTTATTACTTAAAACTCTCCTTCATGCTCTTTGAAGAAATAATATCTTTTTTTACATTAAAACTATTAATCTATTAACTAATAATTATGAGAATAAAAATCTAAAATTGGTACTCCTTTGGATATTAAATAATTCTCCTATACAAATTATTTTTATCATTTAATAGTTTATAAATTTATCTATCTTCCATCTGTAATAATATGTTCTACATAGCCTTTTATATTGGATAATTTATCATTAAAAAATGTAGGAAATGCCTTATAGTCTGATAATTTTTCTATAGGTAACCAACGCATATACTCTCTATAGCCACCTGAATAACTATTACTATTCAGTTTTTGCGACCCCCTTGGCTTCATCAAATAATAAAAAGCAATTTCATGACAGTTATACCCCTCAAGACTTCCACTTCCATTAAAGAAATTCTCATGAATAAATGCTAATCTATCAATTTCATAATGCACCCCGGTTTCTTCAAAAACCTCTCTTAAAACAGCATCCTCAGCCTTTTCACCTATATGAACTCCGCCTCCAACTGGATAGTAATAATCATCCCTATCATTTTTAGCAAATAATACAGAGCCGTCTTCAATAATTATCGCAACTGCTTTATACCTGAACCACCCGTTTTCTTTCGTAAATCCGCAATCATATTCCATATTTTATCCTCCTTCAAAATCACCCTAATTCCCTTTGCTAGCTCATCATCCCATATAACTTTTGAATTACATTTAACTTTCTTGTTGTTAACGTAATTCCTAGCTTCTTTTCTAAGAAATTATTATTTAGCTTTTTCTTTTTAGAGTCCCTAGGTAGATACATATAAAAACAATTACTACCTAAGTTTAAAATTTCTCCTTCAAAGACTATATCCTGAACTTCTTTAAGCTTTTCACTATTTATCTCATCGTTAGTAAAAGCTAAATGAATCCTTGAAAAATCATAATCTTCTTTAAACTTATTTTCTTTAATTGCTATCTCTAGCTCATTTTTAGTTTTTATTATTATTTTTAAATCTGCACCTATCTTATCTAAAATAACCTTATGTATCTTATTTTTTGTTTCTTCGTCTGACAGATTTGTTTTTAAAATCACGTTCCCACTTTGAATATAAGTCCTCACGTCTTTAAACCCTACTTCTTCTAATACGGTAGCTAATTCTGACATCTTCGGTATTTTATTTTTCCCTGTAGGCATTACACCCCTTAATAAAACTACAACTTCCTTCATACTTATCTTTAAAGAGAGGTTCTCCTCCCCTTCCCCCTATACTTTTATTAATTATAATAAACCTAATTTTATAAATGCATGACCATTATAAATAAAAATTTACCACTTACTTAAAGCTCTTAATAAGAAAATATAATGATTTTTGTATGGTACAAGCATATCTGATTCTGTTTCTACCATCTCCTTAAATTTCTCAAGTGAAACATAAGATACATCTTTCACTTCATTATCAGAAAAAGAGCAATCCTCTAAAAGAATATCCTTTCTATAAAGGAAAACATCATCTATTTCATTTTCAATATATCCATCAAGCTCTCCATACTCTCGACAGGTAAATAGAAACTTTAGTTTATCTAATTCTAAGTTAATGCCAAGCTCCTCTTTCCCTTCTCGTATAGCTGCCTCTATAGAAGTTTCACCAGATTTAATATGTCCTGAAAAAGAAATATCCTTCATATTTTTTAATATACCTTTATCATTTCTAGTTTGTAGCAATATCTCATCTTTAGAATTTATTATCCAAACGCAAACACCTTTATGAATAGCTCCTCTTTTATGAGCTTCATATTTTTCTAAAATACCACCAGTTTTTTGACCTATCTCGTCATATATATCTATCATTTCCATATGAGATACTACCTCCATAACAATTCCTTTTTATATAATTACTAATAAAATATTCTTCTTTTAATTATCTTATATTTATTGTAGTTTTTTCCACTTTCTTATCTTTGATCTAAATGACTTAAATGGAGCAACAGTATTTATGTGAACCCATTTCCATATAGCCCAATTAGCAGGAGTAGATGATGCCCACCTTCTACCCCCTTGCTCAAATAATTCAACATCTGTATAGCTGTTAATTAATTCTATGATTTCAGATACTTTATTTGTAAACTTATTACTTAATTCACTAAGAGTATAGTTATCATATTCCTTATAAAAACTATCATATAATGATCCAAGGTTGTTCCATTTATAACCTTCAGTTGGCGTCATAACATCATATCCTTCATTTTCTTGTTTTTCCCAATCAAGAATAAGATTCATCCACCCTAATTGATAAGCAATCATTTGAGAAGGTGTTCTATCAACCCCTTCAATCAATTCATCTTTATCTTTTTCACTAACGCTATCAAATTCTTCAATAAACAATTTTGCACGAGTTGAAATTTCTAAAATCAATTCTTCTCTATTTTTATATTCTATCAAACTAATCCCTCACTTCTAATTTATCTTTTAGATAACATTCTTTTGCACATACTTTCCATAACTTCCGATTCTTATTAGTTCTATTATACTAAATTAAAGTTTTAAATTTATGATATTATCATTTAATAAGTACATAAAACTAGATTTTTTTCTTTAAGATATATATAATTTATGTAGTAAAATTAAAAGAGATAAACATAAGGATGGTATATATGATTATGAAATATAAAAAACCAGAGCTTTTAGCACCAGCTGGTAATCTACAAAAATTAAAAATAGCTTTTAAATATGGAGCAGATGCAGTTTATTTTGGTGGAAAAGACTTTTCACTAAGAGCAGCAGCTCAAAACTTTAGCTTTGAAGATATGAAAGAAGGAGCAGAACTTGCTCACAGCCTTGGTAAAAAGATGTATTGTACAGTAAATATTATGCCAAGAAGCGAAGAGATTGATAGACTTCCAGAGTTCTTTAAAAAACTTGAAGAAGCTAATATTGATGCAGTTTTAGTATCAGACCTTGGAGTTTTTTCAGTAGTTAAAAAGCACACAAACTTACCAATACATATAAGTACTCAAGCAAATACAGTTAACTATGCCGCAGTTAATATGTGGGGCGAAATGGGAGCTGAAAGAGTTGTTTTAGGAAGAGAGTGTTCTTTAGAAGAAATTAAAACTATAAGAAATAATATTCCAGAAGATTTAGAACTTGAAGTATTTGTTCACGGAGCTATGTGTATGTCTTATTCAGGAAGATGTTTACTATCAAGCTATATGACAGGAAGAGATTCAAACAGAGGGACTTGCGCTCAATCTTGCAGATGGAAATATTCTTTAGTAGAAGAAAAAAGACAAGGTCAGTACTTCCCAATAGAAGAAGATTCAAGAGGAACATACATAATGAACTCTAAGGATTTATGTATGATAGATTATATGCCTGAACTTTTAAATGCTGGCATATCTTCACTTAAAATAGAAGGTAGAAACAAGAGTGAATACTATGTTGCTATAGTAGTAAATGCTTATAGAAAAGCTATAGATTTATACTATGAAGGCCCTGAAAACTACAAACTACCTAAAGAAGTAAGAGATGAATTATTCAAAGTAAGCCACAGAGAATACAACACAGGTTTCTTCTTTAGCGAACCAAAGGAAGATAGCATAATATATCACACAAACGATCACGTAAAAGAATGGGATATGGTTGCAATAGTCCTAGATTACAACGAAGAAACAGGTATGGCACTATGCAAGCAAAGAAATAAATTTATCCAAGGAGATAAGCTAGAGATCTTATCACCAAACTGTTTTGATGAATCATTCACAGCTGATGAAATCTATAATGAAGCTTATGAAAAGGTAACTGAATGTCAACACCCTGGAATGATCTTCTCAATTAAGGTTCCTTTTAAAGTAGAAAAGGATAGTTTCTTAAGAAAAGAATTATAAGATATGAAGAAAGCTTAGTTTTTACACTAAGCTTTTTTATATATAGTAATTTCCTATATTTTTTTAATCCTCACACATAATTATATTCTATTATTTAAAACCAAAAATTTATTTTCCATTTTATTCTTATGTATGTTCTCTACATAATTATGGTATAATTTTAAGGTAGAATTTAAGAATTCCGTAGTGGATGGCTACGGGGGTTTTGAACGTTTTATCCCCCTAGGACTATTGGTGATATTTCATCATAGTTAGGGGGTGGTATTGGACATGCTAGAATTGACTATAAAAAGCTTTGTTGCTATTTATATTATTAGATTAGTTTTAAAACATAATCTTTTTATTTCTAAATTAATTATCAAGATTAAATTTCTTGGAATTCATATAGAACTTAATGGCAAAGAGAAAAAGCACCCATCCGACAAAGATTAGTGTGCTTTACTCTTAATTAAATATTTTTTTAATTTATCCAATAGCCCTAAAACAAAATAATGTTCTAAGGATTGGCTTAGTGTTAGCGCACTAAGCTTTTCTTATTTCTATTATACCAAATTTCTATAAAAAATAAACCTATTAAAATTTTCTATTTTTTATTATAAATTTAATTCATGTTCTATTATTATGATTGATTCTTCATTTTCACTATTGATTTTTTATATAAAATTTATTTTTTAAATTAAGGGTGTCTAGAATATAGTCACTTTCCTCATTTAATTACTATTTATTTATATCTATTCTAGTATCTAAGAGTTCATTTAATTCATTAATTACTAATTGAGTATGGCTTAAATGAACATAATGAGTTGATTCTGGAACATATACACGTTTTGAATCATTTGATAAAGATAGGATGTCTTTAACTTGTTTATTTCTCATTTCATTCCATGCTTCTAATTGTATTGGATCACTTCCAACAGTAGTTATTGGATCTGATTCAATAAAAGTTATAGGTATATTTCTTAAAGCATTGTTGTCATCATAAACTTGTGATTGACTTACTAAAATATCATCAATATTTCCGTCTGTATTAGTAAATGATGCTAAAAATGGATCTATCATCTCAGGCAGGTAATTTTTGAAGAATTCCAAATTCTCTCCTAATTGATTTCTACCTGATGCATCTACAAACAATATACCTGCTAACTCATCCCCATGCATCTTAGCAAATTCTATCGCTGTATATCCCCCTAAAGAATGCGCTACTATAACATAAGGTGCTGGTAACTTTTTTTTCTTTAATAGCTCATATAAATTCATCGCCTTATCCCTAGCTGTCTTAGTAGTTCCATTATAACCATATTGATTAATATCAATCTTTTTACCCATTAGTGCATCAATCTTGTCTTTTTCAGACATTACAATGTTTCCAGTGTCCGAACTATTTTTAACGCCTGCTCTATCGTATGCAATAGTATTAGCTTTCTTTGAAATGTTATCTTGTATTGCTTGCCAGTTAGAAACCATAGATTCAGTAGAATAATCAAATGTTTCAGTTCCATCACAATAACCACTTTCAAATACTACTGTATAATTTCCTTCTCCTTTTACTTCAGAATATAAATTAATCCCATTTCCTATTTGAGTTAAATCACCTTCTGATGCATTAGCAACAGTTCCAACGCACAATAAATTAAATAATAAAATTATACCTAAAATTATTGACATAGTTTTATTTTTCATCAAATCCCACCTTTTGTAAATATTTTCCAATCAATTGTAACATAAATAATTTTAGCAATCTATCATTATATCTCTAAATTTCTTATTATTTTGCTTACCCACCAGATATTATCCCAGAATTTAAACATTCTTTAAAAGAAAATAGCTAGTAAACCCATCTCCTAAAAGTCCTACTAGCTATTTCAAAAAATCTATTAAATTCTACTCTACAATCTTGTAAAAACCCTTGTTATGGATGGGAATGCGAAAGCTATATTGTATCTCTTAATTATTACTTCAATGAAATATAAATATCAATTTTAGCATTATTGAAATCTGAATTTAAATATTCTTCAAAATCTGCTTCATAGCTTCTGTCTAAATCCATTTGCCAAATTTCATTCCAAGCTTCTGCAACTACTTTTTCCATATGCCCTTCTATAGAAAACTTAGCATATTTTCCTGCAGGAATTTTCTTTATTGTAAGTCCTTCATTTTCAGCCTTACATACCTCATTTCCAGCTGTAACTAAATATTTGTTATCTTCATAATCTGAATAAAGTCCTATTGCATATTCATTTGCCTTATTCTTTATTGTTTCGTTAATACCACCTTGATATAATTTTTCCCAAAGTCCTCCAATGATTTTCCCCATATTAGGATCATCATTACTTGTAACCGCACTAACTCCTACCAAGGTTTTTCCCTTTAAATTAACAATTTCATACTTCATATATATAACCTCCATATCTTTGATAAGGTTATTATACTCGTCTTAATATGACAACTTAATGTCATATTAAGAATAATTTAAAAGCATTTTTTCAATTTTATTTTTTATTTCTTTTCTTATTTCTTTTGGCTCTAAAGCTGTACATTCTTCTCCAAAAGAAGCTATATAACTAAAAAGCCATTCTCCTTTTGGATATTCAATAGTAACAATAAAACTACCATCATCTAGCTTCTTAAAATCTTGAAATTCATCATATACCCTATATGCCATTTTAGGATAAATTCTCATTTTTAAAGTAACAAATTCATCCTTAAAAATATTATCTTCCTTCATTATATTTTTTGGTACTTTAATATTAAAACTCTCTTTTAAAATACATAAATCCTTTATTCTTCTTAATTTAAAAAATCTATAATCATTTCGTATTTTACAATGTCCATACATATACCAACTTTGACCTTTGAAATATAATTTTAATGGACATACTTCCCTACTAATATTTTCACCTTTACCACTGCTATAATCAAACTTCACTACTTTTTTATTTAATATTGCAGATTTAAGATTATTAAAGGTTTCTTTTTCCCTTTCTGCATTTCCCCAATTTGAAAAATCAACTTCTATCCAATCAGTATCATTTTCACCTAATATATTATTTAATTTTCTAAGAACCTTTTCAGTCTCTGTATCGCTAAAACTTACAGCATTAACTGCTCTTATAGATGATAATATTTCTGATTTTTCTTCTTCTGTTAATATGGCTTTATTTAATATAAAGTCTGGTAATATAGATATACCTCCACCTTTTCCTTTACTCATATATACTGGAATTCCTGCTGTTGATAGTGTTTCAATATCTCTATAAATAGTTCTTTGTGATACTTCAAATCTTTGTGCTAACTCTTTTGCAGTTATAATATTCCGTTCTAAAAGAATATATATAATTTCAAATAATCTATTTACTTGCATAATTATTTTCCCCTTTGTTATACATATATCTTATAATTAATCGTACTGTTTTCCTATTTAACAAATTTGTTTATGATTAATATTACCATATTTTTTAAATTAACCATTACTTATTATGTGGTATTTTTACGTATAAAAATAGCCTTAGGCAAGTTATATAAATGCCTAAGGCTAAAAACCTCATTTACTTATGATACGGTTCCTAGTTGATTATCCTAAAACAAAATAGCTAGTAAAACCGCCTCTCCTAAAAGTCCCACTAGCTATTTCAAAAAATCTATTAAATTCTACTCTACAATCTTGTAATAAATCTTAGCCGTTACAAGATAAACTGCTCCATAGCAAAGAGCAAATACAAGGCAAGTTACCCCTGTGTATACTGCATAAAGCTTTGCGTTTGTGAAGTTTAAAGCTTCTAAAAGCCTTGTTATAGAAGGAAATGCGAAAGCTATATTTACTATTGCAAAGGCTAATGGCATAAAGAATACCGTTAAAACCTGACTGTTTATAGTAGCTTTAATCTCCCTTTTACTTAAGCCTACCTTTTGCATTATATTGTATCTTTCCTTATCGTCGTAACCTTCAGATAATTGTTTATAATACATTATCAAAATAGTTGCCATTATAAATAAAGTTCCTAAGAATATTCCTAAGAAGAATAACCCTCCAAATATAGAGTAAAAGTCTGCTCTTTCCCTATCTGCTAATTCTGTTTTTATTTTATATTTGTCTTGTACTCCCTTAAGTTCTTTATTTATCTCATCATAAACCTTACCGTTTAAATCTTTATTATTTAAATCAAATCCGTAATAATACTCTTCATTACTATTTTTCAATAACTCCTTAAAAGTATTATCGTCTTTAACTACTATATAATCTGTATTAAAAATACTTGCTGTGTTCATTCCATTTGGAACACATTCCTTTAGTTTTTCTTTTATATTAAAAGTTTTTCCATCGATACTAAAAGAATCTTTATTATATTTTTCTCTATTTGAATACATCAAAACTTCGTTATCTTTTAAAGTTTTATTTTCTTTCATGACTTTATTATAATCTTCTAAAGTTATTGGAATTACTGTGCTTACGTCTCCATTTGCTATAAAAGTTACTCCATCATTTACTATAAATTTATCTCCTTCTTTAGAAAGGATCCCTGTTTTCATTTTGTAAGAAGCTAAATCTACTGCACTTACTTTATTTTCTTCTAAAATCTTGTCTACAGTTTTGTTTACATCTTCTATAGACTTATCTGAAGCTTTGTTTAAAGTTATAGTTATTTCTTTAGGATATCTAGACTTTATTATATCTTCACTTCCTACGTAAAGTGCTACTGTAGACGATACTACTACTAAAACTGATGTTGATAATATGCAGATATTAGCTAGTCCGAAAGCACTTTGTTTCATCCTATACATCATAGTAGAAACTGAAATAAAATGATTAGTTTTATAATAATAATTTTTATTTTTTCTAAGGATTTTAAGTAAAGTTATAGACCCTGATGTAAATAAGCAATACACCCCGATACAAACAAATAAAACTGCTACAAAAAATAAGTTTACTACTGCTAATTTATTAGTTGTAGTTACTGAAATATAATAGCCTATAGAAAGTGATATAAGCCCTATTATAGTTATTATCCATTTGTTTTTAGGCTCTCTTTCTCCAACGCTTTTTCCTTTTATTAATTCTATAGGTTTTGATCTATAAATCTGAATTATCGTAGTTGTAAGTACTAATGTAAACACTATTGCAAACAAAATTACTGTCCCGATTAATGCTATACTAGAAAACTCAAATCCCATCTGTACTTCAAACTTTAAAAGCTTTAAAAGAAGTAAAAACATTAATTTATTTAATAATAATCCTAAAAGGATCCCTGTAACTAAACTTCCTAAAGATACATATAAGTTTTCAAATAATACTATCCTAGCTATATGCCTTTTTTCCATTCCTAAAATATTAAATAATCCAAACTCTTTTTTTCTTTGTTTTATTAAAAAGCTATTTGCATAAAAAATAAATACAGCTGATAAAATCCCGATTATAACTACTCCAAAGCTCATTAAACTGATTATTCCTGTAGCCCCTGGTAGCTTTTTCATCCCAGGGTTATTAGCTAGTTCAAATATAACGTAAAACATAGCTATAGTTACAATGCAAGTTAAAATATAAGGGATATAAAGCCTTGAATTTTTCTTTATATTAGTTAATGCAAGTTTTGGATAAAGTGAGCTATTCATTAGTCTCACCACCTGTTGCAATTATCGTTAATGTATCTGTTATCTTTTGATACATCTCTTCGTTTGTCATATCCCCTTTATAGATTTGGTGGAAAACCTCACCATCTTTTATAAATAAAACTCTTTTAGCGTGGCTAGCTGCAGCTGTACTGTGGGTAACCATCAAAATAGTTTGACCTTCTTCATTTATTTCATTAAACATCTTAAGTAAGCTGTTTGCTGACTTAGAATCAAGTGCCCCTGTAGGTTCGTCTGCTAAAACCAGCTTTGGATTTGTAATTAAAGCTCTAGAAACTGCCGCTCTTTGCTTTTGCCCTCCTGATACTTCATAAGGATATTTTTCTAAGATATCTTCAATCAAAAGCTTTTTAGCTATAGGCTTAAGCTTTTCATTCATCTCTTTATACTTTTCTCCTGATAAAACTAAAGGTAAAAATATATTATCTTTAATAGAAAAAGTATCTAAAAGATTAAAATCTTGAAAGACGAATCCTAAATTCTTACGTCTAAACTCAGCTAATCCTTTTTCCTTTATCTTTGTTATATCTTCTCCATTTAACAAAACACTACCGCTTGTAGGTTTATCAAGTGCTGCTAATATATTTAAAAGTGTAGTTTTTCCTGAACCTGACTCACCCATAATAGCTAAATACTCTCCTTCTTCTACAGAAAAAGATACGCTACTTAAAGCTTGTACTTTATTTCCTCCAAGTAATGTTTGATATATTTTTTTAAGGTTTTTTACTTCTAAAATCTTCATCTTTGTTTCCCCCTTAACTCTGTTAACCTTAGTATAACAAGCTAAAGTTTCCCCCTCCATCGATTTACCTTACAATGTAAAGCTAAACCTTACATCTGTGTAAGGTTTATTGTTTCTAAGTTTATTTTTACTCTAGTGAATTTTAAAACTTCTGATTCTATCTCTATTTTGTGTGATAGTTTTTTTAGAATATTGTTGCATAAATAAAGACCTAGCCCTGTAGATTTCTTATCGCTTCTTCCGTTAAAGCCTGTAAATCCCTTTTCAAAAACTCTAGGTAAGTCAGACTTTTCAATTCCAATCCCATTATCTTCTATAACTAAAGTTTTCCCTATGTTATAAATAGAGATTTTTCCACCTTCTTTAGTGTATTTTATAGCATTTGATATGACTTGCTCTATAACAAAAAGAAGCCACTTTTCATCAGTTACTATATTTAAGTTTAATGGTTCATAATTAAGGCTTATCCTTTTCCCTATAAAAAGCCTTGAATACTTTCTAACAGCTTGTTTTACTATATCATCTAAAGAATATTCCTTTAAAACTAAATCAGAAGACATCTCATCTAGCCTAAGGTAACTTAAAACCATATTTACATACTGCTCTATCTTAAAAACTTCGTTTGAAATTGCTAGATTATAATCATTTTCTTCTCTTTGAAGTAAAATCTTACTTGCAGCGATTGGAGTTTTTATTTGGTGAGCCCAAAGGGTAAAATAATCTAATATTTCTTCTCTCTCCCTCTCTCCTTTAGCTATTTCACTTGCCTTTTCATTAAAAACTAAACTTATTATATCTTTATAATCTTCTTCTATTAAAGACTTACTCTCTTCTAAATTTTCTATAGAAATTACTCCATTATCTAATATATTTTTTAATCTATAATGCTTATTTTTATATTTTATAAAGCCTATTATAAGTGAAATAATAACCGCTACAGAAAATAAAACTAACCCGTAAAATATAGGTTCAAGTGGCAAGTTATAAAGGAAAAACACTATTAAATATATAATGGTAAGAGATAGCACTCCCCCTAAAAACTTAAGATTATCTTTTAAATAATTAAATATAAGCTTCATCTATTCCACCACATATCCTATTCCTTTTTTAGTTAAAATAAAATCATCTAAGCCTATATCTTTTAGCTTTTTTCTTATTCTAGTAACATTTACAGTTAAGGTGTTATCATCTATGTAATTATCGCTCTCCCAAAGCTTAGTCATTATATTACACCTTGAAACTATCTTTCCTTTATTCTCTAAAAGAATCTCTAAAATCTTAAATTCATTTTTCGATAATTCTAGTCTTTCCCCATTATAATTTAAAGAAGCATCACTTAAATTCAAGATAACTCCTCTATGTTCTATAAGATTATTTTGAACTGCAAAATCATAAGTCCTTCTTAAAAGTGCTTGAACCTTTGCAGTTACTATATTTAAATCAAAAGGTTTAGATATAAAATCATCAGCCCCTTGCGTTATAGCTAATAATATATTCATATTGTCAGAAGTAGAAGAAATAAATATTATAGGCACTTTAGAAATTTTTCTAATTTCACTGCACCAATGATACCCGTTATAAAAAGGCAAAGATATATCTAAAAGTACAATTTGAGGATCAAACTCTACAAACTCCTTTAAAACATCATTAAAGTTTTCTACAGCTAAAGTTTCATACCCCCAAGTTTTCATATGATTACAAAGTTCTGTGCTTATAACTAAATCATCTTCTACTATAAGTATTTTGTGCATAAATCTAACTCCTATCTAAAATTTACTATTTTACCCTCATTATACTATATATTTCTATTAGCCCAATTTTCTATTTTCTACTATAATAAAATTATGCTTAATTTAAACTACTTAAGGAGGAAATTTTATGATACAGATTAAATCTATCATAAACCACGAAAAAGGACTTCACGCCCGTGTTGTGGCTATGGTTGTCATAAAAGCAAATGAGATTAATAAAAAATATAACTGCAATTTATATATAAAATATAAAGATAGAGAAAAGATTCTTGCAACTAGCTTAATGCCTTTAGTTCTTTTAAAGGTTAAAAAAGGAGAAGAAATTTATCTAACTTGTGATACAGACGATATTAAGCCTTTAAAGGAATTTTCAGAATTTATAGAAGGTGATTTTATTGTAGATGAAACTTCTCAAGAAGAGATAGACGATATAATAACAGATAACAACATAACTTTCGAAGAAGTTTTAAAGAGCACCTCTAACGGTATAATCGTAGTAGATAGCACTGGAGATATAATTCTTACAAACAAATCTGCTGATAATATCTTATCTATAAATTACAAAGATGTCGTCGGCAAAAATGTAAACGATATTTTACCTAAATTCCCTATAAGTTCAGTTTTAAAAGATAAAAAACCTAGACTTGGCACTAAAATTCACCTAAAAGATAAGATGCTTTTAATAAATACTAACGTCATAGAGATAAATAAAGAGCTAAAAGGTGCTGTTTCAATCTTTGAAGATATATCAAATCTTGAGAAAATAAAATCTGAATTATACGAAGTAAAAGAATTAAAAGAAAGACTTCAAATTATAGTTGAAAATGTTCACGATGGTATTTGTCTCTTAGATAAAGATGGCTTTATTACTTATCTAAACAAAGCCTACTTAAAATTAACTGGTGAAAGTGAAGAAAATCTTTTAAATAAAAATATTAAAGACGTCTCAAAAAATGGCCTAAGGCATATGGTCTTAAAAACTGGAAAAGTATCTACAGGTAATATTATTAAAAAGCCAAGCGGAACTGTAGTCGTCGGGTCTGTCACTCCTATAAAATTAGATGGAGAGATCGTTGGAGTTTTATCTATAATTAAAGACCTTTCAGAAGTTCAAATTTTAACTGAGATGGTTAACGAAATCTCAGCAAAGGCAGAATACTTAGAAGGTGAACTTTACAGACGTGAAGAACCAGATAAAGCTTTTTCTAAATTTATAGGGCGAAGCGGGACAACCTTAGATGTACTAGCCCTAGCTAAAAAAGCTGCAAAAACTAATGCTACTGTCTTAATAAGAGGTGAAAGTGGTACAGGTAAAGAGCTTATAGCAGAAGGAATCCACCTTTCTTCTTCAAATAACAAAGGCCCTTTTGTAAGAGTAAACTGCGCAGCTATCCCTGAAAACCTACTTGAAAGTGAACTATTCGGTCACGAAAAAGGCTCTTTTAGCGGAGCTTTCAAAAGAAAATTAGGTAAGTTTGAACTTGCAAACAACGGAACTATCTTTTTAGATGAAATTGGAGAGATGGGAATTAATATGCAAGCTAAAATCCTTAGAGTTATTCAAGAAAGGGAGTTTGGAAGAGTTGGTGGCACAGAGACTATAAAAACTAATATTAGAATAATAGCTGCAACCCACAGAAACCTTGAAGAGATGGTAAAAAACTATGAATTTAGAGAAGACCTTTATTATAGATTAAATGTTATCCCTATAAATATTCCTCCCCTAAGAGAAAGAAAGCAAGATTTAGCCTTTCTTATAGGACATTTTTTAGAGATGTTTACAAAAAATAACTCAAAAGAAATCTTAGGAATAAATAACGACGCTATGGAATGTTTTTTAAATTATAAGTGGCCTGGAAACGTTAGAGAACTTCAAAACCTTTTAGAGCGAATAGTTACCCTTTCAGAAAACGACTATATAACTTTAAAAGATTTACCTATCCACATAAGAAGCGAACTAAACGCCTTCGAAAAAGAAGAAAAAAATAAAATCGAAGAAACAATAACTAATTCAAACGAAGTTTTAACTATGAAAGAATACGAAAAACTAATTATAGAAAAAGCCCTAAAAAAATACGGAAGCTTTAATGCAGCCGGTAAAGCTTTAGGTCTAACTCACAAAACAGTCGCCGCTAAAGCAAGAGCCTTCGGAATAGAAAAAGTAATCCTTTTTAAAGATAAAAATACATTAAATTAAAATTTCTAGATTGATTGTTTTTATCCTCATTTCCAAATTATGTTATAATTTAATCATTAATAATTTGGAGGTTATACTATGCTTAGACACGATTTCTTACTTATAAAATCAGGTTATCATAAAAACGATCCTTATATAGAAACCGTTCTTTCGTTATTTTATGAAAATGGCTTAAACCCTGATTTATGCTACATTGTTTCCGATCCGACTTTTATATACCTCTATGATTTTCTTAAAGATGTGAAGTGTGAGTTAGCTAACGGCTTAACTGATCAGCGTATAGATTATCATGGTAGAAATAAAATCACTTATAATGATTTACAATTATTTATAGATAATATAAATGATTGCATAGAAGCTATCATAACAAGTCGTGAAGACCTGTACGTTGAATCAGGGTTAACACTAATTAATAAAAATGTATCAATAAATGAGTTATCAAATCTAATTAAATTCATCACTTACGCTATAGAAAATGATTATTTTATATTGCATCTAGGAATATAAAATAATCATATTTTATATTTAACCTAAATACAGTTGTCATTTTTATAAAGTTTATAAACCTTTTATAAACTTTATTCCATAATTTACATTTTTAATAAATTATTTTGATATTATTTGCTTGTACTACCTTACAATTTTAAGGAGAATTTAAAAGTAGTCTGTTTGGATTGTGTTTTATATGTACCAAAAGCAATAACTCCAGCTTAGTATAGGAGGTTATATCTTTGAAATATTTGATAATCTTAATAATTTTTTTCGTCTTTTTAAGTTTACTTGCTTTTTATAAATTTATAAAAAATGATTATACTAGTTGTTTGCTTTATTTTATTCTTTCAGAATTAAATATAAAGCTTTTATCAAAAAAAACTTACTCAAACCAATCATTTATAAAAATAAAATCTATACTTTCTTTAGAGATTTTATTTCAAATTATAGCTTTGATTATATTCTGTTGGTTGTTTTATTTTGATTATATAACTATTATATATGCCTTACTTTTTTTATTATTAATTATCAAATACATCTTAAATAGTTTAATAACTAAACTATTAAAAAATTAATATACGGTTTTGCTAAATTAAATTTTTTAGATGTTTTTAAACCATTTATAAAGGGTGATTTTTAAGTAAATCATCCTTTTTTTAGTATGTATACGCCTTTTTTAAGTCTTATTGTTTTACACTCAGCATTATAATTAAATAAACCTATAAAAATCGTAATTAAAAAGAACTCAAATTCACTTGGTAAAAAGGAACAACCTGTTCTTTTTTTCTTTGTTCTTTTTTACCAACCCTTATTTTTATTATTTAAAACTATTTTCTATAATCCTATCTAACCTCCCTATTTCCCTACCCTTAAAGCCATATTTATTAAATTAAAAAACTTTTGGCACAGCTTTTGCTCTTAATTACTTATGAGAATTAATTTAAGAATACAGTTTAATTTTAATAAATAGAATTAGTTAAAATATTTAGGAGGTTTTTAATATGAAAAAATTAATAAATAACCCAAATGAAGTTTTACAAGATATGATGGATGGTATGGTTTTTGCGCACCCAGAATACTTAAAAAAACTTGATAATTTTGATGTGATAGTTAGAAAAGATCAAAAAAAGGATAAAGTTTCTTTAGTAAGTGGTGGTGGAAGTGGTCACGAGCCAGCACACGCAGGCTATGTAGGATACGGTATGCTAGATGCAGCTGTTTGCGGTTCAGTTTTCACATCTCCTACTCCAGACCAAGTTTTAGAAGGAATAAAAGCTACTGATAATGGAAAAGGTGTTTTACTTATAATTAAAAACTATACAGGAGATATAATGAACTTCGAGATGGCTAAAGAAATGTCCGAAATGGAAGGAATAAAAGTTTCACAAGTAGTTGTAAATGATGACGTTGCCGTAGAAGATAGCTTATATACAGCTGGAAGACGTGGAATCGCAGGTACAGTTTTCGTTCACAAAATAGCAGGTGCTAAAGCTGAAACTGGTGCTACTTTAGAAGAAGTTACAGAAATCGCAAACAAAGTAGTTAAAAATACTAGAAGTATGGGGATGGCTCTAAGCTCTTGTATCGTGCCAGCTGCTGGTAAAGCAAACTTTTCTTTAGCTGAAGATGAAATAGAAATCGGAATGGGAATTCACGGTGAACCTGGAACTCACAGAGAAAAGATCTCTACTGCAAAGGAAATAACAGATCAACTTCTAGATAAAATATTAAAAGATATGCCTTTAGATAAAGGCTCTGAAGTAGCAGTTATGGTAAATGGCTTAAGTGGAACTCCTTTAATGGAGCTTTATATAGTAAATAAAAGAGTTCGTGAAATTTTAACTTCTAAGGGAATAAATATTCACAAAACTTTTGTTGGAGAGTTTATGACTTCTTTAGAGATGGCAGGCTGCTCTGTAACTTTAATTAAATTAGATAATGAATTAAAAGAATTATTAGATTCAAAATCAGATACACCAGCATTTAAAATATTTGGCTAACTTGGAGGAATAATTATGGTAAACGGAAATAAAGTAATTGATATATTAGGAAAAGTAACAGAAGTAATCTCTCAAAACAAAGATTATTTAACAGAATTAGACGCTTCTATAGGAGACGGAGACCACGGTTTAAATATGGACAAAGGTTTAAAGGCTGTTATGTCTAAACTAGAATCACATGATGGAAATGATATAGGGGATATATTAAGACAATCTGGTATGACTCTAGTATCAAGTGTTGGCGGAGCTTCAGGCCCTCTATATGGTACTGCCTTTATGAAAGGTTCTATGATAGTAAATAATAAATCTGAGATAGATATAAATGACTTTTTAAATATTTTAAAAGTTGCCTTAGATGGAATAAAGCAAAGAGGTCATGCAACAGAAGGTGAAAAAACTATGATTGATGCATTATCTCCTGCTGTAGTTGAGCTAGAAAAAGCAATACAAGAAGGCGACTTAGATAAATCTGCCTTAAATAGAGCTGTAAATAAAGCTAAAAAAGGAGTGGAATTTACTAAAACTATAAAAGCTACTAAAGGACGTGCAAGCTACCTTGGAGATAGAAGTATAGGACATGCTGATGCAGGCGCAACTTCAATGTATTTAATATTAAAAACAATAAGCGAAGAAGTATAAAAAAAGACATAAAGAAAGGAAGATTACGTATGGTAGGTTTAGTTATAGTTTCACATAGCACAAAAATCGCAGAAGGCGTAGTAGAAATGTCAAAACAAATGGCAGATGGAGCAAAGATGATTGCAGCAGGTGGTACTTCTGATATGAGAATCGGAACTGATGCTTTTAAAATATCAGAAGGTATACAATCTGTATATTCAGATGACGGGGTTTTAATATTATTTGACCTTGGAAGTGCTTATATGAATACAGAAATGGCAAAAGAATTTTTAGACCCTGAAAGTTATAATTTAGATATTATAGAACCAGTTGATTGCGCTCTAGTAGAAGGCGCAATAACAGCAGCTGTAGAAAGCTTTTTAGGTAAATCTAGAGAAGAGATTAAAGCTTCTCTTAAAGACTTATCTTTAAATAAAATGCCTTAAAAAATTTTATAGTATTATTAAAAGCTCCATGTAAATTTACATGGGGCTTTTCTTATAAAATTTTGTTACTTTCATACCTATTAAAAAACATATATCTAAATTAAAATTTTATTTGCCTTTCATATTTTTACAATAATTGGTAAAATGTATTTAATATTATACAAAAAGGAGATTAACTATGTATTCATTAAGTGATGTATTTTTGCTAAGAACTCCCCTAAAATCTTATAGTACCTTTTTAAATAATTCTAATACTTCAAAAAGTGAGGAAAATTATTATGATAATTTATTAGAAGAAGGAATTTTAATCTCAAGTTATAACCTTCACGAAACTATATCTAACTACAAAAGAAAAAATGTAAAATTTGATTCAGCTTTAAAAAACTCTATTAAAAAATATTATGTAAGGCAATGCACTAGAGCAACTCCATTTGGATTATTTGCTGGAGTCTCTTTAGGGAATTTTAAAGACACCAAGTGCGAATTTAATTCAAATACTTATAATCAAACAAAACATATAAGCCCTGATTATAAGTGGATTATGAAAGTTGTAAAAACTATAGAGTTACACGGGAATTTAAAAAATGTTACCTTATTTTCTAATGAAGCTTTATTCAGTATTGGAAATCGTATTATAAATTATTATTCCCCAAAATACTCTCAAAAAAATGATTCGGACTCTAACACTTTAGAGATTACAAGCATTAAAAACTCTCCCTATATATCTGCTATCTTGGAAAAGTCTAAAAATGGGATTAAATATAATGATTTAGTGGATACTTTAAAAGAATTAAACAATAAATTAGATTCTAATCGCATTGAAAATTTTATACTTAATTTATTATCAGAAGAATATCTATATACTGACCTTAGACCTACATTTGATACCAATAACCCATTAAAAGATCTTATAGATAAACTCCATCATTATTCTGTAAATTTTTATGACTTACCAATTCTAGAAGATATTGATAAATTATTTTACGAATATAATAACTCTGCATTTGGCTTTGGAACTTCTATATTAGAAAAAATATATTCCAAAATGAAATATTTCAGTGATGATGATAAATTTATAAATGTTAACTATAAAAATCAATTTAAAGTAACCATTCCAAATTTTATTAAAGATGAAATAAAAGATGTTATAGATGCGCTTTCTATACTATCTCTTACAAATAACTATAATAATCAAATGAGAGACCACGTAAATAAATTCCTCGAAAAATATGGAATTTATCGAGAAATCCCTGTTTTAGAACTACTAAATGAAGATTTTGGGATAGGCTCCCCTTCTGACTATACAAACCCACCATCAAGTAATCCTATTTTCTTCAATAGTATAAATAATGAAGATTTAAAAAAGAGAGATTTCTTAATGCTTAAAATTACAGAGGCATTAGCTAAGAACACTGATGTTTTTATAAATGATTCCGATTTAATTAATTTTAAAGAAACTTCATATAAATCTGAAGAATATCTCGATTCACTAGAGATAAATTTTCTACTCTCCTCTTTAACTAGTAATGACTTAGAAAATGGTAATTATACTCTAACGATAGCTCCAAACCTTGGTTCTCCTGGAGCTGGCAAATCTTTCGGTCGTTTTAATGATGTATTGAATTTATCAAACATCGAAAAAGAGGTATTGAAACGTGAAGCAGAATTATATGAAGACACATTAAATGCAGAAATAATAGCTGCACCTATTAAAGGCCGTAATGGCAATATAACATTTTCTAATATCTTTAGGGATTATTTTGTAAATATTTTAGTTCCAGTTAGCAATGAAAAAACAAGAATTCATATTGATGATATTTTAGTTGGTGTAGAAAATAATTTATTCTATTTAAAGAGTAAATCGCTAAACAAACGCATTATAATCTCATCTAATCATATGCTTAACTACCAGCAAGGCTGTAATGTTTATAGATTTTTAAGGGAGGTTTGTAATTATAGACAAGTACGAGAACCTTTTAGCTTTATAACGTATGATTTATTAAATAAGTTTACCTTTGTCCCTAGAATAAAATATAAAAATACAGTGCTACGTACAGCAACTTGGAATCTATTTAAAACAAGCTTTACAGATCCTTACAACTTAGAAAACTTTTCTAAAGAATTTTCTAAAAAAAGAATAGAACTTAATATCCCAAATTTAGTTTATATAACTGAATCAGATAATAGAACTCTCATTAATCTAGAAGATTCATCTTCTATAAAAGATATTTTAAACCAAATAAATAAAAAAAATAAATGTGTTCTTACAGAATTTGAGTTTGACTCCTTTTCAAATTGGTTATCTATAAATGATCAAAGTTATATAACTGAAATTACTACTATAGCATATAAAAATTATACAAGTTTTGAAAAAAATAATATTAATAAAAATTTGAAACTCTTTCCGACTCAAAGTGACTTAACAACTAAACGAAGTTTAGTTAGTAGCTTTGATACTAATAGAAACACTAATATATTAGATAATTGGATTTATTTAAAACTTTATTGTAATTCCAAAAAACAAGGTGAAATAATAGGCATTTATATAAAACAATTAATCGATAATTTAAAATCTACTAATTCTTTAGAAAAACATTTTTTTATACGATATGATGAAAATGGAAGCCATATAAGGCTTAGACTAAAATCTCAAAGCAAAGAATCATCGAAAGTAATCTTAAATGAGTTAAGTGTTTGGACAAAATTTCTACTAGAAAATAAAATACTAAATAATATTTCACTTGATTCATATGTAAGAGAAATTGAAAGATATGGTGGTCCTTTAACTATAGACGCTGCAGAAACTTTTTTTAGCGATCAATCTTCTGCTATAGAAAGCTTCTTTAACTTAAAAGAACAAAAACAATCCTCATTTAATACAGATATTTTTGTTGTATTAAATTTAATAAATATTATGGAATCATGCGAAATAGAATTTGAGGATCAATTATCTATTTTTGATACTATTTCAAATAAAAATGAATTGAGAGATTTTTTTCAAAAAAATAGAAAATATTTATTAAAAGTTTGTAATTCTGATGATGATTGGAATGGTCTTAGATCTGAGAAAGGCGGATTAGATATATATAACTTGCTTACACTACAAAATAAATCTACTAAGGACTACTTTGATAAAATTAATGAAATAGATAACACTGATAACCTTTATAATACAAAGTTAAATATTATTTTCAGTTCCTTTCACATGCTTTGTAATAGAGTTCTCGGAACTGATAGAAATAAAGAAAAAGAAATATTTGCAACTGTAAGGCATTGTTTATATGCTCTTAAATTCTTTAAAAAAGGAGCTAAAAAAAATGTTTGATTCAGCTATTAAAAATATAATTGAAAAATCTTATAACCAAATAAAAGATATAAATTCTATAGATACTTTTTTAGAGGAAAACCTTATCAATTCCTCTGTTGAGCGATTATCTCTAGTTAATGGATACCCTTCCATTTTGATTTTTTTAGCTGAAGTTAGTAATTTTTTGAAAGATGAAGAACCTTTAGATATTGCTTATAAATATGTTTTAAAAATGAAAAAAGAAATCGAAAAAAATGGATATATTGATGGTTCTCTAAGCATTGGTTTGTCTGGAATTTTATACTCTATTTACCGTGTTTCAGACAACTGCAAAAGATATAATTCGCTCATAAAGAGTTTAAATTATCTATTAACTAAAGAAGCAGAAAAATATATTAAAAAATTCATTAATACAAATCCGCCAACTTACTATACTTATGATTGTGCGACACGTTGCTAATTTAAAAGATTAGCCATTAATACTTATTAATAGAACTAATAATTTGAAAAGTCAAATGAAGGGGTAACGCCCTTAAGGGCTTCTCTAATACTCCGAATAGCTAAATTTTTAATAAGAAAAGTTTGGTTATAAGCTCGGTGAAGTCGACTAAGATTACACCCTAAGATTAATTTCAGGAAATGCGAACCAGAGGTGGTCGAGTGTAATATAGGTCGGGAGTCCATAAAATATCTATGGTAAGAATGTCAAATATGACTGACAAAATTTCTGAATGTACAGGTCTAGAAAGTATTAAAGTAGAAATGCTTTAACTACCTATTGGTAGCGCTTGTAAGGTTTAGTAAAAGTTATCGTTATGAAAAACCTTATTACTGTTAAAGGCGGTTTTAAAGCAAGCAGGCCTATAAGAATTACCTAAGGATATATGTTAAGGATAGAATTATTGGAACGTGGTAATCTGATAACACAGAGTACTTATTTACTATGAAGTGTTAACAAGGAAATCCTTTGGTATAACTTGTTTTTATATCAGTGAAAGCGGTGGCATAGTACCTTTGAAGTTTGCTAAAACAAATGGAGGGATAGCCACTAGTCAATTAATTATTTAATTGATGGAACGCCGTATGAGATGAAAGTTTCATGTACGGTGTGGAGGAGGGGAAAAAAAGGAGATAATCTCAAATTTTTACCTATTCCTATTAATCGGTGGATTAACAGGCATTGGAACAGTTTTGTTAGAATTAAATAAATCTTTTGATAATAATAATATATTAAAAGATATCATTAAAACATTATTATCTCTTACAGAAGAATTTAATTACAATGGAACAATGTTACCTAATTTCTTTATTATTTATGATAAGTTTATTGAAGATGGTGTTATTTCAGATAAAAAATGTGAACTTTTAGACCAAGGTATGGCCCATGGGATATCTGGTCCTCTTTCCTTTTTATCATTATCATTAAAAGATGGTATTGAAATGCCAGGCCAAAAGGAATCTATAAAATATATATTAAACTTTTTAAAGATTTATAATTATGAAAATGAATTAGGAATATGGTGGTATGGTCGATTAACACTAGGAGAATTTAAAAAAATTGAAAGATCTAAGGTTAAAAATAGAGCCAGCTGGTGCTATGGTAGTCCAAGTATTGCACGTTCAATTTTTATTGCATCTAATTTATTAAAAGACTCTGAAGGCTCTGAATTATCATTACGATGCTTTAATAAATTGTGCTCTTTATCACCAAAAGATTTACTATTAATTTCGCCAACTATCTGTCATGGTTTAAGTGGATTAATAATGATACTTACTGAAATGTATAGAGATACTAATAAAAATTTATATAAATTAACTATAGATAAATATATCTCTGAATTATTGACCTTTAATAATTCAAATTATATATTAAATTTTCAAAACTATGATGTAGAAAATGTTCTCTTAGGAAAAACAAATATTATTAATAAAAATGATATTGGCTTAATTGATGGAAGCTTAGGCGTATTATTGACTTTATTGGACTATTTAACACCTAATTGTAACTCATTTAAGCGAATATTTTTGATTAATTAAACTTTAAAACCCTTTATAGTAATATTTTTTAATTTAATTAAATACTATTTATAAAGGGAGGTGATTTTTTTGAATACTTACGAAACTTTAGATTTGGATTTAGACTTAGATTTAAAAACAGTTTCAGAAACTGAAACTATTGAATCTGAAAGTGATGGTTATAGATCTTTTAGCATTTGTACTTCTGGATCTGGCTATACTGTTTGTTATTAATCATTTTTGTTTGGCTGTCATTTTTGATAGCCTTCTCTTACATAAAAAATCTGTTAGTTTATATTAAATATAAAACTACAAAAGACGTCAAAAAAGTAGTGCTTTTTAGCGCTACTTTTATTTATCTATATATATTTATCTAAAGTTTCATTAAACTCTTTAGTATCTCTTAAAAATTCTAAGCTATCATCACTTTTTAAATTACTTATCATTAAAGATAGCATTTTATCATTAAAACCTACTTCACTCTTTTTAGTATAAACATTCTTGTATAATTTATACTCTTCTAAGCTAAACCCATCTTTCATAGAATTAAGCATCTTATCGATATATTTTAAAGAGTTATCCTTATCTTTTAACTTAATATAAATCATAGAATAAGCTGAATAATAATTATAATCCCATAAATCATATAACTTAGTTGTATCCTCTAAAACTTTAGCATAATCTAAAGCATCACTATCCCTATTTTCATTTAAGGCAATTTGAATCAAGGAAGTAAGATTTATCATAATATCATTTGCTGTAGATAATAATTTACCTTCAAAAAGCTTAGCTGCTTTTTCATATTCCTTTGAATTTAAGTAAAGATTCCCTTGTAGCTGCTTTTTATCGTAAGTGATATCTTGAAGTTTATCTATATATTCTTGTGCTTTAATATAATCTTTCGCCCCTAAATATTTACTAATTAAAAGAGATATAGCACTATTTTTCAAATTAATATCTTCACTATTAGAAACCTTTATATAAAGCTCTTCAATATAATTTTCATACCTTTCTTTTTCCTTTACATCATACATAACTAAGCTTCCTTGCAAAATAGTTGCAACTGTCAAAGTTAGCTTGTCTGACGTTTGATACTCTTGAATTTTATCTATAGCTTTATTAAATCCTACGCTAAAGCCTTCCTCACCTATAATTATTGCTAATTCATTTGCAAAATCTCCTACTTCTTTATCTGTTAAATCATCCTTAAAAGACAGTAGCGTATTTAAATCACACTTTAATATCCTAGCTAACCTTGGTAAAAGAGTTATATCTGGATAACAACTTCCCTTTTCCCACTTATTAACTGCGGGAGCTGAAATTCCTAACTTTTCTGCTAATTGTTCTTGAGTTAAATTCTCTAATTTTCTCTTTTCTCTTATAATCTCATTTATCTTCATATCCCATACCTCAACTATTTTTTCTTTAATTAAATACTAACAAATACTCTACCTTAAAACAATTGAACTATAGTTAACGTAATCTCATATTTATTAACCTTAAGTTATTTTTATTTAAATGATTTCTTCAAATCATCATAATTTCCCTTTAAATCATTTAAGATGTTTTCATTATATAAAGACAGTGCTTCCAATGTTCTATTATTTGTTTTTTTATTCTCAATAATTTTGTATATTCCTTGACCTCCACCTACAGGTATATAACAATCCTTATTATCAGTTCCTTTCTTTAAAAACATTAATAATTTCTCATCTTTTTTAGGAGTTATATCTAAATCCGCATCCTGCAATATTTTAATTTCATTTTCTTTTATGTCTCCTTTTATTACTTCTGATACTTTTACAGTACTCACTTTAACTGGCACATCTTTATAATCTCTATTTTCAATAGTATCTGTTCCTATAATTTCAACAATTAAATCTGATTCAGATTTTAATACTGTTAACGATGGTATTTCCTCATAACTTGCATGTGCTTTATCATTTTTTATACTTAACTCTCTTCCTATTGTGTTGCTATCTTTTATAAACTCATTTGATTTAATCTTAAATAACACACCACCAAATATAACTACAACTCCCAAAACAAAAATAGAAATTATTTTCTTCTTATTCATAACTTCACCCCTTTTACTTTTTAATATTTCCCATACCTCTTTAAATATTTTAAATAAATTAAGATCCCCAACTTATTAAGCTAGCGATCTCTTGTTGTTAATAATATTTATAAATTCATTTTTTTCCAACTGATTCTTAAAGTGCATACTAGGGATTATAACTCCTGATATTCCTTCTTCTAAACGTGAATTTAAAGTTATATACAAAGAGTCTTCATTTTCAAATACATCTTTTATATCAATATATTTAATTATTACCTCTTTTTCGTTTATAAATTTCAAACTAATATTATTTTCATTTAACTCTAAAACTTTTTCCTTTAATAACATATCATAGTTAGATCTTAATTGCCTTTTTAAATTAAATTCAAATATCTTACTAATCGATATTTTATTAAATATCAAGGTGAAAATTAATGCAATAAAACCCATTGCTAAAGTAACTTCTAATGAATTTTCAGCACCACCAATATTATTATTTTTATATTCTCCATAAGTTATAATGCCTTGATATATAGTTGCTATCCAAAATACAATCGATGGTAAATATATTATTATCCCAATTTTTTCTCTGAAAAAAGATTGAGCCTTATTATAATCATCTAAACTATTTTCAAACCTTACTCTCATAAAAATCCCTTCATAAAACAATTTACTGTTAAATTATACCATAACTATTATTTTTAAACTATATACTATCCGTTTTTAATTTATTTAAAAATCCCATAACCTTATATATTCTTAATAAATCTTGCAGGTACTCCAGCATAAACAGAGTTATCTTTAACATCCTTAGTAACTACACTCCCTGCCCCTATAATAGAATTTTCACCAATAGTTACCCCAGGACAAACTGTAACTGACGCCCCTATCCAAGCGTTCTTTTTAATCCTTACTTTTTTAAGTATCACACCTCTACGGTTTTTAATATCAGTTGGATGATTTACAGATAATAAATTCACGCTAGGTCCAATTAAAACATTATCCTCTATCTCAACTCCGCCTAAATCAACTATCATACAACCCTTATTTATAAATACCCCTTCCCCAATTTTTATATTTGCTCCAAAATCCGTATTAAAGGGAGTTAAAACCTGAACTGAGTTACTAATTTCCCTTCCTGTAATCTCTTTTAAAATTTCTCTTATTTCTTCTGGCTTTTTATATCCTAAATTAAGTTTTGAAGTTAACTTTAAAGTCTTTTCTAAAACCTTATTAATATCAGAAAATATTGGATCGTCATAAAGAATTAAATCTCTCTCATTTATTTTTTCAATTAAATCTTTGCACATAATAACCTCCTAAAGCTCTTATATATTTCTTATCTTAATTATAAAATCTAAGCTTTAAGATACCAAATACCTATATTAAATAGCATTTTATGCCTTTTAAGCATACTTAATGTTATAATCTATAGTAAATAATTTTATTTAGGAGTTAAAAATGGAGATACGCTTATTAAAATATTTTTTAACAGTAATAAAAGAAGGTAGCATATCTAAAGCGGCTGATGCCCTTCACATAACGCAACCTACCTTATCTAGACAATTAAAACAATTAGAAGATGAATTAAATACAACTCTCTTTAAAAGAGGAAGTAGAAATATATCCCTTACAAAAGATGGTTTTTTATTACAAATGCGAGCTAAAGAGATAGTAACTTTAGTAGATAAAACTGAAAAAGACTTTTTATCAAATAAGGATTTAATCTGTGGTGATATCTATATAGGTTGTGGCGAAACTGATGCTATGAGAATAATTGCACGTGCCACAAAAAAGCTTATAAAAGATTACCCTAATATAAAGGTTCATTTATTTAGTGGCAATGCAGACGATATTACAGAAAAACTTGATAAAGGAATCCTAGACTTTTGTGTTTTTATAGAGCCTTCAGATATAAAAAAGTATGACTTTATAAAACTTCCCTTAAAAGATACTTGGGGCCTTTTAGTGCCAAAGGATAGTTTATTATCTTCTAAAAAACACATTACAAAAGAAGATTTAATAGATATCCCCCTAATAACTTCAAGGCAAAGTTTAGTGCATAACGAGTTTTCAGGCTGGCTAGGCTTTGATTATGACGATTTAAATATAGTTTCAACCTACAACCTTATATTTAATGCTTCTTTAATGGTAGAAGAAGGGGTAGGCTTTGCACTATGCTTAGATAAACTGATAAACACAAGCCTAAATAGCAACTTATGCTTTAAGCCACTTTACCCTAAATTAGAATCTTCTTTAAGCTTTGTATGGAATAAAAATCATGCCTTTTCTAACCAAGCTGAAAAGTTTTTAGAAAAGTTAAGAGAAGAATTATATTAAATAACTAAAAAGCACCCTAAATAATATTTTTTAGAGTGCTTTTCTATATTTACTTAAAATCTATTCTTTTATCTTTTTAGAATTTCTTAAAGCTATAAATAATAAAACTATAGAAATTCCAACTAAAATATGTGAAACCCCTGCAATCCCTGATATAGCAGAAGATGCACCCTTTGATAATGGTGCATTCATAACCTGAAGAATCCCTCTAACAAAGAACATTATCACCATAAAAGGTAGCCCTATGTTATAAAGTTTCATAAACAACTTAAATTGCTTTTGCTCCTCTAAATTAGTTATAAGACTAAATATCCCAATTATTAAAAACATTATAGTTCCTAACATAAAGAGATGTGTATGAGTAACTGAAAGTGTTGTTCTTTCAGTATATCCTTGTATTTTAGTAAATTCTCTGTAAAACACTCCACTTACTAATGCTAAAATAGCATAAGTAAAAGCTAAGTTTATATATTTTTTCATTGTACCCTCCCCTTTTATCTATAGACCTTAAATTATTATTCCTTCAAAATGGTCTATTTCATGTTGAATAATTTGAGCTATAAATCCTTTAAAAGTCTCTTTGTGCTTTTTAAAATTCCTATCTAAGTATTCTACCTCTATAGTTTCGTATCTTTTAGTTTCTCTAAATCCAGTTAAAGACAAGCAGCACTCTTCAGCACTATATTGACCTTCCTTCTTTAAAATAATAGGGTTTACCATAGGAACTATTATATTTCCTACACTAAAAACTAAAATCCTCTTTTTAACCCCGATCATATTTGCTGCCATCCCTACACAATACTCTAAATTCGCCCTTAAAGTATCTTCTAAATCCTTTATTACTCCTATATCATTTTTAGTTGCTATTTCTGACTTTTGATTTAAAAATAATACATCTTTTACAACTGGTTTTATCATTTATCTATCAAACCTTTCTATGCTTTTATAATAAGATTATACTTCATAGAGCTTATATTTAAATAATTTATTTAAATTACAATAAAAAAAGAGGATTTCTCCTCTCTTTAATATTCGTTGCATTTAGGAATGGTAAAATAGAATTTTACACTGTTTTTTTTGCTTTCTACCCCAAATTCACTTTTATGAACTTCTAAAATCCTTTTAACTATAGCTAGTCCAAGCCCAGTTCCACCAAATTTTTTATTCCTAGATTTTTCTTTTCTATAAAATTGATCCCAGATCTGTAAAACTTCATTTTTATCCAAAGTAACCCCAAAGTTTTCAATAGAAAATACGTATTCTTTATTATTTCTTTTTACTATCTCTACAATTATATTTTCTCCCTCTGGAGTGTATTTTATTGCATTAGTTAAAAGATTTGTAATAACTTGGTTTATCCTTTTTTCATCTCCATAAACAATAACTTCATCAAATTCATTATTTATAATTTTTAAGTTCCTATCCTTAATCATAGCTTTTAATTTATCTTTTTCTTTTAAAAATATCTGACCTAAATCAAAGGCTTCTTTTTTTAGTATAAAAGTAGGTGATTCTAATTTAGATATTTCAAGCATCTCTTTAACTAAATCATTCATCCTATTAGTTTCTTCTATAATATCTTCATAAATATTTTCTTTAATCATTCCACTTTTTACGCAATTTATATTTCCCTGAATTATAGTTATTGGAGTTTTAAGTTCATGTGAAATATTTGCAACAAGTTCTTTTCTCTTTTCTTCTTCCTTTTCCTTTTCATTCATTTCTTCTTTAAGTAATTCATTACTCTTTTTTAAATCATTTAAACTTTTTTCTAGATTATTAGATATCTGATTTAAAGATTCTCCAAGCTTACCTATTTCATCTTCAGTTTTAACATCATATTTATAATTAAAGTCGCACTCAGATATTTTTTTTGCAATATTACTCATTTCAACTAAAGGCCTGCTCATATATCTTGAATAAATCAAAGATATTATTATTACTATCACAAATGCAACTATAAGTATCATAAGATAGTAACTATTTAGTGTTCCTAAAACATCCTTAACCTCTGCTATAGGTGTCATAGCTATTAAGTATCCATTATCTGTTTTTTCCGTTAAAACTAAAACTTCATCTAAGCTATTAATTAAATTTATTTTTGTTATATATTTTTCATTTGATAAAATATTATTCTTATCGTTAGCTCCTAAATACATATCTGTATTACCTAAAGAATAGTAATTATCTTTTGGTATTACTTTTTCAACTTTTCCATTAATATTGATTTCATTTCCAGCAATTATTGCTGGCATCATATTTAGACTACTATAAGTAACATTCCCTCCAGCACTAGGTATTATATTATAGTATGGATTTACTTCTTTACCATTTAGATAAAACTTATTTGCTAAGGTAAATCCAAATCTATCACTTGAGCCAGATACTTTTACTTCATCGCCCTTGTTTATGTTTATATTTGGAAATTGGTTTCCTAAAATCACCTTATACTCTTTATTATCAGAACCTTTAATAACTATCTGCCTTTCACCCATATAAGACTCTAATGAATATCCTCCGCTTAAATCTGAATCTCTCATACATAAAGCTATATTATCTTTTCTCATTTGATTATTCATATAAGTAATTATTTCTTTTTCTGATTTTGCTTTAGGAATGAAATTTTCAAATTCTGTTATAGCATATACTAATGATTCTTCTTTTTTATTTAAGTAATATTTATCAAAATATAAAGCTTGAAATACTAACTGAATTACAATAACACTAATTAAAATTATTAAATTCATTATAAAAAATTTAGATGCTATACTTCTTTTTATAAATCTATTCCACATCAAACTTATATCCTGTTCCAAAGACTGTTTTAATGCAATAAGACTTATCTTTTAAATTTTTTCTAAGTTTCTTTATTTGAGAATCTACTACCCTAGTATTCCCATAGTAGTCATACCCCCATTTTTCCTCTAATAATTTTTCCCTTGATATAACAATATTCTTATTTTCCATTAAGTATTTTAATATTTCAAACTGCTTTGGTTCAAGTTCAATTTCTTCTTCCTCAATGAAAACTTTCATTTGAAGTTTATCAATTTTAACCCCATTATATTTTAATATATCTTTTCTTTCCTTATGTTTTTCTTTAGCCATTGAGTCAATTCTATCTAAAAGCACCTTAGCTTTTGCAATTAATATCTCTAGATTAAAAGGTTTAATTATATAATCATCTACCTTTAACTCGTATCCCATTAATACATCTTCGTCCTCAGCCCTTGCTGTAACCATCATAACAGGAACGTCTGATCTTTTTCTTATCTTTCTTAAAACTGTAAATCCGTCTAATTTAGGTAACATAACATCTAAAATTACTAAATCTATATCTTTATTAAATTTATCTACTGCTTCCATTCCATCAGTTGCACTTATAACTTCAAATCCATTAAACTTAAAATAATCACAAACCATTTTATTTATTTTTTCTTCGTCTTCTACTATTAGTACTGTTTTATTAACCATTTAACTTCCTCCACTGATGCCTTGCTTATATTTTAAGTTTATCACTTTATCTTTCTACTTGTCATTTTTATTTAAACTAACTCCTTAAAGCTTTCACAGTTTCTGTCTTTATCAATTTAAAACTTATTAAATTTGTTAAACCTAAAGTTAAACTAACATTTACAAGTATTAAAATAATAAATGAGGTCATACCTAACTCTAACCCATAACCAAATTGACTTTTGTAAATAATAGATATTATAAAAATCAAACCAAAAGAAATTACTGTTGAAATTAAAGAAAAATATAAACTTTCCTTAAACATTATTCTACTAATATTTCTCTTACTATACCCTATAGCCCCTAAAATACCAACCTCTGAATACCTCTCAACTGAAATTTTATATAACATAATTGAACTTATAGAAACTCCTAAAATTAAAATTATATAAGCTATAGATGTAAAAAGTTTAATTAATCTTACAAAACTATTTTGAAAAGACTTAACATCCTCACTCTTTGTTAAAACATCTAACCCTGAATCTTTTAATTCTTTATGAATCTCTGGAATCTTAGAAAAATCACTTATTTCAAAATAAATTGCTTTTACTTTATCCCCGTCCTTTACATAGTTCTCATAAACTTCTTTCTCTATATCACTACTTAATATAAAATCTTGGTACTTAGAATTAGTTAATCCGCTAACCTTTAATTTTATTTCCTTAGTTTTTCCCATTTTATCCTTATACTTAATATTTATTTCTTTTCCTAAAATATCTTTAGGATTATCTACTAATCTTTTTGTTAAATTCATAGCTATAGCTATTTCCTTTTCCTTCTCCTTTGGCATAGTGCCATAAACTAAGCTTTCCTTTGGTATAGCTGTTGGCGTTTTGTAGTCTATAGTATAGGATTTATCATTATTTTCTAAAGTTATATTTTGTAAATCATATTGATAATATATGTTTTTAATTCCTTCTTTAGCTTTTAAGATATTTATTATATCCTCTGGACTTTTTTTAGTACCTTCATCTATAGGTATTTGACATAAATTATAATAAAAATTCTTCTCTTTAAATTCTTTAATTGCTTTCTTATTTATATCCTTTAAAGATAATGCCGAAACAAAGGAAGCAGATCCAAGGGCGATTATAATTCCAACAAGGACAAATTTTACAAAATGAATCTTGAAATTTTTAAAACTTATTTTATTTTCTATTTTATTATTCAATTTAGATTTTATCCAATTGCTTTTGTTTTTTTCTGATTTATTTTCTATTAAATCATCCTTTGCTAATTTTTTTATAACTAAATTTTTATTTTCAAGTTCTATTATTTCGTCTGCAAACTTTGAGACGTTTTCATCGTGAGTAATTACTATAACAGTTTTTTCTTTAGATATTTCCTTTAATATTTTCATTATTTCTAGGCTTGTTTCTTCATCTAAAGCTCCTGTTGGTTCATCAGCTAAAATTATATCTGGTTTATTTATTAATGCTCTAGCAATAGCTACTCGTTGTTTTTGCCCACCGCTTAAAGTCTCAACCTTTTGATCTTTTTTATCTGTAATTTTAAGAGAGCTTAATAAATCTAAAGCTCTCCTAATCTTTTCTCTTTCTTTTATATTATTGTTTAAATTTATTCCCATAAGCACATTTTCAAGTACAGTATAGCCATTTAAAAGATTATAATTTTGAAAAACAAACCCAATCTTATTAAATCTATAATCACAAAGTTCATCCTTTGATAAACTCTTTAAGTCTATCCCAAAAGAAATTATATCTCCTTTATAATCTGTATCAAAACCAGCTATAAGATTCAATAATGTAGTTTTGCCAGATCCACTAGGTCCTAAAAAACATGTTAATTTATTTTCTTTAAAAGAATAATCTACCTCTTTATATATTTCTACTTCTTTAAAACTCTTTTCTAAATTTCTTAAAGTTATCATCATCTATCACCCTTCATTAAATTATTTTCTGTCTTTAAATTAGATAATATAATAGCCGATAGAATTCCCATAAGTAGTCCTAAAGATATAACTATTCCTGCACCTAATAATCTTGTATTTACTCCTACAATCTCCATATCAAAAATAGATTTTGATATATTATTTATAACTGGTAATGCTAATGCAAACATTATTGCTGATACTATTGAAATTAGTATATATTCCATTATATTTAAAATCGCAATACTCTTTTTTGAATATCCATTAATACTTAAAATTGCAAACTCTCCTTTTCTTATATATCCATTTATTAGTGTTATTAAGATTGTAACTATCATTGCAATTGCAGCAAGTATAACTGAAACTGAGCTAGTTTGATCTTTACTTACATCACTTATCTTTAAGATATCTTTAACAGTCTCAAATTCACCTATAGGTGTTAATCCATCTTTTTCTAGCTCGTTAACTATAGGCATTATATCTTTAATTTCCTTAACTCGTACTCTAAATGAAAGGTTATCTGTATTTGAATTTGATTGCTTTTTTATATCTTTAACTACATCTAGCCCATATATAAAAGAATCCTCTAATTCTATTTCTTCTTTTCCATATGATGGAGAATCTATTGTATATTTAGTATTTAATACTCCTACTATTTTCACATCACTTATTTTAATTTTGACTTCTTTTGGACTTCCTGAAGACCAATCAAAAGCGACTCCATCTATAGAAATAGTTTTACCTATAACATCTTCTGGTTTTAAATTTAGATTTTCAACAAACTTTTTACTTATAGCAACTTCTCTACCTGACATATTTGGAACTCTTCCTGATTCAACCTCATTTACTATTGGAACTGTATTACTATTTTCTATATCATATTCTTTTCCATCTAATTGCACCTTCATATTTTGTATTCCATCTACTGGAATAATAAATTCTATTCTTGGATCATTTCTTAGCCTTTCAAATGCTTTTGATACATCTTGTTCTATGTCTAATGAAGCTCCCTTTTCACCCTTTGTGCTTACCCCTGACATCATACTTGTTGCTAAGTCTAAATCTCTAAGATTATTTCCTCTCTCTAAGATTAATTTATTTAAAATTTCACTATTTTCATTAGCTACTGTTCCACTAAAGTTTAATAATAAAAAATATGATGCTAACATTAATATAAATGCTGTAAGTAAAAATTTTAAAAATAAACCTTTAAAATTTTTTATTCCTTGAACAACTGCCATTTTTATTGATAAATTAGGTTTAATTATTTTCTTTTTTTCTTCTGATAATTGTACCTTTTTAGCTGAGTTTATCTTTTCAATAACACCATTATTTAATAAAAAACAATTACTATCTTCTGTAACTGCTGATTTATCATGAGTTACAACTATTACAGTTCTCTCTTTAGCTATTTTTTTAAGTACATCCATTATCATTTTAGAAGTCTTTTTATCTAAAGCACCAGTAGGTTCATCTGCTATTATTACCTCTGGCTCTTTAACTAAAGCTCTAGCTATTGCTACTCTTTGTTTTTGTCCTCCTGATAAAAGAGAAACATTTTTCTTTGCAAATTTTTCTAGTGCTAATCTTTTCAATATGTGATCTACTCTACTATTCATTTCATTTTTATCTATATTTTCAAGTTCTAATATAGCCTTTACATTATCCTCAACTGATAAGTGATCTATAAGCTTGAAGTTTTGAAATATAAATCCAACTGAATTATAATAATAAGAGTCTAATTGAGACTCTTTAAACCTTTTAATAGGCTTACTTCTATAAAATACCTCCCCTTCGTAGTCTCTATCTATCCCACTAATTATTTTCAATAAAGTTGATTTTCCACTTCCAGATGGTCCTACAATAAAATTTAGCCCTCCTTCAATCTCTAGATTTAGATTTTTAATTACTTTTACACCATTAAATTTTTTCACTATGTCTCTTAAAATAAACATCTATATACTCCCTTTCTGCTACCCCTTTAATTCTGAGTTTCAAATATCTTTAAAATCCAACTTTCCTTCTTTTTCCATTTTATTTTATTATCTTTAATCTTATATTAAATTCAACTTATGCCTTTCAAATGCTTAAGTTATGACTTTAATATGACTAAAAAAATCTACCGCTAAGGCAAAGCCTTTAGCGATAGATATAATTTACTGCATCCTTTCTTCCTTTTCTGCATTTACTATTTTCACCATATTGATACTTGTTTTTATTAAAGTAAATATATTAATAGAAAAAGAGCACGATATTTTTAAATACCATGCCCTTTTCTTCTTACTCATTACTTTTTCTAACTTTATAATATTTTATTTGATTAATTTCCAAGAATCATCGCTACCTGGCTTTGATGTTGTCCACCATTTAGCTTCATATATCTTTCCTTCAAAAGAAACCTGCATTCCACCAGTACAAACCATTCCTTCATACCAGTTTAAGCTTCCGTCTTCATTAGGTTTAACTATCTTTTCAAAAGCTTGTGATTTGTCTGGTGCTTCACCTTGAACCCACCACTTAGCTTTATATTCTTCACCTTTGTAGATAACTATTTCTCCGCCATAATAGATTTTATTAATATCAAAAGTATCTTCTACAATAGAGTTATCTTTTACAGTTATAGTTCTAGTTTTAGTTGTTTCTAATCCTTCACTATCAGATACTTTATAAGTTAAAGTATATTTTCCACTCTTTGAAGTATCAACTTTTCCTGTAACTTCAATCTTAGAAGTTAAGTCTCCATCCTCTTTATCGTTAGCCTTTACTCCTTCTAATGGATTAAAGCTATCTCCTAAATTAATAGTCTTATCTTCTATTCCACTAAAAGTTGGAGCTGCATTTTTATCTGGAATTTCTTCTCCTGTTCCAAACTTTTTAAATAGGTTTATATGCTCGTATGGAGCGTATATTCCTTTATTTGATTGCGCCATAGAATCTCTATTTATAGACCACATTGAAGTCATTCCAAGCCCTTTTTCTATAGCATGATCAACTACTAAGCTAGTCCACTCTTTAGGGAAGATTGGGTGTGCTTCTCCTTCAAATCCTACTGAAACTGTAGTTCCTATTTTTCTATATGCTTCTTTGTCTGTTAATTCTGTATTTGCATACTTTTTATAATATTCTTTTAATTGATCTTTAGTGCTATCTACTGCTCTAAGTGAAGCTGTTCCGTAGTTTTCACCTGGAAGAAGAGTAGCTTGTCCGTAGCACATAGTCATAATATTTACTAAATCAACCTTTACCCCTTGAGAAAGGTAAGCTTCTAAAACATCTAACTGAACATTTGTTAAACCGCTAGGTAAAACAGCTAAAGTTAAAACTACTTCTACGCCAGTTTCATCTTGAACTCTCTTTATTGCTTTAGCGTTTTGGATGTTTAACTGTTTGTTAGTTGAAGTGGCACCTTCAATATCTAAATCAATCTTAGTTAAACCATAGCCTGTAACTATTTCTTTATAAGTGTTATATAAAACATCAACATCTTGACTAACTTCCCAAATAGCAGTTCCATTTAAACCACCTAAAGAGATTGCAACGTCTCCGCCTAACGATCTAACATCTTTTATAGCTTGTTTTATACCTTGGTATTGAGTGTTATCTTTATGTCTTTCACTTAAGACATCAAACCCTCCAAATCCCCAGTTAACTTTTCCGTTTTGAACTCCTGAAGTTGCTTGAATAAATCCTAAGTTAAAGAATTTTACTCCTGTATCTTCTGATATTTTCTTTAAATTTAAAGCTCCATTTACAGAGAAATCTCCATTATTCCAAGCTGTCATATCTGCAAAAGGTGCATTAACTTGCTCTGCCCACTCTACTCCTTTTCCAACTCCAAAGTCTGAATCTTCTACTGGTGGCTTAACTTCTTCAGTTTCTACAGTTATAACTCTATTTTTAGTAGTAGTTAATTCTTTACTGTCTGATACTTTGTAAGTTAAAGTATATTTTCCTTCTTTGCTTGTATCTACAGTTCCTTCTACTTTTATTTTTGAAGTTAAATCTCCGTCTTCTTTATCTGTTGCTGTAACTCCTTGAAGCTTATCAAACTTTTCGTTTAATTTAATAGTTTTATCTTCTACTCCTTTTAATTCTGGAGCTTCATTTACTTCTGGAGGTGTAACTTCTTCAGCCTTTACAGTTATTACTCTATTTTTAGTAGTAGTTAGTCCTTCTTTGTCAGATACTTTATAAGTTAAAGTGTATTTTCCTTCTTTGCTTGTATCTACAGTTCCTTCTACCTTTATTTTTGAAGTTAAATCTCCGTCTTCTTTGTCAGTTGCTGTAACCCCTTGAAGCTTATCAAAATCTTCATTTAATTTAATAGTTTTATCTAAAACTCCGCTAAGTACAGGTGCGCTATTAACTTCTGGCACCTTTTCTCCAAAAATAGTTTGTTTGTAAATTTCAGGTCCAGTTTCAGACATACGTTGAACTATCTCTATGCTTTCAATCTTAGCATCTCCAGATAATTTAAATGTATAAGTTTGTCCTTGTTCTATATTTTTACCTTCCCAAACTGATTTTAAATCTACAACTGTATATCCATTTTCATAAGTTACAGTACCAGATGTATAATCTCCTCTATTTAATGCCTTGTCAGTTTTTAAATATAGTTTTGGTGCTTTTATAGTTTCAGCACCTCTTTCAACTTCTTTTAAAACTCCATTAGACTCTTCTGCTTTTTCATTATTTTTAATAGTTATCTCATATCCTTTTTTATCTACTCCCCACTCTTGTTCGTAAGTATTTACAGTGGCTGAAATATCTAAATTAGAATATCCTATATCATGCTTTTGTAATTCATTTTCTCCAAAAAGACCTTTTTTAGTAGCTGTAGTTAATTCATCTCTTCTACTAGAATTATTAGTAGGTGAATCTTGAGATGCCATCCAGCCTATCACTCCACCTAGATTATTTTCATTTACATACTTAGTCTTTTCTTCTATGGATTTTACGTTATCATAAGTAAAGAATTTCCCTGTTGATTCGTCATAAAGGTATGGCGCCTTAGCTGTGTCATCCCAATATTCTTTAAGCCCTGGATAATTAGCTTTTAACTTATCTAAACTTCTGTAAGACCAAACACCGCTACTACGTCCCCCGTCCCCGACAGTAAGTGGTGCTTCGTTTGGAGCTCCATATGACGGAGTTTGATCTGCATCTTTTGAGTTCTTTTCAGCATCTTCAAATAATCCTGGTAATTCCTTATTATCTCCTTTAGATACCTTATTCCAACCTCTAGTATAATAAGCTGCACCTATAACTATCTTTTCAGGTTCTGCGCCCTTACTTAAAAGATAATCAACTGATTCATCAACTGATAAGTTATTCCCTTTTAAGCTATCATTCGGGTTTGCATAAAGTCCTGTTTGGTGACCACTTACAGGGTCCCAAGCCCCTCTCATGTCATAAGTCATTATGTTTGCAAAATCTACTACGTTAAATAATCTATCAACATCTACTCCTAAGTCCACTTTAGCTTTAGGTGCAGGAAGTGCTACTGATAATTCGTAGTCTTTATTAACTTCAACTCCTTTTTTATCTAAAGCGCTTCTTAATTCTTCAAGTAAAGTTATATAGTTTTCCTTATCTTCTGGGATTGAATGTATAGCACCTTCATCATTTTTATTATCAACTAAGTCAGGCTGCCTTACATCACCTGGGTATTCCCAATCTAAATCAATAAAATCCATATTAGTGTAATCTACGAATTTTATAATATTTTTTATAAAGTTATCTCTCTTATTTTTATCTCTAGCTATTAAAGAGAAATCTCCAGACTTAGACCATCCCCCAACAGATATTCCTATCTTTAAGTTAGGATTCTTAGCTCTAAGTTCTTGAAGTGCTATTAAAATTCCAGCGTTTGGTGCTCCCCACTGAACTCCAGCTTGTCCGACTGGCGCCCCTGTTGCAGCATCCTTATCTGTAAATACTAAGTCTCCATTAGAATCAAAATCCATAAACGCAAAGTTTAAATGAGTTAACTGGTCTGCTGGAATATCCTTTGGATAAAAGTTCCCTTGACCTCCCCAAATAGACCAATCCCCATAGTACATTACATTACGTTTTTGACTTTGGTTTTTAGTACTTGTTTTTTGTGTAATTTCCCTACTATTATTTGCTGCAAATGCCTCTAAAGTAGGTGAAATAGTAGATGCTACCACTGTAGCCATAATAGTTGTAGCTATTATTTTTCTGATTTTCGCATGGTTTTTTGCCATTTAAATTTACCCTCCTAAAATTAATTTTTTAGAAAATCAACCCTCGAAGTTTTTACTTCTAGGCAGCTGGCTGGCATAGCTAAAAAAGCCTTAGCCCCTATAGTTTTGCGTAAATCACATTTCTGTGACCTTGCTCTTTTCTAAGTAGTTTTAAATGTTAACTTTTACATTAATAGTATATAATTTGGTAAATTTTATGTATATATAATTGCAAGTTTTAAGGTACTTTTTGTAACTTTTAATTAAAGATACACTGCAAATTATTGTAAAATTATGAAATTTTAATGTATAATACAAATATCTCTAAAAAGAAAGGTTTTTTTTATGATTAAAATTGGATTATGTGACGATAACTATTTATTTATTAAAAAACTATCAGAAATATTAAAGGATTTATCTAAAAGCGAAGGCTTAAATATAGAAATAACATCATTTGAATCTTCAAAAGACCTTTTAGATTTTTACGGTAAAAATAAAAGCTATTTTGATGTTATTTTTTTAGATATATTAATGGATAACGATAGACTAAACGGAATAGAAACTTCTAAAATAATCAGAAAAACTTCTTCTGATATTTTTATAATATTTGTAACTAGCAGCAAAGATTACGCTTTAGACAGCTATAGTGTTAATGCTTTTAGTTATATTTTAAAGCCATTTTCAAAAGAAGATATCAAATCTAAATTTTTAGATGTATATAAAAAAATAGAATTAAATAAGAAAAGTATCTTTTACGTTAAAAATAATCAAGATATTTTCACATTAGATTTAAACAAAGTCCTATACTTTGAATCAAACTTAAGAAAAATAACAGCCCACCTTATAAACGGTGAAAAAATCTCTTTTTATAACAAGATGTCAAACTTAGAAGAAGAAATAAAAGATAGAAATTTTTTAAGAATCCATAGAAGTTTTCTAGTAAATTTACTCTATGTAAAAAATATAATTTCAAAGGATTTAATAACTACAACAAATAAAGCATTACCTATAAGCAGTAAGTATTTATCCTCATCTAGAGATATATTTACATCTTATATAAAGGTTAAGCTTTCTAGTTAAAGGAGTGTTTAAAATAGCCTTAATTTACTTTTTTATAACTTCAGTATTTATAATTTACATATCAAAAACTCACCTTAATTTTAAGTTAAAAGATATAATACCAACCCTTTCTTTTAGCCAAATTTTTATATTTTTATTATTCCTAGGTGTGTTTTTTAATAAGATAAGCATTTTGAGCTTTATTTTTTACATAATTATAGCTTCGATTTCTCTTTCTTTTTTCTACAAAAAAGAAATGTTTAATATTTATTTATTAACTTTAAAATCATACTATTTATTACTTATATCACTTATAGCAGTTTCTAGTTCTTTTGAAATATTACTTAAAAATAACACTTATTTGATTTTTGAGAACAAGCCTTATCTTTATACCTCATATTTTATTTCTATTGTCTTATATATAGTCTTTGAAATACTTTTTATAAAGATACTAAACTTTGAAAAACTTAAATACATATTAGATTCAGTAAATAAATTAATTCCCTTATCTATGTTTATTTTACTTATAATAAAAAATTTAAGTCTTTTATATGTGTTATTTTACTCAAAACACGCACCACTTGTCACTTACATAATATTTATTTCAATTTTATTAGAGCTATATTTTGAGGTGTTTATTTTAATTGGAATATCAAAATCATACGATTTATCTATCTATAAGCACAAAAACAAAATATTAAATATGCAATATGACTTACAAATCTCTAACCTAAAAAGACTAGAATCTAAAGAAGAATATATAATAAAAATATCTCACGATATAAATAACCACAAAATAGCACTTCACACTTTAATAGAAAATAATGAAAAGGAAAAAGCTTTAAATTACCTAAAAAACTTAGGAGTAGATTCTTATAAAACAAACGAATTATACACTAAAAACAAGATTTTAAATGCTATCTTGCTATCAAAAAAAGAAATCTGCGCTTTAAATAATATAGATCTTTCATTAGATATAAAAGTTCCTAGCCCCTTAGAAGTTTCTGATTTTGATTTATGTATAATCTTTGGAAACCTTTTAGATAACTCAATCGAAGCTACTAAAAAGCTTAAAAAATCTCCCTATATAAGGGTAAAAGCTAAAATAATTAATTCTAACTTAGTTTTAGAAGTTAAAAACAATTATAATGGAGAACTTGTAATTAAAAACAATAATATTTTCACAACTAAAAAAGATAAATTAAACCACGGCTTTGGAATATCTAACATAAAATCTACAGTATCAAAGCTTAATGGAATATACGAAATAAATAAAGACTCTAAAGAATTTTCATCAATCATTATGATTCCTTTAGAAAATTAAAACACCAGTATTTTTACTGGTGTTTTCTTCTTAAAAGAAATAAGCCTACAAAAGGTAATAAAAATGGTAATTCTTTTATATTTTCGCCCTCTAAATCCCCTTCTTCTAAGGGCTTAGCCTCATTTTTATCCTTTTTTATTTCTTTATTATCTTCTTTTTTAACGTCCTCTTTATCCTCTTTAATTTCTTCTTCCTTTTCCTCACTTAAAGAGACTTCGTCTTTAGCTTTAGTAGTATCTTTTTCTTCTTCTTTTACTTTTAAGTCTTTATCTAACATTTCTATAACAGATTCGTAAGAGACTTTATCATCTTTTTTAACCCTTATTTCTATAGAAAAATCATTCTTTGTCCCGTCTTCACCTTTATCAAAAACCCTTAAAAGATACGAAGTATAATTCCCTAAATCAAATTTTCTAATAAGCCTAACTTCTTTATCTTTTATTAAACCTTTAATATAATCTAAATCTTCTTTTTTAGGCTTATCATCAAATGTAATTATTATAGGATCTTTTTTCACTACGTCTTCTTTAACTTCCTCTTTAATTTCTTCCTCATTGTCCTCTTTTAATTCTGAAGAGTTTTCTAAATCTTTAGGTTCTTCAGGTTTCTCAGGTCTTTTATCAGTCTCTTTATCTTCTAAAACTTCCTCAAAGGAATTATATTTATCAATATTTAATATCATATCTTTTATAGAAGAATATGAAATATCAAATCTATCTACCCTGATTTCTATCTTATTTTTTCCAGAATTTAAAGAAAAGTATTCATAGTAATCGTCTAAATAACTACTATTATATTTTAATTTATTTATTTTTACTAAGGATTTAAAGTAATTATCTAAATACTTCTTTTTATCCTCTAAGCTTAAACTTCTCTTAACTTCAACTAAAAGAGTAGAATCGCTCCTTTTTAAAACTGGCACAATATTTAAAGCTATAAGGGATTTACTTACGTTATCACTAGGATAATCACTAACATTTACAGTGTATTCCCTAGATCTATCACTTCCATCTAAAGCCCTAGCCATAACCCAAACTCTTCCCTTTTCTTTCCCTTTAATATATGCCTTATTTCCATCTTTAGAAAAATCTATAACACTATCTTTTCCTGTAACCTTCCATTCGATTTCTTTTTTAGTAGCGTTACTGTCTACATACCCTTTTATTTTAATATCAGCTCCAACATATAACGTCGAATTTTCAGGTATACCATCTATAAAAACATCCTTTGAAAGTACAGTATTTTTCTCACTTTTAAAGCTTTCTTCCTTTGATTTTAAAGCTCCCTCATCCAATGCAAAAACAAAATCATTCGGAGTAAATATTACTAAAAATAATACTAATGCTAAAACCTCTTTTTTCAAACCCAAACCACCTATACCAAAAACTTTAAAGCTTTATTTTTCTATCTTTCTATAAAGTGTAGCTATTCCAATTCCAAGCTTTTTAGCTGCAATCTTCTTCCCTATAGTATCTCTACCATAAATATCTAAAACTTTATTTATATAATCTTCCTCAAGCTCTTTTAAAGTCTTTATTTCCTTATTTTCTAATATCTCAATAGCTTCATTTTCCTTTTTATATTCAACTATGCTTTTAGGGAGCATATCAAACTTTATAATCCCATCATCCAAGCAAAGATTAACCATAAACTCTATAGCATTTTCAAGTTCACGCACATTTCCCTTCCAAGGAAACTCGTTTAACTTTTTCAAAACATCATCGTCTATAGTATGAACATACTTATTAAAAATCTTGCTATACTTTTTTACAAGTTCATAGGCTATAATCTCTATATCTCCCTCTCTATCTCTTAAAGGGGGCAGCTCTATAGGGATTACATTAAGCCTATAATATAAATCTTCTCTAAACTTTCCTTCAGAAACTAAATCCTTTAAATTCCTGTTAGTCGCTGCAATAATCCTAATATTAAGCTTTATAAGCTTATTAGAACCAACCCTAACTATAGTCCTCTCTTGAAGTACTCTAAGTAGTTTAACTTGAAGATATAAAGGCATATCACCTATTTCATCTAAAAATATAACACCGTTATTTGCAAGTTCAAATTTCCCTACTCTACCGTTTGTACTAGCACCTGAAAAGGCCCCTTTAACATATCCAAAAAGCTCACTTTCTAAAAGTTCTTCTGGAATTGCACCGCAGTTTATAGCTATAAAAGGCTTGTCTTTTCTATCACCTTCAGAGTGAATAGCCCTAGCTACAAGCTCTTTTCCAGTACCACTTTCACCAATAATAAGTACAGTAGATTTAGAGTGTGCTATCTTTTTAATCTTACTCTTTAACTTAGTCATAACTAAGGAGTTACCTATAATATCATTACAACCTATAGTATTTTTCCCGTGAGTTATATTTACTACTTCTTTTTGTACAGTATTATCTTCTCTAAAAACTAAGACTTTATCACATTCTTTATTTCTAAGAAAATTCTTAATAACTTTCCCTACAATCCTAGTCTTTTTCCCAGAAATATCTATATTATATATAGTCCTCCCTGGATAATAATCTCCTGTATCTTCTAAAGTAATGCTACCACCTATAACTTTTGGTGATACCTTTAATATTTTCATACCAAAATTATTAATTAAACTTATCTTTTTTTCTTCATCTAAAGTAATAACTCCAGTATCTATAGAATCTATAATTTGCTTTAAAAATTCTACGCTATCTTTAATTTCTAAAACTCTCTTACTCTCAATAAGCTTAATTGCAATAAATTCTGCAATCTGCTCTAAAAATTTCAAATTCGTATCTAAATTTTTAGATAAAATCTCTCTTTGCAAAGGATTTGAACAAACTAAACCTATAACTCCAAATATCTCACTTGAATATTTAATAGGAACTGCAATTTCCATATACTCTTCACAGTTTTTATAATGCTTGCAATCTTTGCAAAGCTCATTTTCTCCTGGGTTTTCAACAACTAATGCTTTTCTACTTCTTAATACTTCTCTATAAATAAATCCTTCAGTATGTATACTTTCAAAAACTTTATCTTTATAAATTCCAGTACCAGATACCCTAAATAAATCTGAATCTACGATTTCAATATCTATTTGTAATATGTTAGCTAAAAGCTTTGCATATTCATTTACAGATTCGTATATATCCTTTAACTTTAAACTTAGCATTTATAAACCACCCTCATCATAAATTTTTTATACCCTTTTTATTTATCTTTTAAATGCGTAAGTGTCCCTTTATTTTTAACCTGTAAAATCTCCCCTAATATACTAAATGCAATTTCTTCTGGAGTTCCATCTGATATATCAAGCCCTATTGGCATATAAACTTTATTTATTGTCTTTTCGTCAATTCCTTCTTTTAAAAGTCCATCTCTTAATTCCTTAACCTTTTTCCTGCTTCCTAAAACTCCAATATATTTATAATCTTTATTAATTAAAATCTTAAGCCACTTAGAATCAGTTACATGCCCTCTAGTTGCAAGTACAATATAAGAATCTTTAAAATTTATCCCCTTTAAATCTTCCTCATTATCACAAACTAAAAATTTATCTATATTTTTAAAAGCCTCAAAATCTTTAAATTCTTCCCTGTCTTCAATAACAATCCTGTTAAAATTCATAGTTTCAGTAATTCCCATAATGCTTTGAGAAATATGCCCTCCCCCAAACACTATAAGTCTAGGCTTTGGCATAAAAACTTTTATATACCCTTCAACATTTCCGCCACAAGTCATCTTAATACTACCGCCTTTATCTAGCTTATACTCAAAGTTCATTCCGCTTTCCTTATCTAAAGCTTCCATACACTTATTAATGATGCTGTTTTCAATAGCACCTCCACCAATAGTTCCAAAAAGCTCCCTGTCTTCATTTACAGCCATAATAGTTCCTGACTTTCTAGGCGTTGACCCTTCTGATTTAGTGATTATTGCTAAAGCTATCCTTTTCCCTGAATCTAAATTTTCCGAAATATTTTTTAAAATCTTCTCATCCATAATAAATAACCTCTCCTCTTTTTAATCCTTAGTTTTATTTTAGATACATAATTGCTTCAAGCACTGCACCGCCAATACATCTTGCCTTGTCAGAAATTAAATCACAATTTCTTTTTTCTTCTTTTCTTGGATCTATATCTGCAATCTTAAAACCTTTAGTAACATAAAATCCTTCTCTAATCATTCCCCTAATAATACCTGAAAGTGAAGCTAAAACTTCAACACCATCTATTTTACAAATTACTTCACCCTTATCAACATAACTTCCTATATCTTTTATTATGTTAAGTTCACCTTCTACAGGTGAATATATAACTCTTTCTATGCCATATCCTTTAATAATTCCAGGAACCCCTGTATTTTTAGATGCAGGTCCCTCAAAAATAAGTCTTCCTAAATTATGCCCTCTATTAGTTTCAACAACTATATCAACATCCTTAGAAGCCTCGTATCCAGGCCCAACAGCTACAGTTATATCAGCCATAGATCTGTTTGTCCCTATATTCTTTTTACATAAAGTAGCATCAACTAAAGCTATATGAGGCACCTTTTCTATAGCTTCCCCACTATTATCGACTAAAACTGCAACCTTTCCTTCCTCAAATATAGAAAATACATCTTCTATACTAGAAGCTCTCTTAGATGTAACATCCTCAACTGTAAATTCACCTTCATAAATAGCCTCAGATAAACTTACATTTCTTCTTATAGCAGAAGGTTTGTCTATCTCTAAAGCAAGCACATTAAACTTAGCTCTAAAAAGCTTTTGAATAACGCCAGTTGCAATATCTCCAGCCCCTCTTACTATTATTGTTTCTCTCATAATTTCATCCCCTTTAAACGTTTTTATAACCATTATTTTTTTATTCTCTCAATTAACATTAATTGTATAATATATAGAAAATATTTTCAAATTTTCTAGTTTTCCCTTTTGGAAATATCTAATTAAAAATAATCCCCTTCTCTTCCTAAAACTCTCACTTAATTTCTATATACTATACTTTTATTTTTAATTTTATTTAATTTTATTTAATTTTATAAACTAATTTTTAATAATAACTTATATTTTTACTATAGTTGATATTTTTTTCAAATAATGTTATACTTTTTTTAGTTTTATTGGGGATTTTATGAAAAAAGTATTTTTTGTAATTATCTTTTCTGTTAAAACGAATTATTTCATTAGGGGGATTTTATGAAAAAAAAATTAACTAAATCAATTTTTATTGTACTATTAGCAATTGGTGTTGCTGGTCCTATAACTGCTTTTTCTGGTAATTGTATCGAAGCAAATGCTATTCAAACTGAAGTAAGCTATGAACAGGTAGTTATAACAAGAGATGGTAATGGAGTAAATGTACGTTCTTCTGCTTCAGTAAATAGTAGAAAAATAGGCGCTTTATCTGAAGGGTCAATTGCACGTGTAGATAATTACGTAAATGGTTGGAAGCATATAGTTTATCCTATGAGAGGTTGGGTTTGTGGACGTTATTTGCACCTATTATCTAATGATTAATATAGCAAATAATAATTTAACTTAATTATTATACAAAAAGCGTGATAAAATATCTTATTTTATCACGCTTTTTGTAATTTTCCTATATTTACATTATATCTAGAAAGCACCTTCTAAAATTTTACGGCTAACTTCTGGAGTTACTTCTCCCTTTTCTCCGATAGCTACCATATTGTGCTCCTCAAGTGCTGTAACTATGTCGTCAATATGTTCTTTTTTAACTCCATAATCACTTAATCTTGTTTTAATTCCTAAACTTTCAAAGAATTCTCTAGTTTTATCTATTGCTAGATCTATTCTTTCGTCTTCAGTTCCTTCTGTAATATTAAAAACTCTTTCCCCGTATTGAAGTAATTTTTTAGCTTTACTTTCTCTTAATACATTCCAAAGTGAAGGTAAAATCACAGCAAGAGTTTTACCGTGGTCTATTCCAAACATAGCAGTAAGCTCGTGACCTATCATATGAGTTGCCCAGTCTCCAGGAACTCCAGCTCCAATAAGACCGTTAAGTCCCATAGTAGCGCACCAAACTAAATTAGCTCTTATGTCATAATCTGTAGGATTATCTATAGTTTCTCTACCAATTTCTAATAATGTTAAAAGGATTCCCTCAGCTGTTCTGTCTTGGAATCTTCCTTCAGCTGGGAAAGTTAAGTATTGCTCTAAAACGTGGACATAAGTGTCTACAACTCCGTTAGCTACTTGAGTTTCTGGTAGTGAATAAGTTAAAGTTGGATCTAAAAATGAGAATTTTGGAAAAACTAGTGGGTTTCTAAATCCCCTCTTTCCAAGTTCCTTAGAAGTTACAACTCCACCCATATTCATTTCAGATCCAGTTGCAGGTAAAGTACAAACAGTACCAAGTGGAATAGCCTTTGTAATTTTCATAGCAGCCATTCTATCTCTTAATAAATCTAAAGGATCTCCTTCACATGAAGCTGCAAGTGATATGAACTTAGTTCCATCCATTACAGAACCTCCACCAACAGCTAAAAGAAAATCAATATCCTGGCACTTAACGATATTTGCAGCTCTCATTAAAGTTTCGAACTTTGGATTTGGTTCAATCCCAGCAAATTCTATTACTTTTCTTCCTTTTAATCCTTTTAATACCTTATCTAAAGTTCCGAATCTTTTTACAGAACCTCCACCGTAAGTTACAAGTACCTTTGCGTTTTTTGGTACTAAATTATCTAATTCGTCTAATCTATCTTTCCCGAATACTATTTTTGTAGGGTTATAAAAATCAAAATTATACATACCTTCTTTTAATAGAGAATCTTCTTTTTCTCTATTTTCCTCCCTTCAGTTTTTAAATCATATCTTAATTATACAAGTTTCCTAAATATATATTATGTAAAATTGAAAAGATTAATATAAATATAATATTAACAAATTTTTCTATATAAATTTTATTAGTATTACATATTTATAGATATAGATGTTTATTTAGATGTATCTGTTTATGATTACTTAATTGTTTAAGTATCTGTATATGTAATTGTTTAATTAAATGTAATAGTTTATGTAAATGTATTTGTTTATTATTACGTATATGTAACTGTATATATTTTCATTTACGTAATTGTATTCGTTTATGTTTTTGTAATCATTTATATTTACGTTTGTGTTTTTATTTACGTATACATTTATATATCTGTTTACGTAATTGTAACTATTAATGTTTACATTTTTATTTGTGTTTTAACTTATGTTTATATATATGTTTACATTTGTATAATTATTATTGTTTGTTATAAAGTTTGTATAGTTATTTGTATATTTACAATCAAATAGAGTTTTTATCATCATTTATGTAAACATATTTATTTACTTTTATGTAATTAAAGATATCACAATATTTTTATAATAAATCTGAAAGTGAAGAATAATAGATTTTATTAAGATTTATTTTTGAGTCATTTTAACTTAATGGCTATAAAGTTAGTATTTATCTATATCAATAAATATGTTTACATTTTTGTTTCCTTTATTAATTACAAATTTTTAGATAATTAATGATTCTTAAACTTTAGATACAACTGAAATTTGGTATCTTTATATTAGACTAAAGTTATTTATAAAAATTTGAGAAACAGATACAATTTATAAATGAAAATCCAAGCTAGATAAATAATTTGAAAAATAGATATTTTCTATTATCAGAAAATATAAAAATAAATCTTATAAATTAGTATCTATTTAAAGACTTATTTTTTTAGTGAAAGTTAGAATTAATCTAAAATATTTATGCTATATTTAGATATTATTAGTTTAAAATAATAATACTTTTAGTAATTTTTATTGATAATTATAAATTTAATATAGAAATATGAAATTTATTTTATTTAAAAATAAAATAATAATAAAGATATTATAAAACATATTTTAAGATAAAATTAGAAAATTATATTATATATTAAAAGATAAATTATATTATAATACTTACAAACTTAGCTTAATAAATATTATATTTTAAAGATAAATTTTATCCTAAAAACATCCTTTTAATTTGATTGTAAAAGGTATTTAAAATTAGTAATAAGTTAAAAATTAATAGATTAAAACTAGCTCTAAAATCGATTATACAAATTTTAATTAAAACATTAAATTATAGAGTTTTAATAACTAATGGAGCTTTTACTATTTAGAAGCTTATAGACAATTTTAATAGCTCTCTATAGAGTTCTAAGGTTATTCTTTATATCTTTAAACTATAACCCATTACATTAATTAAAGTTAGATAAAAATAGCTTCTATAGCATTTTAGATAAAAAAATAAGATATCTACTAAATAGTAAAATATCTTAATTACAAGATCATAATATGTTTAATTTATATTAGAAAAATAATTCCGATACTCTTTATATAACAAATCTTAATTCTTTTATAATTACTTTTAATACAAAGCTTAGCTTACATTAAATTTAAGCTTTACTGCATAAATTAACTATGTTATAAGCTATTTCTAAAATGAGGTGTTATCTTATTATAGTCTTTGATTTAAACGCTCTATAAGCTATTTTAAGACAATATCCTTTGCTATACTATCTATTATACAATTAATAAGTAAAAATCGCTTAAAATAGCTTGTACTAAGATATTGCTTGATACTTAATATATATTATGTAAAGTAACCGGTATAATTAACTATAATCATCAATGTTTTTAGCTTTTGCTGTTTTGTATCTAAATAAAAAAAAAGAATATTCTAGAGAATGTAAAATCAAATATTTAAGATTTGTATGATAGATTAAATATAGAGAAACTTTAGATTATTTTTTTAAAGCTTTATGATACTTAGATCAAATTAAATTTAGAATAAATATTTTATTTAAAAGATTAAAATGAGATTTAGTTTTAAACCATAAAAATCTAAAACTAAAAAGTAATTTTAAAATTCACTTATCAAAATATTACTTTTAGTAAACTGCAGCTTTTTTAAAAGTAATTATAAATTTTTATAAGCTCTTATTTAAATTATTAAGATATTGAAAATAAGAGCTTTATCTTTTCCTTGCTTACTTACTTGATTTTAAACTTTATATATAAAACAAAATTATATTATTAAACTAAAACCTAATCTATTTTAATTTCAAATCCCATTTCATACAAAATTGTTTCATCGTCTATTTTTTCTTCGTACACCCCATAAGCTTTTTTAAACCCAGTTTTTAAATATAATTTAATCGCTGGTATATTATTATCAGCTGCGCAAAGTCTTAAATACTTTGCTCCAAGTTTTCTAGATAACTCTATAGCCTTATTTACCGTAAACTCTGCTATCCCTTTTCGTAAGTAATTTGCATTTATACAAAACCTATCCAGGTATAATGCTTTTTCGGGTCCGCTATTAAACTTAACAAAAAATTCTCCCTTGCTTGAAGTATTTAATGCAAAGGCTGATATAATAACATCTCCCTGCTCTAAAATATAAAAATTAGATTTTTTTATGTCCTCACTTAAAAATTCAACAGGATAAACTTCATCCCAAACGTATATCTTATTTTGAATCATATTTTTGACTACAGCTCTATACATCTCTTGGACTTTAGGTAAATCAGTCATATTAGCTAAACGTAATTCCATAAATCTTTTAAGCCCCCTAAAAAATCATAATTTCTTAGCCATAAGTATTAACTTAAAGTGCGAAGAAAGAAAGTCACAGTATCAAACTAAAAAGTGCAAGTGGCTCAAAGTGCAAGTGAAACTAAATAGCTAAGAAAACATAAAGTCTAAATAGTAATTGCTATGTAAAGTCAAAAGCTAAATAGTAAAAATCAAGAAGTCGTAAAACAGAATATAAATAACTAAACCCTAGTAAGTACTAAATCCAACTGTCTGGATGAGAGGTGCCGGCATACCCGTCCCCCAAACATTAATCTATAGATACCAAATTTCAGTTGTATTTTTAACTAAGTTTTCTATTTTGAATTTCTGATATATTTGTTACTTTGTTGTTTCTTTGTGAAACCTTGGTATTACTAGCTTTGATCGCATTTATTTCTGCCATAATTTCGTCTCCAATCTTATTGTTTTTCCACTCATTTAATAATTTTGATACTGCTTGTTGCGTTATTTTTAATGTTTTAGAAATTTCAAGTTGTTTGTACCCTTTTTCTTTTAAATCTAAAACTCTTAAAAGGTTGTCCATCTTTTTTTGCTGCCTTGAAGTTAAGCCTGCATTATTTCTATGCTTTTTCTTGCTTTCCTCTTTTTTCCATTCGTTTCTATAACCTTTTGATCTCTTATTTTTTTCTTTGACAGAAATTAAAGTGCTCATACTTTCCATTTCTGACTCTTTTATCTCTAATAATTTAATTAATTTTGCGTTCGAGTAAATATAACATCCCTGTTTTGATAGAAATGTCTTCATGTTTGGTTTTTCTTTTAAATTTATATATTCACTAAAAGCTTTTGCCCATTTTGCATAAGCTATTTCTGCTGATTTTGTTGCTTTTATTACCTCTTTTTCATCTAGCGGGTTTGTAAATTGCGAATTAAAATCTATTGTACTCGCTAGTGCTAATTCTTCATCTTTTTGGAAAAGACAAGAATAATATCTAAATAAAAAAGTCATAAGTTCTCTATATCCGCTGCAATTTCCATTTCTAACTCTTTGAAGTTCCCTGATATCATTTAGTCTTGCATAATGCAAAGTGTGCAGGTTATATAAAGCAATTTCTTTTTTGCTATTCAATATTTTTTTAGTTTTTTTCTTAGATTCTTTAATACTCTTCCACTCTTCCTTTGACTTTGGAAGTGCTGGTAGAAAGGCTTCTGCCATTTTAGGAATAGTATATCTTTTTATATCTTCTCCTGAATTTTCAAAATCAAAACGTTTGCTGGTATTATAAATAAACCTAGCTCTCCTTCCTGTTTTTGAATTAACAGTTCCTGATAATCTAAGTACATGAACAGCATCTGCACTAAGTGGGTCTGCCCCATACTTAGTAAACTTTTCGACTAATTTATTTTGGATTTTTTGCCAAATAGGTAAAGCATTCTTTGTGGCACTTTCGATTAAATAAAATATATACATTCCATTTCCACTATCAACAAAGAACGACGGTTCCATTTCTTTAAAATGCCCCATTTTTCTCATGTGATCTATCATCTCTTCAGCTGATTTATTTTTAAATCTTTTGATTTTATAATAATCAAGATCTACCCAAAAAGCCTGAAGATGCCTTATATTACTCAGTTGTCTAACTGGTGATAACATAGAATTTATTGATATATATACATCTTTGAATTTCAAAAGTTTTGGTAACACTTTTGATAATTCATCGTTTCGAACATGCCATTGAACCCAATGTCTTACACTATCCTTAAGTCCAACTGCTGTGTATCCATCATTATTTAATTTTATATTTTCAACTTGCAATTGTGCATCTTGTAAAATATCTGCTTGAACTAGAGGAATAGTTGTAGATTCTAGGGTTTCTCTTAAGACATTAAAACTTTCAGCTTTAACGCTTCCCATAAAAAATACACCTCCAATAATTTTGAGGTGCTTCTATTTAGACTAATTTTAGAAATTTGTATCAGAAACAAAGCTAAGAAGACCTTAACTTTTAAACAAATATCGTAATCTAAATTGAAACACTAAGTTTTATTTATAAAGAATTCTAAGAGCCTGAGAAGTTTTAGAATCCTTAATTTTTATTAAGTTGATTATAACACTGTTCTTTATACGATTGCAATACATAATTTGCATAAATTTATACTTATTTTTCTACCCCATTTAACCGAATTTTATACATTTGTATAATTGTTGAAAGAAATATTTCTGTATATGTTTATATTAATGTTTACATATATGTTTGTAATGTTATTTTTAAAACTGTTTACGTAAACGTAACTAGATTCAATTATGTAAGTAATTACTTGGATGTTTGTAAAAACATACGTACTGATAATTTTATTGTTAGAATTGTAGCTAATTTTATAATCACAAAAGTCAACGAACTGAAAAGACAAGCCTAACAAGGATTTATTTTCTTTAACTAACTTTAAGAAAATCGCTTCTTATTATTTTTATATTACAAAAACCATAAATTATAATAAAATCCTTGACTTATGTTAATAATAACAATATAATCTAAATATAAAATATCGGTAGTTGAAATACTAAGTTTTGTAGAAAAAGATGGAGCCTGAGAAACTTACTTCTTTTTCTATTTTTATGACAAAGGTCTAAGCATTTTTTTGCTTAGACTTTTGTCATTTTAATCTAAAATAACTTAAAGTTATATAAAAAAGTTTAAGTTATCGATATTTTTTATATCTGTTTATAAAATCATACATTTTATAGTTTTCTTGATTCTAAAGTTATAATTATTATGGATCTAATATCTACAAAAATAATATTAAATTTATCTATTTAAATATAGAATTATTTAATTATAATATCTAGATTTAAGTTTTGCAGCTAACTTTAATTTATCTTCTTTAAAATACTACGCTAATTTTTTCTACCTAAGTAATTTATTTATATAATCTAATAACTTAGAATTTGATTATATAAATAAAAAAACACATATCACTTATATGAATTTTCTTTAAGTGGTATGTGCTTTAATTATTTTCTAAAATACTATCTATTAATTTAAGATATATATTTTGTTATTAAACTAATTTCACTATTGCTTATAAGTTTTAAAAGCTTCAGTAATTGAAACTTTTTTATAGATAGAAGTTTTCTATAGTTTTATCTTTCATATCATCAGTTATACCAATATATCTTAAAGTTATACTTGGTGCTGAGTGATTAAATATATCTTGCAAAATTGCAATATCTTTAAATTGGTTGTAGTGAAAATAACCGAAGGTCTTTCTCATAGTATGTGTGCCAACTTCATCTATTCCAACTACTGAAGCAGCTTTTCTTAAGATACGATAGGCTTGAATCCTAGTTATAGGGCCCCCTCCTTTTTGTGAGGAAAATAAGAATTCAAAATCATTCATTTTATATATATACTTATCTAAATCGTTTTTCAAATTTGAATTTACGTAAAAACGCTTATGCTTACTTGTCTTCTTTTCTCTAATTGTAATATGACTTTTATTTCTGACATCTGATACTTTTAAGTTCAATATATCTGAAACTCTAAGTCCAGTATTTATGCCCATTGTAAATAACAAGTAATTTCTAAAACCTGTCTTTAATAATTCACTTTTCATTTCTTCTATTTGATCTCTATCTCTAATGGGTTGTACAAATTTCATAAGTCTACCTCTTTTTTGTTTTTTATAAATGGAGATTTATATTTTAAATCTTAAAATTCACTTTTAAATTTATGATACTTTTAATGTAACCTATACTACTATTATGTAACATTTTTGTTTTTTTGTAAAGAGTAAAATTATATCCTATCCCTTTAAAATAGGGCTTTGTAGGTTTTTTTTATAAATGTAACACAATAAATATTGTGTTACATTTATTTTGCTTGTCATTTTATTATAATAGGTTATTTCGCCGATATTTTAACTTTTCTATTTTTATCTAATTTTGAATTTGTTTTTCTTATTAATCTAAATTATCTACATTTAATATATTTTCAAATTCATTTTTTCGTATAAATAGAAGTGTATAAAAAAACAACTTAGCTAATTTTAGCTAAGTTGTTTTAACCATTTATATAATTTAAGAGTTTGAATATTTATAATTCTTTATTGTATTTTTATCCAAATAAATTCGTATGAATCTAATGATATTTCACCGTTTATATCTTCGTTATTTAAAATATTTTTACCCTTTAAATTTTCTATCGTTTGTTTGTTTGGCGTTATATTTAGTATATATAAAATCTTTTCATTTGTCTTTTCGTTAAATCTTTCTAGCGCGAAAACATCCTTAGATATATTTATTACTTTGCTTTTTGCAAAAGGTGAAAATGCAGATTCTTTCTTTCTTATGCTTATGAATTTAAGTAATTCGTGGAATATTTTCTTTCTTCTTTTATCTTCTCTAAGTTCATTTTCTATAAAAGAAAGCTCTAGTTTCTCTCTATTTATTCTTCTGTTGATCCCTGTTTCTTCTACACCTTTGTAGTAGTTTCGAGAACCTAATAGAGAGTGGTAATAAAAGCTTGGAACTCCTACAAATGATAGTAAAATTGAATGAGCTCCTACTATTTTTTTAACTTGCATATCTTCTGAAATATCTGTATTTTTATTCAAAAGAGCATCGTTATAATTAATATTTAGCTCGTAAACCGACTTGCTTCCGTCTGTGTTATTTTTATAAGATACTTTTCCTCCATTATCTAAAGTCTTTTTAATTAAGACTTCTCTTTCTTCGTTAGAAAGAATTCCCTCTGTAGGTCTTAAACCTATTCCATCATGACTTGATAAAAAGTTAAAGTAGGTGCTTTTATCAGAAACTTTATCTATATTTGAAGCCCAAGAAGATAGCTTAGTTGAGTCATTTACAGTCATCGTGTATAAAACTAAAGGGGGAAGCGCGAACTGATAAACCATATTTGCTTCATCCTCATTTTCTCCAAAATAACTTATATTTTCTTTATGCGGGACATTAGTTTCTGTTATTATTTGAGTATTTTTCTTTAGATATTCTAAAATATCTCTCCAAAGTTTTATTATTTCGTGAGTTTCTTTTAGGTGCATGCAGCTAGTTTTGCTTTCTTTAATAAGGAAACCTATAGCATCTAATCTTATGCTTGAAGCACCATTTTTAGCGTATTCTATAAGGACATTTGTCATTTCATATAATACTTTAAAGGATTTAAAGTTTAAGTCTACTTGGTCTTCTGAAAAAGTAGTCCAAACTGATTTAGTTTTAATCTTACCTTTGTATTTATGAAAAAGTGGTGATGTTCTAGGCCTTACTACATTTGAAGTATCGAAAGACGCATCTTCTTCTATAAAAAAGTCCTTGTAACCTTCCTCGTCATTTAAGAAACTTTTAAACCATTCACTCTCTTTAGACATATGGTTTGCTACAAAGTCATACATAAGTCTGTAGTCTTTACTTAACTCCTTTAAGTCGCTGAAATCTCCGAGCTTTTCATCTACTTTCATATAATCTACTACTGAAAATCCATCATCAGAAGTGTATTCAAACATAGGTAAAAGGTGAACGTCTGTTATTGTATCTTTAACATTTCTATTTAGAAATTTCTTTAAGGTTTTAAGTGTTTTTTCGCCTTTTTCGTATATAGAATCTCCATAAGTTATAAGGTAAACATTCTCTTCTGAAATTTCTTTTTGAGCTTTGAATTCCTTTTTGTCTTGTGATTTTATAAGTGATATTAATTCATTTAAGTACTCATTTTTGTAGTTTTCTTTATAAATTAACTTTAATCTTTTTTGGATTTTTTTTGAAAGATTATTTATATCCATTTTGATTTTTCCTCCTAAAACTAGAGATACTACTTTATTTTTAAAGTTATATAGCTATACTTTTCTATAACTATTTCTTTGATTTCCTCTTCTTTTTCTTCATATAGATCAGTTAAAAATATATTTTTAAACTTTCCTTTTATATTAACCTTTTTACTACTAGCCCCTGGGTTAAATAGCCTTATAATAGTTCCTTTAGAATCATAACTTTCTTTTAAGGCGCTTAAAAACACTTCATTATTGTCTATATAAAATAAAGAATCACTTTCTTCTTTTAAATTTAATGTATCTGGAATTACAAATCTCTCTAACCTCTCTTCAAAAGTGTTTAAAGATTGATTTTGATAAGAAACGTACCTATTTATAAACTTTTCTGTTTCTTTAAATAGTTTAGAATCTGAAGTTTCGTCTCCAAAATATATAGCATAATTAAATTCTAATTCTCTTATCATCTCAGCGTCTTTAGTATATACAACCTTGTTATTTATACCAGAAGCTCTGCCAGGCCTTATTAAAAGGTCATCTCTTCCTAGAACCCCAACGCTTCTAAATAAAGTAAGTGCGATAGAGCTATTATCTAAAGTTTGATATTCTTTTATTCCTTCTGTTATTAAAGACAAGGTACTTTTTTCATCTCTTAAAGCTACGAAGTTTTCTAAGCCATATATACTTAGTGGCGCTTCTACAAATCCCTCTTCTCTCCAAGTTTTGATATAGGAGTTTGTGTTTTCTCTTTTTATAGTTGAAAAAGCTTGGTCTGCTATAGAGTAATTGCTATTTATGTTAGATTTAACTATAACTCTTATTCTGTGGTCTTTTATATTGTTATTAATCTTATGATTAACTCTTATAAATTCCTCTAAAGATCGAAGTTCAAGTTCAGTAACTATTTCAAACTCATAATTATTTAAACCTAGTTTTCTATTTTTTAAGTCTTTTGGAAGCATTGCTTTATGCGTTACAGTTAAAACTTCTGAGTACTTAGTTTTTTTATAATTTGTGATTTTAAGATCCTTTATGATTATCTCTTTAGAGTCTTTATCTGGAGAATAATCATAAGAGTCTCCTGCATCTACAGAGTCTTCAAAAGTTATAAAATCTCTAATCTTTAACCCTGTTTTCTTGTTAGTTAAATCAATCTTAGACTCTAAGACTTCTATTTTATATAACTCGTTTTCTATAAAGTTTTCATTATTTTTTGAGATATTTTCTTTTTCATTTTCTTCTATTATAAATGTCTTATAAGAAAGTGCTTTAACCTCTTCTTTATAGATTAAAGCTTCTAGTCTATAGTATCCTTCAAGTTCTACTTCTACTTCCCCTGAAGCTGTAACTACAACGCTCTTACCTCCACTTATATACTCACACTTAGTTATATCTGTATCTATAGTTTTTCCATCTATAGTTTTTAAGATAACTGATTCTTTCTTTGAAAATAATATAACTTTTATAGGCTCTACTATATCTTTTATCCCTGTATTAAATACAGTTAAAATATTATCTTTTTGAATTTTTCTAGAGACCCCTTTAGTTATTTGTTTCTTTATAATATTAATAAGGTTATCTACTATGTTGTTGCACTTTTCAAGCCTATTAATAATATTTTTATTTGTTTCATCAGAGTTACACCCACCTATACTGTCGTGTGCATGAACATCAAATAACTCTTTAAATACGTAATCTATCCAATACCTTTCATACCTAAGTCCTACAGTTTGCCCTAAAACATTTAAAGGTTCAAGTATGTTTATAAGTTTATTTTCTACTATAGTATTGAGCCTTTTTATATCGTATCTTTGAGATTTTATAGTGTTATGGATCCTGCTTTTTTGACAAGCTATAAGTTCACCTTCTATAGTGTTTTTAAAAGTAGTATTTTCCCAAGTTTTTTTCATAAATGTTTCGTAGTCAGATAAGATAAACTTATAATTTGAAGATTTTAGATTTAGCTCTTCTATTACTTTTGGAAGTTCTTTTCTAATTAATACTTGGTCTCCTCCTGATGGAAGTAATAACTTATCTGTATCTTTATTTAGCTTTTCTAGTTTTTCTAACATAGGAACAAGCTTTTCATCTATATATTCATCCGTTGAATCTATAAATTTACCAGGACCATACCCTAAGTATATGTTGTTACATCTTACGCTTTTTCCGTCTGGTGACACCCAGTTAAAATTAAGGTTCTCTTTTAAATCATCTGTATATATTCCTCTTTGAAGAATACTGTCTTTTATAGAAAACCCATTAAATATTGAAGGTAAATATGCGTTTTGACCAAATATATCAGGTAAGTATCCTATTTCAAGTGAGTGACCAAGTTCTTTAGATATTCTTGTCCCGTATAATAAATTTCTTATTATAGATTCTTTATTTACAAGAAGTGTATCTGTTTGAGTGTACCAAGGTCCTATAAATAATCTTCTATCTTTTATTAATTTTTTTAATCTTTCTTTTTCATTTGGATATATTTTTAAAAACTCTTCAATAACTGAAGCTTGTGCATCAAATGTATATGAGTTAAAGCTCTTATCCTCTTCTAATGTATCCATAAGATATGGCATATTTTGACTTAGTAGTACGTTTGAATCTTCTATCGTAAAGTACCACTCTCTATCCCAGTGAGAGTGTGGTACTACATATACTTCTTTTTTCATATCTTTCCTCCGTTATTATCTAGCTTTTTTCTCATCCTTTTTTATGATGTAGTATCTAACAAAAATATTTGCTAGTGCTATAAATACTACACCTACTAATAATCCAACTATATAAGCCCATAAATTTTCAACTAAAGGCCAGCCCCATATTGCAGGAAGTGGATTCCACTGAACTGCACCAAGGCCAACAGCTGTGCAAGCACCTAAGATTGAACCTATAACATTTATAGGGATAGTTATTAGAGGGTTTTTTAGCATAAATGGAATTGCACCTTCACTTACTGCGATAAATCCAAGTAAAATTGAAGTTCCTCCAACTACTCTTAAATTGTCATCAAACACTCTTCTTTTAACGATGTATTTATCTAACACTGTTGCAAGTCCAAGCCCTATTGGCGGAATTACTATAGCTAAAACCCTACCTGTTAGTGGGAATATACCATCTGCTGCAAGCCCTATAGCTATAGCACCAGCTGCTTTATTTACAGGACCTCCTAAATCAAATGCAGTACATGCTGCGATTATTGATACTAAAACAAATGTTCCTGCCCCTGAAAAAGAAGCTATTGCGTTAGAAAGCCAAGCGTTTAATCCTCCAAACACTGGATCTACTAAGTAATAATTTAACAAGAAAACTACAAGTACACTTATACCTGGTAATAAAAGCATTGGTTTGATTGCATTTAGATGTTTGTTTAGTTTAATGTGTTTATTTAAGAAATCAGTAACATATCCTGCAACTAGTCCTAGGATTAAAGCACCTATAAACCCTGAAGGTATTCCTCCTTCAACTCCCCAGAAAGTATAATGAAGACCTCCTGCAAAAGCACCTCCTATAAACCCTGGAACTAAACCTGGTCTATCTGCTATAGAAAATGCAACATAAGCTGAGAATATTGGGTAAATAAATTTAAATATTAAACCACCAAATCTATCTAAGTTAAACAATAATACGTATAAAGGATTACTACTGTCTCCAAGTTTACCTAAATCATTTATAACACCAAGCCCCATAGCTGAAAGCTTAGCTATTCCCATCATAAGACCAGCTGCAACTATTACAGGAATCATATATGATATTCCAGTCATAACAGCTTCCATCATATTAGGAAGTATCCCTTTGCCCTTTTCTTTTTTGCTTTCTTTAAAGTCCGTTTCTCCTTTTGATACTTTACCATCTGGATTATTTAAAACTTTATTTATAAGCTTTTTAGAATCTTTTAAAGGTTCTGCTACCTTTACCTTTACAAAGTTTAATCCGTTATATCTCTCTTCACCTTTAGGTGCAATATCGCAGGCAAAAATAATACCTGAAGCGCCTTTTATTTGTTCTTCTGTGTGTCTATCTTCTATTCCGTTTGCGCCTTGCTTTTCAACTAGTACTTTTACACCCATATTATCTCCAGCTTTTTCTAAAGCTTCAGCTGCCATATAAGTGTGTGCAATTCCAGCTGCACAAGCTGTTATACCTAAAACTGTTTTATTGTAATTTATATCTTCTTTCTTTTTTTCACCTTTATCTAAACAAGCTAAGAATTCTTTTTTAGATTTAGCTTTTTGTAAGTTTAAAGTGAAATCATCATCCATAAGTCTAGTTGATAATTCTGCTAATAATTTTAGGTGAGTTGAGCCAGCTTCTTCTTTAGGAATTGCTAAAAGGAAAACTGTATCTACTTTATTGTTTTCAGTTACACTCTCCCAATCACTTAATTTATTTTTAAGTCTAGCTACTGCAAAAGCTCCCTTTTTAACAGCATCTGTCTTTCCGTGAGGAATTGCTATTCCTCTTTCTAAACCTGTTGGAGAATGTGCTTCTCTCTCCATTACAGCTTCGTAGAATTCTTCTTTAGAATTTAAATTCCCGTTTTCATAAAGCTTATTAATTAATTCTTTAATAACTTCCTCTTTACTATTACATTCAAAATCTAAAAGGATAAGTTTTTCGTTTGTCATATCTTTTAAATTCATTTAATATCCCTCCTTAAAACCTTTACAATTATTTTATATCATATAAAATATAGATATAGTTATACAGTAGATGTACAATTGTACTGTAATATTTTTACATGATATTGAAAGGATTTAACTTATGAATAAATTCATAAATAACTTTAAAGACAAAATCAATAATTTAAGTCATTCTGAAAAATATGTTTTTTATTTTATTAATGAGGATCTAAAAAGAGCTAGTGACATTTCCTTAATAAAAATCGCAGAAATAAATAACGTCTCTACAACTACAATTATTAGGATGTGCAAGAAACTAGGACTTTCAGGATTCTCTCAACTAAAATTCATCATTAAAGAAACTTTAGACTCTGATAAAAACTTTTTAAGTTCTATAGATGAACTTAAAAGTTCTATTACCCGTTCTGTAAATAGTATTAACTTAAATAGTCTACAAAATTTATCAAGAGAAATTAAACTTTCAAATAGAGTAATTATAGTAAGTGTCGGACTTACAAAGCCTATAGGTGAATATTTCTCAAAGCTACTTATGCAAGCTTCAAAACCTACAATGTATGTATATGAATCTCATATAATTGACCTATTAGAAAAAGCTCCCTTTGGAGACTTAATAATATTTTTATCAAATAGCGGTGAAACTAAAACTTTAACTAATCTAGCTCAAAAACTAAGTTACAGAAATATAAAAACCGCCTGCATAGTTAATAACCCAGATTCTACACTTTGGAACCTAGTTACTTTCCCTATTACAACTTATACTGAAAAATCTACCTTAAACGGCTATGATATAACCCCTAGAACTAATCTCATGATTGTAATAGACTTAATTTTTGCATATTATATTGAAAAATAAAACTTATAAAAAAAAAGATATTGCACTAAAATTAGCGCAATATCTTTTTATTTTTCTATTTCAAGATTTTCTAATGCTTGGTCTAATAAAGTTTGAACTAGCTTAGATTTACCCATTCCTGTTATCTTAGAAATTTTTTCAATTTTCTTTATAGTATCATTCATTAGGTAATAAGTTGCTCTCTTAGGAGCTTCAGGTTTTTCTATCTTTTTAATAGTAATTTTAACTGATGCTTCCCTTGATTTTTCTTCTCTATATACAGGCTCGTCCTCTTTATAGACTTCCCTTTTAATAGGTGCTACAGGTTCTACTATTTCCTCTTCGTATTCCTCTAAAGGCTGAGTATTAGAGTTTTTAGAGGATTCGTCTATATATTGAGCTTCTTCTAAACTCTTCAAAGTCTCAACTGCTACTTTTTTTGGTTCTTCTTTTTCTTCTACTATATCACCTGAAGATTTTGCAGGTTTTACAGGTATTTCTACCTCACTACGTGCAGGTTCTTCTTTAATAATTTCTTCTTTTACTACTTGCTTTTTAGCTTTTTTAGCTTTAGGTTTTTTATTTGCAGCAGGTTCTTCATTTTGAACAATGTCATTAACCTTATCTTCTTCCTTGGTTTTGCTTTGCTCTTCTGCCTTTTTTCTTTTAGCTTGCATTTGAGCTTTAAGCATTTCAAAGTTCTGATTAATATCCATCTTTCCTTTAGGCAATGCTTCCCACCAGCCTTTCAAGAACCTTGAAGAATTGGTTAGCTGCTTCTTCATCATATTCAAAAACAGTTTTACCCATTTTTCCAGCTTCAGTTATTTTAACTCTTCTATTAATTGGGTCTGTAACTATTCCTTCATCTCCGAAGAACTCGTGTAAGAAGTTAAGGTTCTCTTTAGCATCCTTTGTTCTTTTATCGTACATGTTTGGAATTATAAGTGAAATCTTTTCAGGAGTTAATCTTAAATCTGAAAGATATTCGTAGATACTTCCGCATGCTCTAACAGCTGCCGCCTCAACTTGAACTGGCATAACTATGTGATCTACATAGCATAAAACTGCATCGTTTATCTTAGTTCTTTGAGGTCCACAGTCAACAATTACGTAATCGTATCCTAAGTCTTCAAGACCCGCTAATTTTTCATTAAGTACTAAATCAATTCTAGTTTCTCTATAAAATTCTGAATTTATTTCTTCTATGTGAGAGTTTGGAATAAGATCTAAACCTTCTCTTGCACTTATTATGCAATCTTTTAAGTCGACGTTGTCTCTTTTATTAATTAAATCATAGAATGTTTTATTATACTTATCTTCTGAAATTCCTAAAAATAAGCTTGAATCATTCTGACCATCTAAGTCAACTAAAACTACTTTAAATCCAAGTTTAGCTAATCCGTGTGAAATTTGTACAGCTACAGTGCTTTTTCCAACACCACCCTTGTTATTTAAAACAGCTACCTTCTTCATTTGTCCCCCCCCTTACTATTCTTACTAAGTATGTTATTTAGGATATCTAACCTAGCCTTACCTAAGATTTGCTTTGGCTTTTGAGCTATAGCCTCCCCTTTATAAAACTTAGTTTTATTTGCTTCTATAACTGAAAGAATTTTTTCTTCTAATTCTGCGTCTTGTACTTTATCTTGAAAATATGCGTCTATATAATCTCTTAAAGCATATCCTAACTCTAATTGATTCTTGTAATATAGCCTTATATCACTTTTTTGCATTATATTATCTTCTCCTCTCTAGCATATTTTGAACATCGTTTAACCTTATTTTATACTAATTTTATCTCTTTTTCAAATACAATTTACATTGATTTTATAACAATTTAAACTAATATTATACATGCTTTTCACCCTTTTCCTCCTCTTTTTAACCGATTTTGAACCTTTATGCATCTATATTTTAACTGTAATTTCTTTATTTTTTCTTTATTTTTAAATTTAATTATTCTAACTTTTATAAATAGCCTACTCCTTGCATTTATTTTTAATATTATGTTTTATATTCTACATATTTTTTAAACATAGCTTTATTTATGTGAAATTTAAAATATTACCTCTTCTATTATTATAAAAGAGTATTTTTTATATATTATTGTTGTATTATCTCTAAAAAAAAATAAACCAAGCTAAACTGCTTGGTTTATTTAAATTAAGTAAAGGAGATCTTCTGCCTAACAAAATCACATCAATATATGTTATTTATATTATTAAAATTTTGTTACAAAAATTTTAAAATAGGTATTTACAACAAAACGTTTTCATGATATTATCTAGGTACAAACTAAATAATTAGCTTGTTACTATTGAATTAGGCAAGACTTAAATGATTCTGTTAAAGCAGTTTTTAAGAGATATTTTATATGTTTATATCTCCTTAAAGCCTGTAGTTTCATTTAAGTCTTTTTTGTTTTGCTTTTTTAAGACAAGCATATATTTTGGTTTACTATTTATTTATTTTTTTATATTAATTTATATAAGGAGGACTTATTTATGTTACAAACGCTTCAAAGAATCGGTAAAGCAATAATGCTTCCAATTGCAGCTTTACCAATCGCAGGTATTTTACTTGGTGTTGGTGGTGCCTTATTAGGTATAGCTGGACTTAAAAATCCACCATCAGTATATGAACCATTAATCTCATTTATAACAATCCCAGCTGTTACAGCAATTTTAACTGTTATGAAAAATGTTGGGGATATAGTTTTTGGAAACCTTCCAATTTTATTTGCTGTAGGTGTTGCAGTTGGTCTTGCTAACAAAGACAAAGGTACTGCAGGTCTTGCTTCAGTATTTGGTTTCTTAGTAATGAATCAAGTTATTTCAACACTTTTAGCTTTAGGTGTTACTCAACTTGGAGTATTAACTCCTGGTAATGTTGGTGAATACGGAACTTACGTTACTACAAACGTTGGTATATTCACACTTAACATGTCAGTGTTTGGAGGTATTATAACTGGTATAATAACTGCAATGCTTCATAACAAGTTCTACAACATTCAATTACCAGCTGTTATCGGTTTCTTCTCAGGTGCTAGATTTGTACCTATAGTTACTGCATTAGTTATGGCTTTAGTTGGTGGAGTTTTAGCATTCGCTTGGCCATTTGTACAAAATGGAATTATGGGACTAGCTAACTTAGTTAAAGAAGCTGGATTTATAGGAACTTTCTTCTATGGAGTAATTGAAAGAGCACTTATTCCATTTGGATTACATCACGTATTCTACACACCATTCTGGTTTGGATCATTCGTTCAAGCAGACGTTATTATAAATGGTGCTAACACTATTATAGATGGTGCTAACACTGCATACTTTGCTCAATTATCAAGCATGTCAGACTTAGTTGGAGCTAGCACTCAAACTATGGCACAAGTAGTTTCAGGAACTACTAGATTTATGGCTGGTAAATTCCCATTCATGATGTTTGGTTTACCTGCTGCTGCATTTGCAATGTACAGATGCGCAAAACCTAGCAAAAAGAAATTAGTTGCATCACTTATGATTTCAGCTGGTGTTACTTCATTCTTAACTGGTATAACAGAGCCACTTGAATTTACATTCTTATTCGTTGCACCTGCATTATACGCTGTACACTGTGTACTAGCTGGTATATCATTTATGCTTATGGATATCCTAAATGTATTTGTTGGTATGACATTCTCAGGTGGATTTATTGACTTCTCACTATTTGGTTTATTACCAGCTGGTGCTGGAGTTCCAACTAACTGGTACTGGATTATTATCGTAGGATTAGTTTACGCTGTTATCTACTACTTCTTATTCACATTCTTAATTAAGAAGTTTAACTTAAAAACTCCAGGTAGAGAAGAAGAAGGAGAAGAAGTTAAATTACACAGCAAAAAAGAATTCCAAGAATCTAAAGGTATTGCACCAAACGGTTCAAAGGAAACTGTTAAAAAATCTGGTAACGAAATAAAAGACAATGCACCACTTGTTTTAGCTGCACTAGGCGGTGAAGAAAACATAGTAAGTGTTGACGCTTGTATCACTAGATTAAGAGTTGAAGTTAAAGATAAATCAAAGGTAGAAAAAGATTCACTTAAAGATTTAGGCGCAGCTGGAGTTGTTGAAGTTGGTAACGGAGTTCAAGCTATCTTCGGAGCTAAAGCTGATGCTTACAAAAACGAAATTAAAGACATTCTAGGAATTGACTAAACTTTGCGCCAATATAATTAGTCAAAACCTTAAATATATAAACCATAAATTTTAAATTGTGTTAAACCCTTTTTGGTAAAGAAGAGCTATTTTATTAGCTCTTCTTTTTTAACGTGTAGAAAATCATAAAAATTATAGTTATCAAGAACTTGAATTTAAATACTTCAATAAGGGTTTTTAAATTAAAAAAGAGAGGTTATTAGATAGCGTGGCTAAAGCCACTTTTTTTAATGTGTAGAATAACATAAAAATTATAGTTATCAAGAACTTGAATTTAAATACTTCATTAAGGGTTTTTAAATTAAAAAAAAGAGGTTATTAGATAGCGTAGCACAGCTACTTTTTTATGTATAAGAAAACTTAGAATTAGATTAAATCTAAAATGTATCCTTTAAATAATGTTTGTATTTAAGTCCTAACTTTTGCGCATACTACCCTTTGTAAAATATTTTATATTTAGATTATTTTAAAGGAGGATTTAAAATGTTACAAACTTTACAAAGAATAGGTAAAGCTATTATGCTACCAATTGCAGCTTTACCTATAGCGGGAATACTGCTTGGAATTGGTGGTGCCTTACTAGGTATAGCTGGACTCGATAATGCCCCTTCCATCTACGAGCCATTAATCTCCTTCGTAAACATCCCAGTAGTTACCTCTATATTAACTATAATGAAAAATATTGGAGATATCGTATTTGGTAACTTACCTTTACTTTTCTCTGTTGGAGTAGCTATCGGTCTTGCAAACAAAGACAAAGGAACAGCAGCTTTAGCTTCTGTTTTTGGATTTCTTATAATGAATCAAGTTATCTCAACACTTCTTTCACTAGGCTACACACAACTAGGTGTAGTAACAAAGGATGCTGTAGGAGATTACGGTGCGTACGTAACTACAAACCTTGGAATCTTTACTCTTAATATGTCTGTGTTTGGTGGTATTATTTCAGGAATTATAACTGCTATTTTACATAACAGGTATCATAGAATAGAACTTCCTCAAATACTTGGCTTTTTTGCTGGAGCTAGGTTTGTCCCTATAATAACTTCAATAGTTATGGCTTTTGTTGGAGCTCTTTTAGCCTTCCTTTGGCCTTTAGTCCAAGATGGTATTTCCCTTCTTGCTGAGTTCGTTCGTGAAGCTGGATTTATAGGAACCTTCTTCTACGGACTTATTGAGAGATCCTTAATTCCATTTGGACTTCACCACGTATTCTATACTCCATTTTGGTTTGGTTCTTTCGTTCAAGCAAACATCCTAGTAGATGGTGCTTGGAAAGTTATAGATGGTGCTAATACTGCATACTTTGCTCAATTATCAAGCCTTAATGATTTAGTTGGTGCAAGTTCTGAAACTATGCGAACTGTAGTTTCTGGAACTACTAGGTTTATGGCAGGTAAATTCCCATTTATGATATTTGGTCTACCTGCTGCCGCTTTTGCTATGTATAGAGCTGCCCTTCCTTCTAAAAAGAAGATAGTAGGTTCACTTCTCCTTTCAGCTGGAATTACAGCTATGCTTACAGGTATTACTGAGCCTATAGAGTTTACATTCCTTTTTGTTGCACCTGCACTTTACGCAGTTCATGCCGTCTTAGCTGGGATATCCTTTTTACTTATGGATATGCTAAACGTATTTGTCGGAATGACTTTCTCTGGAGGTATAATTGACTTTACTTTATTTGGACTATTACCTTCAGGCGCTGGAGTTCCAACTAACTGGCTTATGATAGTTTTAGTAGGTATAGCTTACGCTATAGTTTATTACTTCGTATTCCTTTTCTTAATTAAAAAACTAGATTTAAAAACTCCAGGAAGAGACGAATCTACTGAAGATAAACTTTATAGTAAGGAAGACTTTAGAGAAAAGTCTGGAATCGCAGGCGCAACTGCTGCAGCTGGCGCTGTAGGCTTATCTAGAGCTGCTTCTACTGGAAGTGAAATTAAAGATAATGCACCTTTAGTTTTAGCCGCTTTAGGTGGAGAAGAAAATATCGTAAGTGTCGACGCTTGTATAACTAGGCTTAGAGTTGAAGTTAATGATAAAGGCAAAGTTGATAAAGATGCCCTTAAAGATTTAGGTGCAGCTGGAGTTGTTGAAGTTGGAAACGGAATTCAAGCAATCTTTGGTGCTAAAGCTGATCCTTATAAAAATGAAATTAAAGATATTATAGGTCATGATTAGTAAATATTATTAATAATTTATTATTAATTTACCTCTAGGCTACAAATCATTTAGATGCTATAATAAATGCATTATTGTCGTTTAGGAGGAAGACTTATGGATAAAAGAAAATGTGTACTGTATGTTGCGATGTCTTTAGACGGATATATAGCAGATATTAATGGCGGCGTGGATTGGCTTAATCAAGTTCAAGGCGACGGTAGCGATAATGGTTTTTGTGAGTTTTCTCAAACTGTAGATACTGTAATCATGGGTAGAAAGAGCTATGAGCAAATTTTAACCTTTGGAAACTGGCCATACAAAGATATGGATGCCTATGTATTTTCACAAACTCTAGAAAAGGCTTGTGAGAATATTAAAGTTGTAAACAGAAATGCAGCTGAATTCTTAAAGGACATAAGAAAAAATGACGGTAGGGATATTTGGCTTTTAGGCGGAGCTGAACTTATCGACGAATTTATAAAACAAAACCTAATAGATGAATACATAGTCTCAATAATTCCAACTATACTAGGTGGTGGAATATCTTTATTTAAAGATAATAGACCTTTAACTCAATTAACTTTAATCAAAAAAGAGACTTTTGGAGATATAGTTCAAGTAACTTATATAAGAACGGAAGATTAAAAAAAGCTATTGTACAAATTGTTTGTACAATAGCTTTTTTGTAATTTATTTTCTACCTATTGAAGTAGTAACATCTGCTTGTAATTCTTTTACAAGAGTATCTGCGTCTTTTATGTCGCCTTTCATAAATGCATCATATTTTTCCATAGCTACATTTCTAGCTGATTGAGCATTGTTTACAGCTGGTGTGTAGTAAGAATACTCTAAAGATTTTTGAGCTACTGGATAAATTGCACCGTATAATGAATCCTTTTTCTCTATAGCCTTTTTAACTACATCTGTATCTGCTGATGATTTTCTAACTGGTAAGTATCCAGTTTCTACAGCGAATTTTGCACTGTTTTCTTTGTTTGTCATGAATTTGATGAACTCATAAGCTGCATATTGCTGTTCTGCTTTAACATCGTTTGTTACAAATAATGAAGCACCTTGTTGGATAACTGCATTTTTCTTATCTTTAAATACTGGGGCTTCAACTACAGCGATTTCAAACTTACCATCAGTTTTAATATGTGATGCACCCGCTGTTGAACCTTGGTACATTAAAACTTTTTGGTTTGAGAAAGGACCTGAAAGGTATTTATCTTCTCCTGGAATTCTTAAATATCCTTTTTGGTTGTTTTCTTGGTAGAATTTCATAAATTCTTTAACCCAATCGTTATCTACATTAACTTTACCGTCTATTTCAACGAAATCTTTTCCATCCATTTTTAATGATGAAATGAAAGCATTTGAACTACTATCAAAACCGAATCCTGGAATATCTAGTTTCTCTTTTGCTTTTTTAGATACTTCAATTAATTTGTCCATTGTCATGTTTTGAATATCTTCTACTTTATATCCAAGCTTTTCTAAAAGAGTTTTGTTAACATAAACTACTTCTGTAGATTTTGTTAAAGGCATTCCATATTGCTTGCCTTCCCATTGACTAACTTCTTCTACAAATGATGGAATAAAGTCGTTTTTAATATCTTCTGCCATACCTACTTCAGGACTATTTACATACCCTGATAAATCAAAAATTTTCCCACCTTCAATTAAACCAGTAACTACGTCTGGATAAACGTTTATTATAGCTGGTAATGAATTTGATTGTGATGCTGTTACAACCTTTTTATTTAAGTCTGGAATAGAACCTTGGCTTACACCCTTAACAGTTATATTTTTACCATTAGTTTTATTGAACTCATCAATAAGACCATTTAATACTTCCTGTTGTTTTCCATTCATGTAGTGCCACATTTCAATAGTTACAGGTTCTTTTATTTCAGTTACTAACTTAGTAGTATCTTTATCAGAAGAACCTTCCTTTTTGTCACTACCACAGCCTACAAAAATAGAAGCTGTCATAACAGTTGCAAGTGCCATTGCTAAAAATTTTCTTTTCATACCTTCACTTCTCCCCTTAAGATATTCAATTTATATTATAATTTTTAATTATAATCTTCCCATTTCTTTGATATAACCCTTACTGCGTTTAAACTATATGTAGTAATAAATAATGAATTTTAACCATATCTTGTATTTCTTTAAAAATCCATTCTTTAAATTCATTTTAATTTAACAAATTGTGACATGTCAATGAATTTGTTAATATTTTGTTCATATATAGCGAACATTTAACATTTTCTGTGCTTTTTATAAAGGTATTGTATTTATTTTGAAATTTTTCCCTCACTTTTATATAAATTAGACAAATTTTTAAAAGATATTTTTTATAAAATTTTCTCTTTAAACTTTAAAAGCAAAACTTAGTGTAAACGTTTATTATTTTTGTTGTTTTGATAATTTTAGAGGAATAAAATTAAATTACAGAAGGTATGAGAGGTGATAGTATGTTAAAAAAATTTTTAATTTCACTTATTTCTACATTAATTATAACTGCAACAATTCCTCTTGCAACTTATGCTTGCACTACTGTTTTAGTCGGCAAAGATGCAACTATAGATGGTTCTACAATTATAGCTAGAAATGAGGATGCTAAAACTGCTTGGACTAAAAGATTTGTAGTAGTTCCAAGTGAAACTTTTAAAGATGGTGATATGTACGTATCTAAAGGAAATGGATTTACATACCCTATGCCAAAAGAAACCCTTAAATACACAGCAACTCCCGATTGGGATCAAAGTGCTGGTAACTATTATGAAGATGGGATAAATACTAATGGTGTTTGCGTTAGTGCTACTGAAAGTGCTACTGCAAACGATAAAGCTTTAAAGGCTGACCCCTTAGTAGAAAATGGTATTGGGGAAGATTCTATAGCTACAATCCTTTTAGGAAGAGCTAAAACTGCAAGAGAAGGAGCTGAGCTTCTAGGAAAAATAATAGAAACTAAAGGAGCTAGTGAAGTTAACGGAACTATAATATCTGATAAAAATGAAATATGGTATGTAGAAAATGGTTCTGGACACCACTGGGTAGCTAAAAGGGTTCCTGATGATTGCTACGCAGTTATTCCAAACAAACTAGTTATAGGAAACGTTGATTTAAATGATACTGAAAACTTTTTAGGTTCTAAAGATTTAATAGAATTTGCAAAAGACAATGGGCTTTATAATGACAAAACTGATGGCGGATTTAGCTTTAAATTAGCTTATGGGACTGACAATGAAGAAGATGTAAAATATAATTATCCAAGGATGTGGGATGGTCAAAGAATTTTAACTCCCTCAAAGGAGCAAAAAATCACAAGCCATGATTTTGAAACTTTTTTAAAACCTGATCAAAAAGTTTCTATAGACGATGTTAAAACCGTCCTTCGTTCTCACTTTGATGGAACTCCTTATGATCCGTTTGGAGAATACAAGGATCAATATAGACCGATAAGTGTTCCTCAAACTATGGAATCACACATACTTCAATGTAAACAAAACTTACCTAAAGAAGTGGGCTGTATTCAATACTTAGCTTTAGGAGTATCAGATAGAAGCACTTATGTTCCTTTTTACTCTGGTATAACAGAAACACCTAAAGATTATCAAAAAGGAACTGACAAGCCTGATGATGAATCAGCTTATTGGACTTACAGAAAGTCTGCAGCTATGACTAAGCCTTATTATGATAAGTTCCAAGGAATGTATACTAAACCTTTAAGTACTGCTTTAGAGTCAAAACTTGATGAAGAATTAAATAAAAATACAGAGCACTTTAAAGATTTAGTTAAAAAAGATCCTAAAAAAGCTTCTGAAGAGATGAACAAATATACTGAAAAAATGGCAAATTATGCTCAAGAGAAAACTAAAGAGTTAAATGATAAATTAATCGTTGCAACTACTGCCCAAACTCCTGTTAAGCATAATTCTAAATTATAGGGGGGATTTTTATGAAAAATACTAGATTTAATAAAAAAGCTTTATTTTTAGTTTTATGTCTTTCTATTTTTTCTTTTGGGTTAGTTGGCTGCGAAACTTCTGGTATAACTGTTGATACTGTAAAAGAATCAATAGATAAATTACCAAGTCCAGCTTATCTTACTGAAAACCAAAAGTCAGAAGTAGATAAGGTAAATGAAGATTTTGAAAAGTTATCTAAAGAAGACCAAGATAAGGTATCTAACAAAGAAAAACTATTAGTATCTTTAGCTACATTAAAAGCATACGGAGAAACTAAAGAATCTGTAGATAATGACTTTAAAATAGCAGATGAATTTAATACAAAACTAGAAAATGTTACTGATAAAAATAAAGATGCTCTAAAAAAAGAATATGAAAACTTAACTCCTGCACAAAAAACTTTAATAGTTAAAGATATTAATAACTTATAATATAGCATCTATATTTATCTTAAAAGAGAAAATGTTTAAGTACATTTTCTCTTTATTTTTAATAATCTTTAGAAAAAATAAGAATCGCTTCAACTTTACTATTAGGTTCTTCTTTATAATCAGGTGCATAAATGCTTATACCGAATTTTTTTGAAGTAATCCCTTCATCGTATTCAATTTCGTTATCACTATTTTTAAGCAACTTCTCTATTTCTTTAAATGTCATATTAAATAAATCTTTATCTTGGAAATAAACACTATTATCTTCTTGAAATATTTCTATACCTTGACATATATATTCATCATCATAATATATATGAAATTTTTCAAAGTCATCTGTAATTACACTATCTTCATCAGTCTTTACAAATTTAAATGGTTTAATAGAAACTATCGCTTCTATCTCCTTACTAGTCATATTAAATAGTATTGGTTTAGCTCCTTTAAATGGTTCTACTATAAATTTCAAACTTCCTACCACTCCTTTAAATAGTATCAAATTTCATTAGAACTTAGATTTATCATATAATTTATTCACTTTAAATAATATACTCGACAAGAGCCAGAACTATCAAAGTTAAATCCAATTATGCCAATATTTAAGGTAATACCACTAAATCTTCTTCTCATATGTTTAATAAACTTTTTAATCATATGGCATCCCTCCTTATTTTTCTGTACTATTTTTGACTCTTGTAAGGTATGCCCCTTGCCCAATATACTCAATACCATTTTAACATAATATTCCTTTTTTAAAATAGTATGTTAAATATTTAAAGGCACCTCCACTAATATACTTTTTTAGTAATTCTCAATTCCACTACAACATTGTTTTGCTTCTTTGTTGGTATTTTCCCAAAATCACCTGAATAAAGGCACTTTTTTATGTCCATAATCAAAATAACTAAAAATTACAGAATTTTTCGAGGTGAGATTATGGTACATACATCGGCTTGTCCCCATTGTGATTCAAAACATTTTATTAAATACGGTAAATATAGGAATATCCAAAGGTACCAATGCAAAGATTGTCTTAAAACCTTTAATGAAGGAACAGGACTTGTCTGGCATAACACTAGAAAAAGCGTAAACCTTTGGGATAAATACACTCGTCTTATGTTATCTGGGGCTACTATAAGAGATTGCGCAGATAGATTAAATATTTGTATAGAAACATCGTTTAGATGGAGACATAAAATACTTAAACATATAGAAACTTATACAGATTCTAGAAGAACTCATATAGTTACAGCTATGAGACATCCTAAGTTCTTAGAAAACTTTAAGGGGCAAAAGACTCCCCCTGTCTGCACTATCTCTAGAAGAAAAAATATCTTCGTAGCTACTACTATTAATAAAAACAATTACTCTCTAGCTAAGATATCCTTTGATTCTATGAGCCCTACAAAGGAATCTATAGAGAATTTATTAAATGAGTTTAATCCTGTATTTAATACTTACTTTTTACCAGGTAAAGATAGATTTTCTTATCTTGTATCAAAAAAATTAAACTACGCTCTTCATAAAAATAAAGAATTAGAAATTTCTAAAGAAGAAAGTGAAACTTTACTTAGTAGTTGTTCTGATTTTATATTGAATTTAAGAAGATGGCTTAGAAAATTCAGAAGCGTTGCTACAAAATATCTTCAAGTTTATTTGAATTGGTTTGTTTATATTTACGAAGGATCCTATGAAAAACATACTATTTTATCTAATCTTATTAGTTCTATTTTTTGTATAAAAGTAATTTAGTTTTACTTTTACTTTAATCCTAATATAAGTATGCTTCAATAGCTTGTCCTTAGCGTAACTACTTGTCTACTATGATTCAGTTTTTATAGTTTGTCTAAATAATTTTTACTTGTCCAAAACATCAAAAATTTACCCACATATAGCGAAAATCCCTTGTACCAATAATTTCTCGTAACAATGGTGTAGTTTTTTTGAATTTAAAATTTTTTTATTATTCCATAGAGAATGCTATTATTTAAGCCCTATGCTACAGCTAAGCACTGGTAGTTTTAAATCATAAAATCTTTTAATTTAACTAACCCCTTTTCTACAAATTCTTATACTTTAAAATACATAAAAACCACCTTGCGTAAATCAAAGTGGTTTTATGTTTGTTGTTATATGTTGTTGTTGTTTAAAATCTATATATCGTGCGTTATTTTTAATTTATTAATGTTTACTTTAAGCTATTTTCCAATTAGAATGCAGCTTTGAATATTTCAACGATGTCTCTTTCGTTACCTTTTCTTGGGTTTGAGAAAGCATTTCCATCTTTAAGTGCCATTTCAGCCATGTATTCGAAATCTTCTTCTTTGATTCCTTTATCTCTTAATCTAGCTGGGATTCCGATATCTTGTGATAATCTGAACATAGCATCGATTGCTTTTTGTGCAGCGTCCATTACTGATAATCCAGTGATGTTTTCTCCCATAAACTCAGCTATATCAGCGAATTTTTGTGGGTTGGCTATTAAGTTGTATTTACATACGTGTGGTAATAACATAGCGTTTGCTACTCCGTGTGGCATGTCATATAATCCACCTAATTGGTGAGCCATAGCGTGAACATATCCTAAGTTTGCATTGTTAAATGCCATACCTGCAAGTAATGAACCGTACGCCATGTTTTCTCTAGCTACTAAGTTTTCTCCTAGTGCTACAGCTTGTCTTAAGTTTTGTGATATTAATTTGATAGCTTGGATAGCAGCAGCATCTGTTACAGGGTTAGCATCTTTTGATACGTAAGCTTCAACAGCGTGAGTTAAAGCGTCCATTCCTGTTGCAGCAGTTAATCCAGCAGGTTTTCCAACCATTAATATTGGGTCGTTTATTGAAACTTGAGGAAGGTTTCTCCAGCTTACGATAACGAATTTAACTTTAGTTTTTGTGTTTGTGATAACGCAGTGTCTTGTAACTTCTGATGCAGTTCCAGCAGTTGTGTTTACAGCAACGATTGGAGGTAATGCATTAGTTAAAGTTTCTATACCTGCATAGTCATATAAATCTCCTTCGTGAGTTGCAGCGATACCGATTCCTTTACCACAGTCGTGTGAGCTTCCTCCACCAACTGTTACGATCATATCACAGTTTTCCTTTTTGAATACTTCTAATCCATCTCTTACGTTAGTATCTTTTGGATTTGGCTCTACTCCATCATAGTAAGCAACTTCTATTCCTGCTTCTTTAAGGTATTTCTCTGTTAATTCAACAGCTCCACCTTTCATGCTTCTTAAGAATTTATCTGTAACTATAAGAGCTTTTTTTCCACCCAAGATTTTACATCTTTCTCCAACTACAGTTATTGAGTTTGCTCCCATAAAGTTTACGCTTGGTACTAAATAATCATACATTCTCATTTTTATTTCCTCCATTTTATCTGTTATTTATATAAATTAAAATATATATTAGCTTAAATTATTATGCTCTATTAAAAGCTTCTACAGCAGCAGTTGCTATAGCCATATCTTCTTCAACAGTTCCGCCACTTACGCCAACTGCTCCAACAACTTGTCCATCAACCTTTATTGGGAATCCACCACCAAAAGGTACTATCTTACAGTTGTTTGTTAATTGTAAACCATAAAGGCTTTCTCCTGGTTTTACACACTCAGCTATTTCGTGTGTTCCTTGCTTTAAGCAATTTGCTGTGAAAGCTTTGTTTATAGCTATATCAATGCTTGTTACAAATGCATCTTCCATTCTGTGCATAAGCATTAAATTAGCTCCTTTGTCTACAGCTGCAAAACAAACTGGTACGTTCATTTCTTTAGCCTTTTCTTCAGCTGCTTTAGCCATTTCTTTAACTACTTCTAAGCTTAACTCTTTTACTTCGTTTAACTTTTTCATAAAGTTACCTCCTTTATTACTTAACTTCTTCATACCTTGCTACTGCAAATAGGCAATCTGAAAGTCTATTAATATACTTTTTGATTTCTTCTCTTAAAGAAACAGTTTCATCTAGTAATGTCATGTTTCTCTCAGCTCTTCTAGCTATAGTTCTAGCTACGTGAAGATAAGCTGATGATTTGTTTTTTCCTGGTATTACGAATTCTTTTAAGGGTCCTGCTATTTCCATATAGTGATCGATTTCGTTTTCTAAGCATTCTATATGCTCTTTTTGTATCTTATCTTTTAAAAGTTCTAAGCCCTTTTCGTCACTTGCAAGTTCTGCACCTAACATAAATAGCTCTACTTGAATTTTTCTAAGAAGGTCTTTTTCTCTTTTCTCTTCTATTTCAGCGTAAGCTATTCCTATAAATGAAATTAACTCATCTATAGTTCCGTAAGATTCTACTTTTAAGTCAGATTTTTTAACTCTGCTTCCTCCAAAAAGTGCTGTTTGACCTTTATCACCTGTTTTTGTGTAGATATTCATAAAAATTCTCCTTTTGTTAAAGGTTTTTAAGGGGCATACCTTTTACTAATCTAGCCCCGTTAGCTCCAAGACTTCTAAGGGTAGATTCACCGTTTTTTAAACTATTAATAAATAATGGTGAATCTTCTTTTAATTTATCTGTTGTTAAACTTATATTTCCCTTTGAATCTATTCCTATTCCAACAGAAAGTTTTGATCTGTTAGATGCTAAATGTGCTAACTTTTTTGAATCATCATCTATTTCTTTTTTTAGGGCAAAAGGGATTCCTTCTTCTTCTATTCCATAAAGTACTTCTAAAATAGTTTCTTCTTCTACTTTTTCATTTAAAAATACCATTATGCTAGGAGCGCTATAATCTTTTTTCATAAATTAAGCATCTCCTTCATAAGCAAGTACAAGTCCTGTTGCAACTGCATTTCTAGGTCCTTCTACTCCTCTTATATTTCCTCTACCTGCAACTACTCCGTAATGTGAAAGTGCATCTGTTACAAGTTCTGGTATTTCAAAATCTAATGAAGATCCTCCAACTAAAACTACAAACTCGATGTCTCTTATGTTTCCTGTTGGTGAAACGCTCTTTAAAGCTCTTAAACAGTTAGTTACAAAAACTCTTTCTTTAGCTGTTCTTCTAACGCTCTTGATTTTTTCAAGAGAATTTTGACCATCTATTGGGATTAAGTTTCCGTCTTTTATTATTACTATCTTTGCAAACACTGATGAATCTAGTGGTTTATCAAAGAATTCTACTGTTCCATCTTCATGTCTTATATGGAATAAACTTTCTGCTTTAGCTAGAGGGTACTTTTTGATGTCTTCTGCTAGTTTAAAGTCTTCTATGCCAAGTTCTGATTTAATTAACATAGTAACCATATTCCCAGCTCCAGCTAAGTGAATTGAGTTTATTTCTCTCATTTTATTTATTATAGAAGCATCAGTTGAGCCTGCTCCCATATCTAATATTGCAAGTGGTGTGCTAGTTCCTGGAGTTGTTAGAGCTCCTCTAATTGCCATATCGGCTTCAACTCCACCAACTTCAACTTTTACATTAAGCTTATCTTCTAAGCTTTTTGCAATTATTTGCATTTGTAACTTGTGAGCTTTAACCATAGCAGCAATTCCTACTGCATTTTCCATTGAAAACTCCTTAGCAAGTCCACCTTTTACTCTTTGTGGAATAAATGTATCTACTGCTAAAAGGTCTTGAATCTTTATATCAGTAACGCTTTGGTTAGTAAGTTCAGCCATAACTCCTCTTACTTTTTCAAGCATTCCTCCAACGTTTGACCCTGAGTCTCCTCTTAAATCTTCAATTGGAGTACAAAGACTTACAGCTTCCATTATCTTTTTAGCTCCGTCTTCAACGTCAACAGATTCTTTTCTTTTAAATCCAGTAATATTTATTTTTCCTGCTGGTATTTTCTTTTCTTTAACATCACCTTCTGGAGTTTTAATAACTACAGCTGATCTGTTACCTATAAGTGCTCTTGATACTGGTACTATCATCTTTGTTTCTTCTGATGTAAGTCCAAAAACAGTTGCTATTCCGTAAGGGTTTGATAATTCCTTTATAACTGAACCTTTATCAGCAACTTCAACAGCTGCTCTCATGTTAACTGGAACTTTTTCAAGTAGAGATACTTCATCAACTATAGGTATTTTTTTATTTAATCTATTGTTTATTAAAACTCCGTCATCTCTTTGAACTATACAAGCCTTAATATTTAATCCTCTCTCAGTAGCTTTGTTTATTTTATAAACTGCTTCTAAGAAACTCTTTTCCTTTAAGACAAGTGGTATAAATGCATTTTCTTCTTCACTTAAATCATTTGCATCTATATCTTCTAAACTGTCTAAATCGATAGTTTTCCCGATTCCAAGACCGATTCCTCCTGGAGTTGTTGGGTTGTGACCTATCATTGTAGATTCAGTTATTATTGTTTCTGTTATAGTCTCCATAGCTACATCACCAATAACTGGTGCAGCTTCGTTGATTCTAACTAGGTCTAATTCTTCTAAAGTAATATTTGCACGCTTTAGTGCCATATTTAAAGAATCTATTACACCTCTTATATTTTCTTCTGTTCCTTTGATTCCTGTAGTTGGAATTATTCCACTACTTAAGAATTCAAATCCATCTTTAGTTACCCTACCAAGTGCTGTTTCTGTAGATGAGTTTCCTATATCAATTCCTGCTATGATTTTCACGTGTTACACCTCACTTGATTATTCTTCAGTTCTTAACTTCTTTCTTTCCTCATAAACACCAGCTGCTTCACGAACGAAGTCTGCGTTTATTTTTGCTCCATATTTATGCTCAAGTTCATCAGCTATAACATATAGATCTTCTTTAGTTGAACGATAAGGTCTTAATGCATTATACATTTCTAGTATTCTATCATCTGGAACGCTTATAAGTTCTGCTGCTCTTCTAAAGTTTCTAGCGATTGCATCTCTGTTCATGCTTTCAGCTATTTGAGCTTGCATCTCTAAAGTTTCTGGTGAGATTCTTATATCATCTGCGTTTATTTCTCCATTTAGAACTTTATCTAATGTAATATCATTTAATTTTTTTCCAGTTGGAGTTGTTATATCATTACCTCTTTTAGCTGTTAGAGGATAATCTTTTGCAGTAAATTTTTCCATAATACTTTCAATCCTTTCTTCTTAGAAGCTAACTTCTAATTGTAGTGGTTTTTTTCCGTTATCTACATACTTAGTTTCTTTTATGTGAAGTAATGCAGCTTTAGCCATAAACTTAGGTCTTACCATTTGGTCGTTCTTAACTGGTACTGGTGTTGGTGATTCACCTTTTGCATATTTTGCTGCGTTTTTACCTATTAATCTGTAAGTATCAGGAGTTAATAGTGGAGCTTGTGAAAATAACTCTAAGTTATTTAAAGGAAGTAAATCTTTTTGGTGAATTACTGTAGTTCCTTTTGATTGAATTCCGATTCCTATTCCTGATCCACTTAATTCTGCTGCATCGTGAGCCATAAATGATACGTCTGAAGTTCTGATTACTCTAACTACTCTTGCAGTTAATCCTTCTTCTTCTACTCCGGCTATCATTTCCATTAATGCTACGCTATGTGGTACATCAACTATTGTTTTGTTTTGGTGTTTGTGGAAAGCTGGTCCTAAAGCTATAACAACTTCGTCAGGTCTAACGTTTGACTTAGCTTCTCCAACTTCCTTTACAGTAAGTTCTGGTATAAAAGTCTTTTCCATCCGTCTTCTCCTCCTACTTAATATCTTCTGGCTGCATTACAGTTGGAACGTTTTTAATTTCTTCCCATCTTTCGCCATCTAATCTGTAACCTGTTCCAGGTCCCATATAATCATTTATGTCATTTACAGCACTTATAACGTTAAAGTCTTTATCAAGTATTGCTGAAGTTTGAAGATAATCTCCTGTAACTCTTTGCTTAAGCATGTTAAGTAAGTTGTTAGCTACATCTTCAAGATTATTTTTGCTTAAAGCTTTTATTATATCTAATCCTGTGATTCTTCTTTCAAGCATTTCTTCTGCTGCTTTTAAGTCTTCTACTATGTTTCTGTCTGGCATTTCTTTACTTCCGTGACAGTAAGTAGCTGCTTCTACTTCTTCGTCAGTTACATCTGGGAATCCTAATTCTCTAAATATAACTTGGATACATCTAGCTGCTTTATTTCTAACTTTAATAGTTTCTTCTTCTGTTACAGGCTTAACTCCACCATCAACTTTTAAGTCTCTTTGAAGTATGTTGTAATCATCAAAGTCTTCTGCATCAAAGTTTGATCCAGCAAACATATTATCGTAGTTTGGAACTGCACTATATCCTGAGAATATGAAGTCTGTTCCTGGAAGCATTTGCATAAGCATTCTTGCTGTTCTTCTTATATCTGAGTGTGAGAAAGTTTGATCGTTTGCTGATGCTACTTCTATATCAAGCATTGCAGCTATTAAGTTTTCTCCAAGTACAGCTCTTATTCCTGAAGGAACAGCCCCTGTCATTCCGATACAACTTACAGCTCCGTTTTGAAGTCCTTGAACTCCAGCACCTTTAGTTATGTAGATACATCTTGATTCTAAGTAAAGCATTGATTTACCTTCTGAGTATCCCATTAATGCTTCTGAACCTGTTCCTGATGTAAATCTCATTTTAAGTCCTCTTGAAGCATAAGCTGATGCTAAGAATGCTTTTGACCAAGGAGTATCATCTCCATCTGTAAATACAGCTTCTGTTCCGTATACTGAAACTGTTTCTGCATAACTTGTAAGTCCTCTCATTCCAAGGTCAAGTTCAGTTGCTTCCTCAACAGCACATTGAGTTAAAACTCCACCTCTACCAACTTGTGAACCTACTAAAATAGCAAGTGCATTAAATGGTGCATATCTTACGATACCTACTGTAGTTTCTTGCTCTGCGAAGCCTCTAAGTGCTGCTTCAGCTGCATCTGCTGCGATTTGTACTGGGTTGTCTTTTACGTTTGTAACGTGACATTGGTTTGCAGGAGTTCTTCTTGCTCTCATTTTTTGAAGAGCCATCATCATCTCAACTACGTTCATCTCTTCGATTACTTCAACAGCTTTCTTTGGAGTGATTGCAGTTGTTAATTTAACGATCTCATCTCTGCTTACATTTATATCAACTAATTTCTTTGCTATTTCTGTAGCTGAAAGCTTCATAGCATCTTCAGCTTCCTCTAAGTTTATTGCATAATCAGCTATAAACTTGTCTATCATATCAAAGTCTTCTCTTTTTTTACCGTCTAATTCTACAACTAGTCCGTTTTCTATTTTTATTGATGATTTAGGATCATTTGGGTTATCTAAGGCTATTAATCCTTCTTCTGCCCATTCTCCGATAAGTCCGTCTTGATTTACAGGACGCTCTGATAATACTTGGAATCTTTTAGATTTCACTTAAATCAGCCTCGCTTTCAAAAATTTAATTTGTTAATTTTTTATCTATGTCTAGATTGTAAACCATAGTCACATTTTTGCCATTGAATAATAACGCACAGTTATGTTAAATTTTTGACTAATGCAAAAGATAAAAATAGGATTATTTTATCCCATTTTTAGAAAAGGTTAAAATAATCCTATTTTTTATACAGATTTGTACTATTTAATTGTATTTTTATATGACAAAAGCGATATTTTCATATCGCTTTTGTTTTATCTCTATCAAATTTAGTTATTTTTCTTCTCTAAAGACCTTAGGCGTGACCCCTGTTGCTTTCTTAAATACCCTTATAAAGTACCCGCAATCGTCAAAACCTAAATCTAAAGATATATTTATTATAGGTAAATATGTATTTTTTAAAAGCTCTTTTGCTTTTTCTATTTTTTCTTCGTTTATGTATGATATAACAGTTTTTCCAGTTTCTTTTTTAAATAATCTACTAAAATAACTAGGGCTTAAATTGCAAAAAGATGCGATATCTTCTAGCTTTATAGGCTTTGAAACATTATCTTTTATAAATTTTTTCCCCTTTTTAATTAGATCTTCTTTGTCTTCTTTCACTATTACTTCTTCACTTAAAACTTCTACTGATTTAGTATTTATTTTGTCAATGATATTGTTTACTATATCTATAATGTTTGATGGCTTAATAGGTTTTAGTATATAATCAGTTCCTCCAAGTACTAAAACTTTATGTATAAACTCAAAATCATCATATGCTGTGATCATTACTACTTTTTTATTTGGATATTCGTTTTTTATAAGTTCTAAAGCTTTAACTCCATCTATCCCTGGCATCTTTATATCCATAAATATAATATCAGGATTAAACTCTCTATTAATTTCTAAAGCTTCTTTACCGTTTTTTGCTTCGTAAACATTAGAAATTCTTTCATTTTTTTCTAAAATAGCTTTTAGAACTTCTCTTTCAAGCTTTTCATCATCTACAACCATTACATTAACCATAACTTATCTCCTTATATTTTTTTCGGAATAATTATGTTTACTTCTGTCCCTTTGCTTATTTGACTATCTATTTTTATTTCATAATCGTCTCCAAAGCAATAATACATTCTTTTATTTACGTTATTAATCCCTATCTTTTCTAAGCCAATCTTATCTCTATTTTTTATTTCTTCTCTTATTTGAAGTAGTCTATCTTCTAAAATCCCTATCCCATCATCTTCAATTTTTATATTTATATTATCACCTAATGAAGAAATTAATACGTTAACATACCCGCCTTGTTCCTTTTCTTCAATACCGTGAAGAACTGCATTTTCAACAAATACTTGAAGAGCTAAAAAAGGTATTTGAAAGTTTTTTACGCTTTCTTCTACTTCTAACTTATATCTAATCCTATCTTCAAATCTGACCTTTTGGATCTCAAGATAAGCTTTAATATTATCTACTTCTTCTTGTATTTTTACTATCTTGTTCGCTTTTTTAAGAGTATATCTTAAAATATGTGATAAATTATAAATTACATCTGATGTTTTAGGTGCATCTTCAATTATTGCAAGTGAAGATATGCTATTTAAAACATTAAATAAAAAATGAGGATTTATTTGAGATTGAAGTGCTTTTAATTGGATTGCTCTATATTCTTCTTCAAGTTCAAGTTTAGCTCTCTCTGCTATAGCTATTTCAATATTCTTTTTATAAATCTCGTTTTGAGTTCTTTTAAGCATAGCTTCTTCAACTATATAATTACTTATATGAGACATCATCTCTGAAATCGATTTGATTTTTTCATAGCTTAACATAGGGATATTCTCGTAAGCTTTTATTATTCTATCTTTTTCATCTTCGTCGTACTTAAGGTCTTTAACTAATACTCTTTCTATGTCGTGTTCTTCAGCATCTTTAAGTAGTACTTGCCCTACCATAACTGCGCCTAAGTATTGTCCGTCTATTATAATAGGCACTGCAACATCTATAAGACCTCTATGGCATTTATAAATATAAAACTTTCCTTCTCTTGCAGCTTCAAGACCACCTCTTGAGTCGCACTTTTCGCAAAGCTTAGAAAACTCTTTTTTTTCACGAATAAGAGTACAATACTCACTACATCTGCTGTGTTTAGTTACAGGAATACCTTTATAATCAACTGTGATTATAGAACTTTCAGTAGCTTTTGCAATATCGTCTTGAATCTTTTGAAACGTATCAACATTAATTATTTCTCTAATATCAAGTAAACTAGCCATATATCCTCCTATAATTCTCATCTTTTGATTTTATTTTATGTATTTTAAAAGGGGCTTTTTAGCCTCTAGTTCTATTTAATCTCTTTCTTACTTGAAAGGATTTAAGATAAATTGCACTCTTAAATTTGTAGTAGATTTAAGTTTATACTCTTATATATGTTAAAAAAGTGTATTTTAAAGAAAACTTTAAAATACACCATTTTTCTAATTTAATTATTAAAAAATATTTGTATAAACTATAGCACCACAGATTGAACCAAGTATTGGTGCAACTATAGGAATCCATGCATAACTCCACTGTGAATCACCTTTACCTTTGATTGGTAATATAGCGTGAGCTAGTCTTGGACCGAAATCTCTAGCTGGGTTTATAGCATAACCAGTAGGTCCACCAAGACTTATACCTATAGCCCAAATTAAAAATGCAACTATAACAACCTTAACTCCATACCCTAAGTCTTGAGCTCCGATTCCAAGTATAGAGAAAGTTAAAACAAAAGTTCCTATAAACTCAGTTAAGAAGTTTATTTTTAAATCTCTTATTTCTGGAATTGTACAAAAAACACCAAGTTTTGAAGTTTGGTCTTCAGTTTCGTTAAAATGGTTGTAATATACTATATAAACAACGATTGCACCAAGGAATGCTCCTACAAGTTGTGCAATAATAAAGGGAAGAACTTCTCCCCAAGCAAATTGACCAACGCAAGCTAGTCCAATCGTTAACGCAGGATTAAATAAAGCTCCACTAACACTTGTGAAAATAGCCGCTGGAATTGCAACTGCTAAAGCCCATCCTGTTGTGATAACAATCCATCCTGAATTATTTCCTTTAGTTTTCTTTAAAACTACGTTCGCAACAACACCATCACCTAAGATGATTAAAAGCATTGTTCCTATAACTTCTGCTAAATATACTGCCATAAATTATACTCCTTAAAATTTATAGCACGTATATAGATTTTAAACATTAATTTAACATAACAACAATTATAATATAATATAAACGTTAAAATATAGTCAAGGAATTTTTGTTATTTATCTAACATTTTCATAAAAAACCTTGGAATTAGTATTAATTTTTTAGGAATTACTACTTAATAATTCCATATTATCAATAACTTTCTTGGGATAATCCTTATCCATTAGCTAAATTTTTAACTATGTTTCTTCAAATAAAAATCATAAAAAATAGTTAATATAAAGTAAAAAGAAATACTTATCCAAAAAATATAGTTAAATAATTTTATTTCTCCACCTCTAAAATATAAATAAGTATTTATAACTAAAGAAGTTAAAAACAATATAATAGATGTCCTTTTTAGTAATTTAACAATAAGATTATAATCTCCTTTTTAAAAGTGTGTAAAAAAAATACTAAACCTAAAATAGGCTTAGTATCTTTAGTATATTAATTAATTATTTTTACAATTAGTATCGAAATCTTCAAGCATTTTTGAAACTGTATCCCAATCCTTTATAGTAGCGCCGGCTGCTAAAGCGTGTCCACCGCCACCATATTTAAATGCTATATCATTTACTACAGGTCCGTTTGATCTAAACTCACCAAATATTTCTCCGTTTTCTTTCTCTGCGAAAAATACCCAGTTTTTAATATTTTCTAAATCTGCTAGTGAATTTACCATTCTAGCTACTTGAATTGGCTCTAAGTTAAACTCTTTTACAGTCTCGTAAGGAACCTTTAAATAAGCTACTCCGTTTTGAGTTATTTTGAAGTTTCCATAGATATATCCTAAAACTTGAAGCTCTTCTTTCTTTTTCTTATACATTTCTCTATAGATAGGTTTTGCTTCTATATCAAATGTTATTTTAGGTAACTTTTCTAAAAGTGAAGTGGGATTATCTAAATATAAGAATCTTCCTGTATCCCCTATAATGCCAGCGTATAAAGCTTCTCTTCCTTTTTTACTTATCTTAAGTTCTTTCGTGCTATTTAATAATATATCAAGTATCATTTCACTACATGATGAGTAGTTTGTATCAACAAAAATTAAGTTTTCAAAAGGCTCTGTGAAAGGTTTGTGATGATCTATTTTTATTATGTAATCACAATCTAAAAAGCTTTGATCATCAACTCTTTCTGCGTTAGATACATCTAAAACTATAGCTAATGTATTTTTAGGGTCTTTTAGTTTTACGTTATCTGTTTCACCGATATAGCTAAGTCTATCTGAGTGTTCCCCCATTAGATACACATTTTTGTCTTTAAAGCTATTTAAAATTATATCTTTTAACCCATTTGATGAACCGTATGAATCTGGGTCTGGCATAACGTGTCTATATATTGCTATTTCTTTATATTCTTCAATCTTTTTTACTATTTCGTCGATTAGTTTTTTATCCATTATCTTTACTCCTTTAAGTGTTTTTTACATAAATTATATACCAACTTTTTCCCATAGTACAGTAAGTTATTCCTTTAACATAAGGATAAGTATTCCATTAATTTTAACATTCTAAAAACTATTTTAAATCTACTTTAAAATAGAGACTAAAACATTAATTTATGCTAAATTATTTTAGGGGAATTTATTATAAGGAGTAAATCACATATGAAAACTACTAAAGATGACGAATTAGGTCTTGGAATAAAGATCATTTCAAGCCTTTTTTTAGCTTATTCTCTAATAGCTCTTATATCTTTAATCTATTTAGTAATATTAAAACCTGATAGATTAAAATTAGAACTTTTTCTACTTTCAAAAGGATTTTTGATATTAGATATAAAACTATTATTTTTATCTTCACTAGTCCTTCTAATATCAGTGACTTTAATTTTATTAAAAAAGAAAATAGGAGTATATTTCTTTGGATTCTTAATTGCAATGCATATAGCTACAGATATATTACTAGATGAAAATATATCAGAAACTATGCTTTCTTTAATACTTCCAACTATTATGATTCTACTATTATATAAGCATAAAAATGCATTTATCTACTAAATAAGTATCTTACTTTTAAGATACTTATTTTATTTTTTAACTAATTGTGGTAATTTAAAATAGACATTATTTAAGGAGGATTTATTTTTATTATGAGAGATTTAAAAAATCAAAAATTAGGTGCAGGGCTTTTAGTTGTCCTGATAATTCAATTAGTTATGTTTTTATTTAGCCTACCTGGGACGTTTAACTTTTTATATAACCCAGAAGCTTTTAATAAAATCTTTAGAGAAAAAGGTCTTCCTGAAGTTCCTGTTTCTTTTATGGCTATAGGTGCTTTTTTAACTTGCCTTATGATACTTGGCATTACCCTTATGCTTCTTAAGAAAAATATTGGAATATACATATACTTTACTGGAGTTTTAATTAATATAGTTTCATCTCAAGTATTTAATGGATTCCACATAGTAGCATTTTTACAACAGCTTTTATTCCCAATATTAACTTTTATATTATTATATATGAAAAGAGATATATTCTTTAAAAACATAAAAAAATAGTGAAGTAGGTCAATTTATTTGGCCTATTTCACTATTTTAAATTAAACATATATTTAAAATTCAAGTCTGACTTTTCAAAATCTAACTTAAACCCATAAAATTCTTCTATTACTCTTTTTAAATCATCATATTTAAATTTTAAATTGCCACTATACATATTATTAATAATATATAAAAACCACACTTCATAAATTGCTTCAATTAATGTTTCAGGTTTAGATTTAAAAGCTGAATTACACCTAGTAGCCGTTTTTATAAGTTCGTGTTTTAATAAATGATCGTCTTCAAAGGCTGCTTTTTCTATAGCTAAATCACAAAATCTACCAGCTAAAACCCTAATTAAATTTAAGGTTTTCTTATTTGAACTCTTTATTTCTTTATATATATCTAGAAAATAATCGTAATGAATGTAGATAGGATTTTTTTTAGATAGAAATATATTTTCTTCCTCTAAAAAAAGCATATTACCCTTAATATCTATTTTTATATATTTAATTTCATCTTCTAAATCTAAAGATAATTTTTCAGCTACCATTACACACCTCATTACTGTTTATTATCATTTTTTACTATTTAATTTTATTTTATAAATTTTTTATGATAATGTCAATATTTCTGTTATCATTTGTTGCTATTTGTATTATAATGAGAATAAACAAAACTAACTAAGAGGTATACTATATGTTTATGGAAGAAAGATTAGAAAAAATATTAGACCTTGTTAAAGAAAATAATAAAGTCTTCGTAAAAGATTTAAGCAAACAATTCAACGTAACAGAAAGTATGATAAGAAAAGATTTAAATAACCTTCAAAAAGAAGGTTTAGTAGAAAGAACCTACGGTGGCGCAATACTTCCAAGAGGAATTGCCGAAAATTCTACTATAACTAAAAGGCTAGAAAAAGATACTTCGATTAAAGAAATTATAGCTAAAAAAGCTTTTGATGTTATAAATGATTTTGATACTATCTTTTTAGATATATCTAGTACAAATTATATACTAGCTAAGCTATTATCAAAAAGTGATAAGAAGATAACTATTATAAGTAATATGATTGAAATTTCTTCGCTATTTACTAATCCAAACAGCGATATCCAGTTAATTTGTATAGGTGGACTTTATAATAAAAAATTAGGTGGCGTTACAGGCTCTGAGGCTATTAATTCTATATCTAAATACAAGTATAACAAATCATTTATAGGGGTTGGCGGAGTAAACATATTAAATAGAAGTATCTATAACTTTGATTTAGAAGAAGGTAATACAAAGAGCGCTATAATCTCATCTTCTAAAGAAGTATATTTATTGCTACAAAACGAAAAATTCAACTTAGATGGGGCTTATAAATTCGCTTCTTTAGATAAAGTAGATTTTATAATAACAGAATCTACCCCTAGCCCTAAAATATTAGAATCCCTTCAAAAAATCAAAATAGAAGTATTATAATTTTGTATATTTAATAAATAACGTAAATAACCTTTTAAAATTGTTAATAATCCATTGTTTTTCTTCTTTATGTATTATAAGGTATTAATAGGAAATATTTTATAACTATTTTAAGGGGGACTTATGGAAAATTACGAAAATGAAAAAAGAAACAAACTTGGAGGAGGTATTATAACTTTAGCTGTTATTCAGTTTGTAACAAATGGATTTGGTATTATAGGATTACTTATGATGATGTTTGGAGATGAGTTTTACAAAAGTTTAGGTATAACTGTACCACCAGCTAGTTCATTAATAATCGATTTAGTCTTTGTTATTATAACAATAATAGGTTTAGTTTTAATATTACTTAAAAATAAAATTGGTATTTATATATACTTTACTATAATAGTTTTAAGCATAGTATCTACAACAATTTTTTATGGTTTTTCTATAACTAATATATTATTAAGTTTAATATTACCAGTTTTAACTGCAATTTTTATCTACAAGAAAAAATACTTATATTTTGAATAAAATCAAAGGGATGCATAGGTGCATCCCTTTAGTTTTACTTATATATTGCTTTTATAGGATCCATCTTACATGCGTTTCTTGCAGGAATAACTCCAAAGATAACCCCTTCTAAGATAGATATTAAGGTTGCACCTATCACAGTTTTAAACGTTAAGACAGGCTTAAATGGCATTAGCATTCCAGCTCCAGTTGATATTAAGAAGCCTACTATTATACCAATTATTCCTCCGATTAAGGTAACTATTACAGCTTCAATTAAGAATTGCAATAATATACTCTTAGGGCTTGCACCTATTGCTCTTCTTATACCAATTTCTCTTTTTCTTTCAGAAACTGATACATACATAATATTCATAACTCCAATACCTCCAACTATTAAAGATATTCCTGTTATAAATGCTACGAATTTAGTTAAAGCTCCAATTATACTATCTATAGCTTTAGCGCTCTCTTGAGGATCTTTTAAAATATAATCTCCTTCTTCAGAGCCGTGAACTGATTTTAAATTTCTTTGTATCTCATCAAAAACTTGATTCTTATCTGCTCCTTCTTTAACGCTAACGTCTATAGAAAAAATAGGATCGTCTCCCCTTATTTCTTTTAAATTTTCCTCACTTACGTAACTTTTATTTAAACCCATAAGGGCGAAAGCACCTTCACCTTCTTTATTTACTACACCAATAACTTCAAAGTTTTGTCCTTTTAAAGTTATAGCTTTTCCTAAAGCATCCTTAGGTTCTGAAAATAAATCTTTAGCTGCATCATAATTTAAAACCATATAATCTCTATTTGAATCGTCGCTACTAAACCATCTGCCACAGTCAAGCTTTGGAGCATCTTTTCCGTATTTATCTATAAATAAGGTATTTTTCTTATTATAAAAACTTCCTTCATCTACAGACATATTTCCAAATCCCATAAGCCCAGCTGAAGGCTTAACTTCTGAAACTCCACTTAACCCCTCTATAGTATTTAAATCATTTTTTGTAAAGGGCTCTAAAAGTGAATAATTAATATTTTCATTTTTAGGTTTAAACTCAATAGTTATAGTGTTTGCACTCGCTTCTTCTGAAAGTGTGTGAACGTACTCTTTAAACCCATCACCAACAGAAAGTATTACAACTACAGAACTTATCCCAATAATTATTCCAATCATAGTTAAGAATGTCCTTAGTTTATGAAACCTCAAGCTTGAAATAGCTGTTAAAAATAACTCTTTTGCATTCATCTTAAGCTTCCCCTCCAATTATATCTCCATCTTTAACCCTAATAACTTTATTTGCATATTTTATTAAATCCTCATCATGTGTAACCATAATAATTGTTTTGCCTTCTTCATTAAGCCCTTTAAGTATTTCCATTATTTCAGTACCTGTGTGACTATCTAAGGCTCCTGTAGGCTCGTCTGCAAATATTACATATGGATTATTTATAAGTGCTCTCGCTATAGCAACTCTCTGCTGCTGTCCCCCTGAAAGCTCTGATGGAAGTTTATTTTTCTTTTCTTTAAGTCCAACCATTTCTAGATATTTTAATATAAGTTCATCTCTCTCTTTTTTAGATACCTTACCTTTATATAAAAGAGGGAGTTCAACGTTTTTTCCTATAGATAATGAATCTATAAGATGAAACTGTTGAAATATAAATCCCATATTCTGATTTCTTATCTTAGACTTTTCACCTTCACTTATTCCTCTTACATCTATATCATTAAATAAATATTCTCCATCATCAAACCTATCTAAAAGACCTAGTATATTCATAAGGGTAGTCTTACCACTTCCTGACTTACCCATTATCATAACAAAATCCCCTTTATTTATTTTAAGGTCTATGTTTTTTAAAACATGAAGCTTTTCGTCTCCAGTAATATAATATTTATTTAAATTAGTAATTTTAACTATATTACTCAAGCCTCCATACCCTCTTTCATAGTAGTGTCTGGAGTTTTAACTACCTTGTCACCTGAGTTTAAGCCTTCTTTAACTATATAGTTATCCTTATCTTCTGCAACTGTAACAAAGGCTTTCTTTAGCTTGTTATCAGAAACTATATATACATATTTTTTACCATTATCATCTAGAACTGCTGATTTAGGTATAGTTATATCTTTTTCATCTAAATTTACAGTAGCTTGTACGTGAAAACCATCAACAATTCCTTTTTGAGAATCTAAATCTATATCTACCTTATAGAAAGACATATTTTGACTGCTCTTAGGGTCTAGTGACGCCGCTGAATTTTCTGGTATATCAGATACGCTTATGATTTTACCTTTAATATTTTTATTATTTGCAAGTATACTAACATCTACCTTTTGATCCTTTTTAACCTTTTGTTGATCCTTTTCATTTACAACTCCATCTACATATAGATCACTCGACCCTATAATCATATATGGCTCTTGAACGTTTTGGTTATCTTTATTTATAGTAACTATTCCATTTATAGGTGCTGTTACTTCTTTATATTTTGAAGATTTTAAATTTTTTATTTGATTCTCTAAAAGGTTTATTTGCTTATCTATAGCATTTGTATCAATACTATCTCCACTAATATTACCTGCAATAGGATTTACACCTTCTAGAGCTTCAGGAACTTTTCCGCTATTTAGAGATTCATTTTTTAATTTTTCTAACTTTTCTTTATCTTCTTTTGCTTTTTTATCTAATTCATCTTTCTTTTTTAAAAGGTCTGACTTTTGCTCTTTTGCACTTTTAAGTTGAAGCTCTAAATCTTTTATTTGAGTATCTAACTTATCATTTTTATAAGTAAAAAGCACGTCCCCTTTTTTAACAGTTTCACCATTTTTAACAGAAACACTCGATACTTCACCTGATGCTATATCTAAATATATCTTTTTAGATTCATTTGGAACTACTTTTCCGTTTATAAATACCTTCTCTACAGACGGAATAGTTATAGTTTCTATTTTTGCATCTTTTTTAGAACTTGAATTTTTTAATAATACCATCCCTATAGTAGCTGCAATAATAACTACTGCACACACTATAATCCCTATGTATTTCTTTTTCATTTTTCTCCCCCTATTTATAAATGATTACATCTTTTTTCCACAAAAGACATACTTTGATAATACCATTAATTGACTATATTTTTCAACTTTTGTTTATTTTAGATAAAAAACCTACAAAATATTTAACTTTTGTAGGCCTTTTTATATTTACTAATTACTGAATTTAACCATATCTACCATTACTAAAACACCAATCAAAAAGTTAGTATAGTTTTCATCTATTACACTCAAAGTGTATCTATCTCTTCCAAAGGTAAGCTCTTTTTCAATTCTCCCAATAATATTATCATTTAATATTATGTTATATTTTCTGCCTAAGATATTATCAGGCTTAATTAACATTTCACCCAAAGCACCTGTAACCTTATATGTATTTCCAATAAAATTCTTTTTAATAAAAGCTAGTTCTTTTTTATTATCTAAAACTCTATAACTTGCCTTTAAAGATGGTATTTTTTGTTTAAAATATAATAATTTTTCTCCAGATAAATTATATATTGAAATATTTTTTCCTAAATCAAACTTATCTGACTCTACTACAAATGCAGGAATGTCACCATCTTCTAAAACATTAAACTTTGAGCCTATAGCGAATAATTTTTCATTAATATAATAGTTTTTCATTTTTGAAAACTCCTTTTATTTAAATCTATAATTTAAGTGTTATAACATATTACTGGCGTACCAGATGAAATAGTGTTAAATATTGTCTCTGCAACTTTAGGTGGTAAATTAGCACAACCGTGAGAACCATTAGTTTTATAAATCTCCCCACCAAACTTTTCTCTCCAACTTGCATCGTGAAGTCCTATTCCTCCATTAAAAGGCATCCAATACTTAACTGGTTGTGAATAATTTTCTCCCTTTAAAGTTGCATCTTTCTCCCTATAATCAAGTCTAAATAAACCAGGTGGTGTTGATAATTTCTTAGATTCATTTCCTGTAACTATATCACTATCTACAACTAATGATCCATCTTTGTAGTACCAAAGATGTTGCTTTCCTAAATCAATTTCTACATAAGTACTTCCAGTCTCGTTAGTTCCCTGAACAACTCCCTTAAATGCATATACAGGTTCTCTAGTTACCGTCGTACCTTCTTTTATATCGGAAAGAAACTGTTCTTTTTCTCCTAAACTATTTATCTTCCAACCAAAATTACCACCAGGAACGCTTATTAACCTTCCATCATTTGCTTTAAACATAGTTCCTTGCCCGACTGTATTATGACTCTTTTCAAGCTCTTCTATAAATGAGTTAACTTCCTTATAATCAATTTTAGGGTCTAAGTTTTCACTTACAGAAAGCCATTTATTTATTTTAGAACCATCAATTACTTCATTAGCATCTCCGAAAGTATAAGTAATTTTTGCTTTTACATATTTATTTAAAATATCTTTTGTTTCCTTTACTTTAGGTGAGTCCTTGGTATATTTAGGGTTTATATATAACTTAGCTTCTTCTAAATTTAAAGATAATTTATGATTAGCTATTGAATCTTTAATATCTTTTATTGTATCCTCTTTATTTAACTTGTTACCCATTACTTCATCTGTTATTTCATAACCCCCATCTTTATATGTAAACCCTGGATTCTTAGGATTTGTAATTTTTTCTTCTTTAAAGCAATCTAAGTTTTCTATTACTTTATTAAGTTTCTCCTCATCATAAGTTATATAGTCATCTAAATTAGATTCCTTTTTACTTAAAATACCGCCAGGCCACAAAAAAGCCTTTTGATTTTCTTCAAGATTTTTTATTTCCTTTGTGTCTTTAAATTTTAAATCTATTTCATTTCCTGATATATTTTCCTTAAATCCATCTCTACCTTCTATTTCTAGATTATATGAACCTATTTTTTCTTCTACTTTATCGATAGCACCTTGTATAGTTTGTCCACCTATATCAATGCCATTTATCTTTGTTCCAAAGTAAAATCTATTAATAAAAAATATACTCACGCCTAAGTAGATTACTAAAATCACACCTATAATTATAACTACCGCTTTTGGCTTTTTTCTTTTTTTCTTTCTTCTATCCATCCTTGTATCCCCCAATATAAAATCAGATTCTACTATTAAAATAAATACCTTTAATAGAACTGTTTTAATTGATAATTTAATAATTTTAGCAGCTACTTACAATCGATTGACTAAATTATATATTTATTAAACTGGCAATTCAATAGGTTTAATCCCATTTTAGAGCTTTTTAAGTTAAACATAATCCTTACTTAATGAAAACTTAAGTTTTAAATATTTTCTTTAATTATATAATTAGTATTTAATTCAATCTTATGGATATAATATGTGAATATATTTAATTTTATTAAATTAAATTATAATAACTATTAATTAATACTGATTTGCGAACCAATTCGATATATGCTATATTTTATTTAATGAAATTTTTAATTTAATTAAAGGAGAGTTAATGAAAAGTAAAAATAAACTTATAATTTTTTCATCTTTACTTATTATAATTTTTTCTTTTAGTTTTATATCTTATCTTTATACTAAAAACCAATTAGAAACAATTAAAGATAGAAGAAATATTATGAATACATTTTTCAAAGAATACTATTATTTTAAAAATATAACTTTCAAAAACTTTGATAACTACATGTTTGAAAAAAATAAACAACATAAAGATGAATATATAGATGCCTTAAATCTATTTTCTTGTTGGCTAGAAAATCCTTTTGACTATAATTTATTTTCTAAATATGGTCTTTATAGTGAAAATGAATATCTAAAAATTAAAGAATTTAAAAAAGTAGATATAGATGCTTTAAATCTAACTGATGAAGAAAAGCAACAGTGGAATATTATAATTTCAGAAACAAATGACTTTATAAAATATTGCAAAAATATTTTACATGAACAAGACAAAAATAAAAAAACAAGTTACACGAAAAATTTAAGTGTTTTATCAAAAGAAATAAACGATGAGATAAATTTACTTAGCTATAAATACTTAAAACGCTTATCTACTGATGAAGATGCTTTAACTTTTAAAGCATTTTTAGATTTTATTCTTTTAATTATTGTCTCATTAGCTCTTTTGATAATATTATTTTTTGTATTTAAAAATTTAATAACTAGAATATTAACTTATGATAAGAGTGATAAATATTATAAGAGACTTTACGATACTATCTTCAAAAATATGATTATAGGATTAATAATTGAAAATGACAAAAACGATTATGAATTTATAAATAACTCTTTTCTAAACCTACTAACTTATGAAGATTTTTCAGGTAATTTATCTAAAGATAAAGACTTTATAAATGAGATAGTTTTATCTAATTCAGAAGTCTTTGATACTTTATATAATTTAGAATCAACAAAAAACATAAGTCAAAACATAAATTTAGTTATAAATAGTGATAAAAAATTTCTCCGAGTAAATAAATTTGAAATAGAAGATGCAATAGGCAAATCTAAAAAGATATATATTGTAAAAGATGCTACATCTGAAATAGATTTATTAAAAAAAGAAAATTCATTAAAGATCAAACTGAAAAAGTCTGAAATAGAACGTAAAATTAAAGATGACTTAATAGCTAGCGTTTCTCACGAAATAAGAACTCCCCTTAATGCTATTATATCTTTAATTTCATATATGGAAGATACAGAACTATCAAAAACACAAGAGGATTACATAAAAAAAATTGAAGGATCATCTAAAATACTTCTTGGAATAATAAATAACATTCTAGACTTTTCAAAAATTAATAACAAAGGTATTGAACTTATAAAAGATACTTTTAATTTTAATACACTAGTTTCTAATATAAATAGTATGTTCAAAGATCAAATGGCTCTTAAAGGAATTTCTTTTGGAGTTCAAAACGATATTGACCACTCCGTATTTGTTATAGGCGATAACATACGTTTAGCACAAGTATTAATAAACTTAATTGGTAATTCCCTTAAGTTTACAAGTAAAGGCTTTGTTTATCTTACCATTTTAAAAGAGGAAGAATCTTTTGATAATATAAAAATTAAATTTTTAGTTGAAGATTCAGGTAAGGGAATTAAAAAAGAAAATCTAAATAAGTTATTCCTGCCTTTTGAACAGTTTGATAAAGAATGGAAAGTTTTTGGAACAGGATTAGGGCTGCCTATAAGTAAAGAAATAGTTTCCTCTATGGGTGGAAATATATCAGTAGAAAGTAATTATGGATATGGAAGTAAATTCTCATTTTCAATAAACTTTCCTAAATCTTTTAGTAAACTAAAAAATTTAGGAACTTTAGACTTAGAACAGATAGATTTAACAAATTTCAAGGTTTTAATAGTTGATGATAATGAAATAAATGTAGAGATTTTAGAAATACTCCTTAGTAAAATTAATTGTAATTATAAGTATGCCTATAATGGTATAGATGCAATTAGTCTTTGTAAAAATGAGTATTTTGACTTAATACTTATGGATATACAAATGCCTAAATTAAACGGGTATGAAGCATCTAAAATTATAAAAACTGACTGTTATAAAAACACAAAGATAGTTGCGCTAACGGCAACAATCGTAACTAATGAAATAAAAAACTCAAACTCTAAATATATAGATGACTTTTTAATAAAACCCCTTGATTTAGATAAACTAAAAAAAGTCATTTTAAAAGTATCTAAAACTAGTGTGGGCAAACCTAAAACAACGCTTAATAAAAACATCGATTACGAAAACATAATGAATAGATTTGATGGTAACTTAGAATTATATAAAAAGTTAGTTTTAAAAATGAAAAATAAATATGCAAACTCTTTCAATGAACTTACCTCATATCTTGAAAAAGCAGATTTTGAAAATGCCCTTATACTTGTGCACACCTTAAAAGGGGTCGCACTTAATTTAGGGATGAACGATATTAAAGATATTTGCAGCAAACTTGAAATAGATTTTAAAAATTCTACCATAAACAAACGAAATTTAGATAAATTCAACTATTTATTAAAAGAAATATTAAGCTAGTTATAACTGGAGGTATTTTATGAACAACCTAGATAAAACAATATTAATAATTGATGATAGCATTATAGATTCTGAATTGTTATATGAAGGCTTAAAAGAGGACTATAATATTATTGTTTCAAACTCATCTAACGAAGCCATACTTCTTTTAGAAGAGTTTACGCCTGATTTAATTTTACTTGATATAGTTATGCCAAAAATAAATGGTTTCGATCTTTTTTTAAAAATCAAAGAATCTAATAAATCAAAGACCATACCAACTATATTTCTAAGTAGCTCTGAGGATATAGAAGATAAGGTTAAAGCTTTTGAAATGGGTGCAAGTGATTACTTAACTAAACCTTATAACCTTAGAGAAATAAAACTTAGAGTTGAAAAACACTTAAAAGATTTTTCTTATATTTCTAAGATTAAAAGAAAGATAAGCACTCAAAACAATAATATGGTTGAAATATATGAGCAGCTTTTTGATAATTTTATAAGCCTAATTTTCTTTCGAGATAAAGAAACTGCAAATCATTTAGTTAGAACTGAAAAATACATGCATACTTTAATAAAAGCATATAAAAAATATTATGGTGCTAATTACTTAGACGAAAATAAAATATCTAAGGCCTCTATACTTCATGATATAGGCAAAATAGCAATCCCAGATTCAATACTTCAAAAGCCTGGAAAACTTACAGAGTCTGAGTTTGAAACTATGAAAAAACATACAACTGTTGGTAACGAGATACTTAATTTTAGTAATGATATATTCATACTAGACACATTTAAATATGCAAGAGATATAGCTTATTACCACCACGAAAAATGGGGTGGTTTTGGTTATCCTGAAGGATTAATAGGTGAAGAAATCCCGTTAGTTGCAAGGCTAATGGCTGTAGTAGATGTATATGATGCTTTAGTTAGTAAACGCTGCTACAAGGATTCATTATCCCATGATGAAGTTATGAAATATATTTTTAAAAATGAAAATAATCAATTTGATCCTAGTATTTTAGCAGTGCTAGATAAAATACATCTCAATTTTAAAGAAATATCAATTAAATTTGCAGATTAACTACTATTAAAAAAAGAAAAGCAAGTGATAAAAATCACTTGCTTTTCTTTTTGGTTGTTCTTAATATATCATAATCTTAAAGAATTTAACTCTTTAAATATTTGTTTGGCGGCGCTTACTCCTCTACATAATACTAGGATGTTATTATTACTTGCAACTGTTCCTGCAATCCTTCTATCCCCTAGTCTATCTATAAGTTCTCCAACTACATCAGCCATACCACTTAAAGTATTAACTGATATAAAGTACTCTTGAACAAATATGCTCACAACAGCATCTTTAAAGATTTTTTGACATCTCTTAGTCACATCTTCATCTGTTACAATTATGTATTTATGTTCTTTATTTTCAAGGCTCTTTCTAACTATGTTCATTTCGCGTAAATCTCTTGATAAAGTGGCTTGTGTAATATTTATGCCACGAGACCTTAATTCTATTACTAATTCTTCTTGTTTACCTATACATTTGTTTTCTATTATATCTAATATCGCTTCTCTTCTTAAAGATTTATTTGAATTTCCCATAAATTCTCTCCTTTATCCCATAGCTTTGCTTTATATGTGCTAGCTCACTAAAAACCCATATCGTGAGCTAGCACTAAATAATTTATCTAACTATTTTAGTTCCTGATTCACCAGTTAAAGCGCCTTTTGCTTTACTTAGTGATGCTATAATAGCCATCTTATTATCTCCACTTAAAACAAACTTTTTACAAGCTTCTACTTTAGGTAGCATGCTTCCAGGAGCAAATTGTCCTTCTTCTATATATTTATCAACTTCTTCTATGTTTATAACTTCTAAAGCTTTTTGATCTGGTTTATTGAAGTTAACGCAAACTCTATCTACTGCTGTTAATACAAGTAATGCATCTGCATCTAAAATTTCTGCAAGCTTTTCAGCTGCGAAATCTTTATCTATAACAGCTGGAACTCCAATTAAACTATCTCCTTCTTCTATTACAGGGATTCCACCGCCTCCGCAAGCGATTACAACGAATCCATTATCGACCATAGTTTTTATAGCATCTTTTTCTATTATATCAACAGGTTTTGGTGAAGCTACCACTCTTCTATATCCTCTACCTGCATCTTCTTTCATTACATAATGTTTTTCTTTTTCTAGATTTTCTGCTTCTTCTTTAGAATAGAATGAACCTATTGGTTTTGTAGGATTTTTAAATCCTGCATCATTTTTATCAACAACTACTTGAGTCACTATAGTATCTGCTGATTTTTTAATTCCTCTTTTTATAAGCTCTTCTCTAATTGAGTTTTGAAGATGATATCCTATATACCCTTGTGAAAATGCACCAACTACATCAAATGGGAATAATGGATTACTTTTATCTGTTTGGTGTGCTAACTCTACGCTAGCTAAGATTTGTCCAACTTGTGGTCCATTTCCATGAACTATAGAAACTTGATGACCTGCTTCTATTAAATCAACTACTGATATAGCAGTTTCCTTACAAGTTTGTAATTGTCCCTCTGCACTTTTATCTTTTGAATCTCTTTGTAATGCGTTTCCGCCTAAAGCTAATACTATTTTCATTAGCGTTTCCTCCTTTATATTTCTCACCTTTTATATTAATTTCTTATTTTAAATTGTTATTGTACCATTTGCTAATAATACTATAGCAATAATTGCAACTACTACAATTACAATAGCTATACCTTTTTCTTTTCCAACAAAAACTTTTGCGTTTGGATCTTTTGCATTTTGTTTTTTACCAATGTAGAAGAATATGATACCTACTGCATATAATATGAAACAAAGTAGTAAGTATTTTAATCCTGCTGCGTAGCATAACCAAATTGCATATACTGTTGCGATTCCTCCGCATATTTTGTCTCTAGTTCTTCCTTGTGGATTTTTATCATAAGTCTCACCTGATAAAGCAAGCTTTAATCCATACATAGCACTTAATAAATATGGAACTAGTATTGCTGTACTTGCAACTGAGTATAGTGCTTGATAAGTACTACTAGCTACTAATGTAAGTATTAAGAATACCTGTACTAAAAGGTTAGTTATGATTAATGAACCGCTTGGTGTTCCTTTTTTATTTACTTTTGCAAATACTTTAGGTAAAACACCATCTTTTGCTGCAACATATGGAATTTCTGCTGCAAGTAGTGACCATCCTAGTAATGATCCGAATAATGAAATTATTAATCCTGCATTTATTAAAACTGCTCCCCATTTACCAACTGCAAATTCTAATACGTATGCCATTGATGGATTATCTAATCCAGCAAGCTTTACTCTATCCATTACTCCAAGTGCCATAAGAGATATTAACATATAAATTAATAATGTTCCTATAAGTCCTACAACTGTTGCTTTACCAACATCACTTTGTTTTTTAGCTCTTCCTGAAACAACTACAGCACCTTCAATACCTATAAAGCACCATAATGTTACTAGCATTGTACTCTTAGCTTGTTCTAAAATACTTCCTAAGTCTGGAGTTCCCCAGAAATCAAATGTAAATTTATCAAAGTTAAAAGCAAATAATGCAACTACTATAAATACTAAAATAGGAACTAATTTAGCTACAGTAGTTATAAGGTTTACAAGAGCTGCTCCGCTTACACCATTTAAAATTAATAATGTAAATAACCATACTAAAATTGATGCACCTATAATTGCGGCTGTGTTGTTACCTTCTCCAAATACTGGAGCGAAATATCCTATTGCACCAAATAATAATACTGAATACGAAACGTTTCCTATCCAAGCACTTAACCAATAACCCCATGCTGAGTTAAAACCTATGTATTCACCAAAACCTGCTTTAGCATAACTATATACACCACCTGTAAGTTCCGGTTTTCTATTTGCTAATGATTGATATACAAATGCTAATGCAATCATACCAATACCTGTTATAATCCACCCAATGATTACTGCTCCTGTACCTGCTCCTCTAGCCATATCTGATGGTAAGTTAAATGCTCCTCCACCAATCATTGACCCAACTATTAAAGCTGCTAATTGAGCAAAACCTAAATTTCTTTCTTCTCCGCTGTGTTCTGACATCTCAATCACTCCCTTTTATCTTAGTTAAAAAATGGTTTTTTATCAATAATTTTTTCATTTTTTTAGTAATAACTAATGATAAATTTAATTTATACTCTTTATTTTTGGTAAATGTATACATAGTTAAAGTTAAATAAGGGGAAAACTCATATTAAATTTAGAGAGTTTAACCTTGAGCCTTCCCCTTAAATGATTTTTACTATTTTAAAAATCTATTATTTACCAGCAGTAGCAACCATTACAGCTTTGATTGTGTGCATTCTATTTTCAGCTTCATCAAATACTACTGAGTTTTTGCTTCTGAAAACTTCATCTTCAACTTCTCTTATATCAAGTCCTAATCTATTCATCATATCTTTGCATACTTCAGTATCTTCATCATGGTATGATGGTAAGCAGTGCATGAATAAAGTTTTACTGTTTCCAGTTTTATTCATCATTTCTTTAGTTACTTTGTATGGAGTTAATAATTTAACTCTTTCAGGATATAAGCTTTCATCTTCTCCCATTGATACCCAGATATCAGTGTAGATTACGTCTGCACCTTTAACTGCTTCATCAACGTTATCAGTAAATTCAATTATTGCTCCTGTTCTTTTTGAGTATTCTTGCATTTCTTTCATGATTTCTTCGTCTGGCTCTAAGCTTTTAGGTCCAAGTGCTACGAAGTGCATTCCCATTTTAGCTGCACCATACATTAATGCATAGCTCATATTATTTCTTGTATCACCTGTGAATACTAATTTGATATCACTAAGTGGTTTGTGCGCATGTTCTTCTATTGTTAAGAAGTCAGCTAATATTTGAGTTGGATGGTCTGCATCTGTTAATCCATTCCATACTGGAACCCCTGCATATTTTGCAAGCTCTTCAACTGTTGATTGAGCATATCCTCTAAATTCAATACCGTCATACATTCTTCCTAGAACTTTTGCAGTATCTTCTATTGATTCTTTTTTACCCATTTGTGAGTTAGTTAAGAATGTTACGTGAGCTCCTTCTTCAGCTGCTCCACATTCAAAAGCACATCTTGTTCTAGTTGAAGTTTTTTCAAATAATAAAACTACATTTTTACCTTTTAAGCTATCACCTAAGATACCTGCTCTTTTTTTAGATTTTAAATCGTGTGAAAGATCTAATAAATATCTTATCTCCTCTGGTGTGAAATCCTTTAATGTTAAGAAACTTCTTCCTTTTAAATTTACTGCCATTTTTAATTCCTCCTACTGGTTAAATAATTTTACGATACATTTTTGCTATTTTTTGAAAGTTAATTTACATATTACTTATGGTTTTCTTATATTTATGTTATTTAATTTAAAATTATAATTCTTCTCTTACTAGAGGCATAGACATACATCTTGGGCCCCCTCTACCTCTTGATAATTCTGATGATGGAATTACGTGAAGTTTGATTCCTTGTTTTTCTAATATTCCGTTAGTTACGTAGTTTCTTGAGTAAACTACAACTTCCCCTGGTGCTATTGCAAGAGTGTTTGAACCATCGTTCCATTGTTCTCTAGCTGCGATGATTTCATCTCCGCCACCACATTTGATTAATGTGATTTCTCTTCCAAGGTATTTAGTTAAGATGTTTTCTAAAGTATCTACTTCTTTAGTAGTTATTATTTCACCTTCGTTTTTAGGATCTTTAGTTAATGCAAATACATTTAAAGGTCCTACGATTCCTGGGTGAACAGTGAACTTATCAAAGTCAACTTGAGTAAATACTGTATCTAAGTGCATAAATGCTCTTGTTGATGGTATTTGGAAAGCTAATACTGTTTTAAATGTAGTATCTGGATTATTTAATAATCTCTTAGCTAACTTTTCAACTGAAGCTGAGTCAGTTCTTTGTGAAATACCAACTGCTAAAGTTTCTTTAGAAAGTATTAATTCATCTCCACCTTCTATTGAAGTACTTTCATCTCTGTTAAACCAGAATGGAACTTCTTTATCTTTGAATCTTGGATGATGTCCGAAGATGTATTTAGCAAAGATTGTTTCTCTATTTCTAGTTTCTGTTCTCATATGGTTTAATGTAATACCGTGTCCAATTGTTGCAAATGGATCTCTTGTAAAATAAAGATTTGGCATTGGATCACATACGAATGGGTATGTATTATTTACTTGATCGTATAATGATTCTCTTTGGTAATCTTTGATTTCTTCTTTTCTTACCCCTGCCATCATTTTGTCGATCATTTCTTTATCTTCGAAGCTGTTGAAGTATTTAGTAAGTGCACCCTTTAAACTTTCACTTTCTACTCCAGCTTCATCTATGAATTCACTTATGAATTGTTGTTTTACTTTAGGATCAGTAGCAACAGCTTCAGCTGCTAATACTTCTAAGTAAAGTACTTCTACTCCAGCATCTCTTAAAGTTTGTGCAAAAGCATCATGTTCTTCTCTTGCTACCTTTAAGTATGGAATATCATCAAATAATAATCTGTCTAATAAGTCTGGTGTAAGGTTTTCTATCTCTTCACCAGGTCTGTGTAATAGAACTGTTCTTAATCTTCCTATTTCAGAAGTTACGTTTAAAGCTCTGTTTTCTTTCATAATTCTTCCCTCCACTTTTATCCTAGCTTTGTTTGTTGTAGGTGGTTTGTCCTCCCTACAACTATGTTATACACCCTCTAAAAAACGATTACAAACCAATATTTGTAAATTTATGAATAGGATTTTTCACTTTTATTCATAATAGTATTATATTATGAGAAAAGCGCTTATTGATATTTGCTTTCATATATGGATATAACTAGGAATACCTATATTTTGTATAAATTGAATATATATTGTATAAAACTAGAATAAAGTTTTTATAATTATTTTTTAAAAATCTTTTATTCATTTTACTTTTTTAGATTGTATTAACAAAGTTTAAATTACAGCCTTTTTTAGTTTCATTTTCTTAATAATTTAAGTATTTACATCTTTATATTACCCAATTATTTAAAAATACATAATTTAAACATAAAAAAAAACTGAGTTATTTTTATAAATAACTCAGTTTTTATATTATAATTATAAATTATTTTCTACCGATTGATGTTTGAACAGCTGATTGTAGTTGTGATATAAAATCATCTACAGTCTTTATTCCACCTGTTACGAAGGCATCATATTTCTCTTGTACTGCTTTTCTTGCTGATTGAGCATTATTAACAGCTGGAGTATAGTATGAATACTCTAGTGATTCTTCTGCAACTGGATATAATGTTCCGTATAAAGATTTTTTATTAGCTCTAGCATCTTTAACAATCTTAGTTTCTGCTGAAGATCTTCTAACTGGTAAGTATCCAGTTTCTACAGCAAATTTCGCACTGTTTTCTTTGTTTGTTATGAATTTTATAAATTCATATGCTGCATACTTTTGTTCTGGAGTTGTGTTATTTGTTACAAACACAGATGCTCCCTGTTGTATAACAGATTTTTTCTTTCCTTCAAATACAGGAACTTGAACTACACCAATATCAAACTTACCATTAGTTTTAATGTGTGATGCACCTGCTGTAGATCCTTGATACATTAAAATCTTTTGGTTTGAGAATGATGGAGATAAGAATTTGTCTTCACCTGGTATTCTAAATGCACCAGATTCATTCTCTTTTTTGAAGTAATCCATAAATGTTTTAACCCAATCGTTATCAACGTTTATAGTACCATTTAACTCAACAAAATCTTTACCATCCATCTTTAATGATGAAATAAATGCATTTGAACTACTATCAAATCCAAATCCTGCGATTCCTAATTTATCGTGTGCTTTTTTAGCTATTTCAGCTAATTTATCGAATGTTAAGTTTTCTAGATCTTTCATTGAGTATCCAAGCTTTTCTAAAAGAGTTTTGTTTACATAAACAACCTCTGTAGACTTACTTAAAGGCATACCATATTGTTTTCCATCCCATTGTTTAACTTCGTCAATAAATGAAGGTATAAAATCTTTTTCGATTTCTTCTTTCATTCCAACTTTAGGATCGTTAATGTAGTCTGATAAATCAAATAATTTACCTTGGTCTATTAAACCTGTAGCTAAATCTGGATACACGTTTATTATAGCTGGTAATGAATTTGATTGTGATGCTGTAACAACTTTCTTATTTAAGTCTTGGATTCCTCCTTGGCCTACAGCTTTAACAGTAATTTGTTTACCATTAGTTTTGTTGAACTCATCTACAAGCCCATCAAATACTTCTTGTTGCTTTCCTGTCATGTAGTGCCACATTTCTATTGTAACTGGCTTATTAATCTCAGTTACAAGAGCTTCTTTAGGCTTGTCATTTGCATCTTTGCTCCCACATCCAACAAAAATAGATGCTGTCATCGCAGTTAAAACTGCTAATGCTAGAAACTTCTTTTTCATCTTCTTGTTCCCCCTGAACTTTTATTGTATTTGTGTTTTTTTATTATAAAAAATTTATAATCTTAACCCTTAACTCCACCTACTGAAATACCATTTATTATCTTCTTGTGTAAGAATACATAAATTATTACTATAGGCATTGTTATTATTGTTGATGCTGCCATTAATAACTCATATTGACTTCCTGCTTCTGATTGGAACGCTGTAAGTCCATTTGCAAGAACTCTCATATTTTCGTTATTAGTAACAAGTAGAGGCCATAGGAATGCATTCCATGAGTTTATACCAACTAATATACAAATTGTAATTATAGCTGGTTTTGCTATTGGAACTGCGATTTTCCATAAGAATTTCCAATCTGATGCTCCATCTATCTTTGCTGAATAGTAAAGTTGATGAGGTATCTTTAAGAAGAATTCTCTTAGCATATAAATATATAAAACGTTAGCCATATAAGGCACAAATAACGCTTGATAAGAATCTATCCAACCAAGTTCTGAAATAGTTCTAAAGTTTGTTACTATTAAAACTTCTCCAGGTATCATCATTGAAGCTAAGAAAAGTGAGAATATTAAATCTCTTCCCTTAAATTCAAGATGTGAAAATGCAAATGCAGATAATATTGCAACTATTACAGTACTTACTATACTAAGTGCAGTTACTATAATTGTATTTATAAAATATCTACCAAATGGCGCCATACTAAATGCTGTTTCAAAGTTACTCCACATTGCTTTATGTGGAACCATTGTTGGAGGTGTTTGAATAACCTCAAATCCTGATTTTAATGCTGATGCTATCATCCAATAAAATGGGAATAATGTTACTACTGCAAATATAGTTAAAAATATATACTTAAATGCAGCTTTATAATTATTTTTCTTTATCATCTTAAGCTTCCCCTTCCTAATAGTGTACTTTGTTACGTGCAATAGTTCTTTGAACTAATGTAACTGTAAGTATGATTATTAGTAATACTACTGATGCAGCAAACGCAAGCGGGAAGTCTTGGTCTCCGTAGAATCTATCGATTATGTACTGAACAACTGTTGAAACTGCTCCGTTTAAATCTCTTCCACCAAAAAGAACATATACTTCTGTATAAACCTTGAAGGCTGCAATTAAGCTGATGATGTACGTATAAAGTATCATAGGTGATACTAATTTAACTGTAATTTTTCTAAATATAGTACTATCAGAAGCTTGGTCTATTTTAGCTGCTTGATAGTATTGTGGATTTATAGTAGCTATACCAGTTGTTAATATTAGCGTGTTAAAGGCAAGTGATTTCCAGACAGCAAATATAATAAGTGCTGGCATCGCCCATTTTGGATCACTTAACCACTGTATAGGTTCTACTCCAAAAAATCCTAGTAAGTGGTTTACAATACCGTACTCACCGTTAAATAACCATGACCAAACTACACCTATTGCAACTAATGAAGTTACATAAGGTAAGAAATAAACACTTTGGAATATTCCTCTAACTCTTTCGTTTTTAATATTTACTAATGAATTAGCTAATACTAATGAAAGCGTTACTGATATAAGTGGCACTATAGCAGCATATACTACAGTATTTAATAATGCTCTTAAAAATCTTGTATCCTTGAATAACGCTTCGTATGTTCCAAATCCAAATACAAACCCTTGTGATTTAGTTTCATCGAAACTAAATATTAAAGTGTTTATTATCGGATATAAAACGAAAATCCCAAGAATAATTATAGCTGGTAGTAAGTATACATATCCTTTAACATTCTTAAGCTTCTTTAACATTTCTTAATGAACGCCTCACTTTCAGAATCAAATACATAGCTCTTACCTTTTTTCGGCATGATTGAAAGTTTTTGACCTTCTTCTGCCTCGAAGTCTTTTTGAACTAACATCTTATAAGTCTTATCGCCATGTTCTAATGTTAATAGTATTTCTCTTCCTAATATCTCTACCGCTTTTACTGTTGTTTCTAGTCCGTTTTCTGAAGGTTCTAAGTCCTCAGCTCTAACCCCTAAATCTATAACAGTTTTATCTTCTGGTAATCCATCTATTTCTACTGAACCTATCATACCTTTACCATTTTTAACTTCAACACTTATAAAGTTCATTTCTGGACTTCCTATAAATGATGCAGCAAACTTAGTTTTTGGGTTCATGTACATTTCCTTTGGTCCTGAGATTTGTTCTATTCTTCCGTAGTTCATAAGAATAACTTCATCTGAAATACTTAAAGCTTCTTCTTGGTCATGTGTAACGAAGATAGCAGTAACTCCAGTTTCTTTTTGTATTCTTCTTATCTCTTGTCTAGTTTCAACTCTTAACTTTGTATCTAAGTTTGAAAGTGGCTCATCTAATAAAAGAATTTCTGGTTTTTTAGCTAACGCTCTAGCTATTGCAACCCTTTGTTGTTGCCCTCCTGATAATTGTGCTGGTTTTCTGTCTAGTAGTTGATCGATTTTTACTATTTTAGCAACCTCTACAACTCTCTCTTCAGCCTTCTTCTTGTCCCACTTTAAATTATCTAAAGGGAATTTTATGTTTTCTCTAACTGTCATGTGTGGATATAGAGCATAGTTTTGGAAAACTAAGCCAATACCTAGTTCTTGTGGTTCTAAGCCCGTAACGTCTCTATCTCCAAAAATAATTTTCCCACTCTTAGGCTTGTGGATTCCTGAAATAGTGAAAAGTGTAGTCGATTTCCCTGAACCCGATGGTCCTAGTAAAGAAACTAACTTTCCCTTTGGGATATCAACAGTTACATTATCGATAGCTTTAAAGTCACCGAACTGTACTACTAAATTTTCTAGTCTTATTCCCATATATAACGCCTCCTTGGTTTTTTTAAACAACATATTGTGTCTTTATGTAGTCTTTTAAACATTCAATATACATTTTAATGTAACAAAATATACACTGTCAATCAATTTATAGGTTATTATGAGGTTTTTTCTGAATTGTTCATAAATTATCGTAAATTTATCCTTAATTCCATTAATCTGTCAATATTTAAGGCATATTTATGGAAATTAATCAATATTTCTCATTTTATTTAAATTAAACATCAATTTAATACCATTTTATCTAAATAATTAGTTATTTTTTGATTTTATGTAGACCTTTTTGAACTTATACATTATTCTATAAACGAAGGTGGTGTTTGCTAAATGAACAATTTAATTAGCGATTTAGAGATTGATTTAATAAACATAAACATCTTAGATATAGATGAAGAACTTTTAATAAAACTTAAAGAAAAAGATAAAATTACAAAGGATAAATTTTACTTTTATTTATTAGATAGAATTATAGAAGCAGAAAATTCTAAAGATACAGAAAAAATTTCTTATAGTTACTATTTAATGAGTTATTATTTGTTTTTAATTTATACCCCTTTTTTATACGAGGAGTTATCATATAAATATGCGTATAGAGCTTATACTCTATCTGAAGATTTCAAATATAAAGAGTGGATGTTATTTTTTACTACTATAGAAAAGAAACTTTTAGAATCTAAATTAGCTTTAAAAATTGCAAATGATATTTTAAATGATGACCCTATGCACCAAATTGCAAATATGGTTATATTAATGAACTAATTGTCTTTATTTTGTAATTTCTTAAGATAAAAAGGAGTATACACTTAAATAATAAGGAGGTGTATCGGGATTTGAAGAAAATTCTAACTACAATCTCTATGGTATTTGGAGTATTATTTTTAGTCAGTTGCTCTTTAGTCTCTCCAGCTAGTAATAACGATAAAAGCTCTAATGAGACTCTTGAAACTGATGAATACAAGTTTAAAAGCAGTAATGCTTATCTTGCCGCACTAGCTATAGATGCAGCTTGGGACCTTGATAAAGACCTAAATAAAAATCTACAGTATGTAAGTGTAGATACTGACACATTTATGGATTTTTCAAAAGATGACACTGCTGAACTTTTTAACTATATTAGTAAAAAGTATAATGTTACTCCACTTGATATGAATATGGACGAACTTGAAGAAGCTGGATACGTAAAGAACGGTGAATTTGTAAATGGCATAGTTTATGATGTTTCAAGCTATAAGGAATACTCTAAAAATTCTGTTTCCTTTAGAGGAAGAAAGAGGCGTTCTAATCTCGGGGCAATAGGTTTTACCTTTGAAGCTATAAAGGTTAAAGAAAAATGGGTTGTAATAAAATCCTCAGTAAATTGGGTTTATTAAAAAGACGCTAGAAATTTCTAGCGTCTTTTTAATATATATTTATTATTTGTGTAAAATAATTTTCATCTATTCTAGTATCTAAAATTATATTTCTTTGTTTATTTGCTATATCCTTTAAAATTTTTAATCCTAATCCACTGTTGTTATTTTTAGTAGAGTATCCTTCTTTAAAAATCAGATTTATATTCGGTTTTTCTCCATTATATGAATTTTTTACAATAATAACTTTGACATTGTTATTACTAACTAAAGCAACATTTATTATTTTGTCATTACTTAACTCAGCAGCTTCTATCGCATTATCCAAAAGTATACCAATTATTCTACAAAGTTCTAAAGTCTGCATATTTATATTATTTATTTTTTCAACAACCTCTAGATTTACATCTATACCTCTTTCTAATGCTTGCAATAACTTTATATTTATAATACCTTTAATTTCAGTATTTTCTATATTATTTATAGTTGCCAACTTTAAACTATTCACTTCTAGAACTTTGCTTGCTTTTAAAATTGACGTATTAAAATAATTTTCCAATCCAGTAAGGTCTTTTTCATCTATATATCCTCCAATGGATGAAATTATGTTTAAGTGATCATGCTTGAATTTTCTAAATTCAGTGTATGCTAATTCAACATCATATATATATCTTTTTAAGTTTTCTAACTCTCCATCTCTCTCATCCAAAATTTTATTACTATATGTAGCTTTTACACACACAATTAATATTAAAAATACTATACTAGCAAAAGTAATTATCATTACAGGATATCTTTTTAATATCTCATCGATGTCTTTAGTAAAATATAAATTATAAATTACTAAACAGCAGAATATTGAAAATATTACTATAATTATATTACTATAAATATTGTTTTTTTCATAATTAATTTCACTTAATTCAAAACCTCTAAATACTAGAATACTAATGAAAATCACAATAGTTCCTAGTATTATATACGATAAAACTATTCCTATATAATTGGAAAATAAAGAATCTGTAATTTCTAAATAATCAAATAAACTTGTAGTTATATAAGATGCTATTATTTGTATTGCTATGCTTATCAAGCAAATAAAAAAGCTTTTCTTGTACATATTTACATTTTTTTTCACAAATAGAAATGATGTAAAGAAAATAATTAACACGCCTAAAAAAGGATTTAATATATATCCTATAGCACTCAAAAAAAATGTTATACAGAAAAATATTGAAATTTGCTTAGTTTTGAAGGTAAATGCCTTGGTAAAGTATATTGATATATATATATATATAGTTGAAAAAAAGCCTGAAAGAGTTATTTCAGTTAACCCCAAATTATTTTTTTTCTTTCTTATTTAATTCGATTTCATATCCAAACCAAAATGGCGAGTATGCAGTTCCTGTTATATTTGATTTATTTTCAGCTATCTCTAAAATTTTATTAGAAATTCTTTTTACTAATAAGTTCTTCATAATTATCCCCCTTATAATTTATTATTATTTTATTCTATTATATTTTATCATATTTTACAAAATTTTCAAATTAATTTTTTCACATATTGGGATTATTGATAAAACAGCTAAACAAACCCCTCCTACTATAAATGTTTTATATATATTTATATCCAGTATTGCAATACATACAAATATTAAATTAACATTCCTTAATGTTGCTATTTTCAATTTCCTCCTTTCTAAACCGGTATTTATAGGATTTATATTTGTATCCCTAGGTGCATATTTAAAAACAAAGTAATTTATAATAATATAAATCGTAAAATAAGTTATTTTTTCTAAAATTATAACCTTAGATATCATTACTACAATCTGCATTAAAAAAATAGTGTAAATAGAACATTTTAAACTTGTCTTGGCATGAATTCCACCAGCACTTTTTCTAACTAATGCGAAAGAAAAAAATACACAAAGTGTTTCTTTCAATGTACCGAACAATATAGATATTATTAATAATTGAATTAATTTGCTTATATTTATAACCATTACCTGAATTCCAATTAAAATTTTATCTTTAGAATATTTATCTGTATTATCTGTATTACTTATCAAAACTTCATAAATCTTATATGATATTTCTTTTGAATTTAAAGAAATCATTTATCCATCACCACTTAAACATTATTTATTTAATAATTTTTTCAGTCCCCTGTACGATATCAAACATTCATCTCCATTTATAATACTTAGCACTCGCTTCTTTTTATTAATTTCCTTAATTTTATCCTTATTTACAATAAAAGAGGTATGACATCTACAAAAATTAGAATTTCTAAGTTTTTCATCAATTTCTTTCATTTTACCATAAAATTCAATATTTCTATTATCTAGGTGTATTATCACCTTATGAATACTATTAGATGTCTCAAAATATAGTATTTCATTTAGTTTAATGTTTAAGCCGCTAGTTCTACTATCAACTTTAAATATTCCACTTGATTCATCTTTTGTTAGAATTTTTTCATTTGCATATTTCAAACAAGATTCGATTTTATTAGCTATATCACCGTAATTATCCTTTATTATGTAATCTAAAGCTTCTAATTTATATTCAAAAGTCAATGGTGCCATTTCTGAATGCGTTGTAATAAAAATAATTGAGCACTCTTTATCATATTTTCTAATCTTTTCTGCTAATTCAATTCCATTAATTCGAGAATTTAAATCAACGTCTAATAAGTATAAACAATTATTTTTTTTATTAAGTTCCTTCAGAACACATTCAGGATCATCTGTGCTTAACTTTACTCTCATATCTAAGTCCTTTGATACAATTATTCTATCTATAATTTTCTCAAGTTTGATTCTTTGAATATGGTCATCCTCACAAATTATAATATCCATATCTCCTCCATCTAATAAATCTTATATAGAAGCAACTCTATTTAAAGCTGCTTCTATTATTTAAAATTATATTTTTAAATAATTTTGCAAAATAAGCAATTGATATTAATATCAAAATTTTTTCAGAAACCTCTGAAAAAAAATTAAATATAAATACATCAAGCAAACATACTACTACTATTACTTTTATTATAACTTCTACAAATTTTTTTATAGTACTTCTCCTCCTAAATAACATTGAACATATTTATAATAATCATCTATAGATTTTAGCGATTCACTTTCCTCTCTAGATTTATTAATTTCTTTAATATTCTTTCCATTTACGTACCATTCAAAAGTTGTCATATATAATATCATTTTTTCTTTTCTGTATTTAATTATGCTTTGACCGATTCCTTTTCCTGCTGTTTTGTTCCCAATTAGCAATACCTTATCTTTCAGGTTCTCTTTCATTGAATATGCAAATATTTCTGCACTACTTATTGTATTTTCACCAATAAATATAAAAATATCATCAAAAACTTGTGCTTCATAACCCCCATTATAAATTACATATTTATTTTTATATCTTAATTTAAAAAGCTCATTTTTATTTATAAAAAATCTTAATAAATTAGAACAAGCTTCAACACTTCCCCCACAATTATTTCTAAGATCTAATATTAATTTAGTATATTTTGTTTCTTTTAATTTTTGACGTATTTTATTAACTATCTCGTTGTTGAACTCAGTGAAGTAAATATATAATATGTTACTATATTTTACATCATAATACAAATATTCCCTTTTATTGTTTATATTATATATCTTCATATAGTTAGTTTTTTTAATAATTGTTGAATGTTTATCATAACAAAATTTTGTAATGAAATTTTTTAAATTATCATAATTTGCATTTTTTATAAGATTATCTCTATCTTCAACATATCCATAATAGTCTCTATTAAAAAATAAAGCCTCATCTTCTATTAATCCTATTATTTCTTTTATATTTCTAATTTTCCTACTAAACATACTATTCACTAATTACAGTGTTTTGATTATCATAAGAAGTAATAAATTCTTCTGCGTTTATAATCAATTCTTCTGCGTTCCCTGCCTTAAAATATAAAGTACCAAGAATAATTAGTAAAATAGATATTATAAAGTAACCTATTAAATTTATATTTATTAAGTAGTTTGCATAGAATAAAAATGCAAACGGGCTTACAAAATTAATTAAAGCAAAAACAGAAGCTAAATATTGATTACCCTTACTATAATTCTTCCAATGTATAGTCGACATTAATATCAACCCTAGTGATAATAAAATTGAGATAAGATTCATTATAATCGCCTTAAATGTTATTATACTGAAACTTGATGTTAATATTAATAAGCCTACCAGTATTAGTTCACAATAAACTACTGATATCGTTACAATTATTGTTGCATTTATTGTCCATATCCTTTTTAATGTGAGTGGAGTTCCTAAAATCACTTCTGAATAAAGTAAATCTTCTATATTAAAAAGTAATATTGCTCCTATTGAAACAGAAATATACGGCATAAATCCAACTATCAAGTTAATATCTATTCCTTTCACATAATATATAAACTGTAATAGTATTGGTAATAATATACTAATAACCAATTTTATTTTTTGATTTTTCATAGCTTTAATTTTTTTCCATAAAATAGCATTCATTATTTCAAACTCCTTTTAAACAAAATTTCATTATTAAAATTCTTATATAAGTATATATTTATACTTATATTAACTGCAGACATTATAATTAATATCAAAATTTGCATCTTCATAGTACTATCAATTACATAAGTAATATTCAAAATGAAAAAATATATTATTTCTATTACAAAAATTAAGTACTTATTTAAGAACCTGATAGCAATACTACTTAATAAATTTATCAAAGTTATACAAAATATAATGATTAGTAAAACACCAAAAATATATTTATCTTCTTGTAATATATTTATATTAATAAAAAACTCCTCTACAATTAATATCAAAGAAGCAGTTATACTTGATTTTATTAAAATATATATACTTTTACTTTTAATATATTTATTTATTGAAATTGGTAAAGCAAATATGATTTCTAAATTTCTAATATCTTCTTTATTCAAAATAGAATCCACTATATATAAAATCGAAGAAAAAAATAATATATTGCATATAACTATATACTTATCAACAAATATATCTTTGTTGATATATATAAAAATCAATATTATTAAACTATTTAATAATATTGATTTTATATTTTTCCTTTTATTTAAGAACTCCCTCCAAATAAATGCACATTCAAAATCAAACATTGCTCATTACTTCCTTATAAATATCCTCTAAACTTGACTTAATTTTATCACAATATACAATATCTTCTTTATCAATTATTTCATATAAGTCTAACTCTTTATTATTAATTTCTATTTCTATTAAATCACCATTTTTTAATACAGATATATCATTCTTATACTTAGTCATCTCTTCATATTTTTCAGGAGCAGTTAACTTTAATTTATATCTATTTTTTGAGTATTTTTCTATTATTTTTTGTGTGCTTCCAAATTCTAATATAGATCCATCTTTAATAAAAGCTATTTTTGATGCTATCCTTTCTACTTCATCTAGATTATGAGAATTAATAAAAATAGTACGGTTTTCTTTCGATAATTTTTCTATTATCTCTCTTACTGCAAATTTCCCTTCTAAATCTAATCCTCTAAGTGGTTCATCTAATATTATAAGTTCTGGATTATTGACTAAAGCTCTTGCTATGCAAAGTCTTTGTTTCATTCCTCTAGAAAAGAAATTGATTTTTTTATTCTTATTTTCACTCAACGAAACTAAATCTATAAGTTTTTCCAACTCCTTTTTTCTTTTCTCTGGATTATAATTTTTATTATAAATTCTATGAAAAAATTCTAGATTTTCTATAGCTGTTAAATCTTTAAATAACCCTATATTATCAAGTAAAAAGCCAATCTTTGTTTTTATATATTCATTCTTTTTATCACCTATATCTATATCATCAATAAATACTTTCCCACTATCCTTATTATATATGTTTAATAATATTCTGATTAAAGTAGTCTTTCCCGAACCATTAGGCCCCACTAAGGCAAATACTTCCCCTTCATCTATTTTTAAATTGATATTATTTAATACATTTATGTTATCAAAAGACTTACATACTCCCTCAATTAAAATATTCATTCCTTCCTCCTAAACAAGACAATTTTCTTCTTGATTCGAAAATCTACATTTATTACATGCATATTTAAATTCACAAGAACTACATTTCGGATATTCTTCTTTGTTTAATATGTTAATATTCCAATAATCTTTTTCAATGCCCTTTATAATATCATGCATTTTATTTTCAAATACATTGTATAACTTCTTCTTATAATTACCCATACAAGGTATAACATTACCATTAGCATCTATTGTAATCTTATTATTTAAACATATATCACTCATTCTTTTATCAAAATACCTATCTAGATTAACAGGAATAAGATTTTTAGTTGAAAAACTATTTTTGTCGCTATCTACTTTTTGGATCATCCAGTTAGGATTTAGATCTTTAACTCCAGAAAGTAATGATTTATTAGATGCAAATATTCTTACATTTTTAAACATCCTATAATTCTTAATTGTTTTATCTAATTCATGTTTATTAGATATAAATATGTTTAGCCTTATTAAACTATCTTTTATATTAATTGATTCTCCTCCGACTATACATGTTTCTATATTTATATTTTTAAATGTGATGAATTCAATTAATTCGTTGATAAAAGTAACCTTCCTTAAATCCCCGCCTGTTAAAATTATTGATTTAACTCCATAAAAACTTATTTTATTTATAATATTTTTACATTGCTCTAATGTTAAACAGTTAGTTTTATCTTCGCTTTTAACGCATAAAGGGCAAAATATTTCATTACAAAGATTACAATTATTTTCGCAAGCATTTGTTATTTGTAATGTTGCTAGCGTTACATTTGGTGCCTCTTTCCAAAATTTATTCAAATTAAAAATATTATATTTTCTTAACTTATCATGAAAAACCTTTTTATCATGATAATCACCCCAGCCAATTTTTTCCAAATTATCAAACAATTTAGATTTTTGAATTTCTAAGTTATTCTCTGCCATTAACAACTTTTCTGTATTTTCTTTATCTAGGTGTATAAAATTAGTATCAATTAGGTTGTAGACAACTGATTTTTCGTCTCCAAGTTCTAAATATACTTCTGGTTTTAGTCTAAAATACATTTTCATTTCTAGTACCTGCCTTTTTATATATTTCCTTGTAATAGTTTACAGTGATATCTTCAAGTGCCATTGGTGAGTCTTCTAATATGTCTATCGTCAGTTTTAGCATCTCTTTGGCATCATAAATTTTATCTTTACAATAAGATTTTTCAATCTCAAACACATCCTGTTTACCTACTTGTGCATAACATATATTGCATAATCTTGAAACATTGCAGCTTGTACAGTTCTTCTTGCATATTTCCGTATTATACTTCTTTATAATTTCAGATACTTTTTTAAAATCAATTCCACTATCTACATTACCTATTGAAAAGTTAGGATTAATTTTTTCACACATATGAACTTTACCATCATTTGTAATATATAATTTTTCACCTGGGACGCAACAAGCAGTTTTAGGTATAAACCAAGGTTTTTGTTCTGCCATTATTGGATGCAAGTAAAATTCTGCTACCATTATGCCAACAAACGCATATAAAAAACTATTCTTTTTTAATGTACCTTCTTTTAATTCTTTTTTATATTTTTCTATTATTTTATTCATATTTTTCTCAAATAATAAAATATCCTGTTCGTTAAATTGCTTATAATAAGTAGTACTATTTGTTTCTATAGGCGCAAGCTTAGAAACAAATAATTGATTTTCATCAAAGAACTTTTCTAACTTAAGAAAATTAGTTTTCATATCATAGCATGCACTAACTGCAACCATATCATAATCAGGATACTTCTCTTTAAGATTTTTATAATTCTTCATAATTTGATCATGACTACCTTCTCCGTTTAGTCTAACTCTATTTCTGTCATGATTCTCTTTATCTCCATCTATACTTAAAGTTATTGCAAATTTATTTTCTACTAAAAAATCAATTATTTCATCATTTAATAATAATCCATTAGTTGTTATGTTATATATAATTTCATATTTATCGCTATACCTGTCATTAGTATAGTTAACTAATTGTCTTAAAACCTCAAAATTCAATAATGGCTCACCACCATAAAACCCAATTGATGCTTTTTTATTTGGATGCCTTTTATAAATCAAATCAAAATTTTTAAAATAGTAGTCTAGTGCTTTTCTTCCAGTTTCAAAACTTAACTTACAGTCTCTATACGTCTCTGTAAATTCATAATGTTCTGAATATATACAATATTTACATCTTAAGTTACATTGTGATGTCATTTCTAATAATATTTGATTAAAGCCATTACCTTTTGAGTATATATAATCTTCGATTGTTTCCTGCGTTAATTTTTCTATTTCTTCAAATTTTATTTCTTTACTTGTATTATTATAATAGTCATATTTTGATATATCATTAGCACTTTCAAGAAAGACTAATCCAGTATTATCATCATAAACATAGTTATTATTATTTTTACTTAATATTTTAATTCCCATATCCCTCACCCTTTTTCCAAGGTATATATAGCCTAAAACTATATATACCTATTAAATTAACTTCTTCCTACACCACTAGCAATAGCCACAGCTGCTGTAACAGCTTTTACTGCTGCAGTTGCAGTAACTGCTTGTCCTGCTATTGGAACAACACACGCTAGACACCCAGCACATGCTAAACATGCTGCACATACAGCACACCCCCAACATACTGCCGATTCTTCTCTCTCTTTAACATTAAATAACTCCATATTGACCCCTCCATTTATTTTTTAGAAGTATACCTCAGTACCAATATAACAGCTTAACTTAATAATTTACCGATTTTGATAAAAATCGTATACTTAAAAGTAAAAATTGATAGTTATAATGAAAATTATTAATTTTAGATAAGACTGGATATTATTTAATCAATTAAAAAGGCATGATTTAAAATTACTTCAAAATCATACCTTTCATTATTTTTAAAACTTATATTTTCATTTCATTTTCTAGCTTTTCTATATAATCTTTAATACGTTTAAGTTTAGTCTCTTCTTTTTTAGCACTAGTTATTGAATTTATGTACTTTTTTTTCATAGAAAATGATAGGCTATTAAAAAATCTTTTGCTTTATGATTTTTGTTTAATTCTACTTCAAATTCTTTTGGAATTTCAATAACTCTCTCTTCTAAATCTTCTTCTATTTCTACGTTTACTGTATCACCAAAAGTTTTATTTAACTTTTCTCTTATTTCTTTAGTTATGCCTATCATAAAGCAAGGCATTCCCATTTTGACAATAGATCCTCTATAATCTATCCCATCAAACTTTGCTTTTACCTTTACTCGCCTTTTGCCATAAACTTTCTCTACATCAAAAGGTATTTCAATGTATGAAGCGTTCTTACCTTCTACTTTTTTTATTTGTGATTTAAATTCTTTTTTCATTTCCTGTCTCCTTAAATTAAATTTCAACCCTATCTTTTCCATCACTTTTTGCCTTATAAAGTAATTTGTCTGCAAATTTAATTCCGGTCTCTAAATCTATGTTTTTAAGTTCTTTTACCCCAGCTGAAAATGTAAAAACAAATCCTCTCTCGTCAGGGTTAAGCTTTAATTTAGTTCTAATATTATCTAATATTTCTTTTGCTTCAGTTCTACTTTTAGAGATAAAAGCAATTACAAATTCCTCTCCTCCATACCTATAGATAATTTCATCTTTTGAAACTGAATCTTTTAGTACTTTTCCAAGTTTTCTTAAAATATCATCTCCATAGCTATGACCTAGACTGTCATTTATTTTTTTAAAATTATCTATATCTAAAATTGCTATAGTTACTTTATTATTTTTTAATTTCTCGTTTATTAATTCCTCTCCATAACCTCTAGTACAAACTCTAGTTAAGTAATCATAATTTACTAATTCCTTTAAAATATTTTCACTTTTTTGCTTCTCTTTTAGTACTTTGTTTAACTTTTGAGTTACTATTATTAAAATTAATATAATTGCTATACCTATAACAAATGCAAGTTCTAAAATTTTAAGTTGTCTATTCATGAGCTTTAAAGTTGATTCATTTAAATCATCATTTACAGTTGCCATCTTTGAAATTATATTATTAACCTCACTGTTAGCCTCAGTACTTGCAACATCATAGTATATCTTATAAATATTCATCCCATTTATATTTATATTATTTTCTTCTAAATATGTAATAAGCTCATACAATACTTTTTTTTCATTATAATAATCCTTACCTTTATTATGCATATCTATAGCTTTTTTATAGTATTCTATAGCTTTTTTCTTTTCCCCTTTTTTTCTATAGTAAACAGCTAACCCTACATTTGAATCTGCAATTGCCTGATTATCTCCTATTTGTCTATTTAAATATTTAGCTCTCTCTATATTATCTTTTCCTTCTTCAAGCTTTCCTATTTCAAGTTCACAAAGTCCTACTTCTAAAAGTGAAGCATCTGAAATATTGGTATTAAATTTTTTATCCAATTCTTCATTTATTTCATTATAAGCTAATGCGTATTTATATGCTTCTTTAAAATCTTTTTTCTTATAGAAATACTTCATTTTACTATATTCCGTTTTGTAATTGTCCGTTATATTAAGATTATTTAATTTATTATAATAAAAATCTGCTTTATCTATTATATCGAACTCAGAGTAAACACATAAGTAGACAGAATATGCAAGTCCTTGGGCTTCTTTAATATCCTCTTTACTTAATATATTATCTTTTGAATTATTAATTAAGCTAATTAGGTCATTAGCTAAGTTAAAACTATCTGTAAACTTTTCTATAGATAACATCGCCCATGATAAATACTCTAACTCTTTAATTTTAAAATAATCTCCATTTTCTACCTTACTATATTCTTCAATAGAATTTTTTGAAGCTTCCATTACCTTTTCGTAATCATTTCTAGCTAAATAAATTTTCATAAGAGAAGAATAGTATACTCCCCTTTTAAAAGGGTCCTTTTCAGTTTTAACTAGCTCACTATATTTTTTTTCACTTCCTTCTAAATCGTTAAAAACATCATTACTCAAAAATATTTTATAATCATACTGTGACTGAATAGATCTCTTAGTTACTTCTTTTCTCATTAAAGTAAAAGCTAAAATTACAGTGCATATTATTACTAATATACTAATTATTATCTTTTTCTTATTCATCTTTATCTCCATAATATTTTAATATAAAAAGCCTTAACTATAAAAGTTAAGGCTAAAGCTCCTTTAAATAAAGTGCAGCTGGCTGACATAGTAATTAAACCTTAGTCCCTATAGTTTTGCGTAAATAAGATTTCTCTTATTTTGCCTAAATATTATTATATTAGTTCTTATTTTAATATATATTCATTTCTTTTTCTATTTTAATTATATACTAGTTTTAAATATTATCAAAAATATTAATTATAAATTAACTTAAATTCTATTTTTTAATCTTATTTAAAGTGTATAGTTTTATTTGATATTTAAAATTTAGGAGACTTTTATGGAATTTTTAAGTGCAATACTTTTTGGACTTTCATCTAATTTAGATAATTTTATTATTGGAATTTCTTATGAGATAGGCAAAAAGAAAATAACTTTTTTTGATAATCTGATAATTGCTTTTATCGGAACCTTCGGAACATTTCTTTCTATGGAGGTTGGAAAATTAATTTCTTCAATCTTCCCAAATTACCTCTCAAACTTTTTAGGAGCTTTTACTATAGTAATTATGGGTGTATATTTTACTATTCAAAGTGTAATTAAAAAGAATTCGAAAACCTCTACTTTAAAAGATCTTAATTTAAAAACTACTTTGATTTTAGCATTTGGCCTTACATTAAATAATTTAGGAGTAGGTATAGCTGCAAGTGCAACAGGTTTAAATATACCTCTAGTATGTTTTTTTAACTTTATTTTAAGTTTATTAACTATATTTTTAGGTCAAGTTCTTGGAGGAAAAGTTTTCGGTAGGATTCTTGGTAAGTACGGAGATATAACTTCTGGAATTCTTCTTATAGTGCTTGGAATAATAGAGATATTTAATTAAAAAATTTAGGGCTTAGTACCAAAATATAGTACTAAGCCCTATTGATTTATAATTAAAATCCTAGTGGTAATCCAAATACGAAGAATCCAACTAGTAAAGTTGTCCAGAAGATTAAAAATGCTATTGAGTAAGGCATCATTAATCTTATCATATCGCCTAAAGTATAATCTGGTTTATACTTTCTCATAAACACTAGTATTATTCCAGCGTATGACATAAGTGGCGAGATAACATTAGTTGATGAATCTGCAAGTCTATATGCAGCTGAAACTAAGTCTGGTGTTAAATTTTGATTTACGTTATATAACATTGGAATAAATATAGGTCCAAGTAACATCCACTTTGAAGTTAATCCTCCAACAAATAGATTTATTAAAGCTGTTACTAATATAAATCCTATTAAAAGTAATACAGGATACTTATCTATACCTAAGTTCTGTAAGAATGATGCACCTAAATATGTTATATATGTTCCAAGGTTTGAGAAACTTAATAATGCTAAGAAGTTATATGAGAAGAAAGTTAATACTAAAACATATCCCATTCCACCCATTTGCTTTGACATAGCTTTTACTATATCCATTGCATTTTTAAACTTTCCAACCTTTTTACCGTAGAATAATCCAGTCATAAAGAATAAGAATGTTATTATTAAAATTACATTATCCATTATTGGGTTTACCTTGCTTCCATCTTCACCTATAAATGGTGCAAGAGGTCCTAGTGCTAAACATATAACTATAGCTAGTCCTATTAATAATCCAATTAATGCACTCTTTAATGCTTTATTTTCTTCTGGTTTTACTGTAAAATCATTTAAATTCATATCTTCTGGTATAACATAAGTTTCTTTTTCAAGTCTAGGTTTTACAAACTTTGCTGTTACAAAGTAACCTATAATTGATAAAAGTATAGTTGATGCAACTATAAAGAAATAGTGCATTGTAGCTGGATTTAAAGCTTCTCCAGCTCTTGATACAAAAGGTACACCTTGTCCTTCTGCAAATATCTTTGCATTGTTTCCAACTATTACATCTATAGGAGTTCCTGGAATTAGGTTTGCACTAAATCCTGCTGATACCCCTGCAAATGCTGCCGCCATACCTATTAAAGGATTCTTTTTAAGTCCTACGTATAATAATCCTGCAAGTGGTATTAAAATTATATAACCTGCATCTGTTGCTATACTACTCATTATTCCTAAGAAAACTAAAACTACTGGTAAAAACTTATCTGAAACCTTTAGTCCAATCTTTTTAATTAAAGTACTTAAAAGTCCTGATTCTTCTGATAAACCTACTCCAAGCATAACTATAAGAATAGTTCCAAGTACTCCTCCACCGTATGCAAGCCAGTTGTTTAGTAGAGCATTATCAAATATCCATCTGAAGTTTTCAGCATTAAGCATATTTTTTACGCTATATGTAATATCTGCTCCGTCTGCTCCTAAAGTTGTAAATTCCTTTCCTCCCATAACTAAAGTAAATACAAAAGTTACTGCGTAAAGTATCATAAATATAATTACTGGATCTGGAATTTTCTTACCAAACTTCTCTATAAACGATTCTTTTTTTACTTTTTCCATATCTATATCACCCCATCATTGTTTACGTGTAAAATACACTTGTCCACTTATGTTCTTTTATGTACTTGATTATAACACATCTGAAAGATAAATATATACTTTTTGTGAACTTTATGAATTTAAGTTAACATTTAGGGTTTATTTGTATTATTTTGTCATTTAATCATTAATTAGCATAATTTTTTAACACTTTAATAATAGATTCTTTTATTTAATAACTTCTTAAATAAAAAAAGACTTTCATATTTGAAAGTCTATTTATTAAAACTAGATAATTCTTGTATGTATCCTATTATTTTTTTATCATCATCTTCTGTACTACATAGTACTTTAGTACACTTTTTTTCTCTTGATTCTATATCTTTTAAAAGAGAATCTAAACTAGTTAATGTTTTTATAGCTTTAAAAGTAACATTTTTATCGTTTATATCAATTACACTTTCTAAACTATCCTTTAAATTAGTGTTTTCTAATTCACTTATTTTAGATACATAGCTTCCCCTTTCGATATTGCTTGCTAAAAATCCAATATAAGTTTGGATCCTTTTTTTATCGTTTAAAGAAAGCTTTCCTTGATATGATTCATAAAATTTATAAATTTCCTCAAGTCCCTCAATAGATTCAATTCCTGTTTGGAAAATAATTTTTTGAGCTTTTATTTTTTCTTTGTAATTATAAACACTAACTCCAAGCAAAATAACTATTATTGAAACTAATATTAAATATATAATATTCCGCTTCCGCGCCTTAGCTTCTTTCATATAAATTCTCTCCTTTTTCCTTTTTATTAAATACCTACATAATTATAACAAATATATTTTATTTATCAATTTAGTTTAATATTTAACAAAGTTAAAAGTTTTTCCTATTTTTCTAAGTCGCCGTTAAAACTCAAAGTCCCACCCGAAACGTTTATTACCTTATATCCTTCTTCTTTTAATTCGCTGCAAGCTCTTAAGCTTCTCATTCCAGCTTTACATATTATGTAATATGTCTCTTCTTCTTTTAAGAATTCATCTGGTGCTTCTAATAACTCTTCCATAGGAATATTTTTTGCATTTTTTAGATGTCCTGATGAATATTCATATTCTTCTCTTATATCTATTAAATTAATATCCTTTAGATTGGTTAATTTATTTACTTCAATTGATTTAATGTTTGCCATTTCTATCTCCTTTTATAATTATAATTTATTTAATTATACAACTTTAATTTTAAATTTAAAGTTTTTTGGAAATAATTGACAAATATTATTATATAACTTAAACTTATTTTATATATGTAAAGGATGTGATTAGTTTGGACCTTTGTGAAATATTATGGAAGAAAGATTACAATAGAGCTGATTCTATTTATTATACTCTTAAAGAAGAAAATGAAAGAATATTTTTTCTTTTAAAAAATTCTAATGAAGAATTCTGTTTTACAAATAAAGCTTTAATTCACATTACTAAAGATACCTTTAATCCTAAGATAAATAATATATTCAGATACTATTTCTATAGAAATAAAATCTCAAACGTAAACTTGCAGATAATAGAAGATGCAGATATGTTTTTGGAATTAAAATTTGATATTTCAGATACAACTATTCTTTTAGCTCTAGATATAAAGGAACTATCAAATATAAACAAACTTTATAAAGCGTTAATAAGTATTGAGGAAATGTATATACAAAGTGATTTTTCACTAAATACCTCTAGTAAGAGTTTAGAAACTGCCTGCGAAGTTTTGTCTAAGTCTTCATCTAAGGAAATGACGATATCTCAAGATTTTAGAGCAATAACGAAATTTACAGAGGAATGGATTACAAATGCTAGAGATAAATACACTTTATATGATTTATCTGAGGTATTTAATAAGTTTAGGCTCTAAAAGGATATTCATTATTAATTTATAATATTGAATTTTTTATTTTTAATTATTTATACACCTATTATTTACTTTATTTGTATTTTATTCATAATTATATATTTATTTTTAAATTTTTGAATTATAATATAAATATAACTTGAATTTATTTAATGCCTTAGGGGGTTTATTTATGAAAGAAAAAACTGAAGCACTTAAATTTATGTCAGGTATAATTGGAATCTTTGTTTTTCTTGTTCTTTTTGGACTTGTATACGCAAACTTCTTTTTATAATCTTAGTTAATTTATAATTAATGCGGTGCATAATATTTTGCACCGCATTAATTATTTAGATTTATTTTAATATTTTAAGTAAATCTTCCGGTTCATCTAAATAATAATCTGCCTTTACTTTATCTACATCAATACATCCCCACTTCGCTAGAGCAAACTCAACCTTTGCTTCTTTAGAAGCTCTCATATCTGACTCAGTATCCCCTACATATAAAGCTTCACTAGGGTTTATATTTAATAATTCTAGAGCTTTAAGTATTGGATCTGGGTCTGGTTTATGTTTTTCTGTATCTTCTGCTAAAACTTCGCATTCCATATATTTATGTAATCCTGTATCATAAAAGTCTATTTCGTATTGCTTTCTCATCTTAGAACTTGCTATTCCTTGAATAATTCCCATTTTTGAAACTTCTTCTATAACCTTATCGAAGTTCTCATAAAGTTTTGCTCCTTTTTCATACTCATTTACATATCTTACCCACTTTTTATAAGACCCTTCTATATCACTAAACCCTAATTCTTCTATAGTTTTAAGCCCAGCATTCGCCCTATACTTTAAAAGATCTTCATATTCTATATCTTTGTTTAATTCTTCTTTTATAAGCTTCTGTAGCGGAATAAAATTCATCTCCTCTGTATCTAAAACTGTTCCATCTAAATCATAAATAACACATTTTTTACTCATTAATTTCACTTCCCTTCCTTTTATTTAAGTATAAAATATTTAATTTTTTAATTCTATGTATTTTAGGATATTTTTTCTAGTTTGTGTTAAAATAATAAAAAATAAGTAAGGAGGATTTGCTATGTTTTATATTATGGCTATCAAAATAACACCTAGAAACAAGATTGCACCAAAGGTTCAAGAGATTTTAACTAAATACGGTTGTACAATAAAAGTTAGACTTGGGCTTCACGAAGCAACAGCTGACGCTTGCTCTCAAAAAGGTTTAATACTTTTAGAATTATTAGATAATCAAGAAGAAATATCTGCGCTTAAAGAAGATTTAAATTCTTTAGAGGGAGTTTCAGCAAAACTTATAGAAATTTAGATTTATTTTTAAAAAATTTTTTAATTTTTGTCTAAACTCTTTATTTTCTGTCAAAGATAGAAATAAAGGAGTTCATTATGTTAAATTTTTTAAAAGCAAATTCAGTTCACATAACTAAATTCAAGCTAAAGTTACTCTATATTTTAAATGTTTTTGATATAATTTTTACTCTTCTATTACTTGAGACTGGTATCTTTAAAGAAGCTAACCTCTTTATGAGAAACATTGTTGAGTCTCCTATTTTGAGTATCTTTATTAAAATAGTATTAGTTTTCTTTTTAATAAAATATCTTTTAATAAGAATAGAAGGTGCAAATTTAAAGCAACTTAAAATATCAAATTATATACTTAATTTCACCTTAGCTATCTACATAGCTATTATAATTTCGCATATTTTTTATTTTGCTATATTTTTTTATATCAAAATATTTATTTAAACTTTGGCAAAACCCTAAGGACTGTCTTAAATTAAGACAGTCCTTTGTTAACGTTTAATGACTTTTTTAACAGTGGATTAACAGACTTAACATTTTGTATTTTTCCTATTATGTTAAATATTTGATTTAATCTCCTAATTTTATTAAAATAGATTTACATACAAAAGAAAATTTAATAGAGAGTATATTAACTAGGTTGAAAGGAGGAACTTATTTCTAGAATGTTTCTGAAATTTCTACCTTAGCTTAATGTAAAACCAATTGTAAACGATTTAATATTTTAGAGATAAGAAAGTTATTATGGAAACTTTAAAAACAATCGGAACTATTATCAATTTTGTAGGTGGTATATTACTCGTCTATTGTTTTATACCTCAAATCATTACATTAATCAAAACCAAAAGTCCTGGAAATAATAGTACTCAATCTTGGGTGATTATGACCTTTGGCATAACTTGTATTGGAATAAACCAATTTATTTGCCAAATTCCAAGAATACAATTAATCATCCAATCAATAAATATAGTATTAAGTATAATTTGTACTTCACTTATTGTTTACTACAGTAAGAAAGATGCAAAGTTATAAGAATATTTTAGGAGGAAGTTTTTATGGAATCTCTAAAGTCTTTTGGTGTTATAGCTCAATTTTTAGGTAGTTGTACTTTATTGTACTCATTCCTGCCTCAAATATATAAGCTATTTAAAAATAAAAATTCCGATGGTATGAATCTTCAATATTGGTCTATCCTTACTATTGGTTTAACATGCATAGCTATCAACTTAGCTATTAATAATGTTAATTATTTTATTCAAGGAACTCAATGGTTAAATATAGTACTAGCTTTAATAGTTTTAGTTTTGTCAGTTAAATACAGAAAACAACCACAAAACTAAATATTCTAAACTACGTAAATACTTTGACATAATTTTAAGGAGGATATGCTTATGGAAAACAGATTTGACATAGTAGGAAAAGATATTACTAGGGTAGATGCCTATGCAAAAGTTACTGGTAAAGCTAAGTACTGCTCCGATTACACAGAAAGAGATATCTTAATTGGGAAAGTTTTAAGAAGTCCTTATGCCCACGCAAAAGTTATAAAAGTTCATAAAGAAAAAGCTTTAAATATCCCAGGCGTTCTTGCAGTTTTAAGTCATGAGGATTTGCCTCATATAAAATATGCAACCGCAGGTCATCCTTACTCTCTAGATCCAAGCCATAGAGATATTGATGACTATATGATGCTAGCTGACAAAGCAAGGTTTGTTGGGGATGCTGTAGCTTGCGTTGTTGCTGTAGATGAAGTTACTGCAATACAAGGAATAAAGGCTTTAAAGGTCGATTACGAAGTTTTACCTTTTGTAGTAGACCAAGAAGAAGCTATTAAGCCTGGTGCACCAGTAATTCATGATGAAAGGCCTAATAATATAATAAGTGATTTTGGAATTACAGTTGGAGAGCCAGATGAAATATTTAAAAATGCTGATAAAGTGTTTAGTGGCAAATATGAAACTCAAATAGTTCAACATTGCCAAATGGAAACTCATAATACTATCGCTAAAAGGGATGAAAAAGGAAGAATGCTTATAATATCTTCAACCCAAATCCCTCATATAGTTCGTAGGATTGTTGCTAAAGCTTGTAACTTGCCTATAGGTAAAGTTAGGGTTTTAAAGCCTTACGTAGGTGGTGGCTTTGGTGGAAAGCAAGATGTAATTATAGAACCTTTAACTTGCGCTATGAGTATGGCTGTCTCAGGAAGACCTGTTAAGCTTTGTTTAACTCGTGAAGAAGCTATAGTTTCTACAAGAACAAGACATGCTATGAGAGCCTATATAAAAATGGCACTTGATAAAAATAATAAACTTCTTGCATTTGATATAGAAAATTACGTAAATAACGGGGCTTATGCTTCACACGGTCACTCAATTGCAATGAGTGCTGGAAGTAAAATACGTCCTTTATATAATATAAAAGCAGAAAAATATAGACCTAAAACAATTTATACAAACCTTCCCGTAGCTGGTGCTATGAGAGCTTATGGAATTCCTCAAATGTGTTTTATGCTTGAATCATTAATAGATGATATATGCTATGATTTAGAGCTTGACCCAGTTGACTTTAGATTAAATAACTTTATAAAAGAAGGCTTTGTAGACGAGCCAACTGGAATAGTTATAAGAACCTTTGGTCTTCCAGATTGCTTAAATCGTGGAAGAAAGCTTATAGATTGGGATAAAAAAAGAAAAGAATATCAAAACCAAACTGGTCCTATAAGAAAAGGTGTTGGTATGGCTTGCTTTAGTTACTTCTCTGGAACTTATCCTGTATCAGTTGAAGAAGCAGGCTGTAGAATCGTTATGAATCAAGATGGATCAGTTCAAGTTCAAGTAGGTGCAACTGAAATAGGACAAGGAAGCGATACAGTATTTTCTCAAATGGTTTCAGAAACTCTAAGTATACCTTTTGATACTATAACTTTAGTATCAAAACAAGATACTGATGTTACTCCATTTGATACAGGTTCTTACGCCTCAAGACAATCGTTTATTGCAGGACAAGCGATAAAAAAAGCTGCACTTGAAGTTAAGAGAAAAGTTTTAGATATAGCTTCTGATAAGTCAGGATTAGATATTGATATGATAGATTTAAAAAATTCTAATATAATATCAAAAAGTTCTAAAAGAATATTATTTTCTCTTGAAGATATCTGCCTTGAAGCATACTATAACAAAGAAAAATACGCTCCTATAACTTCTGATTTAACTGTTAAGGTTAGAAATAATGCAGTAGCCTACGGTGCTACTTTCGTAGAAGTTCAAGTAGATACAAGAACAGGAAAAATAAAAGTATTAGATTTATATAATATACACGATTCAGGTACTATCTTAAATAAGAAACTTGCAGAAGGTCAAGTTGATGGTGGAGTTAGTATGGCATTAGGTTTCGCTTTATCTGAAAAATTCATAATAGATAAAAATACAGGTGCAATTATAAATAATAATCTTTTACATTACAAACTTCCAACTATGATGGATACGCCTGATGTTAAATGCGAGTTTGTAGAAAAATACGACCCTGAATCAAGCTATGGTCAAAAATCTTTAGGTGAAAATACAACAATCTCTCCTGCACCAGCTATAAGAAATGCTGTATTAAACGCTGTAGGTGTTAAAATAAATAAACTTCCTATGGACTGTCAATCAGTATTTGAAAAGCTAAAGGAAAGCGGCATAATTTTAAAAGGGGTGAAACAAAATGTATGATATTACAGGAATTCTTGAACCAAACAGCTTAGACCAAGCCCTTGAATTGTTAAATAACGTAAAAGATTTAACTATAATTGCAGGAGGTACTGACGTACTTGTTAAACTTCGTGAAGAGAGATTTAAAAGTCTTTGTCTTTTAAGTTTAAGGGACATAGATTCCCTAAAGAAAATAGATATAAATCCTGACGGTTCTATAGAGATAGGTTCTATGACTACATTTACTGAAATCTTTAGAAGCGATATTATAAATAAATATATTCCAACTTTAGCTGAGGCTGCAGTCTCTTTAGGAGGCCCTCAAATAAGAAATATTGCAACTATAGGCGGGAATGTTTGTAACGGTGCAGTGTCTGCTGATAGTGCTCCAACACTTTTTGCATATAACGCGAATCTAAAATTAAAATCTAGAAATACAGAAAGAATAGTTCCTATAAGGGATTTTTATAGAGGTCCTGGAATAGTAAATATATCAAAAGATGAGATTTTAGTTAGCATTATAATTAATAAAGAAGATTACTTTAATAAGTTTGGAAAATACGAAAAGTTTGCAAGTAGAAACGCTTTAGATATAGCACTTATGGGAGTTTCTGTAGTACTCGAAATTGAGGATGATAAATTTAAGGATTTACGTATAGGTTTAGGGGTTTCGGGCCCTACTCCACTTAGGTGCGAAACTTCTGAAAATTTAGCAAGAGGTATGGAAATCACAGATGAAAATATGAAACTTTTAGGCGAGACTGCCTTAAAATCATCACATGCAATAGACTTTTGGAATGCCTCAAAAGAATATAAAGAACATTTAATAGAAGTTTTATCCTATAGATGCATCGAAAAGGCTGTAGACAGAGCAAGGGGGAAAGATTATGAGCTTTAAAAAAATGATTCATTTAACAGTTAATGATAAAAAGTATGAGATGGAAATAGATATAAGAGAATCTTTATCTGAAATTTTAAGATTTAGATTAAACCTAACTGGTGTAAAACAAGGGTGTTTAGTCGGAGAATGCGGTGCTTGCACTGTTCTTGTAGATGGCGTTCCTACAGACTCTTGCATTTACCTTGCAGTTTGGGCTGACGGCAAAAGTATAAGAACAATTGAAGGAATAGAAAAAAACGGCAAGCTAAGTAATGTTCAACAAGCCTTTATAGATGAAGGTGCCGTTCAGTGTGGTTTTTGTACCCCAGGACTAGTATTAACATCTACAGCGTTAGTTGAAAGCGGTAAAAACTTTACTGATAAAGAACTTAGACGTGAATTATCAGGTCACTTATGTAGATGTACAGGATATAATAAAATATTTAAAGCAACTAAAAAAGCTTTATCTATGAGATAGTTCTTTCTTTTAATAATTTATATAAAGAAGCTACCACTTTAAACTGTTTAAAGTGGTAGCTTTTTAATTTATTTAACGCATAGAAAGGTTTTGATATACTATAAAAATTGTAAGTAAAATCGTAAATATCATCTGCATTATAAAAATTTTATCTACATCTTTTTCCCATGTAGTTTTTTTCTTTAAACCAACCTTTTCATCTTTTTCATCCCTTAATACCTCTTTTAATCTATCTAATTTTTCAAGGTAAAAATCTAAGTTATATACTTTTCCATCTTCCTTTTCTGCTTGAAGTAATACTCTATTATCTACAAAAATTTTCATATTTTCTTTTTTTAATTTAAAACTTCTTATAAAGTTACCATACATTGCCCTTTCTACTCCATAAAAACCTTTATTTGTCTTTACTAAAGTTATAAAGAAAGGCCACTCAAAAAACATCGGATTTGAAAGATAACATCCAGGCCCTGCAACTGACATAATAGCTCTTTCACACTTAGCATCTACAGCGCTTCCTGAAATATGATCTATTATATATTCATCCTTAGCTAAAGTTTTAGAAAACTCATTCATCGCCTTTTTAAACTTAATTTGAACGAATGATTCATTTACACTTTCATATGCCTCTTTAGCTAAATCTTTAGGTATTTCTTCTTCTTCGAAATTTTTAATCTCTTCCTCAGTTATATAATCTTCTATTATCATGCTTCTCTCTCCTCTCTAATTTCTTCACGTATTTTTCTACACTTATTTCTAAGCCTACTTATCCTTTTATAAAGTGTATCTCTACTTATAAAATATTTCTCTTTTAAATACTCTGTATCACAGTTTTTAATAAATTTATCCTTAAATAAAATTTGATCTTCTCTATCTAATTTTTTATATATTTCATTTATTATTTTTAAATCTTCTCTTTCTAGATAAATGTCTTCTACCCCTTTAGACACTGCATCTTTATCATCTAACTCATCATTTTTATATAACCTTTTTAATTTTCTTTTATAATCTAAAGCAGTATACTTTGCTATTGTGTATATCCAAACTCTAAACTCACAGTCTTTTTTATGTTTACTTATATTTTCTAGTGCTTTCATATAAGTGTCATCATAACATTCAATTATAAAATCCTTTTCGTGTGGTTCTTTTAAGATACTTTTGATTATTTTCAAAATAGTTAAGCCGTATTTATTTACTATAAAGTTAAAAGCTTTTTCTTCTTTATTTATCAATCCTCTTATAAGTTCATCTTCTTTCATCCTTCGTCCCTCCTTATACTATATAGACGAATTATCTATATAATATCTGACCATCTACTAATTATTTTATTTAAATTTTTATTTTATTACAAATAATAACATCTTTACTTTAAAATATAAAAAGACTTGCATTCAAAATAGAATCCAAGTCTTTTATACTCATCATTAATTCTTTTTATTTGTAAGTCTTCTAGGATATAAACATAATATTACAGTTAAAATCAGTAATGAAACTATTAATAACGGCATAGCAATATCCCCTTTGATAATTAAAGATATTATAGTAAATAAAGCACCAAAGACAATAAAAACTTTGCCTCCGAATTTATGAGTCTTTTCCCATATTTCATCGCTTGATAAAGTTTTAGATGTTCTTATTCCGATTAATTTATTTCTTTTAAGCTTTGGTAAATACCTTCCTAAAATCATAAATCCTACACCTAAAGCAACATATATTAATTTAAAGGAAAATGCATCATTTATATTTGTTACCTTATTAAAGCTTGTAATTAAAAAACTTATAGTCAAAACATTAAAAGTAACTGCAAGAACTATATTACAAATATTTAAACTTTTAATATTGTTATCATTTTTTGAAGACTTTTCAGTACTCTTAGTATATATAAGACTTATCATACAAAACACAAACCCACTTATAGGTATTATTAGTGATTCATACTTACTTCCCCACCTTGTAACTTCTCCATTAAATCCATAGTGTGCTGGTATTAAGTCTGGTAAAAAGTTTAAAGATATAATCGTTACAATTAGTGGTAAAAATATAAAAAACACTAACACTCCATTTTTAAAACTAGTTTTCATTAGAATCTTCTCCTTCTTAATTTAACTTAAAGTTACCAAACTCTGCTTCCTTAGAAAGAAACTCATTTTTTAGTATAAATCGTAATCATTAAACTAAAAAATATACAATTATAATAGCTAGAATTATTATTAAAACTTCTACTAAAATAGTTTTATTCCTGTTTTTTTCCCACCTAGTCTTTTTTTCTGAACCATTAATAGCTTTATCTATACTTCCTACTACATTTTCTAACCTTTCTCTTTTTTCAAGGTCGAAGTGAATGTTATACTCTCCTAAATCTTCTTTTTTGCATTCTAAAAGAATTCTACCATCTATAAAAAATTTAAAAGTATCTTCCTTTAATTTAAAACTTCTAATATATTTTCCATACATCCCTCTTTCGATTGCATAAAAACCTTTATTAGTTTTTGCTAAAGTAACGTATATTGGCCAATCAAAAAACATTGGATTAGAAAGATAACAGCCAGGCCCCATAACAGATGTCATAGCCCTTTTACAATTAGAATCTACAGCGCTTCCCTGCGCGTAACTTATCATATATTCATCATTCTCTAAAGTAGCCTTAAATGAATCTAATGCCTCATTAAATTTTTTCTTCTTAAAATCCTTATCTAAAAGCTTATCATTTAATAAAATTTTATCTAAAATTTCACTCTCTGAAGCATCATGTTCTTCAGAACCTTTATAAATATTATCATCCATATTTATTTCTCCTTTTTAGCTTTTATTTTCTTTAAATACCTTTTGACATTATTTATACAACTAAGATTTAATATTAGGAATTCTATCTTTGTTTTATCTTTAAAAATTATCTCTACTTCCATCTTCTTTTCTAGTTTTCTCATAAAAAATATTCCAATTAAAACTGTAAATAAAACACTAAAAATAATTCCTCTATAATCGTTAAATCCAAACTCTAAGAGATAATCAAACAAAAGTGTAAATATTATTATTATAGGTAAAATACCAGCTAAAAATAATATACTTTTACAAATTCTTGTTATAACCGCTAAACGTTTATGCTCTTTGTAATGGTTAAAATAGCTTATCTTTTTGTGTAAATTTTTAGGTTTTCCTCTAAATGATTCTATTAAGGACTTATCATAAATCTTTAATTCTGGACTTTTTGAATCACTTAAATGCTCATTTATAAAAATTCTCTCGTTTGTTATAAAAATTAGATAATTAAATGCTGATTTATTGAACTTAAGTAAGGATTCTTCTGATAATAAAGATATTAAAGGAAGCGTTTTTAAAGCTTTTTCACTAAAACCTTTTATACAAACTTCTATCTTTTCATCTTTTTTTAGGAGTTTTAGAACTTTTTCTTTAGTTAATTTCAGATTTTCTTCTATAGTTTTATTATAACATGATAATTTATCCAAGCTAACTCCTCCCTTAAAATTTTACAATTAAACTCTTTTTATATATTATATGTATTTACATACATATTCTTCTATAATTTACCTCCAATTTCATATTGATATTTTTATATTTACAATTTAAAATATAGAGGTCATTAAATTTCTATGTATCAATGTGATGCAAAAAAAAGAAATAGCGTTCCCCTACGCTATTTCAAAGCTTTAAAGTATTGATTTTTGAAGTTTAAAAAGGCACTATTTTCTCCCCTAGAAAATAGTGCCTTCTTCCATTTATATCTTATATTTATCTAAATCTTTTTTAAATTCCTTTGTGATATCTTCAAAATGCGATATTCTTTCTATTAAATCTTTTATATCATTAGTGTATGATGTAACATTTGCACTTACTTCTTCTGAAGAAGCAGAGTTTTCTTCTGCAATTGCTGCTAAAGATTCAATACTTGAATATACGCTAGATATTGACGAAGCTTCTGTATTTAGGCTATTTATAGTATGAATCATAGCCCCTGCTACTTCTTTTACTGACTCATTAGCTTCAAAGCTAATATCTCTTACGTTTCCTAAATTATCTGTCTCTGATTCTAAAATATCATATTGATCTTCTATTTGTTTAACTAAATTATTTATTTCGTGTCTAAATAATTCAAGGTTTGTATTAATCTCAGAAACTGCATCTTTAGATTGTTCTGCAAGTGATCTTATAGAATCTGCAACTACTGCAAATCCTTTTCCTTGTTCTCCTGCTCTTGCAGCTTCTATAGAAGCATTCAGTGCTAAAAGATTAGTTTGCTCTGCTATAGCTGAAACTATTTGAACTATTTTAGTTATATCTGATGCTTTATTTTCTAAATCTACTCCTTTATTTTTTACTTCATTAAATTTGTTTAAAGTAGTTTGGATGTTTTCACTAGATTTATTAACATGCTTATAACTATTGTTTATTTGACTCATTGCTTCTTCAAGTTGAACTTTATTTCCGTTCTCTTTCTTTACTATACCTTTTAAAGAATTTATATTTTCATTTAGAGATTCAACTGCTTCATCTGTATTTTCAGCTTGAGTAATAGCACCTGTTGCTACTTGTTCTACAACTCCACTTATTTCGTTTGAAGTATTCTCCATAGAACTAGAAATATTATTTATGTTTTTTGTGAAGGTATTCATCTCATCTACAATACCTTTAAATCCTACAAAATCTGTTTGTATGCTTTCTTTATATTTTCCTAAAAGCTTGTAAATATCTTCAAACTCATCATTAGTTACTATCTCACTATCAATATCATATTTATGATTTAGTAAATTATTAATTTCATCTTTAATGCTACTTATAGGTGAAGTCAATAATCTTGTAGATATAAATGTAAACACTGCTACTATTACTGATGATATAAGAGATTTTATAATTCCGCTTGTCCCAAATAACAATATGTTAGGTATCAAACTAAATATGAAAGCTATCATTGAAGTTTTAGCACTTAAACTATTAAAAATTCCAAAAGATAATAACTTATTTAATTTAAATGACTTCTTAAAGTATATATCTTTATCAAAAGTAAGCTTTAGATCTAGGGAAGTATTAGTTTTATTTATTTCTTCTATCTTCACCTTCTCATTAAAATGCGTACAAACTCCATCTAACATTCCTAAAAAATAATCAAACATCCCTCTATTAGAGTTATAGCTAAATATAGCCTCTCTCTTTGAAGTAGGTTCTATCTTTAATAGTGGTGGTTTAGCCCCTTTAAACCTTTTAGTCATAACTACGTGTACATCAAACATAGATTTTAAAAATGAATATACATTATCATGTTTAAAAAACCCTGGATAATCCTTGCTAAAAGTTACAACATTATCTTGTCCTATCTTTCTCCAAAGTTCATTTGCTTTTATATTCTTTTTGTCTGCAATATACTTTATACAAGCACGAACCTTATCATCATCTACATTTTCTATTGGCGAGAATATCTTATCTCTCCCAAAACCTACGCTATCCATAGCTTCATTAACTACATTATCATCAAACAGCTTACGGTTTGTCTTCATCCATGTTGACACAACTGTCCCCTTCATAACTATCCTCCATTTCAATATTTTTACTACATAAATATTTTCTGTAAATTTTATTATAAGTATATATATTTTTTATAAAATTCATATTTAATTTTACATTCTATTAAACTCTTTTTCAATATTCCTAAGATAGAATAAATATTGTTAACAATTTAGTCAAAAATAAAAAAAGCTATCATAAGATAATAATTATCATTACAATAACTTTTTATTATTAATTATATGGACTAAAATAAGCCTTAAGAGTGAATTTGAATAAAACTTACTATAACTAGCACCACGTCTAAAATGTTTACAGTTAGAGCTATTTTATATACCTCTAACTTATCTTTTCTGTAGCTTACTATTGAAATAACTATTCCTATTATATTTATAACAATCCCGACTATCGGAAATAACCAAAGGAATAATCCTAAAATTGCAAGCCTCATGGGCCATCTTTTAATTTGTAAAGTAGTTTCCATAAAATCTCCTATCTTGAATCACTTGTTTCGATTTGATTTGCTTGACCTTTGCATCCTTCAACAAATCCACAGCCAAAGTCATAGACTGCATCTGCAATTACAATAATGCAAGCTATCATTACTATTGTTTTATATAGTTTTTTCTTCATATTTAATACCTCCCCCTATATTTACAATAAAATTTTACAAATTCCTTATTAACTGGAATTAAACTACATATTATCAAACTGTAAATTTTATCTACTTTTAGTTAATTATCTTAAGAGTTCGTATAATATTTATTAAATATGTTATATTTTAAATATAGATATTAGGAGGATTTAGTAATGGATAAATACGATGAAAAGTTTGAAAAAGATATAGAAAAGAGTAAAAAATCTTTCAACATAAGAGAATCTAAGTTAATATTTGTAGCTAGTATAATTCTTTTAATAGCCGGTTTTATAAACGTAGTCCTTGGTAAGTATATCCCTGGATTAATTTTTATAATTATAGGTGGGCTTTATCTTGGAATAAGTTCTGCTTTTAAGAAAAATAAAGTATAAAAATTAGGGCTATTACAAAAATGTAATAGCCCTAAACTTTTTATAGATTTTCACCATTTGATTTTATAACTTCTTTGTACCAATCAAAACTCTTTTTCTTTTTTCTTTCTAAGCTTCCGAAACCTTCGTTATCCTTATCTACATATATAAAACCATATCTTTTTTTCATTTCTCCTGTAGATGCTGATACTAAATCTATACAACCCCAAGGTGTATACCCGATTAGTTCAACTCCGTCTAGTACTGCTTCTTTCATTTCTTTTATATGCTCTCTTAAATATTCGATTCTGTAATCATCATTTATACTTCGATCTTCCTCTATTTTATCTATAGCTCCAAGTCCATTTTCAACTATAAATAAAGGCTTTTGGTATCTATCGTACAATGTGTTACAAGTTATTCTAAGCCCAAGTGGATCTATTTGCCATCCCCACTCTGATGCTTTTAAATAAGGGTTTTTAATAGTTTCAAATACGTTTCCACCAGTCATTCCATTTAAAACTTCTGGGTCTGTACTTGCGCATCTACTTGAGTAATAACTAAATCCAATATAATCTACTGTATTATGTTTTAATATCTCTAAATCTCCATCTTCCATTTCTAATTCTATATCATTTTCTCTAAAGAATCTCTTTGCATACCCTGGGTATTCTCCTCTTGATTGAACATCTATAAAGAAATAATTTTCTCTATCATTATCCATAGCTTTTTTTACATCTAAAGGATTTGCTGAATAAGGGTATGTTACACCTGCAGCTAGCATACAACCTACCATAGAACCTTTTATTATTTCGTGCGCAGCTTTAGTTGTTAATGCACTTGCAATTAATTGGTGATGTGCTGCTTGATATTTTATTTTATCAGCGTTTTCACCTTCTTTTAAGATTATTCCAGCTCCTAAAAATGGTGCGTGTAATAACATATTAATCTCGTTAAATGTCATAAAGTACTTTATTTTATCTTTGTATCTATTAAATATAGTAGTTGTATAATTTAAATAAAAGTCTACTAATTTTCTGTTTCTCCACCCTCCGTAATTCTTTATTAAACTAACTGGAAGATCAAAGTGACATAGAGTAACTACAGGCTCTATATCATTTTTTATCATCTCATCGAATAATTCATCATAGAATTTTAACCCATCTTCGTTTGGCAGAGCTTCATCACCATTTGGGAATATTCTAGACCAAGCTATAGAAACTCTTAAACATTTAAATCCCATTTCCTTAAATAATGCGATATCTTCTTTAAATCTATGATAAAAATCAATAGCTTCGTGTGATGGATAGTACTCTCCCTCTACTGGCTCTAAACTATCTATTTTACCCATTAAAACATTAAATCTATTTTTGCCTGTAGGACAAAGGTCTACAGTTGTAAGACCCTTACCTCCATCTAAATAAGCTCCTTCACATTGGTTTGCAGCTAATGCTCCTCCCCATAAAAAGTTTTCATTAAATCCTAAATTTTTCATAAAATTCATCCTCCCTAAATTTAAATTACTACTGTTAGTATTTCATCATTTTTACTTACTTCTTTTTTATCTGTTTCTATAATATCTAAATAACTATCAGAATTTGTGATAACTACTGGAGTTGTAACTGAGAATCCAGCCTTTTCAATATTTTTTATATCAAACTCTAATAATAGTTCTCCTTTTTTAACTTTAGCACCTTGTTTTACTTTAGGTGTAAAATACTTTCCTTCTAACTGAACTGTATCCATTCCAACGTGGATAAGAATCTCAGCTCCTGTATCTGTTGTTATCCCTATAGCATGTCCTGTAGGGAAGAATGTTGTAACTACTCCGTCATTTGGTGCAAATACCTTTCCTTCTGAAGGCTCTATTGCTATACCTTTTCCTAAAACCCCCTTAGAGAAAGCATCGTCTTTTACTTTGCTTAAAGGTTCAACTTTTCCCTTTAAAGGACTATTTAAAACTTCTCTTTTTACTAAAACGTTTTCTTTAACTTTGTTATCTTCTTCTTTTTCTCCTGTTAACTTAGTGAAGAACATCATTATAAATCCTAGTGCAAATGAGGCTACCATAGAAATTACCATTCCGTAGAATCCTGCATCTATACCATTTTTAGGATTTATAAATGCTGGTATTTGGAATATTCCAAGTCCACCATTTGTGTAGACTAATGTACCCATAGCACCAAGTATTCCTCCACCTACAGCACCGCCTATACAACTTATTATAAATGGCTTTTTACGAGGTAATGTTACACCATAAATTGCAGGTTCTGTAACTCCAAATATACCTGAAATAAAAGCTGGTATACAAAGTGATTTTAACTTTTTATCCTTAGTTTTAAACATAATTGCAAGTACTACACCTATTTGTGCAAAAGATGCTGCAAATATTAAAGCAAGTATTGCATCATAACCATTAACTGCTAAGTTATTAAATCCTATAGGAATAATTCCCCAGTGTAATCCAAATATAACAAACACTTGCCAGAATCCTCCAAGTATAACTCCTGCAACTATTGGACTTAAGTTATATGCAGCTACAGTTACAGCACCTAAAAGCTGACTTGCCCAAGTTGCTATAGGTCCTATTACTATAAATGTTAAAGGTACTACTACAAGTAATGTACAAAATGGAACTAAGAAGTTACTAACTACGCTTGGAATATATTTTTTGAAAAAGTTTTCTACTTTTCCGCCAACAAAACAAGCTATTATTATTGGAATAACACTTGATGTGTAGTTCATCAAAATTACTGGTATTCCAAGGAATGTAACATAAACTGGAGATTCAATTATAGTTCCTCCAAATAAAACAAATAAAGGATCTCCTGTTGTAAGTCCTGCAAGTGCCGGATAAACAAGAGCTGCACCTATTGCCATTCCTAAAAATTGATTTAATTTAAACTTCTTAGCTGCTGTAAATCCTAAGAATACTGGGAAGAAGTAAAATAAACAATCTCCTATAGCATTAAGTATAGCATAAGTTCCAGTATCTGGTGTTAACCACCCTAATGCTACAAACAAGGCATTTAAACCTTTAATCATACCAGTTGCAGCTAAAACTCCTAAAACTGGAGTGAAAACTCCTGAAATTATATCTATAAATCTATTAAAAGGACTCATCTTTTCTGAAGCATCTTCTGACTCTGACATTCCAATTCCACCGACTAAAACTACATCTTTATAAACCTCTGGAACGTGATTTCCGATTACAACTTGATACTGACCCCCACTTTGAACAACTGTAACTACTCCATCTAGGTTTTTTAAAGCCTCTGTATTTGCAAGTTTTTCATCTTTTAGCTTAAACCTTAAACGAGTTATACAATGAGTTAAACTATTAATATTTTCTTTTCCACCAACATACTTTATAATCTCTTTCGCTAAAGCTTCGTATTTCATAATATTCCTCCTTGATTTTATAATTATTATATAAAAAAAAGACGAAACCAATATAAGAATATTATGAAATATTCAAAATTTGGTCTCGCCTACTTAAAGTAACAATCCTAATATTTTATTTTGTAATCCTTTGAATATGAAGTGTTAAATAAAGCATCTCTTCGCTATTTAAATCTGTATCTAAATACTTTTGTATCTTTAACATACAATTATAAGCATTTTGATACTTTTCTTTAACTTGTGATAAGAGAAATTCTTCGTTATCACTATTTGAAGTGCCTTTAGTTTCTAATCTCTTAAAAAAGAATTTCAAGTGAGTTATGAATCTTTCATAAGATATAGAGCCTTCGTCTAGGTTTATACCGTAAGTGTATTTAACTATGTTTAGTATGTCCCCTATCTTTTTACTCATACTTGAAACGTCTTCTAAACTATCTCCAAAGCCATTTACTTCTGCATTTATTATATGCATTGCAATATTACAAGCTTCATCTTCTGATAAATCTATATCAAATTCATCTTCGATGTATTCAATAGCTTTAATACCTGCTTTAAATTCCTTAGGATATAATTTCTTAATCTCCCATTTTAGAGGATTATTAATTTCCATTCCTTCTTTATAGAGCTTAATCGCATTATTTATGTGATCCGTTAAAGTAATATAGATATAATCATTAAGCTTAAGATTTATGCTATTTTTAATATATTCAACAATATCGTAGCTTAAAGAAATCAATTCCTCCGGAACATCATCTAATAATAGTTTAAACCTCTCTGAAACATCCCCTCCCTTGAAGATAAATTCCTTTTCCACAAGCTTCTCATCAATAACATCACCAACAGACTTTTTAAAAGATAAACCTTTTCCCATAACAACTTTTTCATTGCCTTCACTATCAGTTACTAAAACCACGTTATTGTTAAAGCTCTTTTTTATCCTCATTACACCACCTCTTTAAAATATATAGTTACTCGAATTTTAAACAAAAAACCTCAATTAATCAAAAGGATTAAAAATATAATCTCTTCTCATTAATTAAGGTTTCGCCTAACTTAAAGTAACGATCTCGGTATTTGATTGTAATCGTTTTATTAACTATATTTTATTACTTCCTTCACAGCTTGTCAACTATTTTTAGAAATAATATTTAAAAGAATAAACTTTAAATTTTATTTCTAATTGATATTCTAAATTTCATTTTTAAGTCTAAACTAAAAACATTCTATTAACCTAAAAATTACCAAAGCGTTAACTTAATAATAACATATATAAAAACGTATTATAACCTATTAAATGAGAGTAATTCTTTAGTATTTTAATTATTTAACCTATAGCGAATGTATTTTAATTTTTATAGCTATAAATGGAAATTTTTCTATTTTTTATTATCATTCATTAGTGTTATTATCTAGGTAAATTAATACTTAATGAGGTGATTTATATGAGTAATCATGGAGACAGAAGATTTAATCAAGATGCAAGAAAAACTGGAAAAGAAAAGGTTGCTGAGATGAGAAAAGAAGAAGAAAAAATGGAATCAAAAATAAAAGCAAAAGAAAAAGTTGAAGGTGTAATTGCACATCATTAATTGATTGGAGGAAATAGAAATGGAAGTATATGAAGAAATAGATATAGAAAAATTATTTGGTGGAGAAGATAATTTAGAAGACTTCAACAAATTCTTAAAACAATATGGAATAGATGATGGATTTAGAGATATAACTTTAGAACATACAAAAGAAAGATTAGATGCCCTTATTGCTGTAGCAGAAACTGGAACTGACCCTAAATTAACAGAAAAGAAAGCTTTCTTAAAAGAACTTTCTGATAATTTAAAAGGTGAAAAAGATAAAATCCAAGCTATGAAAGCTTTAAAGAAAGTTTATTCAGAATTAAATACAAGTTATGATATGGACGAAAAAACTTTAGATAAAAAATTAAAACATGCTCTAAAAGAATATAAAAAATATGAGCATTTCAAAAAACACGAACAAGCTATAGCTGATAAATGGATAAGAAACCTTACTAAAAAAGGTAACAAAATAGAAAATCAATTTTAGGCTATAAAAAGAGAGCATTGATTATATAATTATAATCAATGCTCTCTTTTTATTAATTATCAAACTGATGACATTTAGTCAACAGTTTGATAAAACAAATCTTATTTTCCAAAAGCTAAACTACCAATTGTTAAAATTAATATAGCCAGTTATAAGCAGTATACACATCCAGATTAAACAAACTATTGATAACACTTTGCCTATTCTAGCTCCATAATCACTTTTAAATTTACAACTTAAATATAAAGCTATTATAAATAATATAATAGATATATATTGCGTTGGAATAAATGTTCCAAACATGTATTCTCCAACAAGTAGTCCATCAATACTAAAAAAAGATATTATTGATGCAAATAACACCAAAAGAACTGCTATACTTCCTATTCCCAATCTTTTATTATCTTTATTTTGAGTCTTTTTGCCTTGATTAAATACTGGTGTCAATTTTGGATAACATAAAATTCTTTTCATTTATTTTCTCCACATAATAATAAATTTTTATTTAAATATAAGTTCATTATTACATATTATTGTAATTTATTCCATAAATTCTATGTCTTTTGCCATTTATTCAATACTTTCAAATTTTAATTAACAATTTACAAATAAATTACTCCTTATTGCTTATTTCCTAAATTTCTGTAAACTCTAAAATTGATGTCCTTTTATTTAATTATCGAACTTCCTCAAATAATTTGAAAGTTCCTTTAGTCCTTTTTTTAATATTTCAGTATGCGTACAATAGCCTAGCCTCGCATGACCTTCTACATCAAACCTATTTCCCGGAACTAATAAAACACCTTTTTCTTTTAATAGTTGGATACAAAATGTTTCAACGTCTATAGGAATATCTAACTTTATAAATGAAGTTGATACATGCTTTGGTAATACTAAAGATACCCTAGGCTCATCTTTTACCCATTCTTTAACTATTTCTAAATTAGTATTTACTATTTCTTTATTTCTCTTTAATACTGCTTCCTTATTTTTTAAAACATGTACTGCTAAAAAATCATCAAAAACCCCAGCACAAATCATTGTATAATCTCTATATTTTCTAAATATATCTGCAAGTTCTTTATTAGTTGCAGTCCACCCTACCCTAACTCCTGGAATAGAATAAGTCTTAGATAAACTGTTAGTTGATATTCCCTTTTCGTAAAGGTCAACTATAGCTGGAACTGATATATTAGAGTCTAGAGGCTTGTACACTTCATCTACTAAAATATAAGCATCATATTCTTTTGCTATTTTAACTATTTCCTTTAAGAAATCTTCTTCAAATATAGTTCCTGTAGGATTATTAGCATTATTTAAACATATCATTTTAGTGTTTTTCTTCATTAATCTTTTTAAGTCTTCTAAGCTAGGTAGCCAGTTATTTTCTTCTTTAATCTCCCAAAAATCTACTTCTGCTCCAAAAGATTTTGGAATATCATATAATTGTTGATAACTAGGATGCATAGAAATAACGTGGTCCTCTGGCTCTATTAAAGAATATAAAGCTAAAATATTTGCACCTGTCGCTCCGTTTGTTTGTAATATATTATCTTTATCAACAGTTTTATATAACTTACTAACTTCTTCCTTAAATTCTAAAGACCCTTCTATATATCCATAATTCATTTTTCTATCTAATAATTTATTAAAAAACTCTTCTGGAGTTGTTCCATCAATTCTTATAATTTCATCTAATGAAAATGATGCAATAGAGCTACCTGCAATATCATATATAGCATCATTTTCCCAAACATTTAACCATTCTTCTACACCGAAACTTGGAATTTTCATAACCTTTTTCCTCTCTTCCTTCGTCTTTTCTTTTATACAGTTACTTTACCTGCTGTCACAAGATAGACAGCATATAAAGCTCCTATAATAATTAAAATCGTTAATAAAATCTCATTTTTTGATAAACCCTTTTTACCATTTTCTTTTTTTGCTACATAAAAAAATACTATACCTGGAATGTACGCAATAAAGCATAAAAGAGTATATTGTATTCCTGATGCTAGGATTGCAAAAAGTTGAAATCCTGCTGCGATAATACCAACAATTAATTGCTTTATTTCACCTTTTTCACATCTATTTTGAAATGATAACTTAGTTTGATAAAGTCCAACAAACAAGTAACAAATTAGTATAGCCGCAGTACAAAGTGAATATGCAAAGTTATATGCCTTATCTGTAAACAAAAATGTAAATATAAATAATTGTGTTAATCCAGCAGTTAAAATTAATGAGAATGTTGGAGATCCAGCTTTATTTGTCTTTCCAAATATCTTTGGAAGCAAATTAGACCTTGCCATTAAAAGAGTTGTTTCAGCTGGAAGCATAGTCCAAGATAACCAAGACCCAAGAATTGATATTATAAGACCAATATTTATAAATGTAGCACCAAAATCACCTATAACATCTTTTAAAATATATGCCATTGATGGTGTAGGTAAATTCATAAGTTGATCGCGACTTAATAATCCATATGGGATTATTGATGCTAAAACATAAATTACTAAAAGACCGATAAGACCTAAAATAGTAGCCTTACCTGCTATTTTTTTAGATTTTGCACGTGAAGATAACATAGATGCACCTTCAATACCAACAAACACCCACATCATTACCATAACGCAACTTTTAACTTGATCTAAGACGTTACTAACTGTAATGTTATCTTTGAAGTTTCCCCAAAAATGTATTGTAAATAGGTCGAATTTAAATGCAAATATTCCAATAACTATAAAAGTAAAAATAGGAATTAACTTAAATAACGTAACTAGGGTATTAATTACTGCTGCTTCTTCAACACCCCTATTTACTATAAATGTTAATAACCACATCAAAATGCTAGCCCCGATGATTGATGGAATATTTTGACCATCCCCAAACACCGGGAAAAAATATGCGAGTGTACTCATTAACATAGTTGCAAATGCTACGTTTCCAAGCCAAGCCGAAAGCCAGTACCCCCAGCCACTTAAAAACCCTCCAAACTTTCCAAATCCAGCTTCTGCATAGCTAAAGATTCCGTTAAGTTCAGGTTTTTTATTAAGTAAATTATTGAAAGATAAAGATAACATCAAGATTCCAGCACCTACTATAAGCCAAGCTATTAAAGCTGGTCCAGGCGCAGCGCCTAACGCCAAATCACTTGAGATGCTAAAGATTCCAGCACCTACTGACGAGCTAACTACTAATGCTATTAAAGAAAATAGTCCTAGTTTTTTAGATTGTTCTGACATAATATCTCCTCCTTTGTATATCGTTTACATTTTTATCATATCATGGAGTTAATTTATGTAACAGAATAAAATTATGCACCCTTTATTCACTTTTAGCCTTTGATTTTTATCAAATATTGAATAAAAGATGCATATGATTAAATATACAGAGTATAAACCTTTATTTATTTAATAAATTTTCAATTGTTTCTAATCCTAATTTTCCATTCATCGTACCAAAAACCTTCATATCTATAGGCGCACAAGGTATATTTTTACCTTCTAAAACTTTATTTATATCATTTACTCTGTATCTGACTTGAGGAGATACTAAAATAAGGTTTATAAATTTATCTATATTATAATCTCTTATAAAGCTACTAGTAACTTTTTCAGCAGGGCCGTAAGCTAAAATAACATCATAATCTTCAAGTTCCTCTTTTTTAAATGCGCGGCTTATAGTGTAGATATCATCTACGTAAACTGACTTTCCTAATTTTTCGTATTCCTTTTTAATCTTGTTACAAAATAATCCTGAAGTTGCACCGCCAGCACAACAAATATAAACTACCATATATTTATACCACCATCCCTTAATTGTATAAATAAATTATACCACTTTAAGGGATTATTTACTGCAATATACCTTTATAGCCTTATTTATAAATTCTGAAAGCCCTTCATAGTCTTTATCTATATTATTTTTAAACCTTTCATCATAAACATACATATCTCCTAAATTTGATAAAACCTCCTTACTGCAAGTATAAAAATTATTATTTATATAATCATGCCAAACCTTAACTAATTCTTGTGCTTCCTTTGAGTCTTCACCAAATTCCACTGCGTCTTTAAACCTTCTAAAAATCCCCTCTATTTCTTCTTTAAACCTTTCATTATCGTTATTACTGTATCCTTTTTCTTTAAACTCTTTATATTCTAAAGTGTTTCCCCATCTCTCTTTTACTTCCTTTTTATAATCATCTTTCATTTTTTCTATATCCTCCTCTTTAAACTTTTCTAGACCTAGAATAAAGCTATCATCCATACTTTTATTTATAAGTTTTATTAAATCTTCAATTCTATTTTTCTTTTTGATTAAGATTTCTTTTTGCATATTTAATGCATATTTTCTATCATAGTTTGGATCACTTATTATATTCTTTATTTCTTTTAAGCTAAAATCTAACTCTTTAAAAAATAATATTTCTTGTAATTTAATTAAACTATCTTCGCTATATAATCTATATCCAGAATTATTTATTAAACTAGGTTTAAAAATACCAATCTCATCGTAATAATGTAAAGTCCGAGTAGTAACGCCACAAAGCTTACTTACTTCTTTTATAGTTAGCATGTTTTCCCCTCCTTTATCTTTAGTCTAATCTATTACGTAACGTTATAGTCAACAAAAAAATAAATATTTATTTTCTAATGATAAAGATTGCTTTGGCTAAATTTGGATTAATTTCTTAATCCTATAAATTTTATGTACATTGTATAAACATGTTATAAATTATGTATAAATTCTCTCAAATTCGACATTTTTGTTGCTATAATATTTCTATCTAACTAAAGTGGAGGCTATAAAACTTATGAACGCGAATGAAAAAATTCAAGGTATCATAGCTAAGTCAATCGTAGCTATATTCATGTTTTTCCAACTTTATTTGAATTTAATTTTTACAGATGATCATGCAATGGAAGTAATATCAGAGGATATTATCGTATTGTGTTTTTTAGGAATATTTATAACAATTTTAAATATTATCTTTTTAAAAATAGAAATTATTAGAAAAGATGAGTCGAATCATCTCTATGGAGCGATGTTATTTGTATTTCTTGTAATTTGGATTTCAAAAAGTACAACTACTATTTCTATGGAAGGGTCAGTTAGTTTTTTTTGGCTTCATTTTATAGGACTTGCAACTTGCTTAATTAATTTCTTTTTAATGATTTTTTATAAACATTAAAGGTGCCTAAAGCTAGAAATTTGCTTTAGACACCTTTTTTATTTTATCTTACTGGTCTATTTGAATCTATTGATTTATGCATACTTATTGGTTTAACATTTATATTTGATCTATATTCTGTCTCAGCCCAATATATATTTTCTGCAACTTGACACTCAGGGTTTAATTTAACACCATCTAGTATTATTTCTTTAAACTTATGGTAACCTGCTCTATCTATTAAGTGACCACCGTGTAGATATTCTGGTTTATAGTCTAAAGCCCAAGCTGAGAATTTTTGCCAGTTAGCAAACATTCCAAGAACTACTTCTTCTGTTGCAAAGTTTAAGAAAGTTTTACCCATTCTAGGGTTTTGTTTTCCTGTTCTTCCTCCGATTACAACTCTATAGAACTTTTCAGGTCTTCTAGTCCATGCACCTGTAGGACATGCTAAAACACATTCTCCACAACCTACGCAGCAACATGCATCTTTATCTATTGTTCCTCTATCATTTAAGCTTAAAACTCTAGTTGAGTGGTGCTCACACGCTCTAACGCAAGCTCCACAGCTTATACATCTTTCTGGATGATATTCCATTCTAGCTTCACCTATAACACCGAAGTCTTGGAAATGACCTTTAGCACAGTCGTTTGGACAACCTGCTACTGATACCTTGATGTGATAGTTTGATGGGAAAACTAGCTTTTCTATCTTATTTGCCATATCTTTAGTATTAGCATTTGCTTTTATACAGTGTGAGTTACCGATACAAGCCATAATATTTCTAGCACCTATTGTTGGGTACCCGCTATTATCTACTTCCATATCACAATTACATTCGTCTACTTCAACTTCTTCGATGTAATTTTTTATATATTCATTAACTTTTTCAATGTTTTCATACTTAATTCCTGGAACATTAAAAGTTTGTCTCATCCCTATATGGAATGTCCCATTACCAAAAGTTTCTGCTATTTCTTGAACGTTTTTTAAGTATTTAGCTTGCACTAATCCTCCTGGTACACGCATTTGTAGCATGAATTCTCCAGGTACTTTTGATTGACGGAAACAATTTATTCTAACTTTTTTAATATCTATATCATGATTCATAGTAAATACCCTCCTAATCTAATAATGTCTTTGCCTTAGTGTAATTAAATACTGGTCCTTCAGTACATACATAAGTTTCATTAATTCTGCAGTGTCCACATTTACCAACTCCGCAAGACATTTTTCTTTCAAATGAAACCCATATTTTTTCTTCTGGTACATTTAAGTTTAAGAAATCTAAAGCTGTAAAATGCATCATTACAGGAGGCCCTACTATTATAACCTCATAATTATCAGAGAATTTGTTTAATGGTAATTTATCTAAATGTTTAGTTACCATACCTTGCTCAAAACCTTCTTTTACTCCATTATCTAGAGTGTAGATTGTGTTAAACTTTTCTTTCCATTTCTCTAATTCATCTTTAAATAATATTCCGCCCTCGCTTTTAAATCCTAAAATAAGATTTACGCTTTCAGCCATACCATCATTTTTGTAGAATTCGTTTATTAAACTTCTTACTGGTGCAACACCAGTTCCTCCAGCTACTATTACAATATTTTTACCTTTAAATTTATCTATAGGCCATCCTTTTCCGTATGGTCCTCTTAAAAACATTGTATCCCCAGCTTCTAAGTTAAATATACAGTCTGTAACTTTACCTACTGGACGGATAGTAAAGTCTAAATATCCTTCTCCAAAGGCACTTACAGAAATAGGAGCTTCCCCGATCTTTGGTATTGAAAGTTGTAAAAATTGACCATGTTCTGGCACTATGTCAGTAGCTACTCTGTATGTATACTCACTGTCACTTTCTTTTGTAACTTTTATTATTTTATATGGACTTGGTGTTAAAACATTATCTACCATTACTTTTTACCTCCAGAAATTTCTTCGATTGCTTTTGAAAGTTTATTAATAGTTGCTGTCATTGAGATATTTTCAGGACATCTGTCTGTACATCTACCACATCCAACACACATATTAACTCCAAATTTTTGCTTATAATCGTGAACTTTATGAAGAACTTTATATCTCATTCTATCTCCGGCTGTATTTCTAAATGAGTGTCCTCCAGCCATAGTATCAAATCCTGCAATTTGACATGAAGCTTCAACTCTTCTTCTTTCACCAACTCTTCCATTTTCACTATAAGCTATATCTCTAGTAGTGAAACATGTACAAGTACTACAAGCAACAGTACAGCTACCACAGCTTATACATCTTTTGTTATACTCTTCCCACATAGGATGTTTGTGAATCATCTCTAAAGTAACTTCATCTTTGATTTCTGGAATATTTACTTTTGTAGTATTTTCTTTTATAAAATCAATTTTAAATTCTTCTTCTTTTTTACCATCAAAGTAAGGTTTAAATTCTTCATCTTTTAATTCAAATGAAATTGAATCTTCGTTAAATCTAACACCTAAACTGTAGTTATCAGTTTTATTAGTATTCATTGCTGTGCAGAAGCAAGTGTCGAACCCGTCTACACATTCCATACATACAAACTTAACTCTATCTCTCATTCTCTTATAGAATTTATCTTCGAATCCACCATTTTCAAGATATATTTTATCTTGTCTTTCTTGAGCATTTATATCACAAGGTCTTAAAAATATAAGTATTTTTTTGCCGTGAGCTGGTTTGCTCTCTCTAAACTCGTCTTCTGTAAAATAATAAAGTGTTTGATTTACAGGTGATATTACTTCCTTTGCTGGGAAATCAGATTTCTCTTTATATACTATGTCGTTAAATTCTTTAACTTCTGCATATTTTATTAGATCAGTATCTGAATATCTACCTTCCTTTTCAAATCTTTTTGGTGCATAAATTTTGTACTCTTTTCCTAACTCTTCTAGGAAATTATTGAATTCTTCAATATTAAGCTTGTATCCCATAACAACTCCTCCTTCAACTAAACAAACGTTACACATTAACATTAACGTTTACATTATTTTACTCCTTTTTTCGCATAAGATAAAATACTAAAAATAAATAACTATAATAAGTATTTAATTATATGTGTTATTTCTTTAACAATTTGTAAAATTAATTTATCTATTGACTTAGGTAATAATTTAAACTAAGGTAAGTATGGATTTTAAAATTAAAGGGGGAATATATTTGAAAAGTTACAAAGGTATTATCTATTCAATACTGGCTTCTGTAGCCTTTGGACTTATGCCGATTTTTGCAAAATTTGCTTATATAAATGGTTCAAATCCTACTACAGTTTTGATATTTAGATTTGGAATATCATCAATAATTTTATTACTTTATTCATTATTTAAAGGATTGAATGTTAAAATTCCTGTGAAAAAATTTACAATTTTATTTATCACAGGTTTGATAGGTTACACCCTTACAACGCAAACACTTTTTGTTTCTTATAACTATTTAGGAGTTGGTCTAGCTACTACACTTCATTTTATTTATCCTGCATTTGTTTGCATTTTAGAATATTTATTCTTTAAAAATAAGATGAGTAAATCTAAGCTATTTTCACTTGTTTTTGCAGGTCTTGGAGTTTATTCTTTAGTTGCATTTGAAAACCATACTATGAGTACAATAGGATTATTCCTAGCTATATTTTCTGGACTTTCATACGGAACTAATGTAATAATGCTTGCAATGGAGTCGATTAAAGATTTACCAAACGAAATAATAACAATGTATTTGTCATTCGGTGCAACTGTTGGCATGATTATATATGGACTTTTTACAAAAGAGATTATTTACAAAATTAATTTTGAAATGGGAATTTCTTATATACTTATTTCAGTAGTTTCAACGATTTTATCCATAATATTCTTACTTAAAGGTATTTCTTTAATAGGTGCATCATCTGCTTCTATCTTAGGAACTTTTGAACCTATAATAAGCATTATAATGGGAGTTATCTTATTTAAAGAACCTTTAAGTTTCTCACTTATACTTGGAACAATTTTAATAATTATTTCTACAGTTATTCTAGCTACAGATAAGTCATCCTCTGAAACTATAGAAGAAATAATAGAAGAAAAAGCCACTACTTAAAAGTAGTCGGCTTTTTTTATAACCTTTTCGTATATTAACCTAGCGAATAATGAGTTTGCCCAAGCAAACCAATCTCTAGTAAATTTTTTAGAATCATTTACGTAAAATCCTTCGTGCATATATCCTGTATCTCCATCAGTATTAACTAACATATTTATAATACTTTTAATTTCTTCGTTATCATTTGTAGTTAACGCCTCCATAGCTAGTGAAATATGCCATATATACTCCTTCGGAGTATGCGGACTTCCTATCCCGCTTCCTTCAGATCCTTCATAAAAATAAGGGTTTTTATTACTTAATATAAACTTTCTAGTATTTCTATATATCTCATCATTTATATCACTATATTCAAGATAAGGAATTGAAAGTAAACTCGGTACATTCGCGTCATCCATTAAATTTACGTTCCCAAACCCATCAACTTCGTACGCATAAATTTTCCCGAAATCTTTATCTTCTACAACCCCATAATTTAAAATACCTTTTTGGATTTCTTCCCTTAAATTCTTAGCCTTTGCTGATAAATCGTTATCACTATATATATCACTTAATATCTCTTCCATATATCTTAAAGTAACTACAGCAAACATATTAGCTGGCACTAGATATCCATAAGTACAAGCATCGTCGCTTGGTCTAAATCCTGACCAAGTCATTCCTGTATATTTTACCTTTGTCCCTTTTCCATCATTACTTAAAGTATCTGTTATAGGGCAATTTAATCTTTGGAAAGAATAATCAGATTCTTCTAAGTGATTTTGCTCTACTGTCCAAAGGTTTATTATAGTATCAAAAGTAGACTTGATATCATCATTAAATATAGACCTATCATTAGTCTCTTTATAATATTTATAAATAAGCCTAACTGGGTAGCAAAGTGAATCTACTTCATACTTTCTTTCCCAAACCCAAGGACTATCTTTAGTTATATCGTTGTCCCACTTATTTCCGTTTGGCTCCTTATTAAAGGCGTTAGCATACGGATCTATCTTAATACAATTTACTTGTCTTTTGATAAGTCCTTTAAATATATCTTTTAAATTATCATCATATTTTATAAAAGGAAGATACTGCTCTACTTGAGCCGTTGAATCTCTAAGCCACATAGCAGGGATATCCCCTGTTATAACGAAAGTATCATCTTCTTCTATACTTACAGTAGTTTCTATAGTATTTATAAAGCAATTATAAAATAGTCTTTTTAATTTTTTATCTTCTATTTTGTTAGCTAAATCTTCACCGATTTTATAAATTGATTCTTTTATTTTTAGTAATTTATTTTCATTTCCTAAAATCATATTTAATCCTCTCTTAGAAGTAATACTAAATTTTAGTATTATTTTAAAATGTCATCTATCAATTTTTTTGTTAAGTAATTAATAGCTAAATGTAATTGAAGCCTTGTATCCATATCTCTGCCTTCTTCTATAACTTTAGAAACATATATCTTAAAATCAGCTAATGCGCCTATTTTAGAATGTCCTATTTCTCCTATATAAAGGATTTTAGATCCATTTATCTTAGCGTTTTTAATTACTTCAATTAAAGATTTTGTCTCTCCTGTTTTTGATAAGACAATAACAACGTCTTCACTTGTAAGGTTTGATGTTTCTAAATACATAAGCCAAGAATCTTCTCTATACTTAGCATCGATATTACATAAATTTAATTTAACTTCAAGAATTTCGCCTATATAGTGATTCATTCCGCTACCTATTACCATTACATGTTTTGCGAATTTTATTAAATTTACTATAGGGGCAATATCTATTTCACTAAGATATTTGATTGTTTCAGTAAGTTTTTCCCCTATAGCAAATAAAACGTCTTCTTTTGAATCATCAACATTTAACTTTTCTCTTTTATAATATAGGAGCTCGTATCTAAATTCTTTAAAGGATACGTACCCTAAGTTCTTTATCATTCTAAATATCGTTGTTGTGGATACATTAAATTCATCTGCAATTTTTTGTATCGTAATATCTTTTTCTATTCTACTTTCTCTAAGTAGCTTTTCAAAACACTCTTTTTCAGTTTTAGTTAAAAAGCCTTCGTTTTCTTGATACTTTTTTAATAAACTCATATTTATACCTACTTTATATTAAAATAATTCATCAAGTACAGTATACTTTATTGAGTAATTTTTATAAAGCTACAGCTATTCTAAATAAAGAGTTATAAAACTTTCTTTGTTTATTGTAGGTAATTTTAAAATACCGTTATTAAAATCTAATTTTTGAACCTTTTCTTCTTTTAGAGTGCTTAAATAAGCATTATTAATATTTAAATCTAATTTAATTTTCTTATTTTCTAAATTAAATTTATTAGGGTTTAAGATCCTTATAACATAACCTTTATTATCTTCTGATTTTTTAAATGCTATTATTTCAAATCCTTCTTCTATCTCTACTACAGAAGTTTCAAAAGGCTTCATTTCATGCTTTTCTCTTGTAAATATATTTAAATGCCTTGATTGCACCTGAACATTTAACTTATTTGATTCTCTAAATAAATTAGCTATATTTGCTTTACCTGAATCTATAAAAATTGAATATTCTGATTCAACACTTTGAAGTAGCTGTGAATCTTTAGCATCTAATCTATAACCAGATGATCTTCCAGGTCTTACTACTAAATCAGCTTTTCCAAGTTTCCCAACTGCTCTTAATACTGTTAATGCGATTTCTCTATCCTTATAAATCATGTATTCACAAGGTCCTTTGCTTAAAACTGCAAAAGTATTATTTGTATTATGCAGCTTTACGAATTTTTGGAATGGATATATAGGTAGTTCTTCCTCTGTTGCTCCATTTTCTAAACCTGCTTGATTTAAAATTTTATTATTTCTAACTATAGTTCCAAAATGGTCTTGAGCTAAACTTTCCTTTGAGCTTTCTGTATCAGTAAATATAGCTTTTATAATGTGGTCTTTAGCATTGTTTTTAATAACAGTTTTAAAGTCTACAGTCTTGCTCTTTACTTTTAAAGATACATATGAAACTATAACTGAATTAACAAAATCCTCTGACCTTTTGTGGTCTATACATTCCCTTGGAGTGCTTAAATTAAATGTGATTTTGTATTTGATTTCGTATACATTATCTTCAAGTAGTTCTATTTTAGGCTTTAAACTTTTAGTATTTATAACTTTATCTATAACAGGAGGAGAATAATTATATTCATCTCCGTCATCCCCGCCTTCTTCAAACCAGTGTACTTCTTTATAAGTTTCTCCATTTTCTTTATTTAAAATATCTATTGTTCCGTTTTCATTTATTTTTACTTTTATAAATTTATTTTGAAATAATTTATCTTCTAATAATTCTAAATCAGTACTTTTAAAAGATTCTGCGTCTTGCTTTTCTCCATAGCAAACCTTTAATACCTTATATCCCATAGGTGGCATTATTGAAGCTTTTATCTTTACTTGAATATTAAATTTAGTTCCTTCTAAAATCTCGCCTGCATCATGGTAATTTACGCAACCATTATACTCTTCGATTTCTGTATTGATTTCTTTTTTATCTTTTACTATCACATATGGAATGATATTATCTTTATCATCTTTTAAGATAAAATCTTTATCTTTTACTATAAAGTTTATGAAAATCAAATCATCTCTTTTGTAAGGTAATGTATTAAATAATACAGCTGCATCTTCATTTTCTTTGAAGTTTGAAAAATCTAATTTATCTTTTAAGGATCTTATATTCATCCAAATTAGTTCATTTAATCCATGCCTTAAATTTAATAATCTATTTTTAACTGTTTGATTTATAGAGTTTGGTGAAGATGAATAAATAGAATCATGAAATTGATTTTTAAATATCATTTTCCAATAGTAATTAGTTAAACTTTGATCAAATCTCCCTCCTATAGTTGTACTTATTACAGACATAGGTTCAACTGTAAGTGGTAGTATAGTTTCGTATTTTTTCATTTCGTTTTTTATATCTATTCTAGTTGATGTTATTCCAGCGTGAATTCTTCCAAGCATGGCACTTCTAGCTTCACCTTTAAATATTTCAAGCTTTCTCTTACTTTTAGATATACTTTTTATAACATCTTCTGTATAAATTTCTGGGTTAGAAATTTTTATATTATATCCTTCATCTAAAAAATTAGTTTTTAGACTTTCTATAGTTTCTGTGATCGATTCTTGAGGCTTAGTGTGATCGCTTCCTCCCATAAGAAGTATCTCATCATCTATAAATCTATCTTCAATTTTATCCTTAAAACCTTTTAAATCTTTAAAAGCCTCATCTTGGTCTGTAGGTAAATATCTATAGTACCCATACCCTAAAGGAAAATGAATACTTAATATGCTATCTCCATTTGGAGCTTCCCATAAAAATACTGAGTCTTTTGTATACTCGTAATTAAAACCTCTCCAAACAAAAAGTGATTTCATTCCAAGTTCTTTAAATATTTGTGGAGTTGTTTGTATTTGCCCAAAGGCATCTGGTATCCAACCCGAACTCATACAATGGCCCAAATCTTTTGCAATATTACTACCAATTATCAAATTTCTTAGTAACGATTCACCGCTCACTAAAGCTAAGTCAGGTTGGGTATACCAAGGTCCTATAAATATTCTCTTTTCAGAGACATATTTTCTTATTTTATCTCTTTTTTCAGGTCTAATTGTAAGATAATCTTCTAATGCCGCAGTTTGTCCATCAAAAGTGAAATACTTATAGTCTTCATTTCTATCTAAAATATCTAATAGCATATCAAACACATAAACTGCTCTTATCCTATAAGTATCGGAAGATCTTAACCACTCCCTATCCCAATGTGTATGATTTATATAATGAATATTTTTCATTTCTGTCTCCTTTATCTCTACTAGCTTTCTTCTAATTCATGTTTATCTTGTCTTAATTGAAGTTTTACAAATGGTGCATATAAAACCATATCTAAGATGAATAATAATATATATAAAATTACCGGAGCTAACTTAAATGCTGCTAATACAAAAACATTAAGTATTACAGGTTCAGCTCCTGAGTTTAAAACTACAAGTGGTGTAACTAATCCAACCTTAATTGCAAAGTAAGCAATTACAGCGTTTATTACTGGAACAAATACAAATGGTAAAAACATTATTGGATTTAAAACTATTGGTAATCCAAAAGTTACAGGTTCATTTATTCCAAAACATCCTGGTATTATAGCAACCTTTCCGACAGCTCTTTCAGCAGAACCCTTTGGTGCCATAAATAAAAGTAAAACAACTAATGCTAAAGTAGAACCAGAACCCCCAATCATCGCATAAACATTACTTAAGGTATTTGGTGCAACTTGAGTTATAGAATCAAAGCTTCCTGTTTTAACATAGATATCAATATGTTCCATAAAGATTGGCATCCATAAAACTGATATTAATCCCCACATAATTGAAAAACCATGTATTCCAAAGAACCAAAGTAATTGCATTACTATAATTACTATAATTACAGCAGGTAACCCTGTTCCTATATTAGAAAGCGGTGCTACTATAAACTGTGCTACTACTTGTTGAAGTGAATCAAACCCTGCAAATTCAACTATTTCTTTTATTGTTGAGAATATTATTAGTACTATAAAAAATGGAATAATAGCTCTAAAAGAATCTAAGATTGAAGGTGGTACAGTATCTGGAAGCTTAATAGTAAATTTTGAACCTACAAGCTTTCCGTATAGATACGCTGTAACTAATCCGATTATTAACCCTGTAAACATACCTTCGTAATTAAAGAAGTTAGGTGCATACCCTATAGCTTCCTTACCTTCAACAAGTATCTTACTTGGTATTGTTGCAAAGTAAGTAACTAAGGCAATAATTGAAGTTGTAACTGGAACAATTTTATTATTGTTTTCCTTAAGGTGTATAGCATAAAAGAATGAAGATGCTATTACTATTACAATCCCTACAAGTCCCATAGCTACCTGATTTACATTTCCAAATATATTTAAAATATTTCCAAGTAACCCATCTAAAGAAACATTATATCTTCCACACCAGTAATCACCTTGTGATTTAACAAGCCCTGCTAAAGACCCTACTACTGTAAATGGCATACTTAAAATAAATGCATCTTTTATCGCTTGAAGTACAGTATTTTGTGCAACCTTATCAGCTATTGGTGATAAGTATTTTTCTAGTAAATTTAAAAATTTATTATACATTTTTCCACGCCCCTTTGTTATCGTTTTCTTTGTAGTTTTATTATACGTTCATAGTATTTACTTTTGAATTACTATATAAGTAAAATTTTTACGCTAAATAAATCTCATTTTACGTAGTCTTTGAATTTAATATCAATCTTTTGTTAATTCATCCTATACTTTGAAATATATAATTAGCATAGGTGTATAATCAAAGTATAAAGATTGGAGGGATATTTATGAAAAACTCACTTAAGATAGAAAACGTATTTAAGTTTTCACTTTTTTCAATCCTTATTTTGTATAGCTTTAAATATATTCCTTTCTTTTATAAAAGCTATGTGCTAAATGATACTTTTAAATACGTTTTACTAGTGGTTTCATTAATTGCACTATTTTTTATTGATGAATATTTAACTACTCAATCTAATAATAATGTGATATTTGATTTTTCAATTTCTTTATCACTTTTATATTTTGTATCAAGAATAATACCGATACTAACACTAGTTCTTTATATAGGAATACTATATATGTTTTACAAGCTATGTACACATTACTTTAGTAAATTTAAAGAATCTGACGGAAACTTTTTAGATCTTTTACTATTAATTTTAAGTATATTTGGTTTAATATTCTCTTTTCTTTTGATTTGAATTTAAAGTGAAATAATGAGTCTATTTTTTAAAAACTTTATGTATTTTAGTTAATATTTATGTTTTTTATGATTTTTTAATATATAATGTAACCATAAAGATTAAACGTTTACAAGGAGCGTTTATAAATCTTTTAGGAGGTGTAAAAATTATGACTTTAGATTTTATTTTATTTTGTATTGTTATTATTTTTGGAGGAATAAGTATTTATAATTATTTATGGGATAAATATGAACTTATATCTTTACCTAAGATTTCAAGATTAGAATCAAAGGTTACATTTTCAATAGCTATTATATATAGCATTATACTTTTATATAGTTTTTACAATCTAGAAAGTAGTATTTCACTTTCTTATATCGGCAAAAGCTTAGCTTTCTTTGGTTTCTTTGTATTTTTATTTTACTCATCAATCAAAGAAAAACTTACTTTAAAAAATGTTTAATATGTCCAGACTAAAATATAAATAAAAAATAACCTCTACAAAATTTATAGAGGTTATTTTTTATTTATCATCTTTTATAATATCAATTTTATGAGTATATATTTCACTTCCGTCAGCATTTACATACTGGTAAACTACTTTCATTTTATCAGTATTAATTAGCTCTATAGTACTTTGTAGCCCTTCTTTTAATTCAGGTTCTTTTTCTATTAAATTATCTTCCATAGACTTTTTAATTTCATCTGTAACCTTTACTCCCTCTTTTTGTTTGAAGGTATAAGTTAAAGTATTTCCTTTTGCAGTTATCGTAGTATCTTCTGGTAAACCTTCTTCTACCTTTTTTCTAAATTCTTTATTATTCATCATAGCTTCAGCTGATTTAAATTTTCCATCTACAATACCAGAATCTTTATCCTTTGAATCTGAAATACCAGTATCATTAGAAGCAGTATTTTTAGGACTTCCTGTGCACCCAGCTAAAGTAAAAATAGTTATTCCTACTAAAATAAGTGAAATTAGTTTCTTTTTCATAAATTCAATTTCTCCTTTTATTTTAAATAATAGATTTTTTATTATATTATTCGTTTACAAATATGATTTTATCACACTATCTAAGTTAATCCCAAACAAAGATGTTAATTTATAAAAATAAACTTTCACTCTTTTAACATATTATTTAATGTTAACTAATATTTACTACATATTGTTAATTTATAATATTATGTAAATAATATTGTTTTGAAAGGGGAAAAGACAATGAAACGAAAATTTCTTTCTATACTTTTAATTTCTTCAGTCCTATTAAGTAGCTTTATATTTATTGGTTGTAAAGAAGATAAAAATGTAGAATCAAATAATGAACTTAATACAACAGAAAATCAAGGCACTAATACTAAAGATAAAAGTAAAAACGATAACTCCTCTACTTCAAAAGAAGAAGAGAAGAAAAAAGAAGATGTTGTAAATAATACAAAAAAGAAAACAGCTTACTCAGAAGATCAAAAAAGTGATACTACTACAAAAAATGAAAGTAAAAAACCTTTAAATAAGGCTGAACTTGCAAAAAAAATAATAAAAACTGAAACTTCAAAAGATATGACTGTAACTCCGGTTAATGTAACTAACCCTGGAAAGAACTTTTCTTATAGGAAAGCTTCTGAAAGTAGCCTTTACTATTGCAATGAAGGCAAATTTAATCAAGAAAAATTATCTAACGGATTCGTAATAGATTTCTTTGGTGAAGCTAAAGACGGCTCTTATCAATTTAAAATAACTAGTTATGACATATTAAAAAACGGAGGGGATGGCACAGTAGACTCAGGTACAGCTTATCCTAACGGCGATATTGTTATGAATCATTAATTAAAACTTAAATAGATTGAAAGTAATTTTACATTATTTCAATCTTTCCCCATTTGAGAAAACGTATACAAAACCCTGTTTTTTATGTTAAATATATACTATACTTTTAATATAAGGATGTTTAAGGAGGTTTTTATATGTCAAAAGATTTTATTAAAGGAACTTTAGTATTTTTTCTAATAGTTTCATTAGTTACTATTTTAGTACCATTTACTCCTTATGAGTTTAGTCTTTTCAATATATATACACCACTTATGAATTCTGAATCTTGGATTCAAAATGTAACTATAAACTATAATATAGTTATTCTTTTTATGGTTTTAATAGCTTGCATAACTTCATTTACTTTATTTAAAATTAGTAAAAAATAAGAGTAGCTTTAAAGCTACTCTTATTCTTTATATAAACCGTCTTCTAATATTTTATTTGCTAAAATTCCAATGTTTACTTCCCTAGTATCCATATAAACATCTATAATTCTATCTGCTAAAATTACTTCAACGTATTCTATATGCTCTCCATTTTCATCAGTAAAATTTATTACATCAAATGTAAGTATTTCTTCTTTTAACTTCTTTTTAGTTATCATATGTCCTCCAAATAAAAAATAATTGTATTTTTAGATTATATCACAAATCTCTTTATTTATCCCTATACAACTACACTTATAAGGCTTATTATAAAATAAGCTAAAAAATTTTTAGGAGAAACAAATGAAAAAGAAAACTTTAATACTTGGAATAATAATATTTTTTTTAATTCTTTCTGGATTTTATATTTATCAAAACAATATTAATATAATGGAAGTTTTAACCGTTAGTAACATAAAAGATTTTGTATTATCTTTTGGCATCTTTGGGCCAATAATAGCTATCCTTATTTGTATTTTAACTTGCATAACTACTTTTATCCCAGGGTTTTTAGTAGTCTTTGCACTATCTGCCTTATACGGATTTGTTGGCTCTGTTATTATAACTATGATAGGTTACACTTTAGGGTCTATAATATGTTTTATCTTAGCAAAATATCTAGGCCGTGATTTTGTTTTAAAATACACTACTAAAGGCGCTATGAAAAAACTTGATGACTTCTTAAAAACTGAAGGTTTTATGTCTATCTTAATTTCAAGGCTTTTACCTTTTATACCATATAACTTAACTAGTTATCTAGCTGGTTTAAGCTCTATAGACCTTAAAAGCTTTATTTTAGGAACGGTAATAGGCCAGATTCCAGGAACTTTAGCCTATGCTTATATTGGAAAACTTTTAACTGGAACTACAAAATCAATATTTATTGGAATTTCAATATTTTTAGCACTTATATCTTTAACAATCCTTCTTAAGAAAAGATATTATAAATAAATTTATAAAAGAAACTCTTTTTTCTGAGTTTCTTTTCTTTTTGAATAAAATTATTACATATCAGAAATCATAATATTATCATTATGATTTTTAGAGGTGTTATTTATGAAAAAATATTTTAAGTTTTTGATTATAGCTTTTTTAAGTTTAATCTTTTCCTTATTTTCTAATATTCCCGCCTTTTCTTACGCCTCTAATCTCTCTTTAGTCTTAGATACTGAAAATTCTATAGACCTTCCTAAAAACTTTAGAAAATGTGCAGATTCTGATATATCTAAATTTAGTTCTGATCTAAACTTAACTAATTTCGATAATTTAAAAATTTCAGGTAGTGCACAGTTTACGGAGCAATCTTTAGACTTAGTCTTAAATGCTATAGGAAAAACCTACAAAATAATAGATGTAGACTTAAGAGAAGAGTCTCATGGCTTTATAAACGGCCTTGCAGTTAGTTTTAAAAATTCATTAAATAATGCAAATGCCGGACTTTCCCTAAAAGAAATCAAAGATACAGAAAATGAACTATTATCATCTATTAAATTAAATGAGCCTTTAAATATAAACCAATCTTCTTCTTCAAAGAAGGTAATCATTCCGACAATTGTAGAGAATGAAGAGAATGTTTGCAAAAAAAGGCTGATAGACTATTACAGAATACCAGTAACAGATGGTAATTTACCTTCTCCTGAAATGGTTTCTAGATTTGTAAACTTCGTTAATTCACTTCCTGAAAACGCTTGGCTTCACTTCCACTGTAAAGCTGGAGTAGGCAGAACTACAACCTTTATGATTATGTACGATATTATGAAAAACTGTGATTTTGTAAGCCTAAAGGATATAATAGATAGACAAATTTTTATTGCAAATCTGTCTGAAGCTAATGCTACTGACTTTAAAACTGGTAGGCGTTTAGCTTTCTTTACTGAATTTTATAACAGCTGTAAATCAACTAAAGAAACTCTAGCTTCAGTTAAAACTCCATCCCTTGAGGATGATTACATAAAAAGTCCTGTAGTAGCTAAAAATCTATACGTAATATCTGAAAATGATATGTCAAAAGAAGAACAAACTATGATTTCTACCTTACAAGGTCTTGTTTCAAAAAAGTCTAAAAACCAAATATATATTACAACAAATGGCGAACCTGATTATAATATTTGGCTTAATGATTTAAAAAATAATTATAATGTCTCTTATAAATTTATAAGAGACCCTTTTAAATTGATAAAAATGTTTCAAAGAGATATTAGTGGCTACGTATTATATAGTAACAAAAATTACTATTCAATAAACAACGCCTGTACCTTAGCATCATTAAAGGACTCTATAGTTATTGATGAAACTTTAGAATCAAATATAAATAAAATAGGAATAAAAAATTTAGCTGGTGATTGTAGAAATACTGATAAAACATGGGCCTTTGATAATCTTTGGGATAAAGGTTTAAACCACTCTACAGTAATTGAATTATCACCTGAAAAAAGTGCACCTCTTAGAGACTATGCTATAATGTCAAAATCTTTAGTTTTCTATGAAGAAGATATTAATGACTCTTCCTTTAGAAAAAAAATATTTAGTTCTATGGATGAGAATTCTCACATACTTGGCTGGGGCCCTGACGAGCACACAAATGTAAAAATAGCATCTACATATGGCGTAGATATGATTGCAGCTGATTGGTCTTATAATCTTTCAGTTTTAAGTGCTTTTAAATCTTCAAAAGTCAAACAAAAAAAACTAGATACCGTAGATAAAGATGGTGTTCATTATGTAACTTTTATAATGTCTGATGGTGATAATTTGCAATGGCTTCAAGGCAGTAATTATAGCTCTAAAGATTGGTTTGGATCTAAAAAGAGAGGTAACTTTAACTTAGGTTGGTCACTAAGTCAGTCTTTATATTATTTATCCCCTACTATTTTTAAAAACTACTACGCTTATTCTAAGAAGGACTGTTTTGTTGTACCACCCTCTGGAAATGGATATATGTATCCAAGTCAGTTCCCTAAAGATAAATTAGGATCATATACTAAAAAGTTAAATGATTATATGGAAAAATCTAATCAAAACTACGTACTTATATTAGATGACGAGTCTTTAGATAATATATCACTTTGGGATAATTACACTAAAGAATCTAATATTAAAGGATTATTTTATTTAAATTACAATAAAAACAACAGTTACTACGGAAAAACAGTTTGGTCTAATAATAAACCTATAGTTTCTTGTAGAGATTTACTTTGGGGCGGTTTAGAAGATGAAAACACTCTTATAAAGAACATAGATAAAAGAGTAAATAAAGGGTTTACTAAAAAATCAGATATTAATTCATACACATTTGTATACGTACACGTTTGGAGTAATACTATGGATAATGTTCAATACGTAATAAATAAACTTAATGAGAACCCTAAAGTATCAGTAGTTACTCCTAATAACTTTATGGAACTTATAAGTACATATGTTAAAGATAAAAAATAGCAAACTAAGCGTTTGCTATTTTTAAATCATCTATCTTCTCTAAGACTAAATCCTTGTATTTATAACCTATAGGAATTATATCATCACAAGAAAAAAAGTTAGCTTCAAAAGATTTTTTATCTATTTTTTTTATATCCTCGATATAATTTTTATTAAGTGCAAAAGCCTTGTGACACCTTATAATGTTTTCATCATCTATGATTTCTAGTAACTTTTGTAACCCAAATCCTTTAGCTAAAACCTTTCCATTTTTAGTCCTTATGATGCAGTTTCTATCTATATACTCAATAAAAATTATGTCTTCTAAAAATATCTTTGTTTTCATCGTGTTTGATACATTAAAAATTATACTTCTTCCCTCTTTAATTGAATTTAAACTTCCATTTTTAAAAAGGTTTATTATATTTATAATCTCATCTTCTTCAAAGTTTTTATTTAAAAAATCATGATTATATCTAGCCCTTAAATCATCTAATATGTATTTTTCGTCTTCTGTAACTAGTATAACCTTAGCTAATGCATATTTTTCATCTCTTATAATATCTTTTGCAAACTCTATACCTAATCTATCTTGCAAATCTATATCTAAGAAAAATACTGAAATACTTTTCTTTTTAATGATTTCTCTAGCTTCTCTTACATTCTTTATAGAGTAAACTCTATAGTCCCAAAAGTTTTTCTCTATTGTTTTTACTAATTTTTCACGAATTAACTTTTTCCCCTCTAAAACTAATATGTTCAAATTTTCACCCCCTATAATTTTTATGATATCCTTTTTAATACTTTTTTACAATATTTTTGAATAATTTGTATTTATATTTTATTTAATTAATTGGAATACTATATTTAAATAATCTTTAGGAGGTTACTATGGATTTTAAGAGTTTTATAACAAATTCAAATAGAATAACAAAAGTTCTTTTAATACTCTCTTATTTAAGAGTAGTTACAATAATTTATAACTCGATTTATATAATCCCTGTAACTCTTTTATTTATATTTCTTTTATTTTTAGCATACAAAAACCGCATTAAATACCAAACTTTATTTAATACTGTTTTAGCTTTATTTATAATAATTTTAACTGTGTATATCTTTTATAAATAACAAAAACTTCATCTAATTCGATGAAGTTTTTATTGTTTCACTATCTTTCGAAAGGATATTTAATTCCAAATGACTCACGTAGTGAATCCATTATGTCCATAACATCAGTAGATAACTCTAATGTGTTTTCTCTTTTATTATTTAAAATAGCATCACTCATATAAGCTATTTCATATTCTAAAGCTTTGCTTGAATCTCCTGCAATCACTTCTTCTACTCTTCCGTCTAAGTAAGTGATTATAGCTTTATTAGCCCTTGGAAAATCATCTACAGTTATAAATCCATTAGTACAAGCAACTATCCCTCTTTTTGGCATTTTTGCTCTCATAGTTAATGTTACTACAGCCATCTCATCATTTTTATTTTTTAAGATAATTCCTGACTGTTCGTCTACCCCAGTTTGGTATTTTTTAACTGATGTTAGTATCTCGCAAGGATTTTTGCTTAAAAAGCTTCTAACAAATGATAATGCGTAAGTTCCTATATCTAAAAGAGCTCCACCTGCTAAATCCTTATTAAAGAATCTATTGTTTGGATCATCTTCTTTGCAGCTTCCAAAAGTAACGTTTATCATCTTAAGTTCGCCAAGTTCTCCTTTAGCTAATCTCTCTTTAAGTTCTTTATAAAGTGGCATATGATATATAGTCATAGCTTCTTCTAGAATTAAACCTTTTTCTTTTGCTATATTCTTTACTTCTTTAAGCTCATTACTATTAACGGTAATCGCTTTTTCGCATAATACATGCTTTCCTTTAAGTAATGCTTTTTTTATGTACTCATAATGGTTTGAGTGCGGAGTTGATACGTAAATTACATCTAAATCCTTATCATCTAAAAGCTCATCGTAGCTTCCAAAAGCTTTAGTCACTCCAAACTCATCTTTAAATTTGTTTGCTTTTTCTATGTTTCTAGAACCTACCGCATAAACGTTTCCATTAACCTTATTTAAAGCCTTTGCAAAGTCTTTTGCTATTGTTCCTGGTCCTAAAATTCCCCATTTTAAATTTTTCATAGCCTCACCTCATTATTTATTTTTATTTTAAGTATACCACTAATTCTAATTTTAATTAATGCCTTATAACTAAAGAAAAAAATGGTGGTTTAAAATGTATTTAAACCACCATTTTTTTCTTTATCTAATTCTATAAAATTCTAAAGATCTCTTAGCTTCCATCCTTATTACTCCACTAGTTTTAGATACAATTCTCTCTAATTCATTTTTTCCTTCTAACTTATTAAATGCAGAAAGACAAATTATTAATTTCCACTTCAAAAGATCATCGTTTGAATATTTTTTAAGGGCTAAAATTATTTCTTTAACGTTTTCTTCTGTAGATAAAATCCTATTATGATATACTAAAAAGCCTATTGCATCTATAACTTCTGAGATTGCCTTTCTATCCCCATTCCGTAATACATCTAATAAAACTATCATAACTTCTTTATCCATATGTCCAAAGGTTCTACTTATTAAATCACGAGGCAAAGGATACGTTTTCTTTCTTGATACAGTTTTAGGGACAGACTTGTATTGGTTATTACCTATTTCACCTAAGTAGCTTACCATAAGCTTGGCCCCTTTTACTCCACTAAGCCTTAAAAATTCGCAGATTTCTAATCTTGTGTATAATGCTTTTTCTTTTAAAAGCATCTCTAGTAGGTTATGTACAACTTCTAAATCATTATATTTTTCAAGTTCTATAAGCCCTCTAACAGCCATAGTTCTATCACTTGCAGAATCTGAATTTAATAATTCCTCTAGTTTCTCTAAAGGTTTTCCTACTATACCATCTTCATAAAATCCTCTTTTCTTTAAACTATCATTGTTACTTTTCATATTCTAACTCCCATCAAATAAAAGGTATTATGTAAATCAAAATACAATTTTTTCTATATTTATAAAGTATTTTGTTTTTTCTTGATTATATTGTAACATTATTAATAAAGTAATTCTATATTTATCTATTTATCAATAAAATTATTTATTTTTCAAAATATTTTACTTTTATAGAAATTTATCAGTTAAAATTAAGCCTAAAGCTCATAATTCACATAGTTAAAATAAACTATTTTAAATTTTTGAATATAGATATATTAAAGATAAATTATTCGAGGTGAATTTTATGAAAATTGCAGTACGAGGAGGTCATAATTTTAGCGTTCCAGGGGCTAGAGGTATAATCGATGAAACAACTGAAGACAGAAAAGTAAAAAACTCAATTATTAAGTATTTAAAAATTGCAGGTGAGGAAGTTTTAGACGTTACCCCTCCTGATAGTTATAATACAGTTTCTAGCGATTTAGTTTATGGTGTAAAAAAGGCCGCAGCTTTTGGTGCAGAGCTTTTTGTTAGTTGTCACTTTAACAAAGCTTATGATAAATACGACGGTGCTATAGGAACTGAAGTCTTAGTTTATTCTAAGAATTCTGATATAACTATAGCAGAAAGAGTTTTAAATAATATAACTAATCTTGGATTTAAGAAACGTGGAGTAATTGAAAGACCTGGGCTTTACGAACTTCGCGCAACTTCTATGAAGTCTATGATAATTGAGACATGCTTTGTTGAAGCTACTAAAGACGTGGAGCTATATCGTTCTATCGGTTTTGATGCTATAGGAAAGGCAATTGCTGAAGCTATCTTAAATAAAAGTATTTCTTCAAACTCAAATCAAACCCAAAAGCCAAATCCTACTCCATCTAAACCAAACCCTGTTATAAAACCAAATCCTACTCCTGAAAAACCTAAACCTAATTTAGAAAAACCTAAAGACAAATGGATTGGTTTATTACAAGCTGAATTAAACAAGCAATATAACTCAGGGCTTTTAGTTGATTCTATTGCAGGCCCTAAAACACTTGCTTCTTGCATAGTTATAAATAGTGGAGCTAAGGGTAATATAACAACCCTTATTCAAAAAAGACTTATAGAGTTTGGGATTTCTTGCGGAAAGTACGGAGCAGACGGTTCTTACGGCGCTTCTACAAAGGCAGCAGTTATAAATTTTCAAAAGATGAAAGGTCTTTACCCTGATGGAATAGTTGGAAAAAATACTTGGGCTAAACTATTAAAATTGTAGTTTACTTTTATGTAAACATAACTGTAAATATATTTGTATGCAAAATAAATCCTAGTAAATTTAAAAATTTACTAGGATTTTAATTTTAATTTTAATTTGACGCAGCGGCTGCGGCAGCTGCACCAGCCGCTGCACTAGCAGCTGCTATTTGGATTACTAATTGAATATTTAAAGTTATATTGTTTGTAGTATTAATTATCTTTAAAGATTCTTCATCGCTTATCAAACTAGAATATTTTGATGCTACTATCCCTATAGCAAACATATTTCGAATATTTGATGACATACTAAATGTCCCAAACCCATATTTTTCTTTCATAATTTTTATAGTATCTTTAACTTCTTTTGCAAATTCTTTAGGAGTTCCTGTTATAAATGCTGATACCCCAATTAAAGGGTAAGCGTAACTGTTTAGCCTTATGCTATCTTTAGAAAGTTCTTTTGAAAAAGCTGATACCTTTTTAGCTTTTTCACTAACATCCCCATTAAATAATACTAAAATATGAGATAAATTTTGAAGCTTATTTCCTCCAAAAATATGATCTTCTTTAAGTATCTTATACTGGGCTTCAATCTCTTCTAAAGTTTTATCAAGATTTTCAGAAGTTACAGCAATCATAGCTGCAGCTGAAATATCTTCGTGTCCTGTTAAAAACCAGTGATTCTTTTTCATAGAATCGTATACATATTTAGTTTTATCTATAGCTTTATAGATATCAATATTATCTCTTGAGTTAAATATTATTTGCGCTGCTAAAACTAAATACTCATTTGAAAAAAAGTTCTTTTTTAACCTTTCATAAATTGCATTAATCTCTCTAAAACTTGTAGTCATATTATTAGTAAGTGATATTGTTACTGCAACATTTAAAAGATTATTTCCTCTAAAATTAGAAAATACTATAGTGTTTTCTTTTATAATCTTTATAGCTTCAGTTATTCTGTTAGAATTTGCTCTTATTCCCCTTAAAGTTAAAGATAGGGCGGCACATTTTCTAAAACTTGAATTAGTAAATATACCACATGATTTTCTAAGCTCCTCATCATTAAAAACGAGAAGATCAATTTTTTCAGAAACCATATATCTCACCTCTTTTATACCTTTACTAATATTATACAATATTTTAAACAGTTTTTGCTTCTAATCTAATCTTTTCATCAGTTATTCTCAAAAATATTTCCAATAATTCCATTTTATCAATAGAATATTTCAAAATATCGTCTTCAACTCTTTCTCTTTTATAATAATCGTGAGTATATCTATTTCTTAGTTTTACTGCTGCTACTAAAAATTTGCTTAAATCATCATCTATAAATCCATAAAGGCAAGATTTCTTAATTAAATCAGGTCCTGAAAGCCTGTCTACATAATTATCAGTCATTACTAAATACGTTTCAGCCATATCGATTATATATTCTGTAAAATCTTGAAAATACCCTATAATAGCTCTTTTTAAAAATATAGAATCTGTAGTTTTGTATTCCTTTATAGCCCCTTGCATAAGCTTTAAGGTATCTTTTGCAGAATTAAACTTTAAATTTAAGCTTTCCTTTTTATATTTATAATAAGCTGCCATCTCTATTTTCCTCCATTAATTTAAGGTCTTTATTTATTTTATTATCTAGCCATTCATTTTCTCTATTATATTTATTAATGTATATTCTAAAATCTATTTCTTTATAATGGTCTAATATAAGTTTATCCATGCTATCTATATATTGATTTGCAAAGATAGTATCATAATCTTTCATAGTTATAAATGTAAGATGAATATCATCATACTCGAAATAGTCCTTTAAAATTGGAATTAGTTCTTCTTCAACGTCAAATTCATCCATAACATCATCTCTGCATTTTAAAAGAACGAGGATATCTATATCACTTATGCCATCTTTAAAAAAATCAGTTCCGTAACTTCCAAACACAGCCATAGAGATAACATTATTTAATTCTTTAAGCTTTAAATCTTTTAAATATTTCAAAATATATCCCACCTTAAATCAATTTAACATTGTTTCTTTATTATTCTTAATTATAACACATAGGCGTTTTTCTATTCTTTAATTTATCTTAGATTTAATTGCTATAGAGAAAAGCCTAAAGTTTTCTTTTAACTTTTTAGAATCCTCTCTGTTACTTAAAAAAGCTGTTTCTATTAGGATTGCTTTCATCTTAGTGCACCTTAAAACTGCAAAATTTCCTTCTTTAACTCCTCGATTTTTTAAGTTTAAACTTTTAGATATTTCTAAAGCTATCCTTTCTCCTAAGTCTTTAGTTTCCCTATTTTTAAGGTTATAGATAAATACTTCTGTCTCACTTGCATCCGTATTTAAAGAAGAATTACAGTGAATTGATATAAATAAATCCCCCTTAAAGCTATTACCTATATCAGATCTTTCCTTTAAACTTAAAAACCTATCGTCTTCTCTAGTTAGTTTTACAGTAAACCCGTCTCTTAATAACTCTTCTTTTAAAGCCTTACTTATCTTAAGGTTAATATCCTTTTCTTTAAGTCCGTTAGATGTAGCACCAGGATCTTTCCCTCCGTGACCTGGGTCTATTACTATTTTAAAACTATTACTATAATTGTCTTTTAAATATAAAAGTTCTTTTGTTTTATCCTTTACTACTCCATCTTCTTTTAAGCCTTTTATCTTTTGAAAGAGTTTTACACCCTTAAAAGTTTTAACTCCAGCTATACCGTCTACCTTCCCTATATTAATTCCTTTTTTAAGTAACATCTCTTGAATAGATTTAATTTCTATTTTTAACTTGTTTAAAGTTTTATCTCCTGCTATACCGTCTATTGTTAGCTTAAAAGCTTTTTGAAATTTTTCTACTGATATTTTAGTGTTTTCTCCAAATATGGAGTCTAAACCTTTAGGTGAAAATCCTATAATATGAAGTCCATACTGCAAAAATAATACATTTTCTCCCTTGCTTCCTTTTTTTAAAACCATAAATCCCCCTATACATTCTTTATTTTTATCTATTACAATTAATAAATATGTATTTATATTTATTAGATTTAAAATTCACATAATTAAATTAAAAGTAACTTTTATAAAAATGTTATATAGTAAAATTATGTTATAATAAATAGAAAAAGGAGGAATCATTATGTTAAATGAAAAAATGGCAACTATGATTAACACACAATTAAATAGAGAGTTAGAATCAGCTTACATATACCAAGCTATGGAGCTTTATTTTGCATCTCATAACTTAGCTGGATTCCAAAACTTCTTCCACGTTCAAGTTCAAGAAGAATTAGCTCACGCTCACCTTTTCATAGATTATTTAAATCGTCTTGGAGGAAAGGTAGAATTAGAAGCTATCTCAAAACCAAACCAAACTTTCGATTCAGTTCTTGAAGTTTTTGAAGCTGCTTTAGCTCACGAAAGAACTGTAACTGGATGGATTTACGAACTTATGGGTGAAGCTATAGACGCTAGAGATTTCTCAACTCAAAGTTATTTAAAATGGTTTGTAGACGAACAAACAGAAGAAGAAGAAACTTTCACTGGAATAGTTGATAAGTTAAAATTCATAAACGGAGATCCACACGCTATACTATTATTAGATAATGAATTAGCAGCACGTACTTTCGTTCAACCTGTTATCTAATTTTTCTATATAATCTTAAAAAAGATAGCTTAAAGCAATTTTTAAAATTGCTTTAAGCTATCTTTATTTTTTTAAAATCTTATTATTAAAAATTAAAATAAAACTAAATGTAGTTATTATTAAACAGACTATTAAAGAAGTTATTAAATTATTATTTGAAAACCTACTTATAATAAAATTTACTATAACTGAAGTAATGCTTCCAAGCACAGAATAAATTGATAAAATAGTCGCTCTATTTTTTGAATCTTTTTTTATCCATTTATTTTCTATATCAGTGATTATTGGATAAATCATATAACTTATAGTTTCTACGACTATAATAAATACGATAGATAAAAGCCAGTTGCTTGTACTTATTAAAATACTTAAAGACAAGCCTAATAAAAAAATAAAAGCTAAAACAACTCGTCTTTTCCCAAACTTTCTAGTTAATACGTTTACTTTATAAGAAAAGAAACCTAAAACTTGAGCAGCTGCACTTATTATTCCAAAATACTCTACAGCTATCCCCGACTTTAAATATTGAAGTTGATTTAAATAAACTACTATATTTGTGCATACCTCAATAAATAAGGTTATAGCAAGCACAAAAATTATCATCTCTTTTAAATTTATTATATCTTTAAACGATGTTTTTAAACTTGATTTTTTACTAGAGTCTGCATCCCTTTTTACATCTTTTAAGAAGAAACATAGTATAAATGCTAGAAAATAACTAAAAAAAGTTATTAAAACAGTAAGGTCCATACTAAACTTACTTATAAAGCCAGATACTATAGATGATAACATTATCCCCACTATATAAAAGCTCTGCCAAATCCCATAAGCCTTTTCCCCATCATTTTCACCTATAGAATGGTATAAAAGTGCTGTATCTACTCCAGACCTTCCGGAAATTGCAATCCCCCGTATAAGCATCATTATTGCAAAGGCTTCAAACCCATACGATATATACATAATTAAAAATCCTAAAGCTGAAATTCCATAACCTATTATTAAAGTAGTTTTGTAACTAGTTTTATCTGCTACCCATCCCCAAGGAATTTCAAAAACCATAATTGATATTAAAAGAATAGATTCTAAATTATATATATTATCTAAGGATACTCCTCTTGAATTTAGAAATAGTGTCTGAATAGGCACAAAAAATATAAGACCTTGAAATAATCCTATAAAACAAAGCAATAGAAAATTTCTATTTTTTATGTCTATCCCCTTAAAACATATATTCAATTTTTTCGCCCCCTTTTTTGTCTCTATTATTTTACAACAAAAAAAATTATCTCCTATCTTTATGAAAATTAAATTTACCTTTTATTAACTTTTAATCTAGTCTTATAGGGATAAAAAAAGATAGCTTATATTTGCATTAAATATAAGCTATCTAAAAGATTATTTATCTTCTAATTCTTCTTTTAATTCTGATGATTCTTTTAAAACAGATGTACAATGAGGGCATCTAGTTGCCTCTATATTAATCTTACTAAAACAGAATGGACATTCTTTTTCAGTTTCTTCTACAACTTCTTCTTCTTTCTTAGAAGTAAGTGATCTAATTTTACCAAGTTGTCTAATTACAAAGAATATTGAAAAAGCTATAATTAAGAAGTTTATTAAATTATTTAAAAACATTCCGTAGTTTATAGTTGCAGCACCTGCTGCCTTTGCTGCTTGAAGTGAAGGATATTCCTTTCCACTTAAGTTTATATATAGGTTTGAAAAATCTATCTTCCCTACTAATAATCCAACTAGTGGCATAATTATGTCATTAACTAATGAAGTTACAATCTTTCCAAAAGCACCCCCGACAACAACCCCTATTGCCATATCCATTACATTACCCTTCATGGCAAATTCTTTAAAATCTTTCCACATACCTTAACTCTCCTTTTATTCTTTTGTTAATTGTATAAATCTTTAATTTTTAATTTATGCATTTAATAAAACAGTAAAAAAATTGTAACAAATAAAAATACCTAAATCAATTAAACATTTGTAAACAATATTTGCTTAATTGTTCATAATTTATAAATTACTTATCCTTTTACTGAATGAATTCGGTTTCACCCTTTTCTTTAGTAAATTAGCTAAAATTTTCTTTAATTAATAAAAAAATTATGCGAAGTGTAATTTGTGCACTTTTTCTAAAATAAATACACTTATGTTAATAAATACAAATATGTTAACATTTTATTAAACGTTTACAGTTATTTTAGGCTTTAGGAGGGTATATGAATAAAAGAAATATTAAATTATTAATTTGTTTAGCAATAACTACATCAATAAGTGCAGGGTTAATCGCTTGCAATAATCAAACTTCAGCAAGCAGAGATTCTTCAATTAATTACACAGTTACAGGTGAAGCACCTGAAGAGATGGACATGCTATCTATGGAAAATAGACCGACAGCACCACACTGGTTTCCAAACCAACTTCTAAAATGGAATCCAGGAAAAGATGAAAATATAGAATATAACAAAAGTGTTGTTCCTTTAAAAGAAAGGGTCTCAAAAGATAAACTAAAACCGATAAATAAAACTCAAAACAAAGATATGAATGTTGTTGCTATTTCAATTATGAATGCTTCAACTAGCGGAAACCCATCACAAGGAACTAATAAATTTAGTTCAAATACTTTTACATACTGGCAGTATATCGATAAGCTAGTGTATTGGGGAGGATCATCTGGTGAAGGAATTATAGTTCCTCCTAGCGCTGATGTTACAGATTCTGCCCACAAAAACGGGGTACCTGTTTTAGGTACAGTCTTTTTCCCAACTACTACTCACGGCGGTAAATTAGAGTGGTTAAATGAATTCCTAAAGAAAGATAAAGATGGTAACTTCCCTATGGTTGATAAACTTATAGAAGTTGCTAAAACTTTAAACTTTGACGGATGGTTTATAAACCAAGAAACAGAAGGAACTGATAAAAATCCTTTAACTAAAGAACACGCAGTTCTTATGCAAGAATTTATAAAACAATTCAAGTCTAAAGCTAAAGATAGCCTTGAAATAATGTGGTACGACTCTATGACTGAAGATGGTAAGATGGATTGGCAAAACGCTTTAACTGATAAAAATGATTACTTTTTAGTAGATGGAAATAAAGAATCAGTTTCAGACAGTATGTTCTTAAACTTCTGGTGGACTGAAAATGAACTTGCAAGTAAAAAATTACTTGAATCATCAAACAAAAAGGCAAAAGATTTAAATATAAATCCTTATGATTTATATGCGGGAATAGACGTTCAAGCAAACGGGACAAACACACCTATAAAATGGGATTTATTCGAAGGAAAAGGTAACCTACCATTCACTTCTTTAGGATTATATTGTCCTAGCTGGACTTATTTTTCATCTAGCTCTATAGATGAGTTCCAAGATAAAGAAAGTAGACTTTGGGTAAACGAATTTAAAGATCCTTCAAAAGATACGAAGGTATCTAAAGATGAATGGCACGGAGTTTCTAAATATGCTATAGAAAAAACTGTAGTTAACTCTCTTCCGTTTAATACAAACTTTAACGTAGGAAATGGTTATAATTTCTTTATAGACGGTGAAAAGGTATCAGCCTTAGATTGGAATAATAGAAGTTTAGCTGACGTAATGCCTACTTACAGATGGATAATAGAAAACGAAGGAAGTAACTCACTTAAAGGTTCAATAGACTACTCTAATGCTTATTATGGTGGAAACTCAATTAAGTTTATGGGTAAAGTAGAAGAAAATAAATCTTCAACTATAAAACTATTTAGCTCTGATTTAAAATTAGAAAAAGGAACTAAATTCACTTCAGCTTTAAGATCTGACGGAGAAGCTTCTGTTTCTTTAGTTTTAGGTTTTGATGACGGTTCTTTTGAAACTATAGATGGAGATAAAACTATAAATAAAGATTGGTCTACTATTTCTTTTGATGTATCAAAATATAAAGATAAGACTGTAAGTTCTATATCATATAAAGTAACTCCAAAAGCTTCATCAAATAACTTTACTTTTAATATAGGAAATATATCAATAACTTCATCTAAATCATTTGGTAAAGTAAATGTTTCTAATTTAAAAGTAGATAATACTAAATTTGAAGAAGAGAATATGTTCTCTGGAGTAAGGCTTTCGTACGATGTAGATTCACCTGAAAATTTAAGTCACTTTGAGATTTATAAAATAAATGATGATAAATCAAAATCATTCTTAGGTGCAACTTTAAAAAATAAATTTTACGTAGACTCTTTAAAAAGAGATGAAACTTCAAACTCTACTGAATTTGAAGTAGTTCCTATAAATAAAGATTTTAAAGCCTTCAAATCAAGCACTGTAAAGATGGAGTGGCCAGATAATAATATTCCAAGGGCTGACTTTAAGGTATCAAAAACTATAGTAGCTCCTTCTGAAGCTGTTGAGTTTAAAAACCTAAGTTCAAAGGTTTCTAAAGATTTTGAGTGGACTTTTGAAGGTGCAGATACTGAAAAAAGCACTGACGAAAACCCTATTGTTTCATATAAAAAAGAAGGAACTTACACAGTTTCACTTAAAGCTAAAAATGGAACTCACGAAGACACAAAAGTGATGGAAAAAGTAATAACTGTAACTAAAAACGCTAAAAATTACTCAAACATTTCAAAAGGTAAAGACGTAACTGCATCAAGCTTTGTAAATCCAAACGAAGCTGCTAAATACGCTTTAGATGGAAAGTTAGATACTAAATGGTGCGCAGTTGGTACTCCACCTCACAATATAACAGTAGATTTAGGAAAATCTATGACTGTATCTGAACTTCGTATGTCACACGCAGAAGCTGGAAACGAAAGCCCTGATATGAATACATCAGATTACACTATAGAAGTAAGCGAAGACGGTAAAAAATTCGAAGAAGTAGCTTCTATAAGAAAAAATAAAGAAAAGATCTCATCAGATACTTTTAAACCTACAAAAGCAAGATATGTAAGAGTTAACGTATCAAAACCTACTCAAGGTTCTGATTCAGCTGTTCGTATCTACGAATTAGAAGTGTTTGGAATTAAGTAAGAAAAAGATGTTTAGCTTTTTAGCTAAACATCTTTTTTAATAATATATTTAGGTAATAACATTTTAACAAATTCCATGTTATCAAGTTCTTCTTCACGAACATAGTTTAATAATTCTATCATATATGTTTTGTGATGCCCTACAGCTTTTGAGAATGCAGATATAAATCTTATAATATTATCTTTGTTTTCTTTCTTATCATTTAAATAAACTCCGACTAAACAGAATTTTATATAAGAATATCTAATTAAAAGCATCATATATCCATCAAACATATAATCTGATTCTGAAAATGGGAACATATAGTTATATATAAAATTAACTAAATAATTTTCAAAAATATAACTAAACTCTTCTTCAAACTTTTCATTATATTCTTTGTAGCCTTCTATATATTCTTCTTCGATTGAAATATCCTCTGAATCTATATTAAACTTAAAGCCATCGTATAGCTTTCTTGCGTATTCTTTAAAGATTTCGTTATCAATCTCATTAAAAACATCTAAGCCTTCTATTAAGTCTTTATAAAATTCTACGTTATCAATAAAAGAAATATCACGCATACTATAATCATCATATATTTTTTTAGTATCGTATGTATTTATTAGATTTTCTAAATTACTAAAATCATTGTAGTTTTCATACTCTAAAGCATATAAAAATTCACCTAGGATATACATTCTTTCGTTTAATTTAAAACTTCTGTCTTTTATTATATCTATAGATTTTTCTCTAATTTCTTTAAAATATTTTAAAGGGGTTTTACTAAATCTATTATCATTTGTATCTAATTCGCTAGATATTATCCTTTTAGTTAAAACTATCTCTTTATCTATAAATTCTATCCCAGATTCTTTTGATAATAAAATCCTTGAAGCCTCAGGGCAAGAAACATCTAAAGACATCTCAAAACTAGAATCTACTTTATTTAAGATTCTAGGAAAACAGGTACAAACATTTGATAAATACTCTTCCCCAAGATTTTTATATATGATGCAAAGATTATCTGAATCTAAAAAAGCACATCTTTTCTTAGGCTTTAATTTAACTCTTCCAAAATCAACGTTATCATCGCTCTTTTCTTTATTTTCATAAAGTTCTTCTTCAAACATTTTTTTCATAACTTCATTGTTTGTGTCTTTATATATTTTAAAGGATTCTTTGTCTATATCTATATCCCAAGCTGTGCAACAGCTATCTTCACAAGCTCCTCCAATACATTTAAATTCTTCTAAGTATTTTGGGCATTTAATTTTAATCTTTTCTTCCACTAAATTATCTTCCTTTGCTATTTAATCTTTCTTTATTTTACTACAGTTATTGAAGTTTTTATATTCTTTTACTATATTTTAAGATTACAATCCCAGATTCACTGGTATACTCGTCTAAGTGCAAATCTATCTTAGGGTTGTCTTTTAAAAATAAAGTCCTTCCCTTGCCTAGTATAGTTGGAATCATACCTATAATATAAGTATCTATAATATCTTCTTTTATAAACGGGTCTATTACTACTCCTCCACCAAACAAGAATATATTTTTACCAGACTTTTTAAGGATCTCCATCTTTTCTACTATATTACCTTTTATAAAATGTATATTGTCATAATCTTTAAGGTCTTCTGATGTAGCAATATAAACCTCTTTACTCGTAAAATCTTTATGAAAATTTTGCTCGTAGCACCTTTTTCCCATTAAAACAACATCTATTCCTTCTAAAAACTTAGAAAAATCAAACTTCTTTTCAGTATCTAAAGAATTATCTGAATCTCCCTTTATCCAATCAAACCCGCCATCTTCGTCTGCTATAAACCCATCAATGCTTATAGCTAAATTTAAAATTATTTTCCCTTCCATTTTAAACACCCTTTCTAATATCTTTAGTTTATTTATAATTATATCAATAATAAAAGAAGTTAAACTATAAAATTTAACTTCTTAATATTTTAACTTATTTATTCTTTACTGAATTTAGATTCATATCTAACCCTATCTCTTACAATCTGACTCTTTAAAGATTCTTTATACTTTAAAAATACTCCGTCTTCTTTACTTTTATCTTTTAAGTTAATTTCTTTATTAGAATTAGTTCCACTAACTAATAAAGAGCCATCTTCTTGTCCGTAAGCTGAAAATATATATGTTTTCCCTTCTTCTGGAAGTTCATCTCCTTCATAAATCAATATAGATTCTTTATCAGAACTTAAGCCTCCAGCTTTAAAAATTTCTACATCATCTTTTACCTCACCCTTTATGTTTTCAAGTACTTTTAAAGAATATTTAGTATAAGGGTCTTTATACTCTTTTACACCATCTTCGGTTTCAACAGTTACTGGGTCTCTATACTGAGTTCCTTCATATTTTACTACTTTTGCTAAAAAAACATAGTCTGCATCTCCTATAAGCGCATCTATATTATTTACATCTATAGCGTATGAAGCGCAAAGGTTTGTCACAGGTAATTTTTTGTAATCTGATACCTTTATATCTTCCTTCTGATTATTACTAAATTTATATACTGTAGCCAAAGTAGAAACAGCTGAGAATCCAATTACAAGTGCAATAATAGCTTTTTTATTCATTTTTCAAAACCCCCTTCTAATACTTTTTATATGCTTCATTATAAGAATCTTTGTCATTTTTAGTTAAAGATGATGTAATTATATCGTAGCCATACATAATATCACTCTTTGTGCTGTGTCCAAGCCCTAAAGCATGTCCTATCTCATGAGTTGCAACTCTATTTATTTGAGTTCCACTTTGTTTATCTAAATTATATTTGTTCATTTTTATATACCCATCTTTATAAGTAGTTGCATTAATAGAATCTGCATTACTAACATCTGAAATAAATACATCTTCTATTACAGATAAAGAGTCTGGTCTTATTACGCCCTTCTTATGCGCTTCCCACTTAGATACCCCTGATTTTATGTTTGACATATATTTGCTGTTTCCATCGTAGTCTAAGTGTTTTCCCGAATCTACTAAGTCCCAACCTAGTAAATATGATTTTGCAGTAGCTGCTATAGGTTTTATGCAAATTATCGTCATCCCTATAACTAACCCCATAATAATTTTTCTTTTTCTCATTTATTTCCCCCCTTAAGTTACCATACTAATTATATTGTAACTTAAAGTTATTTATTGTAAAATAAGTAACTTACTGTTTTTTAAAACGAATAATCTTGCAAAACTAGTAAAAGCTATAGAAAATGGTGGGCATGGAAATATTTCACGCGGAACTATTACATCAAAGGGAGTTATTTCTGAATAAAAAAAATTGTAGGCTAAATTTTAGCCTACAATTTTTTAATACTCTATTTTTTTTATATCATTTCTCCAATAATCAAAAGCTTTTTCGCATTCACATTTATCTACAGCTTCTAAATCTAAAATATTTTTTTCACTGCATCCACTTCTTAAGAATTTTAGGATATGTTCATCTCTAAAACCTATATCTTGTGCGTCTTCTACTGTACATCCAAAATAAACCTTTTTAATATTTGCCCAAATTATAGCTGACATACACATAGGGCAAGGTTCTGATGTTGTATAAAGCTCACAACCGCTTAAATCAAATGTATTTAATACTTTGCAAGCCTCCCTTATAGCATTCATCTCGCCATGTGCCGTAGGGTCATTAGATTTCACTACTGTGTTATGTGCTACAGCTATTATTTTATTATCTTTTACAACTGCTGCCCCAAAAGGTCCGCCTTCACCCTTTTGCATTCCTTCAAGACAACTATTTACGCATTGATCCATAATTTTTTTCTCATACATTTCTATTCCCTCCAGTGAGCCTTAACTTTTAAGTTGATTGTCCAAGTTAATTATACATCTTTTGTAAAGCATTTCAAATATAGTTAAATATTTTCACCTAGCTTTTCTTTCATAATTTTTTCTGCTGTTATAGGTAAATCTCTTATAAATACACCCATTCCATTATAGACTGCATTCGCTATTGCAGGTGGTGGCGTATTTATTACTACTTCTCCTATTGATTTTGCTCCAAAAGGTCCTGTAGGCTCAAAGCTACTTTCAAACTCTACTCTTATATTCCCTGAATCTAATCTTGTAGGAAGCTTATATTGCATAAAATTATCATTTATCATCCTACCAGTTTTATCATATTTTATATCTTCTAAAAGAGCCATTCCAATCCCCTGAACGATTCCCCCCTCAGCTTGAATTCTAGCTAATGCTGGGTTTATAACTGTACCGCAATCAACTACTGAAACGTAGTCAATCATCTTTACCTTACCAGTTTCTTTATCTATCTCTGTTTCTGCAAGCCCAACCATAAAAGGTGGAGGTGAGACTTTACTTGAGTGTGAAACTGAAACAACTATAAATTGTGTATCTCCAACTAAAAGTCTTTCTGAAAGTTCTTCTAAAGATATTTCACTTTTTCCATCTAAAGCTCTTATAAATTCACCATCAAACTCAACTTCATCTATTTTTAATCCTAATTCTTTAGAACCTTCTAAACAAATCCTTCTTCTCATTTCTTCGCAAGTTTTAATAAGTGCCATTCCTGTTACGTAAGTAGTACTTGATGCATAACTTCCTACATCATAAGGTGACATATCTGTATCTACCCCGCTTACTGTAATATTTTCTATAGGGCACTCTAAGCAATCTGCTGCCATTTGTGAAAAAATAGTATCTGAGCCTGTCCCCATATCAGATGAAGCTAACATTAGCTGATAGAACCCTCCATCTCCAAGTTTTAATTCAACAGAAGCCTTATCTATATTTTCAATACCTGACCCTTGCATAGTTACAGCTACTCCGACAGACCTTACTTTATTTTTAGATACTTCTCTAAAAGGATATTTTTCATCCCACTTAAATATTTCTTTCGCCTTTTTTAAGCATTTATCTAAAGTGCAACTATTTAGAGTTTCTCCGTGGTAAGCTTCAAGGTATTCCCCTTCTTTTACTATGTTTTTTTCCCTAATTACAGTAGGGTCCATATTAAGCTTTGCAGCAAGTTCGTTTACTATAGACTCTACAGCAAAAGTTCCTTGGGTTGCGCCGTACCCCCTAAAAGCACCAGCTGACATAGTATTAGTGTAAACAACTTTGTAATCAAAGTTGTAAGCTTCAAGCCTATTATAAACAGTAAGCATCTTTATTCCAACTAAATCTATTACAGTTGGCCCTTGCTCTCCGTAAGCTCCTGTGTTTGATATAACATCTAAGTTCAAAGCTCTTAAAGTTCCATCATTATTAGCCCCTAATTTAACTTTTATCTTCATAGCGTGCCTGCTGCTAGAGGCTGTGAATGTTTCTTGTCTATCATAAATAATCATGGCCGGTTTTCCAGTTTTTAAGGTAACTATAGCTGGATATAACTCTGAACACACTGTTTGTTTTGCACCAAAGCCACCTCCAATACGAGGTTTTATAACTCTTATTTTAGATTTTGGAATATCTAAAGCTCTCGCAAGTATCCTTCTAACATGAAATGGTATCTGAGTTGAACTTACTATAACTAATCTTCCATAACAATCAAAATGAGTAAATGTCCTCATAGTTTCCATCATAGCTTGAGCGTTTGCCTTAGTAGTATATGTTTCTTCTAATACAATGTCACAATCTTTAAAAACCGTATCTACATCACCTTTTTTCTTATTTCCTGATGCGCATATATTTCTCTTTTGATCTGTACCGAAATCAAAATGCACAAAATAATCATCTTCATCGTGAATTATAATATCACTATCTATAGCTTCTTCAGGGTCAAAGACAGCTTCTAAATCTTCATATTTAACCTTTATTAGTTTCATTGCTTTTAAAACAGCTTCCTCAGTATCTCCTGCAACTATAGCTACAGCATCTCCTACGTGTCTTACCCTATCTTCTAAGATATATCTATCATAAGGCGCAGGTTCTGGATAAGATTGTCCTGCAAGTTGAAATCTTTTCTTTGGGACGTCCTCGTAAGTTAAGATGCATTCGATTCCCGGAACCTTTAATGCTATATCTTTATTTATTTCAAGAATTTTTGCATGAGGCTTTTTGCTTCTTAGAACTTTAACTACTAACATATCTTTAGGTGCTATATCCTCTGTGTAGACAGGCTTACCTGTAAGTAATGCATTAGAATCTACTTTTTCAAAACTTTTATTTACGTTTTTCATATTGGTTAGTCCTCCTTTCTAGCTAAATATTTCTCTATAGCTCTTATTTGACCCATATACCCTGTACATCTACATAAGTTACCAGATAAATATTCTCTAATTTCTTCCTCTGAAGGATTAACTAACTCTTTTTCCATAGCTAAAACGTTCATAATAAATCCCGGATTGCAAAAACCGCATTGGTCTGCTCCCTCTTTTGCCATAAACTTTGCAAAAACTTCTACCTTTTCTTTTAAGCCTTCTAAGGTAAATATCTGTTTTCCATCCATCCTAACTGCAAGTGTTGAACAAGATAATATAGGTTTATCATCAGCCCAAACTGTGCAAAGACCGCAGTTTGAAGTATCACAGCCTCGCTTAACACTTAAGTATCCCTTATCTCTTATATAATCTAGCAAAACCTTATCACAAGGAATATCTTCTTTATATAATTTATTGTTTATCCAAATCTTAGTCATCATAAGTCTCTCCCCCGTTTATAATATCTAAAGCTCTCTTTAAAAACACCTTAGAAAGATACTCTCTATATTCTTTTGAAGCTCTCATATTACTACCAAAATCAAGTTCTTTAATAATTTCTTCTGATGCTTTATTTATCTCTTCATCTGTAGGATTACCACTTAATAAATCACTAGCTTTTTTAGCTAATTCTGCCTTGCTTGGCCTAGCCCCTACAGCTATCTTATATTTATCATTTTCCTTAGAAACTGCCATAGCTATAATAGGTAAATCAGTCTCTGAAAGCCTTTGATTTAAATAAACATTTTTACTATTATTTTTCTTAATTATTATTTTTTCAATTATATCTCTTTCATAATCTCCATTATTAAAATCTAAAATAGAAACTTTTCCCCCATTATGTAAAACCACATAACAATCTAAAACTAAAAAAGCTGTAAGCACATCAGAAAAACCAAATCTAGAATAAATGCTTCCCCCAACTGTTGCTAAATTTCTAAATTGCACCCCGACTATATGCCTAGAGGCTTCTTTAAATATATCTTGAAACGCTAAATTAAGGCTTTCATTAGTCTCTAATTCGCGTAATGTAACCATCGAACCTATCTCAAACTCATCTTCTCTTTCAATAATTTTATCTAAACCTAAATGAGATAAATCAATCCCTACATTAATAGTTCTTTTTCCAAGTCTCATCCAAAGCATTCCGCCGATAATTGCATTCTTTTTATTTTTCATTAAGATTTTATAAGCTTCATCTAATGATTCTGGTCTAACATATTCTTTAATAGTAAACACATTATTTCCTCCTTAGCACTTTAAATTCGTTATCTTAATTTAAAGCTCTATACATCCTAATAAATCTACTTTGCTATATTTTCATTTTTTAATTTATATAGGTTATAGATATTTATAAAAATAATTAATCCATTTGCAATAGCTACAGGATAGGCTTTTATAACACAACCATAAACAATAAAAATAAAACATCCAATACTATTTAAAATCCTTAACTTAACTATATCTGTCATAATTAACGAAATAACAATCATAGCTGATGCTGCATATCCGATCCATTCCATAAAATTACTACTCATATGAAACCTCCTGAAATTTCAAATTACTTATCAGGATGTATAAAGCTTTTTTACTAAAAAATATTAAGTATCTAAAATTTATAAGTTTTATTTATTAATTTTTTATAAATAACACCCTTTAGATAGTTTTAAATTTCCTAGTAAACGTTTTCCTTGATAATATCATTATTTACAGTTTTTTTCATTTATCTTATTTTTTCATATCGTTAAATTTTATCTAATTTCCTTATGTAACTTCTACCTAAAATAGCTTTTAGGTATGTATAGCGTAAACAAAATGATAATTTATGTTATTATAATAAATTATATTATTTCGTGATATTTTTGATTTAATTAATAAATTATAAAAAAATGTGTTAATCTAGGTAAATTTATTATTACTCCTCTACCTTTATAGTATCTTTCATTTCCACTACATCATTGTTTTGCTTCTTTGTTGGTATTTTACCAAAATGTCCTGAATAAAGGCACTTTTTTATGTCCATAATCAAAATAACAAAAAAACTCAAATTTTTTCGAGGTGAAATTATGGTACATACACAGACTTGTCCCCATTGCGATTCAAAACACTTTATTAAATACGGTAAATATAGGAATGTCCAAAGGTATCAATGCAAGGATTGTCTTAAGACTTTTAATGAAGGAACTGGACTTGTTTGGCATAACACTAGAAAGAGTGTAGAACTTTGGGACAAATATACTCGTCTTATGTTATCTGGGGCTACTATAAGAGATTGCGCAGATAGATTAAATATTTGTATAGAAACATCTTTTAGATGGCGACACAAGATACTAAAACATATCGGAACTTATACAGATTCAAGAAGAACTCACATAGTTACCGCTATGAGACATACTAAGTTTTTAGAAAACTTCAAGGGGCAAAAGACTCCCCCTGTTTGCACTATTTCTAGGAGAAAAAATATCTTTGTAGCTACAACTATTAATAAAAATAATTACTCTCTAGCTATGATATCCTTTGATTCTATGAGTCCTACAAAGGAATCTATAGAATGTTTATTAAATAAGTTTAACCCTGTATTTAACACTTATTTTTTACCAGGAAAAGATAGGTTTTCTTATCTTGTATCAAAAAAATTAAACTACTCTCTTCATAAAAAGAAAGAATTAGAAATCTCTAGAGAAGAAAGTGAAATTTTGCTTAGTAACTGTTCTGATTTTATATTGAATTTGAGAAGATGGCTTAGAAGATTTAGAAGCGTCGCTACAAAATATCTGCAAGTTTATTTGAATTGGTTTGTTTATATTTACGAAGGATCCTATGAGAAGCATACTATTTTATCTAATCTTATAAGCTCTATTTTTTGTGTAAAAGCACTTTAGTTTTACCCTTGCTTTGAGCATAATATAGGTGTATCTTAATAGCTTGTCCTTAGCTTAACCGCTTGTCTACCTTCATTTGTTTTCTATAGCTTGTCTAAATATTTTTTACTTGTCCAAAACATCAAAAATTTACTCAAATATAGCGAAAATCCCTTGTACCAACAATATCTCATAACAATGTTGTAGATAATTTCAAACTACTACTTATACCCTAATCTCCTAATATCTTTTTAAAGTAACTTATCCCCTAAATTCTAGGTAGTATTTTATAGTCTTAAATCCCTAACCTACTTACACAACTACACTTCAAAACTTTTCTTTTCATAAAAAAAAGACACTATAGTGCCTTTATTTTAGAATTTTTTCAAAGTCTAAATTAATATTATTTATTTCAATACTGTCTTCTAAGACATATAACGGGTCAACTGTATGATAAATTTTGTAGTGACTATAAACTTGTTCTATACCATCTACACCCCAAAGCTTTGATATATCTTTTCCATTTAAAGTTGTTTTGTTAGTCCAATACTGCATACAGTATCCCATCCAATACATTCTTTCTTTTTCATAAAATTTATCTTCATCTTTATATATAAAACTCTTAATTTTGTTAGTTTCAAGAAATTCTTCTAAATAATAATATGGACTTTGAGAAAACCACTGTGGTCTAAAATCTTCTAAACCTTCTTTGTACTCACTATTTAAGGCTTTTAAAATAAATTCAATAGGTTCTAGATTAAAGGTAACTGACGCTTTAAAAAACCTACCTAAGTGCCTACAAGCTAGAGTCATTTCATTCATCAAAATCCTCCTCCCCTAATTCATCAAAGTATTTACCAACATTTCCATACTTCTTTCTAATAAAGTTCATTTTATTTCTCATAATAGATTTTTTTAACTTGATTTCCTCAGAATAATACTCTTTATCTACATCATCAAGTTCTATATAGTTTATGAAATTTATAGCTCTAATTGCTTTTTCACTTTTTAAATTATATTGAATATCTAAATCCATTGAATTTAAAGATTGAAGACAATGCTCTAAAGTTATAGTATTTTCAAAAAACATATTTAAAGTATCAAACATCCTATCATCAGCTGTAGGACCTATTATAATGTCGTAATTTTTTAAGTCATGATACTTATCTTTTAGCTTATTATTTACTTTATCATTTTCTATAAGTCCTCTATTAAAAGCTATAAATAAAATCCAATTTATATCCAAATCAAATGTAAGTGATTTTAACCCTTCAGTTTCAAATATATATTTATTAATAATTGCTTTTCTATCTCTTTTTCTAGTCGCCCAGCTTTTAGCCATCTCAATATTTGTAGTAGCATAAAACCCATTTCCAAAATCACTAAAGTGTCTTCCTCCATTATGGTTTGGGCATTTTATTATATTTTCACTTCCATGATATATTATTAATTCCATATCTATATCCTCTTTTCTTAAGATATCCCTTATTTTAATTATAACATCTTTATTTATTACTAATCACTAAAATAAGCTTAATTGAGTATTTTCGTAATTTCCTTTGTAATCATTTATTATATCTTGCATCTTATATAAAATTCCGTACTTTTCACATTCATTTTTAAATATCTCATAAAGTTCTTTAGACTTAGGCGAATTACAAACGTAATTTTCTCCAAATTCTTTTTTATACTTTTCTACTATTTCATCTCCAAAAATATCATTAATAGCTTTATAATAATACTCCCTTTGATTGTGCCTTAAAGTCACTCCAAATCCAAAGGTATAGATAAATTTTGCCTTGCATTCACTTGCCTTTTTTACAATATTTAATATGTTCTCTTTAGTGTCATTTATAAAAGGTAAAATTGGCATTAATAATATCCCAGAATATATTCCATTTTCATTTAATTCCTTTAAAGCTTTAAATCTCTCTGAAGGCTTCCAAACGCTTCTTTCTATAGAACTAGATAAATCATCATCAAAGGTTGTAATAGTAATCTTTACAATCACTTCGCTATGACACGCTATTTTTTTCAAAATATCTATATCTCTAGTTATAAGGGCACTTTTCGTTGCAATACCTATTCCGAAGTTATATTTATCAATAAGTTTTAAAGCTTCTCTTGTTAATTCATATTTCTTCTCAAAAGGATTATAAGGGTCACTCATAGCACCAGTTCCGACTACTCCCTTTTTTCTCTTCTTTTTAAGATCTTCTTCAATAATCCTAGTAGAATCTTTTTTTGCACGTACTGTATCAAAATCTAAAACACCGTAGCAGCTACTTCTAGAATCACAATAAATACAACCGTGAGAACAACCTTTATAAATATTTAAATTAAAGTTTTCTCCAAACCAAAATTCATTTTCCCTATAGCTTGAAACTAATTTTTTTCCTTCAATAAAATCCATATCGTGCCTCCAAATTTTAATTAAATATATTATACAACATAATTCTTTTAAGAATATACCTTCGTTTTTTCCATTATATGGTACAATATTCTAAAATACATTCTTAGGGGGAATACAATGAAAGGGAAAAAATTAACTTTAATTACTATTTTAGTTTTGGGCTTTATCTTGATTTTAGGAGGAACTTTATATTTTAATTCTTCTAAATATAAGGACGCGAAAGATAAAAACTTAGCTATAGAAAAGTTTTATAAATCATATGAAACAAAAGATTTAAATCTTTATAACGAATCTGTTGTAGATGAATTAAAAATTAAAAGCAAAGAAGATAAAGACCTTAGGCTTGCTGTCTATGACGATATACTTTCTTTTAAAGTAAAGGAAATAAAAGAATTAAAAAATGCTTCTTTAGAATTTAACGGAAAGACTTATAAAAAGGATGATATAGCTACTTTTGAAGTTTCTTATGATGTAGATTTTAAGAAAAATCTAACTAGCTCTTCTGAAGGCTCTGTATCAACAACTAAAATCATTACAAGAAAAGACTCTAACTCTCCTTGGTTAGTTGCAGGACAAGAAGGTCACGGCTTATAGAAAATATATCTTTTTAAATTTTGCCCCTTTAAATAATCTATATATTGTTTTATTTTATCAAAGACGATATAATGTATTGATTAAAAATAGAAAAGGGGGAAAACATATGGGGCAAACTTTAAATTTAACAGAAGGTTCTATTGTTAAAAAGCTTATTGCACTTGCACTTCCTATAATGGGAACTTCATTTATCCAAATGGCTTACAATATGATAGATATGATCTGGGTTGGAAGAGTTGGAAGCTCTGCAGTTGCTGCTGTTGGAACTGCTGGATTTTTCACTTGGCTTGCTATGGCTTTTGTTATAGTTTCTAAGATGGGAGCTGAAATTAAAGTATCTCAAAGCGTAGGTAGAAAAGATTATGACAGTGCCAAAAACTACGTACGTGCATCACTTCAAATAAACGTAGCTTTATCAATTATATATTCTTTAGTTATGCTACTTTTTAGAGGACCTTTAATAGGCTTTTTTAAGCTTGGAGATCCAGAAGTTATACATATGGCTGAAGTTTATTTAGCTGCAGTTGTAATTGGACTTCCGTTTTACTTTATAAATCCAGTATTTACTTCAATATTTAATGCAATAGGTAACAGTAAGATGCCTTTTTACGTTAATACATGCGGACTTATAGTTAACATTATTTTAGACCCTATCCTTATTTTAGGGATTGGAAATTTCAAAGGGCTTGGTGTTTTAGGTGCTGCTATTGCAACAGTTATAGCACAGGTTGTCGTTTCTTTATTATTCTTATATAACATCTTTAAAAGTAATTATGACTTCTTAAGAGTAAACATTCTAAAAGATTTTAGTTTAAAATATGCAAAAATAATCTGTAAAATAGGAACACCAGTTGCTATCCAAAGTGGTTTATTTACTGTTTTTGCTATGATACTTGGAAGAATTATAGCGGTCTACGGACCTGTTCCTATAGCTGTTCAAAAGGTTGGTTCTCAAATTGAATCTATTTCTTGGATGACTACAGAAGGACTTGCAGTTGCACTTGGTGCCTTTGTTGGACAAAACTTTGGTGCTAAGAAATTTGATAGAATAATAGAAGGATACAAAACTGTATTGAAAATAGCCTTATGTATAGGTGTTTTCGCATCAATACTTCTTATTTTCTTTGGAAATTATGTGTTTGCAATCTTTATTCCAGAAAGTGATGCTATAGTTCAAGGAACTTCCTACTTAAAAATACTAGGTTATTCTCAAATATTTATGTGTATTGAAATAACTACTTCTGGTATTTTTAATGGTGTTTCAAAAACTCATATTCCATCAATTATAAGTATTGTTTTAACTGGTCTAAGAGTGCCTTTAGCTTACATTTTATCTAGTCCAAATATCTTAGGAATTGACGGTGTTTGGTGGGCTGTAAGTATAACTAGTATTTTAAAAGGTTTTGTAATAATATTCGTTTTAATTAAATACTATAAAAGCAAAAAACTATTTGAGTAATCTCAAATAGTTTTATTTTTATAAGCTTATTTCCCTTTTAATTTCATAGAATGTATTCTATATATCCTGTTAGTATTCGAAAGTATTTTAAAGTATCTGTGTATTAATTTGTCTAAATAAGTCGTAAGGAAGAAATTTGCCTTATGAAATTACATAAAGAATTGTATTATAATTAGTCTCATGGTTTAAAATTTACAAATGAAAAGAAAGGATGATAATTTAATGGAAAAAAATTCATATGATTCCATGCATGAAAATAGATGGATTATACTTATCTGTGTTGTCACAGTTACTTTTATGAACTGTTTAGACGGTAGCATAGTTAATGTAGCCCTTCCTATAATAGCTAATGATTTAGGCGTTTCTATGGCTTCAATCCAATGGGTTGTTACAAGCTATCTTATGGCAATATCTTGTTTAATACTTCTTGCAGGAAGACTAGGTGATGTAAATGGTAAGTGTAATACTTTTAAAGCCGGTATTTTCTTATTTACTTTAGGATCTTTATTTTGCGGTCTATCACACTCTTTACCTTTACTAGTTGCATCAAGGGTTTTCCAAGGTATTGGAGCTTCAATTACTATGGCAAATAGTTTAGGAATAATTACAGATGCCTTTTCAAAAGGCGGTAGAGGACGAGCTGTTGGTTTATCTGGAGCTTCTGTAGCTTTAGGTTCTCTAGTAGGTCCAGCTGTAGGAGGAATAATTGTTTCTTTAAAATGGGAATTTATTTTCTTAATAAATGTTCCAATAGGAATATTAGCATTTATAGCTGCAGTTAAATTCCTACCTAAAGAAAAACTAGAAAAAGGAAAAAAAATAGATATAGTAGGAACTCTTTTATTTGCAATTTTTGTAGTTTCAATCGTATTCTCATTAACAGAAGGACAATTTAAAGGTTACACAAGCACACCTATACTAATAGGATTCTTAGTAAGTATAGTTTCAATAGTATTATTCTTAATAGTAGAATCAAAAATAGAGTCACCAGTTTTAGATTTAAAGATATTTAAAAATGGTTTATTTTCTATAAGTGTTTTCTGCGGATTTATATCATTTGTGGCTATAAGTTGTTTCTCAATACTTCTTCCGTTTTTCTTACAAGATGTATTGAAGCTTACACCTTTTTATGCCGGATTATTTATGATGATATATCCTATCGTATTATCAGTAATGTCACCACTTAGCGGTTCATTATCAGATAAAATCGGATCAGAACTTATAGCTCTTATAGGGCTTATAATGCTATTTTTAAGTTTTGTACTTATGGCTACAGTTAAAGAGACTACTCCACTTTGGCTAATCGGAGTTTACTCAGGAATAATGGGGGTAGGTAACGGTATGTTCCAATCACCTAATAACTCTCTTGTAATGTCAACTGTAGACAGAAGCAAGCTTGGTATTGCAGGAAGCGTTAACGCATTAGTTAGAAATGTAGGTATGATTTTTGGTGTAACACTAGGAACTACTCTACTTTATAGCAAAATGAGTTCAACACTTGGTTATACAGTAACTAGTTATGTACCTGGACAAAACCAAGTATTTATATCAGCAATGGACTTTGTTTATATAGTCTCAGCTGCAATTTGCTTAATAGGTATAATAGTAAGTGCTACAAGATTTAAAAAGAAATAAATTTTACTAAACTGGTTACGTAATTAACCAGTTTTTTTACTCATTATTTTAAAAGGATTTAATAATTTGATTTAGAATTATATAGATATAGAAATGAGATACCTATGAAAAAGAAATTTTTTTTTATAAGTATAATCTTATTATTATTAATATCTTTTAATTTAATATCTAGCTTTAAAACTAAATCATCCTCAAACTCTTTAGGAAATCCAATTTTACTTGGATGGGAAAATATAAAATCATATAATTCTAATTTAAATACCTTATGTTACAAAAACACAATTATTAGTAAAAATTATGGTTACAAATTTGTAGGAATAGACTCTAATACGCCTTTCATCACTAGAGATTCCTTATATATTAAAGAAAGTCACTTCAAGATAAATATGGAAATCTCAAACTTTTCTATAATAAACTCTATATCTCACTATAACCCTGCTGGCTACGACATATTAAAAACTAAAGAAAATTATAAATCATCTTTAGGCTTATTTGGTGATTTGTATGAAAAAACTGAAATTTATGATTTAATTTCTCCATCTGGCGCAATCATTGGAGAGAAAAGATTTAAAAAACTAATCCTAGATAATATAGAATTCATACCTTTATATAAAGATTCTAATGATTCTATTTTTTTTGAATCATTAAATAAGGATGAAACTATATCAAATATTATAAATAATTATTAAAACTAACTTTTTGCAATTAATATCAATGGCCTTCTTACTCCTCTATTTTCCTATATAACTAACATAGTTTCCTATAAGCTTTGCCTGTTGAAGTTTATATTTTTGTATATTATAATCAATTAAAAATTCTAAGAGGTGTAATATGAGAAGCATAAGAATAACTTCTAAGGATAGCTTATTTTTTGATGAAGCTATGGAGCTATATAAGACCAGCTTCCCAAAGTTTGAACAAAGAAAAATAGAGCATCATTTAGAAGCTTTAGAACACGAAGATTATAATTGTACTATTATCTGTGAAGATAATAAGCTAGTAGGTTTATTATTTTATTGGGAAACTGATAAATACAGATATATTGAACATTTTGCTATTCACAGAGGACTAAGAGGTCAAAATTACGGTTCAAAAATTCTAAAAGAATTCTGTACTGACGACAAAACTCTTTTACTTGAAATAGACCCACCAGAGGACCATATTTCAAAAAAGAGATTAAGTTTCTATTCTAAACTTGGCTTTAGAATGCAAGATTTTGATCATTTCCAACCTTCATATAGGGAAGGTCACGAAGGTAACAAATTAAAGATTTTAAGTTTTAATAAAGATATGACTGATAAAGAATACGATGAATTCAATAGATATTTCAATAAAACTGTAATGCAATATACTGAATAATTTAATATTCTATCCCTAATCATTACTTTTTTAATATTTCAAAATTGTAAGGTAAGTGAAATCTAAATCAATACTATTTCTATCCCCCTTTGCATATAATTATTATTGTAGAGAGAAACAAAAAAACAAATTTTTAGGAGTGATTTAGATGAAAAAGATTTTTGAAGTAATTAAAGCAGTTGCACTAGTAACTTTTGTAGGATATGATGAAAGA
>NZ_JADEKP010000029.1 GCF_015234215.1 Clostridium chrysemydis | reverse complement strand
ACCTAAGGTAGGGTCAGCGATTGGGGTGAAGTCGTAACAAGGTAGCCGTAGGAGAACCTGCGGCTGGATCACCTCCTTTCTATGGAGAAATCTGATTAACAAGATGATTAATCAGTACAGCCAAAAAGTCAAAATCTCGATTTCTTATTCGAAAGAGATTGGGTTTGTATTATACTGTTCAATTTTGAGAGATCTTAAATCTCTTAAATGAATATGGGTCTATAGCTCAGCTGGTTAGAGCGCACGCCTGATAAGCGTGAGGTCGGTGGTTCGAGTCCACTTAGACCCACCAAATGTTCTTTAAAAATTGCATATTATATATTAATTAGTTGATACAACAAGCCAAGAAAAATGTATTTAAATATACTATTCTTTGTAACAATATATCTAAGATTGCAAAATCTTAAAAATGACTAAATAGGTCAAGCTACAAAGGGCGTATGGTGA
>NZ_JADEKP010000028.1 GCF_015234215.1 Clostridium chrysemydis | reverse complement strand
TTATTTTTGTTAATAGTAGTAGCTACAAAGATATTTTTTCTTCTAGAAATAGTGCAAACGGGGGGAGTCTTTTGCCCCTTAAAGTTTTCTAAAAACTTAGTATGTCTCATAGCTGTAACTATATGAGTTCTTCTTGAATCTGTATAAGTTCCGATATGCTTTAAGATTTTATGCCTCCATCTAAAAGAAGTTTCTATGCAAATATCTAGTCTATCTGAGCAATCTCTTATAGTAGCACCAGATATCATAAGACGAGTATATTTATCCCAAAGGTCAACACTTTTTCTAGTGTTATGCCATATGAGCCCAGTTCCTTCGTTAAAAGTTTTAAGACAATCCTTACATTGATACCTTTGGACATTCCTATATTTACCGTATTTAATAAAGTGTTTTGAATCACAATGGGGACAAGCCTGTGTATGTACCATAATCTCACCTCGAAAAATTTTTTTATTTTTTTAGATATTTTGATTATGGACATAAAAAATAGTCTCTATTCACGCAAATACTTTAAAATACCAACAAAGAAGCAAAACAATATTGTAG
>NZ_JADEKP010000027.1 GCF_015234215.1 Clostridium chrysemydis | reverse complement strand
TCTATGGAGAAATCTGATTAACAAGATGATTAATCAGTACAGCCAAAAAATCGAAATCTCGATTTCTTATTCGAAAGAGATTGGGTTTGTATTATACTGTTCAATTTTGAGAAACCATTGTTTCTCAAAGTTTAAAAGAATGATAAAAATTATTTTAAAAAAGTGTTGACACAAATGTCGAATCTTGTTAGAATAAATATCGTTCTGTTGAACAAAGTTCTTTGAAAATTGCACATAGTTAAATAATTAGTTGATACAACAAGCCAAGAAAAATGTATTTAAATATACTATTCTTTGTAACATATATCTAAGATTGCAAAATCTTAAAAATGACTAAATTTTAGTGTAGCTAAAAGCGAGTAGTACAAGGAAAACAAGAAGCGAGGAGCGGAGTTTATTTCGATAAATGAGCACCGAAGCGACGAAGTTTTCAAAGTAATGCGAAGCTTATAGCAAACGAAGGTCAAGCTACAAAGGGCGTATGGTGAATGCCTTGGCATCAGGAGCCGATGAAGGACGTGATAAGCTGCGATAAGCTTCGAGTAGGCGCACATAGCCAGAGATTCGAAGATTTCCGAATGAGGGA
>NZ_JADEKP010000026.1 GCF_015234215.1 Clostridium chrysemydis | reverse complement strand
TGTAGAGAGAAACAAAAAAACAAATTTTTAGGAGTGATTTAGATGAAAAAGATTTTTGAAGTAATTAAAGCAGTTGCACTAGTAACTTTTGTAGGATATGATGAAAGAAATTTAGAAAGATTATAGGGATTATGAGTAAATTAAATATTTTAAATCGGTTGAAAGAACCTATTTAATGGAGAGTTAAAATTTATCCATTACAATAGGTTCTTTTTTGTTTACATAAATTGCCTTTTACATTAAAATATAAATATACTCTTTGGAGGTGAATTTATATGAAGAGAATTAATTTAAATAGAACTTTAGCATATTTCTTATTTTTTGTAATCTTTGGTGGAATCCTAGCTTTATTTTACTTAGAATCTTTAATAATCCCACTTGCAGCAGCTTCTTTAGTTTTTAATATTCCTGATAAATTTTTAAATTATCTCCAAAACTTAAATCTAATAAGCCTTAAGTAATATTTCAAAATTGTAAGGTAAGTGAAATCTAAATCAATACTATTTCCATACCTCTTTGCATATAATTATTATTGTAGAGAGAAACAAAAAAACAAATTTTTAGGAGTGATTTAGATGAAAAAGATTTTTGAAGTAATTAAAGCAGTTGCACTAGTAACTTTTGTAGGATATGATGAAAGA
>NZ_JADEKP010000025.1 GCF_015234215.1 Clostridium chrysemydis | reverse complement strand
CGTAGGAGAACCTGCGGCTGGATCACCTCCTTTCTATGGAGAAATCTGATTAACAAGATGATTAATCAGTACAGCCAAAAAATCAAAATCTCGATTTCTTATTCGAAAGAGATTGGGTTTGTATTATTCTGTTCACTTTTGAGAGATCATTATCTCTTTGTATGTGGGGGTATAGCTCAGTTGGGAGAGCACCTGCCTTGCACGCAGGGGGTCAGGAGTTCGAATCTCCTTACCTCCACCACATATGGGTCTATAGCTCAGCTGGTTAGAGCGCACGCCTGATAAGCGTGAGGTCGGTGGTTCGAGTCCACTTAGACCCACCACATTGTTCTTTGAAAATTGCACATAGTTAAATATTAGTTGATACAACAAGCCAAGAAAAATGTATTTAAATATACTATTCTTTGTAACATATATCTAAGATTGCAAAATCTTAAAAATGACTAAATGTTAGTGTAGCTAGAAGCGAGTAGTACAAAGAAAACAAGAAGCGAGGAACGGAGTTTATTTATATAAATGAGTACCGAAGCGACGAAGTTTTCAAAGTAATGCGAAGCTTATAGCAAACAAAGGTCAAGCTACAAAGGGCGTATGGTGAATGCCTTGGCATCAGGAGCCGATGAAGGACGTGATAAGCTGCGATAAGCTTCGAGTAGGCGCACATAGCCAGAGATTCGAAGATTTCCGAATGAGGGA
>NZ_JADEKP010000024.1 GCF_015234215.1 Clostridium chrysemydis | reverse complement strand
ATCTAAAGTTCTGATCCAGAGTACCACGAGACACGTGAAACCTTGTGGGAAGCAGGGAGGACCACCTCCCAAGCCTAAATACTACCTGATGACCGATAGTGAAGCAGTACCGTGAGGGAAAGGTGAAAAGAACCCCGGGAGGGGAGTGAAATAGAACCTGAAACCGTATGCCTACAACCGATCAAAGCCCCTTATGAGGGTGATGATGTGCTTTTTGTAGAACGAGCCAACGAGTTACGGTATGTAGCAAGGTTAAGTACTTAAGGTACGGAGCCGAAGGGAAACCAAGTCTTAATAGGGCGACTAGTTGCATGCCGTAGACCCGAAACCGGGTGACCTATCCATGGCCAGGTTGAAGCGAGGGTAAAACCTCGTGGAGGACCGAACCACGTTGCTGTTGAAAAAGCATGGGATGAGCTGTGGATAGCGGAGAAATTCCAATCGAACTCGGAGATAGCTGGTTCTCCTCGAAATAGCTTTAGGGCTAGCGTCGTGAATTGTAACTACTGGAGGTAGAGCACTGAATGGGCTAGGGGGCATAGCGCTTACCGAACCTTATCAAACTCCGAATGCCAGATAGTTTTAGCACGGCAGTCAGACTGCGAATGATAAGATCCGTAGTCAAAAGGGAAACAGCCCAGATCGTCAGCTAAGGTCCCAAAGTGTAAGTTAAGTGGGAAAGGATGTGGGATTTCTAAGACAACTAGGATGTTGGCTTAGAAGCAGCCACTCATTGAAAGAGTGCGTAATAGCTCACTAGTCGAGAGATCCTGCGCCGAAAATGTAACGGGGCTAAACTTACCACCGAAGCTACGGGTTCACACAATAGTGTGAGCGGTAGAGGAGCGTTGTAATCGGGCTGAAGTCGTACCGTAAGGAGCGGTGGACTGATTACAAGTGAGAATGTTGGCATCAGTAGCGAGATGTAGGTGAGAATCCTACAGGCCGAATACCTAAGGTTTCCACAGGAAGGTTCGTCCGCTGTGGGTTAGTCGGGACCTAAGCCGAGGCCGAAAGGCGTAGGTGATGGACAATCGGTTGATATTCCGATACCACTATTATCGTTATTATCGATGGTGTGACGGAGAAGGATAGAGCGTGCTAGCTATTGGATGCTAGTCTAAGCGTTTAGGGAGTTAG
>NZ_JADEKP010000023.1 GCF_015234215.1 Clostridium chrysemydis | reverse complement strand
CAAGATTAGATTTCCCATAGCGTAAGCTAGTAAGACCCCTTGAAGAACACAAGGTTGATAGGTCAGGAGTGTAAGTGTGGCAACACATTCAGCTGACTGATACTAATAGGTCGAGGGCTTGACCAATTATTTGTTAACTAAAATTCATGTGCAATTTTAAGAGAATAACTCTTAAAAATTTGGTGATGATGGCGTAGAGGAAACACTCCTTCCCATTCCGAACAGGAAAGTTAAGCTCTACAGCGCCGATGGTACTGCACGGGAGACTGTGTGGGAGAGTAGGACGTTGCCAAGTGAATAACAAAGAGATAGTTTTTACACTATCTCTTTTTTCTTTGCAAAAAAACAATATAAAAAGTTATCAACAAATATAAATAAAAATAAAAAAGTTACTAACAATTAATTAAATAATCCACAGAAAATAAATACTATTATATATGTAAGGATCCATATCTAAAGTTTAAGCTTAAAGATATGGGTCTTTTTTAATGTATTTATAAAAATATAAATTAAAATAATCATTAATTTAAGATAGTAATTAAAAGAAAATGAATGTAATTAAAAAAGATAGGGGCTTAATTATAATAAAAAATATAAAATAAATCGAAAAAATAGACTATTTTATATAAATTAAAATGTTTATAAAGCTGAAAAAATTATTTATATAAAGAAAAACATCAAATATAGAAGGTCTTGTTATTAGTAAAAACTAATTTTTTATATATTTACAAGATTATTTGATTAGTTTAAATAAAAAATATTTGATTTTAGAAATCGAAAGCGTAGCAATTTAAAAAAATAAAGCTTCAAATATATGTTAAAAATGAGATAAATAGAGGGTTTAAAGGTGAAAAAACACTTAAAAAATGCGACACTTTACCTAGCGTATCAGTAGTAGTAAAAGATAATAAAATGTAGAAAAAAGGAGTATTATAAGAATAATTTGCCTAAATAGATAAATATCTTATAAACTGGCCTTTTATATATGATAAACTAACGAAGTCGCTTGAGGGCAGGCAAACAACAAAGGTTGATTGCAAACGAGTTTTTTCGATAAAAGAGTCAAAAAAACTTGTTGACAAAATTCTCCCTAAGTGGTAAGATAATTAAGTCGCTTGAGTGCGACGGAGATTAAATGGTCTTTGAAAATTGAACAGATTTATATAATACAAAACCAGCAATTCTTTTTACGAATTTAAGTTTTAAGAGTACAGATTAAACTTTTTATTGAGAGTTTGATCCTGGCTCAGGACGAACGCTGGCGGCGTGCCTAACAC
>NZ_JADEKP010000022.1 GCF_015234215.1 Clostridium chrysemydis | reverse complement strand
TTCACCTTTCCCTCACGGTACTGCTTCACTATCGGTCATCAGGTAGTATTTAGGCTTGGGAGGTGGTCCTCCCTGCTTCCCACAAGGTTTCACGTGTCTCGTGGTACTCTGGATCAGAACTTTAGATTTTCTCGTTTCGCCTACGTGGCTATTACACTCTACGGCATAACTTTCCAGTTATCTTCGGCTACAATATTACTAAGTTAATGTTCTGTCCGCAACCCCGGAGATAAATCTCCGGTTTGGCCTCTTTCCTTTTCGCTCGCCGCTACTAAGAAAATCGATTTTTCTTTCTCTTCCTCTAGGTACTTAGATGTTTCAGTTCCCTAGGTTACCTTCCTATAGCTATGTATTCACTATAGGATACATGGGGTTCACCCATGTGAGTTCCCTCATTCGGAAATCTTCGAATCTCTGGCTATGTGCGCCTACTCGAAGCTTATCGCAGCTTATCACGTCCTTCATCGGCTCCTGATGCCAAGGCATTCACCATACGCCCTTTGTAGCTTGACCTATTTAGTCATTTTTAAGATTTTGCAATCTTAGATATATTGTTACAAAGAATAGTATATTTAAATACATTTTTCTTGGCTTGTTGTATCAACTAATTAATTTCATGTGCAATTTTCAAAGAACAATTCTCTCTGAGAAACAATGGTTTCTCAAAATTGAACAGTATAATACAAACCCAATCTCTTTCGAATAAGAAATCGAGATTTTGATTTTTTGGCTGTACTGATTAATCATCTTGTTAATCAGATTTCTCCATAGAAAGGAGGTGATCCAGCCGCAGGTTCTCCTACGGCTACCTTGTTACGACTTCACCCCAATCGCTGACCCTACCTTAGGTCGCTGCCTCGCTTACGCGTTAGCTCACGAACTTTGGGTATTGCCAACTCTCATGGTGTGACGGGCGGTGTGTACAAGGCCCGGGAACGTATTCACCGCGACATGCTGATTCGCGATTACTAGTAACTCCAGCTTCATGTAGGCGAGTTTCAGCCTACAATCCGAACTGAGACCGGTTTTGAAGTTTAGCTCCACCTCGCGGTATTGCGTCTCTCTGTACCGGCCATTGTAGCACGTGTGTAGCCCTAGACATAAGGGGCATGATGATTTGACGTCATCCCCACCTTCCTCCCGGTTAACCCGGGCAGTCTCGCTAGAGTGCTCAACTTAATGGTAGCAACTAACAATAGGGGTTGCGCTCGTTGCGGGACTTAACCCAACATCTCACGACACGAGCTGACGACAACCATGCACCACCTGTCATTCTGTCCCCGAA
>NZ_JADEKP010000021.1 GCF_015234215.1 Clostridium chrysemydis | reverse complement strand
AGAGAAATAGTGCCCGTACCGCAAACCGACACAGGTAGGTGAGGAGAGAATCCTAAGGCCGGCGGAAGAATTGCAGTTAAGGAACTAGGCAAATTGACCCCGTAACTTCGGGAGAAGGGGTGCCTGCGAGAGCAGGCCGCAGAGAATAGGCCCAAGCAACTGTTTAGCAAAAACACAGGTCTCTGCTAAAGCGAAAGCTGATGTATAGGGGCTGACGCCTGCCCGGTGCTGGAAGGTTAAGGGGAACACTTAGCGTAAGCGAAGGTGTGAACTTAAGCCCCAGTAAACGGCGGCCGTAACTATAACGGTCCTAAGGTAGCGAAATTCCTTGTCAGGTAAGTTCTGACCCGCACGAATGGCGTAATGACTTGGGCACTGTCTCAACTGCAAATCCGGCGAAGTTGTAGTGCGAGTGAAGATGCTCGCTACCCGCGATTGGACGGAAAGACCCCGTAGAGCTTTACTGTAGCTTAGCATTGAAATTCGGTATTGTCTGTACAGGATAGGTGGGAGACTTGGAAGCAGAGGCGTCAGCCTTTGTGGAGTCATCCTTGGGATACCACCCTGACAGTACTGGGTTTCTAACAGGATGCCATGAATCTGGTGACTGGACATTGTTAGGTGGGCAGTTTGACTGGGGCGGTCGCCTCCTAAAAAGTAACGGAGGCGCCCAAAGGTTCCCTCAGAACGGTCGGAAATCGTTCGAAGAGTGCAAAGGCAGAAGGGAGCCTGACTGCGAGACCTACAAGTCGAGCAGGGACGAAAGTCGGGCTTAGTGATCCGGTGGTTCCTCGTGGGAGGGCCATCGCTCAACGGATAAAAGCTACCTCGGGGATAACAGGCTGATCTCCCCCAAGAGTTCACATCGACGGGGAGGTTTGGCACCTCGATGTCGGCTCGTCGCATCCTGGGGCTGAAGTAGGTCCCAAGGGTTGGGCTGTTCGCCCATTAAAGCGGCACGCGAGCTGGGTTCAGAACGTCGTGAGACAGTTCGGTCCCTATCCGTCGCGGGCGCAGGAAATTTGAGAGGAGCTGTCCTTAGTACGAGAGGACCGGGATGGACTGACCTCTGGTGTACCAGTTGTTCTGCCAAGAGCATAGCTGGGTAGCTAAGTCGGGACGGGATAAACGCTGAAAGCATCTAAGCGTGAAGCCTCCCTCAAGATTAGATTTCCCATAGCGTAAGCTAGTAAGACCCCTTGAAGAACACAAGGTTGATAGGTCAGGAGTGTAAGTGTGGCAACACATTCAGCTGACTGATACTAATAGGTCGAGGGCTTGACCAAT
>NZ_JADEKP010000020.1 GCF_015234215.1 Clostridium chrysemydis | reverse complement strand
GGGGCTGTCGCACTAAATAATTAGTGCGAAGCTCTTTTTTTATTAAAAAAAATAAATCCACGACCAATTAGTCGTGGATTTATGATAAAATATTTTTCATGCTAATCGAAAAACTTTTACAAAAAGATTATACTTTAAATCAGAAGTTTTATCAATTAAAACTTCCTTTTAATTTAGATTGCATAATTCCAAAAGATGATTCAGTACGATTACTAAGTCAGTTTATAGAGGAGATAAATTTAACTGACCTATATTCTACTTATTCAAAAATAAGAGAAAATCAAGTATCGCCAAGAAAAATGTTGAAGATTATGCTTTATGCAAATATGAATAAAATTTACTCATCAAGAGATATTGAAAAAGCTTGTCGTAGAGATATAAATTTTATGTTCTTATTGGAAGGGGCTTCCGCTCCGGATCATTCCACAATAGCTAGATTTAGAAGTTTACATTTCGCTCCTTTTGCAGAAAGATTTTTAACCGAAACAACTAACCATTTGTATAAAATAGGTGAACTATCTGGAGAGGCTATTTTTATAGATGGTACAAAAATAGAAGCTTATGCTAATAAGTATACTTTTGTTTGGAAAAAAGCAGTTACAAAGAACTTAGAAAGACTATTAATCAAGATAGCAAACTTGATTGAAGAATGTGAAGAGCTTTTCGGAATTAAAATAATTCATAATAATAAAGTACAACTAAAACATATAAAAAAACTTAAGAAGAAATTATATAGTTTAAAGAAAAGTGAAGGTATAACTTTCGTTTACGGTTGTGGAAGAAGAAAAAGTTCTTTACAGAAATCTATTGAAAAGCTTGAAGAATATGCACTTAAACTAAAAGAATACAAGCAGAAAATATATATCTGTGGTAGCCGCAATAGTTACTCTAAAACTGATACTGATGCTACATTTATGAGAATGAAAGAAGATGCTATGAAAAATGGACAACTTAAACCTACATATAATCTACAAATCGGTGCAGACTCGGGTTATATTTCGTGGCTTACCATCGGTCCACAGCCAACCGATACTACAACACTAATACCATTTATTATTAACATGGAAAAAAATCTAAATTATAAATATTCAAAAATAGTGGCTGATGCAGGATATGAAAGTGAAGAAAACTACTCTTTTATTGAAGAAAATGACCAACTTTCATTTATAAAACCATTGAATTATGAGATATCAAAAACCAGAAAGTATAAAAATGATATTGGTAAAATAGAAAACATGATTTATGATGCACACACCGACAGTTACACTTGCCGAAATTGGAAACATTTGACTACTGAAAAAACAATAATAAGAAAATCTAAAACAGGTTATGAAAGCGAAAAAACTATTTACAGTTGTGAAGACTGTAGTTCCTGTAGTCATAAGAGTTCATGTATTAAAGGAAATAATTCAAAATTACCTTTGGAAGAGAGAACTAAAAAATTAGAGATCTCAAAGAAATTTAATCAGCAAAGAAAAGAAGATTTAAACAGGATAATTTCTGATGAAGGATGTTTGCTTAGAACAAATAGAAGCATTCAAGCCGAGGGCGCTTTTGCGCAAATAAAACATGATATGAATTTCAGAAGATTTTTATGTCGTGGTAAAAATAATATCTTAGCTGAAATCACCCTTCTGTCTGTAGCAATCAATGTTAAAAAGCTACATTTCAAAATACAAAGTGAGAAAACAAATACTCATTTGCATATGATTAAAAAATCTGCATAACCAAAAATAAGCTTTTCACAGAGGCTTATTTAAGTGCGTCTATTTTTCAAAACAGAAATTTCACAATTAACTGATCAACTAAATTTATATGAAAATCCATAAAAATAGGTTGTCGCTAGCAGATTTTTAATCTGCTAATGCGACAACCCCAT
>NZ_JADEKP010000002.1 GCF_015234215.1 Clostridium chrysemydis | reverse complement strand
TCTTTTTGTAAAAGTTTTTCGATTAGCATGAAAAATATTTTATCATAAATCCACGACTAATTGGTCGTGGATTTATTTTTTTTAATAAAAAAAGAGCTTCGCACTAATTATTTAGTGCGACAGCCCCATAAATTTATTAATCATTTAATACAAATTTTTCTATAGCTTTTGCTACTCCGTCATTATCATTTGAATCAGTAACGTAATTTGCTATTTCTTTTATCTCATCACAAGCATTTCCCATAGCAATTCCAAGACCTGCATAACTAATCATAGGATAATCATTCATAGCATCTCCCATAGTTATTATCTCTTCTTTTCTTATACCTAAATGCTTTGCTAAAAGTTCTAATCCTAGACCCTTATTAGCTTCTTTGTTAAAAAATTCTAAGAAAAATGGTGCACTTTTAGCAATACTATACTTTTCTTCTAATTCCTTTGGTAACTTCTTTATTCCATTATCTAATATATCTGGTTCATCTATCATCATGATTTTTATAATCTCTTCATTTAAATCAAGATTATCATGGCTAACTTCTTTTACTGTTATAAAGTTTTGATCCGCTTCGTATTGCGTATACTTACTGTTTTTTGGAGTTATTAACCCTCTATCTTTAGAAAATGCATGAATATTAACTCCAACTTCTTTACTTAATTTATATAAATAATCTAAATCGCTTCCTTTTATTGAAACACTTGATATAACATCTCTACTTTTTGATTTTTGAACTAAGCATCCGTTATAACTTAGTACGTAATCATCATCACTTATTAAATCTAAGTCCTCTAAGAAATTTAATAATCCATCTATTGGTCTTCCTGAAGCTAGTACTACATAAACACCTTTTTTTCTAGCCTCTTTTATCGCATTTTTATTTCTTTCAGATATAGTCTTGTCACTATTTAAAAGTGTTCCATCCATATCTAACGCTATTAACTTGTACATTTTGTCGCCTCCATTAACTTAGTATTTCCCATGCAATATTATATCACACCTTTTTCTTCTTTATTGTTTTGTAAATTAAGTATACAGCTATTAAAGTTAAAAATATCTTTATTCCTTCAGCACCATTACTTAAAACCCCATAACTAACTAAAGCTTCAAGCATTACAGATGGAATTTTTCCAAGTAGTGTTGAAATTATATAACGCATATCATCAATACTACTTAAAGATGCAGCAAGAGTTACAAATCCTGATGGAATAAAAGGTATAACCCTTGCCTGAAATATCAAAAATGCAGCCCTATTACCATGACTATTTGATATGTCTTCTAAGATTTTACTTTTGCCTTTTATGCTATCAAATCCCTTTTTAAAACCTTTTTTATATACTTTAAAAGTTATATATCCTCCTATAACTTCTCCAGCTAAAGATATTAAAAATCCTGTTACTGGGCCAAAAAACAATATATTCGCTCCTGTTATAAACACAGAAGGTATAACCCCTAAAAGAGCTATAACTATGCTTATACAGATGCTTATAACTACTGCAAATTCACTATATTTATTTAAAATTTCTAAGGCATCATTTATACTAAACATCTAGTTTCCTCTATTTATAAAAATTTAATTATCTTTTCTTTAAACTCCTCTTCACAAATTGGCCTTGAAATATAATATCCTTGAATCTTATCACAACCTAAAGTTTTTAAAAGTTCAAATTCTTCTACTTCTTCGACCCCTTCACAAACTACTATGAATCCTAATTCGTGTGATAAGTTTATAATTGTAGATAATATATTTAAGCTCTTTTCATCTGTGCAAACTTTATATAATAAGCTTCTATCAATCTTTATTATATCTATAGGTAATTGCTTTAAATAATTAAAAGAAGAGTACCCTGTACCAAAATCATCTAAAGATACACTAATTCCTAAAGCTCTTATATTATTTAAAATTCTAGTAGTTTCTACTATATCTTCTATAAATTCATCTTCTGTAACTTCTACCCTTAAATTTTTAGGGTCTAAATCATATTTTTTAATTATTGATTTTAAATCATCTATGAAATTATATTGTTTTAAATATTTATAAGATAAGTTTACAGACATAATAAAATCTTTCGAATGTGTAGTTATATGTTTGCAGTATTTTATTGCTTTGTCAAATACTATTTTATCTATCTCAATAATATCTCCAGTTCTTTTTGCTATTGGGATAAATCTATTTGGAGATATTACACCCTCATCTGCATTCCATCTAATTAAGGCTTCTGCACCCGTTATTTTATTTTCTTTTATGTCGTAAATAGGTTGGTAATAAAGTGAAAATTCATCTTTTAAAATAGCTTCTTTTAATCTATTTTCAAGTTCCACACTTTCTAGCATATCGTTTGAGAATATTTTATAATTATTTCCTCCAGATGATTTCGCTTCATACATTGCAATATCTGCATACTGTATAACTTCATTCATATCTTTACTGTGCTGTGGATAATAGCTTATTCCAATACTTCCACTTAATTCAAATGTTAGTTTATTTACTCTAATAATAGAACTTAGTACTTCTAAAATGGTTTGAGCTAGCTCCTCCGATTCTAAAATATCATTTTCCCCTCTTTTAACTACAACAAACTCATCTCCACCAAGTCTTCCAACCCTTACAGAATCACTACATATAATATTTAAAGACCTTGAAACAGCACAAAGTACTTCATCTCCCTTATTATGACCTAAAGTATCATTTAATCCTTTAAAATTATCTAAGTCTATAAAGTAAATCGTATAAGGCTCTTTATTTAAAGTTAAATCTTCTATATACTTCATAATATTATGCCTATTTAAAACACCTGTTAAAGTATCATAATTTGCTAAATACTTCATCTCGTCAGAATATTTTTTTAAATCTGTAATATCATTTAAAACTAGTACTATAGAATCATCTTCTTTATATTGAAAGCTAACTTTAGCAAAATTTGCCTCCCCTAAAAAAACTTCTTCGAAGGTTTCTTTTTTTGATAAATCTATATTTTTTTCAATAACTCCTAGTAGTTTTTCAACTTCACTACTACCCTTAAAGTATTCTAACTTTCTATCACTTAAATTAATCATTTTCTTTGCAGAATCATTGATTTGAAGTACTTTATAAATTTTATAATCTTCTCTTTTTAAATAAATAAAGCCATTTGTCATAGTCTTTAAAAGAGCTTTATATTGCATCTTACTTGAATCTAAATTCAATGTAACTTCCCTTATGTTATCTATCATTTTATTTATATCTACAGTAAGTCCAGTTATTTCATCATCTTGTTTATCAATTTTCAAATGTATACTTATATCTTTTGAACTTATAAGATCATTAACATCTCTGTTCATAGTAATAATTCTTTTTATTAAATTATTTTTAACTATTAAAAATGTTATAACATTTATAAATAAAATTAATATTAGAAGTATTCCTATAAGTTTGCTTACTATTAAGTTGCTTTTATCTACTACAGTCCTTCCCTCTTCTATAGTTAAATATATGTTTTTTCCTTCTTCTATAGTATTTATTCCAATATAACTAATAATTCTATCTCTTAAAACTTCATTATATACAGGAACTTTTTCTCTTCCTATATAAGCTGTTGGTTTCTCTAAAGGTTCATAATTTAATTCTATGCCTGCATCTTTTTCTGAAAAGTGTTTTAATAAATTTAAAAATTTACTATCTACTTCCTTTATTACAATTACCTTACCTACCTTTTTTTTATAATCTTTATCAATTTTATCAACTGATACTATGTATAATTTGTCATTAAATTTTATACTTCCGCTTAAATGTTCTTTCCCCTCACTTAGTTCATATAAACTTTGTAAAAGCTTATCACTTACACCACTATCTCGTACATTGTAAAATTTCTCATTATCATTTAAGAAAAAGCCTGCATAAAGAATATCATGCTTACTAAACATCTCATTTAAGTTTTGTGAGATGTTTTTATATACCTCTTCTTTGCTTTCCTCTTTTACGAAATATTCTATAACTACAGCCTCACTTAACTCATTTGCGACATCAGTGATATCTGCAATTCTTTTGTTATAAAGACTATAAATTGAAGAACTCTTCGAAACTGCTCTTTCTAAATCTCCATTTTTTAGCCCATTTAAAATCCATACTCCGCATAATAAACATATCGATAGTATTAATAAGGTTGATCCTATAAATACAAGCGAAAGCTTTTTGGCAATTTTCATTCAGTTTTTGTCCCCCTAATTTTGTATATCTATTAATATCTAACAAAATTATTATACATTATGTAACCCTAATTTTGATAGGTTTTTCTCTATTTAAACATTATGTATACTAATTATTTAGATTTACTGTCGAAGCCTGTAACAGGATGTATAATTTTTCATAATATATATTGAAGACTTTATGTGCATGGAGTAATATATGGAAACATTAATAATAATACTATCACTTGTCGTAGATTCTTTTGTTACTTGCATAGGATATAGTGCTATGAATATAAAAATACCACTTAAATATATTTTTATAATAAATATAATCTCTATCCTTATATTATCTACTTCAATTTTTTCAGGTAATTATATAGAGTCCTTTTTACCTAGTTATATAACAAAAACCTTTAGTTTTTTAATATTCTTTATAATAGGAATTTATAAGTTATTTGAAGGAATATTTAAAAAGTTCTTTTCTAAATTTTTAAATAGAGAAAAACCTTTAACTATTAAAATTTTTGATTTTAAATTTGCATTTCAAGTTTATATAGATGAAATCAAAGCTGACTTTGATAAATCAAAACAGATATCATTAAAAGAATCTATATACTTAGCCTTAGCTCTTTCTCTTGATAGCTTTGCCGTAGGCTTAGGAATTAGTTTTTTAAAGATTAATAGTTATTTATTTATTATGCTTTGCTTTGTATTTGGAGTTGTTTCTTTTGTTTTAGGAAGCTTTATCGGTAAGAAATTTATAAATAAGTCTAATATCGACCTTTCATGGCTTGCTGGTATTTGCTTATTACTTGTAGCTTTTATGAAATTATAAAAAAAGCGTATAAGAGAAATCTCTTATACGTTTTTTTATACTTCAAGCTGTTCTATTTGAACTAGATATTTAGAACAATTTGCGCAAACTATAATAGTAACTATATAACTATTATCAACTTCACCCATTATTTCCATTCTATTATATGTTTTGTTTTCATATTCTTTTGATATTGTACTTATAACGTAGTTTGAATCTTTTGAATAAACATAAAAATAATACTCTAAGTATTCACTTTCTTTTTTGCTATCTTTAAAGTTAGAGTTACACTCTTCACAAGGTGTACTATAATATGCTTTATCAAAATCAACATCAGGAGATTCATTTAAAAGATTTATAATATCTTCTATTTCTAGCCCCTTTAGTGAATTTTCTTCGTCATTTATTACATCAAGTAGATTTTCTTCATCTAATATAAATTCTTTTCCATTATAATTAAACTTATAGTTCATCATTATTCCTCTTTTCTATAGATTTATACTTATTATATCATAGTGCTTAAAATTTTCTATGCTTCCCAATTAAACTATTATAGTATATTTTATAAATATCCTCATACTCTACACTTTCAGGGTGATTTTTTAATCTTCTCTTATCTTCTAATACTTTCTTAGAGTACTCTGTAAGTTCATCTTCTGAAACTATAATATTATTTAAAGTTAATCTTATTATTACCTTTTGAAGATCTTTTAAACTTGTAAACCCTAAAATATTTATTATATTCCTAACCTTCTTAGCCTCTTTAAACCCTTCTAAGTATCCTGGATAAAGGCAAGCTGTTGCAACTCCATGAGGAAGTCCCTTATAATAAGTTAATGGGTAACCCATACAATGTGGCATAGTTGTTCCATTAATAGAAATTAAAACTCCTCCTATAGTAGAAACTTCTGAAAGCTTTTCAATTTCTAAATCTGTAAGTTTGCCTTTACTTACTCCTTCTAAACATTCACTAAACATTTCTAATCCTTTGATTGCTAAAGCATCTGTCTCCTTTGTTGAATTTGAATTTAAATATCCTTCTACTAAATGAGTAAAGGCATCAAGTGCAGTATTTTTACGTAAGTTTTCATCTAAACTTTTAGAGTATCTCCAATCTATAAATGCAAAGTCTGGAAATATCTCTCTTTTTATTTTTCTTTTATTTTCCCTTTTGTGATCAGTTAAAATAGAATATCCCGTAACTTCACTTCCAGTTCCAGAAGTCGTTGGAATTGCAACTAATGAAAGATTACTTAAGTTCCCATCACTAAAAAGAATTCTAGAATCTTCTGTCTTTTGAGTTAACATAACAGATATGGCTTTAGAGGCATCAATAGCAGACCCTCCCCCTATACCTATTACAAAGTCAACATTATATTTTTTACCGAATTTAGCCCCAGCCTCTACTATATCTAAGCTAGGATTTTCTATAACTTTATCAAAAATATAATATTCAATTTCACATAAATCTAGAGCCGTTAATAAATCTCCTAATGATCCATTTAACTTAGTCGATTTATTTCCAGTAACTATTAAAGAAACCTTACCTAATTCCTTAAATATATTATAATTGCTATCTATAACATTTTCCCCTCTATAAATTTCTGTCGGTACATTTAATGTATATTTCATATAATTCCCCCAATCTCTACATAACTTTTGTTTAAAGCATTTAGCCTTTATATAATAGTATTTGATAAAAATTCACATTATGATAAAATTACAATATATTTATCCACTTTATTTCATGGGGAGTGAAAATTTTGAATCAAATTAAGTCTCAATATCTAATTGACATAATTGAATCTTTAGATGATGGTATAATAACTATTTCTAAAAATCTAAATATAAATTTCTATAATAACAAAGCTCTATATTTTTTAGGTGCAAAAAGTTGTATACTTTATAAAAATATTTTTGATTTTTTTCCAAAACTAAAAAGCACTTTAATGAACTTTAAAGGTACAAGTATACAAAGTCTTCTTCTTTCTTCTAAAGATATAAACTTTAATTGTGATATCCGTAAGATTTACAGTTCTTCAAATGAAGACCTAGGTTTTATTTTAGTTTTTAGGGAACTAAAAACAGTTAATAGATTCATATCAAATGATGCTATATATAAATTCGATCATATAATCGGAGAAAGTGAATCTTTAAAATCTGTAATAAACCTTGCAAAAGAAGTCAGTATAAGTCCCTCTACTATACTTATTTCTGGTGAGAGTGGTTCTGGGAAGGAACTCTTAGCACAATCTATACATAATGAAAGCCTTAGAAAAAATGAACCTTTTATAGCTATAAACTGTGGTGCTATTCCAAAATCCTTAATAGAATCAGAACTTTTTGGCTACGAAGAAGGAACCTTTACAGGTGCTAAGCGTGGCGGAAAACCTGGGAAGTTTGAACTTGCAAACGGTGGAACAATTTTTTTAGATGAAATAGGAGAAATGCCTTTAGAGATGCAAGTTCACTTACTTAGAGTCCTTCAAGAAGGAACTATAACTAGAATAGGTGGCAAGTCTAATATAAATGTAAACGTACGAGTAATAGCTGCAACTAACAAAAACCTAAAAGAAGAAATTAAAAATGGTAGATTTCGAGAAGATTTATTTTATAGGTTAAACGTTATCCCTTTAAAAGTCCCTCCTCTTAAAGATAGATTAGGTGATGTGCCGATTTTAATAGATTACTTCTTAGAAGATAAAAGCAGAAAATTAAATAAACCTATACCACCTATTTCTCAGAAGTTATTTAAAAAGATGATCTCTTATTGCTGGCCCGGTAATATAAGAGAACTTGAAAACTGCGTTGAAAATATAGTTAACTTAAACGGTCAAACGAGTTACGAAATGAACTTTGATGAGTGTACTTGCTTGGCTTTTGATAATTTAGGGAATCCTATTGAACATAATTGTGATGACATTTCTTGCGTTATTTGTAACCCTAAAGAAACAAAAGAATGCATAGAACCTTTAAGGTCTCTACTAGAAGTTGAAAAATTAGAAATCAAAAAAGCTTTACGCTATTTTGATGGTAATATGACGAAAACTTCTGAGAGTTTAGGTATTAGTAGGAATGCACTTTATAATAAAATTAAGCGCTATAATATAAAGAAGTGATATGGATTTCCATATCACTTCTTTATTATCTTATAAGCAATGTTTCCAAATATCTTATAGATAAAATTTACCTTACTCTCATCGTAATATACTCTATCGTTTTCTAAATAAAATTTTTCATCAGCTTCCATACCTTCTGATTTATCCATTCCCCTCCAAAAGTTATACATCATAACTTGTTTAAATGATGCATTTTTAATATTCTTATTTTTTATAATGGATTTAAACTTTTCGCTTTGATTATCTATTAATTTTAAATTTTTATCATTTAAACTAGATGCTCTATATGCTATAGGTAAAGTTATAACTTCTGTTACCCCGTGGTAATTTAAAACATCTCTTAAATAATTTGCGGAATTTTTATGACCAGCACCTGCTGTAGTTGTAATCACTAAAGCTTTTTTTCCTATAAATTTTGGTCTATGAAAATTAAAAGACAGATGATCTATAAAATTCTTCATAAGACCAGATATCTGCATAGAGTAAACAGGAGATGTAAATATCAAAATTTCTGACTCATTTATTTTACTTATGATGCTTCCCATACTTTTTTTATGTGGACATTTGTCTTCACCTTTTAAAATACAATTAAAACACCCTATACAAAGCGGTATATCTTCTTTTATAAGTTCAATTATTTCAATATCAAGATTTTCTATATCCTTTAGTTTATAAATAACTTTTTCTAAAACATCATAAGTATTTCCTCTTCTTGGACTCCCATGTATAACTAAACATTTCATAGTATAACCCCCAAAGATATTAATAGTTTAATTATATATCATTAATTATTATTTTAAAAACAAAAAATAACCTATCCTTTTATAGATAGGTTATTAATAAAACTATTTATTATGCTTATCAAATTTAGCTTTTGTAGCTAATCTATTTTTCCACATTTCTTCTTCGTTTTTATACCCTCTTTTTTTCTTATCTTTTTTCATATGAGTAGGTCCATACATTAGGTCTAAAATATGGATAGCATCCATACCTGAAGCTTCCATAGTTCCTCTACATGAACCACAATAAGTTACAACAGAGTCCGAATTAAAATCATTTTTTCTTCTGTTGTATAATTTTTCATATAATGGTGGGTTTGCGCTACATGCCATTCCACCAACTCCGCAGCATCTTGTATTTTTACCGTTATGTTCTATTTCTGACCACTTATATCCCATTTTATCTAACATCCACCTTACACTCTCGTGATGTGATATAACATCTCTAGTTACACATGAATCATGAATATTAAATACTACATCAGAATCATTGCCCTTATCTTTTGCTTGTTTTGGCATTCCTATTTTATTTCTTATTAAATCCCAGTATGATATAACTTTCTGATTTTTAGCTGTATCTTTATATACTTGATAACATGAAGGACAAACAGTTACTATGACCTCAGCTCCCATTTCATCAAATACATCAATAACTTTTTTATTTATATCTAAATATCTTCTCTTTTCACCAACTAAAAGTGAAACTTTACCGCAGCACTGAAGTACTGCCCCTACGTTTTCTTCACCTAATGTTTCTTTTAAGTGATTTAATACTGCATCACTTCCTTCAGGCGTATATGCTGGAACTGTACACCCTGGAACATAAACATATTTAGTTTTCTTTGCTTCTCCGTGATTTGCCTTAACCGTCGTTGAGTACTCTTCACTTGATTCTTTTTCTTGCTGATTTGCACAAAACTCTAATTCTTTTATAATAGCTTGTCCATTATTTTTTTCTGCAAAGTCTTCTTTCATAGCTATGAAATTATCTTTTATATTAAAGCTATTAGGACAAACTATAGTGCACTGACTACATTGATTGCAAGAATATGCTATCATTTTATCCATATTTTCATAACCTTTTTTTAGGTACTCACTAAATAATTTCTTTGGACACTCTGTATATTCTCTAAGCATTAAACATTCTTTCATGCAAAGTTTACATTCACATTGTCTACATCTGTTTGACTCTCTTAAGGCTTCTTCTTTAGTGTATCCTAAGGAAACTTCATCAAATGATTTTACTCGAATTTTTGGATCAAGTTCTGCCATATCTTCTCTTAAACCAGCAATTCCACTCCAATCTGTTGGTATATTTAACTTTGTTTGGAAGCTAGAAGTATCTTCAATTTTTCTGTTTTCTGTTAATGACTCATCATTTAAGAATCTAATAACTGATTCGGCAGCTCTTCTTCCTGTTGCCATAGCTTGAATAACTATAACTGATTGTCCTGAAGCATCTCCTGCAAAGAAAACTTTATTGTTTTCTTTTGATTGTAATGTTTGAGGATCACAAACAAAAGCAGTATTTCTAGCTTGTTCTAATTTACCTTCTGCAAAGCTTGAATCAACACCTTGTCCTATAGCAAATACTATCGTATCTACTTCTAAATCAGTAGTTTTATTATCATCAAATGTTGGTGCAAACATTCCATCTTCATTAAACATACGTAAACATTTCTTTAAAATAACCCCTATAACTCTATTATTTTCATCTACTTTTATTTCTTTTATAGCCTTAGCATGGTTAAATATAACCCCTTCAGCTATAGCACCTTTAATTTCATGATTAGATGAAGCCATTTTATCAAAACTCTCTTCTAAGCATATTGAATAAACTTCTTCTACATTTTCTATTCTCTTTGAAACTCTACAGCAGTCCATAGCAACATCTCCGCCGCCAACTACTAAAACTTTTTTACCTGCTTTTTCTACGTTCCTAGTTAATGAGGCTTCTTTTAAATACTCTGCTGCACTAAATACTCCCTCAGCATCAAAGTTATTTAAGCTTCTATCTACTCTTCCATCATGCTTACCAACTGCTACAATTATACTATTGAATTCTTTTTCTAATTCTTCGAATTTAATATCTTTTCCTATTTCACAGTTAAGTTTAAATTCTACACCTAATTTATCTAAATAACTTATTTCTTTTTCTAATATATTTCTTGGAAGTCTATATTCTGGAATACCTACTGCCATCATTCCGCCTCTTAAAGGAAGCTTTTCAAATACAGTTACACTAAACCCTTCTCTTCTAAGTTCTAATGATGCTTGTAGTCCTGAAGGACCAGCCCCTATTATAGCGACTCTTTTACCATTTAAAGGTTTTATATTTAAATCCCAATTTTCTTCTTTATCAAAATTATCTGCTGCGTATCTTTTTAAAGACGCTATAGCCATAGGACTCTTTCCTTCATTCCATTTACACTCTTTTTCGCAAGGGTGAGCACAAATTCTACCTAAGCTTCCTGGAATAAAAAGATTTTCTCTTATTACCTTTATAGCTTCAAAACCTTTATCTTCTTTAATTAATCTTACATAACTTTTAACGTCAGTATGCATAGGGCAAGTTGCAACGCACGCAGCCTCTGAATCCCCCATACAGTTATCAACTATATTTTTCATATTATCTATTATTTCTTTTTTCAACATAATTAAACTCCTAAAATTAACTTAACAATATATAAAAGCAAACAATTATCAATTTTTTGATAATTGTCTTGCCTTTTTAAAATTACATTATATTTTCACTATCTAAAGTTTCAGTTTTCTTTTTTCCAAAGCTTTTTGGGTCTATTGCGAAAATAAATACTCCAAATACTATTACAACTCCCCATAAAGCTAGGCTTACTGTTATCTTACTTCCAAATAAAACTGCACTAAATATTATTACCCATAATGCCGCTGTACTATTTAAAGCTGTACCCATAGCAGCACCGATTAAATCTACTGCTTTATACCATGAAAGATAAGTAATCGCACCAAGTATAGCTATTCCTGCATAGTTAAATACCATTCCTGATTTTACTATATATCCTGCTAATGGATATCCTCCAATTACTGGTAATACTATAATTGCATAAGCTAATGTAGAAACTAAGTATCTTAAACATAAGAATTGCTGTGGAGAAGCTTCAACATCATCTTCTCCTTTTATATGTTTCATAGCAAATCCTATAATAACTCCTTCAAGAGCCCAACCAAATACAGCAACAATTGCAAACATTATTCCCATGAAAAATGTTTCAGGAACATCACCTGATGGATTAAATCCAAGCATAAATGACCCTAATAAACTTATACAAATTCCAATCATAGCTCTAATAGATAATTTTTCTTTTAATATAAAATAAGAAAGTATAGCTCCAACACCTGGATATATTACTGAAATACTTGAAGCGTATGGCGCTGTTGCATATTTAATACTTAAAAGATAAGCGCTCATACCAATTGGTGAACCAACTAAAGCAGCTATAGCTGCAGCTCTTCCTTTTTTAGTCTTAAATAAAAGATAAAATACATGCTTTAACTGTTTACTAAATAATAAAACTAAAGCAACCCAAACAAAGCAAAATCCTTCGTGAAAAAATGCTGTAACTAATGGTGAGAATTCAAATGCTGCATTTTGAACTCCTTGTGAGGCCGCAAAACTAAAATCATTAAAAATCTTATCTAAACCAACTCTTCCCATTAAGACTCCGTCAAGCCCCCAAGCTAAACCTACTAAAATACCAAACATCAGACCTTTTTTAAACTTTTTGTTATCCATAATAATTTCCCTTCTTTTGTATTATTCTTTTTAAATATGGTTATAATTTTTTCCGTTTATATATCTAGCAATTTTTATGCCAACATTGTTTTAATCCACTTTGTTAATTTTCTATCTATCCTCTTTTGATAAGTGTAATTAAAAATTACACTTACACTTTGAATAACTGTCATTTTTAATTACACTGTAATTCTAAATGACAGTTTAAAGTTTTCAATATACTTCCATTTAAATAATTAATATATTTACATTTAGATATACTAAATAAATTATATTTAACTAGTTATATATTTAACATTTATTTTAAAACAAAAAAGGATAGCCAAAATTTTGGCTATCCTTTTGCTTTTTCTATCTTTAAAGTTTTTCCTTTAATCTTTTTCTTTTTTAACTCGTTTAAGACTATTTGTCCTTTACCATTTAATATATCAACATAAGACCCTGAATCATTTATTTCTATAACTCCAACATCATCAGCTGTTATGCTTTCAATACTTAAAATAGTACCAACTATATCTATCTTTCTTATCTTTTTCTTTTTTCCACCATTTAGATAAATCTTCATAACTTTAGATTTAGCTTTTTCTCTTTTAATAGTTTTTAATGGTATTGATTTTAAAACTTCTATATTAGCTTTATTTATAGGTAAATTATCTAAATCCTTTGAGTAATCCTCTATATTAAAACCTATATATTCTTCAATTCTATCTAAATACTTATCTTCAAAAGGAGTTACAAAAGTAATAGACTTTCCTTTATTACCATTTCTCCCTGTTCTACCGATTCTATGAACATAAGCTTCTTTTTCTACTGGGATATCAACATTTATAACGTGTGATATATCCTCAACATCAATTCCTCTTGAAACTATATCAGTAGCTACTAAAATTCTATAATCTCCGTCTTTAAAACTATTCATTTTTCTATTTCTATCTTTTTGCAAATTATCTCCGTGAATAAAATCTACAGAGTATCCAAAAGATTTTAAATACTCATAAACTTTAGCTACATTATCTTTAGTCCTACAAAAAACTACAGCTCTTTTAGGTCCCTCATTAAGTAATATATTATTTAAAGTTTGAAGTTTTAAATTACCTTCTACCTTAACTAAGCTATGGCTTATATCTTCATTTGATACTGATGCACCTTTAATATCTATAAGTATAGGTCTATCCATATATTCTTCACTAAGCTTTTTGATTTCCTCTTTAAATGTTGCTGAAAAAATCATAGTTACTTTTCTTTTAGAAATTCTTCTAAAGACACCTGAAATTTGACTTATAAAGCCCATATTAAACATTTCATCAGCTTCATCTATAACTAAATATTTTATGTTGCTACCATTTAAAGTCCCTCTATCTAAGTGGTCTAAAACCCTTCCTGGAGTTCCGACTACTATTTGACATTTATCTTTTAAACTTTTTTCTTGATCTTTAAAAGATTCTTTTCCAATTAAAGTTACAACCTTAATTTTTTTATGTCTACCTATATTAGATAGCTCTTCTTTTATTTGAATTGCAAGTTCACGAGTAGGGGCAAGGATTAAAGTTTTAGGAGTTTCTTCTAAAAACTCTGACCTTTCTATTAAAGGAATTCCAAAAGCTAAAGTTTTTCCGCTTCCTGTTTTTGCTTTAACTATTAAATCTTTATTTAATAGAGCTTCACCTATAACCTTATCTTGAACTTCTGTAGGCTTAAAAAAACCTAACTCATCTAACGATTTTATTATTTTTTCATTTATTTTAAATTTTGTAAATTCGTTTTTCATATATATATCTCCATCTTTACGTTATACTTTCTTTTGCTAGTATAACATAAAGATTTAGATAATATTATTTATTTGCAATTCTTTTTATCTTATTTATTGGTAATAAAAATAAAACTATAAGAGTTATTACACTTTCAACTCCCATACTTGAACCATTATATATAATAGAATATAAAAGTACATTCATTCCCTTTGGTGCAAAGTTTCCAAAAAATACTACACCTGAAATAATGCAAGTAACTAAACTTAAAAACATAGCTAGTCCACTTCCTAAAATATACTTATACTTTTTATCACTTCCAAAGATACCCGAAAGTCCTAAAACCATATTTGATAAAATATAATCTAATAAAATTTGAACAGGATGCACTACAAACCCTCCAATTAAAAGTTCTAATATTCCAACGATAAGCCCTGATGTCATACCTACTCGAGCTCCATAAATTATAGATAATAATAAAATCGGAAGCATTGAAAGAAGAGTGATTCCCCCTCCTTGAGGATACTTTATAAATTGTATAGTATGCAGTATAAATGATGCAGCGCTCATAACTCCAATTATTACAAGTTCTCTAGTCTTTAACCGCTTATTTTGAAGTTCTCTTATATAAAAGATAAATACTATTATTGTAAAAGCTACTATTAAACTATTTATAATCATTTATATCCCCTACTTAATTTTATATGCCATATCCCAAAAATTCATTTCGTGCATACATGACATTATAAATATTTTCTTTAGTTTTTCTTTTTTATGGTCACTTAAATCTTTGCATTTTTCATCTACATAATCTAACCATTCTCTTGTAAATTCATCATAAGATTCATCACAGTATACATCTATCCAAGGCTTATAAAAGTTATTCTCTAATGTATCTTTATATTTATCTCTTAAAGCTATTCCTATATAGTTATAGCTCCAAGTGCAAGGAAGCACAGCTAAAGCTATATCTAAAAGGTCACCTGTAAGTGCAGTTCCTAGCATAAAATTTGTATAGCTTGAATTAATAATATCTATCTCCATATTTTCTACTTCTTTTGGAGTAAACCCAAAGTCTTTTAAATATTTTATATGTGTTGCAGTTTCGTCTTCCATAGTACCTTCAACTGATTTATAATAAAATCTCATTTCATCCATAGTATTTGCTTTAGTTACTCCTATGCAAAAAACCTTTGCATAATCTTTAAGATATAAATAATCTTGAATCAGATAATCTCTAAATTTTTCTTTATCTAAAGTTCCCTTTCCCATTTCATCTACAAAGGGATGCTCTACATATTTATCAAATATCCCTTTTGCTTCTTCAAATAATTCATCAGTAAATTTTTTCATAAATTTTCTCCTCCTAAAAAAAGCTAGCCCTAAAACCTAATAGGACTAGCTAAATTTATGATATATGAAAAAACAAAGGCTTTCTTTAAATAAAGAAAGCCTAAAAAATCATAATTAAATTAATTAAAAGCTTCCCTCCGTTGGCATTATCCATATCAGGTAAAAGGGTCAGTAATTTTAAATTACCTCTCAGCCAATATTATTAGCTCCCCTAGCGTATTTATTTTATTTATTTCTAAAAACAGTATACACTAAACAAATATGATTGTCTATTTAATGTGGTCAGTTGATCTTTCTAAAATTCCAGTTAAAAATGCTAAAACTACTCCGTAATTAGTTATAGGAACATTTTTTTCTTTGCAATAGTTTATTCTGTTTATTACAGTTTTTCTATTAATCATGCAAGCGCCACAGTGAATTACTAAATCATAATTTTCTATATCCTCTCCAAAATCATTTCCCATTCTGTGAACTATCTCTAAATTGCCTCCCACATATTTTCTTAAAAGGTTTGGAATTTTAACCATACCTATATCTTCGTGAGATACGTTATGAGTACAGCTCTCAGAAATTAAAACCTTAGAATTTTCTTTTAAATTTCTTATAGCATTTACTCCATCTATAAACACATTTAAATCACCTTTTTGTCTAGCAAAAAGAATTGAAAAAGAAGTTAGTCTTATATCTTCTTTAACTATTTTACTTACTTCTTTAAAAGCTTGTGAGTCAGTTACTACTAAGTCTACATCTTTAATATCTCTTAGCGCAGATTCAAGTTCAGTATCGCGAACCACATAGCTTTTTATACCGTTATCTAAGCAATCTCTTATAAGTTGAACTTGTGGAAGAATAAGCCTTCCTTTAGGAGCTTCTGAATCTATTGGTACTACTAAGATAACTTTTCCACCATAAGGAACTAAATCTCCAATTAAGCTTTTATCTTCCTCTTCTTCTTCTATTAAGTTACCTATAAGCTTTCTAAGGTCTTCTATACCTTCACCTGTTACAGTAGATGTACAGATTGAGTTTTTATTTTTACCTTTTAAACTTCTAACTATTTCAGTATTTGCTATTTCAGATTTATTTAAGGCTACTATAAATGGAATGTTAAACTTTTTAGCTTCACTTCTCCATCTATAAAAACTATCTAAATCTGGGCTATTTCCGTCTAAAACAAAAACTGCAACGTCTGTATTTCTTAAAACTTCCATAGTTTTTTTCTTTCTTAAATCCCCAAGCTTTGATGTATCTTCAAGTCCTGCTGTATCTATTAAAAGTATAGGTCCGACACCTATAAGTTCCATAGCTTTTTTAACTGGGTCTGTTGTAGTTCCCATAACCTCTGAAACTAATGATACGTCTTGATTTAATATACAATTCATAAGTGAAGACTTTCCGCTATTTGTGTTACCAAAAATAGCAACATGTTTTCTATTTGCATTTGGTGTACTGTTCATAATATCATCTCCTATTATAAGAAAAGATCTCTTTCACCCTTTTGTAATCTTTCTATATTGTTTTCTACTATTTTTTTAGTTTTAGGGTCTTTAAGTTCTGACGCTACTTTTTTTGCAGTTGTTATAGCTTTTTCCTTAAACGCTTCATCACCGTAGTCTAAAGCATATTCTACTAAAGTTGTTATAGCGTTAGGTTCACAAACCTTTTGAATCTCACCTGATTTTGCTAAAGTCATAAATCTATCTCCAGTTCTTCCAGTTCTATAACAAGCTGTGCAGTAACTTGGGATATATCCATCGTCTAAAAGCCAATTAATAACTTCAAGCGGACTTCTTTCATCAGATGTTTGGAATTGCTTATCGTCTTTTCCATTTTCTTCTCTATCTTTATAACCACCTACACCTGTGCTTGAACCTGCAGATACTTGTGAAACTCCGTATCTTAATACTTCCTTTCTCATCTCTTTAGTTTCTCTAGTTGAAAGTATTAACCCAGTAAAGGGAACTGCTATTCTAAGTACTGCAACTACTCTTTTAAACTCTTCGTCTGTTAAAAGATTTGGGAAGTTTTCCATTGTAACTCCATTTGCTTTTTTAAGTCTTGGAACTGATATAGTGTGAAAACCTACTCCAAACTTTTCTTCTAAATGAGCGTTATGCATCATTAAGCCTAAAACCTCGAATTTGTAATTAGCTAGACCAAATAAAGCTCCTCCACCAACATCGTCAATTCCAGCTTCCATAGCTCTATCAAATGCAGTTAAATGATATTCATAGTTACTTTTAAGTGATTTAGGATGCATATACTCGTAAACATCTTTGTTGTAAGTTTCTTGGAAAAGTATATAAGTTCCTATTCCTTTTTCTTTTAGCATTTTATATTCTTCTACAGTTGTTGCTGCAATATTCACATTCACTCTTCTTATTTCACCATTTTCGTTTTGAGTTTTATAAATTGTATCTAAGCAATCTAAAACGTACTCTATCGGCGCATTAACTGGGTCTTCTCCAAGTTCTAAAGCTAATCTTTTATGTCCCATTTTTTCTAAAATCTTAACTTCTTCTTTTACTTCTTCCATAGTTAGTTTTCTTCTTTTAAATTCATTACATCTTTGATAACCGCAGTAAACACAATTGTTTACGCAATAATCACTTACATAAAGAGGAGCAAACATAACTATTCTTTTTCCGTATATACTTTCTTTTATTTCACCTGCTAAAGTGTAGATATCTTTAACTACACTTTCGTCTTCTGTTGATAGAAGAATTGCTATATCTTTATAGCTTAATTTTTCTTTTCTTTTTGCTTTTTCTATTACTTTTCTTGCTTCATCTACCTCTGGATTTTTTGTTTCATCTATAATACTATTAATTAATTTATGGTCTATAAACATATTATAACTCCTTCTATTTTTTAAAAACTAAATTTGTCTTAATATTCTTCTTGTGTTCATTTAAATTTTCATATTGTTTACCATCTTCTGTAGTTAACCACTTAACATTATCCCCTCTGTTTTCTTCTATTTCAAAACCTATGCTATTCATTCTTCTTTCTATACATCCTCTACACTCAGCAGCTTCATCTCCTGTACAGATTTTCCCGTCATAAAGAGCATATTTATCCCTAACGTCTGTTGGAGACAGATTTGGCATAACTACATTTGCACCTGCTTTAATCCCTTTTTCTCTACCTAAAGGATCAATACTACCAAGGGCAGTAGTAGCTGGTAGTAAAACATCTGGTAAAAGTAATCTAACTAGAGATAGTATTATTACAGTCTTTTCTAAGCTTCCACCCTCTTCATCTTTTAAAGGGGTTTGATTTTGTGGAATAAACGGACCTATTCCACACATATGAGGTTTAAATTCCTTTACAAACCTTAAATCGTTAACTAAATCTTTATTAGTTTGATTTGGAAGCCCTATCATAAATCCAGCTCCAACTTGATACCCTATCTCTTTTAAATCATTTAAGCATCTTCTTCTATTTTCCATAATTTCTCCAGGATGCAAACCATCATATAAATCTTTAGTTGCAGTTTCGTGTCTTAAAAGATATCTATCTGCACCAGCTTCATACATCTTTTTATAAGATTCATAGCTTCTCTCTCCTAAAGAAAGCGTAATTGCATTAGATGGAAATTTTTTCTTTATCTCTTTAATTATTTCTATCATTCTTTCGTCTGTAAAATAATCATCTTCTCCACCTTGAAGAACATAAGTCTTATATCCTAGTTTATCTCCAAGTTCTACGCATTCCATTATTTGATCAAATGTAAGTCTATACCTGTCGGCTTCTTTGTTACTTCTTCTTATTCCGCAATACATACAATCTTTTTTGCAAAAGTTTGTAAATTCTATTAAGCCTCTCATATATACTTTATTATCGTAATTTTTAAGTCTTATATCATTTGCTTTACTAAATAAATATTCTTCGTCTTCTTTAGATAAATTATCTAAAATAAATAAAAGCTCCTCATCTGTAGCATTTTCAGTTTTATATAATTTGTCTATTATTTCTCTTACTATCATAATATAATCCTTTCTAGAACTCTTTTTTTGCAATAGCAGTTTTTACAGTTACCCCTCTTATGTTTCCAAGCTTCCCAGTTAAACTGTTTATATCATTTAATTCACCTATTACAGTTAAAGAAACTACTGATATTCCTTCTTCAAAAGGGATACCCATCCTCCCCCTTATGCTTCCTCTAAAATCAGAAACTATCTTATTAAAATCCTCTTGACATTCTTTAGGGTTTTCTAAAATTGCGCTTATTACAGCTATTTTCTTCATAAAAAAATCCTCCTAAATAAAAAAAGCCAAAATCCCTTCTAAGCTTTAAGGAATTTTGGCTAAAAAATTCTATACTAAGTAAAGGGTTCAAATTTAATTTCCCCTTAAGTATTACTTCCCTTCTAGATTAGATTTCTCTTTTCTATTAGATTTTATAAATTTTCACTTTTATTAAGAATTCTCTATATAAAAATGAATTATTAATAATTATATACCTAGTTTTACAAAAATACTATCTATAAGTTGTTTTTTCTTTTCACTTAGATATTCTCCATAGTAGTTTGTATTTTGGTCTAAATTTTCTACATTAACTAATAGGAATCTATCAAATTCCCACTTGTATTTTTCTTCTACTTCTTTACTTATTTCTCTAAAATCTTCTAAAGAATTAGTCTTTTTAAAGTCTCTTATTTTACTTTCAAGTTCAGTATTATACTTTTTTATTTTTTCTACTATCCTAGCTATTATCTTGAATTTATTTTTTAGAAAATATTTTTCAAAACCTATTTTTATTCTATATAATTCTTCTATAGTATATTCCCTATCTTTAATTAATATGTTTGCGCCCTTACCTTCAAGGACACTTTTTACTATCTCTTCTACTATTTTGCTTGAGGTATTATCTAAGCTTAAGATTTCATTTCCTCCAACAATTTCTATTGCTTTATTTAAATGCTTAATTCGCTCTTCAATTCTCTTATCTTTTAATTCTATAATCATTAGTGTCTCCTTTTTCTATCTTTTACCTAGTTATTATACTATTATCCTCATGATTTGTTAATTATAAATTCTAATCTTCTATAAATGGCCCTAATTTCAAAGTAAAATAAAAAGTACTTCCAACCCCTACATTACTATCTACCCATATTTCTCCTCTATGTGCTTTTACTATCTCTTTGCAAATAGCAAGCCCAAGCCCAGAACTTCCGGTTGTTTCGCCTTCACTATTTTTAATTTGAACAAACTTTTCAAATATTATTTTCTGACTCTCCTCTGATATTCCCTCTCCATTATCAGAAATAGAAATAAGCATTTCGTTATTTACTTCATTTACCTTAAGTTTTATTTCACCTGTTCCATCCCTTTTTACATATCTTATAGCATTACCAACTAAGTTAACCATAACCCAAGATATCTTGTTAAAATCCGCCTTAACATACCTATGAATTCCAACTGTATCAAATATAAAATTTATATTTTTTTCATCAAATTGTATTTTAAATGTATTTTTTATGGATAAGATAAGATCTCTTATATCTATATCTTTAATATCCATCTCAATTTTTCCAGACTCCATTTTAGTTAAATCTAATAACTCTTGAACTAATATATTAAGTCTTTCTCCATCATCTTTGATTATATTTAGCATTTCATCCATTTCTTCCTTAGATGAAAAGCTGTTTTGTAATAAAAGATCAACCGCCATAGAAATTGAAGTAAGTGGTGTTCTAAATTCATGTGAAACAGTAGATACAAACTCTGTTTTTAGCCTTTCCACATCTTTAAATTTTGTTATATTTTGAAGTAATAATACTGTACCTATCTTTTTATTTTCTTTAGATATAATCCCATTTGATATAACTCTATAATAAATTTTATTTTTACCATCTAATACTTCTAGCTCATTATTAGTTGTCTCTTTTAGTTCATTTAATTCACTTATATCTTTAAGTTCTAGTCTATTTACTATACTCTTTTCTTTTACATCAAATATTCTCTCTGCCGCTTTATTTATCATTATTATTATGCTTTTATCATCAGTTACAATTATAGGTGACTCAATGCTCTCTATTATAGCTTCTGCCTTTTGTTTTTCGTTTAGTAGTTCATTTATATTTAAAACTTCATACTCTTTTAATCTGTCACCCATATTATTAAAACTCTCTAAGATTGAATTTATTTCTTTATCTCGCCTTAATGGAATTTTATAATCATAATTACCTAAAGATACTTCTTTAATCCCAACTGTTAAATCTTCTATAGGTTTAATTATTTTTTTTAATAATGCACCAATTATTATAATTCCAGTAATTAAAGCAGCACCTAAAATAAAAAGTGTATAATAAGTTGCATTATTTGCAAGGCTCGTTGATTCTTCTTTTTTTACTACCATAGATTTTTGATTCATATCTAAAATTTCGTATGTGTCATCTTTTATATCTTCAAATATAGGAAGTATATCATTATAATAAAAGACTTTTGCTGCATCACTATTTTTTTCATTTTTTAGTTTTTCAAGTTCTCGTACCTTTGAAGAATAAATAGTATAATTCTTTTCTATATCATCAATCATGTCTTTTTCGTTATTTTCACTTATATGTTGCCTTGCCTCATATATTAGTTCTAAGAATTTAATATTACTTTTATCATAATCAGGAGATAGAGATTTTTTATCATCTTCAAATAAAAAGGTAAGTTCTAAACTATCTTGCCTTTCTATAACCTCTCTCATTTGCTGTGCTATTACTATACTATCAAAGTTATTATTCATAATTAAGTCTATTGATTTATCTAATCTTTTAAAATTTCTAATAGAAACAAAACTACTTCCAACCATCAATAGTAAAAATACTACTAAAACCATATAAATTTTAAACTTTATACTTTTTAACATCAAATTCCACCTCCTACAATAAAAATTATATTATATAGTAAAAATTTAATCTAATAAATTTTCTATAGAATAAAATTTTTAATCAATGCTTTTAGGGTTTATTTATCGAATTTATCCTTTGATTTCTTTAACTTATTTACGATTATTCTCCTTTACGATAAGTATTGACCATTTACTTATATATCCATTTAAAGTATCCTATTAATAATAAAATGTTGGAGGATTATTTTATGAAAACAGCGCTAGTTGTCGATGATACTAAAAATATACGTTTACTGCTTTCAAAATCTCTAGAAAGTGATGGATTTATTGTCCACTCAGCAAATAATGCAACTGAAGCTTTAAACCTTGTAAAAGAATTCAATTTTGATATAGCATTTATAGATATAAAAATGCCAAATGTAAGTGGTACAGCCCTTCTTCAAATGCTAAGAGATGAAGGTTATGACTTTCCTGTAGTAATTATGACTGCCTTTGGGACTATAAAAAATGCAGTTACTACTACTCAACTTGGTGCAAAAGCATATTTGCAAAAACCTTTTACATCTAATACTATAAGAAAAACTTTATCTGAAGTATTTGAAGTTGATATTGATGAAATAAATAAAAAAGATGATACTTTTAACCTATTCAAAGATAAAGATATAGACGATTTTTTAGCTCCTAATTTCTATTTAGAAATCTCAGAAAAACTTAAAATAAAAGGCGACATAGAAAAAGCTAAACTTTTTAAAGACTTCTCTTTTCATTTAAAGAATCTTAATTAGAGGTAAAAATATATGGGTGAAGATAGATTAACTCCCTTAGAGGCTTTAAATTTATGTAAAGAGCAAAGATGTGGTAAGCTTAAAATCTTCCTAGGTTACGCACCTGGCGTAGGAAAAACATTCACTATGTTAAATGAAGCTAACAGGCGTTTAAGTAGGGGTGAAGATGTTGTTATTGGATATTTAGAAACTCACGGAAGAAAAGCAACATTAGAACAAGTTAAGAACCTTCCTACTATCCCTAGAAAAAAAATAAACTATAAATCATTAATATTAGAGGAAATGGATGTAGATGAAATAATATTAAGAAAACCTCATTTAGTTCTTATAGATGAACTTGCACACACTAACGTTAAAGGTTCAAAAAATAACAAAAGATATGAAGATGTATTTGAAATTTTAAATGCAGGAATTAACGTCCACACTACAGTGAACCTTCAGCATATAGAAAGCTTAAACGATGTGGTGGCTGGAATTACTGGAATACAAGTTAAAGAAACTATTCCAGATAAAGTTTTTTATAAAGCAGAAGTAGTAGTTATAGATATCACTCCAAAAACTTTAATAAATAGATTAATTAGGGGAAATATATATAATAACAACTTAATTAAAAATGCACTTAAAAATTTTTTTAGAGAAGGGAATTTAAATGCACTTAGAGAACTAACTTTAAGGCAGCTCGCAGACGACGTTGATGAAAGCCTTGTAGCTTACAAAGCAAACCACAAAATAGATGAGAACTGGCGAACTGCTGAAAGAATAATGGTTAATATCTCTTCAAACCCTACTGCTAAAAGGCTTATTCGAACTGGAGCTAGAATGGCAAAACGTTATAAATGTGAATTTTACGTAGTATACGTAAATAGTACTAGATTCTTCTATAATAAAAAGTCAAAAGAAGAATTACTGTCTCTTAAGGAAAATATAGACCTTGCAAAAAAGTTCGATGCATCAATAATAGAGTTAAGTGGCAAATCCATTTCAAACGAAATAATAAAATTTGCAAAAAAGAAAAATATAACAAAAATAATACTAGGGCATTCTAGGAGAACTACCATTGAAAAAGTTTTATATGGTTCTCCCGTTAATAGACTTTTAAACAAGGCTAAGAACATAGAATTAATAATTTTACCTTATCCTTAAATTTACAAATTTTTAATATTATTTTCCTTATTATTTGTTGATAATTATTATTAAATAATATATAATATAATTATAGAGTATAAAAGATATGGAGATGATTTTATGAAAAACGAAAACAATATAAAAAAAGAAGAACTATCAAACAAAGATTTTTTTGATCAAATATTAGAAGAGGATAAAAAAGTTAATCCTGAAAACCCATGTGACCCATCAAGCCCTAACTATCCTTGGGAACCTTGTGGATTAAATAACAAAGATAAATAAAAAATAAGAGTTTCCAAAAACCCTTTGGAAACTCTTATTTTATTTATTAAAAAGATCTAAAGATTCTTTTGATACTGTATCTAAAATATTATAAAAATATTCTTTTTGACTTAAATCCTTTCTTAAAACCTCTTTTTCAATAATCCCATCTTTTAAATATAAAACTCGCCTTCCATAACTTGCAATCATAGGATCATGCGTTACCATAATTACAGTCTTCTTTTCAACTTCATTTAATATTTTTAAAAATTCTAAAAGATTATGAGAGTTTCTTGAATCTAAATTTCCTGTAGGCTCATCCGCTACTATGATCTTAGGATTATTTATAAGCGCCCTTGCAACTGCTATTTTTTGAATTTGTCCCCCAGAGCACTCATTTGGATATTTTTCCAAAAGTTCCTTAATTTCAAGCCTTTCTGATATAGAATTTATTCTTTCTAAAATATTTTCTATTGAATCGTTTTTTAAAGCTAAAGGTAATATTATATTTTCTTTAACTGTTAAGTTATTTAACACATTAAATTTTTGAAAAATAAAACCTAATTTCTCATATCTAAATTTGCTTATATCTATTTCATTTAACCTTGATATATCTTCCCCTAAAATTTTAACGCTGCCTTTAGTATCTTTATCAATTGTTGATATCATATTTAGTAAAGTAGATTTCCCAGCACCTGACGGACCCATTATAACTAAAAATTCTCCATCTAAGACATCCATATTTATCCCTTTTAAAGCATGGGTTTTACTTTCCTCTTTATTATTTTTAAATCTTTCTATACTTATATTATATTTTTCCCTTGAATACGTTTTATTTAATTCCCTAACTTTAATTATAGGTTTCATACCTAATCCCCCTTTAAATTTCTTTTTATAATCCTTAAAGAAATACTGCTTGCTAAGAAATAGCAAATTGTTAGAATTCCGATATAGATAAACAAAAACTCAATTAAAACGTAAATTCCATATTTATCTCTAGATAAAAGTGGTGTTAAAAAGGAAATTATACTTATAATATTTAATCCCGCCCCTATAATCATTAATGCTTTAATATCACTTTTAACTATAAATAATATTTCAGACTTTAAATATCCTAAAAAATATAATTTACTTAAATGTTTAGCTTGCGCTAATGTATCACTTAGAATTCTATATATCAATGTAAATGATATTAAAAATAAACTAATAGCAAGAACTATCAAATTATAAATTACTATTTTATTATTATCTAAAGTTTTAAAACTATAAATAAAATTCATAACGATAAACGTTAACCCATAAAATATAAACTTAGTATTATATAGCCTAAACTTAATATTTTTTAATACTATAAGTTTTATTTTTCTATTTAAATTATTATTTATTTCTTTGTCTATATAAAGAGGAATAAATTTTTCTATAATCATAAATAAACTAATAGATGACACAAATGTAAAAACTATAATTAGCCCATCCTTGATTTCTTTTAAATCATCTCCTATAAAAAATATTAAAAGGGGACTAATTAATAATACAAAATATATATACATCCAATTTTTAAAACCTTTTAAATTTTTGTTTTGTTTTAAATAACTTAAACTTTCCTCTCTTTCTATAAGTTCATTAATATCTTTTGTGTAACCAAATCCATAATTAACTATCAAAACCATAATAGTTTGAAGAAGCAATATAGCTAAAGTGTATAAAATTCCTTCAATCGATATTTCAAATATACTATTTGCATTCCCAAAAAAATTAAATAAAGGCACAAATCCTGCTCCAAGTAAACTTCCGATTAAAACTCCTTTTGAATTTAATATAAAAGTTTGGTATGTAAGCCCCTTTGCTAAGCTAGCTGGTTCTAATCCCCCAAGCATCTCTATTCCAATTTCTTTTGACTTAACTTGAAGCAAATAATTATTAGAATAAAAAGTTAATCCTAAAACAAATATTATAGTGATAAGTATTAAATAACCTGCACTAACTTTTTCAAAAGTGTTTGAATAGCCACTTCCATCTATATGAAATATATTCATAAGATTAAATATAAAAGTAACAGAAAGTGCTATAGTTAAAATATATAATTTACCCTCTTCTTTTGTTTGATCTAATAATCTTATAAGCATCTTTTTCCTATTCATATCCCGCCTCCCCCTCATGTATAATTTTAACATATTTGTATCTTTATTTCATTTAGTGGCAGAAAAAGCATCAAGATTTAAGTCTTGATGCTTTTTATTATCCTATTAATTTATCTATTTCTATATTTAATCCTAAAACGTTAACTCTTTCTTCCCCATACATTCCTAAAAACTTACCTTTTTTATTATCTAAAACTAATTCTTTTAATTTTTCTTCACTTATTCCAGTACTTTTAGATATTCTAGGTATTTGAATTAATGCTCCATTTATAGTTATATCAGGGTCTAGTCCTGAACCTGACTGAGAAATAAGTTCTTCTGATATATCTTCTTTTTTAACTTCTTTATTTTTACTTAAAAATTCATTTATATTATTTTTAGTATTTTCCTTTAACTCACTACTAGTTGGTCCTAAATTTTGTGAACCTGACGTTGCATTAACAGGTTCATTATTATAACTTTCATTATAATTTACAAAAGATGGTCTGCTTATAAAATACTTATCTTTCGTAAATTTTTGCGAAATTAAACTTGAACCAACTTCTTTTCCATTAATGACTACTATACTACCATTTGCTTTATCTTTAAATAATACTTGACCTATACCTGTAACTATTAATGGATATAGTATTCCGCATAAGACAATCATTATTACAGTTAACATAATACCTTTAATCAAATTTCTTATCATAATTATCCTCTCCTCTATAATCCAATAGCTCTTAATAGTGATGTTGTTATAACATCTATAATTTTGATCCCTATAAATGGTGCAATAACCCCTCCAAGCCCGTATATAAATAAATTTTTTCTAAGTATTTTTTCTGGACTCATCGGTACATATTTAACTCCTTTTAAAGCTATTGGTATTAAAAGCGGTATGATTATAGCATTAAAAATTAAAGCACTTATTATAGCTGAAGTTGGACTATTTAATTTCATAATATTAAAGATTTCCATATTAGGAATAGCAATAGTAAACATAGCTGGAATTATAGCAAAATATTTAGCTAAATCATTTGCAATAGAGAAAGTTGTAAGAGCTCCTCTAGTTATTAAAAGCTGTTTTCCAATTCCAACTACATCTATTATTTTAGTTGGATCTGAATCTAGATCTACCATATTTGCAGCTTCTTTTGCAGCTATAGTTCCTGAATTCATAGCTAAACCTACGTCAGCTTGCGCGAGAGCTGGAGCATCATTTGTTCCGTCTCCAGTCATAGCAACTATTTTTCCTAAACTTTGCTCTTTTTTTATAGCTTCTATTTTATCTTCTGGTTTGCATTCTGCTATAAAATCATCAACACCAGCTTCTTTAGCTATAGTTTTTGCTGTAAGAGGGTTATCCCCTGTACACATCACAGTTTTTATTCCCATCTCACGAAGTTTTTGAAATCTTTCTTTAAGACCTGGTTTTACGGTATCTTTTAAATAGATAACTCCAAATATCTTGCCATTTTCAGAAACAACTAAAGGAGTTCCTCCAAGATTTGAAATATCATCTACAATTTTATCTAAATCCTTTGGAATATCGCACCCATTTTCTTTTGCATATTTTTTCATTTCTGATGCTGCACCTTTTTTTATTTCTCTTCCATCATTTAATTTTATACCGCTACTTTTTGTACTTGCAGAAAATTCAATAAAATCTGCATCTATAATAGAACTTTCATCTATTACTATTCCAAGTTTTCTTCCTAAATCTACTGTAGATTTTCCTTCTGGTGTAGTATCTTTTATTGATGTTAATACAGCCTTTTTTATTAATGTATCTTTATCTACTCCTAAAACTTCTATAAAATCTGCAGCTAGTCTGTTACCAAATGTTATAGTCCCAGTCTTATCTAGCATCATTACATCTACATCACCGCAAGCTTCAACTGCCTTTCCGCTCATAGCTATAACATTAAACCTTGTTACCCTATCCATACCAGCTATACCAATTGATGATAAAAGCCCTCCGATTGTAGTTGGTATTAAGCAAACTAAAAGTGCAATTAAAGTTGTTACACTTATATCTATTCCTACGTAGTCTGCCATAGGCTTTAATGTAATTATTACAACTATAAATATCAAAGTTAATGCCATAAGTAATGTATTTAATGCAATTTCGTTTGGAGTTTTCTTTCTTGATGCTCCTTCAACTAAAGATATCATTTTATCTAAAAATGACTCTCCAGGGTCTTTTGAAATTCTAACCTTAATCCAATCTGATACTACTGTAGTACCTCCTGTAACTGATGAAAAGTCTCCTCCTGGTTCTTTTATAACAGGTGCAGATTCACCAGTTATAGCAGATTCATTAACAGATGCTAATCCTTCTATAACATCTCCATCATTTGGGATTATATCATTTGCACAAACTAATACTAAATCACCTTTTTTTAGAAGTTTTGCATCTATTATTTCATAGTCAAAGCCATTTTTTAAAAGCTTTGCTTTTGCATCTTTTTTTGTGTTTCTTAAAGAATCAGCTTGTGCTTTTCCTCTTCCTTCTGCAATACTTTCAGCAAAGTTTGCAAAAAGTATTGTTAAAAATATAATAAAAGTTACAACAAAATTATATATTCTAAGATTATTTATAAATATTGTCATAAGCCCTGTAATAATCATCCCAATATAGGCTACAAACATTACAGGATTTTTTATCATATCTTTAGGATTTAATTTTTTAAAGGAATTTTTTATTGATGTATTTATTATTTCCTTTGTTACAAAACCATTGCTCTTCATTATAATCCCCTCTCTACATAGTTAAAAATTCTGAAAGTGGTCCTAATACTAAAACTGGCATAAATGTCAGTGCCCCTATTATTAAAATAGTTCCAAGTAAAATACCAGAAAATAAAACACTATCAATCTTAAAAGATACAGCTGATTCTGATATTGGCTTTTTAGATCCAAGTGAGCTTGCTAAAGCTAGCATAAGAATCATAGATACATATCTTCCAATTATCATAACAACGCTAGTTGATATATTCCAAAAAGCCGTAGTGTCTTTAAGCCCTTCAAATCCTGAACCATTATTTGCAGCAGATGTTGTAAATTGATATAACATTTGCGTAAATCCGTGAAATCCATCTAAGCTTCCTTGATTAAATAATGCAGAAATAGCTGTCGGTACAAGTATTGAGATAGGATGTATTAAAATAATACATGCAATAAGCTTCATTTCTTTAGGTTCTATTTTCTTTCTTAAAAACTCTGGAGTTCTACCTATCATAAGTCCACATATAAATACACCTACGATAACATAAAGAATTAAGTTAATAAATCCTACACCCTTCCCTCCAAATACACAGTTTAGCATCATATTCCACAATGTAACTGCGCCTCCTATAGGAGTTAGTGAATCATGCATATTATTTACTGACCCTGTTGTAAAGGCTGTTGTTACAGTACTAAATAAAGATGATCCAAATATCCCATTTCTAACTTCTTTTCCTTCCATATTTCCAATAGAATTAGTTATACCTAAACTATTAAAAATAGGATTTCCTTTAAGTTCTGCAAAATATATTACTGGAATTACTATAACAAATAAAAATAATGCTACTAAAAATATCATCCTTGCTGCTTTCTTATTTTTTATAGCTTTTCCAAACACATAAATATAAGCACCAGGAGTTAGCATCATTAAAAACATTTCTAAAACATTTGTAAGGGGTGTTGGATTTTCAAAAGGGTGAGCAGAATTTGCACCAAAGAATCCTCCACCATTTGTACCTAGATGTTTAATACTCTCTAAAGACGCTACAGGTCCGTAAGCTATAGTTTGAGTATTTCCCTCAAGAGTTTGTACTATTTTAGTGCTACTAAGAGTTTGTGGAACTCCTTGTGATATAAGAATAACAGATGCTATAATTGAGACCGGTATTAATAATCTTGTTATTATTCTAATTAAGTCTCTATAGTAATTTCCTATGCCTCTTCCTGTTATTCCTCTTATAAATGCACCAGAAATAGCAAACCCAGTTGCAGCTGACGTAAACATAAATACTGTGATAACTATCATTTGTGATATGTTAGTTAAATTTAATTCTCCTGTATAATCTTGAAGGTTTGTGTTTGTCATAAAACTTACAGCTGTGTTAAGGGCTGTATGAAAATTCATATCAAGCCTTCCTTCATTAGTTCCTGCTATTAATTGTTGACCTACAAGTAATAAAAACCCTATAGCAATCATTACTCCATTAGTAATTAGTAACGCTTTTATATAGCCTTTCCAATTCATCTCATCATTTTTTATTCCTGCTAATTTATAAATAAAGCTGTCCACCTTATCCATAACAGGATCTATAAATGATTTTTTATTAAAGATGATATTATAAAGATATTTTCCTATTATAATAGTTGCAATAATAAAAGCTAAAATTAAGACTACAAGTCCTATCCATTCCATAATTCTTCACCTCAATTAACTATCTTATGAAGAGAATTATACTAAGTTTACAAATTTAAACAATGTCATTTTCAGCCTTATAAAACCATTTTCCAAAGTATTTAATGTTTTTATAGGACTTTCACCATACTAATCTTTAAATTACTTTAAGTAACTTCTATTTCCTATAAATACAATTTTTTCATTCTTTAATCTATATATTTAAGGTTTCCTATATTCTATTTTTAGTAATTTAAAGAATCCTTCTTCTACTTTCTCTTTATTTCTTTAAGAATCTCTAATTTAATATTTATTTTGTTTTTTTATTTTAGAAACTATTTTAAATATTTTTATATGAACCTTTTTCATTTAAATTTTTTATATAATTTTTTCTTTTTAGTTTTCTAAAAGAAAAAAAGATACCGCTTTTGCGATATCTTTTAAATTACTTTTTATTATCTTTATTAAATTTTTCTATTCCTATATGTGTTAAAGGATGACTTATCATTTGAATTAAAGTTTTATAAGGAACTGTTGCTATGTTACTACCGACTCTTGCTGCATCTAATACATTTTTAGGACTTCTAATACTTGCTGAAATTATTTCTGTAGAAATATTATGTTTTTTAAAAATCTCTACTATATCTGATATTACATTTATAGAATCATTACCAGTATCATCTATTCTTCCTATAAAAGGACTTACAAATGTAGCTCCAGCCCTTGCTGCAAGTAAAGCTTGCATAGCTGAAAAAACTAATGTTACGTTTGTTTTTACAGATTCACTATTTAAGATTTTTACAGCCTTTAAGCCTTCTTCTGACATAGGGATTTTTATAACTACGTTTTTATTAATTTTAGAAAGTTCTTTTCCTTCTTTAACCATACCTTCTGCAGTATCGCTAGTTACTTCTGCGCTAACAGGTCCTTCTATTAATTTTGATATTTCTCTTATAGAATCAATTAAAATAGCTTTTTCTTTTGATATTAGACTAGGGTTAGTTGTTACACCTGAAATAATTCCAAGTTCATTAATTTTTTTAATTTCTTCTATATTTGCAGTATCAATAAATAATTTCATAAACTTCACCTCAATCTAATTTATTATTCTATTATAAAATATGCAAAATGCTAATTTCTTCTATAATTATCATCCTCAATCTTTCGACTTTTTATTCATTTTTTAATTAAGTTAACGATAATATAGTAAGACTTGAAATACTTATAAATTATATGAATTTTACTAAATTATTTCCATATAGATAACAAACTGTAAATAAAATGTAAATCTCTGTAATTAAAGTATGTAAGTTGCTATAATGTTTATGGAATTAATAAAAATATAATTAAAAATTGAATATAATTATATTTTACACAAAATCAAAGGAGAGTTGTCATGAAGAAAATTAAATTTTCAAGCATTAAATCTAAACTCTTAGCTATTTTTATTCCTGTAATAATAATTTTTAATATTATTTTTGGTGTAATAGCTTATCAAATAGGTGAAAAAGCCTTAGAGGGAAATAGTGAAGAGTTAATGATAGAAATTTCAAAGAATATTTCTAATTCAATCCAATCTAATATAAATAATAATTTTGACACATTAAATATGGTTGCAGGTGATGGTGAAGTCACAAACTTAGATAAAGATACTATGAAAGAATTAGCACGTGTCGCTAAAGAACGTGGTGACGTTACTATAGGATATGCAACTTTAAATGGTGATGCTGTTTATACTGATGGTACTAAAGAGAATTTAAAGGGTAAGCCTTTCTTTGAAAAAGCCATTTCAGGAGAAAACTACCTTCAACCACCTTTTATAAGCCCTCATTCAGGTAATGTCGTAATGATGTACTCAGTTCCAATTAAAAAAGATGGGAAAATAAATGGTGCACTTATATGCGTAAGAAGTGGTGACGATTTAAATTCTACTATTAAAAACATCAAATTCTTAGATAACGGAGCAGCTTATATCTTAACTCCATCTGGTGATGTTGTAGCTGCAACTGATTCAAACATAATGAAAATAGGAAACATAATAAAAGAAGCTGAAAAAGATCCTAAATTTAAAGATTTAGCAGATATTCAAGGTAAGATGCTAAAAGCTGACAGTGGCTTTGGTGAATATACTTTTGAAGGTGAAACTGATTATACTTCATATTCAAAAATACCTGGTACTGATTTAGTTTCTGCAGTTTATGTAAATCGTGATAATGTACTTAAAGATTTAAGTTGGCTTAGAGATATTTTAGCTTTAGTATGCGTAGTTTCCGTTGCTGTACTTTCAGTTATAATAATATTTGTAGGTAAATACTTAACTAAAGGTTTAATAGTTGCAAAAGATGAAGTTGATAAGATAGCACAAGGAGATTTCACAGGTACAATAGATGAAAAAATCCTTACTTTAAATGATGAAGTTGGTGATATGTGTACTTCTCTTCAAGCTTCAAAATCATCTATGTCTCATATGATATCTTCTGTTAAAAATGCAACTAATACAATCGAAGGTAACGCAACTAACTTAGCTGCAATTTCAGAAGAACTTTCAGCACTTACTCAAAGCATATCAACGGCTATAGCAGATGTTGCTGACGGTACTACATCACAAGCTTCAAACCTTACTGATATAGTTGGTACTTTAAATGGTTTTGGTAATAAGTTAAACGAAATGCTAAATGCCATAAAATCAATAAATGAAATGACAGAAGAAATTTCATCAAAAACAGGTTCAAGCTATAATGATTTAGGTGATTTAATTTCTTCAATTGAAAGTTTTACTAATAACTTTAAAACATTCTCATCAAACATAAATGATATGGGATCAAATATAGAAAAAGTTAATGCAATTACAGATTTAATTAACAGCTTAGCTGAACAAACTAACTTACTTGCATTAAATGCTGCTATTGAAGCTGCAAGAGCTGGCGAAGCTGGTAAGGGATTTGCTGTAGTCGCTGAAGAAATTAGAAGCCTTGCTGAAAGAAGTAAAGAGTCTTCAAATGGAATTTACGATATAGTAAATGAATTGCTTCATACAACAAAAACTATAATAAAAGATACTGATACTATGAATAGTGATTTAGATGGTCAAAAGGTAACTATAAATGCTACACTAAAATCATTTGAAGATATAACAGAATCAGTAACTACTATGACTCCAAAAATTAAGAATATAACTGATGGATTTAACGTTATAAATTCTGATAAAGATGGAATCATTAAAAATATAGAAGAAATATCTGCAGTTTCAGAAGAGATAGCGGCTTCATCAGAAGAGATATCAGCTTCTTCTGAAGAATTAAACAACTCAAGTAATGAAGTTGCAATAAGTGCTCAAGAGCTATCTGAAAACTCAGTTGATATTAAAACACTAGTTGATGAATTCAAAATAGACTAAAATTTAAGACCTAATAGGAAAATTCCTATTAGGTCTTAATTATTTTAATTCTTCTTTTTTTCTAAAGCTATCTTTAATCTTTCAAGTCCTATTATTAAAGCACCACCTATAATAAAGTATAATGGACTAAATGTGCTTAAATCCATTGCAGGCTTTGGAGTGCTTAAAGTTAAAGGTCCCATAACTACAGCATATAAAGAACCTATCATAAGTCCTAAAACGCAGTATATTGTTTGAGATCTATAATTTGCTAAAGAGAATTTAACTCCTCTTATAGTTAAAGCTATTCCAGCTAAAACTCCAAGTCCAAAAATTATAACAACAGGTAAAAACCTTAAGTCAAATTTAATAACACCTTTTACAGCTCCCATTATAGGTGCGTATAAACCAAATATTAAAAGTATAGTTGACCCTGATATACCAGGTAAAACCATAGCTGATATAGCTACCATAGCTGATACAAAAATATAAATTATTAACCCTACATTTAAACTTTCCACAGAAACAGAAATTCCACTTCCTCCTGTCATAGGATTAAAATATGTTATTGAAAAAACTAAAATTATTCCAATTATAAGGAATATTATGTTTTTATAATGTCCTACTATGCTTTCTTTTTCTTCTTTAAAAATCATTGGTATAGCTACTATTATAAATCCTATAAATAAAGAACTTATTTCGTAGATATGTGATTCAAAAATTGATGTTATAAATAATGCTGATAAAACGAATCCACAAACCCAACCTATTCCAAGTTTAAATAAAAATTTTATTGCATTAATTCTTTCTTCTTTAGTTCCTGATATTAAGCTATTTAAAGAATTTATAAACTTATCATAAAAACCTAAAATAAAAGCTATAGTCCCACCTGAAACTCCAGGTACACTATCTGCTAATGCCATACAGAAACCTCTAATGAAGTTAATAATGTACATCTTACCTCTCCTTTTTCATCTTAATCTTTTTATATATGCAAATCTAATTTTATCCTTTTTAAAGAAAAAAATCTACTTTAATGGAAAATTTATATCTTAATTATTTATAAATTGTAATTTTTACCCTAAAAAAATCTCATGAGAAATTTCTCATGAGATTTTTTTATATAAATAGTTTCATTACAAAAACAACTCCACCTGATATAACAGCACTTAATGGTATTGTTAGTACCCAGGCCCAAATAATATCTTTAGCAACTCCCCACTTAACTGATTTTAAGTTCTCTGATGCCCCTACTCCCATAATAGTTGTAGTTATTACTTGAGTTGTACTTACTGGTGCGTGGAAAAGTGTAGCCCCTAAAATTGATGTTGCTGCTCCCATTTGAGCTGCGAACCCTTTAACTGGTGTTAACTTTGTCATTCCACTTCCCATAGTTCTAATTATTTTCTTTCCTCCAATTGAAGTTCCAAGTGCCATAGCTAAAGCACAAGCAAATATTACCCAATCTGGAACTTCAAAAGTACTTATAAACCCTCCACTTATTAAGGCCATAGTTATAATACCCATTGATTTTTGAGCATCATTTGAACCGTGGTTTAAAGCCATAAAAGCAGAAGCTACTATTTGTAACTTTAAGAATAGCTTATTTACTACAGCTAACTTAAAAGGCTTTAAAATCCAATTTAAAATAACTATTATAAAATATCCTAAAATAAAACCTATTAAAGGCCCAAGGATAAGCCATACTACTACTTCATCAAATACATTATTCCATTGAATAACTTTTATAGTACCGTTATAAACAACACCACCACCTATTAAAGAACCAATAAGTGCGTGTGATGAACTACTTGGAATACCAAAATACCAAGTTATAAGATTCCAGACAACGCAAGATATAAGCACTCCTATTATTACCCATTGAGGCATAAATTCATGATTAATAATATTATCACCAACTGTTTTAGCAACAGCAGTTCCTAAAAATGCCCCTATAAAGTTAAATACAGCACAAAGAGCTATTGCAACCCCTGGCGATAAAGCTCTTGTAGTTATTGTTGTAGCTACAGCTGTTGCAGTATCATGAAATCCATTAATAAAATCAAATGCTACAGCTAGTACAACTATTATGACTGTTATTACAACTGTACTATGCATGCTTCATTACAACTCCTTCTACGATAGCTGCAACCTTTTCACACATATCTAATGTATTTTCAAGTGAATTATATATGTCTTTCCATTTAATTATATTTAAAACATCTTTTTCATCTTTGAATAATATTGCAATTGTTTTTCTGTAAAGTAGATCTCCATTATGTTCAATTTCATTTATCTTTTTAATTTTATCAAGCATTTTATTATGCTTTTTACCTATTTTCTTAAGTTCTTCCATAAGATCTAAAGTTTCTTCAGTAGCTCTTATTACCATGCTACACATCTCTATAGCTTCTGGTCTGCTTTCTTTAATATCATACATTAAGAACTTACTGCTTGTTGAATCTATGTAGTCTAATATATCATCCATCCACTTTACAAGTCTATGTATATCCTCTCTGTCTATCGGTGTTATAAAGGCATTGTTAAGTTCAATTACACTATGTCTTTCTAAATCATCACCTTTATGTTCAAGTTTTCCTATTTGTTTAGCTATTACTTCTTTTTCATCTAAATTTTCTAGTGATTTTTTTAATAGGACAGCAGCTTCATTTATTATTTTAGCTTGTTCTATAAACATTTCAAAAAATTTATCGTCTTTAGGATTTAAATTAAACATTCTGTCAACTCCTCAATTTACAATTAAATTACTCTTTTTAATTACTTCTTTAGTATATTATTTTAGAAATTCCTTTTAAATAATTTACAACGTTAATTTACGTATTGTTTTTGTATTTAACGTAGAATTAATATAATTGCAATTTTGTTCACATTTTTGTAGTAAATTATTAACAATATTAAATAAAATGCAAGAGATTACTTTTAAAGTACCCTCTTGCATTTCTTAGTATTTTATAATGTTTTTTCCATTTCATCTAACATATTTTCAGTAGCTATAATACCTGCACCTCCTAGATACCAAGTTTTGGTATCTAAGTATATTATCTTACCATTTTTATAAGCATCTGTTCTTTTTATTAATTCGTTTTCCATTATATTTTTTGCCTTTTCACCGTTTGTGCTGCTTACTACACCTTTATCAATAACAAATAGATATTCTGGATTTTTATCTAAAATATATTCATTTGATACATTTTGACCATGACCTTCTACTTTTATATTTTTATCTACAGGATTATATAAAAATTTATCATAAATCATCCCAAATCTTGAAGAAGGTCCATAAACACTTATATTTCCATCATAAACCATAGCTACTAGTGCATTACGATTTTCCTTTTTAACCTTTTCACCTATCTTTGAAATTCTAGAATTGATTTCTTCAACCTTTTTCTTCGAAAAATCTTCTTTTCCATAAATTTTAGATAAGATATCTATATTATCATTAAGTGATTTAAAATGATCATTATTTATAGTTCCAAGACCTATAGTTGGAGCTATCTTTGATAACTCATCATAATAATCTCCCTGTCTTCCTTCTATTATTATTAAATCTGGCTTTAATTCGTTTATCTTTTCCATATTAAATTCTTTTAAAGAACCTAAATCTACATACTTTTCATCTTTAAAGTTTTCAAGGTAAGTTGGAAGTGATGATTTTGGAAGTGCTATTACATCTTCACCCATTGATTTTATTATATCTAATGCACCGTAATCTAAAACTACAACCCTTTTTGGATTTTTCTTAACCTCTGTAACTCCATATCTATGGGTTATACTTATAGTATCATTGGAATTTGCCATACCTATTCCTTTATCGTTAAATTTTATAAATGCAAAAATTAATCCTATTATAATTATTCCGCTTATTAATATAATTTTCTTTTTCAAAATTTTTCCTCCTAATCTTTACTTAAAAGTAAACACATATACTATTTTCATTTATTTTATGAATATCAAATTCTATTTCATAGACCTCTTCTAAGAAATCTTTATTTATTATTTTTTGGCTTATATTTGATTCTTTAAGCTTTCCATCTTTTAAAACAACAATATTATCAGAATAACAAGATGCAAAGTTAATATCATGCATAACGATTATTACAGTTTTATTTAAATCTTTAGCTAAATTTTTTAATACCCTCATCATCTTAACAGAATGCTTCATATCAAGATTATTTAAAGGTTCATCTAAAAGTATATACTGAGTATCTTGTGCTATTACCATTGCGATAAATGCCCGTTGTCTTTGCCCTCCACTTAATTCATCTAAGTACTTATCTTTAATTTCATTAAGTTCCATATAATTTATGGCCTTATTAACTAAGTTATAATCTTCCTTTTTAAGCCTTCCAGCGCAATAAGGAAACCTTCCAAAGCTAACTAATTCTTCTACTGTTATCCTTACGTTTATATTATTTGACTGCCTTAAAATAGAAAGTTTCTTTGAAAGCTCATTTTCATCATAATTTTTAATATCTTTATCATCAATTATTACTTCCCCTAAGAATTCTTTATCGATTCTTGCAATTATAGAAAGTAGTGTACTTTTACCTGCACCATTTGGTCCTATAAAAGAAGTTATCTTTCCTTTTTCTATCTTTAAAGAAACATCATCTAATACTTTTTTATCCCCATATTTTTTAGTAATATTTCTAACCTCAATCATTATTTTTTATTCTCCTTAATTATTATGTAAATAAAATAAATTCCGCCTACAAAATTTATTATAGTACTTACTGTATTCGTATAATTTAATATTCTCTCTACGATAAGTTGTCCAAATAATAAAGATATTATCCCTAAAAGCACTGCACAAAATATAGTGTACTTATGCCTAAAATTTTTCATTAAATTATAAGATAAATTAGATACTAATATTCCAAGGAAGGTTATAGGCCCTACAAGTGCAGTTGAAACAGAAACTAATATAGATACATAAATCAAAGTTGTCTTTGCAGTCTTTTCGTAATTAATTCCAATGTTTATAGAATTATCTCTTCCAAGTAGTAATGCATCATATAAGTTAGTTTTTTCAAATATATTTAAAGCTAATATAAATATAATTACAGACGAAATAAAAAGTATATTTACATTTATATTATTAAAGCTTGCAAAAAGTTTTCCCTGTAAACTTTGAAAATCATTAGGGTCTATTAATACACTTAAAAATGTACTTAAACTTTTAAAAAATGTACCAAAGACAGTTCCAACTAAAAGCATTAAATATATATTTATTCTCTTTTTAAACATCATTCTATGAAGTATTAAAGAATTTAAAATCATAAGAAATAAAACTAAAAAGAAGTTTATATTCTTATTTGTCATAACTATGCTGCTTGTTCCAAAAACAAAGACTGAAAAAGTTTGAAATAATCCATATAAAGAATCTAACCCTAATATACTAGGTGTAAGAATTCTATTATCTGTAACTGTTTGAAATATAACAGATGATATCCCAATCGCTGTAGCTGAAATTATAATAGCTAATACCTTCGGTACTCTTTTTGATATATTGTAGCTAAAATTAATTTCATTTAATCCTTCAAAGATAAAAACAAATGCTAGTATAACTGCAATGACACTTAAAATAAGCAATACAATTTTATCTTTATTAAAACTTGTTTTAACTTCCATATCTTTGCCTCCTAAATAATAAGTACAAGAATGAAAAACTTCCTATAACACCAACAGTTAGACTTATTGGAATTTCATATGGATAAATTATTATTCTAGATAAAATATCACAAGCTAAAACAAATATTCCTCCAAACAAAGCAGTGACACCTAAATTTTTAGATAAGTTATCTCCAAGCCTTATAGATACTATATTAGGTATAATAAGTCCAACATATGGAATACTTCCTACTGTTATAACAACAAGTGATGACATTATTGCAACTATTAAAACTCCAATATTTATAACAGTATTAAACTTAATTCCAAGGTTTGTTGCTATATCCTCCCCCATCCCGACTATAGTGAATTTATTTGCATAAAGAAACCCAAAAGATAAGATAGGTATAGTAAGTAGTATAAGTTCATAATTACCTTTTAAAACTGATGAAAAATCACCTTGTAAAAAAGAATTCATATTTTGTATAAGGTCATACCTATAAGCAAAGAAATCTGTAGTTGAACTAATAACGTTACCGAGCATTATACCAATTAAAGGAATGAAAATACTGTTTTTTAATTTAATTGATTTTAATATTTTCATAAATATAACTGTACCTAAAATTGAAAAAATAAAAGATACAACCATTTTTTGAAGTAATGTTGCTCCTGTAAAAATTAACATTGAAATAAGCACTCCAAATTTTGCAGAGTCTATAGTTGCAGCTGTTGTTGGAGAAATAAATTTATTGTTACTTATTTGTTGCATTATAATCCCAGAAACACTCATAGCCATACCAGCTGTTACTATACTTATAAGTCTAGGTATTCTACTTATTAGTAATATATTTACCTTTTCGTTATCTAATAAAAACAAATCAGACATTTTTATATCAGACACTCCGATAAATACAGATATAAAAGATAAAAATATTAATATAAGAATTAAATATCTTTTTTTCAAATCGCCCTCCCCTTTTTTGATAATTATTTTCTTTTGATTATTGTTTTCATTTATATTCTATTGATAATTATTATCAAAGTCAATACTTTTTTAATTTTTTTAAAATAAACAGTAAATAAGATATTTTAATTTTTTAATTCACAAAATATAATTTAAGGCAAAATAAAAAAGGTAGAGTTTAAAACTCTACCTTTTTAGTGTTAGTAATATAAATTTTGCGTTGGATATTCCGGATCGCAAGTTATATCTACACCTATTTTTCTAAATGTTTGCTCATCATTATTACTAATAATATTAGTTGAATGAGCTTGAGCTCCCTTTAAAAGATTTAACTTATCTAAAGCTACTTGAGCTACAGGGTTAGTTGCTTTTGAAATACTTAAAGCCATTAATACCTCTTCAGCATTTAATGCTGGTCTTTTAGAAGCTAAAGTATCTTTTTTAAGACTTATTATAGGCTCTAATATTGCAGGTGAAATTAGATGAATTTCATCTGAAATATTTGCTAAGTATTTTATTGCATTTACTATAACAGCTGCGCTTCCTTCCATTAAATCTGAAGTTTTACCAGTTACTATAGTTCCATTTTCTAGTTCCATAGAAACTACAGGACAAATATCACTTTTTGTAGTAGATTTTAATTCTTCTGACTTTTCTCTAGCTACATTTACAACTTTTCTATCTTGAGGTTTTAAGTTAAGTTCTTCCATAATTAAAGCTACTCTTTCAAAAGTATCTTTATCTACGTAACCTTTTTTGTACTCACAAGCTGTTTTAAAGTATCTTCTTATTATTTCTTGTTTTGATGCCTCTTTAACTACTTCGTCATCAATTATTCCAAAACCTACTCTGTTAACTCCCATATCTGTAGGTGATTTATAGACTGATTCTTTTCCTGTAATCTTTTCTATAATCCTTTTTAAAACTGGGAAACTTTCAATATCTCTGTTATAGTTAACAGCTACTTTGTTATATGCATCAAAGTGGAATGAATCTATCATATTTACATCTTTTAAATCTGCTGTAGCAGCTTCGTATGCTATATTTAAAGGATGTTTTAAAGGAACGTTCCAAACTGGGAAAGTTTCAAATTTAGAATAACCAGCTTCTCTTCCAAGTCTTGACTCGTGATAAAGCTGACTTAAACAAGTTGCAAGTTTTCCACTTCCAGGTCCTGGAGCTGTTACTACTACTATAGGTTTTTCAGTCTCTATATATGGATTTTTTCCATATCCTTCTTCACTTACTATAGTATCTACATCTGTAGGGTATCCTTTAGTAGCTCTATGTTTATAAACCTTTATTCCTCTTCTCTCAAGTTTGTTTATAAATACATTAGTTGCAGGTTGCTCGTTATATCTTGTTATAACTACACTATTTACATCTAAGTCATATGATCTTAAATCATCAATAAGTCTTAAAACGTCAACATCGTAAGTTATTCCAAAATCTCCTCTAATTTTATTTCTTTCAATATCTCCTGCATATAAACAGATTATTATTTCTACATTTTCTCTAAGCTTATGTAATAATTTTATCTTAGCATTCTCATCAAAGCCTGGTAATACTCTTTTAGCGTGTAAATCAAATAATAATTTACCTCCAAACTCTAAATATAACTTATCATAATTGTTAACTCTCTCTAGAATATACTTTGATTGTTCCTCTAAGTATTTTTTGTGATCAAAACCTATCTTCATATTTACTCCCTCACTAAGATTTATTTATTACTCATACAATATAAACACAATTTTATTAAACTATTTATTATTATCACACATTTTTTTCTATAAGTAAATTATCTAATTTTTCGAAAAAATTAATTTATATTCAGGTCTTCCTATATTTCCATAATCAATATCTACCTTAACTTCTCCTATAGATTCTAAGTAATCAATATATTTTTTTATTGTAACATTACTTATACCAAGTTCTTCTGAAAGATTCTTTATAGTCCAAATCTCCCTCTTATCTTCTTTTACTAAATCGTATATTCTAAGTAAAGTTTTTTTATTTATACCTTTAGGAAGATCTCTGTCTAATTCCTTTTTAGTATTATAAAGGCTATCTACTTTAGCTTGATTTAACTTTTTAGAGCTTTTTAATAGTTCATTTTTAGTGTTGTATTTTTCTAACGCTATTTTAAATCTATCAAACTCAAAGGGCTTTATTAAATAATCAATAGCACCATAGGCAAAGGCTCTTTTTATCTCTTCATTATTATCAGCTGCAGTCATCATTATTACATCTGTTAAAAATCCTTTTTCTCTAATATCTTTTAGAATTTCAAAACCATTTTCTTTAGGAAGATATACATCTAAAAGTATTAAACTTATATCTTCTTTTTTTAAATTTTCTATAAGTTCATCTTTAGTTGTAACTACACTACATACACTAAAGCCTTCTACCATCTCTACGTATTTTCTATTAATTAAAGCTACCATAGGGTCATCTTCAACTATAATTACTTTTCTCATATTTCACCTTCATCTATTTTTTTAATGTTACTTTAAAGATTTTATAATCTTTTTCTTCTATAATATCAATATCACCATCATAAAGTTCTACTCTTCCCTTTAAAGTAGATAATCCAATTCCTCTACCTTCTCCTTTAGAACTTACTCCAGATTCAAAAATATACTCTCTAATTAAAGGGTCTATTTTTTTTCCGTTATCTTTTACTTGCATTTCTATTTTTTCACTATTTTCATTTAGATATACTAAAACGTATTTATCCTTTCTTTTTGCGTTATCAAAAGAATCATAAGCGTTTTCTATAAGGTTACCTAATATTATAACTATATCTGTAGAAGTTATTCTTCCGTGATCTTTTAAAACTGAAGTTTTTTTATTTATTTCAAACCTAATATCTTTTTCTTTTGCTATAAGTTTTTTACTAAGAATCATTGCACTAAGTAAATTGTCTTTTACATTTGAAACGTTAAGCTTTTTAGCATCTACTTCTGTTTGACATTGATTTATATACTTTTTAGCCTCATCGTATTCCTCAACGTTTATAAGCCCAAGTATCACATGAAGTTTATTTTTAAACTCGTGAATATTTGCTCTTATATTTTTAAGCATCTCATCTACCCCTGTTATTTCTCTTGCAACTTTACTTATATTATCCCTATTCATAATACTAATAACTGCACCAAAATACTTTCCAGAGTCTTCAATAAAACTTAAATTTACAAATACCTTTTCATCTTTAATTATAAATTCTTTCATTTTAAAACATTTCTTCTCTTCTATACTTTCTTTAAGTTTTAATACTAAATCATTTACTTCTAAGTCACTATATTTTTTTATACATTCAATATTTTTCTCTATCACTTTATTATTTTTATCAATAGCTATTACAGGATTACTAATCGTATCTAAAATTATTCTTTTTTCTCTGTAGAGCCTTGATATCTCTTCAGGTTCAAGCCCTAATATTGATTCTTTTACCTTTCTTGCAAAATACTCTGCGAGTATTATAGTTATAAGTATTACAATTAAAAGTACTCCTCCATAAGAAAATATAGTTTTAGCATTCATTTTTTCCATATCTGATAGATACTTACCAACCATAACAAACCCTACTTGTTTTCCTTCAAGATATATCGGTTTAAAGTATCTATATGTAATTCCAACAGAACCTTCCATAGTTGAAAAATAACTTTCTCCCGTATTAATTACTTTTTGATTGTCAGGATTTTTGTATCTTTCTCCAACTTGAGACTTATCTAAGTGGGAATATTTAATCCCTTTCATATCTCCAACTACAATAATATCTACGTTTCTAAAGTTTTCTATATATTCATTTACATAATCTTGGATAGATCTATCATTATCTTCATCTTTTAATTTTTCTTGAACCAAGGGAGTATTACTTACTACAAATGCAGTTTCTTTTAAATCACTTTCAATATTATCTTCGATTGATTTAAGCATTAAGTTAGTAAAAAATACATAAGACATTATAAGAGGTATAGTTGCAATTGCAATACAAATTATTCTTACTTTATTTTTAAATTTCATAATTCCTCCTTTTCTATTAGAGTAATATACTTTTTACTTTTTTTCTACTAATTTTAATCTAATAAAAAATAAAAAACGCAGACATTAATATCTGCGCTTTTTATACTAGTATAGAACTCCTGCAAATGCCATTGCTACAAATCCTAAAACTAAAATTATACAAGCTATTATAGCTACTTTTCGAACTACCTTTTGCTCTTTATCTTCATGCATTTTACCCATAGAACACACTCCAAACATTATAAGTTTTTTATAATGTTATCATATATTTACAATTGTTTGGATAAACTTTTTGTAAATATAAGTAAGTTTCTGTGTCTAATTAAGCTATTGCATTTTTACAAGTATTTTCAGTTAAATACTCATTCATATTGTCATAAGAAATACTTATCATATTAGTTAAAGCTTCATCTGTATATGATCCTATATGAGGAGTTATTAAAACTTTAGGATACATATTAACTAACTTTTCAACAGTAGGATCTTCTAACTCTTGTCCATTTAAGTCTTTAAAGAAGAATCTCTTTTCTCCTTCTAAAACGTCAGTTCCAAATCCTCCAACTTTTCCACTTTCAAGACCTTCTAAAATAGCATCTAAATCTTGAAGTTCTCCTCTAGCTGTATTTAATAATATAGCTCCTTCTTTCATATTAGATATAAACTCTTTATTTATGAAGTGATAGTTTACATCTTTTATATATGGCATATGAACTGAAATAACATCTGATGTTTTTATTAACTCTTCTTGACTTACAAATTCAACAACCTCTTTAGCTGCATCACTTTGGAATACGTCAAATGCAATAACTCTAGCCCCTAACCCTTTGAAAAGTTTAGCTGTAGTTAATCCTATTTTACCAGCTCCAATTATACCTACTGTACAATTTCTTATTTCTTTACTAAACATTTCAGCATCAACTATAAAGTTTTTATTTTTAGTTCTCTCTACTGCATAAGCTGTATGTCTTAAAAGCATCATTGCGTGAGAAACTGCAAGCTCTCCTATAGCATTTGGTGAATATCCAGGTACTCTAGCTGATTTTAATCCTAGTTCTTTAACTGCTTCTAAGTCAACGTGGTCAAAACCTACTGTTCTTGTTAAAACATATTTTAATCCACTCTTAGCTAAAAGCTCTAAGTTTTGTCTATCAGCCATACAGTTTCCTCTAACCATTATAGCTTCAGCGCCTATAGCTTCTTTTACATTTTCATGATTTAAACCAGTGTTTACTAATTTTAATTCATATCCATACTTATTTAATTTGTGGAAAAATTCCACCTCTGTATCTCTTACTCCATAACATACTAATTTGATTCCCATATTTATTTCCTCCTATGACTAAAAGAATTTAAATGAAATGCTTAAAAGCATCTCATCTAAATTCAAAATTTTATTTAAACAAATAATCCTAAATTTTTAATTACTTCTAAAATCACTATCCAAAACGGCATAGCAACTACTGCTACTATTGTTGATAGTAATGAGCAGTTTGATGATAAAAGTGATTCTTTATCAAAACTTATTGCATACGCTGCTGCAACTGTTGCAGTTGGAGCTGCCATCATTATTACAACTGTAGCTAATCCTACATATGACATAGGTAAAATACCTGTAACATTTAATACATAAAGTATAACTATATTTATAGCTGGTACTATGATTACCTTTTGTATGCTGTAGAACCATGAATCTTTTGATCCCATAGCTTCTTTAAATGGTATTGCTGCTAATTGAGCTCCTATTGCAAGCCAAGCTAGTGGTGAGCATAAAGCACTTAAATAAGTAAGTGGTTTATAAAGCCATGGTAAAGTTTGATCTATTCTTAAAAATGCAACTTCTTTTACTCCCTCTTTTGTTGTTACTGCAACTTGTGGAAGCATATCTTGGAATAACCATATAAATAACCCTAAGAATGTTGCGATTATTATTGGATTTAAGAACATTTCTTTTAAGTTCTTTTTCATGTTTGACTTGTCCATTTTTACACCAGACATTTTGATATATCCATATGAATATAAGAAAACTCTGTATGCTATGTTAAATATTGATGAATACATAACTCCTACTGCTCCATAAACAGCTTGTACTATTGGAGTTCCGAAGAATGTAGTTGATCCAAATACTGTTAATACTCTAAGTACTTCTTGTTTTTCGCCTTTATACTTTGAATAAAGTATTTTAGTTACGAAAATTAAAAGAATATAAATTACAAATCCCCAGATTAATAAGCTCATACCTTCTTGTAAACTTTTCTTATTTATATCAACTAAGAAAGATTTTAAAGCTAATGCAGGAATTGCAACTGAAAGAACTACTTTTGTTAGAACTTTTGAAGCTCCATCATTTATTATGTTTTTTCTTCTTAAATAAAATCCTAAAAATATAATTGCTACTGATGAAAATATTGCACCCATAATTTCGTTATCAGTAAGTGTTTTTTGCAAAATCGATAATATATCCATTTTCGATTTCCTCCTCTTTTTGTTTGTTATTTCTTTCACACTTATGTTATTACATTAACAAGTACCAAACAATTATATTTAAGTTTCTAAAGAGTTTTTTAACTTATTTAAGTGAATAATAATATTTAAATAGTGTTTTTTACTTATTTTTTATATGAAATTAACCATTCTTTGTTAATTTTTAGACTAATTGAAATAAAAAAATGCTAGAAATCAATTAATTTCTAGCATTAAAAAATATAATTCTTCTTTATTTTCTAAATTAATGTTGTTTATTTCAATGAGACTTTTAGAATCTAAGTATTCTTGTATTGGATCTATAATATGAGTTAACTCATTTAAATCAAATTCTTTTCCTGAAAAGATATCAATTCTTAGATCTAGTGCATACTGTAAATTTTTATTTTCTTCTAAAACTTTGTATACAGTCTTTCCAAATACATTAACGTTTCCTATAGGCGTTAGATAAATATTTCCTTCTTTTTTTATATTTCCAATCAAAATCTTCCTTATAAAAAAATTAAAAATCTCTTTTGTAAGTTTTTCTTTTTCTATATTTAAAGATCTATCTATAAAATTTTTATCTAATTTTATGTCTATATAATTATTAAGTTTATCTTTAATAGATTTTATGTACAAATCGATTTTGCTTTTTCTTTCATCATCACCTAGGATTAAAACATTATCATTTTTATTTATCTCTTTTTCTATTATCTCTTCAAAGCATTTATAATTAGTTCTTGCGATACTTATAATACTTATATTTATCTCATTTAAGAAAACAGTATAAACTTTATAAAAACTGACTGCATTACCATGCCTTAAGCATTTAACTTCACTTTTTACAGCTTTATCTTTATTTAAACTTCTAGAGATTCCCATTCCTTTAATTCCCAGATATAAAACCTTAACTCCCCTTCTACTATACATACTCTCCCCCAAAATTTATTACTTTATAAATTAAATATTTCTTTTATCTTTTCCTCATTATAATTTAAAATAAGTTCTTCATTAAATCCAAATTCTTTTACTACTTCTTTGCAGTAATCAAATCTACCTATATCATAACATATATGAGAATCACTTCCAAAAATTATCATAGCACCTTGTTTTTCACATTCTTTTAATAATATTTTTGCATTCTCTCTTGCACCTAATCTAAATCCGTTAGGCTTTAAAGATGAGTTATTAAGTTCAAGTAAAACTCCTAATTTCTTGGCTTCTTTTACAACTTTTTCGTAATCAACAGGATATCTTGAATCATCTAAATGACCTATAACTTTTACGTTTGGATGTTTTATTGCACTGATTACAGCATTTGTATTTTCTTCTTTTGTTCCAAAAGGAATGCAAGGTGGATGAAGACTAACTATTGCATAATCTAAAGATTTCAATTCATCCTCAGTCATATCTACAGTTCCTTCATAATCTAATATATTTACTTCTGCCCCTAAAAGGTTTCTTACATTACCTACTACCTTTGGTATTACTTTAAGGTTATTGAAATGATAAATATGTGCTGTTCCTGGCATCATTGGTGCGTGGTCTGATACACCTAAATATTTAAGTCCTTTTTCATTTGCTGAATCTATATTTTCTTTTACAGTACTATAAGCATGACCACTTGATATAGTATGACAATGTAAATCTATAAGTTCCTTCATTTTTTTCATCCTTTCTTTTGTACTTTATAAATTTAAAATAGTATTAATTACTTAATTATTCCTATACTTTAAAATTTAAACTTTTTAACCTTTTTATTATATCACTCTTATTTTTAATTTATAATATTAAACTATTATAAACTCATAAATTTATTTAAAAAATAAGAAACGGAAAGTAAACACTTTCCGTTTCTTATAATAATTCAATTAAAAATATCACAAACCGGCACGCTTGTAATATAAATTTAAAATAGAATTTGAAATTTATGGACTAAATAATAAACCGGCACATTTACTACTTAGCTATTTCTATATATAATAATACTCCTATTTTATTTTTAGTCAATATTTGACAAAGCCTTTTATATTTTTACCTAAAATCTTAGTGTAATTTTAAAAATAAAATAAAAGCCAAGGTTTAAACCTTAGCTTTTATTAAAAATTTAAATACTAATTTCTTTTTCTTTTAAATTTTTATCTACTGATAAAACCTTTTTATAAAATAAAACAAATGTTACTACTGTAATTACTGTTGCTAAAATATCGGCTACTGGTTCAGAAACTAACACCCCAAATACTTTATTTTCAAAAAAGTTTGGTAATATTATAGCTAGCGGGATAAGTAAAATAACCTTTCTAAGAAGGGCTAACAATAATGACTTCTTTGCTTGTCCTAATGCTAAAAATGTTTGCTGACAAGCTATTTGAGCACCAAAAACCAAAATCCCCGCAAAGTATATCTTTATACTCCAAGAAGTTTGCGTGTAAAGTTCTGGATTTTTATTAAATATACTTACAAAAACTCCAGGGAAAGCCATAAGTAGTAACCACATAACCACTGTATAAGATAAACTTATTTTTAATAATAACTTAAAGGTTTCACGAACTCTTGAAAGTTTTTCTGCACCGTAGTTATAACTCATTATAGGCTGCGCTCCTTGAGTCAGTCCCATAAGTGGTAGAATTACAATTTGCATAATGCTTGCCATTATAGTCATAGCACCAACTGCAATATCTCCACCAAACCTTGATAATTGATTATTCATTACAATAATCAATAAACTTTCTGTAGCTTGCATTATAAAAGGTGATATACCTAAAGCTAAAACTGAAAGCATAACCTTAACTTCTGGAACTAAAAACTTCTTTCTTATTTTTAATATTGTTTCTTTTCCAAACAAAAATTTTAAAACCCAAACTGCAGATACAAGTTGTCCACATACAGTGGCTAAAGCAGCACCTTTAACCCCCATATCAAATCCAAAAATTAATATAGGATCTAAAATAATATTTATAACCGCTCCTATCATAACAGTTGCCATTCCGATTTTTGCAAATCCTTGGGTATTTATAAATGGATTCATTCCAAGTGCAATTTGAACAAAAACAGTTCCAATTAAATAAATAGCTAAATAATCCATAGCATATCCTAATGTATTACTACTTGCACCAAACGCTATTAAAATAGGTTCTTTAAAAATTAAAAATACTATAGTCAATAAAACTCCCACACCTATAAGACTTGTAAAACTATTAGTCATAATTTTTTCAGCGCCGCCATTATCCTTTTTACCCATCTTTATTGCAGCAAGTGGCGCACCCCCCATGCCGATAAGGGCACTAAATGCTGAGACTATCATAATTATAGGAAATGCAACTCCAACTCCTGCCATAGCAAGTTCGCCACTAACCATTCTCCCTATAAATATTCTATCTACAATGTTATATAAAACATTTACTAACTGCGCTATAATAGCTGGAACCGCCAGACTAAAAAGAAGCTTTTTAATTTTGCCATTACCTAAGTCAGTACTTTTTTCTTTTTCCATATTCGATTCTCCTTATGAAAACTTTAGTATTTTGTATAATTTTTTCCAGTAAGTTTATACTAATACTTTACCTCTTTAATTTCAAGATTATTTTTGATGTTTTAAAACAAACCTTTTAATTCTCTTTAATGCTTCTACTAAATCATCCATTGAAGCTGCATAGCAAGTTCTTATAAATCCTTCACCACAATCTCCAAAAGCACTTCCAGGTACTGCTAATACCTTTTCTTCTAAAAGTAGTTTTTCACAAAACTCATCTGAAGTTAAACCTGTTGATTTAATAGACGGAAATAAATAAAGTGCACCTAATGCCTCAAAGCAATCAAGCCCCATCTCTCTAAATCCATTTAACATAACTCTTCTTCTTCTATTATATTCGTTTGCCATCTTTCTTACGCTTTCATCACCATGCTTAAGCCCCTCTATAGCTGCGTATTGCGCTATAGTTGGCGAACACATTATCCCATATTGATGAATTTTTTTCATAGCATCTATTAATACTTCGTTTCCACAAGCATATCCAAGTCGCCAACCTGTCATAGCAAAAGCTTTTGAAAATCCATTAACTACTAAAGTTTTATCTCTAACTTCTTCAAAAGATGCAAAGGATACATGATTTTTGTCATACGAAAGTTCTGAATATATTTCATCTGATAAAATAACTATATCTCTATCTTTAACTACATCTACTATTTCCTTAAGCTCGTCATAAGTCATTATTGCCCCTGTTGGATTATTTGGAAATGGAAGAATTAAAACCTTAGTTCTTTCATTTATAGCATCTAATAAAAGCTCTTTAGTTAACTTAAATTCATCTTCTTCCCTTAAATTTATAATTCTAGCTGTAGCGCCAGTAAAAGCTGTGCATCCTCTGTAAGCTACAAAGCTAGGTTCTGGAATTATAACTTCATCCCCCGGTCCAACAAGAGCCCTTAGTGCTAAATCTATAGCCTCACTTCCACCAACTGTTACTAAAATTTCAGTATCTTTATCATAATTCAAATTATATTTCCTATATAAATAATTTGAAATTTCCTCTCTTAATTCTACAAACCCAGCATTTGAAGAATAATGAGTATGTCCTTTTTCAAGAGAGTATATTCCAGCTTCTGTTATGTTCCAAGGCGTTACAAAATCTGGTTCTCCAACCCCTAAAGATATAACATCATCCATTTCATTAATCATATCAAAATATTTCCTAATCCCAGATGGCGGCATATTTTTAACGTTGTCTAATATCATTTTTTCCATCATCATACAAATATAGCCTCTCTTTCTTTAACTGTTTTATCTTTAAATATTCTTCCGTGATCTTTATATTTTTTAAGTACGAAGTGTGTTGCTGTTCCTTGAACGTATTCTTGAACTGATAGTTTTTCTGATACAAACATAGCTACTTCCTTCATTGTTTTTCCTTCAACTATTACAGTTAAATCAAATCCACCTGAACTCATTAAATAACAAGCTTTAACTTCTCTAAATTTATAAATTCTTTCTGCAACTTTATCAAACCCTTGTCCCCTTTGAGGTGTTATTTTAACTTGAATTAAAGCTGTCACAGTCTCTGTTCCTGTATTTTCCCAGTTTATTAAAGTCGTATATCCTGCAATTATATTTTTCTCTTCGTAATCTCTTATAGCATCCCTAACTTCCTCAACTGATTTTCCAACCATAACGGCTATTTCATTATCCGTGTATCTACTATTTTGTTCTAATACTTCTAAAATTTCTTCCATAATATAAAACCTCCTAAAAATAATAAAAACCTTACATCACTACAAAATGCAGGGACGAAGGTTAATTCCGCGGTACCACCCTAATAAGCAAAAGAATTTTGCTCTCTTAGCTATAGAAAATCTTTCTATTTTCTCTATAACGTGAGAAAGACGTCTAATTTTATTAAGCTTTAAGCTTAGTTCTCAAAAAGAAATTCAAGAGCTGCTTTCTATATAAAAATCTTATCAAACTCTCAGCAAACGTTGACTCTCTTTAAAGATTTCTTATATTTACTCTTCTCTATCAATATTTTTAATAATATTCATTTTTATATATTATAAATATATCTTACAATTATTTCAATACTTTTTTTATTACAAATTAGATTTTTTCCTTTTTATGGTTTATAATATAGTAAAGGTTTACTGAAAAAGGGAGGGGTTTTATGCTTAATAAAGTAAATTTTCACACTCATACTTCAAGATGCCTTCACGCTAAAGGTACTGACGAAGAATATGTAATTTCTGCAATAGAAAAAGGACTAGATGTTTTAGGATTCAGTGATCATGCACCTTATCCAGATAACAGGTATGGACTTAGAATGCAATATAACGAATTAGATGATTATATGAATTCAATTTTAAATTTAAAAAAGAAATATAAAAATAAAATTTCTATTAAACTTGGTTTAGAAATTGAATATAACAAAAAAAACTTAAATTACTATAAGCATCTTTTAAACGATTTTGACTATCTAATCTTAGGACAACATATAACTGTCACAAAGGATTATCCTTTTATAAATAACTTTGAGCTCACTTCTACTAAAGATTATATAGCTTACGCTAAATCTATAAGTGATGGCTTAGATACAGGTCTTTTCAAGATGCTCGCACATCCAGATTTAATTTTTTTAAACAAATTAGATTTTGATGATAACGCCTTAAAATCAATAAATATAATAATAGATGCTGCTAAAAGAAACAAAACTATTTTAGAATTTAATGCAAATGGAATAAGAGCCGGAAAATTTGACTTCCCAGACGGATATAGATATAGATATCCTTATAGGAGATTTTGGGATATAGCTAAAGAACAAGGTTTAAAAGTTATAGTTTCATCTGATGCACATAGCCCAGAACAAATTTTTGATGAAGCTACAGTTAAAGCTTATGAGTTAGCTAAAGAGTGGGATTTAAACTTAGTATATAGCTTAGAATAAATCTAGGGTGCTTTTAAAGCACCCTATTATTTTAACATCATTTTTAAATCCTCATCTGCTGTACTTATAGGTTTTAAATTGAATGTTTTTATTAAAAAATCTAAAACGTTTGGACTTAAAAATGCAGGAAGAGAAGGCCCTAGTAATATATCTTTTACCCCTAAATATAAAAGTGCAAGTAAATCGCATACTGCCTTTTGCTCATACCAAGATAAAACTATAGATAAAGGTAAGTCGTTTATATCAACTTCAAAGGCATCTGCTAAAGTCATAGCTATTCTTAAAGCTGAATATGCATCGTTACATTGCCCTACGTCTAAAAGCCTTGGAATTCCTTTTATTTCTCCAAAGTTTAATTTATTAAATCTATATTTACCGCAAGCTAAAGTTAAAATAACACAGTCTTTTGGTACTTTTTCTGCAAGTTCTGTGTAATAATTTCTTCCAGGTCTTGCACCATCGCAGCCACCTATTAAGAAGAAATGCCTTATATCTCCTGAATTTATTAATTCTATTATTTTTTCTGCATTTTCTAGTGTTGCATTTCTTGCAAAACCTACAGTTATTTCTTTTACCTCTTCATCTTCTAAAAAACCAGGTAACTCTAATGCTTTTTCAATAATACAACTAAAATCTTTTGTTGAATCTTCTCTTGTCTTTATATGTTCTATCCCTTCATACCCTACAACGCTCGTAGAAAATATTCTATCTTTATAACTTTCTCTAGGTTTCATTAAGCAGTTTGTAGTCATTAAAATGCATCCTTCTAAGCCGTCAAACTCTTCTTGCTGATTTTGCCAAGCACTACCAAAATTTCCTACTAGATGTTTATATTTTTTAAGTTCTGGATATCCGTGTGCAGGGAGCATTTCTCCGTGTGTGTATATATTTATTCCTGTTCCTTCTGTTTGCTTTAAAAGCATTTCTAAATCTTTTAAATCATGTCCTGAAACTATTATAAAATGTCCTTTTTTTATCTTTACATTCACTTTTGTAGGTTTTGGGTTATTAAAGCTTTCTGTATTTGCCTTATCTAATAGTCTCATAACTTTAACGCTTATTTCTCCAGTTTTTAAAGTTAGTTCTATTAAATCATCTACACTTTTTTTAGGGTCAGTTATTCCCTCTAAGGCTTCAAAATAAAATTTATCTACCTCTACGTCCCTATAATTTAAAAATCTTGCTTGATGACTATAAGCTGCAACTCCTTTTAATCCGTATAATATAGTTTGCCTTAAAGATCTTATATCTTGATCTAAAGAATCATTAAACATAATAGACGCCCTTTTGCTATAATTTAAAATCTCATCTACTGATTCACTTAATTCGTATGTTACCTCTTCTCTATTATCTTCTAAGTCTGAAGTATCATCTAATAATTTAAGTTTTAATTTATTTAACCCTTTAAGGCATTTTATATGCTCTTTAAAATCAAAATTTACGTTAGTTAAAGTCATAAATAGTGAATCTTCTATAGCTTTTATATAAATATCCTCTATAAATCCCCCTCTATCTAATATACTTTTACCGATTATGCCAATCCCCTTAACTTCATAGATTATCATATCTTGAAAAGCTGCAATTACTGGGGATTTTCCACAGACCCCAACCCTTGTACAACCTTTTCCACCAACAGTTTGCTCACATTGGTAACAAAACATTTCATTTTCCATTATATTTCCTCCTAAAATTTATATAGTCTTAGTCTCTCTTACCTGGTTTCTTTTTATTCTTTTCTATAAAACAAAAAGAAGAATGTGCAAAGTGCACATCCTTCTTTATATATCGAACTATCTCCAGCAACCGTCACAATCGAAGTCACATTCGTCTTCTTTACATTCTTCTTTAAAGCATTCAACAGCTTTAATAAAGCAGCAATCAGTTCTCTTCATTAATTCAGCTAAGTTTTCACTTAAAATTCTTGCTCTCTTAATATATTCTTCAGCTTCACAGTCTAATTTAGCAGCTTCATTATCAAATCTTAAAGCTTGCTCTCTTAAACAATTAGCTTTATTTTCTAAACAATCAGCTTTTCTTTGTAAACATTCAGCTTTTTCTAAAAGTTCTATAATGCATGCTTGTAATTTTTGAGCTTTGCAAGCAAGTTCTTTTGCTGCATGTTCTATTCTTTCACATTTGTTATCTTTACAATTATTTCTTCCACAACTCATTGTTTTGTATCTCCTACTATTATATTAAAGTTTGTACTTACAATAATAATTTATGAGAGATACCTTTTTTGTGTTACATAAATAATTATTTTTCTATAATTATTTTAATTTTTTCGTTTTCAATGCCTAAAACATCTCTTTTATTATCTACATATTCTTTTATTATTTTAATTGCTTCTTTTGTTATTATTTCTCCAGGACATATTAATGGTATTCCAGGAGGATATGGAATTAAAGCTTCTTTTGAAATTTTACCTATGCTTTCCTCAAAAGTAACTTCTTTAGTTTCGCTATTAAAAACTTCAAAAGGTTCTAACATCTTCTTTGGAGAGATACTATAAAACTCTGCCTCATCTATAGATTTTATAGTATTTAAATCTAGTTCTTCTAAGCTTTTTAAAATAAGCTTGAAATCTTCTCTTTTATTTATAGGTGATAATATTAAAACTACACCTCGACTAAAACTCATTTCGCATTGAATTTTTTTATCTCTTAAATATTCTAAAAGCTTATGACCGCAATATCCTTTATCTAAAAGAACTATATACCTGCTTTTATCAACGTCATAATCTTCTTTTAGCATTTCACTAGATAAAATATTTATCCCATTTATTTTATTTATCTTTTCTTTATATTCTTCTCCTAAATCTATTAATCTATCATAATCTTCTTCACCATACTTTTCTAAATAATATCTTCCATAATCTAAAGATGCCATTATTAAGTATGATGGCGATGTTGTCATTAATGCATTCATATAAAATCTTAGATTTTCTGATTTATCATTAACTAAAAGATACCCGCCTTGAGTTAATGATGGTATAGTTTTGTGTGCACTTAATATAACGTAATCTCCTAAGTGCCAAATATTTTTAGGTAATCTTTTAGAAAAGCCAAAGTGTGCACCGTGTGCACCGTCTATTATTATTTTAAGACCTTTAGTTTTTAAATCTTTTAATATTTCTTCTAAATCATAAGTTATCCCAAAATAATTAGGGTTAGTTAAAATTATTCCTTTTGGATTTTTTGATTTTTCTAATGCATTATAAATTTTTTCTTTACTTGGAGGTAAAAATATATCTTTTTCTTCATCTATTACAGGCTCTATATAAGTAACTTTAAGTTTTTTCATTATAAGAGCGTTATAAACTGATTTGTGGCAGTTTCTTTCAACTAAAACCTCATCACCTTCATTAAAGGCGCTAAAAATAGAAATAAGATTTCCACCTGAACTTCCATTAACCATAAAATACGCTGATTTTACTTTGTAAGCTTTTGCTAGTAATTCTTGTGATTTTTTTATTATCCCTTCAGGATGCTGAAGATTATCTAATGGATCTACTTCCGTTATATCTAAAAAACCCATATTTTCTGCAAAATCTTTTCCTATTTCATCTCTTAAAAATGCCTTTCCACACTTATTTCCTGGCATAGATAAAATTAAGTTGTTTTCTTTGTGGTATTTTATTAATTCACTTAATAAAGGTAATTCTCTTTCCATTGTAATCTCCTTTTAAAAATACTTCTTTTATATATTACCCTAAAATAAAAAAAGGAGTAGAAAAACTCCTTTTAAAAACAATTATTTATTTATTACTATCTCAGTAGAACAATTTTTAAATACTTTTTTATAAGCACTTAAAAGGTCTTCTCCTTCTATATCTTTAAGAATATCCATTTCTCTTTCATATAAGGTAAAGTCATTAAACATAGTATTATATGTTGATAATTCTTTAGCTGAAACTATACTTTGTTCTTCTTTAAATAATCTTTTTAGCTTGATAGATTTAATTAAAGAATTTATTTTTTCTTTAGTTATATTTTTAAGCTTAGAATGTAATTCTTCCTTAGATAAATCTAACACATAAAGTGCCTCATCTATATTTTCTTTTGAAATATTTAAACCTATTTTATAGAGCTTTATATATTTTTCAAAAGCTATTTTAGGAAGAACGTCGTAAACTAACCCTCTCTCTGTTCTTAATTTAGTATAAAGGATTGAGTCTACCCCTTCAGCGTATAGTTCATTTATTACTCTTAAAGCGCTAAGTTCTTTAAGATTTAAATTATCTATAGGATATACTCTTAAAATCCTTGAAGTGTTTGATGATTCTCTAGTATTTTTGTATTCATTAAATTCTATATCATAAGAAGCTTCTTTTATAAAAGATTCATTTTTTGTTTGTTTGTTAAAATATTTATGCACTGCATCTAAAACTTCGTTAAATTCTAAATCTGTAACTACAGCTATACTTATATTATCTAAGGTATATCTATTTTTATAAAATCTTTTTATATCTTGTAAAGTTAATCTATCTAAATCTTCTATTCTACCTATAATAGGGTATTTAATCCTTCTATTATTAAATGTATTAAAAAATAACTTATCTTCTGAATACTGCTCTAAATCGTCATCCCACTCTTTTAATTCTTCTTTAATTACAGAAAGTTCTTCTTTAAATCCTTCTTCTTTAAATGATGGATTTAATATAATATCACTAAAAAGTTCTAAACCTCTTTTTAAATCTTCGCTTAATAATGTTCCATAATATATAACATAAGGGTAATTAGTCATAGCATTTTGAAAACCAAATATCTCACTTAATTCCTTATTTATATCACTTTCACTTCTTTTAAAAGTTCCTTTATACACCATATGTTCAGTTGCATGGGCTACTCCAAATAAATCTTCTTCAGTAGCTGCCCCTGCATCTATTGAAATACTAATAGATGTAAGGCTTGAAACTCCTTTTTTATAAATAAGTTTAGCTCCGTTATCTAGTATATACTCTTTCATAACTAACTACCCCCTAAATTTTATTCTACTGCTTTTAAAGCTATAGCACATTCAATTCTTTTCTTTTGCATTTTACATCCAAGTTCATATGGAATTTTCATATCCCCATTAAATGAGAAGTTGTTTGCTTGACATCCACCACTACAGTAGAATCTAGCCCAACACTCTTTACATTTTGGCTTGTTGTAAATATGTGCTTTTTTGAATTCTTTTGAAAGTTCTTTATCAAATGAATCATCATATATTGTTCCTAATTTAAACTCTTCTTTTCCTACGAATTGGTGACATGGATAAACGTCTCCTTGAGGAGTTATAGCAACATATTCAAATCCTGAACCACATCCTGAAATTCTCTTATAAACGCAAGGTCCACCTTGTAAGTCTATATTGAAGTGATAGAAGTTAAACTCGTCCCCTTCTCTCTTTCTTCTTGACATTTCATCAAATAATTCATCGTAGTTTTTAAAGATTTCATCTAAATGCTCTTCTTTAAGTTCTAAAGCGTGACCTTTTTCAAGAACAACAGGCTCTATTGAAATTTCTCTAAATCCTTCGTTTACCATAGCCATTACATCATTATAAAAATCAGTATTTGCTCCAGTAAATGTTCCTCTTACGTAGAATTGTTTGCTCTTATCTCTTCTTTCAACCATCTTTTTGATGTTTGGAAGGATATCATCGTATGAACCAGTTCCATCAACTTTAATTCTAACATTATCGTTAACTTCTTTTCTTCCGTCTAAAGAAAGGATTATATTTCCCATTTCTTTATCCATAAAGTCCATCATATCATCATTTAAAAGAGTAGCATTTGTAGTCATAGTGAATCTTATATTTTTCTTCCACTTTTCTTCGTTTTCTCTAGCGTATGCTATTATATCTTTTATAGTATCCATTATCATAGTTGGTTCTCCACCGAAAAGATCTATTTCGATGTTTCTTCTAGGACCACTTCTTTTAACTACGTAATCTATTGCTTTTTTTGCAGTATCTAAAGTCATAACACCTTTGTGTCCGTGGTATTCACCTTCATCTGCAAAGCAATATTTACATCTTAAGTTACAGCCGTGGATTATATTTAAACATACTGCTTTTATGTAATCTCTATCATCCATAGAACTATGTGCGATATCTTCATACATATCTTTAGTGTATAGTAAACCTTCGTCTACTAATTGTTTTATTTCATCGTAAGCTTCACTTAGTTCCTCTTCTTTATATTTATCTTTAAGTTCACTTAGTAAAACTTCTTTTTCTCTAAGCTTTTCATCGTCTACTAAATCGTATACTAATTCGTCTACAACGTGAACTGCTCCTGTATTTACATCAAGGATAAAACAATCGTTTCCTTGTTTAAATTTATGAATTAATGCCATTTAAAACTCCTCCATTTGTATATGGTATAAAAGCTAAATGATATGCTTTTTTGTTTAGCATATCATTTAGCCTTTTCATTGTATTTAACAACTAACTTTTAAAACTTTATACTAGTTTTCGCACTCTAAGTTTGCAACTGTACATGAAGTTTTACATGCTGATTGACATGAGTTAGCACACTCTTTACATCCAGGTTTTTTTAAGCTGTTTTTGATGTTAGTTTTGTTTATTGTTTTGATGTGTTTCATAATAAACTCCTCCATTATAAAAAAATACTCCATAATTGTAGCATATTTAAGCATTTTATACCAGTTAGTTTTGATTTAGACAGGACAAATATAATATTACTTTTCTGTAAATCATACTACTTTTTAATATCTTTTATATAAAATCCATTGTTATAGATTTCTTTATCATATTTTATCTCAATATTTTTTGCTGCTTTATATGTGTATTTATCAAAAACAAATGGGATAGAATCAAATTTCTCCTCCATATCATCTTCCCTTTTAAAGTCTGTATATAATTCATAATAACTTGAACCACAAGCAAGCATTGCTTTAATCCTTATATATTCATCTTTACTACTACCTAAAAGTTCAACTAATACTTTTTTAGCGTTTTCTTCTATTTTTATATTCATAAAATCCACTCCTATATTAAAATTAATAGTATTATTTTAAATCTAGAAGATATATTTTATACGCTTAAAAGCTGCACCTTATTAAAAGATGCAGCTAATTATCATAAATTATTAAAAATTTATTTTAAAACTTCAAGTGCCACTGCATTTAATAAACTCCAAGGTTTATTAAAGTGCGGTTGGAAGAAGAAATCAGTCATTGCAAGTTCTTCTACTGTCATTTTATTTTGAATTACAACTGAAAGTGTATTCATAAATTGAGTTAAGTCTTCTTTAGAGATTATTTGGCCTCCTAAAACCCTTCTTGTATCTTTATCAAAAACTATTTTAACCATAGCTTTTTCTGTAGTAGGCATAAAGTCAGCTCTGTAATCATCTTTTAAAACTGAAACTCCGATATTTAATCCAGGAACTAATGCCGCTCCCTCTTCTGTTAAACCAGTTGAAGCTATACACTGATCGTATATTTTAATACCTGATGTTCCTTGAGTTCCCATATATTTTAGTTTAGGCTCTTTAATATTTTTAGCTACTAAAGTTCCCATTCTAACTGCATTTGTTGCTAGAGGAATATATCTATCTTCTCCTGTTGGGTTGTATTTAACAACGCAACAATCTCCAGCTGCAAAAACATCTTCTTTGCTAGTTCTCATATATTCATCTATTATTATAGCGCCATTACTTAATGTATCTAATTTACCTTTAACTAAAGCTGTTGCAGGTGCAAATCCAATACATAATATAACTAAATCTCCATTATGAGTTCCTTTATCAGTAACTACTTTAGTTACCCTTCCATCTTTTCCTTCAAAACGGCTAACTCTTTCACCTAACGCTAAATTAATTCCGTGATTTTTAAATTCAGCTTCTGCTATATCTGTAAATTCTTTGTCTAAGTACTTTGGCATAATTCTTTCTTCTGCATCTATTAAAGTAACTTCTTTTCCTAAAACTTCAAAAGCTTCAGCAAGTTCTACTCCAATATAACCTGCACCTATAATAACTACGCTTTTAGCATCTTTTCCTCTTCTTACTACTTCTTTTGCATGATTGTAATTTTTACAAAGAAGTATATTATCTAAATCTCCGCCTTCAAACTTTGGAACTATTGGCCAAGAGCCTATAGTTAAAACTAATTTATCATAGTTATCATAAAACTCTTCATTAGTTTCTAAGTTTTTAACTTTAACTTTTTTATTATCAAAATCTATATCTAAAACATCATGTTTCATATTTGTTTTAACACCTAAAGTGCCTAAGGCATCTGGTGAACTATAAAACATATCTTCAAGTGCCTTAACTACTCCACCTACATGAAGTGCAATCCCACATGATAAAAATGAAATATTATCGTTTCTTTCGTAGATAGTTATTTCAGCATCCTTATATTCCTTTTTTAAATTTACAACTGTTGCTGTTCCAGCATGTGTACATCCAACTACTATTACCTTCATCTTAACCCCTCCAAGATATTTATTATTATTGAATATTAATTATCTTCTACTTATAGTTAAATAATACTCTTTCTCTTAGTATTTGTAAATAATTATTTTGTTAATTTTTCTACATTATTTTTTAAATAATTTTCACTTATTTATTTTGTATCCTTTTTATATATTTAATGCATGAAATAATGTTTAAAAAAAAGCATAGAAAGATTTAATTTTTCTTTCTATGCTTACAATATTATAACTATCTTATAAGTTCCCATTCTTTATTTTTATCTTCGTCGCCTTTTGCTATTTCTTCTTTTTTCATTTCTATTCTTTCTTCTTGAGTAACTGTTTCATATTTTTTATCAGAATGATGTTTTACCATCTTTTCTTCTTCAGCTTTTATTATTTTTTTTATTTCATTCATTATATTCTCCTCCTTAGATTTATTTAATTTCATTATATCATTTGCAAATATTATAAAACTTATTAATAATATACAATTAACATTTTTTTCACAGTATTTATATGATAGAATGTTTTTAATGATTTTTTTGAGGTGATAAAATGAAATTTTTTAAAAATAGATACGGTTTTGACTTATTATCTTTATTTTTACTTGTATTAAACCTTTTATGTGGAATACTTTCTATGTTCATTCCGTTTATAAGTATTTTAGGACTAGCTCTTATATTTATTGTAATACTTAGAGCACTTTCTAAAAATATAGTTAAACGTGAAGGTGAAAACTATAAATTTATATCTAAAGCAAATTCTTTTTTAAGTAAGCGTGGCAAAGCTATACCTTATATGCCTAGAATAACTTTTGAACATTTAGGATTTGGTTTTTCACAGATGTTTTCTAGAATGAAATACAGTATAGACCAAAAAAAGAAGTTTAAAATAGTTAAATGCCCAAACTGCAAACAAAAACTCAGATTACCAAGAGGTAAAAAAAATATAATCGTAACTTGCAAAAAATGCTCTAAAGAATTTAAGATGAGAACATAAAAAACGGTAGTACTTATACTACCGTTTTTTACGTTATTTATTTATATTAATTTAAGTTACAAACTACATCTAATCCAAAATGATCTGATACTACAGCTTCATTTTTTCCATTAAATATCACTTTAGATTCTATTACTTTAATCTTTTTATTAGATAGTATTAAATCTATCCTCTTATCTACTGTAGATTCCCAGCCGTCAATTTTACCGATTACTGTAATCCCAGAATCTTTATTTTCTGCTAAGCTAAATGTATCAAAAAGTGAATATTCTTTTGTTAAATAATCATACCCTTCATTTTCTACATAAGCTTCACTATTAAAGTCTCCCATAAGAATAGATATTCTATTTTTATCTATTTTTTTCATTATTTCATCTATTTGATATTTTGAACTTTCTTCTTCATCTTTAAACCACCCTAGATGACAAGAATAAATATCTATTAACTCGTTTTCTTCTTTTATAGTTACCTTTAATATTTTTCTTGTTTTCCAGTAGCTTTTATCTTTTATTTTTGATACAAAGAAGCTTTCTTTAGAAATCATTTCTTTTTTAGTTAAAATTGCAAGCCCTTCTTCAAATCTATCATATCCTATGTGAGAGTAATCCCAAAATAAGTTATAATCTTTATTTAACTTTTTAAGTTCCTTTTGTATTCTTAAAGCATAATTATCATTTCTAAGATTATCATATTCTATTAAATAATCTATGCTTTGACTTGCCTCTTGAAAGGCTATAACATCATAATCATTTTTAGCTATAACTTTTACTGTCTCTAAAATCTTTTCTTCATAGTTTTCTTCCATAAAGCTATGGCAATTTAAAGTTAATAATCTCATTTTTATAATCCTAATACATCCTGTATATCAGACTTTAAGACATCTGCCTTAGGTCCGTATATAGCCTGTACTCCCTTATCTTTTAAAATTAATCCTAAAGCTCCTTCTTTTTTCCAAGAAGCTTCATCTCCTACTTCATCTATATCTTTTACAGTTACACGAAGCCTTGTCATGCAAGCATCAACATCTTCTATATTTTCTTTGCCACCTAATAACTCTATTATAGCATTTACTCTCTTCTCATTAGATTCTTTTCCTTTAGACTCTTCTTCCTCTTCATCGTCTATATAGTTCCCCCTTCTTCCTGGAGTAGCTATTTTAAACTTTTTAATTAAGAAGTTAAATAAAAAGTAGTTTGCAAAGAAGAAAATTACACAAGCTATAACAAAGTTAATTAAATCTCCAATTAATCCTGCATTTATCATAAGAGGCGTCCTTGTTAAAAACTCTATTCCTCCAAAGGCATGTATCCTTAAATTCACAATATCTGCAAGGGCAAAAGCTATACCTGTTAATACTGCATAAGCAACATAAAGAATTGGTGATATAAACATAAACATAAATTCAATAGGTTCTGTTACACCTGTTAATATAACTGCAAGGGCAGCTGATAAAAATACTGGTTTATATTTTGATTTCTTTTCTTTATCAACATTTTTATACATAGCAAGCGCTATACCCATTAATGAAGCAAATGATCCTATAACTTGTCCTACCTTAAATCTTGCAGGAGTTACTGAATGAAGTAAATTATTATAAGCTGACATATCTCCAGCATCTTTTAAGTTATTTAAATCTGTAATCCAAGCAAGCCATAGAGGGTCTTGTCCTGCAACAGTTGTTCCAGCAGCTGGTCCTGTTAATATGTGATAAACTCCTCCAAGTTCTGTATAGTTCATAGGAACTGTAAGCATGTGATGTAGTCCAAATGGTAATAATAAACGTTCTAATGTACCGTATACAAATGGAGCTAAAATCGGTGCTGAATCTTTTGAAGCTGCAAGCCATGCACCAAAGGCGTTTAATCCTGATTGTAAAATTGGCCAAACTATTGAAAGTATAATTGCAACTATTGTAGAACCTACAATAACCATAAATGGTACAAATCTTTTACCGTTAAAGAAAGCTAAAGAGTTTGGTAATTTGTTAAAGTTATAATATTTATTATAAAGGTACGCCCCTAAAAATCCTGCTATAATTCCAACGAAAACTCCCATATTTAAAGCTGGAGCTCCTAAAACCGATGTAAAGTAATCCTTTACTATAAGCTCGCTTCCAAATAAAGAGTGAACTGTCGAACCTTTTTCTAATAGCATATCATTAGTTACACCAAATATAACCCCTGTTATTCTATTAGTTAAAACGAAAGCTAACAGCCCTGCAAAAGCACCACCTGCACGTTCTTTTGCCCAAGAACCACCTATAGCTACTGCAAATAATATGTTTAAATTCCCAATAATTCCCCAACCGATATCTTCCATAACTCTTGCAATAGTCTTAACTATAGAAACATCGATATACATTCCTAAAACTTTACCTAATGAAATCATTATTCCAGCAGCTGGCATTACTGCAACTACTACTAGTAATGCCTTACCAAACTTTTGCCAGAAATCAAATGAACCTAATTTGAACTTCTTCATTATTAACACTCCTCTTTTTCTCAATATCCTTTTATATTAAATTCTGTAAAGTCTACACTCGTAAGGTTTTAATAAAATCTTTTTAGTATCTTCTGTTTCTGATACTTCATAATTTGAAATTATAAGATTTTCCCCTTTTAATACTACCTCTTCATACTCGTATAATGCTTTTTCTTCTGTTAAATTACATATTATAATAAATTTCTCATCTTCTAATTTTCTAGTGTATGCATATATTTTTTCATCATCTTTTAAGATTAAATCGTATTTACCATATATAAGTGCATCATTTTCTTTTCTTATTTTTATAATCCTTTTGTAGAAATTTAAAATAGAATTTTCATCCTCTTCTTCTTTTTTAACATTTATTTCTTTATATGAAGGATTAATTTTTATCCAAGGCTTTCCTTCTGTAAATCCTGCATTTAAAGAATCATCCCACTGCATAGGCGTTCTAGTATTATCCCTAGATACTGCCCAAACGTATTTTAAAGCCTCTTCTTTAGACTCTCCAAGTGCTAAACTTTCGTTATAAATATTTATTGATTTAACGTCATCGTATTCTTTTATAGATTCAAACCTAACGTTAGTCATTCCTATTTCTTGCCCTTGATATATAAAAGGCGTTCCGCACTGCATAAAATACATAAGGGCTAATGATTTTGCACTTTCTTTTCTATATTTAGTATCATTTCCCCATTTTGAAACTACCCTTGGAATATCATGATTTTCTATAAATAAAGCGTTCCAACCGACTCCTTCTAAATTATATTGCCAAGAACTTAATATTTCTTTTAGCTCTTTAACATTTAATTTAAAATCATCTTCAGCCCCCCAAAGGTCTAAATGCTGAAATTGGAATACCATATTGAATTTCCCAGACTCTTCTGAAACCCAAAGGTTTGCATCTTCTGAACTCACTCCGTTAGCTTCTCCAACTGTCATAATGTCATATTTTTTAAATGTTTCTTCTTTTAATTCTTCTAAGAAATCATGTATACCCTCTTGATTCATATGCTTATCAAATGATGAAACGTATCTATCACCATTTGGATTATCCATATCCTTAAGCCCCTCTTCTTTTTTGATGTGACTTATAGCATCTACTCTAAACCCATCTATCCCTTTATCAAGCCACCAGTTTATCATTTTGTAAACTTCGTTTCTCATATCTTTGTTTTCCCAGTTTAAATCTGGCTGCTTTTTAGTAAATAAATGCATATAGTACTCGCCTGTTTTTTCATCGTATTCCCAAGCACTTCCTGAAAAGATACTTTCCCAGTTGTTTGGTTCTTTATTTTCACTTCCAGATTTCCAAATATACCAGTCTCTCTTTTCGTTGTCTTTAGAAGATCTAGATTCTAAAAACCAAGGATGCTCATCGCTTGTATGATTTACAACTAAATCAATAATTAACTTCATATCTCTTTTATGAACTTCTCTTAAGAAATTATCAAAGTCTTCCATAGTACCGAAGTCTTCCATGATATCTTTATAATCGCTTATATCATACCCATTATCATCATTTGGAGATTTGTACATAGGACAAATCCAAATAACATCTATCCCTAAATCTTTTATATAATCTAATTTAGAAGTAATTCCATTTATATCTCCGATTCCATCTCCATTTGAGTCTTTAAAACTCCTTGGATAAATCTGATATCCGCAGGCTTCCTTCCACCATATTCTTTTCATAATATTCCTCCACTAGCTAAGCTCCGTGCAACCGTTTGCACTATCATAATTGTATTATACTTAAAAATTTAAAATTCTCAAAATCTATAAACCCTCAAATTTTAAAATTATCTCTATAATACTCTTTAATACTAATTATTTCACCTTTTGTGCAACCGTTTGCACAAAAGAGTGATAAAAAAAGAATCTACCTTAAAGATTCCCTTTCTATAAGTTCTGTTTTTACAATTTTAAAATTTTCTTTTATTTCTTTATCTTCTAATTTATTAATTAAAAGCTCAATTGCAGAGTATCCAAGTTCACTTCCATTAATATCTACTGAAGAAAGGGCTGGCTTTTGAAATTTTGCAATTGAAATATTATTAAATCCTACAACAGAAATTTCTCTGCCGCTTTCGTTTACAGCTTCAAGTATTCCAAGTGCTAACAAATCATCAGTTCCAATTATAGCTGTTACACCTTCTTTTAAAACTTCTTTAGATAATTTATATCCTTCTTCTATAGTAAAGCTTTCTCCTTCTTTTATGATATTTCTATCTATATTTATCCCTTTTACCAAAATCCCTTGAAGATACCCTCCAAGTCTATCTCTTGATACATTCATATCTTTTTTAGCCCCGACAAACCCTATTTTCTTGTGACCTTTTTCTATTAATTTTAAAACCACATCTTCCATAGCTTTAAAGTTATCGTTATCTACCCACAAACCTTCTTTAGGATTTTCAGGTCTTCCTATAGTTACGTAGGGAAAGTTTTTATCATTTAAGCTTTTAATGCATTTATCGTTAACTGTCGTACTTAAAAGGCAAATTCCATCTATCATATTATTTGATGAAAAGTCGTTTATGCTTTTAATAAGTCCTTCTTCTTCCTCACTAAAAGAATACATTATATGATATCCCTTTTCTCCAGCACAAATGCTCATTCCCTTCATAGCTTGAATAAAAAAAGGATTTGAAAAAGAATCTTCTGCTTCCCTTGGAATTATTACGCCTAAAATCTTAGTTTTATTAATAGCTAAACTTCTAGCTATTACGTTTGGCTTATAATTAAGTCTTTCTATTGCAGCATTTACCTTTTCTTTTGTTGTTTCACTTATTCTAGAGTCATTAGATAAAACTCTTGAAACTGTAGATTTAGAAACGCCAGAAAGGCTTGCTACATCTTTTATTGTAACCTTCATTTTTAGGCTCCCCTTTCAAAAATTAAAAATGTAAGTATATTCTACCATATAGATAAAAACTATTAAACTTCTCTAAGTTCTTTTAAAGTATCTCCAATTATTTTAATTCCTTTTAAAATCTCTTCTTCTGAAACTCTAGATATACCAAGCCTAAAAGTATTATTATTTTTAGTTTCTACTTTAAACACATCGCCTCTCATAAATAATACACCTTTTTTATAGCATCTTTTTAATAATTCATCTGTATCTATCTCTTTAAATCCTACATAAATATGAAGACCACCTTCTCCCCATATAAAATCAGGCTTTATATACTTTTCTATGCATTTTAAGGCGTATTCATATTTGCTTTTGTAAAACTTCCTTACCCTTTTAATATGCTTATTAAACTCTCCACTTCTAAGGTATTCATATAAAATACCTTGATCTAAAAATGAAGTATGGATATTTTTGCACCTCTTTACACTTTCTAAGGTATTTATAGCCTCCTTGCTTCCTATAATCCAACCTATCCTAAGTCCTGGAAATAATATTTTTGAAAAAGAAGAAACATATAAAACCCCATTACTATAATTATCTAAAGCTGCAATTGGTGCTAGGTGAGAGTTATTGTGTAAAAGTTCTTCACTAAATCCATCTTCTATTATAGGAACGTTATATTCTTTAAAAATATTATAAACTTCCCTTCTCTTTTCTCCACTTAAAATTATTCCAGTTGGATTGTGATAAGAGGGAATTAGGTATCCAAACTTTATTTTTTTAGATTTTAATTTTTCTTTTAATATATCTAAATCAATTCCATCTTCTTTCATAGGAACACCTATTAAATCTAAGCCGTTTACTTTCATAAGTTTAATAGCTGTATTGTGGCTTGGATCTTCAAGTAAGATTTTATCTCCCTTTTCTGTAAAAGCTGAAATTATTAAATCTAAACCTTCTGTAAAACCATTAGTTATAATTATATCTTTTCCTTCTGTTTTTACTCCTTTTTTCTCCATATATTTTAAGATATATTCCATAAGAGGTTTATACCCTTTTGCATATCCATAATTAAGAAGCTTATCACCTTCAGTAGATATTCTATTTAAAAAAGATCTTTTAAAACTATCTATATCAAATAAATCTCCTTCTGGTGAAATGCTTTTAAAAGAGATAACACCTTTTTTATAAGGGAGTTCCCCTTTTACTATATCTAAATCTTCCGATAAAATACCATAATTCGATTTTGCCTTTTCCCAGGAAATACTCCATTTTTCACTTACTTTTTTACTACTTTCTAAAACAAATGTACCTCTTCCTTTTATAGTATATAAAACACCTTTAAGTTCTAGGTTTTCGTAAGCTGAAATAACTGAGTTACGGCTTACATTAAGCATTTTACTTAAGTCTCTACTTGAAGGCATTTTACTATCTTTTACAATTATCCCCTCATCTATCATATCTTTTATATAATTTTGTATTTGAATATAAATAGCTTCGTCTTCTTTAAGCTTAAAACTTGAAAAATCCATAACTTACTCCTATTTTAAGAATATTTAATCATAAGGTCTAAAAGTTCACTAAATCCTATCCCTAATGTTTTTGCACTTTTAGGAATTATACTTTCTTTAGTTAACCCAGGAAGAGTATTAACTTCTAAAAAATAAACCTTATTATTACTAATTATCATATCAATTCTACAATACCCTTTCAAGCCAAGTGCATCCCATAGTATTTTAGAATAATCATTTATTTTTTCTTGAAGTAATTCTTCTATTTCTTCATATACTTCTTCTGCTCCGTTTTCTAAATATTTAGATTCGTAATCAAAAAACTCAGAAGTTTTAGTTTTAATGGTAATAGTTGGAAAAACTTCTCCATTTAATACAAAAGAACTAACTTCCTTTCCTTTAATATATTTTTCAATCATAACTTCATTATCTATTTTTAAGACCTCTAAAACTGTATTTAAAACTTCTTCCTTTTTATTAATCTTAAAAGTTTTTATACTAGAGCCTCCGCTAGTTGGTTTTATAAATACAGGGTACCCTATCTTTTCTATCTTTTTATAATCTATATTTAAAGGATCTTTAACTACACACCATGGAGCTGTTAATACATTTTTATTTAAAGCTATAATTTTACTAATATTTTTATTCATACATAAAGTGCTACTAAAAACTTTAGGTCCGCTATAGGGAATATTTAAACTATCTAAAATAGCTTGAATAGTTCCATCTTCTCCAAACTTTCCGTGAAGTGCTAAAAATACAAAATCTGCACCCTTTACCTTTTCAAACACTTCTTCTTTACTATTTATAATGATTTTTTTTACATCATACTTTTCTTTATCTAAATATTTAACTACTTCTTCTCCAGAAGCAAGTGAAACTTCCCTTTCCTCTGACACTCCGCCCATCAAAACATAAACCTTCATAAAATTTTCCTCCAAAATAATTTATTTTACTTCATTTTATGAATAATCTACTGTAAAAAAAAGAACCACCCTACAGAAATTTTTAAATCACTGTGGACTAGTTCTATTAATTAACTTTTTTCAAATTTGACTTTATTCATTGTAGCTAATCTTTTTTCAAAATGCAAATTATTTTCTTTACCCTTACTATCTGATTTATCTAAATATTTAAAAGTTTCAATATTTAATATATCTCCCTCATTAAGAACAATTTCTAAAAAGTTCTCTTTGTTATTATCAATAGTATAACTCACAGTTTTATTTTTTTCTTTTTCTATATTTAAATTCAAGATATCTTTACTAGTATTTTTTTCTAAACAAATTTTATATTTTCCTTCATCTATTTCTTTACCTGCTATATAAGTACCATTTGTTAAGCTAAATTTTTCACCTTTATACTTTTCAAATTTCGATGCTTTAAATTCTAAAACCCCTTTGCCAGACATCTCTTGATTAACACCATTATAGTAATAATTTCTTCTAATATAATTCGGTGGATAAACTACTTCCATCTCTCCTCCACCATATTTTTCTGTTAAACTATCTTTACTGTTATTGTATACATCGAAGTAACCTAAGTTATCTTTAGTATTTTTCCCTGAAGATTCTGATATTTCAAAGTCTTCCACATTATTTTTTGTGATACTCCTTTTTAGATATGGGTCATCAAAAAAATACTTATATCCTAAAAAACAAACTATCAAAAATAATAAAATCAAAAAAATTATATTATTTTTTTTCATAGCTTACTATTTTCCCTAATTTAATTGTAAATACTTCATCACACAATAAATCTATATCCTCTTTGTTATGACTTGCAATTATTATTATATTTCCTTTTTTCTTTTCTTCTAAAACTATTTCTCTAACAGATTCTATAGCTTCATCATCTAACGAGTTAGTAGGTTCGTCTAATAAAATCAAATCTGGAGAACCCATAATAGCTTGAGCTATTACTAATTTTTGATTCATCCCCATTGAATACTTTTTAATATTCTTTTTATTATTAGGATCTAGTTTAACACGTCTTAGTGTATCTTCTAGTTCTTCTGTACTACACTTATTATCAATTGAATTTAATATTTTCAAATTTTGCATGGCTGTATACTCTGGTATAAGCTTTGTAAACCCAATCATTAACCCTATACTTTTAGGAAATTCTCCGAGTTCTAATATCTTTCCATCAAATTGTACTTCGCCATTATCTGGTCTAATTAAACCTGATACAGCCCTTAATATCATAGTTTTCCCTGAACCGTTTCCTCCGCATAATCCATAAACTTTCCCTGATTCTAATTTCATATTTATATTATTAAGTACGCAATCATTTTTTATTTTTTTACTGTAATTTACTAATTCTATTATCATATAATATCCTCTCTCTCAAAAACTTTCCTAAAAATTATATATACAAGACTAATACATATCAAAAGGAATATCATAGATACTTTAGGGTTAATCCCAAAATCAATTCTATCTATAAGATTATTCCTATACCCCATACTATTGTTAGGTAATAAAAAATAGATAAGCACTTCAAATTTCTCATATTTATATAAAACTCCACCTAAAAGAGATCCAATCAATGTAAAAATCATAATCCCTGTACTTGCATATTCTTCTGTAAATTTCACTTCCAAAATTCCTTGAATCAATAAAAGAAGTATTATTACTAACATATAGTTTATATTGCTAATTATGAACACCTTAAAATCTAAATCATAAATGCCCTTTATATTAAAAATAATATTTGTAATTTGAGTTAAGATAACAAAAAAAAGTATATATGCTATCATATTTAAGATTCTTTTATTTAACCACCTAATCTTACTTTTATACTTGCTAACTTCTAAATATCCATACATAGTAAAATTCTTTTTAAAATATCCAAAAAATAAATATACAATAATAGAATAATTTAAAAACCATGGTATTAAATTCATTACATCAATGCTTCTAAAAGGTCCTAGATTCAAAGCTAAAATCGGATTCACACTTGAATTATTTCCCACAAAAAACAGTTTATTTATAATAACTATTGCAATACTTGCATATATAATTTTTTTTCTATTAATCATTTAATATACTCCTTTTTATCATATATACTCTTTGAGATAAAATAAAAAATAATGCAATATGATAATAATGGAATTAGACTAAATATAGCTACCCTAATCCAATTATCTGATTCAATGAATCTTGGTATATTACTAATATAATTTTGTGGTAATACTTTAATATTGCTATCTTCTTGAAAATAATATGTAACCCCTAAAGCAATTATCATAAGGAACATAGAGGTATTATTTTTCATATAATTGCTTAACGATAAAAATATCAATAAAACACTTACATAAAATAAACTTAATAATAAACTATTTGTGTAATTTTTAATTACTATATTAGAACTTTCCAAAATACTATTTTTAATAAACATATAATTGTAGATTAAATTTATAGTCCCATGAATAAATGCCACTATAAAGCTCACCATAATAATTTGTTTAAGTATAATTTTATTAAAATAGTTATTCCTATTTTTATATTTAACAATCATGTTAACATTATCTTCATGAAAATAATTAAAACCTAACAGCACTAATATAGCATAGACAACACCCACATTCCTTTTTGAACAAAACCCTTGCAAATCTCCATTTACAGTTTGTAATATAGTTTTATCAGTAATTCCTGCTATGTCTGTAATTCGTTGAAAATAACACATAAAAGTTAAAAATAATATACAAAATAAAGTAAACTTTATAATTTTTCTAAACATAATCATTCCTCTTTTTTAAAATAATCTTAATTATCAAAATTATAACGAATACATAGATATTTGACTCTATAAAAATACTTATCTGCTCATTTAATGAGAACTCATTAAATGGCTGAAAAATATTCATAACTGATTTGCTTCCTCTAGAAACAAGTAAAAACCAAATAAAAAATGAACTTGCCATAACTATTTTTTTGTCTTTAATTAATGTACCTAATAAAATCACAAAAGAACTCAAAATACCACTAAACCAAGAAGCAATTATAATATAAATCAAATATGAAGTTAAAGGGTTTTCAAATTGCCACAAAGAATACTCTAGCCCCTTTATCCCCTTTATACTTTCAATGAATTCAATGTCTATATTGTTATCTTTAAATAACAAAAATGATATTATAAGGTTTATAATTAAAGATAAAAATACAACTCCAAAACCTATTAAAAAGCCTACCATAACTTTATCATTTATATACTTCTTTTTACTTTTTTTAACTATGTATATATTGCTAGTACCATTTTCTATCTCAGATAAAACCTTATCTCCAAATAGTAATAACAAAATAATTGGTAAAAACCAAAAAATTATCATCTGTGGTATATGCCCTTCTGATTTTCCAGATAAAAATGCCACATCGAGATAATAATAATTACTTTTTTCCCCTAATGTAATTAGATATAAAGATACACTTTCAAAAATCATAATTAATACTATCAGAGCCCAAACTACAATACTCTTTTTACTATATATAAATTTTTTTATTTCTTCTTTCATCTTTCCCCCTTGAATTAAATAATCCAACTAAAAATAATTATAGTTGGATTATTATACATCACTCTACTACCAAGTTTCTTCGTCCCAAATTCCAGTTACCTTATATCTTGAATTATTATAGTTGTTATTTTCTGCAGTTAATGCTACATCTACTTTGCAAGCTGATTCATATGCATCAAAATAACGTGCCCCACCGTGTACTTGTACTTTTTGAGTTGCACTTACATTTGAACCGTTATATTTTTCTAACCAATAATTCGTATAAGAATTTCCATTCGATGTCTCATTTGAAGAATACATATCTACTTTCCATGGGTTATCATAATGAACAGTCTCCCTTTTTCTGAAATCTGAATTTGTATTCCCTTTATAAGAATCTATCATAAAACTAAAACTGACATCATTATCCTTAGCATTAGCTACCCCAGGTATCATTATAATTCCAATCAGCGCTAAAGTTATTGCTATTTTTTTCATATTTTTTCCTCCCTTTAATATATTTACCACTTAATTATAAATTAAAATTCATACTTTTTCAACCTTTTATTTACTTTTTATACATTTTTTTCACTTCAAAGTGATAATAAATGTTTTATAGGATACTGTTAAAGTTATAATATATTCCTTTGCTTTACCTTGTTTTTCTAAATTTTAACATTCTTTATGATTAACAATTGTTAGAAGAAATATTATTTTTATATTTTAATTTTGATAATATTTTTTCTGTTTATTTATATATTAATTCATAATATATTTACATTTATTCTTTATTCTTTTAGAATAAAATAGCAAAATACTACAAATATCATAATATTTCTTGTTTATATTTCTTTATTATAGTGTTAAAATTTAAATTGAAATATTATTTTAATAATTAAGTAGTATAATTGTATTAAAATAGATAAGTAATCAATAATTAGATTCGAGGGGATACAAATGAAAATTTCAGATAAGAAATTAAAAAAAGCCCACGCTCTTTATGAAGCTGGGAAATATGAAGATGCTTTAAAGGCATGTGAAAAAGTTTTAAAAAAGGAATACCACAATGAAGATGCACTAACTATCGAGGGTAACTCTTTATACAAACTAGGTAGACTTGAAGAAGCTATAATTAACTGGAAAACTAACGCAGAATTTAACAACAATGCTGAGGCTAAAGAATTCCTTAGTAATATAGATAACGAAGTAAAACATAAGGCTCTTAATTTTGATACTATAGTAGGTACAAAATGCGACGTAGCTGAAATCCGTGCTGAAATTCAAAGAGAATTAGCAGCATCTACTATAAATGATGAAGATGATCTTTTAAAAGAGCTTGAAGAAAAAGCTAAACTTAGAAAAGAAAAAGAAGAATCTCCATCTCTTGAAGAAATCTCTGTAACTTCTACTAATGAAGAAGAAGAACCTGAAGTTATAGAAGAAGTTAAAGAAACTATAATAGAAGATTTAAGTCCGAATTTAAATGAACCTGTTATTGAGACTGCAGAAGAAAATGACTACGATGAAATAATAGAAAAAATAGAAGAAGAACCTTCTAATTCAGATAACGAAAATAAAACTTTAGGTGAAATTAGAGCTGAAGAAATGATTCGTGATATTCCAGAAGCTAAACCAAAGAAAAATTTAAAGGTTCCAATAATTGCAGCTTGTGGAGTTTGCGTTTTAATTGCTGGTGCTGTTGCTTTTTCTAATTTTAAAGGAAATTCTAAAAGTGCACCAGACTCTAATAAACCTAATCAAGAAGCTACAGTTCCAGTTCACAACCAAAAACTTGTAGATGATTTAAATTTAGCATCTTCAAATAAAAACTTTGGTGATTTATCTGCCATACTTTCATCTACCCCAAAAGATAAGGTAGCAAGTGAAGATATGGATGCTTATAATAAAGCCTATGAAATTATGGCAACTGAAGGTGTAGATAAGTTATACCACGCTGGTTTAGATAAGTTTAAGGCTAAAGATTATACTGGAGCGTTAACAGATTTTAATGCTGCACTTCCTTATTCAAAGGATAATTATTTAAGACCTCACTTATTATACTTTACAGGAACTACTAATGCTAATTTAAACGATCTTCCAAAAGAAGTAGAGTATTATAAAATGTTATTACAAGAGTTCCCACATTCAGATATGTATACTCCAGAAGTATTATATAAATTAGCTGAATACTATAACTCAACTGGTGATAAAGACCAAGCTAAAGATTATGCAAAACAAATTGAAAACAAATATCCGTCTTCAATTTATTATAATGACGTAACAAAAGATATTTTATATAAATAATATATCTTAAAAAAAAAGAGAATTAGATGCATTATCTAATTCTCTTTCTTTATATAAGATTTTCTATATTTCTTTCGTAAGCCTCAGAAACATAATCGAAAGCTTGTGTATCTTTTACTTCCCCGTAAGTCTCTTTTCCGTTTATTTCTTTACTGTAAGTTAAAATTAAATAATCTCCATTTGCTTCTATAACTCTATATAAAGTATTCTTACTTAATATATTAACTTGCGTTAATACATTTACAGTATCATAAACCATAGTTTCGCTATTATAAAGTTCTGCTTTTGTATTATTAAACATAACTATTTCATGTTCTTTTTTATCACACTCTGTAACCTTTCCTCTCTTAAAGCAAGTATTACAAGAAGAGAATTTACAATCATTTATGCAACTTAAGCATTTACACTCTCTACAAAAACTCATCTTTTCAAAAACATCTTTATATTGATTTTTATATCCATTGCAATCATCTATTAACTTATTAACCTTTTCTTTGTCTAAATCATCTACTGTAAAAAATAATACCTTTTTCTTTTTTCCGAGCATTCCTTCAATCTCAGATATTTTTTCTGAATACTTATCTAAAACCTTTATGTTTTTAATGAAATATCTATTTGAAATATCTGTCCCATCTTTAAAGTCTATAATATTATCTATTCCAAAAGTAATATCAGTAAAATCTCTTAAAACCGTACTCTTTTCTTTTTCTATCCATCTATCAATCTCTTCTCTATTCATTTTAATACCTCCTCTTACGTTATCTATATTTTACTTTAGAGTTTACCTTAATTCCATAAGTTTTTATTAAGTTTACTTATTTTTATAAATTTATTATTTGATAATATATATATACTAGATATAATAAAGATAAGCTAAGGATTGAAAGGGGAAAATCAATGCAAAACAAAAAGAAATCCATATTTAAGTTTTTGATAATATCTTTAATATTTATATTTTCATCAACTATACTTCAAATACCAGCATACGCTATAGGCTTTAAAAGTTCTAGTAGCTATTCTAGTTCTTCTAGCTCTAAATCAAGTAAGCCTAGTTCTAGTTCAAATTCTAGGTTTAATACATCAAATAAATACAATAATAATTCAAATTCAAGTTCTTCTAATAAGTCTAATTCAAAATTTAATACATCTGATAAATATAACAATAATGGAGAAAATAAAGATAAACAAAATAACAATAATAGCAGTAATAACAATTCAAATAATAAAACAACTACTGAAACGCCTAAAAACAATGGGGGTAGCTCTTATAACAACAGAGGCTTTAGTTTCTTTGGAATACCATTTTTCGGTAGAAGCTATTCAAACGGATCTGGCTTTCATATGTCATGGATTTTAAAAATAGTTATTGCTATCGCTGTTATAGCTATAATCGGTGCTTTAATTTATTACTTTTTCTTCTAAAAAATAATTATTACTAATTTATGAATTTAGAATTATACTATAGACAATATTATTTAAAAAGTGTATTATAATCACATAAAGAGTTATTAAATACTATTTAACTTTCAAGGAGGTATATACAATGGGTATATTCAATAGAATTTCAAACATATTTAAATCAAAAACAAATTCGGCTTTAGATTCAATAGAAAATCCAGTACAATTACTAGACCAAAAAATTAGAGATATGGAAGAATCTTATAACAAAGCTAAGATCTCATCAGCTCAAATTTTTGGTAACGTAAAAGAAACTGAAAAAAATATGAATGCTGCTTTAGAAGCATCAAAAGACTACGAAGAAAAAGTTAGACTTGCTATGTCTAAAAATAACGAAGAGTTAGCTAAAAAAGCTTTAAAATTAAAGTTAGAATCAGATAAAAAGTACGAAACTTTAAAACAAACTTATGAAAGCCAAAAACTTAAAGCTTCAGAACTTAAAGAAAACTTAATCAAATTACAAGAAGAAATCGATAAAACTAGAAGTTATAGAGATGAAGCTAGTGCAAGATTAAATAACGCTAATGCAACAAAGCAAATTAACGAAATCATGGCAAACGTTCAAAGCAAAGATAACTCTATTAATTTAGATGATATCGAAAGAAGCATAGCTAAAAAAGAAAGTTATGCTGAAGGCTTAAACGATTTAAAAACTCCTACATTAGATGACGAGTTTAAATCTCTTGAAGATGTTTCACTTGATGATGAATTAAATAAATATAGATAATAAAAAGCTAAGTTAAACTTAAATTGTTTAACTTAGCTTATATTTTTACTTAAATATAGTTACATCTTTATTATCACTTATCCAAGAAGTTAAATCTTTATCTACCTTAACTTCCCCATTACATATAACTTTAACATTTTCTAGTTTTGCTGCATCTCCTACTGCTGTAAACTTTTCCTTTGTTATATACATGCTGTCTATATCACTAAATTTAATATTTTTATTATCAAGTTTTAGTCTGTAGGTATCATTACTTCCTCTTTCAAAATCATTTCCTGGATTATCTAAAGACCATTTTTGAACTTTTCCGTCTTTAGTTTTAACATTAAAATACATATAGTCATCTGTTCCTGCATCTTTTACATCACTTGTGTGGATGTATAAAACTAATTCACTTACATTTTTATCTATAGGTTTATTAAATGTTACGTCATTTAAAAATCTATATAAGTAAAGTGCTGTACCTTTTTGAGCGCTCGCTAACGCAGTCTTTGCAGCGTGGTCCCAATCATCCCAAGATGCACTCATATTTGCATAATCTTTATATAATTGTTTTGATTCTTTTGCATATTTTTTTGCATTATCTTTTGACCAAACTTCAAAATCATCTGTATTTTTTATGCTATTATAAAAATCATCACTTGTATTTTTTCCTGTTGTAGTTATTTCATACTTGTCCTTATTTTTCTCAGCAAAAGTTTCAAACTTCACATGCCCTGGACTATCGACAGCAGTTACATTTGCTGCATGATATGGAGTACATATATCTCCAAAGTAGTGCATTGATTCCCCTAAATAAAATGATGCCTTTTTGTAATTACCCTTTTTCCATTCATTTTTTGCAAGGGCTGTAAATTTTCTAAGCTGAGTTTCTGCATTATCTGGAATTGAATAAGCTAAGTACCACTTATTATCTTCTGAGAAGTTGTTATTAGTATCTGGATCCCAAAAGTGATCTTGATATAAATCGTAAGCAGTTTTATCGTAGTCTGGGAAAGTTGAACCAAGTTTAAAATCATGTAAGTTGTCTTTTAAGATATTAAGATTATTTATTAGATCATTTGATTCAGAATTAGATAGATCATTTTTTAATATATCCATTCCTTGAGTTACTATCATAGCATGAGTTCCTGTTCCATCCTCTTTTCCATCCCAAGCATAAGCCGTGCTACCACTTAAAGAAATAACGCTAATAACAGCTGCACCTATTAGTACTTTTAAAAATTTTTTCTTCATTTGATTTCCCCCTAAATTTGTAATTATTCTGGATAATTATAGCATATTTTATAAATACATAACTGGAATTGTTTACATTTTAATACACTAATTACATTATTCATATATTTTTAAAATAAATTCATTTAGGCAAAATAAAAAAACAAGGCGAAGTTCGCCTTGTTTTTTATTCAGCAGTAGTTGCTTTTTGCTCTGGATTTGAAGCATTTGAATTGCTTTCGTTATTTGAAGCTGTAGTATTTTTATCTTCTGGTTTAGCGTTTGAAATTACTTTAAATTCATAGCCTTGCCCTTTTAAGTATTTTATGATTGCTGGTAATGCTTTTACTGTTTGTTTCTTAGCTGCCGCATCATGCATTAATAATACCATGTGTTTTTCGCTTTTTGCATAAGCACTTACGTTGTTAACCATTTGCTGTACTGTATAGTTTCTTCCAGTTGCATCCCCTGTTTCAGCATCCCAATCAATAGAAACTATATTGTTTTCTTTAAAATCTTTATCAAGTTCTTTAAGATGCGGATCTTTGTAATACTTTCTTGATATGTATCCTCCAGGCATTCTAACTACCTTACTATCAAAGTCTGTTCCTAAAACATCTTGCATTAACTTATTTGTTTTATTAAATTCCTCCATAAACTTTGAAGGATTTACGCTATTTCCTGGATATAAAATCTTATAATTATGACTATAAGAATGGTTTGCTATTGCATTTCCTTCATCTATTTCTCTTTTTAGTCTTTCTCTGTTTTTATCACTGTTTTCAAGTTGTGACCCTAAGACAAAGAAAGTGGCATGTACACCTTCATTTTTTAATATATTTAAAAGTTCATCAGTATTTTCACTAGGTCCGTCATCAAAAGTTAAAAAAACTGATTTTGGCTGTTTAACTACTTCTTTTGAAAAAATCATTTTATAAACTATATTTGCTGGAACAGCATAGCTCTCTGCAGATTTTATAATATTATCTCCAGGTATTATATCATTTGGTCCGATAACTTTTGGTTTTTGCTCTGTATTATTTTCTTTTTTTGTATCATCACTTTTTGCATTTGCTACTATTTTGTCATCCGATGAAGAAAAGGCTTTACTAATTGCAAATGCTCCTATTCCTAGAACTAAAATTGCACAAACTATCAAAGTAATTTTTTTTCTTCTCTTTTGTTTTTTAATGTAAAATTCTTTACGCTTCATTTATACTTACCCTCTTTTGCTTATATTCTAATTTTCCTTCGTATATATTCTACCTCCTTTTTCTGTATAGAAAATTAATGTTTGAAGTACAAATAATTAAAGTTTGGAAACAAAACGGTTAAAAAAATTTGTTTATTTTAATTTTTTTTAAATATTAAATATGTAAATGTTTAAATTTGAATTTAGAAGTTGACTTTCTTAAAAAACCTTTATTTACTTTTATATTTTCTAATATTATTATGCCTCTAGATATTATTATTAATTCAATAGATTTCTATATTTTTATATGTTTTTTATTCCAAAAATTTTTTTTATCATTTTCTTCTAAATTAATCCATAATTTAATAAAAATTAAATCCTTTTTTATTAATAAATCCATATTACTACTTACTCTTCCTTTATTTTACTTATATGAATACGTTTAAATCAGCTATTTTCTGTTTTTTTCTCTTTTGTTCAACTAATAGATAGTATTTTGTCCTTTTTCTATTTTCATAATTTATTTTTTGGGGTATACTAAAGAATGGAGAGAACAATAGTAAGAATAATAATTTTTACTCTCTTCAAATTTAATTTAAGTATGGAGGTTTTGCACATGTTAGTTTCAGCAAAAGATATGCTAAACAAAGCTAGAGAAGGCAAATACGCAGTTGGACAATTCAACATCAATAACTTAGAGTGGACTAAAGCTATATTATTAACTGCTCAAGAAAACAATTCACCTGTAATCTTAGGGGTTTCAGAAGGTGCAGGAAAATATATGGCAGGTTACAAAACTATCGTAGGAATGGTTAATGGAATGTTAGAAGAACTTAACATAACAGTTCCTGTAGCATTACACTTAGACCACGGTAGCTATGAAGGAGCTAAAGAAGCTATGGCAGCTGGATTCTCATCAATCATGTTTGATGGATCACACTACCCAATAGCTGAAAACATAGAGAAAACTGAAGAATTAGTTGGATTAACTTCAGCTAAAGGAATTTCTTTAGAAGCAGAAGTTGGATCAATCGGTGGAGAAGAAGACGGAGTTGTTGGAGCTGGAGAAATCGCAGACCCACAAGAATGTAAACAAATCGCTGATTTAGGAGTTACAATGTTAGCTGCTGGTATCGGAAACATCCACGGACAATACCCAGCAAACTGGAAAGGCTTAGATTTCGTAGCTTTAGCTAAAATCAACGAAGCAGTAGCTCCAATGCCATTAGTATTACACGGTGGTACAGGAATTCCTGATGCTATGATCAAAGAAGCTATCTCAAACGGTGTTGCTAAAATCAACGTTAACACTGAATGTCAATTAGTTTTCAGAGATGCTACTAGAAAATACATCGAAGACAAAAAAGATTTAGAAGGAAAAGGTTTCGACCCAAGAAAACTTTTAAATCCTGGATTTGAAGCTATAAAAGCTATCGTTAAAGAAAAAATGGAATTATTCGGATCAGTTAACAGAGCTTAATTCTATTAAATATAAAAAACACCTAAATGTTTAGGTGTTTTTTTTAATCTATAAATACAGCTTCTTCCGAAACAACTTTAAGTATCTCATGGAAAAATTCACTTTGAGCCATTGAATTTTTCTCTAAAGTCTTTTCAATCTTTCCATCTTTAATATTTATAACCTTTTTAGAAAAGCTCGCAACTACAGCATCGTGCGTTACCATAAGTATAGTTATACCCTCATCGTTAAGTTCCTTAAATAACTTCATGACTTCACTTGAGTTTTTGCTGTCTAAATTACCTGTAGGTTCATCTGCTATAATTATTTTAGGCTTTGCAATTAGCGCTCTTGCTATAGCTACTCTTTGAATTTGACCACCAGAGCACTCTAAAGGATATTTATCTAATAAATCCTCTATACCAAGCCTCTTTGAAATATTTAACATTCTTTCTTCTATATAATCTTTATTTTCTTTTGCTAAAGTAAGGGGTATACCTATATTCTCTCTTATAGTAAGTCCATCTATAAGGTTAAATTCTTGATAAACAAAACCTATAGTCTTATATCTTAGATTTGATACCTTCCTATCACTTAATTTATTTATATTTTGACCATCTATATAAACTCGCCCTTTAGTTTGGGTATCTACCGTTGATAAAAGATTTAAAAACGTAGATTTACCTGCACCAGATGGCCCCATTATAGCTATAAATTCACCTTCTTTTATTTTGAAATTAACAGAATCTAAAGCTTTAATAGTTGTTCCTTCGACGATTTGCCCAGTTATATTAAACTTAATGCTAGTTATATATTCTTTAGTTAAATTTTCTGCAATAATAATATCTTTCTCTTCTATCATTTTATCTATCCCTTTTTATATGCTTAATTATAATTTTTCTATATACTTTAACACTTAAAAATCCCATAAATAATAATACAAATAGGTATCCAAATAATATAATTAGACTAAAATTATCAAAAAGTCCTGCTCTTTTATAAAGGAAAAATGAAAATAACATTTGTGTAAAAGGTAATATTAGAGTTAAAACTATATAAATTATCATTTCAATATTAATAGATGTTCTTATTTCTTTTTTTGTATAACCTATAAGAAATAATTGATTAAAATTTCTTTTTCTATTATTGGCTTCTACTATTATTTTATAGATCCAAGTAATTAATACCATTATACTTAATGAACCTAAGCCAAATGTAGTTATAAAAGCAAATCCTTTAAGCTTTTCAAATTTATCTAAAGAATAAGTTATAAGCGTTGTTATAAGTGTAAAACTTAAAACTATACTACCGCTATTTTCAATAGATCTTTTTAAATTTCTTAAAGAAATCACTTTATATATGCCTGTAAATCTATATTTTTCTTCATATAAATCTATCAGCTTTGGAACTACAGATAATACAAATATCCCTATAGAAATCCCTCCTAAAAGTGCCATAACACTAGCCCCTCCATAAGGATTTTCTTTGCTTAACTTTCCAAACAAGGAATAAAACAAAGGAATAAAATATAAAACTATAGATAAAATTAAAAGAAATAATGTTAAATATTTATTATTATCTAATTTCTTAGGTTTGTATTTACTTCCTGACATTTTTATTAAATCACAAATCTCTGTTCTATGACTCAAACCTGCATTTATAAGTGAAATAAATAATATTTGGATAAATAAAAGACATGTTGTACTAAAAATTCCATCTGCTGTTATTAAAAAACCAGTTCCGGATTCCCCCGTTTTTTTGTATAATTCATCTAAAAGAAATGGCATAGTTAAAAAAGATAAACCACCACCTAAAAGTAATGCTAATCCATTGAATATAAAATTTTGCAAAGTAAATCCAATGCTTATATCCATAACACTTGCACCACTCATCATTTCAACTGCGATTTCTCTTCCTCTTCTTTTTACGTAATACTCATTTACACTATAACCAAGTAATAATATAACAAATGCGACAACTAAAAAAATGCTTCCTAAAATAATCTTATCATCCATATTACTAGGTATTATTCCAGGCACAAAATACAAATTAAAAATACTACAAACTATAAAAAACTCAACAGTTAAAGAGCCTAAATATATTAAGCTATTTTTCATATCTAATTTAATAAATTTTAAAGTTAATCCAATAATCCCCATACAACCCCTCCTTATATGGTAAATTATAACATATAATGCATTATCTATGAATACTATTCCTATATAATAAAAGTTTTTTTGAAGAATCAATTATAAGTTTTATATATTAAAAAAAGGTGCAAAATGCACCTTATTTTAATTATTTTGAAATTTTGTTGTAAATTCAAAGACTAATCCAGAGCTTATTAATGCTATTGCAATAGTCATACCATATTCTCCAAATTCGATATCCTTCAAATACATAACTATAGATACTATACTAACTAACATACCTAAAAACATAATCCAATCTGTCATTGTACTAGGTTTAAGGCTTTTTATAACCCTTTTAATCATAAACCTCTCCACCTCATCTCAAAGTCTAAAATCACACTTTGATTATATCATAGAGACAGGCTAAACAATAGTAATTATCTATTAACAATTTTATCTTCTATGTGAACTTTGTACGCAACAAATAAGAAAAATGCAATTGAGAATAATAAAACTATAACTATATTTAATGAAAAGTCTAAAATATTTCCTCCACTTTGAAGCCCATATATCATCTCCATTATCCACCTTGTAGGTAAAAACCATGATATCTTTTCAACAATTTCTGGGAAAAGACTTATAGGAACAAAACATCCTCCAAGCATTAGTAGTACCATCATCATAATGTTAGAGAGCATACTACTTTCTTGAGAAGTCCTCGTTATAGAAACGTTAAATGACCCTATAGATACAGCGAGTATAGCAGTAATGAATAATGCTATAAATAATTGAATACTACTTAACCCTGTACTTATTGAAGAAATATTAGAAACTAAAATAACTATTATAATTATCTGAACTAAAATAGCAGTTAAACTTCCTAAAATATTCCCAGCATAGTACTCGTAAGGCTTAAGCCCTGATACAAACATCCTTTCATAGACCTTATCCTCTTTATCATTATTAATTCTATCTGCACCCATATTTCCTCTAAAAAATATAGACATTATTATAAACCCTATAAGTGCAATAGAGCCAAAATTATCTGTAGAATTATCCTTAAGACCTTTACTTTTTATATCTAGCTTTTCTTTAGAATATTCTTTTAAATATGAATTAAATTTTTCTTTGTTTCCTTTTGATATTTTAGCTAAATCTAAAAGGTTTTTACCATTTTCTTTAACTAAAGAATTAAGTAAAGACTTATCTTCACCTTTTAAATTAACTACTTCTAAATCTAATTTACCTTTTAAAAGTTCCTCTTCAAAATCTTTATTTATAATTAATCCACCATTTATATTGCCAAGTTTCACTTCATCTTTTAATTTTTCTTCTGTGTACTCTTTAATTTTAACATTTTCTCCATCACTAATTGAATCTAAAATAGCTTTTGAAGCTTTTGAATTACTGCTATCTAAAACTCCATAAGTTATATACCCTGAACTACTTTGAATCAGTCCACTTAATAGTATTACTGATGCGACTGGAAGAAGAATAGACCCTATAAAGAATATCGGCTTTTTAAATATCATAATCTTTAAATTATGTTTAAGCATTAAAATAATATTTCTCATATTCTATCCTCCCTTCTTAAACAAAATACTGCTATCATAGATAAACACACTAAGAATATAGCAATATTACTTATTATTGATACTAATAAAATATCTGTTTTTTCTAGGTAAATAAAATTAAAAATACCTCTATTTAACCATCTTAAAGGTGATATATTTGTAAGTATTTGAAAAAAACCACCTAAGTTATCAGGAAGTGCTATATAAGCTCCTCCAAGGAAAGAAAACACTGGAAAAACTGCGCCCTCTACAATAGTCATAATCTTTTCTCTTTCCTTTAATAAAGAAGAAATTACAACACCTATAGATATTACTGCTAAAGCAAAGATTTCTATTCCTAAATATATTAAAAATGGATTATTACCTAAATTAATTTTTAGTATAAATAAATTAAATAAAAACGCAGGCATTGTAACTACAAAGGATATAATAAAATTCCCTATAATATTTCCAGCGTAGTAATTTAAATTACTCATTCCGCTAAGCCTTCCCCTATTATAAATTCCTCTTTTTCTATCTTCATCTAACTTATTAACTGGGAAAAGCATTATATATAAACACATCATAGTGATTTCTACAATTCCATAATAGTCAAAAGATGTTTGCTTTACTCCACCTTCTATCTCTAAAACATTTAATTTTATATTTTCTTTATTACTTGCTATCTCCTCTCCTAAATTTATATCACTTTTATATGCTAAATTTATTACTGTAGATCTATTTTTTATATTTTCTAAAACAGTCTTTAGCTCCTTATAAGAGAAATTATTAGAAGATTTAGTATAGATATCTACTTTTTTATCATTAACGTCTAAAAGCACCCCATCTTTTTCTCTAGCTAAATCCTTTCCTTCTTCGATATTTTTTACGTATTTTATTTTATAATCTAAATTTTCATTTTTTATAACTTCACTTAAAATATCTATAGTTTGGTTTTCCTTCTCTGACTCTAAAATATATAAAGATTTTTCTTCATCTTTCTCTATATTAGAACTAAAACCATTTTTAAGAACATTTCCTAAGAGTATAGTTAAAAATATAGGAAATATTGCAGTAAATATAAGATATTTTGGTTCTCTTATAGATTTTAAAACTACACTTTTTATTATTCCAATCATACTATTACTCCCTTAAAGTTCTTCCAGTTAAAGTTAAGAATACTTGTTCTAAATTTACCTCTTCATATTTAATATTAATTATCTCTGAATTTGAACTATTTAAAGTCTTTATTATATCTTCTAAATTATTTGCTTCTTTATTTGAACTTATAATAATTTCATTTTCACAAAAATCTACATCTACTACACCATTTATATTTAATATAGTATTTATATCTAATGATTTAATATCTTGAAGTGATACTATTAATTTCTTCTTATCACAAACTAGATTTTTAAGTTCCTCTTTAGTTCCGTTTACTATAAGTTTTCCGTGGTCTATAATTCCAATCTCAGTACATATAGCTTCAACTTCTTCCATATAGTGAGTTGTATAAATTATAGTTACTCCTTTTTTATTAAGCTCACGAACAGAATTTAAGATATGATTCCTAGACTGGGGATCAATTCCAACTGTAGGTTCATCCATAATTAAAATTTCTGGTCTATGAACTAGTGCACAAGCAATATTTAACCTTCTTAACATCCCCCCTGAAAACTCTTTAGAAATCTTTTTTCTAACATCAGTAAGTCCTGTAAACTCTAATGCGCTATCCACTCTCTCTTTAAGTTTTTTTCCTCTTAATCCATATAGCTCTCCAAAAAACTTTAAATTTTCTTCTGCTGTAAAACTTTTATATAAAGCTATATCTTGAGGAACTAGTCCTAAAACCTTATTTTGCCCTTTCATAGATTTACTTACATCTACTCCATTTATTTTAATTTCTCCAGATGTTTGTTTTAAAAGGCCTGATAATATATTTATAGTTGTACTTTTACCTGCACCATTAGGTCCAAGTAACCCATATATTTCTCCACGTTTTATCTTAAGTGATATATTATCTACCGCTAAAAACCCATTATAATTTTTAACTAAATCTTTAATTTCTATAGCATACATAAAAAATCCCTCCTCTTTATTTTATTATACAAAAAAGACCTTCTCTAAAAACCTAGAGAAGGTCATAATCTATATATGACTTTTGTCACTATTTAATTATATTTAAATATTTTATAGCAATTTGAGTTCTGTGAGTAAGGTTTGTCTTTTGCAAAATTGAAGTTATATAATTTTTTATAGTTCCTTCTGAAATAAATAGTTCTTTACTTATTTCTTTATTACTAAGCCCCTTACAAATCTCCTTAATTATATCTTTTTCCCTATCTGTAAATATACTTAAATCTTCTAAATCACTATTATTTTCTATAATCCCTAAAGATATCTTTTTTAATACATCTTCTTGAATAACTGAATTTCCTTCATGAACCATCTTTATAGCATCTATTATTTTATCTGGTTTAGTATTTTTTAAAAGGTATCCTTTTGCACCAAACTTTATAGCATCTCTTATATATTCATCTTCATCAAATGTTGTTAGTATAATTACTTTTCCTTTATTTAATCTATTAATTTCTTTAGTTGTTAAAACTCCATTTAAAACTGGCATTCTAACGTCTAATAAAATTATATCAGAATCATTACACTCTAAAAAATTTAATACTTCTCTTCCGTTTTCAAAAGCTCCTAAGACTTCTATATCTTTATCAACTGATAAAATAATCTTAAGGCTTTCTCTAATTAAACTATCATCTTCACCTATAACTAACCTTATACTCATCTTACACTTCCTTAATATTAAAAATTATTATTGCACTAAACCCAAAACTACCATCTAAAATTAATTTACCACCTTCATTTAAAACTCTTTCTTCAATCTTACTTAATCCATACCCTTTTTTTATTATAGAAGTTCCAAACCCATCATCTTTAAACATAAATTTAACTATTTTATTTAATACCTCAATCTTTACATTTACTTTATTGCACTTAGAATACTTTATAACATTTGTACTTAATTCTTTTATAGAATCATAAATTATTTCCCAATTAGCTAGTGATATTTTCTCAAGTTTACTATTATAAATAAAGCTTACATCTATATTAGTGTCGTTAAATTTTTCGTTCAATAAATCCTTAACTCGATTTACTCCTATTTCTTCTTTATTTGGAGAAATCATATGAATTGTATTTCTAATATCATCCATACCTAGCCTTAAATTTTCAGTAACTTCATCTAAAAGTTCCCTTCCTTTTAAAGAATCTACATCTAAAATAACTTTTGCAGCTTCAAGTCTCATTAAAGATCCTGCAATAACATGCCCCACTTCATCGTGCACTTTTCTTGAAAGGTTATTTCTTTCTTTTAGTTTAGCGTTATATAATTTTTGCCTATGTAATTCTTCTTCATCTCTTAATTTTTTATTTATCCTGTGATTTGCTTTTATAGAATAGTCTAGATCTTCTTCAAGCTTTTTAAACTTTAAAGAATGTTTATTTATATAATAATTAAAAATTATTAAAATCACCCCAAAATAAGATACCAAGTATGTATCTTCTTTATAAAAGTTTCCAAATACAGTTACTATTATTAAAATAAAGGTAATCAAATATTTATAAAAACCTTTTAGATTTTCAAGTGCTATCTCTAATATAAATAAAACTGAAAGTCTAAATCCTAAATAACAAGCTATAAAACTAATAATAATTAAGGTTACTATTATTAATCTATCCTTTTTAAATATATTTTGAAGAAGAGATAATGAAATAGAAATTAAAATATATCCTAATAAAAATCCGATTTCTCCTTTTTTAATATTTTCAAAACTAAAGATTCCAATCCCAATTAAAACTAAAAATCTAACTATTAAATTTATATTTGATTTATTCATATAATCTCCTAACAAATTTCATCTATTATTTATATTTTATCATTAAATAATACTTATTTGTAAATGAGAAACTAAAAAAAGAAATGGATTGAGGGAATCCATTTCTTTTTAGTAAATTGTCGAATATTTACTCTATTCTTTTTATCTTATTCTTATTATTTTTAAATTATTACTTAATCTCTAGTAAGTTTTAAAATAATTTCTTTATGCTTTGGATATGCACTTAATAATTCTTCTCTTTTAAATAATTTAAAATCTTCAAAAGTAAATTGTGGTGCTACCATACAACCTACTAGTGAAAAACCATCATTATTCATAGAAGAACCAAAGATGTAGCCTTTAGGAACTAAAACTTGAGGCTCTTCTCCGTTTTCTATATCTAAACCTAATTTCTTTTCAATAAGTGCCCCATCTTCATTTATCATATAAATAGTAAGAGCGCTTCCTCCGTGGAAATACCACATTTCATCTGCTGTTAAAACGTGAAAGTTTGATACCTCTCCTTTTTTAAGTAAAAAGTATATAGAACTATACAGTTTTCTATTTCCATCTACTTCTTCACTTGATACGAAAGTCTGTTTAAAGTAACCACCTTCAACGTGTTTTTGAAGCCCTAATTTTTCTATAAAGTATTTAGCATTCATTTTATTTCCTCCTTAGTTAAATTATAATAATTATTATATATCTTTTTAACTATGTCAAACTAAAATATAATGCTTATTTTAGTACCTACCCCTACTTCGCTTGAAATTTCAAGTTCTCCTTCGTATAGCTTAATTAATTCTTTTGAAACAGAAAGACCTATCCCAAAGCTATTATTATATTTTCTAGATTTATCTGCTCTATAGAATCTATCAGTAATCTTATCTAAATCTTCTTTTAAAATTCCGATTCCATTATCCTCTATAATAATATTTACTCTGTCATCTTTAAATCCATTTATTTTAATAATCTTTAAATCCTTATCAGAGTATTTTATAGCATTATCTATAAAGATAATCATAAGCTGCTTTAAATGCTCTTTTAAAATTTTAATGTTTAAATCTTTTGAAATAGAAACTTCAAAAGAAACATCTTTATTTATTATTTTAAAATCCTCTACAACACTTGTAACCACCTCTAATAGATTTGTTTCTTCTATATTATTTAATTCTATCTTTCCGTTTTGAACTCTTCCTAAAACTAATAGATCATTTACAAGCTTTTCTAATCTCTCTACTTCTTCAAGACTTATATTTAAAGATTTATCTAAAACCTCTTTATCTTCTTTTCCCCACCTATTTAACATTTTTAGGTGGCCTTTTAAAATAGTAAGAGGTGTCTTTAACTCGTGAGATGCATCTTGCACGAATCTTTTTTGACTGTTTAAAGATTCTTCTACTTCATCCATCATACTATTAAATAAAATATTTACTTTATCAAACTCATCTTTTGGATTAGTAATTAAAACTCTTTCACTTACGCCTTTTTCTTTAATATTTTTAATTGTTTCTCTAAGTTTTTTAAGCTTATCTAAAAATACTTTAGATACGTAAGTTCCAAGTAATATACTAAATATTAAAACTAAAACAACAGTTACTATTAATGAGGGAGTTGTATTTTCTATAAAATTCTTAAATATATCACTTTCTGTAAAAATATAAATATAATTATTAGAGCCTTCTATATTTATAGGCGCATTTAAATATATATCTTCATCTTCGTTTATTTCATAGTCATATCCTATCTTCTTTTTTTCTATATTCTCTAAAGATATATCTTTATCTAGATCTTTATTTTTATATAAGATTTTACCGTCTTTATATATTATAATTTCTAAATCCATAGATTTAAAAATATCATCATACCTATCTTTAGAAATATTGCTATTTAATATTTCTTTTACAGAATTATATTCTTTTAAAATATTATCTTTTTCATATTCAGTTGCCCAAACTCTAAAAAGGACAAATTGAGATATATATGAAAATAAAAATACTAAAATTATAGCAAAAAAAGTTATTATAGATAGTTTTTTAAATGTTGATATATTTTTGAATTTTTTTATCATACTACCTTAAAACATATCCAACTCCCCTTACAGTTTGGATATATTTATCCCTCCCATCTATTAGCTTACTTCTTAGATGTCTTATATAAACATCCACAACATTATTTTCTCCGTCATAATCATATCCCCAAATATTCTCTAAAAGTGCATCTCTTGTTAATACTTTATTTTTGTTTTTAATAAGCATTAAAAGTAATTCATATTCTTTAGTAGTAAGTGATATAGGAACACCTAAAACTTTTACTGTTCTTCCTTCTATATCTATTTCAATATCTTTGAAAATTAACTTATTACTTTCTTTAGATTCCATCTTCACTCTTCTTAAAAGTGCATCTATTCTAGCTAAGAGTTCTTCTATTGCAAAAGGCTTTGAAATATAATCGTCAGCACCTGTTTGAAGACCTGAAACCCTATCCATAACGTTATCCCTTGCAGTTAACATTATAACAGGAGTATTTTTAACCTTTCTAAGCCTTCTACAAACCTCAAGTCCATTTAAGAAAGGAAGCATTAAATCTAAAATTATAATATCAAATTCCTCATTTAAAGCCTTTTCTAAGCCCGACTTCCCATCAAGTTCTATAAAGGCTTCATAGCCTTCGTATTTTAATTCCATCTCTATAAATGATGCGATATTTTTTTCATCTTCTATTATTAAAACCTTTTTCAATTAAAGCACCTCTTATTCTTTTATTCTATAGAAGTTAATTAATCTCTATCCCTTTTATCTGATACTGGAGAATCAAAATCTAATATTGCGCCAGTTTTTGAATCAACTTCAACTTCATATAGCATATTATCGTTTCCCTTTATTTCAAACTCATAAACTAAAGACATATTATCATCATCAAAGTCTTCTTTAGTCTTTATAACTTCACCTTTAACTTTGTCTAAAGCTATCTTTTTAGAATCCTCTAGATTATATTTTATTTCACTTTTAACCTTATCTAAAGCTATATCCTTAGCCTTTTCTTCAGTATAATTTACATTCCCTTTAACTGTTTTATATATTGCGCTAAAAGTAATTCCTCCAAACACAATGATTAAAACTCCTCCTATTATAATACCTCTTTTTATAGTTTTTTTGTACTTTTTGAAAAAGTTATCTTTTTTAACATTCTTATTATCTTTTTCACCATTTTCCTCTAAAACTGTAACTTCTATTATTTCTTTATTATCTTTCATAATAATTTCCTCCTTAAACTTTATGACTAGATTATATCTTCTCAAAATTAAACTATTTTTAAAGTAAGATGAAAGTAAGATTAAAAAAGATTAAAATATTTTAATCTTTTAAATTAAAGTAGTATAATAAGCATTGCATAAATTATATAAGGAAGGCCTGAAAATTATGATAACAGAAGAATTTTGCGAAAACATTTTAAATATCAAAACATCTGGAATACAGCAAATAGATGATAAATTTTACCACTATAATAGATACGAACCTACAGATTATAGGGCTTTAGATCTTTTATTTAGTGATTACGATCTTTTAGAAACTGATTCTATAGTCGACTTTGGTTCTGGAAAAGGAAGACTTATATTTTATATAAATTATGAGTTTAATTCTAAGGTAACTGGAATAGAGATGAATTTTAATTACATAAGAGAGTCTTTAGAAAATAAAGAAAGATATCTAAAAAAATATAAAAAGAAAGAAGATAAAATAACTTTTTTAAATATCTTAGCTGAAGATTATGAAGTTTCAAAAGAAGATAATAAATTTTATTTTTTTAATCCTTTTTCAATCCAAATCTTTATGAAAGTTATAGATAATATTTTAGATTCAGTTGATGATTATTATAGAAAAATCGATATTGTTTTATATTATCCATCTGACGATTACATATACTATTTAGAAAATAACACAGCATTTACTTTAAAAAAGGAAATCGATGCATCTAAACTGTATAAACACTACGACGAGAGGGAAAAATTTCTTATATATACTTTATCATATTAAAATTATATTACAATTTAAACTTATCGATACTTATTATTTGTTAATATTAAAATTATAAGTTATCATAAGTTTTATAAGAAAATTTAATATACACTACAGAAAAGAGGTTATTCTATGGAACAAACTTTAAACTACGATTCTCTTTTAATTTTGTCTGTAGTTGCGTTTTTTACGCCATTTTTAGTATCAAAATTAAAAAAGATAAAAGTCCCCTACCAAGTAGGCGAAATATTTATTGGGATATTGCTTGGAAAAAGCTTTTTAAATATTATAAAGCCTGATGTTTGGATATTATTTTTATCAAACCTTGGTTTAGCGTATCTTATGTTTTTAAGCGGACTTGCTATAAACTTTGATGATTTAAAAGTAGTTGAAGGAGAAAATTTTACATCTTCTAAACTTTTTACAAGCATAAAAATGTTTGTAATTTCACTAATAACAGCACTTATTTTATCACTTACTTTAAGGTTTATAGGAATTCCACACGGTGCAATCTTCTTTGCACTATTATTTACAGCAGCAGCCCCTGGACTATTAGTTCCTATTTTAAAAAGTAAAAATATTATAAGTAGTGACTTTGGGCAAACCGTATTAGTATTTTGCATTATTACTCAATTAGTAAGTTTAATTGGAGTTAGTTTTGTATCTTCAGTTGCTATGTATGGTTTATCTTTAAAAAGTTTTACTTTTTTAATACTTTTTGCTGCAGCTATTTTACTATACATTTTTAGTAAACATGTATTTAAGACTAACGACTTTTCCGCTATGGCCTTTAAAAACCTTCATTTAAGCGTTAGAGGCGCTTTCGTCTTAGTTTTAGTACTTGTAGCAATTGCTGAAAAAGTAGGGTCTGAGATAATACTAGGCTCCTTTTTAGCTGGTATGGTCTTTTCACTTATAGTAGGAAAAGCTAAAGACGAAATCACTCACCAGTTAGACGTTGTAGGATACGGATTTTTAATTCCTATATTTTTTATTATGGTAGGAGTAAAAATCGACCTTAGAACAGTAGTTGATAACCCTAGTTCGATTTTAAAAATTCCAGTATTTTTACTAATATTTTTCTTAGTAAAATTCATTCCTTCTCTAGTTTTAAAGAAGAAATATGGGATGAGAAATGCTTTTGCTGCATCAACTTTACTAACAGCACAACTGAGCTTAGTAATAGTAGGCGCCCAAATGGCATTAAACTTAAAATATATAAACGAAGCTGACTATTCAGCCTTTGTTGTAACTACTGTTATATCATGTATTCTTTTCCCTATTCTTTTTGAGAAATTTATAAAACCTGATGAACATACAGTTTTAATAGATTCAGAAGATGAAAAGATTATAATCCGTGAATTTGTTATAGGAAGCGAATGGTTTATAGGAAAATCTCTTAAAGAATGTGAACTGCCTAGAGGTTGCAGAGTCTTTTCAATCATAAGAGATGAAGAAGAGTTTATGCCAACGGCTGATACAGTTTTAAAGGCACAAGATATTATAATACTAGCTGGAGTTAAACTAGATGTTTTAAAAACTATAGATATGCTTGCAGTTTGCAACTTAGAAATTCCAGAAGATAATTAAAAAAATATCCTAGCAAAATTTTGCTAGGATATTTTTTATAAATAAAAAATCCGTAGCCTAAGCTACGGATATAATACACAAAACTATCTTCTGTTGTTTTGTTGTTTTCTTGCTCTTCTGCAATCTGGGCATCTAACTGGATCGTTATCGAATCCTTTTTCTTTGTAGAATTCTTGCTCTCCTACTGTGAATACGAATTCGTTTCCGCAATCTTTACATACTAATGTCTTATCTGTCATAATAATTCCTCCTAAATTTAAAGATCTAATATAATATTTAGTAATCTCATTTAAAAGAAACTAATATTAACTAAAAACTTTTTTTATTATTTATTTTGTAATTTTCACTACTTTTTTATTGTAACTTAATTTAAATAAAATTGCAACACTTTTTTTAAATTTTTTTTGTTTTTTTAAATATATAAAATAAAAAGCTATAGAATATTTCTATAGCTCGCACATTCGAATTATCTTCTGTTGTTTTGTTGCTTTCTTGCTCTTCTGCAATCTGGGCATCTAACTGGCTCGTTATCGAATCCTTTTTCTTTGTAGAATTCTTGCTCTCCTACTGTGAAAATGAAATCTTTTCCGCAATCTTTGCATACGATAGTCTTATCTGTCATAATTATTCCTCCTAAATTTAAAAGATTTAATTTGATAATAACTTTCAACTTAAGAGAATAATTATAAATCAATATTAAAACTTTTTTTAATAGCATTTCACTGCTTTAGTTAATAATACCACATTTCTCTTAATATATAAAGCTTTTTATCTAAAATAAATACTATTAATATTATTCCTTATTTTTTGTTTTATATTCATCTATTAGTAAATTTATTTTATCTATATATATCTTATTAAAGTCATCTAATTCTGTTAGTCCTTTTTGGATAATTTCTACCTCAATCCCCGCCCCCTCAAGCTTGCTTTTCCAAGATTTTTCATCTTCTGATGCTAAATCTTTTTTAACGTGCATCCCACAAGTTAGCATTAGGGGATATATTTTAACTCTCTTAATATCTTTATCTTTAAATTTTAATATTAATTTTTCTATAGATAAATCCCCCTCTAAAGTTCCAACAAAAATATTATTTTTATTGTTGATATCAAAAAATTCTTGCATCTTTTTATAGGCTATATCTGATTCACTACTACTTCCGTGACCAAAGAGTAAAATATTTTTATCACTTTTTAATATAGTTTCTAAAAAAATGTTAAATCTATTTAAATCATTTGTAGAAACTTCTCCCTCTTTAACTAAAAATAAAGGATCACCTAAAATTAAAGTATCAAAATTATTTTTATATTTATAAAATTCTTCTTTAATTTTATTATATTCTTTACCAGATATAATATTTAAAGGTTGAATTATTACTTTATCGTAATTAGACTCTTTTAAAAACTTTAATTTTTCATCTAAATTGCTAATACTTATATTTGTATTTTCTCGTAACTTTTTAATAATTATGTTAGAAGTAAACGCTCTAAAAACATCAAAATCCTCAAACTGTTTTCTTATATTTTCTTCTGCTTTGAATATAGATTTTTTTAATCCTTCAACATCACTACTTCCAAAGCTTACAATTATTATTGCTTTTCTCATATCTAATACCTCTTAAAATTAATCTTTGTGTTTATTATAACCCTTACTGAAAAGTAACTCTATTTTTTCCACTTGTCTTAGATTTATAAAGATTTTGATCTGCTTTTTTTAATATATCTGTTCTGTTAGTTCTAGTTTCATTTGAAAAAGCTACTCCAATACTTATAGTTACACTTATATTTTCTTTTAAGACCATAGCTTCAATATTTCTTCTTATCCTTTCGGCTACTAACAATACTGATTCTTTTTCCTCTTCATTAAATATTATAATAAACTCTTCACCACCATATCTATACAATTCTCTTTTTTGACCTATTACATTTTTTATAATATTACAAACATTTATTAAAACTGCATCTCCAACATTATGTCCAAAATTATCGTTTATAGATTTAAAATCATCAATATCAAGCATAACTAGTGCAAAATCACTATAGCTCTTTTTCATAAGCTTATTATAATCTCTATTAAATCTACCTCTATTATAAACATTAGTTAATGAGTCATATCTGTTGCTTTTAACTAACTTATTCATATATTTGTATCCTACAATAGATACAATTAAAAATAAAATAATATATAATGAATCTCTATATTTTCTTTTATTCTCTTCTTTTACCATTTGTGCTTTTTCTCTTAAAGTAGATGAATAATAAACATAATCTTCTCCTATACTAGCTTTTTCACTATCCATAAGGTTTATTATTTTTTCTTCAGTATCTATAACTTCATTCTTGTAATCTAGCCTTTTATAAATATTAAATAAATTATTTAAAACTAATCTTTGGTACTCTATATTTTTTCTATTCTTTGCCATGTCGTAAGCTTCTTTATAACTTCTTATAGCTTCTTTATTTTTAGAATAGGCTTCATAATACTCACCAATTACATCTTTTAAATAAATATCTTTGTCAGCTATATAGACATTCTTTAGATTCTTTAATAAATATTTAGCTTTTTCTATATTGTAATTTGCTTTTTCTAAATCTTTATTATGTATGTTTATATCCGCCTCCAAAGTGTATTTCATTATATTAAAGTCTTTTTTTTCTTCTTCATCTTTTAAAAGGTTTATATAATTATCCATTTTATCTAAATTAATTTTAGCCCCTTTATAATCACCCTTTATGTTATCTATATCTGCTAAATTTGTAAGTGCATAAAGTTTTACTATAGCCTCTTCATTTTTATCTTTAAGGTCAATAGACAGTGCGCTTTCTATTGTATTTCTAGCTATATCATATCTTCCTAGTAGCCTAAATGTAAGACCTAAATCTATTAAGGATTTAGCTTCATATAATTTATTTCTTCTCTCTCTTGATAGCATAATAGTTTGAAGGGTTGCTTCAATCCCCTCAGCATATTTCCCTTCTATAATATAAAGAGGTGCTATCCTATATTCTAAATAAAACTTAGCATCGCTATTTAGATTTTTCTTATCATCTAACATACTCTTTAGGTATTTTGTTGCTATTTTTCTACTTTCCTCGTTGTAGTCAACTCCTATTAATAACGTATCTGCAAGTATTTTATAATGCTTGTTATAATCTTTTTTAGAAACTATTTTAAATGCACTTTTTACATATGTAGATGCTAATTTTAAATTTCCATTTTTATATGCTTCATCCGCTAAAAACATCCTACTATATATTTTTGCAAATACAGATGTCTCATCCGTTTCTTTAGCTATAGTTAAGTTAAAGTATTCTGAAGCTTTCTTTGTATCTCCATCTATCATATCTAAATACGCCATTATAAAGTAATCATTTGAATTTCTATCATTATTATCACTTAAGTACTCTTTGCATCTCTCTATAGAATCTTCACTCAATTTAACTCCGCTATAATAGCTTTTTTCGATAACATTTATCTGCTTATAATAACTAAAGTTAATTTTATATAAAATAAAAACTAATCCTATAATAAAAAGAGTAATTAAAACTACGTATTTCTTTTTTATAAAATCACCTCATAACCAAAGCTTTTGCTTTCGTATCTAAAATTTAATTAGCGTTTCTATATCTAATGGTTCACTATAATAGTATCCTTGGATATAAACATTTTTAAGATCTAAATTTTTAATAAATTCATTTTCCCCCTTAGTTTCAACGCCTTCAACTATGAGATTAATGTTTTTATTATAAATTATCCTTTGCATTAATTCTTTCATATCGCAGTTATACTTTGAATCAAAAATAGCCTCTAAAATACTAACACTTATCTTAGTTATATCGTGTTCTATACTTTTAATTAAAATACCGTTGATTTCATCTATGCAAAAGTTATCTAAAGCAATCTTAAAACCAACTTCCCTTAGTTTTTTAATATTTGCCTTTACTTTATCAATATTATTTATTTCGCTGCACTTAGTTATCTCTAAACAAATAGCACCTCTCCTAAGATTAGACTCACTAATTATATCTATCATCCTTTGAAAAACAGAATCATTTTTAAGTTCATTTATCCTTATATTTATTGAAAGATAAAAGTCTTCTTCTAATTTTTCAAACCTACTTATAACCCTATAATTATCTATAGCCATTTTTAAAATATATAAAGTTAAATCACCCATCAAATTACAATCATCTATATCTTTTAGTAGTTCTTTTGGTAACAAAACATTATTCTTTTCTTTAAATCTTAATAACCCTTCAGCACTTACAACTAAGTTGTTTTTAGGGTTAATTATTGGCTGATAGTATAGTGTATATTTTTTATTTTTAATATATTTTTTTATTCTTACTCTTTTTATTTTTTTCATTATAAATGGCTTAATACTTAATTTTAATAATATGATTATTAAAAAACCTATAAGTACACATAAAATTAAAGTTATTATTTTATCTTTTAATTTATGTTCAATACTCTTTAAATTTTTTTCTCTATAAATTATATATTTATAATAATCTTCTGATAAAACTTTACCCTTATCCTTTTCCATACTAACGAGTTTTTTATAGGTTTCTTTTTCGCCCTTATAATCACCTATTGCATTATACACCCTAGCAACCTTTGAATAAGATGTATTTAACATCTCTATATTTCCAGCTTTATCTGACTTTTTAATAGCTTTTGAATATTCTTCTATTGCACCGTTATAATCTTTTTTATAAAATAATATATTTCCAAGGCTTATATCATAATATATATCTTTATCTACATATCTGTTTATCTTATCGTTATCTATCAAATATTTAGCTTTATTTATGCATTCAGTTGCCCTTTCTATATAAGAATTATCTAGATAATATGCAGAATAAAATATATTTTGCATGCACTCTACATCATCTTTTAAATTTTTATTTATAAATTCTTTATAGACATCTATCTCCTGCAAATACTTAATCATTTCATCATAATCATTACTTAAAAGTTTTCCTTCTGCTAGATTTATTAATCTATAAATATTTACTTCTGAATCTAAAGCTTTATCTTCTAAAGTGAAATTATCAGCATATTCCATAATACTCTCAGAAACATAGTTCCCAGAAGCCTTTCTAATTGTGGTTGCTATATCTACTATGGTCTTTATTAGATAATATTTATCTTCATCAGTTTTAGCATTTTCAGTTTGAGAAAGTATTTCCATATTATTTTCAATACACTCTAGGTAATTTGAAGTAGAACTCGCTAAAATAGATATTCTTCTATTAACTAATACCTTTTGAAATTTTGATAGACTTCTAGAATGGTTTAATATTTCTCTATAATACTCTAAAGCCTCTATTCTTCTACTGCTCTTATCTGCGAGTTTTAATAGTCTATGATCTATCTTATTTAGGTATATATAATATAAGTCATCATTATTTAAAACCGTGAATAATTTATCTATGTAAAAACATGCATCATCAATCTTTTCTTTTTCTAAAAGCATATCTATAAGGTATAGGTATGACACTATTTTTATTCTGTCATTTGTTTTATCAGTAAAATTTTCTTCTGCTAAAAGAAAATATTTTAAACAAATATTTTTATCACTACTTTTTCTATATGTTATATAAGCGTTTAAAAAATATTCTTCATCTAGATTTAAATCTTTACTTTTAGCCTCTTTGTCTATTCTTAAATAGTCTTCTTCACTTAAATTTCTTTCTATATAGTCACTTGTAATCTCACTTAATAATCTACTTTTACTTATATCTATTGCTTCTTTGAAAAATATGAAAAAAATAATAGATATAACTAAAGAAAGTATAAGCAAGACCTTTACTCTTTTGTTTTTTATAGTGTTCGCCCCCATTTCTCACCTTTACTTATCGATACTTTACCTTTGTTCTTTAAAGTCTTTGGGGCAAATTATTAATTTTTGATTATTTTAAAAAACTCTTCTTCACTTAAAATCTTAATATCTCCTCCTAAATCAATAAGGTCAACTGCCCTTCTTAATTTATTGCTCATTTCACTTCTTTTTAAACTATTTATATCTTTAATCCCTGTAACTAACATAGTCGTTTTTTTAGTTACTGAACTTCCAGTAGTTCCAAAAGCCTTTCTAACAAGCCTCATAGCTTCATCTCTAGAAACCTTTTTAAGTCCCCCTGTAAAAACTACAGTTTCTCCTTTTAAAGAATCCTTTTTAATATCTAGTAAATCTTCTTTTTTTAAATCAAAAATTCTATTTGAAGTTTTTAAAATACTTCCTTTGCTTGAAGAAGGTTTATATCCACCTTTATATACCTTACCTAAGGTAACTCCTACATTTTTTGAAACATCTTTTATATTATTTGTTTCTAACTCTTTTGAAATATTTAGTAAAATATTACTACAAGCTAAAGAGTCATCTAAAGCATCATGGTGCCTAAACTTAAATCCTAGTAGCTCGTTTACTGTATTTAACTTTGCGTTTTCTAAACCCTTATAAAAGTTTTTTGAAAGCTTCATAGTACATATATAATCAAACTCTGGTTCTTCAATATTATATAAGCTTAAAGTGTTTCTAAGGACCGATATATCAAAAGCTGCATTATGTGCTATTATTAAACTTCCGTCAAAATAATGTTTTATTTCTTTAAAAACTTCATCAAACTCCGGCTCTTCTTCTACCATACTAGGTCTAATTCCATGAATCCAAATATTCATAGGTTCAAATCTCATTTCTTTAGGTTTAATCAAGCGGTGAATTTTTTCTTTAACTTCTCCATTTTCTACAACAACCATACCTATAGAACAGGGGCTGTTTCTTTTTTCATTTGCTGTTTCAAAATCTATTGCTACAAAATTCAATTTCTAATTCTCCTTATTTTTAAAATCACCTTAAGATTATACATAATTTAACGAATAAAAAAAAGGATAGTTTTACTATCCTTTAATTAAACTTTCAACATATTCCATATCAATATTTTCTTTTAGAATTTTTAAAAGTTCATTATACTGTGAAATTTTATACTCATTATAGTTTATGTTATTTTTAAGTTTTATTTCATAATCCTTAACTATACTCTTCATAAAACTCTCTAAAAATTCATTTTCATCAAACAGTCCGTGTATATAAGTTCCATAAACATTTCCATTTTTTAAACCTAATATATTACCTTTAGAGTCCTTTATCCACTCTTCATTTAAATCTAAAACTTCACTACTTCCATTATGAATTTCATATCCCTTTACTTTTTCACCGCATAAAGTATAAGCTTCTGTTTGTCTAGTACATTTATTTTTGTTAAATACAGTTTTTAAGCTTAAAAGATTTAATCCTTCTTCTTTTAAAGAATCACCTTCAATTTTAAAGGGGTCTTCAATTTCTTTTCCTAAAATCTGATATCCTCCACATATACCAAGTATAGGGGTTCCCTCTTCTTTTAATTTATATATCTTTTCTTTAAATCCAGTTTGCTTTAAATATTTTAAATCTTCTATAGTATTTTTACTTCCAGGTATTATAATTAAATCTGAATTATCTAATTCGCTAGGATTTTTTACATATTTTAAATTTATATTCTCTATTCTTTCAAGTGAATTAAAATCAGTAAAGTTTGACATATGAGGCGTTCTTATTACTTTAACTTCTATCCCAAGTCCTTTTCCTAAATCTTTAACTTCTGTACTATCTTCATCTTCTATATTTAAGTTAAAGTAAGGCATAGCCCCTAGTACTTTAACGCCTATTATATCTTCTAACTGTCTCATAGCCTCAGTAAAGAATTCTTTTTTCCCTCTAAACTTATTTATTATAACACCCTTAACTCGCCTTCTCTCATCTTCAGTTAAAAGGCTTAAAGTACCTACTATAGATGCAAAAACTCCGCCTCTATCTATATCTGCAACTAGAATACAATCAGAATCTGTCATTTTAGCTGTTTGAAAGTTTGCTATATCTGTATCCCTTAAATTTATTTCAGCGCAGCTTCCTGAACCTTCTAAAACTATTAAATCATGATCTTTTTTAATATCTAGATACGCTTCTTTAGCTTTTTCTTTTAAAAAACTATTAAGTTCTTTGTACTTATAAGCGTCCATAGTGCAATGAACTTTTCCTCTTACTATAACTTGAGTTCCAAAGCCCTTGCTTGGTTTCATAAGTATGGGGTTCATATATTCCTTTGGCTTGATTTCACAAGCTTCAGCTTGTACTACTTGGGCTCTTCCTATCTCATCTCCCTCTTTTGTAACAAATGAGTTTAATGATATATTTAAAGCCTTATATGGTGCTACATCATATCCTTTTTCTTTAAAATATCTACAAAATCCTAGAGCTAAAGTGCTCTTTCCTACAGAAGACGCAGTTCCAAGCAGCATAATTCCTTTATATTTCATTTAATTCACCTACTTAATATCTAAAAATCCATAGTCTTTTGTTAATAAGTTTCCATTTTCTTTAAATTCAATTTTACTATTAAATATAGGTCCTTCATAAACAAATGTATGGTATTCTCCATTTTCTCCGCAAGGGTCTGAACCTTTATCTTTAATCCTTTTAACTAAGTCTCTTGTTAAAATTTCTCCTAAAAACTCTTCACCTAAAACATTTAATCTTACATTTTTAACTATAGTTTTAAATCCTGAATCTATAAATTCATAAGTTAAATCTTCTCTTCCTTCTTGCCAAAGAGGAAAAATAGATTGTAAATTTGTATTTTTACATCTATCTTCGCACCAAGTTCTATGAGGCTCTAAATCAATATCACCAAATACACAAGAATCAGCTCCAAGTTCTTTTGCCTCTTTTAGTGCTATTTCAAAAGTTTCTTCGTAATTATCCCCTTCACTTTTTACTATAAGTAATGGTATATCTAATGATTTTGAAACTTCATTTAATAAATTTTCTGGAATCCCGTGAAACCAGCTTCTATTTCTTTTACTATCCACAGTAACTAATAGAGCTAAAGGGGTATGCCCTGATTTTATCATTCTATATAAGGCTAAAGTGCTATCTTTTCCGCAGCTATAAGACATTATAAATTTCTTTTTCATAAGTTTTCACCTCTCCACCTTTCTAAAGCTTCTAACATAAACTTTCTTATATCAATATCATAAACTTCTTTTAATTTATCACTATTTAATACTGCACTTGAATCTCCAGTAGATACTATTTTTCCATTCTTTATTAAAATAACTTTCTCTGAAAATTTTAAAACTAAATTCAAATCATGTAAAACACCTATAACTATTTTGTTATTTTCTTTTACCCATTTATTTATGTACTCTAATATTTCAATTTGGCATTTTAAATCTAAATGATTTGTAGGCTCATCTAAAAGTAATATATCAGGTTCTTGTGAAAATGCTCTAGCTAAATATACTCTTTGAAGCTGACCTCCTGATAATTCGCTTATAAGCTTATCTTTATATTCTAATAATCCTACCATTTTTAATGAATTTAAAACTATTTCTTCGTCTCTCTTAGAAAGATTTGAAAAAGCCCCATCTATATGTGCATATCTTCCAAGAGAAACAGTTTGATATACTGTATATGAAAAATAAATATCAGTATTTTGACTCATAAGTGCAACCTTTTTAGCAAGGTTTTTTCTTTTCATCTTTTTAATTGAATCTCCGTCTATAGTTATATCACCTTTAAATTCAATAAGGTTTGCCATAGCTTTTAAAATAGTGCTTTTACCACAACCGTTTGGCCCTATGATAGATATATTTTGACCTTTAGAAGCCTTAAAGGAAACATCATGGATAACTTCTATTCCGTCATATCCTGTATATAAGTTTTTTACTTCTATCATGTTTATCCCCTCTTTTTTCCAAAGTATAAATATGCAAAAAATGGTGCACCAACAATTGCAGTTATAGCACCTACTGGTAATTCTGATGGTGTTATTATAGTTCTAGCAACTAAATCTGTTAAAACCATAAGAGAACCACCAAACACTATTGACATAGGTATAACTATTTTGTGATTTGAACCAAATATCTTTCTTACTATATGAGGCGTAATTAAATCTATAAATCCAATCACTCCACTTAAAGCTACAGCACTTCCAGTTAAAATAGCTACCGCTACAAGTAATGTCTTTTTAACCTTTTTAGTTTCCACTCCAACTGTCATAGCATGATTTTCACCAAAGCTTAATATATCCATCTCTCTAGTATATCTTATTACAAGGATTACTCCTATTATAAAAAATGGAAGTCCTGCAAAAACATAAGACCAACTCTTCATAGAAAATGATCCCATCTGCCACATAGTAATAGCTTTAATATCCTCACTACAAAGTGCTGTAACTGTAGTTAAGACTGCACTTGCAAAAAGAGATAAAACCATTCCTGAAAGTATTACCGTATTATTAGATAATCCTCTATCTACTTTACTTGAAAATATTATAACTAAAAACACGGTTAAAACTCCAAATAAAAATCCTATAAAAGGAAGCGCTAAATTCCCTACAAAAGGTATAGTTATTCCTAAAACTATATATATTCCAACACCTAAAGATGCACCTGATGATACTCCTAAAGTATAAGGTGATGCTAAAGGGTTTTTTAAGATAGATTGTATTACCGCACCAGATACTGCAAGTGATGCGCCTACCCCGAAAGCTAAAAGTACCCTAGGCAGCCTTAAAAGCCAAATTATCGCAATATCTTTAGATTCAATCCCCGCCCTAAGAGGTATATTAAATAGCTTATGCGCTATTATTGAAACTGTATCTAATAAATCAATATTGGAACTTCCAAGAGAAGTTCCAATACAGATAATCAGTAAGCTTAGGATTACTCCTAAGCTTATCTTGATTTTTATTTTTTTAGATATTTGCATATTCTTTTGGATAAATATCCTTTGCAATTTGTTTTAATGCACTTATTACGTTTTGACTTGGACGTGAAGTTGCATTTTTATCTACTAAGAATACCTCTTTATTTTTAACTGCGTTTATAGTATTAAATCCTGGGCGTTTTTCTATTTGTTTTGTAGCATCTTTTATGTAATCTTCGTTTGTTAAGATTACATCTGGATTTTTCTTTATTACTGATTCTTCACTAGGTGAGATCCAACCTTTTTGATCTTTAAATATATTTTGGGCTCCTATTGTAGTTAATAATTCATTTAAGAATGTATCACTACCGAAACTATAAAGTTTTTCACCTGAACCTATTTCAAAGTATACAGTTTTCTTATCTTTAATCTTTTCACCTATAGCTTTGATTTTATCAACTTCGCCTTTTAAGTTATTTACCATTTCATTTCCTTTTTCTTCAGTTCCAGTAAGCTTCCCTAAGAAATTTATATCATCATAGATTCCATTTATGCTTTCTGCTGTAGGCAAGTATACAACTGGTATACCAGCATCTTTTAAAGCCTTAAATGGATCTTCTTTTCCTTCTCTATTATGACCTGATGCAATAATAACATCTGGTTTAAGGGCAATTATAGCTTCAGCATCTGGGTTTCTAAAGTCTATTTTAGTTACATCACTTTTTAACCCTTTTATATCAGCTGAATATTTATCTACTCCTACAATTTTATCACCTAACCCAAGACCTACTAAAATTTCAGTATTAGACGGTGCTGTAGATACTATTCTTTCAATCTTTTTAGGTACTTTAAACTCTGTACCTTCCATATCTTTCATAGTAACAGTTTTACCTGCGCAGCCTGTAAAGATAGCTAACGAAAATATCGTTAAAACTACTACTGACAATAACTTTTTAAAATTTCTCATCACTTTTCCTCCATTATAATTTTGAGGCGTTAATTTTTGGGATTAAAAAAACACACCGTGTGAAGGTATGCTTATATAAAAAAATCCTATTAGCACTATAACCCCACCCTCAGAAGGTTATAGTAAGTCGTATAAATAATTTGGCAGGTATCCCGACTTAGCTTCACCCTTAGCCTAGCCTTCCCATAAATTAATATAGTGACTATAATTTAGGCCTCGTCCACATCACGGTTACTGGGGTAGTTAGAGATTTACACTCTATTCCCTTTTAAGTAATATACACCAATTATTATTTTTATCAGAATGATTATATTATTTAATTATCTAATTGTCAATTTTTTATCATTTGAGATTATTAATTTACAATTTCTTGAAGAGATTTTATTAATTTAATATTTTCTTCTCTAGTTCTAACTGCAACTCTATAATAACTCTTATCTAGTCCTATATAGTTTTCGCAGCTCCTTATTAAAATTCCATATTTTAAAAGTTCTTCTTTTAAATCTATATTTTTAAAGGTCTTAAAAAATATAAAGTTTGCATATCCTTTAAATACCTTTAAATCTTTAAATAAGCTTAAATTATTAAATAAAAACTTATTTTCTTCTTCTACAAATTCAATAGTATTTTTAATATATAAACTTTCTTTTAAAGCTGCAATTCCAGCTTTATTTGCTATAGTGTTTACGCTCCAAGATATAGTGTTTTTATTTATCTTTTCTAAGTATTCTTTATTTTTAGTTAATCCGTACCCAAGCCTTATTCCAGGAAAGGCAAAAATCTTAGTTAAAGACTTAACTATAATTAAGTTGTCATAATCTTTTAAACTATTAATTAAAGTAATTTCCTTAGAATTCCTAACAAACTCTAAAAAAGATTCATCTATTACAACTGTAATATCCTCTTCCTTTGAAGCCTTTAATATTTCTTCTATCATTTGTCTTTTGCATAAAGCACCTGTCGGATTATTAGGGTTACAAATAAATATTATATCTGTATCTTTATTAATCATATCTAAAATCCCTAAATCCAAATTATACTTATCTTTTAAAACATAATAATCTATCTTGCAATCTACTGAGTTTAAAGCTTCGCTATATTCTGAAAAGCTTGGCCCGTAAAGTAGAGCCTTTTTAGGCTTTAAGCCTCTTACTATATTAAATATAACTTCCGCTGCACCATTCCCTAAAAATATGTTATTCTTTTCTATATTTAGGAATTCACTTATGCTATTTATTAAATCTAAATAAGTGATATCTGGGTAATGAATAACGTCATCTATAGCATTTATCATAGCTTCCTTAACAGTTTTTGAAAGCCCTAAAGGGTTTATATTTGCTGAAAAGTCTACTAAATCTTTAATTTTGTAATTTCTCTTTATTTCATCAATATTTCCACCATGACTATTTTTCATATGAATTTACCTCTATAAAAAACTATGTATTACAAAGGAAATAATTATAGCTAAAACTACCCCTAAAAAAGTAACTAAATCTAAAATTTTATTTGTCTTTATAACATCATTTTTTTCTATTTCTTTTAATTTATCCCCTATAGTATCTTTTTTAACTAATTTACCAAAGTAATAGTTACTTCCACCAAGCATTATAGAAAGCGCTCCACTAACTGCCGCTTCTGGGTGTGCACTATTTGGACTTGAGTGATTATATCTATCTCTTTTATATATTTTATAACTTTCTTTATATTTATATCTTAATAAAAAAGAAGCTATAATAATTAAATAACTTGTTATTCTAGCTGGAATATAATTAAATATGTCATCAACCTTAGCTGAAGAAAATCCAAAATCTATGTATTTTTCATTCTTGTAGCCAAACATAGAATCGCAAGTATTAACAGCCTTATATAAAAAAGCTAATGGCGCTCCCCCGATTCCTGCATAAAATAAAGGTGCTATTATTCCATCTGACATATTTTCTGCAATCGTCTCAATTACTGCCCTATAAATTTCACTTTCGTTTAATTTATCTGTGTCTCTTCCAACTATATATGATAATTTTTTTCTAGCTTCAACTATATCTCCCTTTTCTAATTCCTTTATAACCTTTAGTCCTTCAACCTTTAAACATTTAGCTGAAATAGTAAAATATATTAATATTCCAGATACTATTATCCCTAGATAAATATTAATATAACTTGTACCTTTAGTTATAAATAGTACTACAAAAAATGTTATAAGTATTACAGACAGATTAGTTAAAATACCACTTAATTTAAGATTTTTAGAAATTCTCTTTCTAAAAAATCCTTCTAAAGATTTAGAGAGGTTTCCAATAAATCTTATAGGATGATAAGGGTTATTTGGATCTCCTATTATTAAATCTAAAATATATCCTATTATAATCTCTATCATTTTTAAAACCTTTCTAATATATTTAATTTTAGTTTTCCTTTTTCTCTTAAAACTTTAAGAGTGTAGCCTTCTATACAGTTTGGATGATAATCATAAAAACTTTTATTTTCTTCATTAAAACTTTCTAAAAGACTTGCTATAGTTCCCCCATGACAAAGAACTAAGGCTTCTTTTTCATTATTTTTTTCTAAAGAATCTATTAAAGAAATTAAAGATTTTTCTATTCTAGTTTTAAATTCTTTTCTCGATTCTCCCTTTGGAACTCTAAATTCTAAGCTCTCATCTAAAATCCAATTTAAGTATTCTTTATTTTCTTTTAATTCTTCATAGGATTTTAATTCAAAATCTCCAAAGTCGTATTCTCTAAAGCCTTCCAAAACTTCAAAATCTTTATTTTTATAGATAAGTTTAAAAGTTTCATTAGTTCTTTTAAGCCCAGTTGTGTAGTTGTTTTTGCAATCTGGAAAGTTAAATTCTTTAATCTTTTCTTTTATTTCTTCTCTTCCTTTATCGCTTAGTTCTATATCAGATTTCCCGCAATAAAGTTTTTTTTCATTGCAAAAAGTTTTTCCGTGCCTTATAAGATAAAGTATCATTTTATATCACCTTTTAATTTACTTTCTATTCCAAAAAACACCCTATAAACTTCTTTGCTTTCTTTTGAAAAAATATTTAAAATTTCTCCTAAATCTTCTCTTAATCTTCTCTCTAAATTTTCAATTGGAACTATTCCAGAATTTAAATCATCTGAAATAATTATCTTTCCTTTGAATTTATCAAGATTTTTCAAAACATATTCTTTAGGGTCTTTAGAATCTTTTATCATATTAAAAACAAATTCGTGAAAGTTATTTATAACCTTTTTATCAAAATCTATTATATTTGATTTACAATCAAAGACTTCAAAATCTTTAATTTTGTATTTGTTTTTAACAAGTTCTAATTTCCCGTTGTATGCACCACCAAAATATAATTTCATATACTTTCCTCCTAAATAACGCCTAAAACTAAAAAGCATATAGCTTCTGATAATACAAGGGTAAATCCTGCAACGTCTCCATTTACTCCACTAAATTCTTTATTGCACTTTCTAATACTTAAAACTCCAACTAACCCGAGTACTATAAGTGAAATAAAATATTTTATATTTAAAAATATTAATGAAACTAATAACACTAAAAAATAAATAAAGATTAATATGTATTTTTCATAAGGCTTAGTTCCTTTTTTAAATAAATCACCAAAGTAGCTTTTGGATATTTGATTTCTAGAAAGTATTGTATACCCTCCAAAACATCTTGAAGCTATCGGAATAAGGATTAGAATCCTAGGGTCAAATCCTTTTTCTAAAAGTGAAGATATAGAAGATGATTCTATTAAAAAAAGAATTACTAAAGCTATAACTGAAAACGCACCTACTGTAGAATCTTTAAGTATCCTTACCTTTTCTTCTTTATCCCTACTTGATAAAAGCGCATCAGACACATCCATAAATCCATCTAAATGAATAAACCCTGTAATTAAAAGTGGACTTAGCATAGTTAAAGCACTTAAAAGTATATTATTTATATTAAATAGTATAAGAATTCTAAAAGATACATACCAAAACAGTCCAACTATTAGACCTATAATCGGATAAAGCCTCATAATATATCTTGCAGATTTCTCATCCCAAACATACTTTGGTAGAGGTATTTTAGTAAACATACTTAAAGTCATATTAAACCCTTTATATAAATCACTAAACATCTAATACCCCCTCTCCTTTATGAAATATTATATTTCCAAAGTTAACTTCAATAACTACATCTGCTAGTGAAGCTAAGGTGCAATTAATACTTCCTAATTCTTTTCTAAAATTATTCGTTAATTCATCATATCTTTTGCTATCTGAAAAAACATAATCAGAAACTAATATAAGGTTTTTAAGCCTTTTAGAAAGACTTTCTACTTCACTAGTAATCTTATCTTTAACAGATAAGTTAAAATTATTTTCTTTAAACATCTCGTTAGTTACTAAAGAAGTAACACTATCTAAAAGCATAGTGTCAGAGCCTTTTATATCTTTAACCATTTTTATATCACTTTTAATTTCTATAGTTTTAAAATTATATTTCTCCCTACTTGAAATATGTTTTTCTATTCTTTTTAAATCCTCTAAATCTTTCGGGTTCATAGTTGCAAGGTAATATAAAATCCCCTCTTTTTTTAAGTTATAGCTTATATTTTCAGCTAAACTAGATTTTCCACTCTTTGACCCTCCTATAACTAGGACAATCATATTTCTATTCCTTTTCTTGAAGGAATTCCCTTTTTAAACGGATGTTTAACAGCTTTTATTTCTGATACATAATCTGCTATATTAACTAATTCCTCTTTAGGGTCTCTTCCTGTCATTACAACTTCAAGTCCTTTTGGTTTATTTTTTAGAAAATCTAAAACTAAATCTAAAGGAACGAAATCTAAATTAACAGTTCCAATTAGTTCATCTAAAATAAGTAAATCATAATTTTCTAAAACAGCCTTTTTAGTTATCTCTTTAAATCTTTTAGTATGTTCTACTTTAGCGTTTGCCTTTTCTTCCTCTGTCATATTCCAAGAAAACTTATTTACAGGAACACCTGGAACAAAATGATAATACTCTTTAAGTTTTTCAATTGAGTTAAGCTCTCCTGTTTTATTACTCTTTAAAAATTGAGTTAATAAAACCTTTAGATTGTTTCCTGAAGCTCTCATCCCAAGACCCATAGCTGCTGTAGTTTTACCTTTACCGTCTCCACAGTAAATATGAATTAATCCAACCTCCATATAGTTTTACCTCCTTATACTTTATAACATTCTTCACTTCTAACTTCTTCTATGTAACTATCATCTATATCGCCTTCACTAAATGTAGCCATATTTTTCATCATAGAATTTGCAAAATCAATTACTGAAAAAGCAATAGGACATCCGCTTCCTTCACCAAGTCTCATATTCAAATTTAAAAATGGTTTTAAATTTAATTCTTCCATAGCTAGGTTATACCCTATCTCTTCTGATTTATGAGATGGGAATAAATATCCCTTTACAAGTGGATTTAATCTTGATGCACAAAGTGCAGCTACTACTGATATAAACCCGTCTATAACTACAGGTATTTTATAATATGAAGCTCCTATAAAAACTCCTATCATCCCTGCAATATCGTATCCTCCAACTTTAGAGACTATATCTATAATATCTTCTCTATTAACATTATGCTTAAGTATAACTTCTTCTACTATAGCTTTTTTCTTAATAAAAGAATCACTAGTTATTCCGCCGCCTTTTCCAACTATTTTTTCTGTTTCGATGTTTAAAAGAGCTTTTAAAACTGCAGATGATGTTGTAGTATTTCCTATTCCCATCTCACCTACACCTAAGATGTTATATCCTTCATCTTTAGCTTCTTTAACTGTTTCTATTCCTATAAGAATTGCAATCTTACATTCCTCATAAGTCATAGCAGGTTCTTTATAGATATTTTTTGTTCCTTTTCTGATTTTTCTATCTATAACTCCTTCTATTTTTTCATCACTATTAATCCCTATATCTACTACTTTAAGGCTTGTCTCATTTGCTTTTGCGATCGAACAAACCCCTGTTTTTCCTTTTATGAAGTTTTTAGTTTGAGCTAAAGTTACGTACTGGGGTGCAGATGCAACCCCCTCTTCTACTACTCCATTATCAGCTGACATAATGATAATGCACTTTTTATCAGTTTCGTTTATTATTTTTGAAGTTATTCCAGATAACCTTACAGAAATACTTTCAAGTTCTCCAAGACTACCTAAAGGTTTTGCTAAAGAATCAACTCTAAGTTTTGCCTTTTCCATAGCATAATTATCTAAGGGAGTAATTCCCTCTATAAACTTTTTTATCATATCGTCTTCTCCCCTCCTTTCTTTTTTGATATAATAACTTAACAAAATTCAAAGGAGAAAATAATGTTAAACCTTTTTAAAAATCACAAATTAAAAAAACTTGGCGGTTTAAATAATAAAAATTATTTAATAGATTATTATAATAATTTTTATGTCTTAAGGCTTCCAAATAAAGATAATTCTAATGATTTTTCAAGTGAACATAATATTCTTTCCTTAGTAAATTCTAAGAAGCTATCACCACATATTATATATCACAATAAAGAAAATGGTATACTTCTTACTAAATATTTAGATAACTCGTCAGTAAATATTAATACACTAACTACTAGAAAATTTATAAAATCTTTATCTATATCGCTAAAAAAACTACATAACCTTAAGGCTTCAAGCTATTTTGACCCTTTTAAAGACATAGAAGATAATTTTAAATTTTTAAAGGAAAATAATTTTGAGTTTAATCACGATATTGATATTTTTATAAAAAAGATGAATTTTTTAAAATTAGACTTAACTAAAAATGTTTCTTTAGGCTTATGCCATAATGACTTAAATATTTCTAATGTACTTTATAAAAATTCAGAAGTTAAATTTATTGATTTTGAATTTTCAGGAATGAATGATATATTTTTTGATCTAGCTACTATTTCTTGGTTTTTAAGTGAGCATTTAAGAAATTATTTGATATTTGAGTATTTTGGCTATACAGATAAGGAAAAGATTAAAAAATTAAATGATTATCTATTTATAGTAAAACTTTGGAACGCATCTTGGAGCTTAAAAAAATCATTAACCTCAAATTCCGACTATGATTATGTCTTAGGTGCAAACATGATCTTAGACAATATCAAAGATTATAAAATTTCTAAATAAAAAACTTCCGCTTATTTAAGAAACCCTTAAATAAGCGGAAGTTTTATTTATATCCGTTAACTACTATGTCTAATTTTCCTGTTTTAGGATCCATAACTAACCCATGAATATTTATATTATCACTTGGCATAAGCGGATGATTTTTTATAGAAAACACACTATCTTTTACTGATTCTTCTACAGAGTCAAACCCGTGAAGCCATTTTTTTATATCTATTCCAGCAGACTCTAAAACATCTAGATTTTCTTTTTTAATTCCTCTATTTATCATTTTATCTATTACTTTTGAAGTATCTAAATTACACATCCCACACCCGCTATGACCTACTACTAATATTTCACTAGCATTAAATTCATAAACTGCAATTAATATACTTCTCATAATACTTCCAAAGGGATGCATAACTGTGGCCCCTGCATTTTTTATTATTTTTGCATCACCATTTTTTATATTCATTGCCTTTGGAAGAAGCTGAGTTAATCTTGTATCCATACAAGATAAAATAACTAGCTTTTTCTTTGGAACTTTAGATGTTTCATACTCTTTATACTCTTCATTTTCAACAAATCTTTTATTAAATTCAATAATTTCATCTAATTTTCTCATTAACCCACATCCTTTAATTCTATTATAACTTTTATGATAAATAACTTCCTTTTCTTCGTCAAATTTTTATATAAGCTCCTTAGCTGTTTATAATAATTTTTTTCTATATTATAATATATTTAATTAAACTTTTTGGAGGAATTTAAAATGATTAAAATTGCAATATGTGATGATGACTTACATCAATTGAAAGAGACTTACGATATCGTGCACAATATTGTAAATGATTTAAACATAAAATCACTTATATCTAGCTATTCTTCTAGTTATGAGCTACTTGATATTATAACAAATAAAGAAGAGATTTTTGATATCATTTTTCTAGATATAATTATGGGCTCTTTAAACGGAATAGAACTTGCTAAAGCTATTAGAAAGTTTGATAAAGATGTCAAAATAATTTTTACAACTAACAGTAAAGATTATCTTTTAGATGGTTATGAAGTTAATCCTTCTAATTATCTTTTAAAACCACTTTCTTTAATCAAAGTAAAAAAAGAATTACTAAAGTGCATAAATGATATAAATAAAAAAAAGGAAGATTACATAGTTATTAAATCTGGTTCTATTATATCTAAATTTAATATTTATGATATTATTTATTTTGAATCTAAATTAAGGCAAATTATTTTAACTAAAGCAAATGGAGAAACCTTTAGTTTTTATGATAAATTAAATGAAATAGAAGAAATTTTATCAACTAAATCATTTGTAAGATGTCATAAGAGTTATCTTGTAAATATGCATTATATTGACTCTATAGATGGCACTAACATAATAACAAACTCAAATCTTGAAATTCCTATAAGTAGATTCTATTTAAAATCCACAAAAGATTCATTTTTAGATTATTTCTCTAAAAAAGTAAAATGAGATTAAGCAAATTTTATTGCTTAATCTCATTTTTTAAAAGTGCAGTTACTTTAAACCACTCATCACTAAATTCAAATTTAATATTACCATCATATTTCTCAATGCTCTTTTTAACACTTTCTATTCCAAGTCCGTGAAGCTTCCCGTCAGTTTTAGATGATAGGAATTTTCCTTTTGACTTAACTATATCGGTAGTTTTACTATTTAAAACTTCTATATATAGATATTTATTCATTACCATACTTTTAACGCTTATATATCTTTCTTTATTTTTATCATTTAAATTTGCTTCAATAGCATTATCTAAAAGATTTTTAAAGATTACACAAAGGTCAAAGTTATTTATATTTAATGTTTTAGGAACCTTTATATCTAAAATTAAATTTATATCTTTATCACTGCAAATTTTTTGTTTGTTAGCTAAAATCGCATCTAATATGCTGTGTCTAGTAATAGATTTACTTCTATTTGAGTCTATCGTATTAGACATTGACGCTAAATATTTCCTACATTCATCATACTCACCTTTTTCTATTAGTGTGTTAAGTAAGTTAGTATGATGCTTCATATCATGCCAAAGTCTTCTTACTTCTTCTTGATACTGTATTATACTGTTGTAATGATCGTATTGATAGTTAAGTTGATTGCTTAATATATCTATATTTGATGATAGCATCTCGTTTCTAATTCTTTTATTTCTGTTTGCTATTGATATTACAGAGATAATCGATATAGAAACTGCAGCAACTATTATAGCTATGTATGCTATATTTTTAGATTCTAACTCAAGAATTTTATTATTATATCTTGCGTTTTGAAGCTCAATATCCCCTAAAGAACCTATAAGATATTGAGTACCTTTTAACTTTGAAATATTTTCTACGCATCCTCTAAATTGCTCATTCCAGTATCCGTAATCATCCATATTATTTGTTTTTTTAGTTAATACTAAAATTTTTTCTAAAGATCTTAATTGACCTCTATAATCTTTAGTGGTTTTTAAAATATCATATTCTTTTTTTCTATAATCTAAAGCCTTGTTTATATATCCTTTTTCTTCCTCTATCTTACCGTATATCCTATACTTTTCAGCTACTTCTTTTTGAACTAATTTTATTTTATTATAATTATTTACTATATCAGTAGCTTTATCAAATTCTCGTTTATTTATATATGCTTCTGCTAAGTGCATATCGTTATAGAAATATAAACGATGTACTTTATTCAAAGTACCAACTCTATTTTTAAAGTCTAATGATAACTCTATAACTTTATCATAATCATCTACATAAAGATAATAATTTATCTTACTATTTATTGTATCAAAATAATTACAAATGTGTGTATTTTCTTCTAAGTTGCTAGCTTGACTAAATGTAGACTTTGCAATATCTCCTAATCCTAAATCACTTTCTATACAAGCTTGAAGATATTTAGTAGATATTAGAAGCTGAGTAACGTATTCGCTTTTATTTTTGCTATATAACTTACCTGCAATTTCATTTGCTTTATAAATATTTACGTAAGATTTGTTATAATCATACATTTCACTATACATAAAAGCTAAATAAAAATATAAATATGAAAGGTGAACTTGCATATCTTCTTTAATTAAAATTGCTTCTGCATCCTCTGATATCCTAATTATTTCGCTATAGTCTGGAGATATTAAATTACAGACTATATATGCAACATAATTTTCTCCCTTCTCCTTATCACTTATTGATTCGTCATTGATCTTACCTAATGTATCTTTTTTCATACTAGAGATATCATTATCATATTTTAGTGATAATCTTGAAATAAGCCCCCTATAATCATCTGATTCTTTATAAATAGAATCTCTAATAGGTACTAGTATCATTAATAAAAATAATGCTACACAACTAGCAAAAATAACTATTTTCTTCAGTTTTTTTCCCCACCTTTTATCCTTTTTAAATATAACTTAACATCTTTTTAAGCTTTTTTCTATTATTTATTAATTATTTTTATTTTTTATTATAAGTGATTTGCATTTAATTAATTGCTTTTTAACTATAAGTTCGTCGATAAGTTGGCTTAAACGTACCACTTCATCAGTAGTTCCGTTTTTAACGTATAATTCACCTAAAATATCTTGTAATTCCCTCATAATTTTATCATTGATCATAATTTCCTCCTTAAGTATTTAAAAACTAATTTTATTCCTCCCCGTACTTTTAGACTCATATAATTTCCTATCAGATTCTTTAATTAGATTCTCACCATCTTCAAAGGAAGTTATACACCCTTTACTAATCCCCATACTTAAAGTTATTCTGTCACTTATACTTGAAAATTCATGTACAATATTTTTTTCATTCAGTCTTTTTTTAAAAATTTCTAAATCTCTTATAACAAAATCAAAATTTCTCTCTGAAATTATTGAAAATTCCTCTCCACCATACCTAAAAACTAAATCCTCTTTAAATACATCCCTTAGTAGATTTGAAACTGTAATAAGAGCTTCATCTCCTTGCATATGCCCGTAATTATCGTTATAACTTTTGAAAAAGTCGATATCTAACATAACGAAAACTAGGTTTTTACCTATGTTTTTCTTTAAGATTTGATTTAAATATCTCTTATTATAAGCCCCTGTTAAACCGTCTGTGATATTATCTATCTCTAATCTCTTGTTTGATTTGGATATTTTAACATTTATATTATAAATTGTAAACACTATAGCTATAGATAAAATAAGTAAAATTATTAATCCATATATTTTATATTTATCAATATATGCTTCTCGCTTTTCAACATATACATTCAAATCCTCTATAACACTATCCGTATCCACAGTAATATTTGTTTCATTATATATTTCGTATATTTCTTTAGAATATTTATACAAATATTCATTATTATTGTTCAGATAACTTAAAGTTGAAATTTCCCAAACTAGATCATAATATAAATTAAGCCCACTTTCTTCCTTTTTTATTTGATCTATTATATTTTCATATTTTTTAATTGCCTTTTTATAATCCTTATCCTTAGTATATTGTCTTTTTATTTCTATTTTTTCTAACAATAGTTTCGTATTTATATGAACTTTATCATTATTTTTGGAATATAATTTTTTTGCCATTTTTAAATGGTTGTCTGAAACTTCATAATTGCCAATTAAAAGATTAGAATCAGAATACAATATATGAAGCCACATAACTTCTCTAATTCTTGTATTTGGATTTAATTCATTTACAGTTTCTAAAAACTTTTCTTTATATTCTTCGCCTTTTTCTGAATTAGAAGTTTTAAAGTAACAATCTATAAGATATCCATACAACTTAAGCTTGTCTTCTGAATCTTTAATCATATCCCCTTTTAAAATAGTCTGAAATAAATTTATAGCTTTTCTATATTGTCTTTTTGTATAATAATTTTCTGAAAGGCTAATTAAGCATTTACCTAAGTATTCATCGTCTTTTGAATCTATAGAAATTCCAATAGCCCTTTGGTCATAAATCAAAGCTTGATTGTAATCTCCTCTTAATCTATTTAATGATGATAAAAGTAAATATGATTTAATTACCCTTTTATGGTCCTGTATCAAATTTAAAGAATTTTCTAACAATTCTATGCATTCTTTAACGTTATAATTTAAATCAACTCGCTTTGAAACTAGTTCATAATAAGCATCTGATACCTCATTCCCTAGCCCATTATTTCGCCCGAATTCCTCTGCTTTTTTAATATATTCATTAGATTTATGCAAGTCTCCCATATATGTATAGTCAAGGGATAGTTTTACTAATATATCAAGTTCTAACTCATTGTCATTTTTAAGTTTATAACCTTCACTTACCTTTAAAAATTCTACTGATTTTTCATAATTCTCATTTAAATAATCAATAATTCCTAATGAATAATTTGAAAGTTTCAAGTTTTTTGCTTTATTTGTATTATTTTTTTCAATTAAAATCTGTTTCTTATAGTTATTCAAATCCTCTTTTTCTAACTGAATAACTTCTTCTTCTTTAACTAGATTTATAAACCTAGTTGTGTACACTTTTCCTTTTTCTATCTTATAAATAGAAAAAATAAATATTATCATGAGAATTATTGATATACCATAAATGAAGATCTTTACATTTCTAGTTTTAGTTTGTTTAAGCATTTTAAGCACCTCATTTACCCCTAATTTCTACCTTAATCCTAACATTTATCTTGAATTAATATCTTCTTTTGTAATTTATTGCAAAATCCATGTCCTTTTTAATCATACTTTTAACCTAATTATAACTTTTTCAAATAATGAATTTATTGTTCTTTTTTAAGTTATCTTTGTGACTTTTTCTTCTACTATTTAAAATTATAAAAATTTATAAAATAAAAGCATTTTATTTTATATTTATACTATAATTTTACTATTAATTCTTTACTAAAAAATGATAAATAAGTAAAATTATTTTAATATCTAAGAAAGGACGTGAAATAAATGAAAATAGCAATTATAGGCGCTGGAAACATAGGAACTTATTTAGCTACATATATTTCTTTAAAAGAAAATACTGAAGTTTTTTTGCATACATCAAAAACTGAAAGTTTTGGTGATGAAATAGAACTTATCGAAGAAGAAAAAAATATTGTATTCAACACTAAATTAAAAAAGGTAACTTCTAGTATTAAAGAATGCGTTGAAAATGCAGATTATATCTTAATAACTCACCCTTCTTTTATGGCTGAATCTACAATTAAAGAAATTATTAAATATGCAAAAGCAGGTTCTATTGTCGGTACTGTTCCAGGTTTTGGCGGAAAAGAATTTTATATAAAAGACCTTTTAGATAAAGGTATCATCTACTTTGGAACTCAAAGAGTTCCATCTATAACAAGGTTAAATTCTTATGGAAAGTCAGTAACTTTAAAGCAAAAAAATAATTTTATGAAGATATCAGTAATTCCAAAAGAATATACAAATAAAGTTTGTAATGATATGACAAATTTTATAGATATACCTTGTTTACCTTTAAAAAGTTACCTCTCAATATCTCTTTCACCATCTAATCCTACAATGCACCCTTCAAGGCTTTATGAATTATTTAAAGACTATAAAGAAGGTGTCTTTTATGATGAGAACCCTTTATTTTATGAAGACTGGGGTTACCTTGCATCTAAAACATTATTAGATTTAGATGAGGAACTTAAAAGTATATTTAATAAATTTAATGAATATGGTGATTTTTACGAATATGATTTTGAAAAAATAAAAATTAGATATAATATAGAAACTCCAGATGAGCTTTCTAAAAAAATAAATACGTCACCTGGATTTTTAGGAATTTACTCCCCTATGATAAAAATAGGTAATGAATATATTCCAGACTTAAATTCAAGATATTTTACAGAAGATATAGATTTTGGATTATGTATTTTAAAATCTTTTTCTGAAATATTAGAAGTGGATACCCCTACAATAGATAAATTAATTGTTTGGGCACAAAACCTATTTAATAAAGAATTTATTGTAGATGGTAAATTAAATGGAAAAGATGCAAAAAAATTAGTTACACCTGAAACTTTAGGTATAACTAATAAAAAAGATTTAATAAGCTTTTATATAGTTAAATCAAAACATACTACTTGCGGTACGTTGTTAAATCTGTATGGCAACTTAGTATTTCCAAGTCCGCTACTTACGTATAATTTAGTATTGAATTTATTTCCTAAATTATATAAGCCCTTAGTGTATTTTTCAGATAAAACATTTTTAACTAAAGGTCCATAAAAAGGTAAGTCTATCTGACCTCCGTGGCTATGTCCTGATAATATAAGGTCTAACTTATAATTTAAGAATTTTTCACTTAAATCTGGTTCATGTAATAATAAGATATTTATATCATCTTTATTTATGTTGCTCATAGTTATTCTCCAATTAAAGCTACCCATAAGGCCATCATCTGCACCTAAAATTCTAATATTTTTACCCTTTACTTTTATTAGATGGGAATCATTTTTTAATACTTCAAAACCTGATTTATTCATTATTTTACTATAATATCTTACAGCGCCTCCTCCGTAATCGTGGTTTCCATAAATAGCGTATTTTCCGTATTTGCTATTTATTTTAGATAAAACTTTAGCTACTTTATCTATATCTTTATATTCTGATGCATTATCTATTAAATCTCCTGTAAAAACTACTATATCAGGTTTTAATTTATTAATTTTTTCTACTGCTTTTTCTAAATTGTCTAAAGTATAAAACTCACCTAATTGAGTGTCTGTAAACTGAACTACCCTAAGTTTTTCTGATCCTTTATCATTAAAATTTAAATTTATCTTTTTTACAGTAAGTAATTCTCTTTCTATATATCTTGTATAAACAAAAAGAGAAACTGGAATAATTATAAAAACTATAAATATAATTATCGGAATTTTCTTTTTCATAGTATCACCTTTTCTTTAGTCTTTAGTGATACTTTATCTTCCTTTTGTTACACTACTGTTACATCCATCAAAATAAATATTAAATTCTATATAATTATCTTTTGAATTAATTTCAAGCTTAAACTCGTGCGCTTTACAAATATTATTTACTATAGTAAGTCCAAGTCCTGTCCCAGAAAGTTCTTTATTTCTAGATTTATTTATTACATAAAAAGGCTTAATTAAATCATCAGTGTTTGAAACTTTTTCTCTATTACCATTTCTTATTTTAAACACTTTCTTATCTTTATCTATTTTAATTTCTATTTTATTATTATCTGTGTATTTTATACTATTAGATACAAGGTTTGATAATAATAAATTAATTAAAGCCTTATCTCCTATTATATTTAAAGTTTCTATATCTTTATAAATCTCTATATTGCTTTCTTTTATTAATACACTATATTTATTTAAAGTTTCTAATAGTATTTCCTCTAAATTTAATGATTTTAACTCTAATTCTTTTGTCTCTGTTTTAGCCCAAACTAAAAGTTCGTTTACAAGATTATTTAAATCATCAGCTTCTTCTTCTATAGTGTCTAAATACGTTCCATCGTCTAAACCATCTTTTATTCCCCTACCATATATTTTAATTAATGATAATGGCGTTTTAAATTCGTGAGAAATTCCTGAAATAACACCTTTAAGCATTTCATTTTTATCATTTATCTTTTTGTTTGCACTTTCTAAATTTTCACTCATAGTGTTTATAGCTATAGATAACTCTTCTATCTCATCACCTGTTTTAATTTCTTCTTTTCTAAAGTTTAAATTAGATATATCTTTAGCTAAATCTTTTAAATTTTCTAAAGGTTTAACTAATCTTTTTGAGAAAAAGTAAATTAAAATAGTTATTATTACAATAGATACTATAAGTAATATAATATTAAATTTATTTACTATACCTAAAGTTTCATTTACAAACTCCATAGGAACTCCAATAACAAATATGTAATCTTCTTTTAAAAATATACTTGCAAACACCTTATATTTTGATTCATTTTGATAATATATTTTATTTACTTTATCCTCTTTAGATTTTAAAAGAGTATCTTCTGTTATCCAAAACTTATTTAACTTTATTCCCTTATTAAAAAATTGATCTTTTATATTTTCATTTACATTATCAATATTTTTTGTATATTTCGTATAAGCTATTTTAACTCCATATTTATCTTCTAAAAACTTAATATCATCTATCGTTTCCTTTAGAGTAAGCTTTGATATATTTTCATATACTTTGTTAATAATCTTACTTTTTTCGTATATATAATATTTAGATACAAAAATAGTATTAATTAAAGTTGAAAAACCTAAAACACAAATAATTACTAAAGATACAACTAAAGATATCTTTTTATTTATCTTAATTTTAATCCACCTCCAAAGAATATCCAATTCCTCTATATGTTTTTATAAGATCTTCATATGTTTTACTTCTAAGCCTTCTAATATGCGTATCTACAGTTCTATAATCTCCGTCATATCCTATTCCCCATACTATTTCAATAATCTTATCTCTTGATAAAATTATCCCTTTATTTTTAATAAACATATTTAATAGATCATATTCAATTTTGGTTAATTTCAATAGTTCGCTTCCTTTATATGCTTTCTTTTCCTCAGTATTTATTACTATATCTTTAACTTTTAATTTTTCTTTTTCATTTATTAGTTTTTTTGCCCTTAAAATCAAAATCCTTGGGTCAAATGGCTTTTTTATATATTCATCAGCACCTGAATTTAAAGCATTAAATTCATCATCCATATCTTCTTTTGCAGTTAACATTAAAACTTTTGCACTACTGTTTTCTTTTATATATTTACATACTTCTATCCCATCTATTTTAGGCATCATCCAATCTAAAATAGCCAAACTTATGTTATATTCAAAGAATTTATCTAAGGCTTCTTGTCCGTCATATGCGTATATTACATTAAATCCTTCATTTTCAAAGTATGCTTTTAATATTTTAACCATTTTCTCTTCATCATCCGCTATTAGGATATTCATATTGCACCTCCAAATTCTATATCATAAATAATAACACAAATATATAAAGGGATGTTTTACTAGAAAGTTAAACATCTCTTTATATTATAATCTTTTTGCACCATTTAATATGCACCTTTTCCCATACGTGCTATAGCATCCGTTACAAGATACGCATTTTGGTTCTTTTAAGTTTCCGCTTTCCCAAATATTAATCAAATCTGGCTCGCAAGTTAAAGGTCTAGACATAGTAAAGTATTCTATATTTGAATTATTTAATATATCTTCCATAACATCTAAGTGCCTGTTTCCTCCAATTAAAATTACCTTTGTATCTACCTCTTTACTTAATCTTATTGCATAATCTTTAAAGTATGATTCATTATCTTTTGATAATTTAACCTTAGTTCTAGCTGCCCCTAAATTATTTTTAGCTACCTCTGTTATAGACTCATTTCCTCCTGTAACTTCAATTGCATCAATTCCAAGGCTACTTAGCTTTTTAGCTACATATAGACTATCTTCTATAGTTAAGCCACCTTCTTTTACGTAATCTGAAGAATTTAATTTTATTAAAACTCTAAAGTCGTCTCCTACCTTTTTTCTTATGCTTTCATAAACTTCAAATATTATTCTACCTCTATTTTCTATAGAACCACCGTACTCATCATTTCTTTTATTATAGTAAGGAGATAAGAATTGACTTAATAAATATCCGTGCCCTGCGTGTATTTCAACTCCATCAAATCCTGACTTTTTAACTCTAAGTGCAGCTTCAGAAAATGCATTAACTATATATTTTATATCTTCTTTAGTCATTTCTTTTGCAAAAGTTTTTGTTTGTTCGTTTTGAATACTTGACGGACCAAATATAACTCTATCTTCTGTATTAAAATTTGTCATAAATCCGCCGTAAACTATTTGCATTATTATGTTTGAGCCTAAGCTGTGGATTCTATCTGTGAATTTTTTATATTCTTCTATAAATGAATCATTATATATTCCCATCATTCTAGGGTTTGGCTGCTCTTCTTCTGTTATAAATGCATACCCTGTAATGATAGTTGAAACTCCACCTTTTGCAAGTTCTTCATATACATTTATAAGTTCATCTGTTAAATGCCCTTTGCTATCTGCAAGTTCTTCCCACAAAGCACCCCTTATAAATCTATTTTTCATATTCATTCCATTTAGATTTGTTTTATCAAATAAACTTTTCATATTTTCTCGCTCCTTAAAAATTCTTATGTGTTTAGTATATTTCTATTGACCCTTTTATATAAGTACGCACTTTTTAGTAACTATATTATTTTCATTTTTTTCTGTTATTATATACTATAAGAAAAGATTTTTAGGAGATATTTTTATGATAAATTATAAAGATAAAAATTATGTTTGTTTATTAGATCTAGCTATGGAACTTATACGTGGAAAATGGAAAGCAGTTATTTTGTGCCACCTAGATAATGGTGAAAAAAGATTTTTAGAACTTCAAAGGATAACACCCTCTATAAGCCACAAGGTTTTAACTGAAAAGTTAAAAGAACTTGAAGAAGATGATTTAATAGAAAAAGTTGATTACCTAGAAAATCCTCCAAAAGTAGAATACTTTCTAACTCCTAAAGGAAAAGATTTAGCTAAAGTATTACATTCTTTAGAGGATTGGTCAAAAAAATATTTTAAAGAAATAAAAGAATAAGGATATCCTTATTCTTTTATTTCATATAGTTCTAAAGGAAGTCCATCTGGGTCGCTAAAGAAAGTAAATTTTTTCCCTGTGAATTCATCAATTCTTATATCTTCTACATCTATATTATTACTTTTTAAAAACTCAACCTCTCTTTCAATATCAGAAACCTCAAAAGCTAAGTGTCTAAGCCCTAAAGCTTCAGGATAGCTAGGTCTTTTAGGTGAATCTTTAAAAGAAAATAATTCTATTTTATTATTAAATAACTCTAAATCTAACTTATATGATTCCCTTTCTTTTCTGTAAGCTTCATGAACTATTTTAAACCCTAATATATTTACATAAAAGTCTTTAGACCTTTTATAATCTTTACAAATTATTGCTACGTGATGTATTCTTTTAATTCTCATATATCTACCTCTTTTTAAAATAATATAATTATTATAACAAAAATAGCCTAGAAAACATATCTAGACTATTTTATACCAAAGCTTATTACTTCTTGGAAATTCTATTTTTTGAATATCTTTTAAATGCTTCTTTACCTCTTTATAATCTAAATTTTCAAAAGTCGTATCTCTAAAACCTTTTTCTATGATAGTAAAGCCTTCTTTAAGTTTAATTATTTCAACCTTTCTATCTTTTTTGAAAGTTTTAAACTGAACCTTTGAGTTTTCACTAATCCTTTTTAAGGAGGTCATAGTTATATTTATAAATTCTAAATTACTAACCATCATTTAGATACACCTCTTGACTTACTTAACTCTTTTATGAACTCATTTTTAATTAAAACATTCGATATAAAAAATATAGCTATCTCATCTTCATTATAGATATATGCTACTCTCCAAGCTAAAAATTTATTATATATTAATTTGAATTCAAAAATAGTTTTTCCAGAGTATTTTAATCCTCTACAAGTTTTAATCTTATATGGCTTTTCTTCTATAAGTTTTATAGTATCATTTTTTATTTTATCTTTTATAAAATTTTCATATTCTTTATTTTTATTAAAAAACTTATCTATTTCTTTAGTTTCTTTTATAACTATTTCTTTGTATTTCATAATTAACTCATCTCTTTTTTTAAATTTCAGCTTTAAATTTTTTAATTATCTCATCTTCTACTTTATTTTCACCAAGTCTTTCTATAACCTCTGCAAATCTTTCTTTTTTTGTAGCATTTTCATTGAAAAATTCTATAGTTTTATCTAAAAGTCTAATTAAATCATCTTCTTTGAACTTCTTTTTCATAGGATTTGCCTTCCTAGCTTTTCTTCCAGCTCTTCCTCCTAAAAATACCAAAAAGTCCATCTCGTTCATAGCTATATTAAACTTTGGAATCACTGCAAAATCATTACTTTGAGCTTTCCCGTAACTATTCATACAACCAAATATACCTATCTTAAATTTAGATGGGACTTCTCTTCCTAAAAACTCATCTTCTATTTCTTTAGAAAGTTTTCTAGTATCTATCATTCCGTGTTTACAAACAGTCCCCTTACAAGAAACTATTGCACGAACTGTATTACCTGCACCACCAATTCTTAGTTTTTCTTCTTTCGCTCTATCTATAACTTTATTTATATTTTCTTCTTTTATAAACGGAATTTCTATAGTTAATCTACTAGTTAAGCTTATTTCACCATTTCCAAAATCTCTTGCTATCTTAGCTAAAGCTTCTATTTGCTCTGCTTTAAAATAGCCAACATCACTTAAAAATCTGACTGTATAATACTCTTCTTGCTTTTGATTAATAATCCCAATCTTTTTTAAATTTGCTTTTTCTTCACTTGTTAGTTTGTTACCCATTTTAAATCTCCCTATAATTAACTTTAATTTAATTATATACCTAATCCACTTATAAATAATATATATTGTTTTTATCATAATAATAAGATTTTACTTATAAATAAAAAAATCCTAAAAGTTATATATAACTTCTAGGATTTTTTTTAATTTAATGAGTGCAGTTATGACTACAAGTATGAGTACTTGAGAACTCTTGTAATTCGTTTAACTCTAAAGCTTTAATATTTGATTCAATATCTCCAGATACTGCTTTATAAACCTTTATTCCCATAGAATTTAATTTAGTTATAGCACCAGCACCAATACCACCTACTATAACAGCATCTATATCTGCTCCACCTAATGCTTTCATCGGTTGACACTTTCCGTGTTCATGCCCTAAGTCTCCGTTATTAATAGTTTTTACCTCTTTCTTTTCTAAATCACAAATTACAAAAAGAGGTGCAGTACCAAAATGTCCGTAAGGCATACTACTCATTCCTTCATTTTCTTTAACTGGAAAACATACTCTCATTACTATTTCCTCCTCTATTTTATTATTTAAACATTTAATATGTTTACAATCCCTGATACATAATTTACTAACCGATTCTTTTCTATGAGTTTTATCTAAATCAACTATGCTACGAATCATATTAGATGCTTTCTCTAAAACATCTATGTTTAAATCATAAATAATATGATATCCAATTTTATAGCCAACTATTAAGTTTGATTCTTTTAAAACCTTAATATGCTGCGATACAGCAGATTCAGTTAGTTTTACTTCTCTTGCAATTCCTTTTGCACACATGCTCTTTTTTGAAATTAGGAGCAAAATTTTAACCCTAGTTTCATCACTTAATGCTTTAAAAACTTTAATCTCTTCTATCATAGCCCCTCCTAATTTAATTAAGTAATTGCTTAATTAAATTATACTACTACAATTTTCCTTTTTCAAGGAAAATAAAAACGAGCCAAAATGGCTCGCTCTTAAAAAACTACAATTATTTATCTTTCGTTCTAATTAAATCTTATCTTTTGTTTTTTAAATTTATCTTTTGTTTATAGTTACTTTATCTTTTGTTTTTCTTAAGTTTTTCTTTAGTTATTTATCTTAATGTAATTATTTAAGCTTATCTAATATTGATGAACCTATAGTTCCATTTGGCATTTTAACTTCGAAGTTATCAGCAATTGTTGCACCTATATCTGCAAATGTTTTTCTTTCTTCTAATTCACCTGAATTTTTCATTGAAGGTGAGTAAGCTAAGAAAGGTACTCTTTCACGAGTGTGGTCTGATCCTTTATAAGTAGGATCATTACCATGGTCTGCTGTGATTATTAATAAGTCATCATCATTTAGTTTTTCTAATACTTTACCTAAGTTAACGTCGAATTTTTCTAACTCTTTTGCATAACCTTCAGGGTTTCTTCTGTGTCCCCATAAAGCATCAAAGTCAACTAAGTTTACAAAGCAAAGACCTTCAAAGTCTCTATCCATAATTTCTAAAGTTTGTTCCATTCCATGAACTGAACTTTTTGATTTATTTCCTTCTGTTATTCCTTCTGAATCAAATATATCTTTGATTTTACCTACTGAAATAACTTCAAGCCCTTTATCTTTTAAAGCGTTTAAAGCTGTTTCTCCGTAAGGCTTAAGAGCGTAATCGTGTCTGTTACTAGTACGTTTAAACTCACCTTTTTTGTTTCCAAGGTATGGCCTAGCTATAATTCTACCAACTTTCCATTCATCTTTTAAAGTTAGTTCTCTTGCTATCTCGCAGCATCTATATAATTCATCTAATCCAAAAGTTTCTTCGTGTCCACAGATTTGTAAAACTGAGTCTGCTGAAGTGTAGACTATCATATCTCCAGTTTTCATTTGGTGCTCACCAAGTTCATCTAAGATCTCTGTTCCACTTGCACTTTTATTTCCTACTATTTTGTGACCAGTTCTAGCTTCTAATTCATCTAATAATTCTTTTGGGAATCCTGTATCAGTAAATGTTTTAAAAGGTTTAGTTATATGAAGGCCCATCATCTCCCAGTGACCTGTCATAGTATCTTTACCTACGCTTGCTTCATTTAACTTAGTTCTGTATCCCATAGGATTTTCTATAGGGGCTACGTGTTTAACTTTGTGTAAATTTCCAATTCCCATCTTTTGAAGGTTTGGGATATTAAAACTATCTACTGATTCTGAAATATGACCTAATGTATCTACATTTATATCTCCATATTTTTCTGAATCGTTCATTGCACCTACTCCTAAAGAGTCAATAACGATTGTAAAAATTCTTTTATATTTTTTCATAATGTTACTCCTTATAGTCTCTAAAAATATATCTCTTATTGATATATTATATTACACCATTTGCTTTGTCTAATTTGATTAGGTTTCTTATTCCTTCAATACCTACTTTTATTGCACTTTCAGTATCGTGAACTTGTGAATTTTCCATTCCTCTTTTTTCTCTTTCTTGGTTTGCAACAACTAAGAATGCTGCACCAACTCTAACTCTTAAGTAGCTTCCTACTATAAATAAAGCAGCACCTTCCATCTCTGAAGCTAAGCATCCCATTTTACACCAAGCATCCCATTTGTTTTGAAGTTCATAACTTACTGGTTTAGTTTCTGGTGAATGTTGTCCATAAAATGAATCTTTTGCTTGAACTACACCTGCGTGATAAGGTAGTTTTAATTCTTTAGCACCTTCTACAAGAGCGTTTATAACATCTAAGTTTGCAACAGCTGGGAATTCTATAGGAGCATACTCTCTTGAAGTTCCTTCTGCTCTAATTGAACCTGTAGCTATTACTATATCTCCACCTTTAACGTCTAAGTCCATTCCACCACAAGTACCTACTCTGATGAAAGTATCAGCTCCACATTTAACTAACTCTTCTAAAGCTATTGCAGCTGAAGGACCACCTATACCAGTCGAAGTAACACTTACTTTAACTCCATCTAAATATCCAGTATAAGTTACGTACTCTCTCTTATCTGCAACTAACTCTGCATTATCTAAGTATTTAGCTATTTTTTCGCATCTTTTAGGATCTCCAGGCATGATAACGTATTTACCAACCTCTCCTTTTGCTACATCTATGTGATATTCTTTTGCTGAACCTTGTGAATAAATCATTCTATTTCCTCCTAATCTCTCGTTAAAAATTAATTGTACAACCACAACTTGTCTGCTTAGTTGTATGTTCTTTATGAATATATAATATCATACTTTTTCCCCATTATCAAACGTTTACATATTTTTTTTATAAATTTATTTGTATTTATTAGAAAATCTCTTATAATTTAAGTGTAGAGTTGTACTATTTAAAGTATAACTTGTCTACAACTTGTATGATTTAGAAAGGTGATTAATATGGATACACTTATACCAAATAAAAGTAAAGAACTTTTATACGTAACAGTTTATGATAAATTATTTAAAATGATAACTGAGGGGACTTTTCTTAAAAATTCAAGACTTCCTTCAGAACCTGACTTAGCTAAAAGACTAGGGGTTAGTCGTAGTACCCTTCGTCAATCTTTAGCACTTCTTCAAGATGATGGGCTTATAAAAAATATCCGAGGCAAAGGAAATTTTATTACCACTGATAATTTAAAAAGTTCAAATGGATTAGAAAAGTTTGGGCACCCAGTTTATAAATGTTTAAATGAAGAATCTGATGATTTAGAAATGGAATTTAAAATCAATCCGCCTTCTGATTACTATTTAAAAGTATTAAATAGCGAATCTGTAGCTACAGTTTGTATTGATAGATGGTATTTAAAAAATAAATCTTCGCTTGCATATTCCTATACAATAATACCTATAGAAGAAATTTCTAAATTAAGCTTAAACTTAAACAACAAAGAAGAATTAAAGAAATTTATAGAGGAAGATGTTTATAGTGATTGTAGTAGAATTGAAATAAAAATAAAAATATCAGAGTCTGGAAATTTTGTAACAAAGAATCATCCCATAGCAGATGAAGATACCTTTTATTTATTAGAAGAAGCTATATATAAATCTTCTAATTCTCCTATAATACTAAACAAGCATTATTTACCAGTAAAAAGTAGTACAATCAAAATAAATCCTTCTAAATAAAGCTAAAAGGGATATTAAAAATTTAATATCCCTTTTGTTTTAACTTATTTTTTTATAGTTTTTAGATAATTTCTCTACTATATTTAAATATGTTTTTATTGCTTTAAACATATCTTCTTCATTGAAATCAAATCTTACAGAGTGATGCTCTCCTTTTAATTCTGTTCCAAACATCATATAAAGAGCTTTTCCTCCATTATCTTGGACTCTTTTCATCATATAACATATATCTTCACTAGCACCAAAACTTGCTTTTTTTATAACTTCATCAAAATCTTTAATAGATTTTGCAATATTTACTGCAAAGTCTATAAGTTCTTTATCACTATCTGCATTAATAGACTTTCCTACACATTTTATTTCAACATCAGTATCGTGCATCATTGCAGATGATTCTAATATTCTGTTTGCGTAGTCTTCCATATATTTATTTAATTCAGTTGTTTCTCCTCTAGTTTCTATTTCCATAAAAGCTCGTCCAGGGACTACATTTCTTCCGCTTCCTGCTATAAGTTTACCTACGTTTATTCTAGTTACTCCCTCACTATTTCTAGGGATAGCATCTAAATTTAATACTGCTGTAGATGCTGAAAGTAAGGCATTATGACCTTTTTCAGGTGCAACTCCAGCGTGAGCTGACTTACCTTTAAATTCAGCATTTATTTTAGAAGTTGCAAAGAATCCATCTGTTCCACAGATAATTTTTCCAGACTTTCTAGCTTTTATTCCTATATGTCCACTTACTATATAATCTACATCATCTAAAATACCAGATTCTGCTATAGACCTTGCACCGCTAACCCCTTCTTCTGCTGCTTGAAAAATAATTTTCAAAGTTCCTTTAAAATTTTTAAACCTTGAAATTATTTCTGAAACTCCAAGCCCTATAGAGATATGACCATCGTGACCACAGCCGTGCATTATCCCTTTATTAACTGAAGAGAATCCAAATTTAAAAGGCTTATGATCATCCTCTTCGCATTCGTTGTTTTTAACTGCATCTATATCGAACCTTAAAGCTATAGTTGGTCCTTCTCCATTTTTTAAAATTCCGCAAACTGAGGTAAAACCACCTTTCATATTTTCCATATATTCTGGTATTCCACCTTGCTCTAATGCCCTTTTAAAATTTTGCCTAAGTTCTTTTTTTGAAGGTAAATTCATTCTATATTTTTCATTTATTATATCTTTTCCGTATAAAACTTCAAAGCCTAATTCCTTTAATCTTTTAATGATTAAAGAGGCTGTTCTAAACTCGCCCCAAGCTGCTTCGGGATATTTATGAAAATCTCTTCTAAATTTAATAATTTCTTCTTTAATACCTTCTAGTGCAGTATCTACGTTCGTATCCATATTCTTTTGTTTCCTCCAATAGCCTTTGACCGGCCCTATTTATCTATATTTTACCACACTTTTTTTCTTCTATTCCCATTTAGGATATTTAATAATTTTATATTAATTTAAGTAATATTCAATCTCTCTTCTTTTTAAATAATTGCTTTCAAGATATTCTTTTATCTTAGAATCATCAAAATCTCTTGCGTTACTTTTACAAACTTTAACACATCTCATACAATTTATACAAAGTGATTTATCTATCTCTCTATCTTCGCTAATTGCAGAAACTGGGCAAAGGTTAATGCACACTCTACAATTATTACATTTACCTTCATTAAAATATTTTAAAATATTACTTCCCGGCTTTTCTTTTAAAGGTTCTAAATCACTATTACCTGGAAGATAAACTTCACTTAAATCATTATTTTCTAATTTTTCTAAGATTTTATCTCTAAATTCTAGAATAACTTTTGAATCTTCAATATCCGGCCTATTTGCACCTAACTTTTTAGAATAAATATGAGGAATTACAGGTGCTATCCCTCCAATTACTTTAAATCCTCTTTTTGAAAGTATAGTTTTTAATTGAATTAAAGCATCATCATAATGCCTGTTTCCGTATGTTGCCATAACTATTAAAGGAGTGTTATCTCCTTTTAAATTAGAAAATAAATCTGTAACCATAGGAATTCTTCCTGCATAAACTGGCGCTGCTACAACTACTAAATCATCCTTTTTAAAAACATAGTCTTTCTCTCTATTATCTTTAACTGTTAAATCAATTTCCGTATAATTTTCATCTATGTTTTTAAGAAGAACATCTAAAGCTTTTTTAGTTCCTCCTGTAGGACTAAAAAACACACCATAACTTTCTCTTTTCATATATAAATCACATCCCCTTAATTATTTTTTAATTAATTATATCATTAAAAATCCCCTAGAAATTTCTTTTTAGGAGATTAATTCTTTTACAAATTCATTTTTAGGATTATTTTTTATATCAAAGCTAGTCCCACTTTGAACTATTTCACCTTCATTCATAACTATAACCCTAGTTCCAAGCTTTAAGGCTTCTTTTATGTCATGAGTTACAAATATAATAGTCACATCTAACTCTTTATATATATTTAAAATCTCTTCTTGAAGCATTTTTCTAGTTATTTCATCTACAGCACCAAAAGGTTCATCCATCAAAAGTATTTTCGGCTTATAAGCTAAAGCTCTAGCTATCCCAACTCTTTGCCTTTGCCCTCCTGATAATTCGTTTGGATACTTTTTTAGCATTTCCTCTTTAAGACCAACCTTTTCTATAAGTTCTAAACTTCTTAAAGCCATAACCTTTTTATCTTCTTTTTTTAGATTTAAAACATACTCTATATTCTTTTTTATGCTCATATGAGGAAAAAGACCAACGCCTTGTATTACATAACCTATTTTTCTTCTTAAATTAATTTTATCTATAGTTTTTATATTTTCACCAAAAACAAATATTTCTCCACTATCAAATTCTAAAAGTCCATTTATAAGCTTTAAAATAGTTGTTTTTCCTGAACCAGATGTACCTATTATAGTTAAAAACTCTCCGTATTTTATATCTAAATTAAAGTTTTCTAATACTTTTTCATCTCCATAGTACTTATTTATATTTTTAAAACTAACAACATTTTCACACATTTATAATACCTTTAATCCTTTTTAATAAGTCCCTTCTCCTTTAAGAAGTTAATTGCAACTTCTTTTTCATCTTTTCCATTAGATTCAACTTCATTATTAAGTTTAGACATTTCTTCCTCTGTTATAATATTATTCATTTTTAATAAAACACCTTCAAGGTCTTTATATTTATTTAAAGTCTCTTCCCTTACTACCGTACCTGAGTAGTATGTTTGATAAAAATTCTTATCATCTTTTAACACAACAATATCCGATGTAGAAAGTTGTCCATCTGTTGTAAATATATTCATTACATCTATCTCTTTTGAATTTATAGCTTTGTGCTTTAATCCTATATCTAAATCTACTGCTTCTTTAAATTTAAAGTTATACTTTTTGCATAAAGCATCATAGCCATCATCCCTTTCATAAAAATCATATTCTGCACCGAATTTTAAATCTTTTGAATACTTTTCTAAATCAGAATAAGTTTTTAAGTTATATTTTTTTGCAATATCCTTTCTTACAGCTAATCCGAAGGTATTATTAAATCCATAAAGCCCAACCCACTTTAGTTTATAATTTTCCATATATTTTTTATTTAAATCTTCAAAAAGAGTCTTATCATCTGGTATATGTTTCTCTTTTAAAACAAAGCTCCATCCTGTTCCTGTATATTCAGGATACATATCAAATTCACCTTTTACTATAGCTGGGTGAATATTACTAGTTCCCCCTCCTATTCCTTTAGTTATCTCAACATTAAGATTTGTATTTTCTTCAATTAAAGCTTTAAGCATTTCACTTAAAATAAATTGTTCTGTCATAGGTTTTGTTGCAATTTTTATAGTTCCTCCAGTTTTTTCTTCTACTTTTTTTGAATCATTATTACACGAAATAAAAGTAAAAGGTATTCCTATAGTTAAAGCTAAAAGTGCTATTTTAATAAACTTTTTCATTATTTAACCTCCATTTTCTATTAATAAATTTCCATACTCCCCCTGCTAAAAAGTCTCCTAAAAGGGCAAGTACTGCTATAAGCAAACTTCCAACTAAAGTCATAGCAGCGTTATTTGTAGTAATCCCCCTATATATAGCTACTCCAAGACCTCCAGCCCCTATAAACGATGCTATACCTGAAAGTGCTATTGTCATAACTATCATATTTTTAAATCCTGAAAGTATGATTCCTGTTGCAAGAGGCAATTTAATTTTAAATAATATTTCTGATCTTTTGCTTCCCATCCCCTTTGCAGCTTCTATAATTGAGCTATCTATACTTTCTATTCCTGTATATGTATTTCTAATCATAGGCAAAAGCCCATATACAGTTAATGCTATTATAGCTGTCTTATTACCTATTCCAGATAGGGGTATTAAAAATCCAAGTAATGATATTGATGGTATTGTGTAGATAAAATTTGTAATGCTAATTACTATTTTTGAGGATTTTTTATATTCACTAATTAAAACTCCTAAAGTTATTCCTATAACTCCAGCTAAAATTATAGCTATACTAGATATTTTTAAATGCTCTATAGTTAGCTTTAAGAAAAAATCCCACCTATCTATAAGTAAATTAAACGCTTCTCTAATATAAATCACCTTCCTTAAAATTAATATCTTTACAATAATATTCTAAAAACAAAAAAAAATTCTCTAAATAGTAGAGAATTTTAGGAAAAAGCTTTTTTATGTAATTTTAGATATATAAAAAAGATAAAAATAGAAAATATCAAAAGTCCAAAAAATAGAAAGTTTTTATTTAATTTGTATATATTAGATGATATTATAGGGCCAATTGCATAACCTATAGATTCTGATGCCCCAACTACTCCAAAAACAAAACCTTTAATATCTTTAAATTTTGAAAATCCTAAAAGTGAATTTTGAAGAGCAGCATTTAAAAAAGTTGCACCTAAAAAATAGATAGTTATAACTACAGCAAAAATTATTTTTCCTCGAACTACACCTAAAGTAAATAAAGTTACTATCATAACTAAAAAAGAAATAAGCATCTGCCTATCTATTCCTATTTTATCGCTTACTATTCCGGCGATTGGTGCAAATATTCCAAAAACAAATAGGTAAATCGATATTATAGTAGATGTATAAAAAGATGTCGCTTGTAAAACTTCAAGCCCATAAAAAGGGAAAATAGAGCCGACGCACCCGTAGATAAAATCACCAAGTAACGCAACAAAACAAAGTAAAATAACTTTAGTTAAAAGTTTTTTTTCTATGAGTTCTTTTTTTATAACTTTAAGTCTACAAAGTATAGGCTCCTTTGATTTCTCACATTTTTTTGATTTACTCGTATCTTTTTTTATTTTAAAAATAATAAAAACTACTGTTATTAAAATTGAAATACATGAAACCCAAAATACAATATTAAAATTATTAGTTAATGATAATATATACCCTCCTACAAAGGCTCCAACTCCTCCGCCTAAAGTAAATACAGCTGATGCAAACCCAGTAGATTCTCCTATATGTTTTCCATCTAAAGCTCTCCCTAATACAGAGAATACTGCAGGAGCTGCAAGGCCTAATATAGCTCCTTGCACTATATATAAAGAGCCACAAAGTATATTATTATTTATAAATATATAAGTTATAGGGACTAAAGCTAAAAGAGTTGTAGATATAACTAAAACTATTTTATCTCCTAAAGTATCTGTAATAATTCCAGAAGGTACTTGAACTAAAGCTTTAGAAAGTCCGTAAAGAGACATAAAGCAACCTATTATTATAGTATCTAATCCAATATTATCAAAAAATAATGGTATTACAGGAATCGTAAAGCTATAGCTTATTCCAAAAAGCAGCCTATAAAAACAAAAGTTTTTTAGTTCTTTATTTTTAAATAATACACTTTCTCTTAAATTCATATAGTTTCTCCTTAAGTTTTTATAAACTTATCTTTAACTAAAAACTTAATAAGTATTACTACTTTAAATTTAAAAAGTAAAATAAAGAAACTATCAAAGTTACAAAAAATAAACTTAAAAATAAAAGTTCTTTGCTGTAGCTATATAAATATGATGAAATTAAAGGACCTACAGCAAACCCTAAGGATTCAGCACCTCCAACTAGTCCAAACACAAATCCTTTTGTAGACTCGTTTTTTGATGCTTTAGATAATTCACTTTGAAGGGATGCATTTAAAAAGGTTGCACCTAAAAAATATATTATAATAATTATTAAAAAAATTATTTTATTTCTTATAAAGTATAATCCAAGTAAGCTTAAACTCATAACAAAAAAAGATAAATTTAAATTCTTTTTATTTCCTATTTTATCTGATACTAAACCAGCTATTGGCGCCCCTATTCCAAAAACCAGAAGATAAACAGATATTATAAAAGAAGTATAGGCTGTCGTTCCATTTAAAACATCAGTTCCATAAAAATGTATCAAAGATAAAATACAGCCATATATATAATCTCCTAAAAAAGCAATCGATGCTAAAACTAATGTTTTTCTAATAATTTTTTCTTTTTTTAATTCTTTAAGTATAGATTTATTTCTAACCTTATCACTTGAACTTCTATAATTATTTTTAGGAACTAAAAATAAAAGGTATATAAATGATATAAATATTCCAAAGGAGGCTATATGAAAAACTAAATCAAAATTATTCAACTTATTTACAATAACTCCAGAAATTAAAGCTCCAATTCCTCCACCTAAAGTAAATACTGCTGATGCAAACCCAGTGCTTTCTCCTCTTCTTTTAGTATCTAAAACTCTAGATAATATAGAATAAGTTGCAGGGGCTGCCATACCTAGTATTCCACCTTGTAGTACATACAAACTTGCTGCCATAAATGAATTTTTACTATAAACGTATCCTATAGGTAAGATAGACATCAAAATAAGTGCAAGCTTCAAACTTTTTTTATCTCCGATTGTGTTTGTAACTACACCAAACGGAAGCTGAGTTACTGTTTTACTTATCCCATAAAAAGAAGCTATTGTACCTATTAAAATAGTATCAAAACCAATTTCTTTAAAGTATAGTGGTATAATAGGTAATATCATAGTATAACTTATTCCAAATATTAATCTATAAACGCAAAAGTTTCTTAAATCTTTGTTTTTAACCATCAAATTATCTTTAAACATAAAAATCTCCTAAAATAAAATTTACTTAACTAACCTTAATTAATCTTATTCTAGGAGATTACATATTATAATCTTTTTAAATGTTTTTATAACTTACAAGTTCTATATTGTTTGATTTTATAAATTCTTTTAGTTCTTTAGATGTAAGTATTTTTAATTCTTCTGCCCTTTTAATGTTATAACTGCTACCATTTAATAAAATATAATCTACATAAGCTGGATGAGTCATAATTTCAATTAAATTTTTATCTTTATTATTTTTAAATATATCTTTTAGATTTTCTAAAGATACACCCTCATCATAAAAATCTTCAATAAAATTCTTAGAATGTTTAACCCCTTCTTTTTCTAAAAGATTTTCGTAAAATTCGTTCATCCCTCTAAGCGGAATATTTAATTCTTTTGCTATTTCTATAGCTATTAAATATTGATTATATGTAGCGCCAACGTGAAAGTCTATATGTGTTGGTTTAAAGCCAGTATCTAAAAATTTATTTACTTGTGCTTTATATTCTCTTTTTATTTCTTCAGGGTCTGCCTTTTCTATAATGTTCATATCTCTTATAAAAAAGCCTTTTTTATCTACTATAGTTTTATGACCCTTTAAAATTGGTTTTGAAGCAGTCATAACTAAATGTATTCCCACACTTAATTCTTTGTTTTCTTTCATTAACTTTATTGCATGTTCGAAGCCTTCCATGTTTACCATAAGGGACGTCGAACTTACAATCCCATCTTTAAATGATTCTAGTATTCCAATATTTTGTCCCTTGCTATACCCGAAATCATCTGCATTTACAATTACTTTCATTTTATCCCCTCCAAACATATTTTAACATATTCTTCAAAAGTTCATTTAATATCTTTATTATGCTATAATATTTAAATAGAAATTTGTGGAGGTAATACTTATGCATAATACTCTTACTAGAGAAAACATGGAAAAATTAAAAGAAGAACTAGAATATAGAATGACAGTTAAGAGAGCTGAAATAGCTAAAGAAAAACTTGTAGCAGCAGCTCATGGTGATAGATCTGAAAACGCAGAGTACAAAGAAGCTTGCGCTAACTATAGAGAAAATGATAACAGAATACAATACCTTTTCACTATGATTTCAACTGCAACTGTAGTTGATGATGACTCTACAGATAAATCTCTTCTTGGAATTAATTCTAAAGCTAGAATTAGATTTGTTGAAGATGATGATGAAACTGAAATAACTTTAGTTACTACTATGGATTTAGACCCTGAAAATATGCTAATTAGTATCGAGTCTGATTTAGGAAAGGCTTTATTAAATAAAAAAGCTGGCGATATAGTAGAAGTTTTAGCACCTGGTGACAATTACACAATAGAAATATTAGAGCTTTTAAATTAAAAGCTCTAATATTTTATCTTTCTATAGAGTTTGTAGTTTTTATTTTGTTTTCTATAGCTTCTTCATATACTTCTTTTATTACTTCTGCATAGATTAGTTCTACTAAAAATCCTTGAGTGAGTTTTGACATAATAGACCCTGTTTCAAACTTTGTTTCTACTCCTACATAGCTTAAATTTACATCTGACATATCCATAATTGTATTTCTAACATTTGAAGTTATTGATATGATTTTACATTTGTTCTCTTTTACTAAATTTAAGGCTTCTATAAGTTCTTTAGTTTCTCCAGTGTATGAAATGCAAAAAACTAAATCCTCCCTTGAAATTAACGAAGACATCATAAGCATAGTGTGATTATCAGTAACAGTAGTCGTATTTAAACCTATCCTCATAAACTTGTAATTTGCATCCATAGCTGAAATTCCAGAGTTTCCAATTCCAAAGAAAAGTATTCTTTTAGCACCTAAAATTAATTCTCTAATTTCTACTATTTTATTAAAATCAAGTTCTTCAAAAGTCTTATCTAAAACCAGCTTGTTGCTCTCTAAAATAGTTTTAGAGGTGTTTTGAACACTTTCATTTATATCTACAGCTGCGCTTATTATGCTTTTACCATTTTCTTTTGAAATAACTTTAGCAAGTGTTACTTTAAATTCTTGAAACCCGCTAAATCCAAGCTTTTTTGTAAACCTAGTTACAGTAGCTTCTGAAGTTTTTGCACCCTTTGCTATCTCTGAAATAGATTTATATACGCACTCATTTCTCTTTTCTTCTATGTATTCTTCTAATAAGATATCATTTTTACTTTTCTTATAGTCGTTTTTCTTTATCCTATCTATAATACCCAAATACTTTCCCCCTTTAATTAACCTAAAACATCTACAAATCTTTTTGTAATTTCTTGAGGTCTAGTTATAGCACCTCCAACAACAGCCGAAAACGCTCCGCTTTTATAAGCATCTTCTAAATCCTTTGGACTATGTATCCTTCCCTCTGCAATCACTGGAATTTTTAAATTTTCACTTAATTTTCTAATTAACTCTAAATCAACTCCTTTATTTTTATTTGAATAATCTGTATATCCTGAAAGTGTTGTTGAAACGCAATTAACTCCTAATTTTTCAGCTAAAATTCCTTCTTCAAAACATGCTATATCCGCCATTACTAAAACACCTTTTGAGTGAATTAAATCTATTAAATCTTTAAGTTTTTCACCATTTGGCCTTTTTCTGTTTGTGCAATCTAAAGCTATCATCTCACAGCCTGTACTTAATAGCTCCATAACTTCCTTTTTAGTTGGAGTTATATAAATATCTGAATCATCATACTTTCTTTTTATTATCCCAATTACAGGTAAGTTTACACTTCTTTTTATCTCTTTAATATCTTCTACCCCTTGCGCTCTTATAGCGACTGCACCTCCCATTTGCGCTGCAATTGCCATCCTTCCCATTATCATAGGACTATGCAAAGGTTCCTCTTCAAGTGCCTGACAAGAAACTATTAACCCACCTTTTAATTTATCTAACATAAATTCTCACCTACCTTTTTTCTTATATTTATATAATAAGCGTAAACAATTTCATATGCAATATTTTTTAAAATATTTTTCACTTTAATATATTTTTGAAATTTATTTTCATATTTTATAAATATATAACTAAAAAAGATACTACGTTAAGTAGCATCCTTTTCTTTTAGCTTATCTTATTAATTTCCAAGAACTATCACTCCCTGGAACAGAAGTTGTCCACCACAAAGCTTCATAAACCTTTCCTTCATACCTCACTTTCATTCCAGCTGTGCAAACCATTCCTTCTTTATAATCTACAGTGCCATCTGGGTTTTGTGAATTTACCTTTTCCCATGCAGCTGATTTATCTGGGTCTTCTCCTTTAACCCACCATTTGCAAACATATTCTTCACCTTTAAATATAACTTTATCTCCTGTGTTATATATTTTGCTTGAATCATAATTATCCTTACTTGGATCTGGCTTTGCTTTTACTTCTATAGTAATTTTCAAAGTTGTTTCAAGCCCCTTGCTATCTGATACTTTATATACTATATCATAATAGCCAGCTTTCCCTGTATCAACCTTTCCAGTAACTTGAATCTTTGACGTTAAATCTCCATCCTCTTTATCTACAGCTTTAACGCCATCTAAAGGATTAAAGTTATCTCCTATATATATAGTTTTGCTTTGAGCTCCACTTATAACAGGTTTATTATTAACTTCGACAGAACCTCCCCCTGTAAACTCTTTGCATATATTAGTAAACTCATATTGATTTTTAACTCCACTATTATTATCTAGTTTAGCATCCCTATTTAATGACCAAAATGAAACCATTCCAAGCCCATTTAATTTTGCATGATCTACTACAAGCTTTGTCCAATCTGTAGTAAACACTGGGTGAGCTGAACCTTCAAAACCTATAGAAGGTGTAGTACCAATCTTTCTATAACTTTCTGCATCCGTTAAATCAATATTTGCATACTTTTTAAAGTAATTTTTAAGTTGATCTTTAGTAGAATCAACAGCTCTTAAAGATGCAGTTCCATAGTTTTCTCCAGGGTTTAAAGTGCTTGAACCATAGCACATAGTCATAATATTTACAAGTTCTACTTTTACTCCTTGACTTAAATAAGCTTCTAAAACATCTAATTGCACGCTTGTTAAACCGCTAGGTAAAACTGGTAAAGTTAAAACTATATCTACTCCAGTTTCATCTTGAACTTTCTTTATAGCCTTTGCATTTGCTATATTTTTCGTTTTATCTTGAGCTCCTCCTTCTATATCTAAATCTAATCTAGTTAGACCATATCCTTTAACTAATTCCATATAAGTATTATATAAAACATCTACATCTTGAGTAACTTGCCAAAACGGAGTTCCGTTTAAGCCTCCGAAAGATACAGTAACATCTCCTCCAACATCCCTAAGTTCTTTTATAGACTTTTTAATTCCGTTATATTGGCTGTTGTCTCCTCCACTTTCACTTAAAAGAGAGTATCCACCCCATCCCCAGTTTACTTTTCCATTTGTAATTCCTGAAGTCCCTTGAATAAATCCTAAATTAAAAAATTTTACTCCAGTTTCTTCGTAAATCTTTTTCAAATTAACAGTTCCGTTATTTGAGTAATCAGGATTATTAATCCAAGCTACCATATCAACATAAGGTGAATAAACCTGGCTTGGCCATTCTATACCTTGTCCCACACCAAAACTTTTATAAGCTTCGGCTTTTTCTAATGAATAAGCTTGCTTATCTTGTGCATAAGCCTTGTCCTTTTCTAATACTGGCAAAATTCCTGTAAAAACAACTGAAGTCACAATAGTTACGGCAATGATCTTTTTTAACTTTTCTTTTTTCATTTAAATCCCTCCATAATTATTCTAAAGTAAACCTTTCCATTTTATTATAATATAGTAAATTTTGCCATTCAATGGTTTTTTTAAATATAATTTAATTTATTTAAAAAAGCTACAGTTTAAATTTTACTTTTCACCGTAGCTTTTTTGATATTTTATATTTACTTTTATTTTAGGATATTTCTCTTTAAATTGACTTATAACGTAAAGGCAACTAGGACAAGGCTCCCATTTACTATATAAATCTATTACTCCAACGTCTTCTAATTCCTCTTCTTCTATTTTTTTAGAAATAGCTTCAAATATCTTTTTTTCACTATCATTTATCCTTCGATAACCTATTCCTAGTTCTCCAAGTTTATTTACTTTAAGGCTAGAAAAAATAGCATCCTCTTTACATACTACTTTGCAATAAGACTCTACATCATTTTTGCCACTTACAGCTTTAAATTCTCTATCATTAAATTTTGCAACTGCAATATTTATAGAATCCCCTAATGTTTTGCTTTGATTTATTTCATGATAGTTTTCTTTTTTTATTATATATTTATCTAAAGATTTTATAAGCCTCTTTATTTTAGGAATATCAGACTTTAAACTTTTGTGATATTCAACTGTCCCTAAATCTGATTTTATATAATTTCCATTTAAATCTTCTGAAAAATTTATTTTAACTGTATTTATCTCTTTTTCTATATCATATAAAGATTCTTTTAAAGAAGTTTTAGGTATCATTTTTTTTATAAGTTCTATATCTTTTGAATAAATATAATCTTTATCAATTTCTTTTTCTAAATCTTTTATAACTAAAAAATCCTCTTCTAAAATCATTTTTTTAGTAGACTTTTTTATAAATTCTATTTTATTTATAATTTTTGATACATCTTCTTTTTTTGAAATCTTTCTTTCAAACTCTACTCTCTTTATATTTAATTTATTTATATCTTTAAATATTTCATTTAATTTTTTATGTTCTTTTTCAAAAATCAATACTTTATCTATATACGCTAAAAAATCTTTTATATCATAAACTTTGTAAGTTATTCCTTTTTCTATATCACTAAATATTCTTTTAATAACCTCTTCTTTTAAATTAAAATCTTCTTTAAACTTTTCTAAAGTATAACCACATTTTTTTATATCTTCAAAACTAGATATCTTTATCCTATTTCTTTTTTTATTTATCTTTTCCATAAGCTCAACTATCTTTCTTTAATTTATCTTTTAAAAAACAAAAAAGCCCTCTAAAATTATAGGGCTTTTTAATTATATATTATTTTTATTTAAATTAATAGGATTTGAATTGTTTTTTCTATCTTTAATTATCATACTAACTACTGTTAATAGTGCCAATATATCTGCTAACGGCTGTGATGCAAATATTCCAAAAATATTAAATATCTTAGGCATAAAATATAATATAGGAAGTAAATAAATCACACTTCTTGTAAGACTTAAAAATATTGCCCTTTTTGAATAACCTATAGTTTGAAAATACACAGTTCCTAAAATAACTATTCCGATAGTTGGTAAAGTTATTAAATTAATGCTTATACCATATTTAGCTAAGTTTATTAAAGCTACATCATCTGAAAACAGCCCTATAAAGAACTCTTTAAAATTCAATATAGTTATAAGCCCAAGGCTTAAGAATCCTGTAGCGAATATAATTGCTAAATAAAGAGCTTTTTTAGCTCTATTATAAAGCTTTGCTCCTATATTATACGCTATTATAGTTTGCATACCTTGACTTAACCCGTAAACTGGCATTAAGAAAAGAAGCCCTATAGAAGTTATAGCAGTCATAGCACCTATAGCTAAATCTCCACCATAGCTTTTTAGGATTTTGTTTGTTAATACAAATATAAATCCAGTTGCAATTTCCATTAAAAATGGAGTTATTCCAATTTTAATAATATCTTTAACTAATCTTTTATCGAATTTGATATTTGATAATTTTAACTTAATTTTAGATTTTCCAAATGTAAAATAATAAGAAGACCAAAGAAATATTAAAACTTGACATATAACAGTTCCAATTGCTGCACCTGCTATTTTTAAATCAAATATAAAAATAAATATTGGGTCTAAAATCATATTTAATATGCAACCTAAAACCATCATATTTGCAGCGAGTTTTGGATTTCCTTCTGACCTTATAGCACCGTTTAAAGCGAAACCTGGCAAATTAAGTATAGAAAATAATAAAATTATTATCATATAATCTTTTGCTAAAGGAACAGTTAAATCACTTCCTCCAAAAAAATATAAAATCTGCTCCAAAAAAGTAATATTTATAACTATTATAAATATAGCTGCTAAGATTTCTAAAAATACAGTAGTTCCTAGATACTTTTCTGCTAAATCCTTATTATCTTCACCGAGTTTTATAGATATATTTGTATTTCCTCCAATCGCTATAGCAACGCAAAAAGCCCCTATTATTGTAAATAAAGGCATAGCCACACCTAAAGCAGATAAAGCTTCAGCTCCACCACCCTCTATAGATCCAACAAAAGCTCTATCTATAGTGTTATATAAAGATGTTACAAGCATAGCTATGATAGATGGAATAGAATATTTAATTAATAGGCTTGTTATTTTATCTTCTTTTAAGTTTAATTCCTTTTTCATAAGACTAACTTTCCAATGCCATATCATATGTAATTAAAACAGGTCTGTTGTTTCTAGGGTCATTTACTATTTCCCCATCTATATTAAATAATTCTCTTAAGTTATCTTTAGTCATAACATCAAAAGGAGTACCACAACAAGAAACTTTACCTTTTTTTACACCTATCATATAGTCTGCAAACCTTGAAGCGTTATTTAACTCATGAATTACCATAACTATAGTAGTTTTATGTTTTTCGTTTAGTTCTTTTAAAAGTTCTAATATTTCTAACTGGTGCGCTAAATCTAAGTAAGTTGTAGGCTCATCTAAAACTAATATATCTGTTCTTTGTGCAAGAGCCATAGCAATCCACGCCCTCTGTCTTTGTCCTCCAGATAAAGCTTCTAAAGGTCTATCTCTAAATTCTTCTATCTTTGTTGCTTTAAGCGCCCAGTCTATAATCTTTTCGTCCTCACTTTTCATTTTAGAAAATCCACTTTGATGAGGAAATCTACCGTATGAAATAAGTTCTTCTACTGTTAATCCTTTAGGGGCTTTTGGTCCTTGAGGCAAAACTGCCATTTCTTTTGCTATATCTTTAGAATTGCTTTTATTTATACTTTTTCCGTTTATTAATACGTCTCCACTTTTGGCTTTTATGATTCTTGCTATTGTTTTTAAAATAGTTGATTTACCAGAACCATTTGCCCCTATTATAGTTGTTATCTTTCCTTTTGGAATCTCTATATTTAAATTCTTTACTATGTCAATATCGCCGTAAGATATATTTAAATCTTTTGTTATTATAGAATTCATCTCTTTTACCTTTTCCTTTCTATTATTCTTTAACCATTAAATATATAAAGTATGGTACTCCAACTACAGCAACAACTATCCCAACTGGAATTTCTAAAGGTGCTATTAAATTTCTTGAAATAGTATCACTAAATACTAATAATAAAGCTCCTATAAGTGCTGAAACTGGTATTAACTTTTTATGGTTAGGTCCAACAAGTTTTCTTCCTATATGAGGAGAAATAAGTCCTAAAAATCCAATACTTCCAGCAACGGATGTAGAAACCCCAGCTAAAATTACTGCATATATAATAAGTTTTCTTCTCTCTTTTTCTACGTTTACTCCAAGACCTATAGAAATATCATCTCCAAGGTTTAAGACATTTAAATACCTACTTTTATAAAATATAAGTCCTAAACAAACTACTATAAAAGGTAGTATAGCTATAACGTATTTGTAATTTGCACCCCATATACTTCCTGTAGTCCAAGCCATTACTCTGTTAAATTCTTGAGTTGTGAATCTTAATTGGAATATTGTTAAAATTGATGTAAATGCTATGTTTATTCCAATACCTATAAGTAATAGCCTTGATGAGTCTATACCGTCTTTATAGGCTAATATATAAACTAAGAAGGCTCCAAATATAGCACCTAAAAGCGCTACTATAGGCATTGTAAATATAGTTAAATTACTTACTCCTTCATAGACATTTCCATTCATAAAGTATATATAAATAACAACAAAAAGAGCTGCACCTGAATTTATTCCAAGAATACCTGAGTCTGCAAGTTCATTTTTAGTTACTCCTTGAAGTACTGTTCCTGAAACTGCTAACGCGACTCCAACTAAGATACCAATAATAATCCTTGGGAGTCTTAAATTAAATATAACTATATTTTGACTCTTACTTCCAAAGCCAAATAAAGTTTTTATAACATCTGTAGGGGTAAGGTTTAATGAGCCTAAGTTTAAACTAACTACAACCGAAACAAATATTAGCCCTAATAAAACTAAAATAGTTATTATAAATTTTTTATCTTTTTTCATTTTACTTATCCCCCTTTCTAACTAAATATATAAATACAGGAACACCTATAATCGCTGTAATAGACCCGATTGGAGTTTCGTAGGGCTGATTTATCATTCTAGCTATAATATCACTAAATACTAATAAAACTCCTCCATACACCATAGATAAAGGTATTATAAATTTATAATCCGCTCCTATTATTTTCTTTATTATCTGTGGAACTATAAGTCCTACAAAAACAATATTTCCAGCTACTGCAACAGATGCCCCAGTTAAGACTATAACTATTAAAATACTTAAAAATCTTATTTTGTTAGTATTTTCTCCAAGCCCTATAGCAACTTCTTCTCCTAGGCTTAAAATCGTTATTTTCTTAGATAAAAGCATAGCAAAAACAAATGCTATTCCCCCAAGTATAACTAGCATTTTAACTCCTTCAAAATTTGCACTAACTAATCCTCCTTGAATCCAAAAGCTTAGTTCCTTTGATAAATTAAAATACATAGAAATTCCCATAGCTAATGAAATTAAAAGAGTTCCAAGTGCAGTCCCTGCAAGTGCTAATTTAACTGGATCTACCTTTCTTCTTGATCTACTACTAAAAAAGTAAACTAAAATACCACTTATACTAGCCCCTAAAAATGCAAATATCATAAGGCTAAAGCTACTTATAACTAAATCTTTATAAACTCTTTGAAGAACGAAAGCTATAGCTATTGCAAAAGTAGCCCCTTGAGTAATCCCTAAAACTGAAGGCTCTGCAATAGGGTTTCTAGTTACCCCTTGCATAATAGCTCCAGCCACTGATAAAAATCCTCCAACTAAAAGTGCAGCTAGCGCTCTTGGGACTCTTACGTCTCTAATTATTTTAGTATTTATATCATCACTATTATTAAATAAGCTGTGAATTACTGTATTAAAATTTATATCCTTTGCACCTAAAGAAATGGAAATAAATATCCCAAAACCTAAAAGTATCAATCCAACTATCAACAAAACAGTAACTTTATATTTTTTATTTTGTTTACCCAAAACTCCTTAACCTCCTAAATAGTAAATTAATAAAGGAGTAATTATTTAATTACTCCCCTAAATCTTATTATTTTTTTATAATCTCTTCTTTTAAGTTATCTAGTAAAATTTCTCTACCTATAGGATTATAAGCTTGACTAAAGTATGGACTTGCAGGTAATTCTGTAACTTTAGAATTTTTAACTGCTTTTATTTTATTCCAAACTGAATTTGATTTTAAAGAATCTAATTCTGACTTTGTTCCTATAACTATTAAGTTATCAGCATCTATTTTTGTTAACCCCTCTAATGAAACTGTAGGCAGTGTAATACTATCTTGCTTTGGCATATTTTTAGGTTGTTTTAATCCCATATCTTCTTTTAAAACAGTTCCTATTCCACCTTCTGTAAATACCATAAATTGTCCAGACGTTGCTAAAACTGCTAGATATGTTGCGTCGCCATTTGCTTTTTTAATTTCATCACCAACATTTTTAGCTTTTTTATAGTATTCATCTAACCATTTTTGAGCTTCATTTTCTTTATCAAATAACTTTGCTACATCTTTAAACTTAGCTTCCCAGTCGTTTGACTTATCTTCAAGCATAACTACTGGTGCAACAGATTTTAATTGATCATAAATTTTTTCTTGTCTTGGAGACATAATTATTAAATCTGGCTGCAATTCTATTATAGATTCAACGTCCATAGTATCCATCATAGAATGTCCTACTACTTTTGAATTTCCTAATTTATTTTTAACGTAAGCTGGAACTTTATCAGTTTCATAAGAATCAACATTTGCTGTACCAACAGGTGTATATCCTAATAAAACTAACTCTTCACTGCTTCCTGAAATATCTACTATTTTTTTTGGATCTTTTGGAATTTCGACTTCACCTTTAACTGTTTGAACTTTTCTAGTTTCGCTTCCTTCATTTTTAGAATCTCCGCTTTGTGAACATCCAACAAAAACCCCTAAAGTTAAAACTACTGTACATGCTAATAAAATATTTTTTATCCTTTTCATTTTCCCTCTCCCGCTTCTTCTTTTGATATTTATTTACCGTTGTTATTGATAATTAATATCATGTTATGTTTGTATAATATCTTATTCATATATATTTAGTCAACATTTTTTTATCAATTTCTCATAAAAACTTTGTTTAATTCTTATTTTTATAATATTTTTACTATTTTTATTACATTTTTTTAATTTAAATTATTTTATAAATATAAAAAAGCTAGTATTTTCATACTAGCTTTTATCTAATCATCACTACAAACACAAAATGAATGTTGTAATTTTACGTATTCTTCATTTGAAAGACTTTTTAAATATTTATCAAAGTGATCTTCTGTGCAAAACTCCCCGATTTTATTTTTAAATGAGTTTTCATCAAGTTCTTTATTGCAGTACTTACATTTCAAAGATTTCACCTCCTAATTTATTCTTTATAAAAAAGTCCAGCTCCCTTAATTATTTCACTTTCTCTAAAAAGACTATTTACAGCTTCTAAATAATCTGAAAGCTTTTGTGATTTTTTAATCTTTTTTGAATATTTTTTATTATCACTAAAAATATAAATCATATATCCCCAAAGTTCTTTCATTCTAAAAATTGCATTTTTATCTTCTTTAAAAACTTCTCTATATGAGTTAAATATCTCATCATGAAATTCTTTTAAAACTTTTTTATCTATAACTACCCCCTCTTTTATTTCTTTAAGTAATCCTGGATTTGCTAAAATCCCTCTCCCTATCATAACTTTATCTACGCCTTCAAATTCTTCTTTAAACTTTTCCATATCCTTTTTTGTAAAGATATCACCGTTATAGCAAATCTCAGCTTTACTAAGTTTTAATGCATCTTTAAATACTTTTAAATTAGGAGTATTTCCGTAGAAATCTTTTTGAGTTCTAGGGTGAATTATAAGCTCGTATACAGGGTATTTATTAAATATTTTTATAAGCTCATAAAATTCTTCTGGGCTATCTTTTCCAAGCCTTACTTTTAAAGATATTTTCATATCTTCTATTTTATATATTTCTTCTAAAAATTTATCAAGTTCTTCTCTTTTAGCTAAAAATCCTGAACCTCTTCCCTTAGCTACAACAGTTCCTGAAGGGCACCCTAAATTTAAATTTACTTCACCGTACCCAAGTTTTTTTAACTTTTTACAAGTTTCTATAAACCCTTCACTATCATTAGTTAGAATCTGAGGAACTACCTTTATCTCCTTATTATTTTCCGGCAAAACATCTCTAAGTTCTCTAGTCTTTAGGCTTCTGCTTTTGTTTGGTACTATAAATGGCATAAAATATTTATCAATATTATCAAAATATTTTTTGTATGCATTTCTATATATAAATCCAGTTATACCTTCCATAGGTGCTAAATAGTATTTCATTTAGTATCTCCTTTGTTTCTCTATTTACTAAAGTCATTATATCAATCTTTTTTTTACTTATCTATAGCATTACTTTTTACCAAATATATGGTAAAATTGTATTAATATTATTTTAAGGAGACATCTTTATGGGATTTGAGGTTTTAATTCCAATACTAATAATACTTTTATTTATAACTATAGGAATATTTTTATCAAAAGGAAAAGGGATATTTCTTATAGCTGGCTTTAATACTATGAGTAAAGAAGAAAGAGAACAATATAATCTATTAAATGTTTGCAAATTTATGAGCAAATTTTGTTTTGCTATAGCTTTTTATATTCTTCTACTAATAATAAATACTTACTACGAAATTAAAGGTATGTCTGTACTTGTACCTTTTTTAATAATCGGAACAACACTTTTTTCAGTAATCTATCTTAACGTATCTAAAAAGTTTAAAAAATAAAGCTTGAATTTAAATTCAAGCTTTATTTTTATATTAGCCCTATAAAGGCTAAATAAGATATATCAATTATTTCTCTTTCAAATGACTCAATTATAAATTCTAAAAATGCTTCTTTATTACTTGTAATTATTCTAGAAAAAGCTAAAGTATAATCACTTATAGATTCTTTATTAATCTTTTCTTTTAAAGAAAATTTTAAAAATAAAGAGTAATCAATTAAAAAGCTCTCTAAAATTATATTTTGAAGTGAAATAATATTTTCTGTTATATTTTCTGATATAACGTTACTTATAACTTTTGATTTTATTATATCTAATAAAAATCCTTCATTACCTTTGATTTCTTTTTTGGATTTATCAAAAACACCTAAATAATCTACTAAATATTCATTTTCTGAAAAATCACCAATATCTTTAAATAGCTCTTTAAAAATACCTATGTCTTTATAATTAGTAATTATATCTAAAAATAAATTATTTAATTCATAAATTGCTTCTTCCCTATCAGTTTCTACTCTTCTTAAATTATCTAAGATTTCATATAAAAATTCTTTATCATTATAAATTCCTTTAATATCTTCTTCTCTCATAATATTTAAAACTTGAAAAGCTATTAGTAATTTTTCATTTAAACTAATATCTTCAAGATTTAATATATTTAAAATAACTTCTCTTGATTCTATTACTTTTCTATTATTATCTATAAGAAAGGTATTTTTTCTTATAAAATTTATAGCTTCAGGACAAGCTAAAGATAAGCTATATTCTGTTATGTCTTCATAATCATTAATAATTCTTGGAAAGCACCTACAAGTTTCTGATATATAATCATAACCATCCTCTTTTATAATTTTACAAAGCCCTTTGCAATCTAGGAAACTGCAATCATCTTTTGTTTCTTTATCTATAAAAATTTCTTTTTCTTTCTTTTTAGTATATTTTAAAAACTCCTGTTTTTCTTTTTTCCATTTTTCAAATGTTACTTTATCTATATTAATATCCCAGCCAGAGCAACAAGTATATTTACACTTATCTCCTATACAATTAAATTTATTATAATTTGAAAATACAATTTTTCTTTTATCCATTATATTTCATCCCCTTTTTATATTTTAAGTGTAACATATTTAAACTGTTTTTTTTGAATAAAAAATAAAGCCTAAAAAATTAGACTTCACCTTATAGTTTTAACAAACTATTCACTTCAAAACTATTGCAATACCTTAACCTTAACATACAAAACACAAGGATAATTTAGAAGCTTATATTTGTTAAAAAGATTTATATTAATTCAAAAGTCTTTTCTAGATAGTCTTTTGAATTTTTACCAACCATAACTTTTATATTTCCACTCTCTGCTTTATTTTCTAAGTTTATATCCCAAATTTTCAAATCATCTATAGTTAAATAAAATTCAACTTGGATCTTGGATTTACTCTTTACAAAAACTTTTTTGAACCCTTTAAGTTCCTTTATTCTTCTTGTAATAGAGGCTTCTAAATCTTTAATGTATAACTGTACAACTTCCAGTCCATCAAACTCACTATCATTATACAAATCAACAGTAACTCTTAGTTTTTCACCTTTTTCCATACTTTTAATAGATATTTTTTCATTACTCAACCTTAAATTGCTATATAAAAACTTTGAGTAACTAAGTCCATAACCAAAAGGATAAAGTGATTCTCCTTCCATATCTATATAATCTTCTTTTTGACCGCTATCTTTACCATTATAATAACAAGGAAGCTGCATTGAAGAAATAGGAATAGATACAGGCAGCTTACCGCTTGGATTGTTAAATCCAAAAATAGTTTCTGCTATAGCTTTCCCTCCATAACTTCCAGGATACCAAGCACAAATTATTGAATCACTATACTTAACTATTTCTTTTATGCTGTGAGGTCTCCCTTGAATTATCACAGTTATCACTTTAGTTCCCCTGCTCTTTATTTCTTTTATCAAATCAACTTGATTTTTTTCTAAATCTAAATTTGCTAAATCTACATTTTCACCACAATTCATATCAAATTTATCATAAGAAGTAACTACAGCTCCATTACTTTCAAAAGACATTTTAAAATTTCTAGAACTTGAACCACCTAAAACAACTATAGCTACATCTGATTTAGCGGCTACACTAGCTGCATTACTTATTCCATTTTCTATATATGACCTTATATTACAACCTTTTTCATAAAAAACTTCTACATCTTTAGAAACTATATTTTTTACTCCTTCTAAAACAGTTATTATATTTTTCTCATCTTGTGGTGAAGTATAATCTCCTAATTGATTATACTTACTATCTGCATTAGGTCCTATAACTGCTATTTTTTTTATTTTCTTAAGTGGAAGCAAGCTTTTATCATTTTTTAATAAAACTAAGCTTTCCTTTGATATATTCTCATTTAATGTGCTCTTTATAAATCTTAAATCTGTATTTTTTTGTTTATTAAATAAGCCTAGTTTATTCTTTAGATTTAAAATCCTATAAACCGCTCTATCTACATATTTTATATCTAGAGCTCCACTTTCTACAGCACTTTCTATAGAAGTATATATATCATCCCACAAGCTTAAATCTACTCCAGCTTCTAATGCAAGTTTTGCAGCCAGTTCTACATTTCCAGTCATAAGAAGCAGTCTATCTAAAGCACAACCGTCCGCCATTACAACGCCATCAAACTTATATTCATCCCTTAAAATATCAGTGAGTAACTTTTTATTAATATGGCAAGGCACTCCATCTATTTCGTTATAGGCTGCCATAAAACCTAAAGCACCACTTGATACACCACTTTTTACAGGTGGTAGAAATATTTCTCTAAGTTCTCTTTCTCCTATGCTTGCAGCTCCTGAGTTATGCCCTCCTACAGGTTCCCCTTGAGCACAAAGATGCTTTAATACAACTGTAACTCCATTTTCAGAAGTTTTATTATTAATCCCTTTAACTATAGATTCAGTATATTTTGACGATAAGTATGGATCTTCACTATAACACTCTTCTGCTCTTCCCCACCTTGGATCTCTTAACACATCTAAAGAAGATACTAGTGCTAAATTTACTCCTTTAGCTGCTATTTCATTAGATATTTCTTTAAATACATATTCTACTAGTTCTTCATTCCAAGATGACCCAATCCCTAAACTACAAGGATACATTTCTCCGTCTAAACCTTGATGTCCGTGAGTGCACTCTTCACTAAATAAAACTGGTATTTTTAATCTAGTATTATTAAATACGTACTCACGTATCATATCTATAACTATTTTGCTTTCTTCTTTTTTTATTCCGTTTGGAAAGCTTATTCCTGACCATGCATCAGCTCTTAGTACTCCATATATAGCACCTATTCCGCCTCCCCACTTTACGTGTTCTTTAAACTCATCAGTTAACTCAAATTTATCTCCTATTTTTTTATAAACATTCCATCCATATAACTTTTGATTTAACTGACCGACCTTTTCTTTTAATGTCATACTTTTTATTAAGTCTTTAATATATCTATTTTCCATATATATCTCCTAATCAAATTTCTTCTTTATTTATATAATTAGAAACCTTACTATTTATAAATTTAATTCTCTCTAAATCAATTTCATGTAGCCTATTAAAAATTTGCTCTAACACAAATAATTGAGACATCTCTGTTATTAGAGTACTTCCTTCTTCACCTAAATCTTTTCCTGCAGTATATAAAGTTATATCACTAATTTCTGTTATTAGAGATTTTTTGTTATTAGTAATCCCAATTATTTTTGCACCATTTTTCTTTGCTATTTTTAGGTTTTCTACAGTTTGTTTAGTTTTTCCTGAAATACTTAACCCTATGGCTACATCATTTTTTGAAGCTACAGATGCAGATAAAACTTGAGTGTAATTATCTGAACTTGAAAAAGCTTTATGTCCCATAGAATTTAGCCTTATTTGAGCTCCTGTTGCTGAAAGCCCTGAAAATCCTACACCAAAAATAAATACTGTATCGCACCCCTTTATAAGACTTGCAACTCTATTGATCTCTCTATAAGTTGATAAATTCAATGTATCTTCTAACATTTCTAAAATATCTCCAAATGCATTTGATATACAGTTTTTTAAAGTTATATCCTTCTCGCTTTTTATTTCTTTTGAAAGATTTTTTTTGAACTCATAGTAGCCACTATATCCAATTCTTTTACAAAACCTTAAAATAGTTGTTTCTCCAACTTCTATTTTTTCTGATAAGTCTTTTATGCTCATATAAGAGACTTCCCTATAATTTTTTATTATATATAACCCAACTATTTTTTCCTTTTTAGTTAAGCTTGAAAATAAACTTTTTATATTTGTGACTATACTAACTTCATTCATACTTAATCTCCTTAATTTTAATAAGATAATTAATTTTTATTCTCTAATTCCTGCTCTCTATTTGCCATAAGCACAAATGGAATATAAATAAGTACAGAAATAATTAAAAGTATAACACTTAAAATTGCAGCCCTATAATCTCCTGCCGTTGCTAAAAAAGCAGATATAACTGGAGGCGTTGTCCACGGAACTAAAGCTACTGTTTTTGAAACAAATCCAAAGGCAGTTGCATAATATGCTATTATAAGATTAAGTGCTGGCACTAATACTACAGGAAGTATAAAAATAGGATTTAAAACTACTGGTAATCCAAACATTATAGGCTCACTAATATTAAATACACTAGGAAGTGCAGCAAGTTTACCTATTTCCTTGTGATCTGATCTTTTAGATGCTATAAATATTGCTATAACTAAGCAAAGCATGCATCCGCCTCCACCTATTAGGCTATAAGAATTTATAAATGGTTCTGTAACAATATTTGGTACAGCTTGTCCCGCATTAAAAGCATCCATGTTTTCTTGCATAGCTGCTAAAAGTGTAGGACTAGTTATTGGACTTAAAATACTAGAACCATGTATTCCAAATGCCCACAATAAGTTTGAGATAAATGTTATAAAAATCATTCCACCAGGGTTTTGAACTAAACTTTGTAAGGGTGCTTGTATTATTTTACTTATTAATTCAGGTATGCTAACGCTAGAGATTTGATTTATTAAAAATACAATTACTGAAAATACAGTTAGTGTTATTATTGAAGGAATCATAACATTAAATGATTTTGAAACTCCGTATGGAACAGCATCTGGTAGTTTTATCTTTAACTTTTCATTTCTTGATAATCTAATAAAAAATTCAGTTCCTAAAAGTCCTGCAATAATTGCTAAAAACAATCCTGATGAAGAAATATTAACGCTACTTATAACGCCAGAAACAGTTATACTGTCTTTAAATCCATCAGGAATTATAGTAATAGCTTGAGGAATCATTGTTGCCATAACTGATACTCCAATAACTCCAGCATTAACTCCATCCTCATCATAAGATTTAGCAAGATTATATGATAGAGTAAAAGCAAACAAAATAGCTAATATTCCAAGTGTTGCATTATTTGCTATTACTCCAATTTCTTTATATTTATCTAAGTTAACAAAGGACTTTAAAATACCATTGTTTGAATCTAAAACTACATTATTTAATAAAACGAAAATTGATGCACCTATAATTAATGGCATAAGTACAATAAAGCCATCTCTTATAGCACATAAGTGTCTTTGACCTGCAATTTTACCTACAACTGGCATAATCTTATCTACAAATTTATCAATCTTTGAACTCATAATAAACCTCCACTTTTTATTGATGTACATCGTTTACATTTACAGTTTAATTTTATATATAGTTCCAGTCAATAAAAACTCCTATATATTATTTTTTATGGAATTTTTATTCCTTTATTTATATTAAATTAAGCTATATGTTTTAATTTTGCTCTCAATTTGAAACTTTTTTTCCAAAAAAAATAGGTTTAATTAAACCTATTTATAGTAACTTATCCAATCTTCACATCTTGTAGTATTTAAATCGATAAGTTTTTGATACATTATTAATTCATTATTATGATCTTGATTTTTTATATCTGATTTTTTCTCTAGCCAATCATTTTGTGATTGCCTAAAATTTTCTATTTCTTCATTTAAAGTTATTTCTTTTAATTTATCAAATAATCCATTTAAAAGTTCCTCGCTCAAATTATAAACAACCTTTGCACTTTGAACTTCATTTATATTATAAGAAGTTATTGAGTCTAAAAGGAGTTTATAACATTTATATAGACCCTTATCTTCTAAGCTTATTTCCTTTGCTTCATTTACTTTATCATAATAATCTTTTTGTATTTTTTCGTAAACATCTACTGCCTTAACTTTATTTGCAGTTACCTGTAAGTTTTTTTGATTATCGTGGTAAAACAAACTAATTAATATAACTATTCCAACTGTTACTACAAATATAGAAGCTAACATATAAATACTAAAAACTTTCCCATAACTTTTTTTAAACTCTTTAATAAACCCGAACTTTTTTTTCATATACATATCTCCTAAAGCTAAAAGATATTAATTTAATATCTTTTATTAATAAATATTATACAACGGTTCAATAAGTTTTTTCTACAATTTTTTATTTATTTAGACAAAACTATAAAAATGAACATTTCAACATAATTATTCATATATTAATACTATATAATTATATTTTTTATAATTATTTTTCACTATAAAAAAAAAAGGATGATCTTTATGAGTGAAATAACAAAATTTATCACTACTTTCAGCATTGATGAAACAGGCTATATGTATAATATAACGCAGCCTACCCCTCCAAAAACCTATACCGGTAAAGGGACTCTGACTGATTTTTTATCCGGTTTCATATATAAGATAGAAACATTACCTATATCAAATATTGATCCTCCTTCTATAATTTTAGATAAAAAAAGATTAGGAAGTAGATTCTATCCATATGAAACACATATTCTTAATTCTAAAAGAAGTTGTAACTATAATCTAAATTTCAAATATAAAAAAAATGCAAGAGTTTTAATTAAGGGACTTATAAGTTTAAATTTACCACCACCTCATTATATAAAAGTAGAACTTTATGAAATTATTTCAGAAAGTGAAAAAATTTTTATAGGAAATTCATTTACTAATGAATTAGGTGAGTATTATTTTAATTTACCTATTAAAACTAATTGTAACTATGAAATGTTAGCAAGTTATACTGACTTTTAAATATAATAGGGAAGAGTAAATTTTATGAAAATTTGTGTGAATAAAAATGGCAAAAGGCTTATAAGTGGTTATGTTTCAGACTCAAACAATAATCCTGTTTATGACTCAGTTGTTATACTTTATGTAAATTATATAAACAAAAGAAATATAGAAATAACTGAAAAATTAGCTTACACTACTACTAATTTATTTGGAGAATTTAGCTTTATAATAAATCTTTCAGATTATCCTGAAAGTACTTTTATAATTGAAGCTAACAATCCATTTAAAGAAATATATTAAATTATTATGTAACAAATTTTAAGTATTTCCATATTATATTATTGGGAATAAAATTTATCCCAAATATTTTTAGAGGTGAAATTTAAATGGCAAGTATTAACGTACAAAAATATACTACTGATGCTGCTATATCTGTAGCTAATCTTGGATATTATTATGATGTAACTGGAATGACAGCTCAAAACAAACCAACTGACGATGGATCTACAGTATTTAATGTAACTATCCCAGCTGGATACACTTACAACGAAGGATTCCAATTCTTCTTAACAGCTGCTCCTAATACTCCTGTTAGTAATGTTACAGTAGATGATACTACTACTCCTGGAACTTTAATAGTAACTTGTGCATCTACTTCTAATTTAGCAGCTTCAACTGCTTATACAATGAGCTTTGATTTAGCTTCTTAATATAAATTTTTAATATAGGAGTAGCTTTTTTGCTACTCCACCTTTTAGGAGGTAATATGGATAATATTTTAAATCCTTTTATTATAGATTATCTTATTATTAATGATAAAAAATATGACCACCTTGACTTTGAGTACATTAAAGAAAATAAGAAAATAACTATGAATATAGTTTTAAGAGGTAATGAAAATGAAGCATAGTATAGCTAGAATCCCATCTTCTTACTTCTATGAGCATAAAACTGCAAATGTTTGTTTAAAGGTTAATAATTTTGAAAGTACCTTAATAGATGGAATAGTTTTAGACCCATTTGGAGTTCCTGTTCCAAATGCTGGTATAGAAATAATTAGAGTTTGCATCAAAAATAACCAAGAAGAAACTATAGGGTGTATTTTTGCAAATGAATTCGGTAAATACGCTTTTACCCTTAAAATACTAGAAGGTTACTTTTATAAATTTAAATTATATACAAAACTGGAACAATAAAAAAAGAGAATTTTTCAATTCTCTTTTTTTATTAGTAAGGGTAGCGTTGTACAGTTAAAACTCCCTCCACCTTTTACAAACTCTGAATAATCTAAGTATATAGTATTAAGGTTTTCTTTTAGTAAAGTTTTATGGATTTCTTTGTTTGAAGTTAAGATAATATTATCATTTATAGTAATAAAATTTGTACCTAAATCTAATGTTTCTTTCTTATTTATAACAATAACTTTTTTAAATAATTTTTTAATTTCTTCTATATTGTAAACATACTCTGATACAACACAAGTTTCCGGATTTACTATATTAAATACACAATCTAAATGAATTAGCTTATCTTTTTCAAATTCGATTTTAATAATATCAATATCCTTTTTTAAAAATTCTAAGTATTTTTTTAGCTCTTCTACTGCAGACCTTGTTGTTCTATTACTCATTCCAACCAATACTGTATTTTTGTAATGAATCACATCTCCACCTTCAATATTATTTTTCATTTTGTAATATTTTATTTTTTTATCTTTAAAATAGTTTTCTATAGTTTTTACTTCTTCTTTTCTATCTTCTGATTTCATATTGCTAACAAAAAATATATCCTCTATTTGAAAAGCTAAATCCCTAGTATAAACTTGCGACTTACCGTAAATCGGTTCTAAAAACCTTATATTTACTTTATTAGAAATCAACATATTAATTAATGAATTATATTGGGAATACATTAATTCCTTATTTATATTTTTTGAATCAATATCATAATTTACTGGATAACATAAAAGAATTTCTTTATAAAACATAGTAATCTCCTTTACTAAATGTTCTTATTTTAATTATCCCTTTATATCTTTTAAATTATCCTAAAATTTTAATGCCTACATAATCTAAGTGATTATGTAGGCATTTTCTATTCTTTTAAATATTCTATTGCACTTCTTGTTTCTATAAGTTTTTCTTCTACTGACTTTACATCACTTCTTGCAATACCAAGATAAAGCATATCTATAATCGCAAGCTGAGAGATTCTAGAACTTATAGCGCCTTCTCTTAAAGAACGCTCTTTAAAAGGAACTTTTAAAGTTATATCTGAAAGTCCTTCAAGTTTGTTGTTTACAGCAGCCCTAGTAATTGAAATCACAGGTGCTCCCTTTTCCTTTGCATTTTCTGTGCACTTTAATATTTCACGAGTTTCACCTGAATATGATATAGCTACTGCAACATCTCCTTCTTCCATTAAGACTGAAGAAGTTATTTGAAGGTGCGTATCTGAGTGGACGATACATCTTTTATTTATTCTACTTAATTTGTAATAAAGGTCTAAACCTACTAAATGAGAACTTCCTATACTAAATACGTAAATATTTTTAGCATTTACAAGTAGTTTAATAGCTTTATCTAATTCTTCTTCTGAAATTAAATCAACAGTACTATCTACGGCTTGATGAATGGAATTTTTTATTCCATAAATAATACTTTTAGTTTCTAAGCTTTTATCTAAATATTCAAATCCCTTAGGCTCTTCTTTTTTTTCTAAAGAAATAGATAACTTTAACTTCATCTCGTTTAAACTACTAAAACCTAACTTTTTAGAAAACCTAACTACAGTTGGCGCGGAAGTATCAGTTTTATCAGCTATTTCTTTAGCTGATAGTTCTATAATACTTTCTTTAGTTTTTATTAGATAATCTGCTATCTTTTTTTCTCTTTCAGTAAAATTATCATAATTTTGTTTTATAAATTCGATCACGTCCATCTAATCACCCTTTTAATCTACTATATTAAAATAAAATTTCTTTCCGTTTCTTATATATTTTAATAGATAATAGTCTTCCTGTAAAACTTCCCCTACTACGTTTATTCTATCATCTCTTTCTAAATCCCTTTTTAAAATCTGTAAGTCTCCCATATATCTTTTATAATCTTCATTATCTATAGTTATATAAAAGGCTTTTCTTTCTATAGTATTTAAAGGTTTTATTACTCCTCCATTTAATAAAAGTCTGCTTTCAGAGGCTCTTATAGCGTCTCTTGCGTCGTCTGTTCTTGAACTATAAGTCTCTTTTAAAAGTCTTTTTGAAACTTCGTCTAATTCTACTTTTAATTTTATATCTATCTTAACTGCATCTTCTCTTAAAGAAGATAAATCCTCTAATTCTTTTAAGCTAGGCAAAGAGTCTCCTATAAAGATAGATTTGTTATCTAAAGCTACTAAGTGGTTTGCAGCTTTAATTATATCGACTCCTCTATGGTCCTCTAAAGTCGGAAGGCCATCTTTTAAAGGGCTTCTCTTTCTAAAGCTTGACTCCACAAACGCTGAAGGAGATATCCCTCTATCTAGTAGTATTTCATTTTTTTCTATCATACATTCTTCTGAAATACCAGTACCTATTCTTGGATAAAAATTATGAAGAGCATCAACATTTTCGTAGTTTGGATTGAATTTATCTAATCTTCTAAAAAACTCTTTAGTTATAGTAGATGCATTTAATTGAATCTTAACTCCAAAATTATTTTTACTCATCTTAGCTATCTCTTCTTCTGTATATCCAAAGTCTATTCTTATAGTTTTAACACCTAAGTCTCTAAGTCCTTTTATATCCATATCTTCTAGTTCTAAAAACTTAAAAGTATTAGGTGAAATATCACTTATAATATCCATATCGAATTTTCTTGCAAGGCTATAAAACTCTTTAACTTCTTTTTTTAATACTTCGTAATTAGCTTCTGGAATATGAAGTGATGTAAATATTCTAGTAAATCCTAAAGTATTTGCACCCTTTAAAAGCTCCATATTTTCTTCTTTAGTGTTATCTAAACCAAAATAAACTGAAAAACCTAAACTCATAAAAAACTCTCCTTATCTACTTATAGGGGATGCTTAAATTTAGCACCCCCTTAATTTATATTTTAATTATTCTACAGGATCTTCAAACCCTAACATATTTGTAAATACATATCCTCCGATATAAGAAGCTAAAACTCCTAGTAAGAATTGAAGCATTTTTCCGTTTGCTATAAGTAATGCTAAAGGTAAACCTGAAACCCCAAGTGCTACTGCACCTACGTTAAAGGCTGCCATAACAGCTCCACCTATTGCAGCTCCAAGACAAGCTCCTAAAAATGGTTTTCCAAGAGGAAGTGTAACTCCGTATATTAAAGGTTCTCCTATTCCAAGAACCCCTGGAACTAAGCCGTTTTTAGCTGTCTTTTTAAGTCTTTCGTTTTTAGTTCTCTTAAGAACTGCAACTGTTGCACCTACTTGTGCCATACCAGCTGTAGCTAAGATTGGTAATAAAACTGTAAATCCTACTGTTGCAATTAAATCTGCGTGGATTGGAGTTAAAGCTTGGTGCATTCCTGTCATAACTAAAGGTAAGAATAAACCTCCAGATACTGCACCTGAAATTATTGCAATTATTTTATTATCTGATGCTACTGTTTGCGCTACTATCATTCCTATACCATCTGATATAAACCCTCCGATTGGTTGAAGTATAAATAATGCTATAAGAACTGAAATAGTTAAAGTAACTAATGGAGTTATAAATAAATCTAAAACTTCTGGAACAAACTTTCTGCAAAGTTTTTCTATATAAACTGAAAGTACTACAACTAATATTACTGAAATAATTCCGCCACGTCCTGGAGTTAATTTTTCACCAAATAAAGTTATGTTAGCTAGTGCTGGTGCTGATAAAATACCACCTAAAACACCGCCCATCATAGGCATTTGTGAACCGAATTCTTTAGCTGCATTTACACCAACTAACACTGATAAAACTGAGAATACTCCGTTTCCGATTAAACCTATAATTTGAGAAACGTTGGTAGCTTTATAAGCTTCACCAAAGTATACATTAGCAATATTATTAACAGCTAAAACTAATCCACAAGCAACAAATAAAGGAATAAGTGGAATAAATACATTACCTAATTTCTTTAATATATTTTTAAATTTAGTATTATTTTTTTCTTTTAGTTTTGCTTTAGTTTCTGCTACTGCTTCTTCCCCTAAAGCTATCTTTTTATCACCTAAAAGTTTTTGTACTTCTTCTGTTACTTTATTAACCTTACCTGGACCATAAATAACTTGAAGTTGACCCTCTGCTTCTACTACCCCTAAAGCACCTTCTGATTTTTTTAACCCTTCAATATCAGCTTTACTAAAATCAAAAAGTTCTAGTCTGCATCTAGTCATACAATTTTGTGCACTTTTAATATTATCTTTTCCCCCAACTAATTGGACTAAATTTTTTGCAATCTCTGCATTTGTCATAATAATAGCCTCCCTTTAATTATAATCGTTTACATAGCTCCTATAATACCTTTAAATAAATTTTATTTAATTATTTGGGAGATTTAAAATCTCCCAAATATAAATTACTTATCTTCTAAAGCTTTAGCTATATAACCTTTGTTTTTATCTAGCTTTTCTTTAGCTTTATCTAAATCTAATCCTGATAAAATCATAAAGATTGCAAGCTTTACATCAAAGTCTGTTTTATTTAATGTTTCTTCTGATTCTTTTAAAGTAACACCTGTTGCTTCACTTACTATTCTCTTTGCTCTTTCAACTAACTTTTCATTAGTAGACTGAACATCTACCATAAGGTTTCCAAAAACTTTTCCAAGTTTAATCATACTTCCTGTTGATAACATATTTAAAACTAACTTTTGGGCTGTTCCTGATTTTAATCTAGTTGAACCTGTAACTACTTCTGCTCCAACTACTGGAGATATTTTTATCTTAGAAGCTTTTGAAACTTCTGAATTGCTATTACAAGTTACTGAAACAGTTAAGGCACCTATAGAATTTGCATACTCTAAGCCACCTATTACATAAGGAGTTCTCCCTGATGCTGCTAAGCCTACTATTGTATCATTTTCTGTTATGTTTTTATCTTTTAAATCTTCTATTGCAAGTTCTTTAGAATCCTCTGCCCCTTCTTTTGCTTTAAAGATAGCTGTTTTTCCTCCAGCTATAATTCCTTGAACTAACTCTTCTGAAACTCCGTAAGTTGGAGGACACTCAGATGCATCTAAAATTCCAAGTCTTCCTGAAGTACCAGCCCCTATATAAATAAGCCTTCCCCCTTTATTTATTCTATCAACTATTCCATCTATAGCTTCTGCTATAGCTGGAAGTTCCTTTTCTACTGCTTCTGCAACTTTTTTGTCTTCGTTATTTATCATTTTAACCATTTCTAAAGTTGATACTTTATCTATATTTAATGTGTTTGAATTTCTGCTTTCTGTTGTTAATTTTTCTAAATTTAATCTATCCATATCCTTAAACCACCTTTAATTAAATTTTCTTTGAAATCATTTTCATTTGTTGATTATATATTATCACCTTTGAAACAACGTTTCAAGTATTTATTTAAAATATTTTATTTTATTTCACTAGTAATTTATTCCATAGTATTCTTATTCCCTAAAATCCTTCTTTTAATAAAAAAAATAGATACTAAATCTATGGTTTCTAATCACTGATCTAGTATCTATTTAAATTCTCCACATTATTTATTTTTATTAAGTTAAACTTTCTCCATTTGTCTTTATTACTTCTTTATACCAATAAAAAGACCTTTTCTTTTCTCTTTTATAATCACCTGTTAAATCATCATGTTTATTAACATAAATAAAACCATATCTTTTTTTCATCTCACCTGTAGTTGCACTAACTAAATCAATCGGCCCCCACATAAGATAGCCAAAACAATCTACGTAGTCTTCTTCGATTGCCTTTTTAAGTTCAATTAAATGCCTATTTAGATATTCTATCCTGTAATCATCTTGGATTTTTCCGTTTTCATCCTTTTTATCAATAGCTCCTAAGCCGTTTTCAGTTACTATTATAGGTAATTCATATCTTCTGTATACATAATTTAATAAATACCTTAACCCTGAAGGATCTATCGCCCAGCCCCATTTACTTTTTTCAAGATACGGGTTTTGTATTCCACCAAACAAAGTTTCTTCTTCATTACAAGCGTTATCATGATGGGCTACGCTTGAAGAATAATAATTAATTCCAATAAAATCTATTTTCCCTCTTTTAAATTCTTCCTTCTCTTCTTCCGTTATATCTAAAACAATCCCTAAATCTTTGTATTGTTTTAGCTTATATTCTGGGAATTTCCCGTTACACATAGCATCTATCTGATAAAACTCTCTATCCATCTCTTTAAAAGCATTTAAAACATTTTTAGGGTTACAATCTATAGGATATACTGGCGTTAACCCAAAAACACATCCTATCTTATAAGAACTATCTATTTTATGCCCTAAATTTACTGCCCTTACACCCGCTAAGGTCATATTGTAGCCTATAGTCGCCAGGGTTTTCTTTTTTTCTTTCATTGTGCTATATTTTAGCCCTGCTATAATATACGTAAAAATATCAGATGCTTCTGTTTGTGGGTCTATATGATTCATCTCATTAAACGTAACCCAATATTTAACCTTTCCTTTTAGTAGGGTAAACATTGTTTCACAATATTTTAAATATAGGTCCACCACCTTTTTATTCTCAAAAGAACCATATTTATTAACTAAATTTATAGGCATTTCAAAATGGTATAAGGTAACTATAGGTTCAATATTGTTTTTAATTAACTCATCTATAAGATTTTTATAATATTCTAATCCCTTTATATTTGGAGTTTCATCATCTCCATTTGGATAAATCCTCGACCAATCTATAGATATTCTTAAAGCCTTAAATCCCATTTCTTTAAATAACTTTATATCCTCTTTATACCTATTATAAAAATCTATTCCTGTATGAGATGGATAAAATTTGTTTTTATCTATTTCAGTACATATTTCTCTTGGTTTTTCATAGCTCCCGCTTGTTACTAAGTCCATTATCCCGATTCCTTTACCATCTTTATCAAATGAACCTTCGCATTGATGCGCTGCTATGCTTCCTCCCCATAAAAAATCTTCTCTAATCATAAAACCCTCCGTAATTTATAAAATAACTTTTAAACATTCATTTTTCTCATCAATTTTATTCGCTTCACTAGGTATTACATCCATATATTCATAAGAATTAGTTACTATCATAACTACTGTAGTATCATAGCCTTGCTTCTTTATGTTATCAAAATCTACTTTTACTAAAGGAGTACCTACTTCAACTTTATCTGAAACCTTTGACATAAGTTCAAAATTTTCTCCATCTAGTTCGACAGTATTAATTCCTATATGAATTAATAATTCTACCCCATCTTTACTTTTTAACCCAAAGGCATGTTTTGTTGGAAAAATGCTAACTATTTCCCCCTCTATAGGTGAGACTATAAGGTTAGAATTTGCATTAATACCAACTCCGTTACCAAGTGCACCACTAGAGAAAGCCTTATCTTTAATATCTGAAAGTTTTACTATTTCACCAGATGTGCAGCCATAAACTACTGACTTTTTAATAATTGATTTATTATCTTTAATTTCATTTGATCCTTCTATTTTATCTATATTATCATCTTCTGAATCATCCTCTTTTGGTATTCCAATTAAATACCCAACAATACAAGCTACTACAAAACCAATAACTACTGCAATTATCATTGAATAAAAGTTCTTATAATCATTATTACCAATATATGAAGGTAACCCGGCAAGTCCCCAAGCCATAGCATATGTCTTAACCTGTGCTATACCTGCAAATAGACCTCCTACTCCACCACCAATCATAACTGCTATAAAAGGTCGTCTAAACTTTACAAATGCACCGTAGATTGCAGGTTCTGTAACCCCCATCAATGCACTAAAACTAAATGTACCGAAAAGTTGCTTTTGTTTTTTATCTTTAGATCTTAAGAAATATCCTAGCATAGCACCTGCTACTGCTATATCTGAAATTGTACATGCTGCATAAAAAATAGGATCATAACCTAATTCAGAATGAAATTGCACTACTATTGGAATAATAAAGTTTCCAGCACCAAGCATTATTAAGAAAGGTTGTAATGCTGCATATAAAGCTATTACGCTCCAATTTCCTAGTTTGTCCATCAAGAATAAACAAACAAAACTCATTCCGTCACCTATCCAAGCTCCTATAGGCCCAAATAACATAAGAGTTATAGGTAAACATATTATTAATGTAAATACTGGATTAAGGAAATATTGTAAAAACTGTGGAATAACTTTCTTTAAACCCTTTTGTACATATCCCATAAACCATACTGCTAAAATTATAGGGATAAATGAATTTGAATATGTAGTCGTTGGAAGTGCTATTCCAAAGATGCTAAGACCACTTACACCATTTATACCTGTTGATAACAGTGTAGCTGCAAGTGCTACTGCTAAATATGGACTAGCATTAAGCCTTTTTGCACAAGACATAGCCATAAATATTGGTAAAAAGAAAAATATAGCTGATCTAATGTTATCTAATAATAAAAACGTAGGACTTTCAGCTGATATTAATCCTGTAAGAGTTAAAAGTGATAAAACTCCAGCTAGCATACCAGCTGCTATAATCGGCTCTAAAATCGGTGTCATTGATTCAGAAAGTAAATCTAATACCGCTTTTACTGGATTTTTTTTAACCTTTTTAACCTCTTCATTTCCACTTAGTTCTAACATATTTATAAGTTCACTATGAACCTCGCTTACATGAGTTCCGATTATTATCTGATATGCAACATCGTTTGATACAACATCTACTACACCATCTAATTTTTTTATTTCATCATCTTTAGCTTTTGATCTATCTTTTAATGTGAATCTTAATCTAGTCATGCAGTGTACAACTGCTTGAATGTTTTCTTTTCCACCTACTAATTCAATAATCTTATTATTAAATTCTTTATACTTCATTTCTATTCCTCTCTCTCATTTCTATTTGTCACTCTGTGAATATGAAGCATTAAATAAGTTTCCTCATCTATTGATATATCTGTATCGTATTGTTCCTTTATATAAATTCCTATTTTATTTACACATTCGTAAGCTCTACTATAGAGTTTTTTAACCTGATTATTTAGTTCTACATCATTGTCGTTATAGATTTGACCCTTATTGATTCTATAAAGAAAATATTGAAGATGAGTTATTAATCTCATATAGTTTAATGATGTTTCATCAATTTTTACTGAGTAGGAAAATTGAATTATAGAAATTATATCTCTAAGGGACTCCATAGCCTTTATAGTTACTTTGATGTTGTTTCTATTTTCTTGTAAGTTTACAAAATGTAATGCAATTGATACAGCTTCATCTTCTGGAAATTCTATATTATATTTCTTATTAATCTTATTTAACGCATACAGCCCTATTTCAAAATGCTTAGGATAAAATCTTTTTACCTCCCAAGTCAAAGGACTGCTAATAAACTGATTTTTTTTAGCACGATTTAAAGCAAAATTAATATGATCTAATAATGTCAGAGTTAAATAGCTATTTGCCTTTTGATTTAATAAATTTTCACCAAAATCAATAATTTCATTTGTTAAGACGATATGATTTTCATCAGTGTTAGATAAAAGATAACTAAAGTGTTCTAACATATCATTAGAATCTAAAACATAAGTTTTTTCAATTTCATTTTCTGTTATTGTTTGCCCTGCTTTTTTCCTAAATGATATTCCTTTAGAATATACTATCACCTCGTTATCCCCTCTTTTTACAATAGCTACATTATTATTTAGTATCTGACTTATTTTCATTATAAAATCCTCCTTTCCAGAAAAAAAACTCAGACTATGATAGGAACGCAAAAATTCCTATATAGTCTGAGTTCTGCCTGCTTACCAGTTACATACTCAAGTAATAGCTACCTCGCTATTACTAGTTTCTTTTCTACCTAGAGTATATTATATTATTTTTTATATGTCAACGGTTACACGTAATATTTCTTTTACAAGTTTATATCATTTAAAACTAACTATTCATATTGTTAATACTTTTATATAAAAAGGCGTATGAACTTTTATTCATACGCCTAAAATCATTTTAATTTAACACAAATCTACTACTTGAACTTTATAAACTACAGTAATAATTTGACCTGGTGTCATAGTATTTAAATCAAATCCTGCTGATGGGTTATAGCTAGGATATGCTACTCCGTTAATAGCAACAGAACCTATAACAAATATTGAATTATGAGGTGTAGGATCTTTAAATACTACATTAGTTGCATTAATATTTCCAATATTAACAATAGTAATTGTATAAGTTATTTCTTCGCCTATAGTTGCATACTTCTTGTTAACAGCTTTTGTAACACTTAAATTTCCATAAGCTATATTAGTTGTTACTGTATTTGAAGTTGAAGTTCCTGTATAAGATGCTTCTTTAGGGTCTACTACATATTTAAAAGTAGTAATTGAATTGTTCGTTACTTTATTAGAACTTGGAACTGATGTTACTGTAACTGTAAATGTTACTATAACAACGTTACCTATTCCAATACTTCCTAAACTAAATCCTGTTATAGGACTATATGCCCCTTGCGCTACTCCATTTACAGTTACGCTTCCTGGATTAAATGTTACACCAGTACTTGGGATGTCTTGGAAGAATACATTATCATCACTTACATTTCCTACGTTTGTTAAAGTAATAGTGTAAGTTAAGATATCATTTAAAGTTGCTATCTCTTTATCTACTATTTTGCTTGAATTAAGCCTTCCTAAAACTACATTAGTTGTAACTAAATTACTGCTTTGATCTTTATTTATAGTAGAGCCGTTTGGATCTATTTTATAATTATAGTTTACATTAGAAGTGTTAGTTACATATGCAGGTATAGGAAGAGAATTTATTTTTGCAGTAAATCTAACTGTAACAGTTTGAGAAACACCTAGATTTGAAAGTGAGAAGCCTATAGTTGGATCGTAGTTTGGATAAACTACTCCATTAATACTAACTGTTCCCCCTACAAATCCTAATTCTCCTTGTAAGTTATCAGTAAAATAAAGATTTGTTAAAGTTACATTTCCTGTATTTGTTATAGTTGAAGTATAGTTAATAGTATCATTAACCCTTGCATACATCTTATCTACAGTTTTTGTATTTGTAAGAGTTCCAATATTTATATTAGTAGTTACCGTATTAGAAGTAGTTGTTATAGGATAACTTGCACCTAACGGATCTACATAATACACTCCATTTGAAACTGAATAGTTCGTAATTTGTGGAGGCGATGGAACTTGAGTTACAGTTACTTCAAACTCTACTAAAGAAGTATTTCCTGATAATAAAGGATTCGGCATATTAAATCCTGCTATAGGATCAAATGCTGGATAACTTATACCATCAATAACTACAGTACCTGTTTTAAATGTTCCTCCATTTGAAAGGAAATCTGCAAATTCCATTTCTGAAATAGTAGTGTTTCCTGTATTTTTAATTAAAATACTATAATTTAAAATTTCCTGAATTGTAGCGTATGCTTTATTTACTACCTTTGTTGCAGTTATACTTGGAATTATTATTATAGTTGAAACTGTATTTGATTGATTTGATTTACTGTAATCTTGTCCGTTTGGATCTACTTTATAGAAGAAACTTCCTAAAGCATAGTTAATAACTGAACTGTGAGTTGGAGTTTGAATAACAGTTACTTTAAATACTATAGTTACTAAATCAAGCGGAGTTATATTTCCTAGACTAAATCCTACATTTGGATCATAATCTGGATGGCTTACTCCATTTACAGTTACAGAACCTTGATTAAAAGTTACATCTGATTGAAGGGTATCTGTAAATATGACGTTACTTGCATCTACATTTCCATTATTCGTAACTGTTATAGTGTAAGTTATTATTGTCCCCATTGTTGAATATGCTTTATCTACTGCCTTTGTTAAATATAATGAACCTACATTAATTTGAGTTTGAACAGTGTTTGAATTAGTTTGGATAGTAATATCTTGTCCGTTTGGATCTATTTTGTAAGCAAAAGTAATATTTGCAGTATTACTAATTAAGCTTGGAGCTGGAAGTGATGTTACTTTAGCATTGAACCTTACTACTACAGTGCTTCCAGCATCTAAATTAGATAAACTAAAGCTAGTATAAGGATTATAACTTGGATAACTAGTGCCATCGATTGTAACTGACCCTTGTACAAATGTTAAACCTTGAGGTATTACATCTCTAAAGTTAATATTCTTAGCTAACGTATTTCCTGTATTTACTATAGTTACAGTATAAGTTAATACATCATCTATAGTTGCATATGCTTTACTTACAGCCTTAGTTACATTTAATGAACCTACATTAATTATAGTTGTTACAGTATTACTTATTCCTTCAACTAAGACTTTTGGATTACTTGGATTTATATAATAGCTATAATCAAAAGTTGCTTTATTATAAATAGTATAGTCTTGAGGTAAAGTTTGAACATTTACTGCAAATTTAACTATTACACTTCCATAACCTACAATATCACTTAAGCTAAATCCAGTACTTGGATTAAAACTTGGATAAGCTGTTCCGTTAATTTTAACTGATCCACTTACAAATTCTGCATTTGTATTTACTATATCTTTAAAGAAAATATCAGCGCAAGTTGCATTTCCTAAATTATTAATAGTTATAGTGTAATTTAAGGTATCTCCTATAGTAGCATAAGCCTTATCTACCGTTTTAGTAGCCTGTAAATTACCTATTTTAATATATGCTATAACAGTATTTGAATTCGTAGTTGTTGTAACTGGTGTGTCTGTAGGAGTTAACTTGTACGTGAATCTAATATTTGCAGTATTTTGCACTTCCCCACTTAAAGGTAATGAATCTACTTTAATAGTAAAAGTTACTATATGATATTGATTTGGATTTAAATCAGTTAAGCTAAATCCAGTGTTTGGATCGTATCCGCTTTGACTTATACCATCAACTACAACTGAGCCAGCGATAAAGCTTGCATCACTTTGAATTATATCTTTAAAATTAATACCTGTTGCATTAACTGAACCTGTGTTTTGAACCTTTACTGTATATACTATATTATCGGAAATAGTTGCATAAGAAAGGCTTTCTGATTTTGTTACTGTAAGTTCTCCGAAAGCCACGTAAGTCTCTGTTGTATTAGTATTTATAGTTCCATTTATAACATCTGCTCCTACAGTATACTTATAAGTTGTAGTTGCATAGTTATAAATAATATTTCCGCTAGGTCTACTTATAACAGTAGCTTGGAATCTAACAGTCGTAGTTCCTCCACCTACTATATCATCTAAACTAAATCCAGTACTTGGATTATAACCTGTCTTTTGAACATTATTTACATAAACTGAGTCTGTAACAAAGGATATATTAGAATCTAAAATATCTTTAAATAAAATATTTTGTGCTACTGTGTTTCCTGCATTATTTAAAGTTACAGTAAAGTTTAAAGTATCTCCGATTTTTGCTAAAGCTTTATCAACACTCTTGTCAGAAGACATAATAGTATCATAGACCATAACTGTAGTTTCGTTTGATGATTTAGTTTTAGTAGTAGCACTACCGTTTGGATCTACAAAATAAGAATAAGTTATATCAGCTTTATTTAATAACTCATTGTTTAAAGGAATAGAATTTGCTGTAACTGCAAAACTTACAATAGTTTGTCCGCCTACTGGTATATCACTTAAACTAAATCCTGTATTTGGATTAAATAATGGTTTATTTTCACCATTTACATAAACTGAACCTATATTAAATGAAGACTCACTTTGAATTGTATCTTTAAAGTTTAAATTCTTAAGAGTTGTATTACCAGTATTACTTATTACTACAGTATAATTTATTACATTAGTTAATCTTACAACTGTTCTATCAGCTGATTTTAATGCTGTTAAATCCCCGCAATTTATATAAGTTACTACACTATTACTTGATACGTTTGATGTGAAATATTGCCCGTTTGGATCAATCTTGTATTGATACTCTATATTTGAAGTGTTAGTTACAAACCCACTAGAAGGTATACTACTTACAGTTGTATCAAATGTAATTGTTACACTGTTTCCTTGAAGTATAGTTCCTAACGTAAATCCTATATGTGGATCGTATGATGGATAGCTTGTTCCATTTATTTTAACAGTACCAGATACAAAGGATAACCCGCTTGGAATATTATCTACAAACATAGTATTTTCAGCATTTACCGTACCGGTATTTGCAATAATAGACGTATAAGTTATAGTATCCCCTAAAGTTCCATAACTCTTACTTACACTTTTAGTATTTGTTAGTGACATTGCTTTTATATTAGTTGTAGTTGTATTACTTGTTAAACTTCCATTTATATAAGGACCTGTTGGATTTAGTTTATAGTTAAATGAAAGACTCGCCGTATTTTTAATTTGCGGTGGATTTGGAACACTTGTAACAGTAGCCTTAAACTGAATTACAGATGCTCCTCCTGGTAAAATATTTGAAATAGAGAATCCGGAATTTGGATTAGAACTTTGACTACTTACTCCATTTATAATTACTGAACCTGCAAGGAATGTCGCTCCAACAGGAACTAAATCTGTAAAAATTACATTTTCTAAATTTACAGTTCCAGTGTTTGTTGCAGTTACAGTATAGTTTAAAACATCTCCTACTGCAGCATAAGATTTATCAACTACCTTTGTTAAAGTAGCTGTATAAGAATTTATTATAGTTGTTACAGTATTACTTGTAGCTGTCTTTGATATAGGTTGTCCGTTTGGATCTACATAATAATTATAAGTTGTAATTGCATTATTTTTTATAGTATTTGGTGAAGGTAAACTATTTACAGTTACTTTAAACTCTACTGTAATTATCCTACCTCTAACTACATCACCTAAAGTAAATCCAACTTCAGGATCAAATGAAGGTTTGCTTATTCCATTTATTAAAACTGAACCTTGTACAAATGATGCTTCAGATTGAAGTGTATCTGAGAAGAAAGTATTTAAAGCTGTTGATGTTCCTGTATTTGATACAACAAAAGAATAAGTTAAAGTATCAGATACTCCGGCATATGCTTTATCAACGCTCTTAGTAATACTTAAATTTGCAAATGGATCGTAAGTTTTTACAACATTTGAGTAAACAGTTTTTGTAACTACAGGGCTATCAGGATTCTCTTTGTAAGTTAAAGTAGCTTCTGACATATTAGGAATATATCCAACACCTGGATTTGATATTATTGTAGCTGCAAAAACAATAGTTGCAGTGTCCCCAGGGTGTAAATCATCTATAGGGAAAGAATCACTAGGGTTAAGATTTGGATAATTCACTCCATTAATATAAACTGTTCCTTCGTAGAAGTCTAAGCATGTACCTACAAAGTCAGCAAAAATAATATTAGTTAAAGGTACTGTTCCTGTATTAGTTATAGTTGTTGTATAAACTAAAGGGTCACCAACTTGTGCATAAATTTTATCAACAGATTTTACTACAGAATACTGTGCCTTATTAATAATAGTTTGAACTTGATTACTAAATATAGTATTACTTAAAACATTTCCGTTTGGATCTGGAAGATATCCGTAAACTAAACTTGAAGTATCGTATATTATATTAGGGTTTGGAAGAGACATAACTTTTACACTAAAAGTTATTTCAAATACATCCCCTGGACAAATAGTCCCTAAAGTAAAACCTATATTAGGATTATAGCTTGGATAAGATATTCCATTAATCGTTACTGTTCCAGATATAAAGTTTGCTTCTTGCTGAATACTATCTAAAAAAACTGTGCTTATTGCATTTATATTTCCATTGTTAGTTACGTTAACTTTGTAGTATAAAGTATCCCCTACTGATGCATATGCTTTATCTACTGTTTTAGCTATATTCATACAAACATAATTTGCTACAGTATCAACTATATTTGAATCAATCTCAGAGCTAATAATGCTAGACCCTTGTGATATCTGGTATTTAAAAGGAACATTCGCAATATTTTCTATAAGATTTGAACTATCTAAGCTGTTAACTAAAACGCCGTATTGAATGTTAGTTGTAGTTCCAGCTACTATAGGATTTGGTAGAGTAAAGCCTGTAAAAGGATTAAGATTTACATAACTAGTTCCATTTATTGTTACACTTCCGCTAACAAAAGAAGCCCCTATAACTTGTGGCTCTAAAACTTGTACGTTGCTAGAATCTAAATTACCTATATTAGTTAAACTCAAATTATACGTTACTGTATCTCCAATATTTGGGTAATTGTTATTATTACACCTTTCTCCTATAATCTCTGAAAATAGTATTTGAATAGATGTTGAATTACTAAATATAGTTTTCTTGTTTGAAAATACATATTGATTTAAATAATATTTAAAAGAAACGCAAGCTATATTTGTTATCTTAGTTGAAGGTGGTAGTGAGTTTAGCTTTGTTCTAAACTTAATTTCAGTACTATCATTTTGGATTAAATCATCTAAATTAAATCCATCTACAGGATTTAAGTCTCCAAAAGTCACTCCGTCTATAGTTACACTTCCACTTACGAAAGAACTATAAGGATCTAACTTATCTTGGAATAAAATACTTTGTGCTGTCTGTGTCCCTGTATTTTGGATATCTATAGTGTAAGTTACTATATCGTTTATATGGCCATTTACTTCTGACACTGACTTTACTACAGATAAATTACCCTCTTGAACTATTACTTCTATTGTGTTTGTTTTTCCTGAATTAGTTATAGTATCTATCCCTGAAAGAAATTGATAACTATAATTAGCATCTTGGTGAAGTAAACCACCCTCTGGAACGCTTTTTATAACTACTTCAAACATTAAAGTAACTATTCCTTTAGCTTCTACAGTTCCAAGGTTTACTCCATTTGCTATATTGTAGTTTGGATAAGAAATATCATTTATAGTAACAGAACCTGGTATAAATGAAGTGTTTGAATTTATAGAGGCCGATACTATAACATTATTTGCATCAACATCCCCATCATTTTTAACTTGAATCGAATAAGCTAAAGGCTCCCCTACTTCTGTGTTATATTCAGAGTCACCATCTATATCGTAAGATAAAAGTGTAGCCGTTATATTTGGAGCCTTTGCTAAAACTTGTGCTCCGAGTGCTACTAATTGTATTCCGTCTGTTTCACTTCCAGCTGTTATTTGTCCTGCTAAAAGAGTTTGGTTTGGAATTAAAGTATTTGATATATCAACGCTAGTTATATCCCATTTATTTCTGTTTCCTATAGTTTGACTTGGTATAAATCCGTCGTTATTTAGAGTTCCTCTAGTTCCATTAATATTTATTAGCCCGTTACTTAAGTCTAGAGGATTAGCTACGTTAATAACACCTGAAAAGAAATTATTTCCTGGGTTATTTGGAGCTGTACCTGGATTAGAACTTGGACTGTTTACTGCATTACCGATATTACTTAATGCTGCAAAAGAAGGTCCTGCATAAACCATTTCTGTTCCGCTTAACGGTCCCCCATTTGCAGAAACTAAAGTTGCATACCCTTTTAAAAAATCAGTATCTGTTGATGTTGTAAACCCTGTAACAGTTGATTGCAAGGGAGTACTAGAAGTTGCAACAGAAACGCCCGAACTATAAATTACTTTTTGAGGTTTTAATAAATTATTTCTATAAATAACATTTAAAGACCATCCTGCTCTACTATTGCTTAAACCAGTCGTTGGTACGCTTATAGGAACATTTGATACTGAATAAGTTCCTGACAATGAATCTTTAATATAACTTGTAACCTCTGCCGCCCTATATCTATCTATTGTTCCTGAAGTTCCGTTATAACTTTCTTTGTATAAAGGTGTTATTTGGTAACTTCCCTTTGGAGTAGTAAAAGTTATAGGGTTATCTTGAATACTTCTTAAATCTGTAGCCCCAGGTACATTACTAAATACTGAAGAGTACCAAACAAGTTCAGCATATAAGATTGTACTGTTTGCTAAAATATTTAATAAAGCTGAGCTTCCAGACACTGTATAGTCTCTTGTTGTAGTACCGTCAATTTTCATTAAATCTGATGTACTAACTATAGGTGCAGTGTTGCTGCCGCAAATAACAAGACTATTTCCAATTGTCACTAAAACTGCCTTATCTACTATTGAAATTCTTGGAATTAAAGACATCTCTTCCTCCTTAAAGTCTAATAATTTCTTAGGACTTAAAGTCCCATTTATATTTTATTAATCTGTAGTTTCATAGGTTACTTTTTTATAAAAATTCATCAACGTAAACTTACCTTTTGAATAAAATATATAGATTAAACTTTAAAATAAAAGGAGTACAAAATGCCTTCAAGTATTTTTAATATGACTATAAGTCAAACTCAAAACATTCCAATTTTAATAGGTAGCACATCACCTTTTAATGTAACCATCCAAAATACTAGTTCTACAAAGAGGCTATATAATTTAGGAATAGCTTTGACTCTTCCTGATGGTCTAACATTATCTTCATCTACTATACCGCAGACTTCAAGCACTACAAACGCTGATAATAGCACAACCTATTCTTTTGTAAATATAAAGGATTTAGCACCTCTTGAAACTCCTTATATATTTACTATAACTATAAAATGTAATACTAAATTCAAAAACGGAAACGCTATCCCTTTTGGTTATAATTTTTCTGGAATAACTGTATATAGCTATGTTGATACTATGCCAAGAGGAATTTATGATATAGGAAATGAAGTTCTAACTAGCACTATTTCTATGACTTATATAACAACTAGATTTAATAGCACTATAGTAACTTCTGGAAAGGTCTTGAAAGGGGCTGGAACTTCTGTAAATTTAAACGACTATTCTCAAGTTACAACTGCAACTTGTAAGTTTTTTAATAACTCTCTTTCTGCATCCTTTGTAAATATAACTATACTTTTAGATGATGGGATAAGATATATTGGAAATATATCAGTTTCTGGCACTGATTCTTCTCAGTTTAATTCTCCAACTGTAAGCTATGTTAATAAAGATGGGAAACTTTATACCCAATTATATTTTGGAAATATAATTCTTTCTATAAATAGTAATACCACATTTATATTTAGCTATGCAGTTTGGAATAGATATAATAACAACACTTCAAATCTTATAAATCATGGAACTGTTTTAAATATGAATATATCTATGGTTTCAAACGATCCTCTCATAATTGCATCTTCAACTAGTTCAACTAACTTTTCAGCTATGGATTTAATAATAACGACATCTATAAATAAATCTACAGTTGACGTTCAAACAAATGTAACGTATACCTACGTATACAAAGTAGGAGGCTATTATAATATTCAAAACATTATAGTTAATTATTTCTTGCCAGATGGAATTTATTATTTATCCTCTTCTGTTATTCCAAACAGCGTAGTAGACAATCCTACTTTAAAAGGTTTTTATTTAACTTACAATTTCCCTTTAGCTTCTATAAACTCAATTAAAACCGTCACAATTTCTGCAAAGGTTGATAGTTATTACAGATATAAATTTGACTCAGGTAATTTAAATTCTCCAGTTGTTGCTTTTGATCCATTCTTAGCTAAAACTGATATAACAGGAACTTTAGATACACTTTTAGTAAACGTATCTGATAATTCAAGCGTAAGTTCAAGTATTGCTATAGGAAATATAACTAAACAATTCATAAAAGGGTATTATAAAGACGGTTCCCCTAAAACAATAACAGCTTTAGCACCTGGAGATTTAGCTGAATACCTTTTAACTTATAATGCATCTACTTTAAAAGCTATCCAAAAGTCAGTTTTTATAGATGACTTTTTCCCACTCTCAGCAGATCCTATAGATAATTTAAACTACTCTTTTACAGGTGTAATGCCAGTAAACACTAATCCTAATTTAATTTCTCCTCACGGTGTTGATTTTAATTATGGTGATATTTTAGGTTTATCTACAGGAACTATAAATGTAAAAGTTCCAATAGCTACTTTAGGTACCTCTACTCAAAATGCTAATCTTTTAAAACTAAAAGGAATAAACACTTATGGAGTAGCTTATAGTAACAGATCACAAGTAAATGTAAATATCGGAACTCCAAACCTTACTTTAACTAAAACAGTTTCAGGGCCAAACAAAAGTGCTATAAAGGCTAATGAAGTCTACACTTATACTGTAACTATAAGTAACTCTAATTCTTCTAGTGAAACTGATGCCTTTGATTTCACTTTAAATGACACTTTATCACAATCTTGGTTTACTTTAAATCCAGGTAGCATTTCTGTTACAGGTACTGGAACATTTATCCCCCCTACATTTAGCGGAAACAATATAGTACTTTATATAAACAAACTTAGTCCAGGCAAATCCCTAACTTTAACTTATACAGTAACTATAAGTAGCGTAATAGCACCAAACGTAAGCATACTAACTACAGCTACTACTACAAACCCTTACTCCCAAGTTTACAATCCAAACACTACTAATTTTCAGTATTCTAATTTAAATAAAAGTGCTTCTACTACAATTTCATCTGCTGCTATATCATTAACTAAAACTAATTATAGCGATACTTTCAAAGTAGGATCTAATATAACTTATACCTTAACTGTAGCTGTTCCCCTTGGAACAATAGCTTACAACCTATATTTAAAAGATACTCTTCCAAGCGGAGGCCAAAGTTATATTGGACCTTCTTATAAAAACGGAGTTTTAGTAACCCCAACCCTTAGTTCAAATAATGTTACTTTCCAAACTGAACCAATTATAGATTCTAGGACTTCTATACAAACTTTGACTTATATATTCACCTCAAAAATAACTAACGCAACTAAAGCTTTAAACTCTATTTCATCAACTCAAACAAACACTGTAACTTGTTATTACTGGCAGGTAGCTAGTGGCCCTTATTATTCTTTAAGCAAAAATTTAATAATAACAATAAATCATCCAAATTTAGTTATGAGTTTAAGTGCTACAGATTTAACTAATCAAACTCAATACACTTCTACTGCAAATATTAATTTAAATTCAATTATGCAGTTTAAATTAATAATGAAAAACAATAGCTTAATAAACCTAGTAAACGGAACTATAGAAATCCCTATAAACGATAACTTTGTATTTTCTTCAATAAATAATTCAGTTCTTTGTAGCTGTGTTTATAATAGTACCTCTAAAAAAATAGTAATTAATATAAGCTCCCTTCCACAATCTTCTCTAGCTTATATAATATTTACTCTTATTCCTAAACCAAACTCAAAATCTGGAACAACTATGATAACTCAAGCTACTGCAATTTCTTACTATAATGATGTAACAGTTTCAAAAGTATATGGAGGAGAAACTAGTAATCCTATAACTTGCATTCTTGGACCTTCAGTTTCACTTCTTCCAGACCCAATCTATCAAATAAACCCTACAACATCATTTATAGTAACTCCTCCAGGAAACACTGCCCTAATATTAGATTACTTTAAAAATACTGGTGGAGGGTATGATGATTTCACTTTAATAATACAAAAGGTATCAATTCCTTACTCACTTTATATAGATGATGTTAAAGTTTCTGATGTTTTAGCAAATACCTTATACCAAGCTGACTTACAAGCTATGGCAAATTTAGCCTCTAATACTTCTAAAGTCATAAAAATAACTGCACTTATCCCTATAAATTCTTTAGGAGTAAGATATGATTTTACAGTTACAGCCAAGTCTAAAACTAGCCCTTACCCAGAAAGTACAGTTTTAAATATAGACCCTAATCCATTTTAAAATATAAAAGAAGCTGCATTAATTAATTTTTTGCAGCTTCTAATAGTATAAAACTAAATTATTACTTATAAATATTTTTTTATTTTCTTTTATATTTAAAACTAAATCTTTAGATTTTATCTTGATTTGAATCTTATCTAGATAACTAGCCTCTATAGGCAGTAAGATACTCTCAGAAAAACCTATAGTCTTTTCTAAATACCTCATCTTGTTGTAGCTTTTATAAAATATTTTATATTTTATCTTTCCTAAAACTAAGACCTTCACTTTATTTTTTATATATGAATTTATAAATTTACTCTCTATTATAGTTATTTCAAATTTAATATCTGAAATTTTACTTATACTACACCTAGTTTCTACTTTACTAAATAATAAAAAGTCTTTTGATAAATTGTTTTTATAATTAGTCCAAACTAAGTTGCTATCTAAATCTATTCTTATAGGGCACTTTTCTGAATTATAAATATAATCATAAATTGCATTTGAAATATTTTTCAAACTTCCTTTACAGCTAGCTATTATTAAAACTTTAAAGCTGATTATAATTTTTTCAGAAGCTTTAATATCTTTTATATAAAACCCTAAAATGGGGTTTAAACACCTTTCTTTTTTATTATTTATCTTTACTGAGTTTTCAATAAACCTAGTTCCTTTTGGTATATTATCTGTAAAAAAAATATTTTTTATATTCATGCTACTTATATTTTCTATCTCTGTAGTATAAGTCAATTCCTCTAAAGAATGAGAACATTTTTTATCTACATATTTAGTTATTAGTAATCGATTTTGAATTACTAAGGTTTTTACAATATTACTACTTGAAGTATTTGAAATTATAGGAGTTAAATCTGAAAACCTATATTTATATTCTACTCTGCAGCTATTTATTATTTCCATTTAACCACCTTTTAAGTTTAATCTAAAATATATAAATCTCTATATTTAATTAAGGACGTAATACTTACTAAAGCTTTATTCTCACATAATTTAACTAAACTTAAATCTGTTATATCATATTCTAAATTAATAGTACTTAAATTACATATATCTTTTGGTATATTTATTTTTTCAGTAAACGGCATAGAGATTTTTTTAATTACAAATCTTTTATTATTTGAAAACTTATATTCAGCTACAACCAATAGATTTATTTCTCCTATCAAAAGAAGTTCTTCTCTTCCTTCTTTTAAAGAATCTATTACTTTAAAACTATTTATAGAAAAATTTTCTACAATTCCTTCTAATTTGTTTAAATTCATTTTAACCTTTTCTTTTACTCTACATCTGTTATTAGAAATGTTTAAACATTTATCTTTAAACTTTATAGTTTTATATATATTAAACTGATTGCAGTATATTTCATCTTCAAAATCTTTTCTATTAAATATAAATTTTCTAAGTTTAACTTTCATATTTTTACCTTTTTATATCTTTGTACATAGATATAATATGCAAAGTCTTATATCTATGTACAAATAAAAAAAACTAAACCTCACAAAATCTGTGAGGTTTAGTTTACTTAATCGGAGTTAACTTAAACGTAAATATATTTTATTTAAACTAGCCCTTTAAAAAATAAATCCTTAACTTTTCTTTAATGGCATTTGTTTTTTCGATAAAATACTATATTAAAACATACCACTATCCAAAACATGTTTTAATTAAACCTAAAATTTTATATTACAATAACTAAAGCCCTAATATAGTTATCTATAAAAGATTAGATTTATAAATACTAAGCTAGATTTACTTTTATAGTTTTTAAAATTTATTTACATATGTACCGTTTTATTTCTTTTATCATCTGCGAATTATTATATTTAACATACCTTTGTAAGAACGTTCGTTACATTAATATTCTACAAAAAAATTAGAGTTTTGTGGGCTCAATTAATAACTCTTTAAGGGTTAAAAATTGATTTTTTATATTTAACTTTTTGAATTTTCCTTTGAACTGATTCCATATCTCTCTCATTTAAAAATGATCTTATATATAAAACTTTCTCTTTATCTACATCTTCTTTTATGATATTTGTAACTAATATATCGTAGTCTTTATTATCATCTACGAATTCTAAAAGATACTTTTCTTTAAGATAATCATTTATTTTATTTTCTATTATTTTGTTATACATTATGCTACTATCCATAACCACTGAAATTTTGATAGTTTCTTCGTATTTTCTAACATCTAAATATCTGTCGCACAAAAGTGCATACCTTCTCATTAAAAATTCTTTGCTATCAAATATATAATTAAATTCTCCCTCACTTAGTTCCTTTAAAAACTCTAAAAACACTTTATTGAATTTTGGAAACCTTTCTTTTAATTCATCCTTATAAGAATAAAAATTTAATAGTTTGAAGTTATCTTTATAAAATAAAGCACTAGAATGATATATTATTAAATACTTATATAATTCCTTTAAGTCTTCTTTTGTAAAGGTGTAGTTAAACTTTCTTTGGAAAGTCTCTACCCAAAACTCTGTTGCTTTAAAGATTCTTGTTTCATTTTCTTTATGAAACTTTTCTATGTTTTCCCACTCCTTAAAATCTTCTTTTATCCCTGGGATAAGTAAAAGATTTATAGATAGCATTATAATCTCATCTTGATTAAACTCATCGTTATTTAACTTACAAACTTCTTTTATAGCATCAGTATAGACTTCAAAATTTTTATAATTTTTTAGAGTGTTTTTTAAATCATCTTCTAATTTTAAGGTATGCCCTTTACTTATTCTAGTTGATGCAATAGCATAAAGATAAATAAATTGCTCTTTTGTTATATGTGAAAAATTTATATCTAATCTTTCTTTTAGTATTTTTACTGAGTCTAAAAGTTTTTCTTTATTGAAGTTTTTAAAAGGCCAAAAGCTACCTCTAAAGATACTCCAATAAAAACTAAAGAAAAAATATCTTACGTTTATTTCTTCTCCTACTAAAATTCTACTGTGAGGTTTGTATTTTATATTGCATTTACCATAAATCCTTTTTAACTTAGTTATTTTTCTTTTAGTGGAGGATACACTTATAAAATTATCTTCTGAAAATTTTTCTATCCTTGGTAGATCTTCAAAAAACAAACCATCTATCATTTTAAATGCAGAGGATTCAGTAATTATTTGATTATATATAATTTGAATATTAAACGAGTCACTTTTAAAATATTCTATCTTTTTCTTATTAAATTTTATATAAATTTCTTCATTAGAATAATTTTTCTCTAATCTATTAATTAAATTAAATAAATATTTTTTTATAGTATTTTTTGATTTTCCAGTTTTCAAACAAATATCAGACAAAGATAATAACTCTAAAGTATTATCTAATGTTTCTAATATCTCTATTTCTGTATTTTCACCATTATCAAACCAAATCGTCATTTATATCTCCTGTTTTATTATATTTAAATCTATCTTTAAATTCTCTTATAAATTCACTACAGACTTTATCTCCCGTGCAGTGAGATAATCTTAATATTTTTATATTTTTATCTTTTAAGTATTTTATTGTTTCTAAAATTTGAACTCTTGAAGCATTTACTAAATGACTTCCCCCAAATACTGCAAAAATCTCTTTATTAGTTTTCCTTTTTACAGATTCAATTATGTTTACAATCCCAATATGAGCGCAACCTAAGACTAAGATAATCCCCTTATCTGTATCTATTCCAAGTGCTACCTCATCTTTAAAATCATCTCTTATAAAGTTATTATCCTTTTTTAAGTAAAAGCAATCTTCAATCTTTTCAAAGTCATTAAGGACTTTAAAGTTTTTAAACAAATATATCTTATCACTTATTTTATTAAAATCTTCTTTTATAAATTCTATATTTATATTATTCTCAAAAATAAAATCTCTATCAAAAGAATTACCATTAAACTTAAAACCGTAATCTAACTTTTTATATTTTTTAAAGAAGAATTCTTCTGAAACTAATAAATTAGTTTTTTTATCAATACTCTTAGCTAATCTTTTAAAACCTCCGCTATGGTCATAATGCCCGTGGCTTAATATAACATAACCTAAATTTTCAAGGTCTACATTCAAGTCTTTAGCGTTATCTAAAAAGTCTCCTGACTTTCCTGTGTCGAATAATATTTTTTCTCCATATGCCTCAATAAGAAGTGATAATCCATGCTCATTTTTTAATTTATTATAATTATCTTCTTTATTTTCAATTAAAGTAGTTATTTTTATCTTCAAAAACAAACACTTCCTTAACTTTTATTATTTTTTAATTATAACATCAAAAGATTATATTTTCTAAAATCTAAGATTTAAAAATAGTAAAAGGACTTAAGTTTAATTCTTAAGTCCTTTTTTCTTATCCTCTTAATTTTTTCAGTTCTTTTAAGAGATAGTCATACTCTTTTTCATATTTTACCCTTTTTTTAATATCTTTCTCTATAGATATAAAAGAGATAACTTTTGAAATTTTATTTTCTAAAACCATTATTTCTTCTTTTAACTTGATATCTTCTTTAGGCTTTTTATTTTTACTTTCTAAAAACTCTTCTAAGTTTCCATTAAAAGATATAATTTCTTTATCTTTAATTTCTAAAAAATAATCACATAAATTATTTATAAAAGTTCTATCGTGAGAAACTATAAGCATAGTTTTATTTGAACTTTTTAAAGCTTTTTCAAGAGCGCTAAGTGCTTTTATATCTAAATAGTTTGCAGGTTCATCTAAAACTAAAAAGTTATTATCTTCTAGTATTATTTTTAAAAGAGCTATCTTCACCTTTTCTCCGCCGCTTAAAACCTTAATAGGCTTTATTATATCCTCTCTTTTAAAGCCAAAAAGATTTAAATTTGTCCTTATAAATGTTTGGTCAAAAGATGATGTTTCTATGATATTTTCTAAAATAGTCTTATCTTCTTTTAAAATTTTTCTATCTTGATCAAAATAACCTATTTTAACTTTAGGATTGATTTTGATATTTTTATTTCTTCCTTTTAATATTTCTTTTATTAAAGTTGTTTTACCCTCTCCGTTTTCTCCAAGTAATGCTATCTTTTTAGATTTTTTTATTTTAAAGGAAGCACCTTTTAAAATAACTTTATCTTTAAATTCTATATTTAAATTATTTATATCTATTAGGTTTTTACTAACTATCTCTAAGCCTTCTCTTATATTAATTTTAATTTCTTTATCTTCTTTTGGCTTTTCTACTTTTTCAAGCTTTTCTATTCTGCTTTGGATAGCTTTAGCATTTTGATCTAAGTTCTTTTTACCTCTTTGCCCTCCCATCTTGTGAAGCCTTGCTTCTGAGTTTCCCATCCTTTTCGGAGTTTTTCTTATGCTATCACTTTTTTCTGTCTTTTTAACCCTAACCTTTTCTAATCTGTTTTTTTCTTTTATAAAAGAATCGTATTTTCTTTCTTTATTTTTATTTTCCTCATCTTTTAATCTTAAATAGGTGTCATAGTTTCCCTCATATACTTTAAGTTTTGAAGAATTAATTTCTATTATTTTAGTGCAAATTGAATTTAAAAACTCCCTATCGTGGGAAACTAAAAGTATGGCACATTTAAATTCTTTAAAACGGCTTTCTAAAGATTCAATACTTTTTCTATCAAGATTTGCTGTAGGTTCGTCTGCAATAATTAACTTCTTTTTATCTTTTAGAGCTTCTTTTATTCTAAATTTCACTTTTTCTCCACCTGATAGGTTATTTTTAAAATTAATATTACCTTCATCTTGAGTTATATATGAGTAGCTATCAGTTAAAAATACCTTCCCAAAGTCTTTTTCTACTTCTTCTATTAAAATTTTTATAAGAGTAGTCTTTCCCGAACCATTTTCTCCTACTAAACCAATCTTTTCATTTTCAAACATAGAAAACTTTTCTATATCTAAAACTAACCTGTCTTTATAATATTTTTTTAATTTATCTATCTTAATTAATTCCATAAAAAATAGTCCCTCCTTAGATGCACTTAGACAAATGGAGAGACTTATTTTAGGCAAGCTAAATAAAAGTAAAGAAATAATTTACTCTCCGAAGTCTAAGCATTACAAATAAACCTATATAAATAGGCTCTTAAAAAATTTATAATACTAAAATCTAAAAAGTAAATTATATTCTCATCGCTTTCTCTTCTAAACCTGCCCTTTCCTTCTTACTTCTATATAACTATATTATACCAGATAAAAATAAAATATCTAATAAACGCTCTTTTAAAATTTGAAACTCCTTAATTCAATACTAAAATTCAAATCTATTATAACTATAATTTTATAAATTCCTGTACATTAAAAAAGTGTAAAAGAACTGATTTTGTTCTTTTACACTTTAGTTTCTTAACTTAATTTTTCTATATAGTTAAGATTTAGATATATGTGATTTATGAAAACTAATAACCTTTCGTATAGAGGGTGAACCTTTTCTCCAAACTTAAGTTCTAAAGCTTCTCCTACTTCTCTTACAGTTTTGTTTTTGTTAAGTTCTAAAAACACTGTACTTCCAAAGTCATCTAGCTTTGTCTTTTTGTATTTAGGAATCTTAAATTTTAATTTCCTAAAGAATTTTTGGATCTTGTGGTCTTGAATCTCTAAAATAGTTACTATCCCGTTTTCATCAACTTCAAATTCTATTTTAGGTGAAATTTTAAATCGCATATCTAAAAGTTCATCATTATCCATTATTCTTCACCTTAGATTTAATAATAGGTACTATTGTCGCTACAAATAATACTACTAATAGTATCGCAGCCATACCGTTACTTGCTAAGAATCCTGTAGGATTTCCAGGAGTAATTATTCCTGTAACTTGTAGAACTATTCCGATAAGTCCTATGATAGAACCTCCCGCAACAAGTCCTGATGATAAACTAATTCCATTTGAAACTTTAACTTCTTTTTCTTTTTCATCTTTGCACATTTTTTCAACGATAACACGGATTAATGCACCAACTAAGATTATAGAAGTTGTTGATATCGGTAAGTAGAAACCTATAGCTATTGTCATTATTGGTAAGTTTAATAAGAATAAAACTAATGCCATAACAACACCTACGATAATCATAGGCCAAGGTAAGTTTCCTTCCATAATACCAGAAGTTAAAGTAGCCATTAAGTTAGCTTGAGGCAATGCAAATTGTGCATCCGCTCCAGTAACTGCAAGTTGGCTTGAAAGAACCATTATAGTTCCTGTAACTACAACTACACCAACGATACTAGCTAACATAAATGAGTTTTGCATATCTCTTTTACTTCCACCTATGATGTAAGTAACTTTTTGAGATTGGCTGTAACCTCCAGCTACAGAGATTGCAACTACCATAAATGCTGCAAATAAAAGTAATGATTTATTATCAGCTTTTCCAGTCCATCCCATAACAACGAACACTAAAGTTAAAATAACTAGTGAAGCTATAGTCATACCTGAAACTGGAAGGTTTGAAGTACCGATAGTACCAGTTAAACGTCCTGCAACTATAACAAATAGTAATGATAATATCAGTGTAACTACTGTACCTGTGATTGCCATAGCTATGCTATTTGAAATCATAAATCCAGCAACGAATGCTATAACAGCACCTAATAAAAGTATTATCATTGAACCGCTATTTTTTTCAGCGCCTTCTTCTGTTATGTTTTTAGCATTTAAAGTTTCTCTTATTGAAACGATGATAGTTGGTATAAGTTTTATAGCTCCTATTATACCTCCGCAAAGCATCATTCCAGCACCTATGTATTTAACATAACTTCCTGAAATAGTGTTTACATCCATTTGGTTTATGAATACTGATGCATCATTCCAAGAATGAGCAGTTTTTTCTGCCATATCAGTAAAATATCCGATTAATGGTGCTATACCAAAGTTTGATAGTAAAGAACCTGCAAACATTGTAAGAGATACTTCAAGCCCTACTATGAATCCAATTCCTAGTAAAAGTGGGTTAACTTCTGTTGAAAACTTCCACTTATAAAACTTGCTTCCTACGAAGTTTATAGTGTTATTTATTACGTTTAAGAATGATCCTGTTAAAACGTTAATTATTCCACTTATAGCAAATCCGATTCCCATAAATTTAATAGAATCTTCGCTTCCTTCTGATGCTACTAATGTTTCTGAAATCGCCATTGATTCTGGATACATTAAAACACCGTGCTCTTCTACTATTAAGTAGTTATAAACTAGTGATAAACATCCTATACCAAATAAAACTCCTCCAACACCTACAACTAATCCTTCTACGAAAGTTATGTCACTTCCAATAAGAATAATAGCTGGTAAGACGAAGATCATTCCACTTGCTATTGATTCTCCTCCACTTGCCATACCTTGTGTAATATTTTTACCAAGGATACCCTTGCTCTTTGCAAATATTCCAACAAATACCGAACCTATTATTGCCCCTGGTATACCAGCTGCAACAGTTAACCCTGATTTCATTCCAGAATAAGCTGTTGATGCCGCAAATACAGCAGCTAAGATTATACCGATAATTAATACAGGTGCATTTACCCCTTTCTTTGACTTACCAGTAAAGTAAGGAACGTACTCTTTTCCGTGTACTCCACCGTAAGCTTCCTTAGATAACTTCTTTTTCATACACCTACCCTCTCCTTTCGTCCTAAAGTGATGAATAATATTCACATCACTAAACATTTAATGTATTATTATAAAACACCAAAAAATCACACAAAACAATGATTAAGAGAATTTTTTAGTATTTAATAAACTGTTTAAAATAACGATTTATTAATATTTTTATCGAATTTTGTCGATTGGATAGCGTTAGTCCGCCACAGGTTAACGAATTATTTATTATGTGTTTATTTTTTGCTAAACTCTTTTTTCTAATAACTAATATATTACCATTTAAATTACAAAAAATCTATAATAAATTTTTATAATACTCTGTATAAATATAATTTAATCTTATCTTATCGAATTTTTAACATCCACTTAATAATTTTTATGTTTAATATTATACCAAAAGTTCGTTATAGGATAAACAATCTTACTTTTTATAAATTAACCCTCTAGATACTATAATTCCACATAAAATTAGCTATATTCATATTTTTTAATATATTTTTAGATAAAATAATAAAAAAATAATAGGACTTTAACAGTCCTATTATCAATTTGATATATTTATGATTATTTAATTCTTATAACTTCTACCTTATAACCATCAGGGTCTGTAACGAAATAATAATCCTTTGGTTTTCCAGGTAAACCTTTTAATTCTGTAACTTCGTAGCCTAAATTTTTATGTCTTTCACGAGTAAGTTCTACGTCTTCAACCCCAATAGCTATGTGGCTAAATCCATTTCCTAATTCGTAAGGTTTTTCTACGTCATAATTGTAAGTTAATTCGATTTCGTAACCTCCCTCTTCGTTTGAAAGATAAACTAAAGAGAATTTGTAATCTTCATAATCTACTCTTTTAGTTTCGACAAGCCCTAAGGCATCCTTATAAAACTTAAGTGATTTTTCTAAATCCATAACTCTAATGCAAGTATGTAACATTTTAATGCTCAAATCATAACACCTCTCTTAACTTTTTTAATTTTATTTTAGCATTTAAATTTATAATATGAAAGTTACTAAAAGTTCACTTTCTTTACCTAACTCACTTCTCTTAATTCGTTTTTCATATTTTGTTCCACTTATATCCTATCCCTCTTTTATTAAATATATACTTAACTCCTTTAGGATTAATTCTAATTTATATTGAATTTAATCTTTTATAAATATTGATTCATAAAAAGGATATGCAAATTTTGCATATCCTTTTAAGTGATTTATTATAATTCATTTAATAGCTCGTCTACTATATTTTCATCTTGCTTTTCATATACCTCTTCTTTTACTTCAAAGGCTTTATTTAAAACTAAAGGTTTAGGTGCACTTAATACTTTAATGATAACTCCTAGTGCAAACAAACTTATAGTAAAGAAAATAAAAGGTCCTGCAGCTGTTATAAAGTAATTTATTACATCTATTAAATTATCTCCTACAACATAACCTTGAAGAGTTAATCCTTTAATATATCTAAACGAAGAATATAAATTAAAAATCGTACAAATTCCCATAAAGAATGAAGATAGGTTCATAAAAATCACTATTTTTTTATTATTTTTCATATTATTAAATCCTCCAAACCTTAACTTTTTTTATTTTTTATAAATAATAGCTTTCCTGATTTTAATCCCCAGATCTCATCTATATAAGTGCATACTCTCTTTGAGTGAGTTACTATTATTACACATTTATTTCTTTCGTGTGCTAAAGAAACTAATATATCCATAATCTTTTCTTCAGTTTCACTATCTAAGTTTCCTGTAGGTTCGTCTGCGATTATTATATCAGGGTTATGAGATAGCGCTCTTGCTATACCGACCCTTTGCTGTTCTCCCCCTGAAAGATTTAATATTTTTCTGTTTGCTTTAACTATATCTATTCCTACATCATCTAATAATTTATAAGCTAAATCTTCTTTATTTTTTTCTTTTACAGAACTTATATTCATTGATAAAAGAATATTTTCTTTTGCTGTTAAGTTTAATAAAAGGTTAAACCCTTGAAATATAACTCCTATATCCTTTGCTCTATATAAATCTCTATCTCTATCTTTTAAATTTATTCCTTTATATAAAACCTCGCCACTTTTACAAACGTCTAATCCTGATATAAGAGATAGAAGTGTACTTTTACCTTCTCCTGAACTTCCGATTATCCCATATACTTTTCCCTTATCAAAATTAACATTTACATTACTAAATACATCTTTATTTGATCCTTCATATCTATAACTTACATCTTTTAAACTCAATAAACTCATAATCTTAATTCCTTTCTGTTAATATCTTTCTTGGTTCGTATCTATTAATATATAAAATCCCAATTATAGCTGATATAAGTCCTAGAAGAATTGCGATTCCCCCTATAGCTAAGATGGAATTTAAACTTAAACTTGTAGTTATTGTCTCTATAGGTTTTACAGGATTTACTGCGCCTACACTTACCATAACTCCAGATAAGTTATCATTTTGTGCTTCTAGCTGACCTTTTAAAATCATATTTGAAACTGGGCTTGAAACTAAGTTTCCTATCCCTATCCCTATAATTAAAGATATTAATATTAATGATATTGTTTCAAATACTAACCCTAAAGCTACCTTATCTTTTTTCATTCCCATCGCTCTTAATACTCCGATTTCGTACTTTCTCTCACGAATACTAAGAATTGAAATTAAAATAAGTATGCTTCCTCCAAAGGCTAAAACTAAAACCATAAATATATTAGATATTTTTTTAAGTCCCTCTATAGGTTTTACTATATTGTTATAACTTTGTGCGTCTGTAGATACATCGTATAAATCGCTTAATCCCTTTGCGTGTGCCTCTTTATTAAAAGCTTCTAAATCATCTGGATTATTTAAAAAATATTTTACGTCTGTATTTACAGGTTCCATTTTAGATTTTGACTCTTTATTGAATTCTTTAAGTGTATCAAAAGTTGTTATAATCTCATTTTTTCTATTTAACATAGGATGTTTAAACCCTAAGTTTTGAGGCGTATTTGAATCAAAATAAATACCTGATATAGTTAATTCAAGAGGTTTGTATTTAGCTGGGTCTTCAGGATTTTGAATTTTAATTTTATCCCCTACTTTTAGCTTGTTTAACTTAGCAAAATCTTCACTAATTAAAGCTTCTCCTGACTTTTCTGGCATTTTACCTTCTGTTATTTTTCTTTTGCCGTTTTTGAATTCTTCAGCGCCTTCTTTACTTAAGCCACCTAAAACGTTAAGGTTTGGAGTCTTTGCATTTTTCAACTCTTCTCCATTAGCTGATGCCATAGATACGGCATTCATTCCATTACTTTGATTTTTATTTTCCTCTTCATCTAAAGCTTTGAGTTTACTACTATATCCTCCAAAGCTAGATGTAAATATTGTTTCTTTAAGATATTTTGATTTTGAAATATCTGTTTTCACGTCAGTTGGAATACCTTTATAAAGTTCTTCCATATCACCTTTTTTAGATAACTCATCTACCTTTTCTTGGTTTGGCTGAATAAATACTTCTGATCCATAACTGTTTTTATAGTCTTGTATTATTCCATTAGACGTAGTATTTATAATGACAGATACAGCTGTGCAAGATAGTGTAGCTATCATTATTATTAAAAGAAGTATATTCCTTCCTTTATTTCTCATTAAATTTTTAAGGGAATTTTTTAAGATATACATTTAGACACTCTCCTTTTCTTTTTAGTATAGGGTCATTATAGTAAATAAACTGTTTACTGAGTGTTAACCCTAACCTTGAAATTCAGAAAAAGATAAATAAAAACATGAACCTTTATTTATTTCGCTATCAACAACTACCACTCCATTGCACAAATCACAGACGTGTGAAACTAAACTAAGTCCTATCCCGTACCCGTCTTTATTTAAATTATTTATTCTATATTTATCATTAAATATTTTTTCTATAGATTTTTTATTCATCCCGATTCCCTTATCTTTCACTTCGATTATTACACTTTTATTTATATTTTTAACTGAAACATTTATTAAACTTCCTCTTCCGTATTTAATAGCGTTAGTTACAAGGTTTGTAACTGCACGGTAAATCCACCTCTCTTTTCCAAGTATTGTAGTGCTTCTTTCAAAGTCAAAATCAAATTCTATGTTTTTATATGTTTTTCTATAAGTGTCACAAACATTTGCGCAAACTAAAGAAACATCAACTTCTGTCATTTTTTCATCTTCTTTTAAATCACTTAAAGTTAAAATATCATCTATACTATCTGTAATATCATCTAAAAGTTTAATGTACTCATAGTTTCCATCTATCTCTAAATTAGTCCTAAGAATAGAAATTGCATTTTTTTGTTCGTGAGATAAGTAAGAATTTAACCTCTTATAATCTTCTAAGTTTTCTTTAAATTGTTCCTTTATATTTTCGTAAGCTAATCCAAAGGACTTACTAACAGAATAGGGATCAAACTCTTCATCTAAAGTATTTAGATTCTCTACGATATCTTTTATTTCTTTGTTATGTAGCCTACTTAAAAATACCCAAAGTAAAATTGAAGCTAATATAAGTATTAAAAAGAATAATACAACTACCCAAATAATGTCTTTAAATCCACTTGTTAAATAAGCTTTTCCTATATCCCTAAGTTCAACCATATTACTATTGTAAATAGTTCCATTTGGAATAGTTTGAATCCTTGCAGTAAGTGATGACTCATTATTATAAATAGATGCTGGCTCAGTTTCACTTCCAACTACACTACTTATAATAAAAGCTTTTTTATTGTATCCTATCATCTTATTTTCAACATTATTAAAAGAACCTCTTACAAAAAACACCCCAATACCTAAAATTAGTGCTAAAACTAAAGAATATATAATTATGATAATTCCGCTTTTAAAGTTTATTCTAGGCATAGATAATACCCCTTTCCTCTAATATTTATCAAAATATCTTTACCGTGTACTTTTTTAAGTTTGTTTTTAAGTCTTGATAAGTGAACTCTAAGAACTGATGAAAAAGGGTCAAAATTTTCATCATAAACGTGTTCTACTATCTCTTCACTAGATACTACAGCAGGGTGTTTAAGGCAAATATATTCTAAAATATCAAATTCTTTTATGGCTAAGTCAACCTCATTTTCCCCTATAGTTACAGTTCTATTTATGGGATTAACTTTTAAATCTCCTATTTTTATAATAGGGTTTGTTCTCCCGTGAAACCTTCTTATAACAGCATGAATTCTAGCTCTAACTTCTAATAGTTCAAACGGTTTAGTTATATAATCGTCTGCACCGTTATCAAGTCCTATAGCTAAATCAGCTATTTTGTCTCTAGCTGTAATTATTATTATTGGAATATTTAATGATTTTTCGCGAAGCCTCCTTAAAACTTCAATTCCATCTATATCAGGAAGATTCAAATCTAAAAGTATAGCATCATATTCGTTTATTGTTGCTTTTTCTTCCCCATCGATCCCAAGATTTGAAACATCTACTTTGAAGTTTTGTGATTCTAACCCTTTTTTCATAGAATCTGCAAGACTTATGTTATCTTCTATAATTAATAATCTCATATAAAATTCTCCTTAAAATCTTTAAATTATTATTACAGTATAACATTACTAATGTTTATCTAATGTTAACTCCTTAAATAATTTTATTTTACCCAAAAATAACAAAAAGGTTTAGGAAAGTCCTAAACCTTTTTTGTTATTCTGCTTCTATACTTATATGAGAAAATCTTTTAAAATCAAATAGCCCTGTATCAGTTAATTTTATTTCTGGAATAACAGGAAGAGTTAAAAATGATAAAGTTAAAAACGGGTCAAACTCTTCATTAAATCCTATCTCTTTTAAAGCTTCGTTTAAAGAATCTAATTCTTTTAAAACTTCTTTGTATTCTTTATTTGAAAGAAGCCCACCTATAGGAAGTGGCAGTTTAGAAATTACTTTTCCGCGTTTTACTATAGCTATTCCGCCGTTCATCTTTTCAAGTTCTAATGCTGCAAGAATCATATCTTTATCGTTAGTTCCAACTGTTACTATATTGTGAGAATCATGTGCTACAGAAGTTGCTATAGCACCTTCATTAAACTTAAATCCTTTAACTATTCCAAGTCCTATATTGCCAGTTTTATGATGCCTTTCTATAACCGCCATCTTTAACTGGTCTTTTAAAACAGATGGCATAAATTCTAAATTATCTAAATCTACTTTTTCTTTTCTCTTATAAGTTATTAGACTGTTTGGCTCAATCTCTATAATATTACAAATATCAGATTTTAGATTTATCTTTAAAGAGTCATCATTTAATTTTTTCATATTGATTTTAGGAAGATTTTCTTCTAAAGATTTTATATTTTCTTTAGCTTTTAAAGATTTTTCTTTAAACTTTCCATCAGATACAAAACATTCTCCGTCTTTAATAACTGTATCTATTTTAACTTTTTCTAAATCATCTAAAATAACAAGATTTGCTTTATATCCTGGCGCTATTGCTCCATACCCTTTAAGATTAAAAAACTCAGCTGCATTTAAAGTTACCATTTGAATTGCAGTTACTGGATTTAATCCACACTCTATTGCAAGTTTTACATTATAATCCACACTTCCTTCACGGATAAGATCATCTGGAAGTTTATCATCAGTGACTAAAATGCATCTTCTAGAATTAAACTCATCTACTACCCCTATAAGCTTTTTAAGTTCCTTTGCTGCAGTCCCTTCTCTTATCATAAGATACATTCCAAGGGCTAATCTTTCTTTTGCTTCTTTTTCGTTTGCGCATTCGTGGTCTGCATAAATTCCAGATGTTATATAAACATTTAATTCTTCTTTAGTTAGTCCTGTTGCATGTCCATCTATTATTTTGTTATTACTTTTAGCATCTAATATTTTTTGAAGCATATCTTCTTTTAAGCCATCTATAGCTGAAAAATCCATAAATTCAGCAAGTCCAAGCACTCTATCATTTTTATAAAACTCTCTTAAATCTTCTGAGTAAAGCTTAAATCCGCTATTTTCAAACTCAGTTGAAGGAACACAAGAAGGTAACATAACAAAAACATCTACAGGTAAATCTTTCGATGATTCAAGTATATATTCAATCCCTTTTTTCCCTGAAACATTAGAAATTTCGTGAGGGTCTGCCATAACTGTAGTTACACCGTGAGAAACTAAAACTTTAGATAACTCACGTGGAGTAAGCATAGTACTTTCAATATGCATGTGTGCGTCTATAAACCCGGGGGCTATAACCTTTCCCTTTGCATCTATTATATTTTCACCATTATATTCTCCAATTCCTGCTATAATCCCATCAGAAATCGCTATATCCCCTTCTTTTATCTCACCTGTAAATACGTTTAAAACCTTACCATTTTTAATTACAGTGTCTGCCTTCCTAGCCTTTTTAGCTACCTCTATTCTCTTTTTTAATAAAGTCATATCATTTTTCATAAAGCAAAGCTCCTTTTATAATTTTTCTAATAATTTATAAAAAAATATAACAAAAAATCCTGATTACAAAGAAAAGAGATGCACCAATTTTCTTTGTAATCAGGATTTTACGGTTCCTGGTAGAAACCCTCAAACCATATTCTTGAGGTTATACAAATAATTTTTCATTAAATTTTTACTAATTATAACTTACTGTTTGATATATTGTCAATAAATCTTCTTAAATAGATACCCTCTTTTTTTATTATATGAATAAAAAAATATAAATTTCCATCTTTAAATATAATTTATTTATTACCTCGGAAATGCTCCGTTATTTATATCTATGCAAGTTCCATTTATATATTCAGGGCAATCTGTGCTAAGCCAATAAATAGCCTTAGCTACTTCTAGCGGTTTTGCAAATCTATCTAAGTAAACACTAGATTTAATAGCACTCTTTCTGTCTTCTGGAATTACATCTAACATATCTGTTTCTACAGGTCCTGGCGCTACTGCGTTTATAACTATTCCTTTAGGTCCTAAAAGTTTTGCAAAGCTCTTCGTTGCATTTATTATTCCAGCTTTAGATACTCCGTACCAAATATCTGGGTGACCGATTTCTCCTGCAACTGAAGCTACGTTTACTATCCTTCCGTTTCCCTTTTTTATCATATATTTAGATACTTCTTTTATAAGTTCTATAGGTGCATATAAGTTTAATTTCATAAGTCTTTCCATATCTTTTTCAGCATACTCATCATATGGGATTGAATTCATAACTCCTGCATTATTTATAAGAACATCAACCTCTTTTGAGACCTTAACTAAATTTTTTATTCCTTCTATGTCAGTTAAATCATAAACTAATTTTTCTACATCTAAATTCTCATTAAATTCGAAATTTTTAAAATCCCTTGCAACTACTATTACTTTAAACCCATTTTCTAAAAATAATCTAGTACATTCAAGACCTATTCCTTTGTTTCCACCTGTTATTAATACTGTTTTTTTCATATCATCATCCTCTTCTTTTAAATCTCTGTTCCTTTTATTTAATAATACATCAATATCTTAATTAATTTCTATTTTTTCACATAAAAATAATAAAGTTTCAATTCAATTCTAAAGGATAAATATAAGATATTTGTACATACTAATCTTGTACAAATTTTTATTAAGGAGGGATATTTATGGCAAAAGATAGTCAAGTAGATAAAAAAGATTCTAGAATGGCAAAATGTAATTTTCAAACTCCTTTAACTGAAGAAGGACATAACCACAACCCTAACAGAAAACATAAATCAATAAAAACTCAAGGAGTTTCAAGCGAACATTTTAATAGATTCGGAAACTAAAATAAGCCTGATTAGAAAAGTATCTAATCAGGCTCCTATTTTATTTAAAATTTAAATCTACATTAACTATTTCCGCTTCCTCTTTATAACTTTTTATTACTCCCTTTAAAGTTACAAAATATATAGTAAACGCTAATATATCAGCTATAAAATCAGTTACAGATTGAGCGTATATAACTCCTCTAAATCCAAAGGCTTCATTTAAAATAAATATCATAGGAATAAATACAAGCCCCTGTCTAGTTATTGAAAGAATTAGAGCTGGGAAAGCTTTTCCCATAGCTTGAATTGCATTTTGAAATATAAACATTATTCCCATAACTGGCCCTGAAATCATCATAGCGCGAAGTATTTGAACCCCATATCTATAAACGCTTTCGTTATCTATAAACATCTTAACTATATCTAACGCAAACACCCAAATAAATAAAGTTAAAATACTTCCCATAATAACAACTATAATCACAGACCACTTTATAGTTTCAGAAACTCTCTTAAAGTTTTTAGCTCCATAATTATAACCTAAAAGTGGTTGAATACCTTGTCCAAGTCCCATTTGAAGAAGCACTATAATTAAGCTTATCTTTATAGCTATACCTAAAGCAGCAACAGCTGCATCACCATATTCTGCTATAACATTATTATAGACAATATTAGATAAACTCATCATAAGTTCTCCTAAAAATGCAGGAATACCTATAGCAAATACTCCAATTAAAATTCCATCAGAAACCTTAAAATATTTAAATTCTATAGATAAAATAGAGTTCTTTTTATAAAAATAAATTACGTAGTAAAGGACAGATGCGATGTTACCAATTAAAGTTGCAATTGCAGCCCCGTTTACTCCCATATCTAAACTTAAAATCATAAATGGATCTAAAACTATATTCACTAAGCACCCTAAAATAGTTCCAAACATAGCCTCCTTAGCGTTTCCTTCTGATCTAATTATGTAAGATAATCCTATTGATATTATAGAAAATGGTCCTGAAATAGCTATAATATTTAAGTAACTTCTAGAAAAATCTATAGTTTCACTACTAGTCCCTATAAATTTAAGAATGCTTTCCATAAACACCCACATCAGAATCATAATGATTATCCCAATCACTATTCCTCCATAAAAACAAAAAGAAGAAACATGCTTTGCTTTCTCCTTTTTCCCTTCTCCTAGACACCTTGAAATTAAAGAAGTTCCTCCAACTCCAATTAGCGTTCCAATAGCCATAAAAATTAAATAAACAGGTGTTGTTAGTGATACTGCTGCAACTTGAAACTCATTTCCAGTTTGTCCAACAAAAAAAGTATCAGCCACGTTATATATAATTATTACAAGCATTGCTATAATAGCTGGAATAGACAGCTTTGCTATAGCTTTAAGTATTGATTCTTTTTCAAATAAATAATTATTTTCCTTCATATTATCTCCTTCCTTAAAGATTCCTTTTATAAATAATATAATTAGTTTATAATAAAATAGTAAATAAACATTTACCTTTTATATAGTAAATAATTATTTACTATATGTCAACAAAATTAGATTTTGAGGTGAAATATATGGAAGAAACTAATACGAGTAAAACATCTGAAAAACTATTTGATTTTGTTATAAAAGTGCAACAAAAGTTAGTTAAACCTTCTGAAACTATAATAAAAGAAAATTTAACGCCTTCTCACTTTTATACTCTTTCACTCTTAGATAAAAAACCTATGATAAGAAACGATATTTCAAGAGATTTAGAAATTTCAAAGCAGCAGCTTACCCCTGTTTTAAATAAGCTTTTAGAAAGTGATTACATAACAAGGTCTAAAGACAATTCAGATAAAAGAGCTACTCTTATTGAAATAACAGAAAGAGGTCGAAACTTCTTACACAGTCAAGATAAGTTCGTATTAAACTACCTTGAAGAAAAGCTTTCTTCGCTATCCCAAACCGATATAAAAGAATTAGAAGAATCAATAAAAAAACTTAATACTATACTACAAAAATTATAAGAGAGAGTGATAAAATATTTCACTCTCCCTTTTTAAAATCTTATCTTCTTAAACTGCTTCCTGTAAAAAATCCTTCGTAAGTATCAGCGATTTTCTCCCAAGTTTTCTTATCAACTACTCCTGTTTGAGGAAGTGCAAAATTCTTTTGAAGGATTAAAACATTTTCTTTAGTAGCCTTATCAAATAAATTATCTGTATCTAAAATCCTTATTTTAAATCCGTTTTTAGAAAGGACGTTCATATACTCCTTCAAAACTGAAACAAATGCATTATCATCTCCAAGCTTTAAGTCCTCTCCCGGGAAAGGCAAAAGTATGCTTGATGTATTAATATTTCTCCCTGAATCTAAGTTTAAATAAACTAAAACTATATTTCTCCAAGTATTTATATCTACCCTTCCAGTTTTATTTAAACCGAAAACTTCTTGAAACCTTAAAACTACGTTTTGAGTTCTTCCTTCATAAATTCCATCAACATTTATCTCTGGAATCTCTTTATACTTTTCAGAGATTTTTAAAAGCATAGTTTGAAGCCTTCTAACATCTCTATTAGAAATCCCATTTCTTAAAACGTAACCTGGATAATTCGTTAAATCCTCTACTGAGTAAACTCTATCTAAATTTAAATAAACATCATAAACACTTTTAAAAAGCTTAGAATCTATTTTTTCATCTTTAGGTAATTTAAATTCTTTTATAAATTCTAATATAGTTTCTTTTGTTTCTTTATCATAAATTCCGTTTATAGGGTTAATCTTTAGCCCGTACGCGTCAGAAACTTCTCTTAAATAATACTGAAATTCTTTAACTTTGCTGCTAGCCTCTCCAAACTCTATAGGAGTTTTTGGAGGTACAGTATCAAAATCAGCATATTTTAAATCGTCTATATATATAGAACTTACTGGTTCTTGATCTAATTCTGCTAATTTAGTAACTGCTGTATAGATTGCAGATAATTTATACCAAGTAGCCCTTCCCACTATCCCATCAACTACTAAATTAAAAACTCTTTGAAAAGTCTTTACGGAATTCTCAGTTTGCCTTCCAAAAATCCCATCTACAGGATTAACTTTTGGAATTGCAGGGTAATTTCTAGAAACCCTGTTTAATTGCTGCTGAATAATAGTTACGTTAGAATTTCTGCTTCCAACCCTTAAAGCTGAGCCTGGATAAGATTCTACAAGCCCTGCTATAACAGGAGTTCTTTTTAAAATCTTATCAGTTCCATAATAATACTGTAAAATCTCTAAAGCTTTTTTTCCTTGTTTAGCTAAATCGACAGTTCCCCACTGAGATAACCCCTTGCACTTTGAAGTAGTTCCGTTGCAGTACTGAGTAAAATAAGGAGCTAAACTATTAACAAAAGAAAAATATTCATTGAAGATACCATCTACTATTTTACTTATGTTCTCAAAAACATTACCACCTCTTACGTAATATTGATCGTAAGCTGTAGAATTAGTTATTTGAAAAGAATACCCCTTATTTCTGTACCATTCTGTATATACCCTATTTAAAGCAAAGGTGATTTGAGCGTAGATATTAGCCTTTAAAGATTCCTCAGGCCAAGTTGCATAAATCTCGTGAGAAGCAACGTTTTTAATATAATCAACAAACCTAACAGTAACGTTTTGCGCTGAAGAAGTCGGAGTTCCTAGGTGAACTGTTATATATTCTGGGATATATACCTCCCTTAAGACAAATGGTTGAAATAAAGTCCCTGTCTTTTGATTCCGATTTATATTTAATAAAAGCTGGTTTGGAGGGATAACTATCCTGTTTTCAGAAGGGTTAAAAAAAGGTTGAACCGCTCCCTCTTCTTTTTCGTTTAAAGAAAGATACTGAATAGAAGTAGTTCCGTCAAAAACGCTAACTCCTTCTACAGTTACCCTTTCATACCCTGAAGCTTCAACTGAAATATCATATCTAGCATAGGGGATTATATCTTTTGGAAGAGGTTCTAAAGACTCTGATCTATCAGGGGTAGAAACAGGAATAACTCCACTTTTACCGCTTTGGTCTACGCTTTGCTCGCTTTCATAAACTACTTCTTTAGTAGTTGAATCTGTGATTTTAACTTTCGCACTAGTAACAGGCAAGGCATCTTGCGCTGTAGATAACTGTATTAATATATTTCCTTTTCCCATTCTTTACTCCAATTTTATTGTTCCTTTAACAATATATTAATTTAGGAAATCATTTGATACTAAATAAAACTCACGAAAATTACTTCGTGAGTTTTTTATAAATTAATTATTAAAATAATCTGATGTAACTTTTGCTGAATCTGATATTACGCTATCGTTATATTTAGAGTCCTTTTCTTTTTTAGTAGATAAAATCGATATAAAGATAGGCTTCTTATCTTTAGAAGTTACCATAGCTATATCGTTTCTAGTTCCAAAATCACCTGCACCGCTTTTATCAAAAACTTCAAAATCACTAGTAAAGCCTTTTCTAATTAAATTATCACCAGTTTTGTTTTTAGACATCCACTCTTTAAGTAACTCTTTCTTTTCATTAGATAAAGTATCACCTGTTAAATACTCTTTTAAATCTAATGCTAATTGCTTCGGAGTGCTCGTATCTTTAGAGTCTCCTGGAATTGCCGAATTTAATTCTGGCTCTATTCTTTCAGGGGTAGTTATATTATCCCCTATCTTTAAAAAAGATTCCTTAAAACCCTTAGGTCCCCCTAAAAGGTTAAATAAAAGATTAGCAGCAGTGTTATCACTAGAGCGAACTGCAGCTTCGCATAACTCTTTAATAGTCATCCCGCTTTTTACGTGCTCTTTAGTGATAGGTGCATAAGATAATAAATCTTTTTCGCTGTATTTAATTACTTTATCTAAATCTTTTAAAGAATACTTTTCTAAAATTGCTCCTGCAAGTAAAGCCTTTGAAGTAGAACAGTACGCAAATCTAGAGTCTTCGTTATATGTAACTTCTTTATTACTATTCTCATCTAAAGCATATATCCCAAGCTTCACGCCGTACTTTTCTTCGATCTTTTTTAATTCTGAATTATAATTAACCTCTTCTTTTTGTTTTTCTGAAACTTCTTCCTTTTTATCAGAACAACTAATAACTGAAAATATAATAACAAATAATAACGCTATTAAACTTAATGTTTTTAGACTTTTTAACTTACTCATAACCCTTAATATCTCCTATAATTTCTTTCAAATATATCTAAAAATTAAATTTCAGAAAATCATTATATCACTTTTCTAATCAATAATTCTAGTACTTTTAGGACATACTATAAATAAAGAGGTGATTAATTATGAAAGATACTGACAAGGCCTATATAGCAGGACTTATTGACGGTGAAGGAAGCATAATGCTTCAAAGAATTCATAGATCAACATACCCTTCTCCTGTAGTTTCAGTTACTTCAACTACAATAGAAATATTACACTATTTAAAGGATATAATAGGACACGGAACTATAACTAAAAAAACTAATTATAACCCTGAAAAACATAAGGATTGTTATACATATATTTTAACTTACGATAAAGCAATTAACTTACTTAAAGATATTTATCCTTATTTGATTATAAAAATAAAAAAAGAAAGGGCTAAACTTATTATTGATGAATATAAGTCTGTTACCCTTAGAAATGGTCGCTATTCAAAAGAACAATTAGCTCTTAAATTAGATTTTTATAATCGATTTATGAGTATTAAATAATAAATCTATTTGTTTCACCGTTTAAACGTATTGAAATAACCCTCATTTACCTATACGTTTATTCGCGTTTTCACAATTCTCCTTAGATACTTCAAACCCAATAAAATTACGTTTATTCTCTAAAGAAACCTTAGCAACTGTTCCCGATCCCATAAATATATCTAGTATTAAATCACCTTCATTGCTCCATGAAAGTATATGATCTCTAACTAATTTTTCAGGAAATATCGCTTCATGTTGAAACGCAATTTTATCTGTTGATTCTGACTTTCCTACACTATACCACCATATATTGTCAATAATTTTCTCTTCTTTAACAAAACCCTTAGTATTTATACTTTTCAAACTACCTTCTTTATCTAGTCTACGGGTTCCCGTTCTATTTCTCCCATGATGTTTGCATACCTCTTTGAGTGGATTAAATACCCTTACCTTTCCTTTACTAAATACGAACATATACTCAAAGCCTTGTTCGTATCTAGTATGATTTAATGGCGGAGGGTTATTTTTAGCATAAATCATAGTATCATATATGCTAAACCCCAACTCCTTAAACTCTAAAGCTTGTCTAAATGATGTTCCTGATTCTGAATAGTTTTTTGTTTGATCATTTACCACCCAAACTACTACTCCACCTTTTTAACTACCCTATATAATTCTTTAACCACTTCTAAAAAATAATAATGTGTAAATACATACCCGTCGTAACTCCTTAGATTATCATATGGCGGAGACGTAATGACCATATCTATTGATTCATTATCAATTTTATTTAGTCCAGATAAACAATCACAATTATATATTTTATTTAATTCCAAAACTACACCTATAAATAATTACTATACACAAAATATATATTCACCCAACTATTATCTTATAACTAAATTATTCATGTATATTTTTAGATAATTAATGAAAAAAATAATTATATCAAAATATTATTTATAAAGGAGATACTTATGGATTTACATAAAAAACTTAAAGAAAAGCTACAAAAAAATAATTTAGTTTCTCATATTGACCAAATTACAGCTTGTGGTAATCATGGTTTCACTGACCTGCATTTTACTAAATTATCACAAAGAATAACTAATGATAGCAAATACTATATTGCATTAAATATAGATGATAATCCTATAATACTTTATCATCCTAACTTATATAATCTTAAAGAAGAAATTAATGATAAAATGATAAAAAATAATTATTTTGGTGGTTATGATAAAAAGAATAATAGAGTTATTCTACATTATGAATCTGATGGTATATTTAGAATCGGTAATAAACATGGGCCTGAAAAATTTCTTGCTCAATTTGATTTATGTGATTTTCACCTTCTTGCTAAAAGAAAAAACTACAAATTCTTTATTGAATGCTTACCAAATAAAGATAAACATAGAGCTATACAAATATTACTCTGCGAGTTAGGTATATCACTCGGTTTTAAAACAAAAGTTGCAAGAAATGATCTAAAACCAATACTATCGAAAAACTATTCTAAAGATATAAAAAACAACATTTTGAAGATAAATGATATAAATTTAAACCATATAACTGAAAGTTTATCTTTAAATAATATAGATTTAATCGATGTTTTGTGGTTAGAGAAAACTACTGATCGTATAATTGCAGCTTTTGAAGTAGAGCGAAGTAAAAATTATGACTCAGTTTTAAAAAGACTGTCTAATATATCAGACCCAAATACTTATTTAATCTGTGTTGGGAGTGATTATTTCAATTTTAAAACCACAACTCTAAATGCTATATATTCTACTTGGTTTAATTCAAGAAGATTAAACTACCTAACATTAGATTCATTATTTTCAATGTTAGAAGAAAATAAAAAATATGGTTCCTCACTACCGTTCGCATCCGTGTTAAATAATAATATAATTAAAATTTATAAATAAAAATCATACCAAATCAAAAGTTCTAATTTCATATAGTATTTATGCTATATTGCGTGTTCTATTGTTATGGTAATCTTATTTATTTTCTAAAATTACCAACATTATAAATTTACTAATATTTAATAGATTTATTTTTATTTAACTTTAATAGGGTATTTTTTTATATTGCAAATCATTTTTTATAGCTAAACTTTAAGATAAAATTATTTTGTAGAATAACTGTTCAATCTTCTAAATTTACCATTTAACTTTTCTACCATATCTTATTATTAAATAAAAAGTTTCTTTTCTATATTGTATCCACTATTTATTAAATCATTATTACATTCTTCTATAATATAGTCTGGTATTATCTCATAATCAAAAGGATTTAATTGGAATAAATAATCATTATCCACATGATAAGTTTCGTTTACAAATTTTTTAATTATATCATTAGAACTATTTTCATTTTTAATTACTCTAAAAATTTGTAGCTTTTCATAATTATTTTTAGAATTAATATAAGCGTTCATTAGAATATCATTACTTAATAGTCTATCTAGTTCAGTATCATAATTAAAATCATCTATAAACTCTTTTATTTTATAAGTTGCTTCTTCTATTTCATCATCATCCATTAAAACATCTTTTTTTATTCCATTTATCTCATTATTGATGATAGGTTCCTTTCTTTTATGAAATAAGTTTGATAGTAAGTTCCATTCTAATCCCTTGAAATCATTAATTTCATATAATCGCCTTAAATATATTAACTTATTAATATTATTATCTAGTCTAAGTATATTATCTTTCGCTATTTCAACAAATGTTTTAATATCGTAATAGCAAATTTCTTTCTCTATAATTTCCCCATTTTTATTTGATATAAAATATGCATTAGTTTTAATTTCATTAAATTTATTCTTGAAATTCTTCACCATATCTACTATGGGATCAAAATCATGAGTTAACATCAATACAGTGTTATTTCTAAAACTATTTTCTCCTTTAAATAATTTATTTATTATTGCATATTTTTTGTTTTTATCAAAAGAAGAAATAAGATCATCTAAAATTACCAAATCTGGTTTCTTACTTAAAGTTTCATACATAAATAGAATTAAAGCAAAGGCATTTTTTTCCCCATAACTTAAATATAAATTTGCACTATTTAATTCTTTACTACAATCTTTGTGTTGAAATACCATCTTGTACTCATTTTTTTTTGATTCTATATTTACCTCATATTTATATCCTGCATATTTTAAAAAGTTATTTATTTCTTTTTTATATTTTTCTATTCTCTTTAAAATTAAGCTTTTTTGTTTATTTATTTTTCCTTTCAATATCCCAGCTTTATTAATGAGATCATTTAATGAATTATTTATTTTTTCTATTTTTTCTTCTGTAAAATCAGTATTTAAATTTGGTAAGAAATATAAATCTATTCTATATCTTTTTATTTCCTCAATTATTTCATCAACATCTTTCAAAGAGAAAAAACTTAAATTTTTTAATTCACTAAATCTTTCTAATAAAGTATTAACTTGCGATTTAATTAATTTTAAATAGTTTATATGCTCTCTTGATAGTCCACTTATACTTTGGGTTATTTCTCTTATTTTTTTATTAGTTTCATCTGTAAAATATAATTTCAAATTATCAAACACATTCATAACTTTATTCAAATGTTCAATATGTTTTGAGTCATATTCTTCACTTACCTTTAAAACTTTTTCTTTATTACTAGTAATATCAGTTGTACAAAAAGGGCATTTACAACTAATATCTAAATATTCTTTACCAGTAACCTGCCATTTTAGCCATTTAGAATTGAGATCACTTTTTATATAATCACCGTATTCTTCTAAGCCATCAGGGATATGTATTATTTTATTACCGTTTTTCAATCCTTTTCCTATACTTCCTGCTGCTGAATATCCATTACTAGACTTTCCAAAACATTCTGTTAGAGTATTTAAGTCTTGAATTAACTTATCTAACTCTGTATTTTTATTAAATGTATCCCTAACCTCTTTTATGAGATTTTCAATTTCACTCATTAAACTATCATATTCTTCATTCTTTATAAAAACATCATAACTATTTTTTAATACCTCATCTTCTTGAAAAACATATTGATTAACATATGCTTCATTAAAAATATTTACTGTATTAACCCCTTCTAGTCCTTCTACTATAGTCGTAACCTCTTCTCCACCATTTGAATATTTAAATGGCTTTAATTCAATTAATTTTTCTTTATTCTCAATACAATATTTTATTGCTTTTGATATAGTACTTTTTCCAGTTCCATTTATTCCATACTTTATATTTAGTTGGTATTCATTTATTTCAATATTAGCTAAGTCAATGTTATTACAATTTTTTATTAATAAATTCATTTATTTCCCCCTTATACCATAAAAATTTATGAATAGATTCCCCAATCTCTTTTTAAAAACCAATTTGGTGTCCACTTAACATAATCTTTAGGGTTAAACTCTTCATTTATCATTTCAATACTTTTTATTTGTTGCGGTAATATTGATAAATTATGATTACTAGATTGACTATCTAAATCATAAAAATGATATCTATTTCTTCCATCCTTATATCGTCTACTTGGGCCGTAATCAAATGGTACACAAATTCTTTCAATTCTACCCTTTTCATATGAATCAAATACTACTTTAACTAGCTTCATATCATTTATAGCTTGTACGAAATTTTTGTTAATCATTATCATCACTCCTATATAAAAATAAAAAAAACTGTACACTTATAGTGTACAGTTTTATCTTTTGTGGATTATATGGTGGAGGCGAGGGGTCGTGTGCACCCTTAATTTCTTATACAGTATAGATTTACTATACTTAGGAACTGACTATATCTTAATCCAAAAGTTCTTTTGGATCCTTGGCGTGTTATAGAAGCTTAATATAGTTTACATCTTCTATCCTAGTATTCCTTAGATTAAAATCTTTAGGAACCTATAAGTCGATACGAGGCTGTTAGATTTCTCCACATACCTCTCGGTATTGCCATCAGCATAAGTTAAACTTATCTGTTAAGGTTTCACCGATAAAGCCAAGTTTTCATTCAAGTGTTACCACTTGACGCGACTCTGTCTTACGAATCGAACCCCTGTCCGAAAGTAGATCCGTCTAGCTTTCTACGAGCGTAGTCTGTAAATTTAAGGTTCGCTTTTGGTGACACTTACAGACAAGCGTACCAATCACTAGCTTCATAGATACCCCTCTAGCTCAAAGCTTTGCTAGACTTCGTTTCCCACTTCAATGACACCAGCTACCCTAAACGTGGGGATCCAGGACTGATGAGTAGCTTAAATTAAGCTGCTAATGCAAAATTGTCTTCTGCGTTTATATTTATTGCATACTTTATTATCGAGGCACCATGCTTCCCTCGGCTCGCTTACCAAACCTCTCTTACCCCCGTCGAAGCCAAAACGCCCCCATGTTTGTAAATTTGATTTGCAAACGCAATATTCAATTTTATGTTTTAATTATATAGCAGTACTTATCTACTGTCAAATCAATAAAATTTCCAAAAAAGCCTTATTTTTTAAAAGAATAAGGCTTTTAGATTTAAATTTATCTTAGAAAGAATTTTTCAAGCCACAAAAACCAATCTGGCAAGTCATAAAATCCTCCTTCGTAAAAAACACAAATAATTCCATAAATAATAAATACTATAGAGAAAGTCCAAAACGCAATCCACAAATACTTCATATACTTGCATTCTTTATACTTTTCTTTAAATATCTTATAAACTTGCTCCTTATTTTTAGAAGTCAGATTTATAGAAACTCTTCCTTGATAGAAGAAATAAGTCATAAAATCCGTAACTGTTCTAATCATATTATATTTATCTTTTTTAACGTAAAATTCAATATTATCTTTGTTAGGTTTTAAAGTTACCCTATCTATATCCTTATCTTCTACTATATATTCTCTCATAATCTTATTATAATATCCTACTTCGTAGATAAGCATCCTTCTATCTGTAATAAAACAATGATATCTAGAACCTACATCTATAAAAGCCATAGGAACAAACATATATTCTGCTGAATCAAAGGCCCTTAAATAATTTCTTCCGTCAATATTCCCTGTAAATTCAGATAAAATCACTTCCCCTAAATCTAATTCTTCGTAAACTCTATCCTTAACTTTATTTATGTTTTCACCTTTAATAATATCAATTAACTTTCTCTTTTTAGATTTAATTCCTTCAAAAAAGCTATATCCTATATCTTCAAAGTTTTCTATTTCTTCATCATCATATTCTTCATACACTAAATCATCTATATTTAAATCAAAACAATTACTCATAATATCCCTCCATCATTTCCTTAAGTCTAATTTTCCCTCTAGATATTCTGGTATAAACAGTTCCCTTTGAAATATTTAAAACACTCGCTATATAATCTATATCCCTATCTTCTAAATATCTCATCTTAAAAATTTCTGAGTCTGGATAAGATAAGTTTTCTATAGCTTTTTTAAGCTCTCTCTTTTCCTCTTCTTTCATAACAGACTCTTCAACACTTTCTTTATCTTTAGTTACTTCACTGTTTATATCTGATTCGTTTTTCTTTTTTCTAAGATAATCTAATGCCCTATATTTACATATAGAGATAAGCCAATTTCTAAGTTTCCCCTTCCTTGATTCAAACATTTCTATCTTAAACCAAAAGGTAACTAGCACGTCATTAAAGCACTCATCAACATATTCATTCATCCCATTTGGCAAGAGAACAGAAGCTATTACCCCGTAGCAAAGCTTTCCATACTCATTAACTAGAATATCTAAACCTTTGCTATCTCCCTCCTTAATAAGATTGATAAGTTCGCTATCTATCATAGTCTTTCCCCCTATTGTCTTTTTCCTTATATACGTATTATCTAATATATTTCTTACACTAATTTTAAAATTTATAATTTTCTTCTAAAAACAAAAAGAAACTCTCCTATATTAAAGAAAAGTTTCTTTTTATTATTTATTCTTAAATTATGATTAATTTAACTTTATATCTTCAGGGTTTCTTTTTCTAAAGATATCATATATAGGTTTGTTTACAAGTACTGCTATAACAATTCCTACAAGTACAAAGAATATTCTCATAGGGATAGATACAGATGCATCAAATAATATCATAGCTGCCGCAAGTCCGTTTATAGTCACAAAAATTATTTGGAATTTGTATGGTTTTATAAACGTATAAATAAATCCTATAACTAATAAAGCTAAAGAATCTAATGATTTTGGTAAAACAAAATTAAATAACACTAAAAATATAATAGCTCCAACAACTGTTCCAAATATTCTTTCCCCTATTCTCTTTTTAGTTTCATTGTATTCAGGTTGAGTTAATGAAAACACTGTAGAAGTTATCCACATCCCTTTTGTAAAATCAAATATAGTCCCAACAAACATCGCAATAGTTATTCCTAATGCCATTCTAAAAGCAAAGTTTACTTGAAGTGTGTCTTTATCTACATTTTTAAACATATCTCTTATTTTTCTACGATCATTTTTTTCATCAGATCTATGTGTTAAATAATAAATTAAAGCTATTAAAATTCCACCTATAAATAAACTAGCTATTCTAGTTGGTAATTCAGCCTCTGTTACAGGACTTCCTTGCATTAATATATAACATAATAAAAAAGGTAAATATAATTTCTTTTCCATATGAATTGAAAACACGTATGTTATAAAAAATACTAGCACAAAGTTAATAGGTAATCCTAAAATCGGATGATATTTAATAAAGAATGATATTATCCCCATTGATGCAAATGTACCTACTATTCCTAAAATAGCATCCTTAAAGGCTAAGTTTGTACTCATAGAGCTAAACATTAGTATTCCTGTTATTACCATTACCCCTATCAAAGTATTGCTTTCTCCAAAATAATGAGAAAAAATCTGAACGAATATAATTATTCCAACAAGAAGTACTAGTTTTCCAATTATATCTTTTAAAGTTATTTTATCTTCTGACATTTTAAATCTCCTTCTCAGCTTATCTCATCTAATTATACTACTAAAAAAAATTATATGATTGTAATTTTAACAAAAATTTCTTTATGTAAATAATATATACAAATTAAAAGAAACCTTTCTAATCTAAAGAAAAGTTTCTTTTTAAAATCTATCTAATTCTATTTACTAATTTATAGCTACTCTTTTCATAGATGTAGTTATTATTTTAAATAATACAATGCCACCAACTAAATTAATTACAGTTGCAGGAAGTACTACTGCAAAAAATAATGCACTAAAACTAGCTGGAAGCCCTGCTATTACGCTAGCTGAACCTAAGAAAGTTATTCCGCTTACTAAAGTTCCTATAGGGAAAAGAATAAACGCTTCTATAGTTCTTCTCTTTTCTTCTGCCATATTCTTTAAAACTTTAAGCTTATTTATACACATCATTATTAAAAACATAACATTAACTGTTACTAACTTATCGATAACGTTTGGAACTTGTCCCCCCGGAAACTTCGTAGTCATAGCAGTAAAGATTCCTGTTATAATAGCTGAAACTAAGCAAGTTTTGTAATTATCTCTATTTAAAATCATTATTATAAATAACATTGCAAGTGCAAAATCAGGTTGCATAGGTAGTCCTAGTGCTGGCGTTAACTGATGAAGTATTGCACCTATCCCTAATAATAAAGCTGTAATTATCATATTTTTTGTATTTTTATCTCTCATTTTTATTTCTCCTCTTTCTTTTTTATTATTTTGGTTTTTCCAGTCTGTAATATCTTCATTTCACTCCATCACTATCACCACCTTTCCTTTTTTAAGTAAATAAAAAACTCCGTCCTATTATAATAAATAGGACGGAGATACTATCCGCGTTGCCACCTAAATTGTGTTCATATGTAGAAATAAACACCACTCAATTTCAAGTACTAACATACTCTATCTGCTATAAGGTGCAGCCCACCATAAATACTACTTTAAAAATTTCGCTTTATTCCTCAAAGGCCCATTCACTAATTCCCTTCTCCTTTGGATCTCACCACCCCAAAGTCTCTTTGCTGAAGCTAAAAAAGTTACTCTTCCTAATCAACGGATTATCTATAATTCAATTCTTATACTATTATAATATCATATTTCTAAAAATATGCTACTATTTTTTAAAAATTATTTATATATTAGAAAATCTAGTTATACTTAAAACAGCCTCATAATACATAGTTACATAATCTAAATCCTTATCTTCTCTCATAGAGCTTTCTATATCTTTAACTAAAGGAACATTATCAGTTATTATATTATCAACCCCTAAGAAGATCATCTTTTCTATAGATTCTTCGCTGTTTATAGTAAATACGTGCACCCCTTTATTTAAAGCGTGAAGAGCATAAATAGTTTGAGGAGTCGCTAGAGTGCTCTCTATACTAAAGAAGTCTACGTGAAGTTTTTCAAAATCACCAATCGCCGCTAAAACTATATACCCTGTTTGAAGGGCTGGCTCTAAACTCTCTACTTTCATAAGAGAATCAAAATCTATAGATGTTATTACAACATCGTTTTTCATATCGTATTTATTAATTAAATCTAATACTAAAGGAACTAGATTATCATCTTTTCCCATAGGTTTAAGTTCAATATTTAGTTTGATTTTTCCTTTTGAATACTTTAAAATATCTTCAAGTTTTGGAATTCTTTCATTTTTGTATTCCTTACTAAAATAAGAACCTGCATCTAGTTTAGATATTTCTTCGTAAGTCAAATCTTTTATCTTTTTACTACTTCCAGCTATTCTTTTTAGGTTATTATCATGAAATAAAACGATCTCGTTATCTTTAGTTGTTTGTACGTCTATCTCGGCGTAATCAGCGCCCTGCTCTACTGCCTTTTTAATAGAAGACATAGAGTTTTCAGGTGCAGCCTTACTTGCTCCTCTGTGTGCTGTAATCATTATATCTTTATTAAATACCCTCTTAGAAATTACATTGTAACCATTAACAGAAGCCATAACTACAAACAAAACTACAGTAAGTAATATAGCAAGCTTTCTAAAGTTATTTAATCCCTTATAAATCTTGTTATCTTTGTAATCATACTTATCTTTTAAATCTCTTTCTTTAGTATCATCACTTCTTAAAGCGTAATAAAGTTCTACTAAATAAGAAACAAAGAGAGGTGTAGATATAAGTGAGAAAAATATAAACATCAAATAAAAAAGGATTACCATAATTCCTAAGAATATCATACTATAAATGCTTCTATTTCCAAGTATTTCACCAACAGCAGCCCCAGTAAAGATTACTCCTCCTGTAGCTATAGTTACAATTAAAAATATAACTATTATCCAAATTATAAATCCTCTAAAAAGCTTCCACTTATTTTTTTTATAGATTAAATAACTCTTTTTAATAGCAGCTCTTCCTTTTATTTTTTCAACTAAAAGGATTGGTATAGCTAGGCACCACCTAAAAAGTAAAATAACTAAAATTGCTATCCCTATAAAAAGTAAAGCCTTTCCTCCTAAAGTTTTTTTAAGTTCTATAGTTATAAAAGGTGGAATAGTAAAATTTCTAATTAAAGAACTGCAAAGTCCTATCCCAGTTAAAGGCCCTATAACTCCAGTAATTAAAACTAAAGGAATCATTCCTCTATCCATAGTATCTTTTAGCATAGAAAAGCTATTAAAAGCTCCATCTAAAAGTCTAACCTTTTCTCCGTTATGAGATTTCACTCCAATATAGGTAAGAGCTCCGATTTCAAAAAATATCATACAAAAGGAAATAACAACAACAATCCCGATGCAAATAATACCTCTAACGCTTAATGCAAAATCAATAAATTGACTATTTGAAATTGAAGTAAATCCAGAACTATTCATAAAATATTTTATAATAACGTAATTTATAGGCCAAAGAATAAATAAAGCTAAAAGCCTATAAAACATTTCAAAAACTAAAGTTTCCTTTAAATTAAACTTAAAGTTTAAAAAGGTCTTTTTAATTAAATTTATAACTTCTAATTTTTCTTTTTTAACCGTGTTATTCAAAGAGTTTTACCTCCTTTCATCAATAAATATGTATATATTAATATTATCATACTTAAGATAGATAAATATTACAAATTTGCGTTAAAAAGTCGCTTTAGCCACGATATCTAATAACCTCTCTTTTTTAATTTTAGAATCCTTTTTTAGATGTTACCCCCTAACTTTAATTAAACTGTATAATTTGTATTAAAAAAGTGGCTTCAGCTACGATATCTAATAATCTCTCTTTTTTAATTTTAGAATCCTTTTTTAGATCTTCCCTCCTAAACTTTTTCTAACTTTAATTAAACTCTATAAAATAAGTTAAAAAAGACACCTTCTTTTAAGAAGATGTCTTAACAACTAAGCTTTTTTTGAATTTTTAAATTCTAAGAAGCATCCCACACCTACAACAATAGTTGCAACTATCATAAGGTATAATCCTGCTCCTGATGGGTTTACGCTTTGACCAAATATAGTAACATTTTTGCTCATCATAAATCCAATACTTAATATAATGTTTAATATTCCTAATATTATGCTTAATACATTATTTCTTTTCTTTCCCCCAAATAATGTTAATATAGGATATAACATCGGTATTAATAATAAATACCCATCTTGTTGAAATCCGTTAGCACTAATAAATCCCATGTCTACCCACGGTAAAAATAATGATATAATTCCTAGTGCAAACCCTACTAGATATATTTTTTCCTCTAGTGTTTTGTTTTTTATAAAGTTGTTTTCTTGCATATTATGCCCTCCATTTCTGTCCCTTAGAGATTATATCACAAGATTTTCTGTTTACCAAATTATTCACTTTTATCCATAAAAACTAAATAACTTCTATTTATCCTAATATTAATTTTTTAAGATATAGTGCATTTTAACTTCATTATATTTTTAAACAAGAAAAACCAGTTTATATCTAAACTGGCTTTTACTTAAAACTTAATTTTCAACGTACTTTTTTTGACAACATGTGAATTTTTTGAAGTTGATTATTTTGAGTATAAAGAACCTGCAATTAGTTCTTCATCTTTTTCTAGTTCTTTTTCTAATCTTGGATTAATAGCTTTTACGAACATATTTAAGAAATTAATTAGTATAAATAATACTACGTAAGTTGCTATAAATATTTCGATATCACCCATTAATTTAAATATATATGATAGGTCCATTGAACCTAAACTAGCACAGTAGGCTGAAAGCTTATATGCAGCTAAAGTTGCTATCGCAAGGGGGAATGTGAAAGCTGCATATGCTGGCTTAAAGCCTTCCTTAAATAGTTTTAGGATATATCCATAAACTACTACTAAAAGAACTAACCCTGTTATAACTAGCCAAGCAAGCATTAAATTGCTTGGATTTTTCTCAATAGTCAGTATTCCAACAACCCCAAGAGGCGCTGGTGAGCAAATTATTCCTACTGTAGGTAAACTGTGATCATCTAGAATCTCACTTCTAAATACAATATATAAGACTACTGGTAGTAAAACAGTATAGAATATAAATCCAAACATCAACATAAAGTGTGCTATAGCTGGAATTTGTGGAATAACTCCATCCATCCCTTTACTAGCAACCGCTCCTGTGATCATACCTGTATATACTATAAAACAAGTAGGCATTACGTTTGCGAAATTTCTTTCTTTAATTCTTATTATTGTATAAAAAACTACTATTCCATAATGATAAACTACTGCTAAAATCCAAGCATAACTACAAATAACAGGAAATTTAGGATAAAAGTATCCAGATACTAGCCAAACAACCATACCAATTGTAGGATAAAATGTACCTGTTACAGGATTTTTTATTTCATTAATTACGACTTTGGGAAATCTAATCATTCTAATAAACATTAATGCAAGCATGCAACAAGCTATTGTTATTGCTACAGGCTTCAAATAATTTATCCCTTTTATTTGCCATGAATTGCTTAAAGTTATAAATGCCAAGCAAGTTCCACTAATTCCAATTGGCATCCTTTCTAATTTGTCTAAGTATCTTTTCATACCTTCACCTCAACTCTGTTTCGTTCTTATGTGTTAAGTATATTACCTTTATTTTAATAAGTAAAATATATCTATATTATATTAGTAATAGGTTTTTACCTATAAGATAGTGTTTCCAACACCTTTAACTTAAATTAAACTAAATTTTCTTACGAAATGTTATATTGTTTTGTTGTTTATGTTTAATTATTTTATAACAACACCATCCTATAACATTCCATTAGTTCAATTAAAAGGGTTTAATTTTATCTTACTTTCATTTAACAACACATAAATATAACATTTCAATAGCTTATTAAATTTATAATTATTTATAATTTAAATCATATATATTAAGCTAATATTATTAATAATTTTTTTATATACTTTTACTTTAGTTTATTTAAATTTCCATAACAACACTAAAGTATAACATTTCAATAGTTATTATCATTTTTTTAAATAAGTTCATATTACCTCTCTACTTTTCTATTTTATAATGTGTATTATTTATAATAGCTATTCTTTAAATCAAATAAAAAAGACTACCAAAAGGTAGTCTAAAAAATTCAAATATATATTTTTAATCAGCCTTTGCTAGCCATATAGCTGCAACGACTATTAGAAGCGCCCCAAATATTTGGAAAACTGTTAAAGTTTCTCCATAGAATATAAAACCAAATAAGCTTCCTAAAACAGGCTCTAAAGCAACTAAAACACTTGCAAGTCCTGACTCGATGTAGTCAGTAGCTTTAACGTATGCTATATTTGCTATAAATGTACTTAACACACCTATTGCTAAGATATTAATTACTATCATAGAAGGTGAAATGCTTGTACTTAGCGTATTTGATAATCCTTTAAAGTCAGTAAAGAATGCTAGAACTATAGTACTTGCTATAAATCCGTATATAAGCATACTGTCTTTAGTGTATGTCCCTTCAAAGAAACGTGGAATAACTATTTGAAGTGCAAAGATTATACCTGTTAATAATCCTGCAAATATTCCAACGAAGTCTAAATCAGCAATATTTGTTCCTAAAAGGTTAGCTATAAGAATTGAACCTATTATTGCAAGTGCAATAATAAATGCTTTTTTCTTAGATATCTTCTCTTTAAAGAATATTGCATTAAAAATCGTTACCCAAATAGGGTTTGTAAACATTAAAACTGTAGCTACAGCTATTGGAACTCTCTCTACAGCTATATTAAATGTTGTAAATGATAGTCCAAAGGCAACAATTCCGTATAATGAACTAATTATAATTCCTTTTAAATTAATATTAAAAGCCCCTCTATTAAAGATAGCTAAAAATATTGAGAATCCTACAGCTGCAATTAAGCATCTGAAAAATGAAATACTTGTTGGAGTGACCCCTGCGTTCGTTAAGTATCTACTGCTCACTCCCATAATAGCCCAAAAGAATGTAGCCATTACTACTAGCGAGATACCTATTTTTTTGTTGTTCATTAATTATCTTCCTCTCATCTTTTGATTGTTTTTTGTGACACCAATCTATTCTACTACATTTCTGATAACATTTACAAGGAAAAATATTACTCAAAATCTAGTAAATAGGTTTTTGCCTATATAATTAAAACAAGCTAGAATGGGAATACTCTCATAATCTAGCCTGTAATTTAATATCTATTTCTGTTTTTTAGTTCTCTTTCAACATCTCTTTTATGTGCTTTTTCTAAAAGAGAATCTCTCTTATCGTAATTCTTTTTACCTTTACATATACCTAAAGCAACTTTAACTCTTCCACCTTTAAGATATAACTTTAAAGGTACTAAAGTAAGTCCTTCTCTAGATACAAGCCCTGCAAGCCTTCCGATTTCTTGCTTGTGAAGAAGTAATTTTCTATCTCTTAAAGGATCTACATTAAATATGTTTCCCTGTTCGTACGGGCTAATATGCATTCCTCTAATAAATATTTCTCCGTTTCTAACTTCAGCATAACAATCTTTAAGATTCGCTCTACCTTCTCTTATAGATTTAACTTCAGTTCCTACTAAAACTAAGCCAGCCTCAATAGCCTCTTCTATAAAATAATCGTGTCTTGCTTTTCTATTTTCAGCTAAAGAATTAACATCTTTTTTTCTTGCCATTTTTTCCACCTACTTTACAGCACTAAATCTTTTTTCATTACTAATATCTAAAATTATAATATAGTTTTTATCTTTTAGCAATTAAGGTTACTTTAATAAAAAGTAAAATCAAAAGGATGTTAGATTAAAACAATCCAACACCCTAAGATTTTAAACTTCTTCTATCTCTTCTTCTTTTTCTAGTTCCTTTTTGATTGTAGCTTTAACTTCTGAACCTATGCTTTCTATAAGTTCTTTAGCTTCTTCCTCTTCTTTTTCTTCTTCGTCTAGAGGTTTTACTAAATCAAAGTAAACTTCTCTGTTTGCAATATCAACTCTACTACAAACAACTTTAACTTCGTCACCTAATCTGTAGATGTTCTTAGTTCTTTCTCCGATTAATGAAAGATGAGTTTCATCGTAGATGTAGTAATCATCATCTAAAGCTGTGATATGAACTAAACCTTCTATAGTGTTTGGTAACTCAACAAACATACCAAAAGATGTAACAGAAGATATTATTCCTTCGAATTCTTCTCCTATTCTCTCTTGCATGTATTCAGCTTTCTTTAAATCATCAACTTCTCTTTCAGCGTCTTGTGCTGCTCTTTCTGTTTCAGAAGATTGTCTTGAAGCGTACTCAACAGCTGCTTTAAGAGACTTTTCTCTTTCTGGATCTATTTTACCGTTAAGGTGTTCTTTTATAATTCTGTGTATTTGAAGGTCTGGGTATCTTCTTATAGGAGAAGTAAAGTGGCAGTAATATTTAGCTGCTAACCCGAAGTGACCTACACATTCTGGAGAATACTTAGCTTGCATCATTGATCTTAAAAGTAATGTGCTAACTACAGTTTCTTCTTTTTTACCTTTTACTTTTTCAAGTACGTCTTGAAGAATTTTAGGTCTAGTTTCTTGAGGCCATCTTATAGCGTAGCCTAAATTGTAGACAAATTCTTTAAATCTATCTAGCTTTTCATCGTCTGGATCTTCGTGAATTCTATACACAAAAGGAAGATCAGTCCAGAACATATACTCAGCTATAGTTTCATTACAAACAAGCATAAATTCTTCTATTATTTTGTTTGCAATAGCTCTTTCGTAAGGTTTTATATCTATAGGCTTACCTTGAGGGTTTAATATGATTTTTGATTCTTCAAAATCAAAATCTATAGCTCCTCTACCCATTCTTTTACCTCTAAGTATTTTTGCTAGTTCTTCCATCGCTAAGAAATCATCATAAAGATAATCGTATTTTTTAATTAGCTCTTCATCTTTATCTCTTAAAATCTTAGTTACGTCAGTATAAGTCATTCTCTCGTTAGTTCTAATAATACTCTCGTGTATTTCGTGGTCTAAAACTTTACCTTTATCGTTTATAGTCATTAAACAAGTTAAAGTTAATCTATCTACTTGAGGGTTTAAAGAACAGATACCGTTTGATAACTGTTTAGGTAACATCGGAATAACTCTATCTATAAGGTAAACTGATGTCCCTCTTTTTAAAGCTTCTTTATCTAGAGGATTTTTTTCACGAACGTAGTGAGATACGTCTGCTATATGAACCCCTAATCTATAATTGCCGTCTTCTAATCTTTCTATAGAAACAGCGTCATCTAAATCTTTAGCGTCTTCACCGTCTATAGTAACCATTCTAAGGTCTCTAAGGTCAGTTCTTCTTTTATATTCTTTTTTATCTATTTCTTCAGATATATTATCTGCAAAATTTAATACCTTCGCTGGAAACTCTTCTGGAAGTCCGTGCTTTTTGATAATTGTAAGTATATCAAGTCCAGCTTCACCTTTTTTACCTAAGATTTCAATAACCTTAGCTTCAGGACTTCTTCTTCTTTCAGGCCATTTAGTTATCTCGATTATAACTACATCACCGTCTTCAGCGTTAAGAGAGTCTCTTTTAGGAATAAATATATCTTGATTTATTCTCATATCTTCTGCAACTACAAAACCAAAGTTTTTGCTACTTTCGAAAACTCCTATCATAGTTTTGTTAGCTCTATCTACTACTTCTACTATTTCACCTTCACGCTTTTTACCTTTTCTATCTTCTCTAGTTATTTGTGCAATTACTTTATCTCCGTTCATAGCACTATTCATACTAGAGATAGGGATAAATACGTCAGCTTCCCCTTCAGCGTCTGGAATAACGAATCCAAACCCTTTGCTATGTGCTTGTAATTTACCTCTAACTAATCCAAGTCTTTCTGGAACAGCGTATTTTTCTTTTGCTGTTTTAACTATAAGACCTTCTTTTATCATAGTTTTTAAAACTTTTTTAAATGCTCTATATTCATCCGCTCTTATATCAAAAACTGATGCCAAACCTTGTATATCCATAGGTTTGTAAGCTTCTTCACGCATGAATTCTAGTAACGTTTGCTTTATTCCCATTAATTTTCCTCCGTTTATTATCTATATTACTTATTATATGCTAACCATATTTTTCTTATATTATTCTTCCTTACCTATATACTATCACATTTCTATATATTTCTATCTATTTTTCTTATATTTTCTATATAATATTATCTTTATTATTATAAACTTAACTAAATATTTTAATTTATATTTTCTCTAAAATAACAGTCCACCAATTTTCACTATAAGTGGTGCAAATACTAGAGATACTATTGTCATAAGCTTAATTAAAATATTCATAGATGGACCTGATGTATCCTTAAAAGGATCCCCTACAGTGTCTCCAACTACAGCGGCTTTATGAGAATCACTTCCCTTTCCTCCAAGATTTCCGCTTTCTATATATTTTTTAGCGTTATCCCAAGCGCCACCTGCGTTTGCCATCATTATAGCCATCATAACTCCAGTAACAACTCCACCTGCTATAAGCCCAGCTAAAGCTTCTGCACCAAGCACTATTCCTACAGTTAAAGGAGCTAAGACTGCTATTATTCCTGGAATTATCATTTCATGAAGAGCTGCTCTAGTTGAAATTTCAACGCATTTTGAGTAATCTGGCTTTTCAGTTCCTTCTAATATTCCAGGCTTTTCTTTAAATTGTCTTCTAACTTCAGAAACCATATTAACAGCAGCCTTTCCTACAGATTGCATTGTTAATGCTGCAAATAAAAATGGTAACATTCCTCCTATAAGAACTCCAACTAAAGTTAAAGGATCTAAAAGGTTTATAGATTCTAAATTAACAGCTTGAGTATATGATGCAAATAAAGCTAAAGCTGTTAAAGCTGCTGACCCTATTGCAAATCCTTTTCCTATTGCAGCTGTTGTATTTCCTACAGAGTCAAGCTTATCTGTTATTTCGCGAACTGATTCATCAAGTTCACTCATCTCAGCTATTCCACCAGCGTTATCTGCAATTGGTCCATAAGCATCAACTGCAACAGTTAAAGCTGTAGTAGACAGCATTCCTACAGCTGCTATAGATATACTATAAAGCCCTAAAATAGCATCTCCACCTACAGTAAAATAAGAAATAAGTATTCCAATTATTATTAAAATAATAGGAAGTACAGTAGATTTCATCCCGACTGCAAGTCCTGAAATAATATTAGTAGCCGCCCCAGTTTGAGACTCATTAGCTATTTCTTTTACAGATTTATAATCAGAAGATGTATAAATTTCTGTAATTTTCCCAATCGCTAAACCTACAACTACTCCTACAACTACAGGAACAAATAAATTTAAATCTCCAAATAAATATATACAAGCTAAAGCACCTATTGCTAAAGAAATAATCCCAGATATAGTTGTTCCTCTATTTAAAGCCTTTTGAGGGTTATCTCCCTTATAAGTTTTAACCCCTATAATTCCTATAAGTGATGCAACAATCCCAGCTGCTGCAAGAATCATAGGATAAATAGCACTTCCCTTTCCAATACTAGAAATCAAAACAGATCCAAGTGTTATAGCTGAAATAACAGATCCAACATATGATTCGAAAAGGTCTGCTCCCATTCCGCAAACATCTCCAACATTATCACCTACATTATCAGCTATAACAGCTGGATTTCTAGGATCATCTTCAGGAATTCCAGCCTCAACCTTACCTACTAAATCCGCTCCAACATCAGCAGCTTTAGTATAGATTCCTCCACCAACTCTTGCAAAAAGTGCTATAGATGATGCTCCAAGACCAAAACCAGTAATATAACTCGCCTCTAAATTAAAAACTATACACATTATAGATAGTCCTGCAAGTCCAAGCCCTACAACGCAAAGCCCCATAACAGCTCCGCCAGAAAAAGCGATATCTAACGCTTCCTTTATTCCATTTTTAGCTGCATTTGCTGTTCTTACATTTGATTTAACAGCAATCTTCATTCCTATAAACCCTGCAAGCATTGAAAATATTGCTCCAAAACAAAATGCTAATGCTGTTTGGTAATTTAAAAATACTAAAATCATCGTAAATACTATTACTATAAATACCAATAAATATGAATATTCTTTCTTAATAAATGCCATAGCACCCTCTTCTATATGGGTAGCTATTTCCACCATCTTTTCATCACCAGGATCCTTTTTTAAAATATCTTTAGACATAAAAAACAACACTATTAATGCACTAATCCCACAAACTAGGGGTATAATTAAAAGCTCCATTTTACTCACCTCTCATAATTATTTTTTTCTCTACATTTAAAATTATGATTTTAGATAAGTTTTATGCTAAATTTACCTATATTTAAAAAAGTTTTTTTACATATGTTAATTACTGTTTAGTTAATATAGTTTATTTTAAAATAAATAAAAAACTATTAAAATGTTATACCTTTATGTTGTTCTTTAGGTAAGTTTAAATATTTTTTATTTTTTTCATAAAGCTTATGAAATGTTATATCTATTTGTTGTTTATATATATTAATATACTTTCATATTATTAAAAAACTTCTAAAATGTTATACTTTGGTGTTGTTTGAGATGCATTTATATATTTTTGGACATTTTTTAACAAAGCTAACAAAATGTTATACCACCCTGTTGTTTGATTTATAGATAGCTCCTTAGATCATCCTAGTTACATAATATTTTTAAATTTCCCATCTATATTTATAGTTATCTGTTTAAACTCTTTGCTACTGGAAATAATCTTAGGTGAGGTGATTTTATGGATAAATCTAAAACTACTACCCTTAAAATATCAAATTGTCCTAAGTGCAACAAAACAGATATTATAAAGTACGGCAAACATGGAGAAAATCAAAGATTTAAGTGCAAATGGTGCAGCAAAACTTTCTCTCAAAATAAAGATGCTATAAACTTTAATTCTAAAAAAAATCTATCCACTTGGGAAAAATATTATACTCTTTTAATTGAAGGCGTACCTTTAAGGCAATGTGCTAAAATACTAAATATCAGTTTAGTTACTGCTTTTAAGTGGCGCCATATTTTTCTTAATGCAATTGATTCTAAATCAAATAATATTTGCATAGACTCTACAACTATTTTAAGGCATACACATTTTTTCTACAGTAAAAAGGGTGATAAAAATATCCCTGAAGAAGAAAAAGTAAAAAAGTACATTTACCGAAAGATGGATTCAAATAGGATTAGAAGTCACGTTGGTATAAACCTTACTGTTACTAATATATCTTTATCTAAAATAACTATTATAGGTAAGTTTTCTCAAACTAAAGCTTTAATTAATTTCAAAGAAAACTTTAAATTCAAATCTTATGATTATTTATTTGGAAATGATAGATTTTCTATTAATATTGCTAAAAAACTGAATAAGAACAATAATATCATAGAAATTAAAGATAAATTTAAAGAATGCTTCGAATCTTCTAGAGATTATATAGCTTATTTGCACCATTGGATAAACCATTTTAGGGGCGTTGCTACTAAATATCTTAACTTATATTTGCATCTATTTTCATGTATCTTTGATAAGAGAATACCAAAACTAATTAATTTTTTATAATTTACTATAAAGATTAAATATGACTTTACTTTTTAAAGCATCATCTAATCCACTAAATACAAATTCTAGGTTTAACCACACTATAGTATAACATTTCGATAGCTTCAGCTGTTTTTTATTTATATGACTTTAATGCATCTAAATTTAGCTTGTATGGATATATTATTATGAATCAAATTAAACTAAAAACACTATAGTGTAACATTTCAATAGCTGTACTCTTAAAACCTTAACACCTATGTCTAACAACAGAATACTATAACATTTCGTTAGTATTTTAGGATTACTATAAAATAATATCTGATTACTACTCCCATAAAAAATTTCTTTTGAAAATAATTTTTTAATATAAAAAAGCACCCTTACGGATGCTTAAACTTAACTTGGTTTCCCACACTTCTTAAATAAAATGTAAAACTAACGTATTTATTGCAAAAAGAAGCATAGATACAACTGTTACTCTTTCAAGTATAACTTCTTTTGTTCTCGCTTTATTCTTTGAGAAGAAAGTTTCGTTGCTACTTCCTTGAATAAGTCCGCTAAGCGCATCTGATTTACTTGGTTGCATTAAAATGCTTACTATAACAATTATGCCTAATATTCCTTCTATTAAGAATAATATATTTTGCATGGGAACACCTCCTATTATTTCTTATCGCAATTTTTCATAATTCAACTTAATAAGTATATCATAACATACTTTTTAGCGCTATACAATTTCCCAAATTTTTCATTTTACATATAAAAAAAAGGTAATGCGCCGTCGCATTACCCTAATTAATTCCTATTTTTTTAAGTTAAAGAATGCATCCATACCTCTGTATTCAGCAACATCATCTAACTCTTCACTAATTCTTAGAAGTTGATTGTATTTAGCAACCCTTTCTGATCTTCCTGGTGCACCAGTTTTGATTTGACCTGCATTAACTGCAACAACTAAATCTGCAATTGTTGTATCTTCTGTTTCACCAGATCTATGTGAAATTACTGCAGTGTATCCAGCTCTGTTTGCCATTTCTATAGCATTTAAAGTTTCAGTAAGAGTACCGATTTGGTTTAATTTGATTAAGATTGAGTTAGTTACTCCTCTTTCGATACCCATTTTTAATCTCTTAGTGTTTGTAACATATAAATCATCACCAACTAATTGAATTCTCTTACCTAATCTATCAGTCATGATTTTCCATCCATCCCAGTCTTCTTCTGCCATACCATCTTCTATAGATATGATAGGATATTTGTTTACTAGGTTTTCATAGAAATCAACCATTTCTTCTGGAGTTAATGTTTTTCCTTCATGTTTTAAAACATATTTTCCATTTTCGAAGAATTCTGATGAAGCAGGGTCAAGTGCTATAAACATATCTTTTCCTGGTTTATAACCTGCAGCATTTATAGCTTCAATTATAACTTCTATAGCTTCTTCGTTTGATTTTAAATCTGGAGCGAATCCACCTTCATCACCAACACCTGTTGAATATCCTTTATCGTTAAGGATTTTCTTTAAAGCGTGATATGTTTCTGAACACATTTTTAAAGCTTCTTTGAAGTCTTTAGCACCTACTGGCATAATCATAAATTCTTGTAAATCTACTGAGTTATCAGCATGTTCTCCACCGTTTATGATGTTCATCATTGGTACTGGTAAAACTTTTGCGTTTACTCCACCAACATATTGATATAAAGGTAAGCCTAAATATTTAGCTGCTGCTTTTGCAACTGCAAGTGAAACACCTAAAATAGCGTTTGCTCCAAGTTTTCCTTTATTTTCAGTTCCGTCTAATTCTATTAAAAGTTTATCGATGTATGTTTGATCTAAAGCATTTAAGCCGATTAACTCATCTGCTATTATGTCATTAACATTTTCAACAGCTTTTAACACTCCTTTTCCGTTAAATCTTTCTTTGTCACCATCTCTTAACTCAACAGCTTCATAAATTCCTGTTGATGCTCCTGATGGAACTGCTGCAACGCCTTCTGTACCATCATCTAAAGTAACCTCAACCTCTACTGTTGGGAATGATCTTGAATCTAAAATCTCTCTTGCTCTAATATCTACGATTTCTGCAAATTGTTTCATTATTTATACCTCCTGAAATTAAAACTATTTATAGTTTTAACTAATATTCTTCTCTTTATGTGTATTATATCTCTTCTAATTGATAATTTCAATCACTTGAAATAAAAAATCACTAAAAAGTTACAAAGTCTACACCTATTTCAAAATCATTATATCTTCTTCATTTTATTTACCCTTTTAATTTAAAGACGCAAAAATAGCCACATTATTAATAAAGCGGCTATTTTTAATGAAATAAAGTCATACTTCATACTCTATATTTTTCTTTTTAAAGTACTTGTCTAATTGACTTCTCCAATATTTACTTTTTTCTTCATCTATTTCTTCTATATGTGTTAAAAATACTTCTAGTAATTTAAGACTATTTAGTTTTTTCATAAGGTGCCTTGGAAAATCAACTCGTCTTGTATAGCATCCCTTAGGGTCTATCATCATTAATTTTCTATCCTTTGTTACGTATATATCTCTGCAGCGAGTATCAAGTTTTACAAAGCCTAATTTCTTAAACTCTTTAAGTAAATCATAAAGCTTTTTAGATATTTCTTTATCTAATCCGTTTCGCTTTATGTATTTATCTAGCCTAACTCCTTCTACCTTTTCTCTAATTATATAAAGCTCTCCTAAAAAATATATCTTTGGAAAATATTTTGACTTTCTAGTTCTCTTTAAAGTCATACCTTCAGCTTTGCATATTTTTTCTTTTAGAAAAATCTTTATAATTCTGTTATGAGGTAACTCGTAAACTATTCCGTTGTTTCCTTGACCTAAGTATTTAGCATCCTTTAAAAGCTTTTCTGTCTTTAAATCAAAGTCTGCTGAGTAAGCATAATTTTTTCTCATTTTTACTTCCTATATATTATTTCTCTCAATATATATTATTAGTAAATTTTCTTAATGTGATTCTTTTATAAATGTTATTATAAACTTACTTCCTTTTAAGACTTCACTAAAAACCTTAATTTCTCCTCCCATATTTTTTAATATGTTTTTAGTTAAGTATAGACCAATCCCTATACTCTTAGGGTTAACTTCCTTATTATCACCTTTATAAAACCTATCAAAAATCTTATTTAAATTTTCTTTTTCAATCCCTATTCCGTTATCTTCTATAATGATCTTAGTTTGAAGTTTAGTCTCTATTATATCTAAACTTATATATCCATTAGGCCTCGTATATTCTATACAGTTTTTAACTATATTACTTAATGCCTCTTCAAGCCATTTATCATCACAAACTAAATAAACCTCTTCTTTTAAATAGAGATTTATACTTATATCTTTTCCTTTAGCTAAATCCCTAAATGAATTTTTGATTCTATATAATATATTGTTTAAAGATTCATTTTTCTTATTAAACTCTATAACATTTGCTTCAAGTCTTCCAGCTTTTAAAAGATTTTGTATAAGCCAGTCCATCCTTTCTAGCTGTTCTTCACATTTATCTAAAAATAATCTTTTTTGCTCTAACGGCATACCCTCATTTTCACTTAGTAAATCATTAAACATAAAAAGTGATGCTAAGGGAGTTTTTAGTTGATGTGATATATCTGCTAGATAATCTTTTAAATAAAGTTTCTCATCCTCCAATCTCTTTAACGTCAAATCTACTCTTTCTGTCATTTTGTTAAACCTATCAGTTAGGATATATATTTCTCCTTCTTTGTAGATATTTTTTATAATTTTAGATTTTCCCTCTATTACTTTTTCTGTTTCTTTTGCTAATTTTGAAAAATAATTATAAATCTCTTTAAAAAGATTAAAGGAAATAAAGTAAGCACCTATTATAATTAATGTTATTATCACTATAACTTTTAATAACATATTAAATCTAAATTCTTTTAAAATATCATTACTACTAAGTTCTAGCTCTTTATTATATCCGTAAGAATTTAATATTTCTTTCCCTCTATTAATATCTTTTGAGTCTGGAGTTTCATAAAAGTTTTTAACTATCTCTCCAGTAGATTTACCACTATTTATACTTGAAATTATGCTAGCATTTTGATTTATTAAAGATTCATTTAATCCTTTTATACTACTTTCTATAGCAATAACCCCTATAATTATCCCCAAAATCAAAACTATACTTATTTTAAAAGTCAAAGTCTTAATCTCTTTATTTCTAAACATCTTATAAAACATAATTCACCTACTTATTAAGCTTGTAACCAAGCCCCCTAATCGTTTGGATATAATTTTTTTCTCCAAGCTTTTCCCTAAGTCTTTTTATATAAACAGTTAATGTTTTTTCTTCTATAAAATCTCCTTCAATATCCCAAAGATTTTCTAATAATTGCTTTCTTGATAAAACTTGTCCTATATTTTCTCCAAAATATAATAATAGCTTGTATTCTCCAGAAGTTAAATTTATCTTTTCACCTAACTTCTTAACTTCACACCTTAAAGGATTGATACTAATATCTCCAAATCTTATTATCCTATTATCAAGTTTTTTCTTTTCTCTTCTTCTTAAAACCGCATTTATTCTCGCAATTAATTCTCTAATTCTTATAGGCTTTGTCAAATAGTCATCTCCACCTAAATCTAACCCTAAAACTATATTAGCTTCCTCATCGCAGGCTGTTAAAAATATTATAGGCGTATCTAAATCTCTTCTTATTTCTATGCAAAAATCAAAACCATTTCCATCTGGAAGTGTAATATCTAAAAGTATTAAATTTATATTATCTAAAAGGCTTTCTCTAGCCTCTTTTAAACTCTTTTTATTTATAACTTCAAATCCTTCATTTTTTAAAGTATACTCTATCCCCATTCCTAGAGTAACATCATCTTCAACAAGTAGTATTTTAGCCATTTTATTCACCTCATAGTATATTTTACAATACTTTCTATTAATTATAAAATTAAGGCTACCTATAAAATTTTAGGTAACCTTATAATTTAATCTTCTTCTCTAAGACCTTCTACTATAGATATCTTTTTTAATTTATTAAGTGGTGGCACACTTGCTAAAAGGGTAATTAAAATAGAACCAAAAATCGAAATTAAAAATGGAATCACTTTATAAAAATCACTTTTAGTTTCTACTATACCTACCGAAACTACAAATAAACTATCCGTAAATTTCAATAACACTAAAGATATAATTCCTCCAATTATTGAGGCAAATATACCATAAAAAGCACCTTCTAATAATACTATTTTTCTTAGCTGCTTATTTGTTAAACCTATTCCTCTTAAAGTAGAAAATTCTCTCTTTCTTAAAATCACATTTGTTCCTATAGTATTAAATATATTTATAACAGAGATTAAAGTAATTATTATAATAAATGAATATACAAATAAGGACATAATGTCATAAATTCTTAAAGTATTCAAAACTTCTTCTTTAATATTCATATATTTAATATCTTTATTTTTCATAAATCTATCTTCAATATTTGAAATTTCTTTATCAGTTAAATTTTCATTATAAGAAAATAATACCCCATTAATATCTAAGTCATTAAATTCTTTATTATATAATTCTTTTGGCATAATAATCCCTATATTAAAGAATTGGCTTCCTTCATTTATATCATTTTTATTTAATATGTCTTTAATCTTAAACTTTTTACTATTCCCATCTTTATCTTTAAATGTTATAGTGTCTCCTATTTTATAATTAGTAAGTCTTTCAAATACTCTTTTTTTATCTTTTATATAAGTTGTAGTATCTAAAAGTATTATTTCATTATTTTTTACCATTTCTTTAAGATCATATTTTTCTTTGCTATTTTTAGATATAAAACTAAACATCTCTTCATTTCCAGAACTTACGTCCACCCCTTGTTTTGGCTCTACAAAACCGTTATTTAAATCTTTAATTTTAAATGTTTCTTTAGCCCTTGTAGTTAATTTATCTTTTTCTAAAGATAAATTAATATAGTCAGACACAAAACTTAATCTATTTTCTATTCCTTCAGTATTATAAATATAATTTATTACATCCTTTGATAAACCGTTTTTATCTTTTTCTTTAGCTGTTACTTCTGCTTTAAATTCACTTACTCCATACATCATCTTAACTTCTGATTTTATCTCTAAAATAAGACTAGTAAACACATTAAATATTATAATTGATATAGTTAAAGCTAAAACTGTTACTATAAACCTCTTAGGGGTTCTTTTTATATTCTTATACGCTATATTTCCCTCAATTTTAAATATTTTAGTTATTAATTTAGCATTTCTTCTTTTAAGTTTTTCTTTTCTATATTCATTTGAATTTTTTATAGCATTAACTGCACTTATTTTAGATACATTTCTAGCTGGACCTAAAATAGATATAAATACAGTAAGTAAAACTATAATAACCGTTAAAAATACAATTTCTTTATAAAATCCTATACTTATTTTAAAATTTATTATTCCTAAACTCCCGACTAAAATATTCACTAAAAATACTAAAGATAAATACCCTATAATTATTCCAAGAGGGATAGCGATTAAACACATTAGAAATCCTTCTTTAAATAATATTAGTTTCATTTGTTTCCCTGTTATACCTATAGCTTTAAGTACTCCAAACTCCCTTATCCTCTCTATAATAGATAGATTAAATGAATTATAAATAACTGTTATAGTTGATAACATGATAAGACCTATAACTATAATTGCAATTCTCGTCATAGATTTAGGTAAACCATCTTTTGAAGAAAGAGTTATAAGTTTTTCATTAAACCCTATATTATTTATCTCTTTTGTACTTAAACCTGCTTCTTCCCCTATTTTTTTAGCTTTAATTTTAGCATCTTTATTATCTTTTAAATTTATATATAAATCATACTTTTTATCTTTATCTAACTTATCATTATCTAATGAATAAATATTTGATATATTATTATTAGTTGTAACAAAAGGCTTATAAAAACCAACTATCTTAAATTCTTTTCCGCCTCTTAATTTTATTTCTTCATTAATTTTATATCCTTGTTCTTTCGCTATATTGTTTTCTATAATTATTTCACTGCTGTTTTTAGGAAGATTTCCTTTTACTATTTCATTACTAAAGATATTATTAAAAGCATTATTCGAATACTCCTTTATTAAAAAATCAATTTTTCCATCTTCACTTTTTGAAATAGCTTTAGTGGATATAGAATAATTATCTAAAACTCTAGCGTTATTTATTATTTTAAAAAGGCTTTTTGAACTTATATCATTATATAAAATTTCAAAGTTACTATTTTCTCTTTCTTTACTTATAAGACTATCTCTAGTACTTAAAATAAAAGTCCCTATAGCAAAGATTATTATAGTAGCTAAAGTTATCCCGATTATAGTTAATATATTTCTCCTTTTATTTATCTTAAAGTTTCTGTTACTAATTTCAGTATAATTTTTCACAGTTTACCCCTCCGTAACTATCCCATCTTTTATCCTTATAATCCTGTCTGCTTCCTCTGCAATATTTATGTCGTGAGTAACTACGATTATTGTTTGGTTATACTTTTTAACTGAAACTTTCAAAAGTTCTAAAACTTCTTTAGAATTTTCACTATCTAAATTACCTGTAGGTTCATCTGCTAAAACTATTAAAGGTTTATTTATTAAAGCTCTAGCTATAGCTGCCCTTTGCTTTTGCCCTCCTGATAATTCTGAAGGTAATGAATCTTCTTTACCTTCTAAACCTAGCGTTTTAATTAAATTTTTTTTATAATCTTTATCTACTTTTCTACAATCTAAAAGAACTGGCATTTCTATATTTTCTTCAACAGTTAACATTGGTATCAGATTAAAATCCTGAAAAACAAATCCTATATTTCTTCTTCTAAAAATAGCTAGTGGATTCTCTTTTAAATTATATATGTTTTCATTATCTATAATAACTTCTCCTGATGTAGGAAAATCAACACCTCCTATAAGTTGAAGCAAAGTGCTTTTCCCAGAACCTGATGCCCCTATTATAGCTATAAATTCACCTTTATTTATTTCTAAATTTGCATCTTTTAAAGCATAAGTTAAATTATCCTTCTTTCCATAAACCTTATTTAAATCTCTAACTTTTATTATCTTCATATTTACCCTCCTAAAGCTTTTATTTAACTTTATACTTTAATATTACATTTTAAATATTACCTTAGAATTACTTCATTTACTACAATTTAGTAATAAACGCAAAAAACCACCTCAAGAAATCTTGAGGTGGTTTATATTGTTTAAATTATTTGATTAAAGAATGTCCTGTCATTTCAACTGGTTGTTCTAATCCCATTTCTCCTAGCATTGTTGGTGCTATATCTGAAAGTTTACCGTGCTCTAATGTTTTACCTGCTGTGTGGTTTGAAACCCAAACAAATGGTACTGGCATAGTTGTGTGAGCTGTAAATGGATTTCCTGTTGAGAAGTCTATCATTTTTTCAGCGTTTCCGTGGTCAGCTGTTATAAATAATGATCCATCTTTTTCTAATATTTTATCTACTACTTTTCCTACACACTCATCAACTGTTTCGATTGCTTTAACAGCTGCTGGGATAACTCCTGTATGTCCTACCATATCTGGGTTTGCGTAGTTTAAGATTATCATGTCATATTTATCGCTATCTATTCTAGCTAATAACTCATCAGTTACTTCGTAAGCGCTCATTTCTGGTTTTAAGTCATAAGTAGCTACTTTTGGTGAAGCTATTAATGCTCTATCTTCGTTAGCGTTTGGAGTTTCAACTCCTCCGTTAAAGAAGAATGTTACGTGAGCGTATTTTTCAGTTTCTGCTATTCTTAATTGGTTTAATCCTTTAGCTGAAACGAACTCTCCTAAAGTATTAGTTAAAGTTTGTGGTTTAAATGCAACTTTTACACACTCAAAAGTTTTATCGTATTGAGTCATTGTAACGAAAGTTAAGTTCATTTTTTCAGTTTTGAAACCTTCGAATGATTTTTCAGCTAATGCAGCTGTAAGTTCTCTAGCTCTATCTGGTCTAAAGTTGAAGAATATTACTGAATCTCCATCTTTAACTTTTGCAACTGGGTGTCCATCTTCCATTATTACGCATGGTAATACGAACTCATCAGTTTTGTTATCGTGGTATGATTTATCGATAGCTTCAAGAGGGCTATTTGCAGTTTCACCTTCACCTTTAACGATAGCGTTGTAAGCAAGTTCAACTCTTTCCCATCTGTTATCTCTATCCATAGCGTAGTATCTTCCGCTGATTGTTGCGATTTGACCTACTCCTACTTCTTTCATCATATCTTCAGTTTTAGCTATAAACTCTTTACCTGATGATGGTGCTACGTCTCTACCATCCATAAATGCGTGAACATATACTTTTTGTATTCCTTCATTTTTAGCGAATTGTAATAATCCTCTTAAATGTTCTATGTGAGAGTGAACTCCCCCGTCAGATAAAAGTCCCATTAAGTGAAGTGCTGTGTTGTTCTTTTTAGCGTGTTCCATAGCATTTTTTAAAGCTTCGTTTTCGAAAACTTCTCCGTCAGCCATAGCTTTAGTTATTCTAGTTAACTCTTGGTATACAATTCTTCCTGCACCTATGTTTAAGTGTCCAACCTCTGAGTTACCCATTTGTCCTTCTGGAAGACCAACAGCCATTCCTGAAGCTTCTAAAGTTGTGTTTGGATATTCCTTCATTAATCTATCTATGTTAGGTTTTTTAGCTAATGATACTGCGTTTCCTTCTGAAGCTGCTTCTAAACCGAAACCGTCCATTATCATTAACATTACAGGTTTTTTAGTCATAATCTCTACCTCCATTTATTTAAAAACAATCAAGTACATCTTAATATTAAATTTCTCTTTTTGTACCGTTTTTATTATACTACAATAAAATTTCCATAACAATAAAAAGCAATAGTTATGAAAGAATTACTATTCAATCATGACTATTGCTTTTTTAGTTAAATCTACTAATAAATCTAAGATTTAGGATTAATAGTTAACGATAGCAGCAAAGTCTGAAGCTACTAAACTAGCTCCACCAACTAAAGCTCCGTCAATGTCTGATTGAGCCATTTGCTCTTTTATTGTTCCTGGTTTAACTGATCCACCGTATTGGATTCTTACTTTATCAGCAACTTCTTTACCGAACATTTCAGCTACAACGTTTCTTACAGCAGCTATAGTTTCGTTAGCTTGTTCTGAAGTAGCAGTTTTACCAGTTCCGATAGCCCAGATTGGCTCGTAAGCGATAACAACTTTTTCAGCTTGCTCTTTAGTTAATCCAGCTAAGTCAGCTTTGATTTGTCCAGCTAAAACTGAAACGTAGTTTCCTGATTCTCTTTGCTCTAAAGTTTCTCCACAGCAAAGGATAGGAGTTATATCGTGTGCGAAAGCAGCTTTAACTTTTAAGTTACAAGTTTCGTCTGTTTCGTTGAAGTATTCTCTTCTTTCACTATGTCCGATTACAACGTACTCGATTCCCATAGCTTTAAGCATTACTGGTGAAACCTCTCCAGTGAAAGCTCCTTTTTCTTCAAAGTGCATGTTTTGAGCAGCAACTTTAACGTTTGATCCTTCTGCAGCTTTTAAAGCAGCATCTAAGCATACGAAAGTTGGGCATACTACTACATCACAAGTAGCATCTTTCACTAATGGTTTTAATTCGTTTATCATTTCTACAGCTTCTGCTGGAGTTTTGTGCATTTTCCAGTTTCCTGCGATTATTGGTTTTCTCATTTAATTCACCTCTATAATAATTTACTTATTTAGTAAATTAGCCATCCAAAATATTCTCTTCCGGATGGCCAATATTAATTTATAAAAACTATTTTTTAAATTAGCTGTTTAAAGCATCGATTCCTGGTAATACTTTACCTTCTAAGAATTCTAATGAAGCTCCACCACCTGTTGAGATGTGAGTCATTTTATCTCCGAATCCTAAGATGTTAACAGCTGCAGCTGAATCTCCACCACCTATAATAGTAGTAGCGTCTGATTCTGCCATAGCTTTTGCTACTGCAATAGTACCTTTGTTGAAGTTATCGAATTCGAATACTCCCATAGGTCCATTCCAGATAACTGTTTTAGCTTCTCTTACAGCATCAGCATATATTTCTTCTGTTTTAGGTCCGATATCTAATCCCATGAATCCAGCTGGAATGTTTTGATCTTCAGTTACTACTGCTTCAACATCTTTGAACTCAGCAGCTACTCTGTGGTCTACAGGTAATAAGAATTTAACACCTTTAGCTTCAGCTTTATCGATCATTTCTTTAGCGTAGTCTAATCTATCAGCTTCAACTAATGAAGTTCCGATTTCATATCCTTGAGCTTTTAAGAATGTGTAAGCCATTCCTCCACCGATGATTAATGTATCAACTTTTTCTAAAAGGTTGTTTATAACGTTGATCTTATCTGAAACTTTAGCTCCTCCTAAGATAGCAACAAAAGGTCTTTCTGGTGCTTCAACAGCGCTTCCTAAGAATTTTAATTCTTTTTGAATTAAGTATCCGCAAACAGCTGTATCTAAGAATTCAGTAACTCCTACTGTTGAACAGTGAGCTCTGTGAGCAGTTCCGAAAGCATCGTTAACGAAAACGTCAGCAAGTGAAGCTAATTCTTTAGAGAATTCTTCTCCGTTTTTAGTTTCTTCTTTTCTGAATCTTGTGTTTTCTAATAAAACAACGTCTCCATCTTTCATATCAGCAACAGCTTTTTTAGCATTTTCTCCAACAACGTTGTCGTCAGCTGCAAAAACTACTTCTTTACCAAGCATTTCGCTTAATCTTTTAGCAACTGGTGCTAAAGAGAATTCTTTTTTAGCTTCTCCTTTTGGTTTACCCATGTGTGAGCAAAGGATAACTTTTGCACCATTATCTACTAAGTATTTAATAGTTGGAAGTGCTCCATTTAATCTATTTTCATCAGTTATAACGCCATCTTTTAATGGAACGTTGAAGTCACATCTTACTAAGACTTTCTTACCTTTAACTTGAATATCTTCTACAGTCTTTTTATTGAAGTTCATCTCATTCACCTCTTATAAAATTTATATTTGAATTTTAAAATAGTCTGGCCTTATAGCCTTATACTACAAAACCAGACTTATAAAACTTTTAATTACTATCTAATTAATAGATTACTTTAAGTTAGCGAAGTATCCTAAAGTTCTGATTAATTGGTTAGTGTATGACATTTCGTTATCATACCATGAAGCAACTTTAACTAATTGTTCTCCGTTAACTTCCATGATTTTAGTTTGAGTTGCATCGAATAATGATCCGAAGCTGATTCCGATTACGTCTGATGATACTATTGGATCTTCAGTGTATCCGTATGATTCGTTAGCAGCAGCTTTCATTGCAGCGTTGATTTCTTCAACTGTAGTGTTTTTGTTAAGTACGCAAACTAACTCAGTTAATGATCCAGTTATTACTGGAACTCTTTGTGCGTTTCCGTCTAATTTACCAGCTAATTCTGGGATAACTAATCCGATAGCTTTAGCAGCTCCAGTTGAGTTAGGGATGATTGAAGCAGCAGCAGCTCTTGCTCTTCTTAAATCACCTTTACCGTGTGGTGCATCTAAAGTATTTTGATCGTTAGTGTAAGCGTGGATTGTAGTCATGAATCCTTCTTTTAAACCGAATTGATCGTTTAATACTTTAGCCATTGGTGCTAAACAGTTAGTAGTACATGAAGCACCTGAGATAACTGTATCGCTAGCTTTTAATATTTCATTGTTTATGTTGTAAACAACTGTTGGAAGGTCGTTTCCAGCTGGAGCTGAGATAACAACTTTCTTAGCGCCTGCTTCGATATGAGCTGAAGCTTTGTCTTTTGATGCGAAGAATCCAGTACACTCTAAAACGATGTCTACGTTTAATTCTCCCCATGGTAAGTTTTTAGGTTCTCTTTCTGCAGTAACTTTAATTTCTTTTCCGTTAACTACGAAAGCTCCTTCTTTAACTTCGATTTCTCCATCGAATCTTCCTTGTGCTGAATCATATTTGAATAGGTGTGCTAAAGTTTTAGCATCTGTTAAGTCGTTGATTGCAACAACGTTGAACTCAGGGTTGTTGATCATTAATCTTAAAGCTAATCTTCCTATTCTTCCAAAACCATTAATTGCTACATTTACCATTGTAAATACCTCCTAAAAATAGCCTTTATAAAAATTTTTTTTATAAACGATTTTATTAATTATTTTGCTTAGATAAAATCTTTACGATTTCTCTAGCGCAAGCTTCGTCAGTAACTAATACTCCGTTAGTATTACCCTTTTGAGTAACAATTATTGACTCAAGCTTATTTTTTCCACCAGCGACAGCAATATGTGTGCTAATCCCTCTAGCTTCAAAAATATTTATTCCAATAGCAGTTGTTTTTGCAACCACTTTAGAAGCTTTATTAAAGTAACATCCACATGCTTCTCCCACAGCTTCCAGACTTTTTAACTTTTCAATACTCTTTTCTGAAAGACCTCTTTTCTCTGCCATTTCTATAGCATTTCCAATTCCGTAAAGAAATATGTCTGCATTTTCTACAGATTCTAAAACTTCTTTTACTTCTCTTTCTTCTTTAAGAGACTTTAAAAGCTCTGGACTGATATTTTCAGGGATATGAAGCATTTTATAAGTTCCATTTAGTTTACTTGCAAGTAAGGCTGCTAATGTATTTGCTTGAACTTCAACAGTTCTTCCCATTCCACCTCTTGCTGGAACTACTAGGACACGAGATACATTGTTAACCTTTGACAGTGATTCAACTGTCTCTTTAACGGCAGTGCCTCCTGTAATTGCTATGGTATCATTATCCTTAACCATTTTCTTTAAGTAGTTTGAAGCTGCTTTTCCTAAATCACTAAGAATTGCAGGATTCTTATCTACGTCTCCTGGGACTATTATTACTTTTTTAACTTTAAGAAGACCGCAAACTTCACTTTCTACATCAGAAAGTCCTTTAAGTTCGTGCACAAAAGCGTTTAACTTGTAAACAAGCTCTTCACCTTCTTTAGTAACTGTCATACCTGGAGTATTAATCTCTATAAGCCCTTGTCCTTTTAAAAAAGTGATCTCAGTTCTAACTATTCTTTCACTTAAGTGAAGTTCATTTGCTAAAACTCTTCTGCCTATAGGTTGATTAAAATAAATGGCCCTTAGTATATTGTACCTTTTTTCTAGTAAATCTACAACTTCAGGAACTATTTTCTTTTGCAAATGAATTATTTCTTGCAATTTAAAACACTCCTCTGGTCATCCAAAGACCCACTCTATTTTTTTTCGTCCCACAAGTTATATTATAAGTTATATCTGCCAATTTTTAAACCCTAAATTAAAAGTTTTTTGTTAATTCTTCTAAATTAATATCCTTTACATATATTTTACATACACGCTAGCCTTAGAGTAGACTAGCTTAAGATAGATTGTAGGAACGAGATTACTTCTTTAGAAAAATTTAGGGCAAAAGTAATTTAAATTTACTTTTGCCCTATCTCTTATAGAATATATTTTATAATCGCTTTCTTTTACTAGAAGATGGGATATTAATTTCTTCCCTGTATTTTGCTACAGTTCTTCTTGAAATTTTAATATTTTCCTCTTTTAACATATCAGAAATATTTTGATCTGAGTAAGGCTTAGACTTATTTTCTCCATCAATTATTTCTTTTATTCTATTTTTTATTTTTAAAACTCCTAAATCTTCATCATTTCCTATAGCTGTAGTAAATAAATCTTTAATTTTCACAGTTCCCCTATCAATTAAGATATATTTATCTTTTATTGCTCTGCTTATTGTTGACTCGTGAAGTTCTAGTTCTTCTGCAATTTCTTTTAAAGTCATAGGCTTTAAAAAATTTTCCCCGCGTTTAAAGTATTCTTTTTGCTTTTCTATAATTTTTTCTAATACTCTATAGAGAGTACTTCTTCTTTGTTCTATACTCTTTATTAAAAATAATGCTTTATTAAGCTTTTCTTTTACGTAATCTGTAGTTTCTTTGTTTTCATCATTATTTATGATAGTTTTATATGTATTACTTATAGAAAGCTTCGGGACTACACTATCGTTCATTATTATAACGTATTCACCATTAATTTCACGTATAGCTGCATCTGGGATTATAAACTTAACTTCTTCACCAGTATAAAATCCTCTTGAAGGTTTTGGCTCTAATTTTTTAACTACATCCCCATACCTTTGAGCTTCCCTTGGTGAAATAGAAAATTTTTTAGCTATATCACCGTATTTGTTGTTTGCTATATCTTCTAAGTGATTATTTACTATATCCACCATTATTTCATCGTCTAAAGCTAATTTATCTAATTGAATAAGAAGACACTCTTTAATGTCTCTAGCCCCTATTCCGTAAGGTTCTAAATCTTGAACTACTTCTAAAGATTTTAAAACCTTTTCTTCTTCTATATTAAGTTCTTCTGCTATATCTTTAGTCTTACACTCTAAATATCCTCTATGATCTAAATTTTCTATTATGTAATCTCCTATTTCTTTAGTTAGATTATCTACTTCCATTTCCATAAGCTCTTCGTGTAAAAACTCTTTAAGAGATTTCTTCTCTGAAATAAAGTTAAATGGTGACACATCTTCGTTATCATATGAACTATAGCTTTGAGCACCATAATTATCAAATTCAAAGTATTTTATCATCTCTTTGTAATCATATTTATCCATTCCGTTGTCTTCACTTATTGAAGATTTTTCACTGTAATCTTCTTTTAAATTTAAGACTGGATTTTCTGCATATTCTTTATCTATATATTCTCTAAGTTCAGTAACAGACATTTGTAAAAGCTTAATTGACATTTGCATTTCTTGAGTCATAACAAGTTTTTGTTCTTGAGTTAAGCTAATAGAATAATCCATTTTCATATTATCACCTACTAATATTCTCTAATACTCTTAAAAATTAATTTCTGTAATCATTATAGCATATATTAGGAAATTTAGGCTTTAAATTGTATTACCTCAAACAGTCTGTTTGGAACTTTAATTTCTCCACTTTTCACTTTATCTTTATAAAATTTTAATTTTTTCATAGTGTCTTTAGATACATGCTTATAAGTAGAAGGAGCATAATCTATACCTCCATCAGCTATACCAAACTCTGATTTATTCATAAGTCCACTTTTAAATTTACCTTCAACAAAATCTCCTGTAACATCATATAGAGCTTTGTTTACGTACTTCATCATAGAAGATATTATTACATCTTTATATTCTTTAATTACCTCGCCTTGGTCGTTATCTACTCCTATTGCTTTTTTATTTAATTCTTTTGCAGCTTTAAACACGCCACTCCCTGACTTCCCTGCGGAATGAAAAATTATATCACAACCATTTTCATATAATGCTTTTGCTTCTTTGTAAGCTTTTTCTTCATTTTGGTAAGCTTCTACAAACCTAACATTTTCTCTGTTAACTAAATCTTTTTCTAAACCATTGTTTACAGTTTTTACTCCACAAGCATAACCTGTTAAAAATTTAATTCCGTCTTCATCGTCCTTCCCTCCAATATAACCAACCTTTTTAGTTTTAGTTTCGTTTCCTGCTATAACACCCATCAAATATCCACCTTCTTCGTGGTTGTAAGTTATAGACTTTACGTTAGGTTCATCTATTACGCAGTCAACTATAACGAAGTTTTTTATTCTTTTTTCTCTAGACATCTTTTTTACTATATCTTGGTAGGGAGCTCCAATAAATATTATTAGATCACTTTTTGCACAAATCTTTCGTATAGTTCCTTCGTTTTCACTTGATTCATCTAACTCTTCATAAATTGCGTTTAGAGAAAACTTTTCAGCACCCTTTTCTACCCCTCGTTTACTTATATCTCCAAAGGATTCATCTTCAAAACTTGGTGCAAATAGAGCTACTGTATTATTATTGTTTAAAATATTTTCTTTTTTAAATCTATTTGTACAGCCTGTAATTGATGTAATGATATATAAACATACTATGATTACGAACAAAAATGAAATTTCCCTATTATTTTTTATTTTTTCCAAAATTATCACCTCACTTTAGTTTAAGTTAAGATTATTTTTCCCAAAATAAAAAAATCCATGCTTAGCACGGATTTTTTGATAATTATTTTTCACTTGCAAAGAAAAAGCCAACAGCTTTATTCCCTGAATGAATTCCAACAGAACATCCTATCGGAACTTCTAAATATTCTATATTATTTTCTTCTAAATAATCTCTTAAAACAGTATATATCTCATCACTATCTAGGTTTATTAAAATTACTGGCAAATCTTTTCTAGGCTTAAATTTCTCAATATCAGAAATTATTTTTTTAGCAGCCTTTTTATTTCCACGAACCTTATCTTTAAGTGCCATAACCCCATCTCTCACTTCTAAGATAAGTCTAATTCCAAGTATTCCAGTTACTACACTAACTGCTTTAGGTAGCCTTCCACCCCTAACTAAGTTGTCCAAAGATTCAAAGCTTAATGATGAATTTATATGAGATTTTAAATCTTCGATTTCTTCTGCTATCTCAGAAACTGGCATTCCTGAATCTCTAAGCTTTGCAGCTTTTATAACTAATAAGCCAAGTCCTGATGTAATAGTTTGAGAATCTACTATATATACATCTTCAGTCTCAAGCATCTGTTTTGCTAAACAAGCTGATTGATACGTTCCACTCATACCTGATGACATTATTATAGAAAGGACTTTATATCCTTCATCTAAATATTTCTTATAAACTTCTACAAATCTGTTTGGAGTAATTTGTGCCGTCGTTGGGAACACATCTCCATTTTCTATTCTTTCGAATACTTCAGGTAGTTCAATTTCTACCCCATCTAAATAACTCTCTTCTCCAAAGTTAATTAGAACTGGTAAAACTTCTATGTCTAATTCTTTTAGTAAGTCTTTTGGTAAGTCAACTGTACTATCTGTTATAATTTTTATTTTTTCCATTTTTCAGTATCCCTTTCTACTATTTCATATTTGGAAATCCTAGCTGTCTTAATGCCTCATATGCTACTATCGCTGCTGTATTTGATAAATTTAAGCTTCTTGTACTTGACTTTATCATAGGAATTCTGATACCTTCATGCGCATTATGTACATCTTCTGGAACCCCACATGTTTCTCTTCCAAACATTATGAAATCTCCATCTTTATATTCAACTTCGTCATAGTGTTCTCCACCATGTGTAGTAGCTAAATATATGTTTCTATCACCATATTTTTTCATAAATTCTTCATAGCTCTCATGAACTTCTAATTTTAATTCATCCCAATAGTCTAATCCTGATCTTTTTACCTGTTTGTCACTTATATCAAAACTAAGTGGTTTAATTAGGTGTAGCGTTGCGTCTGTTAATACGCAAGTTCTTGCTATATTACCTGTATTTTGTGGTATTTGTGGTTGATACAAAACTATATTTATACTCAAAAAAATCACCTTCCATTTTAAGAAAAAATAAGATGAAACTCCTTTCATCTTAACTCTTAACATTAACCTAATATAGAAATAATACTACACTACTTAAGTTAATGTCAAAATTTTAAATTTTAATTTTTAATCTAAAACAAACTTTTTAACAGCTTTTCCTACACCATCTTCAATATTTGTATCTGTGATATAATCTGCTTTTTCTTTTAATTTATCAATACCATTTCCCATTGCAATTCCAAGACCTGCATACTCTATCATACTTATATCATTTTCATTATCACCTATACAAATAATCTCTTCTCTTTTTATTCCATACTTTTCTCCAAGTACTTTAACGGCTCTTCCCTTTGAAACTCCCTTTTCATTTATCTCTATACTTGAGTCTCCTGAAAGATAAAAAGTTATTCCATCTATCTCTTTTAATCTATCTCTAAATTTTCTAAGCCCTTTTTTAGTTTTTCTAAAGGCTATACATTTAGTTACCTTACCCTCATTTTCTTTAAGCCAATTTTCTAAATGCTCTTCACTTTTTATAGTTTTAAGCCTTATATTAAAATCATCTAATTCTTTGCAAGGTAATATTATTTTACCTATAAAAGCACTTAGATATGAATTAGTTATTATTTCGTCTATTGTGTGCATATGTAAAATTACTTTGCAATCTTTTGCCATTTTAAATAGCTTTCTTATAGCTTCGCTATTAATCTTACTTCTATAGATAACATCCTCTGAATATTTTTCACGAATAACTGCTCCATTACCGGCTATAACCGCTGATTTTGCTCCTATAAATTCTGAAAAATACGCAGCATTATTATATAATCTCCCTGTTGTTACTACTATATGAGTACCCCTATCAGAAGCTTCCTTTAATATCTTTTTATTAAAGTCACTAATCTTATGTTTTTCCCCAAGTAAAGTTCCGTCCATATCTATACAAACCATCTTGTATTTATTTTTTGTCATAGCTTATGTTCCCTCCAAAATTACCTTTACTTTAAAATATAGCAAGTTAAATATTTAACTTGCTATATTATCTATAAAACATTATACATTTAATTAACTTTTTCTTCCACCTAAAACTTTAATTTAAATTAAATATAACTTTAATGATAAAATTTTAAACTTTTAAGTAGTCGGAGTTTGAACTGCTGGGTCTCCAGCTTCTGGCTTCGGATCCTCTTTTGGGGCTTCCGGCTTAACTTCTGGCTTAACTTCTGGTTTAACTTCTGGCTTTTTAGTTCCAACTCTTACTTCTTTTTGAACCATAGCGTAAGTATCTGTAGAAACCAATTCTTTTTTTATAACTTTTCCATCTTTGTAAGTTAACTGATACCCTTTAGCTACATAACCAGCTTGTCCTGCTGATTCAACTACTCTCTTTCCTTCTTCTAGCGTTGGATCATTAACTATTTTCTCTGTTGGCGGAATAGTTCTTATAATCTCATTAGCCATCTCATAAGTTTTTCCACCTAATGCATTTTTATCACCATATACTTTAAAAGTAGCTACCTTGTTACTTGTGTATCCTTGTATATATATTGGGAAATCATAAGTATTTTTTATTTTAAAATCTAAATATCCCCAAGCTACTGTAGCATCTAATCCTGGCTTTGCGTAACCTACTGTAAGTGAGTGGTTATGTCTTTCAGCTGGTCTTAAATTTGCTCTCATAACTGCTCTATATAAAGCACTTGAAACTTGGCAAATCCCTCCACCTATGTCTTTTTCTATTTTATTGTTTATATAAACATTACCTTCTTTATATCTGCTTTTATCTCTTTGAGTAGCCTCGCTGTAACTAAATACTTCTCCTGGCATAAGTAGCGTCCCATTAACAAAGTCAGTTGCAACTGCTATATTTGTTGACCTTGAATAATCTGAAGTAGTATATGCACTTGAATACTCACCCATAACACCATTTATTTTCTCTAAATCTTTTTTCAAAACTTTAGGTTCTTGAACTTTTGTATTTACAGTTAAAACTGTTTCTTTTGATAAATCACCATTTACCGCTTCTTTTAGTTTAGTGTCTAATTCTTTTTTATCTATAACATTACCTGATTTTCCTTCTGTAATATTCTTAGCACCACCAGTGCTTATAGTTATCTTAGCATCTTGAGGTTTATTACTAAGCTTATCTATTATTTTTTCCTCTAAGTTTACTAACTTTTTGTTATCATAAAAAAACTTTATAGGAATATCAGTCTTTTTCCCCTTACTAATTAAAGAATTTTTTTCTAAAAGATTTTCATCTTTTCCATATTTTAAAGCATCTTCTGCTGTTAAATCTAAATCATATTTTGGATCTATGTCCTTATATTTAGCTTTAAACTCTTTATCTGTTCCTTCTACCTTTATAGTTATTTCTTTATTATCAATTTTCTCTGTATAATTATCTTTTAATAATACCTTTGCTTCATCTAACGTCTTATTAGATAAATCAACATTTCCTACAAATACTCCTGGATAAATTTTATTTTCATACTTCTCTACATTTTCCCTTGCAAAAGATATGTAACCAAATACCCCCGCAAAAGCTAATACCGCTGCAACTGATGTTCCGATTATAATGTTCTTTTTCTTACTACTTCCTTTAGGCTCGCTCACTTAACATTTCCCCCATTCATTTAGAGTTGTCCATTCATAAATCTACCAAATAAATTATATATTACAAAATAGCATATTTTAAGTAATTTATCGTAATAATGATTTATTTTGAGATATATTTATGATTATTAATAAAATTTTAAATATAATTAGAGTTAAGCTATAAAGAAGAGTAAATCCTGTTATTTTTTCGATAACTTTCCTCACTTTATAACCTAACTCATTTTTATCCTTCTATCTTTACTTTTGATCTAATTTTTGAAGATTCACCATCGTAATCAAAAGCATCTATTCCTATTTCAAGCATCCTACCTTTAGGTTTGTATATCTTACTTAGTGGAATTTTGTAAGAGGTGTCTACTTTGTCTACAGTTCCAATCCAATATCCATCAACAAATATATTGTACCCTAAAAGGTCTATGTCTGTGTTTTTTTCCCAAGTTACGTGGATAAATTTATTATCAGCATAAGCTTTTAAGCCCTGTACTTCTCTAGGTTGAGTTAAAAGATCTAATTTCACCCCAAAATTTGCATCAACTGGGTTTCCAACACCTTTTACATTTTCATTTTCTGAATACTGCCAAATCCTCCACCTAGTCCATCCGCCAACGTTTGGTGGATATGGAGGGTTATTTGGAATATTTGTATACATAGCAATCCAAAGCGGCATATTTTTTAAAGGTTGCTCTCCCTTACTATTTTTAAAATCTCCGTAAAGATCTATGAAAAATGTACCTGTATAAAGCATTAGTCTTCTTCTAGTCTTTTTTTCAAACCTATTTCTAAATCTATCTATCCAGTTTAACATTGCATCGTTAGATAGTTTATTTTCTATAGGAGTTTCAACATCTAGGACAGGAAACAAATCTCCGTAATTTTTATTTCCGAATCCTTTTTGAAGTATTCCTATAAAATCATCACATTGTTCATCCGCACTTACTAAATTATATGATGGTACCCCAAAGTGATATGCACCAACTGGAATTTTATATCCTCTACTTTGTTTTGCAAATTCAACGAATTTTTTATCTTCTCTAAACTTTCCACTTCCTGAACCAGAAGACCTTAAGTATAGAAAGTCTATAGTGCTTGCTAAGACTTTAAAGTCAACATTTTGACTATATTCATTTAAATCAATCCCAAATGTGTCTTTTGGACCTTTATCTTGCATATATCCTCCAAATAATAATATTTCTCCTTAATAGAATATTATTATTTAGGTAAAAAGTTACTACATTCTAAATCTTACATAGAAACTTATATCGTTTCCGTAACACTCTGCCCAAATCTTACCGTTATGTCTTTCGATAATATTTTTAGTTATAGCAAGCCCAAGCCCTGTTCCTCCACTATTTGTATTTCTAGATTCGTCTAACCTATAGAATCTATCAAATAATTTTTGAAGTTTTTCTTCTGGAATATTATCTCCTCTATTTTTAACTGATATAGTTACAAAGTTATCTTTCTTATAAACTCCTATTATAACTGCACCTGGTTTATAAGAGTATTTAACAGCGTTAGTTAAAAGGTTCTCAATAGCACGAACCATCTTTGATACATCTAAACTTAATATTATCTTTTCATCTGATAATGTAAGTATTTGCTCTATATCATTTTCTTCAAAGAAAGGTTTCATTTCTTCTGAAATTTGAGAAATAAAATCAACTAAGTTTACTTCGCTCTTTTCTAAAGTCATATCACTATTATTTATTTTAGTGTACTCAAATAAATCTTCTATTAGAGCTTTAAGTTGCTCTGATTTATTAAATGCTATATCTAAATATTCTTTCATTTTTTCTTCTGAATCATATCTTCCATCTTTAACTAAACCTATATATCCCATAACTGATGTAAGCGGAGTTCTTAAATCGTGAGAAACATTAGTTATAAGGTCTGACTTTGTTTTTTCTGCTAACTTTTGAGCTTCAATCTGCTTATTTACTTCTCTTGCCATTATATTTATGTTTTTTGATATTCTAGATATTTCATCTTCTCCTCTTTCAGCAATAACATAATCTAATTCACCTTCTGCAATTACTTTAAGTCCTTCTGAAATCTCGTGAATATACTTCATTTTATTTTTTGTTACTATTAAAAATAGAATAATGAATGCTAAAAACGCAAGCACCATAGCTAAAAATGAGTTTTCAACAGTCTTTTCTAGATTTTCAATCCGTCCTGTTGGAATCGCTTTATAAACTAAGTAATATTGTTCTTTTCCAAGTGAAATAGGATAAAGTGCTGTAAACTCTTTTGGTTTACTTTGATTTGTTGAAATATCGTATCTACCGTTATGTTCTACAGAAAATTCTTCTTCGTATTTATTTTCTGATATTCCCTTTAAAACACTAAATATATCTACTTTTTCATTAGATACGTTAGGAGTTTTTCTTAGGACATTCCCCTCTAGATCAGTTATAAATACTAAATCTCCTTCGTGCTTATACATATTAAACACATCTTGGAAATATTTATTATCATTAATATCTATAGTTCTCTTTTCTCCATTAACATCAACAGTTCTATTTTCCTCAATATATCTTGCCATGCTTTCAGCATTATTACTTAAAGAATCATAATCATATTTAATAACTGATGTATATACAATATTTCTAAATAGATTATTTGTAACCATATAAATAGCACCGGCTATTAAAAAACAAACTATTATAGCAATAACTAATTCAAATTGAACACTTTGCTTTATCTTCCTATCTAACCTTTGGATTAAAAACTTAATTCTAATTGTTAGCTCCTTTAAATTTCTTCCAATAAAGCTATTACTAAATTTATTTTTTAATCTTACCCTAAGCTTTTCTTTTTTAGGTTTTTCCCCTTTGTCTTTTTTTCTATTTATCAATTTTATATCCTACCCCCCATACAGTTTTGATAAATCTAGGATTTCTAGGATTTTCTTCTATCTTTTCTCTTATTTTCCTTATGTGTACCATAACAGTATTATCTGATTCTAAATATTCTTGTTTCCATACACTTTCATAAATATTTACAATAGAAAATACTTTTCCACGATTTTTAGCAAGTAAAACTAAAATATCAAATTCAGTTGGAGTAAATTTTATAAATTCTTCTCCTAAGAATACTTCGTGAGTATCTAATTTTATATTTAAATCTTCAATATTAACTTCTAAACTTGTGTCTTCTTCTTTAGAAAATTTATTGAATTTTTTGTATCTTCTAAGTTGTGATTTTACTCTAGCTATAAGTTCTAATGTATTAAATGGTTTACTTAAATAATCATCAGCTCCCATATTAAGTCCTAAAATCTTATCTATATCTTCTGATTTAGCAGATAACATTATTATTGGCATTTCAGAATTTTCTCTTATTTTTAAACAAGTCTTTATACCGTCCATCTTTGGCATCATGACATCTAAAATTACTAAATCTATATCTTTTTCCTCTAAAAGATTCAAAGCTTCTATACCGTTTTCAGCTTTAAAAGTTTCATATCCTTCGCCCTTTAAATATATCTCAACTAAATCTCTAATTTCTTTTTCATCATCTACAATAAGAATTCTCTCTTTTTCCATTACTTATACCTCCAATATACCTCTTATTCTAAGGTTTATATCTTAATAAAACCCTAGAGATTTTCTTAATATTTTCTTAAACAAACTTCTACATTTTATTTTAAACTAGATATCAAAAAAAATATAGGATGCGATACTAATACTAGTATCTCATCCTATATATTAAATCTATACTAAATTCTTTTTAAGTTTAAATTATCTCTTTTCTTTTAAAGATTCTTCTATTATTTTATCCACTAACTCAGCATAAGAAAGATTTTTTCCAGCTGCACTTTTAGGGAATAAACTATTTTTAGTCATTCCAGGTAAGGTATTAACTTCTAAAAGATATGGAACCTTATCTTCAGTTATTATAAAATCAATTCTTGCATAAACAGCACACTTTAAAGCTCTGAAAGTTTTAAGTGTCATATCTAAAACTTCTTCATGAAGTTTTTCTTCAAGTTCTATAACATATTCATCTGAACCACCATCTTTATATTTAGCTTCAAAGTCAAAAAATTCTGCATTTGGCTTTATAGCAACAACAGGGTACATTTCATTTTGTAAAACAGGACAAGTTATCTCTTCACCTTTAATAAACTTTTCAATCATAACTTCTGTGTCCCATTTAAAGGCTTCTTTAACTGCGTTTTCTACCTCTTCTTTTGATTTTATTATAAATGTAGCAACACTTGAACCTCCGTGAGTTGGTTTTATAACTATAGGATATCCTAATTTTTCTATTTCTTCGTAATTTAACTCTTCTAAGCTTCTTAAGTTTATCCACTTCGCTGTTCTAATTCCAGCTACCTTTAAAAGACTCTTAGTCATATCCTTATCCATACAAGCTGCACTACTTAAAGGTCCACAACCTGAATAAGGTATATCTAAGGCTTGAAGAACTGATTGAACAGTACCATCTTCACCAAATTGTCCATGAAGTGCTAAAAGTGCAAAATCTATTTTTTCTTCTAATACCTTATGTATTATATCTTCTTTTTTATCTATAACGATGCCACAAACATCATATTTATTTCTATCTATATTTTCTAAAATTGAATTACCACTTTTTAATGAGATTTCTCTCTCAGATGAGATTCCTCCCATTATAACTCCAACTTTCATTTAATTCCCTCCAAACATTTTATAAGCTTTAACTTTTATATTATATCACTTCTATTTATCAAAATACAAAATATCAGAATATTTTAATATCTATAATCACAATCTTTCCTCCTTGCAATTATATTTATAGTAGTATAGTGTAATTATTATAAAAAAACTAATAAGGAGAAACTTTATGAACGACAAGAAAAAAGCAATAATATTAATAATTATTTCAGCTCTTGGTTTTGCTTTAATGAGTACTTTTGTTAAGCTCTCTGGGGATATTCCCTCTATAGAAAAGAGTCTTTTTAGAAATTCAGTAAGCTTTGTTGTAGCCTTTTATATTATAGTAAAAAGTGGAGATAGTTTCTTTGGTAAAAAAGAAAATAGAAAATATTTAATTGGAAGATCTTTACTTGGTACTTTAGGAATAGTTGCAAATTACTATGCTATAGAGCATTTAATCTTAGCTGATGCTAATATGTTAAACAAGCTCTCACCTTTCTTTGTAATTATTTTTTCTTATATATTCTTAAAAGAAAAAATAACTCCAAAGCAAATGATAATACTTATTATAGCTTTTGTAGGAAGCTTATTTATAATAAAACCTTCATTTAATTTGTCAGTTATTCCGGCACTAATAGGTGCATCATCTGCAATATTTGCTGGAGGCGCTTATACCTTTGTAAGGTTTTTAGGGAATAAAGAAAAAGGACCTACAATAGTATTTTTCTTTTCTGCATTTTCAATAGTTTCAACACTGCCATTTGTAATTGCAGATTTTGTTATGCCAAACCCAATACAAGCTTTTTACTTATTTATGGCAGGAGTATTTGCATCTATCGCACAGTTTGCACTTACATCAGCATATAAATATGCGCCAGCTAGAGAAATATCAATTTACGATTACACTCAAATAATATTCTCAGCTATAATAGGTTTCCTATTATTTGGACAAATACCAGATTACTTAAGCTTTATTGGATATGCCTTAATTATAGGTGCATCACTTATAATGTTTATTTACAACAATAGACTCGCAAAAAAAATATTAGAAAAAACATAAATAAATTTAATAAAAGCCAAGGGGAGTGATTGATGCATCCCTTGGCTTTTATTATCTTAAATTAGAAAAGTATAACATTACCTTATCTTAGAATAATTTTATCAAAACTCCTTAATTTTGTGAGCAACAATTTTATATAACATTTATTAGCTACTTATTTATTATCTTAACTAAATACTTATAAAATGCTTGTCTTAATTCATTTATTATTCTTAAAACAACAAAGTAATATAACATTTCATAAGTATATTTTGAGTATCTTTATTACATAAGCTAGTCTAATTTCAAAATAAATTTTTCATTTTCTAAAATTCCATATCTTAAATTATAGAAAACAACAAACTAATATAACATTTCGTAAGCTAATTTTTTCAAAAAATATACCCACCCCTGTAAGGGCTTGTCCCGCCATTTTTTATTACATAAACTTCTCACTAAATTTATTGACTGTTTCTTTTATATTTTTAGAATCTAAAATAGCTGTTATAACTGCTACTCCGTCGACATTTGCTTTTAAGTCAGCTGTTATATTATCAAGCTTTATTCCGCCTATCCCATAAACAGGTAACTTTACTTTATCTCTTATTTCCTTTAAAATTTCTATACTTATAACGCTAGTATCTTTTGTAGATGTGCTATAAATTGCACCGCACCCTAAATAATCAGCACCATCTTCAAAAGCCTTAATGCTTTCTTCTAATGTTTTAGTTGAAACACCTATTATTTTTTCTGAGCCTAAGATTTTTCTAGCCTCTTTACAAGTCATATCGTCTTGTCCTACATGAACCCCATCAGCATCTACAGCTAAAGCAACATCTATCCTATCATTCACTAAAAAAATAGAGTTAAACTCATCGCATAAATCTTTTATTTTTTTACTTCTCTCTACCATAACTTTAGTAGAAACATCCTTATCTCTATATTGGACTAAAGAAACTCCAGATTCTAAAGCTTCTCTAACCTTTTTAAGTAGAGATTCAAATTCTAATCTGTGGTCAGTTACTAAATATATTTTCTTATCTTTAAAATTCTTCATATTTTACCTTCCCTCTTTTTATAATTTCTTCCTCAGTTAAAATAGATAATTTATCTAGAGTTTCGTATTTAAACTTCATAAGACCAAAATCCTTACTTCTCTCTTCTCCAAATTCTCCTGAAATCCCCATAGTTAAAAGAGCCTTAGTGCACCCAAATATAAGATTTTCTCCTAAATCTTTACCACACTCTACTGAAAGCATACCTCCAAGCATACAGCCAGTCCCAGTTATTAATGAAAGCTTTGATACTCCATTATTTATTCTTATTTCTCTAAATCCATCAGTTATATAATCTTCTTTACCTGTTATTACTATTATTGTTTTCTTTTCTTTTGAGTAATCTCTTAAGTCTTTTCTTAGTTCCTCTGTGTAGCCTGAATCATCCATAGAATCTATCCCTATAAATTCACTCTTAAGACCTAAAAGATTTTTAACTTCAGTTAAGTTCCCCTTAATTAAAGTTACCCCTATATCTAATAATTTTTTTACTAAATCTCTTCTAACTTTAGTAACGTGACAACCTACAGGGTCTAAAACTATAGGAATATTATTTTCCTTAGCCTTTTTTGCTCCTTTTAAGATGCTATCTGCCTTTTCACACCCTAAAGTTCCTATATTTATATGAAGACAGTTAGATATACTAACGCCCTCTTCTATTTCATTTAAGTCATCTATCATCATAGGCTTTCCACCGTATGATAATATAGTTTGTGCTACATCATTCATAGTCACTGTATTAGTAATTGAATCTACTAATGGGCTTAAAACCTTAAACTTTTCTGCTCTTTTTAAAATATCTCTTAATTCCATACCACTTATTCTCCTTTATAATAAACCAGATTTTTTATATAACTCATAGAAGTGATTGGTAGGACCTACCCCTTTTCCAAGTTCAATCCCATGTTCTATTGCAACTGTAATGTATCTTTTACCTTCTCTTACAGCTTCCTCAATACTCATTCCCTTAGCTAAATTTGCAGCTATAGCTGATGATAACGTGCATCCTGTTCCGTGAGTATTTTTAGTATTTAATCTTTCTTGTTTATAATAAGTAAACTTTTCTCCATCATATAAAAGATCAGTAGCATCATCTTCTAAATGACCACCCTTAACTAAAACGTATTTAGGTCCAAGTTTTTTTAAATCTAATGCAGCTTCTTTCATATCTTCTAGAGTTTTTATTTCTCTTCCTAATATTTCTTCAGCTTCTGGAAGGTTTGGCGTTACAAGAGTCGCTAGAGGAAATAATTCTTCTATTAAAGTATCTTTAGCATCTTCTGATAATAGTTTAAATCCACTTTTTGAAACCATAACTGGATCTACTATAACTTTAGGAAGATTTTCTATATTTCTTAAAGATTTTCCTATAGCTTTTATTGATTCTATTTTTGATACCATTCCGATTTTTACTGCATCAACTCTTATATCATCAAATATAACTTTTATTTGATCTTCAATCATATCAGGAGTTATATCTTGAATTGAAAAAACTCCTTGTGTATTTTGTGCTGTAATTGCTGTTATTACGCTCATCCCAAAAACTCCATTTGCTTGAAATGATTTAATATCTGCTTGAATTCCAGCTCCTCCCGAACTATCTGACCCTGCTATTGTTAGTGCTCTGTACATCTAAATCACCTTATCCTCTCAAATTATGTTTCTACTTTTTTAAAAATATTTTCTATACTTTTTGCCCTTAGTAGTAAATACGCTATAAATGCGCCTACTAAAGAGCTGCTTGAAAACGGAATTATATAAATTAATAATCCAGCTTCCTTTCCCATAAGAAGAGCCGCTACAGGATATGCTACTAATGCGCCTATAATCCCAGTTCCAATAAACTCTCCAAAACAAGCTGCAATCTTACTTTTATATTTTTCATATAAAAGCCCGCTTAAAAATGCTCCTATCATACTTCCTGGAAATGCTAAAAGGCTTCCTGTTCCTAAAATATTCCTAATTAAAGAAGCTAAAAATGCATTTCCTAAAGCGTAAAAAGGTCCTAGAAGCACAGCTGATACAACATTTACAAAGTGCTGCATAGGAGATACTCTAGCTCCTAAAATAGGAATCGAAAAGCTTCCTAAAATTACAGCTAAAGCTATTAAAATCCCGCTTAGTGCTAATTTATAACTCTTACTCTTTTCTATAAAAACATCCCCTTTTTCGATATTTTAAAAATTAATTCTAAAGATATAAATTTTTGTAACAAAAAAAGTAGTTAGCCTTCAAAAGGTTAACTACTTTAAAATATCTAAATAACTTTATTTACTAAAATAGTTCTTCCCTACGCTGGCACTATCCAAATCAGGTATTGAGGGTTTAGGAAAAATCCAATCTCAGCTTTTAAAAGCTCCCCTAGAATTAATTTCTATTTACTTTTACTATTTTATGATATACCAATTTTGGTTTTAAGTCTACTTAAATACTAGTCATCACCAAAAACTTTTCTTTTAAGTTCAAGTCCAGCTTCAGTAACTGCAACTCCGCCAAGTCCTGTTTCTCTAAGTGATGGTGGAAGTTGTTTTCCTACTCTATACATAGCTGTAACAGTATCATCAAAAGGAATTTTTGACTCTACTCCTGCCATTACTAAATCTGCTGTGCAAAGTGCACTTACAGCACCTGCTGCATTTCTTTTAGCGCAAGGAATTTCAACAAGTCCAGCTACAGGGTCGCAAACTAGTCCTAAAATATTTTTTAAAACTATCGCACCAGCGTCTAAGCTCATCTTAACAGTACCACCCATCATATGAACTACGGCCGCAGCTCCCATAGCAGCAGCTGATCCACACTCAGCTTGGCAACCTCCTTCAGCTCCTGAAAGAGTTGCATTCATTCCTATAATAGTTCCAACTGCAGCTGCTGCAAATAAAGCATCTACAAGTTCATCTTCAGTTTTATTAAGTTTAGCACCTGCTGCAAGAACAACAGCTGGAAGTATACCACAAGACCCTGCTGTAGGACATGCAACTATTCTTCCCATAGAAGCGTTAACTTCAGATGATGCAAGAGCCATAGCCATAGCCATAACTGTAGTCCTTCCAGTTAAAGTTTCTCCACGCTTTAAATATTCGTTGATTTTATATCCATCTCCACCTATAAGCCCACTTACAGAATAAACTTCAGTTTCAGTTCCTTCCTCAACTGCATCTATCATAACTTTAAGGTTTCTTCTCATCTTTTCAAAGATAACTTCTCTATTTTCACCTGCATTTTGCATTTCACTTAAAAGAGCATACTCACTTAAAGAAATACCTTTATCTTCACATATTTTTAAAAGCTCTTCTCCACTTCTAGCTACCATTATTATTCACCGTCCTTAACAGGGTTTATCATTATTACTCTACTTATATGTTCTAATACTTTTATCTTATTTAATGTTTTTTGATCTAATTTATTATCAAGTTCGAAAACCATATTAGCGCCCTGTCCTTTTTGTCTTCTAAAAACGCTCATATATGCAATGTTTATTCCTTCATCATAAAGTAATCTAGTTACTTTTGAAACTACTCCTGGAACATCTTCTTGAGATATTATTAATGTTGGGTACTCTCCAGTAAATTCTACTTTATTTCCGTTAACTTCAGTCATTTTAATACTTCCGCCACCTATAGAAGAACCCATAACTTCTCTAGTTTCCCCCGATACAGTTTTCATTATAAACCTAACTGTGTTTGGGTGAACATCTCCTAAATCTTCCTCTCTAAAAGAAAACTTTAATCCTCTTTCTCTTGCTATATCCATAGCTATTCTTAATCTTTTATCGCTAGGTTCCATCCCTAAAATCCCAGCAACTAAAGCTCTATCAGTTCCGTGTCCTTTATAAGTTTTTGCAAAAGAACCATGAAGACCAAATACAACTTCTGAAACTTCATCACCAGCTACAGCCCTTGCAACTTTTCCAAGTCTTGCAGCACCAGCTGTATGAGAACTTGAAGGTCCTATCATTATAGGTCCTAATATATCGAAAACTCCAACATTATTCATAGTCTCACCTCATCTATTTGTATCAAATTTTGTCTATTTTTATCTATCTATAGTTTAATCTATTAACCTTGCTTTTATCAAGATAATAAAAAAAATATCCTTAATTAAAATTTAGATAATTTTTAAAAAGGATATTTTAGATTTAATAATTTATTTTTTAATCTCTATAGAACTAGTCTTTTTAGGTGAACCAAATAAACCCTCATACATAAGTTCAAAGCCACCATCATTCATTTTTATGTCTGAATCGTCATTTACATAAAAGTTATTCATAGTAGTTGTTATAAGTTCAAACTTTTGAAGATTATTTTGATCTAATAATACATCATAAAGATAAGCTAAGTGATCTTGTAAGTATTCTTGCATTTCTCTTACTTCTTCGTCAGTTAATTTCCCTTCATCATAAAGCTTTTTAGCTGGACCATTTCTAAATATAAAATAGGCTGAAGCCTTAGTAATATTTTTAATATAATCTTTTGTCTCCATCAATAAACACCTCAAAATTTTATTTATATTATTTATTTAACTATAATAATATAAATAAAACAAGATATTGCATTTTTTTACTTTAAATTATATTAACATTTCGTTAATATAATTTATTTTATTTTGAGTTATATTATAGATTAGAAATTAATTTTTAGGAGGGCTTATTATGAACCCATTATTTTTCACAATATTTAAAATTTTCCTTATATTAACTATGATTTTTGTAGTAGGTAAATCAATTTTTGTAACAAAAGAAGCGAGCAAGGATGGAACTGCAGAAAAGATAACTATGTTTTCTGGAATAGGACTTATTAACATATTCTTATTATTAGTACTATTTATTCCTTTAATCTATGTAAGTACAAAAGGACAAAAACTTTTCACATTTGATAATATCTATCTTTTATTCTTTTTAATATTTATTTTATACCAAATTTACGTAAACACTAGAATTTTACTATACAAAAATGGTATCCTAGTGATGGGTCAATACATTAAATACAAAGACATAAAAAAAGCTAGAATTGATGATTGTAAAATAGGTAAAACAGTTATGCTTTTAACAACAACTGGCGGTATGTCATTTAAAATTGGTAAGAAAGATGATGACAAATTAAGAGAGGTAATAAAGAATCATAAAATCCAATTGGTTAAATTTGATTAATAGCTTTTAGTAAAGGAGGATAAATGATACTTTTTACTTTAGGGGGAGCTTTTATCTTAATACTTATAGGGGTCTTAGTCGGTAAAAGCGCATATATGGAGTTTACTCTTAGACGAAAAGAAAAACCTGTAATTATTCGTTTTTTTGGAACTCCATTATTTTTTAACATAACTATAATTTTAATAATTTTACTTCCAACTATAATAAAAGATATTATAACAAAAACTTGTATATTTCATTTAGGAAATCTCTATGTTTTATTAATAGTAATCTTTTTAATTTATCAATCCTATGTTTCATCAGAAATATTAATATTTTCACATGGAATATTTTATTTAGGGACTTATATTAAATATGAAAATATTAAAAGAATTGAATTAGTTCAAGTAAAAAACAAATACTCAATCGAGGTTGTAGGTTCAGTTTCTCTTATGAACGTAAACTTAAATTTAGAAAGCGCAACTAAATTTTACAAGCTTATGGTTTTTCACGGAGTTAATATTTACACATAAATTTAAAATTATAGTATTAAATTTAATAACATAAAGGGATGTTACAATAAATAATTTGTAACATCCCTTTTTTATTTAAATATTTTCATTATATCTAGCCATAATATATTGATTTGCATACTTTCCTTTTCTAACTGCTGCAAAAAGCTTTTTCCCCTCTACTACAAAGCCCATTCTTTCATAAAGTTTTTTAGCTCCTTTATTTTCTTCGAAAACTTCAAGTTCTAATCTCTTTATCATAAGATAGTTATCTGCAAGGTTAATAATTTCTTTTAAAAGAGCAGTTCCTATCCCTTTTCCAGTATACTCATCTCGAACCATAATTCCTAAAGAGCCAACGTGCCTAGACCTAGGTGAGTCATCAGTACTCATTCCTACCATCCCAACTACTTTTAGCCTTTCATTTTCTTTTACTTCAGCTACAAAAAGATGGTCATTTTTCCCTAAGTTCTTAATCATATTTTCAGCTCGTGTAACTCTTTCACTTGGAATTGCATAGAGGTTATCACGTACTCCCTCCATCCTTCTAAGCTCATTAACATCACTTGCATCCTCATATCTAATCGGTCTTATTATAAATTCCAAAAACATCCCCCCTTTTTATTATATTTAGTATTTATAAAAACAACTTCCACCAATAAATTCTCTTAAAATAGAGTTTTCTGGAACTTTATCCATAGGAATTTCTTTAAAGAAGTTTAAAAACTCAATAAGTCTAGTAGCCTCGTTATAAACTGGACTATCTTTTTCTATCTTTTGAAGTTCTTTTAAAGCGTATGGCTTAAGGACTCCTAGTTCATAAACTAAAGTTGAGTTAAACATATCATCAGCCTCTTCTTGGTAGCCGAAAATATTTTTCTTTTCTCCTCTTTTAATTGATGGCCACATTTTTAAAGTATCTTCCCCGCCGTACCCTCTAGATAAATAATCTCTAACTATTCTTCTAAGTTTTCTTACGTCTGTTGTTGGAATTCTGTTGTGATTATCTAAATTTAATTGAGTTAATGCTGAAATATATACTTTATATTTATTTTTATCATCTATAGCATTTGTAAGCATCGGATTTAAGCCGTGTATACCTTCTACTATAAGTATTCCGTTTTGAGGAAGTCTTATAGTATTTCCAAGCCACTCTCTTTTCCCTCTTTTGAAGTTGTAAGTTGGGATTTCTACAGCTTCTCCTTCAAGTAATCTTTCTAAATGATTATTTAAAGTATTAAGGTCTAAAGAATGTATAGATTCAAAGTCAAAATCTCCATTTTCATCCCTTGGACTATCTTCTCTATTTACAAAATAATCATCTAGAGATAGAGGCATAGGAACAAACCCATTTACTCTAAGTTGAATACTTAACCTATTTGCAAAAGTAGTTTTACCAGAAGAAGAAGGCCCTGCAATCAAAACCATCTTTATTCCTTTTCTTTCTGTAATTCTATCTGCTATATAAGCTATTTTCTTTTCGTGAAGAGCCTCTGAAACCATAACGACATCTCTAAGTTCTCCATGTTCTATTTTATCGTTTAAGCTTCCAACTTCTCCAACACCTAAGATGTTAAGCCATTTTTCAGTTTCTAAAAATATCCCAGATAACCTTTTTTGCTCTACGTATTTTGGAAGATGATTTATATCTTCTTTTCTAGGACTCCTTAAAATAAATCCAGGCTCGTAATACATAAGATCCCATGCTTTTATAATCCCAGTTCTTGATGCCATTTGGCCGTAGAAATAATCAAATCTTCCTTCAAGTTCATAAAGCTTAACGTAATTAAAATCAACATATTCTAAAAGTTTAACCTTATCTTCCATTTCATAACTTTTAAAGACTTCTATTGCATCTTCTTTAGTTACTTTGATTTTATTTATTTTAAAATCTCCATCTATTAATTCTTTCATTCTATTTTTTATTAAAACTATATCTTCTTTTGATAAAACCTTTTCTTTGTGTATCTCACCAAATAAGCCTTTACTAATTGAATGTTCTATAGTTATTTTAGCTTCTGGAAAAATATCTAAAGCAGCTTTAATAAATATAAATTGAAGTGTTCTAGTATAGACATTTATCCCAATTTCGCTATCTAATTTTACTATTTCTAAGTCTCCACTTTCTTTAACTTCTGCTACTAATTCATAATACTCATTATTTAGTTTACATAAAGCTACATCACAAGCTTCATCCTTATAATACGTATTTACTATATCTTGAAAGCTTGCACCTTTATCTATTTGTACTATTTCTCCGTTTTCTAAAGTTATGTTGTATTTATTCATAATTAGTGCCTCCCTATAAGTTCTATACCTTTATTTTATTATATACTAGAACCTATTTTTTTGAATATAAAACTTTAATTATAGAGATATTAATATTGAGGTGTTTTATATGTTTATTATTTTTATAAGAACTGTTATTTTATATATTTTAGTAATTTGTGTTATGAGACTTATGGGGAAAAGGCAAGTTGGAGAGCTTCAACCCTATGAGTTTGTAATAACTATAATGATATCTGACTTAGCATCGCTTCCAATGCAAGATACAAGGCTTCCTTTACTTCTTGGAGTAATTCCTATTCTTACACTTCTTTTAATGAAGATGATATTATCTCAAATTCAACTTAAAAGCCAAGTTGCAAGAAGAGTTATAGACGGCGAGCCTTCTATTTTGATTTATAAGAGTAAAATAAACTATAACGCTCTAAAAAATCAACAGATAAATATAGATGAACTTCTTGAAGAAATCAGACTTTCTGGTTACTTTGATTTAGAAGATATACAATACGCTATACTTGAGACTAACGGTCATATTTCAATTTTGCCTAGAGATACTCAAAACTCAGAGCTTGAAGGACCAGCTTCTCTTAATAAATACAACAACACAATCGATAACTCAATTAAACCAAACTCACATTCTTCAAAAGATAACAGTAGCCCTTTAAATACTCAAGACTCAAATGCTTCAAAAACTATTTCTGGAAATGAATCTAATCATTTATTTTTACCAAAAGTCTTAATTTCAGATGGTAAGATAAACAAAAATTCGCTTACAAAAATAAATAAAGATGAAATTTGGGTTAAAGATAAATTAAAAGAATTTGAAATTTACGATATTAAAAAAGTTCTAATAGCACTTTACGATACTCGCGGAAATTTTAAATTCCAACTTTACGATGAATTTGAAAAGGAGATGAAATCATGAGAAATATAATAATTTCAATTATCCTTTTTACTTCTGTTTTTTCAGTAGTTGTCTTTGCAAACAAACAACTAGAAACTTTATGTGATACAGTTATAGAATCCTGCGATAGAATTGAAAAATACATAGACTCAGATAATTATAAAGATGCTTACGAAGAATGCTTAAGTCTTTTAAATTCTCTTCAAAAAGAAAATTTTGTATCTTCAATATACGTAAATCATATGGATTTAGATACTATAACAAACCAAGTAGTTTCTACTTCCCTTAGACTTAAATGTAAAGAAAAGTGCGAAGCTTTAGCCTCCATTCACGTAGTTAAATATTCTTCAAGTATGTTAAAAGAACTTCAAAAACCTAATTTTAAAAACATACTCTAAAACAAAAAGGAAGACTAAAAAGTCTTCCTTTTTTAATTACTTTTCTGCAAAAGTGCTACAATTTGTGTCACATGAAGTACATGCAGTAACGTTTGAAGAAATATCAACGCTGTTTGCCGTACAACTGCGATTTGCGTTATGGACACAAGACGAAGCATTGCAAGTAATTAGTAAGTTTGGGTTTGGTACCTCATTAGAGCTAGTTAAAGATCCTGCATTTGCTATAAAGTCTTTACACATAGTCTCATCTGCAGCAGATGCATTAACTCCTCCACCAACACCTATTGTTTGGTTACAACAATGACTCTGTTTGTTATGCGCACAATCAGAAACAGTACATCTTAAAGTTGTCATTTTGAGTTCCTCCCTTCTTTACAATAATATTATTTGCATTTTAAAAAGATATATTCAAAAATTTTTTCAAGCCTATTTGAATATTTTACATATTATTATGCATATTTTAATACACTTTTTGCATATTTTCTTTTTTTATTCAAAATACTTGCATAATTATTCTAAAAGTGTATAATGAATATTATTAATTCTAAATTAACTAAAATTTGTTAATTTAAAGGGGGCTATTTTTATGAAAAAATATAAAAAAGTTGTTTTAGCTTATTCTGGAGGTCTTGATACATCTATAATAATTCCTTGGCTTAAAGAAACTTACGGCTGCGAAGAAGTTATTGCAGTTGTTGGAAATGTTGGTCAAAAAGATGAACTTTCAGGGCTAGAAGAAAAGGCTATTCAAACTGGGGCATCAAAAATCTATATTGAAGATTTAACTAATGAATTTGTAGAGGATTATATTTTCCCTACTATAAAAGCTAATGCTGTTTATGAAGGAAAATACCTTTTGGGGACTTCATTTGCAAGACCTATTATCGGTAAGAGAATGGTTGAAATAGCTAAAGAAGAAGGGGCTGATGCTATTTGTCACGGCTGTACTGGTAAGGGGAACGATCAAGTTAGATTTGAACTTGCAATAAAAGCTTACGCACCTGATATGCCAATTATTGCACCTTGGAGAATCTGGGATATTAAATCTCGTGAAGAAGAGATTGAATACGCAAAACTTAGAAATATACCATTAAATATAAGTCCAGAAACTAATTACAGTAAAGATAAAAATCTTTGGCATTTAAGCCACGAAGGTCTCGATTTAGAAGACCCTTCAAACGAACCTAACTACAAAAAAATATTAGAGATGACTAAAACTCTAGAAGAGGCACCTGATTCTCCAACTTACTTAACTATTTCTTTTGAAAAAGGAGTTCCAAAGTCTTTAAACGGTAAAAAGTTAGACGGGGTTACTTTAATCGAAAAATTAAATGAAATAGGCGGAGAAAATGCAATAGGAATTTCTGATATGGTTGAAAACAGATTAGTTGGAATGAAATCTAGAGGAGTCTACGAAACACCTGGCGGAACTATCTTATATTACGCACATAAAGAATTAGAATCTATCTGTTTAGATAAAGAAACTTCTCACTACAAAGAAATGGTATCTTTAAAATTTGCAGATATAGTATATAACGGGCAATGGTACACTCCTTTAAGAGAAGCGCTTTCTTCTTTTGTTGATAAAACCCAAGAATTTGTTACAGGAGACGTAAAACTTAAACTTTATAAAGGGAATATAGTAAGTGCTGGAATCACATCACCTTACTCTTTATATAGCGAGGAATATGCAACTTTTAACGAGGATGAAGTCTACAATCAAGCTGACTCACAAGGCTTTATAAATTTATTTGGACTTCCTATAACTGTACAAGCTAAGATGAAACAATCTAAAAATTAAGGAGATTATATTTATGAAACTTTGGGGCGGAAGATTTAAAGAAGGAACAAATCAATTAGTAAATGATTTTAACTCATCTATAAACGTTGATTGTAGAATGTATAAAGAAGATATAAAAGGAAGCATTGCACACTCTAAAATGCTTGGAAAACAAGGTATAATTCCAAAAGAATCAGCTAAAAAAATAGAAGACGGCTTAGTTGAACTATTAAAAAGATTAAATAGTGGCGCTATAGAAATAGATTTAACTTCTGAAGACATTCATAGCTTTACTGAAGGGATTCTAACTTACTATATAGGTGATTCTGGCAAAATGCTTCACACAGCTAGAAGCAGAAACGATCAAGTTACACTTGATTTAAAATTATATCTAAAGTCTTATATAAATGATATTATAAGTGATCTTTTAGATTTAGAAGAGGTATTATCTCTTAAAGCAAAAGAAAACACTAAAACTATTATGCCAGGATATACTCACATGCAAAAAGCACAACCTATTACCTTTTCACATCATCTATTAGCTTACTCTGAAATGTTTAAAAGAGATATAAAAAGACTTTTAGACGATTTAGAAAGACTAGATGAAATGCCTTTAGGTAGTGGTGCCTTAGCTACTTCTACTTATCCTATAGATAGAGAATTTGTAGCTAAAGAATTAGGCTTTAAAAATATAACATTAAACAGTCTAGACTCTGTGTCTGATAGAGATTACGCAATAGAAACTCTATCTTGCCTTTCAATTATAATGATGCATTTATCAAGATTTTCTGAAGAAATAATTATTTGGTGCACAAACGAATTTAATTTTATAGAACTATCAGATGAATATAGCACTGGAAGTTCTATAATGCCACAAAAAAAGAATCCAGATGTTGCAGAGCTTGTTCGTTCTAAAACTGGAAGAGTATATGGGGATTTAATGACTCTTCTTACAGTTATGAAGGGAATTCCTCTTGCATATAACAAAGATATGCAAGAAGACAAAGAATGTCTTTTTGATGCTTTAGATACTGTTAGTCTTTCTATTAAAACTTTCACTGGAATGATTAACACCATGAAAGTAAATAAAGAATCTATGAAACTTTCTTGTAAAAGTGGTTTTACTAATGCTACTGACGTTGCTGATTACTTAGTAAAATCAGGTTTAACTTTTAGATCTGCTCACGAAATCGTAGGTGAGATGGTTTTATATTGCATAGATAAAAATAAGGGGATTGAAGATTTAACTTTAGAAGAATTTAAATCTTTTTCAAAAGAATTTAAAGAAGATATCTATAAAGCTGTAGACCTTTTAACTTGCGTTGAAGAAAGAAGCGTTATCGGCGGGCCTTCTACTTCTTCTGTTAATTTTCAAATAAAAATGTTAGATGAATTCATAAATAATATAAAAAATAAGCAATAAATAAAAAGGTGGGGTTAGATGAAAAAAGTCGGTATAATAGGGGCAACTGGCTATGTTGGAGCTGAAATTTTAAGGCTCCTACTCTCCTTTCATAAAAAAGTTACTGTATCTTCTATAAGTTCAGTTTCTTTTGAAGGAGAAAAATATGATTCTGTTTATAAAAGCTTTATTAATAAAACAGATTTAGTTTTAGAAGATTCAAATTCAGTTATAGAATCTTCAGATATTATATTCCTTGCACTTCCTCATGGTTTAAGTGAGGAGATAGCTTCAAAGTGTCTTTTCAAAAATAAAATATGCATAGATTTAGGGGCTGATTTTAGACTGTCTAAAGAAGCTGACTATAAAGCTTTTTATAATAGAAACTTTAAAATAAAAGAAATTCATAAACTATCTGTTTATGGATTACCTGAATTAAATAGAGAAAATATTAAAAATTCTAGGCTTATAGCATGTCCTGGGTGTTATCCTACATCTATAGAACTCGGATTAATGCCGGTTCTAGAAAGTGATCTTATAAAAACAAATAATATTATAATAGATTCAAAATCAGGACTTTCAGGCGCTGGAAAAAACCTTTCAAAAAAATCACATTTCACTTTTGCAAACGAAAACTTTTGCGCTTATAACTTAGGAACTCATAGGCACATACCTGAAATTTTAGAAACCTTAGAAAAAATATCAAAAAGAGATGTAAATATTACTTTTACACCTCATCTACTTCCTATAAATAGAGGGATACTTTCAACTATTTACTGCACTTTAAATAAAGATATACCTCTTAATGAAATCCACAAACTTTATAAAGATAAATTTAAAAATGAGCCTTTTATAAATATTCTTCCTTTAAACGAAACAGCTGATATTAAAGATGTAGCTTATTCAAACTACTGTAATATCTCTCTTCATAAGAACGATTCAAATAACACTTTAATAATTTTATCAGCTATTGACAATATGATAAAAGGTTCAGCCGGTCAAGCGATACAAAATATGAATATAATCTTAGGACTACCTGAAGATACAGGTTTAAATTTTATTAGTCCAAGCTTCTAAGACTATAAAAGGGGGTTATCTGTTTTGGAAATAATTAAAGAATATTCAATCACAGCACCTAAAGGCTTTTTAGCCTCTGGAGTGCACTGTGGCTTAAAGAAAAATAGAAAAGATCTTGCACTAATTTACTCAGAAGTACTTGCAGTAACATCTGCTGTATATACTAAAAACCTAGTTAAGGGAGCACCTCTTTTAGTTACTAAAGATCATTTAAGAGATGGTCTCTCTAAAGGAATAATTATAAATAGTGGAAATGCTAATACCTGTAACGGCAAACGTGGCATTACTGATGCTTACAAAATGACTTCTCTTATATCAAAAGAACTTAATTTAAAATCCTCTGATATTTTAGTTGCATCAACTGGAGTTATAGGTGTTCCTTTAGATATAGAAAAGATTGAACTTAAAGCTAAAGATTTAGTTTCTAGCCTTTCTAAGCTTGGAAGCTCTGATGCTGCATCTGCTATTATGACTACAGATACTATAAAAAAAGAGTTTGGGGTAAGTTTTTCTATAGATGAAAATATAGTTACTATAGGCTGCATTTCTAAAGGTTCCGGAATGATAGAGCCTAATATGGGAACTATGCTATCCTTTATTACTACTGACATAAATATAGAAAAGAAACTTTTAGACGAGGCTTTAAAAGAAGCCGTAAATGAAACTTATAATAGAGTTACTGTAGATGGTGATACGAGTACTAATGATATGGTAATAATTATGGCAAACGGACTTTCTAAAAATCCTAAAATAACTAAAAAAGATGAAGATTACTATAATTTTTTAGATATGTTAAAAATAGTTACTTTAAATCAAGCTAAACTTATAGCTAAAGATGGTGAAGGTGCTACAAAATTAATTTCATGCACTGTTACTGGTGCTAAAACTGTAAAAGACTGTGTAAAACTTTCTAAATCTGTTATTAAGTCTAGTTTAGTTAAAACTGCATTCTTTGGAAGCGATGCTAACTGGGGAAGAGTTGCTTGTGCTTTAGGGTATGCAAATATTCCTTTTGATACAGAAAAATTAGATATTTATTTTAAAAGCTCTAAAGGTGAAATACTCCTATGTTCTAAAGGAGAAGCTGTTGATTTTAATGAAGACAATGCACGTAACATTTTAGTAGACGATGAAATATTAATAATAGTTAATCTAGGTGCCTACAATACTTCTGCTACTTGCTATGGCTGTGATTTAACTTATGATTACGTAAAAATAAATGGGGATTATAGGAGTTAACTTATGAATAATAAACATAGAGCTGAAGTTTTAACCCGTGCTCTTCCCTACATTCAACAGTACTTTGGAAAAACTATCGTAATTAAATACGGAGGCAATGCAATGATTTCAGATTCTTTAAGAGAATCTGTTATAAAAGATATAATCCTTTTAAAATGTGTTGGATTTAACCCTGTTGTAGTTCACGGAGGAGGCCCTTTTATCTCTTCTTACTTAGATAAATTAAATATAGACTCTAAATTTATAGACGGCTTAAGGTTAACAGATTCAAATACTATAGAAATAGTTCAAATGGTTTTAGGAGGCAAAGTTAATAAAGATCTAGTAACTCTTTTTGAAAAACACTCAGGCAAGGCTTTGGGCTTATGCGGAATGGATGGTTCTCTTTTAAAAGCTAAGCCTTTAGATAAATCTTTAGGGTATGTAGGTGAAATCAATTCTGTAAATACAGATATTATAAATATGGCTATAAACTCAAATTTGATTCCTGTTATAGGAAGCGTTGCATTATCAGAAGATGATTTTAAAATATATAACGTAAATGCTGACACTTGCGCGTCAAAAATCGCCTCTGCCCTAGGTGCAGAAAAACTCATCTTATTAACTGACGTTAAAGGTGTTTTAGTTAATCCACCTGATGAAGATTCTCTTCTTTCAAAGATAAGACTTCATCATGTTCCTAAACTTTATGCAGATAAAGTTATAAATGGAGGAATGATTCCTAAAGTTGATTGCTGCGTTGAAGCTATAAGAATGGGTGTTAAAAGAGCTCATATAATAGACGGTAGGATTCCTCACTCTATACTTTTAGAACTTTTTTCAGATGAAGGAATTGGAACTATGATTTATTAAAGGAGGTAATAATATATGGAACACTCTCTTTTAAACACCTATGCCTTTCTTCCTGTAATTATGAAAAGAGGCTCTGGGGTTTATTTATATGATACTTTTGATAAAGAATATTTAGATTTTGGAAGTGGAATCGGAGTTAACTCATTAGGATACTCAAACGTATCAATAACTAATAATATAATAAACCAAATTATAAAATTAAATCACACTTCTAATATTTTTTTAAATGATACAATAATTAATCTTAGTAATAAATTAACTAATCTTTCGAATATGTCTAAAGTATTTTTTTCAAACTCTGGTGCTGAGGCTAATGAATGTGCAATAAAACTTTCTAGAAAATATAGCTTTTCTAAATATAATGATAAAAACAGAACTACTATATTGTCTTTAGAAAAATCATTTCACGGAAGAACTTTAGCAACTCTTAAACTTACTGGGCAAGAAAAATTTCACGATTACTTTTTTCCTTTTCCTGAAGGATTTAAATATACTAGAGCAAACGATATAGAAGATTTCAAATCATCATTAACACCTGATGTTTGTGCAGTTATATTAGAATCTATTCAAGGGGAAGGAGGAGTTATCCCTTTAGACTTAGATTATGTAAAAACCCTTTATGAAATTTGCAAATCTAAAGATGTTTTGCTTATCTTTGATGAAGTTCAATGCGGAATAGGGCGAACTGGGAAGTTATTTGGTTTTAATCATTTTGATGTAATTCCAAATATAATAACTTTAGCTAAAGGGCTTGGAGGCGGTATGCCTATAGGTGCAGTTCTTTGTGACTCTACTTTAGAAGATGTATTTAACCCTGGAGACCACGGTTCTACCTTTGGTGGTAATCCAGTTTGTGCCTCTTCTGCTCTTGCCGTTTTAGAAAGATTTGAAGATGATTCTTTATTAAACTCTATATCAAACCTTGGAAAATTAGCATTTACTATTTTAAAGGAAAATAATAATATTATTTCCGTAAGAGGCAGAGGGCTTATGATAGGAATCGAAACTAAATTTAATAGCTCAGAAATTCAAAAAGAGGCATTAAAAGAAGGGTTAATAGTTTTAACTGCTGGCCCTAATATAATAAGACTACTCCCCCCATTAATTCTTACTGAAAAAGAATTAATAAAGGGTTGTAAAATATTACTAAAAGTTATAGACAGGATGGAATAATTGATTTAATCTATATATGTGGGTTAAGTCATTTCTAAAATGCTAAATACTTATTTACAGGGAGAAGTCTGGGTTGTAGTTACTTTCTCCCTATTTTTTTATTTTTGGAGGTATTTATGAAAAAAGATTTACTTAAAATGAATGACCTATCAAAGGATGAAATTTTAGAAATATTAAACTTAGCGGACCAATTAAAATACGAAAAAAAACATGATATTGACCACAAACACCTTAAAGGCAAAACTTTAGGTATGATTTTTGAAAAAGCTTCAACTAGAACTAGGGTGTCTTTTGAAGTCGGTATGTTAGACTTAGGCGGTAATCCTCTCTTTTTAAGTAGTAATGACCTTCAAATAGGTCGAGGTGAACCTATAAAAGATACAGGGAGGGTTTTATCTAGATATATAGACGGGATAATGATTAGAACTTTTTCTCAAAAAGATATAGAAGCCTTAGCTAAATATTCATCTATACCTGTAATTAACGCTCTTACAGATGATGAACACCCTTGCCAAGTCTTAGCTGATTTAATGACTATAAGAGAATATAAAAATTCTTTTGAAAATCTAAATGTTTGCTATATAGGTGACGGTAATAATATGGCCCATTCTCTTATGGTTGGTGCTTTAAAAGTTTGTATGAACTTTAATATAGCATCGCCTAAAGATTATAAACCATTAGATTCTTACATTTCTTTAGCTAAAGAAATTTCAAAAATAAATAATTGCAGATTTAACTTATACGATAATCCAAAAGATGCAATAAAGAATGCAGACGTTGTAATAACTGATGTTTATGCAAGTATGGGAAAAGAATCAGAAGCAAAAGAACGTTTAGAATCTTTTAAAGGTTTTTGCGTAGATTCCACTTTGATGAAATATGCTAAAAGTGATGCTATTGTTTTGCACTGCTTGCCAGCTCACAGAGGCGAAGAGATTTCCGAGGAAATTTTAGAAAAGCATAGTTCTTCTATTTTTGATGAAGCAGAAAATAGACTTCACGTACAAAAAGCAATACTTTTAAAGCTTATGAAATAAAAAGATATAGCCTTATTTATATTTAATAAGGCTATATCTTTTCTAAATTTATTTTCTTTTGTGAACAGTTTGATACCAACCGTGCTTTTCTTTCCCGTTATCTTTAACTAGCTTTTGACAGTATATTAAGTCATACCCTTCTATCTCTAGTTCATCCTCGTTGTGGAATATATATTCTAATCCATCTAAAACGTGGTTCTCTTTCTTTATTAAAACAGTATTTTTATTTATGATAGTATTTTCGCTAAAGCTATAGCAGCTATTATCATCCTTACTTCTCCAGTCCATTATTAAATATTCTGGATTTATATTTTTTGCTATATTTATAGCTACATTTGGAGTAACCATATTTAATCCCCAAGAAGTAACTACTTTAACTTCACCTTCATAAGTATAACTATTAAGATCACCTATAATAGCTTTTACTCCATTATTTTTACAAGTTTCTATCATAAGTGGATCTATATCAATTCCAAAAGCATCAAAACCTGTTTCTTCTAGTAGTTTTACATGTCTTCCTGGACCGCACCCTATATCAATCCCGATATCACCTTTTTTCATATCTTTTCTTGCGTATTTCATTATTAGACCAACTAACTCACTATCTGGATATTTCATTCCAGTCCACTTTTTAGGATTATTAAATTTAGCCATAATTTTTATCTCCCCTCAAAATATTCTTCTACCTGTTTTGCATCTATTCTAGGAATTATAAAAGACTTTCCGTCATAATGCCCATTTCCATCTACTATTCCATCAAAGCCTAATGACTTTAAAGGTTCTACAAGTTGTAAAACTGTACTATTAAACATAGGTCTCATAGGAAGTGTAAAGTATTTAACTGCTTTTAATTTATTTTTTAATAACATATTTAAGCAAGGTATTATCTCTTCATCTATGTATTTATCTACATCTCCATCAAAAGCTCTATGTGATACAGTATGCACTCCATATTCTGCATACTCATATCCTTTATACTCTTCTATTTCAGCAAATCTTCTAGAAAGTTCTAAAGCTTCTTCATACCCTGGAGTTCCAAGTACTTCCTCTGCCCCATCATTATCATAAAGTAAATTACAACATCCCTTTACATATCTTCTAGTACTATCAGTTTCATATTTATAAACTTTATCTATGTATTCTTTTTCTTCTTTTGTAAGTTTTAATAGATTATATTCTCTATCTTTTATAGTTAGTGCAATTTGCACTCTATGTGCTATTGGATATATTGGATTGTTTAGCCACGGTCCTGTTATAATTGCAGTTTGAGTTGGAATTTTATTTTCTTCACAGAAAGGAAGTACATTTCTAACCCAGTCAACAGTACCATCATCCCCTGTTATGTATACTGTATTTTCTTCTATAGGCTTATTAATGTTTGATAAAAAATCAAATCTCCACCCTTTACTTTTTATAAGTTCCACTTGTTTTTTAAATCTTTCCATAGTTATTGGAAAAGATCCTCTTACAGCCTTCTCATTATCACCATCTATAGAATGATACGCTATAACTATTTTCTTTTTGCTATCCATTATTATTTATCCCCCTAGTTTATGTTTCTGTTATCTTTTTAAATTTTAACATTTGTTGATTTTGATTAAATAATTATTAATATATATCTTTTTATCGACTTTTTTTAACATAAACTTAACGTGAATAAAGATTAAAATGAAAAAAGTAATATTTTCTTCATTTTAACTCATAAAAAATTAGGCTAAATTTCTTTAATTGAAACTTAGCCTAAATCAAATATTTAAAATCATAATATTAAATTAAATGCTTATTTGCATTTCCTTTCTATCTTCTTCTGTTAATTCATTGCCTCCTACAAAAGCTATTAAGAAAATTACTTTTATTAAATCTATTACTTTTTTCATATAAAAACCAACTCCTAAAATTTATTTATCTTATGAGTTAATTATATTTTAAATATATCCTTTCTCATATTTATCTCTATTACATATACATTTCATTTTTGTAACAAAAGAAAAAGGCGGACTATATCCACCTTTACTTTTCTATATAATTAGTTACAAATTTTATAGTCATATTAACAGTTCCATCACCATTTCTTGTAACTTCGAATTTAGATTTATCGTGATAATCTTCATTACTTAAATAAAGATCTATTCCATTGTCTATTTTAAGTCTTACTCTCTTAAGCTTCTTTTCAGCCCAAGTTTTATCTACTTCAACTTCTTCTACCCCTTGTTCTTTTATAAATTTTTTGAAATTTTCTTTTATAGATTCCTCTTTAAATACATCTTCTGAAAATTTTTCTATATTTATAACTTCTTCTTCCATTAAACCTTTTTTAACTGCATCACGTATCTCCATTGCTTTTAAAGGCTTTTCATTATATATTTCTCTAGTCCAAGCTTCAGTTGCATTTACAAAGGTTTTTGTTATGTCTCTTTCGTTTTGGACTATACTGCAACCTAAAAAGTTATTTATAAAATAGTTTGCTCCGTATTCTTCATCTTTTTTACTTTTTCTTTGCTTATCTAAAACCATTAAATTATAATTTTCTTCTTCTCTTATAGGTTTTATAAATGCAGCCTTTTGAATCTTTTGACCGCTACCTGGAAGCCCAGCTGATTGTGGAACTATCCCTATTCCAATCTTATTATCTACAAACTCTATTTGATGTGTGAAATTTTTTACGTAATCCATCTTTAAAACAGCAATCATAGGACCTTGGTCTGTAGTTATAGATGCTATTACTAGATCGCAAGATGGAATGTTAGTATTCCCATTCATAATTGCAAACATCTGCCTTGCAAGTTCTTTTGATAGTTCTACTAAATTATTTTCTATTCCGTTTAAATAGTCTTGAACTACTTCTTTAACTATACTTCTCTCAGGTTTAAACTTAGCATATCTTAATTCCTCATCTTTAAAACATTTATCTATATGCTTATGTAAAAACTTATAAATATCTTCATTTAATTCTAAAGGATATTCATTAAGTACAGGCTCTACCCCGTTGTTATCAAGAATATGTATTATTGCTTCGTTTATATTAATATCACTAATATATTCCATAATTTAAAACTTACCTCCAAAAACGCTCTTAAAATCTATTTTAACATATCGCTTCCATAAAAATAAACAGGAGTTAACTCTCCTGTTTAATATTTTCTTCTTCATCTTCACTTGGATTTTCTATACTTTTTACAGTTTTTAAAACATAATCTAAATCTAAATTATCTTCTATATCTTTTCCATAAAAAGCTTTTATTATTTTTCCGTTTCTATCTATTAAAAACTCTCCTGGAACTGTAGTTTTATTTCCTTCCATCTTATCTATAGTAAACCATTCTTTAATAAGTGTTACAAAGTTTTTAGGCTTAAAATATACCTTTACAAAACCTAAAATTGATTCTTTAATCTTATATTTTTCAAATATTTTCTTACCTGGGTCTGCGATGATTGGAAAACCTATATTTTTATCTCCTAAAAATTCATTTATGCTAACTATAGGTGATTGGAAAACTCCTATAAGTTCTATATCATTTGAATTAAGTTCATCTTCTCTTTTAATAATTTCATTAATTCTATTTTGGCTAAACGGACAACTTGCATATCTATAAAAAGATAAAAGTAAATATTTCCCTCTATATTGATCTAAAGAAATCTCTATTCCTTTAGAATCTTTACTTCTAAAGTACTCCGCACTATATCCCTCTAATACTTTCATAATTATCTCCTCTAATCTATATAAACTCCCTGTATATATCTATTATAACAAGGATTAATTATATATTATATTAACAATTTATGCCATACTTTTGAGTAAAATTAAGATTTTCTTATTAAAATTTTAAGATAAAAAATAAAAAAATGCTACATAAATAATATGTAGCATCCTTTTTAGTTATAATTATATAAATTCCCTTAAGTAAACTTATTTTATTGAACTGTACCTGCTATATTAACAGCATGGTCTCCGATTCTTTCTAAGTTACTTATAACATCTAGGAATATTACAGTTCCATAAGCTGATGTCTTTCTGTTATTTAAGCTCTTAATATGAGATGTTCTAAGTTCTTTTTCCATCTCATCTATAGCACCTTCAAGTTTTCCTACAGCTATAATATCTCTAGTATCACGTTTATCATAAGTTGTTATAGCCATTTCTAAAGCTTCAAATGTGCTTGTATACATTACATTTAAATCATGCTTTTCTTCATCATCATACTGAACTTTTTCTGTTATTTTTTCCATAGCAAGTTCAGCTATATTTTTAGCGTGGTCTCCTATTCTTTCAACGTCGTTTATTACGTTAAAAGTTGAAGTCACTTCTGTTGAAATCTCATCTGAAAGTTCAGTTTGAGATAACTTTACTAAGTAATCTGCAATATCTCTCTCTAAAGTATTTATAAGTTTTTCATTTTCATAAACTTTAGCTATATCTTCTTCATTACCTTCATTAAATGCTTTCATAGAAAGCTCAAAGTTATCTTTTGCTAAGTTTGCCATTCTAACTGTCTCTTTTTGAACTTGAGCTGAGGCAATTACTGGCGTTTCTAATAATTTGTCATCTATATAGATAGCCCCAGTTTGCTTTATCTTATCGTCTCCTGGAATTATCTTATTTACTAAGTATACTAAAAGATTTGCAAATGGCAGAAGTAATAATGTTACTACTATATTAAATATAGTGTGCGCATTTGCTATTTGTCTAACTATACTATCTGGACTCATCTTTGTTACTACATCTACTAATAATCCTACAAATGGTAAGAATATTAAAGTTCCAATTATATTAAATGATAAATGGATACCCGCTGCTTTTTTAGCTATCTTATTTGCACCTATTGATGCAAGTATTGCTGTTATACAAGTACCGATATTACTTCCAAGAATTATAGGAAGTGCTACATTTAATCCAATTTCACCTGTTGATGCAAGTGCTATAAGTATTCCTGTAGTTGCTGATGAACTTTGGATAACCGCTGTCATAACTACTCCAGCAAGCAATCCAAGCACTGGATTATTTCCAACTAAGAATACGAATTCTCTAAATAAATCTGACTCTGCAAGTGGCTTCATAGCATCTGACATTAATCCCATTCCTAAGAATAGTAAACCAAATCCTAGAAGTATATTTGCTATATCTCTATTTTTCTTACTTTTTGCAATTAAAAGTATGAAAACCCCAATTCCAATAACGAAAGGTGCTACAGATTCTAAATCTAAAGATACCATTTGTGCTGTTATTGTAGTACCAATATTTGCACCCATGATTACACCTGTTGCTTGAATTAAATTCATAATTCCAGCATTAACAAAACTTACTACCATTACTGTAGTTGCTGATGAACTTTGTATTATTGCTGTAACAAAGGCACCTATTGCAACTCCTATGAACCTATTGCTTGTAACTTTTTCAACTATTGACTTAAGCTTGTCTCCAGCTGCATTTTCTAAGCCGTCTCCCATTAGCTTCATACCGTATAAGAATAACCCTAATCCACCAATTAGACCTGATATAGTTATAAATATGTTCAATTATGTATCCTCCAAAAATATATTCTTTAGTTATTACATTTAACATTCTATACATTATATTTAACATTGTTAATACATTTATCGTTTTATTTACAGTTTGTTCATAATATTTGAACAATCCCTTAACTTAATCTTTATATTTTCTTTATTTTTACTATTTATAGCTATAAAATTATACTATATAAAACTTTTAGGAGGAATGTAATATGTGTAAAGAATTAGAAACTAGAGTAATAGATATCGATGTAGACGATATAAGAAATAAGCTTAAAAATTTAGGTGCTAAACTAGTTAAATCAGAAGATCAAATAAATGACCTTTATGATTTTTCTGATATGAGACTTAGAAAAGTAAAAGGCTATGCTAGAATTAGAACTGTATTTGATAAATTAAATAATAAAGAGGTAATTTATCTAACTACTAAAAAGATGCTATCTCAAGGAACTTTTAAAGAAATGGAAGAATACGAAACTATAGCATTAGATAAAGCTATGGCAGAAGGTATCTATAAATCTTTAGGTTTAAACCTTACTGAATCTATTAAAAAATATAGAGAAAGCTATAGATTAAATCATTCTTTAATAGAAATAGATATAAACGACAAGGCTTTTTGTCCTTTCCCTTATATAGAGATTGAAACTTCTTCTGTAGAAAACCTAGAAGAAACACTTAAGCTTTTAGGATATACTTTAAAAGATACTACATCAAAAACTATTTACGAACTTATAGCTCAATATAAAGAAAATAATAATAAATAAATTAATGAGGCTTCGCACTAAACTAGTGCGAAGCCTCTATTTGAGTAGTTAGAAAAAAATATTATTATAGGCCTTCTTGTTGTAATTCTTGATTAGTAGCAATTTTTACGAATGGTAAGTAAATTAATATTGCTACTACTAAACAAATCGCTGCAACTACTGCACCCATTATTGAGTTAGTAGAAAGCATTGCACCTAATATTGGTGGAGTTGTCCAACCAACTGCTATACTTACTGGTGGTACGAAGCCTACAGCTGTTAAGAAGTAAGCTATACATCCAGAAGCTAGTGGTGCTAATATAAATGGAATTAGGAATATTGGGTTTAATACTAATGGCATACCATATATAACTGGTTCATTAATATTAAAGCATCCTGGTGCTATAGCAAGTTTTGCTATAGTCATTTGTTGTTTTGATCTTCTACCTGCTATAAATATAGCTATAAGTAGAGCGATTGTAGTTCCTGATCCACCCATATTTATATATGAATCTAAGAATTGGCTGTTAACTATGTGAGTTGGAACAGCTCCTGCTTCTAAAGCTTTTGAGTTTTCTAATAATAAAGGTAATAATACTGCATTTATTACTGGTGCTAATATGTTAGAACCATGTAATCCAAAGAACCAAATGATTTGTTGCATTAATATTAATATAATTAATCCACCAAAACTTCCTAGTGCTCCTTGTAATGGTCTTTGAATTGCTTCATAAACTGAATCAAATACGTTATCTATACCAATACCAACAAAGATAAATCTTATTGCTGTTGCTATTACTAATACAATTATTGAAGGTAATAAAGCTGCGAAAGATTTTGCTACAGCTGGTGGAACCCCATCTGGCATTTTAACAACTAGTTTTGGATTTCCAACTAGTTTAACAAAAATCTCAGTTGCAACTAAAGCAACGATAATTGCGACGAATATACCTTTTGCACCAAATTCATCAACTCTGTAAGTAGCTACTTTGTCGAAGATTAATTGTGGGTTTAATACCATAAATGATGCAAGTGATACTACTGATGCTGCCATACCATCTTTGTCATAGCTCTTAGCTAAGTTATATGATATTGTACATACAATAAGTAGTGACATAAGTCCGAATGTTACATTCCAAATACTACCTCCGAAATCTTTCCAGTTAGCTGGTAGTATTGAATTCATAAAGTTTTGATAAGGTTCAAAACCTAAGTTATTAATAAGTACTGCAAATGATCCTGCAATTACTAATGGCATGATAGTTACGAAACCATCCCTTACTGCCACTAAATGTCTTTGTGCTCCAATTTTTGATGCGATTGGAACGAAATGATCTTCCATCCACTTCATAAATTTGTCCATTGTGTTTTCCTCCTTTTTATACGTTACTAGTTTCTTTTGAAAAGGTTTTAATATTGCACTTATATTTATAGCAAGTCCCATGCCAAGTTTTTATAACTTTTTTAATTAAGCTAAAACCATTGATACTACTAGGTTTCAAGACTTTTTTAATTTAATGCACACTTGTTCATAAAAAAGATTCTCAAATTGCACAGTTTGTAACTGTGTGTCTAAATTTATCCATTATATACAATATTATTTAATTTAATAATATACGCACTAATAAACTCTATTGAATTTATTATTCTTTTAAAAATAATAAGAGCCGCTATGAAACTTCATAACAGCTCTTTATATATAAATCGAACACTATAATACATTTTAGATTATTTTGCTTGTAATTTTTCGTGGATATCAATTATTTCTGATGCGATATCTTTTAAAGTCATTGTAGTCATTAGGTGATCTTGAGCATGCATTAATAATAATGAGAACTAAGCTTTGTTTCCACCAGCTTCTCCTTGAATTAAAGCAGTTTGTGAATGATGCGCCTCTGTTAATTGTTCTGAAGCTTTAGTTATTTTTTCTCTAGCTCCTTCTATATCTCCACTTTTTGCATCTGCCATTGCTTCCATTGCGTAACTTCTTGCTTCTCCACTATGCATTATTAAATTCATTATGATTTCTTCCATTTTTAACAACCTCTTTCATTTTAAATTTGTATGCAATTATATTAAAGCAATTCTCATGCCAACTTTCATCCTACACACTACATAGAAAAACCCTCTATTTTAGGGGATTTTTTATAGAAACTACTGAATTCCTGTGTGTAAAACGTGTACACACTATGTTAATTTATTTTCAGAGAGAGAGATAAATTAAATAATTTTAAAATAAAAAACTTCGCATTTTAATCTATGCGAAGTTTTTATTTTATTCTTTTGAATCACTATTATTTAAAACCATCTTTACGATGTATGCAATTTCGTTATCTCCAATGTTTATTTTATAAGTATCATCTAAAATCTTCAAACTATTTTTTATTAAAATAAAATCTTTATTATGCTCGTTTCTATATTCATTTAACCCTACAAAAGGAGTTTCTTTCCCTTTTTTGTGTAATTTATCTACTAAGAAACATAAATGCATAAAGACTCCAAGCTTTGCGTTCTTTTCAATTTTTATATCTAAATTATCTTCTATATTTTTAATAGCATTTTTTATATCTTCACTTAGTTTATAAGAATCTAATTCTTTTATTTGACTTTTTAAAGATTCAGTTACCTTATTATAGTTAACCTCTTCAACTATAGTAGAATTGATAACTTCTAACCCATTTCCACCTAAAAGTTCTGGGAAAGTTATAAATGGTATATCATAAACATTCATATTAACAGTACCAACTATTGCAATAATGTTGTATTCCTTTTTAAGTTCTTCTATATTTTTATGAAACTTTTCACTATCTATTATATCAACTGGTATTACTTTTACCTTATCTCCAGCTATAATATTTTCTTCAATTACTTTCTTTATCTTTTCAGCAGAACCTTCTCCTGTAAAGCAAGTTGTAATTATAGCTAAGCCTTTTTTCTCTTTAGTTTCTCTTTCTATCTTTAAACCAAATGTATTTAAGTTTTTACAAGCCCTATAAATTGAATCTATATCTCTTCCTATAAGAGCTTTTCTTCCAGCTTCTATAACAGTTAAAGTTGTAACCATATCTACTGTTTTAATATTTATACCAGTATCTTCTTTAATTATATCGCCAAAATTAACTAAAGACCCCATATCAGCTAGAATTATTACTCCTTTTCCTTTATCTAATTCTTTAACTTTTTCTCTAACTCTTTTAAGCATATCTTCAGCTTTCATAGATAAAGGCATATCTAAAGCTTCAACGTATTCTTCACCTATAAGTTTGTTTGAAACTTTAACCATACTGCTAGCTGTTGACTCACCGTGCATTATAACTAAAACTCCAACTCTATTTTCTCTTTCTTTTTCAAGTTCTTTTGAAGTATCTTTTAAAAACATAGTTATATATCCTATTTCATCTAAAGGAACCTCTACCCCGTAAGCATCTTCTATCATTTTAGATACTTCCATAGCTACCATAAACTCATCTTTATATTCACTTCTAATAGAATTAAGCTTAGGGTGATATATTTTATCTCCGTTTAAAAGCCTTTCTATACTTCCTTGAAGGTGAAGTGCTAATCCAAAATAAATTTTATCGTCATATTCTCTATGAAGCTTTTTAGCTGCATAGTTTACAGCTTTTTCTGCTATATCTACAACTTTGCTGCTGACTATTTTACTTATTTCTTCTTTTCTAAAGCTTCCATCTAGGCTACTCATATATTTTCTAAAATAATCTTCTATATCAACATTTAAAATTTCTTTTATTTCATCTTCTTTTAAGCCTTTATTTTTAAGTTTTTCTAATTTGTTTTCAATTACCGAATAAAATAAATCCTGCTCGTTTCCTGAATACACGCTTTCATTATCTTTTTCTATTTCTTTTTCTCCCTTATCTTTATAAGAGAATTTTATTACCTCATCAAGGTTTTGGAATAACTTATCTATTTCGTTTCTATGTTCTTTTAATTTCATTATCCCTCTTTTAACAGCACCTTGAAGGTCAGATTGTTCTACTATTATAATACTTTTATTGTTTGATTTATAATTTAAAAACGCCTTTGCACAAGCTAATTGTATATCACTTTTTAATTGTCCTATATTGTTTGAGCATTCATATAATAAAAATGAAATAAGAGCATTTCTATTAAAGTAAATGCTCTCACCTAATCTTTTAGATTCTGCTTTTATAAACTCTTCTAAAAGTTTATACCTTTCGCCAAGGCTTCTTTCCCTTAACGGAGGAAGCGTTATAGTCATAGGTATTCTTCTAGTAAAAGTTTTTAGAAGATATGATTTTGGATCTTCTGTTGTTGCAGCAATTATCTGAACATCTACCTTAATTAAATTTTCTGTATCACCAAGTGGCCTAAACTGCCCCTTATCTATAAATGTAAAAAGCATTTCTTGCCCTTGCGGCGATAGTCTGTGGATTTCATCTAAAAATAATATACCTGAATCAGCTTGCTTTAAAAGACCATCCCTATCTTTATCAGCACCTGTGTAAGCTCCTCTTTTAACTCCAAAAATCTGTGCAATTACAAGCTGAGGGTTATCTGCATAATCGGCGCAGTTAAACCTTACGAAAGGAGAATTTGCATCTAAAACCTTAGATTCTTTTGCAAAATCATACATAGCTTCTGCAAACATAGATTTACCTACCCCAGTTTCTCCTAAGATTAAAGTATGAAGTCCTGTTGGTGGATATAAAACAGCTGCCTTTGCTTGCTGGATAGGCACTCCAAGTGAAGCATCTGCACCTACAAGCCTATCTAAGCTATTATTTAATTTTTCTTTATCTTTAGAGCCTTCCACTATATCTTTTTTAGAGCTTTCTTCTCCTTTAACTACATACAAGACTGGCCTTCCTTCTATCTTTGAAACAGCGCCTTCTTTGTATAAGTTATTTAAATACCTACTTACAGTAGCTCTATCTAAACTCATCTTCTCGCTTAAAACTTTAGCTGATATTCCTTTTTCACCTTTTTTTTCTAATTCTATAAGAACTTCTAAAACTTCGTTAATTCTTCTCATCCGTATCCCTCCATGTGTGCATAATTTACACTAAACCTATTAAAGGTTTTCAAAAACCCCACTAAAAAATTTGTTAATAAAAGAGCATAGAAAATCCTTTCCACACCCTCTTTAAAGATCCACATTATAAAATAAGACTATAAATTATCTAAATTTTCTCTCCTATAAGTAGATTTTTTAAACATATCTTTTAATGATTCTTCATTTGATTTTTCTATAGCTAATCTAACTTTTTTAAACTCTTCATCGAATTTATCCATACACTCTAGTAAGTTGCTTTTGTTTCCAATAAAAAGTTCGCTCCAAAGCTCTTCGTTAATATTAGCAATTCTAGTTAAATCTCTGTAACTATCACCGATAAATGCACCTGTATCTCTTCCTTCAATATCACTATTAATAAGTGCTACTGCAATTGCGTGAGGAAGTTGACTTGTAAATGCAATAACTTCGTCATGTTTTTTACTACTTATTCTTTTTACTCTTTTAAATCCTAATTCATATGCAATATTTTGGATTAAAGTTATATTCTCCTCTTTATTTTTAAAAGTTGGAGTAATAATGTAATTTGCCCCCTTAAATACATCGCTAGATGCATAGTTTATGCCCTTTTTTTCTCTTCCTGCCATAGGGTGCCCGAAAACAAAATCGATATTTTTTGGTAATATATCAATTATATTATCTATGAACATCTCTTTTATCCCAGTTACATCTGTTATAACAGTTCCATCTTTAAAGTTTTTGATGTTACTTTTTATAAAATTTTCTATCAATTTAGGATATATTGAAACAATAATAAGGTCTGCTACTTTTATTATTTCTTCCCCATTAGTATATCCTTCTTTTATTATACCAATTTTTTTAGCTTTTTCTAATGTTTTTACATTTTTATCAATACCATACACTTCTGTGTAACCTGCTTCTTTTAGTCCCATCCCAAAAGAAGCACCGATTACACCAAGCCCAACAATAACAATTTTCATATATAGCCCCCCAAAACTTAGTTTACCCTTTAGATAGTTTTACCTTCAAACTCCGCTATTTTTTTTATCTTTTTCATAAGATCATGGAAGTTTTCAGGTTTTATTGATTGTTGCCCATCACTTAGTGCATTTTTAGGATCATTATGAACTTCTATCATAAGACCATCTGCACCAGCCATAATTGCAGCCTTTGCTAAAGGCTCTACTAAATACCAGTATCCAGCCGCGTGACTTGGATCAACTATAACAGGTAAATGACTTAACTTTTTAACTACTGGAATAGCACTTAAATCTAAAGTGTTTCTAGTATAAGTTTCAAATGTTCTAATTCCTCTTTCACAAAGAATTACATTTTCGTTTCCTCCAGCCATAATATATTCAGCTGACATAAGCCACTCTTCTATTGTTGATGATAAACCTCTCTTTAAAAGAACTGGTTTATCTGTTTTTCCAAGTTGCTTTAAAAGATCAAAGTTTTGCATATTTCTTGCCCCAATTTGTATAACGTCAACATTTTCTACAAACTCATCTATGTAATCTGTAGACATAAGTTCAGTAACTATAGGTAGTCCTGTAACTTCTTTAGCTTTCTTTAAAAGTTTTAATCCATCAAGTTCTAACCCTTGGAAGCTATACGGAGAAGTTCTAGGTTTAAACGCTCCCCCTCTTAAGAAGTTTGCACCTGATGCTTTAACGTCTTTAGCTATCTCAATAATTTGCTCTTCGCTTTCAACAGAACAAGGTCCTGCCATAATCCCAAGATTTCCTCCACCTATTTTCATACCATTTACGTCTACTATAGTATCATCTGGCTTAAATAATCTGTTGGCTTTTTTAAAAGGTTCTTCTACTTTTACTATTTTTTGTACTCCATCAAATCTTAAAAGTTTATTAGAATCTAATTTTGAAGCATCCCCAATAACTCCAACTATCATATGTGAATCACCTTTTGATAGATTCACTCTAAGTCCATTTAATTCTAAGCAGCTACTTACTTTATTTATGTCTTCCATACTAGCATTTGGATCCATTACTATAATCATTTTTCTTCCTCCTAAACTACATATAGTACTAAAATTAAAATCAATTCTCCTTCTGCCCTACTTAACCTACTATAAATCTAAGCACTACTTTAACGCATTTTCTAATGCATTTAGCCCCATTATATATCCGTAAAAGCCAAACCCCGATATCTGTCCTATACATGCACTTGCTGTAACTGATACTTTTCTAAATTCTTCTCTAGTGTGAATATTAGAAATATGAACCTCTACAGTTTTTATGTTGCTTCCTTTAATAGCATCATGTATAGCATAGCTATAGTGGGTATAAGCACCTGGATTTATTACTATCCCATCAAAGTTTTCAAAATATGCCCTTTGAATGGAATTAATTATTTCACCTTCTATGTTACTTTGGAAAAACTCAATTTGGTGTCCTGATTTTTCCCCTTCTTCTTTGATGTATTTTATTAAATCATCGAAAGTTTCCTCTCCATAAACGCCCTTTTCCCTAATTCCTAGCATATTTAGATTTGGTCCATTAATAACCATCACTTTCATAAATATCTACTCCTTAATTTTCCCTTTAAGTTCTTCCTCTAATTTATCTATAGTATCCCTTAGAAAACCTTCATTAACTATCTCAATATTAGATGCTTTTCTATACTTTAAAAATCTCTCATCGTATAGCTTATAAAGTCTTTCTTTTCCACCTTTTAAAAGGGGTCTATTCGAAACATCTACATCTTCTAAAATCTTACTTAAAGGTCTATTAATAAAAACTATTATACCATCTTTTAAAATCTCTACGTTTTTATCTCTAGTTATTACCCCGCCACCAGTTGAAATAACAACTCGTTTTTTATTTATAAGTTCTTCGCAGGCTTTTGTCTCAAGGTTTCTAAATTCTTCTTCAGATTTATTAAAGATCTCTTTTATCGTCTTATTGTTTTTTTCTTCAATATATTCATCCATATCGTAAAAGTTATAATTTAATTCTCTTGCTAATACTTTACCTATAGTTGTTTTGCCACACCCTGGCATTCCTATTAGGATGATTTTATCACTCATAATAACACCTCTTAAGAAAATCTTTTTTCTAAATTTTTATAGATATCTAGTATAACTTCTTCGTCAATTTTTTTGTTTTGCCAAATTTCCTCTGCTTTAACAGCTTGACCTACAAGCATCATAAGACCGTGTACTGTAATTTTATTTAACTCTTTTCCGTATTTTAAAAACAAAGTTTCTGTAGGATTATAAATAAGGTCTACTAAAGCTTCGTAATTTCTAATTACTTCTTTAGAAACAGGTGAAGCTTCTACATTTGGATACATTCCCACAGGAGTTGTATTTATAATTACATCTCCTTTTATATCTTTTAACCTTTTATAATCAATAACTTCTATTTTATCACTTGAAATAGAATACTCTTTATTTTTTCTACTAACTAAATAAATATTTTTCGCATTTTGGTCTATAGCATATGTAACTACAGCTTTACTAGCACCGCCAGTTCCAAGAACTACTACATTTTTATCTTTTAAGGTTATATTTTTCCAATCTAACATGTATTTAAAACCATAGTAATCAGTATTATATCCTATTAATATATCTTTTTTATTAACAATAGTATTTACAGCACCGATTTTCTTAGCTTCATCTGAAATTTTATCTAAACTTTTAATAACCTCTTCTTTGTAAGGTATAGTTACATTAACCCCTTTAATAGAGAGGGTTTTAATCGAATTTCCAAGGTTTTTAATCATATCTTTTGGCACTTCAAAAAGGCAATAATCACCTTGAATTTTTAATTTTTTGAATATTTCTTTATGAATTTCTGGAGAAAGAGAGTGGGATAACTTTTCTCCAACTAAACCGTAAAGTTCCATAATTTATATTCCTTTCTTATACCAACCTAGTAGTTTAAAGTACTGACTATTAAGCTTTATTAAATCTATAGCATTTAATACTCCAAAATTATCAAGTCCACCTTCAAAGTCTATATATAAATAGTACTTCCAAACTTCATTTTTAGTAGGTCTTGATTCAATCCTACTCATATTTATATTATTTTCAGAAAAATGTTTAAGAAGCTTATAAAGGGTACCTGGTTTATCTTCAAGAGAAAAGACTATACTTACTTTGTTGCTATCTTTAGACTTTAAAAGTTCTTTAGCTACTATTATAAATCTAGTTTTATTAGTATCTGTATTATTTATTCCTTCTTTTAATATATCTAACCCATAAATATCTGCTGCCCTTTTAGAAGCTATCGCACTAAGCGCTTTATCTTTTGAATCTCTAATTTTTTTTGCAGATATAGCTGTGTTTTTAAATTGTATAAGAAGTAAATCCTTATGTTCTTTTAAAAAGTCAGAACTTTGGCTGAATCCTTGAGCGTGAGAGTACACTTCTTTTATATCTTTTAAACTACTTCCTTTAATCCCCAAAAGATTATGAGATATTTTAATGCTCTCTTCTCCAACTATATGAAAATCATATTTTATTAGTAAATCATGAACCTCAGATATTCCTCCTGTACAAGAATTTTCTACAGGTAAAATTCCATATTTAATCTCGCCTTTATCTATCCCTTTAAAAACATCTTCAAAGGTTTCATAAGATTTTGATTTAGTGTTTTTTCCAAAATAATCTATTAAAGCCTCTTCACTAAAAGACCCTAATACCCCTTGAAATCCTATAATATCCTCTTTATTTATATTAAATTCTTCTATATCTAAAATTTCACTTTCTCGATTTAGCTTTCTTCCTTGAAGTTCACGACTAACTTCCATAAGGCTATTATAAAATTTTTCTATTTCTCTTTCGTAGTCTTTATTTTTTAGCCTATCTATATTTTTCTTTATAACAACCTCTTCTCTTCCTTTGTGGAAAATCTCTAAATTATTTTTCTTTTTATATTCTGCTACTTTTAAAACTACATCCATTCTTTCTTCAAATAGTCTTGTAATTTCACTATCTATTTCATCTATTTTTTTTCTATAGCCTTCTAAAGCATCCATTCAAATCTTCCTTTCATAAGCTCTATCATACAGATAGCACAAGCGCTCTCTATAACTGGTATAACTCTTCCTACAATGCAAGGGTCGTGCCTTCCTTCTATAACTAATTCTTCGTTTTCCATAGTACCAATATTTATTGTATTTTGTTTTCTAGATATAGATGCTGTAGGTTTTATAGCTGTTTTAAAAACTATAGGCATCCCATTTGTTATGCCTCCTAAGACTCCACCGTTATTGTTAGTTCTAGTTAAAACTTCATTATTTTCATCATAATAAATTTCATCATTAGCCTTAGAACCTTTCATCTTAGTCATATTAAATCCTTCTCCAAACTCTACTCCCTTTACAGCTGGAATTGAAAATAGAAGGTGAGCTAATGTAGATTCTACTGAATCAAAAAATGGATCCCCAATACCCGCGAAAGCATTTACTATAGCTGTCTCTACTACTCCTCCAACAGAATCTAAAGAAGATTTTGCATTTATTACCTCTTCTTCTGCTAGTTTTTCTAAATCTTCATTTAAAAAAGGTAATTCTTTATGTTTTAAATTTTCTAAAGACTTCGTATCTATAGAAGTATAGTCGAAGCTTTCATCTTCTATTTCTCCTATGCTTTTTATATGAGAAACTATTTCTATCCCTTTACTTTTTAAAATCTGCTTGCATATAGCACCTGCAAAAACTAAAGGTGCAGTTATCCTACCTGAAAAATGCCCTCCACCTCTAAAATCATTAAAACCAGAATATCTTATAGTACCAGTATAATCAGCATGCCCAGGTCTCATTAGATCTTTTAATTTACCATAATCTTTAGACCTTGTATCTTTATTTCTTATAATTCCACAAATAGGCGTTCCTGTAGTCTTTCCGTTAAATATACCACTTAAAATTTCAACTTTATCCCCTTCTTTTCTAGAGGTTTGAAGCTTACTTTTTCCAGGTGCCCTTCTTGCCATTTCAAATTCTACCTCTTCTAAGTCAATCTCAAACCCAGCTGGAAGCCCATCTATTGTAATTCCTATTCCTACCCCGTGAGACTCTCCAAAAAGAGATAATTTTAAATCTTTTCCAAAACAACTACTCATCTATCTTGCCTCCTAACGCCTTAAAATCTTCAAAGAATTTAGGATATGATTTGCTAACGCATTCTATCTCTTCTATAATAATAGGATTTTTGCATCTAGTTCCTGCTATTGAAAGCATCATAGCAATCCTATGATCTTTGTGGCTCCAAACTATAGAACCTCCCTGAAATTCTTCTATTCCATAAATAATTATACTATCTTCTCTTTCTTCAAGATTTCCACCAAGTTTTTTAAGTTCTTTTACTATAGCACTTAATCTATCACATTCTTTTATTCTAAGCCTTTTTGCATTTATAATTTCTGTCTTTCCTTCTGAAAGGCAGGCTACTACAGACAAAGCAGGTATTGCATCTGGTATACTAGATGCATCTATAACTATTCCTTTGGTTTTGTCTGCTTTTCCTATTACTTCAGTATTTGTTATATTAAATTCTACACCCATTTTACTTAAGACATCTATAACACCTTTATCTCCTTGAAGAGAATCCTGTAATAAATCTTTACATAAAACATTATTCCCTATAGCATCAGCGCAAAGGAAGAAGGTTCCGCTTGAATAATCTCCTTCAACTCTGTAATTTCTAGGTTTATATTTTTGATTTCCCTTTATAATAAACTCTTTATAATCTTTATTTATTATTTCTATACCGAAATCTTTAAGTGCTTTTAAAGTTAAATCTATATAGCCTTTAGATTCCGTTTCTGTTTTTATTATTATTTTAGAATCTCCATCTAAAAGAGGAAGTGCAAATAATAATCCTGTTATAAACTGTGAACTTATATTTCCAGGTACATTAAATTCAGAAGGTTTTAATTTACCTAATACTTTTAGATCTAGTTTTTCACTTTCAAAAGAGTATTTTATCCCTTGAAGATTGAAGATATCATAAAAAGTATCTAAAGGTCTTTTTCCTAAATTTCCTCTTCCTAAAAAATTATTTTCTGAAGAAAATAGGCAACCTATTGGAATTAAAAATCTTAAAGTAGAACCTGATTCATTACAATCTATTATTCTACACCCTTTAAACTCTCTATTAAGGTTTGTTATTCCTTTTATTATAAGTTTATCTTTATCTATTTTAATATCTGCTCCAAACTCTTTCATACCGTTAATTGTAGATATTATATCATCTGATAAATCTATATTTTCTATTATGCTTTCACCTTCTGCTAAACTTGCACAGATAACTGCTCTGTGTGCCATACTTTTTGAAGGTGGAATATTTACACATCCATCTAGCTTTTTGTTATAAATTTTGTAATTTCCCAAAAATATTTCACCTACCTAAAAAAATCTATAGTAGTATCATAAACTTCAGCATTTCCAAGGGATTTCATTATGATCACTTTAAGAGTACTTCCCATATTCTTTTTATCTAAAGAGATAGCTTCTATTATCTCTTCTTTTTCATCTATACTAACATTAAAAGGCAGACCATTTTGAATTAAAATTTCTTTAATTAAGTCCTTATAATTTTCAGATACTAAACCTTTTTCTTCTGAAAGCTTTGCTATATTATACATCCCTATAGCTACTCCTTCTCCGTGAGTGTATTTATTAAAACCATAGTATTTTTCTATAGCGTGACCTAGAGTGTGACCAAAGTTTAATACCATTCTTTCACCTAAATCTTTTTCATCTCTTTCAACTATAGTTCTCTTTATATCACAGCACTCATATATAATATCTTCTATATTTTCCATAAGTTTTTCTTTTGAATCTAGTTTTAGAAGTTTTAAATAAAGATCCTTTGATCTTATAAATCCATATTTAATAACTTCCGCCATTCCATCTCTAAAAAATCTATCTTCTAAAGTTTCTAAAACTAACGGGTCTATTATAACCTTCTTCGGTTGATAAAATGCCCCGACTAAGTTTTTACCCCTTGGTAAATCCACTCCAACTTTTCCCCCAACACTACTATCAACTTGAGCTAAAAGTGAAGTTGGAACTTGTATAAAAGGCACACTTCTTAAAAATGATGATGCACTAAAGCCTCCTATATCTCCTATAACTCCGCCACCTAAAGTTATTATTAAGTCTTTTCTAGTTAACTTAAAGTCTAATAATTTATCATAAATTTTAGGCATTGTTTCAAAAGATTTAGTTTCTTCTCCTGGTTTTAAAACTAGTTTTCCTACCTTAAAACCTTCGTTTTCTAAAGAATCTATCGCTAAATCCCCATAATACTTATTAACATTTTCATCTGTTATTATAAATATTTTTTCGCCATTAAAAACTTCTTTAACTTCTTTTCCTAAAGATTTTAATATTCCTTTTTCTATTTTTATATCATAAGAATTTTCTTTTAAATTCACCTTAAGCGTTCTCAAAAGTAAATACCTCCAAACTTAAATTTAGGTATATCTTTTTGCTCTTTTAAAATTTTAAAAGAGCAAAAGAAATTATTAATGACTATATTGTATCATTAAAATTTTAATAACTCTTTAATAACTCTATATTTCTCTTCCTACTGCTTCTGCAATAGGTCTTAATTTATTTAATAATTCTTTGTATTCTGAAGGTTTAATAGATTGCTGACCATCACATAAAGCTTTAGCTGGATTGTTATGAACTTCTATAATAAGTCCATCAGCCCCTATAGCAACAGCTGCTTTTGATAAATCTTCAACCATCCAAGCTTTACCCGCTGAGTGACTAGGGTCTACTACAACTGGAAGATGACTTAACTTTTTAACAGCTGGTATTGCACTTAAATCTAAAGTGTTTCTAGTGTAAGTTTCAAATGTTCTTATCCCTCTTTCACAAAGAATTACATTTTCATTTCCTCCAGCCATAATATACTCAGCTGACATAAGCCATTCTTCTATAGTTGATGATAATCCCCTCTTTAAAAGTATCGGTTTATTTAATCTGCCAAGTTCTTTTAAAAGGTCAAAGTTTTGCATATTTCTTGCTCCAACTTGGATTACATCTACATCTCTTGCAAAGACCTCAATATCATAAGGTGACATTATTTCTGTTACTATAGGAAGTCCTGTTTCCTCCCTAGCTTCTTTTAATAAATCTAATCCATCATATTTTAACCCTTGGAAACTGTAAGGGGATGTTCTAGGTTTAAATGCTCCTCCTCTTAAGAAATTTGCCCCACATTTCTTAACAGAGTTTGCAACTTCTAATATTTGATCTCTTGATTCAACAGAACAAGGTCCTGCAATTAAAGCTATCTTTTTTCCACCTATTTTTTGACCATTTATATCTACAATAGTCTTTTCAGGATGAAACATTCTATTTGCCTTTTTGAAAGGCTCTTGAACGTGCATAACCTTTTCTACGTTTTTATTTGCTTCTATTCTATCTTTATCAATTTTACTTGTATCTCCTACAAGTCCTAAGATAATTATATCTTTTCCTATAACTGGGTTTACTTCTACCCCTTCTACTTGTAATTCATCTGTTAGCCTTTTAATTTCTTCCTCACTTGTTTTTGGTTTTAAAATAACTATCATTTTTATAGCCCCTCTCGAAATATATTTATTGAATAAATGGCCTAAGCCATATTATAAAAAAAGAGCCCAAAATAATTTGAGCTCTTCTAAGTATCAAAATTTTATAATACTATTCCCTTAAAAGTTATGATGATACATTAACTGTAATTTTCGCTCATTTTAGAAAAATATTTTTTTGTGCAGAATAAATAGCCAGCGCTAAAATAAAAGCCCCAGAATATAAAGTAAAAAAAGTTATAAAATTTTGCTATATAATTTCTATTTAACTCTACCATTTTCTTCCTCCTAAAATGAATTTTTTATAATGATATCATATTTTTATTTATTTGTCAGTAATTTTCTGTAATTTTTATTATTTTAATACTTTTATAGGGATTTGTAAATATAAATAACTACACAAAACTTAAACTATCTCTAAAAAGCAAATTGTATTCTAGTTCACTTACATCTATATTAATTTTAATTTCAACTACAACATTGTTTTGCTTCTTTGTTGGTATTTTACTAAAATCACCTGAATAAAGGTACTTTTTTATGTCCATAATCAAAATAGCTAAAAAAATCAAAATTTTTTTGAGGTGAGATTATGGTACATACACAAGCTTGTCCCCATTGCAATTCAAAACACTTTATTAAATACGGGAAATATAGGAATGTCCAAAGATATCAATGCAAAGATTGTCTTAAAACCTTTAACGAAGGAACTGGACTCATCTGGCATAACACTAGAAAAAGTGTTGACCTTTGGGATAAATATACTCGTCTTATGTTATCTGGTGCAACTATAAGAGATTGCGCAGATAAATTAGATATTTGCATAGAAACGTCTTTTAGATGGAGGCATAAAATCTTAAAGCATATAGGAACTTATACAGATTCAAGAAGAACTCATATAGTTACAGCTATGAGACATACTAAGTTTTTAGAAAACTTTAAGGGGCAAAAGACTCCCCCCGTTTGCACTATTTCTAGAAGAAAAAATATCTTTGTAGCTACAACTATTAATAAAAATAATTACTCTCTAGCTAAGATATCCTTTGATTCTATGAGCCCTACAAAAGAATCTATAGAGAATTTATTAAATGAGTTTAAACCTGTATTTAACACTTACTTTTTACCAGGAAAAGATAGATTCTCTTACCTTGTATCAAAAAGATTAAACTATTCTCTTCATAAAAAGAAAGAACTAGAAATCTCCAAAGAAGAAAGTGAAATTTTACTTAGTCACTGCTCTGATTTTATATTAAATTTAAGAAGATGGCTTAGAAAATTTAGAAGCGTTGCTACAAAATATCTGCAAGTTTATTTAAATTGGTTTGTTTATATTTATGAGGGATCTCATGAGAAACATACTATTTTATCTAATTTAATAAGCTCAATTTTTTGTGTGAAAGTAATTTAATTTTTATTATAAATTGGTCCTAGTATAACTCTATTTTAATAGCTTGTCCTTAGCTAATCTACTTGTCTATTTATATTAGTTGTATAAAACATGTCTTAATAATTTTTACTTGTCCAAAATATCAAAAATTTAACCCTATATAGCGAAAATCCCTTATACCAATAATATCTCGTAACAATGGTGTAGTTTTTTTTAAAATATTAATTAATACTATAAAACCTTATAGAGAAAAAAAGAATGCTAAACTAATAAAGTTTAACACCCCTTGATTACTACTTATTATCGCTCATTATCTTTTTAAGCTTATTTTGTACAAGCCAAAGTTTCTTTTGCTTTCTATTTGCAGAAACAGCTAGATTTCTATTTCCCTCTTCTATTTCTTTCATATATTTAGCATCTGCTATTTTTAATGCTTCATTTATAACTGATAGCTCTTCCTTAGTAAACATCTACTGAAACCTCCAAAATTTAATATAAATAATTATATCATATTAAAGAATTGGTGCGAGTAATCTAATAACAGATTCTTTCATCTTTAACCAATTACTTCTCTTTTTAAATTCCTCTGCTGTAACTTCTTTTGAGTAATTTAGATCTTTCATAAATTGTTCTTCACATGTTTTTGCTATTTCTTCATCATAAATAAATGCATTTACTTCAAAGTTTAAGCTAAAGCTCCTTATATCCATATTAGCTGTTCCGATACTTGATACAGCACTATCTACAACTAAAGTTTTAGCGTGAACAAACCCATTAGTATAATAATAAACTCTAGCTCCTGCTACTAAAAGACTCTCAACATAAGAACTTGCCGCCCACTGCATGAATTTGTGATCTGGTTTTCCTGGAATTAAAATTCTAACATCTACCCCAGATAAAGCAGAAAGCCTGATAGCTTCAAGCATAGGTTCATCTGGAACGAAATATGGGCTAGTTAAATACACATTTTTCTTTGCATTATTAATCATTTTAATATATGCATTTTTAATATATTCTTCGTTGTGGTCTGGTCCACTTGTAACTATCTGAATACCTACTGTTTTTTCTATATCTAAATCTTCTTCATCCTTATATAGATATTTATCTAAAGATGTTATCTCTTCATCAGCTGCATAACACCAATCTAATAAAAATCTTTCATTTAAATCATTTACGGCTTTACCTCTGATTCTTATATGAGTATCTCTCCAAAAGCCTATATTTTTATCTAAATTTACATATTCTTTACCTACGTTGTATCCTCCAACATATCCATACTTACCGTCAATAACAACTATCTTTCTATGATTTCTATAATTAATACGTGTATTTATATGTGGCAAAATACCTGGAAAAAATATAGCAAACTTTCCTCCAAGGTCTAAATACCTTTTAAGTTTATGTTTTGTTAAAGCGTGAGACCCCATACTATCTACAAGTAATTTGACTTCCACACCTTCCTCTAATTTTTTTTCAAGTTCTTCTATAATTTTTTTACCTAATATGTCTTTTCTAAAAATATAATATTGTATATGGATGTATTTTTTAGCATTTCTTATATCTTCTATAAGTCTTTTAAATTTATCTTCACCATTTACAAAGATTTCAACACTATTTTGCTTAGTATATCTAGCTCCGCAATTATTGAAATTCATTTTTCTAAGATCAAAATACTGCTCCCCATTATTTTCTCCTTCTTCAAGGTCCTCTAAAGATTCTTGAAGTTTTTCTTTTTTATATTTATCTATTACTGTCTTTTCTTTGAATAATTTAGCTCTACTAAAATTTTGCCCAAGTATAAGATATATTATAAATCCAAAACCTGGTAAAAGGATAAATATCAAAAGCCAAGCCCAAGTTGTTGTAGGGTCTTTTCTTTCAATAAAAATTACTGAAAAAGAAAATATTATATTTAAAACTATTAAAATAGCTCCAAGAATAACCCAAATATTCATAGCATTTACCTCCTTTTCTAATTCTTTACTAAATTATAACTTCTTTATACATTCTTATCAATTAATCGCTCTTTAAATCATAACATTGTTAAAATAAATTTAAATATTTAAAATATTTTTTCTGCTTAAAATTAAAAGGGATGTTTAAATTTAAATAAACATCCCTATATCTTAGAAATTTTTATGATAATTTAACTATAGTCATACTAGTCAAATAGAAATTAACAGGACACTTACTATCATTAATAAGTTTTATTTTTAAAGGTTCATCTCTTACTGAAATTATAGCTGTTCCGCTAATATTTAATAGAACATCTTCTCTAATTAAATCCGTTATGCATGCAGCATACTGTTTATGCTCACTAACTAATTTTAATTCACATACACCCCTAGATTCACTACTTACAGATGTATTGAAGTTAAATAAATATACCCCATGTTTTCTTAAAATTATTTCACTTTCACCTTCTGTATGAAGTATATCTCTACCATTTAATTCTGCATTAACTTCAAAAGGTATTGACCTCCTAGGTGGTACTACGATGCACCCCTCTGATAGAAGATATGCGTTATTTTTAGTTTCAATACAACCTGGAGGTCCTTGACAGCCTTGATCGCCTTTTTCTCCTCTCGGTCCTCTCTTACCTTCTGGACCACTGCATCCTGGATCGCCTCTTTCTCCTCTTTCTCCTCTTTCTCCTTTCGGTCCAATGCAACCTGGCTCTCCTTTTTCACCTTTTGGTCCTGGACATCCTGATTGACCCATACAACCTGGATCACCCTTTGGTCCTCTAGGTCCTGCTTCTCCTTTTTGACCTCTAGGTCCTATTTTACCTTCTGGGCCTCTTTCTCCTCTTTCCCCTTGTGGTCCTATCTTACCTTCTGGTCCTTCTTCTCCTCTTTCTCCTTTTTCTCCACGTTCTCCTTTATCTCCCTTTGGTCCTTCTGGTCCCATAGGCCCTCTTATTCCTTGTGGTCCTTCTGGCCCAACTGGTCCAATATCTCCTTGTGGCCCTATTGGTCCTTCTTCTCCTCTTTCTCCTGGATCACCTTTTGGTCCTATTGGTCCTTCATCACCTCTTTCTCCTTTAGGTCCAATCTCACCTTGATTTCCTGGATTTCCTATTGGTCCTTGTGGTCCTATTGGTCCTTTTTCTCCTCTTCTTCCTTCTGGTCCACGCTCTCCTCTTTCTCCGCGCTCTCCTTTTTCCCCTTTTTCTCCTTTATCTCCCTTTTCACCTTTGTTTCCTTGCGGTCCTGTTGGTCCTTCTGGTCCCCTCTCTCCTGGGTCTCCCTTTAGTCCCGTTGGACCTATATCACCTTTTTCTCCTCTTTCTCCAGTCTCTCCTTTATCTCCCTTTTCTCCACGTTCTCCTCTATCACCTTTATCACCTTTTTGACCTATATGCCCCATTTCACCTTCTGGTCCTACAGGTCCCATATCTCCTTTTTCACCTGGGTCTCCTTTTAATCCTGGATTACCCTTATCTCCTTTATCTCCTTTAGGTCCTATGTCCCCTGGGTCTCCCTTATCCCCTTTTGGTCCAATCTCACCTTGTGGTCCTTGTATACCCCTTGGTCCTTGTTCTCCTTTTGGCCCTATGTCACCTTGATCTCCCTTAGGTCCCTCTTCGCCTCTTTCTCCTTTATCTCCTTTTTCACCTTTGCAACCTTTTATTCCTCTTGGTCCCTCTGGCCCTTGTGGTCCTTGTGGCCCTTGTGGTCCTACTGGGCCTACTGGTCCTTCTTGTCCTTGTGGTCCTCTTTTTCCACATGGTCCTATTGGTCCTACTTCACCTTGTGGACCCCTTTTTCCACGTTCCCCTGGATTTCCTTGTGGTCCCTCTGGTCCACACTCTCCTCTTGGCCCTTGCGGTCCTTTTGGACCTTCTGGCCCCTCTGGTCCTACTGGTCCCTCACAGCAACAATCATGTCTGCAAGGATCTTTTTTACAGTGGTCATGTCTTTCATGCTTACAATTATGACTAGGTTTCCTATTATATTCTTTTTCTACAAATTCATTTCTCTTTTCTTCTTTTGGTATTTCAACTATTTCTTCTTTAAAATCATATTCTAATAAAATATACGCTTCCTCTTCTATCCCATGTTTTGAAAATACTACTCTATTTATATTTTCTGAATCGTTAGTTACAATTTTTATTCCGAAATTTTCTTTAGATCCATTTTCCCAGTTCTTAACAACCTCTGTTATATCAATTTGAATGTATCTTTCTTTATCTTTATCACATACAAGTAAATCATTTTTAATTAGTACTGATTTAGGCTCTGTGCTATAAGTAATAGTCTTTGTATCAAAATTTTCTGTATTATAGTATAAACTTAGAGGTATACATTCAAACCTCTCATCACTTATATCCTTTAAAAAAACGCATAGTTTTGCAGAGGATACCTTCCCTTTTTTAATTGGCATATCAAATTTGATGAAAGTATCTAAACTGTTTATAAGTTCATCTTTTTGATTCCTACCAACTATAAGAATATCTTTATCACTAAAATTTTTATCGGGATACATAGAAGAAACAAAGGTTGCCTCCTTTATTCTTATTTTTTTATATTCCAATAATTTCACCACCTTAAAATAATCCCTATAATATATTCTTTTATCCCCTGTATTGTTAATGATTTATTTTTTATACTATTTAAACTCAGAAACCATCTTTAAATATTGACTTTTTACTCTGAAAGGTCTTATTTAAATACTTAACATAAAGCCTATTGTAACTATATTTTTATATTTTCTATATATAAAAAAAAGTGGCTTTAGCCACGATATCTAATAATCTTTCTTTTTTTAATTTGATAGGTCTTATTTAAGCGCTTAACTTAAATCCTATTGTAACTATATTTTTATATTTTCTATACATAAAAAAAGACCCTAGATTTTAATCTAGGGTCTTTTAATATCTTGAAATTAAGCGAAGTATCTTTCTAATAAACCTTTGAAAGCTTTTCCGTGTCTAGCTTCATCTTTACACATTTCATGAACTGTATCATGAACTGCGTCTAGGTTTAATTGTTTAGCTAAAGTAGCTAATTCTTTTTTACCTTGGCAAGCTCCGTATTCTGCATCTACTCTTTTTTGTAAGTTAACTTTTGTATCTGCATCTACGACTTCTCCTAAAAGTTCAGCAAATTTTGCAGCATGTTCTGCTTCTTCAAATGCTATTCTTTTATAAGCTTCTGCTACTTCTGGGAATCCTTCTCTATCAGCTTGTCTTGACATTGCAAGATACATTCCAACTTCTGTACATTCTCCCATAAAGTTAGCTTGTAATCCTTCTACGATTCTTGGATCTACGTCTTTAGCTACTCCGATTCTATGTTCGTCAGCCCAATCCATTTCTCCTACTTGCTCTTGGAATTTGTCAGCACCTACCCCACATACTGGGCATTTTTCTGGTGCAGTTTCTCCTTCATGAATATAACCACAAACTGTACATACAAATTTTTTCATAATAATCTCTCCTCTTCTTCCACACATATATATTTAATATTTTTTTAATTTACTATTTAATGTATTTGGGTGTTAACCCTTTCTACATTTTTTATTATATAATAATTATTATCCGTTGTAAATAGTTTTATTTAATTTTTTAAAATAATTTTTTAAACGCTATATAACCTTTCTAGCTTTTAACTTGAAAGGTTCTTTAAAAGTATTATCTTAAATTAAAGTATTAAATTTCATACTTTTGTGCTCATTAAAAAGAGGTTTATAAATTATCTTTTCATTTCTTCTTTAGTTAACTTAGTTATTAGTTTATAACTAATATCTTATCTGTTGTTTTTCATGTGCTTGGAGCTAATGATAACAGACTTTGTTATCATATCCTTAGATATTATCTTTTTATACAAATCTTTTTTCCTTATCTAACTCATATCCAACTAGTACTTTTAATAACCTACATCGTACATAGTTAAGCTTGAAACAAATTGTTTCATAATTACCCGTTGTATACTTGCCTAAAGAAATATTGTTACTGCTAATAAAATAATTTTATTACTAATATCAACTTTTGTTAAGATTAATCTTTCAATTCCTGTTTCTATAAATCAATGCTTTTCTTTTTATTTACGTTATATTTGATGTAGAAATATATTTTTAATTATAAATTCTAAATTTTTATTTTAATGTTTGTATATCTGCACTAACAACTTAAAATGATAGTTAATTCCTTTTACTTCGCTAAATTCCTTTTAGTCTTAAAATTTATAACTTCTTTAATTAAGGTGTCCAATCTTAACATATAGAATAAAATATATTGCTTGTCCAGAGCGTTATATAATTTTAAATTTTAAGTTTTAAGTATTAAATGCATGAATGTATAATTGTTTAATTTAAATATATTATCTTCCCCAAGAAATATATTTATTAAAACAAATCTGAATTTATGAATTAACATTAAACCTTATATCTAGAAATTCCCCCTTATTACTAAAAATATATTTTAGTGAGTATAGATTAAACTATTTGTCAATTAACCTTATCTCACTATTAGATTTTCGTAACTCAAACTTTAGACTTGAGTATTTTACCTTATATTAATCTTAATTCTTCATTAAATTTAGGTATAATATGCAAACCTACAGTTTTTATAAACTTATATTTCTAATTATAAAAATTATTTGAAATCCTCTAAATATCTAAACTTTTCTACAATAGTATTATACTTACTTATAATGCTTTTAAAAGGCTTTAATTCTATTATTAACCATTTGTTTAATTTTCTATTATAATTTTTTTTAAGTTTATCTGTAACCTCATTCCTTTTTTTTACATATAGATATATTAAATTATACTTAGTGATTTGATTTTTCATAAAACATCTCCTTAATTTCAATAAAGAAATAGCAGGCATAATTAAATACCTGCTATTTTTTGCTTTGAAATAAAAAATATATTTTTTCGGATATTGTACTTATAGCTTCAATAGCTTCTTTTTCTTTACATCTCTCTATAAGAATATTTAAAATGTAATCTCCATTTTTAGAAAAAATTATTCCTCCATCGTTTTGAACACCCCTAAGTTCTCCTGTTTTGTGTGCACTTACAGTATTTTTAGGTAATTTATTTAAAATTTTAGAGTTATTTTCACATTTAATAAGCACCTCTAGCATAACTTTATCATATTCATTTCCTAAACATTCACCCTTATATAATTTATAAAAAAGGTTATCTAGATCTTTTACAGAAGTATAGTTATCAATTCCTTCATCCTTTTTATCTTCGTCCATCATCTTTCTTCTAAGAATCGTATCTTTAAATCCTAAACTCTCTATAGTACTATTTATGTTTTCCATGCCGACTAAATCTATAAGCATATTTGTAGCTGTATTATCACTTTTTGAAATCATATACTCTACTAATTCACGAACTGTATACTCACTACCTACTTCCTTGCCTTTTAATACTCCTTCTCCTAGCGCCTTATCTTCTTCTTTTAATTTTACTTTATCAAATATTTTTATATTTCCATATGATACTTGATTATAAACTTCAACCATAATAAAAGGTTTTATCATACTAGCTGATTTACTTCTTCTTTCTTTAATATAAATATACTTATCATCTTTTATATCTCTAAAGCTTGCAGAATAATCAAAATCGTATTTACTACATTCTTCTACTATAATTTCATTAACAGCTTTTAAAAATTCCTCATCACTTGTATCCTTTTGCTTTTCCTTTTCTGTTAAAAACTCTTCACTAATAGGTTCTTTTTCCTCTAAGGGCTTAGTATTTTCTATATCATTATTTTTATTATCATAAACATTTTCATCCATCTTAACTCCACTAACACTCCCTACATCTAAAACAGCTACAGTAAAACCGATAAAACCAAAAGCAATTACCCCTAAAATAATACCAATAAATTTTCTCATACCACCCTCCTTATACCTATTATATTACATTTTTACATTAATTACCCATATTATTTATTAATTAAACTTCTTAAATTTCATTCTCTTAATCTATTATTTTAAATAAAAATTGAAATCTCACCGTTAAGTTAAACATATTAAACTTAACTAGTTATAATCATTATTTAGTTTTTAAAAATAAAAAAAGCTAGAATACTTTTAGTACTCTAGCTTTATATAGCCCTAAAATACGGCACACAATTTTTGTAGAAAAATTATTTTTTTCTACTTTTAAACATTTTAAAAATAGCTAACCCTACTGCTGTAGCTGTAGCCCCTGCCGCAATATGTTTTTTATAATCTTTAATGCCCTTTTTCTTAGTTATCTCTGGGCTAATTATTGATGTATCCCCAGATTTATTATAATCTCTGTATAAAGATTTTAATATACTATATTTTTCTTCTGAAAAGTTCTTCATTATTTCTGAAGAATATCTATTGATATAAGCACCTAAGCTTTCTTTATTTTTTCTAACTATTGGCTTTCCGTTATCTGTATCAAAAATATCATTTTCAATAGCTTTTCTCTCTAAAGCTCTTACTCTTTCTTCGTCCGCACTTTCCATTAATAAATCTACTAAACTAACTTTAATTTCTAAAAAATCGTGGCCCATTAAAAACACATCCTTTATATCTATTTAAATTTTACTATCTACAATTATTGCCTTAAATTAATATTATTATAACTATATAATCTAATTATTTCTTTACAAAAAAACTAATTTTTAGCCCTATATTTGAAATCATTTTGTCACTTTTTATCTTAAAGTGCCATCTTTTTTAAACTTTTTTTGATATTTTTTTAATGCTATAGTTTGAAAGAATAAATTTTCTTGTTTTGCCCAAGTAGAAATATTCATATAACAAACTACTGCTAAAAATAAAACAAATATCACTATTTCATTTAATGTTATATTAGAAAAACCTTTATTAACTAAAAATGTTGCAATTAAATAAACTAGTGCAACTATCCCTGTTCTTGATGCAATGAATCCAGTTTTCCCGATTCTTCTAGTCTTTTCCCACTTGTAAAGTTTTTTTTCATCTAAATATCCTAATTGCATATAAACCCCTTACCTTTCTTATTCCTTAGTTTGTTGTTTAGTAGCCCCTTTTATATGGTACTCTATACTACATATGTATATTTTATATCATATTTTTACTTATTTCATCAAGTTATTTTTATATTAAGAATTTATTTACAATTAAACTAAAAATAATAAAAAAAAGTGGCAATCGCCACTCTTTTTAAAGCATTTCTCGTCTTAATTCCTCACTAGTTTTATTTGTTAAATACGAGAAAGGAATATCAAACACAGTTAAAGCTCCTCTTTTTCCTTCCTTTTGTAGTCTATTTATAGCTCTAGCATAAGAAACTAAAACATTTGATGTAAATTCCGGGTTACTTTCAAGTTCTAATGAAAACTCTATTCTTTGTTTATTTCCACTTCCTGTTTCACCTGTTCTTATCACAAATCCTCCATGCTTCATAGTATTATGATTTTTATCAAATTCAGAGTCTGAAATAAAATGTACCGTTGTATCATAATCTGAAAAATAGTTAGGCATCTCTTTTATCTCTTTTTCAATAGATTTTAAGTCAGCCCCATCAAAAGGTACTACATAACATACCCTTTCATGTTTTTCTCTAGTTGTAAGGTCTGGATTTACTCCACTCCTTACTTTTTTTAAAGCCTCGTCTTTAGGAACTGTATATTGAATTCCTTTTTTAACTCCAATAACTCGTCTTATAGCATCAGAATGACCTTGACTTACACCTGTTCCCCAAAAAGTATATTCCTTACCCTTTGGTAAAATAACAGAAGATAAAAGTCTATTTAAAGAAAATAATCCTGGATCCCACCCTACAGATATAAGGCTTAATGTGTCATTCTTTTTACAAACCTTATCCATTTTACTAAAATACATAGGTATATTGGCATGTGTATCAAAGCTATCTACAGTATTAAATATCTCACCTATCATAGGACCTTGTTCTGGTAAATCTGTTGCCGATCCTCCACAAAGTAGCATTACATCAATATCTTCTTTATAATCTGCTATTTCAGATATATGTTTAAAATTTACTCCCTCTTCATTAAATTCTTCTGGCTTTCTTCTTGTAAAAATAGCAACTAAGTCGATATCATCATTTTGCTTTAGAGCTTTTAAAACCCCTTTTCCAAGATTTCCAAAACCAACTATCCCAACTTTGAAATTTTCCATTATTTTTACCCCCATTTTTTTATATATAATATTTTATGTTCTTGTTGTATATTTTTTACATATTTTCTAGTTTAATTATATAAAAGTAAAAGGCTATTGCAAAGTCAATTGCAATAACCTTTAATTTTTTATTCTTATATTTAATTTTTTATTCTTATATTTAACTTTATAATTATTCTCTTTCTGATTCTTCTTCTAGAGTTAATGATTCTACTTCCTCTGATTCTTCTAGAGAACCAGCGTTATTTTCAAAAACTTTAATATAAATTTCTTTCATTTCACTCATAAGAGGATATCTAGGGTTTGCACCTGTACATTGGTCATCAAAAGCCTGCTCAACCATTTGATCTAAAGTAGCATAGAAAGAATCACTAGAAACTCCAGCTTCTTTTATGCTCTTTGGCATTCCCACTTTTTCTTTTAAATTATCTATTTCTTTTAAAAGTAATTCTACTTTTTCATCTTCTGATTCTCCACCTAAATTTAAATAATCAGCAATTCTTGCATATCTCCATTTTGCATTAGGGTATTTGTATTGAGGGAATGCAGTTTGCTTTTTAGGTGCATCCTCTGCATTAAATTTAATTACTTCGTTTATTAAAAGTGCATTTGCAACTCCGTGAGGTATGTGATGGAATGCACCTAGTTTGTGAGCCATAGAGTGACAAACTCCTAAAAATGCGTTTGCAAATGCCATACCAGCCATAGAAGCTGCGTGTGCCATTTTCTCTCTAGCTTTGATGTTTTCATTTCCATTTTCGTAAGCTGCTGGTAGATATTTAAATATTAATCTTATAGATTCTAAAGCTAACCCATTAGTGTATTCAGAAGCTAGAACTGAAGCGTAGGCTTCTAGGGCATGAGTTAAAGCATCCACTCCTGAGGCTGCTGTTAATCCCTTTGGCATACTCATCATAAGTTCTGCATCTACTATAGCCATGTTTGGAGTTAATTCATAATCAGCTAAAGGATATTTAACTCCTGTATCTCCATCTGTTATAACTGCAAACGGAGTAACTTCTGAGCCTGTTCCAGCTGATGTTGGGATAGATACCATCATAGCTTTTTGCCCTAGTTCTGGGAATTTAAATACTCTCTTTCTTATATCCATAAATCTCATAGCTAAATCTTCAAATCTAACGTCTGGGTGTTCGTACATTACCCACATTATCTTAGCTGCATCCATAGGTGAACCGCCACCTACTGAGATTATTACATCAGGTTTAAACTTTAACATATCTTCTGCACCCTTTTTAGCTGTTGCTAAAGTTGGGTCTGGCTCTACGTCAGTAAAAATCTTAAAGTCAATGTTACAACTCTCTAAAACTTCAGTTATTATATCTGTATATCCTAACTCAAATAAAACTTTATCTGTAACTATAAATGCTTTTTTCTTACCTAAATCATATAATTCTTTAAGGGCAACAGGTAAACATCCATATTTAAAGTAAGTTTTTTCTGGAACTCTAAACCAAAGCATATTTTCTCTCCTTTCAGCTACACTCTTTATGTTTAATAAATGCTTAGGCCCAACGTTTTCTGAAACAGAGTTTCCTCCCCAAGAACCACAACCTAAAGTTAAAGAAGGAGCTAGTTTAAAGTTGTAGATATCACCTATAGCTCCTTGAGAAGCTGGCATATTAACTAAAGTCCTAGCTGTTTTCATAGTTTCACCAAATAGTTTTATTCTATCTCTGCTTTTTATTCCATTAGTGTAAAGAACTGAAGTGTGACCAAAACCTCCAAGTTCTATAAGCCTACTAGCCTTTTTAAGTGCTTCTTCAAAAGTTTTAGCTCTATACATCCCTAAAACAGGAGAAAGCTTTTCGTGAGAGAAAGGTTCTTCAAGTTCTACTGATTCAATTTCGCCTATTAAAACTTTAGCGTTTTCAGGAACTTTAATTCCAGCAAGGCCTGCTATTTTAAAAGCTGATTGACCAACTATATTTGCGTTTAGCCCACCCTTTTCGTTAAGAATAATTTTACCTACAGCTTCTCTTTCCTTTTCGTTTAATATGTAAGCCCCTCTATCCATAAGTTCTTTTCTTACTTCGTGATATATTTCATCCATAATTATTAAACTTTGCTCTGAGGCACAAACTACTCCATTATCAAAAGTTTTAGATAAAAGGATTGAGTTAACCGCCATTTTAATGTGTGCAGTTTCATCAATAATAGCTGGAGTGTTTCCTGCACCAACCCCAATAGCTGGCTTTCCTGAAGAGTAAGCTGCTTTAACCATAGCAGGACCCCCAGTAGCTAGGATTATGTCTGATTCGTGCATAACCTTTTGAGATAGCTCAACTGAAGGTTCGTCTATCCAACCTATTATTCCTTTTGGTGCACCAGCTTTAACAGCTGCATCTAAAACTACTTTTGCAGCAGCTATAGTTGCATTCTTTGCTCTAGGGTGCGGAGAAATAATGATTGCGTTACGAGTTTTTAAAGCTATTAACGTTTTAAAAATAGCTGTTGAAGTAGGGTTTGTAGTAGGAACTATAGCAGCTACTACTCCTATAGGCTCTGCAACCTTTGTTATTCCAAAACTATCGTCCTCATCTATTATTCCGCATGTTTTCATATCTTTGTATTGATTGTAGATATATTCAGCTGCAAAATGATTTTTTATAACTTTATCTTCTACAATTCCCATCCCACTCTCTTCTACTGCCATTTTAGAAAGTTCTATTCTCGCATTATTTGCAGCCATAGCAGCTGCTCTAAAGATTTCATCTACCTCTTCTTGAGAATATTTTGAATATTCTCTTTGGGCGATTCTTAAATCTTCAATTCTTTTTGATAATTCCTGTGAATTAGTTACCTTCATGAATTAATCTCCTCCTTAAATAAAATCTAGGATTAGTTTATTACTACTTCTAGTTTTTTATACTAAGGATTTAAGATTTTAAATTTAAATTCCTTTACTCATCAATTTAAAAATACTAAAAATAAATATATAAATAGGTACAAAAGAAGCTAGGAAGTTATTAGCTTTCCTAGCTTATTTTATATTTTATTTATAAAGATTTTTAATTAGGTATATCTAATTTATCTATATGACTCTTTTAATATATTTAGTACTGCTTCATCATTTATTTCTATAGGGTCTACTAAAAATAATCCTCCCATAGTTTCTCTTGCATTTTTAACGTATTTTCCTAAATTATCTTTATCTATATTAAAATCACTCATCTTTAAATCATTAACTTCACAATCTCTTTGAAGTTCTAATAAAGCTTTAACAAAATCCATAGATTCTTTTGCATCTTTTTTTCCTAAAGCTTTAGCCATCTCAACCATTCTATCATCGCATTTTCCACTCTTTGCTATAAAAGTATAATAAGCTCCACTTATCATTATAAGACCTGCACCGTGAGTTAAATCTTGATGATAAGCACTTAAAGCATGCTCTATAGAGTGCTCTGACGTACATCCTGATGTAGACTCAACAAATCCAGATAAAGTGTTTGCAAGTGCTATATCACTCCTTGCCTCTATATCATTTCCGTTTAATACAGCCTTTTTAAGTGACTTTCCTATAAGTTCAATTGCTTTAAGTGCATAGATATCACTCATAGTATTTGCAGTTTTATTTAAATATCCTTCCGTACTATGGAATAAAGCATCAAATCCTTGATAAGCTGTTAGCTTTTTAGGAACTGAAAGCATAAGTTCAGGATCAACTACTGCGATGCTTGGGAATGTCTTTTCATAACCAAATCCTATTTTTTCGTTTGTATCTTCGTTTGTTATTACTGTCCAAGGGTCTACTTCTGTTCCAGTTCCAGCTGTAGTAGTTATTGCTATAACTTTTAATGGATCATTTTTAACAGGCTTTTCTTTTCCAGTTCCCCCTGATATATAATCCCAGTAATCACCTTCATTTGTAGCCATAACTGAGATACTTTTAGCACTATCAATACTGCTTCCACCACCAAGACCTATAACAAAGTCACACTTTTCTTCTCTTGCTAAAAGTGCACCTTCCATAACGTGGCTTTTTATTGGGTTTGGAAGAATTTTATCAAAAATAACATATTGAACATTTGCTTTTTCTAATTCTTTTTCTAATCTTTCTAAATAACCATATTTTTTAACTGACTTACCAGATGAAACTACTATTAAAGCTTTCTTACCTGGTAAATCCTCTTTGTGTAAATTATTTAATTGTCCTTTTCCAAAAAGTAATTTTGTTGGCATTTGATAATTAAAATTCATTTTTAATTCCTCCTAAATTCTTCTATAATTTATTCTTTATATAAATCCTACACTTTAGAGTTAACTCTAAGTCAACAGCATTTTTTTATTTTTTAAATTATATAGTATACTAAATATAAGTTTATGTCTTTTAAGGGGGATTTATTATGAGTTATTCAGTAAAGCAAGTGTCTGATAAAACAGGTTTAAGTTCATATACTATAAGATATTATGATAAAGAAGGCTTACTTCCTTTTGTTAAGAGAAATGAAAAAGGAAATAGAATATTTAACGATCAAGATTTAGAATGGTTAAGTTTAATTCACTGCCTTAAAAATACAGGGATGCAATTGAAAGAAATAAAAAAGTATATAGATTGGTACGTTGAAGGTTCTAGTACTTTTAATCTTAGAAAAGAGATGCTAATTAAACATAGAGAAGAGGTCTTAAAAGAATTAGACTCTCTTAAATTAAATCTAAAGAAAATAGATGATAAGATAAATTACTACTATAAAAATGAGACTAACATACATCCTAATTTAAAATTATAGTTTTAAAATTATATTAGAATATATCCTAAATCATTTATAAATATATAGATAAAATTTGAAAAGTCTTATTTCAATATCTCTAATCTGGATTTATAATAACTACAAATTATATGTTTTCCTGTATGCTAAAAAGGTATTAGCACTAAATTTTTAGTGCTAATACCTTTATTCCATATCACTATTTAAAACCTTTTTAAACTTACTTAGTATGTCGTGTACAAGACTCGTATCTAATTGTTTGTATGTTTCTAAGTAGCCTGCTTCTTGTACCCCTGAAAATATATTTTTACTTAATTCCATCCAAAGCTCTGGGATATACACCCAAACTATCTCTTCGTAGCTACAGCTTAATAAAAAGTGTTCTACTCCCCAAAATACGTAATCTTCGATTTTGTGAAGTTTATTAAAGAATTCGTAGTCAGAAACTACTTTATCACTTAATTTATATTCGTAAATATCAACGAAAAAATAATCAAAAGTTTTAGACTTAGCTTTATAAGCATCACCTTTTACTATTTTTATCTTAGGATTCTTTTTAAAACTATTTTCGTAAAGTTTTATAACATCTTCTGAAAATTCGTATACAGTTACGCTTTTAACATTTTTATTTTTTGCAATTTCATTTACGGTGTATCCAAGTCCTAGCCCTACGACTCCCACATTTCCGTGTGCATTTTTTATAATAAAATAAGTACTTTCAACTTCTCTTATATCAAGTCTCATCCAATACTTATCATCACTTCTAAGTTCTAAAATTGGCATATCTATATCTTCATTTATTTTATGAAGATAACCACTCATATTTTCCTTTGTTCCATCTTTTTTTATAATTTCATGCTTACCACTTTTACCTAATTTTATTTTTTTATTATATTCATTTATTTTTTCTAAAACAAACTCTTTTTCATATGGTTTCACTAAAACCATCCTTTCTCTACCACAAATCTTTTATATCTAATAATATTATAACCATAAAACCTTTTTAATAAATAGTTTTTATTTTATTTAATTCCGACCATTTGACTTTGATTTGAATTGTGATACAATATTATTAAGAAAATTTATTAATAAAGGATGGTTATTTTATGAAAAACATAAACTTAAGTGAAGAAGCATTTAACGAATTTAAAGCTTTCTTAGAAGAAAATAAAGTAGAAGATTTCAACATAAGAATTAATTTAGGTGGAATGGCTTGTAGCGGTCCTGTTTTCAACATTGAAATAAGCGAAGCTACTGACGACGACATAGTTGAAACTATAAACGATATAAACTTTATAGTAGAAAAAAGATTAATAGATGATTTCGGTGGATTTATAATCCTTTCATCAGAAGAAAATGAAGGAAGAGGTCTAAGCTTAAAACCAGTAATCGCACCAGAAGGCGGATGTGGTTCTTGCGGTGGTGGATGTCACTAATTTACTATAAAAATATTTTGTAGTAATATTATGTAGTGTATCAGTAAAAAATATTACTGATACACTATTTTTTATATTATTAATAAAGGAGGAAAAAATTATGAAATTTATGACTATAAGCGATGAAGCTTACAACGAATTTAAAGATTTTCTAGTTCAAAACGATGTTAAAGATTTTAATATTAGAGTTAATTTAGCAGGCGTTGGCTGAGGAGGCCCAGTATTTAATATTGTTCTGGATGAACAATCAGATAGTGACTTATTAGAAAAGATAGCTGATATTAACTTTATAGCTAAAAAAGATCTAATTGATGAATATGGTGGATTTACTATATTATCATCAGAAGAAAATGGAAATAGAGGTTTAACTCTAAAACCAAACAAATCACCTGAATCAGATGGTTGTGGTTCTTGTGGTGGCGGATGCCACTAATTTTAAGAAAGACTTCCTCTAAGGTTTAGGGGAAGCTTTTTTATAAAAAGAAAAACTCCTAAAAAGGAGTTAATAAAAACAATTTAATTTAATTTTTGTACTTTTATTTCACTTACAAAATCATAATCATTATATTCTGAATTTATACTATTTAAGTTATCTATAACATTTATATAATACCTTTTATCTATGAATTTTTTAAGCTTTTCTTCACCTTCTAAATCTTTTAAATAACTATTTGTAAAATCAATATATCTCTTATTAGTATTTAAAGCTAATTCATATAAAACTTTAAAATCTTCTAAAGATTTTCCTTCTAAAACAAGCTTATCTTTTTTTGTATTCATAATATTTAATAATATGTTTTCTAAATATGTAGAAATTCTCGCATAAATATCGTTTTCTAAAACTTTAAGTCCATTTACATCTTTTTTATTAAAATTAAATATGATGTTTTGTCTGTAAAATGAGTAATCATTTATTAATTCTATTAAAGCTTCGTCTATAGTTTTATAGTTTGAATAAAGATTTAATAGCTTGCTATTTGGTATACTACCAGTATCTATAGCATTTTTAAGAATTTCTAAATTTTTAGAATTTCTAGTGTTTATAAGCTCTGAATTCTTGTAGGATTTCTCACCTATTCTATATTCATCTTTATTTCTTTTGTATGATAAATATATATTCATTCCAAAACTAATAATTAGAACTATTAATAATAACGATCTATATTTTTTCAAAACAAATCCTCCCTATCTAATAGTATTTTATCATAAAGATGAATATTTTCCTAACAGTTTATTCATATTTAGCTTTTAAACCCTTTTATCTAGCCCAATCGTGGATAACTCCTCTTATCATATTTAAAGCAGCTGAGCCACCTTCACCTTCTACTGAATCTTTATTTAATTTTTTAATTATACCGAAACTGTTCTTTAAAGAAAGTTCATCTTTTCCAGTTAAAACCCAGATTATCCTTTTACTTTTAGGAGAAACTAAAAGCTCCTTTTCCCCTACTCCATCTGTAAAATAAACAAGAAGCTTATCTTTTAAATTATTTTTATTTATATACTCAAATACAGGTGAAAATTTTGTACTTCCTGAATTGTTAAACCTTGGCTTAATATCTTTTGGAGTTTTCACGTTATAAACTCTTCTTATTTCGTTATCACATTCTATTATTTTTATTTTGTCAACTCTTCCTTTTATTATTCCAAGAACCTCAATAATTATCTTTTCAATATCTTTTTGAGTCATACTTGCACTTATGTCTATTGCTACTATTATTTCAGGAACAGAGTCTTTAAGCTTCCCTCTTAAATCAACTCTTTCACTTTGCCTTCTATCTCTTCTAACTATAGTTTTTTTATATCCTGATTTAACTGTTGGAATCATTCTTTTTAATAGTTTTTGCCAAGTTATTTGTGATTTTTCACTATAGCTCTCTATAATTTTAAGTATGTTTATAGGTGTATCTCCTTTATTAGAACTTAGAGCTGTCTTCTTAGTTAAATCTTTTACTCTATCTAAGTCTATATCTATATCTTCCCAAGCATCGTGTGCAGATTCTATATCATACTCTCTTTTAACTTTATCACTTGATTTGCTATCTTTTTTAGATTTCTTTTCCCTAATTTTTATAGCTTCGTTTATTTTTTCAGCATAATAATCTATAGGCATATCTTCTTTCATATTTAAATTATACTCTAAGTTTATAGAATCAAGCCTTTTGCACTCCATAGGTAAATGCTTTATAAATTGATTTATAGAGATATCTAAAGCTATGTTTACAGCTTCCTTTGAATAAGAGTCTCTAAGTTCCTTTTCTCTTATGTAGTGGCTAAACATAATATGATATATCTCGTGTTTAAATAAAGCTTCCATCTCTCTTTTAGTTGCATTTAAAAATAATATAGGGTTAAAACTCATCTTAAACCCTGATATTTCAGGTATAGTTGATAAAGGGTAGCTTATATCAAGTCTTATTTTTCTCTCTATTTTTAGCATAAAGTTACCAAAGAAACTATCATCATTACTTACGTTATCTATTATTACCTTTGTAACTAAATCAAAAAATCTTCTTTTAAACATATCTGATACGTCATTAATACTCTTAAATTCTAATGCTTCTTTTAATAAAAGATTTTTTTCATCTTCAAAACTATTTAACCCTATCATTTTTATAACCTCCAGGCTTTACACATATATATCAAAAAATGCATCTATAAATTCATCAGAATCTAATAATTTTTCATATATCTCTTTAGGACAATCTTCTTTTATTTCTTTCATAATTCCAAGTCTTAAATCTCTAGGATATAGCTTTAAAATCTCCCCAAATATATTAAATTCATTTTTATATTCTTCTAAATCATTAATATAATTAATAGCTCTTCTTCCTAAAATATATAATCTTGAATTGCTTTCTTTAAGAATTTTTTCTTTTAAATCCACAGGTAATGAATCTAACTTAAATACATCTTTTGGATTTATTAGTGGCTTTCTATTTTCTTTTATGAAGTTTGCAAAATCAGTTGAAATACTAACTCCAATATTCCCCTTAACAACACTTAATAAAGTATCAAAAGAAATTTTACCATTTGAATTTTTGTAGATAGTATAACTTTTTGAAACTCTTTCATAACTTCTAGGCGTAGGCTTTACACTTTCATTTGAATAAGGTCTATGTAAATAATCTGGGAAACTTGATATAAATTCTATTATGTCTTCGTGTATGCTTTTACTTTGCATAGCCCATTTAATCCATTCTTTTACGTCAGATTCCATCTCTAGCCAAACAAATCTATCCTCTTGTGCTGGGTCCATATCGACTACTTCATAAGAACTATCTAAAAAGTTATCATACTTGTTTGAAGGGTTCATAGCAGCTATTATTTTTACATCTTTACCTAGCTCATAGCCATTTATTTCTCTATTTAATATTAAATTCATAAGTTCTTGCTGAACTGCGTGTTCACACCTATTTAATTCATCTATGAATAATAAAACTTTATACCCTCTTTGAACATAATTTTCTACTTGTAATAATTTATTATGAGTTGCATAAATAGTTCTTCCTCTATCTACTACAGGTAATCCTCCTATTTCTCCCTCTTTTAAAAGGTTAGCATCAAGAGTGATAAGCTTATGATTTGTATTCTCTGCTATTTCTCTCGCTAAAGCTGTTTTACCTATACCACTTTCACCTATTATTAATGGAACATCGTTTGATTCTATAACTAACATACATGCTTCTAATACGTCTGAATATTTCATTTTTCTAACTCCTTATAACTTACAGTCAATTAATAACTTTTTAGCGCTCTTATCACCATATTCGCATACAAATGCAATTTTATTCATTTCAAGTATCTCTAAATCTAAAAATGCCTTCATATATTCTCTAGTCATTTCTTTTTTATCTAGTTTATCTATCAATACATCAACAACTAATTCTGGGTCAATAGTGTCATATATATACTTAACAACATTTATATTATCTTTTATAAATAGCTTAAGTTCATCAAAAGTATAGTTACCTAAATAATTTATAGCTTCTTCATTTAGGGTAATAGCTAATCTTTTTGCCTTAAGAGTTGGTGATTTTATAAACTTTATAGCTCCAAAGTGATTGCTTATAGCTTTTAGCTGTACTTCTTCACTTGGATTTTCAATATATTTAATTGCATCATAATCTTTTCCTACAGCTAGTAATTGTAATTCTTCACTTGGATTTTCTACATATTGAATTGCAAGGCCCTTAGCCTTAATAGCCCTTTTTATAATATTTTTAGTTGGATTTTTAATATATTTTAGTGAATTCCAAAGGCTTGTAACTGCAAGAAGTCCTACTTCTTCATTAAGATTTTCTATATACTCTATAGATAGTGGATTATTCTTAACTGCTACTTCTTGTATCATTTTATCTGGATTTTCTATATATTTTATAGTCATACCATTAGCTTTAACAGCCTCTAATTTTAGTTCATAACTTGGATTTTTAATTTCTGAAATTTTTTTAGGGTTCTCTTTTATTTCGTTTAATAATCTTTTATCAGCTATCATTTCTACGCTCTCCACTCTTAATAATAATTATTCTTTAATTTACATTATTATATCATTTCTTACCCTTTCACTCAACTTTGAAATACTAATAGCTCTAATAAGAAATTTCTATATAACAATATAATTATACTAATTTATAATTTAAGTGGAAACCACTTATTGTAAATATATTCCTTGAAGTTAAAAATTTTTTTGTGATATTGTTTCTAACTACCCTGTCCACGCAATTTCCTTGAACCTTTATATAGTCTCTCTACTCCCCTACAACAATGTTTTGCTTCTTTGTTGGTATTTTAATAAAATCACCTGAATAAAGGCACTTTTTTATGTCCATAATCAAAATAACTAAAAATTATAGAATTTTTCGAGGTGAGATTATGGTACATACATCGGCTTGTCCCCATTGCAATTCAAAACACTTTATTAAATACGGTAAATATAGATGCATCCAGAGATATCAATGCAAAGATTGTCTTAAAACCTTTAACGAAGGAACAGGACTTGTTTGGCATAACACTAGAAAGAGTGTAGACCTTTGGGATAGATATACTCGTCTTATGTTATCTGGGGCTACTATAAGAGATTGCGCAGATAGATTAAATATTTGCATAGAAACATCGTTTAGATGGAGACATAAAATCCTTAAGCATATCGGAACTTATACAGATTCTAGAAGAACTCATATAGTTACAGCTATGAGACATACTAAGTTTTTAGAAAACTTTAAGGGTCAAAAGACTCCCCCCGTTTGCACTATTTCTAGAAGAAAAAATATATTTGTAGCTACTACTATTAATAAAAACAATTACTCCCTAGCTAAGATATCATTTGATTCTATGAGCCCTACAAAAGAATCTATAGATGCTTTAATGGATTCATTTAATCCTGTATTTAATACTTATTTCTTGCCAGGAAAAGATAGGTTTTCTTATCTTGTATCGAAAAAGTTAAACTATGCTCTTCATAAAAAGAAAGAATTAGAAATTGCTAAAGAAGAAGGGGAAATTTTACTTAGTCACTGCTCTGATTTTATATTGAATTTAAGAAGATGGCTTAGAAAATTTAGAAGCGTTGCTACAAAGTATCTACAGGTTTATTTAAATTGGTTCTTGTATATTTACGAAGGATCTTATGAAAAACATACTATTTTATCTAATTTAATAAGTTCTATTTTTTGTGTAAAAGTGATTTAATTTCCCTTAAAATAGCTCCTAATATATTTGTATTATAAGAGCTTGTCCTTCTTAATTTTACTTGTCTACTTTTACCTTTTTTCAAGTAGCTTGTCTTAATGATTTATACTTGTCCAAAATATCAAAAATTTAACCTAATATAGTGAAAATCCCTTGTACCAATAATATATCGTAACAATGTTGTAGTTTTTTTCATTATTTATTATTTGTTATTGATCAGCTCCTACTACCCATTTATTACCAAACAGTAAGATGCTACAGCTACCGCTTCAATCTAATATTTTCTTAATAAAAAAACTAGCTTTAAACACACTCTATAATTTTATAATTTCATAACTAAAAAAAAGTGACTAAACTTCTTTTAAGCTTAACCACTTTTATAAATCAATAACTCTCTTTACGAGTTTATATTAAAATTCTTAAATTTTATATAACTTAATCTGTATACTTATCTACTTCTTTTTTTATTGAATTTAAAAGATGACTTAATTCTGATACATCCCCTTCATCAATAAGTTTATTTAATGATTTTTCATATCTACTAGCTTCTGGTATTTTACCTAAAGAAATTAAAGTTAAGATCTTATTCATTATATCTGAGATTATTGCAGATTTAACTTCGAATAATTTTTGTGCATCTTTTACTTCATCTTTAATCATAAGCATCTCTTCATCTAAAGTAAATGCAGCATCTGCAGCTGTCTTTAGCTTGCACTGAAGTTCTTCCGGGATTCTCTTTTTATATTTATAATTTAAAGAATGCTCTATAGTTGCCCAGAAGTTCATAGCTAAAGTTCTTATTTGAAATTCTGCAAGGATATCGACTGGCCCTTCAGCCATATTAACTTGATATTTTATAATCATATGATAACTTCTGTAACCACTAGATTTAACATTTCTAACATAGTCTTTTTCATATAAGACTTGCATATCTTTTCTAGTTCTTATAAGTTCAACAACCCTATCTATATCATCAACAAATTGGCACATTACCCTAAGCCCTGCGATATCTTCCATTTCGTATCCTACTCTATCTACAGGAATGCCAAACTTATTAGCTTTTTCTAATATGCTAGAAATTTCCTTAACTCTTCCAGTTATAAATTCTACTGGAGAATATTCATTTTTCTTTCTATATTCTTTTCTAATACTTTTAAATTTAACTTTTAGTTCATCTACCGCTTGTTCGTATGGAACTAAGAAACTTTTCCAGTTATTTATAGCCATTTTAACCACCCTATTTCAATTCTACACTTTATTATATCAAAAACAAGTCTTTCCTGTAACTATGTTTTCTATTCTATTTTTATTACAAATGTTGTATTATTATTATGAACAAATTTTTATCTCGAGGTGCTCTAAAAATGACAGAACCAAATTACATCAATGACACGTTTACAAAAAACATTACTTGTCCAGTTTGCCAAAATAATTTCACAGAAACTGCTGTGAAAACGAATTCCCCACGAATTACCTCTAAAGATAGTGATTTTTTTATACGATATAAAGCTATAAACCCTTATTTTTATGATGTATGGATATGCCCAAGGTGTGGTTATGCAGCTATGAAAAGTGAATTTAATAATTTAAGAAGCTCTGAAAAGACAGTTATATTAAATAAAATAACTGATAGATGGAAACAAAAAACTTATCCTTATTTTTTAGATGTTGATTTAGCTATAGAAAGGTACAAGCTTTCTCTTGTAACTGCACTAGCTTTAAATAAAAATGTGAGTTCCCCATCTATGATTTCACTTAAAATAGCCTGGATGTATCGTATAAAAAACGACACTAAAAGCGAATTATCATTCTTAAAGAAGGCTTTAAATGGGTTTTTGAAAGCTTATTCCGTTGAAGACTTTCCTATCTTTGGAATGGATAGAGATTCTTTTAATTATTTAATTGGAGAATTATTTAGAAGAACAGGTGATAATGAAAATGCTCTTATATGGTATTCAAAAGTTATAATGACTGTTGGTGCTTCACATAGAGTTAAAGAACTTGCTAGAAATGGTAAAGATTTAATTAAATCATAAATTACAATCAAAAAATTTCGATTTATAAAAGGAGGATTATTTATGGGATTATTTAAAAAAACCTCTGTAGCAGAAACACAAACTACAAATCCCGTAGAGGCTACAAGAGAAACTAAGGACACAAACAAAAATTCTGGAATATCAAACAAGATAATTTCTGATATTCAAAGTATTAGTGCTGCAAGTAATGAAATTTCAAATAATGCAAGAGATATAAATTCTTCATTATCAACATTAAGTAATGCTACTGTATCACAAGGACACGAAATCAATTCTGCTTCTAATCTTTTAAAAGATTTTAATAGCTCAATTGAGAGTATCGCTATAAGCATAAACGAAGTTCATACTAAAGTATTAGATACAGATAAACTTGCAAATACAGGTTTAAAAACTATAGATGAACTTGATACATCTTTAAATGACTTAGAAAAGGCATTTTCTGTTTCAAGTAATACTGTAGATGCTTTAGTTGACAAATTAGAATCTGTAAACTCAATTACTGACTCTATAAGCCAAATAGCTAGTCAAACTAACCTTTTATCACTTAATGCTGCAATCGAGGCTGCAAGAGCTGGTGAAGCTGGTAAAGGCTTTTCTGTAGTTGCTGGTGAAGTTAGAAAACTTGCTGAAAACTCAAAACAAGCTGTTCAAAGCATAACTTCTATCTTAGAAGAAATTAAGCATGATATATTAAATGCTTCTTCTGCAATGAAAAATGGTAACAGCGCAGTTGAAATTCAACATAAGACTATTACAGTAACTAAAGATAGTTTTACAAACATAAAATCATCAATAGATGCTTCAACTACAGATATAAATGAATGTATCGAAAGTGTTGTTTCAGCGTCTGTTTCTACTCGTGAAGTTGTTTCTTCTGTTGAGAAAGTAAATTCACTAATTCAAGAAAATACTGCTTTAACTGAAGAAATAGCATCAACTATGGACTTACAGGTATCATCAATTAACTCATTAAATCATAGTATTAGTTCAATTGAAAGATCTTTATAAAAATAAAAACTCAAGGAATTCCTTGAGTTTTTTTATTTTAATCTAAAATCTTTTTTGGCATAAAGTTTAAATAATCCGAAGAAGTCATAACGTATTCTACATCGTTTCTACGTCCGTTTAGCACTCTATTTAAAGCTGGGCCGTGTAGATGCCCATAAATAACTTTTTCTACTTTGTATTCTTCTACGATTCTTGTAAATTCAGAATCATCAAATCTTTCGTTTGTTGGTGGATAATGAAGCATTACTATAAGCTTTTCATATCCAGCTTTTTTAGCTTCGTCTAAAGAAAGTTTAAGTCTTATACATTCACGATCAAATATCTTTTTGTCGTGTTCTGTGTGTCTATCTCCTAAATTACAAGGCCATCCACGAGTTCCGCAAATAGCATAATCTTCGTATGAATAAAAATTATTTTGCAGAAATTTAGTTTTTTCAAACATTTTATTAAGTTTAGTTATACTGCTCCACCAATAATCATGATTACCTTTAGAGATTATTTTTTTACCTGGAAGACTATCTAGCCACTTTAAATCTTCTTCACTTTCAGTGGGCCTCATCGCCCAAGAAATATCACCAGCTATTAAAACAGTATCTTCTTCTGTAATATTTTCTAACCAATTCTCTTTTATCTTTTCATCATGATTTGCCCAGTTTTCACCAAATATGTCCATAGGCTTATCTGTATTAAGAGATAAATGTAGGTCTGCTATAGCATATAATGCCATTCTTATCACCTTTCCATTCTTTTATCTAAATCTGTAACATAGGCAATTACGTGAGCAACTGCTTCGTATAGTTCTGGAGGGATGTTATCTCCTACATCTACGTTGCATAAAAGGTCTGTTAGTTCTTTATTATAAACTACAGGAACATCATTATCTTTTGCATTTTCTAGTATCTTATCTGCAATATGTCCCATCCCAGCTGCTGTTACTACTGGCGCTTCTATATTCATTTCATATTTTAGTGCTGCTGCTTTTCTTCTTTGTGACACTTTTACACACCTCCAAATCATTTTTCGCCTTAAATACTTCTTTAATTATATATAGTTTTATACCATTATATCAAGTGCTCTGTTATTATCATCTGCGAAAAATTCCCTACAATCACTTAAAGATACTTCTTTTCCTCTCATACTTACGTCTATACTTGGATTAAATCCTAGAGTTTTAAGCCCTTCTATTAAAGCTTCTCTACCAGTTTTTAAAAGAGTTACATAATTATTTTCACACTTTAAATCTACTTTAAGATTTTTATTATTTACTGTAAGATAACTATCTATCATACCTAAGTTTATAGTTTTAACACTAACTACAAGCTTAACGTTTGTTTTGTCTATCTTTTTACCATCTTTTCTATCGTCTTTAATTATAAGCTTACACGGATACTCCCTTTCCTCCCTTTGAATCGGAAGGTCTAAATAATAGTATTCGTTACTTATTGAATTAAATACCTTAAAATCGTTTATGTTTTCTTTTATTAATTGCATAACTTTTTCACTTGCACTTGTATCTAAGCCTTTTAATGTTTTATTTATTATATCTTTCATAACATCAATTTTAGCCTCAGCTTCAAGCCTTACTATATCCTTGCTCTGCATCCCTTTTAAAAGTGCTTCTTTTATTTCTTCTTTCGCTTTTGGTGAAATTAAATCCTCTAATGATTTAATTTCATTTTCTAAATTCTTTAAATTTATATCTTTTGAAATAGTAGACTCCCCTTTAGAATTAGAATTTAATAAGGAATTAGTATCTTTTTCTAAAATATTTGAGTTATTTAAGTCTTTTATTTCTTTACCTACTGCTTCTGTATTATTTCCATCATCTAATAATATATTCTTATTTTCTTCAGTAATTAAACTGCTTAAGTCAACCTTTTCATTTATCACAGATTTAATAGCACTAAAACCAGGTTCCGTAAGCTTTATATCACTTTTGAAGATGTTGCTTAAAGATTTTTCTAAATCACTTTTAGTAAAGTCATAAACTGATTTATCTTCACCTAGGTTATTTTTTAATACTTCTATAAATTCATCATCATTAATACTAGATAATATATTTTGTATTTTATTTAACTCCGCGTTACCTATACCATTATTAGATTTTATTTCGTTACTTAGTATATCTTTAGTTATATTAGTTAAATCCTTGCTTCCACTTTCTGAAACAATATTTTTTAATATCTCTAAAACGCTAACCTTGCTAGAACCTTCGTATGCCTTAGATAAAGCACTATTAATATTTTCAGCATTTTTTGAAGAATTCATATTTTCTTTTATATTAGTTTCATTCTCATTAAGGGTTTGAATATTTTTAGGGTTAACATCACCTTTTATATTCTCTTTCCCTGGTTCACCCTCTTCTTTTAAGGAAATATTTTTTAATATATCAGAATTTTCTATAAGTTTTTTGCCTAGTTCTTTAAATAAATTGCTAACTCCACTTTCTTCTTTAAATAATTTATTAAAACTATCTATATTTTCTTTAGTTAAATCTATATTATTTTCTAGAAATATCATTATGTCTTCCTTTGACATAGTTTTAAAAGAACCAAAAAAGTTTTTAAGCATTTCATTTATCTTTTGACCTTCAGGACTCTTTAAATCAATACCCTTACTTTGAAGATACTTTAAAATAAAATCTTCTCCTTCTTTAGGGTTAATATTTAGCTTTTCACTAAACTGAATAATTGATTTAAACTTTTTTATATTCTCTTTAGTAAGTGGAATATCCCTTTTTATCATTTCTCTTAAAAGCTTTTCATCATCTTTTGATAATCCTTCTTTTTTTATTATCTCCTCTAGATTATCTTTTATCGTATCACCTGAAGATTTAGCTTCTTCACTTACTACTTTAAGCTTAACTTTTCCATCTTTAAAATCACTTACTTCAAATTTTAGATTTTTCCCGTTTTCTAAATCTACATTACCATCTATTTCAGCTTTAAATTGCCAACCGTCCGAAGTTTTAATGGTAACTTCATTCCCTTCACCTTTTGCTGTTATCTTACCTTTGAATTTTTCTCCAAGTTTAAAAGTTATCTTACTTGAAATTTTCTTATTCTCTACGTTATATCCGTTATTAACACCCCAAATGCTTGGCATAATTATTCCTCCAAAATCGTCTTCTTGTTCTTTAATTATCGTATTTATTAAACTTTTTTTTATAGCCATTTAAGAGTATTATGTATATCCTTAAAACACTTACTTAAAATTATATATAAAAAAAATGATTTATGTTAAAATAAATGATTGATAGGAGTGATTTTAAAATGGCAAAAAAAATCCAAACTCCAACCTATCTAAAAATTGCTATGGATATAGCTTCTAGGATAGTGAATGGAGATTTTATAGAAGGCGAAAAAATATCTGGCCGCTCAACACTTGTTAGTATATATAATGTTTCTCCAGAAACTATAAGACGTTCTCTAGCACTACTTAAAGATATGAACGTAGTAGATGTTTTTGAAAAGTCAGGAATTAGAATTCAAAGTAAAGAAAATGCGAATGAATTTTTAAAAGCTTTTAAGAGAAAAAATGAATTTGCAATGATAAAAAAGGATATTTACGATATATTAGAAGAAAAAAAATCAATAGAAGAAGAATTAGAAAACAAAATTTCTAACTTAATAGATTTTGCAACTAGCCTTAGAAATGTAGGCTTAATTATACCATATGAAAGTTTAGTAGAACCTAACAGTTTAATGATTGGTAAAACCCTAGGTGAACTTAACTTCTGGCATAAAACAGGTGCTACTATTGTTGGAGTTAAAAGAAAAGAAGAACTTTTCTTATCTCCTGGACCTAATTTTCAAATTATCCAAAATGATATTTTAGTTTATGTTTGCAATAATGATGTAGTAGATAAAGTAAAAGAATATATTACTTAAATAAAATAGTAGGATACTATATTTTTAGTATCCTACTATTTTTTCTTCTACCCTTTTTTCTTTCTACTCTTTTTTTTTTCTTTCTATCTTTCTTCTATTTCTTATATTTTTATATTAAATTAAATCTATATAGTTTTATTTTATGATGATTTTAAAAATTTTGGAACATCTGTTTTTGAATCTGCGTTGATATTTACATACATATTAACATTAAATTTACTACTTAAAGATTTCATTCTCTCAAAAAGATTATGTGTTTCACTTATGTCACAAGAAACTATGTCTAATAATTCATCAACATATATTTTATCAATATCGTAATTTTGAGAGACAATGCCACACAATAGCCCATAGAAATCTTCACAATTAGATACCTTAAAATCACACGCCGACACAAACCTTATTTTAGTATCTATATTTGATCTATTCTTTTTGCTGTAGTCAATATAAACAGCTTCCCCCTTTGAATTCATCACCCCGTTATTTGCAAGTTCAATTAGTCTTTTAGTTTTTCCCGAACCTCTCTCATCACAAAACACTTGAATCAACTTAGGACCACTCCTTATTTATAGTTATAGTTAATTTATATTCATAACAAAAAAAGATATGCAAATGTTTGCATATCTAAATAATAAAGTCACTAATTATAACTTTGTTTTTTCCAGATGATTTAGCTCTATAAAGAAGTATATCTGCCTTTTTAATTACTTTAGTTAAATTTTTACCGTCGATTGGATAAAATCCTATTCCAAAGCTTGCTGTAATACTAGCTTTATCTTCATCCATTTCTATTATATTTTCTTCTATAGATTTTCTTATATCTTCAACCTTTTCGTAAATCTCTTCTGTGCTCTTTATATCTTTTATAAAAATTGCTAATTCTTCTCCTCCATACCTTGCAAGAATAGCTCTTTTATCTAATTTACTTAAAATTAGTTTGCTAGTTTGAATTAAAACTTCGTCACCAAATTGGTGACCGTAAGTATCATTAAACTTTTTAAAATTATCTAAATCTATCATAACAACCGCATAAGGATTGTCATTAAATTCTACGTATTCGCTTATCTTTTGAAAAAAGTACTTTCTGTTGTAAATCCCAATTAGAGGATCTCTTTTAGTTAAATCTTTTAATTCTTTATAAAGCATTGCATTTTCAATAGAAATAGCTATTTGGTTTGATATAGATGTTAAAAATACTTTTTGGTCTTCATTTAAAGAATTTTTAATTGCGCTATCAACTATTATGTATCCTATAAATTTACTTCTAATTTTGATAGGAACTCCCATTATAGACCTTACTGCTACTCCATACTTCTCGTAAGATCTTAAAGGTTTATCTGAATTAAATAAAAATTCTTTTTTATTTTTTATGTAAAATATTTCTTCTTCATTTAAAACTATATCACCATCTCTAATGTTAGTTGCTTTTACCTTTAATTCACCATTTTCTTCTAGAAGAATTGTAGAATGAGATACCCCTAAAAGTCCGACTATCATATCATTTATCATAGAGACTAAATTTTTACTACTTAAATACGAGTTAACGTATTTACTTATTTCTACTATATTTACTAATGCATCAATATCTTTTTCTAGTTTAATGTTTCTTGTATTGATTTGTTGCATATTGTCTTCTACAACTTTTTGATATCCCTCGTACTCTTTCTTTAATTCCTCATACCGTTCTTTATATTTATCCATTATTTCCCCCACACCAAATATAAATGTTTATGAGTATATAATAACCTTAATTTTGATATTTATCAAATGTTTACTAATTTATATAGTGCTATTTTTCACCCTATTACTTCCTTCTATATTTACGTCCACATCTATCTTTAAATCAATTTTTGAAAGCATATTATTAACTATAAGTTTTGGATATTTTTTTTCTAAGGTATGTTCTATTCCTAAGATATCGATATTCTTTTTATTGAATTTATCAAAGAATGAGTGAAGGTATAGTGCAAGCCTTTTTTCTTCTTCCTCTTCTAATTTTTTTATAGCTTCTCTATTGTATATAAACCTTCCTTGTTCTTCTGCTAAAACAACCCTAGTTTTAATCTTTTTAGTTAATAAAACCCGGCTTCCATCGTATTCTATATCTGTTTTAGTTTTATTGTTTAAAATTTCTAAAGTTATAAACCCTTCTTTCATTTGAGGGTTTGGAATCTCAAGAGTTCCAGCACTTAAATTATTCATAAGGAAATTATAACTAAGCCCTTCTGTCACATCTATTTTTTCTAGCATAATGCTATTTTTCATAAGAACTCCACCCTTTAATTCAACTCTCTTTTGCCCTAAATCTTCACGAAGTTCTAAAGCACCTAAAAGGGCGTAGTCAGATCCTATTTGGCTTTCTGCTAAATAATCACTAATGTTTGTTGCTATAGTTCTAGAATTAACTTTGTTTTTTTGAACTAAATCATTTAAAAATACTCCAAGATACTCTTCATCACTTGCAGTTATGTTTAAAAGTTCATCTACATCTCCAAAATAAACAAATGCATAAGGCTTTGCTTGAAACTCTTGATCGTTGTTAATTAAACTTAAAAATTTATCTATCCCTTGCCTTGCTGCAGTTTCTGTAAAAATCAAAGCTCTATTTTGAGAGAAATTTATTTTATAACTAGCAGCCATATTTAAGTCTCTTATAGCCTCTAATGCTGTTTTTCCTTTTCCTTTATAAATAATTCTTTTACCACTATCTGACGATTCGTTTTCGTTTCTGTAGGGCCTTACGCAATCCATATAAGTTATAACATTCCCTACGTCATCTATATCAAAAATTATGCTTGTTGTAAATGTTACTAAGTTTATTTCTCTATAGTTATAACATCCTGAAATAATTAAAGGTAATATAAATACGATTAATAAAACTTTACTTATTTTCCTTTTCATTTTTTCCATCCTCCCTAACTATAGTTCTAGAGATCCTATCTAACTTTCCTCTTAAAATAGTATCTCTAAATGAATAGTTTTCTTTGCTTCCTATAGGGAAAAGATACGAATATCCCATACTATCTAAGTCAGCTAAGTTCATAAAAAATATGATAATAGATACAAACAATCCCGGAAGCCCAAACAAAGAACTAACTATAACAAAGGTTAATGCTGATAAGGTAACTGAACTGTATAGTTTAGGAATTAAGAAGTAGCTTATCATGCTTAAAGAAACCACTATAACTGTTATCCTAGATGCAATCCCAGCCCCAACTGCGGCTTCTCCTAAAATAAGTCCAGATACAATACTCATAGCACTTCCTATAGGCTGAGGAAGTCTGAGTCCTGCTTCTTTAATAATCTGAAAAGTTATCATCATAATTAAAACCTCTATTATTGTTGGAAGAGGTATTCCAGCTCTAGATACTGCAAGCCTAAACAAAAATAAAGATGGAATAAGTCCAAAGTGATATGTAACAACTGCAACATAAAATGCAGGAAGAAATGTTGCTAAAAAGAAAGCTATCCATCTTAAAATTCTAGTGAAATTTGCAAACTTTCTATTTAAGTAATAATCATCAGGTGCTTGAAAATTCTCTAAAAAGAAATATGGAACTGTTATAACAAATGGAGTTCCATCAACTAAAATAGCTATTCTTCCCTCCATTATTTTAGATGCAACTTCATCTGGTTTTTCAGAGTATCCTACTGTATCAAAAACAGACTGTGAACCCTTTAATTTATCTTCTACATAATTTGTATCTAATAAAAACTCTGCATCTAAATTTTTAACGATATCTTTTACTTCTTTTACAAGATCATCTTTTGCAACCCCTTTTATATACCCTAGACAAACTACAGTTTGACTCTTATTTCCAACGTATATAGGTTCAAACTTTAAATCTGGATTTTTGATTTTCCTTCTGATTAATGAGATATTATCAACAAACAGCTCATTAAACCCTTCTCTAGGTCCCTTAACGACAGCTTCTGTTTCAGGAATCCCAATTCCTCTTCTTACAAACCCCTTAGCTTCGCAATAGATTATATCTTCATACCCTTCTACAAATATAACTACATCCCCAGATAATATATGAAGCATAGCATCGTCTAAGTCTCTCTTATTTTTAACGTAACTTGCTAGATTAATCTCTAAAACATTAGTTATAAGTTCATCTAAATCTTTACAAGGATATTCTCTATTTTTGATAGGACTTACTATGTAATCACTTATAAATTCAGTACTACAAAGATTATCAATAAATACTAAAGTTGTCTTTCCAAGTACACCTTCAATTTCCCTATACTTTACATCAAAGCAATCTGAAAATCTTCTTTTTATATAATCTAATGACTTGCCCATAACTCTCCCTCCAATTTCTAATTTGCTATAAAAATATTATTCCTTTATCTATGTTTAATATTCACATTTATGTAAATACTAATTTTGTGTATTTAATTTTTTCTAAAAAGGAGTGAGAAATTTGAACAAAATCACAACTAAACACCTTATGATAATAATTTTTGCAATCTCTACTATAAGCCTTAGAACTTACTCTTCTCTTTTTATAAATTTAGGGGGCAGAGATACTTGGATAGCTGTGCTTTTAGCTGGAGTCATCATTTCCCTTTGTTTGTTTTTCGTACTTTATGTTTCAAAAAAGACTGACTCCTTTAATTTTAAAGAGGTATTAGATAAAACTTATCCTAAATTTTTAAGCAAAATTCTTTGCTTTTTGTTTGCAGTTGGTTTATTTATAACTTGTATTGAGACAGCTTCAGTTGAGAGTAGCTCTATCCACACAAACATATTTTTAGAAACTCCCTACTGGTACTGCTTACTATTTTTTATAGTACCGGCTGGATACGCTATAACTAAATCTTTTAGGAGTATTTTATCTATTACAGTTTTAATAGTTATTGCAGTATTTATAAATAATATTCTTCTATTTATATTTCTTTATGAATACATAAAAATAGATTACATAATGCCAATCCTTGGTCAAACAGTTTTAAGCGACTTTTTAATTACTTTATTGTTTTCTTTAGGTGGGCTTTCTTGTGTTTTTATATTTTTGCCATACCTTAAACTTTTAAAAGATGATAGAAAAATTTTAAAGTATTCAATCGTCACTTCTATTCTTATAATTTTAATTAGCTCTAGTAGTGTTCTTTCAGTAATTTCAACATTTGGTCCAAATAGAGCTACTAACATTTTTTACCCAGAGTTTATACAATCTCAAAGAGTTCAACTTTATGGATTTATTGAGTTTGGAAACTTGATGTTTCTATTTAGAACTGTGTGTAATTGGTTTATAAAATACCTTCTTTGCGCAACAGCAATTATATATTTATACAAAGATAAAATTAACAGCAAGAAAACATTTTCAATAGTGTTCTCTATTTTAGTATTTGTTATATCATATTTAGTTGGAACTAAGCAGTATAGACTCTTTTATATCCTTAATTTTTACCAGCTCTTTGCGCTCTTAACACTGCTTGTCATCCCACTTTTGACCTATAGTATATACTACTTCAAGTCCTCTAAAAAAAATTAACTATTTTAGCCTCTTTAACTAGAATTTTAACTTAAAAATTATTACCATTTTTTTTAAAAATATGATATAATATATGTGTATCAAATAGGACATTTCTCTAAGATAATAACTATCCCCTTAAAGCTAAGGTTTAGAAATTATCAAAGTTAATTTTCCTATTAGTTTTTAAGGAGGTATTTCAAAATGGAAGATAAGAAATTAGTATGTAAAGACTGCGGAGCTGAATTCGTATTCACTGTAGGTGAGCAAGAATTCTTTAAAGAAAAAGGATTCGATAACGAGCCAGTTAGATGTCTTGATTGTAGAAGAAAAAGAAAAGCTGAAAGAAACAACAGATAATTTTAGCTTTTCTATTAGTGCCCTAGCAATTTTGCTAGGGTTTTTGTTTATCCTTATTTAAAATACCCTTGAAAATTTGATAACTTTACATCAAATTGACATAATAAGATAACGATTTTATAATTTATATTATATAACTAAAAAGGAGTTGAATTTAATGGAAAACACAGATTCAAAAAAAGTAATCTTTAGTGGCATGCAACCTTCTGGTGAGCTTACTCTAGGAAACTATTTAGGGGCCCTTAAAAACTGGGTAAACTTGCAAGAAGAATATGACTGCTACTTCTGTGTTGTTGATTTACACGCAATAACTGTACGTCAAAAACCTGCAGATTTAAGAAGAAGAACTCTTGAACTGCTTTCAATATATATAGCATCTGGTATAGACCCTGAAAAGAACACATTCTTCATTCAATCACACGTACCAGCACATTCAGAAGCTGCTTGGCTTTTAACTTGTAACTCATACGTAGGTGAACTATCAAGAATGACTCAATACAAAGATAAATCTCAAAAAGCTGGTGATTCTATAGGGGCTGGATTATTCACTTATCCTGTACTTATGGCAGCAGACATCTTGCTATACCAAACTAATCTAGTTCCAGTTGGCAAAGACCAACTTCAACATTTAGAATTAGCACGTGATATAGCAACAAGATTTAATAACACTTACAGCCCTACTTTTGCTATCCCTGAAGGGTACACTCCAAAAATAGGTGCTAAAGTTATGAGTCTTCAAGAGCCAACTAAAAAAATGTCTAAATCAGACGATAACGTAAATTCATTTATTCTTATAATGGACCCACCAGAAGTTATAAGAAAGAAAATTTCAAGAGCCGTAACAGATAGTTTAGGTGTTATTAACTACACTGACGAACAACCTGGAGTTAAAAACCTTCTTGATATAATATCAGCTATAAAAGGAGTTTCTCCTTTAGACCTTGTAAAAGACTACGAAGGCAAAGGATATGCAGACCTTAAAGAAGATGCTGCAAATGCTATTATAGGTGAATTATCGCCAATCCAAGAAAAAGTTAAAGCTTTAATGAGCGACAAAAAAGCTTTAGAAACTATCTATAAACAAGGTGCAGAAAAAGCATCTTATGTATCAACTAAAACCCTACGCAAAATGCAAAAGAAAATAGGATTTATCCCAAGATAATTTTATTTTAAATATGCACTATGAAATTTTGAAAGAAACTCTCCTTTTCTAGGAGGGTTTCTTTTTATATTAATCTAATATTCACCCTTTTTATTGTAAATGTTTACTTTGTTTACATTTTTAGAATTTACTTCAATTTATGAGAAGAGTATCCTTATATTAAGACTTAATTTTAACTTTAATTAATAAAAGGAGTGATACTTTTTGGATATAGATAGGAGATCTAAGATAAACAGTATAATTTTCATTATCTCTTATGTTTTTATGGGTGTTTTAGGAGGTGTTACCTTAGATACTATGGTTACCTTTTTAGATGCTGACCCAGCAACTAAAACAATTGCAGCAGGTATGTCTGTAATTATGGGAATAGGCTTTTACGGGGTGCTATACTTCTTTTAGTAATACCTAAATTCGGCTACAAAAAGACATTGATATGTTCACCAGTATTTTATATTATAGGAACTATTATTTTAGTAAAATTTACATCACCTTTAATAATTGCAATATCAGCTTCTATAGTTATGATAGGTGTTTGTATGTTTGATGCTATTTTATCTCCCTATTTAACTTGTTATACAACAGAAAAAGATAGGGATAAGGTATTTTCAACTACTATGTGGACAAACGTTGTTGGTATGGTTATAGGTACATGGTCTGGAGGTAAACTTATAGCTTTAAGATTTGCAGATAGGCTCCATGTTAGCTATGACAGTGCAAAAACTTTAACAGAAAGTGTAGATAAGTTTAATTCATTACAGTTAAATGCTTATGTTGGTGCACATAGAGATGCACTTTTAATTTACACAGTAGTTGCGGTATTATGTTTAATTCCACTTATTTTTATAAAAGAAATTCCAGCTGATTATAGGAATGTAAATGCTAGTAAAAAGAAAGAAAAAATTAATTGGAAACCATTTTTAACTAAATACATACTTTTCTTTATAGTATTTTCATTCTTAATAAGATTTGGTGCTTCACTTATAACTCCATATTTTTCAGTTTTCCTAAGTAGGATGGGTATTGATAGGGCTACAACATCAGCTCTTATATCATATCAATATTTTGCTATGGTAATCTTTATGATGGCATCGCCTTGGATAGTTAAAAAACTTGGTAGAGTTGGTGCTTTAGGAGGGTTATCACTAGTATCAATACCATTTATGCTTATAATAGCTAATGGTGCTGCCTTTGGAACACATATGATAATGGCAGTAGGTTTAGGCTTATTCTTCCGTTCTGGATTTATGAATGCAGCCTCACCTGTACAACAATCATTACCTATGGAATTTGTAAATAAAGAAGCGCGTCCAGCATACAACGCAGTAATCTATGTTGCACAAGGGTTAGCCCAAGTAGTAGCTGGGCTAATTGGAGAAAGGTTTATATTTAATTTAACTAATGGTTATGGAAAAGCTTACTATATAACAGCTATAATATATACAATCGCTTGCGTAATGTTATTAGTTATCTACATGAAAAAATATAATAGACTACCAGAAGATGATAACGAAGAGGCTAATTCTGATATAGCACTTGAAGGATCATCAGACGGACAAGCACACGCTTAAAAATAATTTAAAATTATTTTTAATAAATTTCCTTTATATCTACCTTTAATATAAAACTGCTTTTTTAGATTTGTCATTTAAAATTTAAAGAAGCAGCAAAATTCTACAAGCCTCTGATTTAACTTTAATCAGAGGCTTTTAACTATTTATTTTATTCTTTTTAGCCTAGAAATTTATTTCTTAAAATATTTTACCCTTTAGTTATATATGTTATAAATAAAAAAATTATAAAAACCTAATTGAATGTTATGCTACTGTGTTGGTTTTTTATTCTAACCAAAAAGCTTGTACACTTCCCCACTTAAAATATATACCAATGATTGAAAAACATATATAAAATCTATAAATTACTTCTAAATATACTAAACTGCTTTATTAATTCTATTAAAAATCTTTTAAGTTATATCATCTACTATACTCTGAAATTTTAAGTACTTTAAATTAAATTTTACCTGCATTTTGAAATACCAACAATTTTCCATAACATTCTTATAGTTAACTTTTGATAAATGTTTTTGATCTCAAATATAGCTTGTCCTTAAACATTAAATCTTCTATATTGAAATTTAATACAAACAAGTCTATTCTATACTTCTATTTAATCCACCAAAGGCAATTACCAACACTAGAATATAACATTCCTATAGTTAATTTTTTTATCTTTCTTACTATACTCTACCAAAGGCTTGTCCTCCCCTTTTCTACATTCCCCCAAAATTTCTACATCATATATATGTTTATCTAAGTTTTATACTAAATCTCACTAATTTGTACTAAATTAATAAACGCAATTACAAACTAGTTTTATATATTTTAAATACCTTTTTAAGCTATAATATCTACTCTATTAGATCTACCAACACTAGAATATAACATTCCTATAGTTAACTTAAAATATTTCAAACTATGTATTACTACTAACGCCCTAAAAGGCTTGTACTTTCATATCACTAAGTCTTGTACTTTCATATCACTAAGGCTTCTACACTCAGTTTTATCATAGTTCTATCTCAATTCAGTCTAAATTCAATCAGAATTTAATCATGATTTCGTCAGAGCTTGTACCACCCTCGCCTAAATGCAAAAAAAGAAACTCCTAAAAGGAGTTTCTCTTACATTGATTTATATTAAAATTTAATTTATTTTATGTGGCATGCTATAAAATGACCTTTATCTAATTCTCTTAATTTTGGAGTAACCTTTCGGCACACATCTTCAGCGTATTTGCATCTACTTGCAAACATACAACCTTCTTTAGGATTTATTGGGCTTGTTATTTCACCTTCTAAAACTATCCTATTTTTGTGTTCTAGTTCATCTTCATCCATAACTGGGATTGAAGACATTAAAGCTTGAGTATAAGGGTGAGCTGGATTTTTATAAATCTCATTACTTTCCCCAATTTCCATAAGCTTTCCTAAGTACATAACACCTATCTTATCTGATATGTGTCTTACCATAGATAAATCGTGGGCTATAAAAAGATAAGTTAAATTGTGTTTTCTTTGGAGTTCTATTAATAGGTTAATAACTTGAGCTTGGATTGATACATCTAGTGCTGAAATCGGCTCATCGCACACTATAAACTTTGGTTTAACTGCAAGTGCTCTAGCTATTCCTATTCTTTGTCTTTGTCCCCCTGAAAACTCGTGAGGGAATCTTGAGATATGCTCTTTATTTAAACCAACTGTTTCTAAAAGCTCATATATCTTTTTAACTCTCTTATCCCCACTATACATGTTATGTATATCCATTCCTTCTGCTATTATATCCCCAACTGTCATACGAGGGTCTAAAGAAGCATACGGGTCTTGGAATATCATTTGAACTGTTTTTGAGTATTCACGCTTTTCTTTATTTGATAGTTTTGAAATATCTTTTCCTTCTAAAAGGACTTCTCCGCCTGTAGCTTCGTATAATCCCATTACAGTTCTTCCACAAGTAGTTTTTCCGCAACCTGATTCTCCAACTAATCCTAAAGTTTCACCTTTATTTATTACAAAACTTACATCATCTACAGCTTTTAATGTTTTCCCTTTTCCAACATTAAAATATTTTTTTAAATTCTTTACTTCTAATAAAACTTCTTTATTTAAAACATCTTTATTTTCCATAACCTAAACCTCCTCTAAAGGTGACTTAACTTTAGGCGCATATTCATGCATAAGCCAACAGTCTACTTTGTGAGTATCAGATATTACTGTTTCCTCTGGTCTTTGTTCTTTACAAACCTCCATAGCGTATTCGCATCTTGCTGCAAATGGGCATCCTGTAGGAGGATTTAAAAGATCTGGTGGTGTACCACTTATTGAATAAAGTTCTCCCTTATGCTCTGTGTCTAAAGTAGGCATTGATTTTAAAAGTGCCCAAGTATAAGGGTGTTTAGCATTTTTAAAGATATCTTTTACTGTACCTCTTTCAACTATAACTCCAGCATACATAACTTGAATCTTATCTGCATGTTCAAATACAACTCCTAAATCGTGAGTTATAAGAATTACTGCTGTTCCCATTTGAACCTTTAGTTTATCTATAAGGTCCATAATTTGAGCTTGTATAGTAACGTCTAATGCTGTTGTAGGTTCGTCTGCTATTAAAACCTTTGGTCTACAAGCAAGTGCCATAGCAATCATCATTCTTTGTCTCATACCACCTGAAAATTCGAAAGGATATTGGTTTAATCTCTTCTCGGGGTTTGGTATATTAACTAGTTTAAGTAATCTTATAATTTCTTCTTTGCTCTCTAGTTTATTTAATCCTCTATGGATTTTTAAAACCTCTTCTATTTGTTTTCCGATTTTCATAGTAGGGTTTAGAGAAGTCATAGGGTCTTGAAATATCATCCCTATTTCCTTACCCCTTACTTTTTGAAGTTCTTTATCACTTAGTTTTAATACGTTTGTTCCATTAAAATCTATTTCTGATTCTTCTTTTATATCTGATATATCTTTAGGTAATAACTTCATTATTGATTTAGCTGTAATACTTTTCCCTGAACCAGACTCTCCAACTATAGCCAAAGTTTCTCCTTCTTCTAAATCAAAACTTATACCTCTCACAGCTTTTACTTCCCCTGCATAAGTGTGAAATGATACTTTTAAATTTTTAACTTCTAACAATTTCTTCATATCTTAAACTCCTCCATTTCACTATTTTCTTAATTTAGGGTCAAGTGCATCCCTAAGTCCGTCACCAAAAAGGTTAAATGCAAGCATTGTAAGTGCAATCGCAAGTGCTGGGAATATTACTTGGTATGGATAAAATAACATCATCTGTTGACCTTCTGACGCCATAGCACCCCAACTAGTTTGAGGTGGTTGGATTCCTAATCCTATAAAGCTTAAGAAAGCTTCAGCAAATATATAACTTGGTATATCAAAAGTAATATAAACTATTATTATTCCTAAAGTGTTAGGAAGCATATGTTTAAATATTATTCTCATAGGACTTGCACCTAAAGTTTTAGCAGCCATAACGTATTCTGATTCTTTAAGCTGCATAACTTGACCACGAACCATCCTAGCTATACCAGTCCACCCTGTTAATACTAGCGCTATTAAAAGTGGAACTATACCATTTCCAAGTCTTACAGAAATTAATATAACAACTATTAAGTATGGAATACTATTTAAGATTTCCACAATTCTCATCATGATATTATCAACTTTTCCACCGAAGTATCCACTAATACCACCGTAAATAGTTCCAAAAACACATTCTACTACAGTACCAACAAATGCTATGATAAGTGAAACTCTACCACCAACCCAAAGTCTATCGAAAATATCTCTTCCTAAAGCATCTGTACCAAAGATATGTTCACTTGATGGTCCTTGGTTCATATTATAAATATTTTGAATCTTATAACTATCTCCAGCTATAAGCGGCTGAATTGCACACATTAATACTATTAATACTAATAGTACAAGTGAAAACATAGCAACCTTGTTTTTCTTAAGTCTCATCCAAGCATCTTGCCAATAAGTTAGATTCGGCCTCTCGATTGATTCTGACTTAGATTTATCTATTCCAACTATCTTAAATTTATCTCTATTTAATTCCATAGCCTTTCCCCCTAACCTTCAAGCTTAATACGTGGATCAATAACACTATATAAAATATCTACTATTAATATTGAAAGTATATAAAGCCCTGAGAAGAATACTGTAAGACCCATAATTATGTTGTAGTCTTTAGTATATATCGCATCTATAAGTGCGTTACCAAGCCCTGGTATTGCAAATATCCTTTCAATTACAACAGTTCCTGTTATAATAACAGCAAGTTGTGGTCCTACTATAGTGATTATTGGTAGTATTGCATTTCTTAAAATATGTCTGATTGATATTTTAAAAGATGATAGCCCCTTTGCTTGTGCAGTTAAAATATAATCTTGTCCTACTACATCTAAAACAGATGCCCTCATATATCTTGCGTATGTTGCTATTCCTCCAAAACTTAAAGCTAGATTTGGAAGTATAACAAACCTTATTCTTTCTAAAAACGGAGTGGAACTGTCATACCAACCTGCAATAGGTAAGCCTCCTACTCCTCCTAAAGTCGTTTGAAGAAGGGTTGCTAAAACGAAACTTGGGATAGATACTCCAAGTATCGCTATAAACATTACCACAAAGTCTATCTTGCTTCCCCTCCTATAAGCTGCAATTATTCCTAAAGTTACACCTACTAAAAGTCCAAAACCTACTGATAATAAACCTAATGTAGCTGATGCAGGTAAGTTATCGTGAACTTTATCAACTACTGTAGTTCCTGGAGTTACAAAAGAATCTCCAAAGTCACCTTTAACTAAGTTTTTAAGATATATAACATATCTTTCACTTATAGGTTTATCAAGTCCGTATTTAATCTCCATTTGTTTTGCAACCTCCTCTGGAAGCTTCTTAGCTTGAGCACGCACAGGATTCCCTGGCATGCTACTCATTAAGAAGAATGTTGCAGTTACTACTACAAATAAAGTTATTATCATTAATCCTAATCTTTTTAAAAGATACTTAACCATATTCTTCTCCCCTTACTTTTTAATACTTACCCATCGTAATTGGTATCTTCCACCAAACTTTGTAAACTGTAATCCTTCTACGTAATTCTTTTGGAAAGAATTCATATCTTGATAATAAATTGGTGCCATTGCTGGGTCTTTAACTATCTCTTCTAGTTCGATTTGTTTAGAGATCTCAATTCTTTTCTTTGGATCTCCTTCGTTATCTAACTTTTTAAGAAGATCATTAACTTTTTCGTTGTTGTATCCTCCAGTATTACTTCCGTTACCTTTCATAAATAAATCTAAGAAAGTTAAAGGAGAGTTATAGTCACCTGACCAGCCTGAAAAAGCTAAATCATATTCTCCGTTATTTTCTTTTTGAAGATAATCTGAGAAATCTGCTGTAGGAACTATTTCTACATGAATTCCTAATTTCTTTTCCCAAACATCTTTCATAAATTCAGCTTGAGTTTTAGTTCCCGCTGTACTTCCTTGAAGTAAGTATTTAAAAGTATATTTTGAAGGGTCTTGATCTAAACCTTCTTCTTTTAATCCTTCTATTAATAAATCTTTAGGGTCTTTAAATTTGATTTCTTTTAAAGGCTCTTTTACTTCTTTTCTGTAATCTAAGTCACCTTCAAGTATTCCAGGTGGAACGAATCCATAAGCTGGTATACAAGTTTTTATAATCATATCTGTAAAGCCTTTTCTATCTACTGCTAAAGAAAGTGCTAGTCTTACTTTAGAGTTTGCTAAAGCTTTATTTTCACTTTTTACGTTATATTTTGTAAAGAAGATACTAGGCATAGCAGAATAATCAATCTTCCACTTTCCTTCTTTTTCTCCTTCTTTAAGTTTATTTATGTAATCACCAGTACCGCCTTCTATTACGTCTAGTTGATCATTTGCAAACATTTGATACTTAGTATTAAATTCTTTTATTTCCATTAATCTTATAGTTGGAACTTTAATTTCATTAGCATTCCAATAGTTTGGATTCTGTTGTAATTCAACCTTAGCTCCCTTTTTCCATTCCTTAACAACATAAGGACCACTATAAACTAATTTTTCAGGTTTAGTTCCGTACTCTTCTCCAAACTTTTTAACTATATCCTCTCTTTGAGGAGATAACGCTGAGAAAGCTACTACCTGATCAAAATATGGAACTCTGTGTTCTAATTTAACAACAAGAGTGTTTTTATCTGGTGTGCTTATACCAACATCCTTTGCATTTCCTTTTCCTGTGTAATATTTTTCCGCATTTACTACAGGGAATAAGAAGAATGCATAACTTGCCCCAACATCAGGATTTAATAATCTCATCCATGAATACTTAAAATCCTCTGAAGTTAGAGGTTTTCCGTCACTCCATTTAAGACCATCTCTTAAGTGGAAAGTATATGTTAACCCATCCTTACTTACATCAAAACTCTTAGCTGCCCCTGGATAAGGCTTATCATGGTTGTAAACAAGTAGAGTCTCTTGCGTGTTTTGAATCATATTAAAAGATTCACTATCAGAAGCTTTAACGGAATCTAAAGTTCTAACTGCTCCTGTTGTCATTACTAAACTGTCTTTTTTTGATAAGTCTTGTTTTGAATCACCGCATCCTGTAAATGTTAGAACTGATATAGTTCCAATCAAAAAGAAAGATGCTATTTTTTTAAGTTTCATTTCTTAACTCCCCCTTTTTTATAATTCTATCAAATTTTGGGTAAAAAAATTATTTACATTCTGCAAATTTTCCAGTACAAATCTCCTTCTTTGTTTTTGAGAAAAATACATATGTTTATGAAATGAAAACTTAGACATCGTTCGTGATTTTTTTCATTCATTTTTCTAAAATTTCGGGAAATAAAAAAAAGCTAGTTTTGTGTATTTAACTAGCTTTAGCCTTTATTTTAAATATAATTTATGAAAGAATATTTTTAATTAGTTGCATATGCAACACTTCTCCTTCAAACCTATATTTTACATTTTTTCCACAAAGGCATATTCTCATGTTTTTACTTTTTTTTACTTTTTGATGAACTAATTGTAAACAAATTTTGTTTAGATTTTGAACCCCATAGAGGTATTTTATCTATTTTATTTAAAAATAATTTGTTTAATAAATGTTAATTTTAATTACTTTTTCATTATTAGGTATTTTTTGTTAGTATAATTGTATCTATATGAGGGGGTATTTTATGAAGCAGAATTTATACAGATTTTATAAGATAGTATTCTTATCAATAATCTTACTTTTACTAACTCCAGTAATCTGTAACGCTGAGGATGATAACAAAATCGTAAAAGTAGGTTTTTATGAATATGGTTCTTATTATTATTATGATAAAAATAAGAATCAAACAGGATATTATGATGAACTACTTAAACATATAGCAAAAGAATTAGATATGAATTATGAATATGTAAATGTGCCTATTGATGATGGTTTAAAAGATTTAAAAAACGGTGATATTGATTTATTATTTGGATTAAATAAAACCCCTGAGCGTGAAAAATACTACGCCTTTACTAATCATTATATTGCAAACGAAGATTATGCGGTTTATACAAATAAAGATATAAAATCAAATACTCTACAAAGTTTAAAGGGATTAAAGTTTGGTTATATTCCAGGGGAGGCTAATAATGAGTATCTCCTAAAAATACTAAAAGAAAAGAATATACCAGTGGATTTAGTATATTGTAATTCTTATAAACAAACTGATACGGCTTTAAGAGATAAGAAAGTAGATTTTATAGTATCTACTATATTTAGCGATTTAGAAAAAGAAAAATTTAATAGTTTTTATAAATTCTCTTGTGGCCCTGTTTATATAGCAGCTCCTAAAAAGGATGAAGCTCTAATAGAAAAAATAGATACTGTGCTTTTAAAAAATGAATCCCAAGTTAATTTATATAATAAATATTTTAATAAATATTTTATAAAAACAGTTAGAAAAAATATAGTTATAATTACACTTTTTATATTAGTTCTTATATTTATAAACTATATTTTCCTTAAAAAACTAAAAGCTAAGAGAAAATATAAAAAAAATAGAAAGCAAATATCTGAAGATTTACTTAATAAAAAATATATTGCTTTTTATCAACCAATAATAAATCCTAAAACTAATAAAATAATAGGAATAGAATCTTTACTTAGAAAGATATCAGAAGATAAAATATTAACACCAAACCTTTTTATAAAGGATTTTGAAAAATATAATATGATTTTTGAACTTTCTATTTGGCTAGTTAATAATGCAATCCATAACTATAACATAATTAAAACCTTTAAAAGTTTTGAAGAAAAGAAATTTTATATATCAGTAAACATATCATTTATAGAAATAGAAAACGAAGAATTTGTAAAAAGACTTATAGAAATAAGCAAGGAACATAGATTTATTAAAAATACTATCTGTCTTGAGATTATAGAGAAATTCAAAACTACAGATATAGAAAAGATACAAGAATCTATATTAAAATTAAAAGAAGCTGGTTATATAATAGCTTTAGATGATTTTGGAGTAGATTATTCAAACCTTAATCTTTTAACTTCAATAGATTCTAATATAGTAAAACTTGATAAATATTTTATGGATGATATAACAGAATCTATTTTAAAGCAAAAGATTTTAAACTTTATTTGTGATGTATCTGAGATTTCAAAGAAGTCTATAGTCTGTGAAGGTATTGAAGACTTAAAGCAAAAAACTTTTATTAAAAATATAGATTATAAAAAAATATTTATCCAAGGTTATTATTACTCAAAGCCTTTGCCTTTAGAATCTCTAGCTATGTTTGAGGTAGATTCTAAAAAATAAAAATTAAAGCTGTCACTTAAATTTAAGTGGCAGCTTTTTATTATTTAAGAACTTTTTCGTATTCTTTGTTTTCTATATACTCTAAAAGTTTATCTCTTAATCCTTCTTTTTTAAGACCGAATTCTATAGTAGCTTCCATAAATCCCATCTTATCTCCAACATCGTATCTTCTACCTTCGAAGTTATAAGCGTACATAGCTTCTTGAGATATTAAAGTTTGAAGCGCGTCTGTAAGTTGGATTTCTCCACCTTTTCCAGGTGCAGTATTTTCTAATATTTCAAATATCTTTGGAGTTATTATATATCTTCCTAAGATAGCTACGTTACTTGGAGATTCTTCAACAGCAGGTTTTTCAACTAAACCTTTTACTTTGTAAACTCTGTCTTCTATGTGAATTCCATCAACTATTCCGTATTTAGATACTTGATCTTCAGGAACAGTTTGAACTCCTAAAACTGAAGTTTTGTATTCATCATAGCAGTCCATAAGTTGTCTTAAACAAGGTTTTTCTGAATCTACTATATCGTCTCCTAAAAGAACTGCAAATGGCTCGTTTCCAACGAAAGTCTTTGCACAATGGATAGCGTGACCTAAACCTTTAGGTTGTTTTTGTCTTATGTAGTGAATATCGACCATATCTGATATATCTCTAACTATTTCTAAAAGTTCAGTTTTACCTGACTTTTCAAGTTCCATCTCTAATTCGATAGATTTATCGAAGTGGTCCTCTATACATTTTTTGTTTCTTCCTGTAATTATAAGAATTTCTTCAATTCCTGATGCGATAGCTTCTTCAATAATGTATTGGATAGTTGGTTTGTCAACTATAGGAAGCATTTCTTTAGGCTGTGCTTTTGTTGCAGGAAGGAATCTAGTTCCAAGTCCAGCTGCTGGTATTATCGCCTTTTTAACTTTCATTTCTATACCCCCTGTGTATTTTAATTAGGTAATAAGTATTATACCATATTTCATATAAAATTACTCATAACTCCATATTTTTTATATAACGTTTACTTAGATTCAACAATAACTTTTATTTTATCTATTTGAAATTTAAACCCCCTTTATATTATTAATTTAATATTTTTTATAAATAAAAGGTATTAATTGTTGATTTGTGTAAAATTGAATGGTATTATTACTGATATATTAAAAATGATTGAAATTTATTTAAAAATTTATAATACAATCGATACGACAGAATTTGAAAGAAGGTTTTAAAAATGAAAAAAAGTACTAAAGATTTTCTAGTAGTTGGCTTTGCACTTTTTGCAATGTTCTTCGGCGCTGGTAACTTAATATTCCCTCCCTACCTTGGTAATTTAGTAGGAGATCAATATTTAATAGCTATGGTAGGATTTATCCTAACTGGTGTAGGTTTACCTCTACTTGCAATAATCGCTTGTACTAAAGGTGATGGAACTTTTGAAACTATGGCTTCAAAAATCGGACCAAAGTTTGCAATTATCTTTGCAACTTTACTTTTTATAGCTATAGGCCCTATGCTTGGGATTCCAAGAACAGCAGCTACAACTTACGAACTTACTATAAGTCCACTTTTCCCAAACGTAGCTCCTTTAACTTGGATGATTATATATTTTGCTATAAATCTAGTTTTTGTATTTAGTAAATCAGGAATTATAGACGCTATAGGTAAATACCTTACTCCAGCATTATTTGTAATACTAGCTTTCCTTATTATAAGAGGAATAATCAACCCTACTGCAGCTATAGTTTCTACTGATGCAACTAGCGTTTTCTCAACATCATTCCTTGAAGGATACCAAACTATGGACGCACTTGCAGCATTACTTTTTGCAGCTATAGTTAGCGGAAATATTATAAACAAAGGCTACGGAAAAGAAAAGATGTTCCCTATGACTATAAAAGCAAGCTTAGTTGCAGCTATAGGACTAGCTTTTGTATACGGTGGTTTAACTTATATAGGAGCACAATCAGCAGGTGCTATAGGACACGACATCTCAAAAACTGCATTATTACTTCTTATATCAAAGAACCTTTTAGGGACTTTCGGCCCTACGCTAATCGGAATAGCAATGGGACTAGCTTGTCTTACTACTTCTGTTGGACTTTTAACAGCAGGAGCTGCATTCTTTGAAGAAGTTAGTAAAGGAAAACTTCCATACAAAATTAACGCTGTAGTTATAGCAATCATAAGCGTATTTATAGGAAGACTTGGAGTAGATAACATAATAGGGATTTCAGGCCCTATACTAAACGTACTTTACCCTGTAGCTATAACTTTAATACTAACTACTCTTTTAGATAAAGTATTAACTAACGTAAAAGCTATAAGACTTGGGGTATATACTTCTTTAGTGTTTGGAATACTTGGAATTATCCCTAGCATAAATTTAAGTTTTATTCCTTTAGCAAGTGTTGGATTCGCTTGGCTTATCCCAACTGTCATTGCTATAATAATAGGAAACGTAATTTTTAAAGATTAAATAAAACCCCATTAAGTATTTATAATAATACTTAATGGGGTTATTTTTTACTTATCCCTGAAAAATAATTAACAATAGCAAACCCAGCACCGTTTCCACCTGTTACAAATACCTCTCCACACCTGAGCCAAGCATGTGCTTTTAGTTCATTTTCTTCCTTTGTGACACCTAAATAAATTGTAGAGTCAATATTTTGATTATTTAAAAGCTTTTTTGCTGTGATTGCTTGAACCATACAATTTGTTACCCAAGGTGTATTATTACTCACTCTCAAAACAGCTTTTGATATTGTATTTATTACAATATACTTTTCTTCTTCTACAATTCTCGTACTCTCTTTATTTAAATTTCCTAATTCTGTAACTACAGTTTTAAATTCTTTCTTTAAAACTTTTCTCCTATTAATAAAAGTCATAAAAATTATTTTTATATATAGCTTCCACTTACTCGGTCCAAGTAAAGTAAACTTTTTAACTAATCTAACAAACCGTAATAAGTTCATTTTCCTCTAACCTATCTAAAAAATATTGAACCTCAGATTTACATATATCTAACTCAACATTATACTCTTCTACAAGCAGTTCTACTATTTCATCTTGTGTCTTTTTATCTTTAATTATCTCCCAAATCCTGCTTCCAACCTCATTAAGCCCAAAATACATTCCTAAATTAAGGTTCATCATTACCTTTTCTCCATTTAAATCTGAACTGTCTATATCTTTATTTTGAATATATAACATTTTATATACCTCCTTAAATAAATATAAAATCTATTCTAAAAAATTTTACTTTTTATAAGTTCTATTTGCTTATTTACAGTAAATATACCCTTAGGTCTTCTTAATCTATATACTTTTATTTTCTCAGCTATCTTCAAACATTCTTTAAAATAATTGCTATTAAACATCTCCTCAGTAAATAATCGTACCCTATATATATTCCTTATCAAAACATGTAATTTTTCTAGACCCTTAACTTCATAAATTGCAACTTCTTTTTTATCTGATAACTCTAATTCTATCAGAGTATCGAACTTTATCTCATTAAAATAAAAATCTTCCCTGAACTGTAATGCATACTTTTCTCTTTCTTCATCAATTTTTTCATAATTTTCTATATCATAAGAAAATTTTTTCATAGCGTCCTTACATAATTTCTGTTGTGGAAATGAAGGTTTTATAGATCCATTTTCTGCAACGCAAACATCATCACTTAAAAATTTATATCCCATTTCTCTAAATCTATTAAGTAATGTTGATTTTCCAGCACCACACTCTCCTGAAATTATAACTCCCTTTCCATCTAAATTAATTCCACCACCATGTATTGCAATAGTTCCCCTTTGTTTAAGCAATATACCAAAACAAGTTCCAAGTATTATCGCATTTAAATTAACTTTATTTATATTGTCAAACTCATCAATTACTATTTCTTCTCCCTTTGATACTCTAAATCTTCCTGCGTTATTATTAATAAATCTCGCTTCTTCTTTATTAATAATTATCCAAACAGGTTTAGCTAAATCATCACCAAAAACGTGACCCCTTTTGATAACCACATCATAATAATCACATCTATTAATTTCTATTAACTGTTTAATTTTAATTTCTGATTTTATATTAAGCCCATATAATTTATAAAAAAATTCCATTCCTATTCTCCAAACTTTATAAAATTATATTAGAGGACTATTTAAGCCCTCTAATGAATTGTTTACTTATAAATAATTATACTCAGTTAATTTAAGATGCGTGATTTCCATCTCCGACCCAAACTAATCCATCTCCCTCTTTCGTGCCACACCTATCACATACAAATTTACCATCTATACCTTCTGATGCTGTAGTTTCTTTTGGGACACAATTATAACAATCCCAAGCTGTAGGATGATGTCTTGGTGCTAAAGTTTCTTTAGCACTTAACTCACTTATTTCTGGCTTTGTCCATTTCTTTTTCATATAATTCTAACTCCTATAAATTGATTACTGTAATATATATATTTAAAATGATTGATTTTATAACTCTAATTTTGTAAATAACTTATTTTTTTTATTAGCATTTTTTAATGTTTTTATTAAAAATTCTTTTTTATATTTTAATGAGTTCTTATTAATAATTGATCCTAAAATCAACCTATGAATCCACGCTAAAGGAATTAAAATTTTGCTTTTTGAAGCGTACTTATACTTTTCTCCCATTTCTTCAACTTTAGGAAATATAAAACTAATTATATTTCTATTTAAAGACTCACCTTTTCTATAAGCTAAATATACTTCTATTTTTCTGTTTTTTTGTGAATTAAATTCCATTCCTTTTTTAAATATTTCTTCCATATAATTTTCTAAAAGGGCAGTATCAAAAAATCTATCATCTATTTTTAATGGAAGTTTATAATCTAAATACTTATTACACACAGCTAATGTTACTTTACTAAACTTATCTAACCCAGCTCTTTTTAGTTCAAATTCCAAAACACTCCAATTTATCACTTCGCTATGTTCCTCTAAAATTAAGACCAAATCTAATAATTGCCTTAATCCAATTCCTCCATAAACCATATGCACTGCTTTATGTATAAATAAATGTAAAATACTATGTTCTACTGATAATGCATAGCATTTTTCACCATTTATATATTCTATAATTTTTTTATCCCAAACCTCATCCTGAAATTCTGTATTTCCCCTAAAGAAATTTTCATTAACTAATTTAAAATGAAGTTCTATTGCACATTCACTATTTTTTCTAAAAACATAATGTATATCATTTTCTTTTATATCCTCTTTATAATTAAACGATTTTAATATTTCTTTACTCTTTTCTATATCATTTTCTTTAACTAATATATCAAAATCATTCATAGTTCTAAGATCAGGATTTCTATATAGTTTCCTTATAACAATACCTTTTAAAACTATTACTTCTATATTAAAATCATTAAATATTTTTAATATTCTAGATAATTCATTAAACTTTTCTGAATTTGTTATTGCAGTATTCATAGCTTTCAATTTTAATAATTTATGCCTATCACTATTTTCTAAAATCCACGATTCACTATACTTAATAGTTTTATAAACTGTATCCATAAGTTTTTGATTTTCAAGAACCCTTATTACTTTATCTATTAGTAAGTCATCTGATATATTATAATTTTTTTTTATTTTAAAGCATTTTATAATATTTAAAACCTCATACTCTTCTCTTTTCATATTTCCCCCTTAAAAGTAAAATATATAGACTTAATCATAAATTAATAATATTTATTAATTTTAAGTAATATTACTTAAAATTTATTATAAATATAATATTAATGTCTTTAATAAGGAGTGTTTATGGAATCTATAAAAAAATTGATTTGGATAATAAAAAATGGTAAACCTATATTTTTATTTTTAATAGTTTCAACATTAATAAGTTCACTACTTTCATTAGTTGGAGTATATAATGCATTTGTCTCAAAATCATTAATAGACTCTGCAATAACTTTTAACTTAAACTCTGTATATAAATGGCTTTTTATTATGGGGAGTATTATGTTTTCAAAAATTATAATTAACTCAATTCTTACATTAATGCGTACTCATGTAACAATAAAGTTCAATCAGAATATACAAAAAAAATTATATAAGCATATAATTTTTAGCAAATTCAAAGATCAATCAAAAATAAATAGTATGAATTTAGTTACTCGAATACAAAATGATGTAAACACTATTTCTTCTATGCTATTAGATACAATTCCTAGCATAATATCATTAATTGTTACCTTTATAGCATCTCTTAGTGCACTATTATATTTAGCACCCTCAATTGCTTTAATTGCTATATTTATTGGTCCACTTTTGATTTTCATAGGCAAAATATTTGGATTAAAGCTTAAGAAATTATATAAATATATTCAAGAAAATGATGTTAAATATAAAAGTTTCCTTCAAGAAACAATATGTAATTCACCAATCATAAAATCATTTTGTTTAGAAAACTATTCTCTAAATAAGATAGATGAAATTCAAAATGAAAAATATAATTTATCAATGAAAAATACTAAGATCAGATTATCTTCTGGATTAATAATGAGTTTTTCAACATCAATAGCATATTTTTCAATATTTTGCTTTAGTGCTATAAATATAGCACAAGGACTTTCTACCTATGGTACAATGACTGCAATGCTTCAACTTTATAACAACGTAAAAAGTCCATTTCAATCACTTGCAAGTATGTTCCCTGGGTTTATTGCTTCAATTGCTGCTTCTGAAAGGTTAATGGAAATAGAGGAAATGAGATTAGAAGATTTAGATTCATTCAACTTAATAGATAATAAAGCATCTCATTTTATTTCAACATCACCTTCAATCTGTTTTAAAGATGTTTGTTTTTCTTATAATAATAAAAATAATATATTAGACAAAATAAATATTAAAATTGAATCTGGTGAGATAGTTGCACTAATAGGCCCTTCAGGTGAAGGTAAAACTACTATAACAAAACTCTTACTATCATTAATTGATAAAACATCTGGGGATATTTCCTTTATTAATGATAGTTTTTCTGAAAATTTATCTCCAAATCATAGAGAGATGATATCATATGTTCCTCAAGGTAATACATTATTTACAGGAACTATAAAAAGTAATATCTTGCTTGGAAATCCTAATGCTTCAATTAAAGATATTATTTCTACAACAAAACAAGCTGAAGCTTATAGTTTTATCACAAATTTAAAAGATGGTTTTGATACAAAAATAGGAGAAAAGGGCCAGGGAATATCAGAAGGACAAGCACAAAGAATAAGTATAGCAAGAGCATTTCTTAAGAAGAAACCTATACTAATACTTGATGAAGCTACCTCTTCTTTAGATGAAGAGACAGAACTTAAGATAATAAACTCAGTAAAAGAGCTTTCACACAAACCTACTTGTATAATCATAACTCATAGGCCTTATGCTCTTTCAATATGTGATAGAATATTAAAATTAGAAAATGGGAAAATTAATGATATAACTTATAAAAAGAGGTTATCTTAATAATTGATAACCTCTTTAACTTGATTCAAATTTATTTAATTAGATTTTAAAATTAAACATATTTATTAAACTAACTTCTAATAATTTTAATTATAATTTAAAAGACTCAAAGCCCCCTTAAATACACTAAAAAAGCTATCATAACAACACATAATAAATAAGTGCTAAATCATTCATATACTCTTACCTCTATATTTAATTGACCATAACGCTAAAAATAAATAATAACACAATTTACCTCTCTCTTTTCTGATATTTTTCATTATTATTTTTAAATGAATAGGCATTAAACTTGCATTTTTAGCACTATCTATAACTTCTTTATTTTTTAAAACATTTAAAATAATTTCTTTTTTATCAGCTTTTAAGTTACTAAAACTCCCTACTATATAAGATGTTACCTCATACATAAATCTTTTATCTAATTCTTTTTCATTTAAAAATTTATTAGGGACTATTTCTTTTATTTCTCTTCTTCCCTTTAAAATCAATTCAAATTGCTCTTTTCTGTATTTAAACATTAAGCTTTCTTTATTTTGATGAACATAATTATATAAACAATCACTTATAGCGCTACATTTCTCAGCTTTTGTAAAAGCTATCATATTAAAGATCCAATCCTCTCCATGTTCTCTACTTTCGTCAATTTTAAGATTATTTTTTAATATGAAATCTCTTTTATAAATTTTATTACATAAACTATAAAAACCTCTATTCTCATTATTTGAAAATGTACTTATTATGTTTTTTTCTATTTCTTCTTTATCAAAAATTATATCATTTCCTAACTTATGATCTATCTTAAATTCTCTATCTTCTTCTAAAAAAACTTCTTTATAATTACAAATAGTAATATCGCTGTCGCTTTTTTTTGCTCTATTATATAATCTTAAATACATATTTTTATCTATAAAGTCATCAGCATCAACAAAACCAATATATTCACCTCTAGACATATTAATACCAATATTTCTTGAGTTACTAGGTCCTGTATTCTCTTTATATACAACCTTTATTCTGTTATCTAATTTTGCATACTTACTAATAATGTCTTTTGTATTATCACTTGACCCATCATCTATTAATATAATTTCAATATCTTCTATGCTTTGTCCTATAATCGAATCTATACACCTACCTATATATTTTTCTCCGTTATAAATAGGCACTATAATACTTACAGCTTTCCCCACACCAATCTCCCTTTTAACTATTAATTATTTACTCTATTCTTCTTAATTTTCTATATATATTTTCTGAAAAATGGTATAATTTCATATTTGTATTTATTAGTGCCGCTCTAACTTTAAACTTCTTACTTACAGCAGACTTATATATAATATTTTTTTCTTCTTTAGTTATTTCTTTAAACTTATACTTATTTATTTGGTTTATCATAGTGCTACTTATAAGATCACATAATAGAGTTTTTAATTCATTATTTTTAATATTAGTTGATAACTTATATGTGCTAACTCCCGTACTTAACATATCTCTACCCTTTTTTTCTATATAGGTAGTTATAATTGAATTTTCTCTTTGTCTATAGCTATAAAAATCCTTTTTATATATAGAGATATTTTTAGCTTTTAATAAAGCCCTAGGCGTAAATTCTTCATCTTCGTGATATATACCTTCCTTAAAATAAAGTTTATTTTTAATTAGAAAATTTCTATTATACATATAAAAAGTTGCTGGAGCATATAAAATAGATTTTTTTAAACACCTTAATAAATACTCTTCTGAAGCTAATGTTACTTCATTACTTACAAGCTTATTTAAATTATTTATAGACTTTTTCCTATCTTTTGAATAATAGGAAATAGCACCACCAAAGAGTAAATCAGACTTTTCCTTTTCTATAATATTTAACATTTCAAAAAGTACATTATCATTAGATAAAAAATCATCACTATCTAAAAATAAAATATAATCACCTTTAGATGCTGTAATCCCTAAATTCCTACTTGCACTCAACCCCCTATTTTCTCTATGAAAAGTCTTAATCCTAGTATCTTTTTCACTATAATAATCGCATATTTCACCGCTCTTATCTTTAGACCCATCGTCAATTAATATTACCTCTATATTTTCGTAAGTTTGTCCTATTATTGACTCTATGCATTCTTTTAAATATTTTTCTACCATATATACTGGTACAACTATACTAATTAATGCTTTTATAACACTCACCCCAAACTATATCTTAATTTACTACTTTTTTAGAAATGTTTTGCCTATATCTAGTAAATATTTAAACTCGTCTGATTTATGAAATAAACAAATATATATTAAATTAGGAATTATCAAACATACTATCCCCCTAATAATTAAAAATAATAATCCACTTCCTATTATTAACTGGCATAAAAAAGTTGCTATAAATCCTGAAAATAATGTTATTAAAACAAAGAATATATATCGCTTAAAATATCCCATTACAGGTTTGTTAAATACATATTTATATACAAGCTTTGGCTGTATCAAGAATGGTAGCATAACTGTACTGATCGTAGTTCCCATAAATACACCTGCAATACCAAAATATTTTAATAAAATAATAGATGCCCCTAAATTAATAATAGACTCTATAAGTGGTACATATTTATCATTTTTAAATATTCCTGATTTTGTCTTAAACATTGAAATAGATGCCCTTAACCCCTTCATATAAAAATTTATTAAAATAAATATAAAGGCTAACTTTCCAAGTAATAGTCCCTCTCCAAGCCACCAGTTTATAAACGGCTCAATAAGATTATATAAAAAGATAACTGCTAAAGAATAAAACCAAAAATTCACCAAAAATATAACTTTAAATACGGTATATTTTTTTTCTTCACTTTCTACTGCTACTAGATTTCCAACGCTTTCGCCAACTCCATTTAGAAACATATTTATTAAGCTACAAACCTGATCTAATATCATTGTATAATTCGAATACAAACCTACTATTTTTGTGCTTATAAATGCAGATATTAGTATATTGTCAGTTCCAAAAACGCACCAACCTCCAATATTATGCAAAAATAATGCTTTAACATTTTCTATAATATTCTTTTTAGTATCACTACTGACCTCATACTTTTTATCTGTAACTATATACTTGTATCTTGAATTAACTATCTTTCCTATCCAAACATTTTGAACTATAAAAATTATAAGTTCTATCATTAAATATAAAATATAGTTTTTAGTGATTACTAATATTATTATCTTAGCTATAGTTGTTACTATATTGAAAAACAAATTATATCTTGCTAATACATATCCCTTTTGATCTGCATTTATTAAGGACCATTTATGTGCATTTAAATACGAAACTATATTTCTAAATACAAATAGAAAATATACTATCCCCATATACTTAACTTCTGTAACATCTTTCATTAAGTATCCTAAAAAAGGATATATGATTAAACTTATACCAAATATTATAAAACTTAATATTCTATATATTTTTTTATATAACTGAACTAATGATATTATCTTTTCTTCGTCTTTCTCAGCTAACGGCTTGTATAAATTATAAACTATACTTAACCCTATGCCACCTTCAACTAAGCTCATCATAGAAATTAAATTAATTAGTAATCCATTTACTCCTAGATATTCTTCACCTAGATTATCCAAAAAAACTTTTCTTGAAATAAATCCTAATAAGATAATCACAACTTGAGTTAATATATTCATATAAATATTTTTCAAAGAATTTTTTACTCTCATAATCCCCTCTTAACTATTAATTCCTTTTTATCTCTTCGTATGTTCTCCTGCAATTTTCTTTGTCATTTAGCGTAAAAAACTCATCAATTCTAGTATTATATTTATTCTGATTAAAGGCTCCATTATCTATAGTATTCTTTAAGCAATTAACAACTTCAAAAACACTTGAAGCTATATCTCCAAACCCATCTTTTTCATAATCAAAATAACCTTTTTGATAATGGTTTTTGTAATATTCTTCTGAATCAAACTGATAGTATATGATTGGCTTTTTCATATATGCAAAATCAAATGCTACGCTAGAATAATCAGTTATGAGAATTTTAGATGATTTTAATAATTCTTGAACGTCATACTCTCCTTCTTTTGCAATTATTATATTTTTACTAATACTTTTAAAATATTTAATAAATCTTTGTATTTCATGATGTGGATGAAATACAAGTTCAATATTATTTTCGCTTAGCACTTTATCTAATTCCTTACTTTCTAAAAACATTTTAATTTCTTTAAAATATTTTGACTTTAAAAATCTTTTTTCATCAAATACTTTGTCTTTAATAGAGTCTCCTAAATCAAACCACTTTCTCCATGTGAGCATCATGAATATTTGATTTTTTGTTTTAAAATCATGTAAATTATCAAATCTACACAAACCTAGATATTTAACATTTTCTTTAGGATATCCAAGTTCTTTTTTCACAAAATCATATTCTGGTTTTGCCCCACAAATTATCATGTCATACTTTGTATTTTCATATCTATGAGATTGTATTGTCTCTTTTATTATTCCGTGTTTTAAATATATTACTTGTCTCTTAAAAATCCCCTTACCTTTAAGCCACCAAATAATAGGGCTATCTGGCATATTACTACCTGCGTGTGCACTTATTAATTTAGTGGATAAAAAATAATAGACATAATGTTTGAAACTATCATAAAATATTATATTTCCATATTCTCTTATTTTATTAAGTTCATTCGAATTCTTTGTTATTACATAATATATATTTTTATCTTTATGCTTTTCCCGTACATACTTAAAAAAATGATATCCGTTATCTTTAGCTTCATTTTTTCTTTCACCAACTAGCCATACATCTCTATATTTGGTATTTATCTTTATAAAAACACTTACTAGTTTAGATAAACTTATCTTAATTCCTTGAAAAATATATTTAAAGCATTTCATATTTTATTTATTCCTTTTTATAAATTCTCTACCAATAGAATAATAGTTTAAATTTCTATTTTTCATATCATCAATTCTATAACAATTACGTCCATCTAATATAACAACATCTTCATTACACATAACTTTATACTTATCCAATTCGAATTCTTTAACTTCTTTCCACTCTGTAAAAATAAATACTAATTCTGCTTTGTGTATAGCATTCTCAATAGAATTACAGTAAGTTATTTCTTCTTTATATATTTTTTTAAAATTTTCTTCTCCTACAGAGTCATATGCTTTAATTATTGCACCCTCTTCAAGTAATCTTCTTACATTTGGAATTGATGGTGCTTCCCTTAAATCATCTGTTCCTGGCTTAAACGTTAATCCTAATATTGCAACATTTTTCCCTTTCAACTCACCATATAATTCTTTTGCTTTTCTAAATAATTTATATTTTTGATTCTCATTTACTTCTATAGTTGCTTTTATTGTTTTAAGTTCATATTCATTATCATTTGAAAGCCAATGAAGAGCCTTGGTATCTTTAGGAAAACATGAACCTCCATACCCAATCCCTGCATTTAAAAATTTATTTCCTATACGCGTATCATAGGACATTCCCTTAGTTACATCTTCAATGTTCGCCCCAACTTTTTCACAAAGATTAGCTATCTCATTTATAAATGAAATTTTCAAAGCTAAAAAATCATTTGATGCATATTTTATCATTTCTGCACTTCGCCTATTTGTAATTACTAAAGGTTGCTTAAATCTTTCATATACTTCTAAAAGTTTATTTTTAGCTTCCTCGCTCTCAACTCCAATAACTATACGACTAGCATTTAAAGTATCTAGTACTGCAGTTCCTTGAGCTAAAAACTCAGGATTTGATGCAACCTCTACCTTAACATTATTCTTTAGATGCTCTTTTAAATATAATTCTGCTCTATCATTTGTTCCTACAGGAACTGTTGACTTCATGACAACTAAGCAATCTTTTTCTACACTTCTTGCGATCTGATTTAAAACCTTAAAAATATAATCTAAATTAGCTGACCCGTCAGATCTTTCTGGAGTTCCAACCCCTATAAATACTATGTCACAATCTTTATATTCAGTTTCATAATCAGTAGAAAAGTTAAGTTTACCTTCTTTATAATTTTTAACTATTAATTCCTCTAAATTAGGCTCATAAATCGGAGATATACCTAATTTTAATTTTTCTATTTTTTCATAATCTACGTCTATACAAGTTACATTGTGTCCTACTTCTGAAAGACAAGCACCTGTAACTAATCCAACATAACCTGTACCCGCTATAACAATTTTCATACCCTATACCCCTTCTAATATACATAATAATTTATATGCCCTTACCCATTTAAGAAATAGTTTAGCCTTATAAAATATAATTCCTTTTATACTGTAGCCCCTATTTTTTAATATTTTATTTGTTTCCTTATCGAAAATAAGCTTTTTATTTATATAGTAGTAAATATTACTTAACTTATTATTTTTTATTTCTTCAATAAAATTAATCTTTGGATTGTTGCCATACCCTTTTATTAAAGAAATGTACCTATCATTAAAATGAATATAAATTATATATAATATTGTGTTTTCAAACCCTTTTGACTTTAATGTTTTCAAGAGATTTCCTAACCTAATCATATATCCTGCATTATATTTTCTAGTAGTTGATCCTGTTCTAGATATTTGATTGTAGTATGTCTCACTAACCACCCCTATATTTTTACAATTCCTCAAAACCTCCAAATTAAATAGAGTATCCTCGCTTCCAATTTCATTAAACTCTTTAAATGTTATTCTATTATCTATTAATAAATTTTTATCATATATTTTATTGCATACAATTAACGTGTGACTTTGCATTAAATATCCTTCTACATATTCTGAAATATTAAAAGCCTTATTTTTTATAGATTCAGCTTTAATTTTTATTAGTTCTTTCCCTTCATCATTAATACTTTTTCTGCTGCAGACACAAATATCTAATTTGCCATTAGCTTCTTTATATAATTTTTCATACATATCTAAATCTATATAATCATCAGCATCAACAAATCCAATATACTCTCCACTCGCTATTTTTATACCTTCGTTTCTTGCAGAGCCCTGCCCCCCATTTTTCTTCTGTATTACTTTTATCCTATTGTCCCTTTTCTTAAAATCTTCTATAATTTTTAAACTATTATCTGTAGACCCATCATCTACTAGTATTATCTCTATATCTTTTAAACTTTGATTTATAATCGAATTAATACATTTATCTAAATAGTTTTCTACATTATAAATCGGTACAACAACGCTCACCTTAGGCAAATCAACCACCCCCAATTATCCATTTTTTAAAATTAAAATTTTCATAAATACAATTAGTCTAAATCTATTTATTACTGTATCTCTTCTAATGCACTTTAACATTTCTCTATATAAAATATTACTTCCTGTAACATAGTTAAAATCAATTCTTTTACCTACTTCACTTATAAGTTCTCCGATGTTTTTAAATCTATTTTTGTAATCTTTTATTTTTAATTCAGCTACTTCATTTCTCAAAACTTCTTTGAAACTATTAAATAATTTTTCGTTAAGTATATTTTTTTCCTTATCTTCGATTTTGAATTCATTTTTCAATATATTTTCTGTCTTATCTTGAAGCAGTAAATAATTTTTAAGTAAATTTTTTTTATAACTATTTGTTGCGCTTAATTCATTTCTTCTATCATAATAATAAAGGCTTTCTTTAATATATTTGAATTTTTCACACTTTGAAGCAATTTCTAAAAAGAATAACTGATCTTCAGATAATTTTAAATTTTCATCAAATCTTATTTTGTTATTTTTAATAATATCTATATGGATTAATTTCGAGCAAACAAGTCCCAAATTACCTTTTGTAATTTCTCTTAAAATATCCTTTTTAGCTATTTCCTTTTCATTTTTTCCAAACACTTTTCTTATATCAGTTTTATTTTTAAAAACCTCATAATTATCACAAAATACCATAGTTTTAGGCATTGCATACCGCATAAGTTTCAAAACTATTTTAGAATCTAAATAATCATCTGCATCTAAAAACATAACAAAATCACCTGTTGCATTATCTAATCCTATATTTCTACTATTTGAAACTCCAGTGTTTTTTTTATTTATAATCCTAATTCTTTTATCTTCTATATTTTTAATAATTTTTAATGTATTATCTGTTGAGCCATCATTTATTATTATTATTTCTAAATCCTTGTATTCTTGATTTATCGTAGAATAAATTGCTCTTTTTATATACTTTTCCCCGTTATAAACTGGTACTATTATTGAAACTTTCATTCCCATATCTAAACTCCTATATCTTAGGCAATCTTTTTCTAAATAAAATCATATTTTTAGCACCAGATAAAGTAAAATTAATTAAATCTTTATCACTAGTGTTTGGTAAAATCATTCTAGGCATAAGGTATTCATTATAAGAAAATTTTTTTAAAGGAAAGTTTCCATATAGAAAGGCTTTCTTAAATCCAGAACTTTTGATTTCTTCTATAACTCTATTAGAAATATCCTCTTCACTTCCGTAAGGGTAACAAAAAATATCAGTATTATATATTTTACCTAGTTCATTTTTACATAATTCTATATCTTCTTTTAATTCTTTAGGGCTTAAATCTGAAAGTCTATTATGCTTTGAAGAATGAGCCCCTATTAGATGGCCCTTTAATTTCATATTATTTAAAAACTTCGGACTAATCCTTTTTAACCTAAGTTCATAAATCTCTTTATTTTTCTCAATTATTTTGCTAAAACTATACACTTCATTTAGATCACTATATATATCATTTAAGGATATACTTCCTTCTAATAATATATTTGAAAGCAGATTCCACTCTTTTCTTCTATTTTCATTATTTATATCTATCCTTATGTTAGTTTTCTTTAAATCATAACTACCTTCTTTTACGTAACTAAGCCAAAACTGAATCATATCCATCTTTAGTCCTTTATCTTTAATTATTAAATCCTCTGAACAAAAAAATATACCTTTAGCATTTATTTCATCTAATATCTTACTTCCAATAAGATATTGATTTAAATAACCGTCATCAAAGGTTAAAGTTACGCTCTCTTTGTTTGAAAGATTCAAATCTATATCAAATTTAGATTCTATTATTTTTAAATGCATTTTAAAATTACTCTCTTTAATTGAGTGATCTAAATGCATAGAATCATCGAACAAATCATCAATAATTATATTGTGATAAGCTAAAACTCTTTTTCTATACCTATTTAAAAAATAACAAAGTGAAGTAAACCCTGTATACTTGCTGATTTTAGCTAAAAGCTTCTTTTTATCTATCACCATATATTTCCCTCACTTATTTTTTTAAACCCATCTTTAATTCCCTGCTTTGATTTTAAAAACATTTCTTTATCATTTTTTATAGTACATGAAACAAATTGATATATATAAGTTGCTACTTTCCAATAGCATATTGCTATCTTAGCTTTTATTTTATCTATTCTTTTTTCTTTTCTATCGTATATAAATCTCTTCCAAAAAAGTATTTGGTTGTAGGTATTTGCGTAAGAGGCTTTTAAATTTCTATTTTTTTCAAGGCTTCCTCCATCTAAATGTTTTATATTTATATCTTTAACACCAATTACTTTATTTCCAATTAAGTGATTTTTATAAATAAGAACTGCATCATCACGTAAAGAATATTTTGTTTCATCTATCCAAAGTTCCTCTCTTAAACTAGAATTAATTAAAGCTTTTCTCTCTCCAAATACACACATTCCAGGTGCACTTTCACTATATAAAAACCTTTTAGAATTTTTTAAGTCCTTATTGTAACTATATCCCCCTGAACTTATTATTTTTACAAATTCGCTCTTGTATTTTTTAGGAACTGATGAAAGAGTTAAAGAAGATATTAACCGCCTTATCCCTTTTTTAAGTAAAAGATCTTCGTATATAGGAAATGAAATTTTGCATAGTCCTAATTTTATTGGTTCGTATAATTTTTCTAAAATATTACTTTCAAACTCTACATCATCATCTAAAAGCAAAACATATTTCGATTTAGCTTCTTCTATCCCTATAATCCTTTGAAGAAGCATTCCTTTATCTGAATAAACTACTTTTATATTATCTATTTCTACTTTAGGGAATTTATATCCCTTAGGTATTACAATAATTACTTCCTTTGGCTTTATATTTAATTTTTTTATGCTTTTAATAAGCTTTTCGAATTTCACTCCTGCTGTTCCAAGAGTTCTTATACATATAGAATAATCCATTATCCCTATCCCCTAATTATTTTATATAATTTATCTATTTCATAATTATTTTCATAACTTAATAATCTGCAGCCTTTAGATAATTTTTCTCTTAGTTTTTCATCTTTATATAATTTAATAATTGAATCAGCCATTTTTTTAATGTCTAACTCTTCTATTATTCCGTCTTTCATATGATTAATTTGACTTTTTGCAGTTTCATAATTAGATATTAAAATTGGCTTTTCTAAAACCTTTGCTTCTGTAACAGTAACAGCCTTCCCTTCATATCTTGAAGGTTGTATATATAAATCGCATTCCCTTAAGTAAGGATATGGATTAATTTTTTTACCTATCAAAACAAAGTTTTCTTTTAAATTTTTATTATTTACTAACTTAATAATTTTTTCTTTATCTGGACCAAAGCCTATTATATTCCACCTTATTTTTTTATAGCCTCTTTTTTTTACTTCTTCTAAAATATCTATTGCTATATCAAATCCTTTTGCATTACAAAGTCTTCCTATCGATAATATATTAAAATATTCTTTGTTATATAAGTTTTCTTCCTTTAAAGAATCTTCTCTTATCCACCTAGTACTAGTTATATTTTCTATAACAACCACCTTCTTTTTTAATTCAGGATAAATCTCAAGAAAAGCTCTCTTGCAGTCTTTTGAAACAGCTACGATAACATCTAATTTTGACCACATCTTAAAATCTAATTTTCTATCTAGATATATATTTTTATAATCAGTGTGGATCCAGCCTATTTTAATTTTTGCATCAACATTTGAAATAATATAATCATGTGGCCAAACATAACCTATTGCTACATCGTAACTTTTCTCCTCTTTTTCTAGGTATTTGTGAGTAAATTTATAAGCATTTTGAATTTGATAGTAGGATATCTCATTTATCCCCTTTATCTTAGCTAGTATTATCGCTTTAAATTTAGCCTTGAGTCTTCCAATCATTATTCTATATTTCTTTTCTTTTAATAATGAAAATATTGGTTTAGAAAAGCATTCTAAGCTTTTCTTTTTTTCTAAAATATTAACTTTGCTATCTACTTTTTTAAAAAGTTCCCCCTCTCTCTCATATAGCCTAAGATCAACATTATATTTTTTATAATCAAATATATTTAACATATTAAGAAGGCTTTTTTCAATTCCACCAATCCCCAAACTATCTGCAACTATTATTATATTTTTCATAAATTTACTCCTACTTAACCCCTGTAAGTTTCTTTATATTATTTACTCCTAAAAGTCTAATCCCTAACTTTTTAATACTTTGTTTTATTTTATCCTTTTTAGATACCCAGCTTTTATGAAAATGATGAATAGAAACAGTATTCTCAGTTCTTAAATCTTGATAAAACCTATAATCATACGGTGAAAAAACTTCCATTGGATATACTGTAAGTAATCCTTCTTTTTTTTGATATTTACCATTTCTCTCTATTTTTAAATCTTTAAAAATATCGCTTAAGATAAATACATTAGTTACAGTATCTAAAGTACCATCTTTGTTTATAAATTTTTTGTTTTGATACTTATCTAAAAGTTTTTTAATAACTTTATTTCCTTTTCTAGCACCTATTGTACTTGTAGCTATATAGTTTGCAGCTTCAAATCCAAAGAAGCTGTCATTTTCTAAATAATCATCAAAATCCTTTAAAAGCTCAACATCAGTATCTAAATATATTCCTCCGTAATTAAATAGCGCATACGCTCTAACGTAATCACTTACAAAAGCATATTTCTTTTTTTCGTAAGCTTCCCTTACAAAATCATTTGAATTTATATCAAAATTATCTTCGTTCCACTCTACTAACTCATACCCTTTAGCATTTTCCTTCCAACTGTTAATGCATTTATTAACTATTTCCGGTTTTTCAATTCTTCCAAACCAACAATAATGTATCTTTCTTTGAATCATTTATTACCTTTCACCTCCTAAAACAAATTGAAATTATATTTATATGGATATATCCAACTTTCACCACTTAAAAGTAACATCGTTGAATATAAGAAATAGCCGCTTACCATAACTATCCTAAAAAATTTATTATTCTTTTCATCAAACATAGAGCAAATCTTAGGTAATAATAGTAAATAATAAACATCAAAATACATACAAAATCTTGCGAAAAATACATGTCTATAAGCTAAGCACATAAACAGAGCTCCTAAAATACATAAGTTCAATATTACATTCAATCTTTCCCCAAAAACTAACATTGCACGCTTTTTATAAAGTAATATTATTACTATAGGTATAACCCAAACTGCTATCCTTAAAATATTAGCCCCATTGCTTGTGTCGTGCATAATTGATTCATAATTTGAATACTGTGATGTTCCAATTAAATTAAACAAGACATCAACAAATTGCTGATAAAAAATAAATGCTAACGAGAATGTTCCAAATATTATTATGTTTGTAAAAGACTCTATTTTTTTGTTTGCTGTAAAATATATAAGGATAAATATTAGAGCTGATTGATGAAATAGTGATGCTATTATAATAAACAAAAAATATTTTTTAAAGTTCCTATTAAGTAAATGTTTAAAGCCTGATATCAATATTACAGAAGCTAGATATTGTCTTAATCCATTCATTGTTCCATAGTATACAAACGTAGTTATATAAAAATACATAGATAACGAAAAATCTTTGCTATACTTTCTTAAAAATATAACTATTACCGTGTTTATTATTATTGATGATAAAAAGAAAAAGATTTGTGGATTTTCACTTATCTTATATAAACTTTTCATTAAAAAATCAAAACCAAATTCACTTTCAAACCAATTAACCTTATCAGGCCCAAATGCTGTATAAATTTCTGAATAATTTGAGTAATCTGTTCCAACTTTATATCTAAATCCTGAAACTAATATTAATGATAATAATCCTACCGACATAAAAATAAATGAATAGACTTTTTTATTTTTATGTTCAGATTTAAGAGCTTTTTCTGATAAAATACTAGATATTATTACTAAAACTAAGTTAATCATATATATAGTCATTTATTACACCCTCACGTGCTTCTAAGTATTCAGTTTCTTCTTGTGAAGATATTCATAGATAGGTTTTGGAATCACTCCAAGTATTATTGGTTTTACTGTATATATATAATTTATTTTTTTTAGTTTTAGTTCCTTTATTATTAATCTTTTTACATAACTTTCATTTAGTCTAAATATAAATTTTCTTCTATTAGTAGCATCTCTATCGTCTCTCATTTTATATAATACTTTTTGAATATTTTTCCCACTATACCCTTCTTTGTACATTTTCATCCACAAATGATAATCTTCCATTCTTAAAAGTCTATCACTTACGCTATAACCTAAAACTTTGTCATATGCGAATTTTTTCACCATACAAGGTGCATGACAAAAAATAGTTCCCTTTATTAATTCTTCTTTTTTGGGATATTCAGAGATACAACATTTTCCCCACTCTCCATCTTTATCAAAATAACTCATAAGCGTACTAACAATTTCAACATCTTCATTTTCTAAAACTTGTACTTCTTCTTCAAACCTTGTAGGAAGTGATATATCATCACCATCCATCCTCGCTATATACTCTCCTCTAGCTTCCTTTAAACATTTATTTAAAGTATAGTTTAAGCCCATATTTTCTTTGTTTTTTAAAACTATAACCTTATCTTTATGTTTCTTCTCATAATGTTTAGCTATTTCGTATGTGCTATCACTAGATCCGTCATCACACATAATTAATTCAAAATCTTTAAATGTTTGATTAAATAAAGAATCTATACTCTCTTTTAATGTGCTTTCACAATTGTATATACCCATTATCACTGAAATTTTAGGATTCATATTCCCCCCTATAATTAATTATCTAATCCTTGTAATATATTTCTAAATCCTTCAAAACATTACTAAGTAAATACTTACTATAGTCATAACTTTTAATTTCAAAGCCTTCTAAAATTTTACAAATAGCATTAGCTGTTCCTTTTATATCATTGACTTTAACTAATACTCCATTTTTTCCATCTTTGATTAATGTTCTTGGTCCTCTAGTATCTGTCGCTAAAAGAATTTTATTATTTATAATCCCCTCTAAAAGGCATTTTCCAAGTCCCTCTCTTTTAGAAAATAAAGCAACACAATCAGCCGCACTTAATAGTTCTTTTATGTCTTCTCTAAATCCTATAAGTTTTATATTTTCTGATAACCCTAATATTTTTATTTTTTTTAAAAGATCTTCTTTAAGAGACCCATCCCCTGCACATATAACTTTAATATTCTCTATATTTTTCATATATTTCAAAGTGCTTATAATCTGCTTATGATTTTTGTTTTTATTTAATTCTGCAAGAATCAAAATCATAAATTGATTTTTTTTAACACCTATTTTTTCGCGAAATAAATCTCTATCAAAAGATTTAGATTCATATTTTTCTTCATCTATCCCGACACCATTCATTAAAAATCTATTTCCAGCTGCTCTAAGTTTTAAATTCTTGCTAACCTCAAAATCTTCATTATTTATAGTTATTAGAGTATCTGTCCACCTCCCTGCTATACATTCTAAAGGATAGTATAGTAACCAATTTATTATTGGCGCACCTTTATAAAAATGAAATCCGTGAGAAGTATAAATCATTTTTATTTTTTCTTTTCTTAATGCAAACCTAGTTAAGAAAGATGCATTTGGCGTGTGAACGTGAACAACATCATATTTTTCTTTTTCTTGAATGTCTCTTATCTTTTTTATGCACCTTAAATTATTTATATTTATAGGGTTTCTGCTAAATTCTATATTATGAACCTTAATCCCTAATTCTATTAGCCTACTATCTATTTCATTTAAAATATTGCATCCTATATGAACAGTGTACCCAAGCTTTATAAGATGCTCTATATGCGGAACTAAAAATGCATTTATAGTATTACTGATAGTTGTTACGTATAATATTTTTTTCATTTTTTCTCCTTTGAATACCCGTAATAATATGCATCTTTTCTATCTACTGACTCACCATTAATTACAATGCCTATAACATTTGCATTAACTTTTTCCAATTCTTTATACCCTTTATTAATTGAATCTAATTTAGTTTTTTCAGCCCTAACTAAAAACAAAGTCCCATCTACTTTCCCCGCTAGAACCTGTCCGTCAGTTACAGCTCTAACTGGTGGTGTATCTAAGATTATAAGATCATAATCTTCTTCTACCTCTCTAATAAATTCTTGCATTTTATTAGAGCCTAAAACATCTGCAGGACTAGGTGGCATCTCCCCTGCTGTTATTACATCTAAATTATTACAAACATTATTTATTATATTTTCTAAGTTGCTTTTCCCTATTAAATAATTTGTTAGACCTTCCTCGTTAGATAGCTTTAATTTTCTATGAATGCTAGGTCTTCTTAAATCACAATCTATAATTAAAACTTTCTTTTCACTTTGAGACATCACATAAGCAAAATTGCAACAAACGGTAGATTTACCTTCTCCTGATTCTGAACTTGTGATAACTAATGTTTTTATATCTTTATCTATAGACGAATACTCAAAACTGGTTCTTAATTTTCTATAGCTCTCACTTGTAATATTTTTTAAATTAGTTTTAATTATAATTTCATTATCCTTAGACTTTTTATTATTAAAAGGCAATTCACCAATTACAGGTGCCTTAAAGCTCTTTTCTAAATCACTTTTATCTTTTATGGTACTATCTAAATAATCTAATATGAATATTATTCCAAGTGAACTTAAAATACCAACTGCTAAATAAAAAATAATTATATTTTTTTTGTTTGGATAATTAGTTATCACGTTAACCTCATCTATTACTTTTGTATGAACTCCTAATATAATTTCTCCAACTCCAGCACTAAATTCATTAGCAATAGTTGTTACTATTTTTTTTGAAGCATCAGCTTCAGTTGATGTATAACTAATTTCTAAAATAGGTACTCCTTCTGTCACTCCAAATTGCACACCATTTATCAATTGTTCTGGAGGCATTTTAAGTCCAGCCTTTTTAGAAACTTTACCCATAAACTCATTTGTTTTTATAAGTTGTATATAAGTATTCATAAGTGAAGAATACTCTGATAATTCTCCTTTTGAATATTCATCTGTAATTTTGTCTGTCTTTCCTGAAAAAATCTTTACTTTTGCTGTGTATGTCTCATGCATCTTAGTAGTTTTTAAGTATCCAAATCCACCCGCTACAAGCATAGCTAATACAATCAACCATATTTTTTTCTTAAAGGAATAAATTAGTCTATCTATATCAAATGTTTTTTCTCCCATACCCTACCTCTTTTTCCTCATATACTTTTTGCAGGTACCCCTACAACTACATCATTATCCTTAACATTATTAATGACAACTGCACCAGCCCCTACTACCGACCCCATTCCAATTTTTTTGTATTGAATGATTGTAGCACCTGTACCTATCATTGCACCTTCTTCTATTTTTACAAACCCTGATATATTTGCATTCCAAAGAAGTGATACGTAATCTTTTAAAACAGAATTATGCCCGATTCCACACTTTGGACTTATGATTACATGATTTTGAATTTTTATATTTGTAGTTATAACTACTCCTGGATAAATTATTATCCCTTCTCCTATTTCTACTGTTTTAGATATAAAAACACTCGGATGAATTATATTTGCATATCTATATTTATCATCTATAAATTCTACTAATTCTTTTTTTATTTTATAATTAGAAATCGCAATAATTATATAGACCTCTTTAGGAAAAGATAATAATATATCTCTACCTCCTAGAACCTTATAATTGTTTATATTTTTACCCCAAATCTCTTTGTTATCATCTAAAAACCCCTTTATATTCCAAGTCTCTTCTGATTTGTTTATCTCTTCTATTATCCAAAGTACTTCTCTTCCTACTCCCCCTGCCCCAATAATAATTAAATCCTTCATAATTCTCCTTTAATTTAGCCCAGTGAATTTAGAAACTGTTATTTCACCAGCTCCGCTTATACCCTCTCTTTTTAAAACTTTGTAAATAGTTAAAAAGAATATCTTTATATCAAGTTTTAAGCTCCAATTATCTACATACCAAACATCCAACTTAAACTTTTCGCTCCACTTTAAATTATTTCTACCATTAATTTGTGCAAACCCAGTAAGACCTGGTAATACATCATGTCTTCTTATCTGCTCACCATCATAAAGTTTTAAATATTCAACTAATAGTGGTCTTGGCCCTATTAAGCTCATATCACCTTTTAATATATTAAAAAGTTCTGGAAGTTCATCTAAACTTAAACTTCTAATAATTTTCCCGAATTTAGTTAATCTTAAATAATCAGGTAAAAGATTATTTTTATCATCTTTTAAATCATTCATAGTTCTAAATTTATACATAGTAAATACCCTGTTTTTAATTCCAACTCTTTCTTGTTTAAATATAACAGGGCTACCAAGCTTAAATTTTATTAAAATATATAATCCTAAAAATATCGGGGATAATATGATTAATGCACAAAGAGAAAATATTATATCTAAAATCCGTTTTAAATTATTCATACTTTCTCCTTATAAATTACTCTTCGTACTAACGAAATTACCTTTTCTTGCTCTTCTTCTGTCATCTTAGTATCAGAAGGTAAGCAAACTCCCTCTTTAAAGATTTGTTCTGAAATAGCTTCATCCCCCTCTTTAAAAAACATATACTTTTTATATAGTGGTTGCATATGCATAGGTTTCCATATATGTCTAGCTTCTATATTCTCCTCATTTAATTTATCTATTATATCTTTTGGATTCACTTTAGAATTATCATTTATCCTTATACAACTAAGCCAAAAATTAGGGCTCCCATATTCTCTTATTGGCATCATAGAAATCTCTTTTAATTTCTTAAACCCATCTAAATACCTACAGAAAATTTCCTTTTTCTTTTTTATTCTGTCTTCTAGAACTCTTAGCTGACCTCTTCCAATCCCAGCTAAAACATTGCTTAGCCTATAGTTATATCCTAATTCTTTATGCTGATAATACGGTTTATTCTCCCTTGCTTGTGTTGCTAAAAATCTTGCTTTATTTATACTTTCTATATCTTCTGAAATCAGCATTCCTCCACCTGATGTTGTAATTATCTTATTTCCATTAAAAGAATAAATTCCATATTTACCTATAGTTCCAGTCATTGTTCCTTTATACATAGCTCCTAAACTTTCTGCTGCATCTTCTATGATTGGAACTTTATATTCGTCACATATCTTTTTAATATTATCCATATCAGCAGATTGTCCGTATAAATGAACTACTATAACAGCTTTAGGTAATTTATTGTTTTCTCTTGCAAAATTAAAAGCTTTCTCTAAAGCTTTATATGACATATTCCAAGAGTCTTTCTCAGAATCAATAAAAATTGGAATGCCTTTCTCATACAAAATAGGGTTACAACTTGCTGCAAAAGTAAGATCAGAACAAAACACATAATCTCCTTCTGAAATAGAAAGTAGCTTTAAAGCAAGGTGTATAGCAGATGTTCCAGAAGATAGTGCTAGCGCCCCTTTGCTTTTAACATAATCTAATACTTCATTTTCAAACTCATCAACATTTTTTCCAAGTGGAGCTATCCAGTTAGTATCAAATGCTTCTTTTATATATTCTTTTTCTAAGCCTCCCATATGAGGTGATGATAGATAAATCCTATTGTTATTCATATTTCCCCCTTATGAAATCTTTTTAAATTTCCCCTTTTCATTAACGTCTTTAGGATCCTTAAATGTTTTTACTATTTCTTTTAATTTTTTCTTTAATAACTCTTTATCATTACTAATAGCTATATTTAACAACTCTATAATTTGATTTTTTAATATTTTGTAATCATAGTTTTCTGTAGTTTCTATAAATATCTTTTCATTTTTAGTTTTATTAAGAGAACTATCCATTAATAGTTCCTCATATAATTTTTCTCCTGGTCTAAGCCCTGTTATTTCTATTTTTATATCTTTTTCTGGTTCAAAACCTGAAAATTTAATAAGTTTTTTAGCTAAATCGTATATCTTGACAGGCTCTCCCATATCTAAAACGAAAATTTCACCACCCTTTGCAAAAGCACCAGCCTGTAATACTAATTGTGCAGCTTCAGGTATTAACATAAAATACCTTATTATATCCTTGTGAGTAATAGTTACTGGTCCTCCATTTTTTATTTGTCTTTTAAATAAAGGTATAACGGAGCCATTACTCCCAAGAACATTTCCAAACCTTACCGCTACAAAATCAGTACTGCTTTTTTTATTTATAGATTGAATTATCATTTCGCATACCCTCTTAGAAGCTCCCATTATATTAGTTGGGTTCACTGCTTTATCAGTTGAAATAAGTACAAATTTTTTAGCATTAAACTCACCTGCTATCTCTGCTACGTTTAATGTCCCTACCACATTATTTTTTATAGCTTCACTAAAGTTATCTTCCATTAAAGGAACGTGCTTATGAGCTGCCGCATGAAATATTACATCTGGTCTGTGCTCTCTAAAAACATCTCTAATTCTACTTTTATCTCTTACAGAAGCTATAATGGTTTTAAGTTCTAAGTCCTTAAATTTATAAGAAAGCTCATTTTGTATATCGTAAGCATTATTCTCGTATATATCTAATATAAGTAACTTTTTCGGACTAAACTCTGCTATTTGCCTGCAAAGTTCAGAACCTATAGAACCTCCACCTCCAGTTACTAATACAACCTTATCCTTTAAGTAACTTGAAATATATTCTTTATCTAATTTAACTTCATCTCTTCCAAGTAAATCCTTAAGATCTACATCTCGTATCTTACTAATTGAAATCTTTCCATCCATAATTTCATAAACCCCAGGAATTATCTTTATTTTTGCTTTAGTTTTTTGACATTCTTCAATAATTCTCTTTTTAGAGCTTGAAGATATTTTTGATATAGCAATAATTACAGTTTCTATGTTGAACTCCTCAACTACTTTTGTTATTTCCTTTGTACTTCCTACAACTTTTATCCCCATAAAAAATTTTCCTATTTTATTTTTATCATCATCTACAATACAGATAGGCTTCATATCCATCTGGTTGTTTTTAATCATTTCATCAATAACAATTCTTCCACAAGAACCTGCTCCTATTATCAATATTCTTTTTTTAGATTCACACTTTCTATAGCTATTCCTCATAGCAATTCTTCTAAAGACCCTATATGAAAGCCTAAACCCAATACACGTAAAACATATAAATACAACACTTACCAAAACAATTATCATAGGAATAGGTTCTTTAAATAAGTAATTAGTTCCTATTGAAATTAAACAAGCAGCTAAGGAAGAGGATAAACCTCGCATAACTTCATCTATACTCGCATTTGTCCAAAGTGTTTTATACATCTTAAAAAAGTAAAAAAGACTAATATAAATAAAGTTTATAAAAATCATCATATAGATGCTCTCTTTAAATAATCCCTTTGGGAAATTCAAATCAAACCGTATTATAAAACTAAATAAAAAAGATAAATTTATAAATAAAAAGTCACTAAAAATCAAAATAGGAACTCTATACTTTCTTAAACTATTCAAAATACCCACCCCCTTTTTATTATTTCCTATTTAAAATTGGTTACAATTATAGGTATATTTACTTCTTAGTCAAATTATTATAATTTTTTTATCTTTTTTATTATTTTTTTAGTGAAGTTCTTAAACTTTACTTCTGTAAATCTAAAATAAAAAAGAACTAAAAATTAGTTCTTTTAAAATTCATTGATTATTTCTTTCAATCCATTATTTTGCCAATTCCAAAAATCTTTACACATATCCTTTAATCCTTTTTTTGCAACCCACCCTAATTCTTCATTAATTTTTTTAGGAGAAGCATAGGATACACCTACATCACCTTTTCGTTTCTCTACTATTTTATAGTTTATTTTCTTTCCTGAAATTTTTTCGAACTCTTTTATTACCTCTATAACACTATATCCATTTCCAGTCCCTAAATTATAAACTTTTAGTTTATTGAATTTATATATATTATCGATTATGATAGCATGTCCCTTTGCTAGATCAACAACATGTATATAATCCCTAACTCCCGTACCATCCTTTGTCTCATAATTATTTCCAAAAACATTCAATTCTTTTAATTCTCCCGCTGCTACTTTTGAGAGATATGGCATTAGATTATTTGGAATACCATTTGGTAATTCCCCAATTAATCCACTTTCATGAGCTCCAACTGGATTAAAATACCTTAAAATTGCAATTTTCCAAGCATCATCAGATTTTGCTAAATCACTTAATATTTTTTCTGTAATAACTTTTGTTTTACCATAAGGATTTTTAGGTTCCTTTAATTTAAATCCCTCCTCTATAGGCATTATTTCCTGTTCCCCATATACCGTAGCTGATGAACTAAATATAAAATTTTTTACATTATTTCTTTTCATTATATTTAATAATGTTACCGTTCCTCCTATATTATTATCATAGTATTTTAATGGTTCTTTTACCGATTCCCCTACTGATTTATATGCAGCAAAGTGAATAACTAATTCTATTTTATTTTCTGTAAATACTTCATTTAATTTCATTTCATCCTTTATATCAATATTATAAAATTTAATTTTCTTAAAAGTTATCCTTTCTAGCCTATCTAATATAGCAATATTGCTATTGCTTAAATTATCAATTATAATAACCTCATTATTCTTGTTTTTCATCAATTCTACAACAGTATGACTCCCTATATATCCAAGTCCACCTGTGACTAAAATTTTCATAATCTCCCCACCTCTCATTATTTACATCTATTTCTATGCAAAGCTAGTCCAATTTATTATTCACCTAATAATAAGAAGTTCTTATAGTTTTTATTGTTATAATGTTATAAAATAGAAGTGATTGATTTTTATGGAGGAATTATGGTGAATAAAATAAAAAATTTAAATAAGAAAAAAATTATTATCATAGTAGTAAGTGTTATACTTCTAGTATTAATTTCTGGCTTTTCTTACCTTTATTACCTTTTAAGTAAGCCAAACAAAATCGAAATAGACGAAAGTAAATTAAGTATCAACACTTCTTTAGATAAAAATGCTAATGCAGAAGTTACAAACATAGCACTGTTTGGAATAGATGCACCTGAAGGGGTTCGCGGAAGATCTGATGCTATAATGATTCTTTCAATAGATGAAACTCACAAAAAGCTTAAGCTTTCTTCTATTATGAGAGATTCTTACGTTAATATCGAAGGTTACGGAAAAGACAAGATAACTCACGCTTATGCTTTCGGAGGAGCTGAACTTGCTATGAATACTTTAAATCAAAACTTTGATTTAAATATAAGTAGATTTATTACAGTTAACTTTACTACTCTTCCAAAGATTATAGATGCACTAGGAGGTATAACAGTTAATATAACTGAAGCTGAGATTAAATATATCCCTGGAGTTACTCACTCAGGAACTCAGACTCTAAACGGTGCTGAAGCTTTAGCTTATTCTAGAATCCGTTATGACGGGGGAGATCAAATGAGAACACAAAGGCAACGTAACGTTTTAGAAGATGTTTTTGGTAAACTTGTATCAACTTCACCTACTAAAATCCCTAGCCTTTTAGATACTATGCTTCCTTTAGTAGATACAAACATTTCACCTACTGAATTTATGTCTTTTGGAACAGATGTATTAAGTATGAAACCTAAAAAGATAAATGAAAAAATGTTCCCTTGTGATACTCATAGAAAAGGTGAAATGATTAAAGGAGTTTCTTATCAAACTTTTAATATAAAAGAAGAAACTAAAGAGATTCACGAATTTATATACGAATAAATTCTGTTTCTAAAATGAAATCTATTGTTTTCATTTTAGAAACAAATTCTATTATAAAAACTGTTAAAATATTAAAGGATTTAATTTTTTAGAAATATATTAATCCTTTTCAAGTGTTAAAATATAGTTTGGAATAATTTTAAGGAGGACAAATTATGAGAGATTCTAACGTAGATACTTCAAATAAAAGATCTGCAAACAAGAAACCTAAAAGAAAAATGTCAACTACCAAAAAAGTTTTATTAGGAGTTTTAATAGCTCTTATAGCTATTATAGTTGCAGGTGGAGGATATGCTTTCTACCTTTTAAGTAAAACTAATAAAGTCGATTTAAATAAAGAAAACTTAGGAATGAATTCTGATTTAGATCAAAAGTACGATACTAAAGATTTTACAAACATAGCATTATTCGGAATAGATGCCCCTAAAGGGCAGCCTGGTCGTTCTGATGCTGTAATGATTTTAACTATAGATAAAAAGCATAATAAACTTAAGCTTTCTTCTCTTATGAGAGATAGTTACGTAGACGTTAAAGGTCACGGCAAAACTAAACTTACTCACGCTTACGCTTACGGCGGACCAGAACTTGCTATAAATACTTTAAATACTAACTTTGATCTAAATATAGATAAGTTCGTTACTGTTAACTTTAGTTCAATGCCAAAGATTATAAACGAACTTGGTGGAGTAGATATTAGTATAACTAACGGAGATTTAAAATATATAAACTTCTATATAGACGAGTTAAATAAAATAAATGGTACTAGTGCAAGTCATGTGACTTCTACTGGAATGCAAAACCTAAACGGAATTCAAGCTACTGCTTATTCTAGAATTAGATACGACGGCGGAGATCAAATGAGAACTTCAAGACAAAGAAACGTTTTGGAAGCATTATTCTCAAAACTTATAAAAACATCGCCTACTAAGCTTCCTGGACTTTTAAGTGAACTACTTCCTTTAGTAGATACTAATATGTCTTCTACAGAGCTTTTAGGAATAGGAACAGACATATTAGGAATGAACGTTAGCACTATGGAACAAAAGATGTTCCCAAGTGATGAAAACGGGCACGGCGAAATGATTAAAGGAGTTTACTATCAAGTAATTAATAAAGAAGCTGTAACTAATAATATGCACAAATTTATATTTGAAGACTAAAAAAATGCATCTCGAAGGAGATGCATTTTTTATTTAAGTATTATCATTACTATGTTCTGGTAATGCTTTATTTTCATAAATATAATCTTGAATCTGTTTTAAGGTAGTCTTTCTATCAAAGACAAGATACCAAACCTTGTTTATTATCTTTCCTTCACAATAACCGTTTAAAGGGAATCTAGCTGATTCTAATCCATTACTCATTAAAGGAATTACATCAGTAGCAAGTCCTATTAATTCAGAACTTGACATATTAGTCTTTACGTAAGGTAAGAAGCTATCTATAAACCCTGGTATTTCTGTGATGCTTATATTTTTAACCTTATTAAATATAGCATCTAATACTGTTCTTTGCCTGTTAGTTCTTTGATAATCTCCCCCAGTGGCATGCCTTATTCTAGAATAAGCAAGCGCCTCTTCGCCATTTAAGTTTTGTTTTCCCGGATGAGTTACTCCTGAAATATGAGATATTTCCTCTTTAGTGATATCTATCTCTACTCCACCTAATTTATCAATTATTTCTGGCATAGACGTAAAGTTAACTGCCATAAAATCTTTAATATTAAGTTTATAATTTTCATTAAGAGTTTTAATAGCTAGCTCAGGGCCTCCAAAGGCGTACGCATGAGTTAATTTATCATCTCCATGCCCTGGAATATTAACATATGAATCCCTCATTATTGAAGTTAATTTTAATTTCTTATTTTTTTCATCAATAGTAAGTACCATAACAGAATCGGATCTTCCGACTTTACCTTGAGGTGCATCTATCCCAAACAACGCAATATTCTTTATTTTTGACTTTTCTTTATCATTTTCTATACTTTGATCTATGGATAGATTATCCTTGTTTATTTCTACCTTTTCAACCTTATTAAGCTTAGAATTTATATAGAAAAATCCTCCGCCTATTGTCAAGGCTATTATTGCAATTGTAATCAGTATTATAATCTTAAGTTTACTGTTATTTCTCAAAGTTTACCACCGTCTCTCCAAAATATTACCTTTTATTTAAGTTTCCAGGCAATAAATTTTTTTATTCCTTCTTTAAAGGTAGTTTTAGGATTATATCCTAACATTTTCTTTGAATAACTAATATCAGCGCATGTTCTATTTACATCTCCTGGTTGCATTGGTAATCTGTTTATCTTAGCTTTCTTTCCTAACACATCTTCAATTATTTCTACCATTTCTGTTAATGAAACTGTCTTATCTCCCCCTATATTAAATATTTCAAATACGCTTTCATCTCTATTTACATAATTAATACTAGAAACTATTCCTTCAACTATATCTTCTACATAAGTATAATCTCTTGAAGTAGTACCATCTCCATAAAATGGTATTTCTTTATCTTCTAATATTAATCTTGTAAATTTATTTATTGCCAAATCTGGTCTTTGTCTTGGCCCATACACTGTAAAAAATCTTAAGCAAGCTATATTCATATCAAATAAATGATGATATGTGTGACACAAAAGCTCCCCACTTTTTTTTGTAGCTGCATATGGAGATATAGGATTGTCTACTCTATCAACTTCAGCAAATGGGACTTTCTCATTATTGCCGTATACTGATGAACTTGATGCATAAACAAACTGTTTTACATTATTTTCTCTACATCTCTCTAAAATGTTAACAGTACCTGTTATATTAACATCATAATATAACGTAGGGTCTTCTATCGAAGGTCTTACTCCAGCCATTGCAGCTAAATGCATTATTGAATCTATTTTATTAGTAAATACCTCTTTTAGAAAATTATTATCTCTAATATCACCTTCAAATACTATATAGTTTTCTGATGATATATTATTTTCTAAACATGTTTTTTTAACTTCTTCTACATTATTTCTTTTTATATTTGGGTCATAATAATCGTTAAAGTTATCAATAATAAAAACTTTATTTCCCTCTTTTAATAATCTCTCACTTAAGTGAGAACCTATGAATCCTGCTCCGCCTGTAATTAATATATTTCTCATAATTTCACTCCTTATATCTAGTCTCTATTAAATAAATCTCTAGTATAAACTTTTTCTTCTACGTCAAATAAATCTTTTGATAATCTATTTGATACTATAACATCACAAACTTCTTTAAATTCTTCTAACTCTTTAATAACCTTTGAGTTAAAGAAATTATCTTCCTTTAAACTTGGTTCATAAACAACAACTTCTATTCCCTTTGACTTTACTCTTTTCATTATCCCTTGAATTGATGATGCTCTAAAATTATCTGAATCTGTTTTCATTGTTAACCTATAAATACCAACAGTTTTAGGCTCCTTCTTTATAATTTGATCTGCTATATGATCTTTACGTGTCCTATTAGCATCAACTATTGCACTTATTATATTGTTTGGTACGTCATCATAATTTGCTCTAAGTTGCTTTGTATCTTTTGGTAAACAGTATCCTCCATATCCGAAAGAAGGATTATTGTAATGAGTTCCTATTCTTGGATCAAGTCCTACTCCTTCTATTATTTGCTTAGTATCCAATCCTCTAAGTTCAGCATATGTGTCTAATTCATTGAAATATGCTACCCTTAATGCTAGGTAAGTGTTAGAAAAAAGTTTAACTGCTTCAGCCTCAGTACTATTAGTGAATAATACTGGAATATCTTTTTTAATTGCCCCTTCTTTTAAAACATTTGCAAATTTTTCTGCTCTTTCTGACTGCTCACCAACTATTATTCTAGATGGATATAAGTTATCATATAAAGCTCTTCCCTCTCTTAAAAACTCAGGTGAAAAAATTATATTATCTGTATCAAACATTTCTCTAACTTTCTTAGTGTATCCAACTGGTACTGTTGATTTTATAACCATAGTCGCATCTGGATTTATAGATAAGACATTTGCTATAACTGCTTCAACAGTTCTTGTATTAAAGTAATTCAAGTCTGGATCATAATTTGTTGGTGTTGATACTATAACAAACTCCGCATTTTTAAAAGCTTTAAACGCATCTGTTGTTGCCACTAAATTTAATTCTTTCTTGCTTAAATACTCTTGTATCTCCTTATCCACTATCGGGGATACTTTATCATTTATCATATCAACCTTTTCTTGAATAATATCTAGTGCTATAACTTCATTATTTTGTGCTAATAAAATTGCATTAGATAAACCAACGTATCCAGTTCCTGCTACTGCTATTTTAGTCATACTATATTTCCTTCCTTTTTCTATATTATTATCCCTGAAATAGATATACTATCTATTTATTTTATGGTTTTACGATTTTACTTTATCATCTTTTTTATGTTACCTATTTCTTCTCTCTTTATTATAATAAAATCACCTAATTTTAAATTATACTTATTCTTAAATGAAAAAATCATTATTATTCCGCATAGTAAATATGAAACAACTGAAGATAATGCCGCCCCTTTTATTCCATATAATGGTATGGTTATATAATTCATTATTACATTCATTATTACTGAGCTAGCAAGAACATAGAAACTAAATCTTTGTTTACCTATCGCTAAATATTGGGTGTTAATTATCTTGAAAAATATCATAGGTATTGTCCCAACTAATAATATTGCAGAAACTCCATATGAACTCACATAACTTTCTCCATAAAATAATGAAACAAAACCCTTTCCTAAACAAACAAACCCTAAAATAATAATAATACTTATATATACATTAATTTTAATACTCATCACTATTTGTTTTATTGGATCGCTTTTTGAAGTTTTGCTAAATAATACTTCCTTAAATGCATCTGGGATTACCCATAACATTGAAGCTAATGTTACCCCTACACTATAAATTCCAATTTCACTATCTGATACAAAAGATTTTAATAAAATTATATCTATATTATAGTTAAACGTAGTAAGTAGAGCCGTAATCATAGGGAAAATGCTGAATTTAACCACATTTCTTAAAGAAATAATTTTATTGCCTTCTCTTCTAGGTATCAATTTATAGCTTAAAACAAGTAATATCGTTTTAAGAATATTATAAATCATTAAAATACATATCAGTAATTCTATATTATGATTAGTCATAAAAAAACTTACTGATAGCATAAACGTGTATACTACAGATGTAATAAGAACTATTTTGTTTCTATTATTTATATTTGATACTAGGCTTACAAAATCTATTTGATTACCGAATTGTAATATTATGCTTATAATTATTACATATATTGGTGTTTTATTATTTAACCAGAAAATAGCTACCATTCCAGCTAAGAAATATATAATCCCCTGGAAATATATTATATTTATAATTTTTTGTTTAACATCTTGTCCATATTTCTTCATAAAATATGGCAATGAAGATGCAATGTTAAACCCAATTATTATTGTTACTATATTTGATATATTTAATATATAAGCATATTCTCCTTTTAATGTTGGACCTAAATAACGATTTATTAAAATAGAATTTATGAATGACAGTCCAACAAAAATAATTTTTGTAGCTACTGATATTAAATATTCATTTCTTTTATTAAACATTCTACCCACAACTTTCAATTTGAATTTATTGACCGACTTAGTAATAGTATTCAATACTTTTTATACTTAAATTTTCTATAATCTTAAGTCTACTTTTTTGCTGTTAGCTTCTCTACTAAAAAACTTATAAATAAAAGCATACTAAATACAAACAATATTGACCTAAATAGAACAAACGGAGTATACAGATACCATCTAAAACACATAGCAACAAGTACTAACTTATATAGTCTTATATAATTATTGGAGCTTGCGAATAATTTTCTAATAATATATCCTAATAATACACCTGCACAAATTACACCTACAAAACCAAACCAAAAATAAAACCACGAAAAATAAAATCCTCCACCTTTATTTAACAAATAATTATATGCAACCGCACCAACATCTGCATTTCTAAAACCTCCACCCATCAATATTCCACCTAAGAAATCTAAAAAATAAGTTGAAGTATTTGGTATTAAATCATGTACATTTGCTATACTAATTCCTGTATAATAGGATTGAGATACTGTATCTGATAAAAACGCTGTCATTCCATATTTAGATAAATATAAATCTTTCATAGCTGAGAATGAATATGATAATCTATATATCGATATAATATTAGAAGCAAATATCCCCCCTATAGCAAGAAAGCTTAATCTCTTTAAATTCAATCTATAATTTTGTATTAAAAATATTATTACTATCATCGGAAATGCAGATGAACGATCTCCCCTTATAAGAGCTTGTAATATATATATAAATGCATATAAATACATATAACTCTTTTTCACCTTAGAATTCCCACTATAAAACCATACAACAATAAAAATAACTAAGCAATATTCATATATTGTTTGTGTATTACTATTATAGGTACTTCCTCTTGTCGATCCATATCCAAAGTACCAAAATATAATTAGAACTACTAATCCTATATAAAATATATAGTCATTCTCTTTTTTAATTATTGGTTCATTTACCGTTGAACGTATTTTTTTTAAGTATTTACTATTAATCATTATGTTTAATACAGCCATTATAGCCAGTATACATTTTGCACCTATTGCATTATATTCTGATAACCTAACTGCCATCTGCCAACTTAAAGTTTCTTGACCTAATGATTGTCCTATTTGTAGTAAATCTCCAATTGAAACTGACAAATTTATATATGTTATTAAACCAAATAAGACTAAGAGTTCCGTACTCTCTCTAACTTTTATAAGTTGATATAGTGAAATGAAAATTATACACATCCCTAAATAACCTAATGATTGACTCGAATTATCTAATAAAAATATGATCAAAAAAGCTAAAACCGATACTATAACATCACTATACATAGTTAATGTGTTTTTAAGCTTTATGTCTAAACTATTTATTTTCATATGTCTCTCTTTCACCTTCTATATTTAATTATAATTAGCAATATTATCTACATCATAATTAACTTTATTACTTATATAATTCTAGTAAATTTAACTATAAACATATAAATTATATGTAGTCGACTATTTCCGAATTATATTTAATCAATTTTTCTTCCTCAATTTCAATCTGTGGAGCACCTCCAACTTCATTAACATATTTCCCTGCTACAGCCTCTTTTTTACTTGCACCTGATAAATACCATTCATATTCAATGTCTAAATGCCCAATATCTATAGCTTGATATCCTTCTTTCCCCAAATCGTAAGCCAAAATAGTCGCCGTTGGACCTAGTGCAATAAGAAATATTACCTCGTTATCAAAATATTTTTTTGTAACCTTATATATCTTCTCATATTTCTTAAACGCATTTTCTGCTGGTGCTATAATTCTTTTTATGCTTTTAGCACTCCTTAACAAATCGTTGCCTACACCAAACCTTGTTTTGTTTCCTTCTATAATAACTACATTTTTCCCCTTCCAAACTTCCTTCCACTTTCTAAATATAAGTTCACTATCATTACTTTTACGTCCATTATATACTCTAGTAATCAGCGCATCTACATATCTATTGTCTTCGTTCACTAAATCCATCCATCGCTTGTAGTACTTAGCTAAATGCGCATTTCTTGATTCTATTCTTTTTTTAGAATATTGATCCATATTACCAAAAAAATCTGGAATTCCTATTAAAACCCATTCAGAATTTGAATTAAATACTTCTTTTAATCGCCTACTTAGTTCTTCAGAATTTTCTTGCCCAAAATATCCTTTTGAATCTCTATACATCCATGATATTTCTCCATCTCCAAATCTACATAATGATTTATTCTGAAATGTTAACATATTAAATGTATCCTCCATTGAGTAAAACTCAATAGGTTTAATTTTATCTTTTATAAAGTAAAATCTTAATGAGTTCATTTTCACAAGTGGAACCGAAACAGTATAATGATAAATCTTAAGTATTATTTTTCCTATTTTTCTATTTATAAGCTTATATTTTATCTTTATAAGACTTGAGTTTTTATTCATTTTCACCCCTCCTTATTAAATGTTAGAATAATGTTTTTACATTATTCTAAAAGTTCTATATATTTTAAAATTTAATAAATTTCCCTCAATAAAACAACGCCCCCATGACTTTATATTAAATTAAGATTTTATACATTATACTAATTTTATTTCTAACCAAATTCTACTTAAACATCCCTCATAGGATTTGTTGAACATTTATGTATAGTTTAACCAGTATATCAAAATCCTAATATAGAGTTATCTTTAGTTACGAAAGTAGTTCCCTAGCTCTTATAGTTCTACTTTATGAATTACATATTATAATTTTTGCATCAATACCCTTATAATAATTTAAGTCCACATAACGAACTTAATCATTTAGATTATGTTATTGATATTACTCGAAAGTAACTATATACAATTTTTATATTATACTTCCCACTATGATTGTCACTAGTTTATTTATAAATTTAATGTTGAATGAATCTTTTATATGAATCATATAATGTATTTCTTTTCTCATCCAAATGTGATAATTCAAATTCATGAGCTTTTTTAAAATTCTTCTTTGCATATTCCATCATATTCGCTGAAGCTAACCTCTCCAATATATTACATATATCTTTAACATTTCCATTATTAAATATAACTTCTTCTTGTAATAACTCTGGAATTCCAGCAGTTGTTGATCCTATTGCTGGACATGCCCTACTTAATGCTTCAATTAATGCTCGAGGTAATCCTTCTTGCTTACTAGGTTGAGCATATATATCAATTGAATCTAACCAATCAAATACATCTTCATGTAACAATAATCCTTTAAACCGTACTTTATCATTAAGATCTAATTTATCTACTATTTCCTTCAAATAAGTTGTATCTCCACCTCCGACTAATTCATATTCAAAATTATATCCCTTTTTGTTTAATTCATATATTGCTTTAATGACATATTCTTGCCCTTTATATTTTACATTTACAGCCGCAGTTGTTCCAATAATAAAAACATCTTTTTTATCTTTTGTTCTTATTTTTTCTAATCTTTTATCTAAAACGCTATCTCTAAGTAAATTCAAATAAACATTCGAAGCCGCTATAGATTGACAGTCACAAGGATATCTACGTTGTAACCATCTTTCTGTAACATAAGATGCAAAACTAGCATTTCTCACACCTTTTTTCTCATTTAGAAACATATATGGAGCAATAATTTTCCCTAAAAAACTATGATTCCAAAATGCATCCCAAGCGCATCCTCCAACTTCAACCATATACTTTTTATTTGTTTTTCTTGCTGCTTTAATAGTTATATCGCTAACAGTGCTTGGCATCCTTGCGAATATTAAATCAGCTTGCCCAACTTGTTCTAATATTATTTTCTTATATTTTTTCTTTTCAAAGAAAAATCCCTTTAATGAATTTAAGTTCCCTATTTCAACAAACTCTAGACCTTCTAAATCTACCTTTTTTAAGGCTGCCTCTTCATAAGTTTTATCTAAATGGTATGTTCTTATTACTACTACTAATTTATCCACTACCCTAAAATATCTAGAAAACATCTCTGATGTTATTGTAGTATTACAATATACTCCATTTATATCTCTATACATAGGTCCATCAAAACTAAATAATCCAACCATATTTTACCAACCCTACTTTGCTTTTAGTTTTTATTTATTCTTTCCCATTTTTTAAGTTCGAAATTATATTTCTTAATAATTTCGGCCGGAGAACCTGCTACAATAGAATTGTTCGGGATATTTTTATTTACAATAGAATTTGCACCTACTATACATCCATCACCTATCATAACGCCTGGTAAAACACATGCATTCTCACCAATCCACACATTGTTCCCTATTTTTACAGGTTTAGTATAAAGACTTCTTGAATCTGGAGGAATAGTAGGTGATGAATATTCAAATTCTCCTGAATAATCCCCATGGTTAATATCGCTTATATATATTTTAGAAGCCATCAAACAGTTATCTCCTATAATAACATTTTCACCTGCTGCTATATGCACATAATCTCCTATCTTGCAATTTTCACCGATTATTAGTTTTTTAGAATTTCCTAATCCGGTATCAAATATCTCAATCCTACAATTATATCCAGTTGTAAATCCTTTTCCATAAGAAAAAAATTTTTTTCCTCTAACATAGACCGGCCTTCTAATTAATCTAGCATCTTTAAAGCATAATTTAGTGTATATTAAAGAAAAAATATTTTTTAATATTTCACTTATACCATAACTATTTTTCATGTGATTCTCCTTTTAATTTCTTTATACTATTAAATAAGTTTCCATCCCCATTTTTTAAAATATACTATCATTGACTGTATTGTAATTTTCGCATATTTAAAACTTTTATGGCTACTCCTTTCCCATGCATGAATTACTCTAGCATTTGGAAAAAATATTGCTTTAGAAATTTGATTAACCCTTCTCGTAATATCTGCATCTTCTAAATACATAAAGAATGATTCATCAAATCCTTTTATTTTTTTATAAATGTCAGTTCTAAAAATCATGAATGACCCTGATGCATACTCTAACTGCATAATTTTGTCATAACCTGTTTCTTTCATTATATATTTATCTTGTCTTTTCTTTAATAAATTAGGCGATACTCTCCTAATTAACATATCAAAAACCGTAGGATTTGTTTTACATAGGTATTGAATAGATAAATCTTGACTTAAAATTAGAGGTGATAACATTCCCACATCTTTATTTTCCTCAAAATACTCAACCATAATTCTAATTTGATCACTATTTTCAATTGTTATATCTGGATTTACTACAAAGTGATACCTCGAATTAACTACATCGATTATAGCATTATGTCCATGTCCAAATCCTTTATTTACCCCTAGCTCAACAACCTCAATATTTCCTTTAATATCCTTTACTAACTCGACTGTATTATCTGTAGAGTTATTATCAATTATATATAATTGATAACTATATTCCTCTGGGATATTACTTACTATACTCCTTACAGTATCCTCTATTATTCTAGAATTGTTATAAGTAACAATTGCTAAACTTAAATCTATATGCTTCATTACTACATACCCCTATCTCTATCTTTTATATATTAAATTTCCAAAAACTTTATTTATTACATTGGATCTTTTACCTATTAACTTTATCATTAATCCAATAGCCTCTGATAAATAAACTCTTCTCCCATTTTCTTCTGCTAACCTCTTAACTAACATACTTGTGTTTGTATACTCATCATCTTGTGGCAGAAAAACACCATGAATTTCACAATCTACATATTCTTTTATATATTGGCATAATCTATCAATATCCAACATGCTACGTTTATTCTCAATCATTGGAAATATTGGTGTTTTCAGAGCTAATTTTTTTAATCTAGCATAATTTCCTGGACAATTGGGCCCATAAATCATAGGAGGTCTTAAGATAACTACTTTAAAATTCAAACAATTTAACCGATTTAGTTCTTCTTCTGCAAGTAATTTGCTCTTCCCATAAGTTGATGTAGGATTAAATTCTGTATTTTCATCAATAATAACTTCTTCATCTATCCTGCCCTCTAGTCCGTATATTGCCATTGTGCTCATTTGTATAAACTGGTTTACACATTCGGACTTAGCTTTTTCAGCTATTTCAATAGCTAAATCTTTATTAACTTTATAGTATAAACTCTCATCGATTTTCTTGGAATTAAGGTGCACAATACCTGCTACATTTAATATAACATCATATCCAAGAAATGATTGCTGCCTCCAACTATCATTTTTCACATCAATAGTATCTACTTTATATCCATCACCATATTGATATATCCATCTCTCAAAACTTGTTCCTACATAACTATTCGCACCTGTAATAAGTATATTTTTCATTCTTTCACCTGCTTTTAATGCTTCCCCTCTTGAACTCCACTACCTTTAATAACGCTTAATACCGTCATCCAAATTATTTTTATATCAAAAAAGAAAGTTTTATTATCTAAATAAAATTTATCTAGTTCAACTTTATCTTTTAAATGAATCTCATCTCTTCCGTTTATTTGAGCCCATCCTGTAAGTCCTGGAACTAACTTCTCAATTCCATATTCTGTTCTCATCTCTTTTAAATCTTCTTGATTATAAAGAGCTGGTCTTGGCCCTACTATACTCATATCACCTTCTATAATATTTATAAGTTGTGGTAACTCATCTAAACTTGTTTTCCTTAAGAACTTACCTATTGGAGTTATCCATTGTTCGGGATTTTCTAATAGATGCGTTGCAACATTTGGCGTATCAATCCTCATAGTTCTAAATTTTAATATATTAAATTCAATATTATCCTTACCTATACGTCTTTGTTTAAAAAATATAGGTCCCGAAGATGTTAATTTAATAATTACACTTATTATAATTATTATTGGTAAAAAAACTATAATCGCTAATAAGCTCATTATAAAATCAAAAATTCTTTTCATAACCTACTCCTAACCCGTAATACTTTCGAATACTTCTTTCTTATTTAACTCTTCTGGTTCTTTATATGTTGGAACAACTTCCTTCATTCTATCCTTTAACGATTCTCGATCTCCGTTAACTGCAACAAATAGGAGCTCTTTAATCTCACACCTTAACTGCTGAATTTCAAAGTCTGAAGGTGCTCCAATAAATATTTTTTTATTTTCTGTTTCCGTAAGTTCACCATCCATAAGCAATTCTTCATATAACTTTTCACCAGGGCGAAGACCTGTAACTTTAATTTTTATATCCTTTTCAGGCTCAAATCCTGATAGTCTTATAAGTTTCTTTGCTAAATCGTATATCTTAACTGGTTCTCCCATATCAAGTACAAATATCTCTCCACCTTTTGCATAAGATCCTGCTTGAAGTACAAGTTGCGCTGCTTCTGGAATAAGCATAAAATACCTTATAATCTCTTTATGAGTTAAAGTTACCGGTCCTCCATTTTTGATTTGATTCTTAAAAAGTGGTATTACCGACCCGTTACTTCCTAGTACGTTTCCAAACCTTACTGCAACATAATCAGTTTTACTCTTTTTATTCATAGCTTGTACTATCATTTCACAAAGCCTTTTAGTCGCTCCCATAATATTTGTAGGATTTACTGCTTTATCTGTCGAAATCAGTACGAATTTATCTACATTAAACTCATCACAAGCCTCACAAACGTTAAGCGTTCCGACAACGTTATTTTTAATAGCTTCCTCTGAGTTATCTTCCATAAGTGGTACGTGTTTATGCGCAGCTGCGTGAAAAACTACATCAGGGTTATATTCTTTAAATATTTTTCTTATTCTTTTTTTATCCCTAACTGATGCTATTATTGTAAAAAGATCTAAATCTTTATAGTTCATTATTAGTTCGTTTTGAATATCGTAAGCACTATTTTCGTAGATATCTAAGATTAAAAGTTTCTTAGGTTTAAAGTTCGCTATTTGCCTGCAAAGCTCAGACCCTATAGACCCTCCTCCTCCAGTTACTAGTACAGTCTTACCTTCTAAATAGCTTGAAACCCCGATTTTATCAAGTTCTACTTCTTCTCTCCCTAAAAGATCTTTTAAATCTACGTCTCTCATTTTTGATAGTGAGATTTTTCCTCCCATTATCTCGTAGACTCCAGGTATTATTTTTATCTTTGCTGAAGTCTTTTGACACTCTTCTATTATTTCTTTTTTATTTTTAGCTGAAGTACTAGAAATAGCAATAATTATAGTATCTATATTTAAATCTTCAACTACTTTTTCGATATCGTTCCTGTCTCCTACAACTTTTACCCCTTGAAGGTATTTCCCTAGTTTATTTTTATCGTCATCTATAATAGCAACAGGTCTCATATGAATCTGCTTGTTTTTATACATCTCGTTTATAACCATATGCCCGCAAGCTCCAGCCCCTATTACTAAAACCCTTTGACTTGCCTTTTTAACCTTTACACTTCCGTATATAGCTAGTCTTCTATAGATTCTATAAGATAATCTTAAGCCTACTACCATTAAATATATCAGTGCGCTACTTAAGATTACTATACTGTTAGGTAACCTATCTGTTAGTATATTATTTAAACCTACTGTTATAATACCTGCTATAGTGCAAGCAAATAAGCCTTTGACAAACTCATCTATACTGGCGTTACTCCAAAGAGTTCTATACATTTTAAATATATATAAAAAAATTATATATATTATAATGAAAATTGGTACTAATTTGAAATAGCTAACTATATATTCTTTAGGAATATCAAAATCAAACCTTACTATAAACCCGAATATAAAAGCTAAGTTTATAAAAATAATATCCGCTATTATTAAAATAGGCACTCTCGCTTTTCTTATTTTATCCATTAACACCGTCCCCTTAAATTAGAAAAATATAAATTTTTTCTTAGTCTTTATAATTTCTCCTTCGAATTCTATCTCTGAATTCTCTATTAAATCTATTGAATTCTTTTGAAGTATCTTCCAATAATTTTTATAGATAGAGTTTAATTCTTCTATCCCGTCTTTAATCCCTGTAACTCTATTAATATTATTATGTGCATCCGATCCTACAAAGCTATATATTCTGTGCTTTGAGAGTTTTTCAGCAGTCTTTTTAACTTCCTTTCCGAAATCTCCCCTAAGACTTCCGACGTTAAGCTGAAAAAGACACCCTTCGTCGATGAAGTCATTAAGAAAACTAGGGTCTTTCATAACGTCTCTATACCTTTCAGGATGTGCTACTATAGGTGTTATTCCTAAAAGGTTAAGTTCGTACATACAATCCAATGCTTCTTGCTTATCTATCTTACTCATAGAGAACTCTATAAGCATATAACGACTGTTATTAATAGTCCCTATAATGCCTTTTTTATAAAGTTCTAATAACTCTTCAGTAAAATAAATCTCTTGCCCTGCGTATACCTTACCCTTTAGGTTTTCTTCGTCTATTAATTTATTTATCCCTTTTACTATTTCTTTAACTTCATCATATGTAACTTCAAAATGTCCTTTTTTGTAGTGAGGGGTCGCAACTAAATGCGTACTTCCCTCACTGAAGCTTCTCTTTATCATCTCTAAAGAGTCTGATAGCTTCTTAGCTCCGTCATCTATTCCCGGAAGGATGTGTGAATGAATATCTATCATAACTTCCTCCTTAATGTCCGTAATAGTAATAATACTTCTCTTTAGTGCTTTCTCCACCATTTAATACTACTCCTAGAATCGGTGCATTTACCTTTTCTAAAAGTGCCTTCGCAGCTAGTACTGAATCTTTTTTAGTCCTTTCAGCTCTAACTACTAAAACTAAACCGTCAGATTTCTTTGAAAGAATCTGAGCGTCAGTAACAGCGTGAAGCGGAGGACTATCTAGTATTATTACGTCATAAATAGTCTCAAAATATTCTAAAAGCTTATCCATAGTTACTGACCCTAAAAGTTCTGAAGGGTTTGGAGGTAACTTTCCAGCTGAAAGAACGTCTAAGTTTTCATTTCTTTCTTGAATGGCTTCTTGTATCTTTTCTTTATTTATGATTACATCAGATAACCCTAGAGTGTTAGATAGCTTAAACTTCTTATGTACACTAGGTTTTCTTAAATCGCAATCTATTAATAAAACTTTTTTATTATCCTGAGAGAAGGCTAAGGCTAAGTTTCCAGCTGTAGTAGATTTACCTTCACCTGGTTCTGCGCTAGTTACTACTATCCTTCTTATTTCTTTATCTATAGAAGAGTATTGAATGTTAGTTCTTAATACTCTGTATTTCTCTGCTGAGATTGACTTTGGTTGTGCTTCAACTATTAACATACTCTACCCTACCTTCTTTTCTTGCTACTTCTTTTAATATCTTTTTCACTCATTTCTGGAATTACTCCTATAACTGGTAACCCTATAATCTTTTCTAACTCTTCTTTAGTTTTAAAAGTGTTATCCATAAATTCTAAAAGTAAAGCTAGTCCTATACTTACCATTAACCCTAAGATAAATGCTATAGCTATATTAAGCTTTTTATTAGGACTTACAGGTTCTTCTGGCACCTGAGCTTTTTGAATTATTTGAACGTTACCATTTTTAATAAGAGTTTTACTATATTTTATAAATTCATCTGTTACTGAAGTGACTACATTTTTTGCAGTATACGGGTCTGTATCTTCGTATGAAATTTCTAAGATTTGAGTGTCAGCTCTAGGAGTGACTACTAATTTTTCTAAAACTTTCTTAGACTCTCTATCTATATGAGATTTTGTTAAGGATTTAGATATTAAATCATCAGTTTTAATAACCTCTGAATAAGTACTTATTAACTTTTGATACATCATTACATCATTACTATTATAATCTTGATTATTATTTTCTTGTTTTCCTATAAATAATTTCGTCGTAGCCTTGTATTCAGGCTTAATTACAAATAAACTGATTAATCCTGAAGCTAAAGTGAAAAGAAGAGTTATTAAAACTATCATCTTCCACCTTTTTTTCAGGGAATCAATTATTTCGCTAATATTGATATTTTCTTCGTTCATTAAAATTCCTCCATCTCTGACTAAATCAAAACCAATTAAAGCCAATAATAATTTTAACACCATTACTTAAGTTTTTCTTGAAATTTTTGTATTTTCTATTAAAAAATTTAATTTTCTAATTTATTTTTGTTAATTTTTATTATAATTTTAAATTTTTATAAAAAAATGATTTTTTCGACTTTAATTACCTTTTATCATACATAATTTGCAAACAAAAAAAGCTAAGTCTTTTTCTTAGCTTTTTTATTTTTAATTTATTATCGAGTTTTTTTCATTAAATCTTTACCTTTTATTAATAATTTCTTTTATACCTCATTTTACCAGTTCGAAAATTATATAATTTCATCATCTTGTATAAAATGTTCTATTGTTATATAACTTCCTATATATCCACATCCATTCTTAATTAACCCCTTCATAATTTTTAAGTTTTTAAAGGCTGATTCCACATTGAAATCAGCCTTTACTATACTAATCTTCTAAAATTATATCACAGATTCTATTTGCATCTTCTAAACTTAAACCAGCATATAGAGGAAGTGTAATAACTCCATCAGCTATTTTTTCTGCTATAGGAGTACTCCCACAATCAAATTTTGATTTATAGCATTCATGACTATTTATAAGTGGATAGAAGTATTTTCTAGCTATTATATTATGTTCTTTAAGCTTTTCAAAAACTTCATCTCTAGTTAATTTGAAACCATCAAAAAAAACTGGATAGTAAGCATAGTTTTCAGTTGAATTAATTCTTCTATTACTTAATTTAATTCCTTCTATACCTTTTAATCTTCTGTTGTACTCTTCTGCAACTACTTTTCTTTTCTGTATTTCTTCATCTAAATGTTTTAAGTTACAAATTCCCATAGCTGCTTGGAATTCATTCATTTTAGCATTCCCACCTATATATTCAATAGTATCCGGACCAGTAATTCCAAAATTCTTTAAATAATCTAATCTTTGTTTTAGATTTTTATCCTTCAAAATTACAGCTCCACCCTCAATTGTATTAAATACTTTAGTTGCGTGAAAACTGAACATTGATGCATCTCCAAGTTTAGAAACACTTTCACCATTTATTTTAATTGCAAACGCATGTGCTGCATCATATATAACTTTAAGATTATATTTTTTAGCTATTCTATCAATTTCTTTAAAATCGCATATATTACCATAAACATGTACTGGAACTATAGCACAAGTTTTATCTGTAATTAGCTCTTCAATTTTATTTACATCAATAGTATAATCCTCTGGATTTATATCACAAAAAACTGGAGTTAATCCATTCCTAACTATAGCATGAGTAGTTGATGCAAAAGTAAATGGAGTTGTTATAACTTCTCCTTTTAAATCTAATGCCGCTATTGCACTCTCAAGTGCTAAATGCCCATTAGTAAATAAATTTACATTATCAACATCCATATACTTCATTAGTTCTTTTTCTAATTCCTTATGTTTAACTCCCATATTTGTTAACCAATGAGAGTCCCATATTTCTCTTATCTCTTCTATATATTCTTCAAAATTTGGCATAGAAGAACGTGCAACTAAAATTGTTTTTTCTTCTGAACTCATCTTATTCCCCTCTTAACTCTTTGAATCTATTAAGTTCCATCTCTTTTTTATAATCTTCAAATAAATCTTTAACAGTATATTTAGGCTCATATCCTAATTCTTCTTTAGCATTTGTAACATCCATTAAAAATCCACCTGAACTTATTTTTTCAGGTCTATAAATTATTTCTGACTTATTATCCTCTGGAGAAAAGACTTCTATAATAGCCTCTATTTGCTCTTTAAGAGTAACTGGGATACCTGTTCCAATATTGTAAAAACCTTCTTCTCTATCTGCTTCAATAGCTTTACATAACATTTGGCTAAAATCATATACGTGAACCATATCCTTTGAATAATTAGGATCTCCCCATAACTCTATTGGCTCACTATTTTTAGCTTTGTTTATCATTTGATAAAGCGGTCTCATTGTCTTTTTACCATTTGGATAATAGTATTGGAATGGACTATAGTTATATATTGTAGGTAATCTAAAAATGAATTTCTTTAAACCAAACTCTTGGTGATAATGCTCTATTAACTCTAAAGCAGTATTTTTTGATATTACATATACAGCATGATCACCTGTATAACTAAAGTTTCTGTCTAAATCTGGCTTTAACACAACACCTTCTTTAGCGTGTAGTGAAATATCAAATACAGTTTGAGTATACAAAATTCTATCTGCTTTAGTCTTTCTACAATACTCTAATACATTAAAAGCTCCTATTACATTTGATTCTATGTAATCTCTTGGATTGTAGTCATCCATATATGATGGTATCTTAGCTGCTAATAACATTACAGCATGTACATTTTCCTTAGGCAATCTTTCAAAATCTTCTTCTTTAGTTATATCGACTTGAACATATTTAATCCCTAAATCCTCAAATACATTTGCACTTCTTCTTCCACTAGCAATAATCTCATATTCATCTGAGTTAAAATACTCAGTACAATATTTAGTTAAGTATGATCCGACATTACCTGTAGCACCAAAAATTATTATTTTCTTTTTCATGAAATCAACCTCCAAAATTAATTATCTATTAACCCTTTTAATATATTTAAGATATATTCCATATCATTTAAATTATATCTTTGATCACATGGTATTGGAAGAATATTTTTAGAATATCTATACTCTACACTATCTTCTTCAACCTGATCTGGGACATTTGGCCATAGCATTGAAATATATATTTTATTATCTATTAATCTTTTTCTTATTTTCTCTCCATTTTTTATTAATAATGGATATGCAAATGGTCCCTCTACTAAATTAACTTTTAGTTCGTTTATTTTGTTCAAATTCTCAAATAAAAATTTGTAATTTTCATTTCTAATTTCTTTTACTTTTTTATAATCTATTGCCCCAAGAATATTCTTAGTGAAATTAGACATTTCTTTTAGTTTTTCATCCTCAAAATTCTCATCACTTTCTTGAAAATCATTGTAAAACTCTGATGCACTACCACCTAATCTTCCTACTAAATGCTTTATTCTATCTTTTGAATTATCAATTTCTAAAGATTGATTTAATTTTGAGTTAGTATGAAGATAAGCACCATCTGGTACTCCAAAAAATTTTCTACAAGAATATAAAGTATCTATATCAAATATAGGATCTTGGTAAAAAGCATGTGTATTATCTATAATTATATTTTTATATTTTTTTTCATACTCTATTAATCTATTATTATTTATTTGTCCATAGAAATTTACTATATACAGATACTCATCTTCCTTAAGCTCTTTACTAAATACAGGATTAAATTCTTTATCTATTTTATAATAGTCTACTTTATAGCCTTCTTTTATTACCTTTTTAGATACTGAATCACATAAAAAATAAGGTAAATATACTTTTTTTATATTTCTTGATTTTAATATATAGATGAGTGAATTTCTTCCGCTATTTAATCTTATCATATTGTTATAATATTCATTGCTTATTAATTGTTCAAGTTCAAAATAACCGCCTATTTCTTTCATCTTTAATTCTCCTGGATAATGTTATAGTCATCTAACATAGTCATAATTTTTTCTTTTGAATTAAACATTAAAACGTCAACAATTGATAAGTTAGAAATGAATTCATTATTAAACTGATTATATTTTATATCGTTTGTTTTTAAAAACTTAAGAGTTATTCCATTATTTTTAAAATCATCATAAGAATATAATTCTTGACCACCAACAGCATTGTAATACTCTGTTGCCCCAATTTTTTTGCAAATTTCTATTACTTTTTCTTCTGCTCTTAAATTATTATCTTTCTCAATAGAAGATGAGATTATAATTTCTGTTTTAATTTCTAAGTATTCACAAACTTTCTTTATAGAGTTTTCTAAATATTTAGCTAAATTTGCTTCCTTACTCATTATTATTTCTTCTAAGATGTTATATACATCTTTAAAGTAAGGAGCCTTTCTATAATTATTTTCAATTGATCTTAATAATTTTTTTTGCCCTTGTTCATTTGTTGAAACTTCTATTTCATTTATCAATTTATTAGGACTTGCACCTTGCATTTGAACGTTAAACATTTTTGCTTCACCATTCATTAAAATTTTATTTCTATTAATCCATCCCCCTTTGATAAAGTTAACGTCATCATATATTACATACTTATCAACTGCATTAAGTAACTGCCAGTATCCTATATAAGGAAAAAAGTATGGTTGCATTATTCCTAACTTCATTTATTTACCTCTTTTCTTTCTTGAAATTAAACCTTTAAAAATTTCTATTAAATATTCAAAGCAATCTAGTTTAAATATTTTAGCTAATGCTATATAAATTATAGCTCCCAAAATAACCTGTACTATTAAAGTAATTGTATGTCCTAATCCTAAAAATTTAATTCCGTATACAGCTCCACCCATTATTATTGATAAAGCTAATGATGGTAGTATATCTTTTATCTGTTCTATATATCCATAATTCAACAATTTTTTATTTGGGTATGCATTAACAAATGTTGATATTATTCCACTTATTAGAGTTCCTATTGCTATAGCATACACCCCTAAAAACATAGTAATAACTAATATTATTGTGCCTAATATTTTTTTTATTACTTCTAACTTTAAATATATTTCACTATGCCCTAAAGCATTAATAGCTTGTAAGTTTGCTGTATGTATAGGCCACAAAGCATAAGATAAACAAAAAATTTGTAAAAAAGGTACACATGGTAACCATTTATCTGTCAATAAAATATGAACTACCGGTTCAGCAACTACTGAAAGTCCTATCATCATTGGAAAAACAATAAATGAGCTGGTTACTATGGCTCTTCTAACCATAACTTTAACTCTTTCTTTATTGTCTTGCTCTGACGATAATGCTGGAAGCATAACTGATTGAATTGAACCGTTTAGGTTTGAAACTATTATTTGTGGAAATTGATCTCCCCTATTATAGTAACCTAATATTGATGGATCATATATTTTACCTATAATCAAACTTCTTAAATTCATGTAAAACGTGTCTATAAGCGATGACACAAGTATTTTCCAACCGTAATCAAAAAGCTTAATTATTCTCTTCACGTTGAATACTAACTTCGGTTTCCATCTTAATATAAATGTTAATATTACACTTATCATTATTTGACTACTTAATTGTTGTGCAACCAACGCCCAAACACCAAATCCAGCATAAGCCATGGCTATCCCAATAGCTCCTGAAATCAAAATTGAACCTAAGCTACTGAAAAATAATAATTTAAATTGCATATTTCTTGCTATTATTGCATTTTGTATAGAGTTATATGCTCCAAAAAATAGAGTAATTGCTAATACCCTTATTACAGGTGTTAATAACTCTATCCCATAAAATTTCGAGATTATTGGTGCAGTAAAAAATAATACTGCGTATAATATAGTAGCTACTATTATACTAATATAAAAAACTGATGAAAAATCCTCTTCAGTAGTTTCTTTATCTTGAATTAATGCGGTGTTAAACCCATTCTGAACAAATACATTAGCAATAGTAATAAAAATTGCTATTATAGCTATAATTCCATAATCATCAGGCGACAACAATCTAGCCAAAAATATTTGTACAATAAACTGTATCCCTTGACTCCCACCTCTTTCCATTAATTTCCAAATTAATGACTTAACTACTTTTTGCTTAATTTCAATATTATTCATATATTAAGCCTCTCTATCTAAATAATTTTATAGAGACATTCGGCAAATAATGTCTTACATACAATTTAATTTTTCCTAGCATTCCAATTCTACTATAAAACTCAGTATACTTTTTTGATTTCAGTTTTTTTATGTCCGCTTCTATATATTCAATCCAAAATTCACACTCATTTATTTTATATTGGATATCTTCATTAAATTTTGTCCCTGTATAGTTGTTAAATTCTTCTAATAATTCAATATCATTTTCCATAGTTTTTATTTTATTCTTATTGTTTTGCTTACTACTCCATGAACCCGGTGTATTTACCCTATATGTAACCATAGGCTTATCAATATAATATCCTTCACCTTTAAATCCTAGAATTAGTTGCAGTGGATAATCCCCAACATGTGAATTAAAGAAAAATTCCGGCATTTCTTCTACCATACTCCTTCTATATATAATTGATGCTGTAGGACAAAATGCACCACCTTGTCTAATCAAATCTGACATTTTTATATAACAGCTTTCCCTATAAGCCCTCTGAACATCTTTGATTTCATTGCTCATAGTATCTAACAAGTTAGCTTCTGTAAAACAAAAACTGATATTATTATCTTTTTCTAGAATATCAACTTGCTCTTGTAACTTATTTTCATCGTTCCAATAGTCATCTCCCTCGCACATTGCGATATACTTACCATTAGCTCTTAAATCATTATTTAAATATGAAATTCTTTTTACACCTTTTGAATATTGATTTTCTTCTCTTAAAATTGTTTTAATTATTTCAGGAAATTTTTCTTGATATTCCTTAAGTATTTTTTGTGTTCCATCAGTTGATGCATCATCATGTATTAAAATTTCATATTTGAAATTAGTTTTTTGATTTAAAAAACTATCAATTGTTTGTTTAATATATTTTTCATGATTATAAGTTATACAACTTATACTTACTAAAATATTTTCTTCACTCATATTTAACCTACTTATACATCTTATTATAGTACTTTTGATATTCACCTGAAGTAACATTTTTCATCCACTCCATATTATCTAAGTACCATTTTATTGTTTTCTTTATTCCTACTTCAAAAGTAGTTTCAGGATACCATCCTAATTCTTCTTTTATTTTAGTTGGGTCTATTCCGTATCTTCTATCGTGACCTTTTCTATCTTCTACGTATTTAATTAAGTTTTCTGTTACTTCTTTATCTACGTTTTCATTAATATATCCTATAACAGTTTTAACTATTTGGATGTTTGTTCTTTCGTTGTGCCCTCCAACGTTATAAACTTCTCCGTTTCTTCCGTCGTTTATAACCATATCAATAGCTTTAGCGTGATCTTCAACGAATAACCAATCTCTTATATTCATTCCATCACCGTAAACTGGTAAGTCTTCATGCTTTAAGCAGTTATTTATTAGAAGTGGTATTAACTTCTCTGGGAATTGGAATGGTCCGTAGTTGTTTGAACATCTAGTTATGTTCATCGGCATTTTGTAAGTATCGTGGTAAGCTTTTACCATTAAATCTGAACCTGTTTTACTTGCTGAGTAAGGGCTGTGAGGGTCTAATGGAGTAGTTTCTGTAAAGTAGCCTGTTTCTCCTAAAGAACCGTAAACTTCGTCAGTTGAAACGTGTAAGAATTTAACTCCTTCTTTCCATCCTTCTTCAGTTTCCCAAGCTTCTTTTGCACAGTTTAATAAATTAACTGTTCCCATAACATTTGTTTTTGCAAATATTTCTGGCTCTTTTATACTTCTATCAACGTGTGATTCTGCTGCAAAGTGAGCTACGTAATCTATGTTATGTTTTTCAAATAAATCTCTTACTAATTCTGTATCACAAATATCCCCTTGAACGAAGATATGTCTTTCGTCGTTTTCAATTGATTTTAAGTTTTCTAAATTTCCTGCATAAGTTAATTTATCTAGGTTTATTATTTTAATATCCTCGTATTTGTTTAACATATATAAAACGAAGTTTGATCCTATAAATCCTGCTCCGCCAGTTACTAAGTAAGTTTTCATAAATCTATTCCACCTTTAAATATTTTTTATAAATGTCTCTATAGCTTCTTCCCAGTTTCTCATCTCATCACTAACATTACATCTTAGCATCATATTATCTAAAGATGAGTACTCTGGTCTTTTAGCTGCAGTTTTAAACTCTTCTGAAGTGCAAGGCACTACTTCACAGTTTATATTTGATAATTCCATTATCTTTTTAGCAAAATCATACCAAGTACATTCCCCTTTACCAGTGCAATGGTAAACTCCGTATTCTTCTGTTTCTATAAGTTTTAAAATATGGTAAGCTAAATCATTAGCATTAGTAGGGTTTCCAGTTTGATCGTTAACTACAGTTAATCTATCTCTTTCTTCCCCTAATCTTCTCATAGTATAAACAAAGTTATTACCAACATATCCATAAAGCCAAGCTGTTCTAACTATAAAGTATTTTGAGCAAAGTTCTCTTACATACTTCTCACCTTCTAGCTTAGTTTTTCCGTATACACTATAAGGCTCAGTTAAGTCAAACTCTGTAAATGGAGTTTCTCTAGTTGCTCCGCTAAAAACATAGTCTGTAGAGACTTGTACTAATTTAGCTCCTATTTCTTCTGAAACTATAGCTAAATTTCTAGCACCTAAAGTATTTACCTTAAAAGCAAAATCCTTTTGAGTTTCGCATCCGTCAACGTTAGTTGCAGCAGCGCAGTTTATAACTACATCTGGTTTTTCTCTATTTAAAACTTTTCTAACCATTTTTAGATTAGTGATATCTAACCTCTCTACATCTAACGCTATAACTTCTGATTCTCTTAGATTATCTGAAATTTTTCCAATCTCTGATGTCCCTGTGCTTATTATTTTACTTAATTCATTTCCTAACTGTCCGTTAGAACCTGTTATTAATATCTTCATTTCTTTACCCTCCATTATTAATAGATGAATGGTAAATCAAGTTCATCTAAAGTTTTTTGATTTTTATCTTTTTCTGAAAGAATAATCTCTTCGATTCCTTCTAAAGGCCATTCTACTCCGATTTTAGGGTCGTTCCATAAAACTCCGCCATCAAACTCTGGAGCGTAGAAGTTAGTACATTTGTAATTAAAAGTTGCTTCATCTGAAACTACTAAGAACCCGTGTGCAAAACCTTCTGGAACGTAAAATTGCTTCTTATTTTCAGAAGTTAAAAGAACCCCTTCCCACTCTCCGTAAGTAGGTGATCCTTTTCTTAAATCTACAGCAACATCATAAACCGCTCCACTAGTTACTCTTACTAATTTTCCTTGAGTTTTTTGAGTCTGAAAATGTAATCCTCTTAAAACTCCGCGTTTTGATTTTGATTCGTTATCTTGAACGAATTCCATAGTTAATCCTGCATTAAAGAAATCTTCTTTGTTGTAAGTTTCCATAAAATATCCTCTTTCGTCTCCGAAAACTGCAGGCTCTATTATATATAAATCTCTTATTTTAGTTTTTACGAAATTAAATTTTCCCATTTAAACACTCTCTTTCAAAACTTTTTCATAAAATAATAACATCTCTTTATAGTGACTTTCAATTTCTAAATCAAAATCGCTCTCTATGATATTTTTATTTATATTTACTAACATTTCTCGGTCTTTTATAACTTTTCCTATTATATCTCTAAGATTTTCCTTAGTCCCATCACTAATTAAACCTGTAACATTATCTTTTATTATGTCACACGCACCTACATTTTGATTTGTTATAATCGGCATTCCATAACTAATTGCCTCTAAAATTATAAAACCAAAGGTTTCATTCCAAACACTAGGTGCAATTAAAACATCATTTTTTTTCATAATATTAGGAACTTCTGAATAATCATATCTTCCATTAAAGGTTACATTCATTCCTTCTTCGCAATCTACTTCGTAACTATTTCCATATACTTGCAGCTCCCAAAGATTAAAATCTACTTCCTTTAAAACATCTAAAAGTAATCCAAATCCTTTATAACTCTCTAAAGGCCCAAGAAAAACAATCTTAAGTTTTTCAGAGTCAAATGTTTTTTTCATTCTATTATCTTGTACGCTTCCGTGAGTTATACTTAGTATATCTCCGCTTTCAATTTTGCAGTATTTTTCAAACACTTTTTTTGAAACACTACTATTAAAGTGTATACTGCTAATATTTTCAAGAATTTCTGTATAATATTTTCTAAAATCCGCATACTTTTCAAAACTCTCTTTAGTTTTAATTATTTCTTTTTCTGTAATAGTTACTTTTTTCTTAGTATTTTTTCTTAAAACTTTTAATACTTTAGTTTCTTTAAGATTTCTATATAGTGAGGACTGCATAATATTAATCATCTTCAAGCTATAAGCATCTTTATTACAACTCTCACATTTTTCTAAATTCCCATCGCAATTAATAAAATTAACTTTTGGACAAAGTCCATAATAATCGTGAGTTGTAAATACAGTTTTTATGTTAAGTTTTTTTGAAGTCATAATAAACTCTTTAGGGAGTCCCATTAGAGTATGTATATGAATAATATCTGGTTTAATATCACGTAAAAATTGCTCAATTTCTTCGTTTGATTCTGGAATATCCTTAATAAAAGCTCCTATTTCAGAAACTCCTCCTAACAAAGGTACTGGTAAAGTATTTATTAGTTCAAAACTTTCTATTCCATTAAATACTTTATATTTTTTAATTTTGAATTTTTTAGTTAAAGTATTCTTTCCTGGAAAACACATGAATACTTTATTTAATTTTGTTTGTTCTTTCATTAAATCAATACTATATTTAGTAAGACCACCTGTTCTATATGGTGGTAGCCCTAATGTATAGTGCAATATATTCATGTTTTTCTCCTCTATTCCTCTTCTATAATATCAACTAGGTATTTACCGTACCCTGTTTTCATTAAAGGTTTTGCAAGTTCTAAAACTTTTTCTTTAGAAATCCAGCCTTTTCTGTATGCAATTTCTTCAAGGCAAGCTATATATGTACCTTGAGTGTTTTGAACTGCTTCTACAAAATTTGAAGCTTGAAGCATTGAAGCGTGTGTTCCAGTATCAAGCCAAGCCATCCCTCTTCCTAAAAGATTTACACTTAATTCTCCACTTTCCATATAAATTCTATTTAAATCTGTTATTTCAAGCTCCCCTCTATCTGAAGGTTTTAAATTTTTAGCGTAATTTACTACTTTATTGTCATAGAAATAAAGTCCTGGCACTGCATACTTTGATTTTGGTTTTTCTGGCTTTTCTTCTAAAGATATTACCTTGCCGTTTTCATTAAACTCAACTACTCCAAAAGCTTTTGGATTTTGAACATAGTATCCGAAAACTTCCGCTCCTTTTTTAAGACTAGCTGCCTTTTCTAAATGGCTTGAGAAACTTTGACCGTAGAAGATATTATCTCCTAAAACCATAGCTACGCTATCATCACCTATAAAGTCTTCTCCGATTATAAATGCTTCTGCAAGTCCGTTTGGACTTTCTTGAACTTTATATTCTATATTAAGACCAAATTCTGATCCATCCTTAAATAACTCTTTAAAGTTAACTATATCTCTAGGCGTTGATATTATTAAAATATCTCTGATTCCCGCAAGCATTAAAACAGACATTGGATAATATATCATCGGTTTATCATATATAGGAACCATTTGTTTTGACATCGCTTTCGTCACAGGATAAAGTCTAGTTCCTGATCCTCCTGCTAAAATTATACCTTTCATTATTATTCCTCCTTATTTACTTCTCTACTTATTCTTATGTTTACAGCTAAAATAAAAAATAATAGATATCCAAATGTTAAATTAAATATACTTAAACTATATAAAAAACTTACTAATAAAACTATAACGACACCACGTGATGCAATAACAAAAATCTCGTCTTCTTTTGATTTAACCTTCTTTTTTAATACAAAAATTTTATAAATTATATAACTCATTAATATTAAAAATATTGTTAATCCTATCCACCCATTTTCCAGAAGAAATATTGAACTGAAAAATAAATTTGTGCCTAATTTAGAATTTTCATTAAAAAATTCACTATTTAAAATTTCCGGTCCGTTGTCACTTCCATTTCCAACTCCAATTCCAAATAATTCTTTAGGCATAGTATCTAATAAATTGTTTTGAACATATACGGGTGCAGAAAATCTATTAGTTTGATAATCTCCATAACTAAGATCATATGCATAATATTGAATATATTTCACATTAAATAAATTCCTAAATTCAGGATATTTTAAAATCAATCCAAAGAAAACTATGGCAATTGTACCAATAGCTATACATAATACCTTTATACCTTTTTTACTAATTCTACTTAAAAATAAAATTACTATGATTATTGGTAAAACAAGAATTACTATTTTGATTTCTCCTAAGATCACGGGAATCCCAAATAAAACCAAAGGCAATAAACTTTTCGCTTTTATCTTACCTACTAAATAACTTGCGATATAAAAGGATACTACTATAAGAATTAAAAATCCCAAATCTCCATTCATTCGTTCCCCAAAGGTACCTGCTACATAATCTTGAAATAAATCTACATCTGCTGTTCTAAAATAAAAATATTGAACTACTGTTATAGGTATCTGTATAAAACTAAATATTATTATACTTTTTATAATTAATTTTACATCTTTCTTTGTTATATCAAGGTATAAATACCCTAAAAACGCTATATAAAATATATAATAATTTCTTAATCCAACAATAAATACAATTAAACTTTGGTCATTAATAATAAAAGCTATTATATTTATAATTAATAATATTATAAATATAACGATATATTTATCTGTAATCTTTACTTCTCTTTTAAGTATTTTTAATAATACTTTTATTAGTATTATTAAAGAAATTAAATCTGGTAAGTATTTAAATATTATATTTACTCCACAATACAATGTAAAAAACAATATACTCATACTTAACAATAACTGCGTTAAAATTAGCACTTTATTATTTCTTAATGAAATAGGAATTAATATACCTATTGTTAAGAATCCGAATATGCAGCTTACAAAATTAAACTTTAATAAGCCTATCATTAATAATAAAATACAGTTCCATATAATAAAATTAATTTTATCTTTTTTCACATAATGCATTATATCTTGAATAATTCTATTAAATTGCATTTTTTTCTCCTTTTTTTTATTACATTACCTTACTTATCCCCAAAATATTTAATATAAATTTGATTCTTTCTTTATTTGATATTAATTTATTTAATACCATTTTATTTTTTATAAATTTACTTTTTATATCTGCAATAATATTTTCTTTTTTTTCATCATTAATATTATTCTTTATGTAACTACAAACATTGTAATTTAAAATATTAAAAGCATCTACATATTCTTTTTGTAAATTCATTTCATTGAATAATTCATTAATTCTTTTAATTATTATACTCATATCTTCAAGATTTTTTAATTTTAAATTAGTAGTAATGGATCCCTCTCTACACAAGTATTTATAAAATGGTTCATCAATATATTTAGCTCTCTTAACTTCTTTAATAATTCTAAATGTTGTTAACAAATCCTCATGATATAATCCTTTAGGAAACTCAATATTATTTTCTATAAATAATGATTTTCTATATAGCTTATCCCAAGCATTAGGTCTTATATTTTGCAAAAGATAATTATATAACAATTCCTCATTGTTATATAATTTTGAACTATCTAAATCACATTTACAAATTTTATCTATTTCCTTACTTTCATATACTCTTTCGCAGTCACATATAACCAAATCTAAATTATCTTTTTGTGCAACATTAATCATTTTTTCAAACATAAATTCATCTATATAATCATCACTATCGATAAATACAACAAATTCCCCATTCGCAATTTTTAGTCCTGCATTTCTTGCATCACTTAATCCGCCATTTTTTTTATCGATTAATGTTATATTATTATATCTTTGTTTGTATCTTTTACAAATTTTTAAACTATTATCTGTAGAACCATCATTAACCAAAATAATTTCGTAATTTTTAAATCTTTGTTTTAAAACACTGTCTATGCATTTTTCTAAATAATTTTCTATGTTATAAACCGGAATTATAACACTCAATATATACTTCATCTTTTTTTCCTCTTTTTTAGTCTTTATAATTTAAGAAAATATTTTCATAACGTTTAATAATCAATTCCCACGTATACTCCGAATCAATTCTACTTTTTGCTTTTTTTGAAAATACACAAATTTCATCTTCACTTAACTTGTCAGCTTTATTAATAAGTTCAGCTAAATTATTCTTTTTCTTATCAAAATAAATAGCCCCATCCTCTGCAACTTCTTTATTAAATCCAACATTAAGTAATATATTCAAATCTGTAGTAGCCAATGCTTCTAACAATGAAGGATTAGTTCCACCTACCTCATGTCCATGAAAATAACCATATGCATTTTCTCTTATTTTTTTTAATAATTCTTGATTATAAACAGTACCTACAAATTTGATTCTAGAATCATTTTCAAAGCCCGTTCTTTCTTTTAATTCTTCATAAAATTTATTTTTCTCAAAATTAGTTATAATTGCAAAATCTTTCTTTGTATCTGATTTCATAAATTCTCTAATCATTGTCTCATAATTATTTTCAGGAACAAACCTTCCTACAACTAAATAATATTCTTTCTTTTTTAACCCTTTGTCACTATACCAATTAACTAACTCTTCCGAATCATCGTTAAGCATAGATTTTGATGTTTCTGCCCCATAAGCAATAAAAGTAGTATTAGGATTATACTTTTCATAATCATCTTTTATGTATTTTTCAATATTTTTTGAATCACATATCAATAAATTAGCATGCTTTACCATCAACTTCTCTGATAATTTCCAATACTGTCTTATAAAGGCATTCCATTTAGCTCTTTTCCATTCATGCCCATCTGGATTTACGAATATTTTTGCCCCTAACTTCCTTGCCTTTTTTTTGTATTTTCCTAAAAAAGGTCCTATTCTACAAGCTAGAATATAAATAATTGCATTATTTATATTATTCTCTTCTATATACATAAGCACCTTTTTGAGTGCCATAATATCATAATATACTGCTTTTGCCGGACCTATATTTGGTACATTAACATTAAAACAACGTGCATTATTATGATAGAATTGCTCATTATCTTTTGCTAAACAAGAAACATGATACTTTATTTCTTCGCTTACCTTACCTTCTGTTAGCTTCTCTACAAAAGTTTCGAATCCTCCATAATTAGATGGAATTCCTTTTGATCCTATTATAAATATATTTTTCATATTTTTCTTCCTTTACTATATAAACTCTCTTATTAACATGCATTATCGTCACCAAATAGCACAAAAAAAGTCTTGAATATAAGTTTCAAGTCTAACATTGTGCTTCTATCATCTACATATTTATTATCTAGCTTCATCCACTCTTCGAAATCAATATTATTTCTTCCTGATACTTGCCAATAGCAAGTAAGTCCAGGCTTTACTTCAAACCTTTTTAACATCCAAGGTTCGAATTCTTTAACCTCTTTAGGTAAAGATGGTCTCGGACCAACTAAACTCATTTCGCCTTTTAAAACATTAAATAACTGCGGTAATTCATCTATGCTTGTCTTTCTTATGAATTTACCAATTTTAGTAACTCTAGGATCTTCTTTCATCTTAAACATAGGTCCAGACATTTCATTTTGTTCAGCTAACTTTTCCTTAAGTTCTTCAGCATTTACTACCATAGATCTGAATTTATACATCTTGAATTCTTTCATATTTTTTCCAACTCTTTTTTGCGAAAAAATTATAGGACCCTTACTTTCATACTTTATAAGTAATGTTACAACTACCCATAAAGGTATTAAAAAGATTACCCCTATCAACGATATCAATATATCTACTAGTCTTTTGATGAAATTATATCCAATACGCTCCTTTGTTGTATCAGTGCTACTTATTTCCATCATATTCCCCCATTCCACATATAATCTAATATTCTTATTAATTAAAACTTTTATTTTTAGAATACAATCTATTTAATTTTATCATAAATTGGCTAATTTGTTAACTATTCGACACCTTATGATAATCTAATATATATAATTACATTTGTTTATAGATTAATTAAAAAAAATAGAGAAAAGATAACTTTTCTCTATTTTTATTCTTCTGATTTACCAACGTCTGATAAAACTATACCGTTATTGTGATCTAAAGCCCAGCTTATTCCCCAAGTGTTTTGGAATATAAGAAGGTTTCTATCTTTAAAGTCTTTAACCTTTTTAGTGTCTGAAGTAAGGTTTAGTTTTTCTATATCTATGTCGTTATCATTTTCTATCCATCTTACGAATCTATAAGGAAGTCTTTCCATTTTGATGTCTACGTTGTATTCACTCTTAAGTCTGTATTCTAAAACTTCAAATTGAAGTACACCTACAACACCAACTATTATTTCTTCCATTCCTATATGAAGTTCTTTAAATACCTGAATTGCACCTTCTTGTGCTATTTGAGTAACACCTTTTACGAATTGCTTTCTCTTCATAGTATCAATAGGTCTAACTCTTGCATAATGCTCTGGAGCAAAGGCTGGTATTCCATCGAACTTAAACTTCTTACTTGGAGTACAGATAGTGTCTCCTATAGCAAATATACCTGGATCGAAAACTCCGATTATATCTCCTGCATAAGCTTCTTCAACTATTTCTCTATCTTGAGCCATAAATTGTTGAGGCTGTGCTAATTTTATTTTTTTGTTTCCTTGCATGTGGAAATAATCTTTTCCTTTTTCGAATTTTCCAGAACAAATTCTCATAAATGCTATTCTATCTCTATGAGCTTTATTCATATTTGCTTGTATCTTAAATACGAAAGCTGAAAAACTATCATCAAAAGGATCTACATTTCCTATGCTTGAATGTCTTGATAAAGGTGAAGTTGTCATCTCTAAGAAATGCTCTAAGAAAGGTTCAACCCCGAAGTTTGTAAGTGCTGATCCAAAGAATACTGGAGTTAATTCTCCGTTTCTTACCTTTTCAACATCAAACTCATCCCCTGCTATATCTAAAAGTTCTATATCTTCCATAAGCTTTTCGTGAAGAGCTTCTCCTAAAATTTCTTTGAATTTAGGATCATCTACAGAACCTTCTATAGCTTCAACTTCTTCTGATCCGTGTTTTCCGCCACTAAAAGCTATGATTCTTTTATTGTCTCTTTCGTAAACACCTTTAAATTCTTTACCTGAACCTATCGGCCAGTTCATAGGGTAAGTCTTAATTCCAAGTTCGTTTTCTATATCTTCTAAAAGTCCAAAGGGATCTTTAGCTTCTCTATCCATCTTATTTACAAAAGTAAATATAGGCATTTCACGAAGTGCACAAACGTGGAATAATTTTTTAGTTTGAGCCTCAACCCCTTTAGCAGCATCTACTACCATTACTGCTGAATCCGCAGCCATAAGTGTTCTATATGTATCTTCTGAGAAGTCTTGGTGCCCTGGAGTATCTAATATATTTATGCAGTGACCGCTATAGTTAAACTGCATAACTGAAGAAGTAACTGAGATACCTCTTTGTTTTTCAATCTCCATCCAGTCTGAAACTGCATGACTTGAAGCCTTTCTTGCTTTTACTGAACCTGCAAGTCTTATAGCTCCTCCATAAAGTAGGAATTTCTCAGTTAATGTAGTTTTACCAGCATCAGGGTGAGAGATTATCGCAAAGGTTCTTCTTTTTTCTATTTCTTTTATAAAATCAGCCAAGGTTTTTCCTCCTTAAATTTATATTAACTTTAATTTACTCTAAAAATCATCATTTTAGATTATAACATAATAGTTAAAGTATTTCATTTTTTCTTCAAAAATAAAATCTCCGAGGTTTTTTCCTCGAAGATTTTACTTTATCTGTTTTGCATAAAAGTATTTATTGTATTTGACATACCTCTTGCAACTTTTTGTTGATTTGTACTACTTGCAGCTTTTTTAGCATCATTAGGATTTGTTAAAAATCCAGCTTCTACCAAAATAGCCGGCATTGTAGTGTTGTAAGTTACATATAATTCTCTTTGCTTACTTCCCCTATTATAGAATCCACCTTCTTTTGCAATACTAGTTGCAACTTTTCCTGCTAACTCTTGTCCTGCTTTAGTTGCCCCAACTTGTGGATTTTTCTTAGGATTGCTATACCAAACTTCTGTTCCATATGCATTTGCATTATCATAACTATTGTGGTGAATGCTTACAAAAAGATCTGCTTTATTATTTTCAGCTATTTCTACTCTTTTCTGTAAACTTTCTAAAATTGTATTTGCTGCTATCATATTATTTAACGTCTGAGTCATAATAACATCATACCCTTTGTTTTCTAACTCATTTTTGACTTTCATAGCTAACTGAAGGTCTAACTCCCCTTCATTATAAACTATACCGTTATGTTCTGATACAGCTCCTGTGTCAGCTCCAAATAATCTATGCCCTGGATCTATTACTATTTTACCATTTCCATTTTTTCTAACATATACAAATTGTCTCTGAATGCTGCCATCTATTCCTGTTGCTTTTACCTCTAATCTATTTTCACCAGACTTCAATTCTTTAGTGTTTATTTTACCACTAAATCCAGAATTTTCGCTATTTTTATAACCTGGATATGCAACACTAACATCATACCTAGCTAACCCACTATTTAAAGCTCCTAAGTATGAACCTCCGCAATATACTTCAACTTTATTAATTCCTGAATCATTCAATGCCCATCCTTGAATAAAAGTTTCATCTTTTACTATTTCATTGTTTGCTGGAGTTTCAACCCACATTTTTGAAGCAAATCTATTTATCACAAATTTTCTTTCTTGTTTTTGACTTGATCCATCATTACCTATCGCTTCAACTATTAATGAATGCTCTCCTGTTCCAATATTATCCAAGTTCATTATAGTTTCAAATCCTGATTCTAGAGACCCCTTATAATTACTATAAATATTATTTACATCATATCTTTTTTGGTTTACATCGATAGTTTTTATATATTTATTATCAATATATATTTTTGCATTTTTAGTTCCTGAATCATTTATTGCCCAGCCTGATACTTTAATGCTATTTTTCACTTTATCAAATTGGCTCGGAGCTTCTATCCACATATTTGGTGACTTTTTCTTAACGTTTATAGTTAATTCTTGACTAAACTCCGCCCCATCTTTACTAATAGCAACTATTTTTAATTTATGATTTCCTGGTTTGAACCCATCAACAGAAATCACCTTTTCAAAACCTGATTCTATTCCATTAGTATAGCCTGGGTATGCTTGATTTACATCATATCTTTTGTATCCGTAATTAATATTTGTAACATAGTTACCATCAATATATGCCTTAATATTATTAATTCCAGAACTATCTAATGCCCAACCTGATATTTTCAAATTATCTTGTATATCTGCACCTTGACTAGGATTTTCTACCCAAAGTCTTGATACATCCTTTTGTTTCGTAACAACTATTTCTTGCTCTGTATTTGAACCATCATTTCCTTCAGCAATAACTTTTAATTTATAATTGCCATTACTGTAACCGCTTAAGTCTATTTTACCATTAAAGCCTGATTCTATCCCATTACTATATCCAGGATATGCTATATTTACATCTTCTCTTTTTAATCCATATTTTAAATCTTTGATATATTTATCATTTATATATACTTTTATATTTTTTACACCAGACTCATTTAATGCCCATCCATTTATTGATATTTCATTTTTAGTTTTTTCCCAATAAACAGGACTTTCCAACCACATTTTAGGCGATTTTTTATTATTTGTTATTTCTATCGTTTGTTCCGTCTTACTTCCATCATTTCCAATAGCAACAACCTTTATTATATTTGTATTTACTGGTAATTTACTAAAATCAATCATACCTTCAAATCCTGATTTTTCACCATTTTTATATCCAGGATATGATTTATTTACATCTTCTCTTAAGTACCCATATTTTAGATTTGAATAGAATTTATTGTTCACATACAAATCAACTTGTTTTACTCCTGAATCATTTAATGCCCATCCTGAAACCTTAGTTTCACCTTTGCATTTATCCCAATATCTAGGACTTTCCAACCACATTTTTGGCGATTTTTTTACTACTTCAAAATTAGTATATAAATCAAATGAAATTCCGTCTTTAGCTACAACCTCAAGCTTTATACTATGTTTTCCTGCTAAATAATCATCTGCATCAATTTCACCTTCAAACCCTGATTTTTCATTATCTAAATATCCTGGGTGACTAGCAGCTACATCAGCTCTATTTATTCCATAGTTAATATCTTTTATATATTTATTATCAACAAATAGTTTAACCTTAGATATTCCTCTACTATCTAACGCCCATCCATTTATTTGTATTTTACCGTTAACTTTTGAATTATTTGAAGGTGTTTCAATCCAGCCTATGCTATTTTTTTCCTTCTCTATTTCTGATTTAAGATTAAGTATTTTCCCTGCATACTGTGCATCAGTTGCCCAAGCTCCTGATAATTGTTCAACATATACAGCTTTACCTTTTATACTAGCAAAATGTCTTGGATCATATGTATTGCTTCTTGGATAACCATTTGCACCAGCATATAATGCTAAATGATCTAAATGTGCGCTTATTCCTTGATCCCAATTTGCAAATCTTTGGTGTGCATTAGGGTCATCATTATCTCCACCTTTTGAAGTTTTTAATCCGCAAGGATTATGATAACTTTCATCAATGATTCCACCAAATTTTCCATAGCCCGTTTCAACCGCTGATTGTGCGTACGCAACAACTGGATTGATTCCCCCGTGCTTGCTAGCTAATTCCATATATTTAGGTGCTAAACTTATAAATGTATCCGTTGCACCTTTACTTTTAGCCCATTTTTGCATTTGAGCTACACTTGCAGTAGCTTGTCCCACTATAGGAGTTTGCTCTGCTGCTTGCGCGCTTGTATTAAACGAAAATAAGTTTAATACAAAAATAGCAACTATTATTTGACTTATTCTTTTTAATTTTTTCATTTCCCCTCCACCACTTCTTTAATTTTTCGATTATAACTATAATATTATATCATATTTAACCATCTTTTAACATAAAATAACATTTTTTCGCTATAATTTATAATATTAATATTTATTATGATTTCTTATAAATATTTATCGAAAAAAAACTGATTTAATTAACTGTTTTTTATTTTGTAATTTTTACCTTATTCTTTATTTCATCTAAATCCTCTAAAGAATCTATTTCAAAAATATCATCTTCTTTTAATTTCTCTATTTTAACATTAAGTTTTCCTATATTAAGCCTAACTATATCATCCCAGTAAAACTTCGAAAAATCAGAAGTTTTCATAATTCTTTCTAGTTCTTCTTTTATAATACTTGCATCTCTTTTACTCCAATAAGATACTCCAGATAAAATATAGCCGAATCCCTCTTCTACTATATCTATTTTTTCTATATTATTATTCTCATCAAATACTATTTTCCATTCATTATTAAATTTTTCTTTGCAGACTGAAAAATATGTAGAATCTTTAATATCATTTTTAAAGATATTTCTATCTAGATATATATCTGCATCTATAACGTAAGAATCCCCTAAATAATCTTTAACTAAATTCATAGTATAAATATTATTATAGATATCATACTTATCATTATAAAAAAGTTCTACGTTATATTTTTCTTTAAGATATTCAAAGCTTTCCTTTAAATACCCCGTTACTACTATAATTTCTTCTACTCCCTTTTCTTTAAGGTATTCTATCTGCCTTTCAATTAAAGGTTTATCTTTAACCTTTATTAAAGACTTAGGTGTATTTATAGTTAAGGGTCTAAGCCTCGTGCCCATCCCTGCCGCTAAAATAATCGCTTTCATAATTAATCTCCTAATCAATCCTTAGCTATAAGATATGAACCTAATAAAATCATACAGCCACTTATTATTACTTTTACTGAAATATTTGAATTTAATATTACAGCATCAATTATAACTGCCCACAAAAAGTAAGTTATATTTATACCCATAGCCTTGCTTGGACCTATCTTTTTTATTGAACTATAATAAAACAAATACGATGAAGTTCCAAGAAGTGATATAAATATAATAATTAAAACTTCTGGTTTTAAAAGAGAAGTAATAGTTAAATCAAGTCCTCCTATTATAGGAATTATCAAAAACCCATAAACTATAGCTGAGGTTAATTGCCTTACAAACAAAGCTGTATCTGTATCTAAGCCTTCTCCTCTAGTTCCTAAGGAACATAAAACAGCCTCGCTCCCCCAAGCTACAAGACAAACAGTAGCAAAAATATATCCTAATATATCCATATCTTTAAACCTTATAAAATCACTTAAAAATACTATCCCTATAAGACTTAGTAAAATCCCTATCCAAACCTTTTTATTAAGCCTTTCTTTTAAAATCACTTTAGCTAAAAGTGCTCCGAAAGCTGGATAAAGTGCAGTAATGCATGCTGTATAAGAGGGACCTATATAATTTATTGATAAAAGATAACAAGTCATTCCGACAGGACCTCCAAGTAACCCTCCTAAAATAATCTCTTTTGTGTTTTTTAGTTTTAATTTAGTTATAGAGTTTTTTAACTCTCTTCTTAAAAATAAGTAAATCGTTACCCAAATAACAGAAAATAAATCGTGCAAAAACGCTGTTATAAATGGGGCTAAAAATATAGCTTTATAAAAACTTATATTAGAAATCGATGTTATAACTATTCCAACTAATGCAGTATCTGCGCCCCAAGTTATAGCTGAAAATAACCCATTTCTTATGCCTTTATTTATCTTAGAATATTTTTTATTCATAAATTAGCCCTTTAGTATACTTTTCTAAATTTCTTATTCCTCTATTGTATCTATCTATTCCGTAAGGACCGTAATCTACTCCTTCGTTTTCTTTAATGATTGTCCAAAGTGACCACAAAATATCCTGAAGGATTTTATTTATAAGTAAATTTAGTCTATCTTTTTCTTCTATTTCTCTATTTAGATAGTATTTTAAAAATCTATCTTCTTCTAAGTCTAATAGTTCAGATTCTAAAGAATATGCAGCTAGATCCCAAAATCTATTATTCATACCGCTATATTCCCAGTCTATTAAATATAATTTTCCACTTTTATCTTTAATAAAATTATCAGGTAGAGTGTCGTTATGTGAAGGTACAAGATTTGTATCTAAATCTTTTTTAAGCTTAAATACCTTATTTCTAATTGAATCATACCCTTTATAAAATTCATATCTATTTTTAATTATTATATCTTCGTATTTTTTAATCTCATAAAATGGATTAAACTCATTACCCATCTCTATTTTTGAATTATGTAATTTTAATAAAAGCTCTGAAACTAGTTTTAAGTTTTTATCTTCTTTTGCTGTATTATTATTTAAAGTTTCGTCATTTTCGATATATTTAGTTATCTTTATTCCCGTTTCTTCATTAATATATAGAGTTTTTACATCTATTTCGTTATTTGAAATTGCTTTAACATTTGCAACTTCATTTTTTCTATCTATTATTTTTTCCGTTCCTTCTCCTGGAAATCTAAGAACAAAACTATCATTTAAAGTTTTCACTTTATAATTCTTATTAGTCATTCCGCCTACTCTTATAAAACTATCAATATTTATATCTTCTCTTTTTAAACATTTTCTTAAAGTATCTTCTATTAGCTTACCTTCTTTTAATCTAGTAGTTAAAGTTTTTATAAAAACCCCTTCTTTCTAAAGTGTATTCCCCCTATTAAATGTCTCTGAAAAATAAAAAAAGTGGTATAAAAATACCACTTTATCACTTCTAATTAAATTTCTTGAATATACTATCTAATATTCTCTCACAAGCTTTACCATCTCCGTAAGGGTTTGCTGAGTGAGCCATCTTTTCGTACTCTTCCTTATTTTCTATAAGCTCTTTTGCTAAGTTGTAGATGTTATCTTCTTCTACACCTGCAAGCTTTATAGTTCCTGCTTCTACAGCTTCTGGTCTTTCTGTTTCAGTTCTAAGTACCATTACTGGTTTCCCAAGTGTTGGTGCTTCTTCTTGAATCCCACCTGAATCTGTCATTATTAGGTATACTCTTTCCATAAGGTTTGCAAATTCTACGTACTCTAAAGGCTCTATTAAATGAACTCTTCCTTTATATTCATCGAAATATCTATGAGCTAATTCTCTTATTGAAGGATTTTTGTGCATTGGGAAAATTACTTCAACATCTTCGTTATCTTTAACTAATCTTATCATAGCTTTAAAGATGTTTTCCATAGGCTCTCCCCAGTTTTCTCTTCTATGTGTTGTTAAAAGAATTACTTTTTTATTCTTGTAGTTTATATCGTTTAATTCTTCTTGTTCGAATTTTAAATCTTCATCTATAACACTTAAAAGAGCATCTATAACTGTGTTACCAGTTATTATTATCTTTTCTTCATCTACTCCCTCTCTAAGAAGATTAGCTTTATTAGTATTAGTTGGTGCAAAGTGCATTTCTGTTATTGCTCCTGTTAATTTTCTATTAGCTTCTTCTGGGAATGGTGAATATATATCGTATGTTCTAAGTCCTGCTTCAACGTGCCCTACTGGAACTTTGTTGTAAAATGCTGCAAGTGCTCCGTTTAAGGTTGTTGAAGTGTCTCCGTGAACTAATACTATATCCGGTTTACATTCCTTTATAGTTTCGTCCACTCCTCTTAAAACTTTAGTTGAGATATCTATTATAGTCTGTCCGTGCGCCATTATATCTAAATCAAAATTCTGCTTAACTTTAAAAATATCTAAAACTGCATCTAACATCTCTCTATGTTGCGCTGTAACACATACTATTGACTGAAATCTTTCATCCTTTTCTAAAGCTTTAACTAAAGGACACATTTTTATCCCCTCAGGTCTTGTACCAAATACTGATAAAACCTTAATCTTTCTCATATTTATTCCTCCAAAATTCTAGCCTCTTATGCTCTTATTATTTATTATCCTTCTATATAAATCTATTATACTCTTAAATATATAAATTTTGGGATGTTTTGACTAAAAGCTAAACATCCCAAACCTTAAAAATTCTATTTTTCAGGCATTGCAGCCTTTACTTCAAATTTATCTAATCCAACAATCTTTAAAATCTTTTCTGATCTTTCTTTTGTTGAACCAGTTATTATATCAAAGTTAACATTTTCAGCTTCTAAGAATGATAATATAGCTCTATCTATAGCTTCTGCTAATTCTTCATCTTGCCATCTAACTCCATCTCTAGTATATCCAAACTCTCTTGGAACAAAGAAAATGTGGTCGTACTTTGGTAAGTCTCTTAATGCTAATATGTATAAATCTTTTAAAATCTCAATTTCTTTTTGAGTTCTTTTTTTATCGCCTAACATAAATCTTCCGTATATATAAGGAACAAATGTTGCGTAATCAGTTATTGCATAATCAAAACAGTTTAGTGACTCTTCTAATTGAAGTTGTCCTAAGTATATACCGTATTGCTCTGCAATAGTTTCTATCATACCTTTATCTCTTAAATAGTCTGTGCTATATTCTGTAGCAACACCTACATTTAAGTCTCTTATTTTTAAATCAACATAAAGTTGTTGTATTAATGTAGTTTTACCACATCTTGGACCACCTAAGATGGCTATTCTTTTTGGCATATGATCTCTCCTCCATGTACCTTCTTTAATTTATAAAAACATTTTAATTATACCAGTTTACGACAATCTTTTCAATTACATTGGATTTAATATAAATTCCTAAAATAACCCTGTTATAATTTGTTGAAATACAACCATACTATTATTAAGGAGTGATGTTTTATGAGTAAAAATAAATCAAATTGTTATTTACCTAAGGACAGAGCTGGTTATGCTCCTGATGAAAGAGATTTAATCAGTGAAGCTCCAAACGGAGATATAACTCCTCTACCAAACCCTGCTACTGACCCTATTGTTTCTAACAATATAGTTACAGCAGAGTTTGACTACATTCAAAGCATGTCTGAAAAAGACAAATGCTAAATTAAAACTCATTTGTATAACCTAAAAAGAGGCCTGCGTTTTGCAAGCCTCTTTTCCTCTTTATTAAAATAGTGATGGTGCTAATGAAATAAAGTAACTTTGTATAGTTGATATAATATAATTTACAGTGAAATAATATGAAGCTATCATTCCTATTCCGTATGATACAGCAACAACATAAATTAACTTGTCCTCTTCATGTGCTAATTCTCTCATTCCTAGAATAACAACAGCTAGAATTACAACGCTTCCAATCACATTAATCACTATAGCCGGTACTATACTTATTAATAAAAATACTGTACTTACTATTGTAAACGCTAATCTTAAAATAAGTGCAACTGATATTATTCCTAAAAACTTTTTAGTTTCTATATTAGCTTTAAACACAAATTTATATACTAGGTATATTAATAAAAGCATTAATCCAAAGAAAATTACAAAACTTAATATATCTAATGTATAAATTTTCCCAAAAGGAACGTAAGTATCAACAAACTCATTTAAACCTTTTTGAGTTTCTAATCTATCCTTTAAATTTACACTATGTGAACTATATATCTGTGATATGCCAGCGTAAAGATTCATAATTTTGCCAAGAAAAGTTTTTAATACACCTAAATGAATTAGTGGTATTAATAAAGTAATTACTGCGATAATTCCAATATGGATAGATAAACTTAGCTCTTCCCCTTTTTCTTTTATAGTAGTTACTGGTTTTTTTAATGCACCTAAGAAATACCCTAAAATTTTATGTGTATCTACCTTAGGCATTTTAGATCCCTTCTTCTCGTCTGAACATTTTCCTCCACATTCTGGACAGAAAACTGAATCATCTGGAATTTCTTTTCCACAATTTCTGCAAAACATTTTAATTTCCCCCTATTATTTGATTTTCCAAAAAATTATAAAATAATTAAATAAATTTGTCAAACTCCCTAAAAAATGATAAATTAACTAATGTAATATATATTTTTACAAATTAAGGGGGATTTTAAAAGTGAAATACTGTAACAAGTGTGGACAACTTATAGAAAATTGTAAGTGTTCATTACAAAAGACAAATACTACTAAAACAAATAATAAAAACAAAAAACTGATTCCTATAGCCATCTTAATTGCTTTACTATTAATAGGTGGATTCTTTTTTGCTAAATCTCAAGTTATGAGCAAAGATGAAGTTTTTAAAACATTCAACTCCGCTATAACTACTAATAATGCTGAAGAACTTGAGAAAGTCTTATATTCTAAGGATTCTAGATTACAAATAAATAAAGAAAACTGTACTATACTTTTAGATTATTTTAAAAATAATCCATCAGCATTAGATTCAGTAAATAATAATTTAAATAATCTAGATTCAAATGCTCCTCTATCTTTAGAGAAGGTTTCAAATGAATATTTATTCTTCTCTAAATATAGAGTTGTAGTAAAACCATCTTATGTTGATATAAAAACAAGCTTTCCAAAGATACAAGTTATGATAAATAATAAAACATATTCAGATTTTGATAAAACTTCTGAGATAGGGCCTTTGATGCCTGGAACTTATAAATTAACAGCAAATACTAATACTAAATATTTAAATACAACTGAAGATAAAACCATTAATCTATTTAAAGAAAATAAAGTAGAACTTACTCTTTTTGAAAATCTAAAAACTATAAAAATAACTAGCGATAGACCTGACGCTGAGGTTTATATAAATAACGTAAACACGGGTAAAAAAGTAAAGGATTGCTCAGACTTTGGCCCTGTATCTAGCGATAGCGAGATAGTTGGTGTTGTAAAAGAAGGTACTAAAAAGTTAGTTACAGAACCTACTTTTATTATTGACAATTCTGCTTACTTAGATTTTAAAAACGTAAAGCTTATGGAAGATGATTTTAAACAAAGATTATTCTCTTTCGTTAAAGGTTATTCACAAGACTTTGCATACTCTGTTAATAACAACTCATTCCAAACTATTTCAGGCTATTTAGAGTACGGAAGTCAAATATACTCAGAACAAGAAAAAGTAGTTCCTCAAATTTATAATGAAAACATCCGTGAAAGATTCGATTCTATAGATTTTTTAAACTATACATACGATAAAGAAAAGAATGAAGGAACTATAATTTGTAATGAGGTTTACGGAATCACAAGAGGTGTAAACCCTACAAAAGTAGAGAGTTTTAAAAACAAATATACTTTTAAAGTTGATGCAAATGGTGAGTTTCTTTTAACAAAAATAGAAGATGTTTAAACTAGGGGGAGATTTATATAATGAAATTTTGTAATAAATGTGGCGCTAAACTTTCTGATAACGCTAAGTTTTGTAATAAATGTGGTACAAAGCTAATTGAAAAAGAAAAAGATAAAAATGAAACTAAAAATACTAAAGATACTTCAATTGAAACAAATGATAATATTGAAAAGCTAGAAAATATAGAAGAAACTAATACAGTTTTTGAAGAAGTCTCAAAAACTGAAATCAATGAAGACAATTTTAAAAAAGAGATTATCCAAACTGAAGAAATAGAAGAAGTTTTTGAAACCCCTTCTGAGATTTCAGAAGAACCTAAAAAGAAATCTAAGAAAAAAGCTTTATTTATAGCTGTTCCTATAATTCTTTTAATTATAGGTCTTGGTACTTTCTTATTTTTCTCAAAAGATGACTTACTTTATAATCATTACTTAAATTCAGCAGCAGAGGAACATTCAACTTCTGAGAAACTATATGATTATAATAAAGCTTTAAAATATAACTATAACAATACTGTGATTGATGATATTTATAACCTTTTAAAAGATGATGCTTATTTTGAAACTGAAATAAATTCTTTATCTAACTTACAAGATAAAGATAAATCAAATCTTATAATTAAAATCTGCTTAAATAATGCTGATAAAGATTGTGATTCAAAAAACTATGATTCAGCATTAAAATCATTAACACTTGCATCAAAATATGGTTACAAAATAAAATCTTATCCTAAATTTGACGAAATACAAAAAGGTCTTGAAGGTGCTAACTTAGGTTCTGATAAATTAGATTCTAAGTATTCATTTAAAAATAATAATCCATCAAAAGACCCTAAGGATATTTATAAATATTCTGGTGACTATATAATCTACAACAGTGATACAGATTATATAACACCTGAAGAATTATCAGGCTACAACAAAGACTCACTTGCACTTATAAGAAATGAAATTTACGCAAGACACGGTTACGTATTTAATCAAGAACCATTTAAATCTTATTTCAATTCAAAGAGTTGGTATCAACCAAACCCTTCTTTTAAAGGAAATGATAGTGATTTAAATGAATACGAAAAAGCAAATGTAGATTTAATTAAAAAGTTAGAGAATAAATAGTATGAAGAAAATAATATTATTATTACTCTTACCTATCTTTATATTTGTAGGTTGTTCTAACTCAAAACAACCTACAGGTAATAAGGAAAATACTACTACTGCAAGCGTGCCTGAAAATCCTAAAACAGAATCTACTTCTGAAGGTAACAAAGATAATGAAAAACCGCCTATTAAAAAAGAAGATTCAAACAAAAAGGAAGCTTCAAATAAAAACGAAGATTTAAATAATACAGAAAAAGAAAAGATTAAAGAAGAAAAAGTTAAAAAGCAAACTATAGTTATAGACCCAGGACATTCAAACAAGTCATCAAACTCTAAAGAACCGATTTCTCCTGATTCAAAAGAAATGAAACTAAAGGATACTTCAGGTTCTGTCGGAGTTAAAACTAAAACTCCAGAATACGAGACTACTGTTTCTGTAGGTTTAAAATTAAAAGATAAACTTGAAGCCCTTGGATACAACGTTATATTAACTAAGGACTCTGTTTCAGATCAAATGAGTAATATTGAAAGAACTGATATCGGTAATAATTCAAATGCTGACCTTTTAATAAGACTACACTGTGATGCTGTTGATACTCCTAAAGCGTACGGTGCATCGATGCTAGTTCCTGAAATCAGAGGATATGTAAATTCAGATATATCTAAAAAAAGTTCTAAATACGGAAAGAAAATTATTGATACTTATACTGAAAAAACTGGAATCTACAACCGTGGATTAGTAACTCGCAGTGATTTAACTGGTTTTAACTGGTCTAAAGTTCCTGTTGTATTACTTGAACTTGGATTTATTTCTAATCCTAAAGAGGATTTGTTTATAAGTGATCCCAAAAATCATAACGAAATTGCAGAATCTATAGCTAACGGAATAGATAAGTGCTTTAATTAAAAACAGGCTTGCAAAAGGCAAGCCTGTTTTTAATTATAAAATTCTATATCTTCTTCCCTTTTGTAATGATATGATTTAATTTCTTTTGAATCTAAATCTTCTTTAAATAAATCTATACAAGTTAATCTTCTGTTTTCGTAAGTTGAATAATAATATTTTCCACTTTCTGTGCACATTGCTGAAGTATAAATAGTAAAATCAGTTCCCCTATCAGTAGTCATAACTATTCCCTTTGGAATATTACAAGAGTTTAAGGCGTGAACAGCCCCTGAAATCCCTTTAAATTCCCCCTCTATATCTAATATATTTTGCCTAGAGTATGCAGCTCTAACAAAACGTGAAGGTGGAGTGTAATCTCCAGGAAGTCCTAAAGTTCCAGAACCTTGACCGAACGCTGAAAGTTCTAATTCGCCTAGTTTTATCTTGCTGTTTTGCATAGGATGAACTCCTATATATTGGCGAAGATTTTCTAAGTGCCACTTAAAGTTTGGGCTATTTGTCATAACTCCTACAGGATTATCGTGTACCTCAAGCCCCTCTTCTGTTTTTTCTACAACTATACTTTTTCCGCTCTTATCAGTAACTATCCAGTGGAAAGGCGGCGCAATCTTTAATAAAGATAATTCTTTTTCAACAAAAGTTATATTTTTAATATCTTCTTTTATTTCTTCTATATTAGAGTATTTACTAAGCATCCAAAGTACAAAATCGTATGAAGCTAAGCCAAATTTTTCTCCACTCTCTAAATCATATTTTGCAAAACCAGGTAAATAAAGAGTCGCACAAGCTAATCCTTTTTCATTTACACCATCTGCAAATACTGGGTGTTTGTCAATTATTGCAGCCATTCCAACTAACGCAAGTTTTGTTATATTTTCAGAATTATCTATAGCGTTTACCCACTTATACTTTCTTGGTATAAAGTGAACGCTTTGCCCAAACTCCATAGGAAAATCCATAGTTCTAGCTAATAAATGTTTATTATCTTTAGTAGTTAATGTTAAACTCGTACACATAATCACAATCTCCTTTTTTCGTTTCTTATTATATTTTTAGTTTACAACTGGTACCTGTTTAAGTAAAATTAAATTAATTAAACTTAAAGTTAAGTAAAACTTAAAGAAGGTGTTAAAGTTGAATTTTGAACAATTAAATATAATTACAACCCTATCTGAAGAGAAAAGTTTTTCAAAAACTGCAAATAAATTAAGCCTTACAACTTCTGCTGTAAGCCAAGGCGTAAAATCTTTAGAAAACGAACTTGGGATAGAGCTTTTTAAAAGATCAAGAAACGGGACTTTCCCTACAACCCAAGGTCAATATATTATAAATAAAGCTAGATTTATTTTAGACAAAAAGCGTGAGATTTATAACTATGCAGAAAATAAAAATAATTTCCCAAAGCTTAAGCTTAGAATAGGTTCAATCCCTGGAATTAATTATCCTTTAATTAAGGCTATACAGGATTTAGAAAGAGAGTTCCCCTTTGTTGAACTTAGTATTTCAGAAGGAAATACAGATGATATCTTACTAAAATTAAAAGAAGAAAAGTGTGATTTTGCATTAATTGCTTTTACTGATAATATAAAAAATCATAATATAAACTATAATTATAAAAATATTACTGAAGGCAAATTTTATTGTTCCGTAAACAATAAATCTAACCTTTCAAAAAAGGAAGTAATAACTTATAAGGATCTTAAAGATGAAAGGATAGCTATATATGATGATAAATTCTTATTAAATTTTATAAGTCATGCAGAAGATAAAATAGATTCTGATATTAGAATTTTATTTAAAACTAATAATTTCATTTCAATAATGAATAGTGTAAATGAGAATATAGCTATATCTTTTGGTCCGTCTTTTGCTATAGTTAACGATTTTTACGATAAATTAGATAATATAAAGATAATCCCCTTTGAAGAAGACAAAGAGGTTATAAGCCCTTCCCTTTGGTTTTTGTGGAGCAAGAATAAATCCTTAGATGAAATAGGACTGGAACTCTTTTCTTCAATTAAAAGAAATATAAGATTAATATAGATTTTAAAAAACTCCTCTTTAGGGGTTTTTTTGATTTTTAAGCTTTAAAACAAGCATTCCCCTTTACTACCTATATGTATTTTTATTTTTTCTCTTTTCCTATAGGAATGTTATACTACGGTGTTGGTAGTTTTAAATTTTTATATACACTGTTAATTTTCCACACTTAATCAACATATAATCGTAGATCAGTTTATAGGATTATATATACTTTGGGTACTAGCTCTATAAGCCTTAGTATATAGAATTATTTCTTTTACTATAGAAATGTTATACTGCAGTGTTGGTTGTTTTAAATCTTCATATATGATGTTAATTTTCCACACTTAATCCACCTTTAATAGGATATTATATATACTTTAGATACAAGCTCTATTAGGCTTAGTATATAGAATTATTTCTTTTACTATAGGAATGTTATAGTCTAGTGTTGGTATAATTAATACCTCACTTAGACTAGTTAATTTTGTACTATAAACTATTTTTAGTCTAACTTAATTTTTATTTTTTTATATAATTAAAAACAAGCTCTTCTTATGTTATTATGATATAAATTTTTTCACCCTATAGTAATGTTTTGCTTAATTGTTGGTAGGTTAATTTTTTATATATGCTATCAATTTTCTACTCAAATATTTCTTTAACACAAGCTAAATTTATGATTATATGCCTTAAAGACAAGCTTTTTAGCTGTTAGTTAACTTGTTTTTTATATTGCCCTATAGAAATGTTTTGCTTAATTGTTGGTTATGCTGTTTTTTACTATTTTTATAAATTTTTAATTTATAATACTATAAAAGGCTAATCAAACGGCTATATAAATACTAAATGAAAGACTATTTAAAAGACTATTTAAAAGACTATTTTATAAGCCTCAATATCTATCTTTAGGTTTCCTAATTTCTCTATTTTTAGTTTTACTAATTTATCTTTAACTTTACTAATTTATCTATAAGGATTTTGTCATCTATTTCACATTAGATTCTTTCTACTATATGTTACGTATTTAATTCTTCATATTATCTATTACTTATTAGATTCTTTCTATTATCTATTACCTATAAACTAATATAAAATATATAATTATAAAATCAAAAAAGTTGATAAGAAAAATCTTATCAACTCTTTTAGGTACTTGATTGATTATATAATAATTTAAGGAAATTTCCTTTAATTTAGATAGCTTTAATATCCCTAGAAGCAACAACGTCAACGCCTGTTCCTAGAACATCACTTATTATTATATCTCCCATTTTTACAGGAGCTTCTATATTAACTTTTGAAAGTACTTCCATACATTCCATATTTAGTCCTTTCCCGATTGGGCCTGTAGTTTTAACTGGTATTACTGGAAGTTCACCATTATTAACTTTAACTGTTGAAGTTATAACTCTAACTGGGTTTGTAACTTCGTTTAATCCGTAGATCTCTCCTCTTTTGCAAGTGTTTCCTTCTACTGTTTTATTTTCTACATCTACTTTTAAATGACACCCCATTGGGCAACTTATACAAATTAATTCTCTTATCATTTATTCCACCACCATTATTTTTATAGTTAAATTTCTTTTTGCTTCATTATTCTAAAGATATTACGATTTCTCCCTTTACTCCTTCTAGAAGTTTTTTAGGTAAATTTATTTTTTCCATCTCAGCTGGTGCTAAGTGTTTTCTTTTAAATGAAGCTATTACTTTATCTCCATTTCTAACTACGATTTCTTTATCGTGGTAAATATTATTAACTCTCATGAAAACAGTCATATTTCCATCTATATTTTCTGCTGTGAATTTTTGAGGTACTGTGTAGTTTATGTTTTGACCATTTTTAATCTCAACAACATCTCCTCTAACTAATTCACCTTTTATATATTTAGCTGCTGAAACTCCTGCGTGTTTTGATTCTTGAGTTACGAAATCTACTAAATCGTGAACGTGAACTACGTTTCCAGCTGCGAATATTCCAGGGATTGAAGTTTCCATACTTTCTGAAACTACAAGTCCGTTAGTTCTTCTATCTCCTTCTATTCCAGCTCCCTTTGAAAGTTCGTTTTCTGGGATTAATCCTACTGAAAGAAGTAGTGTATCTACGTCGAACTCTTTTTCAGTCCCTTTTATAGGTTTTCTGTCAGGTCCAACTTCTGCGATTATTACTTTTTCTAATCTTTCTTTTCCTATTATATCTACTACTGTGTGTGATAGGTATAATGGAATATCGTAATCATTTAAACATTGAACTATATTTCTATTTAATCCGTTTGAGTAAGGCATAAGTTCTACAACTCCGTGAACTTTTGCTCCTTCAAGTGACATTCTTCTAGCCATTATAAGCCCGATATCCCCTGAACCTAATATTAATACGTTTTTCCCTGGCATAAAGCCTTCCATATTTATATATCTTTGAGCTGCTCCTGCTGTAAATACTCCAGCTGGTCTATCCCCTGGTATATTTATAGCCCCTCTAGTTCTTTCTCTACAACCCATAGTTAGAACTACAGCTTTTCCTTCTAGAACCATATATCCTTCTTCTGGATTTATAGCGTGGACTTTTTTAGTTTCATTAGAATCCTCTATATCTAAAACCATAGTTCCAAGTTTAACTGAAACATCAGTGTCTTTTAACATATTTATAAATCTTTGAGCGTATTCAGGACCTGTAAGTTCTTCTTTAAATGTATGTAGTCCAAATCCGTTGTGGATACATTGATTTAGTATTCCTCCAAGTTCTTTATCTCTTTCTAAAATAAGAATATTTCTAACTCCGTTTTCATAAGCTTCATTTGCTGCTGCAAGTCCAGCTGGACCTCCACCTACTACTATTAAATCGTACATACTAAATCCCTCCTACTTTGTCTTTCCTAATAAGATATATGAACCGTTTTTCTCTTGTCTTACATCTTCTAAGTTCATGTTTAATTCTCTTGCGATAATTTCTTGAACTCTAGGTCCACAGAAACCACCTTGGCATCTTCCCATTCCTGGTCTGCATCTTCTCTTAATTCCATCTAAAGTCATTCCATCAAAACATCTTTTTATAGAATCTACTATTTCACCTTCTGTTATGCTTTCGCATCTACAGATTATATTTCCGTATCTTTTATCTTTTTTAATTATTTCTGCTTTTTCACTAGGACTTAACTCTATAAATCTAATTTCTTTTCTTTCCTTATTGAAATTTTCTTTCTTTTCTTCTTTAAGTCCTGAATTTTTTAAGATTTCAACTACATCTAAAGCTATTGCAGGTGCTGATGAAAGCCCTGGTGATTTAATTCCAGCTACATCTACAAAACCTTTAACTTCTTCATCTTCTCTTACTATAAAATCTCCTGTACTTGGAGTTGCACGAAGACCTGCAAAGTTTCTTATAGATTCTCTAAAATTAATCTTATCTGTAGTTCTCATAGAAGTTTCTCTTATATAATCTAAGTGATCTCCTTCTGTTTTTAACTCTTCTTTGTCTTCTATATCTACTGCGTTAGGTCCAACTAAAAGATTCCCGTGAACTGTAGGAGTAACTAGAATACCTTTTCCAAGTTTTGATGGACATTGGAAGATTGTGTGACTTACTACATCCCCTTGTGATTTATCCATTACGAAGTACTCACCTTTTCTTGGGATAATTTTAAAATCTTCTTTGCAAATCATGTTGTGAATTTTATCTGCATAAACTCCAGCTGCGTTAACAACATATTTAGCTTTTACAGTTTCACCATCTTTTAAATTTATTTCAAATATATTATCTACTTTTTTAATTCCTATAACTTCGCTATTTAATCTAACTTCTCCACCATTATCTCTACCGTTTTCCATAAGTGCTATAGTATATTCAAATGGTCCAACTATTCCACCAGTTGGTGCATATAAAGCTCCAGCAATTTCTTTATTAATATTTGGTTCTTTTTCTAAAACCTCTTCTTTACTTAAAACTCTTAAACCTTTTACGCCTATCTTTGTACCGTTTTCACAAAGGTCTTTAACAGTTTTTAAATCTTCCTCGTCATAAGCTAATACTAATGATCCATTTCTTTTAAATGGAACATCTAACTCTTTGCAAAGTTCTTCAAACATTTCATTTCCTTTTACGTTGTACTTTGCCATAAGAGTTCCTATCTTTGGGTCATACCCAGCGTGAACAATAGCTGAATTCGCTTTGCTAGTTCCCATCGAAACGTCGTTTTCCTTATCTAAAACTAAAACTTTTAAGTTGTATTTTGTTAATTCCCTAAATACAGATGCTCCTATAACACCTGCTCCTATAATTGCAACATCTACCATAACAATTCCTCCTAATTTCCATGAATTAATTAACTAAGCGATAGCGACATAAGCTTTTGTTAATAAAAAAAGCCAAGCAGAAACTAGAGGAACCGATTCCTCTAATTTACGTGCTTGACTCTAACTCTCTTAAACACTAATATTTATTTATGTCTTTATTATAAACTAATTATTAACCCTTGTCTATAACTAAATGAAAACATTTTCTTAAAAATTTATTCTTCTTCCCACTGAGCAGTTCTCTTAACCGCTTTCTTCCAGCCTTTATAAAGCTTTTCTCTTTCTTCTTTTTCCATAACTGGTTTATAAGTTTCACTTACATACCAAGATTTTGATATATCATCTTTACTATCCCAATATCCTACTGCAAGACCTGCTAAGTAAGCCGCACCTAGTGCTGTAGTTTCTGTTATTATAGGTCTAGTAACTTCTGAATCTATCATATCTGCTTGGAATTGCATTAAAAATTCGTTTTTACTTGCTCCACCATCAACTTTTAAATGCTCAATTTTATATCCAGCATCCTCTTCCATAGAAGTTAAAACATCTTTTGATTGGTAAGCTATAGATTCAAGTGCTGCTCTTATTATGTGATTTCTATTTGCACCTCTAGTTAATCCAAAGATAGCACCCCTTGCATACATATCCCAATAAGGAGCTCCAAGTCCTACAAAAGCAGGTACAACATAAACTCCACCATTATCAGAAACTTTTCTTGCAAAGTATTCTGTATCACTAGAATCACTAACTAACATAAGCTCATCTCTTATCCACTGAATAACAGCTCCACCTACAAAAACAGAACCTTCTAAAGCGTATTGAACTTCGTTATTCATTCCAATAGCTATAGTAGTTAAAAGCCCATTTTTACTCTCTACTCTCTCATTTCCAGTATTCATAAGTAAGAAACACCCAGTTCCATAAGTGTTTTTAGCAGAACCTTTAGTAAAACAAGCTTGCCCAAATAGTGCCGCTTGTTGATCCCCTGCAATACCTGCTATCGGAACTCTAACGCCACCTTTTCCTCCAAGGTTAGTATAACCATATACTTCAGAAGAATTTTTAACTTCTGGAAGCATAGACCTTGGAATATCAAGTTCTTTTAAAAGTTTTTCATCCCAATCTAACTTATCAATATTAAAAATCATAGTTCTTGATGCATTAGTTACATCAGTAACGTGGACCTTACCGTTTGTAAGTTTCCAAGTTAACCAAGTATCTACAGTTCCAAAAAGCAACTCTCCTTTTTCTGCTTTTTCTCTTGCACCTTCTACATTATCTAAAATCCATTTAATCTTAGTTCCTGAAAAGTAAGCATCTAAAACTAACCCTGTACTTTTCTTTATGTAAGTTTCAAGACCTTTTTCTCTTAATTCATCACAAATTTTAGCAGTTCTTCTGCACTGCCAAACTATAGCATTATATATAGGTTCTCCAGTATTTTTATCCCAAACGATAGTAGTTTCCCTTTGGTTTGTGATACCAATAGCTGCGATTTCTTCTTGAGTTATATTTGCTTTTGCTAAAGCTTCTTGCAAAACACCATATTGACTAGCCCAAATCTCCATAGGGTTATGTTCAACCCATCCTTCTTTTGGATAAAACTGAGTTATCTCTTTTTGACTTATTCCTAATATGTTTTGGTCCTTATCAAAAATTATAGCTCTCGAGCTTGTAGTTCCTTGGTCTAATGCGATTATATACTTATTCATAAAAAAACTCCCCTAACATAAATTTGTTTTAATCTTTTGTCGCTATCGATTAATTAACAAATTACATATCCCAAATCTCAGGCTTAGTTGAAGATACTGAAGTTGCACCTGAACTTAAAGCAAGCATAACTTCTTCTTTTTCTTCTACAAGACCTCCAGCTATAATTGGAGTTCTAGAAATACTATCAAGTTTTTCTATTACCTTTGGAATAATACCAGGTAAAATCTCAACTGCATCAACATCACTATTAACTATCTTAGTTGCGTTATCAAGTGAGATTGTGTCTATAATAAAAGTTCTTTGTATAGCTATAAGTCCTTGATTTTTAGCACTTCTTATAGATTGGCTTCTAGTGCTAATAATTCCTTCAAATTCAGTTTCCTCTTTTATAAATCTTATTGCTGCATCTTTATGACTTAAACCATCGATTAAGTCAATATGGACGATTCCTATTTTCCCATTTTCTTTAATTGATTTGCTTATACCTCTAATATTTAGTAAATCTCCAAATAAAACAAATATCACAGCCGAGTTTGACTCTAAAGCTAACTTTAATTCATTTGCATCTTTAACTGCAGCTATTATCGGATTATCTTCTAAAATACTTCTAAAATTCATCGAATATCCCCTTTGTGTAAACATTTTCCTTAATCATATTATCACATTTTTAATAACTTTCCTAACGTTATTAAATTAACAATTGCACCCTCCTTTTATTTACATTATATACATATTTTATTGCTATAATATGAACAATTAATTTTCTATTCAATATAAAGAGATACGTTTAATCTATTTATAATTTTAAAATTTTTAATTTTAATGGTGCTTTATTTATTTTTTACAATTATAACTACTTTTATTTTCCTAAAGGGATTTAATAATACTAAATTTTACTTCTTGTGTTACTTCTTATTTTTCGCTGATTTTACTTAAAGATTTTTTGTAATTATTAGTATAGAAGTTTATTTTAAAAATACTTTAATCCATTTGACTTTGTAAGAAAATTAACAAAGTAACTATCTTTTTCAAAATATAGGGGGATTTTTCATGAAATTTAATTTATTTTTTATAATTTATGTGCTACTTATTTTATTTTTTGCCTTTATCTTATATAAAGACATAGTAAATTACTATAATTTTATTAAAGACAATACTACATATTATGTGTACGCAAATAAAAAACCAAAATTAAATAAGACTTATTACTACTTTCTTCAAAGTGCTACTGCCTTTATTTTTATATTTATTTCTTTTATTATTAATTCATTATCTGATGTGTTTTATACTGTAGGATTTGCTTATTCATTTTTATTTTTACTTTATAAGCATTTAAATGTGTTTATAAATGATAAATATATAATTAAAGGATTTAAGATAATTAAAAAATCTGATATAGATTACTTCAATCTCAACTACAAAGAAAATATTATAACCATTTATCTAAAGAATAATAAATCGGTTGTTTTAACTAGTAATTTTGATTTAACTTACTACGTAAAGTTATTTAATGATTTAGGTTACGGAAATTTATTAACTAAAAAAATATATAATTTTAATTAGATTTTAAAAGCCTCTTAGCATTAAAAAACGCTAAGAGGCTTTTATTATTTTAATTCTTCTTTTATCTTTAGTGCAGTTTCATTTATACAGTTAAAATCTCTGTATAATCTAAATATACTAATTATTATTAATCTTTCTTTATCATTATCCTCTTTATAAAATAATTCCCTTATTTTTTCTAATATATCTTCACCTTTAAAGTTCTTCTCTATTATAGAGACATTTTTATAATAGATATCAAATGCTTTCATTTGCTTATTATTTTTATATATAACTTTAACGTCAGATAAGAATTCAGTTTCATAACTTAAAAGAATGTTTAAGCTTTCACTTTTAATAAGTAGATTGTTATAACTTAACCTTCTATAATAGTGGTTACTCATAAGCGTTAAATCATCAATATTTTTAACTTCTTTTGAGTTATTAAGTACCGCCTTTAATACTTCTTTGTTATTCTCCATAAGTTTGTCTATAGCTTTAATAGTATCATCTTTAACACTAAATGGAAAAATATTATTAGTAACTAAAGCTACTATTATTATAGCTAAAAAGTTTAATACTAACCTATAAATTCCCACATTATCACTTTGACCACTAGGAACTAAAAGAACTACCATACTTAATGACATAATAGTTATAAAAATAGCACGCTTTTTATATTCTTTAGTAGTAAATGTAAAGAATAATCCTACAGCAAAAGCTATCCAAAGTACAATCTTATTTTCTCTTCCTATTAGATATAAAATTTCAAAAGAAATTACACCTATAACAGTTCCAAAGACTCTATCTTTTATCTTTTTATTTATCTCTTCAACAAAAGGTAAAACTAAAACTGAAATAGTAAAAGGTAACCACTTACCTACGTAAACCCCATAATAGTCAACTAAAAGAATTGAAATTGATAGTAATATTGAAGTCTTTAGTGCTAAGTTATATCTTATTGATTTATTTGCTACTTTTTTTCTATTTATCTTTAATCTTTTTACCCTATCATCATTATACAAATTTATATAGTTTTCTTTATTATCTATAGCTTTTATAAATTCTTTAACTGTAAGTAATATATTATAAAATCTATACTTATCTATCCCTTTAGTTTCCTTTGTGTCTTTAGTTAATATATTATATTTTAAAATATCATTTTTTATATTTAATAAAGTAAGTTCTCCAGTTGAATATAATATTATCTGGTCTACAAATAATATTATTTCTCTTATTATAAATTCGTTTTGATCTGTTTTTTTTACATCTTTTATATTTCGCTTTAAATTAGATAAAGTAAATAGAATAATAGACTTTTCTATAGATTTTTCAGTATCTTTTTTTGAATTTTCTAATCTATCATGAACTTCTACCTCAGCATTTTTTATAAGTATATTTATGTTAGAATTGTCCTCTCCTTCGCCTTCTAATATACTTTCAAGTTCTTTTTTTATAGCTTCTGCTATCTTTTTTATCTCTAAATTGATCTTCTTTTCAAAATCATGATTTGTAAAATAATAATATTGAGCTATTATAACTAGCCCTGAGAAAGCCAGCGCTAAAAGTCTTTTTGGCATATCTTCAAGAGGTACATTAGAATATAATAAGAATAGATACATCATAACAAATCCTGAACTTTTTGCAGGCTTAAAATCGTAACTAAATCCATAACATAGAGAAAACACAACTACAAATGATATTATTATATTTAAGTATATATTTAAATTTGAAACATACGCTGCTATTCCTAGTGCTACTTGGATAAATACCATCTTATTTATAAATGCTAATGGCTTTGAAGTATAATCTTCCTTATAAAATGGTACAGCTATTATAATAGTCCCAAATGCAACTATTAGATTTTTGCTCCCAAATAATAAAAACAATCCCATAATCAAAAGGACTGTTAAGTATTTCTCTAACTTTTTATTTAAGGTTTTACTCATCTTTAGTCTCCTCTTTATTGTTATCTTTATATTCTATCACCTTTTTATTCTTTATTTGTTTCTAAATTATTATCAAGTTTTATCTAAAATAAGAACGAATATATTTATAAATAAAAAAGCAAGCCCTTTAAGACTCTTTAATTTATATTAAAGTTAGTCTCTTTTGGCTTGCTTTTAAATTAAAATTCTACTTTTATATTAACTTTTCCTAGGTTTCTTGGAATAAGTTCTCCTTCTATTTCTTCTTCATTAATTATAATTTTTTTAGCACTTCCTCTTCTTACTTCTATAGAATAATCCTCTTTTTCATTTTTTATAAATATCTCGAATCCATCCCAATCTTTAGGAATAGAAGGATTTATAGAGTAGCCTTCGTCTTTAACTTTATCAAAACCTAAGATGTTTTGAAGTCCTACTTTATACATCCAACCAGCAGTTCCAGTATACCAACTCCAACCGCCTCTTCCGCCGTGAGGTTCCCTAATATAAACATCTGCTGCCATAACATATGGTTCTAGTTTGTATCTTCTGCACTCAAGCTCTGTTTCAGTATGGTTTATAGGGTTTATCATATGATAATATTCCATAGCTTTATCGCCCATACCTAGTTTTGTTAAAGCTAGTATAACCCAAGTTGCAGCGTGAGTGTATTGACCTCCGTTTTCACGAACTCCAGCAACATATCCTTTAATATAACCTGGTTCTTCTTTTGACTTTTCAAAAGGAGGTGAAAGAAGTTTTATAAGACCTAAGTCTTTATCAACTAAGTTTCTATCTACAGCTTCCATAGCTTCAATAGTTCTCTCCCTTTTTCCGCCTTCTGATATGATAGACCAGCTTTGAGCTAGAGAATCTATTTTGCATTCCCCGTTTTCTCTAGAACCTAAAGGAGTTCCGTCGTCAAAGTAAGCCCTTCTATACCAGCCTCCATCCCAGGCATTCTTTTCAAGGTTTTTAAGTACAAAATCTGAATCCTTTAAGTATTTTTCTGATCTTTCTAAATCATCTTTTCTTTCACATAGAGGTATAAATCCCTTAAGGATTTTGTATAAAAACCATCCTAGCCAAACGCTTTCTCCTTTTCCTTTGTTTCCAACAGTACTCATACCGTCGTTCCAGTCACCACTTCCCATTAAAGGAATGCTATGCTCTCCAAATCGAAGACCTCTTTCTATAGCCTTAATGCAGTGTTCGTAGATAGTTCCTTCTTTGTTTGATTGATTAACTATAGTATATCTTTCATCCTCACCTTCATTTAAAGGAGCATCTTCTAAATAAGGTGCCTTTTCTTCTAATATACTGTAATCTCCTGTCATATTTATATATTCAACTACTGCATAAGGCATCCAAAGTAAATCATCAGAAAATCTAGTTCTTATACCACTATTTATAACAGGGTGCCACCAGTGCTGAACATCTCCTTCTAAGTATTGCCTACTAGCATTTTTAAGGATTTGCTCTTTAGTAATCCTTGAGTCTATAAGTCCTAAAGAAAGTGAATCTTGAAGCTGATCTCTAAAACCATAAGCTCCTCCTGATTGATAAAATGCAGTTCTAGCTAAATACCTGCAGCTATAGTTTTGGTAAAGTAGCCACCCGTTTAAAAGGTAATCCATCGACTTATCTCTAGTTTTTACTCTAATATTTCCTAGGAAATTACTCCAATATTCTTTTACTTTCTCTAATTCATTGTAGGAATTTTCTATAATTTTATATTTTTCTATCTTTTCTTCTATTAAATCTTCACTTTCTTCTTCTCCTAAAAGAATTACTAATTCTTTAGTCTCAAAAGGTTCTAGTGTTACTTTTAAATTCAAACTTAAACAAGGATCATATATACTTCCAGAAGTCCCTTCTAATATGTTTTTATTTAAGGCACTAGGAGAATATATATCATTTGAAACTCCAATAAATTCTCTCCTATCACAACTAAAAGTAATAGACTCTCCGCCCGTAGCTGTAAGGTAAGCCTTATCTTCCCCAAAGTATTTAGAGTATTTGTTTTGCCCGTAAACATAATCTTTTTTGTTGTAGGTAGTTATAAAACGAGCTGTGTCTCTAGGCGTTACACCAAGTACTAATTCTAAATAATAAAGGATTGATAACTTTTTAGTTTTAGATGAGTTATTTTTAAGTTTTATTTTATTAATTTTAAGCTTTTCTTTAGTTGGAACAAAGGTTATTAACTCTCCATCTATCTCACCCATCCTATGTTTAAATGAAGAGTAACCAAAGCCGTGATTTATAATGTATTCTCCACCATCTCTAACTGGTTCTGGAGTTATTGAAGAAAACTTAAAATCGTCGTCGTTTCTTATATATAATGCTTCAAAAAGTTTGTCTTTTACAGGGTCGTTGTTCCAAGGAGTAATCTTATTTTCTCTGCTGTTTTTACACCAAGTGTGAGCTGAACCTACTTCTGAAATATGAAAACCAAATTCCTTATTTGAAATAACATTTATCCAAGGTGCTGGAGTATTTTTAAAGTCCTTTAGCTTTATAACGTAGCTTCCATCTTTTTTACTAAAGCCTCCGTAGCCGTTAAAAAAGTCTAAGTCCTCTTCTTTAAAATCTATTTCTTCTCCAAACTCAAATTGTAAGTTGTTATTTAATCTTACTGAATTAAAATCTTTAGCCTCTTTTATAGATTCTTCGTTTAATCTATTTTTTAAAGGTTTTATTTCTCCAAGTTCTTTGTGCCTTCTTAAAGTTTCTCCTTCTATTATTCTATCTTCTAATTGGTTTAAAACGCTTCCTTTTTTACTTTTGATGTAAAGAGATGAAATTCCAACTAAGAAGTCTCTAATATCTTCTCCCATAGTAGATTTGTTGTGAAGATATATTCCTCCTTGTTTATTTAATACGTCGTCAGTTCTAAGAAGGTGAATAGCTTGAAGAATCGCCTTTTGCATAGGCTCTTCATAGCTTGCTTCTTCGTTATTATAAATTATTAAGTCTACTTTAAGCCCTTTTAGTTTGAAGTAATAATGCATTTTAACTAAAACTCTAACGTCATCAAGATCCTCTTCTGAATCTACTTCTAGCATTATAATATTTAAATCTCCTGAAATACCAAATGCCCAAAGGTCTTGTTGGTGCTTACTTATATTTTCTATAAATTTTTCTCTATCTCTTCTTCCATCATTTAAGAAAAGAATATATGATGCTAATCTTTGATAGATGTTTGCCATCTTTGAAGTTATAGCTAAGGCTTTTAGTTCTAATTGCATAGATTTGTTGTAAATGTTAAAAGTACTCTCTAGTTTTAGGTCTAAAGAGTATTTAGAACTTAACTCTAAAACTTCTTCTTTAGAAAGTGCGATACCAGTAATAAAATAAATTGTTTTTTCTTCATTTCCTTTAAGTGAAACCCTGCTTCTTAAACTCAATATAGGATCTAAAACTATACCAACAGTGTTTTTTAAACTGTTATCATTATCTAAGGCTTCTGGTTCTTTTAAACTTCTATTTCTTCCTATAAAGTTTAGCCTTGAAGTTTCGTAACTAATATCAGTCTCTTCTTCTGATATTAGTTTGTGGAAAATATATGGTACCTTTCCATTTTTAACTCTAGCTCTTCTTTTACCTATTAGAATTTTATTTGAGTCATCATATTCTGTTTCTATAAATAGATTTGAAAAACTAGGGTGAGCCGTATCAGATGCTAAACTTGTAAGAGTTACTTCCATATAACTTGTAAGTTCAACCTCTCTAGATTTCTCACTTGTATTTTTTATTTTTAATTTTCTTATTTCTAGATTATCTTCAGGAGAAACAACTATTTCTAATTCACTTTTTATAGAACCTTCGCTTTTTAAAAACTTAGAACTATCTATAGAAAAATCTACTAGATAATCATCGTTTTCCTTCTTACAAGGCTCGTAAGTTGCACTCCAAAACTCGTTAGAGTTTAAGTTTTTGATGTAGATAAAAGATCCGCTATCGTCAGTTGTGCTATCTCCTATCCACCTGTATAACAAGTCATCATTTTTCTTAGAATACCCACTACCAGTTAAAGTTACCATAGTACTAAATATGCCATTCGATAAAATATTAACTTCTGGATTTTCCCTCTTAGCCCCTTTAAATATTCTATGTTCGAATTCTTCCCTTATAAGTACATCTCTTTTTGGAATAAATTCTTCTTCTCTTTCAAAAGTTATTACTTTTGGAACTTTTTCTTTTAAGATAGTTTCAGTCGCTTTAACTTCAGGAATACTATGGAACCTCTTTTGCATAATATTTTTATTTAAAATATTATCTAAAGCTAAAAAAGACATCCCTAAATGGTGAACCATATAACAATTAACCTTTCTTCCACCTTTTCTTATTCCTCTTTCCTTTTTATCTATTTCTTTGTGTACAATATCTTCGTTTAAGTATTTATTAACTCTGTTTGGCGTATAATCTATAGCTTCAATAAATCCATATCTTTTAAGAGCTCCTATTTCTTCTAAAAGTTTTAAGTTAGAATAAGAGTTTTTGAAGTCATAAGATAATGTCATAATGCTTGAATAAGGGGAAATTACTAGTTCGTTTTCAAGCCCTCTTTTAAGACCTATACCCGGAATTCCAAAAGCTTTGTATTGGTAGTTTTCTCCTACATCAAATCCAAAGTATGCTGACTCTGATATTCCAAAAGGAATCCTTTTATCTTTTGCAAATCTTCTTTGAGCCTTTATAACTGATTTGTATGTTATATCTAAAAGTGTTCCTTCGAAATTTTTCATAATAAGAGCTGGCATAAAGTATTCAAACATAGTTCCACTCCAAGAAACTAAACTCTTTATTCCGTAAGAATTAGTCATAGCCCTACCTAGTTTAAACCAATGTTTTTCATCTATTTCACTTCTAGCTATAGTTAAAAATGAAGCTATTCTCGATTCTGATGCTAAAAGGTCATAATATGAATTCCCTAAAGAGTCTTCTTCTAAGTTATATCCTATAGAAAACAAACCTCTCTCTTTTTTATATAGGAAATCAAATTTCATATTATCCATATCTTCTTTTAATTCGTTTATTAAATTTAAAATTCTATTTTTAAAAGTTATAATCTTTTCTGACATAAGCATAATAGTATCTTTATATTCTTCTCCTGAAGAGTTATAAAGTACTGCCATATGTTTTTCAATTTCGTTAATTGAAGGAGGGTTTTTATCCCACTCACTTTTAAATAATTTCTTTACTCCATCATAGCAAAATTCGAAATATCCTATCTTTTTCTTTATTTCAGCTTTGCATTTTTTAAGCCAGTATTCCTTTTCTTTGTCTTCTTCAAAATCTAATAATTCTAAGCTATTTAATTCTTCTTTTAAAGTGTTTATATAGGATTTTATGTTATATCCTTTAGAGCTATCTAAAAAGTCTTTTTCTTCTATTTTTAATATTTTGTAGATATCTTTAATGCTAGTTAGTTCATTTTTTCTTATAAGTTTGTAATCTAAAGATTTTTCTAAAAAGTCTTTTATTATCCACATATACCCTAAAAGATTTCCACTATCTACAGTTGAAATATATCTAGGAGTTAAGGGTTCTTTTGTCCTAGTATCATACCAGTTGTAATAATGTCCTTTATATTTTTCTAAAGTTTTCATATTGCTTAAGATAAGTTCTAACCTATCTATAACTTCTCCTATAGTTATATAGCCTAAATCATACGACACTATATTACTTATAAGTCCCATTCCGATATTTGTAGGGGAAGTTCTATAAGCTACTCCTTTAAAAGGCTCCTCTTGATAGTTATCTGGTGCTAAGTAGTTGTTTTCACTATTTACGAAGTCTTCGTAGTAAGCCCAAGTTCTCCTTGAAATATTTCTTAAATAGCTTTCTTCCTCTTTAGAGATTTCTATCTCTTCTTTTTCAATTGGTTTACTTATTTTAAAAGCTATATAAGGTGCTACTATCCACAAAATAGATATAGCTCCAATCAAAATAGAAAGTAGAGGTGAAGTTGTTAGACCTAAGGCGAAAAATATTACACCTAAAAGAGGTGAAATCCACATTTTTAAATAGTAGCCTTTTAAAGTATTTTTTATGTTATTTTCTATATCTTCTGCTGTTTGCCACATAAGTAAATGTTTCTTGCTAATTGCCATTCTATAAATAGCTCTTACTATAGCTAAAAACATAATTAAGCTTTGGTAAGGAATAAAACTTATTATTAAAAGTATTTCTTCTGTTTTCTTGAATGTTCCGTTTAATTTGTTTTTAGGAGTTACAACAAAATCAGTAATTGAAAATAGAAGCGGTGTTATAAGCGCTAAAAACAAAAGTATGGTAACTGCCTTCCCACCTCTTAAGTAAAATACTGTAATAAATAATCCGATTAATATAGAAGGTGCTAAAAGACTCCTTCTTAGGTTATCGAAAATTTTCCACTTTGAAAGTGCTGATAAATCACTTTTAAATAACCAACCTATAAGCTGCCAATCTCCCCTTACCCATCTTTCTAACCTTTTAGAACTGCTAAGGTACGTGCTAGGATAATCGTCTATGAGTTCTGCATCAGAAACTAAACCACACCTAACAAAGCAGCCTTCTAAAAGATCGTGACTTAAAACTTTATTTTCTTCTATTTTCATATCTAAAACTTTATAAAAAACGTCGATATCAATAATTCCCTTACCTGTAAAAGAACCTTCTTTAAATAGGTCTTGATAAGTGTCTGAGTAAGCTGTAGAGTAACCGTCTACCCCACCTTCTCCTCCAAAGATTTTAGAGAATCTGCTTTTATTCATACTTTCAAGAGATATACTAACTTTAGGTTGCAAGATTCCATAGCCTCTTACTACTTTTTTATCTTTTAAAAATGCTTTGTTTAAAGTGTGTTTCATACTTCCTATAAGTTTTTTACAAGTATCTCTTTTTATAAATGTATCAGTATCTAAAGTTATTATGTATTTAGATTTTCTAACCTCTTCTAAAGAAGTGCTAATTACATTAAATGAAGTTAGAGTTTCTGGTTCTCTAAGAAGAGTGATAAATTCCATTATCTTACCTCTTTTTCTTTCCCAACCCATAAAAACTCCTTCACTTTTATTAAACTTTCTCTTTCGATTTAAAAAGAAGAAGATATCTTTATCTTTTTTGTATTTTTGATTTAATTTTTTAGTTTTTAAAAGGGCATATTCGTTTAACTTACCGTCTTTTTCTAAGGTAGCCTCTTTGCTATCTGAGAAATCTGCAAGTATTGCAAAATATAAGTTATCTTCCTTGTTTCCAAGGTAAGCTACTTCTAATTTACTTATTAAAGAATCTATTTTCTTTTTAGTGTTAATCATAGTTGGAACTATTACTACTGTTCTATCTTTTATAGATATATTTTTTAAATCAATTTTCGGTATATGCCTAACTTTAACCTTTTTAGAAGTTACGTAATTAATAAGTGCAACTACTATTTCACTAGCCGGAATTAAAATTATAAGACCTGCTATTAAATATTGAAGCTTTGTGTAATTAACTTTAAATAAGTTACTTATTAAAAGCGTAAGAAAAACTATAAATAAAGTCCCTACAATATTTAAAGCCCAAAACTTTTTAGGGCTCATAGTATCTTTTTTTACTGACGCTTTAGATATACTTTCTGATAATTCTCCTATTCCCTCATCTACTATGTAATAACCTACATGAGATTTATATAATCTTTTCCCTTCTTCTTTAGCTCTCTTTGCTAAAAATAAGGATTTTTCTGCTACTGCTTTTTCAGTTATACTAAATTCTTTTGCTAAATCTTCTATTTTGTGCCTGTAGTATTCTTTAGATTTAAAATCCATTAAACCATAAGTGTCATCAGGGTCTTTTAATAAAATCTTTTCTATTACTGACGTTTTTTCAAACACATAAGTCCAATCTATACTCTCTATTTCTCTTAAAGACATTATTGAGTGTCCGATTTCTTCTTCTAAATTGCCATCTAAAAACTTAGCTTTTAGAAGTTCCATATCGTTATCATTTCTTTTTAAAGTACTCTTTAAAACATCAATAATCTCTTTATCTCCGTAAGAGTTATCTTTTAATGCTTTATAAAACTCACTATAAAATATCTCTTTTTTACCTTCTTTATTTTTTAGAATTTCTATTATTTTTTCTTTATCTTCTTTGTTTTTTATAAGTTTGTAGGCAAGTCTTTTTCCGTTAAACTTATTTTCTTGAATCAATCTAAGATTTTCTGTAATTTTAGCGAGCCTTTTAATAACTCCGATCCTAAGCATTATAGGAAATGCCCAAATCTCTCCCATATTTAGATTTTTCTCACAACTTAAAAGATATTTTATAACTTCTTCTTTGCTTATTTTTAAATTTTCTTTATTTATAAATTCGTTTGCAAAACATAACACCCTAGGAGTTTTAGAGTTTGAATTATTTTTTTTAGGTAAGCTTTCAAAATATTCTATTGGCATATTAAATTTGATTGCCTTATATTCTTTTTCTATAAGATATATATTATCTAAAAGCCATTCCCCTGAACCTATTATCTCTTCTCCGTCAACTGATAGTTTTTTAATATATCTATAATTCCTATTTATCTTATAGAAACTTTCTTTTAAGTCTTTTAAAACATAATTTCTACTTTTGTATACTTCTGTTTTCTTCACAATTATCTACTCCTTTTGAAAGTCTTCTTTTTTTTAGTTTTCACAAAAGAAGAAAATTTATGAATTAATTTTCTAAAGCTTGTATATAAATAGAAATTTTTGTCCATAATCAAGATATTACTATAGAATTATAGTTTTAATTGAAAGCGTATTTTAAAAAATTTAATCATTTAGAACTCAAGAAACTCAATTAAACGATATTTAAACTTTCACCAAACTGAATCTGCTTTTAAAAATTTATTTAAGCCCTTTAACTCCAATAAAGCTTTTAATTTTTCTATAATTCAATATATAAAAAAGCAGACAAACCGCTACGGCTTGTCTGCTTTTTATTTAATCTTTTAAAAATTCTATTGATTTTAAATTAGTGTGTTTTGTAGGTGTGAACCTTATAATGTTTTTATCACTATTTAACATTGATTCATCTATTACAAAATCATAATCTTTATATTCTCTTCCAGTTTTAACAGTAGTTAACTCTTGATCGTTTAAAGTTACAGAAACTGTATTATCGTCTTCTAAACCTTTCATATTAACTCTAACTTTAATTTTACTTCCTGTATAATCTTTAGGAACTGTAAAGTAAACTTCACCAACGTCGTGGATTTTTTTACCTAACTCGTCTTTCATCATTCCTTTATTTACAGCTTGATAAATATCCTTACCGTTAAAAGCATCTTCATTAAAGTATTTTTTAGTATTAAAGTCTATTTCCATTCCGCCATATCCAGGCCAGCCTGCAATTTCTTTTTTAATATAATATAGCTTGTACTCTATTGGCGCTTTAATTTTAAAGTTTAATCCTAATATAGCAAAATAGGAAACTATTAATAATATAGATATACTATAACAGATTACATTTTTCTTTTTCATAGTATTCCTCCTTAAGGCATAATAGGATTTCCATTAAACCAAAGCCACAATAATACGGCGTTGTATATTATAAGCAATCCTAAAACTATCCATCTCGATTTTTTAAAATGTTCTTCTATAAATAAACTTGAGAATATTATAACTAAAACATTCCCCATAACATATCTAGGTATTGATTGAAGACTTGATAACATCGGAATTATTATTGTTATAAGTGAAAATATTCCTTCTTCAAACTTTTTCTTTTTAAACATATATAAAGATATAACTATTCCAAATATAGCCCAGACCCCTAAATAAATCCAAAATGGAGAATTTATCTTTCCATCGTAAGTAACAAATCCCCCGATTAAAACATCTATAGGGTTGCTATTTTCTCTTCCCCAAGCTATTTGAATATTTTTAAATGCAAATGGATCTCCTACTTTGTTATATAGATAAACCATATATGCAAATATTCCTGATGGAACAAGTAAAAATGATAATAGATACTTTCCATCTAAGAAAAATCTCTTTACTGCATCTAAGAATTTTTCTTTTCTTTCAAATACAGGTCTTAAGAACATTATCATCATAGGGAAAACTAGTATTGCACCAGTAACTCTAGTAGCTGAAACAAGCCCTCCACAAATACCTGCTAAAATCCATTTGTCTTTTTTTAAAAAATAGAAAAATAATATAGTAAATAAAATATATAATGACTCTGTATATAAAGTTGCTGTATAAAATGAGTATGGCCCTACAAAAAGTAGTATCATTGCTATTTTTGCACATTTCTCATTTTTAATCTCTACACAATAATCATAAATAACAAAACTTGCAATAAGTATTATTATGCTAGAAATTACTGACCCTAATATTTCTACTCTAATATTAGTCATCATATAAAACACTTTAACTATCATAGGATACAGCGGGAAAAACGCCCAGTTTGCAGCATTGTTACCTGTCATACCTTGAGGAGAATCCATATATCCATCTACTATTATTCCCTTATACCAAGGTGAATCCCATCTAAATAATAAATCCCAAATACTTTGATCACTTCCATCAAAAACATTATATACAGCCCCAACTAACCATATAAATATCCTCGATAAAATAAATATTGTCAGAATAAATATATATTTATTCTGCAATTTACTTTTTACCCAATCTAAACTCTTCAAACTTAAAAATTCCTCCTAAAACTCTACTTAGATAACATAATATCTAATATAGTATTATCTGCATTTGTTAGTCCATCTTTAACTAACTTTTCTATACTTTTTATTGTTTTTTCAACATCATCATTTATTATACCGTCTTTTGAACTAGGTGTAATTCCATTCATAGCTAGATTTGCACATTGTAGCGCAGCATTAACGCCTGTTGCAATCTTTAAAGCACACGTACTCTTTGCACCGTCACAAATCATTCCAGCAACATCTGAAATCATATTATTAACTGCAAATCGTATATTTTTTAAATCTCCACCTAAAAGATATGTTATCCCGCATGAAGCTCCAGTTGACCCTGCAATTCCAGCTCCACAAAGAGGTGATAATCTTCCCATATATTTTTTTATATGTATAGTTACAAGATTTGATATAGCTAATGCTCTTGCTTTTTCTTCATCAGATTTTCCTAAAATTTCACAAACTTCTGCTACCGGCATTGAACAAACTATTCCTTGGTTTCCTGAGCCTGCTGTTGTCATTATAGGCATTGTACATCCATCCATTCTTGCATCTGATGCAGCGGCTGTAACTGCTATAATTCTTTCAGCTATATTATTTGTAAAAAGATTATGCTTTTCTTTTTGTATCATCTTACTTCCGACTTGTAACCCATACTTGCCATTTAGTCCTTCATCAGATACTTTTCTGTTCATTTCTACACTTTTAAGTAGAAATTTTATATCTTCAAAAGGAACTTCCCTTGAAAAATTATATATGTCTTCTAAAGAAAGCTCAACCTCTTCTTTAGATTCTTTACCTATTTTTTCTTCTTTTTTAAGTAGTATTTCTCCATTTTTCTCAATTAGAACAAAGTTTGTATGATCCCCTATAACTATAACTTTAGACATTTCTTTATTAGTCTTAGAACAAACTTCTATATATAGCTTTTCTTCGGTATTTTTTTGTTTAATTTTTATAATTGACTTATTTAATATCTCATTTGCATTTTCTAAATCATCGCTGCTAAACCCTGATAAAATTTCTAACTCCCTTTTACTATCTCTTATTATTGCTCCAAGTGCAACAGCTATATTGATTCCTACTTTACCTGTACCTGGTATTCCAACCCCTAGTGCATTTTTTATAACATTTGTGCTTAATGAAATTTCTATAGATTCTAGCTTTCCTTCAAGTATTTCAAGACTTTTTGCTACAGCTAATGCTACTGCTATTGGTTCTGTACACCCTTCTGCTGGAACTAATTCCTTATTTAATACCTCAATAAATTCTCTTCTCATAAACGTCTCCTCCTGTAATGAATAATTTTTACTACTCTTTTACAGCCCCTATATATTATAACATTTAGAAGTTATTTGAATAAATAGATACTTTATGCACCTTCATATAAAAATTATAATATATTCTACTCCACTACAACATTGTTTTGCTTCTTTGTTGGTATTTTAATCTATTTACCTGAATAAAGGCACTTTTTTATGTCCATAATCAAAATAACTAAAAATTACAGAATTTTTCGAGGTGAAATTATGGTACATACATCTACTTGTCCCCATTGCAATTCAAAACACTTTATTAAATACGGTAAATATAGATGCGTCCAAAGGTATCAATGTAAGGATTGTCTTAAGACTTTTAATGAAGGAACTGGACTCATCTGGCATAACACTAGAAAGAGTGTAGAACTTTGGGATAAATACACTCGCCTTATGCTATCTGGTGCTACTATAAGAGATTGCTCAGATAGACTAAATATTTGTATAGAGACTTCTTTTAGATGGAGACATAAAATACTTAAGCATATAGAAACTTATACTGATTCTAGAAGAACTCATATAGTTACAGCTATGAGACATACTAAATTTTTAGAAAACTTTAAGGGGCAAAAGGTACCTCCTGTTTGCACTATTTCTAGAAGAAAAAATATCTTTGTAGCTACAACTATTAACAAAAATAATTACTCTCTAGCTAAGATATCCTTTGATTCTATGAGCCCTACAAAAGAATCTATAGCTAATTTATTAAATGAGTTTAATCCTATATTTAATACTTACTTTTTACCAGGAAAAGATAGATTCTCTTACCTTGTATCAAAAAGATTAAACTATTCTCTTCATAAAAAGAAAGAAGTCGAAATCTCCAAAGAAGAAAGTGAAATTTTGCTTAGTAATTGTTCTAATTTTATATTGAATTTAAGAAGATGGCTTAGAAAATTTAGAAGCGTTGCAACAAAATATTTGCAAGTTTATTTAAATTGGTTTGTTTATATTTACGAAGGATCCTATGAAAAACATACTATTTTATCTAATTTAATAAGCTCTATTTTTTGTGTAAAAGTTATTTAATTTTTGTTATAAATTAGCCCTGATATAACTCTATTTTAATATCTTGTACTTAATTAATCTACTTGTCTATCTTCATTTATTTTCTAGAGCATGTCTTAATAATTTTTACTTGTCCAAAACATCAAAAATTTAACCCTATATAGCGAAAATCCCTTGTACCAATAATATCTCGTAACAATGTTATAGTTTTTTTAATTTTTATTTTTTTCTTTATTACTTAGGTTACTATTCCCATTTATTACCACATAATTAGAATATTACTACTAAAAATAATAATTTCACCTTTGTACTTTTTTCAAATAAAAAAAGGCGTATTAAATTTTTAATACGCCTTAAGTTTACTTATTTAATGTTATAGAATTCAGTAAATGCCTTAACTGTATAGAAGTTATCTTTTACTGAAGCTAACTCTCTTACTGAGTGCATTCCTAAAAGAGGAGCTCCCATATCAACAACTGGAATTCCTAAATCCGCTGCTGACATTGGTCCTATAGTAGTTCCCCCTTTAACGTCTGATCTATTAACAAACTTTTGAACTGGAACTTCTGCTCTTTTGCAAACTTCCATAAATATTGCTGAAGCAACACTATCAGTTGAATAACTTCCTGAAGCTGCAATTTTAATTACAGGTCCCATACCAAGTTTTGGTCTGTTTGTAGGATCATGTTTTTCAGGTAAGTTCGGGTGAACTGCGTGAGCTAAATCTGCTGAAATCATAACTGAGTTAGCTAAAGCTCTAAAGAAATCTTCAGTATTTCCACCAAGTGCTATTACAACTCTTTCTAAAAATCTTCTTAAAAGATTTGAGTTAGCTCCTTGTGCAGTTAAACTTCCTATTTCCTCATTATCTATGCAAACCATAACTTTAGTAGCTTTAATCTTTTCACTATCTAAAAGAGCTTTAATTCCTGCAAACACCATCCATTGATCATCTAATCTTCCAGTAGAAATTAATTCTTCATTGATTCCCATTACGCAACCTTTATTATATTCATATAAGAATAAATCAAAGTCTAATATATCTTCTGAATTTACCCCTAATTCTTCTACTAAAAGGCTCATTAAATAACCTTTCTTTTCTAATTCTTCATTAACAAATCCAACTAAAGGTAAAGTATCCTTTTGCTTATTAAAAGCATAACCTTCATTTACACTTCTATTCATATGGATAGCTATATTTGGAATTATTAATACAGGTTTATTTATATTTACTAATTTTATTTCTGGCTTAAGTGGTGATTCTCCTCTTAATGAAACTCTACCTGCAATACCTAAAGGTCTATCAAACCAAGTGCTTAAAATTGGTCCTCCATAAACCTCAGTATTTAATCTTACATATTTGTCTTCAACTTTCATCTCTGCGTTTGGTTTAATTCTAAAACCTGGCGCATCAGTGTGAGCTCCGATAAGTCTAAACCCATCTTCTATAACGCTTCCAGTTCCAACTTCAAAAGCTATAACTGCTGAATCATTTTTCTTTAAGTAATATTTTTCACCTGATTTTAGGTTCCATGAATCTTTTTCAAATAACTCAACGAATCCTTCTTTATCTAACATCTCTTTAACTGTACTAGCTGCGTGATATTGAGTTGGACTCGCATATATAAAATCAACTAGTTCATTTGCTAATTTCTTTTCCATAATTTATCCCTCCTAGGATTTTCTCTAATGTTTTTCTTATATTTTACCACATTTAAAGGTAATAATTAAAATTAATAAATAGTGAAAAGTTACTAAAAAAGCCAGTTAATCAAATTTAATATATTCCTTTTCTATAAAACCACATCTTTTATCAAACATAGCATCATATTCTATCTTGCACCAACTATCCCTATCTTCAATTACTTTAATCTTAGTTCCATTTAAAAGGTAAGCTAAAACAAATTCATTTAAATCTGGACCCTTTCTAACTTGTATGTTAATATTAGCGCCGTGTATTACACCTTCTTTATTAACTATATTTTCTTCTATTTCTTTAGCTTTTATAGACTTTTCTTTACATTCTGTAAATTCAATAGCTTCGTTAAATTGCTCCTCTAATTCAGAAAGCTTTCGAATTTCTAATTCCTCTTCCAAAAGCTCTTCTAAAGATAGATTTTTATATTCTAAAAAATCCTTAGAAACAAATCCAAATACCATCTTCCTTCCATTTTCTACTATAGTTTTATAATGGCATTCCCCTTCTTCATAAATATAAACCTCTTCGTCTCTATTTATATAACCTACTATATTTGAATCATTTATACCACTTTCTTTAACTTTTATCTTAGAGATAACACTATTTATTTTAGCTTTACCTACAGGATTATCTAAATTATTAATCCCTGAAATTTTAAGCTTAAACTTATGCCATATAAAGTCTTCTTTTAATTCTAAAGGGCAAGTGCAATCTGAAATATCACTATGCCTAACAACATTCTTTAAATCTATTTTATACTTATTAATTAAAGCTCTAACTAGTTTCACTATATTATCAAAAACATCAGAAGGATTCATATAATCTCTAAGTATAAAGCTTATCCCTATCGAAGTTGAATTAGAAATTTCCCGCACTCTACTTCCTTTAACATGTAAGGCTCTTTTATTATCACTAAGTAAATTTATTATTTCTTTATCTGAAACAACATAATGAACTGACTCTTTAGCTTTATCATTTTTTGATACATAATTTACATAATCATCTATTGAGTAAAATTCTTCTTCTAATATACTATGTAAAACAATATAATTTATCTTTATATCAAATCCCTTAGTATAATTAATATCTATGAAATTATGATTAACTTCTATGTTATTTATCCTCATAATACTCAATTTCTCCTCTCATATAAACTAAAAATGTAAGCTATTTTTATTATATCATACAGAGTTCCATATAAGTTATATTTTTCCATTTAATTTGATTAATATTTACCCTTAATATACAATAGAAATAATAAATAAAATTAGGAGAGTTCGATAAATGATTTCAAATTTTTTAGTAAATAAATTCGTAAAAAATAGTGAAAACATAAAAGATAGAACCGTAAGAAATGCTTACGGTCAGCTTGGCGGAGTTATAGGAATTATTATAAATTTAATTTTATTTGCCATAAAGCTTTCTGTTGGAGTTTTAATTTCAAGTATAGCTGTAATGGCAGATGCTTTTAATAACTTAAGCGATGCAGCATCTTCAATAGTAACTATAATAGGCTTTAAATTATCAAATATGCCAGCAGACGAAAAGCATCCTTTTGGTCACGGACGTATAGAATACTTATCAGCCTTAGTAGTATCTTTTATGGTTATAATCGTAGGATTACAATTTATTAAAGCTTCTTTTGAGAGGATTTTAAACCCAGAAGTAATAGAATTTCAAATAGTACCATTTATATTACTTTTAATTTCAATCTTCTTAAAGTTTTGGTTATCTGGTTTTAATAAATTTATAGGAACTACAATTAACTCATCAGCTTTAAAAGCTGCTGCAACTGATGCTTTAGGTGATGTATTTACCTCTTCATGTGTTGCTATATCATTCCTTGCATCAAAATTTACTACATTCCCTATAGATGGTTATATAGGTATTTTAGTTGCACTATTTATAGTTTATTCTGGTATAACTTTAGTTAAAGAAACTATAGACCCTTTACTTGGAGAAGCACCAGACCCTGAATTAGTTAAAGATATTAAAGAAATGCTTTTATCATATGATCATATAACTGGTCTTCATGATTTAGTAGTTCATAACTACGGTCCTGGTAGATGTATGGCTTCTGTACACGCCGAAATACCTAGTAATATAGATGTTATGGAAATTCATAATATAATTGATAAAGCAGAACGTGATATATCTAAAGCTTTAAATATTTACTTAGTAATTCATATGGATCCTATCTGCCTTTCAACAGATGAAATTAAAGAAGCTTATAAAGAGGTTCAAAAGATAGTAGATTATAACCCTCTAATAAAATCAATGCACGATTTTAGATTAGTAGGTGAAGGAGATGAAAAGAATCTTATATTTGATATAGTAGTTAATTCCAAGTTTTTAAAACATGTAATGACAGAATCAGAATTAAAAACAACTATCAAAAATGAAGTTAAAAAAATTCATCCATTATATAATTGCATAATTACTATAGACCACGAATACATTTAAAAAAAAGCTCTAAATTTAGGGCTTTTTTCTTTACGCTGAATTGCCATTTTTTGCTATAATTATAATGTGAGGATTAAATTTTATCTTTAAGGAGGGTTTTATGTATTGTTCTGAATGTGGAAGTGAACTTAATTCAAATGGATTTTGCAATAATCCATATTGTAATAACTCTGAAAAAAGAAAATCTTTCTTTAATTCAAACGAATTTGAGGAATCTAACAAACTAGATTTTAATAGTTCTAATTTTGAAAAATTAGATGATAGCTACACTATAGATGAATGTAATATTAAAAGTTACCTTAACCTAGATAAGTATTATATAGATAAGTGGGCTTTGTATGAAAAAGATAATAACTTTTTATATTGGAATAATTCATCTTGTATCTTTAGCTGTTTTTGGCTTATCTATAGAAAGTTATATGTTTATGCACTTTTATTTATAGCTACAATTATTTTATCTATCATATTTTTAAAAGAATATACTTTTTTAATTTATCCAGTCCTATGTATATCTTTAGGTGCTGTTTCTAACAATTTATATATTAAAAATGTTATTAAAACTATAGATAAAACTAAGGCTAAGTATCATTCATTATCACAAAATGAAATTAATATACTTCTTGAATCTAAAGGCTCTAAAAACTTACCTATAACTATAGTAAGCGTAGTTTTAATGTTCTTTGTAGCAATAGTTTGGATACTTAATATAATTGCAAACTGGTAAAATTCATTATAACTTTAATTTTGCACTTTACTGAATACCAAAGAAAAGTGGCGTTGGCATAGTATCTACATCAAATAAAGTGGCTTTGCCACGCTATCTAATTGCCTTTCTTTTTTGATTTGAGAACCTTATTTTAATGTTAACTTAAATAATCTATTATAACTTTAATTTTATAGTTTACTATAAATCAAAAAAGATTGTGAAATTTAAATTTCACAATCTTTTTATTTTCTATAAAACTTTAGATAAAAAGCTTTCTGTTCTTTCATTTTTAGGATTATCGAAGACTTCCTCTGGAGTCCCTTCCTCAACTATTACACCTTCATCCATAAATAAAATCCTATCTCCAACTTCTTTTGCAAAGCCCATCTCGTGAGTAACTATTATCATAGTCATTCCTTCTTTTGCTAAAGATTTCATAACATTTAATACTTCCCCAACCATCTCTGGGTCAAGTGCAGATGTTGGTTCATCAAAAAGCATAACATCTGGGTCCATAGCAAGAGCTCTTGCTATAGCTATTCTTTGCTTTTGCCCTCCTGATAAAGAATTTGGATATGCATTTTTCTTTTCTAAAAGTCCAACTCTATCTAATAATTCTTCTGCCTTTTTTATAGATTCTTCTTTCCCGTTCCCTTTAACCTTTATTTGAGCCATCGTTAAATTTTCTAATACTGTTTTATGTGGAAAAAGATTAAACTGCTGAAATACCATTCCCATCTTTTCTCTTATCTTATTTATATTTACGCTTTTATCTACGATATTTTGTCCCTCAAAAATTATATCCCCACTAGTTGGTGTTTCTAAAAGGTTTAAGCATCTTAAAAATGTTGATTTACCTGACCCTGAAGGTCCTATAACAACTACAACTTCACCTTTTTCTATGTTTTCATCAATACCTTTTAATACTTTATGTTTTCCAAATGATTTTTCTAAATTCTTAACGCATATCACTAGCTTTCATCCTCCTTTCAAGATACCCCATAAGTCTTCCTAAAGAGAAAGTCATTACAAAATAAAATCCTGCTATAACTATTAGTGGTTCAAGTTGAAGGTATGTAGCCCCTGTTACTATCTTTGATTTAAACATAAGCTCCCCAACTCCGATTACTGAAGCTATAGATGATTCTTTTATAACTGCTACAAACTCATTACCTACAGCAGGTAAAATATTTTTTACAGCTTGTGGTAAGATAACAAGTCTCATAGCTTGTCCTCTGTTCATCCCTAAACTTCTTGCAGCTTCCATCTGCCCTTTATCAACAGCTTCTACACCAGATCTTATAATTTCAGCTACATACGCTGCTGAATTTAAAGAAATTGCAATAACTGCAGCCTCAACTACCCCTATATCTATACCAAAAAATAATGCTGTCCCTGTATATGCTAAGTATATTTGGAGAATTATAGGTGTTCCTCTAATTATTTCAATATAAACAGTTGCGATTATTTTTAATGGTTTGAATTTTCCAATTCCAAAGTTAGATTCTCTTAAAAAGTATAATAAAGCACCAAGTAGTGTTCCTACAAAGACTGATATAAGAGAAATTATTAATGTCATTTTTGCTCCATCTACAAATACCCCAAAGAATTGAGGTAAAAAGGAGAAGTCAAATTTATAGCCCATACGTCCTAGCCCCTTTCAATTTAAATACATAGGATGCTTTATAAAGTTATAAAACACCCTATCCTTTTAAATTATCTTTAAATTTATATATTAAAACTATTTATTTCTTTATTTGTTTTGATGATAATTCAGTAGCACTTACTATATATTCATCAAGTTTTCCACTATCTTTTAACTTCTTGATAGTTTTATTAACTTCTGCTACTAATTCCGGCTCGTTCTTTTTAACTGCTACAGCATTTCCGCCGCTTTCGTCATTAAAAGTTATATTAGTTGATTTTAAATTATCGCTAGATTTTACAGCCATCTCTGCAACTGGTTTTTCTGTAACTAGAGCATCGATTTTTCCACCCTTTAATTCTAAAATTAAACTATTTACATCTGCTAAAAATTTAGGATCTTTTGCTTTTATTACTTCATTTGTTATATCAGCTTGAGTTGATCCAAGTTGTGCCCCAACTTTTTTATCTTTTAAATCATCTACAGTTTTAAATTTCTCTGCATTTTGAGAATTTGCAAGAACTGCATGCTGAGCTGTGTAGTAAATATCAGAAAAATCTACTCTCTTTGCTCTCTCAGGGTCTGGATTCATCCCTGAAATTATCATATCAACTTGTCCTGCTGGAAGTGCCCCTAAAAGTGAATTAAATTCCATCTCTTTTATAGTAAGCTTAACCCCTAAGTCTTTAGCTATCTCTTTAGCTAAATCAACATCAAATCCTACTACTGTGTCTTTTCCGTCTATCATCGCATGAAATTCGTAAGGTGCATAATCAGCACTTAGCCCAACTACTAATTCGCCCTTATCTTTTATAGATTGAAGCATATTCTTATCTTCTTTACTCCCAGTACTTTCACTACTTCCACAAGCTACTAAACTAAAAGCCATAACTCCAACAAGTGCGATTCCCATTATTTTTTTTAATAATCCTTTTTTCATATTTTAAAACCCCCGTCTTATTTATTACTTATTGATTCATTTTTAACTTAGCATAATTATACACTATATTTATATTTTTATGCAAGTATTTTGTATATTTTTTTATTTTTTATTTATTTTTATGCATATGTAAACTATTAACAACTCTTATACACAATTATTTCACATTCTTTTTATCACCAAAATATAGGCCTACTTATATAATGTATTATCCAAAAACCCAAATATGTTAGGAGTTGATATTTTGAATAATGCTAAAAAACGTGATTTATTCCTAGGTGGAAATACATCAAAAGGTTTCTATAATTTATTTGATAATTTAATATCTCAAGAGGAAGCAAATAGAATAGTTTGTTTAAAAGGTGGACCTGGTACTGGAAAATCTTCTCTAATGAAAAAGGTAGGCTTTCACTTTTTAACAGAAGGATATGATGTTGAATTATTTCATTGTTCATCTGACGATCAATCTTTAGATGGAGTTCTTGTTAAAGGCTTAAACGTTGCAATAGTAGATGGAACTGCACCTCACATAGTTGACCCTATAAATCCTGGTGCTGTTGATAATGTAGTTAACTTAGCTGACGGATTAGATTCAGAATCTATATCTAAAAATAAGAAAGAAATTATGGGATACGCGTCAGAAATAGGCGATTGTTTTAAACGTGCATATACTTACTTTGGTGCTTGCAAACATCTTTATGAGGATTGGATACATCTAAACGAACTTACTTTAGATGAAAATTCTATAGATAAATTTACAGAGTCTCTTAAAAATATGATTTTACCTATAGCTAAAATATCTTCTTTAGGAAAAGAACGTCATTTATTTGCTACAGCTTTTACTCCAAATGGAATTGTATCTTACACTAAAAATATAGCTGAGAGCGTTCCTACTAAATATATTATAAAAGGTGAACCTGGTCTTTATAAAAATACTGTCTTAAGAAATTTAGGAAGATTATCTCAAACTTATGGTTATAATGTTGAATACTTCCATAATCCATTAATCCCTTCTAAATTAGAGCATATAGTTATTCCTGAACTTGGAGTTGGTGTCTTTAGTAGAAATGAGTTATCTAAGGTTGACTTAGATGGTACTGTTTATAACATGGAAGATTTCTGCGATAAGACTATGCTAAAATCATTAAATGATGAAATAGAATTTAATAAAATTGAATTAGATATTCTTTTAAATAAAGGTTTATCATTAATAACTAAAGCAAAACTTATACACGACGAACTTGAAAAATTCTATGTTTCTAATATGGATTTCAACCTTGTTAATGATTACTATAGTAAAATAGTTTCAAAATTCGAATCTTATAAATAATGCAAAATATGCTACAGATATAATTTAACTGTAGCATATTTTATAACCCTAAAACCGCTCTTAATCTTATCCTAATAAAGTAAATCTAATAAACTTTATACACTTTAAATAAATATTGAATTTATAACACTATAATTATATAAAGGAGAAATTATATGATTGAAGATCAAAAGTCTTATAATAGAAAAATCCTTGGAAAGCTAGACTCTTTAGGTATTAAGATAAATAGAATTGAAAGACTTATTATAGACATAAATTTAGATGAAGATTCTATAATATATAGTAATGATTTACCTTTAGATTATTTAGAACAAAATATAATTTCTGCATCACAAATTTTAGGTGACTAATTTTAAAAAGTTTTATATAAAATAAAAACAGGGTTTTGCACTAAACATTTTGTGCAAAACCCTGTTAATTTTAAATTAATCTTCTTTTTTAATTACTGATAATCTGTGAAGTGCTCTAGTACACATAATATATTTAACTAGGTTTGGAGTTTCTAATTCATCTTCTACTATTATAACTCCATCAAACTCAAGACCTTTTGCATAGTATGCAGGAACTAAAACTTTTCCACCTTTATATAAAATATCATTTCTATCAAAAGTAAGTATTTTTACTTTTCCTTTTAGAAGGTGTGAAATTTCTTTAAGATCTTTTTTGTTTTTAGTTACTACAGCGATACTTGTAAGTCCGTCTTCTTCATAATCTTCTATTAAGTTAACTATAGTGTCTACAAGTTCTTCTTTTCCTTTAACTTCTTCTTCTAAGACAGCTTCACCGTTTCTAACTAAAGGAATTATTCTATCTTCATTTAGGAAGTTACTTGCGTATTCCATAATTTGTTGAGTTGATCTATAACTTTTATTTAATGAGAAACTTAATAATTTATCATTAAATACTTCGTTTAAGTTAAGCATAGCTGGAACGTCACTAGTTTCTATAAGTCTTTGATTGCTATCTCCAACTATTGTGTAACTATTACAATCTGTAAGTTCTCTTAACACTTTAAATTGAATGTAGCTGTAATCTTGAGCTTCATCTATTACTATATGCTTATATTCTTTTGAAGTCTTTTTACCTTGAAGCTTAATCATTAGATAAAGTATTCCAGCTAAATCCATAAAGGTTAACTTTTCTGAATCAGTTATTCTTTTGTAGATAGTTACAACATTCTCTGTATCTATCCAGCTATTAAGTTCTTCTCTAGCATTCATAACTTCTCTTATTATTTCTCTAATTCTTAATCTTCTATGGAAATCTAAATTATTCTTTTCAAATATAACTTCGTCTTTAGGAAGTGATTCTAATTTTTTTAAGATAGAGCTATTTAGCATTCTTACAGCTTCATCTCTCTTATCTTTTATTTTAGAAATTATGATTCTTTTAATCTTTTCACTTCTTCTAAATAAAGGCATATAAGCGTAATGCTTATTAAATAATTCTTCTATTTCTTCTTTTGATAAAATTTCTTCATTAAAGAAAGTAACAGGCTTAATTTTGAAGTAATTTAAACTCATATCTTCTATAGATGCGTCTAACTTTTCTAAGAATTCTTTTGAATTCTTTTCTTTATATTCATCTAAAGCTTCCTCGTTACCTTTCATAGCTTCTTCTATGTAGTGAGAAAACTCTGTGAAATCTTCTTTTAAACCTATTTCTTTAGCTGCAAAACTTTCAAAAGTCATACTTTCTATTCCGTCTTCTCCAAGCGAAGGTAGAACTTGTGCTATATAATCCATAAATACATCGTTTGGTCCAAGGATTAATATCTTATCTCCAAATTGTTTTCTGTAATTATATAAAAGATATGAAACTCTATGAAGTGCTATAGTTGTTTTACCTGAACCTGCAACTCCGTTAACTACAACCGCCTTATCTTTTGGTGCTCTAATTATTTCATCTTGCTCTTCTTGTATAGTCATAACTATATCTTTAAGCTTTTCTCCAGAGTTTGATGTTAAAACCATTTGAAGTATTTCATCTTTAACATCTATTGCAGAATCAAATATACCTTTTAAAGAACCATTTTTAACTATAAGTTGTCTTCTTCCAAGTATAGTTGCATTTATGTCCCCAACAGGTGATTTGTAAGTAGATTCACCTAAACTACCTTTATAAAATAAAGATGCAATAGGAGCACGCCAGTCAACTATGACTGGCTCAAAGCTTTGTTCTTTAGTTAAGCCAAATCTTCCTATATAAAGCTCCTCTGCAATATTTTCTTCTCCTTCAGTAAATGTTACTTTACCGAAATAAGGTGATTCTTTAAGAGCAGTATATTCCTTTAGTTTTCTATCTATAGTTTTAAAAGCTTCCTCTTTTACGTAAGCTTCGTGGTCAAAGTAGTCAAGCACCTTATCCTCATCATCTCGATATTCTTCAATAACCTTTTTTCTATAATCTACTATATAGTCTGTAATGTATTTTCTTTTTCCAAGATAGTTTAATATCTCTTCGTTTAATATGTTTAATGTTTCGTTTAAGTGCTTTTCTTCCATTAGGAAATCTAAATCTTTACTCACTCTAATCTCCTTCTTATCCTTTATTTGAATCGTCGTCCATTAGTTTAAATGGTTCGTCTTCATCTGAACCTTTATCGTCGCCCTCTCTATCTAGCTCTTCTAAATTTTTCTTCGCGATTTCAAGTGCGTGTTCTTTTTCTTCTGTACTAGCTATTGTCTTAGCTTCTTCTTCAGCCTTTTTCTTTTCTTCTTCCTCTTGAGCTTTTATTCTAGCTTTTAAGTCTTCTTCGGCTTTTTTCTTTTCTTCTAAGATAGCTTTCTTTCTTTCTCTAGCTTTTTCTCTTTCTTTTTTAACTTTTTCATCCTTCTCTTTTAATTCAGGATATTTTTCATATACTATATCCATAAATTCTTCACCGTAAATAGTTTCATTTTCTAGAAGGTATGAAGTTATTTTATCTAAAAGATCTCTATTATCTTTTAAGATAGTTCTAGCTTTTTTGTGGCAAGTTCTTATTATTTCAAGTACTGCCATATCAACTCTAGTTGAAGTTTCTTCACTACAGTTTCTAACTGCTCTTCCATCTAAATATCTGTTTTGGATTGACTCTAGAGCCATCATATCAAACTCATCTGTCATACCATACATAGTTACTATACTTCTTGCAGTTTGTGTTGCTCTTTCTATATCGTTTGAAGCACCAGTAGACATTTGTTTAAATACCTCTTCTTCTGCACTTCTTCCTCCAAGCATAACTGCAATTTGGTTCATAAGCTCTTCTTTAGATACTAAGTATTTTTCCTCTTCTGGTAATTGCATAGTATATCCTAAAGCTCCCATAGTTCTAGGAACTATAGTGATTTTGTGAACTGGGTCTGTTCCATCAAGTAAAGCTGCAACTAGTGCGTGCCCTACCTCGTGGTAAGCAACTGCATTTTGTTCCTTTTTAGAAAGTATTCTATCTTTCTTTTCTTTACCTGCAATTATATCTTCAACAGCTTCTCTTAAATCTTCTTGAGAAACTTCTTTTCTTCCTTCTCTTACAGCTCTAAGTGCACCTTCATTCATTATGTTTGCAAGGTCAGCCCCTACAGCACCTGGTGTACTTTTTGCTATTTCTTCTAAGTTTACATCTTCTGCAAGCTTAACATCTTTTGAGTGAACTTTAAGTATAGCTTCTCTTCCTGGAAGGTCAGGTCTATCTACTATAACTCTTCTATCAAATCTACCTGGTCTAAGTAGTGCTTTATCTAATATCTCTGGTCTATTTGTAGCAGCTAAAATAACTATAGCTTTATTAGAGTCAAATCCGTCCATCTCAGCTAGAAGTTGGTTTAGAGTTTGTTCTCTTTCATCGTTACTTTGAAGCTGGCTATCTCTACTTTTACCTACTGCATCGATCTCATCTATAAAGATAATACAAGGTGCTTTTTCTTGAGCATCTTTAAATAATTCCCTAACTCTCTTAGCACCAGCACCAACAAACATCTCAACGAAGCTTGAACCTGAAATTGAGAAAAATGGTACTTTAGCTTCTCCTGCAACAGCTTTTGCAAGAAGAGTTTTACCTGTTCCTGGAGGTCCTACAAGTAGAGCTCCTTTAGGTAATTTTGCTCCTATTTCTGAGTATTTTCTAGGGTTATTTAAGTAATCAATAACCTCTTCTAAAGATTCTTTTGCTTCTTCTTGACCTGCAACGTCTTTAAAAGTTACTCCTATTTCATCTTCCATATAAACTTTAGCGTTGTTTTTGCCCATAGACATAACGCCTCCGCCCATTTTTCCTGCCATTTTTGAGAATAATAATCTCCAAATTAAAAACATTACTAGAAGCATTACACCATTTATAAGTAATGATTCTAATATAGGCGATCTAGTAGGATTTTGACCTGTAAAATAAATTTTTGAATTTTTTAATTCTTGTATTAAATTAGGGTCTCCTAAATTCGCTGTATATAAAGTTTTCCCTTTTTCTGAACTAGTATCCTTTGGAGTTGCAATTAAGTTTTCTTGAGTTACTACTACTTTTGAAAACTCTTTGTTTTGAAGCATCTCTAAAAATTGGTTGTAGCCTATTTCTTTATTCATCGCGTTATTTCTTAAGTAATTAAAAGAAAAAATTATAGCTACTGCAATTATGAAATAAATAATCCCTGTTTTGTTTCTTTTAGAACCATTATTCATATTGTTAAACTTATTGTTTAAGTTATCTTTTAAGTTATTTTTGTTTGAAGCCATCTTTCCACCTCTTCCTATAGTTATTTTAGTTTTGGTTTAAAAACCCAATCTGGCTAAAAGGATAAATCCTAACTTGAGCTTTTCCTTGAATTTTATCAGCATCTATATAAGGGTTTTTCCAATACCTTGAGTCATATGAGTTTGCTCTATTATCTCCTAAGAAGAAATATTTTCCTTCTGGAACTACAAATTCTGCATAACTTTCCTTTGGATATTTTACGTAATCTTGGTTTATTTCTTTTCCATTTACATATACCTTACCTGCATTTATCTCTATCTTATCGCCTGGAAGTCCTATAAGCCTTTTTATAAGAGTTTTTCCAAGTTCATCAGAGTCAAATACAACTATATCACCTGTTTTAAGGTTATCTGGATTATAAACTCTAGTAACTAAAAGTCTATCTCCTACATTTAAAGTAGGTTCCATAGACGAACTAGGTATATATACTGGGAATATTAAAAACTTTTTAATTAAAAGTCCAAGTATTACTGCGCATACTATCGGTATACCCCAATCTAAAAGCGGATTTTTCTTTTTAACTTTGTTTTTATTTCTCTCACTTCTAGATCCTAATTCCATAAATATCTACCTTTATATGCTTCATTAATTCTAATCAATCATTCCACATCCCTTCCATAAGCTGCTCTATTTCATTTTGTCTTTCTTTAGTTTTAACTTTATCAAAGTAGTACCCGTCACCTTTTTTAATTAAAACATCTCCTTCTTTAGCAGTTGTTTTAATTTGGTTTTTAGATACATCTATAGTTTTTCCATCTTCTGTTTCTAAAACATAAAGATCATTTTCAATTCTATCTAAAATAAACTTTTCCATATACTACTCCCTATTATTATAATTCTCCTTTTTAAGTATATCACAAATTGCAACATTAATTCTAAACTAGAAAATTTTTTCACTTAAGATTAATAAATTAATTATTTTAGTTACACTATTTATATTTTATTTTTAAATTTATCATAAAAAAGCATGATTAATGCTTTTTTATTATCTATTAGATCTATACCTCTATAGTAATCTTAATTTACCCTACAATATTGTTTTGCTTCTTTGTTGGTATTTTAAAGTATTTGCGTGAATAGAGACTATTTTTTATGTCCATAATCAAAATATCTAAAAAAATAAAAAAATTTTTCGAGGTGAGATTATGGTACAT
>NZ_JADEKP010000019.1 GCF_015234215.1 Clostridium chrysemydis | reverse complement strand
CAAGATTAGATTTCCCATAGCGTAAGCTAGTAAGACCCCTTGAAGAACACAAGGTTGATAGGTCAGGAGTGTAAGTGTGGCAACACATTCAGCTGACTGATACTAATAGGTCGAGGGCTTGACCAATTATTTGTTAACTAAAATTCATGTGCAATTTTAAGAGAACAATGAATACAAATTTTAAATAATTTGCATAAGTTCTTCTTACCAAATCTAAGATTTGGAGAATTACTTATCTGGTGATGATGGCGTAGAGGAAACACTCCTTCCCATTCCGAACAGGAAAGTTAAGCTCTACAGCGCCAATGGTACTGCACGGGAGACTGTGTGGGAGAGTAGGACGTTGCCAGGTTAAAACTTGGGGGTATAGCTCAGTTGGGAGAGCACCTGCCTTGCACGCAGGGGGTCAGGAGTTCGAATCTCCTTACCTCCACCAAAATTAAAGCTATGATAACATAGCTTTTTTTTTATACATAAATAAAATCTTGTATTATATTAATTAAAGTGATATAGTATTAGAAAGAATTGAATAACTTTTATTCGTATATGCTCAATTACGATGGTTTGAGCGTTTCTACAAGGTGCCAAAAATCCTAACTACGAATGTATTATCGTTGATTATACATAAGGATAGGCTTATTTAGCTATCCTTTTTTTTTATTTTACAGAAGAATAGTAAGGCTATTGGTGTTTTAGTACATATTTTAAGGAGAGATTTTAATGAAAAGCTTAGAAGAAAAAATATTAAAAGAAGGTAGACTTAGAGATGGAAACATACTAAAAGTTGATAGTTTTTTAAATCATCAAATGGATATAAAATTTTTAAACGAAATTGGTAAGGAATTTAAAAGAATATTTAAAGATGAAAAAATAGATAAGATATTAACTATAGAAGCTTCAGGAATAGGAATTGCGGCTATAGTATCACAATATTTTGATTTTGCACCAGTTGTTTTTGCAAAAAAGACAGAAAGTTTAAATTTAGATAAAGATCTTTATGAAGCTAAAGTTTTTTCATACACTAAAAAGAAAGAATACGTAGTAAGAGTTGGAAAGAGATTTTTAAACAAAGGGGAAAGAATTCTTATAATAGATGATTTCCTAGCTATGGGATGCGCAGCTAAAGGGCTATTAGAACTTGTAGATAAATCAGAAGCAGAATTAGTTGGAGTAGGTATAGTAATAGAAAAAGGCTTCCAAGACGGTAGAAAGATACTAGAAGATATGGGAGTAAGAGTTGAATCATTAGCTATATTAGATGATTTTAAAGATGGTGAAATAAGATTTAAATAAAAACAAGCTTGTACGAAGGTACAAGCTTGTTTTTTTATGTTAATAAATCTAGTATGTTCCATCCATCAGAAGTTGAAGATCTATAAAGTTCAGTAAATCCGCATTTTTTACAACTTATAGTTATAAATTTTTTATTTTGAACATCGAATATTTTTGCAAAGTTTCCTCCGGTAGCTTGAAATTGATCAGATACAAACTCATTGCACTTACATTTAGGACATTCATATAGAATTTTATTCATAGTTACACCCCCTTATAAAGTAATATGTAAATAAAATTATATAGTCAAAATATATCTAACACAATAAAAATAATATATTACATTTATATAATATTTGATAAAATGAATGATTATTACAAATTTCACAATTAAACATAGCCTAGTGTATCACACTATATAATATGGAGAAAATTATAGAAATTTAGAGAATTAAAAGAATAATTTGTCGTTATAGGGATAATATATATAATATGATCAAAAGTATATGATATTATTAAACACGTCGCTGAGGCAAACGGATGAATTTACCGGAGCTTTGGTAACTAAGATTTTCTTCTGAAAAAACATTTTAAAAAAGATGTTGACAGAGAAAAACTTAAATGTTAAGATAAGCAAGTCGCTTGAGTGCGACGGAGATTAAATGGTCTTTGAAAATTGAACAGATTTATATAATACAAAACCAGCAATTCTTTTTACGAATTTAAGTTTTAAGAGTACAGATTAAACTTTTTATTGAGAGTTTGATCCTGGCTCAGGACGAACGCTGGCGGCGTGCCTAACAC
>NZ_JADEKP010000018.1 GCF_015234215.1 Clostridium chrysemydis | reverse complement strand
CAAGATTAGATTTCCCATAGCGTAAGCTAGTAAGACCCCTTGAAGAACACAAGGTTGATAGGTCAGGAGTGTAAGTGTGGCAACACATTCAGCTGACTGATACTAATAGGTCGAGGGCTTGACCAATTATTTGTTAACTAAAATTCATGTGCAATTTTAAGAGAACAACTCTTAAAAAAATCTGGTGATGATGGCATAGAGGAAACACTCCTTCCCATTCCGAACAGGAAAGTTAAGCTCTATAGCGCCAATGGTACTGCACGGGAGACTGTGTGGGAGAGTAGGACGTTGCCAGGTAGGTTTGGTTTACTAGCTCAGTCGGTAGAGCACTTGACTTTTAATCAAGGTGTCCGGGGTTCGATTCCCCGGTAAGCCACCAACAAAAAAATAAGAAATATGGTTTACTAGCTCAGTCGGTAGAGCACTTGACTTTTAATCAAGGTGTCCGGGGTTCGATTCCCCGGTAAGCCACCAAAGCCTTAGGATTACCTAAGGCTTTTCTTAACTTTAAAAATAGTTATCGACAAAGTTATCAACAGAATTTGTGATTTATTTTAAAAAAATCCTAAAAACTGTGGATAAAATGTGTGATCAGTTAATAAGTAATAGTATAAAAAGGTTAATATTTACATTCCTATAAGCTAGATATACAGGGACTTTGAAGGTTTAAAATTACTTATATTTACATAGGGGAAAAATAAATAAAAAAAATGCAAAAAAATGTTGACAACCAGTATGTTAGTCTATATAATAAATAATTGTCAGAGCGGTTCATTTGGATATGACAATCTGGTGATGATGGCGTAGAGGAAACACTCCTTCCCATTCCGAACAGGAAAGTTAAGCTCTACAGCGCCGATGGTACTGCACGGGAGACTGTGTGGGAGAGTAGGACGTTGCCAGGTTCTTTGGTTTACTAGCTCAGTCGGTAGAGCACTTGACTTTTAATCAAGGTGTCCGGGGTTCGATTCCCCGGTAAGCCACCAAAATTACTTTAAGAGTAATTTTCTAATAGGAACTTGCTTAGCATTTAGATATATTGAGATTATGTTAATCATAATCTCTTTTATTTTGTCTTTAAATAAAAGATTTATATAGATAAAAAAAGGATACCTTATAATTAGGTATCCTTTTTTAACGTACATATTAAAAACTTATTCTATTTTTTGATTTTTCCTTTAAAGTCGTTACCTATAAATGATAAAAATCTTTTTAAGCTATTCATATCTTCTTTTAACGAAGAGTCATCATCTTTAAAAAATCCGTTATAGTAAAGTGATATTAATAAAAAGAATATTCCAAGATTTATATAGATATCTTTAATATCTGCGATAAATAAATCGCCGACTCCTATAAAATCTAAGCTACCTCCATAAAATACTTTATCTATAAGTGAGCATAAAGCACCAGAAAATATAAATAGAATAGATAAATCGCTATAGATATCTTTTATTCCGTTAAATTTAGAGTATCTATAGATTTCTATAAATATAAATAGTGCAATAAAATTTAATAAGATAAGTAAAGGAAAGCTTACGCCAGTTCCAAATCTAGCATTAAGCCAAGAACCATCTGTATTAATTATTGGATTAAATGAAATAAACCCATCTAATATAGATACGTATTTATGGAAATAGAAAAACTTAATTATAATCTTAATTCCTTGATCTATAATCATTAATACAAAGAAGAATACCCACATAGCTTTAGTAGAAAGACCTTTTTCGTATCTTTTAGTAAAGGAATAAGCGAAATACCCTATTGCTGCAAAAAGTACTAAAAATAATAAGTTTCCTATTAATGTTACTAGATCATTAACTCTACCTGTAAAAAGCTCAAATAAAAAATATGCAAGCCACATACAAGGCAAAGCAAAAATGGTTATATATTTTTGTTTATTCATAGGTGCCTCCATTACATAGTAATTATAAATTTAAGTTTAACATATAATGTTAAATTTCACTATGTTAATATAAGAGTAATTATGAGATAATATAATTAGCTTACAAAATATTCAAATTAATCTTATGAAAAGAGAGGTATTTATATGTTAAGAATTTTTGCAGTTTCTGACTCTATTGGCGAAACGGCAAATGGTGTAGCGCAAGCTGCAGCTAGCCAATTTAAGGGAGATGTTGATGTAAAGAGATTACCATACATAAACACTTTAGAAGATGCAGATGAAGTTATAGCTAAAGCCTTAGAAGCCCAATCAGCTATAGTAGTATCTACAATAATAAGTGTTGACGTAAGAGAATATTTAACTCAAAAAGGCTTAGAAAATAATATTCAAGTAATAAATATTTTAGGGCCTATATTAAATGTTGCAGCTACAAAATTAAAAAGATTACCAGACTATAATCCAGGTGCAATGTGGAAAACAGATGAAGAATATTTTAAGAGAATAGAAGCTATGGAATTTGCTATGCAATATGATGATAGTAAAGATTACAGGGGATTAAAAAATGCAGATGTTGTTTTAATTGGTCTTTCAAGAACCTCAAAAACTCCACTTTGTATGTATTTAGCTAATAAAGGCATTAAAGCTATAAATGTTCCTTTAGTTCCGGAAGTTGGAGTTCCAGATGAAATATATGAAGTTGATAAAAGAAAAATATTTGGACTTACAATAAACCCACTCCAATTAATAGAGATAAGAAAAAGAAGGCTAGACAAGTTTCACAGGATATCTTCTGATATAGAATATGCAGGAGATGCTAGAATACTAGAAGAGTTTGAATTTGCAGATAGAATAATTAGAAAATTAGGATGTAAAACTGTTGATATAACTAAAAGAGCAATAGAAGATACAGCATTAATAATTATGGAATCAATTAAGAATATAAAATAAATAAGAGGCACTTACTAAAATATTAGTAGGTGTCTTTTTGAAATAACAATATTTTATTTTGGTGATATAATATAAGTATAATTATAAAAGGGGCGTATTATTATGAAAATTGGGTTAGTTTTAGGTGGAGGCGGAGCTAGAGGTGCTTATCAGATAGGTGTTTGGCAAGCCTTTAAAGAATTAGATATAGATAAATATATAAAAGTAATAGCAGGAACTTCTATTGGAGCTTTAAATGGTATTCTTATAAAGCAAGGTGACATAAAGATTGCGGGAAAGCTTTGGAACGAAATTACTAAAGAAAAGATTCTTCCAACTGATAATAAAGACTTAATTAAAAAAAGTGCGCTTATTAATATCGGATCTAGAAACTTAAATCTAATAAAAAAATATATGCCAAACATAGTAGATGGTGGAGACGTATCAAGAAGTGGGCTTTTAGATATATTTGATCAATATATAGATTTTGAAAAACTAAAAAGTGATGATATTGATTTATACGTAACTTGTACTGAGATTCCAAAGTTAGAAGCAGCATATTTTAAAATAAATAATTCTTCAGAAGAAGATATGAGAAAAATGCTATTAGCAACATCAGCTATTCCTATGATATATAAAAGTGAAGAGATAAATGGAAAGAGGTATTTGGATGGGGGGATGGTAGATAACTTACCTATTCAGCCTGTTTATGGTGAAGGTTGTGATTTAATTATAGTAGTGCCTTTAGCTAAAGACTATGTTATAGATAGAAATCTTTATCCAAACACAGATATTATAGAGATAAGACCTAGCTTAATGGAAGAAGGTTTTATAGATGGGGCATTAGAGTTTACTAAAGATAATTCTTTAAGAAGAATGAAATTAGGGTATGAAGATACAATAGCTCAATTAAGTCCAATATTTAAATTAGCAAATTTTATAAGAGATAATAAGCCTAAAGAAGATAAAGGTTTATTTAAAATATTTAAAGATAAATTTTTTAATAAATAGTGAGGAAAGCTAGATTGAGCTTTCCTCACTATTTTATTTTTAATATTCTAATTTTCTTATAGATTAAAGGATAGGCTAAGCTCAAGGGGTAGTTTAATTTATCATAACTGTGGCAGCAATAAAGATAATCATCCCCTAAAGAATAGGTTATAAATCCTGTATGAGTCCAATCTTTTAATTCTGGATTGAAAAATTGTATTAAAGTTCCTTCACAATCAGAATCTAAATCGTTAAATTCTTTAGCTAAATTATTATTAATTAAGTAGTTTCTAAGTTCTTTTACCCTTACCCAGGAGTTTGAATAATTATACCAAGTCTTATTTTTAGGTAATCCACCTGCATGTAAAATTTGTGAAGCAAAGTTTGTACAATCTCCACCGTTGCTATCAAAACTTATATAACTTGGATTATGAACTAAAGCATATTTTTCAGCATAGGCTATCGCATTTGATTTGCTAAAAGGTTTATGTGAAGGAGATCCAGATTTTGAAATAGATCTAAAGGGTGATATTATTCCTAAATTGTCTTTAAATGATAAATTGATAGTATGGAAGTTTAAAGTATTAGATTTTTCTTCAAACATTAAATATAAATTGGGAAATTCTTCTTTAGATATAATGAAATCTATTTTTTTAGAGTTTTTTGAAAATACAAAATAGAAATATTCTAGGGATTTTGATAAGTTAGGTGTGATAATATTTATATTTAATATATTTGTTATCATAACTTTAAAAAAACATATATCATTTATAGAGTTATATTTTAGTATTTTAAAACTTTTATTAAGTGATCCGATAGAAGATAATATATCTTTTTTGTATAAAAATTTATTAGAATAAAAGTTTAAAAAATAACTATTAGGATTTATAAATTCAAATAATCTCTCAAAGTTATCATTTAATATAAAGGATTTTATTACTTCTATTTGAGATTTGACTTTTGCCATATAGAAAACTCCAACAAAAAATACTATAGTATAGTATATCTAAAAGCACTAAAATAGGTGATTTTTTAATACAATACAAAAAGGTAAAAAAATATATAAAAAACTGTTGACATAATTTTATTCTAGTAATATAATAACTATTGTCATCAGCGGAAAGCGTTTCCGAGAAAAGAAATTAAATGTTTAAATAAAAAATGTTGACATTTGATTTTGAAGATGATAAGATAAGCTAGTCGCTTGAGTGCGACAGAGATTAAATGGTCTTTGAAAATTGAACAGATTTATATAATACAAAACCAGCAATTCTTTTTACGAATTTAAGTTTTAAGAGTACAGATTAAACTTTTTATTGAGAGTTTGATCCTGGCTCAGGACGAACGCTGGCGGCGTGCCTAACAC
>NZ_JADEKP010000017.1 GCF_015234215.1 Clostridium chrysemydis | reverse complement strand
GTGTTAGGCACGCCGCCAGCGTTCGTCCTGAGCCAGGATCAAACTCTCAATAAAAAGTTTAATCTGTACTCTTAAAACTTAAATTCGTAAAAAGAATTGCTGGTTTTGTATTATATAAATCTGTTCAATTTTCAAAGACCATTTAATCTCTGTCGCACTCAAGCGACTTGCTTATCTTAACATTTAAGTTTTTTTCTGTCAACACTTTTTTTAAAATGTTTTTTCAGAAAAAATCTTTATCTCTAAGACACTTTCAAAACAATGTTCGTCTGTCTCAGCGACGATATTTATAATAACATACAAAACCCGCCATCTAAAGTCATATTTACTTATTTAGAAAAATTATTCTTAAAATACTCTTTATAATTCTTTTTTACTTAATTTTTCTCAGAATGATACACGTGGATATGTATTCGATATTTTTCTATCAAATATACCTTTTTATGGTTTAATTTGTAATATAACTTTTATGTATTTAAAATAAATACTCTTATTTCATAGTTTAAGCTAATACTATTTTGTCAAAAAATAATATAATTTATACTTAATAAAAAAAAATTAAAGCCCAAACTAACTTATAATTAGTTTGAGCTTTTTTAAATTTAATCTTATTTTTATAACTCATTTCTTTTTTGCATAACTATTGGCCATCTTTTAGAACCTATATATCTTTCTTCATATCCAATAACTGTTCCTTTTTCTGCAATTACTTTTTCAAGTTCTGAGTCATTTTCAATAACAGCATCTTGCATTATAATGCAATCTTTAACTTTTACACCTTTTCCAATTCTTACTCGTCTTGAAATAATACTATTTTCAACTTCACCTTCTATATAGCATCCATTTCCTATAATTGAATTTTTAACATCACTATCATCTGTAAATTTACTTGGGCTTTCATCTTTAGGTTTAGTATAGATAGGTCTTTCAGAATTAAATAATTCTAAACTTACCTCTTCTTTTAGAAAATCCATATTAGTTTTATAATAAGAACTTAAGGAATTAATACAACTTAAATATCCATCGAATTTAAATGTACTAACTTTTAATTTATCTAAATTAGCATTTACATACTGCTTAATTTTTCTATACATTCCACTTCTTATAGATTCGTGCACTATTTCATTAAATAAAGCTGTTTTCATAACATACATTTCCATACTTACATTTGCAGTACTTTCTTTACCTATATTTTCTCCAACGCTTACAAGTCTTTTATAACTATCTATATTTAATATATCACAATCTAAATATTCTTTATCAGCATTTTCTACATTCTTATATATAACTGTTACATCGTTACTATTCTTCTTATGATAATCTATAACCTCGTTATAATCTATATTACAAATCATATAAGCTGGGGCTAAAATTATATATTCTTTTTTGCTATACTTAACAAAAGCAAGGTTTTCTGCAAAACTGTGCACATCATCATAAGCTGGGTCTTCATAACCGAAGTTAAAAACCTTTAAACCATTTTTCTTTCTGTGTAAGTCCCACGGTCTACCATTCGTTAGATGATCCATTAATGATCTTGATTTATTTTTTGTAAATATCCCTATACATTCTATACCTGAATTAGTCATATTAGATAATACAAAATCTATAACTCTATATCTAGATGCAACTGGAACAGACGCAAGAGGCCTCTTCCTTACAAGCTCTCCCATTCTGCTTTCATTTTCATCTAAATTTATAATTCCTAAACAATCATTCCTCTTCATATTTTACCACCCTCTCTTTCTTCTATACTGTCTTTCTACCACTTAATAAACTACCAGCTGATATTTCTTCTTTTGATGCAACAACAGCTATTTCTTCACCATCTCCTATTCTAGATTCCTCCATAATTAATGCATCGCTACCTATAATTGCTTTATCTATAACAACACCATCTTCAATATTTGAGTTTGGCATTATAACTGAATTTCTTATAACAGCTCCCTTGCCTATAGTTACCCCTTGGAATAATACAGAGTTTTCTACTGTCCCATGCACTGTACAACCTTCCACCACTAAAGAATTCTTTATCTTAGCATCCTTTGATATATATTGAGCAGGACAAACAGGGTTAACAGAGTAAATCTTCCAATCTTCATCGTGAAGGTCTAATCCATTATCCTCATCTAATAGATCCATATTAGCTTCCCAAAGACTTTCTATAGTTCCAACATCTTTCCAATACCCCTTAAAAGGATATGCAACTAACTTACTATTTTCTTCAAGCATTTTAGGTATTATATTTTTACCAAAATCATTACTTGACTCTTGATCCATTTCATCTTCTATAAGATGCTTTTTTAAAGTTTTCCAATTAAATATATAAATACCCATAGAAGCATTAGTACTCTTAGGTTTTTGCGGCTTCTCTTCGAATTCATAAATACTATAATCTTCTTTAGTATTCATTATTCCAAACCTACTTGCTTCTTTTAAAGGAACATTTATAACCGCAATAGTTGCATCTGCATTTTTTTCTTTATGGAAACTAAGCATATTATCATAATCCATCTTATATATATGGTCACCTGAAAGAACTAAAACATATTTTGGATCATAACTATCTATATACTCTATGTTTTGATATATAGCGTTAGCAGTACCCTTGTACCACATTCCACCTTTTTCCTCTTGATATGGTGGAAGTATACTAACTCCTCCATCTCTTCTATCTAAATCCCAAGGATCTCCTATTCCTATATGTGAATTCAATTCTAACGGTTTGTATTGAGTTAATACTCCTACTGTATAAATTCCTGAATTTGAGCAGTTACTTAAAGGAAAATCTATAATTCTATACTTTCCTCCAAAAGGAACTGCTGGTTTTGCAACGTTTTTTGTTAAAACCCCTAACCTTGATCCTTGTCCTCCTGCTAATACCATAGCTACTATCTCTTTTTTACCCATATATTCCATCCCCTCTCGTACATTTAAAATTATTATTCAAACTACTTATATAAACATATGAGGGAGCTGTTCACTTTATACATAAGCATTTTTATGAAATCTTTTCCAAAAGGAAAGAGAATCAATAATTATTTTAAAATAACTCTTTGATTCTCTAATTTACTCTTTATATCTCTTTTTTTATTTTTATTTTAATTTGCCTTTATTTTAGATTAATTATTTCAGATTTTTGTAAACCAATTCAGTTCCCCAAATACCAGTTGCGTATTCTAATATAGTCCTATCTGAAGAAAATATCCCAGAGTGAGCGATATTTATACCACACATCTCTTGCCACTTATATTTGTCTCTATATAAATAATCTATTTTTTCTTGTGCTCTTATATAATCATCAAAATCTTTTAAAACAAAAAACTCATCATTATAAGTTATTAAGTTCTCGTAAATAGCCTTAAATCTATTATTATCATAATGATATTTTCCATTCATAAGATCATCTATAACATTTTTTATTCTTATATCGCTTCTATATATATCGTAAGATAAATACCCACCATTTTTATAATAATCTAATACCTCTTTTGAAGTTAATCCAAATATAACTATATTATCATCTGAAACTTCATCCCTAATTTCTATATTTGCACCATCTAAAGTAGCAATAGTAATTGCACCATTCATCATAAACTTCATATTAGATGTTCCTGATGCTTCCTTTGTAGTTGTGGATATCTGCTCACTAACATCAGTAGCTCTTATAATCTGTTCTGCTAAAGAAACTCTATAGTTATCTAAAAATACAACTTTTATTTTTTCACTTACTCTAGGGTCATTGTTTATAGTATCTGCAATTGAATTTATAAGTTCTATAGTTTTTTTTGCTAAATAATAACTAGGTGCTGCCTTTCCTCCAAAGATAAAAGTTCTAGGTACTATATCCTTGTTTGGATCTTTTAATAACTCATTATATAAATGCATTATTCTTAGGCAATTTAAAATCTGCCTTTTATATGCATGTATTCTTTTAATTTGAACATCAAATATCGAATCTGGGTTAACTTTAATCCCTTTCATCTCGTAAATAGTTTTAGCTAACTTTTCTTTATTTAATCTTTTAACTGAAGCTAACTTTTCTTGAACATCTTTATTTTTTGCAAATATTTCAAATTTCTCCAAATCAGTAGGATGTTTTATAAAACTATCTCCTATAGTTTCTTTTAATAGATAAGTTAATTCTTTATTACTTTTAATAAGCCACCTTCTATGGGTTATCCCATTTGTTTTATTATTAAATTTGTTTGGATAAAAATAATAAAGGTCACTCATTTCTTGTTTCTTTAATATCTCTGTATGGAGTTTTGCAACTCCATTCACACTATGACTTCCTACAACAGCTAAATTAGCCATCCTAACTTGACCGTCAGCAAGTATTGCCATATGAGCAATCTTATCCCATTGACCTATATAACTATTCCAAAGTTCAGTGCAATATCTTTCATTTATCTCTTGAACTATCATATAGATTCTTGGAAGAAGCTTTTTAAACATATCAACTGGCCATTTCTCTAAAGCTTCTGATAGTATAGTATGGTTTGTGTAAGATATAGTATTTGTAGTTATCCTCCAAGCAACTTCCCAAGGCAATCCCTCTTCATCTAAAAGTATTCTCATAAGCTCTGGAATAGCAAGGGTTGGGTGTGTATCATTAATATGAATAGCCATCTTTTCATCTAATTCTAAAATATCGCCACCATGTCTTTTAAAGTGCCTTATTACACTTTGTACTCCAGCTGACACAAAGAAGTATTGCTGCTTTAATCTAAGCATCTTTCCTTCATACTGCGTATCATCTGGATATAATACTTGAGATATAGCTTCAACTGAATTTTTATATTCTAATGCTTTTAAAAACTCACCTCTACTAAATGATGAAAAATCAAATTCATTACTTACAGTTTCTGCACTCCAAAGCCTTAGAGTATTTACTGTTTCATTTTCATAACCTACTATTGGAGTATCATAAGGTACTGCAAGTATTGGCTCATAATTTATATGAAGAAATTTTATCTTTCCATTTATATTTTGAGTTATAACCTCTCCACCAAACTTAACTATCTCTCTTTTATCATTTTTTCTTTTTTCCCAAACATTACCTTCTCTAAGCCAGTTATCAGGAACTTCAACTTGGCTTCCATTTACTATCTTTTGTTCGAAAAAACCATATTTATATCTAATCCCGCATCCATGACCTGCTATATTTAAAGAAGCCATGGAATCAAGGAAGCATGCAGCAAGTCTTCCTAGTCCACCATTTCCGAGACCTTGATCTTGTTCTAGGTCTTCTAAATCTTTTAAATCTATATTTAATTCTTTTAATGCTTCATTACATATATCCCTAATTCCTAAGTTTAATAAAGCATCACCTAAAAGCCTTCCAAGCAAAAATTCCATTGAAAAATAATATACTTGCTTTTCCCCTGTACTATTATATTTTTTGTTAGTGTTCATCCAGCTCTCTGCTACATAATCTCTAACTAAATTTCCTAAGGCCTCATACTTTTTATAATTACTACCTGTTGATAGCTCTTCACCATTAATTTCAAGGTACTTTTTTTCATAAGCCTTTTTAAAAGAATGTTTGTCGATGGTTAGCATACTGCTCCCCCCTCTCTCTAGATATGATGTAACTTAAATTTACTTTCTAACTAAATTACTATAAAGATTAACATATTCTTTAGCTGATTTTTCAAAACTATTATCAGACTCCATAGCTTGTTTAACTATATTGTTCCAAGAATCTTTATCTTTAAAAATTTCTAAAGCATATTCAAGTACATTTAATAAATCATTACCATTATAATGAGTAAAACTAAAACCATTCCCTAATCCATTATATTTATTGTAAGGTGAAATTGTGTCTTTTAACCCACCTGTTTCTCTAACTACAGGAACAGAACCATATCTTAAAGATATAAGTTGTCCTAAACCGCATGGCTCAAATAAAGAAGGCATTAAAAACATATCACTAGCTGCATATACTTTGTGTGCTAGCATATTATCAAATTTTATATTTGCAGATACTTTATCGTTATATCTACAAGCTAGCCCCTTAAAATGTTCTTCATAAATATAATCACCAGTCCCAACTACAACTAGTTGAATATTATGCTGAAGAAGTCTATCTGCTATTTCAACTATAAGATCTAGTCCCTTTTGATTTGTAAGTCTTGATACTATACCAATCATAGCTACATCTTTATTTACAGGAAGCCCTAGTTCTTTTTGTAATTCTTCTTTATTTATCCCTTTGCCTTCTAAATTATTTTTATTAAAATGTCTATAGATATTTTTATCTTTTTCTGGATTAAATTCCTCGTAATCTATCCCGTTTAGGATTCCACTTAAAGCATAACTTCTATTTCTTAAGTCTAAATCCATCCTCTCCCCATACTCATATGATTTAATTTCCTCTACATAAGTATTACTTACTGTAGTTATTCTGTCTGAATAAAGTACTCCACCTTTTAAAAAGCTTACTCCTCCATCAAAAGCTAAACTATTATTATAGTAAGGCTCTAAATCATATCCAAATAAATCAGGCAATATATCTTTTGAAAATACTCCTTGGAATTTTAAGTTGTGTATTGAAAAAATTGATTTCATATTATAATAAAATAAATCTTTAGCATACTCTACTTCAAGCATTACAGGTATCATACCTGTATGCCAATCATTACAATGAATTATATCTGGCTGATATTCTATCTCTTTTAAAAACTCTAGTACCGCTCTATCAAAATATGCAAATCTTTCTCCGTCATCATAATAACCATAAAGTCCATCTCTTCCAAAATAGTACTCGTTATCTATAAGATAATAAGTCACTCCATCTTTTTTGTATTCAAATACTCCAGCATATTGAGTTCTCCAACCAACTTTAACCATGAACCATTTTAAAAATTTAAGTTTACTTTTTAATTCTTGATTTATATTTTTATATTTTGGTATAACTACCCTTGCATCTACACCTTCTTTTACTAGAGCTTTAGGTAATGTACCTAAAACATCACCAAGCCCTCCTGTCTTTATAAATGGATTTGCCTCTGAACCTACGAACAATACTTTCATTTTTCTATCCCCCTTTTCTAAACTTCAATATCTTTATTCTTTAATGCACTTTTTACTTCTCTTTTAGCTTTTACATATTTTAAAATAGTAGTTCCCATTGGAGGAACTTTAATCTTTATACTTTGATTTAAATTATGAAATTCTACTTCTTCTGTAAAAATTTCTCCTTCCATAACTTGTCCTGACCCTCCATACCTCTTATCATCTGAATTTAAAACCTCAAAATATGAACCAGCACTTGGTACTCCAATTCTGTAGTCATAATATACATTTTTAGTAAAATTACATACAAATATTAAAAAATCATCTGAATCTTTACTTCTTCTAACAAAAGAAATGACGCTTTGGTCATTATTATCTGCATCTATCCATTTAAACCCTTCAAAAGAATAATCTAGTTCCCATAAAGACTTATTATTTTTATATAGATGATTTAACTCTTTATAAAATAATTGAGTATCCTTATGCATAGGATATTTATCTATAAGTTTCCATTCAAGTTCCTCATATTCTCTCCACTCAATAAATTGCCCAAACTCGCATCCCATAAATGTTAATTTCTTACCTGGATGTCCTATCATATAACACGCTAGATTTCTAAGACCTGCAAACTTTGTCCAATAATCTCCCCACATCTTATCTACTAATGATTTTTTTCCATGAACTACTTCATCGTGAGAAATAGGAAGAATAAAATTTTCTGAGTAGTTATACATCATAGCAAAAGTTAAATTGTTATGGTGATATTTCCTATATATAGAATCCATCTCAACATACTCTAAAGTGTCATTCATCCATCCCATATTCCACTTAAAATTAAAGCCAAGTCCACCTTGTTCTATCGGTTTACAAACGTTTGGCCAAGATGTTGACTCTTCAGCTATCATAAGAGCATTTTTAAATTCACTAAAAACTGCTGTATTTAAATCCTTTATAAATTGAATTCCTTCAAGATTTCCATCTTCTCCAAATATATTAGGAACCCACTCTCCAAAATCTCTACCATAGTTTAAGTAAAGCATATTTGAAACTGCATCTACTCTAAGACCATCTATATGAAATTCTCTAAGCCAATATAAAGCATTCGAAATTAAGAAGCTTTTAACTTCTGGTCTACCTAAATCAAAATTTGCTGTTCCCCAGCCTCTATTTTCAGCTTTCCATTCTTCTTCGTATTCGTAAGTTGCTCCTCCGTCAAACTTATATAGTCCGTGGGAATCTTTACAAAAGTGGCCTGGCGCCCAATCTAAGATAACGCCTATATTATTTTTATGAAGTTCATCTATAAGCTCTTTAAATCCTGAAATATCACCATACCTAGTAGTTAAAGAATAAAATCCAAGACCTTGATATCCCCAAGATGCATCTAAAGGATGCTCAACTATAGGCATTATTTCAACGTAAGTGTATCCCATCTCCTTAACATATTTAGGTAGTTCTTTACTTAATTCTTTATATGTTAAAAACTTAGAATCTTTAGTTTTCCAAGAACCTAAATGTAGTTCATAAATATTTATAGGACTTTCATATATATTTTTTTCATTTCTATCTTTAATCCATTCTTTATCATTCCACTTAAAATCTACTTCTCTAATTGCAATAGATGCACTCTGTGGACGAAGCTCTGATTTTCTAGCATATGGGTCTGATTTATAGTTAATTTCATTATTTTTTGTAACAATAGCTAGCTTATATTTTGCTTCTTCTTGAATCCCTGCAATAAATAAAGAAAAAAGACCTTCTTTAGAAACTCTATTCATCTTATAATCTTCATTTATAGAAAAATCATTAAAATCTCCAACAACAAAAACTTCTTTAGCTTTTGGCGCCCAAGTTGTAAATCTTACTCCATAAATACTATTTTCAAAAACAAAATGACTTCCTAATATGTTATATGAAGAATAATTTCTTCCTTGATGAAACAAATAAGTATTAAAATCTGTTAAGTCATTTTTCCCATAATATTTTTCTTTTGCTTTTTCAACAACGCTAATAATAGACTTCTTTTCTAATTTCATCTTCGTTAACCTCCATAAATCCATTTATCCTTTTTAACTTCTATTATCCTATTCTTAAAATCTAAGATTTATTAATAAATCTTGCATTTTTTATAGAACTTACTAAGTAAAACGTTTATATAAAGAGGTATTCAAACTTATTAAGTGAAATTTGATTATAAAAATGTATAAAAAAAGCGATAGAAAAATTTCTATCGCTTTAAATTCTAAGCTAATACTTTATTGCCTTCTTTTTTTGATTCTTTATTAAAGAATTTAACTCTAATTAAGTGGAATATCATCGCAACTACTATAGCTGCTACTAAATCTATAGTAACTGTTAAAACAAATGTAATTATAAGCTCTATAGCATCTAATTTATTTCCTGTAACTATTTTTATACATTCTCTCCACTCACTCATATTATATGAAACAACTGCAAGTATTGCAGCTAAGCAAACTAAAGGAATATATTGAACAAATGGCATAAATATTTTCATAATTAATATTAATGTAACTGCATGTATTATTCCAGCTACCGGAGTTCTTCCTCCGTTTTTAATATTTGCTGCTGTTCTTGCTATAGCACCTGTTGCTGGAATTCCACCAAATAATGATGATGCTATGTTTGCAATACCTTGTCCTATTAGTTCAGTATTTGAATTATGTTTCTTATCTATCATTCCATCTGCTACTACTGCTGATAATAATGATTCTATTGAAGCTAAAAATGCAATAGTAAGTGATGGTAACATAAGTTGTTTTATTTCAGCTAAAGTAATATGCGGTAAAGCTGGCGTTGGTATGTTTGATGATATAGCTCCATATTGATCACCTATTGTAGTAACAGGTAAATGGAACATACTAACTATACCAGTTGCAACTATTAATGCTATTAATGAACCTGGAATAGTTTTATTTATTTTAGGGAATAAAACTATAAGCGCAATGCAGCCAATTCCTATTAAAAGTGTCATCCAATCCAAGTGAGTAAAGTTTGAAAGATAAACTTCCCACTTTGCTAAAAATTCAGATGGTACTTCTTTAACATCAAACCCAAATAAATCTTTTATTTGAGTTGATAATAATGTAACTGCTATTCCTAAAGTGAATCCTAAGACTATACTTTTAGGAATAAATTTTATTAGATTTCCAAGTCTAAGTAATCCAAATAAAATTAATATAACACCTGCCATTAGAGTTGAAATAATAAGTCCCTCTATTCCGTACTTTTCAATTATTCCATAGACAATTACTACGAAAGCACCAGTAGGACCTCCTATTTGTACTCTACTTCCACCAAATACAGAAATAAATAAACCTGCAACTATTGCAGTTATTAATCCTTTTTCTGGTGTTACTCCTGAAGAAATACCTAGGGCGATAGATAACGGTAATGCTATTATAGCAACTATAATCCCCGCGATGATATCCTTCATTAACTGTTCTTTAGTTAATTCTTTTTTTCTATGTTTTATTATAGAAAAAAACTTTGGTTTTTTCATTAAAAAAACTTCCCCCTTACGCGTTAATGGAGGCTACTTAAATTAATAAGTAAACCTCCTCTTGTATAAATTTTTTGTAAACTATATTTCCGCATAAAAAAAGGATAGTTTATACTATCCTTTTTAGCTTACTTGGCAACGTCCTACTCTCCCACACAGTCTCCCGTGCAGTACCATCGGCGCTGTAGAGCTTAACTTTCCTGTTCGGAATGGGAAGGAGTGTTTCCTCTACGCCATCATCACCAAATTTAAGTGTTCTCCAAATCTTTAAGATCTGGTCAGATGAACTTATGCAAATTATTAAAATTTGTATTTGGAGTTCTCTGAAAATTGCACATAATTTATAGTTGACTATTTTAATTGGTCAAGCCCTCGACCTATTAGTATCAGTCAGCTGAATGTGTTGCCACACTTACACTCCTGACCTATCAACCTTGTGTTCTTCAAGGGGTCTTACTAGCTTACGCTATGGGAAATCTAATCTTG
>NZ_JADEKP010000016.1 GCF_015234215.1 Clostridium chrysemydis | reverse complement strand
TTAGTTATAAAAGGCATACACTGTCTTACAAGGTCTGCTTTAAATTTAAACTACTCAATAAAAAAGGTTTATGTCCATAAGACACAAACCCATATATTTATAAAGAGCATTTCAGGCAACTTTTATAACTTTAAATATTTGCTTACAGTTGCTTTATTTATATTTAATTCTTTTGCTATTTCTATTTGTTTTAATCCATTTTTACTTAAACTTTTTATTTTTTCAATTAAGTCTATTTTTTTCTGTTTTCTTATTGTTAATCCATTTTCATTTCTTGGAGTTCTTCTTATATTATTTCTATCATATTTAATTCTTGTTCCTATAATTGTTTTAAGTTGTTTTTGTTCTGCTATTGTTATATCTAATCTATCTATTAAAGTTTCATTTTTATACCAGTATCCACCTTTATCTCTCATATTCCTAGATACTCTTTTAACTTGTCCACTTCTTATTCCTTGCTCATATTCTAAAAATTTATTTATAGCCTTTGGTATACATTTTAGTATTGCATTGACTTCATTCTCTTTTAATGGAATATTGAACTTATTATTTAATTCAATTACTAATTCTTTTAACTCTTCATAATTACGTACATATATACCTTTCCAGTAGGCATAACAATGTAATATAAAATTCCTATATCCTACAACTTGTCCATTTCTTATATTTACTAATGTTAATATATCTTCTGCTCTTGCAATATGTAACGAATAACTATTAAAAAAGTTAATTATATTACTATTATTCTTTTTGATTACACTATTTTTATTATGTCTATTTCTCCAATCTAAATATTGATCTCTCAACTCATACATACTATATATATTTTTTTCTTCAAAAACATACATATAGCAAGTCGTATTTGTATTTGGATTTATAGTTCCTTCAAGTCGCATTAATCTTGCTGCATCTGTTGCTTTTTTATCAGCGCCTAAATGCTTTAGATTATTGTATAAATAATCCTCTAATTCTTGCCAAGTAGCTAGAGCTCCATAACTACTTGGTTCCAACTCCCAATATATATGAACTCCCCTCCCTGTTACAATAGCTTTAGTAGGTCTTGGTATCTTACCTTTATCAGCTAATAACCATGTCTCTACTATTATATAATTTATATCATCTATAGTTAATTTCCTTGAATGTATATCAAAATCTATATACAATGATCTTAGATTTTTTAAATTATCTACTCCCCTTTTTCCATTATAGTTTGTATTAGGAGTATAAAATATATTTACATCCTCTTTAAATGATTCTACTTCATTTAAATTATCAAATTTAAAGTTTCCTAAATTTACTGTTTTACCGTTTTCTATTTTAACTATTTGTATATATCCTTCATACGGCATTATTGCTATATTTTTTGCTAAACTTCCCATATTAATTCCTTTCCCAAATCAATATTCCCGAATCCAGAAGGAAGTTTTATCTATTTACTTTTTCAATACTCTTTGTTAATATAAGTATAGAAAAAAAGTATAGAAATTCCCTATAGAATTTGGGATTTAAAAAGAGTTACTCTGTTTGGCGATGGAAGAACTCTTTTTACATTTATCCGTTCTTTTTATTTTCTTGATTTATATTTTACCATATTAAGTCTACTTTTGTCGCCATAACACATATTTAATTTGAAACATAATTATATTTTAAGCTATTTTAGACGAATGTTAGAAACATTCGCCTAAAATACTGATTTTTACTATTATATACCAAATTTAATTAAACCCAATATATCTAATTGGAGTATTTAATGTAATACTTAGCCTATTTAACGTAATAATTGAAGAATTTGTTGTGGTTGTTGATTGGCTTGCGCTAACATAGCTTGAGAAGCTTGTGTTAATATATTCTCCTTGGAAAATTTCGTCATCTCTTTAGCCATATCCACATCTCTTATTCTTGATTCTGCAGCTTGTAGATTTTCTGCAGTATTATCTGTTGATCTAATTGATGTTTCTAATCTATTTTGGACGGCTCCCATATCAGCTCTAAAGCTTGATACAGTTTGTATAGCTGCGTCTATACTAGTTATAGCTGCCGCTGAACCTGTTTGACTTGATATTGTATCTTTATTTATCTTTAATGCTGAAGCTCTTATGTCCTTCATTACAATGTTTATTGTTTGTGAAGAATTGGCTCCTACTTGGAATTTAACGCTTTTTGATGATTTTAAAAGGTTTTGTTTATTAAAGTGAGTTTGCTCACCTATTCTATTCACTTCTTCTTTTAATTGTTTAAACTCTTTCTGAAGTTGTATTCTATCTTCTGAAATATTAGTTCCGTTTGAAGATTGTACTGCCAATTCCCTCATTCTTTGAAGAATTTCTTGAGTTTCTCCAGCAGCTCCTTCTGCTGTTTGAATTAAAGAGATTCCATCTTGTGCATTTCTAGAACCTTGTTGTAAACCTCTTATCTGACCTCTCATTTTTTCAGATATTGATAATCCTGCTGCATCGTCACTAGCTCTATTTATTCTAAATCCAGAGCTAAGTTTTTCCATTGACTTTGATTGATTAAATGCATTAATATTTAATTTATTTTGTGAATTCATTGCACTTAAATTATGGTTTATTATCATAAATCTAATCCTCCTTGATATACTATTTTCAAAATAAATAGTAATCTATTTCAAATTAATAAAAAATGATATTAATCATCATAAAAAAGTATAACTGTTTTTATTTTTGATGATAACAATCATAGTAAAATCATATGTCATTTTTTATACTAAGATTACAATTTAATATCGTCCGATAATTCTATCAATCATTGACTGATAGAATTAATTTTTTGTTATCCAAATACTTAAGTTTTATCAAACCCCCCCTAATGTTTGATAAAATTTATAAAAAATCGGTACTCTAAAACAACTAACTATCCTTTCCCGATGTTATTTGTTTTGAAAATAAATGATTAATTTCATTTATTTTTTTTTATTATTATTTAATATACCTAATTGATTTTAATAAATTCTTTATTTAAGTACTATATTTATCGTTAATAGAAAAGAGACTACTTAATATTAAGTAGTCTCTTTTCTATCATTGATAAAATAGCAACCCTATTTGATGCAACATCTATTTTAAAATTACCCTTATTTAAAATATCTTTTATAAAATTAGCCAATGATATTTCATATTCATATCTATAATCAAATACTAAAACAAATTTTTCAAATTCTAAGTTAATATCTGATAAAAGATTTTTTTTATTTAACCAACTACCAATATATTGTTTAATAAAAAAATCTTGATTAATCAAACTTGTTGCTAATGAAACTATTAATTTTCCAAATGGCCTTACACTATTTACATCACCATCTATTTTTAAGCCACATATAATTTTATCATTATAAAATACAGGAAAAATAATACCTTCACTGACATTCTTAGATGCTTTTTCAATTTCAAAAAAATTTTTAGTTTCTAAAACTTTTTTTACATATGGATTTATTAAACCAATACAATTATTACATCCACTTGCAACAACTTTTCCTTCAATATCTATTATACTTACATTATAACAAATGCATTTTAATATTTCTTTAACAATGTAATTTGCAAGAGTATTGTTAATCATAATACACATCTCCATTTCAAAATACAGTTAATACTAATATTATTTTAAATTAAATAAATTTTAAATGATAAATATCAACTTTGTAGTTATCTTAATTTATTAACATATATCTTATAATTAATTCATATAAAATTAACAAAAACACTATTGTTTTTATATATCTTTTTATTATATTCTATTAATCTGATATAAAAGGTATAAAATACTAAAAAATGATATATGAGGTAGTTATTCAATGAGAGAATGTAATATAAAAAATGATATTTTAAATGTAATTATCCCCAAAATAGAAACTAAAATAAATGTATATGAAAAAGATATAATTTCAAAACAAGAGACTAACTATGGGGATTTAAAAATATTGCTAAATGGTGTAATAAAAGTTAGTTGTATATTAATAGATGGAAACGAACTAATATTAGGAATATATAAAGCTCCTGTAATATTCATTCCTAAACTAACATATAATAATTCTTTTGTATCACTTTTTAATGTTGTTGCTTTGTCAAAATGTGAACTAGGTATTATTAAAGAACATACCTTTGTTGATATGTTAAAAGAATCTCCCAATTTATCTATTAATTTCATAGAATATAGTGACTTGGTATCTCAAATGATATTTATGCAAATGAGATCAGCCTTAGTAAATAACAAAAAAAAAGCTCTTATGTCTATCTTGTTAAGATTGTATAATATTTATGGATTAGAAGACTCAAATAAACAAATTATTAATTTCAAAATTTCTAATGTTTTATTATCTAAATTTATAAATACTAGTACTGAAACTATAAGTAGACTCCTATCTGAATTAAAAAAAGAAAACCTAATATCAATCAATTCTGGTTTCTTTGAAATTATTGATATAGCATATTTAAAATCTGAATTAGGGTGTTGTTTTTGTAATAATACACTCTGTCATTCTAGTTTATAAAATTTCTTGTTATTTTTTAAATTTTAATTAAAGATAGATTGTAAAATTAAGTGCGACAATAAAAAAAGTTCATAAATGAACTACTTCGTGTAAAATTAAGTTACGACACAAAACACACGGGAGTGATTCAAATATGAACTATAAACATCTTAACATATTCGAAAGAAGTAAGCTAGAAGTTTTAAATTCTCTAGGATATTCAACTAGAAAAATAGCAAAAGAATTAAATCGGCATCATTCAACAATAGCAAGGGAGCTAAAGAGAATTCCTACTTCTTCATATAAAGCTGAATTAGCAGAAAAAAACTATCGTCAGCGTCAGCAACTTCCTAAGTATATAGGAAAACAGACTGTTAATTTAATTTTAAACATTGAAAATGCTTTAAGTAAGACTTGGTCTCCAGCTCAAATTGCAAATACAATTACTAAAGGAATAGTATCAACAAAAACAATTTATCGTTGGATTTATTTAGGTTATATTGATAGTGGTAATCTAAATAAATTACGTCAAAAAGGCAAGCGTAGGAAACCAACAGAAACTAGAGGAAAGTTCTTAGTTGGTACCTCTATTAGTAAGCGATGTAAAGACGCTAATAGACGAATAAAATTTGGACATTGGGAATTAGATACTGTTGTATCTAGTCGTGGGAAAAGCAAAGGTTGTCTAGCTACTTTTGTTGAAAGAAAAACAAGACTTTATACTGCATTAAAAATTAAAGATAGAACTTCAACTTCTATGATGAAAACAATATCACAACTATTTAACGCTTTGCCTAAAGGCGCGTTTAAAACGTCAACTGTTGATAGAGGAAAGGAGTTTGCATGTTATAAAGAAGTCGAGAGAAATCTTCAGATTCCTGTCTATTTTGCTGATCCATATTCATCATAGCAAAGAGGCAGTAATGAAAATTCTAATGGTTTATTACGCGAGTTTTATCCTAAGAAGACGGATTTATCTAGAATAGAAAACAAGGAACTAGTTAAAAACTTGTTCCTTATAAATAGCCGACCACGTAAGTTCCTCGGTTGGCAATCATCAATCGAAAAATTTTTAAACGAAGTGTCGCAGTTGTCTTGACAATCTATCTAAAGTAAATGATTTAAATCATTTACTTACACTCCTGTATATTTTATCATCTAGTAGATTCCATAGAATATTTTTAGACTTTGTAGTTTTTCATTACAGTTTATAGATATTTAATTGTCTATAAACTCTCCTTTTTTTGAAATAAGAGCATTAATAAATTTGCTCTTATTTTAACCAAAAAAAATATTAATAATTATAAAACTTCACAATTAGGATGTGATTCTTAAAATGATCAATAGAAAACGTGAATTAATTAAAGCTAACTTTATTTGTTCATACTGCAAAATTAATTCTGAAACAAAGTGGTTATCTTATAGTTTATTAAAAATAAACCAAGGTAAATCCTATTATAAATTACTTGATAATAAATTTAATATTTCATTTAACAATTCAATTACTAAATCTTTGCGTACCCCCCTTAAATCAATTGATATATCTATATGTGAAAATTGCAATAATGTAGCTATATGGCTTGATCATACTCTTATTTATCCCAAAACTTTATTAACAGAAAAGCCTATAGCCAATATGCCTATAGATATAAAAAATATTTATTTGGAAGCCTCTAAAATAGTAGAGTTATCTCCTAGTAGCGCTGGTGCCTTGCTAAGATTAGCACTTCAAAATTTAATAACATATTTAGGATATACAGATGATCTAGATAATTGTATACATAAGCTTGTTAAAAAAGGTTTAGATGAAAGTATACTAGCCGTATTGGAGTCAATTAAAGTTATTGGAAATAATCCTATTAAACCTGGTGAAATAAATCTATCAGAAAAAAAAAGTGATGTTCTTATCTTATTTAATGTTTTAAATTATCTTGTTAAAATATTAATCAAAAAAAATAAGTCATTCCTTAAAATATAATGATTTAAATCATTTTTTAATTTTTAATTAAATGGTATATTTCTAAAATGGTATAGGATTTTAAATATATTTTTGTTAATCATAAAAAAGGTAATAAATATAGTTTATATTTATTACCTTTTTAATTTTTTCGCTCCAGCCATCCTAATAGATGTCTATACATTATTTATTCACCAACCGCTTATAATTGCTTCATATCTTGAACACCCATTGATAAAAATCATACTATTATCTTATTATCTGTGTTATTTTATTATAAAGGTTTTTTAACATATTTAAATGATAACTAAAACATTCAGTCATTACATTATAAAAAAGGAACATATCTAAATATGTTCCTTTTTTATAATGTAATTAATTTGTGGTTAATAATAAGCTATTCTTAATACAATCATAAAATTGAGAATTATCTTATTTAAATATACATATTATAGTTATACTTTAAAATGATTTATATCAACTGAATTAATATTCTTAAAGTTATACTAACTGAAAATTCAATTCATCACTAAATTAAAATTGAAAAAATCATATATTTTAATATAAAAAATTGTTATTATGCTTTTATCACATTTAAATTTCTAAATTACATTAACTTAGTTTTAAATTCTCATTATATTATTCTATTAAAATATATTTTTCGCTAAATGATGTTTAAGTGAATTAAAAAAATATATTTTTTAGATAGTATACAATTTGCAATATTGAAGTTATAAATAATAGTATTATTTTAATCTCATTTCTATTAGCTCTATTCTTTTTAATTCTTTTGTTCTTATTCTTCTTAGTCATAATTTAAATTTATCTCTCTTTCTTTTAAAGTATATTTTCTTATATACATTTACAGCTAAGATTATTACTTTAAATTGCACTATCTAAATTCAACTAATATTTTCTTGTGTGACTACTTTCTCCCCCACTTTTCAAACTTTTTAGTAATATAGTGTTTAACATATTTTTTATTGCTCTAATCTAAAAAAATATGTTAAACTACTCTACTACTTTTTTTATAAATATTTATTAATTCACGTGCTGATATTGTTTTTTCTTCTTCTACAAATCTGTAGCGTTGTTGAACTTTACCATAGCGTTTTAAATTTATTTAAAAATCTTTTCTTATCGCTATCTCTATATAGTTAATCTTTTCACCTTTATAAAATTTGCAAAACTGTTTAGGTATCCAAAAAGAAAAAACCTCATACTCTTCGTTTTGAGGTAAATTAAGTACTAAAACTAACTCTGTTTCAAACTTTATATAATTTCTCGTAGTTACTATTCTATTTTAAATCATAGTTTATGCTCTATTCTTTAACTAAGCCCATAGCCGCATCGTGTCTTAAATATGGTCCTCTTGACCTATCTGTATTTTTAAACACTTCTTTGTAAACAGCTATTTCGTGTTGAGTTGGGTTAATTAAAACGCCTTGCTCGTAGTGTTGTTTTTTAGTTTCACTCCAACTATTATATATATCTTGCCATTGATCTGTTAGAGATTTTTCTTTTTTGACCTCCTTTTTTGGTTCTTGTTTGTTTTCTGAAACTGGCTCTTTATTAACTTGATTATTAGTTTCTTGCTTTTTAGATAAATCTTGCTTTTGGTTTATTTCTAAACTTTCTTGTTTATCTTTCAGCTTTTTATTTTCTTTTTCTAAATCGTCAGATTTCTTTTCTAAGGATTCTATAACCTTTTTGTTTTCTTCAATTTTATTTAAATAATCTAAAGCTTTATAACTAGTAAAACCTATCCCACAAACTCCAATACCTATTATTATTCCCATTATCGTTTTATTCATTTTTAAATTCTCCTTTAGTATTTTTTATATCTAATCTTATTATAAATGGGTAGCGATATTATTAGAATAATAGTTCTTTAGTTTTAAAAAGCACACACTAATATAAGCGTAATGTTTTTGGGGACAAAAAATATTATTTAACTAAATGACCTACCTTTGATTTACTTATATCAAGACTTTCAGCTCTTTTTATATTTTTGCTTAACTTAATTTCGCTAAATTAAATTTATGCGAAATTGGATATTTTAACGGTTTTAAGCCATTTATAAAGGGTGATTCAATCAAGAATCACCCTTTTTTGTTTAGTATAAGTAACTATTTTTCTAAAAAGTTCTTTTTTAATATTTTCTAACTAATATTTTTGTATTTTCATTTGATTACTTGCTTTTTTCATTATTTCTTCTACTGGTAATTCTTTTAAACCACTCTTTACTATTTCAGAAAATTTATTAAATATATATGTTCTCAAGTAGATTTCATAAATGAAAATAAAAATATATTTTAAAATATTATATTAACTAAACTAGCGCATTAACAAATATATTTAATATTAATAATAAAAAGGCTGATTTCGAAATTATATCGAAATCAGCCTTTTAGCCAAATAAAATTAAAGGTATCTTTTTTATAGATTAAAATTTAAATTAAATCTATATTTTTAAGGTCTTCCCCAAGAACCATTTAACTCTACTCTTTGAGAAAATGCTTTTGGAAGTCCATTTAAAAGAATATGCATATTAAGATTTCCTGAAGCATATGCAGTTAATTTTTGTCCATCATCTGATATACTTGATCCTCCTCCACAATGGTCCCAAGAATTCCAAAGAGTAAATCCAGTTATTCCAGTTGTGGGCTTGCTAGAAGATGCATAATAATTTCTTCTTTTAGAAGAACTCCACTTAGCTGTATAATCTACATTCATATAGGCAGTAACCCCAAAACCAAGACTCTTTTGAGTATGTCTATATCCATTGTATGCAAAATTACATATAAATTTATTTAGTGATTTTGAATTTGTTGCATTTACTAATGATTGTGCTTCTTTTTTCACATATGCAAGTGCATCTTCCTCACTAGTGAAACTTTTTAATTTTGATTTATCAATATCTTTTGTGTCTTTTATATCAGATATTTTAACATCTCCATCTAATTTTGCACTTATCATTCCTAATGAATCACTTGCTATCTTATTAGACTCCTGTGAAACTTCTGATTTTGTAGTCTGTTTCTCATTAATAGAAAGTGCATTAACAAATAATGAATTTGATAATAATACACCTCCAATAATAGTTAAGCATATAAATTTCTTCATTTGTACCCCCCCAGGTAAAATTATTTTGTGTTACTATATTATTATATTAAATATTATTTAAAAAACAAGTATTTTTTTACAAAAAGGGGTGTTAATGTGAACATTGGTACTATAATAATAAATTTCATAAATATAACTCTATATCTTTTTATAATCTATTTTTGTTATAAAATGTTTAAATATTTTAAGAAAAGTAAATAATTTTTAATACTAACCATATAACTTCTTTAAATTAGAGCCTATATAATAGAAATTTATAAAAATATTCTATATAGATAGGTTCTTTTTATTAGCAATAAACGTTCCCTTATTTTTTAAATTATCTTCAAACCAGCATTGTTTCGTAACAAAGATACAAATTTACTACATATACTGGCGTTTTTTATAAAAATCAAACTTTATATTTCCCATATTTACTTTAATTTTTCTATCAATTCATCTATTACCTTTAGGTCTTTAGCTTTTATATACTTCTTACTTGAATCAATTTCTTTATATGCCCCTAAATAATAACATTCTGAGTTTACAATTACATTCCCATAAAATATATTATCAATTCTTTTTACATTGGCTTTACGTAGCACCTCTTTAGTATATCTACTTTCTCTTTTTTTAGGTACACTTATAATTGTTTCAGACCTTACTTGCTTAATCTTTAGAAATTCTTTTTCTAAATTTTTAGCTCTATTTTCAGAATAACTATATATTACAACTTCAGTTTTTTCTATTTTTATTTCATTCAATTCTTCTAAAAGTGAATTTATTATCTTAGCATAGCTTTTTGAATTCTTTAATGATCCTGTATCAAGAATTAAAAATTCTAATATATTTTTATTCACTCTAACTATTATCTTAGAAATATCATATAAATTTTCTATCTTCTTTTCTACTATATTAAACTTTAAATCAGCTTCTTTACTAGCATTATCTATATATTTTAGTATCTTTAAATAATGATCTTTTGATTTCGTTAATTCCTTTATTCTATTCTCATTTTCATTTATCATTTTATTGTACTTACATATACAATTCTTCTTATTCTCATTTTCTATTTCTATAAATGTTCTAATTTCTTTTAATTCATTGATTGTATTTTGAATATAAGAAATATCTTTCTTACTTGCTATTCTTGTAAAACTATATTTTTCTTTTTCTCTTATTTCATTCTCTAAATTCTCTATTTTCGATTTTATTTCTTTTATTGTAGTTCTACTTTCATCTAATAATAATGAATCTTTTAAGTTTATCTCATTACTCATTTCATTTATTACATTTAACTTTTCTTTTTCCTGTAATATCTTTTTATCAATTTCACTTATTAATTTCTTTATTTCAATACATTTCTCTTTTGATTCTTCAAATTTAATTCCATCAATATACTTATAGAAATATTTTTCTTTATATTTATTTCTTATATTCTCTAATATAATCTCTTTACTAACTTCATTATCACCATTAACTAACATATGAAATTTATAAGCTGCTGATAATAACTGCTTTTCAGAAGGATATTTAGAAATTTTTTTAACACTAATACTCTTTTTACTTTGATTAGAAAAGTCTTTATCAGACAATCTCAACATTAAAAATTTCATTGCAGTATCCGTTAAATAAATATATTTATAGTTCTTATTTATACTTTCAGTTCCTATTAAATTATTTTCTATAAGTCCATCTATAATACTTCTACCCTTAGGAATTAAGTTTCTAAACTGACTTAAGAAACAGTAATTACCACATTCTTTTAATAGATTTAAATAATCTAAATATTTAAATTCTGCTTTTGTAAATGTAATTAAATCTATTATGTCATCTCTTACAACCTTTTTCACTTAAACACACTCCATTCTTGAGCATCCAATAGATGCAGCAATTTCTTGTTTCATTTCAATAATACTATTTGTATAACTTTGACCTACACTCTCTATTGCTATTAACTCTCCATTTATTTCTACAGTCGCATCTATAAATGTTCTTAACTGACCTTTTTCTTCTGGGTTTTCTTTGTAATAATCTTGTATAAGTTCATTCTCATGTTTCCAGGTATCTTTAATATCTTCAGTTAATCTATAGTACACTTCTGTTAGCTTAAGATCATGCGCTAAGTGATTTGTTTGGGCAATACAGTACATTTGGGTTCCTAACTCTTGTCTACAAAATTCTTTTCCTTGTTTATCTAAGGTTATTATTCTATTTACTTCACCTCTAACTATGTGTTCATCCATTTTTATGTATCCACTCTTTTCAAGCTTTTGTAGTCTTCCCAAATTTAAATTACAATGTTCTTTTGCTTGTGCAGTATTACATAATCCAGTTTTGCTTAATTGTTTAAGTAATTCTTTATCTCTGTATGTAATTACTTTAACTTGATTCGACTTTCTCCCTCTTGCCATATTCGGTTCTCCTTAAAATTAATTTTTCTTTATAACTTTTGAAATCTAAAATTTCAAATTCAGTATTCTTTTCAATAATTTTTTTAATATCCCCGAATCTATAGTCTTCTATTTCACTTTTATTTCCTTTGTAGAACTGTTTTTGCGTTTCTATAATTAAATATCCTTTTGTAACTCTTAAAATATCTTCTATGACCATTTCTAGCTTATCTAATGGTATAAACATTAGTACAAAGTTGCATAAGACTACGTCGAACTGTTTATTTTCATATGGTAAGCCATAAGTAATATCTCTATTAATAAAATTCACTTTAAATCTTTTAGGTTTATCACTTGGATCTGCTATTAATTTATCTATTCCATACAGATTTTTAAATCCAATTTTATAAAATAAATATAAATTTCTATAATGACCACATCCAACATCTAAAATAGTATTAGTTGAATCTAAAGTATCTATATATCTTTTCAAAAACATAAGATTATAATCACTATAGCCATTTCTTAAATGGTTATTTATTAACTTAGACATACTTACCTCACTCGTATTTTCTATTCTTTTGATTTTCTTTCCTAGAGAATGACTTGAATTACATACGTCGTTAAATAAAACCAAACTTGTTTGGTCATTTTTTGCTTTGCAAAAAATTTTATTTAACGTTGCAGCCAATGCAATGGCGGAAAAGTTGTAATTCAAGTCAATAAAGACGAATGCGCAAAGCATTCGTCTAAAATATCATTATTACTAGTTTTTTATTACTCATAGCATATGTAAATTTATATAATCTCTCTTGAAATTTAAAAATACATATTATTTATATCTGCAATTATATTATATTACATAATTAGAAGTAGTTCAAACTTTGTATCTATGCTAATTATATATATTGCTTCTTGTAACACACATACGTGTACATCTAATATTAAAATCCCCCTATAAGTCCCATTTTAACTATATTTATATGAGTGTACATTTTTAACACATCCCAAATAAATACACTAAAATTAATCATAAAATTCTCTATATTTAATAAAATAGATTTTTATTGTGTTTTAATAGTACACATATTTAAAAAAACTCTTCTTAAATCCGCATTGTAGCTTATTTTAAGGTGTGTTTTTTCTTATAAAAAATATTTGTTTTTATATATAAATTAGTTAATTTAAGAACACTTAAACACAAATTGCAAACACTTTTTTAAAAATATTTGTTAAACCCACTATTTATCTACGCTAAAGGTGTTATATTTTTGTGTTATTAATAATAAATTAGCAGACATTATGTCTGCTAATTTGTCTGTCTATATTTAATATGATATTAATTATTTTCATATTTTTCTATAAATTCTAAAAGAGCTTGGCTTATTAATTCCTTCTTAGTAAACATCTTATTATTTTCAGCAAAAGAATTAAATCTATCCATAACTTTCTTATTTACTCTAACAGTAACTCTAAAGTCTTTTTTGCCTTCTTCATTTGGTAAACTAATTACTAAACCATCATTATGACTTCCACTATTACTCTCTCTTTTGCTTATTAAATCCATAATCTTATCATAGTTATCTAATAAACTAACTAATTTAGTCTTATTATCAGTAACTGAGACAACGTCTGCTAGTGTCATCTCTTTTTTCTTTTTAGGTTTTTCTATAATTAAATTATGTTGGCTGACATCATGTCTGACAGTTTGTCCAACATAATCTTCTTTTAATATATATTGGTTATTTATTCTTTTATACTTTTGTCTTTCAAGTCTCTTATGAATAACTCTCGAATTAACATCAAACTCTTCCTTTTCTATATCAGTCATAGCTCTTCCTTTAGATAATTCCAAATTAATAAATTGAACAATAGAATCAAGTTCTTTTATATCCCACTTCATAATAACCTCCTTTACAATGTCATGCAAAGTAAGACACTGTCATACTAAAATATATTCTACTACTAAAATCTAAATCCTCTAATATAAAAAATATTTTATGCTATAGAGAGATAACACTATATATTTATAAAGAGCCATTTCAGGCAACTTTTATAGTTTAGTTATAAAAGGCATACACTGTCTTACAAGGTCTGCTTTAAATTTAAACTACTCAATAAAAAAGGTTTATGTCCATAAGACACAAACCCATATATTTATAAAG
>NZ_JADEKP010000015.1 GCF_015234215.1 Clostridium chrysemydis | reverse complement strand
CTTTTTCTTCTGGAGCTTTATCGATTTCGTCATATTTGAATGACTCAGCGAATCCTCTGTTTGCTAAAACAGTTGTTATAGCAGCTGTTAATGTAGTTTTACCGTGGTCAACGTGACCGATAGTTCCAATATTTACGTGTGGTTTACTTCTTTCAAATTTTGCTTTTGACATTGTAAAATCCTCCTTCATTTCCTAATAAACTTTGCCTAGCGTGTTATATAACTAAATCGCTGGAGCTCACGACCGGAATCGAACCGATGCCTCCACTAAATTTTTAGCGTTGCTCTACCAACTGAGCTACATGGGCACTCTATTTGGTTTATTTTTTAAATATACCAATTATAAAGTTTACTATCATTTTTTTGCTTTGTCAATATCTATTTAATCACTTTAAATCTAGTGATTTTTCAAGTTTTCTTTTAACTCTTTGAAGTGCGTTATCAATTGATTTTGCTTGCCTATCTAAATCACAAGCAATCTCTTGATATGATTTACCATCTAAATAAGAATTTAATACCTTAAGTTCTAACTTAGATAGCACTTTTTGCATTTCTGATTCTATTCTCTTTAGTTCCTCTTGACTTATTATAAGTTCTTCTGGATCTGTAATTTTAAGACCAGCTAAAACATCCAAGAGCGTTCTTTCTGATTCCTCTTCATATATAGGTTTATTAAGTGAAATATATGTATTTAGAGGTATGTGTTTTTGTCTTGTTGCTGTTTTTATAGCTGTAATTATCTGTCTTGTTACACAAAGCTCAGCAAACGCCCTAAATGATGTTAGTTTTTCAGGATTAAAATCTCTTATAGCTTTATATAATCCTATCATTCCTTCTTGATATATATCTTCTTTGTCTGCTCCTATCAAAAAGTAAGATTTAGCCTTCGATTTAACAAATAATTCGTATTTATTTATAAGAAATTCCTGCGCTCTTTTATTACCACTTTTGGCTTCTACAACTATTTCTTCATCTGTCTTTTTGTCTAAATCTATGAACTTATTCATAGAGCACCCACTATTCTCCATACTCCCCCTCCGAACTTAAAGCCTTAATCTATCTAGCTCTTTCTCATTTCTTCTAGTTTTTTTAAAACATCACCATCTAAATTATCCCATACATTATTTTTGGTTGATGCCTTTATCTTATTCGTTTTTTCCGTTATTTTATCTTCTGCTTTCATAACATCACTATAAAATTCTAGTGATGATATCCTAGTTGCGCCCCTTTGGAAGATTGTTTGTTGTTCTAAAGAATCTGATGTTACTACGTAAACTTCAAATCTCCTACCTATAGAGTGGACTTTCTTTTCAATGTAAGCATCAGCTGTTTCGCCGTCTTTAGTAAAGATAACCGCTAAATTTTCTGAGCATTTTTCTTCTTTTTCTATGCTACCTTGAACTTTATGTGCATCAAAAACTAAATTGACTAAACAATTATTATAGCTACTGAAATTGTGTAATTTGTCTATTAAATTTTGTCTTGCGCCTTCAAAACTAACATCTTTATCTTCTTTTAGATCTGGCCAACTATTTATTACATTATATCCATCTACATAATAAATCTTCACGCTTTTTTACCTCTTCTATTTTAGTCTACCTTTTAAGACCTCATACATCATTATACCACCAGCTACTGACGCATTTAAAGAATTTATCTTACCAATCATAGGAATTTTAACTAATTTGTCACATTTTTTTAAAGTTAATTTTGATATTCCTCTTCCTTCACTTCCTATAACTAGTGCACATGGACCATTAAAATTCACTTCATAACTGTATTCTGTTCCTTCTATATCAGCTCCATATACCCAAATGCCTTCTTCTTTTAATTCATCTATAGTACTGTTTATATTTGTAACTTTTGCAATTTTTACATGGTTAACTGCTCCAACTGATGATTTATATACTGTTGGTGTTACTCCTACATTTCTTCTCTTAGGTATTATTATACCATGAACTCCACAAGTTTCAGCAGTTCTTATTATAGAACCTAAATTATGAGGGTCTTCTAGTTCATCTAAAATAATTATAAATGGATCTTCACCTTTATTTTTCGCAACTTCTATTATATCCTTAACAGCACAGTACTTGTAAGGTGTAATTTTTGCTATTATTCCTTGGTGAACTGCGCCTTCTGACATAGAGTCTAACTTTTTCTTATCTACTTCTTTTATAACAATCTTTTTCTCTTTAGCAAGGCCTATAATAACGTTTATTGAACCTTCCCTGTGTCCTTTTGCTATATATAGCGCTTCAATTGTTTTATTTCCTTTAACAGCTTCCATAGCTGCATTTCTACCTATTAAGATATCTTCTCTAGTTGACTCTATAAACTCTTCGCTTCTTCTAGGTTTTCTTTCTTCTCTTCTAGGCTTTCTCTCTTCTCTTTTAGGTTGTCTTTCTTCTCTTTTAGGCTTTTTAGTTTCTTTTATATTTTTTTGGTTTTTTGCCATTTTTTCTTTCTCCTATCTAACTTTTAGAAATTACTTAGAACAAATCTCTACACTTCTGTTAAATATATATTCTAACCTCTCTACATTTCCTGTCAAATATAAATATCCAACTAACGCTTCAAATCCAGTTGCCATTCTATAATCTCTAACATCTGCATTTTTAGGAACTGTAGCTGATTTAGTATTTCTTCCTCTTTTATATATGTGTAGTTCTTCCTCTGTTAATTCACTTTTTAACTCATGCATTATAAGCGCTTGACTTTTTGCTTTTACAAAAGTTATAGCTGCTTTGTGCATTTTGTGTACTGAAAGTCCACTATTATTTGAAATTATATAATTTCTTATAAATACTTCATAAGCACCGTCACCTACTAATGCTAACTGAAGTGGATTTAATAGTCTAGCTTCATCTTTAGAAAATTCCTTTACTCTTAAATCATTTAACATTTTATTTCTCCTTTAAATAAAGGCTGCAATATATGCAGCCTTATATTTTTACTTAGTTAACCTTTTTCCATCTAACACCTTGTGGTGTGTCTTCAAGAACTATTCCTCTATCTTTTAACTCATCTCTTATCTTATCTGATAAAGCAAAATCTTTATTTTTTCTAGCTTCTTGTCTTTCTTCTATTAATCTTTCAACTTCCTCTGCAAGTGCTGCGTCTTTAGTTGATTTTTGGAACATTCCAAGAGGTGCTCCAAGTTCTCTAATTAAAGATAACGCTTCTTTTGCAAGTTCTTTTGATGAATCTATAGTTATGTTTGTGTTAGTATCTTTTATTAAATCAAATATAGCAGTTATTGCATCTGCTGTGTTGAAATCATCATCCATTTTTTCAATGTATTTTTGTCTGTATTTATCTAAGCTATTTAAATATGCTTTTTCTTCTTCATTCATCTCTTCTCTTGAAACTTCATCTATTAAATTTTCAAGATTTCCTATAGCGTTATAGATTCTTTCAACTGATGATCTTGCTGAATCTAATAAATCTTTGCTGTAGTTAAGTTGGACTCTATAGTGACATGATAACATTAAAAATCTTATAACATCTGCATCATATTCTTTTAAAACATCTCTTGCTGTAAAGAAGTTATTTAGTGATTTAGACATTTTTTGATTGTTAACATTAACGTATGCTGAATGTAGCCAATAATGAGCAAAAGGTTCTCCTGTTAAGGCTTCACTTTGTGCTATCTCGTTTTCGTGGTGTGGGAATGCTAAGTCCATTCCACCTGCGTGGATATCTATTGTATCACCTAAAAGGTTTTTAGCCATGCATGAGCACTCTATATGCCATCCTGGTCTTCCTTCACCCCAAGGGCACTTCCAAGCAGGTTCTCCTTCTTTTTTTGCCTTCCAGATAGCAAAATCCATAGGGTCTTGCTTTCTTTCATCAACATTTATTCTAGCTCCAGCTTGTAAATCTTCTATGTTTTGCCCTGATAATTTACCGTAGCCTTCGAATTTTTTAGTGCTAAAGTAAACATCACCATCTACTTCATATGCATACCCTTTATCTATTAAGTCTTTTACGAATTTTATTATTTGACCTATAAATTCTGTAGCTCTAGGGTTAGTTGTAGCTCTTTCAATGTTTAATGCATCAGCATCAGTATAGTATTCTTTTATATACTTATCTCCAACATTTTTAACTGTTATTCCTTCTTCGTTTGCTCTCTTTATCATCTTATCGTCTATATCTGTAAAGTTTTGAACGAAGTTTACTTTGTATCCTCTATATTCAAAATATCTTCTTATTGTATCAAATACTATAAAAGTTCTTCCGTTTCCTATATGGAAAAAGTTATAAACTGTAGGTCCACAAACATACATCTTAACTTCTCCTTTAGTTATAGGGATAAATTCTTCTTTTTTTCTAGTTAATGTGTTATAAAGCTTCATTACTATTCCTCCTAACTATTTAAGTTTTAGGTTGTTTTTTTCAAACTCAGCTCTTACTTTATCTAAAACTTCTTCTATTTTTATTGTTTCGTTGTCTCCGCCAGTTCTTAATTTAAATTCAACTTCTCCGTCTCCAATTTTCTTACCTACTGTAACTCTCATAGGAATTCCCATAAGTTCTGAATCTTTAAATTTAACTCCAGCTCTTTCTTTTCTATCATCAAGTAAAGCATCTACTCCCATAGCTATAAGCCCTTCATAAAGCTCTGTAGCTATTCTCATTTGCTCTTCATCTTTAGAGTTAACTGGTATAACTGATACGTGGTATGGAGCTACTGAAAGTGGCCATACTATACCAAACTCATCATGGTGTTGTTCTACTATTGATGCAACTGTTCTAGTAACACCTATTCCGTAGCATCCCATTATAAATGGTTTTTCTTTTCCGTCTTCTCCTATGAATCTTGCGTTCATAGCTTCTGAGTACTTAGTTCCAAGTTTAAAGATGTGTCCAACTTCAGTTCCTCTTGCTATAGTAACTTTTCCTCCACATCTTGGGCAAACTTCACCTTCTTCTATGTTTCTGAAATCTCCAACTGTTCCTTCAAAATCTCTTCCGTAGTTAACATTTTTTAAGTGGTATCCTGTCTCGTTAGCACCTACAACCATGTTATACATATTTTTAACTTCTGCATCAACTAATATTAAATCAGCTTTTAGACCTACAGGACCTGCAAATCCAGTTTCTGAATTAGTAGCTTCAAATACCATTTCGTGAGTTGCTAATTCTATATCAGTAGAAGCGTTTGAAGCGTTAGCTACTTTTACTTCGTTAACTTCTCTATCTCCTCTTACTAATACAGCAACAGTTTTTCCATCTACATTATATAATAGAGTTTTAACTGTTTTTTTGCTATCAACATTTAAGAAGCTTGAAACTTCTTCTATAGTTCTGCTATTTGGAGTTTCGATTTTTTCCATATCTAATAATGCTTCTTCTTCACATTTATCTCCTACAGTTTCAGCTTTCTCTATGTTTGCTGCGTAATCACAACTTGTGCAGAAAACTATATCATCTTCTCCAACTTCTGATTTAACCATAAATTCAGCTGAGTTTGAACCTCCGATTGCACCTGAATCTGCTTCAACGCATTTAGCATCTAGCCCACATCTATTGAATATTCTTACGTATGCATCGTGCATATCGTTAAATGACTTATCTAATCCTTCTTGATCTTTATCAAAGCTATAAGCATCTTTCATTATGAATTCTCTAGATCTCATAACTCCAAATCTTGGTCTTCTTTCATCTCTGTATTTAGTTTGAATTTGATAAAGATTTACTGGTAACTGTTTGTATGATTTTATTTCATTTCTAGCTATATCAGTAAATACTTCTTCGTGAGTAGGTCCTAAGCAAAATTGTCTAGAGTTTCTATCTGTTACTCTAAACATTTCTGGTCCGTATGCATCCCATCTTCCTGATTCTTGCCATAATTCTGCAGGTATAACAGCTGAAGCTAAGAATTCTTGAGCACCTGAGTTATTCATTTCTTCTCTTACTATATTTTCTACATTATTTAAAACTTTTACTCCTAAAGGTAAATGTGCATATATCCCTGATGCAACCTTTCTAATCATTCCTGATCTTAGCATTAACTTATGACTTGCTATTTCTGCTTCTGCTGGTACTTCTCTTAAAGTCGCAACTAGCATTTTTGACATTTTCATAATTCTACCTCCTAATATATTAACTTTTATTTTTTTAATTTAATAAAAGGTGTACTTAATTACTCCTTTTAACTTTAATAGATTAAATTTAAATAAATATGAATATAAAAAAGCCACCCTATTTATAAAATAGGGCGACTAATAAATCGCGGTACCACCTAAATTTGTATCTTTAAGTAATGATAACGGTATTAAACCGATAGTTTTTGCCTATTACTCAGAAGCTGGTTCAAAATCTAATTTGGAATCTTTCAGCCTAAGGATTCCTCTCTTTAAAAGGTGCGATTTCTACTATTCTTCTTCATAGTCTTTAACCTTTAATTCTATTTTATGCTAACATTATAGCTTTTAAAGAATTTACTGTCAATTAATTATTTAATACTAAATACTCACCTAAAATCAAATCTTCTGGTGTTGTAATTTTTATATTTGTGTATTCACCATCATATAAAAACACCTTATTACCATAAGTTTCAACAACCATAGTATCATCTGTGACTTCTTTACCTTCGGCTTTAATTTTTTCGTGGCATTTAGTTATTAAATCATATTTAAAAACTTGCGGTGTTTGAACTGAAACTAAGTCACTTCTTTTAGGTGTACTTTTAGAAAAAGATTTAAAGTCTTTAACTTTTATAGTATCTTTTGGCATAACACCAGGTGCTGCTGCCCCGTACTCTTTAGCAAATTTTATTCCATTTGATATAATCTCATCACTTACAAAAGGCCTCGCCCCATCATGTATTAAAACTATATCAGAATCTTTGCATTCTTTAAGACCATTATATACAGAATCTTGTCTTTCTTTTCCACCTAAAACAATCTTACTTATATCTAAATCAAACTTCTCTAAAATATTCTCTTTAAAATAATCTATTTCATCTTCTGGTAAAACAAGAACTATATTATCTATATCTTTGTTATCTAAAAATTTTTTAATAGTATAATATAGGATTGGTTTGTTTTTAAGCATTATAAATTGCTTACTAACTGATGCACCCATCCTCTTTCCTCTTCCACCTGAAAGAATAATAGCTGTATTCATATTAATTACTCTCCTAATTGTCTTTAGGTTTTGCAAATATCATTCTTCCTGCTGCTGTTTGAAGAACTGATGTAACTAAAACATCTATAGTCATATTTAAGTACTTTTTACCACCTTCAACTACTATCATCGTTCCATCATCTAAATACGCAACACCTTGACTGTTTTCTTTTCCAAGCTTAACTATTTCAATTGTCATTTCTTCTCCTGGAATAACAACTGGTTTAATAGCGTTTGAAAGCTCGTTTATATTTAAAACTGGAACACCTTGAACCTCAGCAACTTTGTTTAAGTTATAATCATTTGTTACAACTTTTCCGCTTAAAGTTTGAGCTAGTTTTAAAAGCTTTGCATCCACTTCTGCGATTTTAGGAAAATCGCCTTCGTAGATTTGAGTTTCTATATCTAATTCTTTTTGAATCTTATTTAATATATCTAGTCCTCTTCTTCCTCTAACTCTTTTTAAAGAATCTGAAGAGTCTGCTATATGTCTAAGTTCATCTAAAACGAAATTAGGTATAACTAAAGGTCCTTCTACAAAACCAGTTTCGCAAATATCAAATATTCTACCATCTATTATTACAGATGTATCTAAAACTTTTGGAATTGGTTTATGTGCTTTTTCAGCTTCTTTTCTAGCCTTCTTTTCTTTTTGAGCTTTTTCTCTTATAGCACTATTCTTTTTTATATTAACTATCATAGCAGTTATATCGTCTTTTTTATCTACAGTGATTTTTACACCTATTACTGCTGCTAAAATATTAATTAATATAAATAGGATTGGTCCAAGTGGTGCTAAAAAGTCATTTAAAGGACTCGCTAAAAAGAAAACTATTATAAGGGGTATGATAGCGCCTATCGACCCGTATATTATTTCAGCTACTGAGAACCTTCTCATATTTGTTTCTGCTAAACCTATTAAATTTGAAATCCACTTATATATAGTCGGAGAAACCAAATATAAAATAATACCAAAAACTAATGAAATAAATATAACGAATAATACCCTACCTACCGCTGTTGACAGAAATTCTACATTTTGAAAAATATCTATCTTTAAAACTGCTTCCCCTATTATATATCCTAGTAGTAAGCCTATTATAGTGAAAATTCCTCTTATTAATTTTTTTAACATTCCTTCACCTCCCTTTTAAATTCTTGCCATTATATGATAATTAAATTCTATTTAAAATAAAGTTTTTTACTATAAATATAATTTATTTACCGTGAATTAATTATACCATACCATTTTATGGCTTTAGTGAAGTTTTTCTTAAATATAACTGAAGAATATTTATATTTTTCTTATACCCCCTATATTTTAAAGCCATACTGGTTTATCATTAGATTCATAAGATATATTTAGTTACATATAGAAAATTTATAAAATATTGCTAAGGAGTTGAAAAGAAATGAAAGACATAATTTTTGATAAATTTCAAAACTCAGTTGAAGATTCTTTATTACGTCACAAAAGTATTTTAGATACTTTAAGTAAGTATAACGAATCTAGTAGTAGAGTAAATAGAGCTATAGTTAAAGCTGTTACTAATTGCGGTTGTATAGAAATAGATGCAAAAAAACAATGCCTTCCTTCTGATGAAACTACTCTTTTAGAGTATAAAGAGTGTTTATCTAGCCACTTAAAAGGGGAACTTTGTGAAAATTGCAGAGAAGTAATCGAACAAGAGATGGGCAATAACTTATTCTACCTTACTTCCCTTTGCAATTCTTTAGGTGTGAATCTTTATGATATACTTTTAACTGAAAATAATAAAATCGAAACTTTAGGCAATTTTACTTTCAGATAAAAATTAGCCTAAGTACATATTTTTATATACAAAAACTAAAGCGATATTTAAAAATTAAATATCGCTTTTATTTTGCACAATTTTTTATATTTTATTATTAAATTTCTGCTTTTAATGAAATTTGTTCGTTAATTCTTCTTAGACCAGTTCTTATAGCCCTTGCACGAGCTTCCCCAATTCCTTCTACTTGATCTAATTCTTCCGTATCTGCTTCTAAAACATCATTAAAACTATCAAAATGATTGATTAAGTTTTCAATAACATTTGATGGAATTCTAGGTATTTTGCTTAATATTCTATAGCCTCTAGGTGAAATTAAAGTATCAGCTAATGAGCTATATCCGTATCCTAATATTTTTGCTATAGCTTCTAAGTCTATAAGTTCTTGAGGTGATAGTTTTTGGATGTTATTGTATATCTCGTCTATACTCTTTTCATCATCTCCATAATCTTTTATTAAAGATATTCCGTCTCTTTCAACATATCTTACTAACTCATCTAATTGCATAGATATAAGTCTACCTTCATTTCCAAGTTCTAAGATATATGTGTCTATTTCTTCTACTATTCTCATAACCATCTCAGTTCTTTGAATAGCAGTAACTACATCAAAAAGAGTAGTTAAATCTTGGAATTCTAAAAGATTTAAATTATTTATTACTCTCTCAAGTACTGATACATACTTTTCTAGCGTTTGTATAGCTTGGTTAGCCCTTGCAAGAATTACACTACTTTCTCTTAAAACATATTTTAAATCGCCCCTGTATACAGTTATAATATTTCTTCTTTGTGAAATAGCTATAACTATGCTGTTTGTTTGCTTTGCAACTCTTTGCGCTGTTCTGTGTCTAGTTCCAGTTTCAAATGTAGGAATCGTGGCACTTGGCACTAATTGTGCATTTGCACATATTATCTTTTTTAAGTCTTTACTTAAAACTATAGCACCATCCATTTTTGCAAGTTCATAAACATAAGCCGGAGAATATTCTGAGTTTATAGTAAATCCACCATCTACTATTTCCATAATCTCCTCACTATCTCCAAGGACTATTAATCCACCAGTTTTAGCCCTTAATATATTTTCAAGTCCTTCTCTTAATTGAGTACCAGGGCACATTATTTTTAAAATTTTTCTAATTTGAACATCTTTCTCTAATCTCATATACTCACCTATTCTCTTAGAATATCTTACTAATAGCTTCTTTTAAATTATTAATACCTATAACATTTATTTTATTATTTTTAACTTTTTCTTTATTTCTCCAAGGAATAACTGCATTTAGAAAACCTAATTTCTCTGCTTCGTTTACTAATCTCTCTATAGTAGTTATAGGTCTTATCTCTCCTGTAAGTCCTACCTCACCCATAATAGCTACCTTTTCAAGTTTTATTCCTTTGCTTTTTATACTCGATAACAGAGCAATTGCAACTCCTAAATCTGCAGTAGTCCCATCTATATTAAGTCCTCCTACAACATTTATATAAACATCGTGATTATAAAAAGGAACTCTAAGCTTCTTTTCTAACACAGCTAATATTAAACTCAGCCTTTGATTATCTATACCTACAGAAGTTCTTCTTGGCATTGGCGATTTAGTTTCTGTAACTAATGCTTGGATTTCAACTAATATAGGTCTACTTCCTTCCATTATTCCAATAACTACAGAGCCTTCTTGGTTAAAAGTAGTCTCTTCTAAGAACAAGCTTGAGGGATCGTAGATTTCAACTAAACCTTCTTCTCTCATTTCAAAAACACCTATTTCACTAGTAGTTCCAAAACGGTTTTTCATAGTTCTAAGGATTCTAAACTCCTCTGTTCTTTCTCCTTCAAAATATAAAACTGTATCTACCATATGTTCTAAAACCCTAGGACCTGCAAGTTCACCCTGCTTTGTAACGTGCGCTACTATAAATAAAGGAATACCAGCCTTTTTTCCAATTCTCATAAGTTGGTTTGAGCACTCTCTAACTTGTGATACGCTTCCCGGTGCTGACGTGACATTTTCTTTATATATAGTTTGAATTGAGTCAATAATTGCAAACTTTGGATTTATTTCATCTATATATGCTTCAATTGTATCTAAATTAGTTTCTGATACTATATAAAGTTCTTCAGATTTTACACCTAATCTGTCTCCCCTTATTTTGATTTGTTCTTCCGATTCTTCTCCTGAAACATATAAAACTTTTCCATATTTTTTTGAAATATTATTTGCTGTTTGAAGTAAAAGTGTTGACTTACCAATACCAGGGTCACCTGATATAAGTGTTAAAGAACCTTTAACAAGCCCTCCACCTAAAACTCTATTTAATTCTTCTAATCCAGTATCAAATCTCTCTCTTTCTCCAGACTTTATCTGAGATATTGATTTTGGCATATTTTCTTTAGTTAAAGTTTTTACTATTTTATTTTTTTCTTCTGCTTTTGAATCCCGAACTTCTTCTACAAAAGTATTCCAGTTATTACATGAAGGGCATTTTCCAAGCCACTTCGCTGATTCATAACCGCATTCTTGGCATGTAAAAATTGATTTTATCTTAGCCATAGGTACATAACATCCTTTTTTCTATTTTTAATTCCATGAATCTTTCCAGTAATTCTATAATATCATATATTTTATCTATATTACATTATTAACTAAAATTTAAATACCTATAACTAAATATCTATATAAATAAAGAAAAGGACTATCTTTTAATAAGATAATCCTTTGTTTTTATTAATTTACTATTTTATTAAGCTTGCTGCTTGTTCATCAATTACTACAGTAACATCTCTATGCATTTGTAGCATTGTTACTGGGCATTCAGTTGTTATTTTCCCACTAAATAACTCTTTCATAGCCTCTGCTTTTCCTTCACCACTTGCAACTAAAAGTATTTTTTTAGCTTTCATGATTTGTCCAAGACCCATAGTTATTGCTGTTTTTGGAACTTCATCTATTGAATCAAAGTATCTTGAGTTAGCTTGTATTGTGCTTTCTGTAAGACCTGTAAGGTGAGTTCCTGAAACTAAGTGTGAATCTGGTTCGTTAAATGCAACGTGTCCATTATTTCCAACACCTAATAGTTGTATATCAGTTCCACCTAATTCATCTATCATTTTGTCGTAATTTTTTCCTTCTTCGTTTGGATCTTTAGCTAATCCATTTGGTACGAAAGTTCTAGCTTTATCTATATTAACGTGATTGAAAAGATGTGAATTCATAAAGAATCTGTAGCTTTGCTCATGATCCCCTGCAAGACCTATATATTCATCTAAGTTAACTGTTGTTATTTTAGAAAAATCTATTTCTCCATCTTTATTCATTCTTATTAATTCTTTATACATTCCTTCTGGAGTTCCTCCAGTTGCAAGACCTAAAACAGAATCTGCTTTTTCTTTTATTTGTTCTGCCATAATCCCCGCTGCACATTTGCTCATTTCATCATAATTTTTTACTATTATTAATTTCATTTTAAAATCCCCTCTCTCCTCGATATATTGACTTCTAAAATATATTTGTCAGATCTATATACTGATTCTTCAATGAATAATACTTTGTTTTCATCATCTAAAGTTGTTCCATATGTTTTTATAAGTGGAACTATAATATCTACTTCAAATAACTTTTTATAGTATTCATCCATAATAATAGCTTTTATTTCAGATTCAGAATGGTTTATTAAAAGCCCTCTATCTTCTAAAACTTTAAATATAGAACCTATTACAGTTTCTTTATCAAGTTCTCCTGAAATTTCTTTTGGTATATAGATTATTTCATTTGCGATAACTTCGCCATTTACTCTTCTAAGTCTGTTTATTTTATAAACCTTATCGAAGTTTAAAATTTCTTTCATTTTTTTAGGAGTATCGATATATTCCATAGCTAATACTTCTGTTTGTAGTTCTTTTCCTGTTCTTTTAATAATATCTGTAAAACTCATAACATCTTTTTGTTTTACTTCAGGTTCACATACAAATGTACCTTTACCTTTTTCTCTTCTTAAAATACCTTCTTGAACTAATTCCCCAATTGCTTGTCTAATAGTCATTCTACTAACTTCATACTTTTCAGACAGCTCCCTTTCACTAGCTATACAATCGCCAACTAGCCATGTGCCTTCTGCAATTTTCCCTTTTATTGCTTCTTTTAATTGGTAATACACTGGTATTGGACTATTTTTATCTATCATATTTATTCCTCCTAAGTTCATTATACATTTACTTTATCTAGTTGTCTAGACCACTATACAAATATTTATTAAGCATAATAACTCTACTTTTTACAAATAATATAATCAATACATTATTAGGAGTTGATATTATGGTTAATAAACAAGATTTATTTCACAATATTACTTTACATAAAGGTGAGAACATTTTAAAGAGTGAAATTACAACTAATTTAACAGACCAATTTCAAAACCCAAGTTCTCAAAATGAAGTTGATAATTATATTTTAAATTCTAACCTAAATAATAACAGTATAATTAAATAACTTTGAATTATTTTTATTTTTGTTGAAATAGCTACTAAAGTGAGTTAAAATTTAAGAAAACATATTCGGTAATAAAGATTATTTACCAGTCGGATGGAGGTGTTACTATGGTTAAAGTATTTACAACTGACTCTTGTCCTTGGTGCGTAAAAGCTAAAAGTTACCTTACAAAAAAAGGTGTGGATTACACTGAGTTAAACGTACAAGATGATATGGAAGCTAGAGAAGAAATGGTTAGTAAATCTAAACAAATGGGAGTTCCTGTTTTAGATATAAACGGAACTGTTATAATCGGTTTTGATAAAGCAGCTATCGATAAAGCTTTAGAAAAATAAATGAAAAAAGATGTATTGAAAAAAATCAATACATCTTTTTTTATTTTATAAGCTTTCTAAAACCGCATCTATTTCTTTTTTCTCAAAGCCTACTATTATTTTCCCATTGATATCAACTACAGGAACTGTTCTTTGTCCTGAAACTTTAAATACCTCTTCTCTATCTTCGTGCTTATCTGCAACGTCTATAGTTTGGTATTCAAAACCTTTTTTCTCTAAATATTTTTTTACTTTAATGCATCCTGGGCACCATGAAGTTGAATATACTTTTATCATAATGTTTCTCTCCTTTTGTTAACTATTTTAATTTATTTAAAAATTTTTCTGCTTCTAAAGCTGCAATAGTTCCATCTGATACAGCAGTAGTTATTTGTCTATATTCTTTTTCTCTAACATCACCAGCTGCAAAAACACCTTTTATGTTAGTTCTCATATTTCCATCTGTTAAAACATAACCATAGTCGTTAAGTTTTATATATTCTCTAAATATAGCTGTCTTTGGCTCTGTTCCTATATAACCAAATAAAGCTTCTAATTTAACTTCTGATATTTCTCCTGTTTTTGTATCTTTTATTATAGCTTTTGTAACGAAGTTTTCTCCTTCTACATCTACTAAATCTTTATTAAATAAAACTTCTATTTTTTCGTTGTTCATAACTTTGTCTATAACTGATTTTTCACCATTAAAACTATCTTTACGTCTTATTATATAAACCTTCTTAACGAAATTAGTTAAAAATATAGCTTCTTCTAGTGCAGAATTTCCTCCACCTACTACTCCAACTACCTTATCTTTATACATGGCACCATCGCAAACTGCGCAGTAGTGAATCCCTTTTCCAAAAAATTTTTCTTCGTTTTTTATAGGTAGCTTTTTAGGAATAGCACCAGTTGCAAGTATTACAGTTTTTGCTCTATATATAGCTTCCTCTGTTTCTATAAGTCTCTCTTCATCATTAAATTTCACATTTTCAATAATATCAAATTCATCTATATTAGCTCCGGCTTCCTCTGCTTGTTCTTGCATTAAATCAGCAAGGTCTGCTCCACTTATATTTTTAAAACCTGGATAGTTTTCTATTGTATAGCTGTTTTTAACTTGCCCTCCAATAAATTTATCTTCTAATAAAAGTGCTTCCATATTAGCCCTAGCTGCATATATAGCTGCAGTTAGTCCAGCTGGACCTCCACCTATTATAACTAAGTCAATATCTTTAATTTCTTTGCTCAACTATAACATCTCCTTTACCCCCTAGGGGTATAATCTTTTATATAATTATATCACTTTTTTAGAAAATTAAAAGTAAAAAATCTCTTAATTAATAATAATTATCTAATAAAACGCTTTTATGTTATATTTTTTATACAATTAGTCTTTCCCTAACTTTAAAATATAGTCTATTAATTTTCTTTTTCGTTTAAGTTTTTTTGCATTTTACTTAGACCTTCTAAAGTTTTAATTAGTATATCTTTTTCTATATTTTTAACCATTTTTTTATGTATATCCTTTAAAACACTCTCAATACTTTTTATATCTTCTAAAGCTTTATCAGTAATTTTTATATACTTTTTTCTTTGATCTTTTTCATCAGAAGTTATTGAAACTATTCCTTTTTCTTTAAGTTTTGAAATGTTTCTACTTACATTACCCTTATTTATTCCCATTTCTTTAGCTAATAATTCTCCTGTTATATCTTCTCTATCTTTTAATCTAAAAAGAGTTAATAACATAAGTGTTTGGCCTTGTCCTAATCCTCTTTCTTTTAACTTCTCATCTAAATCTTTTTTTAATTCTTTAGATATAAAAAAGATTAAATCACCTATAGCATTAAATTCATCCATCTTAATCACACTACCTTTGTTTTTTTATAATTATAATTTATTTTAGTTGCCTACACAACTTATCAGACAAAAAAAATAAATCGTCAAATAAAATTTGACGATTTACTTTATATTAGGTTTATAAAATGTAATTTATCTCCTTCAATTACTGCTTTTAAACCTATTCCTGATTTTATATTTCCTTTTAAAATTTCTTCACTTATTTTATCTTCAACTTCTTTAGTTATTATTCTTCTTAAAGGTCTAGCACCAAACTCATGCTTATTGCACTTACTTAAAAGATATTTCTTGCTCTCATCTGTAAAGTCTACTTTTATTTTGTTCTCATCTAATCTATCAGTTAATTCTTTAAGCATTATGCTAACTATATCGACCATATCTCCTTCTGATAGCTTATGAAATACTATAGTATCATCAATTCTATTTAAAAATTCTGGTCTAAATGTAGTTTTTAATTCTTCAAGTATCGATTCTTTCATATCCTCATATTCTTCTATGAATTCTTCTTTTATAGAAAAACCTAAACTTTTTTGTTTCTTTAGAGTATGTGCACCAACATTTGAAGTCATTATAATTATTGTGTTTTTAAAGTTTACCACTTTACCTTTACCGTCAGTAAGCCTACCATCTTCTAGAATTTGAAGCAATATATTAAAAACGTCAGGGTGAGCTTTTTCTATTTCATCTAATAAAACCACGCTATAAGGTCTTCTTCTTACTGCTTCTGTAAGCTGTCCTCCTTCTTCATACCCTATATATCCTGGAGGAGATCCTATGAGTTTAGATACTGAATGTTTTTCCATATATTCTGACATATCTATTCTGATCATATTATCTTCATCTGAGAATATAGCTTCTGCTAAAGCTTTAGATAATTCTGTTTTACCTACCCCAGTAGGTCCTAAAAATATAAAGCTTCCAATTGGTCTGTTTGGATTTTTAAGTCCAACTCTAGCTCTTCTTACTGCTTTTGAAACTGAATTAACAGCCTCATTTTGACCTACTACTCTTAAGTGTAATTTATTTTCTAAATTAAGTAGTTTTTCACTTTCTTTTTCAGTTATTTTTTCAACTGGTATCTTAGTCCAACTAGCAACAACCTTAGCTATACTTTCTTTAGTTACCTCTAAAACTCTTTCATTGCACTCAGTTTTAAAGTTTTCTCTTAAATTAGATAATTTCTTTTCTAATTCTTTTTCTCTATCTCTAAACATAGCTGCCTTTTCAAACTCTTGCTTTTCTACAGCCTCTATTTTTTCATTTTTTAATTCCTTTATATCCTCTTCTAATTTAAGTATATAATCTGGCTCTTGTATACTATCTATCCTAAGCTTTGCTGAAGCTTCATCTATTAAATCAACTGCTTTATCTGGCATATACCTATCTGTTATATATCTATCTGATAATTCTACAGCTGCATTTATAGCTTCTATTGATATAATTACCTTATGATGTTCTTCATATTTGCCTTTTAACCCTTTTATTATCTCTAAAGTTTCTAATTTTGAAGGTTCATCTACAGTTATAGGTTGAAATCTTCTTTCAAGGGCAGCATCTTTTTCTATATGCTTTCTATACTCATCTATAGTAGTTGCACCTATACATTGTATTTCCCCTCTTGCAAGAGATGGTTTTAATATATTTGAAGCATCAATAGCACCTTCTGCACCACCTGCACCTATAATGCTATGAATCTCGTCTATAAAAACTATTATATTTTCATTTTCTTTAATTTCATTCATTACATTTTTAAGTCTATCTTCAAACTCGCCTCTGTATTTTGCCCCTGCAACTAAACTAGTTAAATCTAAAGAAAAAATCCTCTTATTTTTTAACATCTCAGGAACGTTACCTTTAACTATTCTTTGAACCAAGCCTTCAACTACAGCAGTCTTACCTACTCCAGGTTCTCCTATAAGGCATGGATTATTTTTTATTCTTCTACAAAGAATTTCTAAAAGTCTTCTATTTTCATCTTCTCTTCCTATAACAGGGTCAAGTTTCCCCTCTCTAGCTAATTTATTTAAGTTTCTACCGTATTTTAGTAGGGTTTTTATATTTTTTCTATCTAATTCTTCTTCCTCTTCTTCAAAACTTATTTCTTCCTCTTCTGATTTATATAAAGATTCCATAACCTCGTCTTTAATCTTTTCAAATCCTGTAGCTATATTCTTTAATATAGAATATGCTAAGCCCTCTTCTCCTTCGATAATAGCTAAAAGCATATGTTCAGGACTTGCATATTTATGATTAAATTTTTTAGCTTGATTAAGACTTTCTTCTAAAACAAATTTAGCCCTTGGAGTTTTAGCTATAGAATAAATTTCTATATCATCTTCCCCTTCTCCAAGGATACCCTTTAAAGTCTCCTTTACACTTAAAAGAGTCACGCTATGGTTAAATAGTATATTAGAAGCTACCCCTTGCTCTTTTATTACTCCCATCAGAATATGCTCTGTACCTATATAACCGTGCTTTAAATTTTTTGATTCAATTCTTGCTTTTTCTAATACTTCAAGTGATCTCTCTGTAAATCTTTCTTGTCCCATATACTTTTCTCTAATACCTCCTTAAATTATCAAACCTTAAAGTAACTCTCTAACTACTCGTGCTCTTTCATAATTTAATTCTTTAAAATCTAAATCTCTTTTTAATTCTTTTCTAATTAATGCACTTCTAGATAAAACAGTTATCTTGTTTAGTTTTGATTTTTCTATATCTAAGAAGCCTAGTTCAACTCCAAGTCTTATATCCGATAATAAATTTAAAACCTCTATTTGGTTTAAAAGCCTTGAATATTTTAATATTCCGTATGATCTATAAACTTTGTCCTCAACCTCTTTAAAAGATTTGTTTAAAAGCTCATATCTTAGATTATTTTCTTTCCTTACTACTATTTTTATAGCCTCTTTAAGGTTTTTAATAATCTCTTTTTCACTCATACCAAGACTTATATAATTTGCTATCTGATAGAGATTTCCATAAGCATTTGCTGTATTGCCATATATACCTTTTATACTAATACCTAATCTATTTAATTCTTTAGATAAATTAAATACAAGGTCTTTCGAAACTATTGTAGGTATATGTATCATTACAGCAGCTCTCATTCCGGTACCTAGATTTTCAAGCTTTGAAGTTATAAATCCAAGTTCGCTATCAAAAGCGTACTCTATATTTTCTTCTATATTGTCATCTAGTTCACTTATATTTTTATAGGCTTCATCTATATTGTATCCATTTTCTACCATTTGTAATCTTAAATGATCATTTTCATTTATCATTGCTGTAAAAGTTTCGTTTTTGCCTATAATAACTCCCGAAATGTCTCTATTTTTTTTAACACCGCTATTAATCAAATTCTTTTCTTTATAGCTTTCATACTCTAAGTTGTACTCCCAAAGCCTATATATTTCACTCTCTTTTACGTATTTATTTATAATATTTTGAAGCCTATTAAAAAGTTCTCTTCCTTCTGTTTTTTCTAAAAATAAAGGGAATTTATAACCTCTTATATTTCTTAGTATTCTAAGTCTGCTGCTAACTACTAAGCTATAATCTAATTCTTTCATTTTTCTTCTCTCTTTATATCACTTATTATTTCATTTATCTTATCTCTTATAATTGCAGCATTTTCATATTCTTCTTTTAAAATGGCTTCTTCAAGGCTTTCATTTAAACTTTTTAAACTATTTTCAAATGTTACTTTTTTTATTTTACTTTTTGGAATTTTACCTTTGTGAATTTTACTGAAATGTATCTTTTTTATTTTAGGAATGAGTTTTTTTCTGAAGTTTAGATAGCAATTCTCACAACCTAAAATTTCTTTTTTTTCAAAATCTTCGAATTTTAAGCCGCAAGAACTGCATTTTAGGATATTTTCTTTTTTAGTATTATCTACAAGTTCTAAAAACTTATCTAATAAACTATCTACGTTTAACTTTAAATCTTCGTTTGTTATATCTGATATATCTTTTGTTGTCATTTCTTTTGCACATTTATGACAAAGCCAAATACCTTCTTTTTCACTTTCATTTATGCAAACTAAATGGATTATTGCTTCATTTTTACTACACTTTTCACAAAGCATTATTACCTCCTTAAGAGATTATTACCATAAGCATTCCTTTTAATATATCAGAACGTAATCTATTTCTATTATCAGATGATGCTAATGTTTTATCGTTCATAGATATTTTTATGAGTTCATATTCCTTTTTATTAATCAATTCTGTTTCTAATAAATTATCTATTAACGCAATAGCATTATGATATGTAATGCTATCTCCTATAGATTCTTTTATAAGCTTAGTTCTATTTTCTGAATCAACGTGTCTAACCTCTTTAATTAAAATATGACCTCCGCCACCTCTACGGCTCTCTATAACATACCCTTTAGCGTAGGTAAATCTAGTTGTTAACACATAATTTATTTGTGATGGTGCACACCTAAACTGGTCTGCTAATTCATTTCTTTGTATATAAATTTTATGATCTTCTTCATTTTTAAGCATCTCTTTGATGAACTTTTCAATTACATCTGTTAATCTTGCCATTTTTGCACCTTCTTTTTAAATTGTTTTTGACTTACTTTGATATTAACACTATATTAATACTTTTCTAATTATTTTTCAAGTTTAGTCAAATTACATTAGGATAATTTAACCATTATATGTGCATAATAATACTAATTTATAAAGAGAGGTATTACATAAATGAATATAACTTGGCTTGGAAATTCTACTTTCCTAATTAAAACAGAAATAGGAAAAAGACTTCTTATAGACCCTATAAATAAATTTCATAGTTGTAACATAAAAGAATTATCACCAAATGTAATAACATTTAGCGATTACTCTAAGAATTATATATGCTTAGATGACTTTGATCCTACTACAAAAATAATTAAAGAACCTGGAATTTATGACTCAGAAATAGGCCAAATAATTGGAATTAAAACTTATAGTGATAATTTCTTTGGTGCAAAGAGAGGAGAAAACACTATATTTGTTTTTGAAATTGATGGATTTAAGATTTGCCATTTAGGATATTTAGGATGCCCTTTAACTTCTAATTTATTAGATGATTTAAAAGGCCTTGATGTATTATTTATACCTGTAGGTGGTAATGTAAATCTAAACTCAACAGAAGCATATAAACTATGTAAAACTTTATCACCTAAAGTTATAATCCCCATGAACTATAAAATAAGTAATTTATCTTTTTTATTTGATGATATACAGCCCTTTATACTTCTTATGAAGGATGCATATAAAATTCAAAACCAAACTTTGAATTTAACAAAAGAAGATTTGACTTTTTATAAAGAAAAAGTAATAATTCTACCCTTTAATTCTAAATAAATTAAAAAAAAGATCGTTTTTTCTTAAAGAAAAAACGATCTCTTTTTATAAGTAATATACTACTCTTGTACTGGTGCTCCTACTGGACAAACATTAGCACAGTTTCCGCAATCGATGCAAGTATCTGCGTCTATTACGAATTGAGTATCTCCTTGACTTATAGCATTAACTGGACATTCTGGTGCGCATGCTCCACAGCTTACGCATGAATCTTGTATTACAAATGCCATTAAAAACACCTCCTAAATTTTATGGTATTAAAACCACCCTTATTTTATCATACTTGAGTTTTTTTTGAAAGAGTTAAAAGTAAATATGTAGCAACTTATATTACCGTATATCCTAAATTTTCAATAGAATCTATTATATCGTCTTCTTTTAAATATACTTCATTAAATATAACTACTACTTCTTTTTTAGATAAATTTACTTCGCTTGCAATAACTCCAGCATTACTAGCTATTGCACCTTGAATTTTTTTTACGTCATTTGAACTGTTTAGTCCAGCTACTCTTAGTAAAGCCTTCATTATTCCTCCCCCTATTTCTCCTTAATAAGTTGCTTTATTAACTTCTTATCTTCAGGATTTTCTATTTCTAATCTAACATCTTTTTCGTCAACTATATCTTCATAGCTTCCTTCTATTAGATCTACTTCTTCTATTTTATAAATTTCAAGAATTTCTTCTTCGCCTCTTTTAAGTCTGACTTTTACATTTTCTTTTACTATGTTATTTTGAATAACTTCACCGTTTCCATCTGGTGTATCAACTATAGATCCAACCTTTGGAAGACGCTTTCTAATATCTTCATAAGTTGATTGCTCGTAATTTAGACAGCACATAAGTCTCCCACAGATACCTGAGATTTTAGTTGGATTAAGTGAAAGATTTTGTTCTTTTGCCATTTTTATAGAAACTGATGCAAAATCTCCAAGGAAAGTAGAACAACAAAGTGGTCTTCCACAAGGTCCAAGACCTCCTATCATCTTAGCTTCATCTCTAACACCTATTTGTCTAAGTTCTATTCTAGTTTTAAAGATAGTTGCTAAATCTTTTACAAGTTCTCTAAAGTCTACTCTTCCATCTGCTGTGAAGTAGAATATTACTTTGTTATTATCGAAAGTGTATTCTACATCTATAAGCTTCATATCTAACTTATGTTCTAATATTTTTTGCTCACAAATTCTTAAAGCTTCTGATTCTTTTGCTTTATTCTCTTTGTGTTTTTCAATATCACTTTTATCAGCTACTCTTAATACGTTTTTAAGAGGTGATATTATTTCTTCTTCATCTATTCCTTTAACCCCGACAACGCATTGTCCAAATTCAATTCCTCTTGCCGTCTCAACAATAACATAATCAAATTTGTTTATGTTTAATTCTTGAGGTGCAAAATAATATATTTTCCCTGCTTTTTTAAATCTCACTCCTATTACTTTTAACATAACTTTATACCTCCAAAAAGCCCATAAGCATAATATCAATATTTATAGAAAAATTAGTATTATTTTTAAAGCCTACCCTTGCTTCTTTAATATACTTTATCATTCCTTCTAATCTTTTATATGACATAAGTTGATTTAATTCATCTATTTCAGATATCTTATCTGAATTTATTATCATATCATTATTATTTAATTCTTTAAATAATATTATATCTCTTATAAAAAGTTCTATTACACTTAATAACTCTTCTTTCTCATCTTTAAACTTTAAAAATTCTTTTTCATATTTTAATATCGAATCTACATCTCTTTTACTTACATCTTTTAGCATAAGTAAAATTAAATCTCTCATTTTTTCAAGAGATTCATCATCTAAAAATCTTTCTGCTCTTCCTGGAATACCGTGTGCATAAGCTAATGCAGATTTAATTATATTTTCTTCTATTCCCGTTCTTCTATTTAATACCTCTAGCATTTCTTCTTTGTTTAATGGTGTAAGCTTGTATATTTGACACCTTGATTTTATAGTTTCTAATATTATTTCAAGGTTTGTAGTTAAAAGTATTATAAAAACTCCATTTGGTGGTTCTTCTATTGTTTTTAACAGTGCATTTTGTGCTTGAACTGTAAGCTTCTCTGCATTATGTATTAAAATTACTTTTCTATCACCTTCATATGGTTTTTTATTTACTTCTTCTATTATCTTTCTAACTTCATCTACACCTATTGTTGCCTTTTTTGCTTTATATATTACAACATCAGCATTTTCTTCACCTAAAGGCTTATTTATTATTTTAGAAGAGAATATATCTGCTAATATACTTTTCCCAATCCCGTCATCACCAGATATTAAATGAGCGTGAGATAGTGTATTGTTTTCTGCCCTTCTCATAAATCCATCTATGATATTTTTATGCCCTACGAAGTTTTGCAATACACCCTCCTCCTCTCTCTCTATTAAACTTTAACAAATTTATCAACATCAACTACAAATATAGTTGCACCACCTACATTTACTTCTAATGGATACTGCATGTACATCCCACTATTTCCTGTAAGAGGTGTAGATGTTGATACTACTTCCGTTCTTTTTTTACATATGTCACTTATTATGTCTATAACTTCATCTACTTTTTCTTTATTGACCCCTATCATCAAAGTCGTATTCCCTGATTTAAGGAATCCCCCAGTTGTAGCTAACTTTGTTACTCCAAATTTTTTAGAACTTAGAGCATCAATTAAATCAATTGAATCATCATCATTAATTACAGCTATTACTAACTTCATATAAAACCCTCCACTTTAAATATACCATATACTATTATATTACCATAAACTTCTATATTTAAGATATTAGTTTATTAAGCCATTAATAACAGATTTTACATTTTCAAAGACTTGTTCGATTGGAAGAGACGCATCTATTTTAACCATTCTATCTTTATTTTGATTATAAACTATCTCGTATCCTTCTCTAACTTTATAATGGAAGTCTAATTTCTCTAAATCTAATCTATTAACTTCTCTATTAGAGTTTTTGTTAATCCTTTCAAGTCCAAGTTCAGGTTCTATATCAAATAAAATTGAAATGTTTGGCATATAATCGCCTATTGCAAATTTATTTATCTTATAAACTTCGTCTATACCTAAACCTCTTGCGTAACCTTGATATGCTAGTGATGAATCTAAAAATCTGTCACATAAAACTATTTTCCCTAAGTCTAAAGCTGGAATAACTTTTTCTACTAAATGCTGCCTTCTGGCTGCTGCGTAAAGTAGAGCTTCTGTTCTTCCATCCATACTAGTATTTTTAGTGTCTAAAATTACTTCTCTGATCTTTTCAGATATTTCTATACCTCCAGGTTCTCTAGTTTTAATACAATCTCTGCCTTCTTCTAGTAACCAGTTATATATCATATCTATCATAGTACTTTTACCAGAGCCTTCTCCACCTTCAAATACTATAAATAAACCTTTTTTCATGTCTAAATCTCCTTATTGATAATGTTATCTATAAATGTTTATAACCCTCTCAACGCACTTATTATATTCTTTACTTTTCATTCTTGCTTTTAAGATAGTTCTCTCGCAAGCCTTACAAATAAGTTCGCCATTTACAATTATACCATTATCCTTAATCATACCACAGACCACACAAATATTTTCTATATTTTTTTCTTTTAATTTTTCCTTTAAATTATTATTTTCTTCCATAAATAATACCCCCAGTTCCTTTTTATAACTGAATTATTGCCGATAAAAATATTTAATATACATAAATAAATAATTTTCTTTATCTTGGTAAAAATAATACTGATTAATTTTTGGGAGGGCATTTATTATGAAACAAAAAATGATTAGTTATCTTTCAACTTGCGATATTGAATTTGAAAATTTATGTAAATACATGTATGAAAATCCTGAAGAAAGCTACAAAGAAAAAGAAGCTTCAAAAGAAATTTGTAATTTACTTAAAAAACATGATTTTAATATAGAAACTGAATTTTTAGATATTCCTAATGCTTTTATAGCTACAAAAGGAAATACATATCCTAGAATTTGTTTTTTATGTCAGTATGATGCTATAAAAGATAAAGGGCACATAACTGCCCACAACGCTCTAACTACAACTTCTTGTATTGCTGGAGTTTGTTTAGGTGAAATATTAAATCACTTAGATCGCGGTTCTGTAGTTATTATAGGTTGTCCTGGAGAATATTTAGGTGGAACTAAAGACGTAATGCTAAAGCAAGGTATCTTTAACGATATAGATGCAGTTTTGATGGCTCACCCTGATATAACAACTTGCGAAAGCGGATCATCATCTGCAATTATCCCTTTAAGCATTCAATTTAAAGGAGAAGATGGTTTATCCTTTTTAAGTCAAAAAGAATATACATCTTTAGATGCGGTACTTCTTACCTTTAGCATACTAAATACTCTTATGAAAGGATTCCCTGAAGGTGTTGAAGTAAATTATATTCTTTCAGAAGGTGGTAAAACACCGCTACTTATTCCCTTAGAATCAGAAGCTAAGTTTTTTATAAGGGCTAAAAATATAGACCTTGCTTTAGTTATTGAAAATAAAATAAGAGAAATAGCTAGATATGTAGGGAAACTTATGAAAGTATCTCCTTCCTATTCTTTATATGAACCACCTTATGAAGAGTTAGTTAGTAATACTACATTAAACAGATTATTTAGTCATAACTTTAAAGAGTGTGGGGTTATTAATATCTGTCACAATAGAGATATTAATGCTGGTATAAGTTTAGGTGCTATAAGTAAAAAGGTTCCTGCTATACACCCTTATTTTTCTATTATAGAGGACGAAAAAACTCAATATGGAACTTCAGAATTTGCAAAATGCACCGTAACTGAGTTTGGATTAGATATGTGTAAAAAAGCTGGGCTTGCTTTAGCTTTTACTGGACTTGATCTTATAACAAATGATGTTCTTTTAAACGAAGCAAAATCAGAATTAACAAAAAAATAGCAGAGACTTTTGTCTCTGCTTCTTTTATTTAACCATATACTTTTTTACTCTATCAATAAAACTATTGCTAGGTTTAAAATTAAACTTATAGTATTTTCCGTCCTTTTCATATACACAACAATGTCCAGGTCCTAATTTTTCACACATAAAGTGACCTATTGATCTTGCGTTGTATTTTTTTGACTCGCCTGCTTTAGAGCCTATATAAGCTATATCATTTATCTTAACGCTTATCAAGTTGTCTTCAGACTCTCCTGATATTTTATTTATTATAAGCTTGTTTGCAATTATTGCATACTTATAATAAACTTTACAACTTCTATATTCTTTAATGATTATATATAGAGTTAGAAATAAAACAATTAAGTTTAATATTAATAATGTTTTGTTGCTATCAAAGTCAATGTGCTTAAGGCCCTCATGTACATATAACATAAATGTTATTACAAATAACACTATAGCTATAACAGGAGCCCTTCTTCGACCAACAACCTCTTTATGCATCATAGTTAAATCCCCCATTGTCGATTTGAAAATTCTTATATTATATGGAGATTATACTAGTTATTTATATTTTATACCATAGTTGTTTTAATCTAAATACTGGCTATTATTCCTCATAAAAATTGATTAAGTGAAATTACCTTGCTTATACTGATTATTTTTATTGTTTACTAGTAGTATCTCTTTTTATTCATTTCATTTTTTTATATATTTGTGAATTTACCTATATATAATGCTCTTTTATTGTATAATATAGATATATTCGGAGGTTATATTATGATTCAAATATTTAAAAATACTATAGAAAATAATCCTACTTTGAAAACATTAGATAATATAGAACCTGGTTGCTGGATTAATATAGTTGCTCCATCTGATGAGGAGCTTATATTAATCTCTAAAAAGACTAACGTTCCATTAGATCTTTTAAGAGCTTCTTTAGATGATGAAGAAACATCACGTATAGATATAGAAGATAATGATATAACTTCTATAATAGTCGATATTCCATTTACAGAAATGGAAGACAACTCTTTAACGTATGATACTTATCCTTTATCTATAATTCATACTAAAGACGCCTTAATTACAGTATGTTTAAAAAACAGTAAAGTCTTAACTGATTTTATTAATAGTAGGATAAAAACATTTTTTACATACAAGAAATCAAGATTCACATTACAAATTCTAAATAGAATTTCTACTTACTATTTGCTTTACTTAAGACAAATAGATAAAAAAAGTTTAATGATAGAAAAAAGACTTCACAAGTCTATGAAAAACAGAGAACTTATTCAATTACATTCTTTAGAGAAATCTCTAGTTTATTTTTCTACATCACTTAAAGCAAATGAAATAACATTAGAAAAAATGTTAAAATTAGAACTTATACAAAAATATGATGATGATAAAGATGTTTTAGAAAATGTTATTATCGAAAATAAGCAAGCTATAGAAATGACAGAGATATATAGTAATATCCTTGCAAGTACAATGGACTTTTTTGCATCAGTAATCTCTAACAACTTAAATATAGTCATGAAAGTTCTTGCATCAGTTACAATACTTATGTCTATCCCTAATATAATAGGTGCTATTATGGGTATGAACGTAAAATTCCCATTTAACGTAGATGCACCTGAACCTTTTTATATAATAATGATTCTAACTATTGTACTATGTTCTCTAGTAGGATTTATTCTTTATAAAAAAGATATGTTTAAGTAGCATTATAACTTTTAAAATCATATAAATATAATAACAATATTTAAGAGAGTAGATAAAAAAGTCTACTCTTTTTTTTAGGAGGTTTTTATATTTATGCCTAAAGGAAAACTATTAAATAAAAATTCTACTATTGGCATAATCTCACCAGCATCACCAAGTCCTAAAATACTTATAGATAAATTTATATCTGATTTTAAAAGTTTAGGTTATAAAATTAAACTTGGAAATTGTTTATATGAAGAAAATAACTACTTAACGGGAAGTGATAAAGATCGTGCAAAAGAAATTATGGATATGTTTCAAGACCAAAGTATAGATGGAATCATATCCTTTAGAGGGGGCTTTGGCTCTATTAGAACCTTACCCTATTTAGATATAGATAAAATAAAAAGAAACCCTAAATTTTTTTGTGGGTTTAGTGACTTAACTGTTCTTTTAAATTACTTTTCAAATAATGGCATTATAACATTTCATGGTCCTATGATTAAATCTAATTTTAATGAAATAATAACTAAGACATACTTTGAAAGAATATTAACTTCTCCTTCTAAAGGTCTTATTTATGATATTTTAGGTTATAACGATTATAATAAATGTTTCTCTGGCTATATCAAAGGTGGAAATTTAGCTATGATATGTTCAACACTTGGAACTCCTTACGAGCCTAATTTTGATAATAGCATATTAATATTAGAAGAAATAAATGAACCACCATACTGTATAGATAGACTTTTAACTCAATTAATTCTATCTAATAAACTAAATAACTGTAATGGAATAATCCTTGGTCACTTTACAGATTGTGTAGATGAAAAAATAGATTCAGATTGCTTAATTAATATGATAAAGAAAAGATTATCTAGTTTAAATATCCCTATAGTTTCAACTCTTCCGTTTGGTCATGACTATCCTAATGTTACTATCCCTATAGGTGCTTATGCTCACTATGATAATAAATCAAATAAACTAGTAATATGTGAGAATGTTTTAAGATAGTTATCCCCATTTCAACAGATTAAGCTTAATATTCAGTGGATAACTATTTGATTTTTTATTTTTCTGTGGATATCTTTTTTATTTTTAAATATAAAAAATAAAAACCTGCAAACAAACTGTTTACAGGTTTCTTATGGAGGCGCCACCCAGATTTGAACTGGGGATAAAGGTTTTGCAGACCTCTGCCTTACCACTTGGCTATGGCGCCGTATATGGTGGCTCGAGCAGGAATCGAACCAGCGACACGAGGATTTTCAGTCCTCTGCTCTACCGACTGAGCTATCGAGCCACACTTTACCTAGCAACGTCCTACTCTCCCACACAGTCTCCCGTGCAGTACCATCGGCGCTGTAGAGCTTAACTTTCCTGTTCGGAATGGGAAGGAGTGTTTCCTCTACGCCATCATCACTAGATATTAGAGATGTTCTCTAAAAATTGCATATATATATTTAGTTGACTATTTTAATTGGTCAAGCCCTCGACCTATTAGTATCAGTCAGCTGAATGTGTTGCCACACTTACACTCCTGACCTATCAACCTTGTGTTCTTCAAGGGGTCTTACTAGCTTACGCTATGGGAAATCTAATCTTG
>NZ_JADEKP010000014.1 GCF_015234215.1 Clostridium chrysemydis | reverse complement strand
TGCTTGTAAGGCAGGTGCTCTCCCAGCTGAGCTATGCGCCCAAAGTATGGTGACTCCTAGGGGAATCGAACCCCTGATACCACCGTGAAAGGGTGGTGTCTTAACCGCTTGACCAAGGAGCCATATTTAAGTTTTTTCTTTGTTTCCCGCCGCTCACTCCGTAGCGCCGAGCACATAAATTATAATACATTGAATCCAAAACTATGTCAACACTTTTTACAAAGTTTTTTTTCATTTTTTCATTTTTTGATTTTTATATATGAGTGTTTTAGTATGTTTGTCCCTCTAAACACTAGTATTTATGCGCTTTTACACTGTATTCTTTGCGCAGTATTTTTTTTTGATTTTTTGTCTTTTTTTATACTATTATTATAGTTTTTTTGTCGTTTTTTATAAAGTTTTTTTTAAAAAATTTTTTATAATTTTTTGATTTTCGATTTTTTCTATATATTCTTTTCTTTAATAGCCTTCCCTACTATGATAGAATTTACTTAAATTGTTTAAGAATATAATAAAAAAATATATATTAAGGAGATTATTATGATACATCATGATTTAATTATAGTCGGTGGCGGAGCTTCTGGACTTATGTCTGCTATAGTTTTAAAAGATTTAGGCATAGATGTTGCTATATTAGAAGGTACTGATAGAGTAGGTAAAAAAATTTTAACTACAGGAAACGGAAGATGCAATATTTCTAACTCTACATTAAAAGAACCTTTTTCAAGCTACCACAGTTCTAATAAAGACTTTTACGTAGACTCTTTAAAAAAGCTTCCTTTAGATGATACGTTAAACTTTTTCTTATCACTTGGCTTACCTATTATAGAACTTGAAAAAGGTAAACTGTATCCTATGTCTCTACAAGCCTCTTCTGTAGTTGATCTTTTAAGACTTTCTATAGAAGATAGAGATATAAAATTATACACAAACTGTAAAGTAAAAACTATCCACAAAAACAAAAGTTTTAAATTATCCACAAACAACGATGAATTAAAAGAATTCACATGCAAAAAACTTTTACTTTGTGCTGGAGGACAATCTGCTGTAAAGACCGGTTCTGATGGTTCTGGGTTTAAGCTAGCTAAAGATTTAGGTCATAATATAATAAAGCCTATTCCAGGAATAGTTCAATTAAAATTAGACTACCCTAAACTAAAAGGACTTTCAGGAATAAAATTTGACGGTATAGCATCTTTAATAGTAAATGGTAAAACCTTAAGAGAAGAGTTTGGAGAAATATTATTTACTGATTACGGAATTTCAGGTCCCCCAATCTTTTTATTATCATCTACAGCTTCAAGGTATTTAGATAAAAAGGCGGATGTAAAAATAAAAGTAGACTTAATGCCTTCAAAATCATTTGATGAAGTTAGTAACTTTATATATGGGCACTTAGCTGTATTTTCACATAGAAGCATTTCAGATGCCCTTGTAGGTATAATAAATAAAAAGATGACCCCTATCCTACTTAAGGATATAGGAATAGAAAATATTCATACTCCTTGTTACGATTTAGAGTGGAAGTATCAAGATGCTCTTATAAAGCGTCTTAAAGATTGGACATTTAACTGTACAGGAACAAAAGACTTCTCAGCTGCTCAAGTTACAGTAGGTGGCGTTGACACAACAGAAGTTAATTCTGAGACATTAGAATCAAAATTAATAAAAGACTTATATTTTGCTGGTGAAATATTAGATGTAGATGGCGATTGTGGTGGTTTCAACTTACAATGGGCTTGGTCTTCAGCTTATAATGCTGCAAATTCAATAGCAAATAGTTTTAAATAAAAAATAAGGCGATATATTTAAGTATATTAATATATATCGCCTTATTTTTATAACTTAGTTGTTTATTTTATCCCAATGTGCTTCTAGTAAAGTAAGTTCTTCACCATTTGAATTACATATTTTATGTAATGTAACTAAATCATCTTCTCTTTCTTCTATTTGTGCTGATACGTGAATTCTATCTCCATATTTAGATTCTTTTTCAAAGGCAACTTTTATTCTCTTTAATTCATAGTTCTTAGCTATTTCTAAAGGAATTGATTCAATTGCCCACTCCATATATCTAACGTTGTTTACGTGAGTATTTGAGTCTATATCACTGTATCTTATTTGGAATTCTTTAAAGTTATCTTCTCTAGTTAACTTTTCTATCTTTTCCATATCTAAAGACTCTTTCATATCCCCTTCTTCACCATACATATCATATTGCTCTTTTAGTATTCTCATAGGTCTTCTTCTCTCAATATTTATTAAGAAAAATAAAGCTAACCCTTCAGCTAAAAGTTCTCCCTCTTCACTTCTTATTTCATATCCTCTATATGCATAAAATCTTTTAAATCCTATAGGCATTGTTTTTACTATTATCTTCTCTCTATATTTAGGATATCTATGAATTTTTATATCATACTTATAAAACACCCACGCACATCCGTGAGAATAAGCAAAATCTATAGTATCCCCTATAGTTTCTGCTTGAATATTTCCAACTTCACAAAAATAATCCGCTATAGCTGTAAGCTTACATCTAAGTCTATAATCAGAATCTCTATACATAACTTCGTATTCTTTAGAAAAATCGTTGTTCTTCATTTATTTCACCTCTTTATAATAATACTTTAATTTTTATAACTTTTTATTTACTTTATATTAATAATTTATATATTAATATAAAAAAACTCAATCAACCTTAAGTTGATTGAGCTTTATGTCTTGATTACTTGTCGTTTAGTGCTTGCACTAACGCTTCTAAGTTTATTCCGTGAACTAATGCTGCCTCTTCTAAAGTTTCACCTTGTGCTGAAGGACATCCTACGCAACCCATACCAAAAGCCATTAAAACTTCTGCTCTGCTTGGATCTTGTTTAATTATTTCACCGATTGTCATATCTTTAGTTACCATCTTTTTCACCTCATATATAAGATTTCTAAATATAAAATATACATAAATTATATTTTAACCATAAGGTAAAGTCAATTAACTAAATATATTGTTTAAAGTTCTTTTACTCTCATAGTTTGGTCTCTCTTTGGACCTACTGAAACTATTGATACTCTAGTATCTGTAAACTCTTCAATTCTTTCGATATATTTTCTAGCGTTTACTGGTAATTCTTCATAGCTTCTAGCTTCTGCTACGCTTTCATCCCATCCTTCGAACTCTTCGTATACTGGCTCACACTTAGCTAAATCTTCTAAGCTAGCTGGGAAGTAATCTATAACCTCTCCATTAAACTTATATCCAGTACATACTTTTATTTTTTCAAGTCCTGCTAAAGTATCGATTTTTGTAACTGCTATTGAAGTTAATCCTGAAACTCTAACTGTAGTTTTTAAGATAACTAAATCAAGCCATCCACATCTTCTTGATCTTCCAGTAGTTACTCCATATTCGTGACCTTTTTCTCTTATCCAATCACCAGTTTCGTCGTTTAACTCTGTTGGGAATGGTCCTTTACCAACTCTTGTTGTATAAGCTTTAGCTATACCAACAGCATTAGTTATCATAGTTGGTCCAACACCTGATCCACTAGCTACTCCACCTGCTGTAGTGTTTGATGATGTAACATAAGGATAAGTTCCGTAATCTATATCAAGAAGCATTCCTTGTGCTCCTTCAAATAATACGTTTTTATCTTCTTTTATAGAATCATAAACTTTAACTGAAGTATCTTTTACAAAAGGTCTAAGTTTTTTTGCAAAATCAAGATATTCTTTTAAGATAGCTTCTTTATCTAAAGCTTCTCCTTCTAAAACATTAACTATATATTTGTTTTTCATTTCGATGTTTTCTTCTAATTTTTCTTTGAAAACATCTTCGTGCATAAGGTCACAAACTCTTATACCACATCTTTCGAATTTATCTGTATAACAAGGACCTATTCCTTTACCTGTAGTTCCTATGTCATTTTTACCTCTTGCTTTTTCTTTTAATTTATCTAAAACTTTGTGGTAAGGCATTATAAGGTGTGCTCTATCGCTTACTACTAATTTTTCTGGAGTTACCTTTATGCCTGCTCCTTCTAAGTACTCTATTTCTTCAAATAATGCTTTAGGATCAACAACAACCCCATTACCTATTACATTTACCTTATCATCATATAGTATTCCTGATGGTATTAAGTGAAGTTTATATTCTTTATCTCCAACCACTACAGTATGACCTGCATTATTTCCACCTTGGAATCTAACAACAACATCTGCATCCTCTGCTAGATAGTCTGTCATCTTTCCTTTACCTTCGTCTCCCCATTGAGCTCCAATTACTATAAATGCTGACATAATATATTGCCTCCTTCTGGCTAATCTTAGTCTTTAATTACGGAGTTTATTCTAACTATATTTATTTTTATATAATAATAAAAAAATTATACTAGTTAATTACCCCATAAAAATCTTAGCAAAATCTTACTACTTGGTCAATAGATATTTCGAATGTTTCTTTGATTTTTATTATAATTATTCGTATAATTAAATATATGTTAAAAATACAAATATTTATAAAAGGAGTTAGTCGTATGTCTATTTATAAAGAATCATTAGCTTTTCACAAAAACTTAAGAGGAAAAATAGAAGTTAAATCTAGAACTAAGATTACAAATGAAAAAGATCTAAGCTTAGCTTATACACCAGGCGTTGCTGAGCCTTGTAGAGAAATCCATAAAGATGAAAAAAATTCATATATTTATACTAGAAGATGGAACACAGTTGCTGTTATCTCTGATGGTACAGCAGTACTTGGACTTGGAGATATAGGTCCCCTAGCTTCAATGCCTGTTATGGAAGGTAAGTCTATACTTTTTAAAGAATTTGCTGACGTTGATGCTTTCCCAATAGTTTTAAACACCAAAGATGTTGATGAAATAGTTAATACTATATATAATATTTCACCTTCTTTTGGGGGAATTAATTTAGAAGATATATCAGCTCCTCGTTGTATTGAAATAGAAAACAAATTAAAAGAAAAACTAGATATCCCAGTTTTTCATGATGATCAACACGGAACTGCAATAGTTGTATTATCAGCATTAATAAATGCACTTAAAATAGTTAAAAAGGATTTAAAAGATATAAAACTTGTTATAAACGGAGCAGGTTCTGCAGGTTCTGCAATATGTAAGCTTCTTATATCTTCTGGAGTTAAAGATATTTTAGTTTGTGATAAAGATGGTATATTATCAAAAGATATAAATTATGATAACCCTCTTCACAAAGAACTTTCAAATTTAACTAACAAAAATAACTTAAAAGGTGATTTAAAAATTGCTATGAAAAACTCAGATGTGTTTATAGGAGTTTCTGCACCAAATATAGTTTCAAAGGAAATGGTGAGTTCTATGAATAAAGATTCTATTGTTTTTGCTATGGCAAACCCTACTCCTGAAATCTTCCCAGAAGATGCAAAGAGTGCTGGAGCTAGAATCGTTGGAACTGGAAGGTCTGATTTCCCAAACCAAATAAATAACGTACTTGCATTCCCTGGTATATTTAGAGGTGCCTTAGATTCTAGAGCTTCTGATATAAACGAAGAAATGAAACTAGCGTCTGCTTATGCAATTGCAAACTCGATAAAAGATGAAGATTTAAATGAAAACAACATAATTCCAAAGCCTTTTGATTTAGAGGTTCAAAAAAATGTAGCTGAATCTGTAAAGTCTGCTGCTATTTCTTCTGGAGTTAGTAGATTATAATAAAAAAACAACTTAGCTTTAGTAAAGCTAAGTTGCTTTTTCCTTAATTTCTAAAATTAAGAGGAGTTTTTATTAATGTTATGTGTGTTTTGTTAATGTGTTAATGTGTGTTTTATCCAGTAAATAACCAATATAATTTCGCTTCCGTTTAATTGATACTGATTATCATTAATTATATTATATTTATTTTATCTTCTCTTGTCAACACCTAATTGAAAATATTTTTCAATTAAATAAAAACAAAAAATTAGAACTTAGCGTTGTGGACCACTAAGTTCTTTTTTCTTAATTTTTAAAATTAAGAGGAGTTTTTATTAATGTTTGTGTGTTTTGTTAATGTGTTAATGTGTTAATGTGTTAATGTGTGTTTTATCCAGTAAATAACCAATTCAATTTCGTTTCCGTTTTGTTGATATTGATTATCATTAACTAAATTATATTTTATATTACTCACTATGTCAATATTAAATTTAAAATATTTTACATGTTTTTAGATTTATTAGCACAACTATCCATAGCTTTTATAACTGTGCTTCTAAAATTATTGTTTTCAAGTTCAGCTACAGCTTCTATAGTAGTTCCACCTGGAGAACAAACCATATCTTTTAATACTCCAGGATGCTCTTTAGTTTCTAGAACCATTTTTGCAGAACCTAAAACGCTCTGAGCTGCCATCTTATATGCTTTATCTCTAGGAATTCCAAGCTTAACTGCACCATCTGCCATAGCTTCTATAAACATAAAAACATAAGCTGGTGATGAACCACAAAGTGCTATAAATGCGTGGAAATCTTTTTCTTCTAAAACTACACACTCTCCAAAAGCTTCAAACATACTCATTATGTATTTTAATTCTTCTTCTTTTATATTTTTGTTAGGACATATAGCCGACATAGCTTCCCCTACAAGAGCTGGAGTGTTTGGCATAGTTTTAACTATTTTAAAATCTTCACCAATCCAATTTTCTAAATCTTTTATATCAATCCCAGCTGCAATACTTACTATTATTTGATCTTTTCTAATAAAATCTTTTACCTCTTTTATGACCTTTTCGTACATATAAGGTTTAACAGCAAGAACTATAACATCCGATTCTTTAACTATATCTATGTTTTTAGATCTAACATTAACTCCAAACTTTTCTTCTAGCCTTTTTTTAGATTCTTCGCTCTTTGCAGATACAAAGAAATCTTCTTTACTTAAAAATTCTTTATTTATAAGCCCTCCAACCATAGAGCTTCCCATATTTCCACAACCTATAAAACCTATCTTTTTACACATTTTAATACCTCCTAAAATTATAAAATTATAAAATATAAAATTTGAAACCCGCCTTTTAAGCGAGTTTCTAAATATTTTTATTCAGCATGTATATTATCTAAATTACCAAATTTAGAGAACTGTCCAAGCCATGCAAGTTTAACTGTTCCAACCGGGCCGTTTCTTTGCTTTGCAATAATACATTCTGCCATATTTTTTTCTTCAGTTTCCTTGTTATAGTATTCATCTCTATATAAGAACATAACAACGTCAGCATCCTGCTCAATAGATCCAGACTCTCTTAAGTCAGAAAGCATAGGTCTGTGGTCTGCTCTTTGCTCTGGCGCTCTAGATAGCTGAGATAAAGCTATAACTGGGCATTCCATTTCTTTTGCTAGTGCTTTTATAGATCTTGATATTTCTGATACCTCTTGTTGTCTACTTTCTGAACCTGATGAACCTGACATAAGTTGAAGGTAATCAATTAATATCATATCAATACCATATTCCATTTTAAGCCTTCTGCATTTCGAACGCATTTCCATAACACTTACACCTGCTGTGTCATCTATATAAATCTTAGCCTTAGAAAGAGGCCCTGTAGCTCTAGCTATGTTTTCCCAGTCTTTATCATCTAAGTTACCTGTTCTAAGTTTAAGCATATCTACATTAGCTTCTGAACATAATAGCTTGTAAGCTAATTGTTCCTTTGACATCTCTAGAGAAAATATAACTACGCTTTTCCCAGCTCTAAGGGCTGCATTTTCAGCTATATTAAGTGAAAATGTAGTTTTACCCATAGAAGGTCTCGCTGCAACTAGAACCATATCACCTTTTTGAAAGCCTGATGTTTTAGCATCTAAGTCTAAGAATCCTGAACTAACACCTGTTATTTCTCCTTTATTGTTAAATAGTCTTTCTATTTCAATAAATCCTCTTTCAAGAACTTGGCTTAAAGGTTCAAAATCGTTAGAACTCTTTTTTTCAGCTATATCAAATATACTTTTTTGAGCCTTATCTAATACTCCATCTACGTTTGATTGATTATTATAGCCTTCTTCTATTATTTCACTAGAAGCCTTAATAAGTTTTCTTAATGTAGATTTTTCTTCAACTATTTTTATGTACGATCCTACGTTTGCAGTAGTTGGTACTGATGCTGATATTTCAGTTACATAACTTACTCCTCCAGCTCTATCAAGTAAATCTGTAGATTTTAAATCTTCTAATACAGTTATTAAATCTACAGCCATATCTTTTCTAAACATTTCTATAATAGTTCTAAATATTACTTTATGACTATCTCTATAAAAATCATCTTCGTTTAGCCCTTCTGCCGCTTGCGCTATTGCACTTCTTTCTAATATCATAGACCCAAGTACTGATTGTTCTGCTTCTATACTTTGGGGTAAAGTTTTCATAGTATTTTGAGTTTCCAAAAGAATATTCCTCCTTCCTTTGCTTATTCTAGTCAAAAACAAAGAAGATGCTAAACATCTCCTTTATTTAAAAAACTAAATCCATTACCTCTTCTATAGTTTGAACTGTTTTAACTTCTATATCTGTTAACCCTTGAGGTATATCATTTTCATTATCTTTTGGTACTATAGCAAGTTTTATTCCTCTTCTTCTAGCACCATATATTTTTTCAAATATCCCACCTACAGGTTTTACTTTACCTCTTAAAGATATTTCCCCGGTAATAGCTACATCCTGTCTTAAAGGTTTTTCTAATAATGCACTTATTATACATACAGTTATAGCTGCACCTGCTGAAGGTCCATCAATGTTTCCTCCGCCTATTACGTTAACGTGTATATCATAATCTTTTATATCTTTATCTGTTATTTTTCTAATAACAGATGCTGCATTATAAACTGAATCTTTAGCCATACTTCCAGCAGTTTCGTTAAATCTAACTGTTCCTGTTCCCTTTTTCTTAGCAGGGAAAGCTGCAGCTTCTATTTCTATAGTTGAACCTATAAAACCACTAACTCCTAACCCGTGAATATGACCTATCTCTTTGTCTGAAATTATATTATTTCTTTCAAATGGAGTATATCTTCCTATTGAAATTATTTCCTCAACATCTTTTAATGTTATTTTTAATTTCTTAGGTACACTCTTTCTTTTATAAAGGGCATATCCGTATGCATCAGTTAATATATTAACTGCTTTTCTTCCCTCAATAGTAAATCTACTTATATATTCAGGAACTTCTTTTTCTAGAGATACTCCAAGTTTTTTAGAAGCATTTTTAACTATGTTTTCTATATCTTTACTTGATAATGGTTCAAAGTAAACTTCTGTACATCTAGATCTTAAAGCAGGATTTATATCTCCTGGTTCTCTAGTTGTAGCTCCGATTAAAACAAAGTCTGCTGGAGCTCCGTTTTCAAATAAATATTTAATATATTTTGGAGTTTTATCATCATCTGGATCATAGTATGAAGATGAAAATTCAACTCTCTTATCTTCTAAAACTTTTAAAAGTTTATTTTGAAGTATATTATCTAGTTCACCAATCTCATCTATAAATAATATTCCTCCGTGGGCATCTGTAACTAGTCCTGGCTTTGGTTCTGGCACTCCAATATCAGCTAAGTCTCTCTTGCTTCCCTGGTATATAGGGTCGTGAACTGAACCTAATAGAGGGTTAGTTATTTCTCTTGGGTCCCACCTTAGAGTAGTTCCATCAACTTCTACGAATTTTGATTTATCATCAAATGGAGTAAAATCTAATTCTCTTGCAGCTTGAAGTGCTATTCTTGCTGCTGTTGTTTTACCTACACCTGGAGGTCCATAAAGGATTATGTGTTGAGGATATGGTGATGATAATTTTGAAATTAATGATTTAATAGCTCTCTCTTGACCTACTATCTCATCTAATTTTTCTGGTCTTAAGAAACTCATTATGTTTTTGCTAGTTACTCTCTCGTCTAGTTCCTTAAGCTCTTCATATTTTTTAGTAGTTTTTTTATTTTCACTACCTTTTTCTTTTTTAAGGATTGAAAGTCTCATCTCGTCGATGTACTTTTCTTGCTTTTCCATTATAGCTTTTTCTACTTTAGCTTCAATGTTGTTTTGCACGTATTTTTTTGCTATTTCTTCTGCAATCCAGATTATAGTATCATCTAAAACCTTATCTACTTCGTCTTCTGCTGGAACTATATCTATTCCAGCTCCGTTAGATGCAATTTTATTTAATGCATATACTCTTTCATTTACTTTTGTCGATCCAATGTAGTCTTTAAGTTTAAATCTAACTGTTCTAGCTCTTATAGCACCTTCATCTAATACGTTTTTTAATATATCAAATAAAACATTTACTTGAGCGTCTTGTGATAGATCTCCTTCTATTATTCCTTCTAGGAATTCTATTTCCTTACGTAATTTCAAATTGAATCCTCCTTATGCTGTTGGAACAATTAATACCTTCATTTTAGTTGATACATTAGGGTATAATTTTACTTCTATTTCGTATCCACCTGCTATTTTTATTGTATCCATTACTATTTTTTTCTTATCTATATCTACGTTGTATGATTTTTTTATTTCTCCTGCTATATCTTTACTAGTTATAGCCCCAAATAATTTTCCATTTTCTCCAGCTTTAGCTGTCATTTTTATTTCTTTACCTTTTAAGTCTTCAGCTAACTTTTGAGCTGCTTCAAGTTCAGCTAATTTTTGCTTTCTTTCATTTTCTTTTATGTTGTTTAATATGTGAAGATTATTATCTGTTGCTTCTTCTGCTAATTTCTTTACAAATAAAAAGTTTCTTGCATATCCGTCTGATACGTTAACTACATCTCCCTTTTTACCTTTTCCTTTTACGTCTTTTAATAAAATAACTTTCATGTTATTCACCCACCCTTAAGTATTTTTGTATATTATCATTTAATAATTCTAAAACTTCATCTATTGATTTATTTACTATTTTAGCACCTGCGATATTTAAATGTCCACCTCCACCTAAGGCTTCTAATACAACTTGAACATTTATATCTCCAACAGACCTTGCACTTATATATATTTCCTCATTAATATTAGCTAATACAAATGCAGCTAATATTCCTGATATATTTAAAAGTTCATCTGCGGATTTAGCAACTATTACGCTATTAACATCTTTAGGTGCAACTGCAATAGCTGTAGAATTATTAATTTTTGCCGATTTTATAGTTTCTGAAATCTTTATATAATCTTCTAAGTTATCTGTAAATAATTTTTTTACTTCCATAGTTTCTGCACCCATCTTTTTTAAGAAAGATGCTGCATCAAAGGTTCTAACTCCAGTTTTAAATGAAAACCCTTTTGTATCCATATAAATTCCGGCTAAAAGCCCTTCAGCTTCTATTTTAGATAGCTTAGGTTTATTTATCATATATTGAATTATCTCTGTTATCATTTCTGATGTTGATGATGCATAAACCTCTATATAATTTAAAAGAGTTCCTTCTAAAATATTAGGGCTTCTTCTGTGATGGTCTATTATTACTTTTTTATTTGCCTTTTCTATAAGACTTAAATTACTTACATAATTTTTATTATGCACATCAACTATTATAATCAAAGTATCTTCTTTAAGATTTTTTTCTGCAGTATCACCTGTTATAAATAGGTTATCATACTTTCCTGTAGCTTTAATCTTACTTAAATAAGGTTCTATAGCACCTGTATTGTTATCTAAAACTACATTGCATTCTTTACCTAACTTTTTAATTATGTTAGATAAACCTATAGCAGAACCAAAACAATCCATATCCATGTTTATATGGCCTACTATAAATATATTTGAACTTTCAAAAATAAGTTCCTTTAAAGCGTGCGCTACAACTCTAGCTCTAACTCTATTTCTTTTTTCTATTTCTTTGCTGTTTCCACCAAAGACTTGAATATCTTCTTTGTTTTTAATTATAGCCTGATCTCCACCTCTACCTAATGCTAACTCTTTAGCAACAATAGCAAAGCTTTGATTTTCTTGAGGAGTTGCCCCTCCTCTTCCTACACCTATACTAAGTGTAAGTTCCATCTTATTTCCTTTATCTATCTTTGATATATCTTCTAAGATAGAAAATTTATTAGATATTTCTTTTTCTATGTTTCTGTCTTGAACCGATAAGATATATTCTCCCTTATCATATTTTTTAATCATAGCATTATATTCATCAGCATAAGCGTTTATTAGTCTTTCAAATTCAGCAATAACTAAAGGTTTATTACTGTCTTCTGTAGTTTCTAATACTTCTGTTAAATTATCAACTTCTATAAGCATTATACTTTCTTTTGTCTTTTCAACACCTATAAATTCGCTTATATCATTAAAATAAATAACTAAGCATTCCATATCTCCATTTGATATTTGCTCTATATAAACATCGTAAAGATTATCTTCTATTTTGAGCCTTTGATGGAATCCATTTTTCTTATACGCTACTCCTTCTATATTAAGGCCATTTGCTACACTTAAGATATTTTTACCTATAACGTAGTCTGCATCACAAATAGTAGTAAATATCTTATTATTCCATAAGATATTACCTTTTGTGTCAGTTAGTGCTGTTGGAATTATTAAATTAGCTAAGTTACTATCTATTGATTTATCAACTGCTTTTATAAAGTAGTTGATATTTTTTTCTTTTCTCCAATAGTTAATTAAGCTATATAAATTATTTATCAAATATACAACAAAAAATAATAACCCAATTCCTTGGTGCCCTAATATAATAGCAACGATTGCCACAACTATTAATATAAATTGATTTATATTATTTCTTAAGTATGATTTATTAATAATAGAACGCCTCCTAATTTAGTTATTGGTCTCTCCTATTTGAAATATACTCTTTAAGCTTACTTAAACTTTTGCCTTCTTTTTCAACTTCATCTTCAGCTCTTATTCCTCTATCTAACTTTGTCTTTATTTCATGATCTATTTCAGGCAAAGAATATCCTAATTTGTCTCCTAAAGTATATAAAATTATAATTGCACCCGCTATACATTCAACTATAGCATCCTCACACACATTACTTCCTCTAGTTAGCAGTGTATAAAAATCTCCAATAACTCTTAATAATTGAGCCTTAAGGCTCTCTATAATCTTAACATTACCCATTATATTAAAATCTTTTCTTTTCATAATTTCTCACCCCTAAATTCCCTTGTATCTATATTCTAAATTTTTTCAAATACGATTGCAACATTTTAGAGGTATTTTTTTCCAATTATTTGAATAAGTATATTTTTACGCTTTATTTTTTATAATACTACATTTATTATATTTTACCCAAATTAATAGAAAAATAAAAGAGTATAACTTACGTCATACTCTTTCTATCTTATTACTATTCAGTTGTGAATGGTAATAAAGCTATGTTTCTTGCTCTCTTAACTGAAGTAGTTAATTGTCTTTGGTGCTTAGCACAAGTTCCAGAAATTCTTCTTGGTAATATTTTACCTCTTTCTGTAACGAACTTTCTTAACTTAGCTACATCTTTGTAATCTATCTCAGTAGCTTTTTCAACACAAAAAGCACAAACTTTTCTTTTAGATCTTCTCATTCTTCCGCCAGATCTTCTGTTGTTGTTTTCTCTCATTGCAGTTTCCCTCCTTACTCAAAAAAATTTAAAACGGCATATCTCCGTCATCGACAGGAGTCATGTCATTATCGAAACCACTTCCAAATGAATCATTTGGAGTAGCTGAAAAGTCAGAATTATTTCCACTGAAGTCATTATTTGAAGAAGAAGTATTACTTCCTTTTCCACCAACGAATTCAAAGTTTTCAACAACTACATCAGTAGTGTATCTTTTTGAACCGTCTTGTGCATCGTAACTACCAGTTCTAATGTTACCAGTAATTGCGATTTGACTTCCTTTTGTAAGATATTGTGCTATTGTTTCTGCTTGTTTACTAAATGCTACACAATTAATAAAGTCAGCTTCATCTCTCTTGAATTGTCTTGTAACTGCAACTGAAAATCTTGTTACAGCATTTCCAGTACCAGCTGCGAATCTCAATTCAGGATCTTTTGTAAGTCTACCAATAAGTATAACTTTGTTCATAACAATCTCACCTCTTACGCTTCTTTGCTTATTACGATGTGTCTTATAACAGCATCACTAATTCTGAAATTTCTTTCTAATTCTTTTGGTAATTCAGTGTCAGCAGTGAACTCTACTAAAGTGTAGTGACCTTCGTTAACTTTTTTGATCTCGTAAGCAAGTTTTCTCTTACCCCAAGCATCAACAGTGTCAACAGTTCCTCCGCCATTTTCTATTATACCCGTGAACTTTTCAACGTTAGCTTTTACAGCTTCCTCGTCAAGTGATGGGTGTAATATGAATATAGTTTCGTACTTTCTCATCATTTTCACCTCCTCCCCTCGGACTAACGGCTATGCTTTGCATAGCAGGGATTTCAATTTCTAATTCTAACACTATTGTATATTTTTTTCAAGCTTTTTTACATAATTAAACTTTTCCAATTAATTTTTTTGCACCCTTTTGAAATTTACTTCTTGGAATCATAATTATTCTCCCACATTTTGTGCATTTAATTTTTACATCTGCACCAACTCTAATAATTTCAAAATTTTTTTCACCGCAAGGATGCTCTTTTTTCATTTCGACTATATCGCCTAATTCAAAATTCTCAACCATAATTATGCCTCCTGTTTTATTTTCTCTTCACTTTTTACTATTATTTCTGTTGTATTAAATGGTATCTCTATTCCAGCCTTATCTAAAGCTTCTTTTAATACCTTTCTTAATCCTCTTTCAATAGACCATTGATTCATCTGAGTACAATATCCTACTGTTCTTATAGTTACTCCTGATGAGGCAAGGGCTGTTACTCCCCAAACTTCTAAAGGTCTTGTAACTTCTGGGTTCTCGTCTTCAAATCTAGAAGCTGCTGATTTTAAAGTATCAAGTGCATAATCTAAATCTGTGTTATAAGATACTGATACATCAACTATGAATTGTTTATCATTCTTAGAATGATTTGTAACAGCTTGAATAGTTCCATTAGGTATAAGATGCATGTCTCCATTAAAATCTTTAATAGCAGTCGTTCTTATCCCAATGCTATCTATTATCCCTGAAAAAGTTCCTATAGTAACATAATCTCCAACCCCGTATTGGTCTTCAAATAAAATGAAAAAACCATTTATTAAGTCTTTAACTAAACTTTGAGCCCCAAACCCTATAGCAAAGCCTCCGATACTTGCAGCCGTTAAGGATATTCCTTTAAAGAAATCAGCAAGTATTCCTGCTATTCCTATAAAATAAACTACATATTTAAGTAAACTCTTTAAAAGGCCTCCTATAGTCATAGCTTTTTGAGTACTCATAGAAAATCTTTTGTTTTCACTTTCCACTTGTTTTTCTATGAACTTATCTATTATTTTATTTCCTATTTTTATTGAAATAAACATTAAAAATAATATAATTATTACTTTTAATCCTTCTCTAACTATTTTCTCAATAGTTTCTGCGCTTATTTCAAGAAAACCTAGTTTTATTCCATCTCCATACATATCTGCCTTAAAAAGAAGCATATTCAATTTTTTTAATCCCCCTTTAAAATGATATTAATATTCTTTATATCCTTCTGAATCCCTTAGATATATATTCTTATAATCTAAACCTTCATTCATCATTTCTTTTAAAATTTCTTCACTATCAACCCTAACACAAATACCACAGCTTTGAGTTATAGTAGTTGGTGTAGGCATTATTCTAAATTTATAGCCTTTTTCTTTTAATACTTTTTCTGCATTCATAGCATCGTGAGTATTTTTAAAAACCATTATATAATATTTCATCTGTATCTCTCCTTAACATTATTAATGATGACTTCTATTATATTATAATATCATAAATATTTATAATGTCATTTTATCTTAAATTAATGAATATAACTATTTTTTGATTTATAATGATATCTAGATAAGAATTTAGATATAATTTTTAATTTTATACATTTTTGTATAATTTTGTAGAAAGGTGTCGTGTTATGAATATATATTTAGATAATGCAAGTACTACTTTCCCAAAACCAAAATCAGTAGTTGATTCTATGTACAACTACATGGTTAATGTTGGTGGAAATGCAAATAGATCAAATAATTTTAACGCTTTAGAAAGTAATCGTGAAATTTTTTTAGCTAGAGAAAAGATAGCTAAATTTTTTAATTTTGAAAAAATAGAAAATGTTATATTTACAAATAATATAACAACTTCACTAAACATATTAATTAAAGGGTTATTAAAACCTAACGATCACGTTTTAACTTCTTCGTTAGAGCATAATTCAGTTGTAAGACCTTTAATAAGTTCAAATGAAAAATTAGGTGTAGATGTTGAATTTGTTGAAGCTTCAAAAGAAGGTTTTATAAACCCTAAAGATTTTGAAAAAAGAATAAAACCTAATACAAAACTAATAATACTGACTCATGCATCTAACGTTATAGGAACTATTCAACCTATCAAAGAAATAGGTGAGATTTGCAAAAAAAATAATATTTTTTTTATTATAGATTCAGCACAATCAGCAGGTACTGTTCCTATAGATTTTAAAGAATTAAATCTTAGCGCTCTTGCCTTTACTGGACATAAAAGTTTATTTGGCCCTCAAGGAATTGGAGGTTTTATAATTTCTGATGAATTAAACGAAGTTTGTACTCCATTTATAGAGGGTGGGACAGGAAGTCTATCTCACGATATTTATCAGCCAAACTTCCTTCCAGATAAGTTTGAAAGTGGGACTTTAAATATCCCTGGAATTATAGGGTTATCAGCTGGCATTGATTTTATTAATAATGAAGGTTTAGAAAAAATATCTAAAAAAAATAAATATCTTTATAAAAAACTTTCTAAAGGCTTATTAGATATAGGTGATTATATAGTATACGGAGATTTAACATGTCAAAATTCAACAACATCTCTTTCTTTTAATTTAAAGGGAGTAGACCCTTCTGAATTAGCATTCTATTTAGAGGATAATGGAATTAGTAATAGATCTGGATTACATTGCGCTCCTAATTGCCATAAAACTATAGGAAGTTTCCCTTCAGGAACAGTTAGACTTAGCATATCTTACTTTAATACAGAAGAAGATATAGATAAGGCTTTAGATGTTTTAAATTCTGCTAAAAAAAATTTAATATTTTAATGTATACAAATCTCCTCTTATGGTAATAATTAACTGTATGAGGAGGTTTTTTTATGAATTGTAATTTTTTCGTTGATGTAACCTTTAAGGAAGCATCTGATCTAACAATAGAATATTTATATAAAAAGCTAAAACCAGTTTTTATTAAGAACAGACCTTTAGTTATAGTTTCTATAGGATCTGACAGAGCTACTGGAGATTGTTTAGGTCCTTTAGTCGGATCAAATTTAAACTTTAACTCTTTAAATGTTTATAGTTTTGGTTCTTTAGAAAATCCAGTACATTCTAAAAATCTTAGAGAAACGTTACTTCATATAGAATCTAACTTTGAAAATCCTTACATTATAGCTATAGATGCCTCTTTAGGAAGTATTAATTCTATAGGAAATGTTTTTATAGAGGATTCTCCTCTAAGTCCAGGCTTAGCACTTAATAAAGACTTACCTCAAGTTGGTGACCTGAGTATTACAGGAGTTGTTAATATCTCTGGTAATTACGAATTTATGGTTTTACAAAACACTAGACTTTATACAGTAATGCTTTTAGCTAAATTTATTTCTAATAGTTTATCTCAAACTATTAATATATTAGACTCAGAAATAAACAAAGCTAAAGCCTCTTCTTAAAAGCTAATTTCGTAAAGAAGTTATATAACGCATAATCACTCTCTTTAATTTTCATATCCCCCATTAAAAATCATATTATCTTTATATAACTTCTAATTTGATATAAAAAATACCTATCACTTAAGTGATAGGCTTTTTTTTATATTACTATTTGTTTTTTAATTGCTTCAGTTAAAACTAATTGTTCCTCTTCTGATAAATCATATCTTGATATACCTTTATCTATAGGTTTTGCATAAGTTGTGCTATCGTGTCTTCCGTAAAGACCTGTTATTACAACTCCATCGTTATGTCCATCTAATATTGCTATTGAAAAACTTAAATCACTTCCAACATCATCAAAAGCTTGATATCTCATTATAGCAATTTTTTGAACACACTCATTAAGGTTTTCTTTAATATTTTTAGCTAGTGCCATAGCTTCATCAGCTATTTGAGTTGAAACCTCAATATTTTCTAATTTTTCATTTATAAGTGCTTCTAAATTTTTATTATCTGCACCTCTCATTAACTTTCTATATCTTCTCTCTATTTTGTTCATAGATTTCCATAATGCTATAACTAGTATTAATAATATTACTATTACTACTCCCATTCCAATTACTATAAATGGTAAGTATTGATTTAAAATATTTAATGCGTTTTCCACTTTAGTTTCCGTCCTTCCTAAGATGTTTCACGTGAAACATCAAAATTTCAAAAATACAAAATGTTTCACGTGAAACATTACATATTCATCAAATCTAATATTCTGTTTAAATCTTCATCTGAGTAATATTCAATTTCTATTTTACCCTTTTTATTTGGTTTAGAATTAATATTTACCTTTGTTCCAAAATAATCTTGAAGTCTATCCTTAACATCAGTGTAATACGGACTTTCTTCTTTATTTTCTTTTTCATCTTTAGGTTCACTATAAATCTTTTTAATTAATCTTTCTAAATCCCTAACAGATAATTTTTCGTCTATAACCTTTTGTGCTAATTTGTATTGTAGTTCTTTATCATCAGTTCCTAATAAAGCCCTACCGTGACCTTCACTTATAACACTTTCTATTAAGTATTGTTGTACCCTAGAATCTAGATTTGTTAATCTCATAGTGTTAGTTATAGCTGTTCTTGATTTTCCTATCCTTTGACTTAATTCATTTTGAGTTAAATCAAATTCACTTAATAACTTTTTGTAAGCAATAGCTTCTTCAATAGGATTTAAATTCTCTCTTTGAATATTTTCTATCAAAGCTATTTCTAGTATTTCTTTTTCAGTTAAATCCATTATTATTGCCGGAACCTCTTTAAGTCCTAACATTTTAGCTGCTCTAAAACGTCTTTCCCCTGCAACAATTATGTAGTTGTTTTTTTGCTTCTTAAGTATAAGTGGTTGAATAATACCATGATTTTTAATTGATTCTGCTAATTCACTTATATTTTCTTTATCAAAGAATTTTCTAGGTTGTTCTGAATTGTTAGTAATCTTGTTTAAAGGAATCATTAAGTTATTGTTAGTCTTAACTTCTTCTTTTTTGATAGGCTTTTCTATTTCATCAGGAATCAAAGCTCCTAATCCTTTACCTAAACCAAATTTTTTCCCCATTTATATCACCTCACACTACTGTCTCTTTAAAAATTCTTTTGTTAATTTCGAATAAGATTCAGCACCCTTGCATTTTTCATCATATAGCATTATAGGTAATCCAAAACTAGGCGATTCAGCTAATCTTATATTTCTCGGTATTGTGCTTTCATATACTTTATCCCCAAAGAAATTTTTAACTTCTTTATATACTTCATTACTTAAATTAGTTCTATAATCATACATAGTCATTATTACACCTTCTATATCTAATTCTTCGTTTAATGACTTTTTAACTAATTTAACTGTATTCATTAGTTGACCAACTCCCTCAAGTGCATAAAACTCACATTGAATTGGTATTAAAACAGATTTACTTGCAACTAAAGCATTTATAGTTAATACACCTAAAGAAGGAGGACAATCGATAAAGATAAAGTCATAATCATCTTTTACTTCATCTATCTTATCAATTAATATTCTTTCTCTGTTTGCATTTCCTATAACTTCAACCTCTGCACCTGCAAGTTCCATAGTAGATGGGGCAATAAAAAGATTTGAAACTAAATCACTTTGTATTATTACATCTCTTAACGACGCATCTGATGTTATTACATCATACATTGAAAGTTCCAAATTTCTCTTATCTAATCCTAATCCACTAGTAGTATTACCTTGAGGATCTATATCTATTGTTAAAACTTTATATCCTGACATAGCAAGATATGAACATAAGTTTATGTTAGTTGTTGTCTTTCCAACTCCACCTTTTTGGTTAAATATACAAATTGTTTTCATATGTAGCCCTAGTCTTTTAAACTTAGGACTCTACACCCCCTCTCCATATATTTATTATATATATATTTATATAATATTGAAAGATTAAAACATATAAATCAATATATTCTTAATAATTTACGCAAAAAAAGATGTAGACTACTGTAAGCCTACATCTTTTTTTGAATTTTACTTCTTATTTTTTGGTATATTCACAGTTATTTGAATATACTCATCGTGATCGTCCATCTTGTATTTAGCTGGAATATTAAATTTATCAAAAACCTGTTTTATCGTATTTACATATAGCTTCGCTGGAAAAATTGATGTTATTTTTTTCTTTGATTTATTGTTTAATTCTTGTCCTGCAAGCTTTAATAATTCTTTATTTATCAATTCCTCTGTTTGTCTTACGTTAAGTTTATCTTTTATAACTTTTTTTACAACTTTAACTTGTAACTTTTCATCTGGCATTGATAATAAAGCTCTTGCATGTCTCTCTGTAAGATTATTTTCAACACACAGTTTACGAACGTTATTACTTAACTTTAAAATTCTTAGCTTATTTGCAATAGTTGATTGCTTTTTTCCCATTCTTTTAGCTAATTCATCTTGTGTGAATCTATGATCATGAATTAAATTATGATAAGCTTCGGCTTCTTCTATAAAATTAAGATCTTCTCTTTGAAGATTTTCTAATAAAGCAATTTCAGCTGACTCAGTATCTGTGATATCTACGATATTACAAGGAACCTCTTCAAGTTCTGCAATCCTAGCTGCTCTCCATCTTCTTTCGCCTGCAACTAATTCAAAGACATCTCCTCTTTTTCTTACTGTTATCGGTTGAATAATTCCGTGCTCTCTTATTGACTGAGATAATTCTTCTAAAGCATTTTCGTTGAAAAATTTTCTTGGTTGATATGTATTTGGAATTATCTCATTGATATTGATTTTCACTATTTGATTATTCATATTTATTCTACCCATCCCTTATATTTTCCAGTTTTTTATCTATATATTAAATTCGTCGTGTACCATTTCTTTCCTTTTAATTTGCTTATATTAATTAAGACAAATTGTTTTAAAATTTTTATAAAGGTTTTTTAGTAACATTCCCTGCTTTTCTTGGATATGTTTTAGGACAAGATTTAATCTTCTCAACTATAACTAAGTTATGATTTAAATCAGTTCCTTCAACTACTATCTCTTTTACATCTAATAGCTTTCCACCTAAGACGCTTAAAGCGTTTTTACTACCTTCTAGTTCATCTTCTATTGCAGGCCCCTTTAAGGCTACAAAACAGCCTCCTACTCTTACATATGGAAGACAAAACTCTGAAAGCACAGCCATATTAGCAACAGCTCTTGAAGTTGCTATATCAAAAGTTTCTCTAAGTTCTTTTTTTCTAGCTCCATCTTCCGCTCTTGAATGTATAGTATAGACATTTTTTAAACCTAGTTCTCTAACTACTAAATTTAAAAAGTTTATTCTTTTGTTTAAAGAGTCTAAAAGAGTAACCTCCTTAGTTTCATCCATTATAGCTATAGGAAGTCCAGGGAATCCTGCCCCCGTTCCTACATCAATTACTGTTTTTGCATTCTTTAATTCGTCACTTTTAAATGCTTTTATACAATCTATAAAGTGTTTTTTAATAAACTCATTATCTTCTGTTATAGCAGTTAAATTTACCTTTTGGTTCCACTCTTGAACCAATCTCATATATTTTATAAATCTATTATACTTTTCTTCGTTAAAATCCATTGAAACTTCATCACAAGCTTCTTTCATTATATTGTAAAACTCCATAATATCCTCCTTGAAGCTTAGTCTTCTTTATTTTGTTTCCCGTATTGATATTCTAAATAAATTAAAAGTACTGATATATCAGCTGGTGATACCCCTGATATTCTTGACGCTTGACCTATGCTTGCAGGTCTTATATCTGAAAGTTTAGAAACAGCTTCTCCTCTTAATCCATTAACATTTTTATAATCTATATCTTTAGGAAGCATTTTCTTTTCTAATTTTTTAAATTGTTCAACTTGCTCTAATTGAGCTGTTATATAACCTTCATATTTAACTATTATATCGATTTGCTCTCCTACGTGATCTTTATAATCTGGTCTCTCAGGGTCTAACTCTTTAAGCTTTTCATAACTTAATTCTGTTCTTTTTATTAGTTCATATAAGCTCATTGGTTTATTAAGAGGTGCTGAACCTATCTTCTCTAGAATCTCGTTGTTTTCTCTCTTATTAGTTATTTGAACTTCTTTAAGTCTATTTAACTCTTCTTCTATGTTTTGTTTTCTATCTAAGAATCTATTATATCTTTCATCTGTTACAAGTCCTACCTTTTTACCTATTTCAGTTAATCTAAAGTCAGCATTATCTTGTCTTAAAAGAAGTCTATATTCAGCTCTAGATGTCATCATTCTATAAGGCTCATTAGTTCCTTTTGTAACTAAATCATCTATAAGAACTCCAACATAAGCATCAGAACGAGTTAAAATCATAGGCTCTTCACCTTTGATTTTAAGTGCAGCATTTATACCTGCAACTATACCTTGTGCTGCCGCCTCTTCATAACCTGAACTTCCGTTTATTTGACCTGCTCCATAAAGACCTTCTACATTTTTAAATTCTAAAGTTGATTTAAGTTGAGTTGGATCTATTGAATCATACTCTATAGCATAAGCTGCTCTCATAACTTCACAGTTTTCAAGCCCTTTTATTGTTTTTATCATCTTAGTTTGAACATCTTCTGGTAATGATGAAGAGAATCCTCCAACATACATCTCTAAAGTATCGTCTCCTTCTGGCTCTACGAATACTTGATGTCTATCTTTATCTGGGAATCTCATAACTTTATCTTCTATTGAAGGGCAATATCTAGGTCCTATTCCTAATATACTTCCATTATATATAGGAGATCTATCTATATTATCTGCTATAACTTTGTGTGTGTTTTCATTAGTATATGTTAAGTAGCATGATACTTGCTCTCTATCTATGTTGTCATTCATAAATGAAAATGGAACTATTTTTTCGTCACCTTTTTGCTCTACCATAGGTTCAAAGTTAACTGATCTTCTGTTAATTCTAGCTGGTGTTCCTGTTTTAAATCTTCTAAGTGCTATTCCTAGGTCTAATAAAGCTTGTGATAAATCGTTAGCTGGTAATAATCCATTTGGTCCGCTACTGTAGCTTACATCACCTATAATTATCTTAGCTTGAAGGTAAGTTCCTGTTGCTAATATTGCAGCTTTACATCCAAATATAGCGCCTGTTTTAGCTACTGCTCCTGTTATCTTTCCGTTCTCTGTAACTAAATCAATTATTTCTACTTGTCTTATATAAAGGTTTGGAACCCTCTCCATAACCTCTTTCATTCTCTTTTGATATTTTAATTTGTCTGCTTGTGCTCTTAATGAGTGAACAGCAGGTCCTTTAGACGTATTTAGCATTCTTGATTGAATGAATGTATCGTCTATATTTAAGCCCATCTCTCCACCTAAAGCATCTATCTCTTTTACTAAATGACCTTTAGCAGTTCCTCCTATATTAGGATTACATGGCATCATTGCTATAGCTTCTAAGTTTATAGTACAAATTAATGTCTTTAAACCCATTCTTGCTGAAGCTAGCGCTGCTTCACAACCAGCATGGCCTGCCCCTATAACTACTACATCATATTCTTCAGCTTTAAATCTCATCTTTTTCCTCCTATTTTCCTACACAGAATTCACTAAATATCTTATTTACTAAATCCTCTTCAACTTCTGAACCTGTTATTTCTCCTAATGCTTTTAATCCTGAAGTTACATATATAGAAATTAAATCTAAATATTCGTTGTTTTTTAATCTGTTTTTAGCCTCTTCACAGTTTTCTAAAGCTCTTAGTAACGCTTGTTTGTGTCTGTTATTTGTTATTATTAAGCTTTCATTATCAACTTCACCGTTAAAGAATAATCTCTTAATCTCAGCTTTTAAATCTTCTATTCCCTGGCCTGTCATCGCTGAAATTTCTATTCTGTTTTCTAAACCTTCTATTTGGTCTATATTTATTTTTCTATCTAAATCTATTTTATTAAGAAGAACTACTACTTTTTTATCTTTAATAGCTTCGATTATTTCCTTATCTTCTTCGTCTAGCTCTCTTGAAGTATCAAGCATTAATACAACTAAATCCGCTTCTTCTATCTTTTCTTTAGATCTTTCAACACCGATTCTTTCAACTACGTCCTCAGTCTCTCTAATACCTGCTGTATCTGTTATCTTAACTGGTATCCCATCTAAGTTTATATACTCTTCTATAACGTCTCTTGTAGTTCCTGGGATGTCTGTAACTATAGCTCTCTTTTCTTGTAATAGAGCATTCATAAGTGATGATTTCCCTACATTTGGTTTACCGATTATAGTCATCCTTAAACCATCTCTTATTATTTTCCCTTCATTAGCACCTTTTAATAACTTATCCATCTCGCTTGTGGCTTCTGTAAGGCTAGCTATTATTTTAGGTGGTAGAGAAGCATCTGGCTCTTCATCATCCTCTGTAAAATCTACATCATATTCAATGTGAGCTAAAACATCTAATAAATATTTACTTAATTTATTTATTTCCTGGGAAAGTGTCCCAGAACTTTGCATAACAGCTGACTTCATAGCTAAATCAGTCTTTGCATTTATAATATCTATTACTGCTTCTGCCTGACTTAAATCTATTCTTCCGTTTAAGAAAGCTCTCTTCGTAAATTCACCTGGTTCTGCTATTCTAGCACCAGCTTTTACTACTTCCTCTAAAACTCTATTTGTTGAAACTACACCACCGTGACAATTTATCTCTATTACATCTTCTGCTGTAAAGCTTCTTGGCCCTTTCATAAAGCTTATTATAACTTCATCTATAACTTCACAAGTTTTTATATCTACAATATTTCCATACTTCATAGTGTAAGTTTTCATATCTTTTATATCAAAATTGTTTATAGATTTAAATATCTTAGAAACAATCTCTATAGCTTTGCTTCCTGAAACTCTAATTATTGCAATTCCACCTTCACCTTGTGCCGTTGCAATACCACATATAGTATCAAATTCTTTCATCGAAATTCCTCCTTAGGAATAAATATTCAAGACCTATAATTTCCCAAGATTTTTATGTTATATTGGGAAATAAACTAATATCAATTTTACAGAATTATATTTGATAAGTCAAAATATTTAGCTTTTATTACCTATATATTTTTACCTTTTTTACATTTTATAGACTAATTTTAATTATCATTTCAAAAGCTTTGCTTCTTCAAAATATTTTTATAGAATTTTGATAATAAAAAAAGAAGTTCTTTTAAAAGAACTTCTTAAATAATCAATTTATTTTAAAGCAATAACAACTCTTCTTGATGAATCTTCGCCTTCACTATATGTAGTAATATACTTATCATCTTGAAGTGCTGAGTGAATAATTCTTCTCTCATATGGATTCATAGGTTCTAGTTTATATGCTTTTCCTGTTTTCTTAACTCTTCTAGCAAATTTTGTTGCTACTCTTTTTAGAGTTTCTTCCCTTTTAGCTCTGTAATTTTCAGTATCTAATATTACTTTTTTATATGGTCCTTCGTGATGCTTATTTGCAACTAACGATATAAGGTATTGAAGAGAATCTAAAGTTTCACCTCTATATCCTATTATAAGTCCCATTTTAGGACCAGAAAGATTAATATTTATAATATTATTTTCTTCCTTAATATCTATATCTGCTTTAATTTGCATACTATCTAACATATCAGTAATAAAAGTTTTTACTTCCGCTAAATGGTCTCTTTTTACAGTAACCTTTATTTTAGCAGGTTTCACTCCAAATACATTTAAAAATCCCTTAGAGCCTTCATCTAAAATATCAACTATAACTTTATCTTTAGTAACATTAAGTTCAGATAATGCTTTTTCTAAAGCTTCGTCAACATTTTTACCTGTCATTTCAATAAATTTCATATACCATAGCCACCTACTCTCATAATATTACCCATTTATTTAAGTGTCTGAATTATTTTTTCTTCTTTTTCTTTGCATACTCTTCTGGCATAGCAAATTTTGTTTGAGATTTTATTTTCTCTTCTTCCTCTTCAGCTTGTTCTTTCTTCTTAGCTTGTATTGGTTTAACATTTAAGAAGTATGTTTGAACTAATTGGTATACTCCACTAGTTACCCAATAAATTGCAAGGATTGAAGGGAAGTTCATAGCCATGAATCCCATCATTACAGACATACCTATATTCATAGGCATCATGTTCATACCTGTATTTTCAGTAGCTGGGTTAGCTTTAGTCATTAAATATGATGGTATAAATGTACTTAAACCTGCTAATATAGGAAGAATATATAATGGATCCTTACCAGCTAAGTCTGGTAACCATAAAAATGATGCTCCAGCTATTCCTTTTATGTTATAAGCAAAAACATAATATAAAGCCATTAATATTGGAAGTGGAATTAACATTGGTAGACAACCACCTGTCATACTGATGTTGTTTTCCTTGTATAATTTCATCATTTCCATATTTGCCTTTTGTGGATCGTTTTTGTACTTTTCTTGTAGTTTCTTTACTTGAGGTTGAAACTCTTGCATTTTTCTAGTCGATTTAACTGATTTAATACTAAACGGTAATACTAAAGTTTTTATGATTACTGTTAGTAATATAACAGCCAAAACATAACTTAACCCTACATCTGATATCCCCATAGATACTATAAATCCATGAAGTTTCTCAAAGATCATCGCTAAGAAATTCGTTATTGGTTGAAATATCGTATTCATTTTAGCTTTTTCCTCCCATACTCTATTTTACTGGATCATATCCGCCCTTACTAAAAGGATTACACCTTAGAATTCTCCAAACTGCCATAAAGCTCCCCTTAAATGCACCATACTTTGTAACTGCATCAATAGCATATTGAGAACAGGTAGGTGTATACTTACAACAAGGATTTTTCATAGGTGATATATTATTTCTATAAAATTGTATTAATTTTATAACAAATTTTTTCAATTAAATAAGCCTGCTTTCTTAAATAAATTTATCATAGCTTTTTCAACGCTTTGATAATCCTTATCTTTTATTTTTGTTCTAGCAACAAAAACGAAGTCATAGCCTTTTTTTAAATTCTCTTCATTTAATCTGTAGCATTCTGAAATTAATCTTTTACTTCTGCTTCTAACTACACTGTTTCCTACTTTTTTACTAACAGAAATTCCTACCTTATTATAAGGTAGATTTTCTTTATCTTTATTTCTTCTATTATTAAAAGTATATAATACCAAAAGATCATTAGCTATCGATTTGCCTCTTCTATATACAATTCTAAACTCATTACTTTTTTTTAATCTATATATCATGGGTATTTAATACTCCTTTTTTCCTACATTGTAGAAAAAAGGCCACTAAATTGCGGCCCTTATGCTGTTAATTTTTTTCTACCTTTTTGTCTTCTCTTTTTAAGAATGTTTCTTCCTGACTTAGTAGCCATTCTTTTTCTGAAACCATGCTCTTTTTTTCTTTGTCTTTTTTTAGGTTGGTATGTCATGAACATTTACACTACACCCCCTTCAATAAAATTTTTCGTATTTCCCAAAGGTTATACTTTTCTTCTATTTTAGATTTACCTAACCATTATATAGTTTTACCCTCTTTATGTCAAGAATTATGCCCTTTGTTGATAATTATCCACCTTTTATTTAATTTTTTTGTGGATAACTTGTTGAAACCCTCTATTTACTTATGGTATCATAAATCTATATGTTAATAACTTTATATATCTTTAATTTTATCCACAACTGTTGATAACTCTGTTGATAACTTGTTCTTTCTCACTTAATAACTAGACTCTTATTTAGTTTTTTTATTGAAATAACAAGTTTTTATGTCTTTTTTTACTGTTTATAAGTAAATTAGGTTTTGTGTGGATATCTAAACTTAATTTTAAAAGGCTAACATAATTATTAACATGTGGAAAAAATAATGTACATAGTCAACTATCAACGCAAATTTTGTTATTAGATTGTTGATATCTTGTTATTAGATTGTGATTATCACATTTTGCTATAAAAAAATAAAAAAAAATTTTGATTGGAGGATACGGAATGGACACAGAGCTAAAGCAATTATGGAAGAATACACTAGATGTGATAAAGGGTGAGTTGAGTGAAGTTAGTTTCAATACTTGGATAAAAAGTTGTGAACCTATTTCTATTTCTTCTAATACTATAAGAATAAGTGTTCCAAATACATTTTCTCAAGAAATACTAGAAAAACGTTATAAAGATTTAGTAGCAAACTCAATACAAGCAGTATGTTCTAAACTTTACAAAATCGAATTTTTAGTAGCATCTGAGATTCAAAAAGAAGAGGAAACTAAGGAAAAGGCAGAAAAGAAAGCAGAAAGAAGGGCAAAATCCTTTCAAAGCGATGATTTTGCAAATACAAATTTAAACCCTAAATACACATTTGATTCTTTCGTAATAGGTAATAGTAATAGATTTGCCCATGCAGCATCACTTGCAGTAGCTGAATCTCCAGCAAAAGCATATAATCCGCTTTTCATATATGGAGGCGTAGGACTAGGAAAAACTCACTTAATGCATGCAATAGGCCACTATATACTAGACGATAATTCAAACGCAAAAGTAGTTTACGTATCTTCTGAAAAGTTTACTAATGAATTAATAAATGCTATTAAAGATGATAAAAACGAAGAATTTAGAAACAAATACAGAAATGTAGATGTCCTATTAATCGATGATATCCAGTTTATAGCTGGTAAAGAAAGAACTCAAGAGGAATTCTTCCATACGTTTAATGCTCTTCATGAAGCTAATAAACAAATTATCTTATCATCAGACAGACCTCCAAAAGAAATTCCTACATTAGAAGATAGACTTAGATCTAGATTCGAGTGGGGTCTTATAGCTGATATTCAAGTTCCTGATTTTGAAACTAGAATGGCTATTTTAAAGAAAAAAGCTGATGTAGAAAATTTAAGTGTTGCAAACGAAGTTATGGTTTATATCGCAACAAAAATAAAATCGAATATTAGGGAATTAGAAGGAGCTTTAACTAGAATAGTAGCTTATTCATCATTAACAAACCGTGAAATAACAGTAGATCTAGCAACTGAAGCTTTAAAAGATATTATTTCTAAGAAACAAGGAAAACATATAACTATAGAAATAATACAAGATGTTGTAGCTAGTTACTTTAATTTAAGAGTTGATGATTTAAAATCTCAAAGAAGAACTCGTAATGTGGCACATCCTAGACAAATTGCTATGTATTTAAGCAGAAAACTTACTGATATGTCTCTACCTAAAATAGGAGAAGAGTTTGGTGGTCGTGACCATACTACAGTAATCCATGCTTACGAAAAAATATCAAACAATTTAACTAGAGATGAAAGTCTTCAACAAACAATAGAAGATTTAACTAAAAAATTAACTCAAAACTAAAATTTTGTTATGTTATCAACACTTGTATATAATAACTATATAACAACCTGTGGATAACTTAACATAGAAATATTGCTGTTAATAACTGTGGATAAGTCATACAAAACGTTACTTACTTATCCACAATATTTTTTTACAACTTTTTGTTGATATTAAAGGGCTAAAGGTACTTATCAACAATTCCACAGCCCCTACTACTATTATTACTATATTTTTTATTTATCTAAACTATATATAAACAAACTTAACTGTTGATAAATAAGGAGGATTAAAATGAAATTCACATGTCAAAAACAAAAATTATTAGAAGGTATTTCTATAGTTCAAAAAGCAATAACTGGAAAATCAACAATGTCAGTATTAGAAGGTATTTATCTTCATTGTGTAAATGACAACTTAGTACTTATAGGATCAGATATGGATGTAAGTATAGAAACTAACATAGATGTAGATGTTAAAGAAGAAGGAAGCATAGTTATAGATGCTAAGATTTTTAGTGAAATTATTAGAAAACTTCCTAATTCAGAAATAGAAATAGAAACTATGCAAAATGAAACTATTCAAATAACTTGTGAAAAATCAGTATTTAACGTAGTTTACATGAAAGCAGAAGAGTTCCCAGAATTACCGACTGTTAACGAAGGGGAAGAAGTAACTGTACCTCAAAATATTTTAAAAAGTATGATAAAAGCTACATCTTTTGCAATAGCTCAAGATGAAACAAGACCAATACTTCAAGGAATATTATTTGAAATTAAAGATAAAAATATAAACTTAGTTGCATTAGATGGATATAGACTTGCAATAAAAAGTGAATATATAGATTCAGACTTAGAAAAAGATGTTGTTATACCTGGAAAAACTTTAAACGAAGTATCAAAAATACTTGAAGATTCAGAAGATCTTGTAAAAATAACATTTACTAAAAACCATATTTTATTTACTTTTGAAAAAACAAGAGTTATATCAAGACTTTTAGAAGGTAAATTTGTTAATTACAAATCATTACTTCCTGAAGAACACAAATTAGAAGTGCTTGTGGATAAACAAGAATTCCAAAATGGTATTGAAAGAGCTTCACTTATGGCGAAAGATGGTAACAATAATCTTGTAAAATTCGAAGTTGAAGATGAGTCAATAATTATATCTTCTAATTCTCAATTGGGAAAAGTTAGGGAAGAAGTTACAATAAATCTGCAAGGTGAAAAGATTCAAATTGCATTTAACTCAAGATACTTACTTGATGTTTTAAAGAATTTAGATGAAGAAGAAATAGTATTGGAAATGACTTCTAGTGTAAGTCCTTGTATAATTAAAGGAAAAGAAGTTGATAATTATAGATACCTAGTTCTACCAGTAAGATTAATTAGATAGAAAGGACTGGAAATTTACTGCATAATTATTCAGAAATTCCGGGCGGTTTATACAATATGAACGAGATAAAAATAAATACAGAATTTATAAAATTAGATGCTTTTTTAAAATGGGCTGCAATAGCAACTTCAGGTTCAGAAGCAAAAATTTTCATTTTAGAAGAAATGGTAAAAGTTAATGGTGAGATTTGTACTCAAAGAGGAAAAAAGATTAGAGTTTCAGATATCGTAGAATTTGAAGGTGAACAATTTAAGGTCATCTAAACCTAATAATAAGCTTTTATCCTATTAGTATGTTATAATTGAATGGGTGTTTATAAATGTATGTAAAAAAGCTTAAATTAATAAATTATAGAAATTATGATAATTTAGAAATAGACTTAGGAAGACATGTCAATGTTTTTATGGGAGATAATGCACAAGGTAAAACTAATATACTAGAAGCTATCTATTATTGCGGTTTTGCGAAATCCCATAGAACTTCTAAAGATAAAGAACTTATAAATTGGAACGATGAAATTTCTTTTGTAGGTTTAAGTGTTGGCAGAGAGAGATTAGACAAAAAAATTGATATTAACATCCTAAAAGACGGAAAAAAAGTTGTAAGAGTTAATTCTATAAAGATAAGCAAAATAGGAGAGCTATTTGGCGTTTTTAATGTTGTTATGTTTTCACCAGAAGACCTAAGAATAATAAAAGATTCGCCGGGAGTTAGAAGAAAGTTTATCGATATGGAATTATGTCAGTTAGATCAAAAATATTACTACAACCTCGTTCAATACAACAAAGTTATGAATGAGAGAAATAGTATCTTAAAAAACAGGAATCTAGATAAGGATATGCTTGATGTATATGATCTTCAACTAGCAATGTTTGGAGCTTATATAATTAAAAAGAGATTAGAATATTTAGATTCTTTAAATAAGTATTCTAAAGACATACATAGTGATATTACTTCAGGGAAAGAAACTATTGAGTTTAAATATATTTCAACTATTAAAAAAACTGATGACATTCAAGATCAATTTTATTCGGTTCTAAAGAAAAATAGGAATAGAGATATTGAAAAAGGCATAACTAGTCACGGACCTCATAGAGATGATTTTTCTGTTTATATAAATGGAGTTGATACTAAAAGCTTTGGTTCACAAGGACAGCAAAGAACAGCAGTTTTAACTATGAAGTTTGCATCACTTAAAATAATCAAAGAAAAAACAGGAGAATATCCTGTTTTACTATTAGATGATGTATTATCAGAATTAGATTTTAATAGAAAAAGATATGTTTTAAGCTCTATTAAAGATATACAAACAATAATTACTTGCACAGGAATTGAAGATTTAAACGACTATCTAGATGACGAATCGGTCGTTTATAAAGTAAAAGAAGGTGCGGTCTCTAAATAAGAAGGAGGATTCTTTATGTTTTTACATTTAGGAGAAAATGTAGTGGTTCCTATAAAAGATGTTATTGGAATTTTTGATTTACAAACAACTATGTATAGTTCTGACACTATTCAGTTTTTAAGAATGGCAGAAGAAGATGGATTTGTGGAAAGAATAACAGATGATAAGCCGAAATCATTTGTTATAGCTGAAGTTGATAAGATGAGTAAGATATATTTATCACCAATATCTTCATCAACTTTAACAAAGAGAACAGATTTAGATTATAATCCGTAAGTCCAATATTAAAACCTTCAGTTAAGGATAGATATTAATAAATTTAGGAGGGATCTATGTTGGAAGAAAACAAACAAAGCTATGATGAGAGTCAGATTCAGGTTTTAGAAGGACTTGAAGCAGTAAGAAAAAGACCAGGGATGTACATTGGTAGCACAAGCTCAAGAGGATTACATCACTTAGTCTATGAAATAGTAGATAATAGTATAGATGAGGCGTTAGCTGGATTCTGTAAAAACATAAGCGTTGAAATAAATGAAGATAATTCTATAACTGTTAAAGATGACGGTAGAGGAATGCCAGTTGGCATGCACCCTAAGATGGGGAAACCAACTGTTGAAGTCATAATGACAATACTTCATGCCGGAGGTAAATTCGGTGGTGGCGGATACAAAGTATCTGGAGGATTACACGGGGTTGGTGCTTCTGTAGTTAACGCTCTTTCAGAAAGATGTACAGTTACTGTAATGAGAGATGGTTCTATTTGGGAACAAGAATATTCACGTGGTAAAGTTGTAACTGGTGTTAATGAAGTTGGAACTTGTGATGTGACAGGAACAATTGTTTACTTTAAACCAGACCACGAAATTTTTGATGATTTAGTATATGATTTTGAAATACTATCTCAAAGATTAAGAGAGTTAGCATTCTTAAATAAAGGAATCAGAATAACTTTAGTAGATAAAAGATACGATAAAGAAGAAGTATATCACTACGAAGGTGGTATAAAATCTTTCGTTGAATACTTAAATAGAAACAAAGAAAAGTTACACGAAGAGCCTATCTATGTTGAAGGTTTAAAAGAAGGAATATCAGTAGAAGTTGCACTTCAATATAATGATGGATACAACGAAAACTTATTCTCTTTTGCAAACAATATAGACACTATTGAAGGTGGTACTCACTTAGTAGGATTTAAAACAGCTTTAACTAGAGTTTTTAATGATTATGCTAAGAAGTTTGGTCATTTAAAAGAAAATGATAAAAACCTTTCAGGTGATGACATAAGAGAAGGCTTAACAGCTGTAATATCAGTTAAAATAGGAGAACCTCAATTCGAAGGTCAAACAAAAACTAAGCTAGGTAATAGTGAAGTAAGAGGAATAGTAGATTCTATAGTTGGAGAAGGTGTTGGAGTATTCTTAGAAGAAAATCCAAACATCGGTAAAATTATAATTGATAAAGCTTTAATGGCAGCTAGAGCAAGAGATGCTGCAAGAAAAGCAAGAGAACTTACTAGAAAATCAGTTCTTGAAAGATCGACGCTTCCAGGGAAATTAGCCGATTGTTCTTCAAAAGACCCTATGGAATGTGAAATATACATCGTCGAAGGAGATTCAGCCGGTGGTTCAGCTAAGCAAGGTAGAGATAGAAAATTCCAAGCAATCCTACCACTTAGAGGTAAAATAATGAACGTTGAAAAGCAAAGATTAGATAAAATCTTAAATTCAGATACTATAAGATCAATGGTAACTGCATTTGGAGCTGGTATAGGAAAAGATTTTGATATATCAAAAATAAGATATAACAGAATAATAATAATGACCGATGCCGATGTAGATGGAGCTCATATAAGAACATTATTATTAACTTTCTTCTACAGATACATGAGAGAATTAATAGATGGGGGTCATGTTTGTATAGCACAACCACCACTTTATAAAGTATCAAAAGGTAAAAAGGAATTCTACGCTTACTCAGACGATGAAATGGAAAGAGTAATAGAAGACCTTGGCGGAAAAGACAACTCAGTTAATATACAAAGATACAAAGGTCTTGGAGAAATGAATGCAACTCAACTTTGGGAAACAACAATGGACCCAGAACAAAGAATACTTTTAAGAGCTACTGTTGAAGATGCAATGGCAGCTGATGAAATATTTACTATACTTATGGGTGAAAAGGTTGAACCTAGAAGAGAGTTCATACAAGACAATGCTAATCAAGTAAGCAACTTGGATATTTAGTACTAAATTATAGAGGTGAAGTACATGAGTTTTAATGAGGGAAAAGTAATACCCGTAGATATAAAAAACGAAATGAAAAAGTGCTACATCGACTATGCCATGAGCGTTATAGTTGGTCGTGCACTTCCAGACGTAAGAGATGGTTTAAAGCCAGTTCATAGAAGAATTTTATTCTCAATGCATGAATTAGGTTTAGCCCCTGAAAAAGGGTACAGAAAATGTGCAAGAATAGTAGGGGAAGTTTTAGGTAAGTATCACCCACACGGTGATACATCAGTTTATGATGCTTTAGTTAGAATGGCGCAAGATTTCTCAATGAGATATATGCTAGTTGACGGTCACGGAAACTTTGGTTCTGTAGATGGTGATAGCGCAGCTGCTATGAGATATACAGAAGCAAAAATGAACAAAATCGCAGCTCAAATGATTAGAGATATCGGAAAGAATACAGTAGATTTCGTTCCAAACTTTGATGGAGAAGAAAAAGAGCCATCAGTATTACCATCAAGATATCCAAACCTTTTAGTTAACGGTTCATCAGGTATAGCAGTTGGTATGGCAACAAACATACCACCACACAACTTAGGTGAAGTTATAGATGGAACTATAATGATGATAGATGATCCAGAAATAGATATTATGGATTTAATGAACGTAATAAAAGGACCAGATTTCCCAACAGGAGCTACTATAATGGGTAAATCAGGTATAAGATCAGCTTACGAAACTGGTAGAGGTAAAGTTATTGTTAGAGCAAAAGCTGAAATAGAAGAAGAAAACAATAGACACAAAATAATAGTTCACGAATTACCTTACCAAGTAAATAAAGCTAAACTTATAGAAAACATTGCAGATTTAGTAAAAGATAAAAAAATACCAGGAATATCAGACTTAAGAGATGAATCTGATAGAGAAGGTATGAGAATTGTAATAGAACTTAAGAGAGATGCTAACCCTAGCGTAGTTCTTAACTTATTATATAAACACACTAAAATGCAAGATACTTTTGGTATAACAATGTTAGCGTTAGTTAATAACGAACCAAAAATACTTAGTTTAAAAGAGATTCTTAGAAACTATATAGACTTCCAAAAAGAAGTAGTTACAAGAAGAACTATATTTGAACTAAATAAAGCTGAAGCTAGAGCTCATATCTTAGAAGGATTAAGAATAGCTTTAGATAATATTGATGAAGTTATAAGTATAATAAGAAATTCAAAAACTTCAGATATAGCAAAAGAAACATTAATGCAAAGATTCAATCTGTCAGATAAACAATCTCAAGCTATATTAGAGATGAGATTAAGAAGACTTACAGGTCTTGAAAGAGGAAAGATAGAAGAAGAATACAGCGAATTAATGAAAGAAATTGCATACTTAAAATCAATTCTTGAGTCAGAAGTAAAACTTCTAAGTGTTATTAAAGATGAATTAATAGAGATCAAAGCGAGATACAATGACGAAAGAAGAACAGAACTTGAGAACAATGTAAATGAAATTGATGTAGAAGATTTAATTCAAGAAGAAGATATAGTAATAACTTTAACTAATTCAGGATATATTAAAAGAATTGCATCAGACACATATTCTTCTCAAAAAAGAGGAGGAAAAGGAATCCAAGCGATGTCAACTAAAGAAGATGACTTTGTTGAACACGTTATGGTTACTTCAACTCACTCAGATGTATTATTCTTCACAAATAGAGGAAGAGTATACAAATTAAGAGGATATCAAATACCTGACGCAGGAAGAACTGCAAAAGGAACTAATATAATAAACCTTATTGCTATTGAGCCAGATGAAAAGATAGAAACAGTATTAACTATAAGCGATGTTTATGAAGAAGGTTACTTATTCATGGGAACAAAACAAGGTATAGTTAAGAAAACTAACTTAGGTGACTTTAAAAACCTTAGAAAGAATGGGCTAATAGCAATCAACTTAAGAGATGGTGATGAACTTCTAAAAGTTAAGATGACTAAAGGTGATGCAGATATTATAATAGCTACTCAAAACGGTATGGCAGTTAAGTTTAATGAAAAGAATGTAAGACCTATGGGTAGAACAGCATCAGGGGTTAGAGCTATAAGACTTTCAAACGATGATGTAGCTGTATGTATGGATATAGCAGTTCCAGAAGAGGATTTACTAGTAGTTTCAGAAAATGGGTTCGGTAAGAGAACGCCAGTAACTGAGTACAAACTACAAAACAGAGGCGGTAAAGGTCTAATAACATACAAAATATCAGATAAGACTGGTAAGGTTGTTGGAGCAACAGTATGTAAAGAAGACGATGAGCTTATGATGATAAACTCAAATGGTGTAGCTATAAGATTAAATATTTCAGATGTATCAGTTACAGGAAGAGCTACTATGGGAGTTAAGCTAATGAGAACATTAGAAGACGAGCAAGTAGTAACTATAACAAAAATCAGTGGTGAAGATGAAGATGAACAAGAAGAGTTAGGTCTTGAGTCTGAAAACGCTGAAGAAAACAACACTGAAATAATAGATAATTCTCTAGAAACTCTATTAGAAAGAGCAGAAGAGGAAGAAGAATAAAAAAATTATAGAAAATCTCCTAATATAAATAAAATATTAGGAGATTTTTTTATTTTAAACTTTAATAATTTTATCTAAAAGCTTGTAATTAAGCCGTTTAAGTAAAAAACAAAAGGCACTCGCACCCTAGCGTATCACTATAAGAAAAAGTTAGTATTTAAAAGTAAATAGAAGAAAAATAAAAATAATTTACTAAAATAAAAACTAATAAACATTTAAAAAGATATGTATATGATATTATAAATCTCGTCGCTGATGCGAAACGAAACAACTCGAAAAAACGAAAAAGTTTTTAGAAAAAAGTTGTTGACAAGTTTCAAACTAAGTGATAAGATAAAGAAGTCGCTTGAGTGCGACAGAGATTAAATGGTCTTTGAAAATTGAACAGATTTATATAATACAAAACCAGCAATTCTTTTTACGAATTTAAGTTTTAAGAGTACAGATTAAACTTTTTATTGAGAGTTTGATCCTGGCTCAGGACGAACGCTGGCGGCGTGCCTAACAC
>NZ_JADEKP010000013.1 GCF_015234215.1 Clostridium chrysemydis | reverse complement strand
GGGGTTCGAGTCCCTGAAGGTCCACCATTTGGGGGTATAGCTCAGTTGGGAGAGCACCTGCCTTGCACGCAGGGGGTCAGGAGTTCGAATCTCCTTACCTCCACCAAAGGTGAAAGAAGTCATGAATATAATTCATGACTTCTTTGTTTTATATAAATAATTTTATATATATTTTTAATATAGTATTAAAGAAGGAATATTTAAATCTGAAAAAGAATTAAAAACAGGATTAATATGTAATAATATGGTGGAATTTTACTAAATGTTATTATGTACAAGTTATCTGTACTTCTATATAATTAGAAGTACATGATATATTTATATGATTACGTTTTCTAAGTAGACATAATTAAAATTTATTATATGTAATGAGGGCTTTATTAAACATTACAGACTGAATAAAAAAGCTTGAGATGGGGAGTGTTTTTGTGACAAATATTGAAAAATTAAAAGAACGTCTTAAGGAACTTAAGTTAGAAAAGAGAGAGCTAATTTTAGCTGGTAAAAAAACAGGAGAAGTTGATGAAAAAATAGAGCTTATAGAAAGTGAAATAAGCGAATTTAGATAATTAGAATTTTATTTGAGAACTTAGCAAAGATAGTGCTAGGTTCTTTTTTAATGTACAAAATGAATAAAATTATAGTTTTTATTAAGGTGTTTTATAAAAGTATTATATTTTTATAAAATAAATAGAATAAATGTAGGGTTAATTAGAATATAAATCATAATAATGGAAGATATTATTCTATTGTTAGGAGTTGATTAAATGGTAAGAACAGTTGTATGTAAAAAGGAAGGATGCAGTGGTAACGAATTTATAATCGAAACTACAGAAGGAAAGTTTAAAGCTACATGTAAAGAGTGCGGAACTGAGTTTGAAATGGATTTAAATGATATAGGTTATGAATTACTATCAGTTTGTAGTACATGCAAAAATGGAACATTTAAAGTTTTTAGAGATTATGATAAATCTAAGGTATACGCTAAATGTACTGAATGTGGAAATCCGCCAGAAAAAGTATTTGTGGACCTAGACGGAATTCAAGTTTCATATGATGAAAAACTATTAAATGATATAAAATCAGTTATGAATAGTGTAGAACAAAGGATGTGTAATCTTGAAATAAAAATAGAAGATATGGAAAGAGGGCAATCTATACTAGAAGAATCTTTAGCTTATATTAATAAATATATTATTGAAGATAGATAGGAATAAATGTTATATTTGATATAATAAAAACTAAAGAATAATTAGGAGATTAAATGATTGATGAAAGAGAGAAAAGGTAAGATATTAGCGTATGTCTTAGTTATATTTTGGATGTGTTTTATTTTTTTCATGTCTAACCAGCCAGCAGATGTGTCTAATGGACAAAGTGATTTAGTAATAAATCTATTAAAAGCTGTAGGTGCTAACATAACTAATGCTAATATTGATTTAATAACTACTATAGTAAGAAAAGGAGCTCATTTTACTGAATATTGTATTTTAGCATTACTTTATTATAATGTATTAAGATTTTATATTTCTAATAAAAAAGCTAGATTAATTGCAATAGGACTTGTATTTTTATATGCATCAACAGATGAATTTCATCAAACCTTCGTACAAGGAAGAGCAGGAAAGTTTACGGATGTTCTTATAGATACTTCAGGTGGTGCATTTGGAGCTATTATCGTTTATTTATTTAACATTAATAAAAAATGGTTATAAAAAGTAATCCACACTAAATATTTAGTGTGGATTACTTTTTATTTTGATTCTATCATTTCAGATGCATTAATAGTTGAATATCCTTTTTCATTTAATGCATTTACTATTTTCTTTAATATTGATTCTGAATTAAGATCAGAATTAAAATAATTATATTTTACCTTAACATCTATATACTCTAATTCTATTGTAGGATGATAGAACATAGAAGCTAATAAATTAGGTGTAGGATTATCTAACTTCTTTATTATTGGTTCTGGATCTCTATCATGAACGTATCCAAGTGGAGTTGGTATATAAAGGTTACCTTTAGAGGTAGTTTCTATACCTGTATAATATAAAACACTATATGGTTCATATAAAATTTGAAAGTATTCTCCTATTATAGCTTTTTGCTTCTTTGTAGCATGATAATGAGGACTTTCAAAGAATGTTACAGGTATATTTAATTTATTTGCTACACTTATAGCATTTTCAACAACAGATCTAGTTTCTTTTTCTGTATTATTTATTTTGATAGTAAGTTCGCTTCCAACTGTACTTATTGAGTCATTAGCTTGGTGAGTATAACCGTGAAGGCCGATTTCAGCATTACTATTTATTGCATAATCTAATAAGTTAATAAAGAAAATATTACTTAAATCTTTATTTATAAGAAGGTTATTATCATAATTATCTTTTGGATTTTTATAATGAGGCACCCATGCTACATTAAATCTTATATTATTTTTATAAAGGTAATCGAACATACCTTTCATTTTACTTTGATTTTGATCTGTTAATAGGGAACCTCCAGCTGTAAAATCTTCAAATCTAATTAAGGCAGCTTGTCCATTTTTAACCTTATCTTTATAATTACTCTTATCTAAATGAGAATTTAATATATCTATAGAATTCTTTTCTTTATTAAACACAGCTGTTAAAGAAAAGATGTATTCTATATCAGATAAAGATAAATAGTTTTTTGAATCTTTATTAAGAAGCTCACCTCTAAATTTATATTCTTTACCATTTATAAGTGCAGAATCATTATTTAAAAGGATTTCTTTTTTCCCATTAGTTATTTTTAGTGGATTTTTATCTTCTACTTTGTATCCTAAAGTTTTAGAAATATAATCTAAAGGTAGATAATATCTATAGCCTTTTTCAAGTATTATGTAATCTTTTGGCATAGGCTTACCTATAAATTTTAAATTAACTTTCTTTACTTCTGATACAGTTTTATTTATTTCATTTGTTGAAACTTTAAAACCTCTATTGTATTTAGAGTAAGCTTCAAGTTTGGATTGGTTTATATACTTATTTACAGCTTTACCATTTTCCACAGTGCATGTCCCTTGGAAAAAACTAAAGTAAAAAGCAATTCCATACCCTACACCTAATATTAATATAGTTATTAAACTATATATTAGGATTTTTTTTAATTTTCTCATAATATAAACTCCTTTGATTTTTTTAACACTTCATATTATAACATATACTGGAAGAAATTAGGTAAAAATAAATGAATATTAAGGAAATAGAAACTTGCTTAAAATATGAATAAATCCCTGTAAATATGAATCAAAAATAAATAAAATGAAGGAATTATATAAAAATGTTGCAAAAATATGAACAAGCATATATAATGTTTTTATGAGGCGTACATATGTGTACAAAATGTAGACTGGAATTATACAAGTTTTATAAAAATAATAAAAAGGGGGATTTACTTTGGAGAAAGTTAAAAAGAAAAAAGGTATTTTAAATGGAATTGAAAAAGTAGGAAATGCGCTGCCGCATCCTGCGACTATATTTATTTTATTATGTGCAGGTCTTGTGCTTCTTTCAGCAGTACTTGCAAAAATGGGAGTTAACGTTACATATACTGGGGTAGACAGTCACACAATGGAAGTTAAAGAGATGACTGCAAACGTAATTTCACTTTTAAGTCCAGATGGAATAAGATTTATGTTTGAAAGTGCAGTTAGCAATTTTACTGGATTTGCACCACTTGGAACTGTTTTAGTAGCTTTACTTGGAGTTGGAGTTGCAGAAGGGACAGGCTTAATTGGAACATTACTTAGAAAATTAGTAACTAGTACACCTAAGAGATTAATAACAGTAGTAGTTGTTTTTGCAGGTATAATATCAAATATCGCATCAGATGCAGGATATGTTATTTTAATTCCACTAGGTGCTATCGTATTTTTAAGTTTTGGAAGACATCCTTTAGCTGGACTTGCAGCAGCCTTTGCTGGAGTATCAGGAGGATTTAGTGCAAATATAATCTTTGGACCTACAGATGCTCTTCTTTCAGGGATCAGCCAAGAAGCAGCAGCTTCAGTAGTTCCAGGATATGAAGTTGGGATAGCTTCTAACTGGTATTTCCTTATAGCATCAACTGTACTTATTACAATAGTCGGTACTATTATTACAGAGAAAATAGTAGAGCCTAGACTTGGAGAGTATAAGGGGAAAAAGCAAATTGAAAAAGTTGAAGGAATATCTAAAGAAGAAAAGAGAGGACTTTTATTCGCTGGATTAGCTTTACTTATTTTTGCTGTGTTTATGGCAATATTAGTAGTTCCAGAAGGATCACCTCTTAGAAATCCTGAAACTGGAGAAATTTTAAAATCACCATTTATGTCATCTATGGTAGCTATTATATCTCTAGCATTTATGATTCCAGGTATAGCATTTGGAATAGGTAAAGGTGAAATAAGAAATGATAAGCAAGTTGTTTCTTTAATGAGTAAGAGTATGGCTTCAATGGGGGGATACATAGTATTAGTATTCTTTGCAGCTCAATTCGTTGCATACTTTAATTACACTAAGATTGGAACAGTTGTTGCAGTTAATGGGGCAGATTTCTTAAAAAATATAGGGTTAACAGGAGTTCCTTTAATAATAGCATTTATAGCGGTTTCAGCATTCATAAATTTATTTATGGGATCGGCTTCAGCTAAATGGGCTATAATGGCACCTGTATTTATTCCTATGTTTATGGATTTAGGATACACTCCTGAATTAATTCAAATGGCATACAGAATAGGTGATTCTAGTACAAATATAATATCTCCGCTTATGACTTATTTTGCATTAATAGTTGCATTTGCGGAAGTTTATGATGAAGATACAGGAATAGGAACTCTTATATCTACAATGGTTCCTTATTCAATAGGTTTCTTAATATGTTGGTCAATTCTTTTAGTAGCTTGGTTCTTATTAGGATTACCACTTGGTCCAGGGGCTGGATTATTTATGTAATATCAATAAGTAAATATAATTTAGGGGCTTAAATTATAAGTTTAAAATGTCTGCAATATTTTGCAGGCATTTTTTGTAGTGTTATTAAATAATGCTACTCTTTTTTATTATAGAGAGGACTTTTATGTTTAACATTAAAGAAATAATTATTAGTTTATGTTACAATTATATTTGTTAAATTCTGTAGTTATATAAATAGGATTTAATTTAAAAAATCAGGAGGGTTACTATGGATATTAAAAAGTTTAGAGATGGTTTTACGAACTTTGTAACAATAGCATTAAAACCATTAATTCTAATACTTGTCGTAACAACAATCGGTGCATCTATTAAGTATTTTACTAAAATAGAGTCAGGGTTTCTTGTTACAACGCTTTTAGCAGTGTTAACTGTTGCGTTAGGATGGGTTTTATTAAAAACAGATAAGATAAAAAATCAATATAAAATAATTCTAATTTTACTTTGGGGAATGATTATTAGAATACTTTGGTTACTTAATGTAGATTCAATTCCGGTATCGGATTTTAGGACTATATTCGATTCAGCTAAATTACTTGCAGAGGGAGATCCAAGTATGATGCACGGGAATGCATACATAGCAAGGTTCCCACATTTAACTATGATGGTTGTATATATGTCATTTATGATAAAAACGTTCCAAGATCCACTTATAGCTATGAAAATAGTTAATCTTTTTATGGGTGTTTCAGTAATATTTTTAATTTACTTAATTGTAAAAGAGGTATTTGAAAATAAAAAATATGGACTTATTGGTGCTTTAATTGCAGCAATTTTCCCACCGCTAGTTTCTTATACTTCAGTATTTTGTACGGAAAATATAGCTATTCCATTTTACCTTTTAGGGATTTACTTCTTTTTATTAGCTTGTAAAAAGAAGGCTCCAAAATATATGTTTCTACTAGCAGGAGGAGCTTTATCAGTAGGTCATTTATTTAGAATGGTTGCAATGGTATTAGCATTTGCATTTGTTTTATATATAGCTATTTATTATAACGATACTATAAAAGAAAAAGTTAAGGCAATAATTATGGTTGTTATTAGCTTTATGTTAGTACTTGGGATTGTAAGTTTTACTTTAAAAGGACTTGGAATAACAGAAAATCAACTTTGGAAAGGTGCAGAACCTTCAATAACTAATATATTAAAAGGAACTAACATAAAACATAATGGCGCTTGGAATGAAGAAGATGCTAAAGTTCCAGATGAGTGCAATTATGATTATGATGCTATAAATAAAAAATCTAAAGAGATAATTATAGAAAGATTTAAAACTACACCTATAACTGAGTGGATACCTTTTTATATTCAAAAGTATGCAACTCAGTGGAGTGAGGGAGATTTAAGCGGTATTTTTTGGGCTCAACTAGATGTTCCAGAAGAAGGTATAAAAATTGACTTCTTTAAAGGTGGAAGAGGGGCATTCCAATTAATTTATACTATAATAATGATTTTAGTATTTATAGGATTATTCAATAAAAAGAGATATAAAGAAAAACCGGAGATAAACTTATTTTATATAGCATTTTGCGGATACGGACTTGCATACTTAGTAACAGAGATGCAGTCTAGATACTCTTATATAGTATGTTGGCTTTTCATAATACTTGCTATATCAGGAGTAGAAAAATTAAGAGAAGTATATTTAGACAAAAAGTCTATTAAGTAATTAGGTATATGTCTCTAAATTATAATTTTTAATATTAGGGGATGTTGGGTTATTTAAAAGTAGCAACATCCCTATAATTTTGCATTAAGAAGGGGATTTATTTTGTATGGAAAAACTTAAAAATTTTCTTAAAAAAAGAATCGGATTTCTAAAGCTATTTATCTTTATAGCCTTAGTATTTAAAACTATGATTTTTATAGCTCTATCATCTACAGATACAGGAAGATCTTTTACTGGAACTTGGGGTGTATATATAGATTATAGAACTGTACTTGGACAATTATCATTTATATTTATACTTATGGTTCCTGCATACTTTTTTAAGGGCAAAAAACAAATATCTTATTTGATTTTTATAGATATTTTATATACTTTGCTACTTTTAGCAGATATGTGGTATTACAGGGGAAACAAAGGACTTTTAGGTGTAAGACATATATTATTTAAAGATATGTTTAATCCTTTCTCTGATAATTTAATTAATCCGAGTATTATAGATATATTATTTATTTTTGATATACCTATAATTATATTTATAAGATACAAATATAAGGAATTATTAAATTATAAAAGGAAAATTGTATTTGGAGTTTTAGGGATTTTAGGGTGCGTAGGAACTATATACGGAACTTATTATTTATTTGATGTTAAGAATATTGATAATGGTAAAGTAATGTTTATGAGAGGAGAATGGGCGCCTTTTGTAACTGTTCAAAGAGCTACCCCTTTAGGGTATCATTTATATGAAGCAAATCTTGCATTAGAAAAGAAAGATAAAACTTCAAACGAAGAACAGATGAAAGAAGTAGATGCTTGGCTTAATTGGAATAAAGAAGATCTACCTAAAAATGAATACGCTGGAATCCTAAAAGGTAAGAACGTAGTATTTTTACAGATAGAATCTTTAGAAAACTTCGTTATAGGAAAGAAAGTTTACGGTCAAGAGATAACGCCAAACCTTAATAAACTAATTAAAAAATCACTATACTTTGATAATTTCTACGAGCAAAACAACGGAGGAAATAGTATAGATTGCGATATGATGGTAAACGCAGGTCTTTTAACTTTAGGTGATAGTATAACATTTTTATCTCACCCAGAAGTTAAATATCCTAGTATGGCTAGAGAATTAAACAAAATAGGATACGAAACGGCCTCTACTCACGCCGAAAGAGGAAGCGATTGGAACTGGTCTGAAGCTCATGCAAATTCACTAGACTTTAAAAAGATGTGGGATATAGGTTCGTATGATGTTAATGAAGTTGTAGGTTTTGGTCTTTCAGATAGAACTTTCTACAATCAATACGTTAATAAGCTAACTACATTAAAAGAGCCATTCTTTTCAATGATACCGACTCTATCAAGCCATATGCCTTTTAATATTTCAGATAGTGAAAGAAAATTGAAATTACCTAAAAATGTTGATAATAGCTATATTGGAGGATATATTCAAAGTATTCACTATGCAGATGCACAAATAGGTTATTTTATGAAGAGGCTTGAAGAAGCAGGACTTAAAGAAGATACAGTCGTAGCTATTTACGGAGATCATACAGGGGTTCATAAGTATTATTCAAATGAAATAAAAGATGTTCCTCTTGAGGGCGATTTTTGGCAAAAGGGAGACAACAAAATTCCACTTATAATAACAGGGCCTGGTTTAAAAGGCGAAAAGATAGATACATTTGGAGGACATTCAGATATAATGCCAACTATGTTATATCTTTTAGGAGTTTATAATCACGATAGTGTTATGGGAAGAAACCTTTTAAATACTAATAGAAATGCTGTTGTTTTAAAAGGTGGAAAGGTTGTTGGAAACCCAACAAAAGAAGAAAAAGAAAAGCTAAGTGAGTCTTATAAGATAGCAGATTATTTAATTAAAAATAATTACTACCAAAATAGAGGACTTATAGATTAAAATAGGGATACTTTTGTATCTCTATTTTTTTATATAACTTTATGAAAAAATCTTAAGTCTAAAAATTAAGCAAAATATGATGTAGTTTTTATAGCTTTGATTATTGTAGTAAAAATTGGGATGTAATAGATTTGCAGTGTAGTTTTTTTGAGCAAATTTAACTATAATGCTACTTTTTTAGGTACAATATATTAAAAAAGTATTAAAAATTATGATTTTTTTATTTTAACGTGTATAATTAGGCTAGTTAGATGTTATGCATAAAAATAGGGAGAGATATAATGGAAAACTTAAAGGATGATAAAAAGAATACTATCAAAAAAAATAGGTGCAAAGTTAAGAAAAAAAAGAAAACTAAAAAGAAATTTATTAAAACATTAATAGCTTTTATAGTTTTTGAAATTATCTTTACAGCAGTAACAGCACCATTTGTACTTTTATATGGACCTTTTAATAATGCAAAGAGAGTTTGGGTTGGGTCAGCTATGACAACTATGAGTCATAAATATTTAGCAACTGCCTTCTTATCAGATAAGAAGATAGAAGAGATATTAAACTCAGGTAACTCAGGCGATGGTACAGTTGCAGCAAATGCAACAAGCGCAGATGTAAACTTAAAAAATAGAAATGATAATATAGAATTATTCCAGTTTGAAAACTCAAAGTATCAAGGATATATGTTAGTTATAAACGATCCTAGTAGAGTTAAAGTTGCAAGTACTAAGTACTTAGGCAAAAAAGGTGAAACTACATCTCAAATGGCGCAAGACCACAATGCAGTTGCAGCGATTAATGGAGGGTCATTTGTAGACAAGTCAAGTAGTTCAAATTGGACAGGTAATGGAGGAACTCCAACAGGAATATTAATGACTGAAGGAAAGGTAATTCCTACAGGAACAGGTCCAAATGAAAAGAAAGAAACTATGGCAATAACTAAAGAAGGTAAGATGCTTGCCGGAAAATATTCAATAAATGAATTAAAAGCTTTAGGAGTGCAAGAAGCAGTAAGCTTTGGACCGACTTTAATTAGAGATGGGGCCCCACTTCAATTAAACGGGGAAGACTCATCTCAAGGTGTAGCACCAAGAACAGCTATAGGACAAAGATCAGATGGATCTATAGTAATGATGGTTATAGACGGAAGAAGTATAGTTGATGGACTTGGATGTAGTATTACAGAATTACAACAACTTATGCTTACAGAAGGTAAATGCGTTACAGCAATAAATCTAGATGGTGGTAAATCATCAACAATGTATTTAAACGGTGAAGTAGTAAATGATGTTTCAAACGGATTAGGTGAAAGATATATAGCTTCATCAGTTATAGTAGAATAACGGGGGTCAAATAATGAGAAAATTTAGAACGATATTAGTTTGGATTGCAATATCTTTAATACTTCAATGTGGAGTACTCTTTTATTTAGACCAAGTTTATTTCAAAGATAATGCAAAAGTTAATATGAAACAAGTAGATATTAAAAATGATTTAGAAAAGCTAGACAAGCACCCTCAAATACCAACAGGTGCAACTAGCATAAAACCATCATACGATGGTAAATATTTAAGTTACTATGACAATGGTTCATTAAATGTTTTAGATGGAAACAGTGGAGAAATACAAAATTTTGATCTAGTTCAAAGTGGGCCTGTATTAGATTCACTATGGCTTTCAGACAGAAACGTTTTACTTACATTAGAAAATGTAAATGGCAGAATAGAACTATATAGTTATGATGCTAGAAAAAAACAAAATGAAAAGATGATAGACATAACTTACTATAGTCAATACTATAAAACATTTGATATTCAGTCATCTCCTATCACAGGTGTAACTTACGTTAAAGTTGGTGGTGGAGTATTTAGAATAGATATAAACCAAAGCCACGCTGAAGCTGTACCTATAACAGTTAAGAGTGTAGGAAGTATGGATATTCTTCCTACAAAAGACAGACTTGTCTATATAGCTGAGGGCGGAAGTGTAATTCATATGACACAACCATCACAAAGAGAAGTTATCACAGGGTATGGACCTTTAAAGATAATAGGAATAGATGAAAATGATACTGTCTACTTAGTACAAGCTAATAATGATAAAGTTAGTAAGATATTAAAGAAGGATCTAAATAATGAGACATCTAAATTAGAGACTATAGATTTAGGAGTATCAGCTTCATCAAAAGATATTTTCGTTAAAGATAATGGAAATTTATATGTAAATGACAGTAGTAAAAACGAAGTTAAAGAAATTAAAAGTGGAAAAACATTTAAATATGAAGGTAGCTTTATAGGAATGTATGAAAGCGGAATAGCTAGTAAGAAAGACAACAAGTTATATAGAGTACCTTTTAACTAATAAGACTAAAAAGCAGTTATCTAAAAGATAACTGCTTTTTTAATATAAAGAAAAATATAAAACTTATAATTAGAACAGATTGGAGTTAAGGTAGCATAAATTGCGATTGTTTCATAAATTACAAAAAAGGATTTAATTTTAAGTTTTACCAAAAAAATAATTTGACCGATTATAAAAAAATATATATAATCAAATCATAAAATACCCCCTAGGGGTATATGAGGAGGATTTTATGAATCTATATAAAAAGTATGGATATATTTTATTTTTAACATTTTTAGTTTTAGTACCATTTAATATGGTGTTTGGTGTTCTTGCAGTACTTTGTATGTTAGCACCTGTAAGTTTTGCACTTTTGGGTAAGGGGAGGTACTGGTGCGGAAATTACTGCCCTAGGGGGAACTTTTACGATAATATCTTAAAGAAGATATCTAGAGGTAAAAAAACGCCTAAGTTTTTAAGCAGTACAGGATTTAGAATTTTTATGGTTATTTTTTTATTAACTATGTTTGGTGCAGGAATTTATAAAAACTATGGAAACTATACAGGCATAGGTTTTATATTTTATAGACTTATATTAGTTACATCTATAATAGCTTTAATTTTAGGATTTATATTTAATGAAAGAACTTGGTGTAACTTCTGTCCGATGGGTTCAATTTCAGGTTTTATTTCTAAAATAAGAGGTAAAAATAAAGGAATAGAAGTTTCAAACAGCTGTGTATCTTGTAATATTTGTGCAAAGAGTTGCCCTATGGGAGTAGAACCTAGAGATTTTAAAGGAGGAGTAATAAATAGTACTCAATGTATTTCTTGTAGTAAATGTACGTACTCTTGTCCTAAAAAATCATTAGAATTAAAATAAATCTTTACAGATAAAGTGTTTTAAGATAAAATGGTAACAAATGAAAATTAAAGAGTTAGAGTACACTTTAAATTGGTCCTGTGAGGCCAGAAAGGAGTGCAACTATGTTATCAAAGAATTTAAAAAACATAGCTTTGTCAGAGAATAATAAAATGAATTTAATTATAAATACGAGGATGATTAGGAGAGCAAAATCTTAGATTTTTGCTTTCCTGGTTGTCCTTTTCTTTTATTTTAAATTCTTTTAAGGGTGTATTGATAACTCTAAACATAAAAGTTTAGAGGAGGATTATTTATGAATGCAAAACTTATTTTAGAAAATGGTGTGATTTTCAAAGGTAAAGCCTTTGGATACCTTAAAGAGAGCGTAGGAGAAGTAGTATTTACTACAGGAATGACAGGATATCAAGAAGTATTAACGGATCCTTCTTATCACGGACAAATAGTAACTATGACATATCCACTTATAGGTAACTATGGTGTTAACTTAGATGATATGGAATCAGTTAGGCCTCAAGTTAAAGGGTTTATAGTTAGAGAAAAGTGTGATTATCCAAATAACTTTAGATGCGAACTTACTTTAGAAGATTATCTAAAGCAAAATAAAATAATCGGTTTAGAAGGAATAGATACAAGAGCATTAACAAAGATACTTAGAAATAACGGAACTATGAAGGGAATAATAGTTTTAGATGAAGTAACTTTAGATGACGTAAAAGCTAAACTAAATGACTTTTCAAATAAAGATGCGGTACAAACTGTATCTGTAAAAGAAAAGCATGAGATAAAGGGAAATGGAAAAAACGTTGCGATAATAGATTATGGAATAAAGGAAAATATACTAAGATGCTTTAAAAAGAGAGGCTGCAATATTACAGTTTTCCCTCAAGATGCAAAGAGTGAAGATGTTTTAAGTATAAATCCAGATTTAATATTTTTATCAAACGGACCTGGAGACCCAGAAGATTTAACTTATCAAGTAGAAGAAATAAAGAAAATGATAGGAGTTAAACCTGTTGTTGGTATTTGTTTAGGGCACCAGCTTTTAGCATTAAGCTTAGGTGGAAAAACTACAAAGCTTAAGTTTGGTCATAGGGGTTGTAATCATCCAGTAAAAGATTTAGAAACAGGGAAAGTACACATAACCTCACAAAATCACGGATATGTAGTAGAAACTTTACCAGAAGGTGTTGAAATTACTCACGTAAATATAAATGATGGAACAGTTGAAGGGTTAAAAGTAGAAGACAAAAAAGTCTACTCAGTTCAATTCCACCCTGAAGCATCAGCAGGACCAAAAGATTCAGAATATATATTCGATAGATTTTTAGACTACGCACTATAAGAGGATTTTAGGAGGGAAAAGTTATGCCATTAAATAAAGATATTAAAAAAGTATTAGTTATAGGGTCAGGCCCAATTATTATAGGACAAGCAGCAGAGTTCGATTATTCAGGAACTCAAGCTTGTGAAGCGCTTAAAGAAGAAGGAATAGAGGTTGTTTTAGTAAACTCAAACCCAGCTACAATAATGACAGATAAAGAAGTTGCAGACAAAGTTTACTTAGAACCATTAACTATAGAATTTATAGAAAAAGTAATAGCAAAAGAAAGACCAGATAGTTTACTTGCAGGAATGGGAGGACAAACAGGTCTAAACCTTGCAGTAGAATTATACGAAGAAGGTATTCTTGATAAATATAACGTAAAAATAATAGGTACATCAGTAGCTTCTATTAAAGACGGCGAAGATAGAGAGCTATTTAGAGCTATGATGAATAGAATAAATGAGCCAGTTATAAAAAGCGAAATTATAACTGAGTTTGATAAGGGTATGGAATTTGCAAGAGAAATAGGATACCCAGTAATAGTTAGACCTGCATACACATTAGGTGGAACTGGTGGAGGAATAGCTGAAACAGAAGAGGAGCTTAAAGATATTTTAACATCAGGGCTTCAGTTAAGTACTATAGGACAAGTTCTTTTAGAAAAATCAGTTAAAGGCTGGAAAGAAGTAGAATACGAAGTTATGAGAGATTCATACGGAAACTGCATTACTGTATGTAATATGGAAAACATAGATCCAGTCGGTATTCACACAGGAGATAGTATAGTAGTTGCTCCGTCTCAAACTCTTTCAGATAAAGAATATCAAATGCTTAGAACTGCATCTATAAATATTATAAATGCAGTAGGGATAGAAGGTGGTTGTAACGTACAATTCTCACTAAATCCTGATAGCTTTGAATATGCAGTAATAGAAATTAACCCTAGAGTGTCAAGGTCTTCAGCACTTGCATCAAAAGCAACAGGATACCCTATAGCAAAACTTGCAACTAAGATAGCTTTAGGATACGGCTTAGACGAAATAAAAAATGCAGTTACAGGAAGAACTTATGCATGCTTTGAACCAAGTTTAGATTACGTAGTATGTAAAATTCCAAAATGGCCTTTTGATAAATTCTTTAGTGCAGATAGAGCCCTTGGAACTAAGATGATGGCAACTGGAGAAATAATGGCTATAGGTTCAAACTTTGAGCAAGCATTTTTAAAAGGAATAAGGAGTTTAGAAATAGGAAAATATTCTTTAGAGCATAAAAAGTTTAGAGAACTTAGCATGAGAGAATTAAAAGATAGAGTAATGACTCCAGATGATGAGAGAATATTTGCTTTAGCTGAAATGCTAAGAAGAGAATATAGAATAGAAAAAGTTTCTGAAATAACAGGAATAGATAAATTCTTTGTTCAAAAAATAAAATGGATAGTTAATGAAGAACAAAGGTTAAAACTTAGTACTATAGATGATTTAGATAAAGAATGGTTACTTAACTTAAAGAAAAAAGGATTCTCAGATAAGGGAATTGCAGACTTTTTAGAAGTAAGTCCAGAAGATATTAATAGACTTAGAGAGATTTGGAATATCAAACCTACGTATAAGATGGTTGATACTTGTGCAGGTGAGTTTGAGGCTGTCTCACCATACTACTACTCAACTTACGATGAGTTTGATGAAGTAGAAATAACAGAAGGTAAGAAAAAAGTTATGGTTATAGGGTCAGGTCCTATTAGAATCGGACAAGGGGTAGAGTTTGATTACGCTTCTGTTCACTGCGTAAAAGCACTAAAAAAATTAGGAATAGAAACTATAATCGTAAATAATAACCCTGAAACAGTAAGTACAGATTTTGATATCTCAGATAAATTATATTTTGAGCCTTTAACAGAAGAGGATGTTTTAAATATAATAGAAAAAGAAAATCCAGATGGAGTAATACTTCAATTCGGAGGACAAACGGCTATAAAACTTGCTAATTTCTTAAAAGAAAAGGAAATAGTAACTCTTGGAACTACTGCAGATCAAATAGATATGGCAGAAGATAGAGAAAAGTTTGATGATCTTTTAGAAAAGCTAGATATAGCAAGACCTAAAGGAAAAGGTGTTTGGAACGTAGAAGATGGATTAGAAGAAGCTAGAAAACTTAAGTTCCCAGTATTAGTTAGACCTTCATATGTGCTTGGAGGACAAGGGATGGAAATAACTTATGACGAGGAAGAATTAAGCTACTACTTAGTAAATGCTTTCGAAAGAGATAAGAAAAATCCAATCCTTATAGATAAATATTTAATGGGAAGAGAAATAGAAGTAGATGCAATTTCAGATGGAGAAAATATATTAATCCCTGGAATAATGGAACACTTAGAGAGAGCTGGAGTTCACTCAGGAGATAGTGTAACTATGTACCCAAGTCAAAATATATCAGAAGGAATAAAAGAAAAAGTTTTAGATTACACTAAAAAATTAGCACTTGGAATCGGAATAAACGGAATGATAAACATACAGTTTATAGAGTTTGAAGGAAATCTTTATGTAATAGAGGTTAACCCAAGAGCTTCAAGAACAGTTCCGTATATTAGTAAAGTTTCAGGAGTACCTATAGTTGAAATAGCAACTAGAGTAATGCTTGGAGAAAAGATAAAAGACTTAGGATATGGAGTAGATGTATATAAAGAACCAGATTTAGTATCAGTAAAGGTTCCAGTATTCTCAACTCAAAAACTTCCAAACGTAGAAGTTTCATTAGGACCAGAAATGAAATCAACAGGTGAAGTTTTAGGAATAGGAAGAACTTTAAATGAAGCTTTATATAAAGGATTCTTAGGGGCTTCTATGTATCCTAAAATGGAAAGCGGAAAAATCCTTGCAACTATTAAAAAGCATGATAAGAAAGAATTCTTAAAAATGGCTAAGGATTTATCAGAATTAGGATATAAATTTATATCTACTAAAGGAACTTGCAAGCTATTAAGAGATAATGGAATAGATGCAGAAGAGGTAAGAAAAATAAACGAAGAAAGCCCAAATATATTAGATGCAGTTAAAAATAAAGAAGTAGATTTAGTAATAAATACTCCAACAAAAGGTAATGATTCAAAAAGAGATGGTTTCTTAATAAGAAGAGCAGCTGTTGAAAGAAATATCGGAGTTATGACAGCACTAGACACTTTAAGGGCATTGATAGAAGTTAAGAAAGAAAATTACAAAAAAGATAATTCAATGGAAATATTTAATATAGGTGAAATGTAATCTAAAATTTTACATGTGAATAATTTGAAAGCTATCTAAACCTAAGAGATTAGGGATTAGATAGCTTTTTTATTAATAGTTAGTTAAGTATTAATAGAAAGTTCAGACAAATAGCTAAGGCTAGTAAATTAAGTAGTTTAGATTATCTGAATAAAGGAATATGGAGTAAAAGAAAGCAATTTAAAAGAATACTATGATTACTTAGTCTAATAACTAGAATTTATAGATATTTATAAAAATAAGGAGTTTACCTATTTTAAAAAGTCGGGAATATAATAAACAGGTACAACTAGATTGGAGGGAAAGTTATGGAACTAAATAAAACTTTAGTAAAGAAATTTACTGAACATTTATCAGACGAAACTTTTGAAGTAAAACTATGGGATGGGGAAATATTAAAAGTCGGAGAAGGAGAACCAAAATTCAAACTTATAATTAATAAATTCCCAAGCAAAAAAGATTTATTAGAAGATGCAAGCGTTGCTTTAGCACAAGCTTATATGGATGGAGATATTGATTTTGAAGGAGATTCACAAGAAATATTTGAAAGCATTATAAGAAATAAAGAAAGTTTCTTAAATAAAGGGTCAAGACTTTTAAAATTTGCTGGAAAAGTAAAAGCACCTTCATTAAAGAAATCAAAAAAAGATATAGCACACCATTATGATATAGGAAATGATTTCTATAGTTTATGGTTAGATGAGACAATGAGTTATTCATGTGGATATTTTAAAAATGAAAATGACACTCTTTATGATGCCCAGATGAATAAAATCAAACATATACTTAAAAAATTAAATTTAAAAGAAGGTCAAAGATTATTAGATATCGGCTGCGGATGGGGATATTTAATAATAGAGGCTGCAAAACTTTATAAAGTAAAAGCATTAGGAATAACTTTAAGTGAAGAACAATTCGCTAAAGCAACTGAAAGAATTAAAGAAGAAGGTTTAGAAGATTTAGTAGAAGTTAAATTAATGGATTATAGAGACCTTGAAAAATCAGGACTAGAATTTGATAGGGTTGTAAGCGTTGGTATGGTTGAACACGTAGGTCATGCAAATATACCTTTATTTTATAAGAATGTAAATGCAGTATTAAAAGAGTCAGGCTTATTCTTATTACATAATATAACTAACTTAGTTGAAACAGAAGGTAATAAATTTATAACTGAATATATATTCCCAGGTGGATATTTACCAACTTTAAGAGAAGAAATAGATGTAGCATCAGATATGGATTTCCACGTTATAGATGTTGAAAGTTTAAGATTACACTATATGAAAACACTACAAGAGTGGGTTAAAAACTTTGAAGACCATATAGCAGAAGAAAGAAAAATGTTTGATGAGAAATTCTTAAGAATGTGGCACCTTTATTTAACATCTTGCGCTGCAGGGTTCCATTATTGGTCAATAGATATACACCAAACTTTATATTCAAAAGGTATAAATAACGAATTACCTTTAACTAGAGCTTATCTTTACGAAGATTAATAAAAATGGATGCTAAAATTAATTTTAGCATCCATTTTTTATTATTTAGATAGTTCTACAGTATCTTTACTAATACCATCTGGATTTTTAATTTCTATTTTAAAGCTGTCTAAATTATCAAATGAAGTAGGGGAACTAAAGGTTATTTTTACAGTGTCTTTATTATCTTTAGATACTATTTCTCCAAAAGATGATTTATATTCTTTAGAATTTGATAAAAGTTTTATATTTTCTAGTAGATTCTCATCATGCCCTAAAGCTAAATATTCTAAGTCCACAAACAATCCTGTTTTAGTAGCTGTAACTTCATTTACTATTATGTTTTTTGAAGAAGATTTTACTTTATATTTAATATCTTCTTTAGATGAGAATTTATCATCTAATTTTATATTTGAATTAAAGCTTGAATCAGAATAATATAAACACTTATTTTTATCTGAAGTAGATAATTTAAGACCACCTAAATTTATAGATAAATTTTTAGCTTTATTTAACTTAGAAGTTCTAAAAATTGCATTTAAAATCAATGTGTTATTATTAGAATTTTCTACAGAGTATTGAGTAAAACTAATATCTACAGGTTTATCATCTAATTTTAAAGTTACATCGCTACTAAAGGTTAAATCCTCTAAATCAAGCTTTGATATTTTAGATTTATCTTCAAATGATAGTTTGTAAGTTAACATAATATTAGTACTATCAACTAGCACCTTGTCTAAATTTAAGTTAAAATCAGAAGTTTTAAAAGATTTCTCTGATATTTTTTGAATATAATTGTTTTCTATTGCCTTTTCTATACCTTTATTATCAGGATTTAGAAAGATCTTTTTTAAATTAGCTGATACAGGTTTTGCAAAAGATATTGAAAGTATTGCTGCAAAGATTATAGCTATTTTTAGTATTCTTTTTAAATTATTTTTCTTTTTAGGTTCCCTTATTTTATAGAATGATTCATTAACTTTATTGAGTACAGAAGATGGAACTTCTATCTTTTCATTTTTTAAATTTTCTAAATCGAAATCTAAATTATCCATTATTAACCCCCTTATTTAAACCATAATATTCTCTAAGAGAAGACCTAGCTCTAGATAATTTAGATTTAATAGTCCCCTCTTTTTCATTTAATATTTTAGATATTTCTTTTATACTAAAATCCATAATATAAAAGAGAGTTATAACTACCTTATAATCTTCTTTTAAAGTTTTGATAGCTTCTTTTAGTTCAAAGTTTTCTATAGATTTATCTTTATATGATAAGTGATTTAAATCATCTATATTTATAACCTTTATATTATTTTTAAGGTGCTTATTTATATTATTTAAGTAAATTCTAATTAGCCAAGTTTTAAAATATATAGGTTCTCTTAAAGTATTTAATTTTTCAAAAGATATTAATATAGTTTCACTAATTATATCCCCTATATCATTATCATTAGAGATAAGAGGTTTCCCCATTTTATATAACTGAGGAACACAAAGATTTATAGCTTCTATAAAGGCATCTTTATCTCCCTTTTGTGCTCTTTTTATTAAAAATTCCATTAAAATAATCCTTTCAAAATTTATTATAGATATTTATTACACTCTATTAGAGAGAGGAAGATATAAAAAGGTTGCAATAAATTTTACATATAAGTTAATTTATACAAAATATATAAATATTACAAGGCTTTTCAGTCTAAATTACAAAAAGTATTCATAAATTATTATGAGAGTTTTTTGAAAGGTGGGTGAAGCTAGATAAATTCATCTAGCAGATTAATGAAAGACTACAATATAAAGAATATTAGAAATATAGGGATAATAGGTCATGGAAGTTCAGGAAAAACATCTTTAGTTGAGGCGTTATTATATAATGCAAACGTATCCAAGAGACTTGGAAAAATAGAGGATGGAACAACAGTATCTGATTATGATATAGAAGAAAAAAAGAGGAATATATCTATTTCAACTTCAATAGCTTCTTTGAATTGGAATGAAACTAAAGTTAACCTTATAGATATGCCAGGATACTTTGATTTTATAGGAGAAAATATTCAAGGAATGAGCGCAGCTGATGTTGCTATGATTACTGTATGTTCAGTTTCAGGGGTTCAAGTTGGAACTGAAAAAGCATTTGAATATTGTAATGATATAAAATTACCTAGAACATTCTTTATAAATAAGTTAGATAGAGAAAACTCAAATTTTGATAAGACTTTAGATAAGTTAAAAGAGAGGTTTGGAATGAGTGTAGTTCCAATCCAGTATCCTATAGGAAAAGAAGATGATTTTAAAGGTGTTATAAATATAATAGCTAATAGGGCTAGAATTTATAATGAAAAAACTAAAACTATGGACATTTGCGAAGTTCCAGATGAATATAAAAATAAAATAATGGAATGTAAAGAAATGATAACAGAAGCTGTAGCTGAAACTGATGAAACATTACTTGAAAAATATTTTAGCGACGGGAAGCTTAGCGACGGAGAACTTTATAATGGACTTATAAATGGGTGTGCTACAGGTGATATTGCACCTGTTATGTGTGGGAGTGCAATTAAAGTTATAGGTATGAATTGTCTTTTAGATGATATAGTAGAATGCTTTCCTTCTCCAGAACTTACAAATGCAAAAAAAGCTAAAAATATAGATGGAGAAACTGAATATATTTGTTTAAACGAGGACGATCCCTTTTCTGCGTTTGTATTTAAAACTATAGCTGACCCTTTTGTAGGTAAGATATCACTTTTTAAAGTTATAACAGGAAAACTTAAAAATGATATGTCTGTTCTAAATATTAATAAAGAGAAAAAAGAAAAACTTTCAAATATATTTTTTATGAATGGTAAAAATCAAATTCAAGCAGATGAAATAATAGCTGGTGATATAGGGGCAGTTGCAAAGCTACAAGAAACTTGCACTGGGGATACTCTAGTAGATCCGAGCTTTAAATATATTTATGAAAGCTTTGATTTTCCAGAACCAGTTATGTCTATGGCTGTATTTCCTAAATCAAAGGGAGATGAGGAAAAGATATCCTTAGCTTTAAATAAGCTATTAGAAGAAGACCCATCTTTTAAGATAAGAAGGGATATTGAAAATGCAGAACTAATAATATCAGGTGTTGGAGAAACTCACTTAGAAGTTTTAGCGTGCAAGGTTAAAAATAAATTTTCAGTAGATGTTTTACTTAAAGAACCAAAAATACCTTATAGAGAAACTATAAAAGGAAGTAGTGACGTTCGAGGAAAGCATAAAAAACAATCAGGGGGACACGGTCAATACGGTGACGTTCAAATTAAATTTGAAAGAAGATATGATGAATCTGAAGATTTAGAATTTGTTGATAATGTAGTTGGAGGAGTTGTACCTAGAAATTATATACCGGCAGTAGAAAAGGGACTTAGAGATTGCATAAAACATGGAGTTTTAGCAGGGTATCCAGTTATAGGCTTAAAAGCAACACTACACGATGGCTCTCACCATCCAGTAGATTCTTCAGAAATGGCATTTAAGATAGCAGCTACAATTGCATATAAAAAAGGAATAAGCGAAGCAAAACCAATATTATTAGAACCTATAATGAAACTAGAAGTATTAATACCAGATGAATATATGGGGGATGTTATAGGTGATATAAATAAAAAGAGAGGAAAAGTTATAGGAATGGAGCCGAGCTTTAAAATGCAAAAATTATTATGCGAAGTTCCAAGTGCAGAGTTGTTTAGATATGCTACGGATTTAAGGTCTATAACTCAAGCTAGAGGAAGTTTTAAAATGACTTTTGAAAGATATGAAGAAGTTCCTATAACAGAAGTAGATAAAATTATTTCAAATAAGGAAAGTGAATAAATTTAAAGTTATTTGGGAATAATAAAAAGAAAAAAGATGATGGGAGCGAGTTAAGTGTCAGATTATCAGATGGATATAAAAGGAGATATTAATTCTATAGAATATAGCAATATTTATGAGTATCTTTCAATAATAGATACTAACGATAAATTTACTATAACATTTAGAGAAAATAATAATTCTAGCGTAAAAATAATAAATTCTATGCTAGAAGATAATAATTTTTATATAGAAGATTGTGGAATAAGAGAAAACGGAGAGTATTATATAAAAGCTAGAAGGTAGTAAACTTTCTAAAAATAACCAAAATATCGGTATAGTTTTATAACTTTACCGATATTTTTTCTTTAATTATTTTAAAAATCTTTAAAAATATTGTATAATAAGACTATTGTAAAAATAGAAACAATTAATTCATCAAATCAAAAGCAAAGTCATTGGAGGGAAATTAAACTATGGGTTATGTAGTAGGAGTTGACTTAGGCGGTACTAAAATAAGTACAGCTTTAGCAAATTTAGAAGGAAAGGTATCTAACATCAACGTTATACCAACAAATGCTCACGAAGGAGAAGCAAAGGTTCTTCAAAGAATAATAGAGAACATAGAATTCGTAATAAATGATTCAAATATTGATATATCTGAAGTTAAAGCTATTGGAATCGGTTCTCCAGGACCTTTAGATGCTGAAAAAGGAATAATAATAAGTACACCAAACTTACCATTTAAAGATTTCAATTTAGTGAAACCGTTAAACGAGAAGTTCAACGTACCAGTTTACCTTGACAACGATGCTAATGTAGCAGCAATCGGAGAGTATATGTTAGGTGCAGGTAAAGGAACTAAAAACATGGTTTACTTTACAGTAAGTACTGGAGTTGGTGGAGGAGCTGTTTTAAACGGTCAAATCTACAGAGGTAACACTTCAAATGCATTAGAGATAGGACATACAACAGTAGCACCATTTGGACCAAGATGTGGATGCGGAAACATAGGATGTTTAGAAGCGGTATCATCAGGTACAGCTATTGGAAGAAGAGGTCAAGAAGCTGTTAGAACTAAAGTTGAGACTTCACTTAAAAATTACGATGAAGTTACTTCATTTGAAGTATTCACAGAAGCTAAAAAGGGTGATAAGGTAGCAATGGATATAATTGACGAAGCGTTAACTTATCTTGGAATTGGTATAGCAAACGCTGTTTCAATATTCGACCCTGAAATGATAGTTATCGGTGGAGGAGTAACGCAAGCTGGAGATATAGTTTTTGATAAAGTTAGAGAAGTAGTTAACAAAAGATGCTTTACTGCTATGGCAGAAAGCACAAAAATACTTCCAGCAGGTTTAGGAACTGATGCTGGTGTTGTTGGTGCAGTTGCATTAGCATTATTAGAAATGGATAACTAAATTTTAATTAATACAAAAAAGCGATATCAGTAAATCTGATATCGCTTTTATTTGTTTGAAAATATAAATTTAAAGTATTATTATCAAATAGGGGTATAGAAACTTTAAAAATATAAGAAAGGGCGTTAAGTAAATGATAATAGAAGTTAAGGATTTAAGGTATGGATCAAAAAATGATGAAATAATAAAAGGAATATCTCTTTTTATAAATAAGGGGGATTGTTTATCTATTATAGGATCTTCAGGGAGTGGTAAGAGTACATTTTTAAAATTACTTTCAGATTTAATTCCTATAGAATCAGGAGAGATATTATTTAAAGGAAAAGATTATAAAAGTTATAGTCCTTTAGAACTTAGAAAAGATATAAGATATTTAGTTCAGCTTCCATGTTTGTTTGGAGAAAAGGTTATAGATAATTTTAAACTTCCCTTTGAGATAGCAAATGAAACCTTTGATTTAGATAGGGTAAAACAAATGATAAAAAAGGTAAATTTAAATGATAGTATTTTAGATAAAAATATTAATGATTTATCTGGTGGTGAAAAGCAAAGAATAGCTTTAGGAAGAGGGCTTTTATTTAAACCAGAAGTTCTTTTATTAGATGAAGCAACATCAGCATTAGATAAAGAAAATACAGAAATTATAGAAAAGTACATAAAAGAGTTAAACGATGAAGGAATGACTATAGTTTGGGTAACTCATAATTTAGAGCAAAGCAAAAGAATTTTTAATAAGAGAATTACTATAGATTCTGGAACTATAAAAGATTTGGAGGAGTTTTAAATGAGTATAAATTCACTTATATTAACAGCTATTCTTTTAGTTGTTCCTTTAATTGTATCTTATAAACAAAAGTTAAATATAGAAAAAGATATAATTTATAGCGTAATTCGTGCAATAGTTCAACTTTTGATAGTTGGATATTTATTAGAATATATTTTTAATATAAAAAATACTATTGCAACTTTAATAATAGTTTTAATTATGATAGTAAATGCAGCCTTTAACACTAAAAAAAGAGGTAAAGGTATTGATAATATAGTTTTAATATCTTTTATATCACTTACTGTTGGAACGGTTATAACTCTTGGGACTTTAGTTTTAGTACATGCTATAGAAAATACTCCAAAAGATATGATACCAGTTGGAGGAATGATAGTTAGTAATTCTATGATAGCTATAGGACTTGCATATATGAATTTAAAATCTGGATTTAAAGAAAATAGAATACAAGTTGAGACTAAATTGTCTTTAGGGGCTGATATAAAGTTAGCATCAAAAGATATAATAAATAAAAGCATAAAACTTGCTATAGCACCTTCTATAGATTCAGCGAAGACTTTAGGAATAGTATCACTTCCAGGAATGATGACAGGTTTAATTTTAGGGGGAACTTCACCTATAATTGCAGTAAGGTTTCAAATAATGGTTACATTTATGATATTAGCATCAACGTCACTTTCAACTATTATTGCAATTTATATGTCTTATAAAAACTTTTATAATGATAGGTTACAAATAAAAGATATAGAATAAAAAAGAAGAACCGTTTTTAAGGTTCTTCTTTTTTTGATGCTTCTATTTCTTTGTTTAAGAAATAAGAGATAATAGTTCTAATTAATACTATAGATGCTAAAAGTAATATATCTTTAAAACTAGGATTTATAATAGTTTCTATTATATCTGCACAGATTAAGACTTCTAAGCTAAGTAATATATAAGAACCTAAATAGTTTTTAATAAAGATAATAGATTTAATTTTTTCATCAGTTGGACTTTTACGTAATTCAGACTTTATAAAAGAAATTAATGAAAAAATTACACCTATTAATAAAATTAATATAGATATTATGTTTATAAACCTTATTATTTCTTCTAAAATATAATTAATATCCAAATGAAATCAGTCCTTTATCTTAGTGTAATTTATATACAGTTTAAGGATATAATGGTTCAATGTCAAGAGATTAGAAAAGGAGAGGATAGATTTGTCAATAATTGCAACGGTATTTTTACCAGAGGGAATAGCTATGGCAGCAGATAGCAGATTAACAGGACTTACTACACATGAGGATGGAACTAAAGATAGAAGAACTTTAAGTGATAATTCACAAAAGTTATTTCTTATAAAGGATGGAACTATAGGTGTTTCTTGTTGTGGTGATGCTAGAATCGGAGGGAAATCTGTAGGAGATTTTATTAGAAGCTTTGAAATAGACCTTGTTAAAGAAGAGGATAATATAACAGATATAACTTATAAATTAAGGGATTACACTAAAGAAAAACACGGCAAAGGAGTAATTTATCATCTTTGTGGATACCATAATGATCTGCAATATGTATACAGCATAACTAGTGATTTAGAAATAATAAGACCAAATTTAAATAAAGAAAATAATATAGTTGCAGGAGCTTCTTTTGATGGAGAAACAGATATATTAATGGGGCTTATGACTTATAATAAAGGAATGAATATAGACTGGCAGTTTATGCAATTAAAAGATGGCATAGATTTTGCAGAGTTTATGGTTGATTTAACTATAAAAACTCAAAGGTTTAGTAAAGGACTTGCAACTTGTGGCGGGGCAATAGATCAATTAGTTATAACTAAAGACTATGCAAAATTTATAAAACATAAAATACTTCATCCATAAAATGAAAGTATTTTTAAAAAATAAGAACAAAGCGTAAATAATTTCAAAAGATATAGGTTTATGTTAAAAAGTGGTTAAATTATTAAGAAAAAATTACGAGAATAGGATAGGACGCTTAGGTATCACATTGAAATTTTACTAAAGATAAAATAATAAGAGTAATTAGAAGTCAAATTAAGAAATGAGTAGAACAATATGACTATTTGTGCTTAATAACTATAAATTAAGTTAATACGGATAAATTAGGGGAAATGATATTTAAAAGATACGGAAATTTAAAGGTATCATTAATTAATCTTAAACTGATATTAGAAGGAATTAATGGGGTAAATTAATTTATTATATATCTAATAGCAAAATCACTTTTATAGATTTAAGCAAAATTAGTCTAAATTATTTATATATTTAATGTATGAGTTTTAAAATAAGATTTGAGAGTGAAATTTTATTTTAATTTATCAAAGTTTTGATCGGGGGACCAAAACTATAAATATATAAGAGTTAATTTAAACAGAAAATCAATACTAATCGTCCCGTTTAAATTTAGTGATTTTTAAAATTTAACTTATATTTATAGGGAATTCAATTACTTAAAATAGAAGGTGTTATTAAATAATTTAATAACACCTTTTTAACTATTGTGGCAAAGCCACTTATTTAATTTAATAGCCTAAATTTTCGGGAACTACTAGTATAGTAAACCTATCTTCAAATTTTCTACCGTTATTTACAATAGATACAAAGTTACAAATTCTATCTTTTACATCACAGTTTGAGCAACTTCCAGATGAAGCGCAAGGAGTTTTGTGGTTTATTCTCTTTGAGTTTAAAATAGCAACCTTTTCAATTCTTTTATATGCAGAATCTAAATCTGAAACTATTTTATTTACGCCTATTACGCCTATTACCTTCTTAGGACCAAATAACATTTGAGCTGCTCTATTTCCTGTAGAGTCCATATTTACTAGCTCTCCATTTTTAGTTACAGCATTAGTACTTGTAACTAAAAAGTCTGCAAGAAGAGATTTTCTCATAATTTCAACCGTCTCAGAAAAAGGTACATCTTTGTATCTATCAAATAATTTATAATCATCACTTCTAAAGGTTTCTAATAAATTTAAACTATTTAAAGTTACAGAACCCCCAAGGGCTATAGATGAGCCTTTAGGAATGATATTTAAAATAGTAGACCTAGCCTCTTCTAAATCTTTACAGTATTTAGCGTTATAATATTTAGAGTTTAATATATCCACAATTTCTTTTGCATCGCATTCCATTTTCCACTTTATAATTTTATCCATAATAATCACCTCTATTTAAATAAAATAGCAAATGTTATGCCAAAGCTAGTGTCATATTAAATTATAGATATTTACAAATATTATAAATATTAAAACAACGTTGAAAAGTCGAGTTATAAATTTATCTGATACTGATTTATTAAGTTTATATCCTAAGAATCCTCCTAAAACTCCACCTACTATCATATAAGGCATAACCTTTAAATTATAGCTAGAAAATCCTGTAGTTAAAGCTATAGATAAGATTTTAGCGCCCTGTGAGAAAAATATTAAAATAATTGAGTTTCTAGCAGCATCTTTAGTATTCATACTAAATAGTAATGAAAATATAGCTACGTTTATAGGGCCACCACCTATTCCTAGGAAGGAAGCTAATGCGCCTAAAATTAAACCAACTACAAAAATCAATACTAAGGATTTAACTTTAAACTCTTTTAATCTATCTTTATGGTTTATATATACGTAAACTACAGCTAGTAAAAAAATAAGCATAAGACTTTGAAGCACTGCGACTACTTTAGAATTACTAGATAAAGATAGCATAAATTTTAAAAGTTTTTCACCAATGACTCCGCCTAACGTAGACCCTAAAGCTATAGTTACAGTTGTTTTAAAATTAATAGGATCTTTCATTTTAATTTGTTTTATAAGAGAAACAACTGCCATAGAAAATATTGTTATTGAGGATAATAAAGTTACAGTTTTTAAATCAAACATATTAAATGATTCTAAAACAGGTTTTATTATAACCCCTCCACCTATTCCAGATGAGGCTCCTATAGTTGTTGCGATTATTGCTATTAAAAAGCAAATAATAATCATAATTTCACCTCTCTGATTTTCTTAAGGTTTTACGTATGCAAATCCTTCTTCTTGCTTTTTAATAAGCTCTAAAACACCAGCAGGTACAACTGTTATAAAATCTAATAGATCTTCTTTTCTTATATTTAAATTATTTAGTGTATTATTACAAGCGGATATAACTACTCCTTTTTCTGATATATCTTCTAAAGCTTCTATAAAATTAGATTCTTTTGAAAAATCTTTAGTTAAAAATCTTATAGGATCATTATGAACTAAAAGTTCTATTTGAATTTCTTCTCCTGAATTCAAAAGGTTTTTAATATTACCTAATGCGATTTTAAAATGGTCATTTTCATTTACGTGTAAAATTACTTTCATATTAAACATCTCCTTTTAATTAAAAGCATAGTACAAAAGTTTGCTTTTAGTATTTCTAAACTTTAAATATTAGTTAAACAAAAAAATTTGTTATAATTATAATTAGAAATTTTAAGGGAGATGAGACTAAAGTGAATACAACAATTTATTTAACAAGACACGGACAAACAGAATGGAATATAGAGAAAAGACTTCAAGGAAGAGGAAACTCGTCTTTAACAAAAGATGGGATAGATAGGGCAAAAGAGTTAAGAGAAAGAATTAAAGAAATAGAATTAGATGTTATTTATTCAAGTCCTATAGAAAGAGCATTACATACTGCAAACATAATAAAGGGAGAAAAACAATTAGAAGTAATAACAGAAGATGGACTTATGGAAATGTGCTTTGGAGATTATGAAGGCAGAAAGACTGATGAAGTTATGAAAGAAAATCCAGAGTGGAATATAGATTTAATTATGCATGGAGATGTTAACCTTTCTGCGCCTAATGGTGAAAACTTAGGAAGTGTTAGAACTAGAGTTAAAGATGCTATGGATAAAATAATTAAAGAAAATAGAGGGAAAAATGTTTTAATTGTAGCACATGGCATAACATTAAAAGCACTTATGCATTATTTTAAAGATGAGGAAGTAAACTCAGAAGTTATGGGACAAGCTACCCTAACTAAGATAATAGTAGATAAGGATAATAACTTTAATATTGAATTTAAAAATGATGATAGTCATTTTACAGTTAAAAATCAAAAGCTTGGATGGTAGGAAGTCTTTTAGTATATAATTATAGTATAGAAAATTTTAAAAAGTGAGAAGGGATATTTATGAAATGTGAAATCCTATCAATAGGAACAGAGTTATTACTCGGTGATATATTAAATACTAATGCTCAGTTTTTAAGTAAAGAACTAGCTAATTTAGGACTTGATGTTTACTATCAAGGAGTAGTTGGAGATAACAAAGAAAGAATTTTAAAAGCATTTGAAGAGGGATTTAAAAGAAGTGAAATAATCTTAACTACAGGTGGGTTAGGTCCAACTAAAGACGATTTAACTAAAGAACTTGCAGCAGAGTATTTAGGGTTAGATTTAAAGCTTCATAAAGAAAGCTTAGAATCAATCAAAGATTATTTTGAAAAATTAGGAAGAGAATGTGTAAAAAGCAATGAAAAACAAGCATATTTTCCAGAGGAAGCTATAATTTTAAAAAATAATTTTGGAACTGCACCTGGTGCAATAATGAAAAAAAATAATAAAACAATAATCATACTTCCAGGACCTCCAAAAGAAATGAAACCTATGTTTTTAAATGAAGCTAGGCCTTATTTAGAAAAACTAACAGAAACTACTATAGTTTCCGATATAATAAGGATTTTTGGAGTAGGTGAGAGTAAGGTAGATGAACTTTTAGAAGATCTAATAAGAAATTCTAAAAACCCTACAGTTGCACCTTATGCAAAAGAAGGTGAAGTTATATTAAGAGTAACTTCTAAAGGAAGTTCTAAAAAACAATGTGAAGATTTAAATAAACCTGTTATTTTAGAAATAAAAAAGGTTTTAAAAGATAATGTTTATGGAATGGGAGAAGACCCTATCCAATTTGTTGTAGCTAAATCTTTAATTAAAAAAGGATTAACTATAGGCTCAGCTGAATCTTGTACTGGAGGACTTATAGCAGCTAGACTTATAGACTATCCTGGAGTTTCTAGTGTGTTTTTAGAAGGTGCTGTAACTTATTCAAACGAAGCAAAGATTAGGACTTTAAAAGTAAGAGAAGAAACTCTAGATACGGTTGGTGCTGTAAGTGAAGAAACAGCAATAGAAATGGCAGAAGGAATAGCAAAAAGATGCGGTTCTGATATTGGTATTTCTACAACAGGTATAGCAGGACCAGGCGGAGGAACAGAAGAAAAACCAGTAGGTTTAGTTTACATAGGTATATATGTAAATGGGAAAGCATATGCTAAAAGGCACATCTTTACAGGTAATAGGGAAGCTGTTAGAAATAGAGCTTGTATGACAGCTCTAGATATGGTAAGAAGAGAATTACTAAAGATTAAATAACAAAAAAACAACTCTCTTAACTGACGTAATTTAAGAGAGTTGTATATTTGTATATAAATAAAATGGGGGAGAGGCGATTAATTAATGAAGCAAATAGCCTCAGTAAAAAGTTTATCCAATTTAAAAAATAATATTCAAAGTAAAAGGAGTTTTTATGAGAAATGTACTAAGAGCTAATAAATATTTTCTAATAATTTTAATATTAGAAGTATTTATGCCAATACCTTTAAGTTTTATTTATAAAATTCTAGGAATAACTGATATAAAACTTATGTTAGCTTTAAATCATTTTATGCTATTTATAGTTCCAGCAATTATTTATGTATTAGTTACAAAATGCAACGTTAAAGAAACATTTAGATTCAAAAAGTTACCGATTAAGGATTTTTTCTTAGTTATACTATTAGGAATAGGATGTTTATTTATAACTAACTTTTTTGGACTTATAAGTGGGTTTATATTTGAAAATAACATAGGCGAGTTTATAACAAAGATAAATAGCAGTCCTTATATAATTTTATTATTGCTAGTTGCTGTGATGCCTTCAATTACAGAAGAAATCACTTTAAGAGGAGTTATATTATCTGGATATAACGAAAAGAGCAAATTAAAAGCAGCATTAGTTAGTGGACTTTTCTTTGGAATGTTTCATTTAGACTTTCAACAATTCGTATATGCTACAGTTTTAGGTTTTATATTAGCTTATACAGTAAGAGTTACAGGAAGTATTTTTTCATCTATGATAATTCACTTTATAATAAACGGTACTTCAATTACTTTAAATAAATTAATGCAAGTAGTTTCACCAGCATCTTTAGATAGTGCAGCAGATGTATCTCTTAAAAATTTAGCTATAAACGAAAAGATAACTTTAGCAATAGGTGGAGTATTTTGGTTAGCTATAGGAACTTTAATTGCAGTATTTGTTTTAAGAAAGCTTCAAAAGCTTAGTGATATAAGAAATGGAATAGTAAAAGAAATAGTTTATGATGAGGATTCTGTATTTACTTTAAGAGATGAAAAAGTAAATATAGAAGATAATAGAATGGTAAGAAAAGAGACAAGCAGAGAAAGAATAATAGATTGGCCTTTTGTTTTATCAATAGTATTTTATTTATTAGTAATGATAGTAATTCCATTTATAATAAGAAAAATTGTCTAAAAGGATTTCCCTTTTAGACAATTTTTTTTAGGCTTTAGTTATGTTATTTGAGTTTGAGTAAAAGTAGGTAAAGTCAGTTTTCTTAACCCAACCACGAGAGTTTATATTTGAATCTACAGGTAAAAGTACATAATACCAATATATCCCTAAATGATTTGCCCTATCTATAATTATTACCTCCATCTTTAAATTAGTTTTTAAAAGAATTGGAGAATTTAAAGTAGGTGCTAAAAGTATGTTTGAATTTTCATTTAAAATGCCTCTAGGTTCTTTAGGTAAAAGGAATTCTATTTCTAATTTTTCTTTAGAAGAAAAACTAGATTCATCACTTCTAAAATTAGAATTACTGTCTTTTGATAATTTTGAGCGTAAACTTGTTACGTGACTATTAGATATAACAAGGTCACGTTTTAATCTCTTTAATTTATTTTCATAGGAAAAAATTACAAAAAGACTTCCTAAGATTAAAAATCCAACTAATATCAAACCAAAAGTAAACATAAACTAACCTCTAAATTATTTCACAGTATAAATATATTTAATAAAACCATTAAAGATACCAAAAAAATTCAATTGACTTAAACATAGGTTATATTTTATCCTTTAAATTAAGAAAGGGTGTGTTATAAATTATGAAGAAAAAAGTAGCATTTGTTTGCGTACATAATTCATGTAGATCTCAGATGGCTGAAGCTTTAGGCAAACTTTATGGAGAAGATGTATTTTTAAGTTATTCAGCGGGAACTGAAACTAAACCTGAAATTAATAAAGATGCAGTAAGATTAATTAAGGATTTATACGATATAGATATGAATGAAACTCAAAAGTCTAAGCTTTTAAGTGATATACCAGAAGTTGATATAGTTATAAAGATGGGGTGCAATGTTGTATGTCCATACGTCAAAGCGACTCATACAGAAGACTGGGGCTTAGAAGACCCTACAGGAAAATCAGACGAGGAATTTATATTAATCATAAAATCTATTGAAGAAAAGATAAAAGATTTAAAGCTTAGAATAGAAAATAATATAATTTAAATATAAAAAGTGGACAAACTGTTTGTCCACTTTTTGATTTATAAAAGACTCATAACTTCTTTAAAGACTTTTGATATATCATCATTAATAATTAAATCTGCATTAGAATCAGCAGAAGTTGTACTTTTGTTAATTAAAACAAGGTTTTTACCTCTAAAGTAATTTATAAGACTAGCTGCTGGATAAACAACAAGTGAAGTCCCTCCGATTATTAAAGTATCTGCCTTTGAAATTGCAGTAACTGCACCTTTAATAACATCATCATCTAAAGCTTCTTCATATAAAACTACATCAGGTTTAACTATACTGCCGCATTTAGTGCAAAGAGGAATGTCATTTGAATTAAGTATAAAGTTAACATCATAAAAGGCATTACATTTAGTGCAGTAATTTCTAAGGACAGAGCCGTGAAGTTCAAAAACATTTTTACTTCCTGCAGCTTGATGAAGCCCGTCGATATTTTGAGTAACTATAGCCTTAACTTTATTTATTTTCTCAAGCTTTGCTAAAGCTATATGACAATCATTAGGTTTAGCATCTTCATAAATAAGTTTAGCTCTATAAAAGTTAAAAAATTCTTTTGGGTATTTTAAATAAAAGCTATGAGACACTAACTGCTCAGGTGAAATAGTCATGTTAAGCTTTTCGTTAAAAAGACCATTAGCACTTCTAAAGTCAGGTATTCCACTTGCAGTAGAAACTCCAGCGCCACCAAAGAATACAATATTATTACTATTTTTTATAATCTCAGATAATTCTTTTATTTTATTATCCATAATATCATCTCCGTATTTTAATTTATTATTTAATTATGACATAAAGAAATTATAAATCAAACAGAGGGAGAAAACATATTTAGCTAAATGTAAATGATTACTAGATGTGTGGTATAATAAATTTTATGGAATAAAGTATTAGGAGATAGTTATAAATGTTTAAGGAAATAAAAAGAGAAGATTTAAATGAATTAGTAGATATTTATATAGAGGCTTTTAATGGAGAGCCTTGGAATGATAATTGGACTTATGAAACTGCAAGTAAAAGACTTAAAAATATGTTAGACGACAGTGGCTTTTATGGACTAAAGCTTATAAAGGATAACGAGATAGTAGCTTTTATATTAGGACACGAAGAACAGTACTATGATGGAATAATGTTTAATATAAAAGAGTTTTGCGTTAGAAAGTCTATTCACGGTAACAATGTTGGAAGTAAGCTTTTAGAAGAATTTGAAGAAAAGCTTAAAGAACGTGGAGTAAAAGAGATTGTTTTAATGACAAAAAGACACGATAAAGCAGAAGGTTTCTATAATAGAAGAGGATATAAAACTTTAGAACATCTTATATTTATGAGTAAAGAAAAATAAATTATCAGGTGAAAATTATGGAATATAAGAAAATAATAGTACTTGGCTGCAGTGGGAGTGGTAAAAGTACCCTAGCTAAAAAGCTTGGAGAAATATTAAATATTAGAGTTATACATTTAGATAAACTATATTGGAATGAAAATTGGGTCCCTGTAAGTTTAGAAGAATTCGATAATAGACTTGATTTTGAAATGAGTAAAGAATCTTGGATAATAGATGGAAACTTTGGAAGAACTATTCCTAAGAGGTTAGAAAGATGCGACGCTGTAATTTATTTAGATTATAAAAGAAGAGTTTGCATTAGAGGAGCTTTAAAAAGATTTATAACTAATTACGGTAAAACAAGGTCTGATATGGGAAAGGGATGTATAGAAAAAATTGATATAGAGTTTTTAAGTTGGATTTGGAATTTTAATAAAAACTATAGAATAGAATATTTGAAGATGATAAAAGAATCAAAGGGTAAAGATATATACATAGTTTCTTCAAGAAAAGAAGGAGAAGAACTACTAAATAAATTAAAAAGAGGTTAGGGTATGGAAATAAGAAAGGCAAAAAGAAAAGATATAGAATCATTAATAGAAAATAGAATAGAATTTTTATCTCTAATAAGAGATATGGATAATGAAGATGAACTTAGAGTAGCTTTAAAAGATTATTTAGAAAAACATATAGAAGATGATACTTTAGTAATATATATAGGGCTTATAAATAATAAAATAGTAGCATCTGCAATACTTACTATATACGAAAGAATACCTACAGCGGCTTGTATTTCAGGAAAAATGGCTACACTTTTAAACGTATATACAGTAAAAGAGTATAGAAGAAAAGGTTTTGCAAAAGAAATAGTTAGAAATATATTAAAAGATGCAAAAGAAATAGGTGTTGTTAAAGTGCAACTAGAATATACTGATGATGGATATGAATTATATAGGGATTTAGGGTTTAGTCCATTAAATAGGGAGATGGCTATAATCTTAGAATAAATTTTAAGGAGTGGGGATATGAAGATAGCTGTAATTTATAAATCTAAATATGGAACTACAAAAATATATGCGAAATGGATAAGTGAGGAACTAAATGCAGACTTATTTGAAAACAATAATCTTAAAGCTGATACTTTTTTAGATTATGATGTAATAGTATATGGTGGAGGTTTATATGCAGGTGGAACAAGTGGATTAGATTTTATCACTAAAAATTACAACATGTTAAAAGGTAAAAAGTTAATTGTATTTACTTGTGGACTTGCAGATCCAAACGTTTTAGAAAATAAAGAAGCTATTTTAAGAAATACAGTAAGAACATTTAATGATGATATGAAAGATAATATTAAAATATTTAACTTAAGAGGAGGAATAGATTATAAAAAGCTATCTGTAATTCATAAAACTATGATGTATATGCTTAAGAAATCAATTAGTAAAAAGGAAGAATTAACTCCTGAAAATAATGAGTTCTTAGAGACATATGGAAAGGTTGTAGATTTTACAGACAAAGGAAGTATAAAGCCTATATTAGATTATATTAAAAAATAATTAGAAACTATTTGACAAATAAGCTCAAATTATGTATACTGATTAAGTAATCTAGTGATGATGGCGTAGAGGAAACACTCCTTCCCATTCCGAACAGGAAAGTTAAGCTCTACAGCGCCGATGGTACTGCACGGGAGACTGTGTGGGAGAGTAGGACGTTGCTAGGTCATCTGGCTCGATAGCTCAGTCGGTAGAGCAGAGGACTGAAAATCCTCGTGTCGCTGGTTCGATTCCTGCTCGAGCCACCAAAAAGCACTAACTTTGGTTAGTGCTTTTTTTACGTATAAAAGTATAGAATGAAATAATTTATTAAAGTGGCGCTTGCCACTTTTTCTTTTAAATAAATTTATAAAAACTAAAGACAAATTTAAAGAGAGGGGATAAAATAAAGTTAAAAAGTAATGGAGGGTGATTACATTGATAAAAGAATGTTGTGTGGGAAATTATTTAGAAGCAAAAGAAGGTTTCTTAAAGGGTGCTAATAGAATAGAGCTTTGTGATAATTTATTAGAAGGGGGAACTACTCCAAGTATAGGAACAATAAAAAAGGCAAAAGAAAACATAAATATTCCAATAAACGTTATAATAAGACCTAGAGGTGGAAACTTTACATATAATGAAGATGAGATTGAGATAATGTTAGAAGATATAAAGGTGTGTAAAGAGATTGGGGTAAATGGAATAGTATTTGGGATATTAGACGAGAATGGGAAAATAGATATCAAAAACAGTAAAAGACTTTTAGAAGAGGCAAAAGGATTAAATGCAACTTTTCATATGGCTTTTGATGAAATAAAGAATAAAAAAGAAGCTATAGATATTTTAGTAAGTTTAGGCGTTGATAGAATACTTACAAAAGGCGGAGAGAATAGTGCCTTAGAAAATCTAGCTACAATAAAGGAACTTATAGAATATGCAGATGACAGGATAATATTAATGCCTGGTGGTGGTGTTAATAAAGATAATTTTGAATATGTAATAAGTAAGACTAACTGTATAGAGGTTCATGGAACAAAAATCGTATAAAAGTATAAATATAAGAGAGTTATATAAATTATTTTATGTAGCTCTCTATTTTTATGAATAAAACATATAAATAAGTACATAATATAATAATGGAAATTAACAAAAGAGTTATAAAATAACTCTTTACAAGATAAAGAAAAACTGTTAAAATTAGGACAAAGATAACTTAATGAATTTTAAACACTTTAATAATCAAGCTTTAAGATTTGCTTAAGGAAGTATTAAGATTTAACAGTTACAATAATAGTATAAGGTTATGAGAATAATATTAGGAGTTGGTGTTGTTATGGGAGAAAAACTTAGAATGACGGATGAAGAATACGATAGGATATGTAAAGGGATTATTGTAGGGGTAGCTTTAGGAACTTTAGTTGGAGTGGTTAGAGGGAATGTTACCTTTTATTTCGCATTAGGTGGAGTATCAGGAATAATAGTATCAACAATTTATAATATGGTTAAAAAACACGATAAAAAAAGAATTCACAATTCAAATTTAGATTAATATAATAAAATTAGAAAAATCTAAATTGAGGTTAGAAAATGGAGTTCATATCAATAGCGTTTATTATGATAGTAATAGCAGTTATAGTTGGAGCAAATATAAATCGCAAAAACATAGATAAATATTTAGAAAAAGATGTATTATATGATAAAGAAACTTTAGATATTTTGAAAAGATATGAATTAATAACAGAAGAACAATATAATGATATGATAGAAATCGTAAAAGATAATTTATAAAAATAAGCCATCTATTAAAACTAATAGATGGCTTATTTTTATTTAGATATTTTCTATTTGCCAATCAATTTCTTTTTGGTTAGTGCTTTTTAAAAATTCGTTAGCTTTAGAAAAGGGTTTAGAACCAAAAAATCCTCTAGAAGCAGACAAAGGACTCGGATGAACTGATTGAATAATAAAATGGTTTTTGTTTGTTATAAGTTCCTTTTTCTTTATTGCATGAGCTCCCCATAAAATAAATACGATTGGAGTTTCCTTTTTATTTAGAAGTTTTATTATTTCATCAGTAAATAAAGACCAGCCTAAGTTTTTATGGGATGCTGCGCTATGTGCTTCTACAGTTAGTGTTGTATTTAAAAGAAGAACACCTTGATCAGCCCATTTTTTTAGATAACCGTTATTTGGGATATAGCATCCTAAATCAGTATTTAATTCTTTATATATATTTCTAAGTGAAGGTGGAGTTTTAACTCCTACATTTACTGAAAAACTTAATCCGTGGGCTTGGTTTGGTCCGTGGTACGGGTCCTGACCTAGGATTACAACTTTAGTATCTTTATAGCTAGTATAATGAAGGGCATTAAAAATATCATACATATTTGGATATATCGTTTTATTTTTATAAGCATCAATTAAAAAAGATCGTATCTTTTTATAGTAATCTTTTTGAAATTCATCTTTTAATAAATCTTGCCAATCATTTTTAAGTATCTCTTTCATTTAGTTAAGCCTCCTTAAATCTGTCTTTTAAGCAATTATAACACAATATTTTCGTTCAGAATCTTCTAAATTTTCTATAAAAATATGAAAACACAACCTAGAGTATCAATATACATAAAAATGAGTTATTTAATAAATTTAAGAGTATATTAAATATAATTTAGGAAAATACTATATTTATACGAGTCATATTTTATCGAAAATTATATAATAAATCCTGTCGCTGATGCAAAACGCAAACAAGCGATACGCTAAGTTTGAAGGTTAAAAACATTTTAATTAAAAAGTGTTGACAACTTAAAACTTAAGTGTTAAGATAAGCAAGTCGCTTGAGTGCGACGGAGATTAAATGGTCTTTGAAAATTGAACAGATTTATATAATACAAAACCAGCAATTCTTTTTACGAATTTAAGTTTTAAGAGTACAGATTAAACTTTTTATTGAGAGTTTGATCCTGGCTCAGGACGAACGCTGGCGGCGTGCCTAACAC
>NZ_JADEKP010000012.1 GCF_015234215.1 Clostridium chrysemydis | reverse complement strand
GTGTTAGGCACGCCGCCAGCGTTCGTCCTGAGCCAGGATCAAACTCTCAATAAAAAGTTTAATCTGTACTCTTAAAACTTAAATTCGTAAAAAGAATTGCTGGTTTTGTATTATATAAATCTGTTCAATTTTCAAAGACCATTTAATCTCTGTCGCACTCAAGCGACTAGTTTAGTATATCATCATCTTTCGACATTGTCAACAAATTTCTCTTGGAAATTTAAGTTGTTTGCCGTAGCTGATGTATCTTATTATAGACTTATCTTTATATTTTTTAATTGTATTTTAATTTGTTTAAGTAACTCTCCCTTCCCCTCCTTTCATTTCCTCTTCTTTTCGACAATATATCATATACTGATACGCGTGGTATAGTTTTCCTTTGTTTACCCTTATAAATACGAAAAACACTCATTTTCAAATCAATATTTAAAGCTTCCCCCCTTAAAATAAGTCTAAGTTTTTATTAGATATATCATAAAATGCGTAGAAATAATATATTTCTACGCATTTTTACTTATTTAATAGGAATATTTACTCCTTTAATTAACTTTTCACTTATATCTTTTGCTTTTATCTCTAAAATATCTGAGCTATTTTTATTTAATTTAAAATAGCACTCTACTTCTACTACTTCATTATTTTCATTATAACTACAACTTAAGCCTTTAAAGTCTCCATCATTTTTATTTATTATATCTAAACTTCCTATATCATATATCTCATTACTACTTAAAGTAAGCTCTGATTTATTTAATGATTTAATTTTAAACCCATACTTATTATCTATTACTTTTCTTTTATTTAAATCTATCTTTATATTTTGAGATTCCTTTTTAGAAATATAAATACCATCACATACAAATCTAATATCTTCACTTAAATTTAAACCCGCTTTAAATTCAACCATACTTATTCCATCTTTATAAGAAGTATAAATATCAGATTGTTTATATTCATTACCATAACTATCTATTAACCTTGGATTTTTGAAGCTATATATCTTATATATATCATTATCTAACTTAAAATTAATTTTCACTCTTGAATTAGTTTTTTCCATAGATGTAATTTTCAGATTTCCTAGTTCTGTCTCTACACTGCTATTTAAATAAGTTTTTATATCATTACTGTTTTTAATCTTTCCATCTAACTCTATAGTAATATTAAAATCTATCTCTCTTTTCTCTTTGTTTATGACTTTTATATTTAAATTAAATTTATCTATTCTTTCATTAAAACCTACAACTAGGTATTCCTTCTTTGTATTCGGTTCTTTTATTATCATACTTCTACCATCTATAAACTCACCTTTATCATTAGTTATAGATGTATATCTTACTTCCTCTTCTCCAGTTATTTTTAAATCTAACCAAAGCCTTTTATAATCTCCTACTATAGTATTTATATTTACTACTACCCCATCTTTTTCTTTTCTATAATTTATATCTTGAACTAAACCTTCATTAATAGCGTTATCAAAACCGCTATCCTTCTCGAATTTAACTAATTCTACTAATTCTTTTATCCCTGGTATATTACTTAATGCTTCTGCTACTTCTTCTGATACATTTACGGCTCCAACAAAACATATTGAAATAACCGCTGCACCTATACCTATATTTTTTATCTTTTTATTTCGCCTTGCTTTCTTTCCTGACTTTATAGCAGATCTAACCTTTAAACTTAATTCTTCTGGTACTTCTATATCTTCATATATATTTATTAAAGTATCTTTACTCATCTATTCTCCCTCCTCAATTTCAATTCTTAAAACAGTTAAAGCTTTATGCAATCTATTCTTTACTTTTGATTCTGGGATATTTAGTATCTCTGCTATCTCTCTTATTTTATATTTTTCGAAATATTTTAGTATTATTACAGTTTTTAAATCATCACTTAAAGAGTCTACTAAATAATTTATATCAGTTATATTAAAAGAACTTGATATATTTACTTCCTCTTCTAGTTTTATCTTTGAATTCTTACGAATAAAATCTACTGATGTATTTATAACAATTCTAATAATATATTTTTCAATACTGTAAGCTTTAATAACTCTATCCATATTCTTATATATCTTTACAATACTCTCACTAACTATATCTAAAGCATCGTCTTTATTTTTTACATATATATAGGCTATTTTATAAAGTCTATTTTGATTTTTAATTATAAAATCTTCTACTTCCCTCTCTTTTTTAATTCTACCCCTCATATTATCCCCCTTAAAATCTCTATACTCTATAGACGACTCTAAACCCTTTTTTGTTTAAACTAATAATAATATTTTTTTGTAAGTACAAATACTTTATCTATTCATATAATGAAATATCTTTATATTTTAGGAGGGAAAATATTTGGAGAAAGAAGATCCTAAATTAGAAGAATTTTTTAAAAACTTAGCTATATATTTAGCTATTATGGAGAAGTATGGTTCTTATCTACTTATAATGGGATATGCAATATTTGTTCACGTAGCCGATTTAGACATACGAGAGGAAAATGAACCTGAAATACCTATAACAGAAGATGCAGCTGCTCTTTTAGTTATAGGCGAAAAATTAGTGCTTTGTGGACTTATAGTCCTTTGGTACGTAGCTAAAACCAGAATTTATCAAATAAATTCTAAAAATGAACTTCTAGGCTTAAATATTTCTCTAGTTCCTTACGAAAAATTATCAAATGCTTATTTTTTAAGTGTTCTTGCAAATATAGCTAGAGTAGATGCTTTAACCGAAATTGCATCACTAGATCCAAACGAAGAAGCACTTGTATAAAAAAAGGTTGCATCAAATAAATTGATACAACCTTTTTATTATTCTTCTTCAGTATCTAAAACAAATCTTCCAACTAAAGCTGCAATTATTCCACCGACTATAGGTGCTAATATAAATAACCAAACTTCTGAAAGTGCCGTTCCTCCAACAAATAAAGCTGGTGCTAAACTACGAGCTGGGTTAACTGATGTTCCTGTTAGTGGAATTCCTACTATATGTACAAGAACTAATGAAAACCCGATTACAAGTCCAGCTAAATTTGGATTTCCTTTCTTACCCGTTACAGCAATTATAGTTAAAACAAATACGAATGTTAAAATTGCTTCTACTAAAAATGCTCCTCCAGCTGTTAAATCTCCAAATGCATTTTGACCTAAATTATCTAAAGATAATCCTGCTGATTTTAAAACTGTTACAAGTGTCCATGTTCCTAAAAGAGCTCCTATTATTTGAGCTATTATGTATCCTATAAGTTCTTTTAAACCTATTCTTTTATTTACAAACATTGCTATACTTACCGCTGGGTTTATGTGACAGCCTGAAATTGTACCGATGCTATATGCCATAGCTACTATTGACAGTCCGAATGCCATAGCTATTCCTAATATTCCAATACCATCGATACCTCCTCCTAAAACTGCAGCTCCAGTTCCAAGTAATACTAGAACAAAAGTACCAATAATTTCGCTTATAATTTTCTTAGTCATAATATATCCCCTTTCAAAATTATTATTAAGTAATAAATTTTATCTATTTATAATTTTAACTGAATGCATTCGATAGTTTTGGACGTTTTAATGTAATTTTTGACTCTTGTTTTTTTATGTTATCGTTTAATAGTATTATATAAATCTAAGAAAAACTTTTTAGATTTTTCTGATTCTATATTTTCTTTTACTGGTGCCTCAAGATATGGGATACATATTCCTTTTTCTTTTAACATCTCATTTAAAACTTCTGTCATAACTCCATAAACTGTATCTTCAGAATGCAAATCTTCATCTTCGTTCATAGATTCTGTTTTGTATTTGTTAAGTTTATGTTTTCCCCAGTATATACTACATGTAGGACTACCTTGAATTCCTACAAAGCAGAGAGGAGTATTATTGTTATTTGTAAGTTCTGATATCATATCTACAAAAGACTCTAATTCTTTTTTGCAATGCTTTTTAAAAAATATGTTGTTGTACTGTTGTCTTCCTTGAGGGTTTCTCATATAACCCATAGCTGTAAATTCAGGGCAAGGAAGTTGTATAATACTTACATGCTTACTTAAAAAAAATTCACTTACCATCTTTGCGATTTCATATCGCTTCCCTAGTAAGTGAACTCTAGTTGATGGATTTAATAAACAATGTGCTACTATTGCAAAATAGCGTGGTTTTCTACTCATATTTATACCTCGCTTTTTTCTATTTTAAATATAGTATTTGTTTATTTAATCTATCCTATTTATTTTTTTATTTTGTAACTTATTCTATTATAGTAAAAGTTTATATTAATTCCTTTTTGCATTTACTTCCTAATTCATTTAGTAAATTCATATCATTATATATAACATATAAGCTTAATATTATATTTCTTTCTGCATCGCTCTTTGAATTATTGAATATATCTTTTATCTCTTCTATTGAATTTTCTTTTTTATACTTATCTATTATTTTTAAAGCAAACCTTTTATAAAGTTCTTTATCTTTTAAATACACTCCACTTTTAAATAAAAAACATATATCTCCAACATATTCAACTTGCTTACTTAAAAATTTACTTATAGTATCGTTTTTAATTATTATATTGTTATAATTTATTCTTCTAAAATAATGGTTGCTCATTATAAGCTTTTTATCTAAATCCTTGATATTTAATTCGTTGCTTATAAGAGATTCTATCATTTTATCGTTAAGTCTCATTGATTCATCTATACACTCTTTAGTATCTTTATTTATTTTATATGGAAAAATAAAATTCAATACTAATGCTACTACTATTGCAGCAATTATATTAAATAGTATTCTATAAAGGGCAAGTTCACCCATAGAATCTTCTGGATACATAATCATCATAGCTAGTAGCGCACCTGTTGTTATAAATATAGATCTTTTGCTATAGGAGTTTATATTTATTGATAAAAACATTGATAAAACTAAAGCTATTATAATTAATATCTTATTAGTTCCAACTAAAGTATTTAGAATTTCAAATAAAATCACACCTATAAACGTTCCAGACATCCTTTCTATAATTTTTTTATTGCTTTGCTCTGCATAAGGTAATATCAAAACAGTCATAGTAAAAGGTATCCACTTACCAAAATATATATCGAAATAATTAACTACAAAAACAGATAGTGAAATAACTATAGCTGCTTTTATTGCTATATTCCATCTTATAGATAGATTTGTTACCTTCTTTTCATTTAACTTAAACTCTTCTATTTTTTTATTTGTAAATAATTTTAGTATTTTTTCTTTATTATCTATAAAATTTATCATCTCTTCTAGAATATACTTAAAATAATAAAATCTGAACTTATCTACTCCATTTGTAACTTTAACTTCTTTTAATTCTTTATAATCTCTATTTGCAATCTCCTTTAATTCTTCTATATTAATTTCTCCATTTATATAAAGACCTATATTATCTAAAAAGTTTTTAAGCCTTATTAAAATATTCTCATTTTCTATATTTTTATTTACTAAGCTAATACTTTTATTAATATTTTTAAGTACTGATAAGATAATAGATTTATAGTAAATATCTTCTATATCTTTTTTGAAGCTCTCTCTTTTTTCATATATTTTTATCTCAGTATTTTTTATAAGAAGAACTGTTTTTTCATTAATACTTGATATTTCTTTTCCTTGTAATACAAGCTCAACTTCTAAAATTATACTTTTTAAAATTGTATTTAGTTCATTGCTTATAATTTTTTTATTCTTAGCTTTATTCAAATAATAATAAAGCCCCATTATAACGAGCCCTGAAAAAGCTAATGCTAATAGCCTTTTAGGTAACTGATTTATAGTAATTGGAGAATATAATAAAAGTAAATATGTCATTACAAAGCCTGAACTCTTAGCAGGTTTGACATCATAACTAAAAATATAATACAAGGAAAAAACTACTATTATTGTAATAGCTAACCCTATCTCATAATTTAAACTCGCCAAATAAGAAAATATACCTATAGATACTTGTATAAATACCATAAGTTTTATCATTCTTTTAGGTCTTACTGAGTAGTCATCTATAAGGAAACTTGATGTTATTAGCAGAGTACCAAACCCTATCAAAACATTATCTTTCCCAAATGCAAAGAAAATAGAAACAACTAAGAGCATTAAAATAAAATTAATTACTTTCTTTATCTCTTTTTTTAAATTCATTTTCATAAACTTTCTCCTGATTTAATTTATATTTTTATCTTTTTATACTAATCTTAAATTTATGCGTTTAAAGTGCAATAAAAGTGTAGTAAAAAACTTTACTACACTTTTATTTTAACACCTTATTTAAACCCTAGGGTCATATTTTTATTATCCTCTTCTTTTGAAAAGCTAAAAATATATTTATTTGCAATAAGCGCTATTACTGCACCTATAAATACATACATTATTCTTTGCATAGATGAATAAATAGAACCATCACTAATAGACATAGCTGCAACTACTGATATAGTTACGCAAATTATTTTATCTCTATAATTAGTTGTATAAGTATCTAAATATCCTCCTAAAAGTATTATTGCAAGCCTTATTGTATTATCTTTAATTATCATAAATAGTAATATTACTATACCTGCACCTATTATAGTTCCTTCTAGTCTTTGTTTAGATCTAACTTTACAGTGCTCTGAATATAATTCTGTTAATGAAAAAATAGTATAAGTCATCCATCTACCTTGAGCTAATTCAAAATACCCTGCTATAAATGCAGTTATAGCTGTAAGTAAGCCAACTCTTATTGCATATCCTGCTCTGACTGGGTGAACTTGTACACTTTTTCCTAATATAGTTATTGTCTTGCTATCATTATCTTCTTCTTCAAACTCTAATATATCTGATTTTACTACTTCTATTTTTTTCTTTTTGCTGTTAACTATAAGCTGAAGCACCATAATAAATACTGCTCCAAACATAAGTCCAAGTAGTCTTTTCCCAAACATACCCCCATTTACTGGAGTGTATAACATAAAGTTATATTGAAGTCCAAATGCCACTATAAGTTCCTTTGTAAAATTATAACTTAAAAAATATCCTATTGATGCAAGTACTATAAAGTTTATAAAGAAACCTGCCCATACATTATTAGCTGCTATATATGCTGATACACCTAGTCCTATATTTACTAATAGCAATTTAGAAAAATTATTAAATGAATTCTTTGTAAGGTCTTTAGATAATAATACTAAAGCCGCAACTATTGTAGATACACCAACTAATGAATTCTCTTTCCCAAAGAGAGTATTAAATATATTTACGAATAAAATTATAAATATAAATAGTAAAGTATTTGGTATAATTTTTTGTTTCATTCTTTCATATCCCTTCTCTGTAGTGAACAATATTATCACAGAGAAAAAGATTTTTCAATAACGCTATTTTTAAAAAATTTTAAAAAAAATAAAAAAGCACAAAATTTGTGCTTTTTATTTTTTAATTGCTACTATTAAATTACGGTTTATTGATTGGTCTACTCTATGAATGTAACCAAAATAAGGCTTTCTATCTAAGACTTCAAAACCTCTTAACTCTAAAACTTCTTTAACATCATCATACTTTAAAGTAAACTCATTATATGAAAGAACAAGTGATCCTTTTACTTTTAAAGCATTTTTCCATGAAGGAATTGACTCTTTTAAAAGATCTAAAGGACTTCTATCCATAGCTATTTCGTTTGCGACCTTACTACCGTGTTGAACTCCGTAAGGTAGGTCTGATACTAACATATCACAAGTATTCTTTTTTATAAGAAGATATGCATTTCTAGTATCTGTTGTAAATAAGTCAAGGCTTTGAACCTCACCTTTTGCAAATTCTTCTTTAGTCTTCGCTGTTGTTAAATTAAAATAATTTGCAATCTTTTTGCCGTTGTTACCTGTTCTTTTTTCTTTAGAGGTTTTGTGCTTGTATTTACCCATTTTTAAGTATCTTACTATAAATGTTTGGATTTCGTTTGACCACTTTTCATTTATATCTATTCCAGTTACATCATAGCCTCTTATTAATCCTTCAAAAAGAGTAGTTCCTTTACCACACATAGGATCAAGTAATCTTAACTTTTTGCTTCCTGTCTTACATGAAGCTTCTGCTAAAGTTACCATCATTCTAGTAAATAGTTCATTTGTTTTCCCAGTATACTTAAGTATTTGAACTAAGCTTTCAGGGAAACTTCTAAAATCGTCTATTTTTACTGGCTTTAATAGTCCATCTTCTACTATTTCAAATATAGCATAATAAACTGAAGATGTACTTATTGCTTTAAAATCTATATCGTCTAATCTTTTATCTGTCTTAAATGTAATGCAGTTTGGAAGTCCTATATTTCCTTCCCCTATATTCTCTATTTTAATGTCGTGTGCTGAAACTATAGCTTCAAGTTCTAAACAAGCTATTTTAATTGCCTCGTCAAAATAAATACGAGTATGACTTGGATTCGCTAAAATTGCGTATTGATACATTCATATCATCCCTTCTAATAAAAACTTTCTTTACAATTCTACACTAAATATATATTAAATAAAATGCTAAAACAAAAAAAATCTGCCTTATTTTTAATATGGCAGATTTAATTTATATTATAACTTTTTAACGAATTCTGATTTTAATTGCATAGCTCCGAAACCATCTATTTTACAATCTATGTTGTGGTCTCCCTCAACTAAACGTATGTTTTTAACTTTAGTTCCTTTTTTTAATGCAGATGAAGCACCTTTAACTTTAAGGTCTTTAATTATTGATACTGAATCTCCATCTTGTAGGATGTTTCCGTTTGAATCCTTAACAACTAAAGTATCATCATTATTAGCTTCTGAAGCTGCATTCCACTCGTAAGCGCACTCTGGGCATACGAAAAGAGCTCCGTCTTCATAAGTATATTCTGAATTGCATTTTGGGCAATTTGGTAATGTGTTCATTTAAGTTTCCTCCGTTCATTTTTTCTCAAATAGATTTCTCTATTGATTTTTTGCAAAAAAATAATAAGGACTTCCTTATCTGCCTATATACTAACATAATATTTGAAATAAGGCAAATTAATTAATATTACTCTCTATTACTCTTTTTTTCTCCATTTTTCTATAGTTTATATAATTAGCTAATTGAAAATCATATTATAGTATCTATCTATATCTTTTTCTAGATCAAGCATACTTACATTTCTTCCTGTTCTTATAGTTTCTTTTTTATCTACGTATAAAATTAAGATCGGAAGAGAAAATATTCCAAACTCTGCTGCTATGTTTGGATATTTTTCTCCACTTATCTCACAAGCCTCTATTTTAGGGTATTCTTTTATTATATCTTCTACTTTATATTTAATAGCTTCACAAGCCCCGCAGTCTAGCCCTGTAAAATATACTATAGCCATATCTGAATTTATAAACTCTCTTATTTCTTCTGTGCTACTAACTTTTTTCATAAGTCTATCTATCTCCCTCCTTATAACAATACAAGTAAATTATATTACAACTGCACCATCAACTGATAATATTTCACCACTTATATAACTTGCCATATCTGAAGCTAAAAATAAAAATGCGTTAGCGACATCTTCTGGTGTTCCAAGTCTATCTAAAGGAATTGTTTTAGAAATAGCCTCTATTATATTTTTATCTAAAGCTTTAACCATATCTGTTTCTATTACTCCAGGCGCTACAGCATTTACTCTTATTCCATCTTTTCCAAGTTCTCTTGCTAATGATTTAGTTAATCCATTAACTGCAAATTTGGATGTAGGGTACCCTACTCCTGTTTTTTGACCGTATAAACTTACTACAGAGCTAGTATTTAAAATTACGCCACTCTTTTCGTCTTTCATAACTTCTGCAATGATTTTTGTGCAATTAAAAATAGCTTGTATATTTATATCTAATATTTTTTCAAAATGCTCTGGTTCTTGATCGTATATACTTTTATTATCACTAATACCAGCATTATTTATAAGTACGTCTATTTTGCCCCATTTTTCTAAAATTATATCTACCATTTCATCTATCTCTTTTGAATTTAAAAGGTTTGGATAAAATCCCATAACTTCGTAATTTCCACTTATCCCCTTTAATTCTTCTAAGGCTTTATCTACAGTTTCTTTTTTTGAACCACATAAGGCAACCCTTGCACCATTACTTAAAAATTTTTTAACTGTCTCAAAACCTATACCTCTAGTTCCTCCAGTTATAACTACTACTTTGTTTTTAATTCCTTTCATAAACTATCTCTCCTTACATAACATATTTCTTTACTCTATAATAGACCTTTTAATTTTAAAGTGCCCATAAAATTTTTAAAAATTTTATGTAATTAATGAATATAAGGTAGTAAGTAATTAAAATTTTACCTACTACCTTATTATTTAGACTATATATATATTATATCTACGCCAGAGAAACTTATGTCCCCAGTTAAAATTAATGTTTTACTAGTATTTCTATCGCCTTTATTTTTTTCTGTTAATCCACCGAAAGAAACAGAAGTTTTATCGTCTATGTACCAATCCTTAGGTACAAAAATTTCTACTCCTCCAAAGCTTACATCTAACTTTAAAACTGCACTGTCATTTAAAATACTAGCATTATCAAAATAAAGCTTCATACTTCCAAAAGAACAACTTAAGTTAGCACATTTAAAATTATCTGTGTTTATATATTTTATACTACTTCCAAAAGAAGTATTAAGATTTATATATTCACTATCTTCGTAAGCTACATCTTCATATATTTTATCGTAATCACCATTATTTATAACGTATTTAGGCTTTTTAAATATAAGTGATAACCCTAAGCTTAATAGGGCTGCTGCAATTAAAATAGGTCCTGGAGTTATATCTGTTATTCCTAACTGCTTGCTATAGATTATTCCTATAAACGCTAACGGAAAAAACACTCCATAAAAGTTCTTTCTAAATAAGCTTCTTATACTTACAAATAAAAATACTCCTGAAAGAAATAAATAAAATATATTAAAATCTTCAAAATACCCTAATTTGCTTAAAATCATAAATATACTTCCAAGTATAAGAATTATTCCAAATAAAACTCTATCTTTTTTCAATACTATCCCCTCTTTTCTTGTAATTTAATTTTTAATGGTTTGTAATAAAATCTAGAAACATATACTTGTTTGTACGTATTTGAAAATTCAACCTTACTTGCAGATGATAAACTTCTAGTTATAGAATATATTCTATTTGTATTTAATATTGTGGATTTCGATACTCTCATAAAATTTCCTGGAAGTAAATCTTCTAGTTCGTAGAGTTTATACTTTACTTTGTATATGTCTTTTGTGGTATGTGCATTTATTGAATTTTCTTCTGTTTCAAAAAATAGTATATTATCTAAAGAAATATAGTACTCTGTATTTTCTTTAAAAAATGTTATCTTGTTGTGTTTACTAATTGAATTTATAATTGCGTTATTTATATCTCTTATATCATCGTTAATTTCTCTGCATCTTATAATAATTTCATAATCTTTTAGTTTTTCTAAAACTTCAATCTTTATATTCATATCTTCACTCTCCACAAGCTAATTATATAAAACTTAATTAGCTATAGTAAATGCTCTTTTACTAAGTGGTATATTTTTAAACTTAAGTGGTATTTAAATGCTATTATCTTACTTGTTTTTCTTTATATTTAATGCAACATCGTATGCAGCCCTAGTGCCTGTACTTAAAGCTCCTTGCATCCAACCGTGAGTTTGAGATATATGCTCTCCTGCAAAAAATACATGGTTTTCAAACTCTGGTCTTTTTGCATAATATGAAAATAAGCTTTTTTGATTTGGCATATAATGCGCAAAAGCTCCATTTATTCCAGGTTCATTTATCCATTCAATAGTTTTATAAGATTCTACTATTTTATCTAAATACCCATTTTTAATTCCATGAACCCTCTCTAATTCAGTTTTAACCATTTCTGTTTTTAATTTATTTTCCATACCTCCTAGACTTATTGAATCATTATTTAAATTATATGATGCTAATAATACGCTTTTTGATTTGCCGTCATTTTCCTTAGAATTTGGATACCATATAGTTGAACTTACTAAATCAGTAACTGAACTTCCACCTAGTCTCTCATCATCTTGATTTTTCCAAAATCGTTCCTTACATAAAAACAAAACTTTTTGCGATTTAACGTAAGAAATTTCTTTTATAGCTTGCATCTTTTCTTTTGAAAACATAGGTTTTATTTCAAGTGTTCTTAAACTTGTAAAAGGTATGGTACAAATAACGTAATCAAATTTTTCTGTATTTATTTTTGATGATTTTCCCTTTTTATATCCTATGCTTACTTTTTTATCACTTTCTTTACATATAGATGTAACGTAACAATCATTTTCCCACTTAACCCTATTTATATTTTCTTCCTTTACATTCCTATATTCATTTGGATTCTTATCCATAAGCGAGTTATAAAATGCTAAAGGAAGTTTAACCATACCCCCTTCTATAAAATATCTATACTCATAATCTACTGTGTATTGCTCCATTAAACTTTCAATAAACCCATTATAATAAAATGATCCAAGTAAAGGGTCAAGGCAAGATATAAGTTCTATTGCCCCTTCGCTTAGTCCACTGCCTTTTAAAGCATCACGAATACTTAATTTATCTAAATTCTCTATCTCATTAGAATACTCTTTTTTAATTTCTAATATTTCCTTTCTTAATCCTTCTTCTATATTATAAAATTCTTCTAAAACCCCTTTCTTTATTAAATCTTTCCAGGGCTTATTTTTTTCATCTTCTTTCAAATTAAATTGCTTATATATTTTTTGAATTACATTTTTACCATCTAAATCATTTTTTTCTCTTTTACCTCTTATATAAATATATCCATTTTTATTTTTCTCTATAAAAGGCTTGGTATTTAATTTAAATAAATCTATATAATGCCATACAGCTTCATGACTTACAGGTATTCTCATAGCACCAAGTTCCCCGTATAGTTTTTTCTTTTTATCAAAATAATGAGTATAAACACGCCCTCCGATTCTTTCTTTCTCCATTTCATATATAGTTATATCTACACCTACTTTTCTAAGTTCAAAAGCTGCTGAAAGCCCAGCGAGTCCCCCGCCTATTATACAAACTTTAATTCCTCGCCCTTCATTTTTTTTAATTATCTTTGTTATACCCTTTTTAGGCTTAAGAAGTCTTGTTACATCTAAAAATTCATCTTCTCTATCCGCCTCTTTTAAAGTTTGTCTAACCATATTCATCCTGTCTTCATGTGTTGGGTTATCAACTTGCTTATATCTCATAAATTCCATATTTAATTTAGACTCCTTAAAAATATTTCATCTTAAGATATCTATGTATAAAAATCTGATTTAATGTTCTGTTGTATATTAAAAAAAGATAGTAGATTTCTCTACTATCTTTTAAACTACTCTATCCTCTCACTAGTTACGTCTATATAGTCTTTAACTAGTTGATTAGGCTCTTCTATAACAGCTTCATCATCTTTACTAAATGCTATCTTAAGTAATATAGGTGTAATTATGGCTGCTGCTATAACCATTATTACAACCGGAACAAGTCCCTGACTACTTATAAGGCCTACACTAAGCCCTTTATTTGCAACTATAAGCGCAACCTCTCCCCTTGAAACCATTCCTATACCAACTTGAAGTGATTCTCTATTTTTATATCCAGAAATTTTAACTCCAACTGCACCACCAACTATCTTAGTAATTATAGCAACTACAGTTAATGCTACAGTAAATATAATCTCACTCTTACTTAGACTGTTTATTTCAAGTCCAATTCCTATACTTGCAAAAAATATAGGGGATAACAAAAGATAAGATAAAATCTCAAACTTCTTAGTTATTATATGAGTTCTATCTGTGTTTGATATTATCATTCCAGCTATGAAAGCACCAGTTATATCAGTTACTCCAAACACAGCTTCAGCAATATATGATAACCCTAAGCAAAGAACAAAGGCCATTATTACAATTCTTCTTATTTCTCCACCTTTTTGTTCTATCCATATAACAAATAGTTTTCTTAATATAATTCCTAATATGCCTGCAAATACAAAAAATGCTACTATCTTTAATAATACTAGCTCTATATTCACACTAGAATCTGCCATACTTATTACTATAGTAAGACCTATTATCCCTAATATATCATCTATAAGTGCTGCTCCTAGTATAGTATTACCCGCTCTAGTATTTAATTTTCCAAGTTCTTTTAAAGTTCCAACTGTTATACTAACAGATGTTGCTGTTAATATAATTCCTATAAATATATCTTTTAATATATCTTTATTTCCTGGTTCCACCCCAAATGCCATAGATACAAGGAAGCCTCCAATCAATGGAATTATAACTCCAAAAACGGCTGCAAGTGCAGATGCCTTCCCAGTTTTCTTTAATTCTGAAATATCTGTTTCAAGTCCTGCTGTAAACATAAGGACTATAACTCCAACTGATGATAGCTGAGTTATAAATTCAGTTTCATGTAAAATTCCAATACAAGTAGGTCCTAAAACAACTCCCGCTATTAATGCACCTACAACTTGTGGTAACTTTAATTTTTTAGTTACCATCCCAAAGACCTTAGTACTTAATAATATAAGTGTAAGATCTAATAAAAATCTGTGTGTCAAAAAAATCCCTCCAGTTATCTTTTGTTTATTAAAAACATTACTATTATCGAGGGTTTATTGACTTTTTTCATCAAATTTCGCAATTGTTTATGTAAAGTTTATAAGTTCTCCTTATTTTTGACCTAAAAATACCAAAGCTTAGTTGTTTAAACCAAGCTTTGGTATTTTGTTAAATCATAAAATATAATATTTTATATATAGTTTCCCTAGTCTTTATTTTATCTGTGTAATATTCTTCTGCATATTTTTTTGCATCGAATTTAGGATCTTTATCTTTACCGTTTACTAACGCCCAATTACCTACAGTTTCTTTTAAATCTTTTCCATTACTTTTTGACAAGTAGTATGTTCCAAGTTTGATATTTGTGTCGTTTTGATCAAAGCTATCTTTTTGATAACTAGTATCTCCCATTTCTTTTGCTAATCTTTCACCTGTTTGCTCTGTGATTCTCATTAGGCCTCTAGCCTGGTTATCTTTATACTTATCTTTATCAAAACCAGTTTCAAAGTTTATTATTGCTGCTATAAGTTCTGGTTTAACATTATACTCTTTTGCATATTGTTCTATTATCTTTTTATCTTTTATTGGAAAAACAGTTTCTCTAACTGCAAACCCAACCCCAATTAAAACCACTAGTACAATTGCTATTATACTTATTACCTTTTTCATATTTATTCCTCCACTTGCTTGTTTTTAATATACTAGAATTATATCTAGATAAGTATATTTATCATATTTATCTTCATTACGATATCCTTTCATTTATGTAAGAAAAGAAAAAAACTTAACCAAAGTGGTTAAGTTTTTATGCTATAAAGTGTTGTAATAAAGCTAATAATATTCCAAAAATCATTATAGCTGATACAACTATTATATGTCTCTTTTTATACATAACAACAATTGCTATATACTCTCTTATAAGGGCATTTGGCAGATAAAATCTAGCTGTCTTAGAACCTATCCCTTGAGATTTAAGTCCCGCCCACCTAGCATATATACCTGCTCTAAAAATATGAAAGTTACTAGTTACAAATATACTATTATAATTATTTGTTCCTTTAATTTTATCCATTATATCTTTTGAAAATTTCATATTTTGAAGCGTATTTACAGACTTATCTTCTAAAATACAATCCTCTTCTTTAACTCCCTTTGATATAGCGTAATTAAACATTCCTAAAGCTTCTGATATGCTCTCATCTGTTCCTTTTCCACCTGAAAAAATAAGTTTTGGAGAATTATTTAAAGAGCTTTGTTTTCTATAAAACTCAATTCCTTTATCTACACGACTTGCAAGTAGCGGAGTAACCTTATCTTTATTTAACCCACAACCTAAAACAATAACAAAATCTTGATTTAATTTTGGTTTATTAAATTGATATAAGAATTCTATCATTAAGAAATTAAATACATCAATGCAATAATATAACCATATTAAATTAACTGTTCCAAGTAAAGTTGCCCAAGTAGGAGGTAGGAATCTCTCTGGTGATATATAAGACCATATCACAACTCCAATTAATGCTACTGCTAAAAATAAAGTTAACAGATTAGGCAAGCTCTTACCTTCTTTTTTTATTACTGTTTTTGTGTTTATAAGTAATCCTATTATTAGTACATAGATAGCAAATATAAATGTTATAACTAAAATAATTAAAATAATACCTACAAACATCATAAGTATAGGGTTACCTGTTGTAAATGCAGCATACATAATAGCTAAGAATAATGTTAAAAGAAAAATATTAAATAAAAATCCATTTATCATCCTTCTTTTATCCGTGTAAAATGATATTAGAAAAATTCCCAAGGTAAATAAAGTTACCCCAATTACTAACCAATTCATATTTTTATCTCACCTTCTCCTTTGTTTTATCTTAAATATAGCATATATATATTTAAAGCTACTAATAAAATTTTATTAGTAGCTTTATTTTTGAAATAATTAATTAAATTTATATCCTACTCCCCATACAGTTATTATATATTTTGGGTTCACAGTATCCTTTTCTATCTTCTTTCTAAGTCTTCTTATATGGGCCATTATATTGCTATCATCAACTACATAGTCAGTTTTCCAAACAGCTTCATATATTTCTTCCTTAGAAAATATAGTTCCTCTATTACTAGCCAAAACATATAAAATATCAAACTCTTTAGGAGTTAGTTTTACTTCTTTTTCATCTATATAAATAGTTCTTTTACTATAATTTATATTTATATTTTTATAATCTAAATCTTTATTGCAATTTTCCTTTTTATAATCATCTTCACAATTAATAATTAATGATTTTAAATCATTTGTTTTAAGGGCCTCAATACTCTTTTTAAATTCTAATAACTCCGTATTCTCTTTATCTAATAGCTTAATATTATCTAAAATATAATTTAAGTTATCTATACTTAAAGATAAAAATTCTGCATTATTTCTCATTTATAGTAATTCTCCGTATTTATTTATATATGATTTTTTAGCTACTGTAACTAAAAGCATATATCCTATTACTATTAATGCTACAAATAGGAAATATATTAAAGGTAATGATACCATTCCAAGCATTTCACCGAATTTAGTAAATGGTATTATTGCACCTACAGAAACTGCTACAGCTGTAGCTATTAAAACTTGTTTTGAAGCTATACTTTGAACAAATGGAGTTTTTTCAGTTCTAATCATATGAACTACTAAAGTTTGTGTTATTAATGATTCTATAAACCACCCTGCATTAAATGCTGCTATAAATAATATTTGGTTTACTCCTGGATCGTTGTAGTTTCCTCCAGCGATTATTGGACATACTATAAAGTACATAACTATAAATGTTAGTATATCAAATACTGAACTTGTAGGCCCTATCCATTTCATAAACTTGCCAATTGATGCAGCATCCCACATCTTTGGATTCTTTAAATATTCTTTATCTACATTATCCCATGGGATAGCAATACATGATAAATCATAAATAAGATTTAATATTATTAATTGGATTGATATCATAGGTAAAAATGGTAAGAAAGCACTTGCAACTAAAACTGAGAACATATTTCCAAAGTTTGAACTTGCAGTCATTTTGATATATTTAATCATGTTAGCAAATGTTTTTCTTCCTTCTATTACACCCTCTTCTAAAACTTCTAAATCTTTTTCAAGTAGTATTATATCTGCTGATTCTTTTGCTATATCTACTGCTGTATCTACTGAAATTCCAACATCTGATTCTTTCATAGCTGCAGCGTCATTTATTCCATCACCCATAAATCCAACAACATGACCATTTTCACGAAGTATTCTTACTATTCTTGTTTTTTGTGCTGGTGATAGTTTAGCAAATACGCTAGTTTCTTCAGCTACCTTAGCTAATCTTATATCATCCATAGCTTCTACATCAGAACCTAAAACTATATTATCTATTTCTATACCAACTTTTTTACAGATACATTTAGTAACTCTATCATTATCTCCAGTTAAAACTTTTACTTTAACTCCATATTCCTTTAATGACTTTATTGCTCTTTCTGTACTTTCTTTTGGTGGATCTAAGAAAGCTAAATATCCCATAAGAACCATATCTGATTCGTCGCTTACTTTAAATTCACCTTCTGCAGAAGGGTTTGTCTTTTGAGCTAAACCTATAACTCTCATACCATCATCATTTAATTTATCTACTGTTTCTAATATTTTTTTAATTAGTTTTTTATCAAGTTCTTTTATTTCACCTTTATACTCAACATACTTACATACACTAAGCATTTCTTCTATTGCACCTTTTGTTATTAATTGAGTTTTTCCTTCGTTATCTTTTATGATTACACTCATTCTTCTTCTATTAAAATCAAAAGGAATTTCATCTATTTTTTTATAATCTTTATATAAATCCTTTAAACCTTTTTCATATGCTTCTTCTATAATTGCAACATCTATAAGATTTTTTAATCCTGTTTGGAAATGACTATTCATAAATGCATGACGCAATACTCTATCATCTTCATTTCCTTCAATATCTAAGTGATATTCTAAAACTACTTTATCTTGTGTTAATGTTCCTGTTTTATCTGTACATAAAACATCCATAGCACCAAAATTTTGGATTGAATTTAAATTTTTTATAACAGTTTTCTTTTTTGACATAGTAACTGCACCTTTTGCAAGACTTGTTGTTACTATCATAGGTAACATTTCTGGTGTTAAACCTACTGCTATTGAAATTGAAAATAATAAAGCTTGTATCCAATCACCTTTAGTTATTCCATTTATAAAAAATACTACAGGCACCATAACTGCCATAAATGATATTAAAAGCCAAGATACAGAGTTAACCCCTTTTTCAAAACTAGATTTGTTTCCTTTTCCAGTTATAGCTTTTGACATTGATCCAAATATAGTATCATTTCCTGTTGAAACCACTATACCTTTTGCAGCACCACTTATAACGTTACTTCCCATAAATGCTATATTTTCGCAATCTAATGCTGATTTATATTCTTTATCTTTATCTAAATTTACTACTTTTTCTACAGGATTACTTTCACCTGTTAATCCTGATTCACTTATAAAAAGATCTTTCGCTTGGATTATCCTTAAATCTGCTGGAACCATATCTCCAGCTGCTAAATTTACTATATCTCCAGAAACTACTTCTGAAAGTGGAATTTCAACAGTACCTTCTTCTCTTCTTGTTACTGATGTAGTTGTTTCTATAAGTTCTTTTAACTTTTGGGCTGCACTGCTTGACCTTAATTCTTGAACGAATTTTAGTAAGCCACTTACAGTAACCATTGTAACCATAATTATTACACTTGTTGGGTCTTTATCCCCAGGTGCTGCCATAACTATATCAGTAAAAAATGATATTATTGAAAGTAGAATCAAAATGATTGTAAATGGGTTTATAAATGCTTTAATGAATTTAACAATTATGTTTTCAGACTTTTCAGTACTGATTACATTGTTGCCATATACTTCACGCATTTCTTCCACCTTTTCATTGTTTAGTCCATTTAATGATACATTCATCTTTCTAACTAAACTTACTACATCCATTTTAGAAACTTCTAATAATTTTGCATTAATTAATCCTTGTCTTTTTAATTCGTTATTTGTATTTAAAGATCTGTCTTTTTTAAATAATATCTTTTTCATCGTTCTTTCCTCCTCTAAACTTTTCTATTAGGAGTAAGATACGAAATCTACAAACTGAATTTTTAATATTAAATTTTAATTTAGTCGGCTTTATATAAAATGTGCAGACTGTCTTGGTCTACGTCATTACTATATTCTTCAGCCTTTATGCATGATTTCGTACCTTTACTACTACTGTCTGCGTCCATTTTTTTACACCTCCAAATTAATTTAATTAGAATAGAAAATACAAAAAGCCCTTAATTTTGCTCAAACAAAATCAAGGGCATTAAACTCTATGATGTAATAAATTCTTTAAATGATTTCGTTCAAGCTTTAGCATCGTAAGGCAGTGAAATTGCGTTAGGTTATGCCTTGAATCGACATCCCCTGCTGACCAAGCGAATAGTGTCTCCACTATTTTGCGGTAGCAATCCATATCCTTACGGTAGCCTCACCTACCGCACTGTCTATTCTTTTTTCTTACAATGTCATTATATCACTCTTCACTTAAAAAGTTTATTACTTTTTTCTTGCTTTTTTTAAATTTTTTTATGACTTTTTAATTTTTCATTACCATAAGAAGTAAAAATATACTCTTTTAACAAATGGTACTTTATTAGTAAGTTACACTTACTCTAGGGTATAAAGTTGTACCCCATATTGATACGTTTATATCGTTTGTTAAAGGTAAATTATCTTCGTCTACTACAGTTCTCCACCATTCCCAAGCAAGTCCTGTACACTCTCTAGCCATTACTTTTATATTTTTCGCATTAGCTTTAAGAGGTATTATTGTAGAGTAATGTGCTGTTTTATCTTTGTAGTTATCACTCCAATTTTTGTGAGTTAATACTTCTTTACCGTTTTTATCATAAGATACTTCATCCCAAGATACTCTAAATTGAGCTACATATGCTCCACTGTGGTCTAAAGTTATTTTACCTCTTGAGTATTCTGTAGAAGTAGTTTCAATGTAGTCAGTTTTGTTGTGAACTGCTGCAATTGAGTTATCTTTTAAGAAAACACTAGTGTATGAAATAGGGTATGCTGGGTTTTTAGCACTAAATGCTGCATTATCTTTAATAACTTTTTTTATTTCATCAAAGTCTTTAGAAACAACTTTGTTATGCTCTTGTGCATCTCCACCTAAAACAACTGCTGTGAATGTACTATCTTCATAAATATCTTTGTATTTAGAATTAGCTTCTACACTATTATTTTTAACAAGTGCTTTAAATGCAGCTTGTACGTCCTTACTCTTAGATGAAGTTTCTAACTTAACGTATACTGTTCTTCCGTAAGCTACGTTAGATACCATAAGAGGTGGTGCTTCATTACTTACACCCTTTCTAGTTAAATCTTTAAATGTTACTCCATTTCCAAAAACATCTGCTGGGTTGTTTGGAAGGTTTGCACTTACTGTGTAGAATATTTGCTTGTAAGCTACTATCATAACTTTTTTCTCATCATTTGCAACTGCATTAAAGTCTACACCTAAAGAATTTTCTAAAACTTTTGAATTTACGTTAAGTGCACTTGATATTTGTGACTTACTGTAAACCATAGATTCAGAGTATTGAGTTCTAGCTGGTAAAGTATGAGTGCTTGAGTATTTATCATTCCACTTAGAAACTAAAGTATCTACAGCAGCTGATACGTTTCCGTAGTTTGGATTTTTAACTTTTATAGTATTTTCGTTTTGTAAACCTGGTAAGTCTATACTTATATCTATAGGCTTTCTCTTGCAAACTAATAATGTTGGTCTATTATCTACAAATGATTGATCTGCAAGTTGTAGCGCACCTGGGTAAGTGCGATCGTTTACTGAATCAACTATTGAAATATCAACAGGTGACGTAGTTAATGATTTTTTCTTTCTTTCAACTACTACAAACTTATCACCTTTGTTTTTACCTTCTCTTGGAGTAAAACTTTCTATTTTATCTCCGTTAGAAGCAAGAACTTCGTTTTTGTTGTAGTTTAAGTTTGCTATCCCCTCGTTTATAGCTTCTCTGTTTTCTTTGTTTTTATCAGCATCTTTTTGTTCTATAACTTTAGTATTTTCTTTGTTCATATCAGTTGCAAAAGCATTACTACTTCCTAAAAAAAATGAACTTGAAATACAAACCGTTATAACCAAAGCTGATATTATCTTTAGCTTTTTCATTTTGTTTTCCCCCTATGTTTTTCTTTTATTTTTAATTATATTTTAAAACATTTTAAAAACAACATAATATCAATTTTTTTCATATTTTGAAAAAATAAGAGGTAATTGTGTAAAATACTTACTTTAACTAAGTTGAAATGAGTTTATTTTTAAGTTATATTTTTAAATATAGTATTTGTATATTTTTACTAATGAATTTAAAAATAAATTTAGGAAGGTTTTTTATATGTTTAAAGAAGATTTACTAGAAGGCTCAGAAAAAATCCAATTTAATATTTTAAAAAATTTATTTATAAATAAGGGCAAGATGAATAGGTCTGACTTATGTGATAAGCTAGGTATTTCTTTGCCTACTTTAAAATCTCATGTTGAAAAAATAGACCACCTTTTTAGAACTGATTATAAGGCTAAAATAAGCATCTATTATACAAAGGATTTTATATTTTTAAAATACAAAGACGAGATACGATTAAAGTCTTTAATATTTTCCTATCTAGATAACTCTCCTAAATACAAAATACTAAATTATTTCTTTTTAAATAGTAGTGGAAAACTTACAGGAGTCAAGCTATCTGAAATCTTTAATATAAGTTTAGCTACTTTAAACCGAAAAATTATTGAGTGTAATCAAATCTTAAAAGAGTTTGATATATCAATTAAAAATTACGAACTAACAGGTTCTGAAATTCAAATTTCTTATTTTTATTATCTTTTCTTTTGGAATACAGAAGTTGATATTCCAAATATAAGATTAAGTGATTACAGCTTGATTACTATAATAGAAAAAACTTTAAATATATCTTTAAGCATCAAACAAAAACATTCTTTATACCTTTGGCTTAAAATCCTTATGGTTAGAAAAAAGTTTTTTAACTCTGACTTCTTAGAAGACTCATTTACTAAATCAAACTTAAATTTATTTAAAGAAACTGAAATCTTTAAAGAACTTAAGCTATTTTTTAAAAAAGATAGTTTGAATAAAAGTTCAACTACGTATTTAGCTTATTCTACACTTTGCTTTATTTTAAGTTTTAATATAGTTCCATACGATTTTATAAATAAAAATAAATATATAAATAATAGCTGTCCTTTTAAAATATTTAGTTTAGTGATTGATGAAATCGAAAATATATACCTTAAAAGCCCCAAAAATTTAAGTGAAGAATTAAAATTAAATATCTTAAACCTTTGTTTTAGAAACTATTATTTTAAAGGAGTTTTTTATTCTAACAACAAAGTTATAACAAGCTATTACCTAAATGATTTTAAAAGTTCTTTTAAAGATGATTTTACAAATAAATTATATTTAAAAATCACTAATTTTTTTGATTTTAAATACCCTATAGATAAAACTTACTTTAAGTTATGTATAATACTAACTTTAAATTATTTAGATGGAATATCTAAATATCATATTAGAATAGGGGTGCTATCTATGGCTGAAAACTTAATAATCAATTCAACTATAGATTACTTAAAAGGTTTTTTAAGTAAAAAATTCAATGTTTTAGTTGAGATATACGATGAAAATAGAACTGAAAACTACGATTTAGTTATAACTAATTTCAATATAGATTTTATTCCTAAAAACTATGATTACATCTATACCTTTACGAATCTAACTATAATGTACGATTTAAACAATGTAGTTAATATTATAAGTGAAATAGAAGAATCTAAACTAAAAAATAGACAGTAGCTTTAAGCTACTGTCTGTTTTTATACCTTTATATCTTGAAAAAATTTATCTACTACGTCTTTATTTTCACTTGTTAATACCATAACATCGTTAGGTTCTATAACTGTAAATCCTTTTGGTATGATTACTTTGTCATTTCTTTTAATCATAACTATTAAAATTTCATCTGGTATATCTAAATCCATAATTGCGTTTTTTGCTATTTTATTGTTGTCTCCGATTTTTATTTCAAAAATATAATCTTTTATTCTATCTTTTAATTTTTTAGTTTCTTTTACTTCCTCTTCTGAAATTAAATTCAACTTCTTAGCAAAGAAAGGTATAAGCGTCCCTTGAATCGCTACCGAAAAGAGAGCAACGAAAAATATTATGTGGAAAATATCACTTTCCATAGCTGATGTTCCTATAACTGCATATATAGCAAAAACTAAAGATGCAGCTCCTCTAAGCCCAACCCAAGAGATAAATGCTTGCTCTTTAAGTGGTATCTTAAAAGGAGTAAGTATTAAAAATACAGCTATCGGCCTTCCGATTAATATAAGGAATAATGATATAGCTATCCCTTCTACTGCAACATGTAGTATTTGAGATGGGAAGGCTAAAAGTCCAAGCATAAAGAATAACATTATCTGCATTATCCAAGATGATCCATCTAAAAAGTGATTTAAACTCTTTTTGTGAGGGATTTTTGAATTACCTATACTAATCCCTGCTATAAATACGCTAAGGTATCCATTCCCACCAACATATTCGCATACTGCATAAGATAAAAGTGCAACAGCAACTATAAATATAGGGTATAATCCTTCTATCTCAAATTCTACTTTTCTAAGTATGTATACTGCTATTTTTGAAAGAATAAGTCCTACTAAAACTCCAAATACGATCTGCTTAAATATCATTGAGAAAAGTCCTATTCCTAAAGGCTCACTACTTGTCATAAGCATTATCATTATGCTAGTTAACATATAAGCTGTAGGGTCATTACTTCCACTTTCAAATTCAACTAAAGTATCTATATTATGTTTTAGTTTTAGATTCCTAGAACGAAGTATAGACATAACTGATGCAGCATCTGTTGATGCTACTACACAACCTAATAAAAGACCTTCTATCATACTTGTTTTTAAAACATAATGACAAAATAAACCTGTAAGTCCTGCAGTTATAACTACTCCTAAAGTTGATAAAGTTATCGCAGGTTTTGCAATAGATTTAGCTTTTTTCCACTCTGTGCAAAAACCTCCGTAAAACATTATAAAGACTAATGCTATAGATGATAAGGTGTATGTTATATCGTAATTATCAAAATAAATTCCACCTATCCCATCAGAACCAAATAGCATCCCAATTATTATAAAGACTAAGAGTACAGGTACGCCCCATTTGTAAAAAACTTTACTAGATATAATGCATATAAGTAGTACTAAGCCACTTAGTATCATTAAATTTACCATAGTTAAAGTACCTCCCTAATTTAAAATATATTTTTTATTTTCCCTCCTTTTTCATTTTTAATTCTATAACTATACTTTTATTAAACCATAGTTTGCTTATTATTTTATTAAGAAAAATGAAAGTATTTTGATTTTAGCCGTCATTTTGTGTTATGTTTTTGTTAAATTGATAATTTTAATAGCTATTTTCAAAAAACCTTCGGCTAAAAATTTAGCTGAAGGTTTCTTCTATTTAAATATTTTTTTCTTTAAGAAATTCTATATATTCACTTCCCCAAACTTCTAAGCTCTCTAAAACTTTTTTAAACTTCTCTCCAATAGGGCTTAATGAATATTCCACCTTAGGCGGAATACTTGCATATTCTTTTCTTTCTATTAAACCATCTTGTTCTAAAGATTTTAACTGTCTTGATAAAGTAGTATGTGTCATTTCTGGAAGCCTACGCTTTAATTCATTAAATCTAACTTTGCCATCACTTAAATGGTATAAAATCAGCATAGACCACTTTCCAGTTAAAACTTTTTGAGACGTTACATACGGACAAACGCCGAATAATTCTTTTCCCATATTGCCTCCTTAGTATCATATTTGATAGTAGGTATCAAAACAAATCGTACTTACATTTAATATCATATTATATATAATAATACTATAATCGATTATAAAATAAAACTTGAAATCTTTTGGAGGTTATTATAAATGATAAATTTAGACTTTTTAAATAAAAATGTAATTGGAACTTTTTCTACTATAGATGGTGATTTAATTCAAACTAGGATGTTTCAATCTTTATGGGTTGAAGGAAATAAAGCATTCTTTTGTACTGGTGCTAAGAAAGATGTTTTTAAAGAATTAACTAAAAACAATTCTGTAGCTTTTTGCATTGAAAATAATCAATCACCTGTAGTTTCTATAAATGGATTCGTAACTTTTGTAGAAGATATTAACTATAAGGAGAAAGCATTTAAGATTTTACCTATGCTTGAAAAAATATATACTTCTCCTGAAAACCCTGACTTTAAAGTTTTTTATATAAACATAAAAGAAGTTAAAACTTTCAGCTTTGAAGAAGGTCCTAAAAAATATACTCTATAAAACAAATGCCAAAGTGAGAAATAAATCTCACTTTGGCATTTATTATTAGAATTTTAATGCTATATCTTTTGCTTTTTCTTTTCCTTCTGATACTAATTTATTAACATCAGCTCCTAAAACATCTAAGTTTTCTATAGCTATAGTCTTAGTATCTTCTATCCCAAAGAAACCTAAAATAGTTTTTAAATATCTATCTCCCATTTCGTAAGGTGAGTCTAAATACTCTCCTCCTCTAGCTGTTATGTGAATAGCTTTTTTATCTTTTAATAACCCTACTGGCCCGTCTTGTGTGTATTTAAAAGTTACTCCTGAAACACTTACGTAATCTATATAAGCTTTTAAAATAGCAGGTATACTTAAGTTCCACATAGGGGCTGCAATTACGTATTTGTCAGCATCTTTAAATTGGTATACGTATTTTAATAAAGGATCATTTTTACTGTTTTCATCTTTAGGACCAAATAATTTTCCTAAATCTTCACCTTTTAAGAAATCTATATTTTCTTTATAAAGGTCTAATGTGATTATTTCGTCCTTTGGATTTTTCTTTTTATATTCTTCTATAAAATAATCTGATACTTTAAAAGTTCTTGATTCTCCTTCTGGTTTTACGTTTGCTTTGATGTATAATACTTTACTCATAATCTTCTCTCCTTTTTATATATAAAGATGTTCATTTTTCTTCATTTCTATTAATATGAAATGTGAATCTTTATCTGATTTTATTTTAATATTTTCTTCTATTACTTCTAATGCATCTTCTTCTTTAAGGTTTATTCCGTTTATAGTAGATTCACCTTCTATTTGAACTAAGTATAATTGTCTTCCCTTATTTACATCAAAAGATAATTCTTTTCCCTTTTCTAAATAAGTCGTATAGATATTTATATCTTGGTGGATTTTTATAGGTGCATCTCCTTCATAACTAGAAACCATATGCATTAAATTATTTATTCTCTCTTCCCAGTTAAATTTAAATTCACCGTAGTTTGGCTCGTATCCGCTTTTATCTGGAATAATCCAAATTTGAAGTAATTTAAGTTTTTCATTACTTTTGTTAAATTCACTGTGGTTAACTCCAGTGCCAGCACTCATATATTGCATTTGACCCCTAGTTAGGACGCTTGAATTACCCATACTATCTCCGTGAGTTAGCTCGCCCTTTTCGATATAAGTTATAATCTCCATATCTTTGTGAGGGTGAGTGTCAAAACCTGATTCCGCTTCTATAGTTTCGTGATTTAAAACTCTAAGTACTCCAAAATTTATATTTAAAGGGTTAAAATATTCTGCAAAAGAAAAGTGAAAGTTACCGTGTAACCATCCATAATTACTTTTTCCCATATTCTCACTATTTATTCTTTTTATCATACCCTACCTCCTTTATCACTAATTAGTGATAAATCTATAAAAAAATTTTTATTTTTTGAATTTTTTAAGAATCTCCTTTAGCATTATTTTTTCCTCATCAGTTAACACACTAAATATATTACCTATATTTTTTATGTGTTTTGGTAAAATACCTTCAATAACCTCTTTTCCCTTTTCAGTTAAAGATATAATAGCAGATCTTTTATCTTCAGGGTCTGAATTCTTTTTAATTAATCCATCTTTCTCTAAGTTTTTTATAACTACAGTTATATTCCCTGAGGTAGTTAATATCTTTTCTATTATTTCGCATATTTTCAAATCACCTTTGTTATATAAAACTTCTAAAACTCCAAACTGTGCAGCTGTTAGCCCACTTTCTTTTATAGTTTTATATTCCTCTTTGTGAATTGTATGTTCTGCTCTAGTTAATGCAACTAATGTTTTTAGTGCTAAGTTATTATCGTTTATTAATTCTTTTACTCTATCCATAAATCAAGAATATCACTAGTTAGTGATATTGTCAATAATTATTATTGTTTAATTATTTATAGAAATTGACATAGTTTTTCTTAAATGTTAAAATGGCATTGTTTATCGGAGGGTTAAAAAGACCGGATAAGATATTTATCTTATCCGGCTTTTTTTTATTCTTAGAATATTTTAAATTGGAGGGATATTATGAATAAAGCTTGGATTTATGTTATTATAGGTGGATTTTTAGAAGTTTTCTGGGCACTTTGTTTAAAGAAATCTGATGGATTTACTAACTTAGGTTATACGATATTAACTATAGTTTTAGTAGTTATAAGCTTCTACCTTTTCTCAAAAGGAATGACTTTACTTCCTTCTGGAATAGCTTATACAGTCTTTACTGGAATCGGTGCTATGGGAACTATTATTTTTGGAATTTTAATTTTAGGTGAGAGCGTAAGCTTTTCTAAGATATTTTTTAGCGCTTTACTTTTTATAGGCCTTGTAGGTTTAAAAGTAAACTCTAAAGAGGAGGTGTAAGTTTATGGATTTAGTTTTTCTTATTTGTTCTGGCTTGTGTGAAGTCCTTTTAGTGTATTGCATGAAAAGGTCAGAAGGATTTACATATAAATTATGGTCTGCCCTTACTATTTTAGTTGCAGCTACTAGCTTAACTTTATTATCACTTGCAATGAGAACTACAGAAGCTGGAACTGCTTATTGTATATGGGTTGCTATAGGGTCTGTCGGCTCTCTTTTATTAGGTGCTCTTTTATTTAATGAGCATTTATCTAAAAAACAAATTTTTTACTTAATCTTAATTATAATCTCAGTTATAGGTCTTAAAGTATTTTAAAAAAAGAGCACTAATTACCCTTTTAAAGTAATCAGTGCTCTTATTTTATTTTAATTCTACTTTTAAATACATATATCTTCCGTCTGATGTGATTTCTCCGTCTTCTACTTTTATATCTTCTTTAAATATAGGACCACCTATAGTTACAGTATGAAACTCTCCGTTTTCTCCACAAGAATCTATACCTCTTTCTTCTAATTCTTTCATATAATCAAAAGTAAGTATTCTTCCAAGGTCCTCTTCTTTCATTCCTTGAGTAGTATCTATAGTTATAACCTTAGTTTTAAATCCTAGTGAAATAAATTCTTTAACTACTTCTTTGTGATCTATCTTCCAAAGGGGAACTCCGAGTTTAAGTCCTATACTATCAGTAACCCTTTCGTGCCAGCAGTCTTCTTCTGGAAGATCAATATCTCCAGTAACAAGTACATCTGCTCCCTTATCTTTAGCGTTTTTTAATATTTCTACAAAGACTTTTTCATAGTTTTTAAAATTTGCTGAGCCTGTATAAAGAGGAACTCCTATAGCCTTAGCTTGCGCTTTAAGTATATCTTTAAATAAACTGTGAGCTCTTGATCTATATCCCTCTTCTTCCATCATTACAACAATTCCTACTGCTGTCCCTTTTTTCATTGCTTTATATAAAGCTAACGTACTATCTTTTCCTCCACTATATGAAGCTATAAACTTTTTATTTGTAGCTCCTTCTATCCAGTTTTTCATATCTTTATCTCTCCAATTACATATATTATTTCATCCCTATTTCTTAGTGCTAATTCCGTTTCCCATATGTATTCATCAAAATTTACTATCATATAAAACTCCCAGTACTTTTATTATAATTACATTATCTTAATAAAAGTATATACCTCTATTTTTAAATCGTAAAATTTGCTAATGCTAAATTGTATATCTTATAATTAAAATATACTTTGGGTAAAAGGAGTTAATATTTTTATGAAAAATCTAAAAATTGGAATGGTAGGGCTTGGAGGAATTGCTCAAAAAGCGTATCTTCCTATACTTTCACAGGCTAAAAACTTTGAATTTGTTGGAGCGTTTACTCCAAATGAAGAAAAAAGAAACCGTATTTGTAAAGAATATAGAATAAAACCATTTTGTTCTATACAAAATTTAGCTGAGGAATGTGATGTTGCATTTGTTCATACATCTACAGAAACTCATTATAAAATAGTCAAAGAGCTATTAAACTTAGGCTTGCATGTCTATGTTGATAAACCTCTTGCTTCAACTGTAAAAGAAGGTACAGAACTTGTTGAACTTAGTAAATCTAAAAATCTTAAACTTATGGTTGGATTTAATCGTAGATTTGCTCCTATGTATAATAAAATAAAGATTGAATCTCAAAATATAACTTCGGTTAATATCTGTAAACATGCTTCTAATTCTATTAGAAACACTAATTTTAGCGAAACCTTATTAGATGATTATATACATATTGTAGATACAGCTGTATGGTTAGCAGATGGAGATGTTAACATAAACTCTGATGAAATATTGGTTAATGAAAATAATAATTTAGTTTTCGCAAATCATAAGTTTAAAGGTAATTCTTTTTCAATATCAACTTCTATGAGTAGGTGCGCTTGCACCAAGTTAGAGCAGGTAGAAATTATTTCTTTAGGTAAAATTCAAAGAGTTAAAAACCTTAATATTTTAGAGGTAGAATCTTGTGATAATCTAATTATAACTAAAAGTGGTGCTTGGGATAATATTTTAAAACAAAAAGGTTTTGAAGGCGCTATTAATCGTTTTATTGATTGTATAGAAAACAACTTGCCGCCAATTACTAGTGGTTACGAATCTCTAAAAGCCCAAAAATTAATAGAAAACATTATTAATATCCATAATTAATTTACATGAAAATAGTAGCTCCCATTTCAAATTGGAAGCTACTATTTTTAATGCTAGTAATTTAAAATAATATATAAATCATAATAAATCCTATTGTAATTGAAGCGAGTCCTGCTCCTATTGCTAATAAAAACTTTTGATATAACCTTTTGCCGTACTCTTGATTCTTCTCTGAGTCATCTAAACTTTTTCCTTCTATAAATGCAACAATCTCTTTATACGTTTGAATATTAAAATTCTTCTTATACTTTTCTACTCTAATTGAATAATATATCCCTAAAACAGCAATTATAGCCCAAATAACTATACCTGTATTCCCCATAAACTTCATAAGTGGAATAGGTAATATAATCATTAATATTAACAGTATAGAAAATATATTGCCTTCTCTCTTAAATTTACTTATATCTTCTGCATTAATCTTTTCTTTCATTTTTTCAAGGTCTCCTTTAACTAATACGTCAAGAGATACATTAAAAAGAGAACTTAATAATAATAAACTTTTTATATCAGGATAGTTTTTATTATTTTCCCAGTTTGAAATAGTTTGACGAGATACAAATATCTTTTCAGCTAATCCATCCTGTGAAAGTTTCATTTCTGTTCTGTGTTTTTTGATTTGTTTTCCAATCTCCATATAATGTCCCCCTTGCATCATTATCTTATAACCTTGAATAAATTTAAACTATCAAATATGTTTGATATTACCTGAATTAACTATGTCAAAAGTATTTTACATACGAAAATCGTAGATCTCCCAAACCATTGTACCATATTATGTAAAAATAAAATTTGTTGATGTTATTCCTTTTTCACATATAAAATTAACCTCAACCAATTATTGGTCAAGGCTTTAATAATAAATACTATTTTTATTCTTCTTTTCTTGAGTCATCTTTACTAATATGTTTTATTCCCGTAAAAATAAAACAAACTTTACCTAACCTTTATAAATACCTAATACTATATAAATATTATAAAAAAACACCTACTTAAATTTATTAGTAGGTGTTCACCTTGTGTAAGTTTATCTTACTAAATCAAAGATTTGGAGATGCTTGTAATGAAACATCTACTCACTTTCGTTCTTAGGTGTAAGTTCGCTTACCCAAATCAAAGATTTGGAAGCTTACTTATGGTACGGTTCTCCTTTACTTATTCTAAATGCTCTGTAGATTTGTTCTAGGAGCATTACTCTGAATAATTGGTGTGGGAATGTCATCTTTGAAAAGCAAAGTTTGTAGTTTGCACGTCTTCTTACTTCGTCTGAAAGGCCAAGACTTCCTCCAATTATAAAAGTTATGTTTGAGTTTCCAGTAACTGCGCATCTGTCTATAAATTTAGAAAATTCTTCTGACGTAAGATCTTTTCCTCCTAAATCTAATGCTATTACGTAATCTGTTTCTCTTACTTTTGAAAGGATTGTTTTTCCCTCTTTTTCTTTTATAAGAAGCTCATCTTTTTCTGATGCATTGTCTGGTGTTTTTTCGTCTGCAAGCTCAATTATATTAAGCTTGCAGTATCTTCCTAGTCTTTTAGTGTATTCTTTTATTGCTTCTTTTAAATATTTTTCTTTTAGTTTTCCAACTGTTACTAGTGTTATATTCATCTAGATTCTCCTATTTGAATTTTTGTATTTTTTCTCAAGTATTATAGATAAAATTAAGATTACTATTCCAAATATGCTGATAATTAAGCCTATGCTTAAAAGTGGAGTGCTATAAGTTAATTCTACTTTATGATTTCCTGCACTTATATTTGTTCCTAAGAATCCTGTGTTTACAGGGAAAGTATCTACTTTTTCTCCATCTATTTTAACAGTCCAACCTTTTGTGTAAGGGATTTGGAAAGTTAACACTCCAGAAACATTAGTTTTAACGTCTCCTGTGATTTTATCTTTTCCCATAGATGTTATATCCATCTTGTTTTCTCTTAATTTATCTAGATCATTTTTATAATTTTCAGAATTAAAGTTATATACTCCTATAGAGTCAAAGTTATATACTCCTGGCTCTGTAAATCTGATTTTAATAACTTTATCTTTTGGATTTTTGTAGTACCCTAAGTTAAATACTATATCATCCATTTTAAAGTACGCTGATGCATCTGTTTTATCTGTTTGAGTGAAGCTCTTTTTAACATCTCCGTAAGATGCTATTATTTTGTATCCGTCACCTTCGTTAAATTTCGTTATCTTCTTACCTCTTATTTTTATCTCATCTAATAAACTACCATCTTCTCCTAAATCTTCTATCTCGTCTCTAAGCTGCTTATCATAAGGTACAGGTTTAAATGTTAGATTTTCTAATCTTAAATACATATTTCCAGTATTTAAATCATCTAAGTTTAATACTAATTCTGAGCCTTCTTTAGGCACTATTATTTTATTTCCTTTAATCTTTACAGTGCTGTCTTCAGTGCTGTATGGAACTTTTTTAATTAAACTTTTATTTATCTTGCCTTTTTTTTCGATATATTTAGGATCAACACTTGCACTATAAGCTAAAGATTCTTCTTTTTGCATTGAATTTAACTTATTATAGTCTTCACTACTTATAACATTTGAATAAACGTATCCGAAGGGAAGTACATCCTTGTTTTCGTAAACACTAAACTTCTCTTTTGAATCTATTTTAACCGTTCCCTCATTTAAGTGAGATTCTAAGTCACTTTTTGCAATTAAATATTTTACACCTAATATATCTGTTATTATAGGTCTATTATCAACGTTTATAAGCGGACTGTTTGGAGTAAATGATCTATTTCCAAGTTCCTTTGAAAAGTCAGCTATACTTCCGTTGTTAACAGAAAGATATGAATCTATCCCGTTATAATTTCTAATAATAGAGTTATTTCTAGTCTTATCTCTAGAGACCCCATCGACTTTTCCTATCCTATAGAATGATTTGTCTTGCGACTTTATAAATTTGTCTTCCCCTGAAAAAGCGCCTGAATAAAACTTATTAGCATGACCTGATTTTTCAAACTCATCTATATAATCAAGTCCTTTATTACTATATTTATAAATAGTATTTATTCCTATATTTAAAACAAGGATTCCAATCATTATTATAAATAGTTTTCCTATATTCCTATCTTTGTAGTACATCTTCATTGCAAACACACAAAGCGCACCTAATATTATTATAGGGAAGAAAACTCCTTTTATATTAGGGAATATTAAAGCTACTGATGCAACTATTACATAAAATATAAGTATATAAATAGCTCTATTTATATCTTTCTTTTCAATTCTTTTAATATTATCTATTCCGACACAAATTATAATACTTGCCATAAATGCAAATATTAAAGTCCACCTGTTTGAAATAGATGAAAATCCATTCATTATAAGACCAAATACAGGTAATAAAGTCATAACTACAAAAATTATAAGCATATAAAAATATGTAGTATATTTTTTTCTAAGCCTTATAAATAAAGGTAAAAACATAAATACAATTATCGGTGAAGTTATTACTGTCCAAGAAGGACATCTTCCAACTGATATTGATGTAAGTATTAAGTTTATATAATATCCTGTTTTATAAACTACCTCAAACACATCTGAAATACTTCCTGAACTTCTTGAAGAAGAAAGTATAAAGTATATTGTAGGTAATAGAATAACTGCTGAGATTAAAATTCCGATTATAAAGTAAACAAATAAATTTTTAAAATACTTTATAAATTTAATATCAGAAACTCTCTTAATATCAAAATATCTTATCATAGCATAAATGAATGCTATTATCGCAATCATATAGCAAAAATAGAAATTTGAAATCATAGCAAATGCTACTACTATAGAGAATAAATATTTTTTTCTATTTTCTAAAACATACTCTACGCAAATAAACGCGAACGGTATTATTATAAGCGGGTTTATAAAATAAGGATGCCTTATAGCTTGAAATAAAACAAAGCTTGATAAAGCATATGAAATACTTCCAAGTGCTTGAGCTCTGTATGAAAATTTCATCTTTTTAGCATATAGCATAAATGCTAACCCTGCTACGTAAAGTCTAAGAACTATCAATACGTTAAAGGCTAGTTCTAACTTATCCATAGGAAACATAAGTGATAAATATGCAAAAGGATCTCCTAAAACATAGTATGAGTACGTTCCAATTATATCCGCCCCATAACCTATATTAAATGACCATTCGTTAATCCCACCAAAAGGATTCTTTAAAAAACCCCTAACTAACTCATTAAAATCATATAGTATTGGATAATGCTGATACATTCCATCAGCAGCCCATATAAAACTTCTATTATGCAGTTTAAAATAAACAATAAAGCCAAGTATAAATACCGAAAAAATTACAGTATAAATAAATAAAGACGACTTCTTTAACTTTTCTAGAACCTTCATTTATGTCCCCTCTTTCAAAATAAAAAATAGTGTATTTCTACACTCTACATTTTATAATACCCTATTATTTTAACCCTTTTATTAACAAAATATTAAGTAGCTTTATATATATATAAAATTTATGAAACAAATCTCTTAATATATTGTTAGAATATTAATACCCCTATTTGAATATACTTTACTATAATACAAGCACTAGTTCTTTTTAGAGTCTCCTTAACAAATAAGTATAGTTATACTTTCAAAACTAGTGCTCTTATCTTTTTAATATCCTAAATCATCATTTAAAAATATTACATGCATTCTTTCTTTATTGTTTTGTCTTCTTATAAGCGTATATTCATTGCAAAGTCTATCTTCACTTTTACAATCCATACAGTATCCTACCTTCGCGCAAGGTGTTTTTTTATTTAATCTTCTTGCATTCATTGGAGCTGAAAATTCCCTGTTTCTTTTAATAGCTTCATCCACATCTTTAACTATTTTATTTATTCCACAGATTAAGATAACTTTTTCTGGTCCATATAACATTGCAGAAACCCTATTACCATTTCCATCAACATTATATAATTCACCATTTTCAGTAACGGCATTACTACTAGCTATATAACAGTCTGATGTAAATGCTCCTTTGTATATATCTACTATTTCTTCTTTAGTTAAACCTTCTTTATATCTATCTAATAGATCATAGTTTTCTTTTCTTAAAAAATCTAAAACTCCAGCTTCTATAATAGACATAGAACCTCCGAAAGAAACTTTATCTCCGTCTTTAATAAGTTCTTTTAATTTTTCTAAAAGCTCCTCATTATCTTTTACAAAGTATCCATTCATATTGTTTTTGTTAAGAGCTTCTATAGTTCTATTAATTTTTTGTTCTTTAACCCATGCTACATTTTTATCCACAAAAATCCCTCCTAAAAATTATCCACAAATAAAAGATATATAAAAAGCCCACAAAGTCGCCTTTATGAGCTTTATTAAAGTCTAATTATTTTTGTTTTCCACAACATTTTTTATATTTTTTACCGCTTCCACAAGGACAAGAATCGTTTCTTCCGATTTTATCTTCGTTTCTTACAGTTTTAGTGTCGTTATATGACTTTTTGATTTCTTTTCTCTTCTCTTCTGAGAATATTCCATCCCATTGAGGTAATGTATATAAGTAATCAGCTTTAGCATCTAGCATGTTGAAATATAATTTTTCTAAGTCAACATCAAGTGTTAATTCTGTGTTTTCGTCGATTTTTTCTAAATCGTATGGAGTTTTTAAACTATCGTTTATTCCATCAATAAATCCCATGATGAATTCTACGTTAGAATCGTGTTTATCTGCTAATTCTTTTATAGTTACCTTTTTAGCTTCTTTGTGATTAGCTAAAATATCTTTGTATACATTTGTTTCTAAAGTTCCGTATTCTATCCAGAATGCTTTTTCCCCTTTAGTTTTTACATATTCAACTACCATATCTGTCCAACTTTTATATAGACTCATATTTTTCCCTCTTTTCATTAAATATTATATAAAAATATAAAATTATACTCTTATAATTCCACTTGGCTCGTGTCTACTCGCCATTGCAATATTTACATCATCACCTTGAACTATACCATGTTCTTCTAAAGAATTTAGAACTGTTTGATATGCTAAGTCTGGCAGATTATTAGTTCCGCTAAGATGCCCTAAAAGTATCTTTTTCCCTTGTTTGTACTTTACTAAATCAACAATTGCAGTTCCGCAATCCTCGTTTGATAAGTGACCTATTTCACTTAAAATCCTTCTCTTAAGGGTATAAGGATAAGGCCCGTATTTTAACATACTGATATCGTGATTACACTCTAAAAGAATAATTTCTGAGTCTTTTATGTTCTCTTTAATTTCTTCTGTGTAAGTTCCAAAATCAGTAGCTACACTTATCTTCTTGTTACCGTCACTTATTGTGTATCCTACTGGCGCTATAGCGTCATGAGGTATGTTGAATGATTTAATACTTAAATCATCTATAACAACAGTACTTCTTTTTTCTATAATTTTAATGTTATGTTCTTTAATTTTCCCTAACGATTTTTCCATAGCAGACCAAGTTTTAGGGTTTGCGTATATCGGTATGTCGTATTTTCTTGATACTATACCTGCACCTTTAATGTGGTCTGAATGCTCGTGGGTTATGAAGATCCCCTTAACTTCTTTAGGATTTTCAGAAATAGCTTTAAATGCCTCGTCAATTTTTTTACCAGGCATTCCAGCGTCTATAAGTATCTTAGTTCTATCTGATCCTACAAAGATACTATTTCCGCTACTTCCACTATATAAAGAACTAAATATCATTTCTTTATTTTTCATTATTCGTCCACTTCTACTCTAATTATGTTAGCACCTAAGTCTCTGAATTTGTTTTCTATATGAGGGTATCCTCTATCGATATGCTCGATATCAGTTATGTGAGTTTCACCTTGTGCTACAAGACCTGCGATAACCATAGCTGCACCAGCTCTTAAATCTGTAGCTTTAACAGTTGCACCTGTAAGTTTGTTTACTCCGTCAATTATAGCAACTCTTCCCTCAACTTTGATATCTGCACCCATTTTCTTTAACTCGTCTATGTGCTTGTGTCTGCTTTCCCAAATAGATTCTGTTATTATACTTCTTCCTGGAACTACACTTAAAAGTGATGACATAGGTTGTTGTATATCTGTTGGGAATCCAGGATAAGGCATAGTTTTTACGTTAATACCTTTGAATTTTCCACTATACTTAACTCTTACTGAGTCATCTCCTTCTTCTACTTCAGCTCCCATTTCTGTAAGCTTTGCACTTATTGACTCTAAGTGTTTTGGTATAACATTTTTAATAGTTACATCTCCTTTAGTAGCTGCCGCTGCTATCATAAATGTACCTGCTTCTATTTGGTCTGGTATAACGCTATAGTTACACCCCTTAAGTTCTTCTACACCTTTAATTCTTATAACGTCTGTACCTGCACCTTTAATGTCAGCTCCCATAGAGTTTAAGAAGTTAGCAACGTCTACTACGTGAGGTTCTTTAGCTACGTTCTCTAAAGTTGTTATACCTTCTGCTAAAATCGCTGCTATCATAACGTTTATAGTTGCACCAACTGATACAACGTCAAAGAATATATTAGTTCCTACAAGCTTTTCTGCTTTAACTTTTACTGCTCCGTGTTCTATAGTAACGTCTGCACCTAAAGCTTCGAACCCTTTAATGTGTTGGTCTATAGGTCTAACTCCAATAGGACATCCTCCTGGAAGTTCAACTCTAGCCTCTTTAAATCTTGTTAGTAAAGCTCCTATAAAATAATATGAAGCTCTCATTCTTCTAACATCTTCTGTACATGCATCGTAAGTATGTACTTCTGTACTGTCTATCTCTAATGTATTATTATCAATCTTATTTAATTTGCACCCTAAACTTAGAAGTATTCTCTCTAAACAATGAACATCTTCTATATCCGGTATATTATCTATCAAACATTTCCCTTTACTTGCCGCAACCGCTGCTGGTAGTATTGCTACCGCCGCATTCTTAGCTCCGTTTATTTCAACAGACCCGTTTAATTTGTTGCCTCCATTAATAACTAACTTTTCCATCCAATTTCACCCTTATTACTAGATTATATATATTAAGTTTCCCAAATTTAAATTTTCTATCCATAATTTTCATAAATTGCAGTTATTTTCTGCATCCTAATTTTAATGTTTCGTTTATCATTATAACACAAAGTATATATATATTAATATCTTTTTTCTAACAAAAAAAAAGGAATATATCAAATTTTTAGGCAATTTTTAGTATAATATTGCTCATATTTGACACATCCCTTTATTATAACTCAATTTTGTCTAATATTAAACCATTATTAGCATGAACATTCAAATGAGTTACAGTCTGTTGCTTCATTATTTTTAGGATCCATTGCATGTGATCCTACCATAATTGAATCTAATGTACAAAAATCATCCTCTTTGCAGTGGTGTTTGCACTTTTCAACTGTACATTTAATACTTTCGTTATGTTTCATAAAACAAAACCTCCTTATATATAATAAACTTACCCTAGTATTATTTCTCTATAAAACTTTTAATATGTACTATTTAAGCTAATTTGTTTTTTTATTTAAAGTATTATGTTATAATTTATAGAAAAGTTTGGATAATATACTTATAGGATATTTCCAAAAAGACTATTTAAGTGAGGTAAGATTAAATATGAAATATTATATTGTTGCACTTTTAAACGAAGATTCTTCTGAACTTATTAATCCGATACAAAAATCTGTATCAAAAAGACTTAAGGCTAATAGGAATCTTCCTGTTCCACACATAACTTTATCAGTTATAGAAAATCCAAATATAGATAAACTTAATCCTGTTATAGAGAAAGTTCTATCTCCTTATAAAAAATTCAAAGTGGAAGTAGACAACGATATCTTTATTTCTGATGAACATAAAACAATAAACGTTTTACTTCATGAGAGAGGATATATAAAGAAGATTAAAACTAACTTTGATGATATGCTTAAACTTCATGGTTTTAATATTAGAGAAGTTAAGGACACTAGATTATCTTTAACTTTAGCAAACCTAAATTATTATCAAAAAGATACTAGAAGAAAAAGTCTAGATACAACCCCTCTTTCAGAAAGTATGAACTTAAACAATTCAACCTTTAAAATATCTGGTTTTGAGGTTTGGAAAGTTCCTCACAATAAAAGAGAGATAAAAATTAAAAGATATGACTTAAAAACATTCTAATTTTACTATAAAAACTATACCACCTTGAAAAAGGTGGTATTTTTGTTTAATTTCCTCCCTTTTTCACCCTTTTTTAAAAAATATTTTTTTGTATTCGTTTACTAACCTTTAAATAAATTAAAAGATTTTGTAAAATAGATAAATAAAAAGATATTACCTAAATTTCAGGGGGATTTTCTAATGTTTATTTGTGATTTATTTAAAATACAAGAAGATATGGACAAAAAATTATCTATCGACGAAAGTCTAGATGATTATAAACTAAGAGCTAGAAAAAATTTAGAACTACACGTTAAAGTAAGTGAACTTGCTAACGTTACTAGATGTTACAACTATCTGAATGATAATAATCTTACAATTGATACTGATGCTGTTTTTGATAAATACTTAGATTGTATTCATCAAGTTATATCTGTTGGAATAACTAACGGATACACATCAATAGACGATATTACAGTACAACCAACCGAATATTGCTTAAGTGATCAATTCTTAAATTTATACATCGATATAAATGATTTAATAATTTCTCGTTCTAGAGATCACTTTGAAACTCTATTAGAAGATTTATTAAGCCTCGGAAATACTTTAGGTTTTTCAAAAGATAAAATTTTAAATGATTTCTGTAGATAACTTTAATAAGTTTTATTTTTAAATATACCCTATAAAATAGATTGCTATTTTATAGGGTATATTTTTTTTATTAATCTATATTCTAAACATTTAAAGGCAATACTAATTTCGGAGGTGTTTTTTTATGTTTGGAATAATTTTAGCTATAATTTCTGGAATAAGTATGAGTTTTCAAGGAGTTTTTAACACACGCCTTGGCGAAAAAATAGGAGTGTGGGAAACAAATGTTATAGTCCAACTTACAGGTTTAATCCTAACTGCCCTAATCACATTTGCTTTTGGAAAAGGAAACTTTAAAGAAGTTTTTAACGCTAATAAAGTTTATTTACTTGGAGGCGTTTTAGGGGTAATTATAATATTTACAGTAATGCAATCTATGGGAACTTTAGGCCCTACATATGCTGTTGGTATTATTTTAATATCTCAACTAATAGCGGCTGCAGCTATAGAATATTTTGGTTTATTCGGTACTGAAAAGATTAATTTTACCTTAAAAGAATTCATCGGTGTTGCATTAATGATAATAGGTATTATAGTATTTAAGTGGAAACACTAGTAATTTAATCAAGGAGATACATTATGAATTTTTTTAATAATATACATTTTCTGTCAAAACTAACATATAACAACGTACGTGAATATTTTAATGAAAGAGGGCCTGTCTCAAACGAACCTATAACTAAAGACTCTGTTCATTGGTTTGGTCACGCAACTACTATAATAAATTTATCAAATAAACTTATTATTACAGACCCTGTTATTTCTAAAAGATTAGGTCATTTTAAGAGAGTTATAGAAACTCCTTTTGATATAACAACTTTAAAATTTGATTATATACTTTTAACTCACGGTCATATGGATCATATGCATTTCCCATCTTTAAAAAAATTAAATAAAGATGCAATTGTTATAGTTCCAAAAGGCTACAAAAAGATATTAACACTTTTAGGTTTTAAAAACGTAGTTTTACTTAGAAGTGGGCAAGTTTACGAAGATGATTTTATAAAGGTAACTTCTATAGAAGCTAACCACGACGGTAGAAGGTTCTATGTAGGTATAGATAACGAAAGTAATTCATATTTAATCGAAAATAAAATCCACAAAGTATTCTTTGCTGGGGATACTGCTATGACGGAAGCCTTTAACGGGATAAAATGCGATGTAGCTATTTTCCCTGTGGGCTGTTACAAACCAGATAGATTTAGACACATGCATTGCTCTCCTGATGAAGGGTATGCTATGTTTACTAAAATGAACGCAAAAGCTATGATTCCTATGCATTATAAAACTTTTAAAATTTCTCTTGAAGATTTCGATGAAACAGAAGAAACTTTAAAAGGTTTTAATGACGAAAGAGTAAAAATAATAGATGTTGGTGGAACTTTTAACTTATAAATTTTGTTAACACTTATGGACTCTTTTTTATAATATGGTATTGTGATAAATAATATAGGAGTGTTATATGTTTAAAGCTAAAAGTAAGCTTGATATAAACTTAATAGAAGCCTTAAAAAATAACCCTTACGAAAAATATAGGGTTATGATCAAATGCAAGACTCTTTTTTCTACTATTTTGAAAAAAGTAGCTTCTTTTAAAGACGCTTTAATCTATGAAATTGAGTATTGCAACATAGTTGTAGCAAATTTAAGTAAAAGAGAAATTACTTTACTAATAGAATATCCTGAAGTTGAAAAAATATTTTTTGATGAATACTTATTTCTTTGTGGAATAAGCGTAGCTTCTGCAAATAAATTTTATAAATCTAACTCTAACTTAAAATTTGATGGTAGTGGAGTAAAAATAGGAATAGTAGACAGCGGAGTTTACCCTCATTTAGATTTAACTCGCCCAACAAACAAAATATTAGAGTTTAAAGATGTAACTTACGGAATTACGCACCCTTACGACGACAACGGACACGGAACAGCTATGGCTGGTGTTATATGTAGTAGTGGAATTTCTTCTGGCGATTTATATAGCGGTATAGCTAAAAACGCCAATATAATATCTTACAAAGCTTTTGACGCTTTAGGAAAGGGTTATGCTTCATCTATCTTATATAGCATAGAGGATTTAATAAAAAATTATAAAGAACATAATTTAAGGATACTTTGTCTTCCTTTTGAAATGCTTAATTCTAATTCTTATATTTTAAAAGCATTCCAGAACATATTTGAAAAAGCTGTATCTTTTAATATTGTTCCTATAGTTCCAACCGGTAGTATAAACGTAGATGAAAAAACCTTAAAGGGAATCTCGACTTTAAAAAACTGTATTGTTGTTTCAGGGGTTACTTCCGAAAACACAGGTGTTCCCTATATTTATTCTTCTAGCAGTTTAAGTTCAAAATCTAAAGTGCCAAACTTTGCAGCTGTTTGCACTAATATAACAACACTTAATTCTGATATAAATTATATATCTGAAAAAAATGGCACCAAGCTGTATCCTAAAAAGCTTGATGCCAAATATAAAACTTATTCTGGAACGTCTTTATCCGTTGCTATTGTAAGTGCTGTTTGTGCACTTTTACTTCAATACAACCAAACACTTAAGTTAGATGATTTAGTATCACTTATAAACTTAAGTTGCACTAACGATAATGACCTTCCTAAAAATGTTGTAGGTGAAGGTATTATTAATTTGAATAAACTGTTAAAGTAGTTTGTTCAATGTATTTTAGTGGATTTACAGGATTATCATTTTTTCTAAGTTCAAAGTGTAAATGAGGTCCTGTACTTCTTCCTGTATTACCTACTTCACCTATTTTTTCTCCCTTTTTAACAGTGTCACCTTCCTTAACATTATAATTGTTAAGGTGAGCATATCTAGTTTCAAGCCCGTCACTATGCTCTATGATAACTGCATTTCCATAACCATATTGCTCATAAAAAACCTTTTTTACCTTTCCGTCGAAAGCTGAATAGACAGGTTTTCCTAATTCATTTCCTATATCTATACCGTTATGCATTCTTCCCCACCTGCTACCAAACTCTGAAGTTAACACTCCATCTTTAGTTGGTTCTTTAAGGAAAGCTATCCCCATAGCTATAGGATCACCTGTACCCTTATATATAACTTTGTTTTGCCCTAAAGCTATTATATTTTCTGAAAGAACATCAGCCTCATATTCTTTTCCGTTTCTATAAGTAACTTTAAGTTCTTGAGTTTTTAACCCTTCTGTTCCTTCTAAAACTTTTTGCTTTCCTAAAACTAGATCTTCAGTGTTTTTAACTTCTAGCTTAGGTTCTATAACTACGTCTCTAGTGTCTTTTACTATTAAATCTACACAAAGTGCATCTTCTTTTTTAATAGCTTCAGCTATAGAGTCTATAGTTTTTATATCTTTTATATCAGTTAATTCTTTTTTATATTCTACGTTACCTTTTATATTTACGCCTTCTAAATCTTCATTCTTTAATCCCATATCATTCATATAGGATAATACTACGTTTTCTAGTACTTTTTCTCCTTCAGATTTATTAGATACGTATCCGTAAAGCTTACCTTCAATGTAAACTCCTACTAATTCACCCTTATTAATAGAACTACCGAAGTAGCCAAAAACGCCTCCCCTACCGAATAGAGAACTACCAAGTACTATATTATTTTTTTCTACTATTTTACTTTTTTCGTTATAGTATGAAATGCCACTTAAGACTATTAAGTTTAATAAAACTAATAATAAAAATAGTTTCTTTCTACTATCATCCGAGACCATAAAACTTTCTCCTCCTTTGAATATTTGGAACACATTTATTAACTTTCCCCTTTGAATATCTTTTTATACATACTTTATCCTTGAAAGTTGTTATAGTTATTTCACTTTGTTATAATTATTTTACATAAAGCCTATAATATAAAAATGGCTTCATAAATTAATTTGAAAGGTAGAGAGATGCTATATGAGCACATTTATGCTAAAAAATACCGCATTAAAATTTACACCTGTTAGTAATGTATTTATTGAAAAATACATGCCTAAAGCTCGTGGAGAGTTTATTAAAGTTTATTTATTAATGCTAAAATATAATATTTCAAGCGAACCAGGGGTAAACTCTTCTGTGCTTGCTAACTCATTAAATTTACTTGAATCAGATGTAATGAATGCATTAAATTATTGGAATGAAGAGGGAGTTATAAAATTAGTTCCAATAGATAAGATGAATAACTACAGCATCGAATTTCTATCACTAGATGATGATATAACTGAAACTTCAGATAATGATGATATAAATTTATTAGATGCACTAAATAACAGTGATACTACTGATATGCTTAGAGATATTGAAAAAATTCTATCTAGAACTCTTTCAAGTAAAGAGATGGAGATTTACCTTGGTTGGCAAAAAGAATTTAATTTTTCTTCTGAGCTAATTTTACTTCTTATAGAATACTGTGCATCTAGAGGCAAAACAAACTTTAGATATATAGAAAAGGTTGCAGAAGCCTGGAGCGAAAAAAATGTTAGAAATATTGAAGACGCCCAAAAACTTATTAGACAAAATGAAGATAAGTGGGTAAAAATAAGACAAATCCTTTCTCATTTAGGAATGAGAAATACAGATATTATGAAACCCCAAGAAGATATGCTTGAAAAGTGGCTTTTTACTTATAAGTTTGAAATGGAACTTATTAAAAACGCTTGCGATCGTTCATTTGAAAGATTAAATCATGCAAACTTTAAATATATAGATGGAATACTAACTAATTGGTATAACAACAATATAAAAACCCTAGAAGATGTTGCAAAGGATGATAAAAAGCATAAAAAATCAAATCAAAACAGCAGTAATAATAACTTCAATAAAAATAATTCTAATCAAAATAAGACCCTTAGATTTAATGACTTTAAGCAAAGAGAATATGATTATGATTCTCTAGAAAAGAAATTGTTAGGATGGGATAGTGATGATTAAAGGATACCAAGGCGAACTTATGTCAATTTACCAAAAGATTCGCGACGAAGAAAATAATAACTTAAGAAATCGCAGAGCTGAAATAGAATCTCTTTATCCTGAAATAATAGAATTAGATAAAGAAATTCAAAAAAATTCTTTAAAACTTTCTTTATCTATTTTAAAAACGGATAATACTGAAAAAGTTTTTAATGAAATAAAAGATAAAATAACAGATCTTAGAGCTAAAAAGTGCGAGATGCTCGTAGAAAAAGGCTATAGCCCTGAATACCTTAATATGCATTACAGGTGTTCTAAGTGCCAAGACACAGGCTATATAGGTGTAACTAAGTGTGATTGCTACAAAAGTAAATTAGTTAGGCTTTTTTATAAAGATTCTGAACTTGAAGATATCTTAAGAGATTGTAACTTCAAAAACTTTAATTTAAATCTTTTTGAGTCTTCAAAAAGTGAGGGGGAAAGATTTTCTCCAAAGACTAATATGAAAAATAACGTAGACTTCATAATAAATGATTTCTTACCTAACTTTAAACATAGTAACGAAAACCTATTATTTTATGGAACTCCAGGAACAGGTAAAACATTTTTATCATACTGCATCGCTAAAGAATTATTAGATAAAGGAAATTTAGTAGTTTATAAAACTTCTGATGAAGTTATAAAAGCTCTTCGTGAGATACGATTTAATAACGATACTTATCTTGAAAAGCTTATGTATGATTGTGATTTATTAATTATAGATGATTTAGGTTCAGAACAACTAAATGATTTTGTTGCAACTGAATTATTTAATTTAATAAATAAAAGAATACTTAAAAAGAAACAGATGATTATTTCAACTAACTTCACTCTTTCAGATTTAGCTAAACACTACAGTGAAAGAATTTCATCAAGACTACTTGGAAACTTCAAATTACTTAAATTTTACTCAGAAGATATAAGAATTAAAATAAATCTTTCTAGAAGATAAAAAGGTGGGCTTTAAAGCCCACCTTTTTATTTACACTATATATTCTTTAAACAACAAAAAAGAAGTAAGTTATACTTACTTCTTAGAATGGCGACTCAGAAGGGGCTCGAACCCTCGACTTCCAGCGTGACAGGCTGGCACTCTAACCAACTGAGCTACTGAGCCATATAATGTGGTGGGCACAACAGGGATCGAACCTGTGACCCCCTGCTTGTAAGGCAGGTGCTCTCCCAGCTGAGCTATGCGCCCACATTATAAAAAAAAAGAAAAATGGTGACTCCTAGGGGAATCGAACCCCTGATACCACCGTGAAAGGGTGGTGTCTTAACCGCTTGACCAAGGAGCCATATTAAATTGGAGCTGATGATCGGACTTGAACCGATAACCTGCTGATTACAAGTCAGCTGCTCTGCCAATTGAGCCACATCAGCTTAAATTTTGGCGACTCAGAAGGGGCTCGAACCCTCGACTTCCAGCGTGACAGGCTGGCACTCTAACCAACTGAGCTACTGAGCCGTATTAGTAGTTTAAATTTTAAAACTTTGGTGGGCACAACAGGGATCGAACCTGTGACCCCCTGCTTGTAAGGCAGGTGCTCTCCCAGCTGAGCTATGCGCCCAAAGTATGGTGACTCCTAGGGGAATCGAACCCCTGATACCACCGTGAAAGGGTGGTGTCTTAACCGCTTGACCAAGGAGCCATATTAAATTGGAGCTGATGATCGGACTTGAACCGATAACCTGCTGATTACAAGTCAGCTGCTCTGCCAATTGAGCCACATCAGCTTAAAATTGGCGACTCAGAAGGGGCTCGAACCCTCGACTTCCAGCGTGACAGGCTGGCACTCTAACCAACTGAGCTACTGAGCCATATGATTTTAAAATTTAAACTATTTTGGTGGGCACAACAGGGATCGAACCTGTGACCCCCTGCTTGTAAGGCAGGTGCTCTCCCAGCTGAGCTATGCGCCCAAAGTATGGTGACTCCTAGGGGAATCGAACCCCTGATACCACCGTGAAAGGGTGGTGTCTTAACCGCTTGACCAAGGAGCCATATT
>NZ_JADEKP010000011.1 GCF_015234215.1 Clostridium chrysemydis | reverse complement strand
AAATTTCAGCTACAACAGAAGAAATTTCAGCATCAGCTGAAGAATTAAATAGTGCCTCAGATAAAGTTTACGGTTCATCTGAAACGCTTAATACTTTAACTTCTGAAATGAAAGATAACTTAGATAAGTTTGAAATATAAAAAAACATCCGCAAAAGTTTTGCGGATGTTTTTTATTTTAATTTATTATTTTGTTCCAAATAATCTATCTCCAGCATCTCCAAGACCTGGTACTATATATCCTTGCTCATTTAATTTTTCATCAATTTGAGCTACGAATATATCTACATCTGGGTGAGCTTCTTTAACTGCTTTAATTCCTTCTGGTGAAGATATTAAAACCATAAGTTTAAGTTGCTTTGCTCCTCTTGCTTTAAGCATAGTAAGAGCATCTGCAGCTGATCCTCCTGTTGCAAGCATTGGATCTACAACTATGATATCTCTTTCATGAATATCTTGTGGCATCTTACAGAAATATTCTACTGGTTGTAATGTTTCTTCATCTCTATAAAGACCTATATGACCTACTTTAGCAGCTGGTATAAGTTTTAATACACCATCTACCATTCCAAGTCCCGCTCTTAATATAGGAACTATTGCAAGCTTTTTACCAGCTAACATTTTGCATTTAGTTTTGCATATTGGTGTTTCTATTTCAACATTTTCAGTTGGTAGTGTTCTAGTTACCTCATATGCCATAAGCATTGAAACTTCTGAAACTAATTCTCTAAAATCTTTAGAACCTGTTTCTTTACTTCTTATAAATGCTAATTTATGTAATATTAGCGGATGATTTATTTCTGTTACTTTACTCATTGTTATACCTCCAAAATATCTTATATATTAATATTAAATAATAATATTATTTGCTGTATTTTTCTTCTATAGCAGTTAATTTATCTATTCTAGTTTGGTGTCTTCCACCTTCAAATTCTGCTTCTAAGAAAGTCTTAACTATATCAAGTGCAAGTCCTACCCCTACAACTCTTTGCCCCATAGCTAATATATTTGCATTGTTATGTTGTCTAGTTGCGTGTGCACTGAATGTATCAGAACAAAGGGCTGCTCTAATTCCTGGTACTTTGTTAGCTGCTAAACTTATTCCTATACCAGTACCACATACAAGTATACCAAAGTCATATTCTTTATTTTTAACGCTTTCTGCCACCTTTAATGCGTAGTCAGGATAATCACAAGACTCAGATGAGAAAGGTCCAAAGTCTTTTATCTCATACCCATTTTCTTTTAAATATTCAATTATTTCATTTTTTAACTCAAATCCACCATGATCTGAACCTAATGCTATTTTCATCTTTATAACCTCCATGTCTTTTATCTTAAATGTAATTTATATCATAAAAAAAGAAAGTAGTAGTATGTAATAAAAATTACATACTTCCTTCTTTCTTTATTCTATCTAAAACACGAGAAACTAATTCCTCTAATTCTTCATAAGTTTTTTGGTAAACAACTACTGAGCTACCGTATGGGTCTGTTACTCCACCCTTTACGCCAGCATACTCAGTAATAGTATAAACTTTGTTTTTAAATTTTGGAAATTTTTCTTTTATAAAATCTCTTGAATAAGAAGACATTGTAAGTACTATATCAGCTTTTTCAAGCTTTTTAATACTAACTTGCTTTGCTTCCCTATCATTTATATCGATATTTAATTTATCTTTTAATAAACTAATAGATTTTTCTGTTGGTAAACTACCTGGTATAATTGTGATCCCTGCCGAATCAGCTATTATATCCACCTTTTTACTTAACTTATTTAAAATTTCTGCCGCTATTGGACTTCTACATACGTTTGCTGTACATACGAAGAGAACATTCATAATAAAAAAACCTCCAAATTTTATGCCTCTATTATATCATAACCTGCTGCTTTATTTAATCTGTTCATTATTGCTATTCCTAAACCTTCTTCAGTAAAGGCTTCTGCTAGAATGATATCGACATTTAAGTCGTTACATTTTCTAAGTGCTTCAAAAAGATTACTAGCTACTTTGTTTAAATCGTTAAAGCTACCTAAAACAATCTTTTCTCCTTCAGAATACATATCTATATTTTCTTCTGATATAAGTATTCCAACTTTCATTCCTGCTTTTATATAATTGTGTACCATTTCTCTGATTTTTTCAATAGTTTTTTTTCTATTTCCTTTAATTATTTTAAGCTTTGCGTTTGGTGCGTAGTGTCTGTACTTCATTCCAGGCGCTTTTGGCTTAAAATCATCTGAATTATTTAATAATCCTTTATCTATTTCTATAGAACTATTAACTTCCCTTAAACTTTCAAGCGTAACACCACCTGGTCTAAGAACTACAGGAGGTGTTACAGTACAATCTACTATAGTAGACTCAACACCTACATTGCTTTTATCTCCACCTATAATATAGTTAACTCTACCTTTTAAATCTTCTATGCACCTTTCTATATCAGTTGGACTTGGTCTTCCACTAATATTTGCAGATGGTGCAGCTATTGGCACTCCTGATTCTTTTATTAACTTTAGTGCTATATTACTATTTGGCATTCTAACCCCTATAGTATTTAAGTTTGCGCTAGTTTCATCTGGTACTATATCCTTTTTTTCTAATATTAGAGTTAGTGGTCCTGGCCAAAATTTATCCATTAGTTTTTTTGCAACTTCTGGAACATTTTTTACATATTCATCAATTTCTTTCGATGCAACATGAATTATTAAAGGATTATCTTGAGGTCTCCCTTTAGCTTCAAATATCTTCTTTACAGAATTACCTTTTAAAGCATTCGCCCCAAGTCCATATACTGTTTCTGTAGGGAAGGCTACTGTTCCGCCATTTTTAATAACTTCTGAAGCTTCTTTTATAAATCTTTCTTCTCCCATTTCTCCTTTTAAAACAGCTATCTTTGTTTCCAAAATTTTTTCCTTCTTTCTTTAAGCTAAAGGACTTCTCCCCTTGCTATTTTTATGTTTTGAATGCAGCTTTCTGTATAGACTGCTTTAACGCAAGAGCTATACATTTCTCTTAAAAATAAATATTTTTTTAAGCCACCTTTTTTAATTATCTGATAAAAATATTCTTCTTCTGGATTCATTCTTTTTAATTTTAAGTATTCTTCTGAAACCTCAGGATATTTTAGTAAAAACCCTTTAACTATAGGTTTTACCTTACTTTTACGGATATTACTTCTGCTTAAAATAACTATTTCCATATCTTCTTCCATTTTACTTGTATGTACTACTGCCACCTTATCGCATATAATAAGCTTTTCCTTTGTAAATATTCCTGATACAAACCTTATTTTATTATTTTTATATGAATATTTTAGCTTCATGAAATCAACTCTTTTAAGAATTGAAAGGATTATAAGTAATTCAATAAGAATTAGAAGTACATCTAAAAATATCGTGTTTATACCTGTAAACCACAAAGAAAATGGAAGAACTATCCCTATTAGCCCCATAAGAATATAAAATCTTTTGTTTGATTTTTCTTCTAACTTTAAAGCTTTATATATATCCATATTCTAACCTCATTATATTTTAAAAGCCTTACAAATTAATGCAAGGCTTTTTCTATTTTTAGTTTTCAGTGTTTCCCATCGCTTTCATTTTTTCAGCTTGGTCGGCTGCAATTAAAGCATTTATAACTTCATCAATATCACCGTTTAAGAATTGCTCTAATTTATAAAGAGTTAATCCTATTCTGTGGTCTGTTATTCTTCCTTGAGGATAGTTGTAAGTTCTGATTCTTTCACTTCTATCTCCAGTACCAACTTGTGATTTTCTATCTTCTGCTATTCCTGCATTTCTTTCTGCTTCAGCTTGCTCGAATAATCTAGCTCTTAAAACTTTCATAGCTTTTTCTTTGTTTTTAAGCTGTGATTTCTCATCTTGACACGAAATTACTATTCCTGTTGGCATGTGAGTAAGTCTAACTGCTGAGTCAGTAGTATTAACGCACTGTCCACCGTTACCTGATGCTCTAAATACATCAAATTTAATGTCTTTTTCATTTATTTCTATTTCAACATCATCTACTTCCGGTAAAACTGCAACTGTAGTAGTTGAAGTATGGATTCTACCGCTTGATTCTGTATCTGGAACCCTTTGAACTCTGTGAACTCCACTTTCGTATTTAAGTTTAGAATATGCACCTTGACCTTTTATCATAAATACAACTTCTTTAAATCCACCGATTCCAGTTTCGTTTGCACTCATAAGTTCAACAGTCCATCTGTTGTTTTCTGCATATCTTGTATACATTCTGAAAAGATTTGCTGCAAATAAAGCCGCTTCATCTCCTCCAGCTCCTCCTCTGATTTCAACGAATACGTTCTTATCATCGTTAGGGTCTTTAGGTAATAGAAGAATTTGAATTTCTTTTTCTAATTCTTCTTCTCTTGCTTTAAGTTCATTGATCTCTTCGTGAAGCATTTCTTTCATTTCTGGGTCTGATTCTTCTGAAAGCATTTCTTTGTTTGCTTCTAAATCCTCTATTGTTTGTTTGTAGTTTCTATACGCCGTTACTATTATTTCAAGTTCTGCGTGCTCTTTACAAAGTTTTCTCCACTCAGCTTGATTTGCCATAATTGACGGGTCGCTGATTTTTACTGAAAGTTCTTCATACTTGTTTTCTGTAAACGCTAATTTATCTAATAACATATTATCACTCCGTACTATGATTTTTCATATTTTTTAATTATATCATATAAGATAGTTACTTTTCAATAATATAGCTTCCTATAACAACTCTGTCATGTCCTGCTAAATCTTTAATAACTCTTACGTTTTTATAATCTGTTTCTTCCATAAGGATTTTAACTTCTTCTCCTTGGTCGTGACCAATTTCAAAAGCTAAAATTCCGCCGTGCTTTATAACACTTGTACTATCTTTAATTATTCTTTTATAGAAAATCAGACCGTCCTCTCCTCCACTTAAAGCAGTTAAAGGCTCGTAATCTTTAACATCTTCCATAAGAGTTTCTATAATAGATTCTCTTATATAAGGAGGGTTTGAAACTATAATATCATACATTTTAGCTCTTTCTATAGAACTTTTTAAAAGGTCACTTTTGTAAAAACTAACCCTATCTTCTAAGTTTAACCTTTTTATATTGTTTTTAGTCACTTCTTCTGGAACTTCAAAATAATCTATTTCTTCTACTGTTATATTTTTTCTGTAGTAAGCTAATGCTAATCCTATAGCACCACTTCCAGAACAAAGGTCTAAAACTTCTAAGTTTTCTTCTTCATCTATATTTTTTAAAACTTCCTCAACTAAAACTTCAGTGTCTCCTCTAGGAATTAAAACTCCTTCTTTTACGTAGAGGTCAAGTCCCATAAATTCGGTTTCACCTAAAATATATTTTATAGGTTTTTTATTTTTTCTTTCCTTTATAAGATTAAAATATATATCCTCTTTAAATTCATTTACCTTTTCGTCTTTATTTACTAAAAGATATAATCTATCTCTTTCTAAAACTTTTCCTAAAATTAAAGTTGCATCCATTCTTGCTGTGTCAATTTTAGCTTCATCTAATATTTTAGTTCCTTCATTTATAAGTTCATTTACAGTACTTTCTATTCCTTCCGCTACTTTTAATGCTTTTATAGCTACTTCTATTTGAGAGTCATCTGGCTCTTTAGTAGTTATCTTTTGTAATTCTAATCCTGGTTTTGCTATAGCTTTTGCCAATTTATTTTCACTCTTTCCTAACCATCTTATTATTTCATATGTTATACCTGATATTACAGGTATTAATATTATTCTAAGTAATAATCTTTCTACAAAACTTCCCCAACCTGTAAAAGCAAATACTATAATACTAACAAACATTATTAAAAATAAAAAGTTTGTTCCACACCTTGGGTGAAGTCTACCATATTTTTTAACATTTTCTACTGTTAGTTCTTTTCCGTCTTCATAACAAAATATAGTTTTGTGTTCAGCTCCATGATATTGAAATAATCTATAAATATCTTCAAGCTTACTTATTCCTACCATATATAATACTAAAATTGTTATCCTAATTAATGCTTCTATTATATTAAGCGAAAAAGGAGAAAAACCTGCCCCCTTAAACAAAGAAGCGATGCCAGTAGGTAGTGCTAAAAATAAAAGCATAGACATTATAAAAGCCACACCCATAGTAAACCAAACAATTACATCATTAGTTTTTTCTTTAAATTTAGATCTTAACCAATCCTCAAAGGCTGATGGTTCAGTATCTTCAAAAAAAGATGCTGAATAGTTTAATGATTTTATTCCTTGTATTAATGAATCGATAAGTACAAAACCACCTCTAATTATAGGTAAGTTTATAAACTTATATCTTTTTGTGATAGGAACTGTTCTTTGCATATCAACTGCAATTTCACCATCTTCTTTTCTAACAGCTGTCGCAAGGCCTTTTTGCCCTCTCATCATTACGCCTTCAATAACAGCTTGGCCACCCACATCGCATTTTTTCAAAAACAACCTCTCCCTTTTATTTAGTATTTTTAAATTTAAAGTAACATTCTCCACATAATGATTCATATTCAATTTCATCATTATTATCTATTGCAACTTGCTCCCCTTCAAAAACAAACTTTCCATTTATTTTTCTTCCATTTAATAGCGCTTTATTTCCACATTTACATATAGTTTTCATCTCTTCTACACTATGTGCAACTAATAATAATCTTTCGCTTCCTTCAAATCCATCCATCTTAAAATCTGTTCTTAATCCATAGCAGATAGTAGGTATATTTTCAGTTACTGCAAGTTCAAACAATTCATCTACATGATGTCTTTTTAAAAATTGAACCTCATCTACTAAAATGCAATCAAGCTTTCCATTTTCCTCTATATTTCTTTTAGCCAAATCTATTATATTATCGTCTTCTCTTACTATTAAATCTACTTCTCTTACTACACCTAGTCTTGAAACAAGTCTAGTTCCTCCTTTTGCATCTATTTCAGGTTTTAAAAGGATAACTCTCATTCCCCTTTCTTCGTAGTTGTGCGCAACTTGCATAAGATGCGTTGACTTTCCTGAATTCATTGCTCCATATCTAAAGTATAATTTACTCAATCTAAAACTCTCCTAACCAATTGTAATTTTCTATAATCATCTTACATAAGATTATAGCATTTTTAGTCTATCTATTAAAAATATTTTTTTAATTTTAGAATTATTGACGATTAAAATACCTTATGTTATACTCTAGTAGTTGTTTATTTCGAAATACACAAATGAAACAACTAAAACAATATAAAGAGGTGAAACAAATGAAACAAGGCATACATCCTGAATACCACCACGACGCAGTGGTTAAGTGTGCATGTGGAAATACTTTTACAACTGGTTCTGTTAAAGAAGAACTTAAAGTAGAAATATGCTCTAAATGCCACCCATTCTTCACTGGAAAACAAAAAATTGTTGACGTTGGTGGAAGAGTTGATAAATTCAACAAAAGATTCAACCTTACAAAATAATAAGAGTTTTACTCTTATGGGAAAGACTACTGTCTTTCCCATTTTTTTGTTTTTAAACTAAATTTTATAAATTATTACTTATTTATTTATTATTTATAAAATTTTTTAATTTTATATTTACCTATTTGATGTTAAACTATTATCATGTGCATTAGATTTTTAATATATGTACAATAAATTTATTAAATATGAAGCGAGTGAATTTGATGAAAAAGGTTTTAATACTAACTACCTCAACAGGGCAAGGACATAATCATGCGGCAAACGCCCTTTGCGAGTTACTTAAAAAAAATGGCTTTGAATATGCAAAACACGACTTCCTTGAAGGTAGCAGTAAATTATTAACTAATGCCATCATAGGAGGCTATGAGTTATCGGCGACGAAATTTTCTCATATTTATGGTTTATCATACGTTCTTACTAACAATAAGTTTATAAACCCTATCTCTACAATACCTTTTCACTTTGTTATAAAGAGAATAGAGGCTATTATAGATAAAGAGAAACCAAACCTTATAATTACTACTCACCCTATAAGTGTTAGTATATTAGATAACTTAAAAAAACACGGCTTAAATATCCCAATAATTTCTGTAGTTACAGACTTTAAGCCTCATTATACTTACATAAGTAAAAGACTAGATGCCTACATTACAGGTAGCGAATATACAAAAGACTGGCTAGTTAAAAAGGGAGTAGAAAAATCAAGGGTTTACCCTCTTGGAATTCCTATAAACTCTTGCTTCTTTTTAAAGGATAAAAATATAGATATTTTAAAAAGAGATAGCTACTTTAATATACTTCTTATGAGTGGAAGCATGGGCCTTAAAAATATTTCATATGTGCTTCAAGAATTGCTTTACAACGAAAATAAATTAAGAATTACTGTAGTTTGTGGTAATAACAAATCATTAAAAGAAAGTTTAGATGAGCTTTCTATTAATTCTTATAAAAATAAAAAACTTCATATAGTTGGATTCTCTACAGATATTGCAACATTTATGGAATACTCTGATGTTTTAATATCAAAACCTGGAGGACTTACAGTTACAGAAGCTATAGCTAAAAACTTACCTTTAATTATTCCATTTGCCATATATGGACAAGAAACAGAAAACACTAAGTTTTTATGTGAAAATGGATATGCTATAAAAGCAAATAGTATAAAAAGTATAAATCCTATAGTAAATGACCTTATAGAAAATGAAGATAAACTAAATGGTATGAGAGACAGATTAGCTTCTTTAGCTAACACTTATTCTGGAGATAAAATTATAGAACTTTCAAATAAGTTAATTAAAGAATATGAAAATAAATAATTATATAAAAAAAGGTTGTATTAATATTAATACAACCTTTTTCTTATAAAGTTTTATCAAAGAACTTTATAAACTCATCATTGCTTTTAGTGTTACCTAGAAGCTTTATAACATTTTCAGTTACATTGTCTGAATTTCCTTCAGAATACATTAACCTTCTCATTTTAAATGCTACTTCTTTTTCTTCTTTATTTAATAATAAATCTTCTTTTCTAGTTCCTGATTTATAGATATCTATAGCTGGGAAAATTCTTCTTTCTTGAAGTTTTCTATCTAAATGAACTTCCATATTACCAGTCCCTTTAAATTCTTCAAATATCATATCATCCATTCTTGAACCTGTTTCTATTAAAGCTGTTGCAAGGATTGTTAAACTTCCACCCTCTTCAATATTTCTAGCAGCTCCAAAGAATTTTTTTGGCATAATTAAAGCCCCTGGATCTAATCCCCCTGAAAGAGTTCTACCAGTTGGATTTATTGTTAAGTTATACGCTCTTGAAAGTCTAGTTAAACTATCTAAAAGAATTACAACATCTTGACCTTGCTCTACCATTCTTTTACCTCTCTCAAGTACCATTTGAGATACCTTTGAGTGATTTTGAGGTTCTTCATCAAATGTTGAATAAATAACTTCTCCTTTTATAGATCTAGTCATATCTGTAACTTCTTCTGGTCTTTCATCTATAAGTAAAACTATTACTTTCATCTCTGGATGATTTTTTGAAATATTTTGAGCTATCTTTTTAAGTAATGTAGTTTTACCAGCCTTTGGAGGTGCAACTATCATTCCTCTTTGCCCTTTACCTATAGGACAAACTAAATCCATAAGTCTAGTAGATAAATCATCTTCGCCCTTATCTTCTAATCTTATTCTTTCAGTTGGATAGATTGGAGTAAGTTTTTCAAATCTTCCTCTTCTAACAGCTTTTTCAGGATGCTCATCATTTACTGACTCTACGAAAATTAAAGCTCTAAATTTTTCTGTCTCTTTAGCATCTCTAACTTTTCCTTTTACTTTATCACCAGTTCTTAAATTAAATCTTCTAATTTGTGATGGTGATACGTAGATATCATCACTACTACTTAAACAGTTTTTACCTCTTAAAAATCCAAAGTTATTGTTTTCTTGAATATCTAAAATTCCTGAAACTGTAAAAGTATTATCATCTCTTTGAGCACCATTATTGTTTCTATCTATGTTATTTTCTCCCTTGTTATTATCCCTATTATTAGTCTCTCTATTATTAGTTTCTCTACTATGAACTTTCGGTGAAATTTTTTCCGTAAGAACAACGCCATCTTTTTTAATTGTATTTGCAGTTTTATCTTCATTTTCTTTTAATTTTTCTATTATAACTTCAATTAGTTCATTCTTTTTATATTTAGAAATATTCTTTATTTCTAATCCCTTAGCTTCTTCTTTTAATTTTGCTAAGGTCATTTTTTCATATATATCTTTTGTCAAAATGACACCTCCAAAAATCTTTTATTAAATTATACCTTTAATTTTTTGGGATTTATTATAAGACGCGTTAATAGATTACTAAACTTTCTTTTATTATCCTCTAAGGAAGAAACCTTTTCAAGTAGTTATTTGTAAATTTGTTAATATGAAATGATTAACAATTAATGTACATTTAGGAATATATTTGAGATAAAAATATTAGATTGACACTAGAATACTTTTTAAGTATAATAAATATTACCCCACAAATGAGCTTGCGGGGTATTGTATTGTGTTGTGTTTTTTTGTATGAATAATATCATAGATTATATGCTATCATAAAATACTGTTAATTACTAGTATTATATATCATATATCTATGATATTTTTTATGTCTTTTTCTAGATCATAATATCTTTTTCTAAAGTTTCTATTTATAAGCAATTTTTCTTCTGCTTTTCTAATGTTATTATATAAACTCCTTCTAGTCTTTACACGTAGAATTCTTTTTAACCCCTCTTCGTCTACACAATCATATTTTTTAAGGCAAAGTATAACTAAGTATTTAAATTCTTTTTCTTTTAAAATATCTTCAAGTTCATCATTAGATATATTATTTTTCTCACAAATAGTTTTAATTATAGTTAAATACTTTTCGTGATTCCCCATAATATACCACCTCCTAATTATAATTTTGCCTTAATTTTCATTTTTTACTCACTTAAAGCAAAAAAAAATTAAGATTGCTTTATAAAAATAAAACAACCTTAATTTATATCCTTATACAGCTCTTTTAATCTGCATAATTAATTCTGTATTTAAAGGCGCTTGCCCTTGAACTATCATATCATAATTGATTTTAACTAATCCGCCTTCTTCATTTAAATCAATTTCAAGTTTTCTAGTCTCTAGTGATATCTCAAGCATTCCATATGGAGTACTATATAAAGATACCTCTGGCTTTTCTTTTTGAAATCTCATGTTTGTAGTAGTTGACCCTTCTCTTTCTAAAATCACATAATCTTTTCCGATTTTTATAGTAGTGTCAGTTCCATCCATACCTGAAATTTCTGTTTCTTTGTATTTTGCAACAAATTCTTCTTCTATCTTCTCAAAAGTTCCAGGACTTATAACTTCTATAAGTTCGTCACCTTCCATAGTTGCATTGCTTGTTACGTTAATTATTGCTTTGTTTTCCATACCTTTTTTCCACCTTACTTAGATTGAATTAAATATTTATTTATTTCCTCTTCAGATGCTGGTTTTTCTTTAGCAGTTCCGTCAAAAACTTTTCCGAATTTACCATAAGATATTTCTACTTCATCTAAGTCTTTTCCTTTACTGTATCTTCCTACGATTTTTAAAGCTAATTTTATATCGTCTTCGTTTAACTCACCAGTTGCAATAGCCATAGCTCCATTATGACTTACTGGATAAAATACTGTATCATTTTCATCTAAAAGAGTTTTTATAATATCTCCTTCATCTTTAGTTCTAGATACTATAATCTTAGAACCATTTGGAGTTATAAAATGTCTTCCATATCTTAAAAGCTCTATCTCTTTTGGTGTAGCATCACCTTGTCTATCTACGACTTCTCTAAGTCTATGTGCAAAGTTTGGCTCTGTTAACCTACAACCACCAGCTGGTGAAGGGTAATCTACTATATTCCATTTTTCAGCAAGTTCAATTTGTGGTTTTCTGCTTCTTCCTGAAATATTTAATAACTTTTCTCTATCTACTAATCCATCTTTCTCCATTTGAGTTTCTTCAAGATTCTTAGCACATAAAGGTCTTAATATTATATCTGAAAATCCAGATTCACTTTTTACTTTATTAAGAGCTTGCTTGTTTTGAGACATAGGTCTTTGGTTTAAAACCTCACCTGTTATTATAAAATCTGCATCAAATCTTTTTAATAACTCTCCTGAATATCTCATCATCATAGCGTGACAGTCTATACAAGGGTTCATGTTTTTCCCCCATCCGTGTTTAGGGCTTTTAACCATTTCAAAATGTTCTTTTGAAAAATCTACAACCTCTAAAGGTATATCTATCTGCTTTGTCATTCTCTTTGCATTTTCTTCATTGAAAAAATAAGATCTGAAGCATATTCCTATTACTTCTATTCCTTGATCTTTTATTAATTTAGCTGCTAGTATGCTATCTAGACCTCCTGATACCATTGCTAATGCTCTAGTCATTAGACAACACCCCCATATGTTAATTTAGTGTACAAGGTATAGTTTATGATTCTTCAAAGCATTTATCAAGTATTTTTTATTTCGAAAAAATATTTTCAAAAATTTCCACTACTTTAAATTTCATTTTAATATCTTCTTTCCCTTCTTCTAAAACAACTTTTTTACCATCATTTTTTAATGCTTCTTCCATTCTTTTTTCTGTTTCTTCGTATGCAACTTCACCTTTAGTCACGTCTACAAAGCAAAGTGGAGGGAACATAACACACCACCAATTTTGTCCTTTTGCTTTTTCAATTAATATTCTATATGCTTCATACTCTCCTTGAGGCAAGATAATATTTCCATAAACTTTCTCCGGAAAGTTTTCTTTTTTTAGTTCAGTTTTTACTGTATAACTATAACCGTTATCTTTAATTACTTTATTTGCAATATTAATAACTTTAGAATTATTTTTATTTAAAATTTCTCTAGACTCATCTATACTTTTAGAATTTTTTAAAAGTGGTTCTAAATATTTTATAACTTCATCTCTCACCTTTAATTTTAATTCTTGATCTTCTTTACTATCACTATTTGCTAAAACGTGAAATCTTATTATTTCATCTTTAACATTGTTATAATCGTATTCAATGTAGTTATCCGCTTTAACCTCAGTGCTTGTACAACTTATTAATAAACTTCCTAATAATAAACTTAAAATTATAAATAAACTTTTTTTAATCTTCATAATAAATACCCCCTGATATTTTAATTGTTACCAAATATCCGGGGGTTATACATCTAAAATAAATATTTTTTTAAATAGTTCTAGTTATATATGTATCTTTATATCTTTGCTTCATATAATCATAGCATTCTTTTGCTTTAAGCATATCATCAAAAAAAGCAAATACAGTAGGTCCGCTACCGCTCATCATTGAACCTATTGAACCTAGATCAAGCATTTTTTGTTTTATAGATATTATCTCTTTATGCTTGTTTAAAGTTACATTTTCAAGTAGGTTTTTCATATTTTTAGCTACAAATCTTAAATCATTTCTTTCCATACCTTTAATTAAAGCATCCACGTCTGGATGGAATACTACTTTAGATAAATCAAAAGCACCATAAACACCTTTAGTTGAAACACCAAATGGAGGTTTTACTAAAACTAATATTTTATCTTTAAAAGGCTTTAGCTTTGTAATTTCTTCTCCTATACCCTCGCAAAGAGCAGTCCCACTATTTATGCAATAAGGTACATCTGCACCAAGCCTAACCCCGATTCTTCTTAATTCATCATCACTTGCATTAACTTTAAATAGCCTATTCATAAGTTTTAAAACTGCAGCACCATCTGTACTACCTCCAGCAAGTCCTGCTGATACAGGTATATTTTTCTTTATATCTATAGAAACTCCTGACTTTATGTTGTAAGTATCCATAAATAATTTTGCAGCTTTATAAGCTAAGTTTCTTTCATCAGTTGGAACGTAATGTTTATTACAACTTAGTTCTATTCCTTTATCTATCTTTTCAACATGTATTTCATCATATAAATCTATACCTTGCATAATCATCCTTAACAGATGATATCCATCTTCTCTTTTTCCTACTACATCTAGAGCTATATTAACTTTAGCATAAGCTTTAATCTTCATAGCTACCCCTTCCCGAATTCATTCTTTCTTTGTTTTATATATATTATAACCTATTAATTTATTTTTTCACTATTATTTATTAAAATTTAAAAGGGCTGCTTTAGCAACCCTTTTATTCGTTCCACTTTTCTATATTGTTTTTATTTAAAGTATTTAAAGACTCTACTTTAATTTTTTTAATTAAAGCTTCTAACCTTTCAAACTCTTCAAAGAAGCAAATAATAGTATCACCTTCTTCGCTTATACCATAAGCATATTCCATAGCTTCTAATTCATCTAATATTATTTTAGTTTTATTTAATTTATCTAAAGCTATTCCTGATTTTATTATCTTTGCAACTTCGCCCTTTTCTCTTCCTCTTCTATCTAAATCTTCTTTTATTATTATATTATCTAAAAATTCACTGCAAAGGTTAGCTACTCTAATTAAACTCTCATCACTTCTATCTCCAGGAACACCAACTACACCTATTATTTTTTTGTATTTAGTGTTTTTTAAAGAATCGAAGATAGCTCTGTATCCTTCAATATTGTGTCCGTAATCTAAAATTATGCTTCTTCCATTTACTTCGTATATATTAAATCTTCCTTTATTGTGCTTAGAGTCTAAGTAGAAACTTTGAAATCCTTTAGCTATCATACAGTAATCTACACCCATTCCAACTAAAGCTGCACAAGCTCCTAATGAATTCTCAATATTAAAAGATAACTTTCCATCTAACGTTATAGGAATATCTTTAATATTCAAAACTTTATATTTTTTGAAGTTGTTCCAAACACAAATACTATCACCGTCTATAGATACTGCTATTTCACCTTTTGAAATATTTTCTTTAATCAAAGTATTATCTTTATCTTTTGAAAAGTATATTTTTTTACTTTTAATTCTATCTATTATTTTAGTGCTCCATAAATCATCTGCATTAATCACAGAGTACCCCTCTTCTTTAACAGCTTCTAAAACAAGTGACTTTACAAAACTTAATTCCTCTAAAGTATCAATCCCGCCAATTCCTAAATGATCTTCTGTTATATTTGTTAAAACTCCTACATCTGCTATGTCATAAGCTAAACCCTTTTTAAGTATCCCACCTCTCGCTGTTTCTAATACAGCTACATCAACTTCTCCATTTAAAAGAATACTCATTGCACTTTCAAAACCAGTATCGTCACCTACATCTATACATTCATCATTTATAAAAATTCCCTCTGTAGATGTCATCCCAACGTTTAATCCCATCATTTTGTAGGTATGTGCTATAAGTCTGGTTGTTGTTGTTTTTCCGTTAGTTCCAGTAACTGAAATAATAGGGATGTTTTTAGGGTCCCCGTCATATAGATAATTAATTATGCTATCACCAACGTCTCTACTTTCTCCGATACTTGGGTGGTGGTGCATTCTGATTCCAGGTGCTGCATTAACTTCTATTATTGCGCTTTCGTTATCTAGCGGCTTACTTATATCTTTAGTTGTTATATCTATACCGCAAATATCAAGCCCTATAATTTTTGCTGCTCTTTTGCAAATCTCTTTATTTTCATCACAAATTTCTTCAGTGCAATCAACTGCAACTCCCCCCGTTGAGATATTAGCATTTCTTCTTAAAATTACAGACTCGCTTGTTTTTATAACGCTCTCTAAAGAAAGTCCTACATTCTTTAACTCTTTTAATAATTCTTTATCTATTTTAATTTTGGTTAAAGGTTTTTCGTGATCTTCACCACGCCTTTTATCTTTGTTTACTTCTTCTATAAGTTCTTTTACAGAACTTATTCCATTACCTATTATATAAGGCGGTATTCTCTTTGATGCAGCTACGACTTCTCCGTTTACTACACATACCCTATAATCATTTCCTATAAGATACCTTTCTAAAATTATATCTTTATAGTCTTTTTTTATTCTGTTGTAACTTTGAAGTAATTCTCTTTTATTTTTTATATTAAGGATTATCCCATTGCCTTGGTTACCAAATTGAGGTTTTAAAACTAAAGGATAACCTATATATTCCGCTTCTTTTAGTAACTCTTCTTTATTAAATACTTTTATACCATTTGCAACAGGTATGTTTTGACTTAAAAGAAGTGTTTTTGTTAGAGCTTTATCACAGGCAATATCTGCACTTAGACAACTAGTTTTAGAACTTATAGTAGCTTCTATAAGCCTTTTTTGTCTTCCATAGCCTATTTGATAATAACCGGAGTTACCTATTTCAAAAACAGGAAGCCCATAGCTTTCTGCAGCTTTTTTTATAGCGCTCGTACTAGGACCTATAATTTCTTTATCTAGTATTTTCTTTATAGAATCTATCTCATAATTAAAATCTAACTCTTCTTTTCTTATAAGAGAATTTATTAATTTCACACTTAATTCAGCTATTTTTAAAGCTGTTCTTTCGTAGATGTATTGAAATACTAGATAATAATGTTCTCCTTCTACCTCTCTAGCTTTTCCGTAAGAAACCTCAATCCCTAGCTTATTTTGTAATGCTATTATAGTATGTTCGCATATGTGAGTTAGGTAAGTTCCTTCTTTTAGCCTTATTACAAACCCACCTTCTACATCTATACCACATCTGTGACTATAAAGTTCAGGCACATATTTTAATAATTTTTCGTTAAAGCTTTCAATATCTTTACTAGGAATTTCTGCATACCCTTCTAAATCCACATCAATTCTTATGCATTTTTTGTGAGAATATATATTTCTTCCTTTAAATATTTTTTTGCTAGTTATCTTCATTTTTAATTACTTCCTCCTCAAAAGGTATCCTTTTTTCAAGGTCAAAAACGTCCCCTTTGTTTAATAAATGTAATTTAATATTAAATATACTGAAAGTTCTACTTTTCTCTTCTTCCCAAACGTTCGAGTAAGTAATATCCTTTCCGTCTATTATGTAAACAGCGCCCTCACCTATTGCTTTGATTTTTTTTTCTCTACTAACTATAATAGCTGTATTTTCGTCAATCCCTATCCCTAAAGTGCTAGGATTTTCACTTATAGCCGATATAAGCCTTCCTATCCTACCTCTTTGAGAAAAATGCTGATCTATTATTACCCCTGTTAAAAGTCCAAGTCCAGCTGACATACTAACAGTCTTCTTACTTGGCGCTTCTTCATCATCTCCACTTAAAATCATCGTGCTACTCATAACAGAGGCTCCAGCTGAAGTTCCTACTATAACTTTATCTTTAGAATTATTAAGTTCTTCCTCTATAGGACTTCCTCCTATCAAAGAAGTTACTCTAAGTTGGTCTCCTCCTGTGAAGAATATAAGCTTTGCGTTTTTAACTTTTTTTATATTTTCTTCTTTATAAGCTTCTTCTCTAAATTCCATATTTAAAAACCTTAAGTTTTTTACACCTATTTCTTCAAAAACTTTTTTATAATCGCTAGACACTAACCCCTGAACTTCTGAAGCTACAGTAACCACTAAAAGTTCATCTTTTTCTTTATCTATTAAATTACAAACATCTTTTAAAATGACCTTTCTACCTTTCTTATCCTCGGCTCCTCCTATAATTACTAGTTTATGCTTCTGTAATCCTTCCAAAATAGCCACCTCAATTCATGCGTTATTTATTATTTCCAAATTTGCTTAATATATTCAAAAATTTGTCTAATCAAAAGGATTTCTATTATTCTCTATAGATATTTTCTTCAATTTAATTTTTTATATTCAATTTATACTAACTTTAATTTTATAATTTGAATAAATAAAAAAGCTGCCCTTAGGCAGCCTATTTATAATTCTATTTTGAAATAGCTCTTCCTGGAATAAGTATTTTATCTCCAGAAACTAACTTTTCTCCATCTTCCATTTCATTAAGTTCCATTATTTCAGACATAGTAGTCATATACTTTTTAGCTAAATTCCAAAGAGTATCACCTTTTCCTATAACATATATAGTCAGGCTTGCTTTTTTCTTTAACTCTTCACCTTCAACTTCTTTTATATCACTTACTAGTTCTTTTTTAACGTTATATAATACTTTGCAATTCATAACAACATTAGCTTTTACAGCTATAGTGTTAGCTTCTACCCCTAATTCTAAATCTTCTAAACATGCTTTAGCTAAAACTTTCATCTTCTCATCAGCATCTTTAGCTTCTATAGTAGCACCAAACGGAATATCTCCCTCAACCTTAGACAAATACTTTTCTTCATCACTAGTTTTATAAACTGCACAAACCTTTATATATCCTTCTATATTTAATTTATCTTTAGATACTTGTTTGTCTGTAACTATTATATTTCCTGATGCTGCAACTATATACTCTGGCTTCATATCATCTTCTTTTATATAAATATTATCTTTTACTACTGTATCTGAATTATATACCCCATGAAGCATTCCCATTTCAACTTCTTCTTTTTCGATTTGAACTGGAACTTTAGGCGAATAAGCATCCATAATTACATCTATATTTTCTTTTGAAAATACTTTTACTTTGCATTCTGCCATAAACTCAATATTAACTATTCTAGCTTCCCCTAAATCATCTTCTTCAACATTTATATCTTTACTTACTAGATCAAAGTCTGCCGCAATTGTAATATCTTGCTTCATTTCTGGTATCATTAACTCTTTAGATATATATACACTATCTTCTAAATAATGAACTTCTTTTCCTTCACTTCCACAATATAATATACGGATTTTAGAATAACATCCGCAATAAGCTTTGTCTTCACCAAGTTTTATTTCTTTCTTTTGTAATATAATCTCTGATTTTAATATTCTAGATACTTGTGGTTTGTCCATACTTACTCTTAAAACAGATTTTCCAACTATATCTAAAGTGTCATTTAAATCTGTTTTATTTATAACTTCTGATTTTTTAAGTACTTCAACCCCTTCTTCACATTCAATATCTTTTATCATTTGAACTTCTTTTCCTTTGTAAATCTCAAAATTCAAGTTAAGTATGCCATTAATTGCAACTTTCCTTTCATTTATTATTTTTGCTTCAATATGTTCTACTCTGCAATCTACTTCACAGACTGTTTTATGTTCAGCTTCTTCTAACTCTATTTGGTTTGAAAACTTCTGAGAATAATTCACAGAACAAACAACCATACTTTCTTCTCTTGCTAAGTAAAGTACATTGTAGTCTATTCTTCCTTCAACATTTAATTTACTTCCTGACATATCCTTAGATAAAACTATTGGCTTTGCTTCAACCATAAGAACTTCGTATACATCCGGATGTGTATCTGGAATTAAATATTCTTCATTTATCATTTCTGATTCCTTGTTTTCGTCTGCTAGTTGTTCTAATTGTACATTTTCTTTTATTACATCTATTTTTTCCATTTTATTACCCTCCCATAAAATACCTACTATCATTTATATACTTAATAGTTAGAAAGTATGACTGTTTTTTTAATAAAATTTATTAACTTATCGACAGTTTGTTTACATAATTTGTAATATACATAATTTAGTAAATGTTTTCATAATTTTTTTTAATATTTTTTAATAAATTTTGTTGACAAGGGTACCTTTATGTCGTAATATAGTAATTGGTTATTGACCATATAACCTCTCATAAATTCTCAATACCCTTTTATACCATAGTTGAAAGATGGAAACCCACCATCTTTCTTTTTTTTATCTAAAATTATTTTATAGTTTATATATATAAAAAAAGCTAGTATTAATTCCTAAGAATTAACGCTAGCTTTTTTTACTATCTTGGAAAATCCAATTGTACTGTCTGTGTTAATACATCTGAGTAACTATATGTCACGGTTCTTTGGGTGTCGTTTTCTAATCTAATAACGAAAATGCTAGGGTATACACTTTCTATAACTCCGTCATTAACCAGAATCTTTTTTCTTCCTCCATTAGCTTTCAGAGTCACCTTTTCTCCTAAGTGGCCCTCAATGCTTCTTTTTATCGAGGCAATTGTTCTAATATTTTCCACGTAAAACACCCCTCTTTCTATTTTAGATTATACCATTTTTTACAAGTGAAGTCAAATAAAATTTTAATTTTATCACTTACACATCATAAAGTCAACATATTTTCTAATATTATTACTATATTATTTTGTGCAATTTTGATTTATTTATACATGTTAAATCATTTAAAATAAAAGATATAATATTAAGACAACTTTTTCAACTAAATATATGGAGATTTAGGGTAGCCTTCTCTATACTTTCCTCTAGTTTGTAAGCCCCCAACCCCCTTTAAGCCGGTTATAGTATTTTCTATAACATCTTTAATAGAAACTACTTCGTCGATTTTTGTGTATGCTATTTTTTCACAAACAAATACAGGATCTAAACAATGTATCAAAACGCGACTTGGAGATGATGCAAAATTAGCTCCAGCATCTAATATACCTTCATAACAGCTTTGACAAGCTCCAGCAAAAATAACAAGTTCATCATAACTAGAGTTGTATTCTCTAAGGGCTTTAACTGAATCTATATAGTATTTAGAGTTTCTATAGCTTCCTAGGTCTAAGTAGTCATCTACCCCTTTATATACGCTATCGTGACCAGTTAAAACTACAATGTCAGGTTTTATCTCTTTAACTAAATCAATAATAACAGAAGGCTGCTCGCTTTCAGAAACAGCCCTTCCAACTGCATCTAAAGAAAGCTGTTTATATACTTTAAGGCATGTATCTAAGTATTCTTTATCTCCATCTACATGAAGTATCCTTCCAGGTCTTCCAAAAAACATCTCATTATTATTCACATTATTTTTTTTTACTTTTGTTCCTATTTTAATGTTTCCATCATTGCTTTTTCTCATTCCTATATTTCTATCACTCATAGCTTTTTTAATAGCGCTATCAACCTTTTTATTTAATATTTTATCTTGCTCTCCGCTATAATCCTCTTCTACTTCTTCTAAATCACTTCTTTTTGAATCTGCAATTATTCTTATATTTATTCCTTTTAATATATATACAGGACCGTCTTTTCCATCCTTTATATCTATAATCTTAAATGTAATATCTTTATCATAAGACTTTCTGACTACTATATCCCCGATTTCCATTTTTTATTCCTTACAAATTACTTCTTCATATATAAATATGACTAAATAATATTTTCTGTGATTTTATAAACCTAAAATTTCAAACATATTAAAAAGACATCTTAAAAGATGTCTTTTTATAAATTATACTCTTTTCTAAATACTTCTAAAAAGTCTAGATATTTATCCTTTTCATCTATGATATTTTGTAGCTTTTTAGAAAATGTATTTTGGCCCCAATTAACTTCATTATAATAATACCTGTTTGCAAGTCTCCAATATCTTTGTGGAAATTGAAGGTATGCAAGTAAAACTTTATACTCATCATCTCTTAAAGGTGAAACTTCGTTATATGAATCTAATATTCCTTTTGCATAATCAAAATTCCAGTCTACCCTTTTTAAAACTTTTATCATAAAATTTGATACATCAAACGCTCTTATCTCTCTTTTACTATAATCAAAATCAATTATATTTACGTTGTCTTCTTTATCAATTATTATATTGTGATAAGTATAATCATGGTGACAAAAACTCTTGTCTTTTTCTGCTATGTCACAAAGTTCATTATAGTTAGATTCTTCTAATGTCTTATGTGCTATTTTACCCATCTCTTTATAAAATTCCATAGACTTAATATAAATTAAATCAAATTCACTTTTATTTGTCTTCTTTCTAGACATATCTCTCATTTTATCTAAAGATTTTACTCTCTTTTTCATAAGATTTGGCCACCTACCTAAATCACTTTTAAGTTTTGAATTTTCAGGTGGATCGTATCCTTTTGATGCCTCATGTAATTTTGCTAAAGTCTTAGAAGCAAGTTTCACATCTTCTAGGTTATGAAAATCACATTCTCTTCCTTCAAGCCACTCTGAAAGTGTATAAAGATCCTCGTTTACTAATGCATATGGCTCACCATCTATATTTAAATAGTACTTATCAACACTCTTAAATCCATTTTTAATTAAGTGTTCCTTTGCACCGTAAACAAACAATAATTTTTGAGGTCCATAATTTATCTTTTTAAGACATCTAAGCCCATCTTTACTTTTAAGGCAATACACACCTTTGCTTGGCTTTATATTTTCGATTTCTAAGTTAAATTGTCTTTCTATTTCAAACTCTCTCATCATATTTCCTCACCCCCTATATATCTATATGTCATCTACTCCACTTTTATTAACATTTTTAGATATATCTTAATATAATATATAAAGATTAATGTTTGAGAGGATATAAATATGAAAATCGGGATAGATGGAAGAGCTGCTAAATGGTATCGCGGAACTGGTATAGGAACTTATACGTATCAACTTATAAATAATCTTAATAAAGTAGATAGGATAAATGATTACTTAATTTTCACGCCTTTAAATTCTGATTTACAAAACTTAAATAAAAACTTTAAGATTCAAAACGTTGATTCTAAATCTTTTGAAAACTTTTGGGATGAAGTTAGAGTTCCTAATCTTCTTTCTAACAACAACATGGAACTATATCACGTTCCTCAAAACGGTGTAGGTCTCTCAACTAATATAGAATGTAAAAAAGCTATTACTTTGCACGATATAATTCCACTAAAAATGCCACACACAGTTAGTGATAGGTATCTACGTATTTTTAATGATGAAATGCCAAACATCCTTAATAACTGCGATGGAATTATAACCGTATCAGAATTCTCTAAAAATGATATAGCAGAAGGATATAATATCCCAAAAGAAAAAATATATGTAACTCACCTAGCATCTGAAGATATATATAGACCTATGAGTAAATGTAAATGCCAAAAGATAATAAAAGAAAAATACGGTATAGAATCTAAGTTTATATTATATGTTGGAGGGTTTAGTCCAAGAAAAAATATATTAGGCTTAATTGAAGCCTTTTCGTTAATACCATATTATAAAAGACAAAACTTAAAATTAGTTATAGTAGGTAAAAAAGGCTTATCCTATGAAAAGTATTTAAATAGAGCTATAGAACTTGGGGTTTCAAATGATGTAGTTTTTACAGGATTTGTAGAACTTTACGATCTACCTCTTTTTTATAATGCAACTGAAATGCTAGTTTATCCTTCTTTTTATGAAGGTTTCGGTCTCCCTCCTCTTGAAGCTATGGCTTGTGGAGCACCTGTTATTGCATCTAATATAACTTCTCTTCCCGAAGTTTGTAAAGATTCTGCATTTTTAGTTAATCCTTATGATACAGAAGCATTAAGTTCTGCTATCTGCAGAGTTTTAGATGATAGTTTCCTTATGCTAACTTTAGTTAAAAAATCTTTAAGTAGAAGTCAAGAATTTTCTTTTGAAAAGACTTCCTTAGATACTATAGCCGCTTATAAAGATATAATTTTAAATAATTAACTATAAAAGATGATGACAAAAGCCATCATCTTTTTATTTTAATTTATGAATCAAATATTCTTTAAATTGAACTAAAAACTCTCTTCTGTATTTATCATTTTCAATTTTTACTAAAAGTCTATTTAAAAATACATTGTAATCCCATTCTTTTTCTTTATGGTAATAAGATTTTATTATAGAATATAAATCTTTAGAGTAACTTAAATTTATATATATTATTTTATATTCATCTTCTGATAAAGGGTTATCTCCTTCATAAGCTTCTAAGGCGGCTTTAGCTTTTACTATATCAAACACATTATTTTTTATCCATTTTAAGATGAAATCTGAAACATCTAAAGCTCTTAAATCTATATTTGAGTAATCAAAATCTATAATACTTACCTCTTCACCTTTGATTAAAAAATTGTGGTGTGCTAAATCATTATGAGATAAAATTAATTTTTCTTTATCATTTATAAGTTTTTCATAATTACTTACCCAAATCATCTCTTTAGCTCTTTTTACATCTTCTATTAAAGAATCGCTAAGTTCTAGAAATAAATTATCAAACTCATTTTTATAATGACTTTTTATAACCCAATCCTTTATACTTACTAAATCATTTTCTATTTCTTCAAACTTATAAATTAAATTATCACCTTTAAAAATCTTTACATCATCTTCTTCAAGGCTAAATACTATTTTTTCTGAAGCTTTATGAAGCTTATCTAAAGCTTTCATACAAAGCTCTACGTCTAATATATTGTTTATAGTAGCCTCCCTACCTTCTAAAACATCCATAAGTATATAGTTTTCATCTTTCCATCTTAAATAAGGTTTTCCTTGTATACTTTGAAATTTTATAGTATTTTCAAATGTTTTATTTATATACTCTAAGCTTTTATTTATAAAGTTGATCTTATTTTTATCATAATCAACTTTCTTCAAAATCTTTTTCCCATCTTTTGTGTTTATAAGATATACTTTTCTAAGAGGTGTTATATCTAAAGGACAGATTCCTAAAGAATCAAAAAAGTCTTTACTTAAATCATATTTACAAAGATATTTTTTTTCTGCATATCTAACTCTATTCATCTTTCCTCCTAAAAACTTAAATCATCCCTACTCATAATTTTAAGTAAATAATCAAAGCTTATATCAAAAGTTTCATTTTTATCTAAATACTTAATACAATCATCTTGAAGGCTTAATTTTAAAATTATATATTCTTTGCTTATATCGTTTAATTTAGCCTTTTCTATATATTTATCTATGCACTTTTCAACAAAATAAAAGTCTTTAACTTTTTTAACTTTTCTCATATAATTTATAAAATCTTCTTCTATTAAGTTGAAACTCATTCTTTTTATTTTTCCTATCTCTATCTCATGTACTACTCTAAGGTTTGTTAAATCTAACTTTGATATACAAACCTCATCTCTTAAGTTTCCTCTTCTAACTAAATCTTTAAACTTTCTATCTTTTAATTTATTTATAGTATCGTTGAACTTATTTATTAAAGCTTTTTCTATATTATGATCTTTTATATTAGAGTATTTATTTGTAAGCCTTCTTCCTATAATCTCAAGCTTTGAATTTTCTCTTCCTATCTCATTTAAAACTGAATCATCTTTTAAAGTGTGGTATTTCATAAAAATCCTCTGTACCTCTACTATTAAATCAATGTGATTAAGTAATTTTTCTTCATCTTGTACATTGGAAACTCCAAAATAGTTTCCTGTTAATTCAATATTATTTTCCATTAAAAAACTATTTAATAAACAATCATTAATATGAACCACCCCTTCATTTAATAAAACTTTTCTATAAACTTTTCTCTATATTTACTTTCAATAATATATTTCTCTAACCTTTTATTAAACTTTTCACTTTCCCAAGGTTGCCTTTCCCAATAAGCTTGAAGCCCTAACTGCCAAAAACCTTGAGGATATCTTATAAAGCCCTTCATAACATTTAATTTTTCTGTATCTATAGAGTTTATTTCACTATATGAATTGATTATTTCATATGCTATTTTTTCATCCCAATTATTAACCCTTAAAACCCTTACTAAAAATGAACTTAAATCGTGCAAATAACTATCTAATATACAATAATCAAAATCTATAAAAGTTACATTTTCATCTTTATCTAATAAAATATTATGATCCGCTAAATCATGATGACAAACACAAAGCCTCATTAAATCTTCACTCATAACTTCTTTATACTTAGACTTTTCTAAATCATCTATAGAGAGGTCAGCTAAATATAATTCTCTATCTATATTATCTAAATAAAGATTATCAAAATAATCTTTTGAAATTTTTTGATTTATCCTCTTTTCAAAATCTAAAATTTCTTCTTTTCTAGTTTTAAATACATTTATCCAAGAGAACCAATTAACTCTAGGCCTCATAGCTGGTTTAATAACAAACCCTTCACTAGCCTTATGAAGATACGCTATCTCTTTAGATATGTTTTTAACTTCATCTAAGTCATTAAAATTAGCACTTCTACTTTCGATCCATGGAGTTAAATAAGCATAGCCTTCGCTAAATCTTATATAATCCTTGCTAGATTTAGTTTTTATAAAATCTAATACTCTTCCATTATTATTAGCTATATGACTTATAACGCTATAGATAAAATAAAAATGAGGGAAATCATACTTTACAACTTTTAAGCAGTATCCCTCAAAACCATTTATCTTATAAGTATTTTTAACTTTTTCTACTGAGTTTACTTTTATATTATAATTATCCTCTATAATATTTTTTATCTTAAAATTTTCCATAAGAAACCTCCTAGCATCTCTCCTTTTTATTATATGAATTTATATAATTTTTGTGATTTTGTATCACAAATTTAAATACCTTTAATATTTTATATTATAGATATTATAAGGAGTGCTTTATGAAAATAGGAATTGATTCAAGAAGTATTAATTTACACAGCGGAACAGGTATAGGCACTTATACTAAAAATCTAGTAAAAGAAGTACTTACCCTTGATAAGAATAATAAATATACTTTAATTTGGACAGGTGAAATGATTGAAGAATTTAATAATTTAAATCCTGATTTTATTATGTCATCTGGAAAACATGGAAGATTTTTTGAAAATATTTATATACCTGAGATACTAAATTCTAAAGATATAGATTTATATCACATACCTCAAAATGGAATGGGACTTCCCTTTGGATACGAAAATTTAAATTATGTAGTTACTATCCATGATTTAATTCCATATATAATGCCTCAAACTGTAGGTCCTAGTTATTTAAAACGCTTTCTTAGAGACATGCCAAATATAATAGAAAATTCTTCTGGAATACTTACTGTTTCTGAATTTTCTAAAAGAGATATCTTAAGGTTTTTTAAAGGGTATCCTGAGGATAAAATATTCGTAACTCCTTTAGCTACCTCTGAAATTTATAAGCCTTTACCTAAAGATGCAAGCCTAAAGATAATTCAAAACAAGTTTAATTTTGATACTTCATATCTTTTATATGTTGGCGGGTTTAGTTCTAGAAAAAATGTAAAGGGCCTTATAGATGCCTTTTTAAAAGCTAAAGGTAGCTTTAGTAAAAAGATGAAACTTTTAATAGTAGGCTCTTTAAAAGATGATGGCTTAAACTTATTTAAATATGTAGAATCTCTTAATATAGATGATATTATCTTTACTGGATATATAGAAGATACGGTCTTACCTACTCTTTATAGTGGTGCTACTGCTTTTGTATACCCTTCATATTATGAAGGCTTTGGCTTACCACCTCTTGAAGCTATGAGCTGTAAAACTGCCGTTATAACTTCAAACGTTACATCTATTCCAGAAGTTACAGAAGATTCTTCTATATTGATTGAACCTTCCGATATATTAAGTCTTTCTAGTAGTATTTTTGAGATAGTTGAAAATGAAAGTTTAAGACTAGATATAGCTGAAAAAGGATATAAAAGAAGCCTCCAATTTTCTTGGAGGCAAACTGCAAATAAAACTATCTCATCTTATAATGAAATATATAAGAGTTTAGATATTATTTAGTTTCTTTTATTTCTTTTAATTCTGGAGCCTTTTCTAATATATTACTTAATATTACGAAAGGGCTCTTTTTATAGAAATTTTTAACTTCTTTTTCTATCTCAGAGTTTCTGTAAGTATATATATAGCTTGAGAAAATATCTCCTTTTAAAGTATACTTTAAAGAATCTTCTGTATCGTTAGTTAAATAGATAATGAATTCTTTAGCTAAATTATTCTTTTTATAATCTTTATTAAAAGCTATAAGATTATATCCATTTCTAACAAAAAATCTATTTCCTGAAATTTCTTTTGAAGGTGCAGAATTTGCAGTCCACATGCACTTAACACTTAAACCTTCAATTTCGTTTATTACATCTACAGAATTTATCCTACCTACAAATCCAGTTTCTTCATTCAAGCTTAAAATATTATCTTTTTTTAGCTTTTCTAGAAATTTATTAGAATCTTCTTTTGCTTTTTTAAAATCGTTAGTCTTCTCTAAGTTTTGCATAAAAACTAAAATCTCTAGATACTTATAATCACTTCCTGTAGCATTTAAAGCTTTTACCTTACCATAACTTTTTTTGTAGATATATTTCCCCATATCTATAATTTCATCCCAAGTTTTTATATCTTCAAACGAGTAACCATATTCTTTTAGTAAATCTTCTCTTAGATATAAAGCTAATGGATAAGCCTCAAAAGGAACCCCTTTATATGAGTTTTCTTTATAAACTCCTTGAAGAGACCTTTTTGAAAAATTCATTTTGTAGGTTTTAATTACATCTGAAAAATCTAAAAGATCAACTTTTTCTTTTAAAAATTCATCTATCTTTTCACTGTAAGCTAAGGATATATCATTAGTTTTTCCTTTTGATATATCTTTTTCTAACTCTTTATCATAATTAGAATCCTTAATTGAATTTATCTTAATATTTACCTTCGGATTTTCTTTCATAAACTTTTCAGATACGCTATTTATATATTCATAATTCGAATCATTTACTAAAATATTAAGTTCTCCAGATAAAGTGTTTTTATTATATTTATCAAAGAAAAATATAATAAGAAGTCCAATTATTATAGATACTATTATAGTAATTACGACCTTTAATTTTAATCTCATAACATCATCCCTTATGTAATATTTCTGTTTTGTTTATATAAATTATACTTAAAATAACAGCACTAAATCCACATATTAATTTAACTAATATGTATATCCCTATTATATCTTTAGCTTCTCCTGAAACAAAGCCTAACTGCCCTCCTAAAGAATAAGCACCTCCTACTGAAAATGCACTACATATAATCTTTCCCTTATTATCTAATTTATCAAAATTAACAAAGACTATTATAGCAGATGCAAAGCTTCCTAAAAACGCTCCTATAGAATCATTATTAACTCCAAACCTTTTACCTATTTTATCTAAAGGCCCCTTTAAAATATTTTTTAGGATTTGAAGCATAACGTAAGCTCCCCCTAAGAAAATAGCAATTCCACCAACTATTTTAATAGATTCATCTAAAGGCATAAGTCCTTTTATAATTTCTATTCCTGTTATGCTTTTTATCCCAACAAAAATAAACCCAATAATACTTAACGTAACTATTCCTCTTCCTATAAAGGTAAATACTTTTAATACTAAATCCTTAAAAAATACTATTAAAAAACAAATTATTATAGATAAAATTATTATAGGAACAGTATTAATTATTACAGTTTTAAAAGGTATTTTAAGCATTAAACCACCTATTATAATTCCAATTGGAATAGTTATTATTCCAAAAAGCATACCTATAGTCAAAAACTCCATATGTTCTTTCTTTACTATTCCTAAGGCAAGTGGCAAGGTAAAGCTTAATGTACATCCTAAAATAGATGCTATAAGAATCCCTGAAAACTGAGCCATACTCTCATTTAAGCTTATACTTTGTGCTATGTTAAACCCTCCCATATCTACAGCTATTATGCTTGATGTAAATATAGAGGGATCTAAATTAAGCTTTGAAGCTAAAGGAACTAGATACTTATTTAAAAGATCTACTATTATAGGAGTTAAAGATATAATACCTATCATAGATATGGCTAGAGGGCCCATATTTTTTACGCCCTCTTCAAAATGCACACCTAAATTAAATTTATTTAAGAAAATATAATCTATAGCCCCAATAGTAAAGCATATAGCTACTACATATAAGATAAAATTCTCCATCCCTAAAAAATCCCCCGTTATTCTTGCAAGTTTACTACTTCTTCTATATCATTTTCATCGTGAACTAAATTCTTTATCCATTTTTTAGACCTTATCCTAAAGAAACATGCTATTCCCTTAACTATTTCTTCAAAGGTGCAAAGAGCATAAACTAAATACACAGGTAAGTTAAATACGAAAGCTCCTAAGATAGCTAAAGGAACTCCTATACACCACATAGTTAAACCTTCTATAGCAAATGATACTTTAGCATCTCCTCCACCTCTTAAAACTCCAACTATAGCTATTATGTTATAAACTCTTATAATCATAACAAGTGAAGATACATAAAGTATAGCTTTAGCCCAATCTTTAACCTGATCTGAAACATCGTAAATTCCAACAACAGCATTTGCTGAGAATGCAAGTAATATTGCAACTGCAGCCCCTACTAAACAGCCAAGGAGTATAGAATTGTTTCCATATTCCATAGCCTTTTTATTATCTCCTCTACCTACTTGGTTTCCTACCATAACAAGTGCTGCATTACCAACACCAAATATTATTACCATAAATAGATTGTTTATAGTTGTTGCTATTTGAACTGACGCTATAGCCCCTGTTCCTATTCTTCCATAAATAACGTTATACATTACAGAACCAAATCCCCAGCATGCTTCGTTTAATACTACTGGTATAACAGTATTTATTATTCTTTTTACAAACTTAAAATCAAATGCTAAAAGCTCTTTTAAGTTTCCAGCTAGTGGACTCTTTGAATAATAAATATAAGAAACCATAATTAAAAATTCTAATATTCTAGCTACTAAAGTTGCATAAGCAGCTCCTTTAACTCCCATCTCTGGCGCACCTAAATTACCAAATATTAAAACCCAGTTTAAAAATGTATTTGTAAGTAATGCTATTGAACTTGCAATCATAGGTACAACTGTTTTTTCAACGCATCTAGATGCAATGCTATAGTTAAAACTTATAGCAGTGAATACATAACTTAAGCTTACAATAACAAGGTAATCAGTTCCTAATTTAATTACTTTACTATCTGTATTAAATAAACCGATTATACCTTCTGGCATAACCCTTGCAAAAAACGTAAAAATAATTCCTATTATAAGCGCTGATACTATACCAACGCCTACAAGTTTTCTAATACTTTTTATGTCTCTCTTCCCATAATATTGAGAAACAAAAATCCCTATACCACTAAACAATCCCATTATAATTATATTAAGTAAAAAAAAGTATTGGTTTGCTATCCCAACAGATGCAATTTCTGTTTCACCAAGCTTTCCAATCATCATCGTATCAATTATATTAAGTGATGATGTTATAAAGTTTTGAATTATAATTGGAATTGCTATAAAAAACACTTTATTTAAAAATGCTTTCTCCATTTTAATTTTCATAAGTTTAAATATCCCCCTAGTCTTTTATTAATTTTTCGTATAATATGCAACTCCTATACTTCCAGGGCCTACATGAAGCCCTATTATAGGACCAATTGACTCTATTAATACGTTTGTTTCTAATCCATGTTCTTTTAATTTAGCTTCTATGTTTTGTTTTAGAGCTATCCCTTCATCTTCGCAGTTTATATGATGAATTGTAATTTCACCTAGTCCCTTTTCTAACATATCTTCTATAACTTTATTAGATACTGTTTCAACTGCTCTTTTTTTAGTTCTAACTTTTGAATATATAGTTGTTTTACCGTCTTCAACAGTTAATATTGGAGTTATTTTTAATAAGCCTCCTAAAAGCGCCTGCGCTCCACCTATTCTCCCACCTTTTTTAAGGTATTTTAAAGTTTCAGGTAAAAATAAGAATCTACTCTTACTTAGAGTATCATTTGCTTTTAAAACAACATCCTGAATATCTTTTCCATTTTTTGCTTCTCTTGCAGCAACTATAGCACCATATCCCATCTGCATACAGTTTGTTCTAGAGTCTATAATTTCAATTTCTGCTTCAGGATACTCTTCTAAAACCATCTCTTTTATCATATTTGCTGTTTGGTATGTCCCACTCATTTCACTTGACATAAATATTCCAACTATCTTATCTCCATTAGAAACTTTATTTTTGAAAATCTCTAAAACTTCTGAAATAGCAGGCTGTGAAGAAGTAGGTATTTCACCTGTCTCTTCCATCTTTTTATAAAATTCTTCATTTTTTATATCTACTTCTCTGTAGCTTTCCCCATCAAAAATTACATTTAAAGATACAACTTCTATGTCTAAATCTTCTTTAATTTCCTTAGGTATATAACTTGTACTATCTGTTATTATTTTTACGCTCATTTTATATCCTCCTAGATTATTTTCATATATCTAATGAATAATTATAACATATTACAACTAAAAAAAATAAGAGCTAAATAACATAAAAATGCTATTTAGCTCAAGTGATTAAAATTTATATTTATATATCTATTAAGCTTTTTTATTTTTCAAAATACCAAGCGAATTGAGGTAAGTGATCTTTATGCGCTTCTAAAAGCTCATCTAAAAGAGTCTTAGCCATCTTTTCAGAAGGTATTAAAGGATTTAAGCATAATGCCATAAGAGCTTTATGATAATCTCCTTCAACAGCAGCTTCTACACAAAGCATTTCGAATGATTTTATAGTTTGAACTAATCCATTAACAGCAAGAGGTAATTTACCCATAGCTAAAGGTTTTGGACCGTCCTTTGTGATTACACAAGAAACTTCTACAGCTGAATTATCATCTATTCCAGTTATTGCTCCGTTATTTCTAACGTCTACTGGTTGAATATCTTTTAAATCATTATAGATTGAATAAATTAATCTACAAGCTGCATCTGAATAATAAGCACCGCCTCTTTTTTCTAATTGAGGTGGTTTAACATCAAGATTTTCATCTTTATATAATTCAAATAAGTCATCTTCTAATCTTTTAACTACTTCTGCTCTAGTTTCGCCTTTAGAGAATTCTTTTAATTCATCTTCTAGCATTTCTGAAGTTTGATAGTAATATCTATGATAAGGACAAGGCATCATTCCTAATGATTTTATAAAATCTGCATCCCATCCAAAATCTTTAACATTTTTAACTATTGAACCTAATTTACCTTGTGCTATAGAATCTATAACTTTATCAGTTACATCTTCTCCATCAACGTAAATGTTTTTACCAAATACCATATGATTTAATCCAAAGAAATCAAATCTAACTTTTGAATGATCAACATCAAGCATATCTGCAGCTGCTTTTTCCATTCCTATTGGTACGTTACAAAGCCCTATTACCTTTTTATTTTTACCATATCTTAATAAAGCCTCTGTTACCATCCCTGCTGGGTTTGAGAAGTTTATTAAAAATGCGTTAGGACATAGTTCTTGCATATCTTTATCTATATCTAATATAACTGGAATAGTTCTTAATGCTTTAAACATTCCTCCAGCACCATTAGTTTCTTGCCCTATAACACCGTGACTTAAAGGAATTCTCTCATCTTTAATTCTTGCATCTAAAAGACCAACTCTTATTTGAGTAGTTACAAAATCTGCATCCTTTAAAGCTTCTCTTCTATCTAGTGTTAAATGTATTTCCATAGGAACTCCAGCTTTTTTAACCATTCTTTTTGCTAAATTTCCTACGATTTCAAGTTTATGTTTTCCTTCTTCTATATCAACTAGCCAAAGCTCCCTAACTGGTAGCTTATCATATCTTTTTATAAATCCTTCTACTAATTCTGGAGTATAACTTGATCCTCCACCAATAGTTACGATTTTAATTCCTTCTTTTTTCATATTAAAAACGCTCCTTTACATACCTTCTGTAAATTTTTCTAATTGTGCTAGTATAGGCTATGGTCCCATACCCCACAGCCTATAAAATATCTTCTATTAAAATTACTTTCTAAGTTTAAATCCGAATTTTTGCCATGGTTCTATCATGTCGATTAAGAATAGTTCGTCCTCTACTACTCTTCCTACTACGTTTGTCTTACCACTATTTTTCATTTCTTTTCTTGCTAATTGTAACTCCCCTGCATATCTTGTATATAGATCTGACTCTATCAAGACATCCCCTTTAACCATATCTAATTCGTTGTTATTAGGTGTGAATTCTTCACCCTTATATTTAACTCTACTTTGAGTTGATCTTATAACATAGTCTGAACAATCTCCTCTATTAAAGTGGAACTCGTCTAAAACTATTTTCTTTTGAAGTTCTGGAACTTCGTCATTAAATTCTATGCTAAGTTCAAGCATTTCTTTATTTACTTCGCTTAATGCTTTAAGCTCTTCTTCTGATGCAAAACAATTAGCTATAATTACATCATCAATTAATCCTGTTGCAAATAGATGTTTAGCTTGTACGTCTATTGGAAGATTTCTGTGTTCTTCAAGAGTACATAACCCTTCACTTACAGGCCAAGGTCCAAACTCAGCTGAAGGTGCATTAACAAATGCAGCAGTTTTAATTCCTAAATCTTTAAATTGCTTGCTACATTTTATGAAATGATCATATCCAAGCCCAGTATAAACATGTGGATAGAAGTTGTGACAACCATATAAGTTTTCTAAGTTTGGCTTATATGACATTATGTTATCTACATATTTAGTTCCATTACTTACATTAAGTTCAATTTTTAATCCATACTTATTGAATGTCATAATTGACTCTTCATTTCCTGCAAATCCCATATCTAATCTTATTCCGCTTAAGCCCATATCCTTAAACATCTTTAAATCATAGATAGTTGCACCTAAGTTATTAAAAACCGAAGGATCTAAATCTGCTATAACTTCCATTCCATGCTTGTTTGCTACATCAAGCATAATTTTAAATTCTTCTACTATTTCCTCTGTTGACTTTCCTTCTGCTGATAATAAACATGTAAATATCCTCTCGAACCCATATTTAGCTGCAAGTTCAATATACTCAACTACTCTGTCCATTGAGCAGTGGTTTGGATATACTGATATACCTAATCTTTTCATTACTTACGTCCTCCAATACACTCATTTAACTAACTTTATCTATTTTCTCTTTTATAAATATAATATGCTCCCTTAGCTGCTGATACATCATCAGAAACAAAAGCTTCCACATTTATATTTTCGTTTAAATAACCCTCAAACGTTTCTCTAAATATCTTAGATTTTCTAATTACGCCTCCAACAAGACCTACTTTACATGAATCAAACTCTAGCTTTTTAAATACCCTTTCACAAGCTTTAGCAAGTTCAGTTCCTTCATATACTAAGATTTCTTTAGCTTTTTCGTCTCCATTTTCTGCATGAATAGAAACTAAAGAAGCCATTTTTGCAATCTCATCTTTAGTAGATGAATAAATAAAGCCAATAATCTCATCTACATCATTAAAATCTAATTTATCTAATATATCTTGTGATAATTCACTTCTTTCAAATCCAAAATCATTTTCTTCTATCATTCTTTTAAAGGCAGCTATTGCAATTCTATATGCACTACCTTCGTCACCTAAAAGGTGACCCCATCCACCGCATCTAGCTTGTTTGTTACCACTCACTCCAAAAGCAGTTGAACCTGTTCCTGCTATAACTAATATTCCGTCTTCTCCACCTAGTAATGCTTTAAGGGCTAAATCGCCATCATTCATAACTATTGAATCCATACCAAATTTAGTTTTTATTTCTTTATAGATAATTTCTGCATTGTCACTTACTTCTGACCCTGCAATTCCAAGATATAAACCTTTAAGTCCATCTTTTCCTAATTCTTCTATAATCTCTTTTATAGCATCAGTTATATTTTTTAAGCCCTCTTCTTTACCACTAACTAAGTTACCAAATCCAGTAAGTGAAGTTTTTAGGACTTCTCCATCTAGGTTATACGCAACAGCTTCAGTTTTAGTACCTCCACCATCTACACCTATTATATATTCCATAGATCAATCTCCTCTTGCTTAAAAGTAATAGTCAATGAACTCTAATGATTTCATTAGAGTTCATTTGTGTCCTATAATAAATGTTAAGTACTATAAATTTATTTATCTAATAATTTTAAAGCGTGATCTAAAACTTTTTTACCATTCATTGTTCCGTAATCTACAGTATTGATTACATCTACTGGAATTCCCATTGGCTCATATTTAGCTTTCATTTTGTTAGCTAAGAATCTAACTTGTGGTCCTAATAATAATACGTCCATTTCACTTTCGTGGTTTTTAACGTCAGCTTCTGAATATGCATTTATCATACACTCGATTCCAGCTTCCTTAGCTGCTGCTTCCATTTTAGTTACTAAAAGACTTGTTGACATTCCTGCTGAACAACATAATAATATTTTTTTCATATTTAATTCCCCCTTAGCGGTAATTTATTTTAATTTTATTTTATTTTCACTTTACACTATTTATATATAGCAACTTGCATGCCACATTATGACTAAAAGATATTTTTTTATAAAAAATTCTATATTTGGCTCTATTGTTAGCTTTTCTTTTAAATCACCATGTAATTATTTACACTATTATCTTTACACAGTTTGAATTTATAAAAATACACACTAAATAGCAAAATACACAGTTTTATTTTTTTACACACTAATGGCATTTTCTAAAAACATTGTAGCTATATAAGCTAAATCGTCATCATCCATTTTTATATCGTAATTTATTTCAATATTTCTAAAGCTCTGCCTTAAAAGAATAAACTCTTTTGAGTGATTATCTCTAAATTCATTTAACCCTTTGAATTTTTTTCTATTCTCTTTTGAAAGTATTTTTTCAATTAAAAAACTAAGATGCATTATTATCCCTATAGATACTTCGTGTGAAACCTTTATATTTAATCTATCTTGTATTTCTAAAATTGCGCGCCTTATATATTTAACTAAAACCTTTCCATCTAGTTTTTTCAAACTTGAACTTAGAGAGTCTGTTATTTTTATAAATTCCTCTTCCCTATCTATATAATCACTTAATAATAAAATCCCACTTCCTTTTAATATTTCTTTTGCTTCTATAAAAGGAATATCTATAATATTCATATTTAAAGTACCAACTATAGCCAGTATATTATAATCATTTTTAAGTCTTTCTAATTTCCTTAAAAACTCATCTCTATCTAATATATCTAAAGGTTTTATTCTAATATTTTTAATAGGTAGTTTTTTTAATATTATCTCTTTTAATTTAACTGCTGAACCTTCTCCAGTAAAACAGGTTGTTATAATTATATTTTCCTTCTTCCCTTTATTTAAATTATTATTTAAATAGTTAACCTTAGTAGCTTCTATTGAAGAAGAATACACTTCATCTAAACTTCTACCGTTAATAGCTCTTCGACTAGCTTCAATAACAACTAAAGTACTTACCATATCAACTGTCTTTATAGAAACATCAACTTCTTCCATAATCATAGTAGAAAAATTAGTTAAAGAACCCATATCAACTAGAAGAAGTACACCCTTTCCTCTATCTATTTCTTTTATCTTATTTAATACAACTAAATACATTTCTTCTGCCTTCATACTAAGTGGCATATCTAAAGCATAAACAAATTTTTCACCTAAAAATTTATTTGACACCTCTGCCATGCTAGTTGCTGTAGAATTTCCGTGCATAACAACTAAAACTGATACTTTTTCTTCTCGCCCTTTGATTTCTGCTTCTGATTTAGCTGAAAGAAACATAGTTAAATAGCCTATTTCATCTAAAGGTATATGAATTTTAAATTTAGATTCTATTTCTTCTGTAAGTTCCATAGAAATTAAAAATTCTTCCATATATCTAATTCTTATATTATTTAATTTTGGGTTATAAATCTTTTGCCCGTTCTTTATTCTTTCAATACTCCCTTGCATATGAAGTGCTAACCCATAATAAACGTTGTCTTCATATATTCTATCTAGCTTTTTAGCTGCCTTATCTAAAATATTTTTTACAACTATTAAAATTTCTTTATCTACTATTTTTATTATTTCCTCAAGTTTTATATCTTCTGATAATTCATTTATATATTTATTAAAATATCTGTCTATATCTATATTTATAATCTTATTTATATCTTTTTCGCTCATCCCTTCACTTTTAAGGGCTTTTATCTTTTCTTCAATTATGTCATAAAAATATTTTGATGATTTCTTATTATCTATTTCTTTCTTTATAGGTTCATCACTATATGAGAAGATTAAAGTTTCTCCCATATTCTTTAAGAGGCTCTCTATTTCATCTCTGTATTTTTGGAATTTTAATATCCCATTATTTATCCTTTTATTTAAATCAGAACCATCAATAATTATAAATCTATTTTCATTTGATTTATATTTTAAAAAAGCCTTTGCACAAGCTAACTGTATATCACTTTTAAGTTGACCTATATTATAAGGACACTCATATAATAAAAATGAAATCAAAGCATTTCTATTAAAATAAATGCTCTCTTTAAGTCTTCCTGATTCTTCTTTTATAAAGTTCTCTAAAAGATAATATCTTTCTGTTATATTTCTATCTTTTAGAGGTGGAAGCGTTATAGTCATTGGTATTCTTCTAGTAAATGTTTTCAAAAGATACGATTCTGGGTTTTCAGTAGTTGCAACTATAAGCTGAACATCAGCCCTAATAGGGTCTCCTGTATCCCCTAATGGTCTAAAAATCCCTTTATCTATAAACGTAAATAACATCTCTTGCCCTTGAGGAGATAATCTATGTATTTCATCTAAAAATAATACACCCGAATCTGCCTTTTTTAATAATCCATCCCTATCTTTATCAGCACCAGTATACGCTCCTCTCTTTACTCCAAAGATCTGAGCCATTACAAGTTGTGGATTATCTGCATAATCAGCACAGTTAAACCTTATAAATTTTGAATCTTCTTTTAATAACCCTAAGTCTTTAGAAAATTTATACATAAGTTCTGCAAACATAGATTTTCCAACCCCAGTTTCTCCAAGCAAAATAGTGTGAAGTCCTCTAGGTGGATAAAGCATTGCTGCTTTTGCTTGCTGTATAGGTATAGACAAACTATGGTTTGCACCAACTAAATTATCTAAACTATTATTTAATATATTGTCTTTAAGTTTTATTTCAATTTCTTTCTCTGTAATTTTTTCATTAGACTTTTCTAAATAATATCTAACTGGTCTTCCTTCTCTTTTTGATATCTTTTTTTCTTTATGCAAAATATTTAAATATCTTGAGATGTTTGCTCTATCAAGACTTAAATATTCACTTAATTCGTAAGTAGTTATACCCTCTCTATTATCCTTTGTTAAAATCTCTAATGTTTCATATATTTTATCTACCTTGCCCATACACCCTCCAAAGTAAATATTTTTAAATAATTATACTATATTTTACATAAAATTCCTATTGTATATAAAAAAAAGCGAGACATAAGTCCCGCTTTAGATTATTTTTCTTTAGGAGTTTCTGATGTTAGTATAACGTCAGTGTTTAATTTTTTACCGTCACGTACGACTTCAATACTAACTTTGTCTCCCTCTTTTTTAGTGTCTTTTATATCTTTTAATTCATCAAAAGTTTTTATTTTCTTTCCATCAAATCCTATAATTACGTCTCCTGGTTTTATTCCTGCTTTTTCAGCTGGTGAGAAAGCTTCAACTTCTGAAACATATATACCTTGAGGTAGATTTATTTCTTTTGAAAGGTCTTTGTTGATTTCACGAACCTTGATACCTATGTTTAATATTGGCTTTGATAAAACATCAAGTTTTTCTTTAACTTCGTTTATAGGAATTGCAAATCCCATTCCTTCAGCTTCACCTGCAAGTTTTAAAGTGTTAATTCCTATAACTTGACCTTGTGAGTTTACTAAAGGACCACCGCTGTTACCTGGGTTTATAGCTGTATCAGTTTGAATTAAGTTAAGTTGTTTTCCTGAACTTGTTTCAACTGTTCTACCTACAGCACTTACTACACCTTTAGTAACTGTGCTTGCAAAATTCTTTGAAAGAGGAGTTCCTATTGCTATAACATCTTCACCTGGTTTTACATCTTCTGAATTTCCAAGTTCAGCAACTGCTGGAACCTTTACTCCGTTTTCTAATTTAAGCATAGCAACATCTTGAGTTTCATCGTAGTTAACTACACTTGCGTTAACTTCTTTTCCTGTGCTTAAAGTTACTTTAACTTCTTTTGCACCTTTTATAACGTGGTAGTTAGTTAATATATAACCTTCTTCATTTATAATAAAACCTGAACCTATTCCTTCAACTTCTTCTGGTATAAATCCGTTAGCTAATTGTAAGCTCTTTGTTGATACTACAACAACTGCTGGTGCTACCTTTTGGTATGCTTCTTGAGTTGTTAGCGCTTCACCTTGTTTAAAGCTAGGATTCTGCTCGTAAGTAAAATTACCATCTCTTTTTCCTACTAAAAAGTAAGTTGCACCTGCACCTATAAGTCCTGAAAGTAATGATACTATAACTACTACTGCAATTATTCCTCCATATCCTTTTTTCTTCTTTTTAGGTTTTTCTTCTTTTATAGGTTCAAAATCTACTGTTGTATAGTCTTTGTTTTCTTCCATATCCATGGTTAAAACCTCCCATTTAATTACTATGCTCAAATTATATCTATATATTGTGACAAATATATGTCATAAACTAGAAATTTTCAAAAAATAATACCAAGATTTATTAAAACCTCGGTATTAATTTATCCTCTATTTAGTTATTCCCGTTATTTTTTCTTTCTATTCTACGGGCACTATCTACTACTCTACTTAAAGCTTTTAAAATTGAATCCTCGTTATTCATAGACGTGAAACCTCCGCTATAAGAAGTCTTATATTGGTTAGTTAAATCACTAGAACCTAGCCTAGCTAAAGGACTATTATCAGCTCCACTTATTATATATAAAGGTATATCTTTAAACATTCCGTCAGTTTGGCTGTTACTTTTTCCTGATTTAATCATACTTGTCTCGTTTGATATCGCCTGTCTATATGGACTTTGATTTTTTTGCCAAGAGTAGTTATATTTTTCATAATCATATTTTAATTTATTTTCATAATTAGTGAATTTAGTAGCCAGTCCTAATTTATCTAAAGTCCAAGTTAGAAAAATATTTGAACCAAAAGACTGAACCTTTTTATAAAATGAATCAAAAAACTTAATGTCCTCTGACATAGTTTTTTCATCTAAAGGATCTACTAAAACTACTCCTTTTACTAAGTCTGGATATTTTTTAGCAAAGTTTGTCATAACTAAGCTACCATATTCTTCTCCAACTAATATGTATGGTCCTTGAGCTGCTGCTTTTCGTAATATGTCCTTTAATTGTACTGCTTGTGCTTCTGGAGTTAATGCATCTCCTCCATCACTAAATCCATACCCTCGTCTGTCATATACGAACGTTTTTACTCCAAGTTCTTTTGAAGTTTTTTCTGCAATTTCTGTCCATTCTGAAGATCCCCCACCGATACTTCCATCAAAAATCACAGTAAAATCACCAGCACCGCCTTGCTTGTACTCAATTCTCTTTCCATCAAGCCTTGTATAATTTATTCTTGAACCTATCTTTTCGTTTCCTACGAAATTATAGGCCATTTGAAGTAAAAATCCTACTCCAAATACAGCTAATAAAATTATAGCTATATACTTTAATATTACTAACTTTGAAAGCTTCTCTCTCATATTAACTTTGTGGAAGCTATTTGATTCAGGTAATAATTTCATTTCCCCACCCCTATGTATTCTATAGCTTTAAATTAGGTTTAGCATTTAAGTCTAAAGGAGAAGTTTCCCCTTTTATAAATCTAAAGTAAGCTGCACTTCCAATCATAGCTGCATTATCTGTACAAAGAATAGGACTTGGGAATAATATTTTTATTCCTTTTTTATCTCCCTCTTCTAATAGTGCCTCCCTTAGCGCTGAGTTAGATGCAACTCCACCTGCTATAGCTATTTTATCTAAATTTTTAGTTTCACAAGTTTTAAAAACGTTATTTCTTAAAACATCTACTATCGCCTCTTGGAAAGATGCAGCAACATCTGCTCTATTTACCTCTTCATCTTTCATTTTGGCTTTGTTTAAATAATTTAAAACTGCTGATTTTACTCCACTAAAAGAAAAATCTAAACTTCCATCATTAAACTTTGCCCTTGGAAATTTAATTGCAAATTTATCTCCTTCTTTAGCTAATTTATCTATTTTAGGTCCACCTGGATATCCAAGTCCTATAGCCCTTGCTACTTTATCGTAAGCCTCGCCTGCAGCATCGTCTCTAGTTTGCCCTAAAACTTCATATATTCCATAATCTTTAACATGAACTATGAAAGTATGCCCACCTGAAACAACCAACGAAACAAAAGGTGGTTTTAAATCTTTATGTTCTATATAGTTTGCAGAAATATGTCCTTCTATATGGTTTACTCCAACTAAAGGCTTCCCTGTTGACATTGCTAGACCTTTAGCATACTGAAGTCCAACTAAAAGTGCTCCAACAAGTCCTGGCCCGTAAGTTACCCCTATTGCATCTATATCATCTAAAGTTACATTAGCTTCCTTAAGTGCCTCTTCTACAACACCATTTATAACTTCTATATGCATTCTTGATGCAACTTCCGGTACTACTCCTCCAAACTTTTTGTGAGTATCTATTTGTGATGCGATAATATTTGATAAGACTTCTCTTCCATCTTTAACGACAGCTGCTGAAGTTTCATCGCAACTTGATTCTATTGATAAAATTAATTTACTTTCCATAATAAATTACCTCTTTTTTATATAAATCTAAAAATATCAAATTTTACTAAAAATAAAATGATATAACCTTCTTATAACTCTTTACTTAACTAAAGTCATAATACTTTTTTAATTATACTTCATAATATACCTATTATCAATTTTTCTAAGAGTTGTTAAGGAGTTTTTAATAATGTATATTATTAAAATAAAGGAAATTTTAAGATTAAGGAGTTTTTTATGGCAAAATACGCAAAAGTTGTAGTTAAAGGTTCGCCTATAACTAAGTCAAATTTCAAATTACACAACAAAGATGGAAGAGCAATTCTACCTTACAATACAGGTAGTTATAATGATAGATATGCACTTTACGAACAAGAGATAGCTTACATAGCTAGAAGTCAGAATCCTGATATAGTATTTTCCGAAAGCCTTATAGCTATTTTAAAGGTTTATTATAAAAGCGAAAAAAGACATCCTGATACTATAAACATATCAAAAAGTATATTTGATGGAGTAGAAAAAAGTGGCCTTATAGTTAATGATGCTCAGATAAGAAGAATAGTTGTTGAAGAATTTTACGATAAGGAAGATCCAAGATTTGAATTATATTTATACCCTGAAAGTTCTTATTCCCTCTCTTACGAACCAGTTATAAAAGAAATAGAAAGTGAGCCTTTAAATTATTCTTCTTTAAAAAAGAATATATCTTCCCCTAAGAAGGAAAATAAGAAGGTTGTTTCAACAGATAACGATTTGGTTTGTGAAGTTTGCACTAAAAAAATTAAAACAAAGGATTTTATTAAAGCGAATAAGGGGAAAACTTTAATATGCAAATCTTGCTTTAATAAATTATTTTAAGGAGTGATTTTATGGTGGACTTTTTATTTATAGGAGATAGCTTAACTTTTGGGTACGGCGTATCTAAAAAAGATTCTTTTGTTTACAAAATACAAGAACTTAAGTGTGAGTTACATATCTTAAATAAAGGTATAAATGGTGACACATCAACTGGAATTTTATCTAGGTTTTATAAGGACGTAACTTTAAATAAACCTAAAAATGTCTTTATAATGTGCGGAACTAATGATTTACTTTCAGGTAGAAATGTAGATTCTATAATTTCTAATATTGAAATTATGATAAAAGACTCCCTTTCTATAAATTCAAAAGTTTTTATAGGAATTCCTCCAGATATAATTAAAGACTTAGCATTTGAACTTTTTGCACCTTCAAATTACTACAAAAACACAGAAAAGTTCCTCCCTATTTTAAGAGAGAAACTTTTAAGTTTAAAAGAAAAGTATCCTATAACATTAATAGATTTTTATAGTTTAACAAATAAAAACAAATATAATAACATCTATTTAGATGGAATTCACTTAAACCCTAAGGGGCAAAATCTGTTATTTACTGAAGCTTGCAAAATTATCTTTTAAGTATTTTGCAGCTTCAAAACCACACTCTATTCCATCAATATTTTTTAAATTCACACAGTCTGTTCCATAGATAACATTACCACAAGCAAAAATCCCATCTATAGACGTTTTAAATCCATCTAATATAGGAACTCTTCTTTCTTTATCTTTAAGTATATTTATCTTTTTAACTATACCAAGTTCAGGATAATATCCTACAGATAAAAATAAAGAATCGCAATTTATTTCTATTTCATCGCTTCCGTTATTCTCTCTAAGTTTTGCACTTTGTATTCTTCCATCTCCACTAAGTTCTGTTAGAGTATAACCTTTTATTACTTTTATGTTAAATGGCTTAATAAGTTCTAAGTCTTCTTCTGTCGGAATATATCCCGAATCTTCGCTAAGTAAAAGAGCTGATACTTTTCCACCTTCTATTTGTACTCTTCTAGCTAAAATCATAGCCCACCTACTGTTTGCAGTAATTAGTGGTTCTTTCCCGGGAAATAATCCTTCGATATTTATAAATCTATGCGCATTTCCAACTGTCGAAACACCTTCGTATTTGTTTGTCGGAATTAGTATATTTCCGGTATATCTTTCTCTGCAACCTGTAGCTAAAATAATAGCCTTAGCCTTTATTTCATTTATTCCTTCTTTTTCATTTACATAAGATATTATATTATCATTTGAAATCTCTAATACAGAAGTTTTTAATTTTATAGTGCAATCTATATCTTTTAATTTCTCATTTATTATATTTATAAACTCTGGTCCTGTAACTTCTTCTCCTAAAAGTTCAAGTCCAAAACCATTGTGTATACATTGATTTAAAATTCCACCTATATAATCTTCTCTTTCGATTATAATAATATTTTTCACGCCTCTTTTTCCAGCTTCAAATGCTGCTGTCATACCTGCTATTCCAGCACCTACAACAACTAAATCATACTCCTTCATAACTTGCTTTATACCTCCAAACTTAAGGTTATCTTGGAATTATTATTTTAATTCCATCTTTTATTATTTCAAAAGTAATATCTTTTAAATATGTTAGTTCACCATCTATATTTACAACAGTAGGTTTTTTTGCAATTACTCTTATCTTTTCACATTTTAGATATTTTATTTCATCTATACCACTTACATCTTGTCCTTTAAGTACTTTTGGTAAAAATTTAATTAATCTATGTATCTTTGGTTTCTTTATAGCATAAACTTCTAGCTTACCATCTTTTATATCAGCATTAGGGGCTATCTTTATCCCACCACCATAGTATTTACCGTTTGCAACTGCAACTAAATACATCTCCTCTTCTTTTATCTCATTATCTAAATAAACAGTAAGATGCATTGGCTTAAAGGTAAATAACGTATGTATAACACTTATAAAATATGCCATAGAACCACTTATAAACCTGTGCTTTTTATACTTTCTAGCATTCATAACAACTTCTGCATCAAACCCTATAGAAGATATATTTAAATAATATCTTTCATTTATTTTGCATAAGTCTATAACTTCTTCTTTACCATCTATAAGTTTTTCTAAAAGTTTATCACCATATTCTTTATTATATAAAGTTCTTGCAAAATCATTTCCAGAACCTGCAGGAACGACTCCTAAAGAAGAGCCGCTTCCTACTATTCCATTTAAAACTTCATTTAAAGTCCCATCTCCACCTATAGAGTAAACTCTACAATCCTCATCTTTTGTAGCCTCTTTTAAGGCTTTTACAGCATGACCAACCTCTTTCGTAATTATCGTTTCAAAATCTTCATCTCTATCTTTAAAGATTTCTATAATTCTCTCCTCATATTCTAAAGCTTTCCCTTTACCAGCTACTGGATTAATTACAAATACATGCTTCATTTAATTTCCTCTTCTATTTTAATTACTAAAGTTAAATCTTTAATGTTCTCTTTGAGTTTGATATTTCTACTATCGTGTACATATTTCCAATCTCACCTATTTTAAGATCATCTTTTAATCCATAAAAATCTAAACATGCTCCACAACTTATGATTCTACTTCCTTTTTTAGAAAGTTCTTCTAAGCTTTCTAAAACTTCTGACCCCTCAGAAGTTAATTTTACTCCACCATTTAAGAATATTATTTCTTCTGGTATTTCCTTTGATTCGCTTAACGCATAAACGTAGCTCTTCATAAGAGTTTTACCTAGTTCTTCTGAACCTTCACCTAATTTATCAGTAGTTATCATTATAGCAAATCCTTCTTTTTTCTCTAAAGTTTTAGAAGTCTTCTCTTTAGTTATAGTTAATATATAATCACCATTTTCTAATTTACTCTCTACTTTAAATCCTTCATTTTCTGAAAATCTAGTGATATTAGTATTTGCTATTTCATTATCTACTATGATTTCAGCTATTCCTTCTTCTATACCTTCAAAATATTTTTTTGTGCTTATTACAGGCATAGGACACGCTAAACCTCTGCAATCTATTTTTTTCATCTTAATCCCTCCAAAAAACTATCTAATTTATAATAATTATTATAACATATCCATTTTATTTAGTTTAAAACTTTATTGCTTTATATATTTACCTATAATATAATTTTAATTGGACTAGAAAATTTGAGAGGTGATTTATTGGACAAGTTCTTATCAAAAATAAAGAATTTTTCATTCAAAAATATCGATAATTCCACAAAATCTAGAACTATTCTTTTCTTAATTCCTTTAATTTCAATAATAATAAAAAGTATATTATTCCAAGGTTTTATTAGAAACTCTGATTGTTATTCTTTAAACCTTTGGATTGGAATTGATAGTTCTAAATATTGTTTAACTTATTATTTTGCGTTCACACTACTATTTTTAAGTTTTGCCTTACTTTTTAAAGGTAAAGGAAGAGTAATTTACCTATTTATAATAGATGCTGTATTAACTTCTATAATACTTACTGATTTATTATATTTTAGAGGATTTTTAACACTTCCATCTTTACTAATAGTAACCCAAACTGCTAATTTAGATAATATGAGCGGATCAATATTCTCTATGATTACCCCATACGATTTATTGTTCCTTTTAGATTTTGTTATACTTGGTATTTATGTATATGTGAAAAGAAAAGCTATTTTTTCTGTTAAAAAGCGTGCTATTAAAACTTTCCTAGTTTCTTTTTTAGGGTCAATAGTTTTTATAGGTTATGTTCCTTTTAACATACATATATTAAATAACACTGATGTTTCAAACGGGTATATGTTTCAAACATTTGATTCAACTCAAACTTCACAATTCTTTTCACCTATAGGTTATCATATATTTGATGCCTATGATGTATATAAGAATTCAAAGCCTTATGAATTAACAGATTCAGATAAAAAGTTAGTTACAGATTACCTTAATTTTAAAAATAAAGGCTTAAAAAATAACGAATACTTTGGAAAATTCAAAGGTAAAAACCTTATAGTTATTCAAGTTGAATCTTTAGAAAACTTTGCTGTAGGTCAAGAGATAAACGGTAAAAAAATAACACCTGTACTTGATAACTTGAAAAAAGACGGAATATACTTCCCAAATATATACGAACAAGTAAATCAAGGTACTAGTGCAGACTCAGACCTTATGGTTAATACTTCAATGATTCCTGTTAGAACTGGAACTACTTTCTTTAGATATCCTATACGTGATTATAATTCTATGCCAAGAATTTTAGAAAGTAACGGATACTCTACAGAAGCTTTCCATCCTGATAAAGGATCATTTTGGAATTACAGAAACGCATTACTTGGAATGGGATTCCAAAAATTCACTGACTTCTATTCTTATAAAGTAGATGATAAAGATATAGTTGGGATGGGAATTAGTGATGGAGAGTTCTTTAATCAAATAACGCCTATGATAAAAGAATTAAAAGAACCATTTTATGCATTTACTGTAACTTTAACTTCTCATATGCCTTTTGAACTTCCAAAAGATATGCGTAAGTTAGACTTAAACCCTGAACTTGATAAAAGTGAAATGGGTGGATACTTAGAATCTATTCACTACACTGATTCTATGATAGGTAACTTCTTAAAATCTCTTGATAAAGAGGGACTTTTAGATAATACTGTAGTTGCTATTACAGGGGATCATACTGGCGTTCACAAATATTATGGTCATACTATAGATATGTTATCAAAGAAAGAACCTTGGTTCTCAGATGAGGGAAATCCAAGAGTTCCACTAATAATATATGATAAAACTCAAAAAATCGGAAAGAAATTCGATGTTACTGGTGGTCAAATTGATATTATGCCAACACTTCTTTATGGATTAGGTATCTCAAGTGATGAATATAAAAATTCAACCATGGGAAGATCCCTATTAAATACTGATAAAGATTATGCTATACTTAATTCAGGTAGAATAGTTGGAGACACTAAAGATTTAAGCGAAAAAGATATTAATCTTATAAAAGATAGTCAGCAAATATCTGATATGCTTATCCGTGCAAATTACTTTGGACTACCAAAATAATAAAAAATTTGTATTTTTCAAAAGTTAGATTACGATAAAAAAACCAGCATTTAATTTTGCTGGTTTTTTAATTTTACCTATTCCCATTTTTATTATTTTATGGTATTATTTGTATGTAAAAATTATTAGGGGGATTCAAGTGGAAGTTAGAAATTATGAAGTTAACTCTGAGGACCATTTAAGCCTTGAAGTTCCAGCAAAAATAAAAAAGTGGAACTGGGGCGCATTTATGTTCAATATCATCTGGGGGATAGGTAATAAAAGCTACTTACCTTTACTTTGTCTAATCCCATTCTTTAATATAGTTTGGGTCTTTGTATGTGGTTTTAAAGGCAACTCTTGGGCTTTTAAAAATGGTAACTATACAAACGAAGATGTAGACAAATTCCTTGAAATCCAAGCAACTTGGAATAGAGCTGGTATTGCGTCATTCATAATAACAATAGCTATTATAATACTTTATGCAGTAGTTTTAGCCTCTTTATTCGCTACTCTTTTTAATAGCTCATACTACTATTACTAGCCTAAAAATTTCTTAAATAAAATACACCTAACAATTAACTAAAATTGTTAGGTGTATTTTTAATTATAATCGCTCTTTTAATTATCTACTCTCCTGCTATAGAAAGTTCTTTTACTATTACAGAAGGTGATCCGAAACTACTCATTGGGAATTTTATATCGTCACACACATCCTCTATATCCTTTAATAAAGTAAAGAAGTTTCCTGCAACAGTTATCTGTTCAACAGGGTGGTCTATTTTTCCGTCAGTAATCTTAAAGCCTCTAGCTGCTAAAGAAAACTCTCCAGTTATTGAGTTTGCACCAGAATGAAGTCCTGAAAACTCAGTTACTAAAAGACCGTTATTAACTTCTTTTATAGCTTCATCTAAAGTCTTTTCACCCTTTTCTATATAAAGGTTTGAAGGACCTACTGATACAGGAGATGCATAAGAACTTTTAAATCCACTTCCCGTAGATTTTATTCCTGCTTTATTCGCTGTTTTTAAGTTATGAAGTAGGGTTTTAAGTTCACCTTTTTCTACTAGTGATTTTTTAAATGTAGCTACTCCTTCATCATCAAATCCTACAGATGCTAAACCATCTTTAAGTAATGGGTTATCAATTATATTTACTTTATTAGATGCAATTATATTTCCTTCTTTACCCTTTAAAAGAGAAATCCCTTTTTGAGCTAAATCTGCATCAAATACTGACCAGAATGATTGAAGAATAGACACCATAGCTTCATTATTTATTATAGTTTTGTATTTAGAAGATTTTATTTGCTTTGCATTAACTTTTTTCATAGCCTCTTCTATTCCCATAGAAGCTATTTTTTCTGGGTTTACTTCTTCTAAACTCTTAGCCGTAGCATAACCAAACCCATCATATTTTTTAGAATCTATATCTAGTATAGGTACAACATAAGCTGTTAGTAAATTTAATTTATCCCCTAAATCTAAACCTTTTGAATTTATAATTCCATAACTTGAATTTACATAGCTTATTCCGCATCCTCCAAAGTTATCTACCTTGTCACTTTGCTTTTTACATTCTCTTTCCATATTTATAGCAAGTTCTATAAGTTTTTCAGGGTCAATATTTTCTAACGCTTTATAGTAGTTTTCTACTTTTTCGTAAGATTTATCACCTTCATAAATAAATTGAATATCATCATCTTCTATAAATTCAGCTCCTTGTTTTGCATTTTTTATAAGCATATCTATAGAATCTTCATCAATTATTTCAGTATAAGAATATCCCATTCTTTCTTTATATTTAGCTCTAAAGGATACTCCAAATGACTTATTTAAATTATATTTTTCTACCTCTTCTTTGTAGATATTTATGCTTAAACTTTCTTTATCTTGGTAATATATTTCAAACTCGTCTAAACCGCTCTTTTTAGCTTTTTTAAATAATTTCTCTTTAAATTCTTTAAATTCCATAATTATTTTGCACCTCCTATCTTCCACCTACAGTCATATCTTTAACTCTTATCATAGGCTGACCTACATTAACTGGTATACTTCCAGAAGATGAACCACACATTCCTTGAGATTGCGCTATATTATCTCCCACCATATCTATTTTCATTAATACTTCGCTTCCTTTACCTATAAGTGAAGCTCCTCTTACAGGGTCTCCTATAATACCATTTTTAACAAGATATCCTTCTGCTACATTAAAGTTAAATTCTCCAGTTACAGGGTTTACTGAACCTCCGCCTAGCTTTTTAGCATATAATCCATTATCTATTGATTTAATAATATCTTCTGTATTATCAGTTCCTGCCGCTATATAAGTATTTGTCATTCTTGAAGTTGGAGCATACTTATAGCTTTGTCTTCTTCCGTTACCTGTAGGTTCCATATTCATTCTTCTACCATTTAATTTATCAATCATATAGCCTTTTAAAATACCATCTTCGATTAATATATTTTTTCTCGATTCATGACCTTCATCATCTATATTTATAGAACCCCAAGCTGATTTTATAGTTCCGTCATCTATAGCTGTAACTTTTGTAGATGCAATTTGCTGTCCAAGCTTTCCTGAAAACTCTGAGTTTCCTTTAGCAACTGATGTCGCTTCTAAAGAGTGACCGCAAGCCTCGTGGAATAACACTCCTCCAAAACCGTTATCTATAGCAACAGTCATCTTTCCTGCTGGACATTCTTTTGCATGAAGCATAGTTACAGCAGTTCTAGCCGCTTCTTTTGCGTAAAATTCTGGGTCTATTTCTTCAAACATCTCAAAGCCCATAGAACGTCCTGGTCCCTCAAAACCTGTTTGATTTTCTGAGTCTTTAGATGCTATAGCACTTATTCCAAGTCTAGTTCTAACTCTTCTATCTTCTTTAAATAAACCTTCTGAGTTTGCAATTAAAATCTTTTGGTCCTTATCTGCATAACTTACACTAACTTTAGATATATCAGTGCTATAATCTTTAGCACTATTATAAGCGTTTCTCATAATTCCAATCTTTTTAGCATAATCTACAGCTTCTGGATAATGCTTAATTATATGATTATTTGGAACTATGATTTTATTATTTAAAATTATTTCCTTTTCTTCTTTTAAGTCTCCAAGTGCAAGTGCTGCTTTATATGCAGTATCTAAAAGACTCTCTAAAGAGTTGTTGTTTGTATACGCATAGATACTCTTTAATCCTTTAAAAATCCTTATTCCAACACCATAGCTTCTTCCACCTATAGCGCTTTGTACTTTATTATCTAAGATAGATAATGAATTTGAAATACTATCTTCTTCAAAAATTTCAGCAAAGTCTCCACCTGTTATAAGACATCTTGATAAAACTTTACCTATAACTTCTTTTGATAACATATTATCCCTCCTTATTTACTTCTTTTTTAAATTCTTTGAAAGTGTTACCCCACATTTCAACGTAGTCACTTTCACACCAATCTGACATGATGACTTTTTCATCATCTTTTATTTCATATCTTTCAGAAGGTGTAGTTTCTAATTTATTTCCATCAATTACATTATAAACTAAAATCTCGTTTTCTATTAATATTACTGCAAGCTTACCATCCGGAGACATATAAGCATCTTTTATAAGAGGCACTTCTCCTCTTAATGCCCTCCACGGGATACTTAAGGTATCAAAGTTAACTAAACTAGCATTTGGTTTAATATTTAATGGATAGTCAAATGATTTTCCATTTGGATCTATAGGTGAAATTCTACCGTATAAATCCCACTTCCCATCATCTCTTTTAACTGTGAAATTTCCGTAGTTTATAGTAGGCATAACGTCTCTTATTTCTTCTTGGCTTAAAGATTTTAATTCTTTAGAAAAGTCACTTTCATAAATTGAATTTATGTTTTTAGGATAGATATCACTTATTACTATTCCCCTATCTGATAATAAATTATCTACAGGTAATACTTCGTAATCTGGGAATTTATTTTGAAAATCATTTCCTGTATATTTTTCAGTTAAAACATAATCATTTGATATATAGTTAATATTGCTGTAAATACTAACTCCTTTTTCTATTTTGTATTCATCTTTACTTTCCCTTTTAAACTGGCTTGCTGTAAAATATTCTTGAGTATGTCCGTTCTTTTGTACATGTTTTTTATTAAGTACCCACATACCTGACATTCTAGGAAATAATATACCGCTTACTTCATCTACAGGATGAACTTTTCCATCTACATAACTTACCCAAAGTGTTCTATACTTTTCATCAGAATAACTTCCATCATCTAATTTAACTCTAGGAGTTTTTAGTGTTAAATAAAGCCCTTTATCCATTCCTTTTGTAGTACTACTAGCTTTTGAATCTATTTGATTATCAACTGAAGTATTAAATTCTTCTTCACGTGCCTTATCGACTTTTTTTACTTTAAATAAAACACCTTGGTAGTATATATATCCGCTGCTATCTCCGTTTTTAAAGAAATCAAAAATTATATTATTTTTATCACTAGCTGTGATAACTTCAATATCCTTTGTTCCTATTCCAAGTTCTGATGCAGTAAATTTTGAACCATATGATATTTCGTAATCTGATTTTACTACCTTTAATTTATAAGAAACACTAACGTATTCTTTATCACCTACTTTTATTTTATCATTGTCAATAATAATGTCTTTTCCTTTTAAACTGTTTATACTATCTTTCGAATACGTACTTTTATCTATAACTTCGTAACTTTCTATATCCCATTTACCTTTTATTGATAAATTATCATTTTTAGGAGTATTTATTTGAACCATTTCATTAGAATCTAATTTAACACATCCTGTTAAAACAAACGGTAAAATTAAAAATATTGAAATAGTAAATAATATTTTTCTAAGCACCCTTAAAATTCCTCCCTTTCTTTAGGTATAGATATAATTATTTCAGTTCCTTTATATAATTCACTAAATATTTCAAGAACTCCCCCATGTAATCTAACAATTTCATCTGCTATTGATAGCCCTATACCTGTGTTTGAGTTTGCATTACTACCTTTAAAGAATTTCTCTAAAACTCTTTCAAGTTCATCTTTAGGAATTCCACACCCGTCGTCTTTTACGCTAACTATTAAGTTATTTTCATCTTCACTAAAGTTAACTGTTATATTTCCTTCTTCTTGAGTAAATTTAAATGAGTTATCTAAAATATTTATCATAACTTGCTTAAATCTATTAACATCTAAAGGAAATACTAAATTTTTAGTATTATTTTTTACGGTTAATTTTATATTTTCTCTCTCAGACCTTGGAAGCATATAGTTTAAAATATAATTTGAAAATGCCTCTATAGAAACATCTTGCTTTCTTAAAGTTATGTTGTTATTTACAAGACGTGAGAAATCTAGTAATTCCTCTACTAAACCTGACAATCTATCTGATTCTTTTTCAATTATATCAAAACCAAGCTTTAAGGTTTCTTTGTCTGTATTTTCATCATTTAATGTTATAGTCCAACCCTTTATAGATGTAAGTGGTGTCCTAAGTTCGTGAGAAACTGATGATATAAAGTCATTTTTAAGTTTCTCTCTTTCTTTCAGTTCACCTGCCATATAGTCTAAAGTTAATGCAAGTTGCCCTATTTCGTCTTTAGTTTTTATATTACACCTTTGATCTAAATCGCCGTCTGCCATCTTTTCAGCTGTATCTTTAAGTTTTAAGATAGGGTCTACTATATTTTTAGCCATAACTAAACTTAGGATTATTGCAATTATAGATACTACAAATGATATTCCTATAAAAAATGATATTATTGCAAGTATAGAGTCATCGATCTCTTTTAATGAAGTAACAAATCTTATTACTCCTACTGTTTTTCCATTTACCGCTATCGGCTTTGAAACTGCCATAACCTTATGAGAATAATACCCTACATTTCCAACCCATTTACTACTTTCGCCTTTTAATGCTCTATCTATTTGTCCTTTAACTTCAGAATCATTACTAGGACTTACACCAATTGAGTCCATTATAAGTTTACCTTTATCATCATATAATTGTACTTCTGCTGTAGTTTGATTCCAAAATGCATCAACGTTGTCGTACACATTCCTGATAAGTGAAGTATGAGAATAATATTTATCATAAAAATTAGTTGCTATATCTATTTGGTTAGTTAACATATTTTCTGTGTTGTCATAATAATATCCTCTAACAAAAAATATTAATAATAAGTCTAATATAACAATACTTGATAATATTACTATCATAAAGTTTCTAATAAGTTTTCTCTTTATGCTCATAATAAAATCTTTATTCCTTCCATCTATATCCTATTCCCCAAACAGTCTCAATAAATCTAGGGTTTGAAGCATCATCTTCTATTTTAGCTCTAAGTCTTCTTATATTAACATCTATTATTTTAGGGTCCCCAAAATAATTATAGCCCCAAACACTATTTAATAAATCATCTCTAGTAAAAGCCTTATTAGGATTTTCTATAAATGTTTTCATAATTAGATACTCTTTAGGAGTTAAATCTAATTCTAATTCATTTTTAGTTATCTTTTGAGAATATAAATCTAATATAAAAGGACCGTGCTTTAATATATCTTCTTTCTTTTTATCAGATGTAACCCTTCTAAGTAAAGCTTTAACTCTAAGAACTACTTCAAGAGGGTTAAATGGTTTAATTATATAATCATCTGCACCATATTCAAGTCCCATAATTTTATCCATATCTTGACCCTTAGCTGTTAACATTATTATCCCCATATCTGGATATTCAGCTCTTAGTTTGCTACATACTTGAAACCCATCTATACCAGGAAGCATAACATCTAATATAGCTACGTCTGGTTTTTCAATCATAGCTTTAGAAATGCCATCTTCACCGTTACTTGCTTCTATAACTTCTAAATCATTTCTCGTTAAATTTATCTTTAAAAATCCTCTTATGCTAACTTCATCTTCTACTAAAAGTATTTTTGCCATTTAATTCACTCCTCATTTATAATATATCTCTATTTAAATTCAAATATTAAAAATTCTATATCTTATACTACATTATAATTATATCTTATCGTTAAAATCCATTAAATAGGTTTCATATATATTAAAATTATATATAAATTTTATTTTGTATTTATTTATAATCTATTATTTAATTACATTGCTAATTTTAACTTTATATTATTTATTTTATAACTACTTAAATGTAAAAAAGGTTAATGACTTAATTATTAAACCATCAACCTTTTTAATATCATTATATAATCTATCTTGTTGCTTCTGCTTTATTATCTTTTTGACGTTAGTATCTTTGCAATTCTAATAATGGTACCTACAGAATAGTTTAAACTATTAATATTTAATTAAACCTACACAGTTTAAATCTAAAGAATTTTCATCATTTAAATACATCTTATGTTAATGTTCAATAAAAGAATAATGATAATGGAAAGAAGATTTTAACTAATTTAAATACATCTTATGTTAATGTTCAATCTCTTACCTGTTCTGTTATCTTTATGCCCTGCAATAATTTAAATACATCTTATGTTAATGTTCAATCTTCAAAATCTATTTGGCAAAATGAATCATAATCATCATTTAAATACATCTTATGTTAATGTTCAATAACTCTATCAATTTCTTCTTCACTCAATGCATACTTATTTAAATACATCTTATGTTAATGTTCAATTCAATTGAAATTCTAAAAAGATTAAAGTATGACAAATTTAAATACATCTTATGTTAATGTTCAATTTTACCTATACTGTCTTTTAATAAACCTGTTCTAATATTTAAATACATCTTATGTTAATGTTCAATGGAAATTCCACCTCAAAAGTTGGAGCAACTCTTTCATTTAAATACATCTTATGTTAATGTTCAATATTTCATCTATATCATGTTGGTCTATATTAAATTTAATTTAAATACATCTTATGTTAATGTTCAATCTTACGATACTTATTAAATCCTTCATAAAATCAAAATTTAAATACATCTTATGTTAATGTTCAATATTTTTTTCATATTAAGACTTACAACTTTATTACCTATTTAAATACATCTTATGTTAATGTTCAATTTCTTTCCATTTTTACCATGTACACCGTTTGTTCCAATTTAAATACATCTTATGTTAATGTTCAATCCAGTAACACAACCAAGTGGTGTACTGGTAGTACAATTTAAATACATCTTATGTTAATGTTCAATAAAAGAATTTATCGGTCAAATTAATTCAATAGATAAATTTAAATACATCTTATGTTAATGTTCAATCTACTGATAACGAAGTACTGCTAAGAAGATTTGTATTTAAATACATCTTATGTTAATGTTCAATAGAGTTTCAAACTATGCGTAAGTTCTATTATTATGGATTTAAATACATCTTATGTTAATGTTCAATCATTAACACCCCATTAATGACGTAAAAAAAAAGTCTATTTAAATACATCTTATGTTAATGTTCAATAAAGTGGGGTAGAAACGTTATAGCAAACTATCAAATATTTAAATACATCTTATGTTAATGTTCAATTACGTGGTGTTTTTTGGTTTGGTAATGTTTTTGCAAATTTAAATACATCTTATGTTAATGTTCAATTTACTCTAAATTAGGATATGCAATAGAAGAAGCTAGATTTAAATACATCTTATGTTAATGTTCAATGATAACAGATTTTAGGGAGATAGGGCTACAATACAATTTAAATACATCTTATGTTAATGTTCAATCTCTACTTTAAAATTTGATATAGAAAATGATTATCGATTTAAATACATCTTATGTTAATGTTCAATAAGAGAAAGAGGAAATAGTTTCATTACCGCATACTAATTTAAATACATCTTATGTTAATGTTCAATTGATATCAATTTCCATCTACCTCACCCCCTTTCGAATTTAAATACATCTTATGTTAATGTTCAATGTAATTTTTTGCTATTGTAAACTAATAATTTAAATCATTTAAATACATCTTATGTTAATGTTCAATCGTTGCAAAATAGTCATTTTAGAATTATAAACAACAGCTAGACTTCTGTCTTTTCAATATTTATACTATAATTTTACCAATGTTTCATTGAATTTAAAAGTAAAATATACATTACTCTCTAACCCCTCTCGTTTAAATGGTTACGACATATCCATTCATTAATATCATTGGTAAAACAACATTAAATTATTAAATTTTCTCCATTTACTATTTCGTCTATTCCTAACACTTCCTCTCCAAAACTATTTTCATTTAATAGCTTAACTATACATATAAAATCCTCATCTTTCTCTATTACTTTATTTAAATCCTTTCTTAAATTAATAAGATTCGATGGTGTTATTTCTCCTCTAAAAACTGATTTTTGAAAATGAGATAAGTACTTCTTACAGACCTTAAAAACTTTATTTACTCTTTTTTCATTCACATCATAAAATACAAAAGCATAGTTAAAATTCATATTCTTTTTTCCCATATTAGCATTTCTCCTTTAAACTGAAAGGTATAAATTCTTTATCTTCCATAATAAATTTAATAAGCTTATAGCAATCTAATTTCATAGCTGTTTTATAAGTTATTCTTCTTTTTAATTTAGGTTGTACAAATACTGAATCTAATTTTTCTTCAAACGCTTTTATAAATATATTTCTTCCCTCTTCATTTAAAAGACAGTAATTTACTTTTTTATCAAAATGTTTTTCTACTTTTAATATTTTTCTATTAACTAATTCAAAAATAGTTTTATAAACAATTACAGGTTTAAAAACCTCACTAATATCTAAGCTTAACGAAAACCTGCCTTCTGAAGGCTCATGCAAAAAACTTATCCGTTGGTCTAAATGTGTTTTATAAATAGTCGCAATTGTTTTTGTATATAAAAGAGAATTTCCAAAGGATATTAATGCATTTATTGGATTATCAGGAGGTCTTTTGCACCTTTTATTCATCATAAACTCCTCTGGTAATATAACCTTAAACTCAGAATAAAATCTTTGCCATACCTCACCTTCAACTGCCATTACTTCTTTAATATTTGTTGCCTCATCTACCCTAGAGTAAAATTCTTTTTTTATCCAATCTATAGTTCCTTTTACTTCCTTTTTATCATGCTTGTAATAATGGTACAGTACTTCATATATATTTCTGCCTATACCACTTACTATACTCTTTGCTATATTTATTCTATTTTCTTCAAATGCTTTAACTTGTTTTACAATTAATTTTCCACTATTATATTTATCTTTAGGATAAAAAGTACCGCTATACCCCTCAAAGTAATTAAAAAAATGTATAATTATATTATTTCTACCTATAAAATCTAATAGCTTAGTATTTATACTAATTTCATTTAAACAGTATATCTCATTAACTCCTTCTACTGGTATATAAATATTTCTTCCATTTTTTCTAAAGCATAGTGAATTATCCTTTCTTGTAAGTTCTCCCATAGAATTTATATACTTAGTTTTTGCCATATTTAATTACCCCTCTCGAAATTTTTTTCTTAAATTTAATTGCTTAAAATAAAACCTGAATTTCAAATATAACAATACTCATAGTAAGCGCATTTTTTGCATTTTGATTCATTTAATACTTTAGGTATATCATCTTGTAAAATTAGCTTTTTAATATTATTTGTAATTTCACATAATTCCTTTTCGTTTTCTTCAGTCAATTCAAAAAGCAAAATTTTCTTCTTTGTTTTATTTTTTTCTATAAACTCTAGTTTTCCTTTTCTCAGAATACCTTTATTTTTTAATACTTTAAGATAATATAATAACTGCCATTTTGCAGCTTCCACATCTGCATCAGACTTTTTAACCTCTATAAGATACTCTTTTGTCAGTTTATCAATCTTTATATTTTCAATTTCTATTTCTGTATTATTACATTTATTTCTTTCCTCATGAAGTGCTTTACCTATGCTAACATTTTCACTATTATCTTCTAGATTTAATCTATTACCATGAAAATAACATTGTCTTTTACAATGGAAATAATAATTTATAAGTGTACCATTAACATTCAAAACTCTCACCTTCCTTATTTTAAAAAGATTATTATATAAATATAACATGATCTTAATTATAGAAACTCTCCAATATCTCTTTCAAACATTGCTTTATTAAGCTTTCCATTTTCAAAGAAGTCTTCTCCATTATAAATACATAAAAGTTCTCCAATTCTATCGTTCCAATTAAAGTTTTGATTTGTTCTTATCCTGTAAATAAAATAATTCATATTAGCTTTAATCTTTGAAAGTTTGACCATTTTTTCAGCATAATCAATATCATTGTTTAAAAGCAAACTTTTATATTCTTTCCATACATCTTCTCCATTTATTTTTTCTAGAGTTTTTGTTTCTTTGTTTTCAACTTCTATTTCATAAGCTAAAAATATTTGCATTTCATTTTTATCATCATCTATTAATCTCATTTTTTCCTCAATCTCTTTAAAATTAAGATTTCCTACAATATTTCCGAAAAAATTTTCAGTATTGTTTTGATTGAATCCACTAGTATTATCTAAAAGATACTTATTAACCAACTTATTATATTTATTAAACTGTTTTTCTTTTAATATTTCTCTAACCTCTTCATTTTCTAAAGTTAAATTTGAATTTTTCCTAACATCACCTTTATAAATGCTCATTGCATTATCTAAATTAAAAAAATAAACTATTGAGTCTTCTTTTAAGCAAGATCTATTTATTCTTCCTAAAAATTGTTCTTCACTATCTAATATAGACGAATCCTTAAAGCCAATATCCATATCTATATCTACCCCAGCTTCTATAACTTGAGTTGCTACTAAAATCATATCAGTTAAAGGTGATTTATCTAATTTACTATCTCCTTTTATCTCATTTATTATCTTTTTTCTTTCAATAGAATTATCATCACCTGTTAATAATCTTATTTCTGATGTTATCTCTTCTAATTCTTCTAGTTCTTTAAGTTTTGCAAAAAACTCATAAGCACTCTTTCTATTTATAAATTCTATTATTCTCTTTTTACCATTATATTCTTTTAATTTTTCAATTAAAGCATTAAATACCTCACCCTTATCTAAGTCCATCAAAGAATACTCTACATTAACCCTGTTTCTAAATTTATTATTTTTAAAATACTTATCTCTATTTTTTATCAAATCGACTGAGTTTTTATTTTTTACGTTTTCAAAGCTATTGTTTTCTATAAGCAATCCTCCTAAATTAGGTAATGTTGCAGACATTATTATAACTTTTATATTTAAAATATTTGAAAATCCATTTAAGAATTCTATTATTTCTCTCCAAATAGAATTTTTATAGCTTTGAATTTCATCAAGAATTATCACACTATTTACCAGCTGGTGGAACGCAAATATATTTTCTTTCATTGTTCCAAACATATATGAAAATAAAGATACATGTGTTGTTAATATCATCGGATAATTAAGAAATTGTCTATTTAATAATGATTTTGAATAATCTATATAACTTTCATCTTCAAAATATTTATCTATTTCTTCATAACTCCCCTTAACTTCTTTTATAGCAAATAATGAATTTATTACAGCAATCTCCTCAAAAGCACCTTTACTTTCTCTATAAATTTTATTTAAAGTTTCAATATTCTGTTCTATAAGTGTATTAAATGGATAAACATAGAATATTTTATTTTTTGAATTGTCATTTTCTATTATTTTAAGAGCTAAATTATTTGCCACATTACTTTTCCCACTTCCAGTTGGAGCTTCTAGGTAAAATATATTTTTATCTAAATTATGTAAGAGCTCCTTCTCTGCATCTAAAAACATTTCATTTCTTAAAATATTTATATTGGTAACTTTAGAAAAATCTTTTTTCTTTCCATACTCTTCTTTCTCATAAGCTCTTATTAATTTATATATTTCACCTTCCTTAAAAGAATCATAAAATTTATTTATATCTTTAATAGTTCCTATATCACTTACCTCAGTTCCACTCATATATTCTGAAGTTGAATAATAATCGCAAGCTATCAAAATTGATAATATGAGTCTTTCATAACTATATATATTAATAACATTTCTAGCTGGATTTTCGCTTTCTGAAATACTATTATTAAAATTCTTATACTTCTCTAATATTAACTTTAACTTTTTCTTATTTAAAGTTAGCGGTTTAAAGTAAATTGACTCAATATTTTTTTCAATTTCATTTATTTGATCTTCATCAAAGCATTCATTTAGTTTTCCAAAATCTCCTGAATATAACTTTATATCATCTAATGGAGAATGATGCTTTGATATTATATATGAATTTAAAATAAGTAATGCAAAAATTGCCTCTTCATTTTCTTTTTTTGTTTTTTTATTTTTCCTAACCTTCAAAATTTCATTTAGAAAATAATCTATATAAATTATCGCTGAATATATAGAATGATTGCTATCTATATTAAGCTCCATATTAATATTTAAATCATTATCCATCTTTTTCTTTTGAAAATTCGGATTAATTTTTCCTATATCATGTAAGGTTATTATTCCTACTAGCATTTTCCTAAATAATTTATTTTCTTCCTCTGTAGGATTATTTAAAAATACACTTTCAAAATTTAAAAATATCCTATTTAATCCTTTATCCTCATAAATCCTTTTAAAATACTTTTTACATAGATCTATATGCATATTCAATGTTTCTTTTTCTTTTATATTTTCTGAATCTTTATGAGCATAAATCTCGTATCCCGCTTTAATTAATCCATTCAACTCGACTGAATCTAAAAACTTTAAATACATAACTTTTTTCCTTTCTAGAACATTCTTAATTTAGAAATCTCTTTTACTAAATCCTTTATAATAAATTAGGCTGCACTATATTTTCAAAATTTATTGAAGCAATATACTACAACCATCTTCTTATATAAACTGAATTGTTTTATCTTTAACTTTATAAACTAAACTATCATATTGTTTTTCTAAATAACTGTTCGTATAAACCAAACTTTTACTTTCATACATTGTTGTTTCCTCATTAAGAGCTATTGGGAGAAATTCTTCATATTTATAAATAGCTTCTTCCTCCTCACTATCATCAAACTCATCATAATCATCATCTATAGGTTTATTAGATAACTTATAACTCTCTTTAGTAAAGAAACTATCTATATAATTTACTTCTAAGCACTCTTCGCAATGGTAAACTTCACAATTTAATATATCTGCTATATGATCATTTTTACCTAAGTAAGGCAAATATACGAAATTTCTATTAAGTATGGCCTCTAAAATTTTATTTGCTTCTTCACTATCTAAAACAACATATATATCCCATGATGGATTTTCTAGCCACTGTTCCTTAATAATAAGATTTCCACCTTGCTCTTGAGATGCATAACCTACAGAATTATTAAATATATTTATTTTTTTCCCTATAACTCCATTTTTATTTTTAGGAATTATAGAAACCTTGAGTTCTTTAAGTTTTTCATAAAACTCTGGAAGTTTTTTTTGTTCTTTTGAAGCTTTTTCTCTACTATATTTTAAATTCCTTTGGTTATATCCACCATATCCTAATATTGCACCAAATATTCCAAGAAGAGCAATCTTGTGTATATGCCCATAAGTAAAATATAGATTAGAATTCACATCAGGTCTTTTAAAAAAACCTGTTTTACCTTCTAATGTAAACTTTAAAGCCTTCATTTATTACACCTCTTTTTTACTGAAGATATTGTAATATTTAGCTCCTTCAAAATTAGCCTTCACATTAATTGTTAAAGTATTATAGTATATTTCTACACTTTCAATTCTTCCTTCTAATCCATCCATAACCTCTTTAAAGTTTAATTCAAAAGTATTTTTTTCTTCCCCTTTTATAAATTTTACGTATCTATCTAAATTTGGTAAGTATAATGTACTATCTGTTTTTATAAAAACTGAAAGTTCATTTTCACATCCTACCTTTGAGTTTGTTGCAAAAGCTGTTGTTGAGGAAATTGCAGCTTCCTTAAATTCTTCATAATCTTTTTCTGTATACCCTTTAGTAACTCCTAATTCAACAAATTCTTTGTATGCAAGTGGATTTATAACAAATGGATAACAATAATGAGCCTCTTGAGTTACTATTTTACTTCCTAATGTTGAATTTTTAGCTTCCTCATTGTCTCCTTTTTTATTAGTTTTTTCACTTCCATCCCTAAATGGAGAAAGGATTTTTTGTTCATCAGCCTCCGCATCACCATATATATTAAAACCTTGTCCTATTTGAACCGCGCCAGTAATTGATATATTATTTCCTTCTTCAGCAAAAGTTGCTCCAAAATTTTTAACATCCTTAGCGTCAAAAAGATTAGTTAAAACTTTCTTTCCATCCTTCTCTTCTTTTAAATTCTCAACATTAAAAATTTGCTCATATCTTTCTCTTAAGGACTTTGGAACTACTAATATTTCTCCCTTTTTTCCATCTGAAAGTTTCATTGACTTAATATATAAAACTTTATCGCCTGCATTATCCCAAGATTTTTTCATAGGGTATTTTAATGCCTTATCACTTCCAAAAATATCTCCTTCTGATGTTGTTTTTGGAAACCCAGTGAAATCAGCATTCCAGTTTGCCATTCTTGATGAAATACAAATTAATCCGTAAACTCTTTTATTCATAATTAACTCTCCTTTTTCTCATATATTATTTTCTTACTTAAATATCCAGCTGTTATAAAATCCCCCTTTATATCACCTTCAACTTCATATCCACAAACCATAGTATAAAGTCTTTTAAATCTCGCATCTAAGTCTAAATCTAAATCATAATTATATTTCATATAAAGCTGAAAAATCTTTTTCTTTAAAATTAAATCGCTTTTTGCATTTATTATAGGATTTGCTAGTGATAGCGGCTTATTTTTTCCCTTACTTTTCCCTAATAAATATGAAGTTAATTGACCAACTGCATAAAAATATTCCCTATCATTTTTGATATAATCTTCTTTATCTTCTAAAATTTTTTCCTTTAATTCCGTTCTTATTCCCATAAGAATATCAGCCATTTTTTCCTCTCCTCCTTCAAAGTATTCTTTTAAAGAATATATTAAGTTAAATTGATTTATTGCCTTATAAAAATATCTATTTCCCAAAGAGTTTTTAAGACATAACCTCATAGCTTTATTTAAGCTTTGCCAAACACAAGTAGAATCCCCCTTGTGAAACCAATTAAATAGCTGGTTCCTTGACATTAATAAGGCTCTCTTTAAATTAACCTCTTTAATTGGAACATCTTCTGTAAAGTAATTAGTTATTAACAATCTATTAAAAAATATTATATTAATTAATTCTTGAAGCTCTTTCTTCTTTTTGATTACTTCATATTTCCACTTATCCTTATCTTTTTTACCTTTATATAAGATTTCACTTTCTATATCTAAAATATTTTGAAAATTAAATTTCTTTTTTAAGTATGGAGAGTACTCTGAAATTACATCAAAATCGTGTATTTCAGCTTCTTTTCCTTTTTTAAGCCTTATATAAAATCCTTGAAATTCATCCGCTAAAATTTCTCCATCAGATAAAGCTTTTATTTCAAAATCATTTAAATATATATTGAATTTACGTTTTGATGCTAAATTAAAAAGGTAATCAAAAACTTTCTTCTGTTTTAATACTTTTGATTGATTTATTAAATAAGGAGTCGTTACACATCTTGTTTTATTTTCTAAATATGGTTTCTTAGAATTTAAGCCCATATTATCATTTGGAAGACCTACTATTCCTTTTTTAGTTTTTAAATTATAATCATTGTTATTATAAATATTAGGTGCTAGATAACGTTTACCTTCTCTTCTAAAGTCTTCTTCATCAACTAAAAAGAATACCTTTAAGTAGTTTTTTTGCTTTAAGTTTAAATCTAGATCAAAAATATTATTATTTATCCATTCTTTTATTTTTAATAATTTTTCTAAGTCAACTTCACCAATATCTTTTTCAACCTCTTTATAAATTTCAGCAGCTTTTTTCTTTGAATATTTATTAAATGGATTTTTGAGAACCTCATAATACGCATCTATTCGCTCTTCATTTAATTTGGACTTCCCTGTTTTATCATCATTTTTAAAACTTTCTTTTTTGACAAAAAAGCTCAAATAATTGTTACTTTGTATTATTTTTTTAGGATCAATCGGTTTATTCATGTCGACAAGTCTACTATTATAATCCATTTTGCAAATCAATTTAAAATATTCAATACTTCTATCAACATCCTTTTTGTTTTTATCAAACAAAATATCAGTTCTATAAAATTCTTTTAAATCATTATTTTTATCTGGCTTTACTATAATATAAGTACCGTCAGTTGGAACATAGTTATCTAAAATTACATCTTCTAGCGTATTACCATAATTTTTATAGATGCTATCTATAATTTGATTAAGCATTTTTCTCCTCCTATCTAATATTTTTATAAGATTTGTTAGAAACAGTTCTATCTTATTTATAGCCTACATAAACTTATAATTTACAAACCCAGCTCCAATTGAAGAATTCATCTCTCCAATTCCAGTCGCTAAGCTCATATAAGCTAATTTCTGCGATACCTCATCATCTGAAATATATAATTCTAGCTTATCTCCTAATAATGTAATCTCCTTATACTTTACTGCTATAGGTTTCTTATTTAAAATTTCTATTGATTTGAATAATTGAAAATCTTCTGTAATTTTTTCACCAGTAAATGAATTATATTTTTTTACTAAATTTATTTTCAATCTATCTATATACTCATCAATAGTAAAAAAATTCTTCCAATAACCATTTTCATATTTCTCTATAACACTAGTTATAGAATAAATCTTTTCCAAATGATATTTAGGTATTATTTTAATATCTACCTTCAATACTTTCAATGTATTTGTATAATTATTTTCTAACTCTTTTAAAAAATAGTTTGATAGTTTTGAATCTATACTTCTAATTTTAAAAGTATATATTTTGTCGCTTTCGTAAACTTTGTTTTTAGAAATAGGATACAAAGAATCATACACATAATTTTTAAATTTATTTTTATTGTGTAGTTCTAAATATTCCTTATTCTTAGCTAAAGTTTGATTTAAAAGATCTGATATTTTTATTTGTGCTTCTTCTATTTTTATATTTCTAGAAACATACACTTTAACACTTAATTCAATAACCTTCATATAGTCCACCTCCTCTCTAATATTTTTCAAACATCTAATGTTAGGGTTCAATAAAGGCAATTATACAATATAATTACTATGTTTAAATACTTCCAAAGTTGATATTAATTTTACAATATAATTACTATTGAAAATAATTCATGTTACAGTTTAATTTTTTCATATTATGCATATTTTGTAAATAGTCTTTTTTGTAAATATATTACTTTTATAATTTTTTACACGTAAAAAAAGAGTTGCCTTTAAAAGACAACTCATTAAACTCTATTTCATAGTTCTAAATTCAAAACCTTGAGATTTAAAATATTCTATTATTTCTGGAAGTGCTTCAACTGTAGTATCTTTTCCGTAAGTGTCATGCATTAAAAATACTATATTATCAGCATTTGGACCTAATCCTTCAACTGTTTTTTTAGTTTGTGCAATTAATTGCGCTTCACTTCTACTTTTAGCTTCTGCATCTCCATTTAAGGCATTCCAATCTACTATTGCAAATCCACCCTTATCTAACTTTTCTCTTACAGGTGTTCTATTTTGCCAAGACCAATATCCTCCTGGGAATCTTACTGTTCTAGTAGTAAAATCTTTTCCTAAAATACTTTGCATCTTTTCGTTAACTTTATTAACTTCACCCATAAATCTATCTGCATTTATAACTCTATTTGGATATAAATATGAATAGTTATGAGTATATGAATGACCTGCTATAGCATGTCCTTCAGCAGCTTCTCTCTTTAATAACTCTGGCGCTCCGTTACTCTCTAAGCTTTTACCCATTACAAAGAAAGTCGCTTTAACATCATTTTCTTTTAATATATCTAAAATTTTAGGTGTATTTGTAGTTGATGGACCATCATCAAAAGTTAAATACACTACTTTTTTACCATCTTTTCTAACAGGATAATGTAATTGTCCCTTCATTAATCCTTGAGTCATATTTGCAACTTCAATTGCATCATCAGCATTAGGATCATCTTTTAAAGGTAAGTATCCTGAATTATCTAATTTTTTTTCTTCTGTATTTTCAGTTGAAGTTTCGTTTTTATCAGTGCTTGTCTCTTCTTTTTTCGTATCGGCTTTAGCAGTCTCGCTATCACCTTTTAATACGCTATATGTAATTCCCCCAATTGCAAGAATACCAACAAGTGCAGCCACTAACACTACCGCTCGTCTCCTTTTGTAGTTAACTTTTCTTCTTCCCCTCTTTTTCATTTCGTTTCTCCTTTTATCAATTACAATTTTTATTTAATAACCTATTGTCCTATACTATAATACTATTTATTTGTGGACATATTGTTACAATCTAATAAACATTCATTACAAAATCGTCATTAATTGTTAACCCTAAAAAAAAGCAAAAAAAAAGTAGCTATTTCTAGCTATAAAAAAAATGGCTCCGCGAAGAGGACTCGAACCTCCAACCTATCGGTTAACAGCCGAGTGCTCCACCATTGAGCTATCGCGGAACATTTATTCAGAAAGTATGCTCTCTGAAAATTGCACATAATTTGTAGTTGATATGTAATATTGGTCAAGCCCTCGACCTATTAGTATCAGTCAGCTGAATGTGTTGCCACACTTACACTCCTGACCTATCAACCTTGTGTTCTTCAAGGGGTCTTACTAGCTTACGCTATGGGAAATCTAATCTTG
>NZ_JADEKP010000010.1 GCF_015234215.1 Clostridium chrysemydis | reverse complement strand
TCTTTTTGTAAAAGTTTTTCGATTAGCATGAAAAATATTTTATCATAAATCCACGACTAATTGGTCGTGGATTTATTTTTTTTAATAAAAAAAGAGCTTCGCACTAATTATTTAGTGCGACAGCCCCTTATTCTATTAATATTGTTTTTTCAATTTCTTTATATTTTCTACCTATTGGAACCTCATCTAAGTTAGTTAAAACTAATTTATTTTTTTCTACCTTAAATACAAATTCTCTATTTACTAAAAATGATTTATGGACTCTAATAAATTTATTCATATCTAATTTTTTATAAATATTTAATATAGATTCCCTAACCTTATATTCTAATCCCTTAGAGTGAATTATAAGATAATGCCCGAAAGACTCTATATAAAGTATATTTAAACTATTGATTCTTATAATAGAGCTTCCCTCTTTTAGAATTAAAAACTTATTTTTATTTTTAAAATAGTTATCTATTTCTATTAGACACTCAAAAATATCCTCTTTAAATTTATTTTCCCTTATAAAAAATATAGGTTTAAAACTTAAACATTCAAATACAAACTCATTATTTTCACTTACAAAAACAATAATAGCATTATTTAATCTTTCTCTTATTTTCCTAGCATTTTTAATATCTTCTCTACTTCTAAGTTTTATAAAAAGTAAATTTGTATCTAAATCCTCACTTAAAAATTCTAAATCTAAATACCTATACTCTTCATTTTTACAAAATTCACTTTCATCTATATATTCTTTTATATCTTTAGTTAGTTTTTCTTTGCTATATATAAAAGAAATATTAATCATAAGCTTTTTCTCTCTTTTCTATATCATTTATATAATCGACTAAATTCAAACTTGTATCACCTAAAACTTCTAATAGATTATATTTATCTATTATTTCTATATTATATTCTTCTTTTAAATAATTAACGGCTCTTATAAATTTAAAATTATTTGAAGTAAGTAACGCTTCCACGCTTATAAGTTCACCTGATTTAAGCTTAATTCCGAAGAATATTTCATGCCCTACAGAAGATAAAATATCTAAATAATCATTCCAATATAATTTTATGCTTTCTATATCTTCAAGTTTTATATCTATAACTTTACTTTTGTCTTCTAAAAAAACTCCATAAAAAAAGTATTTTAACTGATCTATATATCTTCTTATCTCATAGTATTTAAAATGTCCATCTCTTATTTCCCACCTATTACTAAGCCCTATATAAGCTGGTATTATTGAAAATAAACATATTAAAATTACCACAACTGTAATTAGAAACTTTATATTTCTATCTTCTACAATATAACTAAATACTCCGCTTAAAATATACCCTAGTATAATCGATATAATTATCCCTACTACAAATCCTCTTTTTCTTGGACTGTTTCCTATTACAAATATTTTTTCCATATCCATATAACACCTCACTTGTTTTTTATATCTTAATAATATTATATGTCATTTTTTACCTATTGCAATATCTTATTCACGAGAAGCATTTTTATAGCATGAAAAGCAAAAAAGGATGTTACATAATCTATGCAACATCCTTTTAAATCTTTAAATTAGTTTTGTTTTTTTAAGAAAAGTGCTACTACAAATCCTAGTCCTGCTATTATTGCTGATGCGATAAACAATCCTGCAAAACCACTATTTAAAGTAGATTGGAATGTGTTTTCTATAGCAACTCTTGCACCATCTACTTGGTGAAGATAATCTGCTTTCATACTATTAAACATAGCATCTACTGTAGTATTTGGTGGAACATGGTTTACTAAACTATGTTCTATTGCTGGTTTTGCTTTATCAAACATAAAGGTTGCAAAATCTTTCATAACATTACTAATGCTTGTTACGTCAGCATTTTGGAATGAATCTAAAATGCTTTTTGGAACTTCTCCTGAAGACATAGAAGCATTTCCTGACATTCCTTGAATGTGTGGCATAACTTTCATTAATGCATTTGGCATTTTATCTCCAGCTTCTGCAACAAAGTTTACTAGTATATTTGGAGATACTGCAATACCTATACTTTTCACTAATGATACTGTAGCTTGTGCTGAACTTGCTTCAGACTTTTTAACGTTAACTTGCATTAAGTAATTTAATGGAGTTCCCATTGTAAGACCCATACCAGCTCCCATAATAGCTAAACAAACAAATAATAAAACTTTATTGTTGTCTTTACATACTATAAATGCTAGAAGTAAAGTCCCTACCATTGTGCACAAGAATCCAATTAAAAGTACTAGCTTTGCTGAATATTTATCTATAAGCTTTCCTCCAATTGGTGCTGCAACACCTGAACAAACTGCCATTATAGTAATTAAATATCCTCCAGAACCTTGTGAGATTCTAAGAACATTTTCACCAAATTGAGGAATAAATATAACGCTCATCATTCCACAACCTACTACTAGTGCCATTATTAATGTTATAACTATATTTCTACTTTTAAAGAAATCTAAGTTTAAAACTGCATCTTCTGCTCTCTTTTCTACATAGATAAATACAGGTATTAAAATTAAGAATAGCAATAAATAAGGATATACTTTTGTTGAAGTTATTGAATCTTTGAAATTTGCAAAGTTTAAATTTGTAACTCCATACATAAGTCCTAGTATCATAAGTGATAATACAACACTACCTTTAAAGTCTAATTTCTTTTCAGTATATTGAGTTTCTTTAATTTTTACTTTAAGTGAAATTAATACAACTATTATACAAATTGGAACGTTTATTAAGAATAATAAACCCCAAGATTTATTTCCAAAGAAATTTAAAATCGCTGAACCTATAGTTGGTCCTAAAGTTGTTGCTATACCATAAGTTGCACCTACAATCCCAAGGGCACTACCTCTTTTTTCTTTAGGGAAGCTCTCTCCTATAAACGCTGTAGCTATTGGCATTATACCTCCACCACCGATTGCTTGTATAACCCTTGCTGTTAATAAAAAGGCATAGCTATTAAATAAATCTGATACACCACTTAGTAATGAACCTATTCCAAATATAGTTATTGAAATAATAAATAATTTCTTTTTTCCGTATCTATCAGCTAATTTACCTGAAATAGGCATTACTACTGCATATACTAATGTGTATATAGTAATCATCCAGATTGATGAATCTGCACCTACATTTAATGAGTCCGCTATAATCGTTCTAGCTGGTGATACTATACCATCATCCATAGCACCTATGAATATACCAAGTAAAAACATTATCATTAAGGCTGTCTGAGTCTTTTTGCTATATCCGTTTGTGTTTTCCATTTCCATATCAATTCCTCCTTTATAGGTTTCTACTTTAATTGTAACCTCATAAATTATGAACTTCTATGCACTTACTGTTACCGTTTTTTTAATATTAGTAAAACAATTCCATTATCTCATCTTCTGATAGCCTCTTTAAACTTTTACCGTCCATCTCTTTTCCATCCATAAGGTTATCTATAAGCTCTCTCTTATCTTCTTGCATTAAAACTATTTTTTCTTCTATTGTATCTTTAGCTATAAGTTTTATTACTCTAACTACATTTTTTTGCCCTATCCTATGGGCTCTATCTGTAGCTTGATCCTCTGCAGCTGGGTTCCACCAAGGATCAAAGTGAATTACAGTGTTTGCAGAAGTTAAGTTTAAACCTACTCCCCCTGCCTTTAAGGATATTAAAAATACTGTTATATCTTTATTATTATTAAATTCTTCAACCCTCTTCATCCTATCTTTTGAAGGAGTACTTCCGTCTATATAAAGATAAGTTATATTTTCTTCTTTTAGCTTTTCTTCTATATTTTTAAGAACTGATGTAAATTGAGAGAATAATATAATCTTTTCTGATTGCTTTTTACTTTCCCTTAAAATCTCTAAAGCTACTTCTGTTTTTGCACTCTTACCTTTATAATCTGGAATTACTAAACTTGGATCTAAGCAAAGCTGCCTTAGTTTAGTTAAGAAAGAGAAAAGGTTAATTTTATTTTTAGTTCCTTCTATTATCTCTTTTACTTCTTTTAAGTAAGACTTATAGACATTACTTTGAATATCAGAAAGCTCTACTAAATATTTCTTTTCGATTTTGTTTGGAAGTTCAGCTAAGACTTCACCTTTAACCCTTCTTAAAATAAATGGTGTTATAAGTCTTTTTAACTCATCATTATTTTCTGAATCTATATATCTTTCCTTAAATCTTTCTTTAGTTAAAAGATACCCTGGCATTACAAAATCAAAAATTGACCAAAGTTCTAAAAGATTATTTTCTATAGGAGTTCCAGTTAATGCAATATTGCACTTACTCCTTATAGATTTTACACTTTCACTTATTTTAGCTTTATAATTTTTAATGCTTTGAGCTTCATCTATTATAAAATAATCAAAATCTATATCTTTATAAAGCTCTTCATCATTTTTTAAAGTCCCATAAGTACTTAAAATAACATCATATTTTTTATAATCATTTATAACTTTTTTTCTTTTATTTTTATCTCCATGAACTAAACCTATTTTTAAGGTAGGTGCAAATTTTGAAAATTCTAAAAGCCAATTATAAATAAGTGAAGTTGGAGTCACAACTAGACTTTTACTCTTCTTTCTTGAAAGAAGAAACGCTATAACTTGAATAGTTTTACCAAGTCCCATATCATCAGCTAAAATCCCTGAAAACCCAAGTTCAGTTATTTCATTTAACCACTTAAATCCTTCCTTTTGATAAGCTCTAAGTTCTGCGTTTAAAGCCTTTGGAACTAGTTTTCTTTTAAACTCTTTATTTAAAAGTTTATTTGTTATATCGCTAAAAACTTCACTTCCTTTTATAAAACTTAAATTTCTATCTTTTAATTTTTCATTTACATAAAACATTTTATTTTTATCTATTTTTATGTCTTCTTTTAAACCTACATCTAATAAAAGATTTAGAAAACTAACTACTTTAGGGTCTTCTAAAGTTAAATAAGTATTTCTAACCTTATAAAACTTTTTATTAGCTTTTATATTTTGCATAGCTTCCCTTATTTCTTCTATGCTTAAATCTGAAATATTATATTTTAAATTATAAAAATTTTTGTTTTCAATAAGAGATGAATTTATATCCTTACTAGTTATAGCTTTAAAATCTTTAATTCCTTTACTAAAAGAAACTTTTCCTATAGCACTAAGTTCATTAAAACCTCTAGTTATAAGATTATAAAAATCCTCTTCTTCTCCAATAAAAATATAATCTTTATGAGATCTCTTAAACTTATATTTTAAAAGGTCCATCTCTATAATCTTTTCTGATGTTTTATCTCTTAAAAAGCTAGTATCATTTTTATCTTTTATTAGGTCTACAATATATCCAAAGTAATCTATTTTTATATTGCAAAAAACTTTCTCTTCTTCTTTATAAAAGAAAAATTTTGCATTTACCATTTCACGTTTATATTCTCTTACGTTATGGTCTAAAGTGATATCTTTAGTTACACTTTTTAATTTATTCAGTATTTCGTTTAAATTCTCTTTTGATTTTTTATATCTTAATTCTCTATTTTTTATAAGTTCCTTATAAAGAGGCATGTATGAATTAACTTGTGATTTTCTATTAATATAAATATTTCTATCAAAAAGCATAACGTCACCTTTTATATTTAAAGGGTTTGGAAATTTTTTATGATGAGTTAATACAAATTCATCTCCCTTTAAAGATAAAGTTAAAACTACCGGTACATTTTCCTCTTTTATATTAACTTCGTAATTTAAAAAGTTATAATTTAAAGTAACCTTATTATCTTTATTTAAAGTTTTGAAAAACTCTCTAATATTTTTATCATAAACCTTTAGATTTTTTCCTCTTATATCTTTTTTGTTATCTTTTAAATATTTAAAAAACTCTAAATCTGAATCTTTTATTTTATGTATATTAGGATTAAAAGTAAATAAATCATTTACTCTATATTCCTTCTGTAAGATTATGTTTTCTATAAAATCTTTTAAATCTAGTACTAGGTGAGTGCTTTTACTTCCTATTCTTACTTCTACTTGAAGGCTTGGAATGTTATCAGTTTTTATAAACTTTATCCCTAAATTTAAATTTAAATCACTCTTGATTTTTTCTTCTTTATTTGTAATCTTCTTTTTACTTAAGCTCTTTTTTGCAGCATTATAAAAGCAAAGAGTAGTTCCTACTATATGCTTACAAACATAATTTTTTATTTCTCTACTACTTTCTTTATATCTATCACAAGTGCATTTAGCTTCAATTATTCTGTCACTTTTCTTATTTATCTTTATATGAGTACTATACGTTTTACTCTTATTATCATTTAAAACTTTGCTATAGATATGATACACGTCATCTATACTTTTACTTTTTAAATCTTTAACGTATCCTTCTTTACATAATTTCTCTCCTAAATTTTTAGAAAAAGAAGAGCTAGTTATAAGTATATTTCTTTTGATTTCTTCTAGATTCAAAGACTCACCTCCATTTTTAACTTAAATTATTATAACATAAAAAAAGCTAAGCACATTGTACTTAGCTTCTTATAATATTTAATTTCCTAAACTATCAAAGTATTGTCTATAAGCATTAGAGAACTTAAAGTTAACTGTTTCGTCCCAGTTAGTTGACCAAGTCATAACTCCTCTAAAATCTTTATATCCTTCTTTATTTCTTAATTTATATTTTCCTCCAAAATCTTTACCCTTTATTAAATAATCTAAAGCTTTTATAACTTCTGCTTCGTCTGTGAATCCACCGCCTGCAGCTTTAGTGCAAGAAGGAAGTCCTATAGCTACCTTTGAAGCTGGAAGTCCTTTAAAGTGGTTGTTTGGATTTCTTCCTACATCAAATCCTGTAATCATCATCTCTGCCATAGAAACTTGGAAATCAGCTGTTCCTTGAGTATATGTGTTTCCATCTAAAGCTTCTTGTGAACCATGATTATAATGTTGTACATGTAATAGAGTTAATTCATTTCTTAAAGCATTTATAACTGGAAGATATGCTCCCCAAGGTCCTGCGTAAGCTATAAGCCCACCTTGAACGTAAGTTACTTCTGGTGCCATTGTTAAGATAAAGTCTGTACCTTTAGTTTGGCATATTCTCTTTACTCCATCTATAAGATGTTTTACTCTTGGAGTAGTTGGATTATTTACATCAGTATCACCTGGATCTAATGAAACTGCTCCCCCTTCAAGGTCTATATCAACTCCGTCAAATCCATACTTATTTATTATTTCAAGCATTGAATTTACAAATATATCTTCTTTTTCCTTAGTATCTAAATGTAATCTTCCGTTTTGTCCTCCTATAGAAATTATAACCTTCTTTCCTTTAGACTGAAGATATTCTACTTCTTTTTTAAATTCCTCTGGAGTTACGTTATATGGTTCAAATACCATAGTAGCTTCATCTGGTTTAGATTCAGCAAAAGCAACATCTATAATATCAAAATTTAATGATGTATCTTTTAAATGAGTTTTTGTTGAACCGTTATCAAAATTATGCCAATATCCTACTAATAATTTGTTTTTTAATTTATCACCAGGAGTTGGAGGTTGTCCTTCATTTGGCATAGTTATCTCTACTGGAGCAGTCCATTCGCTAGCTCCTATTTTATTTATAGCTCTAACTTTAAAAGAATATTTGCTTCCTGCTAAAAGTCCGCTTACTAAATAATTAATATTTGTAGTTTGATATACTTTATTATCAACAGATACTTCATAGCTATCTGCGTTATTTACTTTGTCCCAAGAAGTATTTGCAGCTACATTACTAATTGCTACTACTTTTAAATTAGTTGGAGTGCTTGGCTTTACTTCTGGTGTAATAGTTTCACTATCTGTAGTACCTGAAACTATACTTGACCAATCGCTAGAACCAGCTGCGTTTACTGCACGAACTCTATAATCATGTTTAGATGCACTTTGAAGTCCAGCGTGATTATAAGGTGATTTAACGTTAGTTATAACTTTACCGTCAGCTTCTAAGTCATAGGAAGCTACTGAAGTTACACTATTCCAAGTTAAATCTATAGAACTAGTACCATTTGCTTTTGCAGAAAGTCCTGTAGGTACAGAAGGCTTTACTACTTGTTCTCCTTCTTGAGTTACAGTTACTGATATTTCATTACTAGTAGAAGTTCCAAATGAATTGATTAATTCTACTTTGTATTTATACGTCCCTTTTGCTTTGTTTGTAAGTGAAAAATCTGCACTTTGTGCATTTGGCGAATTATCTGTAAGTTTTACTGAGTCTATAACTTTTCCATCTTCGTATAGTTTACACTCAGTTCCGTTTTGTCCCCACCATAAATTCATAGTGATTTTATAGTTATTTAATCCGTCCCAATCATTATGCGAAATACTAGGAGTCCCTGGCTTTGAAGTAGCACTTGCAAATGCTTTTACGTCGCCAAAACTAAATGCTGTCATTGTAAATAAAACACAAATTAAAGCTGAAATAATCTTTTTATATTTTCTCATTTCAATACCTCCTTTTACTTTCTAATACAATTTTACCATTATGAGGATTGTAATGTAAACCTTTTAATTTTTATTTTATATTAATTATTTTAAACATTTTTGCGAACCCTAAGAAAAGGTGCTACAAAAAGTAGCACCTTTAAATTATTTTATACCTTTCATAGTAAGGCTTATTCTTTTTCTCTTTTCGTCAACTTCTAATATAGAGACCTTTATAACATCCGAAACCTTAACTATATCAAGGGGATGCTTTACAAATCTGTCTGCCATTTGACTCTTATGAACTAAGCCGTCTTGGTGAACTCCTATATCAACGAAAGCTCCAAAGTCTGAAACGTTTCTTACAGTTCCCATTAAAACCATTCCTGGTTTTAGATCTTTTAAATCAATAACGCCAGTTTTTAAGATAGGTTTTGGCATTTCATCTCTAGGGTCTCTTCCAGGCTTTTGTAACTCCTTTACTATATCTTTTAAAGTAAGTTCTCCAACTTCTAAATCTTTAGCTAATTTAGCTAAGCCTATTTCTGATACTCTATTTTGAATATCTTCTAAATTTTTATTTTTTAAATCATCAATAGTGTAGCCTAAAGTTTCTATTAGTTTTTTAGCTATGTCGTATGATTCAGGGTGGACTGAAGTATTATCTAAAGGATTCTTACTTTCCATTACTCTTAAGAAACCTGCACACTGTTCAAAAGCTTTTTGACCTAATCTTTTTACTTTTAAAAGTTCTTTTCTAGTTTTAAATCCATTAACTTCGTCTCTATATAAGACTATATTTTCAGCTATACTAGCATTTATCCCTGAAATATGAGTTAAAAGACTAGGAGTTGCTGTATTTAAATCTACTCCTACCATATTAACTGAATCTTCAACTACACCTTTTAAAGACTCTTCTAATTTCTTTTGAGTAACATCGTGTTGATACTGACCTACTCCTATTGCTTTAGGATCTATTTTAACTAATTCTGCTAAAGGGTCTTGAAGTCTTCTTCCTATAGAGATAGCTCCTCTAACTGTAACATCTAAATCAGGGTATTCTTTAGTAGCTAGTTTTGATGCTGAGTACACTGAAGCTCCAGCTTCTGAAACTATAACATAAGCTACTTCTTTTCCGCTCTCTTCTTTTATTTCTTTAAGCATTTCACTTATAACTTCTTCTGACTCTCTTGAAGCAGTTCCGTTTCCAAGTGAAATTACATCTACATCATGCTTCTTTATAAGAGCTTTTAAAGTTTTCTTAGTTCCTTCTATATCTTTTCTTGGAACTGTTGGGAAAACTGCTGTATTTTCTAAGAATTTACCATTCTTATCTAAAATAGCTATCTTACACCCTGTTCTAAAACCTGGGTCGTAGCCCATAACTACTTTTCCTTTGATAGGTGCTTGAAGTAAAAGTGCCTTTAAGTTTTCTTTAAATATCTTAATTGCCCCTTCTTCTCCTTTTTCAGTTAATTCGCTTCTTATTTCTCTCTCTATTGAAGGATATATAAGTCTTTTTAAAGAATCTTTAATTGACTCTTTTAAGTATTCATCAGTAGATTTATTTCCTTTAAGAATTTTATTTTCTAGATAAGATAATATTATATCTTCATTTGAAACTATTTTAACTGAAAGAATCTTTTCTTTTTCTCCTCTATTTACAGCTAGTATTCTGTGAGGAGGCATATTTCTAACGTCTTCACTATAGTCGTAATACATTTCGTATGGAGTAGGTTCTTCACTACTTCCCTTTGTTACTATTTTGCCTTCTCTAAACACATAACTTCTTATCCACTTTCTATATTCAGCTTCATCAGATATCATCTCAGAAACTACATCTAAAGCTCCTTTAATAGCATCTTCTTCTGTATTTACTTCTTTTTCTTTATTTATGTATTTTTTAGCCTCTTCTTTTAAATCACCTTTAAAATCTCCGTTTATTATAAGGCACCCTAAAGGCTTTAACCCTTTTTCAGCTGCTATAGTTGCTCTAGTTCTCTTCTTCGCTTTATAAGGTCTATATATATCTTCAACTTCTGTTAAAGTTTTTGCTATTTTTAAAGCTTTTACTATATCTTCTGTTAATTTCCCTTGTTCTTCTATAAGTCTTGTAACAGCTTCTTTTCTTTCATCTAAATTTCTAAGATAAGTTAATCTTTCTTCAAAATCTCTTAAGACTTCGTCTGAAAGTCCGCCTGTCATTTCTTTTCTGTATCTAGCTATAAAAGGAACCGTATTCCCTCCATCTAGCAATTCTATTATGTTATTTACCACATTTAATTTTAATTCTAGCTCTTTAGCTATTCTATCATTGATACTCATACCGTAACCTCCATTTTAGCCTTATCTATTTATTATACCTCTATTTTATTTTATATAAAACTTTCTATTATATATTTTCCTTATGTATATTGTATTTTTCTGAATTTTTTGTATAATAAAATTGTAAATATTTTACAATTAGGAGATGATAAAATGCATAATGTTTTACAAAAGCTTATTTCTTTATTAGTTTTGTTTCTACTTAGCTTATTAACACTTAACCATTTTAAGGTAGTAATACTAGATAGTCCTTTATATGAAATATTATTATTTGTAACTACAGCACTTATAATTATGTCTGCTATTTCAGTTATAAATAATTGCAAATCTGGTTTTAACAAATTTTTAAACTATGTAATTTTAATAACTGCAATCTTCGGTGGAATCCTAGTAATTGTGGACTCTAAGCTTAATGTTTTTGTTTATATTTGTATAGCTGTAAGTGCTATTTATTCCCTTATGGATATGATCTACAAAAAAGCTTAATCATATATACCTCTTAGATTTAATAATATTTAATATATTAAACTTTAACGAGGTATTTAAAGCATGAAAGAAAAACGCTACAAAATTATAATGTCTATTTCAGTAATTATTTTTTTATTTTTTACTTTAATTCAATGTTCAATTCATCATTTTAATTCAAGAGATATTTTAAAAGAAATATCTTATCTTTCATCTTCTGAATTTGAAGGAAGGCTTTGTGGAAGTCCTGGTGGAAAAAAAACATCTGATTATATCGAAGAAGTATTTAAAACTTTAAATCTAACTCCTTTAGGGGAAAACTATAAAAATACCTTCAATATAATAACACCTACAGTAAACGGGGATACTCCAAAGTTAGAACTAGAAAATTCTAAAGGAGAAAAGATTAAATTTAAGTATGGAGATGACTTTAAAGAGGATTTTTTAAATTTTAAGAAATCAAAGGCTACTGTATCTTATAAAGACACCCATAAATCAAATAAAGATTCTATCGTAATAAGACAAGGCGATGATATTTTCTTATTTTATTTTAATCCTGAAAATAACTTAGATTTTAGAAGCTCTTTTATACAGGATTCAAAAATTAGCTTTGCAGTCTCTTTAAGCGAAGAAGCTTTTAAAACTATATCTAAGTCTTTAGAAAAGGGTGGAAAGCTCGATATAACTCTTCCTTATAGCCTTAAAAATTCATATGCTTCAAATGTTATAGGTAAAATTAAGGGAAAATCAGATGACTTACCTCCTTTAGTTTTAACTGCACATTTCGACCATTTAGGAGTTGATTACCTAGGAAATAATTATGGTGGTGCATTAGATAACGCCTCAGGTACAGCTTTTTTATTAGAAATTCTTAGAGTTTTAAACTCTTACCCTACTCCAAATCGTGATATAATCTTTGCTTTTTTAGACGGAGAAGAATTTGGATTTTTAGGGTCTTATGAATTTTCAAAAACGTATAAAGAAAAGCTTAAAGATGCAACCGTTATTAATTTTGATATGATAGGTGCAAATACTGAAAACACTACCTTAATGAGATCTCTAAAAGCAAAAGATAAATCATCAAACCTAGAAAAAAGCTTAGTAAGTATTGCAGAATCAAAAGATATATCAACTAATATAACTTTTGAAGACTCTAGCGACCACGTACCGTTTTTTGAATCTGGATTAGATTCATTAACTTTAACTAACGATGATACAAGCAAAATTCATACACCGTTTGATACTATAGATAACCTTTATGAACCGTCTATAGATGATGCTTACAATATTATCTTTAAATATACTCTAGAAAACTGTTATTTAGGAATTACTAGGTTACTTTATAATGAGATAGTTCATATAGCATCTTTCCTTATTTGCTTACTTTTAGTTGGATATAGCATACAAGTTAAGATAAGAGAATCTAAAAATAAAATTTAAATTTCTTTTTATATAAAAAAATAGCTACTTTAAGTAAGTAGCTATTTTTTAGTTTGCTTCTGATGTTAAGTATGCACTTATAAATGAATCTATATCTCCATCCATAACAGCATTAAGGTTTGAAGTCTCTTCTAAAGTTCTGTGGTCTTTTACCATAGTATATGGGTGGAACACATAAGATCTTATTTGACTTCCCCAGCCCATATCTTTTAGATCCCCAGTAAGGTCCTCTATTTTTTCTTTGTGAGCTCTTTCTTTTAATTCTATAAGCTTTGATTTAAGCATGGCCATAGCTGTATCTCTATTTGAGAATTGACTTCTCTCACTTTGGCACTGAACTACTATTCCAGTTGGAAGGTGAGTTATTCTAACTGCAGATTCAGTTTTGTTAACGTGCTGACCTCCAGCTCCACTAGCTCTATACGTATCAACTCTTAAATCATCAGGTCTTATCTCTATATCTTGGTCTTTTGTAAGTTCAGGTAAAACCTCAACTGATGCAAAGGATGTTTGTCTTTTTCCGTTAGCATTAAAAGGGGATATCCTAACTAGTCTGTGGATTCCTTTTTCCGCTTTTAAATACCCGTATGCAAAATCACCCTTAACTCTTAAAGTAACACTTTTAATTCCAGCTTCATCCCCTTGAATCAAATCTAATATTTCAACTGAATACCCTGACTTTTCGCACCATCTTGTGTACATCCTTAAAAGCATATCAGTCCAATCGTTAGCATCACTTCCACCAACTCCTGCATGAAGAGTTAATATAACATCATTTTTATCATATTCTCCTGAAAGAAGTATTTCTATCCTGTAGCTTTCTACTTCTTTTTCTAATATTTTCATCTCATCTATTATTTCATTTACAGACTCATCATCGTCTTCTTCTATCATTTCACTTAAAACTTCAATATCGCTAGCTCTATTTTCTAAAGTGTCAAATCTCTCTATCTTACTTTTTAGAAATTTACTTTCTTTAGTTACTTCTTCAGCAAGCTTTATATCTTCCCAAAACCCAGGCTCTTGCATTTTCATATCAAGTTCTTCTACTTGTTTTTCTAATGCAGTCTTGTCAAAGTGAAGCCCTCATTTCTTCTATAATTTCTTTTAAGCCTTTAAGCTTAGATAACTCTTTTTGGAGTTCTATTCTCATAAAAAATCACCTCTAATTTATATTTATAATTTAAATTATTCACCAAAAAATTATTTTTATCAATACTTTATGCACATTTAATTAAATAAAGACAAAATTAGGGCTTTTGCACGTCTTAGTGCAAAGCCCTAACCTTTTAAAATATTTTTTAATTATGCTTCTCTTCCGCAACAGTTTTTAAACTTTTTGCCACTTCCACAAGGACAAGGCTCATTTCTTCCAACAGTTACTGTCTTTTTAGCTGGCTCTTTTTTCTTAGGAGCGCTATCTGTTCCTGCGTGAGATGCACTAGTTTCTTGTACTACTCTCTCTCTTTCAACAGGTCTTTCCATTTGGATGTGGAATAAATACTTGATTGTATCTAATCTTATAGAATCAATCATTTCTTCAAACATTTCACTACCTTCCATTTGGTATGCTTGAACTGGGTCTTGTTGTTTAAATGCTCTAAGTCCCATACCTTGTTTTAAGTGATCCATGTTATCTATGTGATCCATCCATTTTGTATCTACGTTTTTAAGAAGAACTACTCTTTCAATTTCTCTAAGTTTTTCTTCTCCAAACTCAGCTTCTTTTCCTTCATAGATCTCTAAAGCGATTTTTGAAAGTTTTTCTTTTATTTCATCGTTTGGAATATCCATTAAATCTTCAACAGTTATTCTGTTTGCAGGAACGCATATATCATCTAAGAAAAGAATTAAATCTTTAATACTTCCTTCGTAATCTTCTTCCATTCCTGTTATGTGTCTATCTACAGCTTCATTTATAACATCATTTATCATTGAAATAATTTCTGCTTTTAAGTCTTCCCCTTCAAGAACTTGACTTCTTTGCTTGTAGATAATCTCTCTTTGCATATTCATAACGTCATCGTATCCTAAAAGGTTCTTTCTTATATCGAAGTTATGACCTTCAACTTTTCTTTGAGCGTTTTCAACTGATTTAGTAATTATCTTACTTTCAATTGCATCGTCTTCTTCTAAACCTAATCTATCAACCATAGCGTGAGTTTTCTCTGACATAAATATTCTCATTAAGTCATCTTCAAGTGATAAGTAGAATGTTGATTCTCCAGCGTCTCCTTGTCTACCTGCACGTCCTCTAAGCTGGTTATCTATTCTTCTTGATTCGTGTCTTTCAGTTCCGATTATCTTTAAACCACCAACATCCAAAGCACCTTCTTGAAGTTTTATATCTGTACCTCTACCTGCCATGTTTGTTGCAATAGTAACCGCTCCAAGTTCACCTGCTCTAGATATGATCTCAGCTTCTTGTTCGTGGAACTTAGCATTAAGAACTTTGTGTGGTATTTTTCTTTTCTTTAAAAGATCAGATATTATTTCTGACTTTTCTATACTTGCAGTACCAACTAAAACTGGTTGTTTTTTGTTGTGTGCTTCTATTATTTCTTCAACTATAGCTTTGTATTTACCCATAGCTGTTTTATAAACTATATCGTGGTTATCTTTTCTTTGGATTGGTCTGTGAGTTGGAACAACTATAACGTCTAATCCATAGATTTCTCTAAATTCATTTTCTTCTGTTAAGGCTGTACCTGTCATACCTGATAGTTTGTTGTACATTCTAAAATAGTTTTGGAATGTTATTGTTGCAAGAGTTTTTGACTCTCTAGCTATTTTAACATTTTCCTTAGCTTCTATAGCTTGGTGAAGACCGTCTGAGTATCTTCTACCTTCCATAAGTCTTCCTGTAAACTCATCAACTATTATAACTTCTCCATCTTTAAGCATGTAATCTTTGTCTAATCTCATTATGTAGTTTGCTTTAAGGGCTTGAGTTACATAGTGTTGTAATTGCATATTTTCAGCATCTGCATAGTTTTCTACTTTAAATGCACCTTCTGCTTTTTCTATACCTGATTCTGTAAGCATAACTGCGTTAGCTTTTTCATCTATAGTGAAGTCTTCATCTTTTACTAATTTCTTTACAAAGAAATCTGCAACTTTATAAAACTCTGTTGATTTTTCACCAGCACCAGAAATTATAAGAGGTGTTCTAGCTTCGTCTATAAGAATTGAGTCAACCTCATCGACAATAACAAAGTTAAGTCCCCTTTGAACTCTTTCTTCTTTGTAGATAACCATATTATCTCTTAAATAGTCAAATCCAAATTCGTTATTTGTTCCGTAAGTTATATCAGAACCATAAGCTTCTCTTCTTTGATCGTTATTTAATTCGTGAACTATTACTCCTGTAGTTAATCCAAGATATTCATAGATTTGACCCATCCACTCTCTATCCCTTGCAGCTAGGTAATCATTAACTGTAATTACGTGAACTCCGTTACTACTTAGAGCGTTAAGATATGCAGGTAAAGTTGCAACTAATGTTTTACCTTCACCAGTTTTCATCTCTGCTATTCTCCCTTGGTGAAGAACTATACCTCCGATTATTTGCTCTTTGTAATGTTTCATTCCAAGAACTCTTCCTGAAGCTTCACGAACAACAGCAAATGCTTCTATTAAGATATCATCTAAAGTTTCTCCGTTTTTTAATCTCTCTTTAAATTCATTTGTTTTGTTTTTAAGTTCTTCTTCTGAAAGTTTGCCCATTTCTTCATCTAAAGCTAAAACTTTATCTGCCATAGGGCTAATTCTCTTAACTTCTCTCTCACTGTATGTGCCAAATATGGCTTTAAATAGTCCCATAATTTCATCCTTTCAAATCTATATCTATAATAATTCTATATAAAGATTCATATATTACTAGTTTAATTTAAACTCATTTATAAATTATACCATTTATCACCTAATAGTTTCAACTTCTACGGCCTTTTCTTATGTTAACTTCCCCTTAAATAATAAAAATATAATAAAAAATTAAAAGAGCTACTAAATTTTAGTAGCTCTAACTCTCTATTTAATTATTAAATTTTATTTGTAGTCTGGTTCTAAAAGACCGTAATCTCCGTCTTTTCTCTTATAAACTACATTAATTTTATTAGTTTCTGCATTTTGGAATAAGAAGAAGTTATGTCCTATTAATTCCATTTGTAAAACTGCCTCATCAACAACCATTGGTTTTATGTTGAACTCTTTAGTTTTTACAACTTTTCCATCATTTTCTTCTTCATCATAACTATCAGTTGCAACTTCAGCAAATCTGAATGAGCCATGTTTTCTTCTATCTAATTTAGTTCTTTGTTTTCTTATTTGCCTAGTAAGTTTTTCCTCAACTTTATCAATAGACTTGTACATATCGTCTGTTGACTCTTCAGCTCTTAATAAGATGCCGTTGAATGGGATTAAAACCTCTATATTGTGTCTGTTCTTTTGAACTTTAAGCGTTGCTTTAGCTTCAACTCCACTTTCAAAATACTTATCTAGCTTGGAAATCTTTCTTTCTACCATTTCCTTAATCGCTGGAGTCAATTCAATATTCTTTGCTACTACTGTAACTTTCATAGTTTCAGCCCCTTCCTGACAAGTTCTAAGTATAACTTAGATATAAGATAAATTATGTCTTTATTTATTTATATTCTTATTATAACTCTTAAGGATATCGTTTTCAAGTACTAGCTTTAATTTGTACAATTTTTTATTTTTTTCTTTTTATTGTAAACTGATTTTGTGAATTTTATAAAAAAGGGTAAAAAAATACAGACATCAAATGAATGTCTGTCCTTTTTCGTAAAGTTAGCTGACACTGGTTTTTGACCCCACACTCGCCTACTGGAGTTTTCGCTACCCGGAATTAACCTCTCACTACTAACCCTCTCAAATTTAAATCTGGTAGGACTTACTTCTATACCGCACCATGCTCACTAGAATCTTTGCCTAGCTTACGTGGATCGTTTTGCCTGCGACTGGCATCGACTTTCAACCACAGACCTAACTTTACATTAATATATTATACGTGACTTTTCGCAATAGTCAATATTTTTATTTCTTTTGCCCCATATTTTTTTAAAACTCTAACTCCCTCTTCTATAGTCGCACCCGTTGTTATTACGTCATCTATAAGGATAAATTTATTTCCTTTTATGAGATTAATATTTTTTCCCTCAAAAACATTTTTAACGTTATTTTTCCTCTCTCTTATAGTTAAAGTCTTTTGATCTTTAGTTTCTTTTGTTTTAATTAAAGTGCTTACACACGGTATATCTAATCTTCTGCTTAAAGCATTTCCTAAATACTCACATTGATTAAACCCACGTCTTTTTAGGCTTTTTTTACTACTTGGAATAAAGGTTATATAGTACCCTTTTACCCCTATTATCTTTTCTTCTAATAAATCTACTAAAACTTCACCTGAATTAAAATCTTTTAAAAATTTTAAATTTAATATTAATTCTTTTAAAGGCCCTTTATAAATACCATAACTTTCATCTTCTATAGGTAATTTATAAATTAAATTTTTGCAAGTTAAACAAATTCCTGAAGCTTCGTTTTCTTTGCAAGTTATACATAAAAAATCTTTTGGAAAAATAATATCTAAAATTGAATCATAAATAAGATATGCTAAAGCCTTTATCCTCATACTCTCCCCTTTAAAATTAATTTTTATTTTAATTCTATCCAATTTTAATCTTATATAAAACAAAAAGTACTAACTATTTCTAGTTAATACTTCAACACAACTTTAAAACTACTGCAGTTATATCATATTAAGTCAGTTTTAATACTATTTAATTTAACACAACTCTAAAACTCTAGATAAGGTAAGCGCAAAAAAATTAACGGATAGATTATATGGCAAAAAGAATAGGAAAAGAGGCTTGGAGCTTATCAAAACAAATTATCTAAATACGATTTAGTAATATTAGATGAATTTGAATATATATCTGCCGACGAAGAGGGGGTGGAGCTACTCTTTACCCATATATCATTAAGAGCTGGTCAAAAATCTACAATTATAACAACTAATCTTTCTTTTGATCGATAGAGCGAAATATTTGGTGATCCAGTTATGACTGCAGATATGACAGATAGATTAACTCATAAATCTTATGTTGTTAATTAAATATGTGCTTATGCTCTATTTTTCATTGTTACTTAGTTTTTTTGCTTTCATCGCATAATATCCAAATCCACATGCAAAAAAAATAAATAGTATTCCATATAAACCTCTAAGTAATGCAAATGGTGTTTCAAATAAAAAGGCTCCTACAAATTCTGCTCCTGTTAGATCCCATAAGCCTGGTGTAACGTACATTTCCTTTAAATGAAATATATTTTGAATCTGAATTTTACCAACACACATTAAGACAACAGAAAAACCTAAATACACACTAAAAAGCTCTAAATACCTTTTTGATATCTTCTTATAAGACTCTACCCTTGATTCTTTCATAAAAAATCCTCCAACTAATTTTATTTACTTATATTATATTCATACACTAAATAAAAAAAAGTGAAATTGTATGAACGTCATTATTTTTGTATAAACGACACTACAACTTCACTTTTTATGCTTAAATATTCCTACAACTCTTTACTATTACTTACAGCTTGATTGACATTCATGTGTCCAAGTACATACATATCCTTTGTTTCCTACTCCAAAGCTGATAATGCTTGAGAATACCATATTCCATGTTCCGCCTGCACCTGTCATTTCGTCAAGTACTTCTACCTCATTTTCCATTTCATTCATTCCTAATTCCATTTCGTTAAACTTTAATTCCATAATAAAAACCTCCCCATCTCTATTTTTTATTATTTGACTTTTTATTTTTCACACAATATAATATGCTATATTGATAATTTTTTCTTGCTTAGGTTGTTGCCGCAATCTAAGCCTTTTTAACTATCTACCTGGATGCCAACAATCTCTTGTACAAGCAGTTGTTATTCCTATTAATGCTGTTACTGCTGTTACAGCACTAACTATAGCTGGGCTACCTGCTCCATCATAATCTTCATCCTCGATTAATGTTACAATGTTGTTTTCTAATAATTCCTCTTTTACTTTTAAATCTTTCATTTCTTTTACCTCTCTCTTTTTTTATTTTTTTATCTTAAAATTTAATTTAAAATACATAATTAATTTGTCTACAATCTTGCAGTCTTTAGATATTCCACCAAAGATTCATATTCTAGCAATTGTCCCCATCTAATTTGTTTATAAGACTTTACTTTATTATCAAGCTCCATCTGGACAATTTGTTTTATATATAAAAATAATTGTTCTTGCGATTTTGTTACTGCGAATTTTCTTTCTTCTACTTTTTGCTTCATCTTAACAATAGCTTGTACCAATCCTTCCGTTAACTTATCATAGTCATCTCTGCATTTATTAAAAGAAAATGATTGAATAATTTCGCAGCCTAATGATCCTAAAATACCTGTTACATAATTTTTTAAATCTACTTCACCATTTGAAAGTGAATATGCAACTACTATTGTCTTCTTTCCTAACAAAGGAAATTCATGCATTCTCGAAGCCATTCTATCAAAACAGTTCTTGAGGATTGCTGGCATTTGATGAATATATGATGGAACAAGAAATATTATTCCTTTGTATCTTATCAATGAATCATAGAAATTATAGTTATCTTCCTTCACCAATCCACATTGCCCTGTAATAAAGCACTGACCACAGCCTTTACACAATTTATAATCTGTCTCACTAACCTTAAGAACATCAAATTCCAAAGCTTTATCAAATTCATTGAATTTCTCTTTAATATTATTAATTATCTCAGCTCCAAATCCATTGGCATTTGGACTACCCAACACAATCAAAAACTTCGTCATAAATTCCTCCCTCCTTTCTATAAAGCTCTTTATATTCTTTTCCTAATTTAAGTAATTCATCATGAGAACCAAACTCCACAATCTCACCATCTTTTAATACATATATTCTATCTGCATCTTTAATTGTAGATAAACGATGAGCAACAATTATCTGAGTTGATTTACTTTCTTTTAAAAATGTAACTATTCGATCTTCCGTCAAGTTATCTAATGAACTAGTAGCTTCATCTAGACATATCACTCTTCCACAATTAATAATTGCTCTTGCTAATGCTATACGTTGTCTTTGTCCACCAGAGAAATTGAAGCCATTTTCAGCAATTATGGTATTTAACTTCATAGGCAGCTTTCTTACAAATTCACCTAATGCAACTGTATCAAGTGCCTTATAGATTTCCTCTTCAGAATGTTTACCTGTAATATCTAAATTTTCTTTTAAAGAACCATTAAAAAGTAAAGTATTTTGTGGCACTACACTAATTTGGCTACGAAAAGAATTTTCATCAATTTCATTTACATTTACATCCTCTAAGAAAATATCACCACTATAATCTTTATATAATCCCACCAAAATATTTAATAAAGTAGATTTTCCTGAGCCTGTACACCCTGTAAATGCGATTTTTTCTCCTTGTTTTATTTCAATGTTAATATTTTTTAATGCATAAGCTTCATCTCCTGGATATCTGTATGATAAATCTTCTACCTTAATATTTCCCTCAAAAGAAATTTTGCTTTTACCATTTTTCTCATCCTCTTGCTCCATAATGTCTTCAATACGAGTCATATAAGAACGTATTAAATAAAGATTATCAACAATATCTGAGATTGATAGTAAGCTTGATAAATATTGACCTAATATAGTTTGTAAAGATATGATAACTGCAATTTCTCCAATATCACCACTTCTACTTATAAACCATGCACCTAGTACAATTGTAAAAATTGGAACAAATAAGTTCATTGTTGATAAAATACTTCGATATCTTGCCATTAAGCGTTCATACTTTCCGTGCTTTTCAATATATCTTTCAAATGTATTGCTCCATTGCTCCTTCTTTTCACTTTGTAATCCTAATACTTTTATATCTCCAATAGATCTGAATATATCATTTTGTAATACCTGCAATTTAGAATCTGCAGTAGTCTCTTCATTCTTATATAGAATAATTCTTTCACGAAGTAAAAATTTCATTCCAATAATAACTGCGCTACATCCAAATAAAACGGAAAGATATGCTGGAGCTACAATTGATACATATAGTAAAATAACAACCAATGCACCTGCATCTAAAACTAAACTTACAATTATCTGATTTAGCAAAGATTTTACACCTCTTAGTAAGCTAAAACGATACTGTAAATCTGCACTAGTTCGCTGCAAAAAGAATTTTATGTCATTTTTAAACAACTTATTAATAACAGCAGTAGATAAATACTTATCAAGTACTATAGACAACTTAACGTCTGCTTCTGATTTAAGAAATAAAATTCCCAAATAAGCTATGAAGGTAACTACTGTAATCCCAATCCACTTTTCTAGTTCCATACTTCCATTTTGATTTTGTAAAACTATATTTAAAACTTCTCTAGACAAAAGTGGTACTGCAAACATTAGCACATAAACAAAACTAGTAATTAAAACCATAGCTGAAAATGATTTTTTATTATCTTTTATGCAGCCAATAAAAATACTTTTTCTTTTTGTCTTTTTGATTTTCTGAAAATCTTCACTTGGTCTTGCATAAAATATCTTATCTAGAAATTTATCAAAAAACTCATCATAGCTTATACTTCGTTTTCCTACTGCAGGATCAACAATTCTTACCTCTGATTTGTAAATTTTCTCTATGACAACGTAATGGCCATCTTTACTAAGAGCAATAAATGGAACTAAACTATTAAATTCCTTCATTTGTTCTTTTGTAATTCTATATAGATTGGTGCTCATACCATACTCTTCAAGCATTACCTTAATTCTTTTTAATGATATTCCATCACGTCCAACTTCTAGCTTATGATTCAATTCTGATAAACTTACCATTACTCCATAATAGTTAAGTATCATCTGAGCAACACACAATCCACACTCTGTTTGCTTCATTTGCATGACCATTTTTATCTTCTTCAACGTACTCATCTCCTTTTACTTTATATAAAGACTTCTATAGAGTTTTTTATTGTACTAAAATTATCAATTAGTACTAAAACAAATATTATTCCCATATTTCCATTCATAAAATTTGGTAAATACGCCTGCTTTGCTTCCTGTATTCTCCAAGTTGTAGATTCAAGATATTCTTTTCCTAATAAAATATACTCTTCTATAGCTAAAGCTTCTTTTTCTGTGTACATTTCTTTTTCTAATTCCATGGCACATTTAAGTCCTAATAATCCACCTGCAAATCCATTAATTAGAGTATCATCATAATAATCAGTACGCTTCATTGTTAGAATTTTATTTGTAGCATTTCTTATATCTACTTCAATTCCTAGACGCTGCTGTTTAGTCAATTTCTCCTGAGGAGATAGCAGTAAACATATCCTAGCAAGTAAAATTCCTGGTGCTCCATAACTAACGGCTACCATATCGTGAATTCCTTCACCTCTAATATCATTCCAATTAGAAATAGATTTTTCATAATATTGATTTTCTAATTTTGCAAAATCCAGTAATTTATTTACATCTGTATTTTTTAGTAAAGTACCTAAAATTGAAAATACAATAATATCACCTGAATACCCATGAAATAATCCTGTAATAGCTTCTCTTTCTAAAAAATTAGCATTATATTCTCCAATATAATTTGCTGTAATATCATCTAATAATTCTTTATTCTGAAATTTATTTTGAAACACTCGTGCTAATATTGCACTTCCTATTGCAGAAAAATCATATACATTATCATACTCTTTATTCTTTCTTGATAAATTACTATTTTTCTTTTCTTTTATATCAAGAAATTCTTTATCATTATAAATTTTACTTAGTATTGTTAATAAAAAATTTTGTGCATCACTTCCAGTTAATCCAGATATACCACCATTTATACGATAGTCTCCTGAAACTGTATTTTTAATTAACTCTTTATACGCTACTTCTTGTTTTATATGATCAATTAATGCAAGAGTAATTAATGCTCCTCCAAAAGTGAATATATCATTAGTGTATTCTAGTAAATTTCCTGAAATTGCTTTATCCATTGTTACATAAGAGAACTCATTTCTCTTACATGTATAATTAATAAATCTCATACATTCATAATCAATTCTTGTTTTTTTACCTTGTGATAAATTTACAATTCTCTTATTGTTAGCAGTTTTCATATTATCTAATTCAAAGGATAGTAAAATTACATTTCTTTCTTGTTCAAAAAAACGATAATCTAAGGTATGTAAGCGTTTTATGAAAAGTTTCTTATGTTCTTTCATTTCCCCATCTTCATTTAAATTGCATTCAAAAAGAGGTATTAGTAATTCACGTAGCTCACTTTTTTCCTGCTGAATAATATGGCTATCCATTTTACTGTGAATAGATAATAAATCAAAAAATTTATTCCACTTTGTGTATGATTCTAAATATGTTGGCATATAAGATGTTTGTAAAAATGTTGAATAAAAAGCTGTGTTTCTTATTACTTTTCTTATAGTTCCAACTAAGTTTTCTTCAATAAGTTTTATAAACTCATCCTTGTTATATAGAATTTCTCTATATCCATCATCAAATCCCTCTAGTACTTCTTGTCTATAATCATTAGGGTTAATATATCCACCATTTTTTAATATTGGTACATTATTATTATTGGGCATCTTAATAGTTTTTTCTCCAATGAATAATTTATCATCTTCCCTTATAACGTCCGTTATAACATATTCTCCCTGCATCCTGCCCCCTGAAAATGCAGACAAGTCCATACCTGTATATACTATTTTATCTGTAGAGCCTCGAAATAACATTGTATTTCGAATTGCAGATCCATTAAAACACTTCTCTTCTTCTGAAATTGTTATAATAGTTTCTAAATCAATAAATTTAGGTCCTTCCTTAGTTGCAATTACATTTTCAGAATGTAAATCAGTTGTTCCTAAACTAGCAAAAACAGCTGCCATTCTTCCAAATTTTCTATAGTACTCTTTAACTTGATTTGTATCATCAAAAAGAGTACTTTCTATAAATTCTTGTAAATAAAAATTATCAAACTTAACCATTGAAGGTATAGAAAAACCAATATCCAATACCTTAGATAATCCCCAAATTATCTTTTCTCCAACGGTTTCTCTCATTTTATACATTAAGCAAAAGCTATTATCAAATACTAACTTTGCCACTACTTTTTCTTTATGACAATCTCCCATTGTCGTATCTATTTCTTGTATCTTAGTCTCACTATTTAAACCAAAAGATGCTCTTATGCTATCAAAATAAGTTATTATATTTTCAACAATTACTTCTAATCCATCTAATTCATATGACATTTTCTTATTTAATAATTCAACTAAAACTGGATATTTACTTTCAAATTTATCAATAAATTCTTCTTTATTTAAAGCTTTTATAAATTCATCATATGAAGTTACATTATCTTCCTCACATGCTGTATTATAATAATCTGTCAGTGCATACTTGCCTATTTCATTTAGCTTTTTAACTAAAGCTAGCTTGCACTTTTCAATACATCCATCACTAAAGCATTCATTATGTTGTATTTTTAATAGCTTATTATAATACGTATTTCTTTCAATAAATTTTTCATAATATTGCGAAAATAGTATCTTTTTTTGATGCATTACACAACTCCTCTCCTTTTTAGTAACACTATAGCTACTATATTAAGTACAACAGCAATAATACTAATATTAGCAATTTGTCCTACAGAGAAGTTTGCAAAACTAAATGCACTTTCTGCATAAGAAAATGGACAAAATTCAAGAATAGCTCTTACGCCATCATTTCCTTGACCTAAGATACTACATACTAAAGATCCACAGAATTCAACTAAAAATAAAGTAATCATTGACTTTGTTGTATCTTTACATAAAACTGTAATCACACTACCTAGTCCAAAAAAGAACAATCCATATACAAAATAAGCAATACTCATATTTCCTAACAACTGCATACTGTTTACTGAAACATCTGTAATTTTTCCATAACATACTACTTCCGCAAATGATACTATCATTAATATAACTATAGAAAATAAATATGTTAGATACTTAGATGCATATATTCCCTCAACACATTTACCACTAATTCTAATTAAATTGATTGTTCCATTTCTAAATTCACTTCCCCATACTAATACTGGGAAAAACATTACAAATAATCTAGATAAATACGCATACATTGCATAAATATTATCTACACGAAAATTACCATCCATTTGTAACAAAGAAAAAATTATCGTTCCTCCAGACAACGCTGATAATATAACAAATAAACCAAGTATTGAAACATTAAAATCTTTTTTTATAAAAGACTTTACATAATTATTACTCATAATACACCTCTTCTAACTTTCTTCTTTTTATTTCAATGCCCTTTTCATGAAATTGTTTTTGTAAAGCTTGAGAAAGAACTTCACACTTTACATATACAGTATTATTCTTAACATTACACTGACATTGTTTTTCTTTGATATAGGCTGCTATTTCTTCTGATGCCATTCCATCCTTTTCTACATAATATCCATATACATCTTCTCGATTATATACATCAAACAGAACTTTATCCTTTAATTTATAATAAGCATCACATATTGATTCTAAATCCTGAAAAATATGACTAGATATTATAAATGAAATAGCTTTTTCATCTGCTAATTTCTTTATTAGATTCAATATATCTCTAATTCCAGATGGATCCAAGCCACTTGTTGGCTCATCTAATAGCACAAGCTTATCTGATGATAATAATGCAATTCCTAATCCTAAACGTTTCTTCATACCAACAGACAAACGATTAGATTTTTCATTTTTAAATTTATTTAAACCTGTAAGCTCCATTATCTCTTCTAAGCTTTCAACTGTTGCACCATACAATACTCTAAAAAACTCCATATTCTCTTTTACCTTCATTTTAGGATAAAAGGACGGTTCTTCTATCAAAGCTCCAACCCTATTTCCTTCTATACTAATAGTTCCACTCTCAGCATTACGAATACCACATATTACTTTCATGAGAGTTGATTTTCCTGCTCCGTTATCACCTATCAATCCTAAAATCTCACCTTTTTTTATTGAAAATGTAACATCTTGTAAGACTTCATGCTCTTTGTATCTAAAACATACCTTTTCCAACTTTAACATAATACTTCTTCACCTAACTTTTCCATATTTTTTACCGTCAAAACATCAATTGCCAGTTGTTCATTTGCTTCACACCTTAGAAAATGTGCAATTCCTAAAATACCATCCATCAACCCTACGCTTTCCATACCTCTGACGATTCTATCTTTTCGTCTTAGTAATACTTCTTGTATCAATTTTTCTTTATAATATTGTACATACTCCAATCGTTTATCTTCTTCGATAACTTCATAAGCATATTGAAGAATAGTTAAAATTCCAATATCACCATGACAATATGTGGTATTATATCCCAATGCTTTTTCTATAGATAAGTCTATAAGCTCATTGATTTCATCAATAATTCTATTGTCTCGATATCCTTCTAGCCATAACTCAATTCTGCTTAACAATATACCTGGGATTCCATGACACCATCCCCAAGAGGATGAATTACATTTATTATCTTTATACCAAATACCTTCTTTAGGGTTATAGAATTTTCTCTCTGTTTCAATTAATGATTGAAGTAAACTTTCATCTATATCATCCATTTTTTTCATTGCCTTATATAAAGCTACAATTATTCCTGCAGAACCATGTCCGTATCCTGTAAAAAATAGTTTTGAGACATTGTCAGCTGCATAAAAAGTCTTTCCTTCATATCTTGTAACCTTTTCTTTCATTGCAATTACAGTTGTTTTCATTATTTCACTTAATAATGTTTTAACATCATCTTCTCTTTCTTCTTCTATTGCATCTACTAATGTCAATAAAAGACCAGCATTTCCATTTAAGATGTCGTGTTTAGTATCATTCCAAACAGCATTCTTACATTTATCTAAAATTGCTTTCATGCTTTCTTTATATTGAGAAGACTTCATCAAATTAGAATTATATACTTGTTGTATTATCTTTATATACATTCCCAATCCATCATAAGCACCAGTTAAAACATCTCTTCCCATTGTTTTTATCTTTTTATCAATTAAATTAACAAATTCACCTACAATGTTCTTTACATAATCCATCTCCTTATAATCTGGATCATTAAGTAATATACTTAAAAGACCAATGATTCCACTATAATAATTATTTGGAAATGGAAGTACTTGATATTGCTCACCTAGTAATTGATAACCAATAAAAAATGGCTCTCTACTAATAGGGTTATATTGCATCTGTTGCACTATTTCTTTTATAATTGACCTATATTCATCTAACATTTGTTCATTTCTTTCAACATCTGCTAAATACTCTTTAGGCTCCTTTAAATCTAACCCCTTCTTTGAAGCAAACATCATCTCGATTATTTTAGATTGATTCTCCAAATCTTCTTTGCCTAAATAATTTATCTTATCACAAACTACTTTCCATGCACTTTCACAAAAATAGTCTTCTATTTTTTCTTCTTGATTCCATAAAATATACTTTTCATTTACATTCAATTCGAATCTAGGAATATTTAGTGCAAGTAAGTCACGTTGTTCACATAATTCAATTTTTTCTGGTACTTTTCCATCTCCATATACTCTTGCAGATGCAGCAAATGCATAAGCATAATCAAAATAGCAAATTGGTTTCATTACAGCATGTTTTATTTTTGCATAATCATTTGTAGGATGCTTTAAATACCTAACCGTAATTCCCTCTACCAGACAACTTATATCCTTTAATAATGGCTCTTTAAATTCTACAAAAGCATTATATATTACTGTAAATCCTTCTAATAAACTTGCTTCTGTTTCTTTCCATGTAATAAACTGACATGCAACATGCAGTTTAGATTTATCTATATTAAAATTTTCATTATTTTCAATATCATCTTTACTTGAGTTAAAATTTATTGAACTTATATCAATAGATTTTTCACCAACTTTAATGTAGTTAGGTACTATTCCTATATCTTTTACAGATACAATTCCATAACTATTTTCGTCTTTTACTATATAGTCAGATTCATCTTTTCTTTTTAACATCATTCGATTAGTAAATATTGTTTCTGTATCAATAAGAATAGGATGTTCTCCTGATGAAATTACATTTTCAAAGTGCAAATCATTTCCATCTAAAATGTAATATAACGCTAATATTTCACCTAACCTATAGTAATATCTTTTTTCTTCCTCTTCATTTTTAAGAGGTATATAATCATTTGACTTTACCCATTGATACTCTTTAGTAGCATACATTTCTGGGAATTTAATTTCTAATATCTTATTGTTATATTTCCAAATTGTTTTTACTATCTTTTCTAAACAATCTTCTATTTCATTACTTCTTGGCTTATAATACAAATTAGTTTCTGTAGTTATAAACTTCAAAACAAATGTGTTATTGTGACGATCTCCAACTTCAAGAGCTATATCCTTTATTGCAAAAATACTTTTAAATACCCTATCCGCAATTTCTTTACTATCCTTATTTAAATTGTGTAATGTTTCTTCTAGATACTTTGTTGTATTTTCTAAAAAACTAAACAAACTAATTGTCCAATAACCAAAATTCATAAAAATAGATTTAAGCATTACTTCATCTTCACGAAGTGCATTAATAAATGCTTCATCTGCTTCCTTATCTAATTCTTTATAACTCATTTTTAAAAACTTACTTATACTACACTGAATCACCGAATCACTTAATATTCCTATTTGAATTCCATAATAATTTGTTATACTATTTAAAACTTGTTCTTCATTTATTTGTACTGTATCTATTTTTTTAATACAATCTCTTATTCTATCTAAATATGGAATTACCATAGCATAATATAATGATCTAATCTTATTATCCTTACAAGATTGTGAATACCTTAAATTTAAGCACACTGCATTAATCTTATTTTCATACACTCTAAGCTCTTCTTTGCTTGGATTTTTTCCATATTCATTTATTAATTCTAGAATATTTTCTTTTCTACTTAGTCGTTTTAACATTTTTTCTCTTCTTTCCATAATATCCTCCTAATATTAATTTTTTACTTCCATTTCTTTAAGAATATTATGGAAAGTTTATTTTCTTAATATCCTAATATTTTTTGTAATAATGCTCCAAGATTTACAATTGCGTACATGTTATCCCCTCCCTGTGATCTTATTGTATTACCTATTTTTAACAAAAAAAAGTGAGATTGTATAAACGTCGTTTTTATTGTATCAACGACATTAACAATCTCACTTTTCTATTTTTATAACATAATTTCAGTTTCAAACCAGTTATTTTCCACTGAAAACTTAAGTCTTCCATCATATTTTTTTATAGTTTCTCGTACACTTTTTATGCCTAATCCATGATTTATATTATCTCCTTTTGTTGTCTCTAATTCCTGTATTTCTCTTTGGTTTTCTCGATTTGCACAGGTATTTAATATCTGTATATAAAGCTTGTCTTCATACGTAGAAATTTTAACTACTATAATCTTTTTCTCTTCTACCTTCTCACAAGCTTCTATTGCATTAGTAAGAATGTTAGAAAATATTGTACACAAATCAAATATTGATATATTTCCTTGTGGAATTAAAGTACCCTTCCATTGAATATCTATTTCCTTTGATTGTGCTACTTCAAATCTTTCATTTAGCACAGCATCTACTGCATTATGCCCAGTGTACTTTTTTACACGATATTCTTCTGAATTTTCTTCCATATCATTAATGTATGTAATTAAATTACTATCCTGTGTTTTCTCCGCTAAAAATTTCAGAGCTATAATATGCCCATGTAAGTCATGGCGAAACCGCCTCATGCTTTCATCCATAGAATTTAATCTATATATTCTCTCTTCTTGCAGCTTTAAATAATTTTCATAGGTAAGTTGCTTTTGCTTAAATTCCGACTCTTTTACCAATACTCGGCCTTGCCAAACACTTATTATTACTAATACTATACTAACTACTGAAATCGCAAGTCTACAAACTATTCTAACACTATAAGGAATGTCCCCCTCTTTCATAAGCCACTGAGAGCAGCCTATAATTATGGCACTACTTATAATTCCAAACATGATTACAATATATTGTGTTCTAGAATAAATTAGAGAATTATAATTCTCTTTTCCTTTAACCACAAGCTTATAATATAGTGCAAGAATGCTTATAGTCACTAATATACATAGTATCGCTATATCATATGAACCAACTACCCTAGATTCCGGTAAATCAAGTATTGATGCAAATAAAATCGCTATTCCAGAATCAACTAAGCTTGTTCCAAAAAAAATTATAGGATATATAAGTAACTTTTTAAAATCAAATTTATCTATTATTATAACTGGTATCAGAATTCCCACTAAAAGGTTAATAATATCAACCCAAGATGAATCTTCATAATGCATTACCACTACCTGTAGTAGTATTATACCTACAAATGCAGCCATCATTACTTTTTTTCTAATTTGTATACTTCTATTAAAAATAACTTTGTAACATAATATATATTTCAATTGTTCTAATAATGTATATACAACTACACAAGCATATTGTTTCATTATGTTCTACCTCTTAATACTGTCATAAGATAGCTTTGATATATTTCCTTCATTTCTGCTTTATATTTTCTTCCAATAGGAATCTTTAAATCACAATTTCTAAACTTTATTTCTTGTTCTATTTTAGATATGTTGTACATATTCACTAAATATGACTTGTGCACTCTCACCATTGAAGTATATTTCAATTCATTCTCCCATTTTTTCAAATTTCCTAAAGCAATAAAATTTCTTTCTCTTGTATGAACTCGAATATAATTTGCATCACCTCCTATGTATAAGATAGAATCTAATTTTACACAGGAGCTTGCATCATCTTTATTAAATAACACTGTGACATTTTCTCTACATTCTTTTCGTGCAATGTCTAAGTATCTAGCTACACTTTCATAGCTAATAGGCTTTCTCTCAAAAGATAAGGTCTTTATACCAAAAGTTTCCCATACAGCCTCTTCATGACTTGTTACAAATACAATTCTCCAGACATTATCTCTTTCCTCTAATTGCTTCATAACCTGTATTCCATCTACATCGCCCATTTCTATATCTAAAAAAAGCAAATAAAGTAACTCGCCCTTATATTCTAATACTTCTTCTCCAGAAGAAAATGTTATAAATTCACAGGTAATAGATAATTTTTCAAAATATCTATTACAGAATTCCATAATCCTATTTTTTTCAGCTTCTACATCATCACATATCCCAACCCTTATCATATTTCCTCCTATAATCCATACTGTAAATATACTTACAATTATATCATATCAACCTTTTTTTACAATGATTTACAGACCATACTACAGCATTCCACATTCGTATTTTCTTCATCATATAAGCTTATTTTTATACATTTTTCGCAATTTCCCAGGCAATATTACAGAAATTTATTTTTACTACTATACCCATTATTACAAGTTGTAAGTTAACATTATGACCATATTAAATTAATTTAATTAGAAATGAGGGTATATGAAACATATGAAAAAGAGAGACTCAAATTTAGAACTACTAATAATTATTAGTATCTTAATGGTATTAGCACTTCATTACAATTTAGATACAATGTGAGGATCTTTTAAGTTTATATAGTTTAATATGTTTTGATAGTCTATCTAAAATAGATGTAGATAATAAAGAAATGATGTTAGGCACTATGCCTTGGTCAAGAGACCTTCCACAAGAATTAAAAGCATCCCAACGCAAATAATATTAAATTTTAAATCCAAGTAGAAATCAATAATGCTCTACTTGGATTTTATTTTATCATTTTATATTTTTAGTTGCTATGCGTCGATTTTTTGACGCTTACTTTTTATTTAGTCCCAAAGCTTTTTATTAAAGCCTCTTATTATATCTAAAGCTTTTTCTATTTCGTAGTTTTCTTCCTTACAAACTAATAAGACCTCTGAAAATCCATTAGGGAATTTTCCAAGCTTCCCACATAAAAATAATATCTTTTTATAGTCTACTCTCTTATCATCAGCCTTTAAAACTACGATTCCATCTATATTTCTTTCATCTAAAATATCTTTTATCTTTGATGTTACAAGTATAGTTGATTTATCACGAGTTCTATAGATAGGCTTATTTTTTTTAGAATTTTTTATAACTCTAACATTACCTAAATTTAGCTTTTGATCGTAGTATTCTACTGTATTTTCTAAATCCTCACTGCAAGGAACATAGATAGCTATATTTTTTCTGTTATCTTTATACCATAATATATAATCATAAAGACTATAAGGTATATCTGATTTTAAGTTTATCCTAGTTTGAATAACTCTAGGTTGAAGGAAAACTTTTTTACCTTCTATATTTCTTATATCAAAATTTTCAGTGTTACTTATTTCAGTTAAAGAATAAAATATTATTTTTTTAGAGTACGTTCTAAGCTTTAAATATACTCCTTTATATTCTTCATCTGTTAATCTAGTGTAAGTTGAAACTTCGTCTATTATTATAAGATCGTATTCTTTGTTTATGTTGTAGATATATTTTGCATTCATAAATTGCAAATTGCATTTTTCTATTCCTTCTCTTGAATAGCAATACTTTTTATTAGATACTTCTAAAAAATCTACTAATTCGTAATCTACGTTTGAATTACCAGATATATAAAGAATTTTCCCATTTTTCTTTAAGATATCATTTATTAAATCATAAAATATAATATTACTTTGAAGGGGCCTTGCACATACAGTTAATATTTTCTCATCTTTTAAAAACCAATTACTAATCTTTTTATTTATGATAGATAACATTTTATCCTCTACTTTACTCAAAACCCTACTGCACCTCTATTCTCCTAAAATATCATTATTTATAATATCTTTAATTTTATATTCTAAAGCTGAATACCTTTCGGTACTTCTAGTGTTTGATACCATATATTGAAGGGCCTTTTTAGAACCAACAACAACAACTAAGGTTTTAGCTCTAGTTATTCCTGTATATAAAAGGTTTCTATTCATTAAAAGTGGCGAGCCCATAAAGGCTGGAATTATTATAACTTTAAATTCACTTCCCTGACTTTTGTGAATAGTTATAGAGTAGGCAAGTTCTAATTCATCAAGATATACATACTCATATCTTACTCTTCTCTCATCATCAAAAATTACAACTACTTCTTTTGATTCCTCGTCTATACTTTGGATAAATCCCATATCTCCGTTAAATACGCCAACACCTTCTTCGTCTCCAACACCAGAAACTCTAGTCCATTTAAGGGAGTAGTTATTTTTAGTTTGCATAACTTTATCCCCTTCTCTAAAGACAACTTCTTTGATTTTCTTTTCTTTTTTGTAGTTTTCTTTAGGGTTTAATACTTCTTGAATCTTTTCATTCATATTTAATACCCCTAAAACTCCTTTTTTCATAGGAGTTAAAACTTGAATATCACGAAGTTTATCTAAAGATTTATTAAACTTTGGTAATCTAGTATTTATTAAATCAACGATAGTCCTTAAAGTATCCTCTGCACTTAAGGTTTCTTGGAAATAAAAATCATTTCCCTTTTTATTTAAGTAAGGCATTTCTCCATTATTTATTCTATGCGCATTAGTAGTAATTAAACTCTCAAATCCTTGCCTAAATATCTCTTTTAGTCTAACTACTTTAATAAGACCGCTATTTATAAGATCGCTTAAAACATTTCCAGGGCCAACTGATGGAAGTTGGTCTACGTCTCCAACTATTATTAGTCTAGTCCCAAGCTTTATTGCTTTAAGTAAACTATTCATAAGCATTATATCTATCATAGATGCTTCGTCTATAATAACAACATCTGCTTCTAAAGGTTCACCTTCACCTTTATTAAAGAAAGATTTATCTTCTTCATCTCCTGAAACTCCCATCTCTAGAAGTCTATGAATAGTTTTAGCTTCTCTTCCTGTAGATTCTGTCATTCTTTTTGCAGCCCTTCCAGTTGGCGCTCCAAGTAAAACTTTCATCCCGCATTTTTCGTATATTTCAAGTATCGCTTTGATTATTGTAGTCTTACCTGTTCCAGGTCCTCCTGTAATAATCTCAATCCCTTCTGTAAAAGCATTTATTATAGCTTCCTTTTGAGAAGGTGCAAGTTTTATATCACTTTTATTTTCAAAAAGATTTATTTCATGTTCTACGTCTGTATTTATAGTTTGAAAATTTTCTATTCCAAGTTCTATCATTTTTTTAGTTATACCTAATTCGCAATAATAATAAGGTAATGTAAAAACTGCTTCCTCTTCATCAATTTTTTCTATTATTATATTTTTTTCAAGAACTGAATTATAAATATTTTCTTCTACTATTTCTCTAGATATAACTAAAGTTTCCGCTGTATCTTTTATAAGCTTTTCTTTTGGCATATATGTATTTCCTGATGCACAAAAATTATTTATAACATACTCTATTCCACTTTTTACTCTAAACTCTGAATCTTTTTCTATACCAAGGCTCATAGCTATTTTATCTGCTGTTTTAAACCCTATACCAGATATCTCTTTACAAAGGATATAAGGGTTATTTTTAACTATTTCTTTAGACCCCGCCCCAAACTTTTTATATATTTTTATGCATTGATTATTAGAAATTCCGTGCGATTGAAAGAATATTATTATATCTTTTAATTCTCTTTGTTCTATATAAGATTCAAGAATAATTTGATACTTCTTTTCTCCTATCCCTTCGACTTCTTTAAGTCTTTCTATATTATTCTCTAATATATCTAAAGTTTCTTCTCCAAAATAAGATACTATCTTTTTTGCAGTTACAGGACCAATTCCATATATTATCCCAGATGCTAAATATTTTTCTATAGCATCTTTTGAAGTCGGTAAAACCTCTTCAAATTCTACTATTTTAAATTGTTTCCCAAATTGTTTGTGAACTATCCACTCACCTATAAGTTTTACATTTTGATTTTCTTTTATAAGTGGAATATTTCCAACAGCTGTTATAGCACTTCCATTGTGGTGAACCTTTGCTACAACGTATCCCGTATCATCGCTTTTAAATACGATTTTTTCAACAAATCCTATAATACTTTCCATATCTTTTCTCCAAAACTACGCCTTAGTTGTTTTTATTTCTATTTATATATTATATAATTATAACATAGTGATTAAAAATTTAGTTCATATGTCTATTATTTTGAACATAATATGGAGGTGTTTTTATGTTAATAAAAAATTGTAACATCATATTTTTAGACAGAATTGAAAAAGGTTCAGTTCTAGTAAAAGATGGAAAAATCAAAGAAATAAACCCAAAGGATAATACCGAAACAGAAGTTATAGATGCAAATGGAATGTATCTTTCACCTGGATTTATAGATGTACATATCCACGGAGCTGGCGGACACGATACTATGGATGGAACTTTCGAAGCTATAAACGAGATTGCAAAAACTATAGTAAAATTTGGTACTACATCATTTACACCAACTACTATGACAGTTTCAGTAGATGCTATAAACAAATCAATGCATGCTATAAAAGCTGCTAAACTAAATGGAACTGATGGAGCAAACGTACTTGGCGCACACTTAGAAGGGCCATTTATAAGTCCTAGTGCTATAGGGGCTCAAAACCCAGGATTTTTACAAGTTCCTTCAATAGAAACTTATAAAAAGATGGTTGGAGACTGCGATGATGCTGTTACATCAATAACAGTAGCACCTGAAGTAGATGGAGCTAAAGAGCTTATAGAATATTTAAGCAAAAAAGGAATAGTATGCTCAATTGGACATACTAAAGCTACTTACGAAGAAGCTATGGATGGAATTAAATGTGGATGTTCACATTCAACTCATCTATTTAACGCTATGACTCCATTTACTCACAGAGCACCTGGAGTTGTAGGAGCAGTATTTGATTCTGACATAACTACTGAAACTATTTCAGATGGTATCCACATAGCTTTCCCAAGCCTTAGAGTTGCATACAAACAAAAAGGAACAGATAAAGTTCTTTTAGTAACTGATGCTATGATGGCTTGCGGTATGCCAAACGGAAAATACGGTTTAGGCGGTCAAGATGTTTTCGTAGAAGACGGAGCTGCAAGACTTGAATCTGGAACTTTAGCTGGTTCTATTTTAACTTTAGATAGAGCAGTTAAAAATGTTTATACAAACTCAGAATATCCTTTATACGACGTAGTAAAAATGGCTTCATACAACGGAGCTAGACACTGCAAAGTAGAAGATAGAAAAGGAATGATTAAAGAAGGCTTTGATGCTGATTTAATTATTTTCGATGAAGATATAAACGTTAAAAAAGTTATAGTAAACGGAAAATTAGTTCACGAAGCTTAAAAATAATTAAAGGCTGAATTTAGAAATTTCTAAATTCAGCCTTTTATTTTTATATTTCCCTAAGTCTTTTTACTCCATAATTCTTTAATAGTATAAATAAAATTATATCTAAAACTAAAAATAATCCTATACCAAAAACTAAATATAAAGTCATATTAGTTATATTTAATTTTATATAAAGAAATACTGCAAGTGCTAAAGGTCCTCCTCCAAGTATAAGTGAAAGAAATGAGGATGCACTTTGCTTAACTACTACAGTTTCAGAAGTCCAATTCATCATAGGAAACTTTAAATTTAATAAAAGCCCTAAAATAGCCACATAAACGCTTATAACTAAAGCTCCTATAGTTATAATAATAATATTTTCTAAACTAAGCTTAAAAGCTAATATATAAAAAGGTAATGAAATAATAAAAGGAACTAAAGACGTAGCTAAAGATAAAAGTATTTTCCCTTTAAATATTTCCATCTCGCTTATAGGAAGAGATCTAACTATCCAAATCTTGTTTCCTTCAAGTGATATAAGCGATGCAGATATATTACTAAGCCCTATCATAATTAATATAGAAGCTATAGCAATTCCCTGTATTATCCCTTCTAAAGACTCTAATTTAAACATTTTTTCAATCATAGAGTTTCCACCTATCAAGACTACAACTGGCATTATAATCATCATTATAGGTCCTATTGCTGTATTTAAAACTACTAAAGGTTTTGATAAGTATGCTGATAACTCTTTTTTAAATAAAGCTATACTTACCTTAGAATCTTTAAGTTCTACCATTTTAAACTCATCTTTTTTAGAATTTTCTAAAAGACTTGAACTTATAGTTTGAAATACCTTACTAAAAATAAATACAAAGCAAACAAATATTATAGTAGAAAATAAAACAAATTTAATTAAACTTCCTACACTTTTAAATGCAACTGCATCTAAAAAGAAAACTATAGGAGGATAAACTCTTCCTAATGCTTCTGTAATATTTGAAGCGTTTATAGTTAAGTATTTCATTATACCTTCCATTTGCATAGATAAAACAAGAATTGCAATGGTAAAAAAGCTTAACATTATTATAGAAAAAATGTTTTTGCTTTTCATTTTTGACATAGAATATGATATTAAAAATGCAATTAAACTACCTATTGAAATTGGAACTATCGGTATAAAAAAGTATAAAATAACTGCAAAAAGTATATTTAAAATGCTAAAATCTACGTTTTTGAAGTAAATAGTTAATATAGGAATATAAACTATAAGCATAAATAAATATGATGGAATAACTAAATTTACAAGCTTACTTATAAGTATTTCGCTTGGTTTTACTGGCATAGAAATAAGTGTATTATAATCTTTAAGTCCAAAAATCATCCCTGGCGCTTTGTATATTGTAGTTACAAATGTTAAAAGGAAAATTAAAACAATCCCTTGAATTAAAATATATTCTAGCATATTCATAGCTTTTAAAGGTTCTACCATTAAGTTAAAGTATTCATAAATACTAAATGTGATTACACAAATAGAAAATATTATAACTCCTAAAAGCCCTATATTTTTAAGTCTATTATCTTTGTCTTTTAATTTATTTAATCCATATGAATTTATAAAATCATATTTAACTAATGTCTTTAAATTACTCATCTTTAATAAGCTCCATAAATATTTCTTCAAGAGAGTTATCTCCAATAACCTCATTTACTTTTCCATTTGCAACAATCTTACCAGATTTTATTATAGCCACCTTATTACAAAGTTTTTCTGCAACTTCTAATACATGTGTTGAGAAAAATATAGCGCCGCCGCCTTCACAGATCTCTTTCATTATCTCTTTTAAAGTGTGCGCAGCCTTTGGGTCTAATCCTACAAAAGGTTCATCTAATATTAAAAGCTTAGGATTATGGATTAAAGCAGATATAATTGCAAGTTTTTGCTTCATACCGTGAGAGTAAGATGATATTAAATCGCCTAATGATTTAGTTATTTCAAACTTGTCCCCGTAAAGAGTTATTAACTTTTCTCTATCTTCTTTAGGTACTTTATAAATATCTGCATAAAAGTTTAGATACTGAATTCCTGTTAAAGAATCATAAAGTTCAGGATTATCAGGAATATATGCAATTAGTTTTTTACATTCTATCGGTTCATCTTTAATAGACATACCATCTATTAATATCTCACCACAATCAAAGTTTAATATACCTACAACAGCTTTAATTGTAGTTGTTTTCCCCGCTCCATTATGACCTATAAATCCAAATATATCGCCTTCTTTAACCTCTATATTTACATTCTCTACAGCAGGTTTATCCCCTTTATAACATTTCGTAAAATTCTTTATACTTAACACTTAATTACCCCCTTTTCTATTTGTTATATATAATATATAACAAAGACCATATAATTACAACTATTTTTTATAGTTAATTGACTCTTTATTTAAGTAAATGTAAAATTTAACATAAGGGGAAGGTGATGAATTTATGGATTTTAAAATTGTGAATCATTTCTACATTAAAAACTCAAATTACAAAGAAACAAAAGATTTTTATACTAATATATTAGGTTTTAAGGTATTTAATGAATCTTTCGATAAGGCTAATAATAAATATATTTTAAAACTTAAATATAATGATAACTTTTTAGAATTAATAAGCTACGACGATGAGAATAACGAATTAGATGGTTTAGCTCTATCTAAATTACAATTAGAAGTTAAAAGTTTAAATTCTACTATTTCAGAACTAAAATCTAAAGGAATAGAAACTTACGATATAAAAGAGGACCCTCTTACTAAAAAGAACTTCACTTATTTTAAAGGACCTGATGATTTACTTGTAAAAGTTTATCAAAAAAGCCTTATAGACGTGTTTTTAAATGATATCTATATATAAAAATATGCCTTGTAATATCTTTATTACAAGGCATATTTTTATTTTGGTAAAACTAAGTCACCTTTATTTATTAAATTATTTTTAATCATGAATAAATATACAACATAACTCACTACTCCCGGAATAATTATGCACCCAAACACATAACTAATCAAAAGTGTACTTAAGCCGTAATTTGCTAAAATATTTATAGGTGCAACAAAAGCACAAAGCCCCATTCCTGCTATAGATACATCAGCTTTTAAAGAAAATAGTATAACAACTATAGGTGATGCTATAATTGCTCCTAAGAGAGGCGGAATTATAAGCTTTAAGTTTCTAGTTAGGTTTGGTAGTTGTAATTTAGGAGTACAGATAAATAAAGCTAAAACTCCCCCTAAATCATTTTCTTTATAAGACATAACTGTAATTCCAACAAACATAGCTGTACAACCTACTAAGGCTGCAGCTGATGCTTCACCATTTAAATTTAATGCTATTGCAAGTGCAACTGATGATGCTGGAGAAATTATTAAAGCTCCCCAAATAACAGCTATAACTATAGATGACAATAAAAGGTTTGACTCTACGCTAGATGTTATAAATCCTCCAAAAAAATTTAAAATAGGATTTATTATTTTTGATATATAAATCCCAAAAAGTCCTCCTCCTAAAACTGAAAGAAGGGGAACTATCATCATATCTAAGTTTGTTTTCCCTAAAACTTTTTTACCTATGTATATACAAAATGCAGAAGATAACAAAGCCCCGATAGGCTCTCCTCCACTTATAGTTAATGCATTTTCTCCTATTTTAATCGCTGAAGCTCCGATAGTTGAAGCTGCCATAGATGAAAATATTATTAAAGAATTCCCTCCTAAAGAAAAAGCAATTCCAGCACCAATTGCAGGTGCCATAAGCGTCTTTGTTATAGTCCCTATAGTAACTAAATCTGAAAGTCCAGTCATCTTACCTATAGTTTCTAATAATAGCCCTATACCTAAAGTTACTAAAATTCCAAAAGCGAGTCCGCTAGACCCTTTAAAAATCGTTTCTTTTATGTATTCTTTTTTACTCATATAATGCCCCTTTATTTTCAATATTAAGTAATTCTTTTTTTAAATTTAATCCGTATGCATATCCTATTAATTTATTATTACTTCCTAAAACTCTATGACACCCTACGATTATGCAAATAGGATTTTTGTTTATAGCGCCACCAACAGCCCTTGATGCCTTTTCGTTTCCTATAGCTTTTGCTATATCTTTGTAAGTTTTAGTTTCTCCGTATGGTATTTTGTAAACTTCTTCCCATACTTTTTTTCTAAATTCTGTTCCTTCTAAAAATTCAATCTTAACTGTGAATTTTTTTCTTTTTCCATTTAAATATTCTTTTAGTTCTCTTTTACATAGTTTTATATTTTCGTTTTCTAGTTCTTCTTTTATTTCTTCTACAAAAGATATATGAGTTATATAATCTTTAGTTCCCTTAATTTCTATTATTCCAAAGTCCGTATCTAAATAACCTATATATTTTTTCATAATATTTCACCCCAATCTATTATAAAGATTATAAATTAAAGTTAATAACTTTTCTATCCTAAAATAAAAAAAGCTACTACTTTAGAAATTTCTAAAGTAGTAGCTTTTTTTACTCTTATTATAAATGTATTTGGATTAAAAGTAAGATTGCTGAAAGGACAGCTATTATTACCATTAATTTCATAACAAATTTTAACCACTTATTATAAGTAACATCTACCATTGCTAGAGTTGCAAGTATTAATCCAGTCGGTGTTATAAACGAAATAAGTCCTTGACCGAATTGGTATGCACTTACTATAACATCTCTTGGAAGTCCTACTGTATCTGCAAGTGGTGCCATAATTGGAATTGATAATACTGCAAGTCCTGATGATGATGGGATAAAGAATCCTAAAATCATAAAGATAAATAGCATTAAAACTATGAATATTGAACCATTCATTCCTTTTACAGCATTTGATAAGTAGTATAAAATCGAATCTGATATTTGTCCGTTTTCTAAAACTAAGTTAATTGAACGAGCTATACCGATTGTAAGTGCAACACCTACTAAATCTGCTGCCCCGCTTATAAACTTATTAACAAATTCTTTTTCGTTTAAAGTTGAAATAACACCTAATATTATTCCTGATACTAGGAATAATGCTGTCATTTCAGTAAACCACCAACCTTGAGTTGAAACACCCCAAATCATTACTACAAATGTTAATGCAAATATTATAAGCATTATCTTTAATCTTAAAGTAAATACTGGGACTTCTGTTTCCTCACTTCTGTATTTATTTTCTATCTCTTCTTTTTGATCGTAAATTAGTGATTTTGTAGGATCTTTTTTAACTTTATTTGCATACTTAATTATGTATACTAAAGTTATTACTAAAGCTATTACAAGTCCTACAGACCTAAATGTTAACCCTTCTGTAAAGTTAATTCCTGCTGCATTTGATGCAATTACAGAAGAAAATGGGTTTACAGTCGAGAACATCGTACCTATAGAAGATGCCATATAAATAGTTGCGATACAAACTAGTGCATCATAACCTGAGAAAATAAATATAGGTATTAATATCGGATATAGCGCTATAGTTTCTTCTGCCATACCGAAAGTAGTTCCTCCTAAAGCTACTAAGATTCCAAGGATAACTATTAATAAGTATTCCCTACCTTTAGTCGCTTTTGAAAGGCTTGCTATACCTGCATTAAATGCTCCTGTAGCATCTAAAACTCCTATAACTCCTCCAATTATAAGTACAAATAGAATTATATCTACTGTATCATATACCCCTTGGATAGGTGCCTCTACAATCTCTTTGAATCCTTGTGGATGAGATTTTACTTGCTCATAAGTATCTGGAATAGCAACTGGTTTATTTATACTTTCATCTTTAAATTTTGAAATATCAATTTTGATATTTAACTTATCTAAAGTAGCCTGTGTTGCTTCTTCCGTGCTTTCTTCTCCTTGTGGATTAGTTATAACAAATTTCCCGTTGTCTTTGTCATAACTTAACTTAGAATAAGAACCTGCCGGAATAATGTAAGTTAAAATTGCTGCTAAAATTAACACAATGAACAAAACTGTAAACGCTGTAGGAAAACTAAATTTCTTTTTCTTTTTCATCTCAATACCCTCCTCTGCTTTTGTTTACTTTTTACATTTTGTGTTTGCTTTTATTGTACCAAATCATTTGCTAGTGTTTGTGTATTATCTGTAAATTTTGTATATTCCTCTGAATAATTATACATACTTTTAACCTTTTATTCAGCTAAGCTTCTCTTTATTTAAAAATGCTTTATTCTTCGTAAAAAACACTTTATAATTTTAACTTTTTTATTCATAAATGGTATTTAAATTATCAAATTAAAATAAAAAGCCATCCTAAATTAGGATGGCTAATATTTATTACATTAATTCTTTTATTTCTTCTACTTTGTTTAACTCTTCCCAAGGTAAGCTAACATCAGTTCTTCCGAAATGTCCGTAAGCTGCTGTTTGTCTGTAGATAGGTCTTCTTAAGTCAAGTTCTTTTATTATAGCACCTGGTCTTAAATCAAATACTCTTTCTACTATTTTAATTATTTCTTCTTCTGATTTTTTACCTGTTCCGAAAGTATCAACTTGGATTGATACAGGTTTAGCTACACCTATAGCGTAAGCTAATTGGATTTCTAATTTGTCTGCTATTCCAGCTGCTACTAAGTTTTTAGCAACCCATCTTGCAGCGTAAGCAGCTGATCTATCAACTTTAGTTGAGTCTTTTCCTGAGAAAGCTCCACCACCGTGTCTTCCCATTCCACCGTAAGTATCAACTATTATTTTTCTTCCTGTTAAACCACTATCTCCTTGTGGCCCACCAACAACGAATCTTCCAGTTGGGTTTATAAAGTATTTAGTTTCTGAATCTAATAATTCTGATGGTATAACAGCGTTTATTACGTGCTCTCTTAAATCTGTTTGAATTTGCTCTAAAGTAGCATCTTCATCGTGTTGAGTTGATATAACTATAGTATCTATTCTCTTTGGCATATCATTTTCATACTCAACAGTAACTTGAGTTTTTCCATCTGGTCTAAGGTATTTTAAAGTACCATTTTTTCTTACTTCTGTAAGTCTTCTTGATAATCTGTGTGCCATAGCTATTGGTGTTGGCATAAACTCTTCAGTTTCGTTAGTTGCGTAACCAAACATCATTCCTTGGTCTCCAGCACCTACTGCTTCAACCTCATCTTTTTGACCTTCTCTTGATTCTAAAGCTTCATCAACTCCCATAGCGATATCTCTTGATTGCTCGTCTATAGTTGTCATTACTGCACAAGTATCACAGTCAAATCCGTATTTTGCTCTATCATAACCGATTTCTCTAACCGTTTCTCTAACTACTTTAGGGATATCAACGTAACAGTTTGTACTGATTTCTCCCATAACCATAACCATACCTGTAGTTGTACAAGTCTCGCAAGCAACTCTTGCCATAGGGTCTTTATCTAATATAGCATCTAAAACCGCATCTGATATTTGGTCACATATTTTATCTGGATGTCCTTCTGTAACTGATTCTGAAGTAAATAATCTTCTCATTTCATGTTCTCCTTTTTATAAAAAAATTTTTACAAAATGAATATGGAATTGTATCCATCCTAAAATTAAATATTAACTTATTTACTTTGTTTTTTTACGTAAAAAAAACTCTTCGATAAGGAAGAGTAGCTTACGTACTAATCTCTCTTATCTTTGCAGCTAAAAATCTTTTTCTCTCTGCAGGAATTAGCACCACACACTTTGTAGGTTGCTGGGTTTCGCAGGGCCGTATCCCTCCACCTCTCTTGATAAGCAATAATTAATTTATATTTTCAATTTGTATCTTTTTGTATTCTAACATAATAAATATATTATAGTCAATAACATTTTTCGTAAATATTCCTTGTAATTTTTGAGATTTTTTTAATTTGTATTTAATTAATATAATATTTAAAAAAACAAATAAAAAACACTAAGCAAAAACTTAGTGTTTAAATGGTGGTGGAGGAAGGATTCGAACCTTCGAAGCAACTTGCAACAGATTTACAGTCTGCCCCCTTTGGCCACTCGGGAACTCCACCCTATGGAGCTGATGATCGGACTTGAACCGATAACCTGCTGATTACAAGTCAGCTGCTCTGCCAATTGAGCCACATCAGCTTATATAATTGTAAGATAAATAAATTTTAAATGGTGGGCACAACAGGGATCGAACCTGTGACCCCCTGCTTGTAAGGCAGGTGCTCTCCCAGCTGAGCTATGCGCCCATTTTAAAATGGTGGTGGAGGAAGGATTCGAACCTTCGAAGCAACTTGCAACAGATTTACAGTCTGCCCCCTTTGGCCACTCGGGAACTCCACCTTATGGAGCTGATGATCGGACTTGAACCGATAACCTGCTGATTACAAGTCAGCTGCTCTGCCAATTGAGCCACATCAGCTTATAGTATTTCAAATATTTAAAATTTAAATGGTGGGCACAACAGGGATCGAACCTGTGACCCCCTGCTTGTAAGGCAGGTGCTCTCCCAGCTGAGCTATGCGCCCATTTAAAATGGTGGTGGAGGAAGGATTCGAACCTTCGAAGCAACTTGCAACAGATTTACAGTCTGCCCCCTTTGGCCACTCGGGAACTCCACCAAATTTGAAATTTTCTTTCGCCAGATCAGCGAGAACCGCCAACCGACAATAGTTAGTATATATTCATACCAAACTTATTTCAAATCTAAATTTACCCATTTAAACGATATTATTCTATATTTTCTCACACTTTCTCTCTTTTTCTTACGTTTACACCTATTTATATATTTTATGCATTTTAATTAAAAACCCTTAAGTCAACGTAGGGTGAAAGTATCTCGATAACCTTGTTATAATCAGCTTTTCCAAGTCTTTTGTTAAGTAAACTTAAGGCATCTTTCACATCCTTTTTCGAATCATTATTACTCATATATTGTTCAATCTTACCTATATCGACAGATGATATATTTTTAAGTATTTTATCTAATTCCTCTTTTTCTGATTTGCTAAGCTTTTTTAAAAGGTCCTCTTTATTTACTTTATATATTTCTTTTTCTATATTTTTTTCTTCCTTAGATTCAATATTTTTACCGCTTACTTCTGCGCTTTCTAATGAAGGTTTAAAAATTACTATAGCGCAAAAGGATACTAAAGCTAAAAAAATAATAGATGCAATTACATATTTCTTTTTCAAAAAAACTCACCTCCTTTTTATAATTAATCTCCATCTAATATATTTTTTATTCATTTACTACTATTTCAAAAATTAAATTCATATATATTTTCATGGAGGTGAAGCTTTTGGATATAAAAATAAATCATAAAATCCCTTTAGCATATTACGCACTAGCAACTAACTTAAAAGATTATATATGTGAAAATACTGTAATAGTATGCATAGGAACTGATAAATTTATAGGAGACTCTTTAGGACCTCTAGTTGGGAGTATTCTTAAAGAAAATAATTTCCCTCTTCCGGTTTACGGAACTATAGATAATCCTATCCATGCCTTAAATATAGATAGTAAAATAAAAGAAATAAAGGATTCTCACAAAGATTCATTAATTATAGGAATAGATGCTTGCTTAGGCCTTAGAGAATCTATAGGTGAAATTCATATAAGAGACTACCCTATAAGGCCTGGAAAAGGTGTTGGAAAGACTCTGCAGTCTGTTGGTGACATATCTTTAGTTGGAATTGTTGATTCTAATGACAATACTGATTTTTTCTCTTCACGCTCCATCAGATTATCTCTTATATATAATATAGCTAAAACTATTTCATATGGATTCATACACGCTTATCATTTAAATTTCCATTAATAAAAGGATGTTACAAAAACTTGTAACATCCTTATTTATTAATCTACTAAAACTATTTCTCTTCCATTTATAGATGAATCTAATTTGTCTATGTATCCTAAAACTTCTCCAGTACCCTCTACAACAGCTTCTATAGAATTACTTGATATATTAACGTCTACTCCTGTTTCTTTTTGAATAAGCTTATCTAAGCCGTATAAAAGAGACCCTCCGCCGGTCATTAATATTCCTTTTTCTATAATATCTGCTGAAAGTTCTGGTGGTGTCTTTTCTAGGACATTCTTTACCGCTTCAACTATAATATTTACCGGTTCAAGTAATGCTTCTCTAAGTTCTTCTGATGAAAGTTCTATTTGATCTGGTAAGCCTGTAACTAGGTTTCTACCTTTAATAGATGCTTTGCTATCATTTGAATCTTTAAATACTGAACCTGTAGTAATCTTAACTTCTTCTGCTGTTTTTTCACCGATCATCATTTTATATTTATTTCTAACATATCTTATAATCGATTCATCAAAATTATTTCCTGCTATTTTGATTGATTCTCTTACTACTATTCCTCCAAGAGAGATAACAGCTATATCTGATGTACCTCCGCCAATATCCACTACCATATGTCCGTCAGGCTTAGTTATATCAAGTCCTGACCCGATAGCCGCAGCTAAAGGTTCTTCTATAAGATGTACCTCTTTTGCTCCTGAATTTCTAGCAGCCTCCATAACAGCTCTCTTTTCAACTTCTGTAGATTGAGATGGAACGCAAACCATAACTCTAGGCGCTCTGATTTTTTTATTTCCATATGCTTTTTTTATAAATTCTTTTAACATTTTTTCTGTTACATCATAATCAGAGATTACACCTTCTCTAAGCGGCTTTACAGCTACAATATTTCCAGGTGTTCTACCTATCATAAGTCTTGCTTCATCCCCTACAGCAAGTACCTTTCCTGTGTTCTTATTAATAGCCACTACTGAAGGTTCTTTTAGAACTATTCCTTTGCCCTTCATATAAACTAATACCGTAGCAGTACCAAGGTCAATTCCAAGTTCTGTTCCTTTTCTCCAAAACCACATTATTTTTCACTCCCATTATTAATATTTTATTAATGATAATAAAACTTTTTGAAATTATTTCTAATATTGATTATATATTGAATGTAGTTTTCGTTCAATAGTGACTTTTTTATTTGTTATTTTGCAGTTTTGTACTTCATTTTCGTAGCTTTTCCGCCTCTTATGTGTCTTTCAGCTTTATTAATCTCAAGAATAGAGTGAGTTTGCTCCGCTATCTCTGGGTTTATCTTTGGTAATCGCTCTGTCATATCTTTATGAATTGTGCTTTTACTAACCCCAAAAACTTTCGCCGTTTTCCTAATAGTAGCTTTCGAATCAATTATATATTGTGCTACTTCTAATACTCTTTCTTCAATATAATCTTTCAAGATAATCCCTCCTTAATTTTAATAGCCGGCAATTTATGCCGACTATATCTTTTATTTGAATTCTAAGAATTTAGTTGGATCTACACTTTTAGTTTTGTTATCTTTAGTTTCTGTCATCTCGATATTACAGAAACTATCTTTTATCTTGTTTTCTTCAAGTAAAATATCTAACCCTTTAGCTGTAGCTCCAACTTTACCTATAACTTGGCCCTTAGTAACTTTATCGCCTTTTTTAACTGATAATTTTTTATCTAAATTTGAATAAACAGTTTTAACACCGTTTGCATGCTTAACAGTTACAGTAGTTCCATAAAAAGCGTCGTCTCTACACTCTTCAATAACACCAGCTTCAGCTGATTTTATATCAGTTCCTTTTTCTGAAGCTATAGTCACTCCAGGTAATATTCTTCTACCAGCACCGTCTTTAAGAGGGCTTTTAAAGTCTCTTACTACTTTTCCCATAACAGGTGCTACGAATTCGTTTTTAACTTTTGCTGAAGCAGCTTTTGCTTCTTTTTTATCTTCTTTAGTATTACCTTTTTCTTCGTTTTCTACTCTTTGTGAATTATCCATAGTTTCTTTTTGTTCATCTTTATTTTTATCATCAACGTTTAAAGTTAATTCAGTATTTGGATTTTTCTTTACTTGTTCTGTTATCTTTGATTTTTTAATCGCAACAGTCCCTACTATAGTTACAGCGCATAAAATAATAAATAAAGATAATAAAACTCCGTCTTTTTTAAATACTTTTGGTAATTTTTCTTTAAAATTTTTAAATCCTTCGGCTATTTTGTTGTGTTTTTTCAATTTAAACACCTCCCGTGTATATTCTGTCCCCCTTTTAATAAATTAATACAATTTTGGATTAATTTTCTTAAATTTAAAGGGTGATATTTGGATTATGTCCAAATATCACCCTTTTATTCTTCTACTTATAAAAAATTTTTGAAATCTCAGTTCCTTTATAATAATGCTTCAAAATATAATCAAATGTCTTGCCTGCTTTCCCCATAACATTTGCACCCCATTGACTCATTCCAACACCATGCCCATATCCTTTAGTTTTTATAGTTACTGCATCTTTAGAAAACTCTAATTCGAAATTTGCTGATTTTAAATCAAATAGCTTTCTAAATTTAGTTCCTTCAATTGTTTTATTTCCTATTTTGATACTCTTTACCGAACCACCATCTGTTCTTGATTTAATTTCTATATATTTTTTTAGATTCTTTTCTTTTATATCAGTGTCTTTATATTCTTTTTTAAATATTTCAACAAACTCTTTATTTTTTAGTTTCTTTTCACTTTCAAATTTTGGAGAAACCTCTTCTCCTGGACTATCAACCGATTCTAAATATGGAACTTTTGATGAAAATACATCCTCTGCGTTTTCTGTTTTTCCACTACTAGTTGAAAAGTACTGTGGATATAATGCAAGTTCTCCATTATAAGTTAAAACCATCCCTTTAGTATCATCTATAACTTCTTTTATCTTTTTATAATTTTTATCTCGAGCTTTTTCATCCCAATTTTCTAACCTTGCATTCTTATCTATATATGCTTGGCAATGGACACTATCACAAATTTCAGCTCCATTTCCTTCATTACATTTCTCAGCTCTTTTACTATAATAATATGTCCTAGCTGCTATAGCTTGAGCCTTTAGCGCCTCCTCATTAAAATCAACAGGCATCTCACTCCATAAAACGCCCATAATATATTCTTCAACAGGCATCTCTTCAACCTTTTTACTTTTAGTTCTATAAACTTTAGCTTTATCACTTCCGCTAATTTGAATTACATTTTTTGATTTATAATCAGTGGTTTTCTCACTAAAATTCTCTTTTAAAAAGTTATCAATTCCATTCCCTAAAAGTATATGTGGTATAACACCTATAAATATTACTATTATAAGAGTTAAACTAAGTAAACTTTTTATATTTTCAAAAAGCTCGTCTCTTCTCATAAAAAACCTCCTTTTCACCCTTTGCACCTCTTCTATTTATATTAACTACTAAAAAGAAATATTACTTACAGATTTTTCTTTATGTTACTAAATCACATTATTCAAACAATAAAAAACCAGTAGCTAATACTACTGGTTTTTCACCTATCTTCTCTATAAATATTTGCACCTAATTTTTTAAACTTTTCTTCTATATTTAAATATCCTCTATCTATATGATAAACATCACCTACTATAGTTTCGCCTTCTGCTACAAGTCCTGCTAAAATCATAGCTGCACCTGCTCTTAAATCTGTTGATTTAACTTCGCATCCTGTAAGTTTTGATACACCGTTAACTAATGCTGTTTTCCCGTCTATTTTTATATCTGCACCCATTCTTGTAAGTTCTGCTACATGCATAAATCTATTTTCAAAAACAGTTTCAGTTATAACGCTTCCTCCTTCAATAGTTGAAAGTAATGCCATCATTTGAGGTTGCATATCTGTTGGAAAACCAGGGTGTGGCAATGTTTTTATATCTATAGGGTATTTGTTTCCTCTACCATCTACAATAATTCCATCTTTATAATTTATAAATTTCACTCCACATTCTTTTAACTTTTCTATTATAGGTCTTAAATTATCATCATCAATGCCTTTAATATCAATAACACTTTTTGAAATAGCAGCAGCTACCATAAATGTACCAGCTTCTATCCTATCGTAAATTGGAGTGTGTGTTGTTCCTTTAAGCTTATCTACACCTATAATAGTTATTTTACCTCTACCTGCGCCATAAATTTTTGCGCCCATTTTATTTAAAAAATTAGCTAAATCATAAATTTCTGGTTCTTCTGCTGCATTTTCAATTATAGTTTCTCCTTTAGCAAGGACTGAAGCCATAATTATATTTTCTGTTGCTCCAACTGATGGAAAATCCAAATATATTCTGTTACCTTTTAATTTAGTAGCCATTGTTTCAACATAACCATATTGTTTATTTATATCAGCTCCTAATAATTTAAAGCCTTTTAAATGTAGATCTATAGGTCTACTTCCTATATTACATCCACCTGGAAGCGAAAGCTTACAGTAACCAAATCTTGAAAGAATTGGCCCCATTATTAAAAATGATGCTCTCATTTTCTTAACTAAGCTATCTATAGTATCTACTAACTTTAAATTAGAATTATCTATAATTAGTTCATCTGTTATATTTGAATATTTAATCTCTGCCCCTAATTCTCTAAGCAATTCTATAAGAACACTTACATCTTCAAGCATTGGAGTATTTTTTATTATAACTTTTTCATCACACAATATAGTTGCAGCTATTATAGGTAATATTGCATTTTTAGCTGAACTTATATTAACTTCTCCCTTTAGTTCCTTAACTCCCTTTACTATGATTTTTTCCATATTTTCCTCCAAAAAAATTGTTAATACGTTTTGAAAATAATAGGAGTTCCTATAATTAAATAAATTCCAGTATCATAACTCATAACGGAATAATTTAATCTGCTTCCATCTCCTAATGTAAGTTTTCCTGTGTATCCATTTTGAATTTTAACAAATTCTCCATTTAAGTTAAGAGAATTTATATCAAGTTTGTCTATGTTGTTGTTTTTCACTTTTATTTTACCCTTATAATAGTTAAAATAATTTATATTTTGGATTTTATCATCTTGTATTTTTTTCAATTCTTTCTTAAGATTTCTTGAATTTGTTTTTGTATCCTTATTTGAAATAATACCTTCAACAAAAGTTCTATTTCCTTCTCTCCAAGCACTAAATTCTAGGGAATATTTCCCCTCTAATTTTAATTTATCTGAAGTCTTTATTTCATAATCTTTTTTTAAAATATCGCAAACTCTCTTATATTCATCCTCTATACTTAAATTAGTTTCGTATTGAATTTTTACAGCATTATTAGCAAACTCTGTTTTTTTAATAACATCTTCTTCAAAATAATAATAATTTTTTGTATTTAAACTTTCAGAATTCGAAATCCCTAAAACAAAAATAGTACAAATAAAAATAATAACTCTCTTTATTCCCATAATACCCCTACCTTTCGTTTTAAGTATTGTCCACATTTTAAAAGTTTATACAGTTTTCCTCTATATATATTATTATTGTTATTAATTTTTTGTGCTAATAAAAAACACTCAAAAAAAAGACCATACTTTAAAAAGTATGGTCTTTTTACTATTGCTCTTTTAATCTAATTCTAAGGATTGATCTTTGGAGCGCAGCTTGCGCTCTTTTTTCATTCCAATTAGATTCTTTTAATCTTTTTTCTGCTCTATCTTTAGCTTCTTTTGCTCTTCCTAAATCAATATCTTCTTTAGTTTCTAAAGCACCTACGCAAAGTTTAAGCTCATTTCCCTCAAATTTTGCAATTCCGCTAGATATAAAATACTCAGCTTTAGTACCATCTCCTAAAACAACTTTCGCTATAGTAGGTAGAGTTTTTAGTAGGATAGACTCATGGCGAGCCATAAGTTCAATATATCCTTCTCCAGTTTGTACTGTTATGCTTTGTATATCTCCATCAAATGCAGTCTTTTCTGGAGTTATTATTTGCATTTTAAAAGTACTACTCATACGATAACACCTTCTTATGCTTTTATTTTAGCTTTTTCTAAAACTTCTTCTATAGTTCCTACAAATAAGAATGCTGATTCTGGAACATCATCATGCTTACCTTCTATTATTTCTTTGAACCCTCTTATAGTCTCTTCTATCGGTACGTATTTACCTGGAATTCCGATGAATTGTTCTGCAACTGAGAATGGTTGTGATAAGAAGTTTTGAACTCTTCTTGCTCTTGCAACAGTTACTTTATCTTCATCTGATAATTCATCAACACCTAAGATAGCTATGATATCTTGAAGTTCTTTATATCTTTCAAGCATATGTTTAACTTGTGAAGATACTTTGTAGTGATCTTCACCAACTATTCTAGGGTCAAGAATTCTTGAAGTTGACTCTATTGGGTCAACTGCAGGATAAATACCTTTTTCAGCTATTCCTCTTGATAAAACTGTTGTTGCATCAAGGTGAGAGAATGTTGTAGCTGGTGCTGGGTCTGTTAAGTCATCAGCAGGTACGTATACCGCTTGAACTGATGTGATTGAACCACTCTTAGTTGATGTGATTCTTTCTTGTAATGCACCCATCTCAGTAGCTAGTGTTGGTTGGTAACCAACTGCTGATGGTATTCTTCCTAGTAAGGCTGAAACTTCAGAACCTGCTTGTGAGAATCTGAATATATTATCTATGAAAAGTAACACGTCTTGGCCTTTATCTCTGAAATATTCAGCCATAGTTAACCCTGTAAGTGCAACTCTCATTCTAGCTCCAGGTGGCTCATTCATTTGTCCAAATACTAATGCAGTATTTTTAAGAACTCCTGATTCTTTCATTTCATAGTAAAGGTCATTACCTTCTCTTGATCTTTCTCCAACACCTGTGAATACTGATAATCCACTATGTTCTTTAGAAATGTTATTTATAAGCTCTTGGATTAGAACTGTTTTACCAACTCCAGCTCCTCCAAATAGACCTATCTTACCACCCTTTTGGTATGGTGCTAAAAGGTCAACTACTTTAATACCAGTTTCAAACATTTCTGGTTGAACTGATTGATCTTCAAATGATGGTGCTGATCTGTGTATAGGGTAGAATTCTGTAGCATCTACATCCCCTGCAATTTCACCATCTATTTCTTTACCAAGTACATTAAATAATCTTCCTAAAACACATTTTCCAACTGGTACTGATATTGGATGTCCTGTGTCAACTGCTTTAATTCCTCTTTTTAATCCTTCAGTCGCTTCCATAGCTATTGTTCTTACTATATCGTCTCCGATATGTTGCTCAACCTCAGTGATAAGCATGTGATCACCCATGTCGATTTCAATAGCGTTATATATGTTTGGAAGTGACTCAGTATCAAATTTTATATCTACAACTGGTCCTACTACTTGAACCACTTTTCCTACATTTTTAGGCATCTAGATACCTCCTCACTATTTTTGTGCTTCTGCTCCACCAACTATTTCAGCAATTTCTTGAGTAATTGCACTTTGTCTGATTCTATTATATTTACTTTCAAGTCTATCTAATAGATCATTTGCATTCTTAGTTGCCCCGTCCATTGCTGTCATTCTTAAAGATTGCTCACTAGTTCTTGCGTGAAGCATTGAATTTAATAATTTAGATACTATATAAAAGTCAAAAACTTCTTCTACCGCACTCTCGTCTCTCGGTTCTATTGTATAGTCTCCTACATTTTCCTTTTCTAATTTAACAGGCAATAATCTTTCAATTTTAACTTCCTGTGATACAGGCGAATTAAATTTAGTATAAACTACATTTACTTCACCATATTCACTATCTTTATATAATCTTAATGCGTGATTATATATAGGAAGCATCTCTTTAAAATTAGGATGATCTTGTATATCTAAATATTCTCCTACACAATTAAATCCATATCTTTTAACGTATGAAACACCTTTTTTACCTACACAGATTACTTCAGCTTCTTCTCCGTTTGTTTTAACTTGTTCTCTTAATCTAAGAGCTAAGCTGACATTGTATCCTCCGCATAATCCTGTATCAGATGCAAGAACTATATATAGTTTTCTTTTAGAGCCATTACCTTTTAAGTAAACTGAATCCATAAATCCATCTATTTCATTGAATACATCTTTAGTTATATCTAAAGTAGTATCAAAGAAAGTTTCATTTAGGTTTAAGTTTGCTCTAGCTCTTCTTAACTTTGAGGTAGAAACAAGTCCCATGGCTTTTGTGATTTTTCTAGTACTTTGAACTGACTTAATTCTTCTCTTTATTTCAATAAGTCCTGCTCCTGCCATATCGTCAACTCCTTAATTTTCTACCAAATATTAAACGCCATCATTTAAGAATTTTTTCTTAAATTCTACTATTCCGCTTTCAAGCATTCCTTTAACTTCATCAGTTAAAACTTTACCTTCAACAATTGCTTTTCCTACTTCTCTGTGATGTACGTTCATGTATTCTAAGAATTCTTTTTCAAATTTTTTGATACTTGTTACTTCTATATCTGATAAGAAATTATTAACAGCTGCATAAAGGATCATTATTTGATCTTCTACGTTCATTGGGCTGTACTGATCTTGTTTTAAGATTTCTACTAATCTCTTACCTTTTTCAAGTCTCATTGTTGTATCTCTATCAAGGTCTGAACCGAATTGAGCAAACGCTGCTAATTCTCTGTATTGAGCAAGCTCTAATCTTAAAGTACTTGAAACTTGTTTCATAGCTTTAATTTGAGCGTTACCTCCAACCCTTGATACAGAAATACCTGCATTAACAGCTGGTCTTTGTCCTGAGTAGAATAAATCTCCTTCAAGGAATATTTGACCATCTGTAATTGAAATAACGTTAGTTGGAATATATGCAGTAACGTCTCCTGCTAATGTTTCGATTATTGGAAGTGCTGTTAAAGAACCGCTTCCTAACTCTTCTGAAAGTTTAGCTGCTCTTTCAAGTAATCTTGAGTGGATGTAGAAAACATCCCCTGGATAAGCTTCTCTTCCTGGTGGTCTTTTAAGTAATAGTGACATTGTTCTGTAAGCAACAGCGTGCTTAGATAAGTCATCATAAATTACTAATACATCTTTACCTTGATGCATGAAGTGCTCACCTATAGTACATCCTACGTATGGTGCTAAGTATTGTAGTGGTGCTGTTTCTGATGCAGTTGCAGCTACTACTGTTGTATAATCCATAGCTCCCATTTCTTGTAAAGTATTAACTATATAAGCCACTGTAGATTGCTTTTGTCCGATTGCTACATAAATACATATAACATCTTTGCCTCTTTGGTTGATTATTGTATCTATTCCTATAGCAGTCTTACCTATTTGTCTATCTCCTATGATAAGTTCTCTTTGTCCTTTACCAATTGGAATCATTGAGTCTATCGCTTTTATACCTGTTTGTAATGGTTCATTAACCGAACTTCTTTCAAGTATTCCTGGAGCTTGAACTTCAATTGGTCTTGTAGTTTCTGCTTTTATTGGACCTTTTCCATCAATAGGTTCTGCAAGTGCGTTAACAACTCTACCTATTAAGTTTTCTCCAACTCCAACTTCAACTATTTTCTCAGTTCTTTTAACAACGTCTCCTTCTTTTATACCTTCTTCTGGTCCTAAAAGAACGCAACCTACGTTATCTTGCTCAAGGTTTAAAGCCATTCCATAAACACCATTAGGGAACTCTAAAAGCTCACCTTCCATACAATCATCTAATCCAAATACCCTAGCAACTCCGTCTCCGATTTGGATTATTGTACCTGAGTTTATAGTTTTAATTTCTTTGTCGTATCTTTCTATTTCACTTTTGATTATAGAAGTAATTTCTTCTGGTTTGATATTCATAGCTTCACCTCTATTCGCTTTTAAGTATTAGGGATTTCATTTCTTCAAGTTTTGATTTAACTGATCCATCAATTACTTCATTACCGACTCTTACGTATAATCCACCTAAAATACTCTTATCAATTTCATATTCTAATATAACATTCTTGTTAAACTTCTTTTCTAAATTAGTTTTTAATTTAGATGATTGCTCTTCACTTAAAGGAATAACACTCTTTACTAAAGCTGTAACTACGTTTTGCTTTTCTAAATGTATTAATTCCATTTGATTAAGCTTTTCTCTAATGTAATGAATTCTTCCTTTTTCTATAAGGATAAGTATAAAAGATAATAACTCTTCATCTATTTGTCCTTTAAGAAGCTTTATCATTATTTTCTTTTTCTTTTTTGTACTAACTTGAGGATAATCAACTAATTTTTTTAGTTCCTCATTGCTATCTATAAGGTCACAAATTTCTCTAAGATCTCTTAAATATTCATCTACCTTACCTTTTTCTTCCGCTACTTCATATAAGGCTTTAGCATATCTCCTATCTAGGTATTCGTACATATTACATACCTACCTTGCTAATATAGTCATCTATAAGTTCTTTATGCTTTTCTTCACTTATACTCTCACCTAGAGCCTTTTCTGAAATTAGCATTGAAATGTTTAATATATTATTTCTCATTTCATGTTCTGCTTTTTCTTTTTCTCTTGTGATTTCATCTCTAGATCTTTCTAATAATCTCTCAGCTTCAACTTTAGCGTCGTTGATTATTTCTTTTTTAAGATCATCAGCTTTAACCTTATATTCATCAACTATTTCTTTACCTTTTTTCTTTGAAGTAGTTATTTCTCTTTCGTTTTGTATTTTTAATATCCTTGCTTTTTCTAAATCTCCATCAGCTTTAGATATTGTATCTTCTATACGATCTTTTCTTTGTTTAATGATAGCATTAACTTTATCAAATGCTATTTTCTTAACTAACCAAATTAATATCCCTAAGTTTACTAAAGTGACAATAATCTTTGGAATATCTATAGACATATTAATATCCAAATCAAAGCCTCCCTTCCAGGCTTAAAAACCTATTTTTTTATAGCAAATTTAATTATTTTATTCCAACGAATAATAGTATGAATGATACTAGTAATCCATATATTGCTGTAGTTTCTGCTAAAGCACAACCTATGAAGTAAGTTGACATTAAGCTACCTTTAGCTTCTGGTTGTCTTGCTATACTTTTTAGAAGACTCGCTGTCGCGTTACCGATACCTACTCCTGCTCCTAATGCTGATATAATTGCTAATCCTGCTCCGATTGCACGCATTCCAATGATAAATTCTTGTCCTGACATAAATATTTCCTCCTAAAAATAAATTGTTTTTTTTATTCTTCTGCTATCATTTTTATATTTATCATAGTTAATATTGTAAATATAAAACTTTGAAGCACTCCATCAAATAGGTCAAAGTAACCCATAAGTGGTACTGGGATAGCTAATTGAGCAATCCATGCTACATTTCCTAATGCTTGATAAACTAATTCCATTATTACTACCGCAACTGTTATGTTACCGAAAAGTCTGAAACTTAATGTTACAGGTAACATTACTCTTTCAAGTATGTTTATAGGTAAAAGAGCTGCAGTTGGATGTCCATATCCTTTTAAGTAACCAAAAAATCCATTTTCTCTTATTGAATTAATTTGAACTATAAGGAATGTAAGTAATGATAAAGCTAAAGCAACACTGAAATCTGATGTTGGTGGCTTGAACCCTAAAAGGTCTGTTACGTTCATAACAAATACGAAAATCGCAAGAGAACCTACAAATGGTGCATAGCCTATATAACTGTCACCCATAGTTGATTTTACCCAGTTGCTAAATCCTTCTATACCCATCTCAACAATGTTTTGCTTTTTGCTTTCTGGAATAACTTTTAAATTTCTAGTAAGTAGCCATAAAACTATAGCGATTAAAACTATGATAACCCATTGTTGGATTATTACACTTCCTAGACTATTTATAAAGCTACTAACCTTATCCATTAGACTGTTCACTCAATCACTTCCTTTCTTCATATTTAATAGCCATAAAAAGGGAAATGAAATTAGACATATAGCCTATAACGTAAAGAATTATGTTGTATTGGTTTTGCAATAATAACAAGATACCGATACCGGCAACAAGGATTATTCTTATTCCAAAACTAACCATCAATAATAATCCCTTAAGATCAGCTTTTGAATTGATACTTTTTTCTGATAGCAATCCGCCTATTATGAAATTTGCAAGACTTATTAAAAATCCTATCACAAAAGGTTCTACGTATTTTGGATTTATTATAAGTAATGCGATAACTCCAAGGCCGACTACAAGTAAACTAGACTTTGCTGTGTTCCTAAGTAAGCTTTTTAAATCTATAACCATATTCGCCTCCTTATGTCTTTCTAAATCATTATAGTGTAGATAATTTCCTAATTGAAATTCAATTTTTGTCTATTTTAGGCAATAAAATTCCTTTTTGAAGTGTTTTTACTATGTTTTAACCCTTTTTAACCACTTTACTCTTTTTCTCTTCACCTTACAACTATTTTTAAATTAAATTTCAATTGTCAGAAAATTCAGTCATGTTATCAATAAAAAAAGGTATATTTTCCGTTTTTTGTGAGACACAATTGAATTAACATTATAGACAAGTTGCACAAAAATCGATTTTATAACCTTTTGTTAATAATTTATTCATATAATTTCGTTTTTATTATCATTTGTTTATTGTCATCATATATGTAGTTTTATTATTCTTTTATTATTTTATTCCTATTTTTTTTAATAATTTTAAAAGTAAACGTCTATTCCTTTTACGATTTAGAAAATATACCATTTAATATAATTATTAATACCTACTAAAAAAGCTAAAAAAAACCACATAGCATGATATGCTATGTGGTCTCTATTTATATTATTTTATTTGAAAGGTTCTACTATCTCTCTACGATTAATGCAGTTCCCATTCCTCCACCGATACAAAGTGTTGCTAAACCAGTTTTAGCATCTCTTTTTTCCATTTCGTGAAGTAAAGTAACTAGGATTCTAGCTCCTGAAGCCCCTACTGGGTGTCCTAAAGCTATTGCACCACCATTAACGTTAACTTTTGACATATCGAATCCTAAATCTTTAGCTACAGCTAAACTTTGCGCAGCGAATGCTTCGTTAGCTTCTACTAAATCGATATCCTTAACTTCTAATCCAGTTCCTTCTAATGCTCTCTTAGTTGCATAGAATGGTCCGTATCCCATTATTGATGGATCTAATCCTTTTGATCCGTATGAAAGGATTTTAGCCATTGGTTTAATTCCTAATTCTTCAGCCTTTTCAGCGCTCATTACTACTAAAGCTGCAGCTCCGTCGTTGATTCCTGAAGCGTTACCTGCTGTAACTGTACCATCTTTTTTAAATGCTGGTCTTAATTTTCCTAAGCTTTCAGCAGTTGTTCCGAATCTTGGGAATTCGTCAGTATCAAATACTTTTGGATCTCCTTTTCTTTGAGGAATAACAACTGGTACTATTTCATCTTTGAATTTTCCAGCTTTTATTGCAGCTTCTGCCTTTTGTTGTGATTCTGCTGAGAAAGTATCTTGCATTTCTCTAGTTAGGTTCCATTGCTCTGCTATGTTTTCTGCAGTGATTCCCATGTGGTAGTTATTAAATGCATCCCAAAGAGCGTCGTTGATCATAGTATCAACCATTTTTCCGTCTCCCATTCTTTGTCCCCATCTAGCTGTTGGTAAAGCATAAGGTGCTCTTGACATGTTTTCCATACCACCTGCAACTACTACATCGCAATCTCCAGCTTTAATCATTTGAGCAGCTAAACTTACAGCTCTTAATCCTGAACCACAAACTTTGTTTAAAGTCATTGCTGATACTTCGTTTGGTAATCCAGCTTTTAAAGTTGCTTGTCTAGCAACGTTTTGTCCAAGACCTGCTTGAATTACGTTACCCATTAAAACTTCGTCAACCATTTCTGGTTTGATTCCTGCTTTTTTAACTGCTTCTTTTATTACTGTAGCTCCTAAGTCTACTGCTGGAACATCTTTAAGTGCTCCACCGTATGTTCCTAATGCTGTTCTTACAGCACTTACTATTACAACTTCTCTCATATTGTAAAACCTCCCAAATATATAATTAACATTTTTATTAACATTTTATTATTGTTAAACTCTTAACACACTCTTATTATACCACCTTTATTTTATTATTCAATACTTTTTTGTTAATTTTTAAACAAACTTTTATACCTTTTCACTGTTTTTTTCTTAATTTTCCTTATTTAACACCTAGTATTTTATATAATAAAAAACATTTAATCCTTTTAAAGTTAACTTGTTTGACTATTTTTCTACATACATTTTTATCTTTAAATCCCTTCATTTTCTTATACAGAGCTTAATCTCATTTTAATTTGTTTTTGGGTTATATATAATAGTATAATAATTATGTAATTAATTATTATACCTTGATTTAGGAGGTCTAAATATGAAAAGAAAAGATTTTATATCTTGGGATGAATATTTTATGGGACTTGCTTTATTATCTGCAAAGAGAAGCAAAGATCCTAGTACACAAGTTGGGGCCTGCATTGTAAGTCCAACTAATAGAGTTCTATCTGTTGGTTATAATGGATTCGCATTTGGTTGTTCAGATGATGAATTTTCGTGGAGTAGAGATGGCGAATTTTTAGAAACAAAGTATCCTTATGTAGTTCATGCAGAACTTAATGCTATTTTAAATAATAGAGGTGTTTCTTTAGAAAATGCAAAACTTTACGTTGCTCTTTTTCCTTGCAACGAATGTGCAAAGGCTATTATACAAAGTGGAATTAAGGAAGTTATTTATCTTAGTGATAAATATGCAGAGTCTGATGAAGTTAAAGCATCAAAAAGAATGTTCTTAGCTTCTAATGTAAAGTTAACTAAACTTACACCATCTGTTGATAAAATAGAATTATCATTTAATGCTTTTGAAGTTTAAATAAAAAAAATGCCTTAAAAATAAGGCATTTTTTTATTTAACTATACTATTTAAATCTATCCCTTTATCTTTTAAAGAATCTAAAAGCGACACTCTATAAAGTTCTTCTTCTTTTATTAATGTTATTTTATCTTTTAGTTCTTTAGATTTTTTATTATCTACTATGAAGTTATAAGTTACTTCGTATGTTATATAGTTATTTGAATTCTCTATCTCTTTTAAATCTAAAACAGAAACATCAAAATATATATCTGATGATACATATGATTTTACTAATTTAAAAAAGTCTTCTTCTTCACTCTTTTTTAACCTCACATCCACATATGCATAATCTAATGCTTTTTCTATATCCCCATTAATAGAATACTCATAAAACTTTTCTATAACATTTTTAGGATCTTTTAAGTTTATTTTAAAATCTTTATATGCTCCATAACCTATAAAAAATATTACAATTATTATTATAACTGCAAGAAGCTTTTTTATATTTTTAAAAAAGCAATTGTATATATTGTAGAATCTATTATAAGTTATCTCATCTTCTGAGGTTATATTATTATATAATTTTGATATGTCTTTAATTTTTTCATCACGATTCTTCTGTTTCATACCTTCCCTCTTTGAAATTATTTTTAAATACTAAGTCTAATTCTTCATATAATCTATCGTAGCTATTTAAATCTTCTCTTTTAATAATACTCTTTAAATAACCTAACTTTTCTATCTCTACTTTATTTTGAAGGTTTAAAATATCATTATATATATATCCTTTGATTAAATTTGTTATATTTGGTTCATTTAATAATATTCTATCTTTAAACCTTTCCCCTACCTTTAAGGATAAATTTTCTTTATATTTTATTACCCCTTCTATTCTCCTTGGAAAGATAAATTTAGAAGTTTTTATAAATGCATCTTCTCTAAAATCTGTTAGGGTAAAATTAGAATTAATTAATTCCTTTTGTAATTTTATGATATCTAATCCTTTCCTTATAATACCTTTAAGCGAATTATCTTTTATACTTTCTTCTAATATATATAATTCTTTATCAAAGGTTTCGTATTTTATAAAGTTTTCCCTTAAAATTTTTAATACCGTTTCTTTAAAATCACCTTTTCTAAATATTATTCCAGAATTAGTTTCATCACAAAATAAAGATTTAACCTTTACTCTATCACTTAAATCCCCTCTATATCTTGAAACCACTTTATAATTTCCAAATATATATGCTAAATTTAAGTTATCTTTATATTTATAATAATCTTCTAAAGATCTATTTAAAATTAAAGATTCTTTAGATTTTTCATCTAAATTAACTATAATTTCTTTTACATATGCTTTATTATCTTTAAATTTATCTTCTGCTTTTTTTAAGACAAGCCTTCTAATTTCTTCGCTATTTTCTCCAAATCTCACTAAACTTAAAAATTTCAAATCATCTTCATAATAATTTTTAAGAGCTAAAAGCTTAGCTTTTTTACTAACCGTATTTCCCTTTTCAAACCCATCAATTATAATTTTTTCGTTAGATTCATCTTTAATCAAATTAGAATATCTAACTCTTATATCTAAAGGCAAATCGCATCTTTTAATAAGTTCACTATAAACTTCTTTTTTTCTATCTTCATCTAAAACCTCAATCATTCCTTTTATCGTGCTTACATAAATATTTTCAGTTATAAAACTAGAGTTTTTAATAAATTTTATAAGAACTTCCTTTCCTTTATCATAAGCTTTTATATTTTTATATTCTTTTATAACTAAAGGTAAAAGCTCATACCTTTTAGAAGTTATAAAAGCGTTAGTTACTTTATTTATAGCCCTTCTTTTCAACTCTCTATCTTTAAATCTTATCCTATTTATAAACACACCTAAAAATATAAAATCAAAACTAAATTTATTTATTAAATCATACGCATAATCTTCTTCTAGAGGATATTCTTCTAAATAGGTATTTAAATATGACACATACTTTGATTCATCACTTTCTAAAATAAAGTAATCAATAACCCGCTCTAATAATCTTTTCTTTAAATCTCTACCTTTTATTTTTAATAAAGCTTCTTCATATATAAATATATCTAGACCATCTTTTTCAGTATAAAGCTTATAAACTATAAATTCTTCATATAGCTTTTTACTGAATTTACTCAGTTTAAATATAATTTTATAGTTATCTCTAAATAATTGCTCTTTCTTCTTAGTGTCATTTTCCTCTATTATTTCTTCTGTTACTTTTATCATAGTCTTTTTTATATAATCACTTTCATCTATGCTAGTGCAGCAAAATCTTAATATATCTTTTAGGTTTCCCACTCCTGTTTTTCTATAGAAATCCAAAATTAAAATCCTATCTTTTGATTTGAAGTCTAACTTTTTTACAATAGCCTCATTTTGAATAAGTTTTTCTAAGGCCTTTATATCTAATGTTTTTTTATAAAAGGAATAAATAATATCAACCATATCATTATCTAACTTTATATCTTTAGAATTTATTATTTTGTTTATTACATTATTTAACCCCTCTTTATTTGAAGAATTTTTATAAATATCCTTGACTTCTTTTATAAAATTATAGTCAAACTCTCTACTATATTCTTTTAAATTTATTAAAGCCTTCCTACCTTCTAAATCCTCTTCTAAAACTAAATTTAAATAGCTTATTAATTCTTTAGATTTGCTTGTTATGATTTTTCTTTTATACATCTCTTTTAAATAATCTATATTACTTTTTAAAACTATAGGATTTTTTAAAAAGTACTCTTCTAAAAACATAGAAAATCCTATATCAAATTCTTTTAAATCTAAAGCCCTATTAAAAGCTTCAATATATATATCTACAGGTAATTCTCTTTTTATTTCATTTTCCATAACCTTTATTACTTCTAAGATAGAACTTGCATTATTTAAATTTTTAATCTTTTCTACTATGCTTTCTTTAATATAGTTTCCATCTAAAGATTTTCCTTCTAATAAATAATTGCTCTCACTTTTTACTATAAAACTAATATGTCTAAGGTCTATTCCAGTAAATATAATAATATCTTCTAAGTTGTTTATGTCCTCATACCTTGGTATTTTAAAAACTATTTTTAACTTACTTTCTTTTAAACCATTTATAACTTCCAATTTAATATACTTTTTTAACCTATTTGATATTATCTCTAAATTTAAAGGAACCGAATCTGAGCTATAAGTTATAGAAAATTCCTCAAAAAAACCATTTTCTTTTACAAAAATTAATTCTTTTTTATCACTTAAGGGGTTTATCTCTGTAATTTTAGGTTTATCAATTAGACCTATATCTTCTAAAACATTTGCTATCTTTATATATTTTTTTGAATCATTACTTTCTAATTCTCTCTCTATTATTTTGCTAGAATAATTAAATCCTTTATCTGATACTATCCAAGGTAATACAAGTTTTTTTATATAGTTTTCTTTTAAACCTTTTAAGTTAAGACTAAATTTTTCAATTTCACTTTCTAATTTTTCATATTCTATTACACAGTTTAGCCTTAAATCATCTCGTACTTTATAAAGTTTAAAATATTTCTCTAACGTCTTACCCATAACTATTTTTCCCTCTTTAAATTTCTACTTTTTATAGCCTCTTCTAAATCCCTATTTGAAAATACCATCTTTATTTCTATTTTTCTTTGATCTTTAACTTCTTTCATATCTTTTTTTGAATATTCTTCTCTATCTCTATCTTCCTTTTTAGGGTTTGTCTCAAACTCTGACATACCGGAGGCTTTAAACTTACCTCCAAACCCATTTTCTAAATCACTATTAATCGGAACCATAGAATTTAAAAAACTCATAGCTCTTTCTGTTGATAATTTCCTATTATCTATAGTTGTTCCTGCATAATCAGTGTGTCCTACAACTTCAATATAATCTATCTCTTTATTAAGTTTTTCATCTTTGAGTATCTTATAAAAAACTTCATTTAATTCTTTAGCTAAATTTTTACCGTCTTTTTTTAAATCCCACTTCCCAGTATCAAATAAAGTCTCTGTTTTAATCTCTATCTTCCCTTCTTCTTTATTAAAATACATAACATCAGGGTTAACATTATTACTATCTAATTTGCTTTGAATCTCTTTATAAATAGCATCTCTTTTCTTAGATATATTATCTACAAATAAACTTGATAACGCCATTGATATAAGCATAATAAAAAAGAAAACTAAAGTGACTGTAGTCATAATATCTACAAAAGATGGCCAGTAAGACATCTCTTCTTTTTCTCTTTTATATCTTCTGCTTCTAAATTTCATCTTTAAAACCTCCATTCTTCCCTAACTAAATAAATCTTTTCTCTTAATTAAATTTATTATCACTAAACTTTAAATATTCTAATGTAAATTAAAAGCCACTTCTTAAATTTTAGAAGTGACTTTAAAATCATTTTTATCCTCTAGATGCAAAAGCCCAATCGTTTGTTGCCTTAACAAGTTTTGCTATAGTATTTGTATTTTTACTTAAACTTTGAGTAGCTTCTGTTATTCCTGTTATAGACTCATCTAATCCTCTTATTATGTCTTTAGATAGATCCTCCATTTCAAGTTTTAAAATACTAGTTACACTTTCTGTTATTCCAGACTTTAGTGAATCTACAGTTTCTAAAAATTCGAAAAGACCTCTTTCAAATCCATCGTAACCTTCTTGAAGATTAGATAATTGAACTTCTAACTTGTTAGAACTTATATCTATAGAGTCTTTAATATACTCCGTGCTCTCTACAAGTCTGTTATATGAAATTTCTAAATCTCCTTTAATTTCTGAAAGAGTTTGAAGTGATTTTGTCATTATTACATTTTCATCACCTATACTCTTTTCTAAAATTATTATTTTATCTCCTAGTGAATCTATCTTTAATGATAAATTACTAGTTGCATCATCCATTATATTTTTAAATTTATCTGTATTAATTTCAAAATTATCTATAGATTTTTTAAATATTTCAACAGGCATGCTAAAACTATCCACAGTATTATCTAAACTTTTAATAACTCGGCTAAGTTCGACTGTATAATTACTCATCTCTTTTGCTGTCTCTGTCATATCTATAGTATTTTTATTTATCTTTTCAACAAGTTCTTCTACACCTTCTCTAAATAAAGCTCGCATTTCTTTAGTTAAATCTTTCATAGTATTTTCTAAAGTATTATTAAACTTTTCAAATTGCTTAGCGAAACCATAAAAGTTTTCTCCATATATTAAATTATCTAAATAATCCTCAAAAGTATCAAAGAACATATCCTTTTCTCTTTTAACTAATGAAATAATAAAGTTTAATATAATAGATACAAAAACACCAAAGATACTAGTCCAAAATGCACTTGCTATACCTTGAAGTGGAAGCCCCATTTCACTTAAGAAAAGCTCCATTGAACTAACCCCAGAAACTAGTACCCCTTTTGTTGAATGTATTGCAACTGTTAACCCTAAAAATGTTCCAAGTAACCCAAGTGCAATTGATATTGCTGGTATCATATTCATAAACTTATCATTTAAATTAAAATTGTTTCTTAAATGTTTTAATATTAATACCTCCGTATTTATATTATCTGTTCCTTTTTGTGCACTACTTTTAAAATCCTTTACTATTTCGTTTAAAACATTACTTTCAAAAGTTTTTTCTCTTGATTCATAATTTAAGATACTACCCCTTTCAAATCCATAGTTAAGTTCTTTATATGAATTTCTTATCCTTAAACTAATAACTATCCCATATATAGATAAGGCTATTATTATTGCTATAACGCCAAATCCTATTATTCCTTGTCCTAAAAATGAACTAAAAAGATCCTTAAGCATTTTTAATTAAACTCCCCTCTAAATAAATTCCTTTTATATATAATACTTAAGTACCCCTACATAATATTCTTATTTTTTTCTTTATATAAAAATAAAGCTCTATTAGATTAAATTGTTGATTTAGAACTTTAAAAAAAGTATGGAATGTCATATCCATACTTTTTACTAATTCTCATTCAATTTTATTTTATAGTTATCTCCAATTTTCCATTTTCATCAACGTTATTAATAACTACATTAGCTTTCCCACTATAACCTTTTTCTAAGTATCCTACTACATATTCTTCATAGGAATTACCTTTGTTATCTTTGTATGTTAAAATTATTGCATTTTCTCCTTGAATACTATTAGTATCAATAGTATATTTCCACGATGTTTTAGATTCTATTTGCGAAATATTTTGTATCATGCTATCAACTTTATATTTTAGTTCTAATTTTTTAATAGTTTTATTAGTATTATTAGTAATAGATATTTTATATCCATTACTAAAACTAAATTTTAAAATACCAACAACTCCTAATAGAAACAATATTAATACACCTATTATGATTTTATTTTTTTTACTCATAAACCCTCCCAATTACCATATTATAGTAATTGTATCATGAGGCATAATTCTTTGTAACACTCTTGATGAAAATTATATAAATTCCGCAGCCTTGCCTTTTAGTGCAAGATAAAAATAAAAGGAATATTAACTAAAGTTAATATTCCTTTTGCTTTAAATTGTAGTTTTAAAACTATCTGATATATTTACTATTATTAAATATTATAAATACCTCGCCATCGATTTCTTCGACTTTACCCCAGCTATACTCTATACTACTGTCCTTCTCTATTCCTACTTCGCTAAGTAAAATCTCCGTGTCATCTGAACGGAGTACTATCTTTTCTATAAAATCATTTAATGTATCAAAACATATATCTAAATCTAATTTTAAATTATCTAAATTATGTTCCTTTACGTGAAATATCTCAAGGTCTCTATTATTAGCCTCGTCTTCACCTAATAATTTTCTAAAAAAGTTAGTCTCAAAAAATTCTCCTTTTCTCATAGATGGATATAAGATATTCCCATCCCCTATAAAGAATCTCCCAGTACTAAAATTAAACATCCTACTTTCCTCCTCTAACCTACTATTTAATTAATTATTTTCTATAAAATTATACCATTTACATATATTTACTTATACCTATAAAAGTAATCATTTTTTATATTTATATTAGATTTAATAATTTTATAATAAAGTTTAATTTATTTAATTTTAATAAGAAAAGGAACTTTTATTCGATAATAAAGTAAAAAATAGCTTAGTAAAAACTAAGCTATTTTAACCTTATTTATGCATTAATTGTTATGCCATCTTTAACGTCTTCAACGCTATCATCTTTGGCATCTTTTTCTTCTTGTCCATTATATAAAATGTCAATTAACTTCCCACTAATAGTAACAGCTATTATTGAGAAAAATATTTGTTTTGGTTCTAAATATACTATTGATGCTATTAATATAACAGCATCTGTTAAAAGGTATATGTGATTTATCTTAAGCTTTGTAAATTTGTTACCTAAAAGAGCTATAACATCGTCTCCTCCAGCAGCTCCACCGCCTCTAATTACTAGCCCAACACCAATACCTACTCCAATACCTGCAAGAATACTTGCAATTATCATATTATCTTTAAAATCTGGAATAATAAATCCAATACTTTCAAAAACTTTATATGAAGCTGAAAAAGATAAACTTGCTAAAACTGAAAGTGCCATAAATCTTTTACCAAAGAATCTAGCTCCTATAGCAAATAATGATAAATCTACTAACAAACTAGTTATTGATGGAGATATATTCATAATATTTTTTATTAATAATATTAATCCTAATACTCCTCCTTCAGTAATTTCGTTTTGAAAATTAAAATTGTAAGTTCCGAATGCTAAAATACATGCCCCTAGTATTACTAAAGCTATACTTTTCGCATTCTCTTTCGTCGAATACAAAATATCACTCTCCTAAATTTATAAATACAACTACCATTTAGTTATATTTCTTACATTCTATTCTACCTTTCCTAAATATCTAAAGCAAACCTAATTAACTACCTTCTATTACTTCTATTGCGTTTTAACCTACCCCATTATATATAGCCTCTCTAGTCCTCCTATCTCCTTCAATCTCCTAAAGCCTTCTCCATTTTTCATAAAAATCTTACTTATACTAAACTAACTCTATAACTTTTTATAATATTACTTGACTAAAAACTTCCTTATATATATAATAAATTCAAATGATTTAAACTAAATAAATTAAAGCAATGATTAGAAGTAGTACTGCATATTTCAAAGTTAAGAGAGCTGTTGTTTGGTGAAAAACAGAGTTTGAACTTCAGGAACTTGTCTATGAGTTTATCTGTTTAGAAGCAGATACGGTTAACCCCGTTAAAGTAAAAGAGTGAGGAAATTAAATTTTCCTAATTAAGAGTGGTACCACGGAATCCTTTCGTCTCTTATGCTAAAATGCATAAAAGACGAAAGGATTTTCTTTTTATTTAATATCCTTTATTTTGTAAAAAATAAATTTCATCATATATTTAGAGGAGGAACAAAAATGGGAAACTACGGAACTGTCATAGATAAAAAATGGCAAGAAAAATGGGAAAAAGAAAATTTATATAAATTTGACCCTACTAAACTAGATAAAAAACTTTATGTTTTAGAAATGTTCTCTTACCCATCAGGTAGCCAATTACACGCTGGTCACTGGTTTAACTACGGACCTGTAGATACTTGGGCTAGATTTAAGAGAATGAATGGATTTAATGTATTCCAACCAATGGGGTTTGATGCATTTGGTCTTCCAGCTGAAAACTACGCTATAAAAACAGGGGTTCACCCTCAAGACTCAACTGATAAAAATATAGAAACTATGGAAGCTCAATTAAAAGCTATGGGGGCTATGTTTAACTGGGAAAACGAAGTTGTTACTTGTAGACCTGATTATTACAAATGGACTCAGTGGCTATTCTTAAAATTATATGAAAAAGGCTTAGCATACAGAAAAAATGCTCCTGTTAACTGGTGCCCTTCATGTAATACAGTTTTAGCTAACGAGCAAGTTGTAGATGGAGTTTGTGAAAGATGTTCAACAGAAGTTACTAAAAAAGACTTAACTCAATGGTTCTTAAAAATAACAGATTACGCAGATGAATTACTAGAAAAATTAGATACTTTAGATTGGCCTGAAAAAACTGTTGCTATGCAAAAGCACTGGATTGGAAAATCTACTGGTGCAGAAGTAACATTTAAAGTTAAAGATTCTGATTTATCATTTGATGTATTTACTACAAGAGTTGATACTTTAAACGGTGTTTCATACGTAGTTTTAGCACCTGAAAACAAATTAGTAGATAGTCTTGTTACAGAAGAAAATAAAAAGGCTATTGAATCTTACAAAGAAGAAGCTCTAAAGCAATCTGAAATAGAAAGACAATCAAACACTAAAGAAAAAACTGGTGTATTCACAGGTTCATATGCTGTTAACCCTATAAACGGAAAAGTAGTTCCAATTTGGGTTTCAGATTATGTTCTTGCAACTTACGGAACTGGTGCTGTTATGGCTGTTCCAGCTCACGACGAAAGAGATTTTGCTTTCGCAACTAAATATAACTTACCTATAGAAAGAGTTATAGAAGCTAAGGATTCTAAAGAGACTACTCTTCCTTACTGTGAGCACGGTATACTAGTTAATTCAGGTGAATTTGACGGATTAACTACAAAAGAAGCTAAAGTTAAGATAGTAGAAAAATTAGATTCTTTAAGCTTAGGTGAGCAAAAAGTAAACTACAGACTTAGAGACTGGTTAGTTTCAAGACAAAGATACTGGGGAGCTCCAATCCCTATGATTTATTGCGAAGAGTGCGGAACAGTTCCTGTACCTGAAAAAGATCTTCCAGTAAAACTTCCATACAACGTAGAGTTTACTCCAGATGGAAAGTCACCTCTTGCAAAATGCGAAGAATTCGTTAATACAACTTGTCCTTGCTGCGGAAAACCTGCAAAAAGAGAAGTTGATACTTTAGATACTTTCGTTTGCTCATCTTGGTACTACTTAAGATATCCAGATAGTAAAGACGAAAAAGAAGCTTTCAATAAAGATATAATAGATAAAATGCTTCCAGTAGATAAATACGTAGGTGGTCCTGAGCACGCTTGTATGCACTTACTTTATGCTAGATTTATCACTAAAGCTTTAAGAGATATGGGATACTTAAACTTTGATGAACCTTTCAAATCACTAGTTCACCAAGGATTAATCCTAGGACCAGACGGTTTAAAAATGAGTAAATCAAAAGGTAATACAATCTCACCAAACGATTATATAGAAGAATATGGTTCTGACGTATTTAGAATGTATTTAATGTTTGGATTTGCTTATATTGAAGGTGGCGCTTGGAGCGATGACGGAATAAAATCTATAGGTAAATTCGTAGATAGAATCGAAAGATACCTAGATTCTTCAAGAGAAGCTATAAAATCTGGAAATTCAAAAACTACTATAGACAAAGAAGAAAAAGAACTTAGACTTTGGCTTCACACTGCTATAAAAGGTACAACAGACGATACTGAAAAAATGCAATTTAATACTGCTATTGCAAGAATGATGGAATTTGTTAACGCTCTTTCTAAATATGATAAAGAAGAAGTTAAAAATACTGAATTCTTAAAAGAAACTTTATTAGATTTCATAAAAATCCTTGCACCATTTGCACCTCACTTCGCTGAAGAACAATGGAGCCTTATGGGAATGGAAGGTTCAGTATTTAACCAAAAATGGCCTGAATTCGATCCTTCTGCTTTAGTTAAAGATGAAATCGAAATAGCTATTCAAATAAACGGTAAAGTTAAAGCAAAAATAACAGTTCCGTCAAACTCATCTGATGAGGTTATTAAAGAAACTGCATTAGAAAATGAAAACGTAATTAAAACTACTGAAGGAAAAACTATAGTAAAAGTAATCGTAATTAAAGGAAGACTTGTTAATATAGTTGTAAAGTAAGTTTATTTAAAGGAATCTCTAAAGAGATTCCTTTTTTGTATTTTTTTATAAATAAAAACTACTATTCAAAATTTAGAAATATAAAGTTTATAAATACGCTAAGCCCTCTAGGATAGATGATTCACTGTGCTCATTCGACAAATTTTTATGTATTTTTACAAAATATATTCATTTTAAATTTAAGTTCTATATTTACTGTACGATAATAATTTTATTGATTAAAGATATATATTAAATTTAAGGTGGGATAAAATGAAAAAAAAGAAAGATCTTTTTAAAGCAAAATCTTTAAAAGGTAAAATGTTAAGAGATTTTTTACCTCTTTTAACGGTGATTTTAATTATAGGGGGGCTTGCTACTTCACATTTTGCAAGCAAAGGACTTAGAAACACTACAAACACATTGCTAGAACAATTAGCAAATGTTGCATCAAGTGATGTATCAAGTATAGTAGAAGATACTAAACAATCTCTTGCATCACTAGCTGCAAACCCAACAATACAAGGTAACGATAGGAAAGCCCAAGTTGCAGCTTTAAAAGCTTATGCTGAAGTTAATGGACTTAAACGTATAACTATTTCAGATACAGAAGGTAATGCCTTTGATATGAATAACGAAAGTGTATCAGTAAAAGACCGTGAATATTTTACTGAAGGAATTTCTGGAAAAAATTACATTTCAGTTCCTACAAAAAGCAAATTAGATGGTAGTATGGTCGTATTTACATCAGTTCCAATAAAATCAGCTAACGGTTCAATAAAAGGTGTATTAACAGCATCTTACACGGCTACTGATTTTTCTAATTTAGCTACTAAAACTAAGATTTTAAATGATGGTGGTATATTTATAATAAATTCAGATGATACATTAATTGCACATAAAGATACTCAATTAGTTGAAAGTGAAGCTAACTTCGTGCAAGGTAAAAATGTTCCTGATAACTCTGGAACAGCAGTTGAGGCCCATAAAGAAATTGTTTCCAAAAAACAAGGTATTTTAAATTATACATACAAAGGCCAAAACAGAACTTTAGCCTTTACTCCAGTTGCTGGAACTACTTGGATAACTTGTGTTTATGCAGATACAGACGAAGTGTTATCTCAATTAAACTCAATGCAAATTGCAACTATTTTAATAAGTTTATTAACTTTAGTTATATTAGCAGTATTAATATTTATTAATTCAAACAAACTATCTGAATCAATTAAAGAAATAAATAATGGATTAATGAATTTTTCAAAAGGAATATTTAAAGTTTCTGTAAGTGAAAAAACTTTAAAAGATTCTACTGAAGTTGGTGCTATGGGAAAAGCTTTAGTTAAAACATCTGAAGATATATCAGATATAATAAATAATATTCAAGATAATGCTTCTGTTATAGGAGATAAATCTTACGATCTTGAAAATGTATCAAGAGATTTAGCTAATATTACAGGTGGTATATCTCAAGCTATCACTGATGTTGCAGAAGGAACTAGTAACCAAGCTGAAACTTTAACTAATATAGCTTCAAAAATGGCTGACTTCGGTGATGATATTGATAACATGTCTACTGACTTCATCCATATAAATGGAAAAAGTGAAGATATAAAAACAAAGGCTCAAGCTGGTAACACTGAAATAGAAAAACTAACTAAAAACATAGAAACATTTAATACGAACTTCATAACATTTAACGATTCATTAACTCATACAACAAAAATGATTCAAAAAGTAAATGATATGACAAACTTAATTACAAGCATCTCAGAGCAAACTAACCTTTTAGCTTTAAATGCTGCAATAGAAGCTGCAAGAGCTGGTGAAGCTGGAAAAGGCTTTGCTGTAGTTGCAGAAGAAATAAGAAAGCTTGCTGAAATGAGTAAAAATTCAGCTGAAGAGATATTTGGAACAGTTTCTGAAATAGTTTCTAATACAAACAACTTAGTTAAAGGTTCTAAATCAATGACTGAAGATTTAAATAGTCAAAGTCATGTTGTAGATGAAGCTATAAGTGCTTTTGAAAATATTTTAAATTCTGTAGATGATGTTATGCCTCTAATTGAGAAGATTACTAAAGAATTTAATTCGATAAACTCAAGTAAAAATGAAATAGTTGAAGATATAGATAGTATCTCAGCTATATCAGAAGAAATTTCAGCTACAACAGAAGAAATTTCAGCATCAGCTGAAGAATTAAATAGTGCCTCAGATAAAGTTTACGGTTCATCTGAAACGCTTAATACTTTAACTTCTGAAATGAAAGATAACTTAGATAAATTTGAAATATAAGAAAACTATATAATATTTGTGTATATCACAATCTATATTAAAATGACTTTTCTAGTTTAGAAAAGTCATTTTTTTAATATATATCTCTCTTATTTATCAATTTTTTTAATTTTATAACCAACTTTAAGTATACCTGACCTAAAATTATTGTAGTTATTTTTAAATAAATGAAAATAATAATTGTATATTCATTAACACAATTGTTAAATCCATATTAAATTAACTGTTTTTAGCTAAAATTTTATTTATTTTATAAAATTTTAGCCTTTTTTTTGATTTTTTGATTTAAGTTATATATTTACTATCCGATAATAATTTTATTAATCAAATATCTATTAATTTAAGGTGGGATAAAATGAAACAAAAGAAAAATATTTTTAAATCAAAATCTATAAAAGTAAAACTGTTGAAAGACTTTATACCTCTTTTAACTATAATTTCAATTCTAGGCGGTCTTTGTACTTCATATTTTGCAAACAAAGGTCTTAGAAATACAACTAGTGGATTGCTCAAAGAAATCGCAAAAGTTGCAGCCTCTGATGCAAATACTGTAGTAGCAGATTTCAAAGAATCGCTTGCTTCACTTGCTGCAATACCAACGCTCAAAGGTAATGATAGAAACGAGCAAGTTAAAACAATAAAAGCTTATGCAGAAGTTAATGGTCTTAACAATATCGCTATTGCAGATACATCTGGTAATAGTTTTGATATGAATAACGTAGATGTGTCATTAGGAGACTTAGAGGCTTTTAAGGAATCTCTAAATGGAAAAAGTTACATGTCCTCAACTCCTGTAATAAGTAAAATCGGTGATAAGAGAGTTTTATATACATCTGTTCCAATAAAATCAGATAATGGCTCTATCAAAGGAGTCCTAATTGCTTCTGATACAGTTGATGATTTTTCTAATATGGCTTCTAAAACTACGGTATTAAATAATGGTGGTGTATTTATAATAAATTCAAATGATACACTAATTGCACATAAAGATGAAACACTTGTCAAAAATGATGTTAACTTTATTCAGGGTAAAAACCTTCCTGATAATTCTGAATCAGCAGTTGAAGCCCATAAAGAAATTGTTTCTAAAAAGGAAGGAATATTAGATTATACTCTAGATGGACAAAACAGAACTGTAGCATTCACGCCAATTAAAGGGACTGATTGGACTCTTTGTGTTTATGCAGATACAGAGGATGTACTTTCAGAGCTAGATCTAATGATTATCGGAACAGTCCTAGTTACTTTAATAACTTTAATTGTACTTATAATATTAATATTAATTAATTCAAACAAAATTTCTAAATCAATTAAAGAAATAAATAACGGATTAATTAGCTTCTCAAAAGGAATATTTAAAGTTTCTGTAAGTGAAAAAACTTTAAAAGATTCTACAGAAGTTGGTGCTATGGGAAAAGCTTTAGTTAAAACATCTGAAGATATATCAGATATAATAAATAATATTCAAGATAACGCTTCTGTTATAGGAGATAAATCTTACGATCTTGAAAATGTATCAAGAGATTTAGCTAATATTACAAGTGGTATATCTCAAGCTATTAATGATGTTGCAGAAGGTACTAGTAACCAAGCTGAAACTTTAACTAATATAGCTTCAAAAATGGCTGACTTTGGTGATGATATTGATAACATGTCTACTGACTTCGTCCATATAAATGGAAAAAGTGAAGATATAAAAACAAAGGCTCAAGCTGGTAACACTGAAATAGAAAAACTAACTAAAAACATAGAAACATTTAATACGAACTTCATAACATTTAACGATTCATTAACTCATACAACAAAAATGATTCAAAAAGTAAATGATATGACAAACTTAATTACAAGCATCTCAGAGCAAACTAACCTTTTAGCTTTAAATGCTGCAATAGAAGCTGCAAGAGCTGGTGAAGCTGGAAAAGGCTTTGCTGTAGTTGCAGAAGAAATAAGAAAGCTTGCTGAAATGAGTAAAAATTCAGCTGAAGAGATATTTGGAACAGTTTCTGAAATAGTTTCTAACACAAACAACTTAGTTAAAGGTTCTAAATCAATGACTGAAGATTTAAATAGTCAAAGTCATGTTGTAGATGAAGCTATAAGTGCTTTTGAAAATATTTTAAATTCTGTAGATGATGTTATACCTCTAATTGAGAAGATTACTAAAGAATTTAATTCGATAAACTCAAGTAAAAATGAAATAGTTGAAGATATAGATAGTATCTCAGCTATATCAGAAGAAATTTCAGCTACAACAGAAGAAATTTCAGCATCAGCTGAAGAATTAAATAGTGCCTCAGATAAAGTTTACGGTTCATCTGAAACGCTTAATACTTTAACTTCTGAAATGAAAGATAACTTAGATAA
>NZ_JADEKP010000001.1 GCF_015234215.1 Clostridium chrysemydis | reverse complement strand
TAAACTCATTTAAACAATCAAAAGCTATGGAAAAATTAAGCTCAGGTTTAAGAATCAACAGAGCTGGAGATGACGCAGCAGGGTTATCAATCTCAGAAAAAATGAGAGGACAAATCAGAGGGTTAGAACAAGGTTCAAGAAACTCACAAGATGGTATTTCTTTAATCCAAACTGCTGAAGGTGCTACAAATGAAACTCATTCAATTCTACAAAGAATGAGAGAACTTGCAGTTCAATCTTCAAACGGAACTAATATTTCAGAAGATAGATCTCAAATCCAAAAAGAATTCTCACAATTACAAGATGAGATAACAAGAATTGGAGATCAAACTCAATTCAACAAACAAAATCTTTTAAATGCTTCATCAAAAGTTAGCTTCCAAGTTGGAGCAAACTCAGGACAAACTATAACTATTAATTTAAAAGATATGAGAGCAGCAGCTTTAAGTGTTGATAAAACAAAAGCAAGTGTTGGAACTCAAACAGCTTCAGAAAAAGCTATAACAAGCATAGATAAAGCTATCCAATCAGTTTCAGGATTCAGAGCAGACCTTGGATCAGTTCAAAATAGATTAGAATCTTCAATAAGATCAACTAATAATACAGCTGAAAACTTACAAGCTGCAGAATCAAGAATAAGAGACGTTGATATGGCTAAAGAAATGATGGAATTCTCAAAAGATAACATCCTTTCACAAGCAGCACAAGCAATGCTAGCTCAAGCTAACCAACAACCTCAAGCAGTATTACAATTATTAAGATAATTGTAAATATAAAAGGCTACCAAAACTAATTTTGGTAGCCTTTTTTTATTTTAGAGCAATATTATGAAGCTAATGATTATAAATTTATTTAAGTTTTTATAATATTATGATAGTAAAATATAAAATGAAAATAATAAATTATTATTCAGATAAAAAAATACAAATAAAATTAAAAAAATGATAAAAAATATTAAAGTATAGCTGAATTGATTCGATAATTAATTGTAATAAAGAAGCAAAGGAAGCTTCAACAGGAATCAAGGAGGAATATATTATGATAATTAATCACAACATGAATGCTCTAAATGCAAACAGACAAATGGGGATAAACACATTTAACCAAAGTAAATCAATGGAAAAACTAAGCTCAGGTTTAAGAATTAATAGAGCTGGAGATGATGCTGCAGGTTTATCAATCTCAGAAAAAATGAGAGGACAAATTAAAGGATTAGAACAAGGTGCTAGAAACTCACAAGATGGTGTTTCATTAATTCAAACAGCAGAAGGTGCTACAAACGAAACTCACTCAATTCTGCAAAGAATGAGAGAATTATCAGTTCAATCTTCAAACGGAACTAACATTTCAGAAGATAGAGCACAAATCCAAAAGGAATTTTCACAATTACAAGATGAAATAACAAGAATTGGAGATCAAACTCAATTCAACAAGCAAAATCTTTTAAATGCTTCATCAAAAGTTCAATTCCAAGTAGGGGCAAACTCAGGGCAAACTATCACAATTGATTTAAAAGACATGAGAGCAAGTGCGTTAGGTGTTGCAAGTTGCGATGTTTCAACTCAATCTGGAGCAGAGGCTGCAATAACTAAAATTGATTCAGCTATTCAAAATGTTTCATCATTTAGAGCAGACTTAGGTTCAGTTCAAAATAGACTTGAATCTTCAATAAGATCAACTAATAATACAGCAGAAAACTTACAATCAGCAGAATCAAGAATCAGAGATGTTGATATGGCTAAAGAGATGATGGATTTCTCAAAATCTAACATTTTAGCTCAAGCATCTCAAGCAATGCTAGCTCAAGCTAATCAACAACCACAAGGTGTCTTACAATTATTAAGATAGTAAAAGAAAAGAGTGTCGAAACTTTCGACACTCTTTTTTTGTTTTGAAAAAATAATAGTTAAGTTTAAATATGTATAAAAAATGAAAAATAAAAATAAAATATTAAATTTATTTTAAAAATATTATAAAGTGATAAATTTCTCAAACGATATTTAAGTGTAAAACAAAATAAATTTATTAAACAAGGATGTTTAATTAAAATCAAGGAGGAATTTATTATGATAATTAATCACAATATGAATGCTATGAACGCAAACAGACAAATGGGAGTAAACTCATTTAACCAAAGTAAGTCTATGGAAAAATTAAGCTCAGGTTTAAGAATAAACAGAGCTGGAGATGATGCAGCAGGACTTTCAATTTCAGAAAAAATGAGAGGACAAATCAGAGGGTTAGAACAAGGTTCAAGAAACTCACAAGATGGTATATCTTTAATCCAAACAGCTGAAGGGGCTACAAATGAAACTCACTCAATTCTGCAAAGAATGAGAGAACTTGCAGTTCAATCTTCAAACGGAACTAACATTTCAGAAGATAGATCTCAAATCCAAAAAGAATTCTCACAATTACAAGGTGAGATAACAAGAATAGGAGATCAAACTCAATTTAACAAGCAAAGTCTTATTAAATCAGCAAAAAGTGTTAAGTTCCAAGTTGGAGCAAACTCAGGACAAACTATATCTATTAGTTTAAAAGATATGAGAGCTTCAGCTCTAAGTGTTAACGGAGCTAATGCAAGTGTTGGAACTCAAGCAGCAGCAAGTAAAGCTATAACAAGTATTGATAAAGCTATACAAACAGTTTCAGGGTTTAGAGCAGATTTAGGATCAGTTCAAAACAGATTAGAGTCTTCAATAAGATCAACTAATAACACAGCTGAAAACTTACAAGCTGCAGAATCAAGAGTTAGAGATGTTGATATGGCTAAAGAGATGATGAACTTCTCAAAAAGTAACATCCTTTCACAAGCAGCTCAAGCAATGCTTGCACAAGCTAATCAACAACCACAAGGTGTTTTACAATTATTAAGATAGTAAACATGGAAGTTTAATTTAAAATCAAGGAGGAATTTATTATGATAATTAATCACAATATGAATGCAATGAATGCAAATAGACAAATGGGAGTAAACTCATTTAATCAAGCAAAGTCTATGGAAAAATTAAGCTCAGGTTTAAGAATAAACAGAGCTGGAGATGATGCAGCAGGACTATCAATCTCAGAAAAAATGAGAGGACAAATCAGAGGGTTAGAACAAGGTTCAAGAAACTCTCAAGATGGTATTTCTTTAATCCAAACTGCTGAAGGGGCTACAAATGAAACTCACTCAATTCTACAAAGAATGAGAGAATTATCAGTTCAATCATCAAACGGAACAAACATTTCAGAAGATAGAGCTCAAATTCAAAAGGAGTTTTCACAATTAAAAGATGAGATAACAAGAATAGGAGATCAAACTCAATTTAATAAACAAAGTCTTATTAAATCAGCTAAAACAGTTAAATTCCAAGTTGGAGCAAATTCAGGACAAACTATATCAATTAAATTAGATGATATGAGAACTAGTGCATTAGGATTAAAAAGTGCTACAGTTTCAAGTCAAGCAGGTGCTTCAAAAGCTATAACAAGCATAGATGCAGCTATCCAAAAAGTATCAGGATTTAGAGCTGATTTAGGATCAGTTCAAAATAGATTAGAGTCTTCAATAAGATCAACTAATAACACAGCTGAAAACTTACAATCTGCAGAATCAAGAGTTAGAGATGTTGATATGGCTAAAGAAATGATGAACTTCTCAAAAAGTAATATTCTTTCACAAGCAGCTCAAGCAATGCTTGCACAAGCTAATCAACAACCACAAGGTGTCTTACAATTATTAAGATAGTATAAAGAAATTGCGTATAGCTTAGCTATACGTAATTTTTTTTATGGTATTATATCTGTATAAAGAAATACTTAAAATAGTCGATAATTAAATAAAAATATTTCTAAGAAAGAGGATATCATGGGGAAAGTACAAATAGAAAAAAGCAAGGACAATTTTAATATATTAAAAATAAATAAAGATAATAAAAATTGCTATTTAGGAAGCAAATACTCTCAAAGTAGAGAATTAGATAAATTTATAAAATCTGTTGAGCCTTTAACAGAAAAGGATAACTATATTGTACTAGGCGCTGGGGCATTAGAGCACATAAAATTATTATTAGATAAAAAAGATAAAAAATCTAAGATTCTTGTAGTGGAAGCAATTGATTATATTTTAGAAGAAATAAAAAAATTAGAAATATATGATGAACTAATAGAAAATGAAGACATAGTAATAACAAATTCTATAGATGAAATAAAAGAGTTTATGAACGAAAATATAGATGATTTAAACTTAGAATATGCAAAACTTGTAACATATTCTAACTATAATAAAATATTTACAAATGAACTTATGGAAAGTTATAGGGAAATAAAAGAACATCTTATAAACATGGCACTTGAGAGAAATACTAAACTACAATTTAAAGATGAATGGGTTGATTCAAGTTTAATAAATTCAAAGTATCTTTTTGAATCCCAAAAAATAAACGAGTTTGAAGATAAATATAAAAATATCCCGGCTATAATAGTTTCAGCAGGACCATCTCTTCAAAAGAACATTAATTACATAGATAAAAATAAGGCGCTTATAATAAGTGGAGGTAGAACTTTAAAACCTCTTTTAGGGGTTAATATTGACCCGGATTTTATGGCGATTATAGATGGAAGTCAAGCATCTTATGAATTAGTTGAAAATTATTTAGATAAAACTAATACAAATCTGATTTATAACGAAATGACAAACTCCAAAATATTAGATAATTATAAAGGTCCTAAAATATCTAGTGCACAATCTGGATTTATGAAAGAAATTTTAGGAGAGGATATAGTAGATATAATTAAAGGCGGTTCAGTTGCTAACGCAATGACTTTTATTGCGGCATTTATGGGATGTAACCCTATTATATTTGTAGGACAAGACTTAGCTTATACAGATAATAAGGGACACGCTGAGTGCGCAAAAACTGATGATGTGTCAATTGATGCTAAAGAAAATTACTATAAATCAAACGATGTGTATGTGGAAGGAATAGATGGAAAAGAAGTTAGAACAAGTTTATCTTTAAAAGCATATAAAGAATCTTTAGAAAATATAGTAGATAGTTTTAAAGGTATTAAGTTTATAAATGCAACAGAAGGTGGCGCTGCAATTAAAGGAACAGAAGTTAGAAAATTAAAAGATGTATTAGATGAATTTGAAGATATAAAGGAAAAGGATACAGAAATTGAAGCTGTATTTGATAAAGAAATACTTGAAAAAACTATAGATGGACTAAAGGGTAATATAGAAGCTTCAAAAAAGGTTATTTCTCTTACAACTAAAGCAATGAAAAGTTTAGAAAGATTTAAGAATGCTTATTTTAAAAATGATAATTCTTCTGTAAATAAAATAAATAAAGAGCTAAATAAATATGAAAAAGAAATTAATGATGAAATTCCAAAGCTATCTATAGTTAATAGTATAATTTATGATCTAAGTTATAATATAGAATGCAGCGAAAAGTTTGTTGTAAATAAGTCAGATTCTAAAACAAGAGTTATTGAAAAAAAATTAGATTTAAATACAGAGATATATAAAGGAATGAATAGGATTTGCAAAGATAGTATTAAAAAAATAGAAGACACTTTAAGCATTATGGAGAAAAAACATGCTGAGTTTAGTTAAGTCAAAAAGTGGATTAAATACTTTAAAGTATAAAAATAAATATATTCATAGTAAGTATGACCCGCTAAGAGAGGCTAAAACATTCATTTCAAATAATAAGGATTCTTTAAATAATGATAGCATTGTTATTATAGGACTTGGGCTTGGATATAATATAAATCAAATCTTAGAAAACTTTAATAATGTAAAAAATATATATGTATTTGAATATTCAAAAGATATTGTAGATTTATGCATTAAAGAGAATGCAGTTTTATTAAAAAATGATAAGGTAAATATAATATCAAAAGAAGATGATTTTTACAATGAATTAAATGATAAACTTAAAAAAGTGGATGATGTAATTATACATAAGCCTTCTTTAGAAATGCTTAAAGATCTAAACAGCAAATTATATGATATATTAAAAACATTTCAAATTAATAAAGAATCAATAAATCAAAATAAAGATATGTTGCTTCAAAACAAAAAGTATAATGAAAGTTTAAATTTAGAGAATATAAACTCATTTGTAGATGAAAAAATATTTAAAAATAATAAAAAGACGCTTATTCTAGCTGCTGGACCTTCTTTAGATTTTGATATAGAAAATATATTAAAACATAAGGATGAATTTAATATAATAGCTGTTGGTTCTGTATTTAAAAGAATTATGGAAAAAAATATAGTTCCGGATTTTGTTGTTATTATAGATGGAAATGAAATAGTAGTTAAGCAATTTTTAGACAATTTAAATTCAAGAGTTCCTTTATGTTTTTTAAATACAGCATCAAGATGGACTATAGAAAAATATAATGGGCCTAAATATATCTTCTATAATGATACGGAAGATGAATATGAAATAAAAACAGGTAAAACCGTTGCGGTTGCTGCAATTAATCTTGCAATTAAATTTGGTGCTAAAAATATTGCGTTACTTGGACAAGACTTAACTAGTATTAATGGAAAAACTCACATTGAATCATATTGTAAAATTTATGATATAAAAGGCGAGGAAAACTTAAATGATAGAGTTTTAGATAAAGATATAAACGGTAATGAAATAACTACAGTTAGAACTTATGTATATTTTAAAAATAGAATAGAAGAAACAATTAAAGAAAATAAATCAGTTAAATTTTATAATTGTAGTAAAGGACTTTTTATAAAAGGTGCTACTCATATAGAATTTAAAGAATATTTGAAAAGAGGATTATGAAAATGAAAAAAGAAAAATTAGAAGCTATAGTAACGGCAAGTGAATATATAAAAAATTTAATAAAAGCAATAAAAGAAATGAGTGAGATGATGTATTCAGGTAATGAATCAGAAGGAATGAATATGATATCTCAAGTAGTAGATGGACTAGATTATATAAATAAAGTTGTTTATTTAACAGATAATGTTTTTGGAAGAGTAAAAAGTATAGACGGATTAAACGAATATTTAGATGAAATAGTTAATGCAATTGAAGGTGAAGATTATATATTGGTTGGTGATTTATTTAATTATGAGGTAACACCTATCTTAGAAGAAGTAGAAACTGCTTTTATAGATGCATTAGAAAATGAAGTAGATTAAGGATAAGGAGAAAAGGTTTATGAAAGTTTTAGTAACAGGTGCAGACGGTTTTATAGGAAGTCATTTAACAGAAGAATTAATAGATAGAGGATATGATGTAAAGGCTTTTGTTTATTATAATTCATTTAATTCTTGGGGGTGGCTAGATTCACTTCCTAAAGAAAAATTATCAAAACTTGAGATTTTTGCAGGTGATATTAGAGATCCAAACGGAGTTAGAGAAGCTATGAAAGGTGTTGATGTAGTTTATCATTTAGCGGCACTTATAGCTATTCCTTTTAGTTATCATTCACCAGACTCATATGTAGATACAAATATAAAAGGGACATTAAATGTTTTACAAGCTGCAAGAGATTTAGATACAAAAAGAATATTAATAACTTCAACTTCAGAAGTATACGGAACTGCAAAATATGTTCCTATAGATGAAGACCATCCATATCAAGGACAGTCACCTTATTCTGCAACTAAAATAGGGGCAGATAGACTTGCAGAATCATTTTACAGAAGTTTTAATATGCCAATAACTATAGTTAGACCGTTTAATACCTTTGGTCCAAGGCAATCAGCAAGGGCTGTTATTCCAACAATAATCGCACAGCTTTTAGAAGGAGAGACAGAAATTAAATTAGGTTCACTTACACCAACTAGAGATTTTAACTTTGTTAAAGATACTGTAAATGGATTTATAGAAATTGCAAACTCAGAAAACACAATAGGTGAAGAAATAAATATTGCAACTCAAAGAGAAATTACAATAGGAGAACTTGCAGAAGAATTAATTAGACAAATTAATCCAAATGCAAAAATTATTTGTGATGAAGAAAGATTAAGACCAGAAAAAAGTGAAGTTAATAGACTTTTAGGTTCAAATGAAAAGATAAAAAAATTAACTTCTTGGGAGCCTAAATATACTTTTGAAGAAGGTTTAAGTGAAACTATAAAATGGTTTAAAGATAAAAATAATTTAGTTCAATATAAATCAGATATATATAATATTTAAATTGGAGGGGTGAAAAATGAATTTTATACCACTTTCTGTACCAAACTTAAAAGGAAATGAAAAAAAATACGTTTTAGATGCAATTGAAAAAGAATGGGTATCAACAGGCGGAGATTATATAAATAAATTTGAAGATAATATTGCAAAGTATGTAAATGTACCTTTAGCAGTATCTTGTCAAAGCGGGACGTCGGGAATTCATTTATCACTTATTGAAGCTGGAGTTAAATCAGGATGTGAAGTTATAGTACCAACATTAACTTTTATAGCTGCTGTTAATCCGGTTAAATATTTAAATGCAGAACCGATTTTTATGGATTGTGATGATTCTCTTACTTTAGATCCTATAAAACTTAAAGAGTTTTTAGAAAATGAATGTATTTTTGACGGTAAGATTTTAATTAATAAACATTCAAAAAAAGAAATAAAAGCAATAGTAGTTGTACATATTTTTGGAAATTTAGCTAATATGGAAAAAATAATGGAACTTTCTAAAAAATATAATTTAAAAGTTATAGAGGATGCGACCGAAGCTTTAGGAAGTAAGTTTACTTTTGGAAAATATAAAGGGAAACATGCTGGTACTATAGGGGATTTTGGAATATATTCTTTTAACGGAAATAAAATCATAACAACAGGAGGGGGAGGTATGATTGTATCTAATGATTTAGAGAAATTAAATCACATAAAATACCTTTCAACTCAGGCAAAAGATGATACTCTTCATTATGTTCATAATGAAATAGGATATAACTATAGAATGACTAATATACAAGCTGCTATAGGGCTTGCACAATTAGAGGAATTAGATTCTTTAATAAAGACTAAAAAAGAAAATTACTTAAGATATAAAAAAGAAATAGAAAAAATAGATAAGTTGTCTTTAATAGATTTTTCAAAAGAGATAGAGCCAAATTATTGGTTTTATGGTTTAAACGTTGAAAAATCAAAATACGATGTAGATATGTGGATTAAATTATTACAAGAAAACAATATTCAAACAAGACCTATTTGGGGTCTTATACACGAGCAATTACCTTATAAAGACAATTATAGTTACAAGATAGAAAAGGCAAAGTACTATGTAAAAAATATTATAAACATTCCATGTAGTAGCAATTTAAAATCTGAAGAAGTTGATTTTGTTTTAGAAAAATTAAATCAAATAGAGGAGAATTAATATGGATGTTAAGGATATTATAATTGATGAAAGTTACACTATAAGTGATGTTATTAAAAAGATAGATAAGACGGCTAAAAGAATTCTTTTAGTTGAAAGAGACGAAAAATTAGTAGGCGTAATAACTGATGGAGATATAAGACGTTTTATTTTAAAAAATGGTGATTTAAAAGAAAATTGCAAGGAAATAATTAACAGAAACCCTATAACTATAAAAAGTGAAGATAGGGATAAAGCGGTAAAGATAATGAAAAAGTATTCTATAAATTCTGTTCCAGTTGTAGATAAAAATAAAAAGATTAAATCACTAATATTTTGGGATGAGAGCGAAATGTATCTGCCTATGTTTAAAAATGGTGAAAAGATTCCTGTAGTTATTATGGCAGGAGGTCTTGGGACTAGGCTTTACCCATACACTAAAATTTTACCAAAACCTCTTATTCCTATTGGAGATATACCGATAGTAGAAAGGATAATTAATAAATTTCAAAAGTTTAATATAGATAAAGTATATTTAACTGTAAATCATAAGAAAAATATGATTAAATCGTATTTTAATGACCACGAAATGGAATATGATATTGAATTTGTTGAAGAGGAAAAACCTTTAGGTACAGGGGGAAGTCTATATCTACTAAAAGATCAATTAAAAGAAACTTTCTTTTTAACTAACTGTGATATTTTAATAGATTCAGATTATAGTGATGTATATAGAATGCATAAAGAAAATGGAAATGCTGTTACTATAGTTGCAGCTATGAAAAATACAACTATACCTTACGGTGTTATTAAATTAAACTGTAAAGGTGAAATAGAAGAAATGGATGAAAAGCCTGAAATGTCTTTTATGGTTAACACAGGGATGTATGTTGTAGAACCAGAAGTTTTAGATTTTATAAAAGAAGATGAATTTATTGGTTTTCCAGATATAATTGAAAGATGCAAAAATAAAGGATTTAAAGTTTCAGTTTATCCTGTAACAGAAGAAAGTTGGATGGATATGGGAGAACTAGATCAAATGCAAAATATGATAAATAAATTAGGTGTGAAATAGATGGAAAAAGTAATTCTTGTAGGTGGCGGAGGCCACTGCAAAAGTATTATAGATACAATTAGAGAAAGTAATAAATATGAAATTGTAGGTATACTTGATACAGAAGATAAAGTGGATCAGTCTATATTAGATGTAAAAATTATAGGTGTAGATTCATTAGCTAAAAATCTTTTTGGTGATGGAATTAAAAATGCAGTTATTTCTTTAGGAAGTATAAAAGATACTAGTTTAAGAAATAAATTAAGTTTAAGTTTAAAAGAGATAGGTTTTTCATTTCCAGCAATTATAGATAATACAGCTATAGTTTCAAAAAACTCTAAAATAGAAGAGGGTGTTTATATAGGTAAGGGTGCTATAGTTAATGCAGATTCTTATATAGGGAAGTTTTCTATTATTAATACTGGGGCTGTAGTAGAGCATGATTGTAAAGTTTCTAGCTTTTCACATATATCACCAAGAGCAACTTTATGTGGTTCTGTTTTGGTTGGTAGTAGATCTCATATTGGGGCAAATGCTACAATAATCCAAGGAATTAAAATTGGTAGTGATGTTTTAGTAGGGGCTGGAAGCACGATTATAGAAGATATAGAAAATTCAAAGGTTGTAGTTGGTAACCCAGGGAGGGAGATAAATGTTTAAACAAACATTCATAATTGCAGAGGCTGGTGTAAATCATAATGGAGATTTAAAGATAGCTAAAAAAATGATAGATGCGGCTTCTGAAACTGGTGTTGATGCAATAAAGTTTCAAACCTTTAAAACAGAAAATTTAGTTTGTAAGGATGCAAAAAAAGCCCAGTATCAAAAGAATAATACAAACAATAAAGAAAATCAGTTTGAAATGCTTAAAAGATTAGAATTTTCTTATGAGGATTTTAAGGAGCTTAAGGAATATTGCAAACTTAAAAATATTATGTTTTTATCTTCACCTTTTGATTTAGAAAGCATAGATATGTTAAAAAAATTAGATATTGAAATCTTTAAAGTGCCATCAGGAGAGATAGAAAATGTAGCATATTTAAGAGAAATAGCAAAATGCAATAAAAAAATAATTTTATCAAGTGGGATGTGTAATCTTTCTGATATAGAGTTTGCCCTTGATATATTAGAAAAAGAAGGTGCAAAAGATATTTCAATACTTCACTGTAATACGGAATATCCAACGCCTATGGAAGATGTTAACTTAAAGGCTATGGAAACTATTAAAAAAGCATTTTCTTATGATGTTGGTTACTCAGACCATACAAAGGGAATTGAAATTCCAATTGCAGCTGTAGCGCTTGGAGCTAAAATAATTGAGAAGCATTTTACTTTAGATAAATCTATGGATGGACCAGACCATGCTGCAAGTTTAACGCCTAAAGAATTAAAATCTATGGTTAGTGCTATAAGAAACATTGAAAAAGCTTTAGGAAACGGAAGAAAAACACCTTCAAAATCTGAAGCTAAGAATAAAGAAATTGCTAGAAAAAGTGTTGTCTCTAAAAGACCTATAAAAAAAGGTGAAGTTTTTACATTAGAAAATATAACGACTAAAAGACCTGGTACTGGAATTAGTCCTAAGAGATTCGATGAAATTATAGGTAAGGTGGCTATTAAAGATTTTAATGAAGATGAGATGATTAAATTATGTTAAAAAAAGTTTGCATAGTAACAGGTAGTAGGGCTGAGTATGGACTTTTAAGACCGATTATAAAAAAATTATCAAAACAAAATATAGATTTAAAAGTAGTGGCTACTGGAATGCACTTATCTAAAGAATTTGGAAACACCTTTAAAGAAATTGAAAAAGACGGGATTAAAATAGATAAAAAAATAGAAATTTTAGTAAGTTCTGATACTGCATCAGGAAATTGTACATCTATGGGGCTTGCACTTATAAAATTTGGCGAATATTTTGAAGAGGAAAAACCGGATCTTTTATTAGTTTTAGGAGATAGATATGAAATAGCAGCAGTTTCATTAGCGGGAACTATAAACAATATACCTATTGCACATATGCATGGGGGAGAACTTACAGAAGGTGCATATGATGATTCACTTAGGCATTCAATAACTAAAATGAGTTTACTTCATTTTGCAAGCACAGAAGAATATAGAAAAAGAATAATACAGCTTGGAGAAAGTCCACATAGAGTTAAAAATGTAGGGGCAATAGGCGTTGAAAATATAGAAAAACTTAAATTAGTTTCTCTAAAAGATATAGAAGAATTTTTAAATTTCAAATTAGATAAAAAATTTGCTTTAGTAACGTTTCATCCAGTAACTTTAAAATATGGTAGTAGCATAGAAGAAGTCTTAGAACTTTTAAAGGTTATAAATGAATTTAAAGAATATAAATTTGTAATTACAAAAGCAAATGCCGATAAAGAGGGAATTGAAATTAATAAAGTATTAGAAGAGTTTGAAAAAGAAAATTCAAAAAGAATCAAATTAGTTAGTTCTATGGGAGTTATTAATTATTTATCTAGTATGAAGTATGCAGAAGCGGTAATTGGAAATTCTTCAAGTGGAATTATTGAAGCGCCAAGCTTTAATATTCCAACAGTAAACATTGGAGATAGACAAAAGGGAAGAGTTCAGTCAAAAACTACTATTAACTGTAAACCAAATTATTTAGAAATAAAAAAGGCATTTAATAAAGCTTTCAGTAAAGAATTTAAGGAAGAGTGTAAAACTTACAAAAATCCTTATAAAAAAGAAGGCACAAGTGATTCTATAGTAAAAGAAATTATGAATTACTTGGATGAAAAAGATAAACAGTTAAAAAGATTTTACGATATAAATTGGAGTGATAAAGATGTATAAAGATAAAAAAATATTAGGAATCATTCCAGCTAGAAGTGGATCAAAGGGTCTAAAGGATAAAAATATAAAACCTTTATTAGGTGAGCCGTTAATAAAGTATACTATTGATGCAGCTATAAATAGTAATATGATAGATAATATAATAGTTTCAACAGATAGTATTAAGTATGCAAATATTTCTAAAGAACTTGGAGCAAATGTTCCTTTTTTAAGAGAAGATTACTTATCGTCTGATGAGGCTAAAACATCAGATGTAATAGTAGATATATTAGAAAAGGTAAGTGAGAATTATGATTATTTTATTTTGCTTCAACCAACATCACCTCTTAGAAATAAAAAACATATAATAGAAGCTATAAAATTAGCTGTTGATTCTGATTGTGATTCTGTAGTTAGTGTTTGTGAGTCTGATCACTCACCTTTGATAATGAATACTTTAGGTGAGGATTTAAGTTTATTAAATTTTATTAAAAGTTCAAATAGAAGACAAGATAATGAAAAGTTTTATAGAATTAATGGCGCGATATATATATCAAAAGTAAAACATTATAAAAAAACCAAAGATTTTTATTTAAAAAATTCTAAAGCATATATTATGGATAGAAGAAATTCTATTGATATAGATGATATATTAGATTTTCAAATTGCAGAAGTGATTATGAAAAATAAATAAAGGGAGGGGAATATTTATGGATATAGGAAGTATGTCAATGGCTATGAGTCAAAATTCATTAAAAACAGCAGTTTCTTTATCATTAATGAAGATTCAAATGAATACAAGCAAAGAAATGGCAACTGGAATGAACGATATGATAAAAAATATGGCAGTAGATCCAGTTAGAGGTCAAAAAATTGATGTAAAGGCTTAAAGAATTAAACCAGTAACTAAAAGTTACTGGTTTAATTTATTTTTTTATAGAAAATTAATTAAAGTTTTAAAAAATAATTACGATAATAATTAAAGAAAAGAAAATTGGAGGGGAAGATATGAGATTAAATATCAACGTAAACTCTTTAAATATATATAGAAGTTATTCAAAGAACCTTATAGATAATAAGTCAGCACTAGAGAGAATTTCATCGGGAAAGAAATTAAATAGTGCAAAGGATAATCCAAATAAGCTTGGACAAAGCGAAACTATGAGGATTAAACTTCGAAGTCTTCAAATGGCAGAGAGAAATGTTCAAGATACTAACTCAATGCTTCAATCGGTAGACGGGTCTTTAGATAGTATAAATAATTCATTAGTAAGAATGAAAGAGTTAGTGGTAAAAGCGGCTTCAGATACTAATTCTTTAGAAGATAAAAAAATAATCCAAGAAGAGATAGATTCAATTAAGGACGGAATTGATGAACTTGTAGATAAGAGTGAGTTTAACGGGGTAAACTTACTTAAAGATGATGGGGTTAAAAATAACTATACTCCAAAATATATGGAAACTATGATTGGTGCAGATAGTGGGGAAACAGTTTTTATTCCAAAATACAATGCGAGTACAGATAAACTTGCAGATAGGGATGGAAATAAACTTAGAGATTTATCAGTTTTAAATGATAAAGATGCACAAAAGGCTATAAGTACTGTAGATGATGTAATAGAACAAGTTACATCGATGAGAAGTAAATACGGTGCTATAGCATCAAGATTAGAAACGACAGGAAATGGTTTAGGGGAACTAGAGGGGATGACAACAAAAGCCCAAAGTCAATTATCGGACGCTGATATAGCGAGTGAAATAGCAGAACTTTCAAGAACACAAATTTTAAATAATTCTTCATTAGCGCTTATGGTTCAAAGTAATAACTTACCAAAAGATGCATTAAGAGTACTTGAGAGAATGAGATAATTGATTCATAATAATGTTTTAAACGAGCTATACAAAATTTGTATAGCTCGTTTGATTTTATATGCAAAATATATTAAAATGGTATATATGTTAAAAAGATGCAAATTTAATGAATAATTAGTTAATACTCAAATAAAATTAAAAAATAGTGATAAAATAAATCGTATGTTGTAAAAGGAGGGAGTTTTAATAGCATTTTTAATTCAATATAAAAACTTTTTTAAAACAACGTAGAAAAAATAAAATTATTACATTATAATATATAAAGTGAATAAATTATGATACAAATAAACACTTTTAGAAAATTATGTTAAAAAATATAGAAGTAATATTGGAGAGATAAATATGAGAATAGGAAGTACATATGACCTTATAAAAGAAGGGTTAGATGCAGCGGGTGTTAGAAGTAAGGCTATAGCTAATAATATAGCTAACATAAATACAAAAAACTACAAAAGAGATGTAGTATCTTTTGAAGAAAATTTAAAAAATGAGACTATGAAATTATCTTTGAAAAAGACTAATCCAAAGCATTTTGGTGATTCAGAAGGTGAAGGTAATATAACTGTAAGTAAAGATATGACAACAAGTATGAGATCAGATGGTAATAATGTTGATTTAGATATAGAAAAAACTAATCAAGCAGCAAATCAACTAAAATATAATGCTTTAGTTGAGATGGCAAGTGGGAAATTAAATAATCTAAACTTAGTTATACGTGGTGGGAGGTAATAGGTAATGAATGCATTTTCAGCTATGAGAATTAGTGCAAGTGGACTTTCAGCAGAAAGACTTAGAATGGATACAATAACAGCAAATGCAGCAAATGCTATGACAACTAGAGGAGAAGATGGAAAGCCTTATGTTAGGAAGGTAGCTGTATTTAAAGAAGCGTTAGATCAAAATATGAACAGTATAGGTGTTAAAGCAGTAGGAATAGAAAAAGATAAATCACCTCTTAGAAAAGTTTATGATCCAGGACATCCAGATGCAGATAAAGATGGATACGTTACTATGCCAAATGTAAATATTTTAAATGAAATGGCGGACATGATTGCAGCATCTAGATCATATGAAGCAAATGTAGATACATTAAATGCAAATAAAAATATGTTTTCAAAAGCATTAGAGATAGGCAAATAGATAGGAGAGTAATAAATGATAGTTAATAATTTTACACCAAACCCTGCGGTGTTTCAGACAGATATTTTAAATAGTAATAAAGGAATTAAAGAAACAGAAAAATCTGGAGAAAGTTTTAAAGGAATATTTGAAAAAAGCTTAGATCAAATAAATCAAAAACAAATAGAAGCAGAAAAATCGCAAGAGGCTTTTATTAAAGGTGATAACGTAGATATACATGATGTAATGCTTAAAGGAGCAGAAGCAAAACTTTCATTACAATTTGCAGTTGAAGCTAGAAATAAACTTCTAGATGCATATCAAGAAATAAATAGAATCCAATTATAAAATACTGTAATGGAAGGGGAAGCAAATGGATAAAATAAAAGAACTATTCAAGAAAGTATGGGAAAAGTTCAAATCTTTTTCAAAAGGTCTTAGAATAGCAATTTGCATTGCAATAATAGCTTTTATAATAGCAATAATAACTTTCTTTGTTTATAGTGCTAAAAGTAAATATCAGGTGCTATTTTCGGATTTAGACCCTCAAGATGCACAGGTTATAACTAATGCGCTAGAACAAAAGAAAGTTGAAACTAAAGTTGAAGGAAATTCAATTTTAGTAGATAAAAACAAAGTAGACGAACTTAGACTTGAACTTGCACCACAAATAACAGGTGGTAGCAAAGGTTATGAACTTATGGACAATGCAAGTTCTTTTGGAATGACTGATGAAGAATTTGCATTAAAAAAGCAAAGAATGCTACAAGGAGAACTTGAAAAAACTATTAAAAGTTTTCCACAAGTTAAAAATGTTAGAGTACATATAACACCTGCAAAAGATTCAGTCTTTGTTGAAGACAAGGAGCCTGGTAAAGCTGTTGTGATTTTAGATTTAGTTCCAGGAAACACTATGACTCCAGAACAAGTTAAATCTATAGTAGCTTTAGTTTCAGGAAGCTGTGAAAATATACCTCAAAAGAATGTACAAGTTATAGATCAAAATATGACACTTTTAAGTGCACAATTAGACTTAGGTGATAACAATAATGGAACTGGAGTAACTGGAGGTTCTATCGCAAATCAGCAAAAATTAGAGACAGATTACGAAGGAAAACTTCAAAAACAAATAGTAGAATTATTAGAACCAGTAATAGGACAAGGCAAAGTTAAAGCTAACGTAAATGTTGATATGGATTTTGATTCAAAGCAAAAAACAGAAACAGTAATAGATCCAAATAAAGTTATAGTTAGCCAAGAAACTATAAAAGATATAAATAAAGCAAAAGATGGTGCAGTTAGTGAAAGCCCTGTAGATAACAATATGAGTAATACTATAGACGATTCAAACGGAAGCTCATCATCACAAAGAGAAGAACAAAAAACAAACTACGATACAGGAAAAACAGAAACAAAAGTTATAAGTGCACCTGGTGAAGTTAAAAGAATGACAGCATCTGTAATTATTGATGGGGATCTTCAAGGTGGACTTCAACAAACAGTACAACAAGCTGTAGAATCTGCTATAGGATTTAATACAGAAAGAGGAGATCAACTTTCTGTTGTAGGAATGAAGTTTGATCCAACAGCAAAAGCAGAGCAGCAAAAACAATTAGATGAATTTAATCAGCAAATACAAACTGAAAAGAGAAATAAAATAATTATGTATAGTGCAATAGGTGCAGCTGTACTTATAGGAATAATAATTCTAATAATTATTTTAAGAAAGAAAAAGCAAGATGAAGAAGATAGAGAACTTGATGTTATGATCGGTGGAGATGATTATAAAGATGAAGTTCAAACATTTAAGAATATGAAATTAGATACTACAACAGAACAAGAGCACAAGGAAAATCAAATTAAAGATTATGCAAAAGAAAAACCAGAACAGGTTGCAGATATAGTTAAATCATGGCTAAAAGAAAACGAGAGGTGATAATATTTGGCTAAAAATAAATTGACTGGGGTACAAAAGGCGGCTATTTTATTTATAACTCTTGGGCCAGAAGCATCAGCAGGTATACTTAAAAAATTACCTGAAAATGAGATAAAGAAAATAACTTACGAAATAGCAAATATGGCTACAGTCAAATCAGAATTAAAAGAAGAGATATTAGAAGAATTCCTTCAAATGAATAAAGCTAAAGACTATATTATTGAAGGTGGAATGGATTATGCAAGAGAGCTTTTATCAAAAGCTCTCGGAAATCAAAGAGCAGCTGAGATTTTAGAGTCTGTATCAGAAGCTACTCAGCAGTACAGTCCTTTTTCAATCGCAAGAAAGGCTGATGCTCATCAGTTATTAAATGTTATAAGTACAGAGCATCCACAAACTATTGCGCTTATACTTTGTTACTTACAACCAGAAAAAGCAGCACAAGTTTTAGCTGAACTTCCAGAAGATGTACAAAGTGAAGTATCTTATAGAGTTGCAACTATGAGTAATACATCTCCTATGGTTATAAAGGAAATAGAAAAAGTTTTAGAATCTAAATTATCATCTGTTGTAAGAACAGAAATGACAAGCTTAGGTGGAGTAGAAACTTTAGTTGGAATCTTAAACCAAGTTGATAGATCTACTGAGAAAAATATCACACAAGAACTTGAAAAAGAAGATGCTGAACTTGCAGATAAAATTAAAAGCTCTATGTTTGTATTTGAAGATATTGTACTTCTTGATGATGTATACATTCAAAGAATGCTTAGAGAAATTGATGCAAAAGATTTATCTCTTGCACTTAAAGGCTGCTCTGATGAAGTTGCAAACTCTATTTACAAAAACCAATCAAAGAGAGCTGCAGCTTCTTTAAAAGAAGATATGGAATTCTTAGGACCAGTTAGATTAATAGACGTAGAAAAAGCACAACAAAAAATACTAAACATTATAAGAAGATTAGAAGATGCAGGAGAAATAATTATTTCAAGAGGTGGCGAAGATGCAATCATCGTATAATCTTATAAAAGCTAGTAAATCTCTTGAAGGAAATGAAAAAACTATACAAACAACCTACATAAGAGAAAATGGGGCTTGCGGTATAGGAACTGATGATTTAGATATAGATCCAAAAGAAATAGTAACTCAATATAAAGAGATGGCAAATAACATCTTAGAGGAAGCCCAAAAAACAAGAGAGAGAATGCTTGTAGATATAATGGAAGAATCTAAGAGACTTGAAAAAGAAGCATATGAAAATGGATATAGACAAGGGTTTGATAATGGAATTGAAGATGCTAAAAAAGAAGTTTATGAAAATATAATTCCAAATGCAAACCTTGAAGCTTCAAACATTATAAATAATGCCCATGAAATTTTAAAAAATGCAAATTCAGAATATAATAATTATCTTGAAGATAAAAAAGAAGAAATAGTAGAGTTAGCTTTTAGTATTGCAGAGCAAATACTTAAAAGAAAAGTAGAAGTTGATAACGCTATAAGTGATATTGTAGATGAAGCTATAAAGGATGCTAAAGGTGAAAATAGTTTATTAATTAGAGCTAATGCATTAGATATAGAGGAACTAAAAAGTCACGTAGATAGATGGAAAATCAGTAAAGGTATAAGAGATGGTATTTTCATTATTGAAGACAATATAGATAGAGGAAATGTAATTATAGAAAAAGACAGTGGGATTATAGAAGCTGGAATAGAAGTTGGACTTGAAAAAATAAAAGAATCATTAAGGGGGTAATTCATTATGCTTGATATAAATTTTGATGAATTAATCCAAAAAGTATACAGCACAAATACCTTAAAAACTGAAGGTGTAGTTGATAAAGTAATAGGACTTACAATAGAAGTAAAAGGGATTAAAGCTTTCGTAGGTGAACTTTGCATTATATATAATCAAATGAAAAAACCTATTAAATGCGAGGTTGTTGGATTTAAAGGTGATTCTGTTATACTTATGCCCCTTGGAGATTTAATCGGAATATCTCCAGGATGCAAAGTAATACCAACTGAAAAACCATTAAACGTAAAATGTTCAGATGAATTACTCGGAAAAATTATAGATGGACTAGGTAACCCTTTTGATACTAGTCTACTTTTAAAAGGAGATGAATACCCTTTAGAAAATTCACCTCCAGACCCTATGAGTAGAAAAAGAATTAGAGACATTATGCCAACAGGCGTTAGAGCTATTGATGGATTTTTAACTTGTGGCGAAGGGCAAAGGATCGGTATTTTTGCAGGTAGTGGTGTTGGTAAGAGTACAACCCTTGGAATGATAGCTAGAGAAGCTAAAGCTGATATTAATGTTATTGCATTAATCGGTGAGAGGGGAAGAGAGGTTCTTGAGTTTATTCAAAATGACCTTGGAGAAGAAGGCATGAAAAGAAGTGTTGTTGTTTGTGCAACATCAGATAAACCAGCGCTTATAAGATTAAAAGGAGCCTTAACTGCAACAGCTATAGCAGAGTATTTTAGAGATAAAGGCAAAAAGGTAATCCTTATGATGGACTCAGTTACTAGATTTGCTATGGCTCAAAGAGAAGTTGGGCTTGCAATAGGAGAACCACCAGCTCAAAAAGGATATACACCATCAGTTTTTGCAATGCTTCCAAAGCTTATGGAAAGAGCGGGTACTTCAGATAAAGGATCTATAACAGCTTTTTATACAGTCTTAGTAGATGGTGATGATTTTAATGAACCAATTGCAGATACTGTAAGAGGTATTTTAGATGGGCATATAGTGCTTTCAAGAAAACTTGCCCACAAAAACCATTATCCGGCTATAGATATATTAAATAGTGTAAGTAGACTTATGTCTCAAATTTGCACAGATGAGCAAAAGAGGGCAGCATCAATAGCTAGGGATTTACTTTCAACATATAATGATTCAGAAGATTTAATAAATATCGGAGCCTATGTTAAAGGATCAAACCCTAAGATTGATAACGCTATAAAATATCATGATTATATTGAAAATTTCTTAAAGCAAGGAATTACAGAAAAATCTGATTTTAATGATAGTGTAAATAACTTAACATCAGTATTTAGTTAAAGAAGGTAGAAGATGAGTAAAGGATTTGTTTTTAGACTTCAAAAAGTTTTAGATATAAGAGAAGAAAAAGAGGAAGAAAGCAAAAGATTTTTTAGAGAAAGTCAAAAAGCATTAAATGAGGCTAAAATAGAACTTTCAAATATGGAATCTAATGCAAACAAGTATAAAGGAATAAAACCAAATGAGGATGTTGTTTATCAAAAAATAAAACGTACATATTTAAAGGCTTTAGAACTTGGGATAAAAGACAAAAAGAAGGAAGTTATAGATAAAAAAGAAGAAGTTGAATATAGAAGAAATGATCTTTTAAATAAACAGATTGATAGAAAAACAGTTGAAAAATTAAAAGAAAAAGAACGTGAAGCATTTTTCAAGGAAATAGATAGAGTAGAGCAAATAAATAACGATGAATTTGCACTTTATGCATATATGAGAAACTTGAAAGGAGGTGAGATATAAGAAATGATAAATACAAATATGAAAATTAGTATTAAAGAGTCTACTCCTAAACCTAAAATAAAAGAGTCAAGTACTAAAGATAATTTTAGTGAAGTTTTAAATAAGGTATCAGTAGATAAAAAAGAACCTAAAAATACTAAAAGTGAAGAAAATATAAAAAATGAAGTAGTAACTAATGAAAAGCCAAAGGATATTAAAAATGATACTATTTCAAATAATGATTCTACAAAAGAAGTTAAAGAATCAAATGAAAATAATAAAGATAATAACGAAGTAAAAGGTACAAAAAATCAAGAATCTAACGATAATAAAGAGAGTGAAGTTAAACCAGAAGATTTAGAAGGTCTACTAGAACTTTTAAACGGTTTAATGAATGTAAATTCAAAAGATTCAATGAAAAATATATCTAAAGAAGATATAAAAGCGATACAAAGTTTAATGTTAGATTTAGAAAGCTTATTAAAAAAAGATAAGGGCTTAGAAAAACTAAATTTAAAAGAACTTGGAGTTGATTTATCTAAACAATTAAATAAATTAATGGAAAATGATGAATTTAAAAATAAACTAACGAAAAACAACCTAGATCTTTTAGATAATGTTATAAAAGAAATTTCAAAAGAAATTAAGGGCTCTTCTGTAATATTAACTAAGGATGAAGAAAACAGTTTTAGTGAAGTTTTAGAAAAACTTCAAACAGAAATCAAAAAACAAAAACCAAACGAAAATAGTGGTACATCAATAAAGAATTCGGACAAAAATATATCTTTAGAAGATGAAACTACTTTAAATAGTAATAATGTAGATAAGAAAATAACTAATGTATCTAATGATAAGAATTTTAAAGAAAATAACCAAGGTGAAAAAGAAAAACCAAAAGATTTAATGGTTAAAGGGGAAAAGGAAATTCAAACAAAAACATCATCAGAAGATAAAGTATTAGATAAGATATTAAAAGGTGATAGCGATAATCTAGATAAGTTTTCATTATTCCAAAAAAGATTAGATATTTCTAAAAGTATGGAAGTAAAACCAGAGGTTAGAGCAGTTGACGCAAGAAATTTAAGAGAAGATATAATAAGAAATGTTAAATTCATGGTTACAAATACTATGAAAGAATTAACAGTAAAGGTTTATCCTAAAGAATTAGGTGCTATAACAATTAGCTTAACTCAATCAGAAGGAGAGATGAAGGCTATATTAAAGCCAACATCAAAGGAAACATATTCAATGCTTATGCAAAACTCTGATGAGATGAAAAAGATTTTAGGAGATCAAAATATAAAAATATCTTCAGTTCAAATAAGTCTATATAACGATGACACAACTTTTTATAAAGATTCTGAATTTGCTAATGGATTTATGAACGATGGTGGTAATAAAAGTGGGGAAGAGAGACATAATAATAAGGCTGTAAACAATACAGCAATTAGTGAAGACGAACTATCAGATGAGGCTTCAAGAGATAGAAACGTCGATATGTTAGCTTAGAGGAGGTATAAAAATGCCAAGTAATATTTCTTTAAGAGATGCAAACAATAATGGCAGTGCAACTGATAGAGGAACTAAAATTGTGCAAAAAGGCGATGACTTAGATAAAAATGCTTTTTTAAAGATCTTAGCAGCACAATTAAGTAATCAAGATCCAACTCAAAATGTAGATTCAACTCAATATGTTTCGCAGATGGCACAATTTACATCTATGGAACAAATGAATAACTTAAACAACACTATGAGTAACTACGCTATGCAAAACTTAGTAGGTAAGGGAGCGACAGTTAAGCTTTTAGATCCAAACGGTATGCCATACACTGGAGTTATTAAAAGTGTAAACCAAGATTCAAGTGGAACTACTATTTCTTTAGAAGTAAGTGAAGACGGTAAAAATACTTATAAAGAAATCAAATACGAAGATATAATATCTGTAGTTGATGTTCCAGATTATTCATTACCTGCAATTAATAATTTAAATGGTAATATGTCATTTTTACTTGCTTCATCATTTATAGGTAAAAGCGTTGAGATAAAAGATAAAGGTGAAGATGGAAAAGATGTAACTTTAAATGGAGTAGTTAAAGGTACTTTTAAAGAAGACGGAACTATTAAAGTTAGAGTTTTATTAGATTCAGGTGAAATAAAAGAATTCTCTTACGATAAGATATCAAAAGTTGGAGATTTTACTGGAAAAGAAGACGATAAGGACACCAAAAAGTAAAAAGTAGGTGGAATATATGGGCTATAGGATGATTAACGGAAAGGCATGTAGAGTAAATAATATTGCCGAGATACAAGGAAGTAAACCGAATCATATAAAAAATAAGCTACAAGATAACGGTAGTAGTTTTAGCCAGATATTAAATGAAAAACTTAGAAAAACTGAAAGCTTAAATATCTCAAAACACGCAGAGAGAAGATTAAGGGAAGTAAATTTTTCAGAAGTTGATTTCAAAGCAATTCAAAAAGGTTTTGATATTGCAAAAAGTAAAGGTTCTAAAAACTCAGTAATGTTATACAAGGACGTAGCTATAATTACAAGTATTGAGAACAATACAGTCATAACAGCTATAGAAAAAGATAGAGCAAAAGAAAATATTTTTACAAATATAGATAGCGTTGTGATTTTATAGGCTGGACCTAAATAGATAGGAAGCCTAACTCTTACGGAACGATAGAAGTAAGAATTTTTATTTAGATTTGGGAGGAAAATTTATGTTAAGATCAATGTATTCAGGGATTAGTGGAATGAAAGCTAATCAAACTAAACTAGACGTTATAGGTAACAATATTTCAAACGTTGGAACAACAGCATTTAAATCATCAAGAGTAACTTTCTCAGATATGATGAGTCAAAATATATCAGAAGCAATGTCACCATCATCAAATCAAGGTGGTAAAAACGCAGCTCAAGTAGGTCTTGGGACTCAATTATCAAGTATAGATAAAGTAATGACTCAAGGTATGATGCAACCTACAGGAAGATCACTAGATTGTGCTGTAGATGGAGACGGATTCTTTATGGTAAGTAAGGGACCTGCAGTTTATGGAGACCAATTAAAGGTTAATCACAGCCCTGGAACTCACACTTTAGAACACGGAAACAGCTCAAGTGAAATGATGTATTCAAGAGATGGATCATTTATCTTAGATAGAGATGGAAATCTTTTAACTAAAGATGGATATAGAGTTATGGGTTACTCAGTAACTAACGATGATAACACTATGCCACCTACTGGTAAAAAACCAAATGCAGTTAACGCATCAGGATTTGACTTCCAATTTGGACCTGGTACTCAGTTAAACGGATATAAAATAGCTTTCGGTGCTATAGGACCAAACACAGTTACTTCATCAACTATAAATAAAGATGAAAAAACTATAATAGTTAATGCAGATTTATCAAGATCTGGTGCTGTAAATGCAGAGCAAGTTTCTAACGCTATAAACAAAGCTTTAGGTGCAGAAGGAATATCACAACAAGTTATGGTTTCTAATAAACCAAACGTTGTTACAGGACTAGGATCAGATAAAGTTGTAGGAGGTTCAGATGCAACTAAACCAGATAACATTCCATTCCTTGGATTTAATATGGAATTCGATGAGGGAAGTCAGTTAAACGGTTATACTTTTGAAGTAAATGAAGTAGGTGCTGGAACTACAACAAAAGCTAGAGTAGACGGAAATGTAATTAAAATTGACGTAGATTTAACGTCTCAAAGTCCAAACAGAGATAGTCTACAAAATGCAATAAATAAAGCATTAAATGAAGCAAAGAAAGAGCAAAGAGTAACATTAACAGGTACTGGAAGTACTCTTTCAATGCTTTCAGGACAAGCTTCTGATAATGGGTTAGATGCGAAAGCACCAACAACTAAAGTTAATAAAAACTCTGATTCACCTACAGATACTTTCGGAGGATTAACAATAAACTTCGCAGAAGGTGGACAACTTAACGGTTATGAAGTAGTTTTTGGTAAAACTGATGCTGGAACAAAGACTGATGTAACTTTAGATACTTCAAAGAAAAGAATTACTTTAGATGCAGATTTAAATGATAAAGGATTAGATTTAAAAGATTTACAAGATAAAATCAATAAAGAATTAGATAGAAACGGTAAATCAACTACACACGTAACAAGTATTACAGGAACACCAAATGTTTTAGATGTTAAAAATACTTTAGGAATTTCTGACGGTCAAGATATGACAAGCCCAGGACAAATAGAACTTGGTGGAATATCAATAGAAGTTCCAAAAGGTTCAAAATATAACGGGTTAAAAGTAGAAATAGGAGATGTAAGAGCTAGTTCATTAAGTGCAAACTATGATGCAGGTTTAAATAAGATAACTTTATCAGGCGACTTCGTTACAGCAGGTGGAGTAGCAGGTAAAGACTTAGCAGATGAAATAAATAAAAAATTAGGTTTAACTGGTGATGATAGATTCTTTGCACAAGGTTCATACAAAGGAATAGATAGTTTAAATTCTGATCCTATAGAAGGCGGAGAAGATTTAAAATCACCTACAGGTGAAACTAAAGTTAATGGAATGAATATAACTTTAAAACCAGGTGGATCTTTAAACGGATATACTTTCCAAATAGGAACTATAACTAAAGGAACTAAAACTTCAGCAGACGTAGATGCTAAGAGTAAAGTTATAACTTTAAATGGAGATTTTACAAGTCAAGGTGCAGTAACTAACGATTCTATGAAATCAGCTCTAAATAAAGCACTTAAAGAAGCTGGAATAAACCAATATGTAGATAAGATAGAAGGAAAACCAAACGTAATTTCAAATACTGAATCAGGTGAGACTAACGGAGGAACTCCAGTTGAATCTTTAACAGATAATGGTGCACTTGAATTTGTAAGTGGTACAGGAACAGTTAAATCATACGACGGAGAACTTAAGACTTTAAAAATTCCAGATAAGGTAGTTATGCCTGGAAGTGGAGAAGAGCTAAGAGTTAAAACATTTAGTATAGATAAAAATGGTTTAATAACTGGAACTTTAGAAGATGGAAGAGTTGCAGCACTTGGACAACTTGCTATGGCAAGCTTTAAAAACCCAGAAGGTTTAACAAGTCTTGGTAAAAATCTTTACTCTCAATCAGTTAACTCAGGTGATGCTATAGTTAAGAGCGGACTTGGAACTACAGGGGAAGATAATAGTTCAGGTTATGGTGACAGTATTCAAGGGATGCTTGAGATGTCAAATGTAGACCTAGCAGAACAATTTACAGATATGATCACAACAACAAGATCATTCCAAGCAAGTGGAAAGATGATAAACACTGGAGATGAAATTCTTCAAGATATCATTAACTTAAAAAGATAGTTAATTAAAATAGAAGTTTTGGGGGTAATCCCCCAAAACATTCTATTAAATTGTTAAGAATTAAGAGTAAAGAAGATTTCTTTATTCTTAATTCCTAATATAGAAAATGAGGTGGTTAGATGGTTGAATTAACAGGAATGAATAATAAAAGTTTCGTATTAAATGCAGATCATATAGAAAAGATTGAGGAAGTACCAGAAACTCTGATAACTTTAACTAATGGTAAGAAATATATTGTTCTTGAAACTATAGATGAAGTAATTGAAGAAGTTGTTAAGTACAAAAATAGAATAGTGACATACAAATTATAGGGGGATTCTAAATGAAAAAATCAGACGCATTAACTGGGATTGGCTTAGGAGTTGCAATTGTACTTATAGGTTGGGCTATGAGCAATGGAAGTAATATAATGATATTCTGGGATTTACCTTCAGTTGCAATAACTATTGGAGGATCTTTTTGTGCAGTGCTTATGGGAATAACTATGAGCGATTTAAAAAAGATGGGTAAAGTTCTTATACAAGCATTTAAAGAACCTTCAAATTCAAAAGTACAAATAGTTACAGAGTTTGCTTCTCTTTCAAAAAAAGCTAGAAGAGAAGGATTATTATCTTTAGAAGATGAAGTATCTGGATTAGATGATGACTTCTTAAAAAAAGGATTACAGATGGTTGTAGATGGAATAGAACCAGAAGTGATTAGAGAAATAATGGATTTAGAAATTGAAGAGATGGAATCTAGACATAAGTCAGGGTCAAATCTTTTCGCTACATGGGGAGCTTACGCACCAGCATTTGGTATGGTAGGAACACTTATTGGACTTATTCAAATGTTACAAAACCTTACTGATACAACTACTATAGCATCTGGTATGGGTAAAGCTCTTATAACTACATTTTATGGTACTATTTTAGCTAATATGTTTTGTAATCCAATAGCTGCAAACTTAGATAAAAAAAGCGCTATGGAAGTTTCTACTAGAGAAATGATGCTTGAAGGAATATTAGCTATACAATCAGGTGTAAACCCAAGAATAGTTGAAGAAAAGCTTATGACATACTTAAACCCTTCTGAAAAAGAAGAATTTAAGAAGAACAATTCAGAAAATGGAGATAATGAAGGAGTTGTATAAAAATGGCTAGAAAGAAAAAAAAGCCAGAGTCAGAAGGACTAAAAGGCGATGAATGGTTAGGTACATATTCTGATATGGTAACTTTACTTTTAACATTTTTTATACTTCTTTATTCAATGTCATCTGTAGATTCAGAAAAGTTAAAACAACTTTCAAAAGCATTTAATCAAGTGATGGTTGGAACAAAAGGCGATTCAATATTACAATATGATTTATATGACGGTGAAGTGCCTTTAGTTGGAGGAGAGTCAGATAATAAAGATATTAGTGATACAGCCCAAAGTATGTATAAGGGAGTAAAAGAATTTGTTAAAGATAATAACTTATCAGATACTGTAGATATAACAGAAGATGAAAGAGGAGTTATCTTACAACTAAAAGATAGCATACTATTTCAAACTGGTGAATCAAAACTTAAGCCAGAAAGTAAAGATATCTTAAATAAAATAAATACACTATTAAAAAGTGTTCCAAACTCAATAGTTGTTGAAGGTCATACTGATAATGTGCCTATACATAACTCAGAATATGATAGTAACTGGGACTTATCAACGGCAAGAGCTGTTACAGTTGTTAGATATTTTATTGAGGAAAAGGGAGAAAATCCATCAAGATTTAGTGCATCAGGCTATGGGGAATACAAACCTCTTGTTGCAAATAATAGTGATGATAATAGATCAAAAAACAGAAGAGTTAACATACTAATAGTTGCGAATAATAAGGAGTGATAAATTTGGCTAAAAAGAAAGAAGAAGGAAAACAAGGTGGAGGCAAAAATAAAGTCTTACTTGTGATTCTTGCGCTAATAGTTTTAGGAGCTTGCAGCTTTGGGGGGACTTATTTATTTAGTAAATCTAAAACGGCAGAAAAAAATAAGCCAGTAGTTCAAGCCTATTTTGATTTAGGGGAATTTATGGTTAACCTAAGTGATAAAGGTGGACATAACTATTTAAAAACTAAAATAAGTGTAGGTTATGATTCAGAAACAAAAGATGGTGAGCAGTACTTAAAAGATAATACAGTTGTTTTAAGAGATGCTTGTAACTATTACTTAAAATCAAAAACTTCAAAAGACTTTTCATCTAGTAACGAAAAAGAATTAAAAAAAGAACTAGTTGAAACTCTTAACAAAAAATTAAGTAAACCTATAATTTTAGATGCCTATATTAATGATATTATAGTACAATAGATATAGCTATAAAATTAAGGTAGGATAAAAAATTATGGAATTTATATTTATGATGATAAAGTTAATACTATCTTTAGGGATAGTATTAACTTTAATGTATTTAAGTTTCAAGTTTGCGGGAAACGGATTAAATAAAGTAAACAAAGATAAAAATATTAAAGTTTTAGAAAGAGTTCAACTAGCAAAGGATAGTTATTTAGTTATAGTTAAAATTTGTGGTAAAGGCTGGGTTATGAGTGTATCTCAAAATAATTCAGAGAAAATTCTTGAACTAACAGATGAAGAACTTAATAATATTGAAAAGAAAAAGATAGAATCACAAGAAGCTATGCAAGAATATTATACAAATATTCTAAGTAAAGCAAGTGAATACAAAAATAAGGTATTAAGAAAAAATAAGTCAAAGGAAGATACAGATGAAAGATAAGAAGAAAAAAATTATATTTTGTATTCTTTTATCTTTAGTTGTAGTTGGAGTGTTAGGAATAAAAGCTTATGCTGCACCAAACAATGTTTCGGTGCCAGATGTTAATATTTCTTTTGGAAATGAAGGTAGCAGAGCAGACTATGTAGGAAATATAAGACTTTTAATATTTTTTACAATGCTAGCTGTACTGCCATCACTTATAATAATGGTAACGTCTTTTACTAGAATAGCAGTTGTTTTTTCATTTTTAAAAAATGCAATGGGAGCTCAGCAATCTATACCGAGCCAAATTTTAGTAGGACTTGCTTTATTTTTAACATTATTTATTATGCAGCCAGTATACAATAAGATAAATAAGGATGCTATAGAGCCCTATTTAGATAATAAAATTACTCAAGAACAAGCAATTGATAAGGGGCTTGTACCTTTAAAAGAATTTATGCTTAAGCAAACTAGGCAAAAGGATTTAGAATTGTTTGTTGAAAGTGCAAGACTAGATACTTCAAAAGTAACTAGAGAAAATATTCCTATGACGGTAATTATACCAGCTTTTGCAATAAGTGAATTAAAAACAGCATTTGAAATAGGATTTTTAATATTCTTACCGTTTTTAATAATAGATATGGTTGTAGCAAGTGTACTTATGTCTATGGGTATGTTTATGCTTCCGCCAGTTATGGTTTCGCTTCCGTTTAAACTTTTATTATTTGTAATGGTAGATGGATGGAATCTATTAGTCAAATCACTTATAATGAGTTTTTCTTAAAGGAGGGTATATATGAGTGAAAATTTATTAGTAGGAATTACAAAAGATACAGTATATACAGCACTAAAAATTGCAGCACCAATTTTAATAACTGCGATTTTGATAGGTTTAATTGTTAGTATATTTCAAGCAACAACACAAATACAAGAACAAACCCTAACCTTTGTTCCAAAGCTTATAGGAGTAGCTGTAGTTGGAATAATCTTAGGAAGTTGGATGTTACATAATATAACAAGTTTTACAGAGAGAATCTTTGATATAATAGTCAAGATTACAACGTAGGAGGAAATAGAGTGGTAGTTAATACAGCCTATTTCTTAGCACTAAGTTTGATTTTTATTAGAATAACAGCCTTCCTTTTAGTATCTAACGTGGTTTTTCCAAGGGGAACTCCAGTAATATTAAAAGGAAGTTTTTCGCTTATTTTAGCTTATGGTGTTATCACAGGAATAGATTATAATTCTATAAATGAAATAAATAATAACTTCTCACTTATATTTGCTGTTATAAGTGAAATAATGACAGGTTTTATATTAGCATTTGTTGTTAATATGATATTTGAATTTATAAAAATGGCAGGTTCTTTTATGGATACTCAAGCTGGTTTATCTATGGTATCTCTATTAGACCCTACAACAAATTCAAATACAACATTAATGTCTAACTTTTTAATGCAAATATCTATGGTATTATTTTTTATAGTAGATGGCCATCATTTACTTATAAAACTTTTAATTAAGAGTTTTAAGATAGTTCCAGTTGGTGAAACGATCGTTTATAAAGAGACACTTATGGAAGTTATACATACTTTTTCAGATCTTTTTGTTGTTGGTGTAAAGATAGCACTTCCATTTATATTAGTAATATTTATTACTGATTTATGTATGGCACTTGTGTCTAGAACTGTTCCAGCTATAAATGTAATGATACTTGGTATGCCTGTAAAAATGCTTGTAGGTATGTTAACTTTCATAGCAATTTTACCTATAACTTTCAAAATAATAGTTGGTGTAATAAATGACATACCAAATATTTTTCAAAGTATATTTAAAGCCTCGCCAGCTATTCCTCTTGTGTTTTTAATTGCAAGTGAGGAAAAAACAGAAGAAGCAACACCTAAGAAAAAATCAGAAGCTAAGAAAAAAGGACAAATAGCTAGAAGTAAAGATGTAGGTTTAGCACTTGGTATGCTTACATGTACATTATGTATACTTATTTTTGGTAGTTATTTAGTTCAAAATATGAAAGATATATTAGAGTTTACTTTGCAGGCAGGTATGTTAGAAAAAGTTAATGATGATACTTTAAAAATAATATCATTAAAAGTTATAGTTAAGATGGGACTTCTTATCTTGCCTATAGCAATACCTATAATGATTGCAGGAGTTATTGCAAATTTAATGCAAACAGGTTTTATATTAACAGGTGAACCTTTAAAGGTCCAGTTAAGTAAATTAAATCCTATAAACGGATTTAAAAATATGTTTTCAAAAAGAAGTGCAGTAGATTTAGTTAAAAATATTACTGTTGTTGCTATAGTTGGAATACTTGGATATACCTATGTTAAAAGTAATTATAGTAAGATACTACAAATATCAAACCTATATCTGCCTACAGTAGGTAAGGAGATACAAAGTCTTATATTAGGTATATTTTTAGAGATAACAATAGTTTTAATAATTCTTGCAGCGATAGATTATTTTATACAATTTAGATTTCATCAAAAAGATTTAAGGATGTCTAAGCAAGAGATTAAAGAGGAATTTAAACAGATGGAGGGTGACCCACAAATCAAGGGTAAAATAAAGCAAAAGCAAAGAGAGATGGCAACAAGACGTATGATGCAATCTGTTGCTGACGCTACAGTAGTAATAACTAACCCAACCCATATAGCTATCGCTTTAAAATACGATGAAAGTAAAGGTGAAGCACCAGTTGTTGTAGCAAAGGGTGCAGACCATATTGCAATAAAAATAAAAGAACTAGCAAAGGAAAATAATGTTCCTATAATGGAAAACAAACCTTTGGCTAGACTTATGTTTGATCAAGTTGAAATAGATCAGCAAATCCCAGGGGATATGTATCAAGCAGTAGCAGAAATTTTAGCGATGGTTTATAAGATGAAAAATAAAATTTAGATGAGAGGATGGGGAAATATTGGATTCGTTTGGAAAGAAACGTTTTGACATAAAAAATAATTTGGATATTTTTGTAGCCTTTGGAGTAATCTGTATAGTTATGATGATAATTATACCGTTACCTAAAATGCTATTAGATATCTTGTTAGCATTTAATATTACATTATCAATCATAATTATTATGATTACAATGTTTACAACTAATGTATTACAATTATCAGTTTTCCCAACATTATTACTTGTAACTACATTATTTAGATTAGGATTAAATATTTCTTCAACAAGACTTATACTTACAGAAGCAGATGCCGGAGAAATTATAAGGGCATTTGGTGATTTTGTAGTTGGAGGAAATTATGTTGTTGGTATAATTATTTTCTTAATAATTATAATCATACAATTCGTAGTTATAACAAATGGTGCAGGTAGGGTATCAGAAGTATCAGCAAGATTCACACTTGATGCTATGCCAGGTAAGCAAATGAGTATAGATGCAGATTTAAACTCAGGGCTTATAGATGAGCAAGAAGCTAAGAAAAGAAGAATAGACCTTCAACAAGAAGCAGACTTTTACGGGGCTATGGATGGTGCATCTAAGTTCGTAAAAGGGGATGCAATTGCAGGTATTATAATTACGGTTATAAATATAATAGCAGGTATTATAATAGGTGTAACTCAAAAAGATATGAGTGCAAGTGAAGCAGCTCATACTTATGTTCAATTAACAGTAGGGGATGGGCTTTGTAGCCAGGTTCCTGCACTTTTAATTTCTACAGCGTCAGGTATGCTTGTAACAAGGTCTGGTAGTACTAAAAACTTCGGTAAAACTCTTACAAGTCAGTTAACAGCATTTCCTATAGCTTTAGGACTTGCAAGTGCTGTAATGTTTGGGTTAGCTTTAGTTCCAGGTATGCCAAAGTTTCCATTTTTAGTAGCAGCAGTTGCTATAGGATCAGTTGCTTATATGTTACATAAAGAGAATTTGAAAAAGTCTCAAATGGATATAATGTCTATCGAGGATGAAGAGATGGAAGATCCAATTTCAAGAGAACCTGAAAATGTTATGGATTTAATATCTGTTGAGCCTATGGAAGTTGAAATAGGTTATGGGCTTATACCTCTTGCAGATGAAGGAACCGGAGGGGATCTTCTTCAAAGAATTGCATCTGTTAGAAGGCAATGTGCAATTGAGATGGGAATTGTTGTACAACCTATAAGAATTAGAGATAATCTTCAGCTTAAGACTAATGAGTATGATATTAAGATCAGGGGAACAGTGATTGCAAGGTCAGATCTTATGCCAAGCATGTTACTTTGTATGGATCCGACAGGTGATGCATCTGAAATTGCAGGTATAAAAACCGTAGAGCCAACCTTTGGACTTCCAGCTGTTTGGATAAATAAAGACCAAAGAGAAGAAGCAGAGATAAAAGGCTTAACTGTAGTTGACCCGACAACTGTTATGGTAACTCATTTAACAGAAACTATAAAAGCACATTCATATGAACTATTAGGTAGACAAGAAGTTAAACTTATAGTTGATAATGCACGTGAAAAATATAGCGCTGTTGTAGATGAATTAATACCAGACCTTTTAACTATTGGTGAATTACAAAAGGTTCTTCAAAATCTTTTAAGAGAAAAGGTTCCAATAAAAGATATAGTTACTATTATGGAATCACTTGCAGATAATTCTCAAAACACTAAAGATATAGAGATACTTACAGAATACGTAAGATTCTCGTTAGCTAGAACTATTACAAACCAAATAGTAGATGAATATAGAAGAATTGTTGTAGTTACTTTAGACCCAGAACTTGAAGAACTTATAGGTTCTAATATTCAAAAGTCAATTCAAGGTTCATTCCCAGCTATTGACCCTGATACTACAACTAGAATATTTGAAAGTTTAAGAAATACAATAGACTCAGTTTATTTCAATAACAACCAACCAATAATATTAGTATCACCTAATATTAGGCCAGTATTTAGAAAGCTTATAGAGATGGTATTCCCACATGTTATGGTCCTTTCACTAAACGAAATTCCAAATGATGTGGAAATAAGAACTGAAGGAGTTGTAACTATATAAAATGTTAATAAAGAGATATCTAGTTAAAAATATGAATGAAGCTCTTACTAGGATCAGACATGAATTAGGTAAGTCAGCAGTTATAATTTCTCAAAGAAAAGTTAGAAAAAAAGGAATTTTAGGATTTTTTGAACCTAAGATGATAGAAGTAACAGCAGCTGTAGAAAATTCGGATTCTAGCAAAGAAGACTTTAAAGAAAGTAAAGTAGAGGATTCAATAAATAGTATAAAAAAAGTGATGGAAGATACTATTAAAGAAAAAGAAAATACTTCATTTAAAAGTTTAGTAAAAGAAAATTTAGAAAAAAATGATATTAAACTTCAAAAAGAAGATGACGAACTTAATAAAGAGATAAGTGAAATGAAAAATTTACTTAATACTGTTATAAAAAATACAACAAAAGAAGAAAAAGAAGACGTTATATTAGAAATTCTTGAAGAACTTGATATAGATAAAGAATTTATTCCAAAAATTTTAGAAAAATTAGAGGGAATAAAAAAAGAAGATAGAATAAAAAAATTAAAAGAGATTATAATTTCTGAAATTGATTTATCAACAGAAGATATAAAAGGTAATGTAGTATTAGTTGGACCAACGGGAGTTGGAAAGACTACTACTATCGCAAAACTTGCAGGAAAACTTTCATTAAAAGATAATAAAAAAGTAGGTTTAATAACTGTAGATACATATAGAATAGGGGCAGTGGAACAACTTAGAACATACGCAGAGATTATGAACATTCCATTTAAAGTAGTAATAAATACTAAAGATATGGAAGAAGCTATAGAAGAAATGAAAGATTTAGATGTAGTTTTAATAGATTCAACAGGAAGAAGTAGCAAAAATGCTATGCAAATTTCAGAACTTAGAGCCTTTATCGATAAGACAAATGCAGATAATATCAACTTAGTAATAAGTGCAACAACTAAAAATAAAGATATAAAAGCTATTGTAGATGGATATAATACCCTAAGTTATGATAAAATAATAGTGACAAAACTTGATGAAACATCCTCGTATGGCAGTATTTACAATATTTCTAAAAGAGCAAATAAACCTATAAGATTTTTAACAGTAGGACAAAATGTACCAGACGATATAAAAGATGTCTCTAAAGAAAGTTTAGAAAAGATTGTTTTTAGGGAGGTCAATATATGTTAGACCAAGCTGAATCTTTAAGAAGGATGGTGCAAGAAAAAGTTAAAATAGTCACTGTAACATCAGGTAAAGGTGGTGTTGGTAAAAGTAATTTTGTGGTAAACCTTGGAATTACCTTACAAAAGAGTGGCAAAAAAGTTCTTATATTTGATGCAGATATAGGAATGGGAAATGATGATGTACTTATGGGGGTATATCCTAAATATAATATTTTTCATGTTATTAAAGGTATGGATATGAAAGATATTATAGTTAAAGGTCCTGAAGGGATAAGTCTTGTTGCAGCAGGTTCAGGGATAAATGCTATAGAAGACTTAAATGAAGAACAAAGAAGAATATTCCTAAATAGGCTTAAAGACTTAGAAGGATATGATTATATTTTAATAGACACAGGAGCGGGAATTAATAGAAGCGTGCTAGCTTTTATTGCGTGCTCGGAAGAGGTTATTGTAGTTACAACTCCAGAGCCCACATCTATGACTGATGCTTATTCACTTTTAAAAGCTGTAAATCATTTTGAATTAAAAAATGAAGCAAATATAGTTGTGAATATGACATTAGATAGTAGTGAAGGAAAAAATACTTTTGAAAAAATGAAAAATGTTGTAGAGAAATTTTTAACTCTAAAGGTTAATTATCTAGGGGAGATACCAGAAGATTTAAAATTAGTTCAAAGTGTAAGAAGTCAAAAACCATTTGTTTTGATGCACCCAAAGAGCAAATCATCTAAAGCATTAGAGAGTATTTCAAATAAATTTGTAAATGAGGGAAAGATAGGGGAGGAAACTGTTAAAGGATTGTTTAGCAAATTATTTAACATATTTTCGTAGGAGGACTATTAATGGCAAAAACAAACTTAAAAATCAATACAAAGATTGAACTAATGACAGAGGACGGGTTATTTAAAAGTGTAGTCCAAGATATACAAGACGGACTAATGTATATCAATATTCCAATAGGGATGGAAGGATATTTGCCATTACAAGTGGGAAAAATAATCGATTTTAATTACTTTGTGGAGAATGTGGGTTATTTTAATTGTTCTTCAAGAGTTTTAAAAAAAGTAATTGAAAATAATATACCTATGTATATGGTAACTTTACCTAAAGATGAAATAAAGATTCAAAGAAGAAACTTTGTTAGGGTAGAGACTATAGAACATGCCTTTTATAGCATTTTAGAGGAAGAAAAATGGAAAAGAGCTATTATGCTAGATTTAAGTGGCGGGGGAATGAGAATTAAAATTAATGAAGAAATAGAGTTAGGTAAAAGATTAAGAGTAAACATTATACAAGATGATGAAAAGATTCAGATTCTTGGAGAAATAATCAGAGTAGAAAGCACTGAAGGTTTAGTTAAAGATGAAAGAATTTACGGTGTAAGTTTTGATGATATGAACGAGTTTAAGCGAGATAAAATTATTAAAAAAGTTTTTGCCCTTATACAAAAGCAAAGGAGGCTTGTATAAGGTTTTAGACTAAGGGAGGGAATCTATATGGCAAGTCAAGATGCAATGGAAGTTAGAGCAAAAATAGTTAAGGAATATATTCCACTAGTTAAACATATTGCGTCTAGGGTTTCACTTGGAAAAAACAAGTATATAGAGTATGAGGATTTAGTTGGTTATGGAATGATAGGCCTAATGGATGCTATTAATAGATTCGATGATACTAAAGGGATGAAATTTTCATCTTACGCAGCTCTAAGGATAAAAGGTTCGATGATAGACGAACTTAGAAAACAAAGACCAATTTCAAAAAATGCTATGGATAAATTAAAAGCATATAACGAATGTGTTGAAAAACTACAGACGGAACTTTTAAGAGATCCAACGACAGAAGAAGTAATGGCAGAACTTGGAGCAACTCATAAAGAAATACTTGAAGTTGAGGGGTACATAAATTATATGGCAGTCGTCTCATTAGATGAGGTTATATTTAGTGATGATGATGAAATGAATTTAATGGGAGTAATTGAGGATAAAAAAACATTAAGCCCAGAACAAGAATTCATTCAAAAAGAAAAGATTGAAATCTTAGGGGAAGCGATTGAAGAACTTAAAGAAAAAGATAGGATAGTTTTAAATCTTTACTACTATGAAGAATTAACTTTAAAAGAGATAGGTAAGATTTTAGAAGTCTCTGAATCTAGAGTTTGTCAGCTTCACAGTAGAGCAATTAGAAACCTAAGAGAAAAAATGAAAAGTAAATTTAGCTTACCAGTTTAGAGGAGATTATATGCCAGCAATTTTATTAATAATAGGGATAGCTATTGTAGTATTTAGCTTAGTATTTATAAAAAAAGAAGATAATTCTTTTTCTAAGTTAGTAAAAGATAAAGAAGAAAATTCAGATTTAAGGGATTTAGAGATAGCAGAAATTAGAAGAACCTTTGGTGAAACTATTGCAGATTTGCAAATTGAAATTAGAAACCTTAAAAATGAAATCGAAGAATTAAAAACTAATGAAAAATATACTGTAAAAAAGAAAAAAGATTTATCAATTAATAAGGATGTTATATCGGATATAAATTTTAATGCGCTTAAACAAAAAAAAGAAGTCAAAAAGCCTAAAGAAGATGAAAATAAAGGCGATAAAATAAAAGAACTTATAGAAAAAGGTCTATCTGATAACGAAATCTGTGATAAATTATCAGTAGGTAAGGGGGAAGTACTATTAGTAAGAAGTTTAAACAAAAATTAAAAAATATCCTACCGTTTTTCTATGATAAAAAATTCCTTTTAGGTATTGGTATAGGACTTATTATTGGTGTAATATTTATGATGGGATACAAATATCAAAGTTCTATGACAAATGCGCAAATAGAAGAAAAGGCTAGAGGACTTGGAATGCATTACAAAGATGAATGTAAGGTATTTTTAGGAGGAGAAGATAAAAAATGATAAGAGGGCTTTATACAGCTGTTTCTGGATTAATAACATTAGAAAATAAACAAAATACTATTGCTAATAACATGGCAAACTCAAATACAATAGGTTTTAAAAGTGATGAACTAGGATTAAAGAGCTTTAAAGAGGTTTTAGTATCTAACAAAGATAAAATACTAGGTAATCAAAACGTAAAACAAGATTTAGGTAAATTAGCTTTAGGCGTAGAAACTGACAGAGTAGATACTGTATTTACTCAAGGTGATTTTAAAAATACTGGTAAAATAGGAGACTTTGCTATAGATGGTAGGGGATTTTTTACAGTACAAAGAGGAAATGAAAGACTTTATACAAGAGATGGTAATTTTAGAGTAGGAACTGATGGAAATTTAATTACTACAACAGGAGATAAAGTTTTAGGAGTTAATAAAAATACTGGAAGAGTAGAGCCGATTTTTGTTGGAAATAGTAAATTCCAATTAAACAAAAGCGGTGAATTAGAAATACCAGGTAAGCCAAGCTACAAATTATTAACTGCTGATTTTAATGATTATAAAAGCTTAAAAAAGGTTGGAGACAACTATTATAAAGGGGAAAACCCTATAACGGATGCAAATGTTAAAGTTAACCAAGGATACTTAGAATTATCTAATGTTGATATAACAGATTCTATGGTTGATATGCTTGCAGTAATGAGAAACTTCGAAACTAATCAAAAATTTGTAACTATGATGGATGATAGTTTAGGAAAAGCTGCAAATGATATAGGACAAGTTAGATAAGAGAGGAGAATTTAGATGCTAAGATCGCTATTTACAAGTAAAAGTGGGATGTATGCCCAGCAAAATAAATTAGATTCAATATCAAATAACTTAGCTAACTCAACAACAATGGGTTATAAGAGAGTAGATGTAGGCTTTAAAGATCTATTAAGTGAATCTTTAGATAGAAAAGGTACTCCTCTTAATGATAAAGAATCAATAATGGGAACTGGAGTTAGAACTACAGATTATTTTAGAGATAACTCTCAAGGGATGCTTCAGCAAACAATGAGATCTACTGACCTTTCAATAGATGGAGAAGGATATTTTAGAATTGATACTCCAGACGGTAAAGCATTATATACAAGAGATGGTTCTTTTAAAATTGATGCTAGAGGAAGATTAGTTGACGGAAGAGGAAATAAAGTTCATATGAAGTATGAACAAGGATATAATGAGAATAACGTTAAATTAACTACAAGTAATATGTTAGTTGATAATACAGGAGCTGTTTTTGTAAAAGATAATGGAACTTTTAAAAAGGTTGCTTCTATTCCAACGTATACTGCTACAGGAAACGAATCATTTAATTCTGTAGGAGATAACCTTTTTGAAGCAGGAAATGGCGTTACAGTAACAGAAACTACTAATAATGACGTTTATCAAGGTCTACTAGAATCATCTAACGTAGACGTTGCACAAGAGTTTACTGATATGATTTTAACTCAAAGAGCATTCCAATTAAGCTCAAAAAGCTTACAAACATCAGATGATATGTGGGGAATGATAAACAACATGAGATCTAGATAGGATAAAGAAGGTATTAGACCTTCTTTTTTTTTAGTAATCTTTCGATTTTGTAAGGTTTATGAAAGCCAAAAGTCAAGCTTTTCCTTAGTTAGAGAGGGTATAATTATATCATCTAACAAAGGAGGACATACTCGTGTTTATTATTTTATTTATAGTATGTATTATAACAGGAATCATTTTATATAAAGAGCCTAGAGATTTTATAGTAGGATCAATATTTACCCTATCAACTTTAGGTGTTTTTCTATATCTTTTAGCTTTTTTAGCTTCGGCAATTTCAATTTTTAAAGCACCGCTTGTAATAATAGTTTTTATAGGAGCACCTTTAGCTGTAATATTCTTTTGTGTGTTTTTAATTAAAAACGGAAAGATTATGAGGCTTAAAGAGGGGAGGCACCTAGCAAATAGGTTATCTTTAATCTTTGGGGTATATATAATTTTTGTAATTTCAGTAACTTTATCCTTACTTTTTTACGGAGAACATATGAATAAAATAGTATTTAAAGTTTTATTACTTATAGTTATTTTATCAGTTTATTTTGGAATGATACTTTTTATTTATTTAGCTTATTCTTATTTATATCAAAGGATACACTTTAAAAAGAAAAGTGAGTTTATTATTGTTTTAGGAGCTGGATTAAACAAAGATAAAGTTACACCATTATTAAAAAGTAGATTAGATAAGGGAATAGAGATGTATAATATACAAAAAAATAATGGAGTAAAAGCTAAAATAATAGTTTCTGGGGGGCAGGGGGTTGATGAATTAGTATCAGAAGCTTTTGCTATGAAAGAATATTTATTATCTCAAAATATTCCAAAAGAAGATATAATAATGGAAGATAAATCTAAGACTACATACGAAAATATGAAGTTTTCAAAAGATATAATGGATTCTTTAAAAGATAATTATAATTCAATATTTGTTTCAAATAACTATCATGTATTTAGAGCAGCTATCTATAGTAGAAAAGCTAAGTTAAAAGCTTATGGGGTAGGTGCACCAACATCATTTTATTTCTTGCCTAGTGCACTAATTAGAGAATATATAGCTATACTTTTTATTTATAAAAGAATAAATATTTTCGTAATATTAGTATTAACTTCTTTGATGTTTTTATTAAATTAAAAGAAAGTTATCTAAAATATATGTTATATAGGTTAAAAAAGGAGTAATCATCTGATTACTCCTTTAAATTAGTCATTCATAGCAACATTTGTTAGTGGTGGTACTACTTGTTTCTTTCTTGAAAGAACTCCAGGTAAGAAAGCAGTAGAATCTACTAATTTTATGTTGAAGGCTTTCTCAGCTAAATCGGATCTAGAACCTGCAACTAATATTTGTGAACCTTCGTTAATTATGTCTGTAAGAAGTAGCATTACTACATTTAGGTTAGCTTCGTCAGCTTTTTTGTTCATGTATGATAGCATATCTTCTTTTAGAGGCATAAAGCCTTCAATATCCATAGTATTAACTTGTGCTACTCCAACTTTTAAATCTCCCATATTAAATGGTTTAAAGTCAGCGTTAAATATCTCTTCAACAGATTTTCCTTTAAGAGAAGTACCAGCTTTAAACATTTCTTTTGCGAAATCTTCTAAGTTTATTTCAGCAATTTCAGAAAGTCTATGGCAGATTTCTTTGTCTTGAGGAGTGCAAGTTGGGCTTCTAAATAAAAGTGTATCAGAAACTATTGCACCGCAAAGTAATCCTGCAACTTCTTTAGAAGGTCTTACACCATTTTCAAAATAGCATTTAGCAACTATTGAAGATGTACTTCCTATAGGTTCATTTCTAAAGAAGATAGGGTTTTGAGTTTGAATATCAGCAACTCTGTGGTGGTCGATGATTTCAAGAACCTCAGCTTCTTCAAGTCCAGGAACTGATTGACCTCTTTCGTTGTGGTCAACTTGTATAACCTTTTTCTTAAAGTCAGAAATTAAGTGGTATCTAGACATAGTTCCTATAACTAATCCATCTGGAGTAGTAACAGGGTAACTGCTATATCTAGTTTGAAGCATACTTTCTTTTACATCTTGGACTAATTCATCAGTTCTAAAGCTTACTAGGTTTTCTGTAGCCATTACAAAGCCAACAGGAATACTTTGAACTATTAATCTTGAAGCTGTGAAAGAATCGTGAGGAGTACTAATTACAGTAACTCCAGCTTCTCTAGCTTTAACTATTAATTTTTCGTTTAAGGTATTTGAACCAGTAATAATAATTAATGATACTTTTTGATCTATTAATTCTTCTTGTACGTCAGCTCTATCACCAACTATAGCTATATCTCCTGATTCTATATGTTCTTTCATTGAGTCAGGTCTCATAGCTGCAACACATATTTTCCCAGGGAAAACCTTAGTGTCCTCATTTACGTATACTTCTTTAGCTTTTAATGTATCTATAATATTATCTAAGCTAGTATTACTCTTACTTAATATTTTGTTATCCCAAATATCCATATAAGCTGATGTTAAGTTTGATAAAGAAATTATTCCTTTTAAATGCCCGTTTTCATCAGTTACAGGTAGAGATTTGATATTTTTTTCTCTCATTATATTCCAAGCCATTCTTAGTGATATATGAGATGAAATTGGACTTATGTGGTCTATTTTTAAGTCCTCAACTTTTAATTTTACTGTTTCTAAAAATTCTGGTGCTTTTACGTTAAAGTAATCAAGTATAAATTGAGTTTCTTGATTTACTTTTCCTAATCTAACTGGTATAGCTGGAATATCTCCAATTTTATTCTTTAGTGCTGCGTATGAGACTGCTGCACATATTGAGTCAGAATCAGGATTTCTGTGACCAGTTACGTAAATTACGTCTTTCATAGTCAGTTCCTCCTTTATATACGAATACATAATAATTTTAATTCTTAAATATAAAAAAGTAAAGTAGACTTTAATAATAAAATGTTTCATAACTTAAATACTTTTAAATATATATATAAAAGAAACAATTTATTAGGAGGAAAAAGAAGTTGGTATTAGAAGAAAATACGTCGCCTGGACTTTCAACAAGAGAAGCAGAAAAGAGATTAAAAACATATGGTTTAAACCAATTAGAAAACAAGAAAAAGACATCTATTTTTAAAATACTATTAAGTCAGTTTAATGATTTTATGGTTTGGGTACTTATAGGTGCTACAGTTATCTCTGGACTAATGGGAGATACAGCAGATGCTATAACGATACTTATTATAGTTATAGTTAATGCACTTCTTGGATTTTTTCAAGAATTTAAAACAGAAAAGTCTTTAGAAGCACTTAAAGATATGGCAGCACCTACCTGTAAAGTATATAGAGATGGAAGGATTAAAGTAATAAATTCTTGCTTTTTAACTATAGGGGATGTTGTTATTTTAGAGGCAGGTGATAGGATACCAGGAGATGGAGAATTTATAGAGTCATCTCTAATAGTTGTAGATGAATCTCTTTTAACTGGTGAGTCAGTTGGAGTAAACAAAGAAGACAAAAGAGGAAAAAATCTAGGGTATATGGGGACAAATGTTTTAAAAGGAAAGGGTTTATTTAGAATTCTTGAAATTGGTATGAAAACCGAGATGGGAAAAATTGCGTATCTACTTCAAAATATAGAAGAGGAAAAGTCACCTCTAAAAGAGAAATTAGATTCACTTGGGAAAGTATTAGTTATTTTATGCTTAGCTATCTGTGCTGTAGTTACAGTACTTGGAATAATTAGGGGAAATGAAATCGGAGAAATGTTCTTACTTGGAGTATCCCTTGCAGTAGCCGCAATACCAGAAGGACTTGCAGCTATAGTTACAGTTGCCCTTGCCCTTGGAGTATCTAGAATGTTAAAGAAAAATGCATTAGTTAGAAAATTACCTGCAGTTGAGACTTTAGGTTGTACGTCAGTAATTTGTTCTGACAAAACAGGAACTTTAACTCAAAATAAAATGACGGTAAAAGAAGTTTATATTAATGGAAAGATTCAAGAATTAGAAAAAGTTAATTTAAATTCTATAAAGGGTATTTCTAAATTAAAAGAAGCATTGATACATTGTAACGATTGTACCTTTGATAAAGGAAGCAAAAACTTTGATAAAAGCATTCACGGAGATCCAACTGAAATTGCATTAATTAATATGTTTTTTAATAATGGAAAAGATTTAACTTCTTTTACAGATGGAGTAAAAAGAATATATGATAATCCTTTTGATTCAACTAGAAAGATGATGTCTGTAATAGTTAAAAAAGATGATAAAGAGTCATGCTTTGTAAAAGGTGCACCTGAAAAAATTCTAGAAAGATGCAAATATATTTATGAAGACGGTATAGTTAAAGAACTTACATTTATGAAAAAGAAATCTATTAATGATAGTTTAAATATAATGAGCTCTAGAGCTTTAAGGTGCTTAGCTGCAGCTTATAAAGAAAAAGATATTAAAAAGAATGAATCAATTGAAAGAGATTTAATATTTATAGGGTTTGTTGGAAGTATAGACCCACCTAGAAAAGAAGCACACGATGCTGTTTTAAAATGTAAACTAGCTGGAGTAAAACCTGTTATGATTACAGGGGATCACAAAAACACAGCATTAGCTATAGCTAAATCTTTAAATATATGTAAGGGAGCTGACTCTGTTTTAACTGGTGAAGATATAGAAAAATTAACAGATAGAGACCTTTATGAAAAGGTAAAAGTAACAAGCGTTTTTGCAAGAGTTTCACCAAATCATAAATTAAGGATAGTTAAAGCCTTTAAGAAAAATGGAAACATAGTAGCTATGACTGGGGATGGTGTAAATGATGCACCAGCTATAAAAGAAGCAGATATAGGTATATCTATGGGAATATCAGGAACAGATGTAACTAAAGAAGCTTCGTCTATGATTCTTATGGATGATAACTTTAATACAATTGTTGAAGCAGTAGAAGAGGGTAGAACTATATATGATAATATAAGAAAATTTATAAGATACCTTTTATCTTGTAATTTAGGAGAAGTGTTAACAATGTTTCTTGCATCGTTATTTATGCTTCCAAACCCGCTTACACCTATCCAAATATTATTTGTAAACTTAGCAACAGACGGACTTCCTGCAATAGCACTTGGGGTAGACCCAGCAGATTCTGATATAATGAGACAGATGCCAAGAGAGAAAAAGGAAGGTATTTTTTCAAGAGGGCTTACAGAAAAAATATTAATTAGAGGAACGTTAATTGGACTTTGTACACTTTTGTCATTTATGGTAGGAAGATATTTTAGTATGGATTTACAAACTTGTAGAACTATAGCTTTATCTACTTTAGTTTTATCACAATTATTCCACGTATTTGAATGTAGATCAGAAAGACATTCAATATTTCAAATAAAGTTATTTACAAATCCATATTTAGTAGTAGCAGTTTTGATATCTATTATAATGATGTGCTCAGTTTTATATATACCATTCCTTTCAGGAATCTTCCATACAGTTCCACTTGGATTTAACCACTGGGCAATAGTACTTACATTTTCAAGTGTAATTGCATTTATAAATAGCATGTATTTATATTTTAAAACAAGATAGAAAAAGGTTCTCGTAGTATTTACGGGAACCTTTTTTTGAAAATGAATCTCTTCAGTAAATTTATTCATAATTGTTATAAAAAGTTAATCTGGCTATAAAGTAATTTTAAACTATATTAATAGGGTGTTTATATAAAAATGATATTATTAATTTGAAATATCAAATTAAGGTGGTGCAATATGGAGGAAGGATTGAAAAAGAAAAAATATTTAAGTTTGTTAGTTATAGTACTTTGGATTGTATTTACAGGAGTTTTATTATTAAACTCACCTTCTTTAAGTAAATTAGTAGCTAAAAAAGGAGGAATACAGTTACCAAATGATTATTCTAAAAATATAGAAAGTCTTATAAATAGCAATAACAAGTTCAATAGCGATGATAGTTACATTGCAGTATTTCATAATGATAACGGACTTACACAAAAAGATAAAGATAACATAAAATACACTTTAGAAAATTTAGATAAGGATAAAGAGAGTGTATATGTAAAAAGTGTAACAGATAGTTTTAAAACATCTCAGTTGAAATCACAATTAGTTTCAACTAATAATAAAACTATAATGGCCTTACTTACTATTGACCCTAGGGGGGCAAGTGCAGATACAATAAGTAATGCAATAGGAGACAAAATTAAAACAGATGGGGTTAAAACATATTTAACAGGTGAAAACTTAATAGAGCAAGATGTAAATTTAGCGGCACAAAAGGGATTAAATAAAACCCAGACAATAACTGTAATATTTATATTTGTTGTATTAATTCTTCTATTTAAATCTATAGTTACACCTTTTATACCACTTCTAACAGTTGGTATAAGCTACTTAGGGGCACAAGCAGTAGTTTCTATACTTGCAGATAAGTTTAATTTTCCATTATCAAACTATACTCAGATATTTATGATAGTTATTATGTTTGGTATAGGAACAGATTATTCTATTCTTTTATTAAATAGGTTTAAAGAAGAAATTGCAAAAGGAAGCAATAGGGTAGATGCAGTTAAAACTACATTTTTTGCAGCAGGTAAAACAGTTTTATCATCAGCTATGCCAGTTTTTGTTGTATTTGCGTCTTTAAACTTTATAGAGTTTAATCTTTATAGAAGCGCAGTAGCAGTTGCTATAGGGATAATATTTTTAATTGCGGCATTATTTACTATTTTCCCAGCGGTTATGATTTTGCTTGGTAAGAATTTATTTTGGCCAGTTAAAGGAGAAATTAAAGTTGAGCAAAATAAACTTTGGGGAAAACTTGGAAGCACAGCATTTCAAAAACCAGTACCTGTTTTAGTAGCAATAGCTATTATTCTTGCAGCACCTATATTTTTTAATGACTTTAAGGAATCATTTAATAATATAAATGAAATAGGAGATAGCTATTCTGCAAAAGCTGGGTTTAACGTTGTGTCAAATGATTTCGGAATTGGTAAAACAGCTCCTATGTCAATTTATATAGAAAATGATGAAGATATGAGAAAACCAGAGTATGTTGCGCTTATGGAAAAAATATCAAATAATATAAAAAATTCAAATGGAGATGTAAAACAAGTATTAAGTGTAACTAGACCTACAGGAACAAGGCTTGATGAAATTTACGTAAACGATCAAGCGTCTATAGTTCACAGCGGAATAGATAAAGCAAATGATGGTTTAAATAAGATTAATGGTGGATTAAAAGATGCAAGTAAACAAATAGGTGATTCTAAAGGCAAAATAAAGGATGCGGAAAATGGAACAGAAAAACTTCAAAGTGGTACATTAAAAACAAAAGAAGGTGTTCAAGAGTTAAATGTTGCACTTGGCGAATTAGTAAATAGTATAAACGAAGAACATAAGGGTGCAAATGAAATAAAAAATAAAGTAGATGCAGCAAGAGAGAAAGTAAATGATCTTCGTTTAAGTAATGCTAAAGTTTTAAAAGTATTTAATACTATAAATGAAAAGGGACAAAATATATTAAATAATTCTAATAAAGCTTTAAGTACGTTGAATAATTCAAAAATTCTTCAAAAAGACAAAGAGGAGATGCAAAAAACAATTGGTGCTATAAAAGGTGATATTTATGAATATGTAAAACTTCACCCAGAAGCTAAAAATGATAAAAACTTAGAAAAGTTAAATAAGGATATAGAAAAGATTTTAAATTCAAATACTGCTAAAGATGATTTAGAAAAATTAAGAAGGAATTTAAATGATGATATAAACCTTTTAAATGGTGCTTTAAAAGATTTAAATAGCAAAAAGGATGATGTTATAAATAAATTAAATGAGATAAATAAGGGAGCAAACGAGTTAAGTGCAGGACTAGACGCTTTAGATAATGGACTTTCAAAATCTTTAGAAGGCGGAAAAGAAATTAAAGGAAAGGTACCTGAAATAGAAAATGCTTTAACAGAAATTTATAACGGACAAGGTACTATTAAAAAGGGATTTGAGGAGTTTGGTAGTCAAATAAACGAGCTTGAAGCAGGCTTAAATGATGGTGCAAACGGAATAGGAGAGGTTACAAAAGGATTGAAGTATGCAAATGGATTCATTAATGATTGGTCTAACTTATCTTATAATATATCTGGTATAAATGTTCCTATAGAGATATTTAGTAATAGTGAATTTAAACAATCGCTAGACCAATATATAAGTAATGATGGAAAACTTGCAGAAATTAACGTTATAACAAATAAAAATCCTTATTCAGATGATGCAGTAAATCTAGTTCCAGAAATACAAAATATCGTTAGTGAAAGTGTAAAAGGGACTAAACTTGAAAATGCAAACATTGGTGTAGGTGGAATAGCAAGTACAACATATGAAACTGAAAAAATGGCTGATAAGGATTATGATAAAGCTGTAATATTTGTAATAATAGGTGTTACTATGGCTTTAATTCTTATACTTCAATCACTTGTTATGCCACTATATCTAATGGTTTCATTAGTAGCAACTTACTTTACTTCAATTAGTATAGTTCAGATAATAGTTCAAAAGATTATGGGGTACCCAGGTATTTCTTGGATAACTTCCTTCTTTGGATTTGTTGTGTTAATGGCACTTGGAATAGACTACTCTATATTTATAATGACTAGGTTTAATCAAGATAAAGAACCGGATATGAAAAAACGTATAGTTAAAACTATGATAAGTATGGGAGGAGTAATTATTTCAGCTGTAATTATATTAAGTGGTACATTTGCAGCACTTTTACCTTCAGGAGTTTTATCTTTAATTGAGATATCAATGGTAGTTTTAACAGGTATAATATTATACGTTGTAATAATATTACCGTTATTTATACCAGCAATGGTAAAGATATTTGGAAAAGCAAATTGGTGGCCATTTAATAGAGCTATAAATAAAAGTGTAAAAGAGGATAGTAATATAGAAAAATAAAAGTTATTATTTTAACTATATTGATTAATTGTAATATCCATTGTTATTATATAATTATAAAATTAGATGGAGTTAAAATATGAGAATAAATAAATTACTAAGTAACTTTGGGATATGTTCAAGAAAAGAAGCTAATAACATAATAAAAAACGGAAGAATTTTAGTTAATGGTAAAGAATGCATTGAAGGGCAGTGGGTAGAATTAACAGATGAAATTCTTTTAGATGGTGAGATCTTAAAAGAAAAAGAGAAAGTATATTTACTTTTAAATAAACCTGTTGGAGTAACTTGCACTGCCTCTTTAGATGTTAGAGATAATATTATAGACTATGTTAATTATAAGGATTATATATTTCCTGTAGGAAGGCTTGATAAACTATCAAGAGGACTTATTTTACTTACTAATGATGGGGATTTAGCAAATGATATATTAGAATCAGAAAACCATCATGAAAAAGAATATCTAGTAACTGTAGATAAAATAATAACAGATGAGTTTATAGAAGGTATGGAAAACGGCGTTTTGATTTTAGGAGTTAAAACTAGAAAATGCAAGATTGAAAAAGTTAGTGATTATGATTTTAAAATAATATTAACTCAAGGACTGAATAAGCAAATAAGAAGGATGTGTAAAAACTTTTATTATAACGTCTTAAGGCTTGAGAGGATAAGAATACTTAATTTAAAAATTGATAACTTAGAATACGGAAAATATCGAGAGTTAACTAAAAGTGAATTAGAAGAATTAAAAAAGAACCTTTAAGGTTCTTTTTTATTACCATAAAACGCATTTAATTATTAATTAGTAATAATTATTGATTAATAAATAAATTAGTTATATAATATATCTAAGATTAAGAGATTAAATATAAAGGAGGGAAATTTATGAAAAGATTTATATGCACAGTTTGTGGTTATGTATATGAAGGGGAGAGTGCCCCGTTAAAATGTCCTATTTGTAATGTAGGACCTGATAAATTTATAGAAGAAGAAAGTGATGAGGACTTTATATTTGAGAATATAAAGTAGTAAACAAAGTAAAAGAAAATGATTTTGTAACTTCTTTTTATTTTAAGAGAAATGATGATAAAAAATTAAAAGATCATAAAGCAGGTCAGTTTATATCTATAGATGCTGTTGAAAATGGACCTAATAAAGGATCTATAAGGCAGTATAGCCTTTCTATGAAACCAGGGTCAGACCTTTATAGAATAAGTGTAAAAAGAGAAGAAAAGGGAATTGTATCAAGTTATTTACATGATAATATAAATAAAGGAGATATAGTTAAATTAACTAATCCTTTAGGAGAATTTGTTTTAAAAGAATATTCTAATAGACCTGTAGTATTTTTAAGTGGCGGAATTGGAGTTACTCCTGTTATGTCAATGCTTTATGAAGCAGCAGAAGAGGGACGTGATATTTTATTTGTACAGGCTGTGTTAAATAGCAAGGCTCACACTTTCAAAGAAGAACTTAGAATTTTAAAAGAAAAGCATAAAAATATTAAAAGTGCAGTATTTTATCAAGATCCATTAGAAAGTGATAAGATTTTAGAAGATTATGATAACTTAGGGATAGTAAGCAAGGAATGGCTTATTAATAATATGCCAAAAAGAGGAGAATTTTATTTTTGCGGACCTCTTGGATTTATGAAGCATATAAACGATACTTTAAAGGAAATTGGAGTTTCTAAAGAAGATAGAAACTATGAGATGTTTGGTCCAGCTAAAGATTTAGACGCAATATAAGAGAGTGGCTTTTTGCCACTCTCTTATTTGTCTAAATTGCTTAATGCTTTTGATGGAACCTTATCTTTTGAAACTTCCTCATAAGTTTTAATTTCATTTACTTCATTATCTTTTGTAGTCTTTGGTGAAATTTTTAAATATCTATCTTTCTTTAAATTCTTTACTGCAGAGAACGTTACATCTATTTCAGTTCCTTTTTCGTTATAAGCTTTAAAATTATAATCATATTTTTTAATAATAGACCCATCAACTATTTTAACCTCTTTTACTTTACCGTCAGTAGTTATTTTTACATAATAAGCATCTGAATTTAAATCTAATATTCCAGCTTTGAAAGCGAAGAACCCTCCCCCTAAAACTAATATAATTAATAAAATACTAATTGGCTTTTTCATAAATCTTACCTCACTTTTATTTATCTTATGACTAAATTATAAGTTAAAGATGAATATTCTAATATTGAAAACACTTAATTTAAACTTACACTTTTGTAAGATATGATATAATATCAATGAATTAAATTTGTGAGGTGTAATTTATGATTAAACATATAGTAACTTGGAACATTAAAGAAGAAAACAAAGAAGAAAATATGAAGGAAATGAAGAGAATGCTTGAATCTTTAAAAGGAAAAATAGAAGAGATAGTAGATATAGAAGTTGGAATAAATATAAATAAATCGGATGCTAAAAAGGATATAGTTTTATTTTCAGAATTTAAATCTTTAAAAGATTTAGATATATATCAAAATCATCCTCTTCATTTAGAGGTAGGGAAGTTCGTAAAAGAAATAGCAATAGATAGAAACGTTGTAGATTACGAAGTATAAAAAGAAAGAGTGACAAAAATGAAATTTAAAGTACCGGATTATTTTAATGAATTTTCTTGTATTGGAGGTGCTTGTGAAGACACCTGCTGTGCTGGATGGGAAATTGTAATAGATGATAAAACATTTAATAAATATAAAAATGTAAAAGGCGATTTTAAAAAGATATTAGACGAAAATATTATAAAAAGTGATGAAGATAATGTATTTCGTCTAAAAGAAGAAAATTGTTTCTTTTTAAATAATGAAAAGATGTGTGAAATATATAAAAATCTAGGGGAAGAGTATCTGTGTCATACTTGCAAAGAGTTTCCAAGAGTTACAGAGGAATTTTTAGATGTAAGGGAAAGTTTATTATCACTTTCTTGTCCAGAAGCTTCTAGAATAATTTTAAGTGAGCCTAGAGAAATAAAATTTAAAATAAAAGATATAGATGAAGAAATAATAGAAGATAGCAATATTGAAAGAGGAGTTTTAGATGATTTTTTAAATTGCAGAGAAGTTATTTTTAAACTATTAGAAAGAAAAGATATCTCATTTAATAAAAGATTAGTATTGATTTTAAATTTTTCAAATGAAATACAAAACAAAATAGATTTAGGAGATATGGATGAAATAAAAGATGTAATAAGAGATTACCTAGATAATGAAGTTATAGTTGAAATTTTAAAAGAAACAGATAGAGAAAATTTCAAAAAAGAGAGTAATACTTTAAAATCTATATTAAATACTTATATAGATTTAAATCATATAAATTCTAATGATATTTTAAAATTAAACTCTGCATCAAATTATTTAAAAGAAAACGAAAAAAATTATTTAAACAATTATAAAAAGTTTGATGAAGCATTTAAAGAGAACTTATTTATATTTGAAAGTCTAATTAATTATTTTGTATTTAGGTATTTTATGAAATGTATATTTGATTATGATATGTCTTCTAAGGTTAAATTTGCAATTATTAGTACAACACTAATTAAAGAGTTATCAATTATTGAGTATTTAAAAAGAGGAAATTTAAATAAAGAAGATGTTATTACTATAGCTAGGAATTATTCTAAAGATATAGAACACTCAGATGAAAATGTAGAGTCGCTTTTTGAAAGTTTTGAAACAAAGGATCTATTTAATATAGAAAATTTAACTAATATAATAATGAAATTATTTTAATAGAAATTGCACTTTAATAGGGTGCAATTTTTTTTATTGAATTCATTTAAAAAATAGCATAGGAATATAATCTTAAATTAATTGGAAGTCTAAATATATATTTTATATTTAGAGGTGATTAAATTTGAAAAATGTATGTGTTGTAGGAAGTATAAATGAAGATTTAGAGATAGAAATAGACAATGTTCCAAAGAGTGGTGAGACGATAATATCTAAAGGACTATCTATATATTGTGGAGGAAAAGGAAGTAACGAGGCAGTTTCACTTAAAAGAAACGGAAGCGACGTTTCCTTTATAGGTAAAATAGGAAAGGATCTAAGTGGAACTAAGGGCTTAAATAAATTAAAAGAAGTAGGAGTAAACACAGAAGGAATTATTATAGAAGAAGGATTAGAAACTGGAAAGGCAGTAGTATTTTTATTTAATGATGGAACGGATTCTATTATTGTAAATTTAGGGTCTAATATGGCTTTAACTCCTAAGGATATTTTATCTAAAGAAGAACTTATAAAATCTTCTGATGCAGTAGTATCAGGACTTGAAGTCCCAGAAGAAACAGCTCTAAAAGCTTTTAAAATAGCTAAAAAGCATAAAAAGATGACTATATTTAATCCATCACCAACAAAAGATAAGTTAAAAACAGAGATTTTAAAATACACAGATATATTACTTCCAAATAAACTAGTTACAGAAACACTTACAGGAATTAAAATTACAGATGAGAATTCCTTAAAAAGTGCTGGAGAAATTTTTATAAAAGGTGGGGCAAAAGTTATAGTATTTATTTTAGGAACTGAAGGGGTTTTTATTTACACAAAAGAAAAGAGTAAGTATTTAGAGGCTAAGAAGGTAAAGATTATAGATAGTACTTGCGCGGGAGATACTTTTATAGGTGCCTTTACAAGTATTATTAAGGATTTATCTTTTGATGAAATTTATAAGGGATGTATTTATGGAAATGCTGCTAAAAATATATGTATAGGAATAAAAGGGAGCGAGCCATCTATTCCTTTTAAGGAAGAAATAGAAAAAAGCTTAGATTAATCTAAGCTTTTTTATTAGTGTCTCATTCTAGTTGCTTGTTGTCTAGCCTTTTTGATTTGTGAGTGGTCTATTGGAACTAGATCTCTTTTAGTAGTAAGGTTAACTACGTTTTGGATTTGAAGAACTTCAGAATCTTCTTTACCTTTAACACCTTTAAGTCCCATTATCATTACTTTATTTCCTTTAAATACTGGGATAAACTCTGGTTTTTTGAACCACTTATTTTTTTTGTATCTACATTTTACAACGCCTCTACCAGCATCAGGTTTTACTATTAAGTTAACGATTAATTTATTAAAAATAAGATAATTCTTTTCTTCCATGTTTATAGATACTACAGTACCTGAAGTACTAGTTATTCTATCTCCGTATTTTTGAAAATAAGAATCTCTAAAATATTTATCAAATTTATCTTTCATTCCCATAACCAAATTCTCCTTTATAATCGAAATAAGTCCGTATGTGTTACTAAAACATAACTTATATTATTATATCATAAAAAATATTTTTAAGAAATATATTAATAATGATTAAAGTGATTAAATTTTACCAAAATTTTTAATAAAATATAAAAAATTCCGTTTATAATTTATTAGAAACAAAATGAGAAAATTGTACACAATGAAATTATAAATCATATACTATAATATAAAGAATTTTAAGGAGATAATATGATGGGTAAAGAGTTAGGTAAATTTTTGAAATTTTTAGGTACAGTTTTTATTATTTCTCTTATGTTTATAGTTTTAATTTGTGAGTTATTTTCTTTAAATTTTAAAAACACAATATTTATTTTCGGTGGAGTTTTAGCCTTTTTTGGAATTCTTGCAAAGGCAAATGGAAGTCCAAGTAAAATTTGCGGAAATTCTATAGGGGAAATTAATGCAGAGATAACTGGAAGTGATATGCTAAGGATTAATAAATTAACAAGCAGCACTGAAAAGGGAATAGAATTTTATAAAGCAAATGTTGAGTATATATTAGACCATTACATCTTAGGCGTTTCAGGGATTTTATATATATTAATAGGTATATTATAAAAAAATTAGACTCATCTGTTTAAGATTTTCTTAAATATATGAGTCTATTTTTGTGGTATTATTATATAGACAGGTATATTAAATATTAAATAAAATATATATTAAAAATGTGTATTAAGTAAAATTACCTGAATTTAAGAGGTGGATGAAAAATGAATTCGCAAACTATGTATATAGCAAATAAAGCAATAGAAACATACAAAGAAGTTAAGACGGAATTAAGGTTTGATGGAGAATATATAAATCACTTTGCATCTTTAGTATTTGCTGACCAAAATGAAAATATTGATATTGAAAAGATAAAAGAAATAAGAAAATATATAAAAAAGAATACGAAGAGTCTTCAAAGCTTTAGGGGAGATATGTTATATATGGTATCTATCCTTATAAGTAGGGAAGAAGCTTATGAAGAGTTTTCTGATACATTAATCGAAGTGAACGAAACTTTAAAAGATAACGGTTTCAAAAGTAGCCCGTATTTAGTACTAGCCTCATACTCTATAGTTAAAAGAAGTAATAAAAGTGAAAGAAAAAGAGTTTTAACTAATATGAAACTTATATACTCACTTTTATATAAGGAGTTTAATAATATAACAGATGATGAGGATTACTTAATCTGTGCACTTTTAGCTATTAAATTTGTAAGAGATAATGAAGAACCAAAAGAAGTATTAAAATATATAGAAAGTATGTTTAACTCACTTTTAGATTTAGAAAACTATAGTAGAAATGATCTTCAAAACATAGCAACTTCAATGCTTTTAAATAGTAGTGCAACAGCACAGTTTGAGATAAAAGATTTAATAAATGAATTTAAAGAAAATGATATGAAAATAGGAGATCAAGTTTTAAATATTATAAGTGTAGTAGCAAGAGATGAAGATATAAGAACCTATGTTCAAAATGTAAAAGATGTTGTAGAATATTTATGTGATGAAGAAGGGGAATATGCGTTCTATATGGATAAGACATTTAGAACTATGATAGCTATAGTTATAGTTGAACTTTATGAGCGCAAGGAAAGTGGATTCACAAATAGATATTTAAAAGAGCTATTATGCTTCTCAATTTATTCTTTTATAGCTAGAAAAAAGCAAAACGTTTTTGAGGAGGTCTTAGCTTAAGAAAAGGTGAAAGATGGAAAGAATCATATTACACGTTGATATGGATGCGTTTTTTGCATCAGTAGAACAATTAGATAATAAAGCCCTTAGAGGAAAGCCTGTTATAGTTGGTGGCGTAAGAGAAAGAGGCGTTGTATCTACTTGTTCTTATCAAGCTAGAAAGTATGGTGTGCATTCTGCTATGCCTGTATTTATGGCAAGAAACCTTTGTCCAAACGGGATATTCGTTCCAGTTAGAATGCAAAGATATAAAGCAATTTCAAGAAAGGTATTTGAAATTTTTAAAGAAGTTACAGATATAGTAGAACCTCTTTCTATAGATGAAGCATATCTTGACTTAACTAATAATATAAGGTTTAAAACTGGTATGGAAGCCTCGATGTATATTAAAAGAAGGGTTTTTAAAGAAATTGGATTAACCTTATCTGTTGGAATTTCTTATAATAAGTTTTTAGCAAAAACTGCATCAGATTGGAATAAACCAAATGGAATTAAAGAAATTAAAAAAGAAATGATGCCAGAGATTCTTTTTGATTTAGATATAAAAAATGTTTATGGACTTGGGAAAAAGTCAGTTCATAAACTTAATAATATGGGTCTATATAAAATAAAAGACCTTTATAAATTAGATAAAGAATTTTTTATTAAATACTTAGGGAAAAATGGCTTAGAAGTATATGATAGAATTAGAGGGATTGATAATAGAGAATTTAATATAGATAGAAAAAGAAAATCTATAGGAAAAGAAAGAACTTTAAAAACAGATACAGAAGATAAAGATGAATTAAAAGAATATATTATAAGTTTTGCAAAAGAAATTAAAAATATATTAGATAGAGATAATAAGAGTTTTAAAACTATAGTTTTGAAATATAAAACGAAAAGTTTTAAAAATCATACTAGATCTAAAACATTAAATTCATATATAAAAGATGAAGAAGAAATAATAAAAGAAGGTTTAGAACTTTTAGAAAATGAAGAATTTAGTGAACCTATAAGGCTTATAGGATTAAGTGTAACTTCATTTAAGGAAACTATGCTAGAGCAGATTAAGTTATTTTAATTATAAACTGATTTAAAGCAGAATTAAGCTAAAAATCAAAGGATTCTATAAATTGACAAATATATACGTTTACAATTATAATTCAAGAGTAATATATTTTTAGGAGTGAGCAAAAGATGAATAAACAAGAACTTGCAAAAATGATAGATCATACAGCACTAAAGCCAGAAACAACTGGTAAAGAAATCGAAAAATTATGCAAAGAAGCATTAGATTATAATTTCGCTTCAGTTTGCGTAAATCCAGGAAGAGTAAAAGAAGCATACGAATTACTTAAAGGTAGCGATGTGAAAGTATGCACAGTTATAGGGTTTCCTTTAGGTGCAAATACTAAAGAAGTTAAAGCTTTTGAAACTACTGATGCAATCAAAAATGGTGCAACAGAAGTAGATATGGTTATAAATATTGGAAAACTTAAAGATGGAGATTTAGCATACGTTAAAGAAGATATAGAAACTGTTGTAAATGCAGCTAAAGGAAAAGCATTAACTAAAGTTATAATTGAAACTTGTCTTCTTACAGATGAAGAAAAAGTAACAGCTTGTAATTTAGCTAAAGAGGCAGGAGCTGATTTTGTTAAAACTTCAACTGGATTCTCAACAGGAGGGGCTACAAAAGAAGATATAAGTCTTATGAGAAAGACTGTAGGTCCTAATATGGGAGTTAAAGCTTCAGGTGGAGTTAGATCTTTTGAAGGTGCTAAAGATATGATAGATAACGGAGCAACTAGAATAGGTGCTTCAGCTTCAATAGCTATTTGTGAAGGAAAAGAATCAAATAGTAATTACTAATTTTAAAAACATATACTTTAAATTATAAGAAGGCGCATAGCCTTCTTTTTTTGCTTACTTTTCATTTATAAAAATTTTTTTAATAAATTATCGCTAAAATTAATATATAAGAATACTAATATAATATACGACTATTAATAAGGAGGAAATACTAAATTATTTTAATTTAGGAAAGTAATATGAGGAAAGAATTAACTCCAAAAGAAGTTATATTTAATTTTGAGATAAGTGAAAGCGAAGGGGTTAAGAAATTAAAAGATATAGATGAGATAAAAAATAATTATAAAAAGATAAAAAGGGCATTAAATATAAAGAAAGAGGGTTATAACCTTTATCTTATTGATACTTTTTCAAAAGAAAAGGTAGATGAGTTAGTTCTTTTTATTGAGGAAGAATACAAATCATTAGAACCTCCTTCTGATATATGCTATGTAACTTTAAAAGAAAATAAAAAGCCTTTTCCAATCTTTTTAACGAATGGACGAGGAAAAGAACTTAAAGAAGAAATTAAAAATTTAAAAGAAGAATATTTAATTAAAGCTATAGAATTTTATAATACATCATCAAATGAAGAAAAAGATACTATCGTAGATGATATACATTCAAAGAGAAATACTTATATTTCAGAACTTATGGAAGTTGCAAAAAAAGAGGGCTTTGACGTAAAAGCTACAAGTGGTGGCTTTGCTTTTATTCCTTTAGATAATGGAGAAGTTATGACAGAAAAGGAATATGATGATCTTCCTGTAGATGAGAAAGATGTAATTTTAAATAAGGCATCTGGACTTAAGGAAATAGCAGAAGATATATTAGAAAAACTTAAAAATATAGAAGTTAATTCTTTAGATAAATTAAAAGAGATATTTAAAGAATATATAACAGAAGAGATGAGAGAATATAAAGAAGACGTTTTGCTAGAATTTATAGTTGACGATGATGTTTATAATTATCTAGAAAAGCTTTTTATAAATATAGAAGAGGAGCTTTTAGATAATTATAATATTGATTTAGAAGATGAGAGTACATTAACTGAGTTAGTTTCAAAATATGATATCGAAGTTATAGTAGATAACACGAACTTTAAAAATCCTAGAGTTATTTATGAAGATGATCCAAGTCTTATGAATCTTTTAGGGAATATTGAATACGAAAGTCAAAATGGTAATTATATAACAGACCTTTCTTTAATTAGTAGTGGGTCACTTCTAGAAGCAAATGGAGGTTGTTTAATAATTAGATTAAATAGTTTAATAAGTAATATAAACAGTTATTATTATTTAAAGAAAACTTTGCTATCTGGAAAACTTAACTTTGATAGTAACAGAAATTATCTAGAACTTTTATCTATAAATGGGTTAAAACCTGAGGAAATTCCAATAGATGTGAAAGTTATATTAATTGGAGACTATGAAAGTTATAATATCCTATATAATAATGATGAAGATTTTAAAAAGATATTTGGAATGAAATGTGATATGACAAGGATTTTAAAAGGAGTTAAAAGTAAATTAGATATTATTTGTGATTTTATAAAAGAAAGAGGAGAAAAGAACTCTTTAAGAACTATTTCAAATGATGCTATAAAATCTATAATAAGGTCTTTAACTAGAAGTTCTGGAAGCCGTGAAGAAATTAATTTAGAAGAATATGATATAGATAAGATATTAGTAGAAGCTGATGAAATTGCAGAAGAAAATGAAAAAGAAGTTATATTAAAAGAACATGTAGATGAAATCATATATGAAAAAGAAAATATTGAAAAAGCATATATAGATATGTACAAAGATAAAAAGATGAAAATAGTTTTAGAAGGTAAGAAGGTTGGAAATATAAACGGCCTTGCTGTTTTAGATACAGGACTTAGTCAATTTGGTAAACCACTTAGAATAACTTGCCTTGCTTTTAAAGGAAATGGAAATATTATTGATGTTCACAGAGAATCAAAATTAAGTGGAAGAATACATGAAAAGTCTATAAATATTTTAAGCGGGATATTAAAAAGTTTAGTTTCAAAATACGAAACATTACCGATTAACCTTCACGTTAGCTTTGAGCAAAGTTATGGAATAATAGATGGGGATAGTGCATCAGTTGCTGAGATGATTGTAATGCTATCTTCAATTACTGGAAAGCCTATAAAGCAAAACATTGCAGTTACAGGTTCTTTAAATCAATTTAAAGAAGTTCAAGCTATAGGGGGAGTTAATGAAAAAATTGAAGGCTTTTTTAATGTATGTAAAGAATTAAATACCATAAATAATAAAGGTGTTTTAATTCCAAGTGAAAATACAGATGAGTTAATTTTAAATGATGAGATTGAACAGGCTGTAGAGAGGGGATATTTCCATATTTATAAAATGGATACTTTAGATGATGCAATAGAAACTTTGTTATTAGAAGAAGGAGAAAGTTTAGAAAACTTTTTTGAACTCTTTAAAGAAGAGATAGGTAAATTTAAGATGGATTAAAATAAGAAACTGCATGAAAACATGCAGTTTCTTATTTTACTGTAAAAAAATGGAATAAAATAAATTGACGAGGAATATAATATATGTTAAAATATGGAAGAAAGAAGAGGGTGGAGGTGAGCTACTCTAATTATTAGAGTGATTGTATGCATTTAAATTTTATAAGAAAATCAAATATATTAATAGTTGGCCTAATAGGCGAATTAGACCATCACACGGCTGCAGAAGTTAGAGCTAAAATCGATGATAAGATAGAAAGCGAAAATATTAAAAAATTAATTTTAGACTTTAGTAGAGTATCTTTTATGGATAGCTCTGGAATTGGAGTAGTTGTTGGACGAAGTAAAAAGTTATCACACTTAGGTGGAAGTGTTTGTATAGCAAATGCTAGTGGAAGTGTTAAAAAAGTTTTTGAACTATCAGGGCTTTATAAAATAATAAGGAATTTTGATACTGTAGAAAAAGCAGTAGGGGAAATATAAAACGGAGGGGTTTTCATGTTTGATAATAGGATTAAAATAGAATTTATGAGTAAATCTCAAAATGAGGCTTTTGCAAGGGTGGCAGTAGCAGCATTTATTGCACAAATTGACCCTACTATTGAAGAGTTAAATGATGTAAAGACTGCAGTTTCAGAGGCTGTTACTAATTCAATTATTCATGGATATGATAATAAAGAAGAAAATAAAGTGATAATTGAAGCTGGGATAGCAGGAAGAGAAGTTGAGATAAGTGTAATAGATTTTGGAAAAGGTATATGTGACATAGAAAAAGTTAAGGAACCTTTATATACTTCAAGACCAGATTTAGAGCGCTCAGGTATGGGATTTACAGTTATGGAAAGCTTTATGGATAGCTTAGAAATTCAAAGTAAACAAGATGAGGGAACGAAGGTTGTAATGAGGAAAAAATTTGAAGTATAGGTTGGGGTAGATATGGATAATGGGAGTTTAAAACGAGAGGAATATAATTATGAAGAAAACTCAGAGCTACTACCTTTAGCAAAAAACGGCGACGAAGAAGCTCTTAATAGATTAATTCAAATGAACCTTCCCTTAGTTTCTTCTATTTCAAAGAAATTTTTAAATAGAGGATATGAATATGAGGATATTTTCCAAATAGGTTCTATGGGATTAGTTAAGGCTATTAAAAATTTCGATCCAGAATTTAAAGTTAAATTTTCAACTTATGCTGTTCCTATGATAATGGGTGAAATAAAGAGATTTTTAAGAGACGATGGGATGATTAAAGTTAGTAGAAATGTAAAAGCTTTAGCAAGAAAATTACATTTTGCAAGAGAAGATTTAACTAAAGAACTTGGAAGAGAGCCAACTATAGATGAACTTAGTAAATTTTCTGAGATAGATAAAGAAGATATAGTAGTTGCATTAGAGTCATCATCTAGTATGCAATATCTTTATGATACTATTCATCAAGATGACGGTGCACCGGTTCTTTTAATTGATAAGCTTTCAGAAAAAGGTGAGGACGACTCTTTAATGATTGAAAAAATTGCCTTAAAAGAAGCGATAGGAAGTTTAGATAGTAAATCAAAACAGATTATAATGCTTAGATATTTTAAAGATAAAACTCAAATTCAAGTTGCTAAAATGCTTGGAATTAGCCAAGTTCAAGTTTCTAGAATAGAAAAAAAAGTATTACTTAAAATGAAAGAAAAATTAATAGAATAAATTATTAGATAAGATTGCTATTAAAGTTTTTTTATAACTTTAATAGCAATCTTTTTTTAATCTCACAGGGAGATTTTAATTTTACATTTTTGGAATACTAACTATATGATTATTTTTTAGAGGTGATTTTATGAGAAGAAAAAATATTAAAGAAGAAGAGATAATTGAAAAATTTGAGGCCCTTGCAAAAGAAAGTGAGCCAAACCCACAAATTGCAAAAAACTGTGTTAGGGCATTTATAGTTGGAGGTTTAATTTGTGTTATAGGTCAGCTTATTTTCAATTTATTTATATACTTAGGATTTGCTGAAAATGATGTTAAAACGATAACAACAATAATCATGGTATTTTTAGGTGCACTTTTAACTGGAGTTGGAATTTATGATAAAATTGCAAGTTATGCAGGTGCCGGAACTGTTGTACCTATAACGGGTTTTGCAAATGCGGTTGTAGCACCAGCTATGGAGTTTAAAAAAGAAGGATTTATTTTTGGAGTAGCAGCTAAAATTTTTACTATTGCAGGACCTGTTTTAGTTTATGGGATAGGTTCTTCAGTTATAATTGGAATAATTTATTACTTTATAGATATATGGGTTAAATAAGGAGGGTAAAGATATGATAAATATTAAAAAAATAGGAAAACAAACAATCAAATTAGAATTTCCTCCTAAAATAATAAGTGCTTTTTCTATTGTAGGACCAAAAGAAGGAGAAGGACCTTTAAAATCGTATTTTGATGAAATATTAAACGATGAGATGTGTGGAAAAGAAAGCTATGAAAAAGCAGAAAGTGATATTATGTATAACGCTATTAAAGGTGCTATAGATAGAGCAAAACTTAAAGAAGAAGATATCGACTATTTACTTGCAGGTGATTTATTAAATCAAATCATTTCATCAAGTTTTGCAGCTAGGGAATTATCAATTCCGTTTTTTGGTCTTTATGGTGCCTGCTCTACTATGTCTGAATCATTAAGCCTTGGTGCTTTAATAATGGATGGAGGATTTGCAAAACACGTAGTTTGCTCTACTTCTTCTCATTTTTGTGCAGCTGAAAGGCAATTTAGGTTTCCCTTAGAATACGGGGCGCAAAGGAGTAAAACAGCTCAGTGGACGGTTACAGGTTCAGGTGCTATGGTTCTTGGGAGAGATGGTGATTTTCCTGAGATAACTTACGTAACAACTGGGATAGTAAAAGATTATGGAATAAAAGATCCAAACAACATGGGAGCTGCAATGGCACCAGCTGCTGTAGATACAATCTATGCTCACTTAAAAGATACGGGAAGAGAGCCAGAATATTATGATGTAATTGCAACTGGTGACTTAGGTAGGGTTGGAACTAAGATTTGTAATAACTTAATGCTTGAATATGGCTACGATATAAGAGGAAATCATATAGATTGTGGAGATATAATATTTAATAATGAAACGCAAAAAACAGAATCAGGAGGAAGTGGTTGTGGTTGTTCTGCATCAGTATCTTCTGGATATCTTTATAAAAAAATAATGAGAAAAGAAATTAAAAACTTTTTATTAGTTTCAACAGGAGCTTTAATGAGTACTACATCTTCACTTCAAGGTGAAACTATACCAGGTATTGCACATGCTATTGCAGTAGAGATGAAAGGGGATAAATTATGTTAATGTATGTTAAAGCTTTTTTAATTGGTGGTATAATTTGTGTAATAGCACAAATACTCATGGATAAAACAAAGTTAACACCTGGAAGAATTTTAGTTTTGTTTTTAGTTATTGGGTGTATTTTAGGTGCTTTTGGAGTTTATGATAAGCTTGTTGATTTTGCAGGTGCAGGTGCAAGTGTTCCTCTTCCAGGGTTTGGAAATGTTTTGGCTAAAGCAGTTATTGAAGAAGTTGAAAGAGAAGGATTGGTTGGAGCTTTTACTGGAGGAATTAAAGGAGCAGCAGGAGGAATAACAGCTGCAATATTCTTTGGTTATATAATGGCAGTTATTTTTAATCCTAAAAGTAAAGGCTAAAACCTTTATAATAGGATAAAAATGTATTATAATCTTAAAGTAAATTAAATTATAAAATATTTTAGATTAAAATATAATAAAAAGAGAGTAGGGGGATGGATGAATAATTTTTATAATAGTAAATGGCAAGACGTTGTCGAAGGTTTAGGTAGTGACATAATAAAAGGCCTAACTAGTATAGAAGTTGAAAAGAGAAGAAAAACTTTGGGAAATAACAAAATAAGTCTTCCTAAAGGAAATAGTATCTTTAGACAAATTCTTAAGGAATTTAAAAAAATCTATATTATATCATCTCTTATAATATTTTTTGTGTTCGCGTATTATTTGAAGTTTTTATATGCATTTATTGTTTTATTAAGTGTATTTCTAACTATTTTAGCAAAATGGTATGGTATAAAAAAGAAGGAATCAGACTTAAAATACATAGATAGAATAAACAAAACTAATGTTGAAGTTGTTAGAAATAGGCATAATATGATAATTCCAGCTGAGGATTTAGTAGTTGGCGATATAGTGAGCTTTAAGAAAGGTTCACTTATAGGGGCTGATATTAGAATAATACAAAGCGATGATTTAAAAGTTGATGATAGTAACGTTACAGGAGAAACCTTTTTAAAAGAAAAGTACGAAAATATGTTTGAAGGAAGAGCTTATAACATAGGCGAAGTTAAAAACATGGTATTTAAAGGTGCCGTTATAAAAAACGGAAGTGGTACTGGTATAGTAGTAGAAACAGGTGATAAAACTAGTCTTGGTAAACTTTTAAGTATGCTTAAATACTGCGATGTAAATAAACATAGTTTTGAAAACAACATAGAAAAGAGTTTGAATCATGTATCTTTAGTTCTTTTAAGTGCATTTATTTTAATAACTTTGTTTTTAAATAACAAATTAAACTTAAATACTATTTTTAATACACTACTTTTAATGAGTTTAGTTCCTTTATCAATAATTATAACAGTTTATATAAGTAGTATTAAAAAGAAATTTAAAAAAGATGGTATAGATATCTTAAATATATCTTCTTTAGATGAATTAAGTGGACTCGAAGTATTTTTTATAGATAAAATTGGAGCAATAACAAAAGAAGAGATGGTGGTTAAAAAGCTTATAACTGACCACGATATAGTTCCTTTAGAAAATATAGATTTTAAAAATAATATAAATGCAAAAAGAGCTATAGATATACTTCTTTTATCAAATGATTCAACTTTTAATGCAGAAGATAACACAGGCAAGGGGAATTTAGAAGAAATTGCATTCTTAAAATGGGGAGCAGAAAATCAAATTTATAAATCTATATTAGATAGTCAAAATAGAAGGGTTTTTGAACTTCCAGTTGATACGGACAAGCCTTTTTTAACGACTATAACTAAATCTAAAAAGGGGTTTAGAGCAAATATAAAAGGTAACGTAGAGCAGATTGTAGATAGATGTACTCATATAATGGTAAATGGGATTGAAAAAGAAATAACAAATGAAGATTTAGAAAAGATAAGGGTTATGGATTTTAATCTTTCAGGAGAAGGGCTTATAACAAACGGTATAGCTTATAGAAGTTTTAGTTATGAACCGAGTATAGATGAAAATATAGAAAGTAATTTAGTTTTTGTTGGGATAGTTGGTCTTTTAAATCCATTAAATGATTTTATAGATAAAAAAATAATGGCTATTAAGAAAAGAGGAATTATACCAATACTATTTACAGAAGATAATAAGATAACTGGTGAAGCACTTGGAAAGAAAACAAGAATAATTAATTCAGATAGTGAAGTTATATCAGGAGTGGAGCTTGATTCTTTAAATAGAGAAGAAATAATATCTGTTTTATCAAAAGTTAGAGTATTTTCAAGAGTAACTCCTGAAATAAAAAATAAAATAATTGGACTGTTTTCAAAAGATAAATACAGCGTTTTAGCAACGGGAGAAGGACTCGGGGATTTACCTGCACTTAGCCTTTCTAAGGTTGGAATAAGTAAAGGAAAAGCATCTAACTTAGTTAGAAAGGTTTCAGATATTTTTATATCTGAAAATTATTTAGATAAAGTAATGATGCTTTATGGAGAGGGAATAAAGGTACGGGATAATATATTTAATATATTTAGTTTTTATGGTATGATTTTAATTCTTCAAATGGCACTAGTTAATATATTAAATATAGATTTCTTCTTTATGATACTTGGAAGCATAGCTTTAATATTTATAATTTATTGGAGAATGTTTTTAAATACTTTTGAATGTAATATCACAAAGCTAGGTATTATTTTAATTATAGTAGCATTAGCTTCATATTTTGGAGTTGATAAATTTAACTTAAATCCTAATTATATTTATTTAGGGGCAATATGTGTACCAAGTATTATACTAAATATAATAGATGGTAAACTAATTAAATTTAAGAAGATAAAGAAAAAGATGAATGATGAGAAGAAAGATGGCAACACTCTAAAATAAGGGTGTGATGCTTTATGTTTAAAACTGTAAATAATACAAAGGCACCTATAATTTATATAGGTGTCTCTTTTTTATTTAGCTCTATATTATATTTGTTTTTAAATATAGATTTATTTTATGGCTTTTTATTTTCTTTAACTTTCTTTTTATTTATATATTTAAAAGAAGGAACTGGATTTCTTATTTTAATTTCTTTATTTGTAATTCTTGGTTTATTTATAAATTATAATTTTTATAACTTTAAATTAAAGTCTGTAGAAAAAGCAAAAATAGAAAAAATATATAGTTATGGAGGGATTTCTGAAATTAGGGGGAGAAAGGTTTATTTAAGCGGGGACTTAAAAGATTTTAAACCCTTAGAAAAAGTCATTTTAAAAGGTGAATTTACTAAAAATATAGATATTGAAAAAGGAATGGTTGGAGAAGTAAAGGTCTTAAGTATAAAAAGTGAAAATAGTATTTTGAATAAGATAAACGATTTTAAAATAGAATTTGTAGAAAAATTAAAAGAAAGTATAGGAGATAGAGAAGGTGGTCTTGTAAATTCTATCCTCTTTGGAGATAAGAGCGGCTTAGAAGAAGAGGATAAGGAAAATATGAAAAAGTATGGAGTGGTACACGTAATTAGCGTATCAGGACTTCATATAGGGTTAATTTATTTGATCTTTAAAAAGTTATTTAAAGAATATATTGGGCTTTTAATTTGTTTTTTTTATTGCATTATTACGGGGCTTGCCTTTTCAAGTATAAGAGCTTTTATAATGATACTTACTATAAGTTTAGGGTTAAAGCTTAGAAAAAGTAGTAATAGTAAAGCGTCTCTCGCTCTTTCTGCTATTATAATATTTTTAATAAAGCCTTATAGTATTTTTGATTTAGGGTTTATATTATCTTTTTTAGCTACTCTTTCAATTATTATATTTTATAAACCCTTAAGGAAAAAATTATATAAAATCGGGGGATGGACCGGTGATACTATAACTATATCTTTAAGTGCTCAAGTTTTAGTTATGCCTATATTAATTTATTATTTTAATGAGTTTTCTATAATGTTTTTAGTTGGAAATATACTTTTAGTTCCTTTGATTAACTTAATATTAGTACTAGGTTTTTTAGGATTTATTTTATTTAAGATAAGTGTTATTTCTAATATAATAAATTTTATTTTAGGAACTACTATATATGTTTTAGATTACTTAATTGAAATTTTAGATAAGTTTTCTTTAGATGTAATATTTTTAAATGAAAAGTATGCAATATTTTATGTTAGTTTGTTAATCTCCTTTTATTTTTATAAAAGGGGGATAAAAAAGATTATAGTACTGCCTTTAGCAACTATAGTATTTATAGGGATAACTCTTTATAGTTTTTATCCAAGGATTATAAATTTACAAGAAGGCTTAGTTTTAAGATATAAAGGAGATAGCGTAATTTTACTTAAAGATAAAGAAAATTACAAAAAGGCAGTTTCTGTTTTTAAACCTAGAGAGATATATAAAGAATTTGAAAAAACCTACATTAAAGAAGATTGCACTATAGTTAGAAATGGAGAAAATTTTATTTTGGATTTAGGAAACAAGGAGTATACACTTTTATTAAAGGATTTAAAAAGGGAAAGTTCTTATGATATAATTAATTTTGAAAAAGAAAAGATAAGAGAGATTATGATATTTAAGGATTATATAATAGAATTAAGATAAATAGGTGATTAATTTGATAAATTACGAAGTATTAGAAAAAGATTTAAAAAGTAAAAAGTTTAGCAATTCTTACATTTTATGTGGAGTAGACGAAGAATTATTAAAAGAAGGGGTTAAAAAGATAATTAAGCCATTTATAGACAAAGATACAATGGATTTTAACTTTGTTAAATTTGATGGTATGAAATGCACTGTGGATGAAATAATAAACGCATCAGAAACCTTACCTTTTATGGGAGAAAAAAAGGTTGTTGTTGTCTATAGAGCTGCATTTTTAAGTGATAAATTAGATAGTGCAAACAAAAAGGCTTATAACGAAATGAAAGAATATTTAAAAGATGTTCCAAGTAGCACGGTTTTAGTTATGTATTATTTATTTAATGATAAAAGAGATACAGCTAAAAAGAATAAAAATATTATGGCTTTAGATAAAATAACTACAGTTGTATCTATAGATAAGCTTAGAAGAGATGGGTTTAGTAAAAGAATAGAAGAGTATTTTAAGAAAAACTCTGGAAATATAAATAAAATAAACTTAAAATATTTATGCGAAAAACTTCCTATGAATTTAGATATTTCTAAAAATGAAGTTAAAAAGCTAACAGATTATGCAAAGGGAAGGGAAGTAACTAAAAAAGACATAGATCTACTTATACCAAACAAAAGTGAAGACGACGTTTTTGATTTAGTAGAATTTATTTCAAATAAGAAAACTGAAAAAGCTATTGATGTTTTAGATGAACTTTTATTTAAAGCAGATCAACATATGCTAATAATTACCTCTATAGAAAATCAATTTAAAAGACTTTATGATATAAAACTTGGGATGGAAAGTGGAAAAAGACTTAAAGATTTTATAGGAGAACTTAGGCTTCCTCAGTTTGTTATAGAGAAATTAATAGCACAGAGCAATAGATTTTCTGTTAAAGGGTTAAATGAAATCTTAAAGTTATGTCTAGAAACAGAGGGAAGGCTTAAAACTTCTTCAGTGGATAAAAAAACAGAATTAGAATTACTTTTGTTAAATATAGCGATGGTAAAAAGATAACAAAAAAAACATCTAAAGGGTTGTCCTTTAGATGTTTTTTGTTTAACATAGGTCATAAAAAGTAAATAACCGACCGTTAAGGTCGGTGTATATTACTATGCCATAGCTTTAACTTTAGCAGCTAATCTTGATTTCTTTCTAGCTACCATGTTCTTGTGAAGAACTCCTTTAGAAGCAGCCATATCTAGTGACTTGTTAGCTTTAACTAATAAAGCGTTTGCTTCTTCAGCATTGTTAACATTAACAGCTTCTTCAAACTTCTTTATAGCAGTTTTAACAGCTGATTTAACCATTCTATTTCTTAAAGTTTTAGTTTCTGTAACTTTAATTCTTTTCTTTGCTGATTTTATGTTTGCCATTCGGTTTCACCCCCTTGAAATTTTATAGGGCCTCTCGCAGTTTTTTGGGGAATCTGCGCACGAGTTTAATTCAACAAACCATATTATAGCATTGAAACCTAATAGATTCAAGTATTAAATTCAAACAAAGAGGAAAAATAAATGAGAATAGAATAAATGATGAGAGGTGAAAGTATGATAAACGTACGAACTGACTTAGCTGTAGAGGCTAACGAGGACTATAAAAAAGTTCATAAAAGAGAGATAGATGGTGTAATTATAAACGAAGAAGAAGGAGAAAGTGCGAAAATTACAGAGGTAAAAATTACAAATAAGGAAGGTTCTGTAAAACTAGGGAAACCTATAGGAAATTATATAACAATAGATATGCCAGAACTTACTATGTATGATGGCGAAATAATGGATGATGTTTCAGAAATTGTAGGAAAATATATAAGAAAACTTGTAAACATGGATTCAGAAAAAACAGGGTTAGTTGTAGGTCTTGGAAATAGGCAAGTAACTCCAGATGCTTTAGGTCCTAAAGTTACAGACAGCATAATGGTAACTAGGCACTTAAAAGAAGTTATGCCAGAAGCAATTGATGATGATGTAAGACCTGTTTGTACTATAGCACCGGGAGTTCTTGGAATAACAGGGATAGAAACAGTTGAAATCATTAAGGCACTAGTTGAAAAGATCCACCCAGACTTTGTTATATGTATAGATGCCTTAGCTTCAAGAAAGATACAAAGGGTAAATAGAAGCATTCAAATAAGTGATACTGGAATATCACCAGGGGCTGGAGTTGGTAATCATAGACTTGAAATAAACGAAAACAGTTTAGGAGTTAAAGTTATAGCAATTGGAGTTCCAACTGTAGTTCATGCTGCAACTATTGCAAACGACAGCATAGATTTAGTTATAGATAATTTAGCTTCTTATGCAAATAAAGATTCGGAGTTTTATAAACTTTTAACTAAAATAGATAAAGAAGAAAAAAGTATTCTTATTAAAGAAATATTAAATCCTTTTATAGGTGATTTAATTGTTACTCCTAAAGAAGTTGATTATGTAATAGATTCTTTAGCTAAAATAATTGCAGTAGGAATTAATATTGCAATTCAACCTAATTTGGATTTAGAGGAGATAAATAAATTTACAAATTAAATAATAATTATGTCAATCCTCTCATATACATAAAATGTAGCGGTGAGGAGGAGAGGATTTGTGGTAGTTCAAAGAGTAAATAGTGGTAATCAAAAGAGCGGTTTGGATTTTGGAATAGTAGTCATATTAATATTTTTAATTATATTTTTAAGTAGATGTATATCTATAGTTTCAAAAAACACAGAAAGAGGGGGATTAGCATACGTTCAAATGCTAAATTTCTCACTTCCAGTTATAGAAACCCAAGTTTACAACGAGGGTGCATACTTAGAAAATGATTATTCAATTAAAAATATAGCTTTAGAAGCACTAGGCTTAGAAGATATAACAACTGAAAGGATTTTAAAAAGTGAGATGCCGATGCTTTCAGATTCATTAATGTCTTTAGACGGTAAATTAGTAGAATACTCTGAGTATAAACTAGGTGAAGGAAGTATTTCAAAATATGATAAGACAGAAGTTCCAAAGGGAATTCATGATGACTCTTTAAAAAAGGAATTAAACAAAAGTAAGCCAGAAGTTTTAATTTATCATACTCATTCAGCTGAAAACTATGCAGAATCTAAAGGACCGACAGATAATAAAGACCAAAACGTAGTTGGGGTTGGTGAAGTTATTGAAAAGGAACTTGAAGAAAGATATGGAATATCTGTTATTCACGACAAAACTAAACATGACGTTTCATATAATGATTCTTATGACAGGTCTCGTGAAACTGCAAAGAAATATTCAGATAAATATGGAAATTCATTTAAACTTGTAGTAGACCTTCATAGAGATGGAGGTAAAAACAAAAATGCATTTACTCAAAATATAAAAGGAAAAGATGCAGCTAAAATTATGTTTGTAACAACTAGAAATAGTAAAAAATTTGAAAAGAATAATAAAGTTGCAAACGATCTTCAAAAGCTTACGGAAAGTACTTTCCCAGGGTTAACAAGAGACAGGATGATATATAATAATGGTATCAATGCATTTAACCAAGATATATTTGATAATAGTGTTATTTTCGAAATAGGTGCAAATATTAATACTTCTTCTGAAACTCAATACACAGGAGAGCTTATGGCTAGAGTTATAGCTGAGTATATAAATGGAAAATAATGAATAAAAAATTTTAAGAGGGTTACCATTAATAATACAGATTATTATTAAGAGGTGACCCTTTATGAAAATTAAAAAAGGATATGTATATATTTTTATTCTATTTATGTTTATAATATCTATTATAGGAATAATACAAATTAATATTATAAATACAAAAGCGCTTTCCCCTATAGGAAACACTAAAGATAACTATGAGATGATAACTTTAGAATTCGGAGAAGATTTTGATAAATTCATTCAAGACAATGCATCACTTAAGATTTATGAAGGTGATGATGGAGTTTTAGTAAATTTAGATGATTTATCTTTTAAAATAAAAGAAGAATCTCCTATAGTTAATAGAGTTAAAGATATAACTATGCTTATAACAGAAAAAGCATATAAAGTTTTTGATGGTATAACTGATTGGATAGCTAGTTTGATAAGCTAGTAGTTTAATTGTTGACAGTTATATGTTAGTGTATGTTATAATTTAGCTTGACTTTGAAATTATGGGGGTGAAATAACTGCTTTTGTAAAGAAGAAAGGCAGTTTTGCATATGAAAAATGATAGACAAAAGTATATTAGAAACTTTTCTATAGTAGCACATATAGACCACGGTAAATCAACCCTTGCGGATAGATTATTAGAAAAGACAGGAACTCTTACTCAAAGAGAGATGGATAACCAAGTTTTAGATAACATGGAACTTGAAAGAGAAAGAGGAATTACAATAAAATCACAAGCAGCTAGACTTATATATAAGAGAGAAGAAGACGGAAAAGAATATATTTTAAATCTTATAGATACTCCGGGGCACGTAGACTTCACTTACGAAGTATCAAGAAGCCTTGCAGCCTGCGAGGGTGCTGTACTTGTAGTAGATGCAACTCAAGGGATACAAGCTCAAACTTTAGCTAACTGCTACTTAGCATTAGATAATGATTTAGAGATAACTCCAGTTATAAATAAAATTGACTTACCATCAGCTAGACCTGATGAGGTTAAAACTGAAATTGAAGATGTTATAGGTATTCCAGCAGATGAAGCACCTATGATATCAGCAAAAACAGGATTAAATATCGGAGATGTGTTAGAGGCTGTAGTTCGTGATATTCCAGCACCTACAGGAGATGATGAAGCTCCGCTTAAAGCTTTAGTATTTGATTCATATTATGATACTTATAAAGGTGTTGTTTGTTACGTTAGAGTTATGGACGGAGTAGTTAAGCCTGGAACTAAGATTAAGTTTATGGCAACTGATAAAACATACGATGTAACAGAAGTTGGAGTATTTACTCCAGGAATGATGCCTATTAAAGAGTTAAGAGCTGGAGATGTTGGATACGTAACAGGCTCAATTAAAAACGTTAAAGATGCTAGAGTTGGTGATACTATTACTGAAAAGAATAGAGAAACTAACGAGGCACTTCCAGGATACAAACCTGCAATTCCTATGGTTTATTCAGGTATCTATCCAGTAGATGGAGCTAAGTATGAAGAACTTAAAGAAGCACTTGAAAAGCTTCAAATAAATGATGCTGCATTAAACTTTGAACCTGAAACTTCTATAGCTTTAGGATTTGGATTTAGATGTGGGTTCTTAGGATTATTACATATGGAAATAATTCAAGAAAGAATAGAGAGAGAATTTAATTTAGATATTATAACAACTGCACCATCAGTTATTTATAAAGTTAAAAAGACTAATGGAGAAGCTTTTGATATAACAAACCCAAGTAATCTTCCAGAACCAAGTGAAATTGATTATATGGAAGAACCGATTGTTAAAGCGTCTATAATAACTCCAACAGAATATGTTGGTGCTATAATGGAGCTTTGTCAAGAGAGAAGAGGGACTTATCTAGATATGCAATATCTTGAAGAGACTCGTGCTGTAATAAATTATGATATTCCTTTAAATGAAATAGTTTATGATTTCTTCGATACTTTAAAATCAAAAACTAGAGGGTACGCATCATTTGATTACGAATTTAAAGGATACGAAAGATCTAAATTAGTTAAGCTTGATTTATTATTAAATGGAGATGTAGTAGATGCTTTATCTATGATAGTTCCAGAAGAGAGAGCTTACAAAAGAGGTAGAGGAATAGCTGAAAAGCTTAAAGAAATAATTCCAAGACAAATGTTTGAAGTTCCAATTCAAGCTGCAGTAGGTTCAAAAGTAATAGCAAGAGAAACTGTAAAAGCTATGAGAAAAGACGTACTTGCAAAATGTTATGGTGGAGATATTTCAAGAAAAAGAAAACTTTTAGAAAAGCAAAAAGAAGGAAAGAAGAGAATGAGACAAGTGGGTTCTGTAGAAGTTCCACAAGAAGCATTCATGTCTATCCTAAAAGTGGATTAGATTTTAGCAGAGGATTTATATTCTCTGCTTTTTTTAATGTATGGGAAAGTATAAAATTCATAGTTAGAATAATCTTGGATTTAAGTATTGAAATAAGGGGTTTGAAATTAAAAAAGATGCTACTAGATAGCGAGGAGAAAGACACTTTTTTAACATAAATAAAAATAACAATATAGAAAATTTATATTTTCGAATATATATGTATTCTTAGGAAAATATGGATAAAATCTTAATAATAAATAAAGAGTTATTAAGAATTGTAAAATGAGTTATTTTATATGGTATAATAGCGTCATTAGATATATTTTGGGAGGGATTATATGTTTTTAAAAGAATTTAATAAGGGCGAGGCTATTGCATTTATGAACTTAGTAAAACTTTTCTCAGAGGTTGATAAAGATGTAGCTAGAGAAGAAAAAAGATTAATAAAGGATTATTTGAAAGAATTAGATTTAAAAGAAAATGAAATTACTGATTTAAGCTATGATGAGCTTATGAAAATACTAAAAGTTATGACAGAGAGACAAAGAAAAATAGTTTACTTTGAACTTGTAGGTTTAGCTTTAGTTGACGGCAAATATGGTGATGATGAAGTTGACTTTTTAGATAAAGTTGCTATTGATTTAGATATAAATAGATCGAAAAAGATTGCCTTTGCAAATTATTTCTATAACTTTAAAGAAATTCATGATTTCTCAGTTTTAGAAACTGAAAATTTAGAATTAGAATCATTAAAAAGAGAAGCTGAAACTTTATTATAATAAAGTTTTATATATAGTTAAAAGAGGCTAAAGTTTTTTAGCTTCTTTTTTAATGTATATAAACTATAAAATTTATAGTTACAACAGGCTTGAGTTTGAGAATTTAAATAAGGATTTTCAAATTAAAAAAGAAAGGTTATTAGATGGCGTGGCAAGAGCCACTTTCTTTAATGTATATAAACTATAAAATTTATAGTTACAACAGGCTTGAGTTTGAGAATTTAAATAAGGATTTTCAAATTAAAAAAGAGAGGTTATTAGATAGCGTGGCAAGAGCCACTTTCTTTAATGTATATAAACTATAAAATTTATAGTTACAACAGGCTTGAGTTTGAGAATTTAAATAAGGATTTTCAAATTAAAAAAGAGAGGTTATTAGATAGCGAGGCGAAAGCCACTTTTTTATAGGTTTGCTATCTACTAATATATAGATATATAATTTTAATTAAGAAAATAAAAATTAGGAGTGTATTTATGAAAGAACTATCATTATATGTTCATATACCTTTTTGTAAATCTAAATGTTTATATTGTGATTTTCCATCTTATGGTGGAAAGGATCATTTAAAAAAAGATTATGTATTAGCTTTATGTAAAGAAATAGAGGAAAAGTCAAAAGATAAGATTATAAATACTTTATTTATAGGAGGAGGAACACCTTCTTATTTAGATGAAGAGGATTTAGAAATTCTTTTAAAAACTTTAAATAAATTAACATATAAAAAGGATGCAGAAAAAACAATAGAATGTAATCCAGGTACATTAAATAAAAAGAAGATAGAAATAATAAAAAATAATGGGATAAATAGAGTAAGTTTAGGGCTTCAAACTACAAATGATAATCTCTTAAAAGAAATAGGAAGGATTCACACCTTTAAAGTATTTAAAGAAAATTATAAAGAATTAATAGAGTGCAAAATTACAAATATCAACATTGATTTGATGTTTGGTCTTCCAAATCAAACGCAAGATGAATTTTTAAATACTTTAAATGATGTTTTAAAATTAAATCCAAACCATATTTCAGTTTATAGTTTGATTATTGAAGAAGGAACTCCTTTTTATAATTTATACGAGAAAGATATGCTAAATTTACCTAGTGAAGAAGAAGAAAGAGAAATGTATAATAAGGCTAAAAATCTTTTAGAAGAAAAAGGCTATAATCAATACGAGATATCAAACTACTCTAAAAAAGATAGAGAGTGTAAACATAATTTAGTTTATTGGAAACTAGAAGATTATTTAGGAGTAGGTGTATCATCTAGTTCTTATGTAGATGGTGAGAGGTTTAAAAATATTGATGATATAGAAAAGTATATAAAAAATATAAATGGAGGGCATACTGTAATAGAAACGAAATCTAAGAACTCAGAAAAGGAAGATATTGAAGAATTTATTTTTCTAGGTTTAAGGTTAATAGAAGGAATAAACCTTAAAGAGTTTGAAAAAAGATTTAAAGTTAGCATTTTTTCTATATATGAAGAAGTTATAGAAAAGTATATTAAAACTAACGCTTTAACTATAGAAGGAGGTAAGTTGAAATTTACTCCTAAGGGTATAGAAATTTCAAATTACATATTATCAGACTTTATTAAATAAAAGTCAAAAAAGGTGAAAAATAATTTAAAATAATTAGTAATAAAGAGTATTTTTAAGAAAATTAAAGAAAAATAAAAATAAAGGCGGTTAGACTTTAAAATTTAAGAATTTATATTATTGACAAAAAAGTTTAATCGTCATATATTTGTATTGTAGTCATTAGCACTCGTAAAGAGTGAGTGCTAACAAATAGAGGTGATGGTATGATTATTGATGACAGAAAGATAAAAATACTTGAAGCTATTATAAATGATTACATTAGAACAGGTGAACCTGTAGGTTCAAGAACAATAGCTAAAAACCATGACCTAGGAGTAGGGCCTGCTACTATAAGGAATGAGATGTCTGATTTAGAGGATTTAGGTTTCCTAGAACAACCTCACACGTCAGCAGGTAGAATTCCTTCAAGTAAGGGATATAGACTCTATGTAGATTCAATAATGGATCAACAGATGTTAAGCAAAGATGAAGAGCTTAGAATAAAGCAATACCTCATCGACTCAGCTATGCTTGAAGTTAATAAGATTGTGAAAAGTGCAAGCGAACTCCTTTCGGAGTTAACAAACTTAACTTGCATTGTAAGTACTCCATCTATGAAAATGAGTAGAGTTAAATCTATTCAGATAGTTAAAGTAGATGATAGAAGTTTACTTGCAGTTATAGTTACTGATAGCGGTCTTGTAAAAAATAATCTTATTAAAGTAAATTATGCGCCAGAAACCGGTTCTATAGAAGAGATTAATTACTTATTAAATAAGAACTTAGTTAATCTAACTATAGATCAAATAAATCTTGAAGTTATTAATAACTTAAAAGAAGATTTAGGAGGCCATGATGAACTTTTCAATGCTATACTACCAGCACTTTACAATTGCTTAAAGGAAGATGATACTTCTAGAGTATTTATGGAAGGTACAACAAATATATTCAATTATCCTGAATATAACGATATCGATAAAGCAAAAAGAATTCTTTCGCTTTTACACGATAAAGAATGTGTACTTGAATTATTAGAACCTAATAAAGATATAACTATAAAAATAGGTGAAGAAAATTATTTACCTGAAGCTAGTGAATGCTCTGTTATATCTTGTGAATACTCGTTAGGCAATAATGCTAAAGGGACTATTGGACTTATTGGACCAAGAAGGATTAATTATTCTAAAGTAATAGCGATAATGGCACAGGTCATGAACGAATTGAATAAAACCTTACGAGGTAAATCAGATAAATAAGAAAATGGGGTGTGAGCGCATGGAAGATAACAAAGAAAAGTTAGAAAACGAAGAAACGTTAGAAAACTCAGAAGAAAATGCAGAAAACATTGAAACGAATGAATTAGAAAACGAATCAAATGAAGATTTAAAAGATTCTAAAGAAGAGGTTTCAGAAAATAAAGAAGAAGAGGATGAGGTTCAAATGTTTAAAAAGAGCAAAGAGGAAATAAAAAAATTAAACAGTGAACTAGAAACTCTTAAAGACAGATTACTTAGAGTAACAGCTGAGTATGATAACTTTAGAAAAAGAACTGCAAAAGAAAAAGAAGGAATTTACACAGATGCATGTGTAGATGTACTTAAAGAAATCGTACCAAATCTTGATAATTTAGAAAGAGCAGTAGAAGCTGAGGGTTCTGTTGATGACATGAAAAAAGGTGTTGAAATGACACTAAAAGGCTTCCAAAACTCATTAGATAGACTTGGTGTAGAACTTATAAGTACAGAAGAAGGATTTGATCCTAATATGCATCAAGCTGTAGCACACGTTCAAGATGAAAACTTTAAAGAAAACTCAGTAGCTGAAGTATTCCAAAAAGGATATAAAAGAGGCGACAAAGTAATAAGACATACAATGGTAAAGGTTGCTAACTAGTTTAGAAACTTTACATTATATAAAATAAAAAAATAAAGAATTTTTAATGGCAAGGCATAAGAACTTGTTTTAAGGAGGAATAGATTATGGGAAAAATTATAGGAATTGACTTAGGAACAACTAACTCATGTGTAGCAGTTATGGAAGGTGGAGAACCAGTAGTTATAACTAACGCTGAAGGTTCAAGAACTACTCCATCAGTAGTATCTTTCCAAGCAAATGGAGAAAGATTAGTAGGACAGGTAGCTAAAAGACAAGCAATAACAAACCCAGATAAAACAATAATGTCAATAAAAAGACATATGGGGACTGATTTTAAAGTAAAAATTGATGATAAAGATTATTCACCACAAGAAATATCAGCAATGATACTTCAAAAATTAAAAGCAGATGCTGAAAGTTACTTAGGAGAAACTGTAAATCAAGCAGTTATCACAGTTCCAGCATACTTTAATGATGCTGAAAGACAAGCAACTAAAGACGCAGGTAGAATTGCTGGACTTGAAGTTTTAAGAATAATAAACGAACCAACAGCAGCAGCTCTTGCTTACGGATTAGATAAAGTAGACCACGAAGAAAAAGTATTAGTTTATGACTTAGGTGGTGGTACATTCGACGTATCTATATTAGAACTTGGAGACGGTGTATTTGAAGTTTTATCAACTAACGGAGATACAAAACTTGGTGGAGATGACTTCGATAACGCAATCATAAACCACATTGCAGAAACTTTCAAAGCTGAAAATGGAATAGATTTAAGAAATGATAAAATGGCACTTCAAAGATTAAAAGAAGCTGCTGAAAAAGCTAAAATTGAGTTATCATCATCAACTCAAACAAACATCAACTTACCATTTATTACAGCTGATGCAACAGGTCCAAAACATATAGATATGAACTTAACTAGAGCTAAATTCAACGAATTAACTCACGACTTAGTTCAAAGAACTATAGAACCAATCAAAAAATCATTACAAGATGCAAATCTTTCAATTAACGACATAGATAAAGTATTATTAGTTGGTGGTTCAACAAGAATTCCAGCTGTTCAAGATGCAGTTAAAGAATTTATCGGAAAAGATCCTTCAAAAGGAGTTAACCCAGATGAGTGCGTAGCTATAGGTGCTGCTATCCAAGCTGGTGTATTAACAGGAGAAGTTAAAGACGTATTATTATTAGATGTTACTCCATTAACTTTAGGAATCGAAACTTTAGGAGGAGTTGCTACTCCATTAATCGAAAGAAACACAACTATCCCAGCTAAGAAGAGTCAAACATTCTCAACTGCTGCAGATGGTCAAACTTCAGTTGAAATTCACATAGTTCAAGGTGAAAGACAAATGGCAGCTGATAACAAAACTTTAGGAAGATTCACTTTATCTGGAATAGCTCCAGCACCTAGAGGAATCCCTCAAATCGAAGTTACTTTCGATATAGATGCTAATGGTATAGTTAATGTATCAGCAGTAGATAAAGGGACAGGAAAAGAAGCTAACGTAACAATCACAGCTTCAACAAACCTTTCAGATTCAGAAGTAGAAGCAGCTGTTAAAGAAGCAGAAAAATTTGCTGAAGAAGATAAGAAAAGAAAAGAATCAATAGAAGTTAAAAATAATGCAGAGCAAGCTGTTTACCAAACAGAAAAAACTTTAACTGATTTAGGAGATAAAGTTTCTGCAGAAGATAAAGCAAAAGTAGAAGAAAAATTAAATGCAGTTAAAGCTGTTAAAGATGGTGAAGATTTAGAAGCTATCAAAAAATCAGTTGAAGAATTAACTCAAGAATTCTACGCTATATCATCAAAAATATACCAAGAAGCTGGAGCTCAACCAGGAGCAGAAGGATTTGACCCAAGTAACATGGGAGCAAATGCTGGATCAGCACCACACGACGACAATGTTGTTGATGCAGACTTCAAAGTAGAAGATGATAAATAATTATTGTAAACAATAGTTAATTTAAACTATAATGAATAAGGGAAGACAAAAGTCGTCTTCCCTTTTTAAAGGTTAAGAATAAATTAGGTGGTGACAAATAAATGGCAGGAAAAGATTATTATGAAGTTCTTGGCGTTGAGAAGGGTGCAACAGATGCTGAAATAAAAAAGGCGTTTAGAAAATTAGCTGTTAAGTACCATCCAGATAAGAATAAAGATAATCCAGAAGCTGAACAAAAGTTCAAAGAAATTAATGAAGCTTACCAAGTTTTATCAGATGCTGATAAGAGAGCAAAATATGACCAATTCGGTACTGCAGATTTTGATGGTGCAGGATTTGGTGGAGGCGGAGCTGGATTTGGCGGCTTTGACTTTGGAGATATGGGTGGCTTTGGTGATATATTTGATACGTTCTTTGGAGGCGGTGGTTCTTCAGGTGCTAGAAGAAATGGACCTAAAAGAGGCGCTGATTTAGAATATACTTTAAGATTAACATTTGAAGAAGCTATAAATGGTGCAGAAAAAGAAATATCTGTAACTAGAAATGAAAAATGCGCAAGTTGCAACGGAAGTGGTGCAAAAGCAGGTACTTCTCCAAAAACTTGTCCGTCATGTAACGGTACAGGACAAATAAGAGTTCAAAGACAAACTCCTCTTGGAAGCTTTGTAAGTACTTCAACTTGTGATGAGTGTGGTGGTACTGGTAAAATAATTGAAACTCCTTGTCCAGATTGTAAAGGAAAAGGTTCAGTTAGAAAAACTAGAAAGATCAAAATTAATGTTCCAGCAGGTGTTGATACTGGAAATGTTATGCCTTTAAGAGGACAAGGTGAAGATGGAAGTAATGGAGGACCAGCAGGTGATTTATACATTAAATTTATAGTTACTCCATCAAATAGTTTTGTAAGAAAAGGTGTAGATATACACACAGAAACTCACATTTCAATAGCTAAAGCAGCTCTTGGTACTGAGATAACAGTTGAAACTGTAGACGGAAATGTTAAATACACTGTTCCAGCAGGTACTCAATCAGGCGCACTTTTCAGATTAAAAGGAAAAGGTGTTAAAAAGCTAAATGGAAGTGGAAGAGGAGATCAATACGTTAAAGTTATAGTTGATATTCCTAAAAAATTAAATCAAAAACAAAAAGAAGCTTTAGAAATGTTTATGGAAGCATCAGGTGAAAAACCAGAAGGCGAACATAAAGAACATAAAAAAGGATTCAAAGATTTGTTTAAATAAGAAGTCTGTTTTTCAGACTTCTTATTTTATTTATTTAGGAAATTTATCCGCCCTAGACAGTTAGGGAAGTAAAGTGTAAAATAAAGTGAAACTTAAGTAAGAGAGGATGAAAGTAATGGAAGGAACATGGATATCAATTAGTATTAAAACAACTAGTGAAGCTATAGAGCCTGTTTCAGGTATTTTTTATGGAATAGATTGTAACAACGTATCAGTAGAGGACCCTAACGACCTTTTTAAAACTGAAAAAGGACCACTAACTTGGGACTTTGCAGATAAAGATGTTTTAGAACATAAGGGTGAGTACGCTGTAGTTAAAGGGTACTTCTCAGAAGAAGATAATATAGATAGTGTTGTAGACCTTATAAAAGAAAAGCTTATAGAACTTAAAGATATGGGGATAGATATAGGGCTTGGAGAGATAGAAGTTGAAGAAACTAAAGAAGAAGACTGGGCAAATAACTGGAAGCAATACTATAAACCTTTTAGAGTTGGAGAAAGAATCGTAGTTAAACCAATCTGGGAAGATTATGATAAAAAACCTGAAGATTTAGTAGTAGAATTAGATCCAGGTATGGCATTTGGAACAGGAGATCACGAAACTACTAGTCTTTGTATGAAAGCTTTAGAAAAGTATGTTAAAAGAGATAGTATAGTTTTTGATGTAGGTTGCGGTTCTGGAATACTTGCAATTACTGCTGCAAAGCTTGGAGCTAAAAAAGCTATAGGAGTTGATTTAGACCCTGTTGCTGTAGAATCTGCAAAAGAGAATGTTTCATATAATGATATAGATAACATAGAAATTCTTTATGGTAACTTAGTTGAAGTTATAGATGGGAAAGCGGATATAGTAGTTGCAAATATCTTAGCTGAAATAGTATGTATTTTAACAGAGGATGTAAGAAGAGTATTAAAAGATGATGGATACTTTATAAGTTCTGGTATAATCCACGAAAGAGTTCCTATGGTTAAAGAGAAACTAGAAAGTGCTGGTTTTGAAATAATAGAAATAAACAAAGATGGAGAATGGAACGCAATAGTTGCAAAAGCAAAGTAGGAGAGGAGGCTATATATGCATAAATTTTTTACACCTAAAGAAAATATTATAGATAGCTTCGCCAAAATACTTGGGGATGATGTTAAACATATATATAAAGTTTTAAGACTTTCAGAAGGTGATGAAGTAGTTTTAAACGACTGTGAGGGTCTTGAGTATTTAGCTTCTATTACTGATATTAGTAAATCGGAAGTTAATTTAAAGATAATAGAAAAGCTAGATACAAATAACGAAAGTAGAGTTAACATAACACTTTTTCAAGGGATGCCAAAGGCGCAAAAGATGGATTTGATAGTTCAAAAAGGAACGGAACTTGGAATAAGTCTATTTAAACCTGTAATAACAGAAAGAGTTGATGTTAAACTTAAAGGTGATTTTAAAAAGCTAGATAGATTAAATAGAATAGCACTTGAAGCTTGTAAGCAAAGTAAAAGAAGTGTAATTCCAAAGGTGTTAGACCCTATAACTTTTGAATCTCTTTTGGAAGAGATAAAAGAATATGATTTAGTCCTAGTTCCTTATGAAAATCAAGAAGGGTATGGGATTAAAAAACTTTCAAAAGAAGTATCAAAAGGCGATATAAAAGATGTTTGTATAATAGTTGGACCAGAAGGTGGCTTTGAAGAATCAGAAATATCAAAACTAAAAAGTTCTGGTGCTAAAATTATAACTCTTGGAAAAAGAATTTTAAGAACTGAGACTGCAGGTTTCGTTGCAGCATCACTTATTCAATATGAATTTGCTGATTTAGGAGGAATAGAATAATGAAGGTAGCATTTTCTACATTAGGGTGTAGAGTTAACGTATATGAATCAGAGGCTATGATTGAAAAATTCGTAAGAGATGGTTACAGTGTAGTTGATTTTTCAGAAAAAGCAGATGTTTATGTTATAAATACTTGTTCAGTAACTAATACTGGGGATAAAAAATCAAGACAGATTATAGGAAGAGCTAGAAGACAAAATTCTAATGCAATTATTGCAGTAGTTGGATGTTATTCACAAATAGCGCCAAAGGAAGTTTCGGAAATTAAAGGTGTAGACGTAGTCCTTGGAACTAGAAACAAAGGGGATATAGTTTACTATGTAAATAAAGCTAGAGATGAAAAGAAAGTCCAAATAGAAGTTGGGGCTGTACTTAAAAATAAAAAATTCGAGAATCTTCAAATAGAAGATTATAGAGATAAAACTAGAGCTTTCTTAAAAATCCAAGATGGATGTAATAGATTTTGCGCATACTGCTTAATTCCATATACTAGAGGAGCTGTTTGTTCTAAAGATTTTGAGGTTGTTTTAAATGAAGTTAAGCAATTAGCTGATAAAGGATTTAAAGAGATAATACTATCAGGTATCCACACAGCATCTTATGGAGTTGATTTAGAGGGAAATATAAGCCTTGTAACCCTTCTTGAAGAAATAGAGAAGATAGATGGTATAGAAAGAGTTAGAATAGGTTCTATAGAGCCTTCATTCTTTACAGATGAAGTGGTAGAGAAGTGTAAAAATATGAAAAAGCTTTGCCCACAATTCCATTTATCTCTTCAAAGTGGATGTAATGATACTTTAAAGAGGATGAATAGAAGATATACAGCTGAAGAATACGAAAAAATAGTTAATGTATTAAGAGAGAACTTAGAAGACGTATCTATAACTACGGACGTTATAGTAGGATTCCCAGGGGAGACGGATGAAGAGTTTAAAGAAACTTATGAATTCTTAAAAAGAATTAAATTAACTAAAACACATATATTTAAATTTAGCCCAAGAACTGGAACTAAAGCTGCAGATATGGAAAACCAAATTGATGGAAATAAAAAAGAAGAAAGATCTAAAAAGCTTATTGAACTTAATAAATTTAATGAAAATAACTTTACAGAGTCTTTAATCGGAAGAGAATTAGGTGTTTTAATAGAGCACGAAGTTAAGGGTGAAGAAGGCGTATACGAAGGTTATACAAAGAATTACGTTAAAGTTCATGTGCATGGAATAAAACCTCAAGATATAGGAAAAATAATAAAAATAAAAATTTTAGCTTCAAAGGGTGACTATGCAGAGGGAAAAGTGGTAGAATAGTATATAGTGTTTATAATTTAAAGGGGGTGAAAAAATGACAGACTGTATTTTTTGTAAAATTATAAAGGGTGAAATACCTTCGAAAAAAATATATGAAGATGATTTAGTTTATGCATTTTATGACATAAACCCTGAAGCCCCGGTTCACTTTTTAGTAGTGCCAAAAGAACATATACAAGGTGCAAATGATATAACAGAAGAGAATTCTAAATACATTGCACACATATTCCTTGTTATAAATAAAATAGCAAGTGAACTTGGTATTAGAGAAGGTGGATACAGAATTATAAATAACTGTGGTGAAGACGGTGGGCAAACTGTTAACCATATTCACTTTCACGTTATGGGCGGCAAAAAGATGAAATGGCCACCATGCTAGAAAAATTTCTATTATATATTGACATTCTTAGAGAAAGTGATATATAATATATCGTGTGTTATTAAGCCCGTAGCTGATTTAAGTTGATTAATTTAAGCTAGCGGAGGGAGGGATAATTAAATGTCAGAAATCAAAGTTGGAGAAAACGAAACACTAGAAAGTGCGTTAAGAAGATTTAAAAGAAAATGCGCTAGAGCTGGAGTTCTTTCAGAAGTAAGAAAAAGAGAGCACTATGAAAAGCCAAGCGTTAAAAAGAAAAAGAAATCAGAAGCTGCAAGAAAGAGAAAATTTAAGTAGTTTTTTGAAAGAAGGTATGAAATATGCCAACAATTAAAGAAAGACTTCAAGAAGACTGGAAAACATCTTTAAAGGCTAAAGACAAATTCAAAACTAAAGTTTTAGGTAGCGCTAAAGCTGCTATACTTCAAGTTGAGAAGAATGAGCAAAAGCCTGCAGATGACAGTACAGTAATCGAAATTTTAGCAAAAGAAGTCAAGCAAAGAAGAGAAGCTGTGCTTGAGTTTGAAAAAGGTAATAGACAAGATTTAGTTGACGAAGCTAACGCAGAAATCGAAATCTTGCTAAATTATCTACCTCAGCAACTAAGCGAACAAGAAATATTACAAATAGTCAAAGAATCAGCACAAGACGCGGGAGCTACTAACATGAAAGACATGGGCAAGGTTATGGCATTAGTTAGGCCTAGAACTGTAGGTAAAGCAGATGGTAAACTTGTTAGTGGAATAGTTAAAGATTATTTAAGTAATATATAATAGAATATTTTATTTTATTATTACTTGTTATAGAAAAGAGCTAAATATTATATTTAGCTCTTTTTTTGTTGCGTAAAAATAGTAATTAATCTCCTTTAGATAACATAAATTATTATGATAGAAATTATAAGGAGATAGAAATATGTTTGAAGAGATTAGAGAAAAGAAAGAGAGAGTTGTAGATTCTTTAGGTTTACCTAAGGAAGTCTTATATAATGTACCTAAAATAACTGTGCTTGGGAATCAAGAGGTATTAATTGAAAACCATAAAGGTCTCTTAAAATTTACAAATGAAGAAATATTATTAAATAGCAGGCTTGGGAAAATAACTATAGAAGGCTCAAAATTAAATATTATGTATATAGGGGATGACACTATTGCAGTAAGAGGAGAATTTAATTCTATATACTATAAGGAGAAAGTTATAAATGAAAGAGAGTAGATTTGATTCTATTTTAACTATAGAAATTAATATATTAGAGCCTGAGAAAGTATTAAACATAATATCTAAAGAGGGTATATTTATTAAAAACGTAAAGAGGTTAAATATTGCACTTTTAAGTTTAGATGTATATGAAGAAGATTATAAAGAAATAAAAAAGATAGTAAAAGCAAATAGAGGAAAAATTAAAATAGTAAAAGAAAGAGGAAGAAATATTTTAATTAGAAGGTTAAAAAGGAGATCTTCTTTGTTAGTTGGGGCTGTTTTGTTTGGATTAATAATATTTGTATTGTCTACACATATATGGTCAATAGAAATAAAAACATGCGAAAATTTATCTCCATACGAAGTACGTGAGATTTTAAGTAAGCTTGGAGTTAAACAGGGGATGAAAAAGAATGCTTTAGATGTATATTCTTTAGAGAAAAAATTAGAAGATTCAAGTTCAGAAATAGTTTGGGCAAGGAGCAGAATAGAAGGTTCTACTTTGAAAATCGATATAGAAGAAAAAGTAAATCCTCCGAAATTTTTAGAAAAAGAAGTTGATAGTGTAATTGCTACTATGGACGGTGAAGTTAAAAGGATATATACAGAAAGCGGTACAGCTGTTGTAGAGCCTGGTAATATGGTAAAAAAGGGTGATGTGTTAATTGAACCTTATAACGGCTCAGAAGGTACTAAATATGAGTGTATAGCTAGTGGTAAAGTTATTGCAAATACCTTTTATGATAAGGAAGTAGATGTTAGAGTAAGCGGAAAAGAATTAAAAAGAACAGGGGAAAGTTTTAAAGAAATTTATATAACTTTGTTTGGGCGAAGAATTTATTTAAAAAAATATACAAATTCCTTTAAGGAGTATGATAAAATAGAAGATAATACTGGGTTAATTAAAGGGGTAGAATACTTTGAAAAGGAACTTAAAGAAGTTAAATTAGAAAGAGAAGAAGAAGTTTTAAAAGCTTCTAAAAAGTTAGAAAAATTATTACTTAAAGATTTAACTAACGAGGCTAAAGTCGTAGGTAAAGATATAGATGTAACAGATTTAGGTGATGGGATGATTAGAGTAAAAGTTCAATTTGTTGTAGAACAAGATATAGCTTTATAATAGTTAGAAAACTAGCTCTTTTGATAAGAAGGTGATAAACATTGAAAAAAATTAAAAGATTAAAATTGAGTCCTAAAGAAAAATATATAAGGTATGCTATGTATGGGCTTAGCTTTTTAATAACATACATTCTACTTATAACTTCAATTTCTTTTAAGCAATATGATTTAAAAGAAGGGGATATTGCAAGAACTGATATAAAAGCCCCAAGAGATACAATTAACGAAGTTGCAACTAAAGACAAAGAAGATGAAGCGGCTAAGGGTGTTGAAAAGAAATATACCTTAAACACAAGCATTGAAGAAAGTGCTAAAAGTTATATTGAAGGGTTTTTTAATAAGATAATAAATATTAAATCATCTGACAAAAATACAGAGGATAAAGTAAATGAACTTAAAAAACTTAGCGATTATAATTTAAGTGAAGACGAACTAAAAGTTTTGCTTAATCTTAGTTCAGAAGAATTAGATAGCCTTAAATACGATTTAAATGGCGTTATAATTGATGTTTATAGAAAAAACATACCAGATGACAATGAGGAGAGCTTAGCTCAAGCTAAAAATTTAGCAGAAGAAAAGATAGGATATTTAAATACTTCAAACAAAGTAAAGGATGTCTTAAAGAAAGTTATATTGCCTCAGATTAAGCCAAATTTTTATCTTGATGTTGGAGCGACAGACCAAGCTATTAAAGATGCTAAAAAGAATGTTCAAAAAGTTATTATAAAGAAAAATCAAACTATAGTAAGTGAAGGCGAACCTATTACAGGGGAACAACTTTCTGTTTTAGAGGATTTAGGTTTATTAGATAAAAGTAGTGGTAGAGAATTTTTTATAATGTATGTTGTTTTAGCTGTATTTGTTGTTTTAGTATTTGTGCTTCAAAACATATATATAGCAAAAAATCATAAAGAAACGTATAAAGATACAAAAATGATGATACTTATAAATACAGTATCTATAATATCATTTATTTTATCTAGGGTTATAGGAGCTTTATCGCCCTTTGCAATACCTTTAACTTCGGCACCTATACTTTTATCTCTTCTTATAGACTATAGGTTATCTATGGTTATATGTAGCTTAAATGTATTAGTTATTAGTGCTTTAGTTAACTTTAACCCACAAGTTATGCTTCTTGCGTTATTAAGTGCTATACTTGGTTCTACATCCCTTAAAAAGATGCAGCAAAGAAATGATATAATGCGTTTGTCTGTATCTATAACTATATTTAGCGCTATATTAACTTTTACAACAGGAGTTTTAATTTCAAATAACTTAGGTGAGGTTTTAAGTATAAGTTTAATTTCAGGAGTTGGTGTTATTTTTTCAGCAATACTAGCTATAGGATTTTTACCGTTTTTAGAATCGACTTTTGATGTAGTCACATCATTAAAGTTACTGGAACTATCAAATCCAAACAATCCGCTTCTTAAAAAATTACTTATGGAGGCGCCAGGAACGTACCACCATTCTATGCTAGTTGCAAACTTAGCTGAAATGGCAGCAGAGGAAGTGAATGCAAATCCTGTTATTGCAAGGGTTGGAGCTTACTTTCATGATATTGGAAAAACTAAAAGGCCATACTTTTTTGGAGAAAACCAAATAGGAAGAGAAAATCCTCACAATAACATAACTCCAAACTTAAGTACCCTTATAATAACTTCTCACGTAAAAGACGGAGTTGAACTTGCAAAAGAATATAATATGCCAAAAGTAATAAAAGATATAATAGAGCAGCATCACGGAACTACTTTAGTTAAATACTTTTATTACACTTTAAAAAATAATTCTGAAAATCCAGATGAAATAAAAGAAGAAGATTTTAGGTATCCAGGGCCTATTCCAAGCAGTAAAGAGGCTGGAATTATAATGATTGCAGATAGCGTTGAAGCAGCTGTAAGGTCTATTAGTGATCCAACTAAAGGGAAAATAGAAGAAATGGTAAATAATATTATTAAAGATAAACTTTATTCAGGACAGTTAGATGATTGTGATTTAACTTTAAAGGATTTAGAAAAGATAAGAAAATGTTTCTTAAAAACTTTAAATGGTATTTACCATCAGAGAGTAGAGTACCCTACGGAAAAGAAAATAAAAAGTGCAAATTAACAAAAAGGGGAGCGTAAACTCCCCTTTTTAAATGTATAATAATATCTATAAAATTATTAAAAAGGAGAGTAAAAAGAATGATATACGTAGAAAATAATCAAGATAAAATAGAAGTAAGTGAAGAATTAATAAAAAAGATAAAAGAGGTTATAAACTTTTCTTTAAAAGAGGAAGATGTAACTATTAAAACAGAAATATCTGTGCTTTTAGTAGATAATGAAGAGATAAGAGAGATAAATAGCCAAACTAGAAATATAGATAGAGCGACAGATGTATTATCTTTCCCTATGCTAGATTTTGATGATAATAAGGTATATAAAGAAGTATATAAAGATGAAAAATTTGACGATAGCTATTTTGATGGGGAAGATTTAGTTTTAGGAGATATGGTTTTATCTTTAGAAAGAGCAAAAGAGCAATCAGAAGAATTTAACCATTCCTTCGAAAGAGAAGTTTTTTATTTAATAGTTCATTCAGTACTTCACCTTTTAGGATATGACCATATGGAAGAGGATGAAAAATCTATTATGAGAAAAAGAGAAGAAGAGATACTTGGGTCTTTAGAGCTAGTAAGGTAAGTTAAATTTTAGATAGAGGGTGTTTTTATGAAATTAAAAAAGATTGTAGATAGTTTTAATCATGCAATAGATGGGGTAATTTATACAGTTAGAACTCAAAGAAATATGAAAATTCATATGATAGCTACACTTTTAATTTTAGCTTCTTGTCTTTTCTTTGATGTTTCAAAAATTGAATTTTTAATTTTAGCTGTAACTATAACTATGGTAATAGGTGCAGAAATGATAAATACAGCAATAGAAGCTGTAGTAGATATGAATACAAATTATTATCATCCCTTAGCTAAGATTGCAAAAAATGTTGCAGCTGGAGCGGTGCTTCTTACAGCTGTAAATGCTTTGGTTGTAGGGTATTTAATATTTTGGGATAAACTATCAAACCTTTCTTATGGGGTAATGCATAAGATTAAAACATCAGAGCCACATACTATTTTTATAGTATTAGTTATAGTTTGTATTGGAACAATAATAGCAAAAGCTATTTTTGGAGAAGGTACTCCTTTAAAAGGAGGAATGCCAAGCGGGCATAGTGCTTTAGCATTTTCTTTAGCCACTGCAATTTCTCTTATAACAGAAGAGCCGATTTGTGTTATGCTAAGCTTTATAATGGCTATAATCACAGCTCAAAGTAGAGTGGATTCAGAGGTTCACTCAACCTTTGAAGTTATTGTAGGGGCTATATTTGGAACCCTTTTAACAATACTAGTATTTACAATCTTTAGAATTTAAACCACATACTTTTTTAATTTTATTATTAGTGTTATAATGAAAAGACTAAATAGTATATACTATTTAATTTAGAGTGTTGAGGCTAGGAGGTTTATGAAGATGAACAGTAAAGAATTAATTAAATCAGCAATAGAAGCGAGAGAAAAGGCATACTGCCCATACTCAAACTTTAAAGTAGGAGCTGCAGTGCTATTTGAAGATGGTAAAATCTATACTGGGTGTAATATAGAAAACGCTTCATTTGGTGGAACTAACTGTGCTGAAAGGACTGCTGTTTTTAAAGCCGTATCAGAGGGTAATAGGGTTTTAAAAGAAATAGCTTTAATAGGTGATCCAAATAACTACACATATCCATGTGGTATTTGCAGACAGGTACTAACTGAGTTTGCAGAAAGTGGAGATGTAAAAGTATATATAATTAAAAATGAAAATGATTATATAGTTAAAACTATAGAAGAGTTAATGCCAGGTTCATTTACAAAAAAAGACCTTGGCTAATTTAGGAGGAAAAATGTTTAAATCAGGATTTGTATCAATAGTCGGAAGACCTAACGTAGGTAAATCAACTTTATTAAATTATATAATGGGTGAGAAACTTTCAATAGTTTCAAACAAACCACAAACAACAAGAAATAATATTCAAACAATATTAACAACAGATGATTATCAAATGATATTCGTGGATACACCAGGTATACATAAACCAAAGCACAAGCTAGGTGAGTACATGGTAAACTCAGCAAAAGAATCAACTAAAGATGTAGATTTAGTTTTATTTTTAACTAACCCAGGAGATGAAATAGGAAGAGGAGATAGATTTATCTTAGAAACTCTTAAAGGAAAAAAATGTCCTGTATTTTTAGTTTTAAATAAAATAGATGAATTTACTCAAGATGCAGTTGCAAAAACTTTAGCAGATTTTTCAAAAGAATTTGAATTTGATGAAATAGTTCCTATTTCAGCAGTTAAAGGTAAAAACGTAGATAAATTATTAGACCTTATGGTAAAAGAATTACCAGAAGGACCTAAATACTACCCAGAAGATATGATTACAGATGTTCAAGAAAGATTTGTAGTTTCTGAAATAGTTAGAGAAAAAGCTTTAAGATGCTTAAGAGATGAAGTTCCACACGGTATAGCTGTTGATGTAATTCAAATGAAGCAAAAAGAAAATGGAACTTACCACATAGAAGTAGATTTAATTTGTGAAAAAGATTCGCATAAAGGAATCATTATAGGTAAAAATGGGCAAACTTTAAAGAAAATCGGAGAAACTGCAAGATACGAACTTGAAAGATTCTTAAGGTCTAAAGTTAATATCAAAATTTGGGTAAAAGTAAGAAAAGAGTGGAGAGATAATGCACTATTACTAAAGGAACTTGGTTACAAAAAGCAAAAGTAGTAATAGGCAGGGGATGGTTTAATGTCACTATTAGAAACTGGTGGTGTTGTTATAAAAGTGCAAGACTACAAGGAAAATGACAAATTGGTATGGTTATTTACAGAAAAGTTTGGAAAAATTACTTGTATAGCAAAAGGAGCTAAAAAGAGTAAAAGTAACTTATTTTCAGTTACTCAACCTTTATGCTATGCAGAGTATATGGTCTTTAAAGGGAAGAATTTATTTAACCTTAGAGAGGGAAAGATTCAAAACTCCTTTGGAGGGCTTATGAGTAATTTAGAAAAGCTTACTTACGCTTCCTATCTTTCAGAGCTTATAGATATAGCACTTTTAGATGGGGAAAGTAACAGTATTTTATATAAAGATTTTTTAACAGCTTTATATTTATTAAATACTGATGCTATAGATTACGAATTACTTATAAGATCTTTTGAACTTAGACTTTTAAAAGCAACAGGTTATGGACTTATGCTAGATAACTGTGCTATTTGTAGAAAAAAATTAAAAACTGCAAATTACATAAGTTTATCAAACTTTGGAGGGATTTGTGAAGAATGCCCTAAAAATCATGGTTTATTTATATCTAAGGGAACTTATAATGCTTTGAGATTTTTAAGTAATATGAGGCAAGATAAAATTTATATGCTAAACTTATCAGATGATATAAAAAGAGAAATTGCAAAAGTTACAACATTTATAATATCGTCAAACTATGCAAAAAAACCTAAAAGCTTAGAAATGTTAAATTATTTGAAGGAGTGATAGTAATGAGCGAAATAACATTAGAAAAAGTAGATCAAATCAGAGAAAGAACTGGAGTTAGCTATGCTGTAGCTAAAGAAGCACTAGAACACACTTCTGGAAATGTTTTAGATGCATTAATTTACATTGAAGAAAGTGCAGTATTAGTTAATGATAACTTTAAAGCAAAAGAAGATGCAGAAGGCAAAGGAGTAAAGTCTGTTGAAGAGTTTAAAACTTTCCTTAAAGAGTTAATAGAAAAAGGTAACGTTAGTAGAATCAAGATTAAAAAAGAAGATCAAACTTTAGTAGATGTTCCAGTAAACGCTGGTATTGCTGCAACTGTTATAGCTATAGTACTTCCACCAGTTCTTGCTTTTGGAGTAATAGCAGCAGTAGCAACTAAAATAACAATAGAAATTACTAAAGCTGATGGAAGTGTAGAAGTTATAAACCAATATGTTAAAAAAGCATACGATGAAGCTAAAGGTAAAGCTTCAGAAGTTTGCGAAGCTGCAAAAGAAAAGATTTCAGAAGTAAAAGATAGAGGAATCCCAAAAGGTGAAAAAGGTAAAGTTTACACTGGTGATGAAACTGTTTATACTTATACAGTTAAGTTTGATGAAGAGTAGAATTTTAAAGCAATAGAGAGAAAAGACGTGCAATAACTAGATAAAATAAACAAAAAGGGAATAAACAGAAAATTCAAAAGAATTTAAAGGAAAATGGTTATAGTAAAATAACGGTAAAATGGTATAATTAGATTAAGCAAAATTTTCCAAAAATCTGAATTGTCTGATAATTCCCTTTTTAGATTAGAAAGAGGGATAAATTTGAAGTTGTCAGATAGACAAGAAGAAATTATAAGGTTAGTAAAAGAGGGACAGCCAATTACTAGTGAGGCAATAGCAGAAAAGCTTGGCGTAACGAGAGCAGCACTTAGGGCAGACCTTGCGATACTAACTATGATAGGAACGCTCGATGCTAGACCTAAAGTAGGTTATATATATTCTAATAAATCTAAAAATAGCTTTATAAATGAATATATAAACGAGATAAAAGTTGGTGACATTATGTCAAAACCTTCCATAGTTAGTGAATCTACTACAGTGTACGATGCAATCGTATACTTATTCTTAAATGATGTAGGTACATTATTTGTAGAAAACGAAGGATTTTTGACAGGTGCGGTTTCAAGAAAGGATTTTCTTAAAATTGCAATAGGAGGTACAGATATTCATAAAGTTCCAGTTGGAGTAATAATGACTAGAATGCCAAACATTGTATGCGGGTCTGTAGAAGATCAAGCTTATGATATAGCGAAAAAAATAATAGAACACGAAATTGACAGTATTCCAATTGTTGAAAAAGTTACTACTGAGGAAAGAGAACAATTTAAAATAGTAGGTAAGGTTTCAAAAACTAATGTTACTAAATTGTTTGTTAAATTAGGGGAAAGAGATTAACTTAATTTGCTAACTACAGGGGGGCTAAAATTCTCCTGATAGTATATATAACTTTAGTATTGAACGGAGGAGTATTGAGAATGGAGAAAAAATACGTATACCTTTTTAAAGAGGGAAATGCATCTATGAGAAATCTTATAGGAGGAAAAGGGGCAAATTTAGCAGAGATGACTAATTTAGGAATACCAGTTCCTCAAGGTTTCACTGTTACAACAGAAGCGTGTACAAAGTATTATGATGATGGAAAAGTAGTAGCATCTTCAATTATTGATGAAATAGAAAACTCTATGAAATATCTTGAAGAAATAACAGGCAAAGAGTTTGGAAGCACTACTAATCCACTACTTGTTTCAGTAAGGTCAGGAGCAAGAGTTTCAATGCCAGGTATGATGGATACAATATTAAATCTAGGATTAAATGATGAAGCGGTTGTAGCTTTAGCAGAACAAACAAACAATCCAAGATTTGCTTATGATTCATACAGAAGATTCATACAAATGTTCTCAGACGTAGTTATGGGAGTAGAAAAAAGGCTTTTTGAAGATGAAATCGACAAAGCTAAAGAAGCTAAAGGTGTAGAAGTTGACACAGATTTAACTGCTGACGACTTAAAAGAACTAGTTAAGAATTTTAAAGAAGTCTACAAAAAAGAAAAGGGTGAAGATTTCCCACAAGACCCTAAAAAGCAATTAATAGAATCTATAACTGCTGTATTTAGATCTTGGGACAACCCTAGAGCTCATGTCTATAGAAGATTAAACGATATACCATCAGAGTGGGGAACTGCTGTTAACGTTCAACAAATGGTGTTTGGTAACAAGGGGGAAACTTCAGGAACAGGAGTTGTCTTCTCAAGAAACCCAGCTAATGGTGAAAATGAAATCTACGGAGAATATTTAATGAATGCACAAGGCGAAGACGTTGTTGCAGGAATAAGAACTCCACTTCCAATCGCTCAATTAGAAGAGCAAAATCCAGTTATATATAAAGAATTTATTGATATAGTTAATACTTTAGAAAAGCATTATAGAGATATGCAAGATATGGAGATAACTATAGAAGAAGGTAAATTATACTTCCTTCAAACTAGAAATGGTAAAAGAACAGCTCAAGCTGCTTTAAAAATAGCTGTTGACTTAGTTGAAGATGGTACTTTAACTAAAGAGGAAGCTATCTTAAAGGTAGAGCCAAAGCAATTAGATACATTATTACACCCAGCTTTCTATGATGAAGATTTAAAGAGAGCTACTCCAGTAGCTAAGGGGCTTCCAGCTTCTCCAGGTGCTGCATGCGGTAAAATAGCATTTACAGCAGAAGAAGCAAAAGAGAGAGCTCAAAATGGTGAAAATGTAGTTTTAGTAAGACTTGAAACTTCACCAGAAGATATAGAAGGTATGATAGCTGCACAAGGTATCTTAACTGTAAGAGGGGGAATGACTTCTCACGCAGCAGTTGTAGCTAGAGGAATGGGAACTTGCTGTGTAGCTGGTTGTGGCGCACTAAAAGTAAATGAAGAAAAGAAAACTTTAGAAGTAAACGGTAAAGTTTATAACGCTGAAGATTACATTTCAATAGATGGTACATCAGGAAATGTATATGCAGAGAAAATCAAAACTGTAACTCCTGAAATAACAGGACATTTTAAAACATTTATGGAATGGGTAGATGAAATAAGAAAGTTAAAAGTTAGAACTAATGCTGATACTCCAAGAGATGCAAAACAAGCTGTTGAGTTTGGTGCAGAGGGAATAGGACTTTGCAGAACTGAGCATATGTTCTTTGCAGAAGATAGAATATTAGCAGTTAGAGAAATGATTTTAGCTAAAACTTTAGAAGATAGAAAAAAAGCATTAGATAAGATACTTCCAATGCAAAGAGCTGACTTTATAGCTATATACGAAGCACTTAAAGGAATGCCAGCTACTATAAGACTTTTAGACCCACCACTTCATGAATTCTTACCTCATACTTTAGAGGATATGAAAAACTTAGCAAAAGAATTAGATGTTAGTGTTGATGATATTAAGTCAGAAGTAGATAGCAAGCATGAATTTAACCCAATGATGGGACACAGGGGTTGTCGTTTAGCTGTAACTTATCCAGAGATTGCAGAGATGCAAACTAGAGCTATAATAGAAGCTGCAATTGCGGTAACTGTTGAAAGAGGATATGAAGTAGTTCCAGAGATAATGATTCCTTTAATAGGAGATGTAAAAGAATTAAAGTTTGTTAAAGATGTTGTTGTTAAAACAGCAGAAGAAGTTATGGAAGAAAAGGGAACTAAAGTTGACTACAAAGTAGGAACAATGATTGAAATCCCAAGAGCTGCACTTACAGCAGATAGTATAGCTAAAGAAGCTGAATTCTTCTCATTTGGAACAAATGATTTAACTCAAATGACATTTGGATTCTCAAGAGATGATGCAGCTAAGTTCTTAAATTCATACTATGATAGTAAAATTTATGAGCAAGATCCATTTGCAAAACTAGATCAAAATGGAGTAGGGCAGTTAGTTGAAATGGCAGCTTCTAAAGGAAGGGAAACTAGAAAAGATATTAAACTTGGAATTTGTGGAGAACATGGAGGAGATCCTTCATCAGTAGAGTTCTGTCACAATATAGGTTTAGATTATGTTTCTTGTTCTCCATTTAGAGTTCCATTAGCAAGACTTGCAGCAGCGCAGGCTCAAGTTAAAAATAAAAGATAGTAAATTTTAAGGTCTATCGGAATTATCCGATAGACCTTTTATAATGTTATATTATATTCTTTTTCAATTCTTGGAATTATTTCTTTTACAAAGTCAATTTGAAAGTTAAGCTTTTCATTACTCTTCATAAGAAGGGTAATAAAGGCGGTTTTATTACATTTTCCTATATTTTTGAAGTAATCTTTTGAAATTTTCCAAAACTTTTGTGGAAAACTTATATAAGTCACTAGATATCTAAGGTCAGATGGGGTAAGCTTAGAGTGATAGTTGTATTCTCTTAGTAGAGATAGTGCAAGTTCTAAGTTGAAACAAGTGTTGTCTCGTCTAAGGAGTCTTCTTAAAAAATAACCTAGGTCACGAATAGAATAATCGTATTTACACTTATCTAAATCTATAACCCAAATATTATTATCGTTATCAAAAAGTATATTTTTACTAACGTAGTCGCCGTGACAGATAGATTTAGAAAGTTCATCATCATCAATATGAGATGCAATCTCTAAAGATTTTTTTGCAAGAAATAAATTATCTTCAAAATTTTCTAAAAAGATATTTGAAAATTTATCTTTAGTAGATACAGCTTTATTGTATGAAGTAAGTAAATGATTAAAATGTTTTAAGATAGATATGTAGTAGCTATTTAGACCTACTCTATCTTCACTTCCTTTAATAGGGAAAAAGCTTCTTGAGCTGTTGTGAATGTGGGCAAGCTGTCTAACAGAAAGAATAATGTGGTCTAAATTATCAAAGTCACATTTATATCCGTCGACCCAAGGTGTAAGTATAAAAATCATTCCATCATGTTTTACATATTTTAAACCGTCTTTAGTGTTTAGTAGAATTGGTGTTTTTATTCCTTTTTTCCATAACCACTGAAGTGCAGAATAAACAAACAGTAAGCTATCTTCGTTAAAATATATTTTTTTTAGGCAAAAGGCAGCGCTTTTAGATGAAATTTTATAAACAGCGCGATGCTTTTGAGTGTCTTTAAATTTTATTAAACCGATAGTGGAATCTTCTAAGTCATAATGATGCAAAATATTTTTTTTAACATATTCTTCAGAAAAAATATTTTGTTTAGAAGAAGGTTTTTTGCTCATAACAGAATCCTCCTATAATTTTTGTACTTAATATTATAATATTAGTGAAAAATAAAAATTAGAATATAAATATAAAAATAATAATATTTATAAAAATGCAAATAATAACTTAGTGTAATATTTTGAGAATATAGGTGGTAAAGATAGAATAAGTAATTAGAGGTGAAAAAAATGAATGTAAGAGAGAATATTGAAAGAATTGAGAGTTTGACATTAAGAAAAGAAGGAAAGTTATCTAAAGAAACTCTTGGAAGAGAGAGTTTTGAAAAGTTAGATGATTATAAAAATGCATTCATGGTTGATAGAGATAGAATAATTAACTCTAAAGCTTTTAGAAGACTAAAAGATAAAAGTCAAGTTTACACAGTTAAAAAGGGAGCGCACTACAGAAATAGACTTACTCACACTTTAGAAGTAAGCGCTATAGCTAGAGATATAGGAGTTGGAATAGGATTAAATGAAAATTTAATAGAAGCTATAGCACTAGGTCACGACGTAGGACACTCAGCCTATGCACACGCAGGAGAAGATGTACTTAAAGAATTTTTAGGACACTTTTCTCACTCAGAGCAGAGCGTTAGAGTTTTAACTAAACTTGAAGGAAAAGGTGAAGGTTTAAATTTAACTAAAGAAGTTTTAGATGGTATTTTAAAACATAGTGGACTTGGAGGTAAAAACAGTCAAATAACTTTAGAAGGAGTAGTAGTTAGATATTCTGATAAAATAGCTTACTTGAATCATGATATAGATGATTCTATAAGAGCTGGGCTTTTAAAAGAAGAAGACCTTCCTAAAGAATGCGTAAAAGTTTTAGGTAAGACTAACGAAGAAAGAATAAATACTTTAGTTCACGACTTCATAAATAACTCGAATAAATTATTAGACGAAGGAAAATTCCAAGTTGGACTTAGTAAAGAAGTTGATGATGCTATGCTTAAACTTAGAAAATTTATGTTCCAAAATATTTATGGTGGCGATTTCTTAAAAGAAGAGAGGAAAATAGTAAAAGTTAAAATGGAAGCTATCTTAAATTACTATATGGGTAGAATAGACCTTATGCCAGAGCTTTTTAAAACTATTGCAAAAGAAGAAGGGAACCCTCGTGCTGTAGCCGATTATGTAGCGGGAATGACAGATGAATTTTGTGATAACTTATATGAACAATTATTTGGAAAAAAATAAAAAAATAGGAATAAAAAGCGGATATTATGGAAAGATAAAATTATCATAAAAAAGAGGATTTTATAATATAAAGAAGAATAGTAATAAAAGACGATAAAAATCTTATAAAAACTTTCCTAATAAAAAAAGGAAATGTAAAAATAGTGTCGAATAAAATATAAGTTGCAAAAAATATAAAGGTAAGGAGGGAGATTTCTCCTTGCGTATTCAAGAGGAAACAATTGAAAGAATAAAAGAGGAAAATGACATCGTTGATGTAATTTCAGAAACTGTTAGACTTAAAAGATCAGGAAGAAATTATATGGGACTATGTCCTTTTCACGGTGAAAAATCACCATCATTTAGTGTATCACAAGATAAACAGATATATAAGTGTTTTGGTTGTGGCGAAGCTGGTAATGTCTTAACTTTTGTAATGAAGCAAAAAAACTTAAATTTTATAGAAGCGTGTAAAGTTCTAGCTGAAAGAGCTAATATAACTCTAGACTTAGGCGATGGAGAAAGTAGTGTAGTTTCAAAGAAAAAAGAAATACTTTACAAAGCAAATGTCGAAGCGGCTAGATTTTTCTTTTCAAATCTTCAAAGGGATAGGATTTCAAAATCATATTTTATTAGAAGAGGTATAGAAGAGAGCACTATAAAAAGATTTGGTTTAGGATTTGCAAAAGATGGATGGCAAAACCTTAGAACTTACCTTAAAGGAAAAGGCTTTAATGATAATATTCTATTAGAAGCAGGGCTTGTACTTAAAAGTCAAAAAGGAACTATTTACGATAGATTTAGAAATAGAGTTATGTTTCCTGTATTTGATATTAAAGGTAAAGTTATTGGATTTGGAGGTAGAGTCTTAGATGATTCTAAACCTAAATATCTAAATTCGCCAGAAACTATGGTTTTCCACAAAGGAACTAACTTATACGGGTTAAATTTTGCAATAAAAAATCAACTTAAAGAAAGATATTTCATTATAGTTGAAGGGTATATGGACCTAATAAGTTTAAATCAACATGGAATTACAAATGTTGTGGCTTCTTTAGGAACAGCACTTACAGTAAATCAAGCAAGACTTCTTAAAAGGTATGCTGATAAAGTAATTATTTCTTATGATGCTGATGTAGCAGGTCAAACTGCAACACTTAGAGGATTAGAAATATTAAAAGATGCTGGATTTGATGTTCGGGTATTAAGTATACCAGAAGGTAAAGATCCAGATGAGTTTGTAAGAAGCAATGGGAAAGACGCATTTTTAAAGTTAGCTCATAATTCAGAAACTCTTATTGGATACAGACTTAGAAGAGCAAAAGAAGGTATTGATTTTAAAGACAATCAGGCCTTAGTTGAGTATGGTAATAGGGTTACTGAAATTCTTTTAGGATTAAATCCTGTCGAACAAAGTGTATATATTAAAAGTATTTCAGAAGATACAGGGCTTAAAGAACAAGCCTTATACGACTTGCTTTCGAGAAGTTCAAAAGGAAAAAATGAGGCTACTATGTATGAAAAGGAACAAAATGGAACAAAATTATATGTGGAGCCTAGTTATATGAAGGCTGAGAAGTCGCTTCTTAAACTAATGCTTAACGAAGATGATTTTAATACAATCATTGGACTTATAGACAGTGATGAGCTAAACTTAAAAGCTCATAGCAAAATATTTAATTTAATAAAAGAGGGTAGAGAGAAATCTATTAAGGATATTTCTTCATACGTTGAGCTTAACTGTGATGATGTTGAATCATCTAAAGAATGGGTAATAATTAAAGAGATGGAAGTTTTAAAAGCTAATGATGCTAAAAGAGTTATTTTAGATTACATAAAGCAGATCAGAAGTTTTAAACTAAAGAAAAAGACCCAAAAGTTAAAGCAAAAGCTAAAGGAATTTGAGAAAAAGGGAATGTTTGAAGAATCAATTAAGGTTGCTAAAGAACTTAGTAAAATTAATGCAGACCTTAATATGAATAAGGGGTAATGGTCATTACGGAAGGAGGTAACGATATGGCTGGAAGAACAAAGGTAAAAAAAGAAGATAATAAAGAAAAAAATAATAAAATGTCTATTGTTAAAAATTTAATTGATAAAGGTAAGAAAAATAATTCTTTAACTTATAAAGAGATAATGGATGAAATAGATAATATCGAATTAAGCCCAGAACAAATCGAGAAAATCTACGAAGTTCTAGAATCTATGGGAATTGAGGTAGTAGGTGAACCTAATAAAGGTGAAGATACTGAGGAAGAAGAAGAAGAGGAATTAGACTTAACTGTACCAGAAGGTATAGCTATAGATGATCCAGTTAGAATGTACCTTAAAGAGATAGGTAAAGTGCCACTATTATCATCAGAAGAAGAGATAGAACTTGCAGAAAAAATCGAAGAGGGAAGTCAATATGCTAAGAAAAAATTAGCAGAAGCTAACCTTAGACTTGTTGTAAGTATAGCTAAAAGATATGTAGGTCGTGGAATGTTATTCTTAGACCTTATTCAAGAAGGTAATTTAGGTCTTATTAAAGCTGTAGAAAAGTTTGATTACAGAAAAGGGTTCAAGTTCTCAACTTATGCTACATGGTGGATAAGACAGGCGATTACAAGAGCTATAGCTGACCAAGCGAGAACTATAAGAATACCAGTTCATATGGTTGAAACTATAAACAAATTAATAAGAGTTCAAAGACAATTACTTCAAGAACTAGGTAGAGATCCATTCCCTGAAGAGATTTCTAAAGTTATGGATTTACCAGTTGAAAAAGTTAGAGAGATACAAAAAATCGCTCAAGAGCCAGTTTCACTTGAAACTCCAATCGGTGAAGAGGAAGATAGTCACTTAGGAGACTTTATTCCAGATGACGACGCTCCAGCACCAGCTGAAGCTGCAGCATTTACTATGCTTAAAGAGCAATTAATTAACGTTTTAGATACTTTAACTCCTAGAGAAGAAAAAGTATTAAGACTTAGATTTGGTCTAGATGATGGAAGAGCTAGAACTCTTGAAGAAGTAGGTAAAGAGTTTAACGTTACTAGAGAGAGAATTAGACAAATTGAAGCTAAAGCTTTAAGAAAGCTAAGACACCCTTCAAGAAGTAAAAAATTAAAAGATTATTTAGATTAATATATTAAAAAAGCGCGTAATACGTGCTTTTTTAATTTGCTATAAAAGATAGTGATTTGTTATAATGGATTTCTAAAATAAAATTGACAGGAGAAATGAAAATGGAATTAAGCAGAAGATTAAGTCTAATAATTCAAAATATTGATGAATGTGATACTTTAGTGGATGTAGGGACAGACCACGGATATATACCGATAAAATGTATAAAAGATGGGTTATGTAAAAAGGCGATAGCATCAGATATAAATAAGGACCCACTTGATAAGGCAAAACTTAATTCTGTATTCGAGGGAGTAGACGAAGAGGTAGAGTTTAGATTGGGTGGTGGATTAAGCACTGTAGAGGTTTCAGAGTGTAACGGTATAGTTATAGCTGGAATGGGTGGAAATCTTATTAGAGATATACTAGAAGAAGATAAAGAGGTAGTTAAAGAAGCCGATTATTTAATTCTTTTACCAGCACAAAATCCAGAAGTTTTAAGAGAGTATTTATATACTAATAACTACGAAATAATAAAAGAAGATTTATGCTTAGATGATGGAATATACTATGAACTATTTAAAGTAAGATCAAAAGACGGAGAAACTACTGAGTTAGATTCAATCTATTACGAAGTTAGTCCAACACTTTTAAGAGAAAGACATGAACTTTTAAAAGGATTTATAGAATCAAAAATAGAAAAGTATGAAAAAATCAAAGGTTTAATAACTGATGATAGCGAAAGTGCTAAATTAAGATTAGAAGAATTAAATACTAAAATAGATGTTTTAAATAATTTATTAAACTACTGCAGTTAATAAAGAAAGGATGAGAGGTTATGAAAAAAGTTAAAGATATTATAAGTGCTATGGAAAACTTTGCACCTCCTATATTAAAAGAAGATTTTGATAATGTAGGACTTATGGTTGGAGATAAAGAGGAGAAGGTTTCTAAGGTATTACTTGCATTAGATTGTACAAACTCTGTAATTGACGAGGCTAAAGAAAATAATTGTGATATGATAATAACTCATCATCCTCTTATTTTTAAAAAGCCAAATAGAATAGTTAAAGATGATTTCCTTGGAAATAAAATAATAGAACTTATTAAAAACGATATATCACTTTATTCAAGTCACACAAACCTAGATTCAGTTAAAGGTGGAATAAATGATACTATAGTTAAGATGCTTGGTTTTGATTTTAATTCTATAATAGAAGAATCTAATAAGGGCTACGATGGAGCTGGACTTGGAAGAATAGTTAACTTAGAAGAAGAAATAGATTTAAATTCTTTAATAGAAAAAATTAAATCTAATTTAAATGTTTCTAATTTAAGAGTTGTTAAAGGAAAAGAAAGATTTAAAAAGATTGCTATAATAAACGGAAGTGGGCAAAGCTTTTTTAACGATTGTATAGCTGAAGGTGTAGACTGCATTATAACAGGGGATACTACATACCACTTTGCATCAGATTTAAGAGAACTTGGAATTACAATAATAGACCCAGGGCATTTTAAAACTGAATGGTTAGTATTTTTAAGCGTTATGGAAAATATAATAGAAAAGTTTAAGGAGATAGAATTTATAATTTCAAAAGAAAGTTCTGACCCTTATACTTTTATTTAAAGGAAAGATATCGCCTTTTAGTTCATATACTTAAATGAGTATGAATTGAAAGGTGATTTTTTATGGGAAGAAAAAGAAAAAGGAAAAATCTTTATAGAGATGGTGGGAATAATAATTTTGACATAACAGCATTTTTTAAAAACATAGAGAATTTTATAAATAATTTTAGTAGAAAGAATTATTTTAAAAGATCAGAGTATTTTACTCCTATAAAATGTGTTATTTATTTAGGTGTTTTAGCTACTTTGATGTTCTCAGGGGTAGGGGTTTTAGGGGTTATAATTGTTGGATTATTTATAGTTGCGTTAATGATTTTTGATTAAATGGAATAAAATTCATTTGCATAAGATATTTAATTATGTTATCATAGGTTTTGCGAGTAAGACGTGCAATCGCTGCTAGCCTTTGAGCTAGGAGAGGAAAGTCGGAGCTCCATAGGGCAGGGTGCTGGCTAACGGCCAGTCAAGGCGACTTGAAGGATAGTGCAACAGAGATATACCGCCAGAATCTAAACTTAGTTTAGATGAGTTCACTTTTGTGACTGGTAAGGATGGAAAGGCGTAGGTAAGAGCTCACCAGCATAGTGGAGACATTATGGCTATGTAAACCCCACCTGGAGCAAGACCGAGAAGAAACATTATGGGATAGCCCGTTCCGTTTCGTGGTGTGTCGCTTGAGCATGCTGGCAACAGTATGCCTAGATAGATGATTGCTTAATACAGAACTCCGCTTATGGCTTGTCTCGCATAAGATGAATTCAAGGGTTGAATGATGTGAAACTTTTAGTTTCCCTTATTCTTCCCTTATTTTATTTTTAACATATCATCAATTATGTTAGTAGCGTTACGATTCATTTATTCAGTAACGTGTGCATAGATATCCATAGTTGTACCAATTAAGGTATGACCTAATCTACTTTGAAGAGTTTTAAAATCAACCCCACCCTCTAATAATAAGGTTGCATTTGTATGCCTAAGATCATGCCATCTTATATTTTTTTCAATTCCACAATTTTTTAATAGTCTTTTAAATCTTTGTAGAAAAGATGAAGGTAAAATAAATTTTCCATTTTCATTAGTGAATACTAAATCATAAAATTTATTATTAAAGCAATTAATAGTATAATTAGAACCATATTTTAATTTAGTTTGTTTTTGAAGTAACTGATATCTTTTTAGTTTTTGTAATAAACTATCACTTAATGGAAGTGTTCGATATGAACCATTTGTTTTAGGAGCAGAAATAGAATAATGATTTTCTATTCTAATTAATGATTTATTAACTTTTAAAGTTTTATTAATAAAATCTATTGATTCCCAAGTTAAACCACACATTTCACCCCTTCTCAATCCAGTTTCCAAAGTTAAATCTAATGCAAGTAAGAAGACTGAGTCATTATATAGTAGTGGGTTAAGAGAATTATAAAGAAGTTTAAATTCTTGTAACGTAAGAATATTTGCTTCATATCTATCTCGTTTAGGAGTATCTACATAAATACAGGGATTCGTTTGTAATAGTTGTAACTTTACTGCTTTATTTAAAGAAGTTTTCAAAACACCAAAATACATTTGCATGGAAGTTGAAGATAAATCTTTTTGTTTTAATGATTTGAGAAACTTCTCAATATGAATAACTTTTAGTTCTTTCAATTTTAAGTTACCAATTATAGGTTTTATATATTTATTACAAACATTTTTATATTTATCATAAGTATTTTCACTTTTTTCATCTTTTATATAATCGTTTAACCACATATCTAAATAGTCAGTTAGAACTTCTTCAGAAGGTGTAGTTAGATTATTATTAATTAAATAAAGCTGTTCGTTTAATTTTTCTAGAGCTTCTTTTTTAGTTTTACCTCCTTTCTTTTCTATTTGTTTTTTCTCACCTTGTACGTAAGCGTAGTATCTGTAATACCAAGCGGAACCTTTTTTTCTGACGCTGCCTTGCATATTATCACAACCTTTCTTTCACGATAGAATGTATGTTCTTATTTGGTTTATAAATAATCACTAGAAGTCTTGAAATTTTTCAATAACCCCTAGTGGATTAAATCTTATTATATAATTATCTATTTCATACCAATTGTTATATTTAACTTCATAGTAATTCAGGCTATCCTTTAAAAACACCTCTGTTACATTAAGATAGTCAGCTAATTCATAGCGATTTCTTACACCACATTTATAGGCATCAAGTATATTTAAAATACCTATAAGTTTAGTGTAAGCCCATCTTCTGGCTATAATTTCCTTCTTTTTATTTATAATTTTTGTTTCGTCAATAATATTTCCACAAGTAGTACAATGATGACCTATTTCTTCAGCAAGAATACATTTTCTTTCAGTATCATTATTTAGTTTTTTATCAATAATAATTCTATTATTGTTATATAGTCCTTTAAGGTTATAGTCTAAAGGCTTTTCTTTTATTTTTAGACCATAATTGTTTTCAGCATCTATAAGCAAATTAGTGTATGTCATAAAATTCCCCCTAATAATATAGGTGATTAAAGATTACCAATCATCATCATCAAAAAGTGCATCAATATAAGATTTAATAAGTTCTACTTTTTTTGGTGTTAAGTCTTTATCTTCTAAATGAGCTGCTATAGTATCTATTTCTTTTTGGTTTTTAGATACTTTTTTATCTGATGATTCTGTAGTTTTAGATTCAGATGGTTGATCTAGCAAGTCAGAAATATTAATATCTAGAGCATTAGCTATAGACTTTAATGTATCTAGACTGGCGTTATATCTATCTTTTTCAATATCAGCAAGATAAGAGCGAGATATTGTAGCCTTTTTTGCTAATTCAACTTGTGTTAGTTTATTTTCTTTTCTGAACTCTTTAATTTTTTGCCCTATACTTTTCATTATTTCATCCTCCTGTCGACTATACCGACTTTACAAGTTCATTATAGTTTAAAAATGTCGGAATAGCAATACAAATAATGACGGAAATACAAGTGATAATGAGTAATGCGGAGAAATAGCTTGCTAATTTTAATGAATGCTAAAATATGCTTAGAAATACTTGGAAATTAGCTTTTACAAAATGACGGAAATACAATACAATAAACGTGTAAGGAGGACGAGCTTATGAAAGAAAAAATAGCACAGAACTTAGGTATAGCAATTAAAGAAGCTAGAAAAAAAGCAAAATTAACACAGCAAGATTTATCCGAAAAAACATCAATATCAAGAAACTATATTTCAGATATTGAATGTGGAAGATATGTACCAAGCTTTGAAAAAGTGATAGAGTTATCGAATTTTTTGGATTTGGATTTAAATTTAATAAAAAATGACGGAAATACAATATAAAAGGAGGTCAATATGGAACTATTGACAGTTAGAGATGTAGCGAAAAAGCTAAAGGTAAATCCTAATTATGTATACAAGCTTATAAATAAAGGTTATATACAATGTTTAGTTTTAGGATCTAAAAAAATAACAGATTTTGAGCTAGAGAGATTTTTAAAAGAATCACAAGGAAAAGATTATACAGATTTAGACAACGTGAAGAAAATAGAGGAAGAATAACTATGGAAGAAAAAAGATACGGAACTGATATAGTAAGAAGCCAGAAAGTAGAGAATCTTTTACCAGTTAATACTGGTGGAGATAATATTACATTAAGTGCTAGAGATTTACATGAGTTTTTAGAAGTGGGTACTAGATTTAATGATTGGTTTTTTAGGATGAAGGAGTATGGTTTTGATGAAAATATTGATTATAGAGCTATTACTCAAAAAAGAGTAACAGCTCAAGGAAACAAAACTACATTAACTGATTACGAAATTAAACTTGATATGGCAAAAGAAATAGCAATGATCCAAAGAAGTGAAAAAGGTAAACAAGCTAGAAAATATTTTTTAAGAATTGAAGAATCGTGGAATAGTCCAGAAATGATTATGAAAAGGGCTTTAGAAATAGCTAATAATCAAGTTGAAAAATTAAAAATAGAAAATACAGAACATATAAAGAAAATTGAAGAACAGAAACCTAAAGTTATATTTGCTGATGCAGTTAGTACAAGCCATACATCAATACTTGTTGGAGATTTAGCAAAACTTATGAAACAAAATGGTGTGGATATTGGTGGGAAACGATTGTTTAAATACCTTAGGGAAAATGGTTATCTTATAAAACGAAAAGGTACGGATTACAATATGCCAACTCAAAAAGCTATGGAACTTGAGTTATTTGAAGTTAAAGAAACATCAATAAATCATTCGGATGGACATATTAGCATAAGTAAAACACCAAAGGTTACAGGAAAAGGTCAGCAGTATTTTATAAATAAATTTTTAAATTAAGAAGGAGGGTTAAAATGAGTAAAAAATTCAGTACAACAAATACAAATTTAGAGGTTTCAACATCAAGACTAGATGTAGTAGAAATAGATGATATTTCTTTTGAAAAGGATGAAAGATACCCTTGGGTAGATGTATATGTAATTGGTGAAAGTTGCAAGAGATTTATTGAAAAATTTGATACAGAAGTAGATGAAGATATAGATATAGTTTCATACGAAGATTTAAAAGTCTTTGCTTTAAATTGGTTCTTTAAAAATGTTGAGGTTGTAAAAGAAATTGATTAAATAAATTAGTTTTAAGGAGGAATGTTAAAGTGAATGAGCATAAAGAAAAACTAGAAAAATACTTACATTTGCAAAAATGCCCAGAGTGTAATTGTAGCGATATAGGAATAGATAACTGGGATATGTTTAAAGGAGCAGGAGATTGGTTCTACTACTGTAAAGATTGCGATATAACATTTCAATTAGTAATAGTTAAAGAGGAAAAATAAAACAAATAAGGATGTGATTTTATGACTCCAGAAGGTAAGTTATTACTTGGAATAATAGCTTTAGTAACAACATTTGCAACATTTTTATATGAAGGAATGAAATGTGTGAATGAAAATAGCAATAAAAAAAGTTTAATATATGGAGCATTAAGTGTAGGAAACTTATTTAGTTTTATATATGTAACAAATGTATTTTATATATTTTAAGGAGGATTAAGAAATGAATAGAGAAGAAAAAATAGGACAACTAGAGGAGTTACTTTTTAATTTTGAAGAATTTGAAAGCGTAGAAACTACAGAGGATGATGTAGAAGCATTAAGGTTTGCAATACAAGAATTAACTAAAGGTATGGGTGAAAAAAATGAAGCAGTTGAAAAATCTATCTAGAAATCAAAAGAGGTTTTTAATGGACCAAGGGTTAAATCCTAATAATTATTTAATAGAGAGGTCTACGCCATATGATTACACGTTCTTTGATAAGAAAAATGGTAAATTATTTTCAATAAGGAGATAGGAGGTCAATAAAGTTGAAATTTGAACATCTTAATTATGATTATATCGGGAGGATTAGTTATACACCAGAGTATCACACAAAGAAAGGTAGCAAGTGGTTAGATGAAGATATTGAATATCTAATAAATTGGTATGACAAGGTTGGTATAGAGGAAATGACTTTTGCCTTAGAGAGACCACAAGTAACTATTATGACAAAAGTAGTTGAGTTAAGACGAAAGGGGTTAATGAAACCTACTAGAGCAGGAAGGAAGAGAGTTAGTTGAAGGATATTGCACTTGAATTAGCGATTGCAGTTGCAGAAGTATCAGAAAATAAAAATAGGTTTAGGCAGAACCTAAACCAAGCTAAAGAACTATATAAAAAGTATCTTGGCACCGACCAAAGTAACCAAGATACCAAAAACAAAGATTTTAAAGTAATTTTACCACCAGGGATAGATTTAGACAAGGGTGAAATATATGACATTGAAACTGGCGAAACAATAAAGGAGTTGTAGTTATGAGTTTACCAGATAGTTGTTATGACTACAGATACCAGAGAGAAAAACAAAGAGAAATAGATGAATGTTCTGAATGTGGTTGCAGCATTTATGAAGGAGAAGAATATTATGATATTTCAAACTTAATAATATGCTGTGACTGTATACAGAGATTTAAGAAAGAAGCAGAGGTGGAATAATGGCAGAGCAAAAAGCAAAAATGAATATATATCAAAAGATTCAAAAGGCGAGGGTAGAACTTCAAAAGAAAGATCTTAAGAAAACAGGACATAACAAACATTCAGATTATAAATATTTTGAGCTAGGAGATTTCTTACCTTATATAAATGAAATTTGTAACGACATAGGACTTTATACTGAATTTAAATACGGTAAAGATGTGTCATTCCTTTATGTAATAGATTCAGAGGATACAGAAGTTAAAAGAGAATGGTGTACACCAATAGAAGTAGCACAGTTAAGAGGGTGCAGCACTATACAAAATATTGGAGGAACTCAAAGTTATGCAAGAAGATATCTTTATATGATGGCATTTGAAATTGCAGAAGTTGATGCTATTGATAGTGGAGAGATTGATGAAGAAGCAGCATATGCAAATCAAAAGATAAGCAAGGCTCACGTATTCACAATAAATAAATTAATAGCAGAAACCAAGACTGATATTAAAAGTTTCTTAGATTGGGCTAATGTTTCAAAAGTTGAGGATATAACGAATGATATGTTCAACGAATGTATAAAAAGCTTCAACGATAAGAAAACAAAGATAGCTGAAAAGAAAAGAGAAGCAGAAGAAAAGGAAAGACTAAAGCTTGAAGAAGCTAAAAGAAAACAAGAAGCAGCAAAAAAAGAAAAACAATTAGAAGACTTTGATTTTTAGGAGGATTACAGATGAAAGAATTACAAGTAAATAAAGAGCTACCAGTTATTCAAATGAACTTTGAGGAGGTTAGACAATCGCTAGAAGAAACTATGGAAATGTATAAAAACATAGTTGTTACAGAAGAAGGTCTTAAGGATTGCAAAGCAACTCAAAAAAGATTAGCGGGGTTAAGAAATGATATTGAAGGTTACAGGAAATCAACTAAAAGAGAAATGGAAGCTCCTATAAAAGAGTTTGAAGGTAAATGCAAAGAACTTACAGGATTAATTTCAGAAGTAGAAGGTCCTATAAAAGAAGGAATTAAAGAATTTGATAATAAACGTAAGGAAGAAAAGAAGAAAAAAGCCGAAGAGATAATTAAAGCTGCTATAGTTTGTTTTCAATTAGAAGATGAATATGCAAAAAGAATAGAGCTAAAGGATAGTTATTTAAAACTTACTGGAAGTATAAAAAGCATTAAAGAAGATGTAGAAATGCAAGTTATGATGCTAAAGAAAGAACAGGAAGACAGAAAAACTAAAATCCAAATGTTAGAGGTAGCTGTAAAGAATGAAATTGAAAGAGCTAATGAAAAACTAAATACAAAGTTAGATTATTTAAAGTTTGAAAGGTACGTAGTTAATGATTATCCATTAGATAAGATTTTAAATGAAATAAATAAACAAGCAGATCTTATTTATAAAGCTGAAAATAAAGCAAGAGAAGAAATAAAAGAAGAGCCTAGAGTTGAGCTTAATCAAGAAAAGATTATTAAACCAGAAAAAAAAGAAGAACCTAAAGTAAGTGAAGATAAGTTATTTGTAGAGTTTAGAGTTGAACATAACTTTAAAATGATACAAGCCCTAAGCCAATATTTAAAGGCTAATGGATACGAATATGATGTTAAAGCTAAAGGAAAAGTTAAATAGGAAATAGGTGATTATATGGCAGAAGGTTGGATAAAGCTCTACAGAAATATACAGGAACATTGGATATGGCAAGATTCACAAAAGTTAAAATGGTGGCTAGACATCCTCCTTCTTGCTAATCATAAGGAGAATAAATTCTTATTAGGAAATGATTTAGTAAGCGTAGAAAGAGGAGAGCATCATACATCAGAACTGAAATTAGCCGCAAGATGGGGAGTTTCGAAAACAACTGTTAGAAAGTTTTTAGAGTTATTAAAATCAGAAAATATGATTGAGTTAAAAAAGTCTAAAAAGGGTACTACCTTGAAAGTATGTAATTACAACGATTATCAAGACTTTTCAGAAGGAGAAAAAACCATAAAAAAACCACGAAAAAACCATAGTGTAGACCATAAAGAAACCATAAAAGAACCATACACTATACTACAAAAGAACCATAAGGTATACACAAACAATAATGAAAAGAATGATATAAGAATGATAAAGAATGAGGAAGAACGAAAAGAAGGAGAAGAATGTAAAGAAGAAACACCACAACTTGAACCTCTTTTCTATCCTACTGAATCTTGCAAAGTAATTTATAAAGCAATAGGTGAAAGTGGTTATAGATCATTCTTTATGAATTCAGATATTGAAGAAGATAATGAAAAAATAGTTATTAAATCAAAAGATAATATCGAAAAATCAATAATGTATAGTTATATATCTAAATTTGATTGGCAGATAAATAAAAGAATTGAGGTAATTTGATGAAAGCAATAAAAGAAAGAATATTAAAAATAAAAACTAAGTTAGGAATATGCACTACAACTGGATGTTTTAGAAGAGCAGCCTATGATGTAGAAGCACCAGCATTGGGAATAAAAAGATGTATGTGTGAAAAACATTTAAATGAGTTTGAAAAGTTATTAAACGATTTGAGGAGTAATTAAATGAACCCAGAACAAATAATAGAAGATATGAAACAACAATTAGCAGCACTTACTAGAGGTAATGATATGTTAAAGACATTAAGCCTTAAGAAGAATAAAGCAGAACAAATTTATAGAATGGCTTTAGCTAGAAAAATGTTAGTTTTAAGAGCAGAAAAACATCCTGTAAGTATAGTACATGATTTAGCTAGGGGTGATGAAAAGATTGCACAACTAAGGTTAGATAGGGATGTAGCTGAGAGCAGTTACTTTACTTGTAAGAGTGAAATGGACAATCTTAGATTAAAGATAGAAGTTAACAGATCACTATTAAAGTGGAATGGAGTAGAGCTTAAAAATTTATAAAAGAAACTAAGGAGGATTATTAAATATGGGAAAATTTATAGCTGAAATGAGTTTAAATAGTGATATATGGCATGGAGATGAATTTGATACAAAAGAAAGAGCATTAAAAGAAGGCATGAAATTAGCAAAAGAGGAAGGAGTTACAAAGTTTAGAATTGGAGAAACTGAACCAGCTTTTAATTTTGGTATAGATGTTGATAGTGTAATAGAACGTATTAATGAAACTATGTATGAAGATATTGGAGAAGTTGCGGAGGATTATTTAGGTGATGTAACTGTAGAACATCTATTGGAACTAGAAGAAAAGTTAAATAAAGTATTCTTCCAGTGGCAAAAAGAACATGGATATGAACCAACTTTTTATAAAATCATAAATATAGAAGAAATAAATGTTTAGACAAGGGGGTTATCAAGGTGAAATGCAACTGTATAAAAGATTTAGAAAATAGATTATTAGAAAAAGTTAAAGGAAGCGATAAGTTTAAAAATTTAGAAGGTGTATCTATAAAATCAAAGAATATGGCTTTTATGATTAAAAAAGATGGAACAGTAACTACGGAACCATATATAGAGTTTGAAGCAAAAGCTCCATATAAGACAAAGAGCGGAAGCGAAAGAACAAAAAAGGAAGTTATAAATGTAACTTGTAATTATTGTCCATTTTGTGGTGAAAAACTTTAATTAACTAAATATGAGAGTAGATTTGAGTAGTGCTATACCTATCTATTCTCATATGATAATCAAATGATATTAGGAAGTGAGTATATGGAAGATTTACTTAAGAAGTATGGGAGTAAGGAATTAGCAAGAATAACATATAGAAAGCTCCAAGATAAGAGAAATAAAAGAAGAAGGGATATTAATAACTTTACAGCAGATAGAATGAGAGCATCTTATGTAAGGATGAATGATAGTAGAAGGAAATTAAAACAATGGTAATTATTAAAGGAAAAATAAAAGGTAAAGCAAGACCAAGGATATGCAGAGGACATGCTTTTACACCTAAAGATACAGTTTTATATGAACAGTTGGTAAGAAATTGCTATAAGGAACAGGATAATAGATTTATAGAAGGCTCTATAAGAGCGAAAATAGTAGCTTACTATAAAATACCCAAGTCGTATACAAAGAAACGTGTACAAGCAATTAGAGAAGGACTAGAACTACCGACAAAGAAACCAGATGCAGATAATATTGCAAAGATTATTTTAGATAGCCTTAATGGTGTTGCTTTTAAAGATGATGCACAAGTAATTAGTTTATCAATAGAAAAAGCTTATACAGAAGATGAAGAAAGGATTGAGTTAGAACTAGACGGAGTAATCTGATGAAACTAATTTTAGGGTGGATAGTATTTTTAGTTTTAGTAGTTGGATTAAGGTGGAGAGCTACTAAGAATAAGAAAGTAAAATAAGTTCGCAATGTAATGAAATTATTAACTGAATGTTCTTTGAAAAGTGAATAATACGGTATCTGAAGATATGCTATAATTGAATAACACTTATATGATTGGTAATTTTAACTAAAATATAAGTTGGAGGTTAAAGTTATTTTATTAGTTTATTATGGAGGTTGTATTTATGAAAAAGAGAATATACCATTACACTACTTTAGATTCATTAGAGTGCATATTGTCGAATAAAACAATTCGACTAAGTGTACTATCAGAAATGGATGATATATTAGAAGGATATAGTATGGATTTTGATGGAATATCTAAATATTATTATGTTAGTAGCTGGAGTTTTGATGGAGAAGAGAATATACCGTTGTGGTATATGTACACTAATGAGTTAAAAGGAGTACGTATAGAAGCGGATGAAGATTTTTTGAATATCAATACGGATAAAAGTGGAAAAGTTACTAATGTAACTAATGATGATACACTAGTATATCCTATTAATTCTGGGAAAAATAGTTCATTTCTAATTCCTGTTAAATATCAAAATTATATTGACCCTGCCATTACAAGTGAAAGAGGCTATATAGATATAGAGAAATTTAATGATATTGGCAGAATAAAACCTAAGGCATGGGAATTTCAAAATGAAGTGCGTTTCAGGTTATATGGAATAAATAAAAAAAATGTAGTTAAATTCGGAGATAATGATTTTGTGAAGTTTATTAATTCAATAATAAATGAAGCTATTAATGAGACAAAATATATTGATATAAAGTTTGATATAGAGAAGATTAATAATGCAAATTTTCTGCTTGGACCAGCAGCTGGAGAAGAGGATTTTGATAGGCTTAATTCTTTAATAAAAAAATATATAACTAAATTTGAAGGAGATATAGAGAAAAGTAATTTGCAAATAAGGTACAAGCAAAAATAATAAGCTGAGTATTCATGGTAATGATATCGAAGTGCAAATAATGTTTCTATATAGTATTCAGTATATTATAAGGGTTTGAACTTATCATAATGAAAATTAATAGAAATCGATAAATTCAGACTTAATTAATTATAATGTAAAAGATATAAATAGAATTGAACAATAAATATGATTTAAATACCGTATTATTCAGAGTAGAATATACGGTATTTTTTTATTTAAATCTAGTTCGTAATAGCAAAAAATTACAAAGAAAGAAAGTGAACAAAGTGAATAGGAAGATTGTAGAGTTTATTAAAGAGATACAAGGAGATTGTTTGTTGAGTAATGGAATTTGTATTGATAATAATGGCTGTAATAGGGCAGATGTTTGTATGAAGGTTTTTGGAAACAATTTTAGACCATACGAACATAGTGTTGAAGAGTTATATGAAAGAATTATTAAAGGTTAGATATTTGCAATAGGCAGAAAAGGTAAAGGATATGTTAGAAGGACAAATAAGTATTTTTGATAAACCTAAGGTTGAATTAAAAGATGATTGTAGTAAGTTACATCCTCTTTTGACTAAGGGAAGTATACACGAGCTTTATATGGAAAAAGAGAATAATTATATTATCTTTATTGATAATGTATTTTATGGACCACTAAAGAAAAGTGCAAGGAAGTGCTGAAAGTGAAATATGGACAAGTGAGTGCTTTTGATTTTGTTGAAGATGTAAAGAAGAATGAAGCACAAAAGGGTAAGTTTAAAAAGGTTAAGAAAATAATAAACACAGATTCGGATAATGAAAATCTTAATAATACTGTATTTGACTTTAATATGGTTACAGGAGAAGAAAAGCATATTAGAGTGCCATATAAACAAATGGTTGTGATTTTGGAAGCTTTAATTAACTTTAAGAAGGATATTGAAGATAACATTCCAGAGGATCAGTTAAATAAATTAAGATTTGAATATAAATTAGATGAAGTGAATTACTTAATACAAGTTATGGAAACTGGAGCAGAATATAACTTTCATAGAAAATTAGAAAAATGTAGGACTAAGAAACCTAAAAATGATGATGCAGGAATGGATGCTCTTAGTGCTGCAATAGAATTAAAACAATAGGAGGTATTTATGGATAAAGATTTATTTAAGAAAACAGAAGCTATTTTATATGACTATAATAATTTAGCTTTGAGAATAGAGCTGTTAAAAGCAGAGATTAAGGATATAGAGGAATCCTATAAAGGTTGTGGAGCTATTGGATATGAAGAAAGAACACAATCTACTAACAAATTTAGTTCTTCAGTAGAAAATGAAATATTAGAAAGAGAAAAGGAATTAAAGGTATTAAGAGATGATTTATCTAAAAAGATAACTTTAAAACGTAGAATTGATGGCGCAGTTCAAGGTTTAAATGATGAAGAAAGAAAGTTAGTTGAATTGAGATATATAAATAAAAGGTCATTAAGTTGGAATCAAATAGCATTTGTACTTAAGTATAGTCAAGAATATTGCAGAAAGGATTTAAGAAGCATATCAATTAAAAAGATTTCAGATACTGTTTTCTATAATCCATATATACAACAAACAATATTTTGAAATTTACAAATTAGAAATAAATTAAATCAAATAATTCTCGAAAATATAATGTAATAATATAGTTTAGGAGGATTAAAATGGATTATTTAGAACAACTAAAAAACTGGGCACCTATAGGTGCTATCTTTGCATTTCTATTTCTTTATTTCGATAAAGAGTATGTAGAGTATAAATCCGTTAAGAAAAAATATTTTGAGGGTGTATTAGCTTTGTATATTGAGAGATATAAGAAAAATGGAGATATTAAACCTGTAAGATTTATTAATGAACATTATACATATGAGGATTACTATATACCACCCTATGTTAGGTATTTGATTGATCATAATGATGATGTAAAACTACATAAGGTTTTAATAGAAGATTATAAATGTAACTTTCCATCTGAAAAAAATAGTGTTATGAATACAATGTTTAAACTATCTAGGTTTGCTGATATAATATATCTATTTTTATATCTATTAATTATATTTTTATGTTTAATACCGATGGTATACAGTGTAACAATTCTTATATTAAAAATTTTTGGTGCTAATGGGGGAGTTTCTATCTGGGCAATAGCAAAAGTATTTGGAGTTAGTATTATTGCATGGTTTATTTTAACAAAAACTCGATATTTTTTTAAGGACAAAATAGTAGAAGATGATGAATACTCAACAAATGAAAAGTGGATTATAAAGAACATAGATAGAAAAATAAGAAATTATGAGCATAATAAGAAAAAGGATTATTTAAAATAACTACCGCTTTTCTACCATAATACTACCAACATAGTACCGTTTATTTGTAGTATTCTATATATGAGGACAGGCTTAACATAAGTTTTCATAAATCTCAAAGTATCATACCCTTTTGTTCTATAAAAAGGTAGCATTAAGTTGCTACCATATGGAAAGTTACTCAAGTGGTTAAGAGGGCAGTTTGCTAAATTGTTAGTAGGTGTTAAAAGCATCTAGCAAGAGTTCAAATCTCTTACTTTCCACCACGTTCTCATTATTAACCTCGGTAGGGATTTTAAACATTCAGTAAAGAATCTAGTTTCGGCTAGATTCTTTTTGTATTATGTAAAACTTTACCTTATAATTAATTGTGAGGTGATTATAATGACAAATAAAAAAATAGAGCAAAATAAAGAAATAGAAAAGCAAGCTAAAGAGAAATGTTTTGTAATTATGCCTATAAGTGATAATAGTGATTATGAAACTGGACATTTTCAATTAGTATACGAAGATGTATTTAAACCTGCAATTGAAAAGGCTGGATTTGAAGCATATAGGGTTGATGAAAATAAATCAAGTAATGTAATACATTTAGAAATAATAAAGGCATTAATTGATGCACCGATGGCAATTTGTGATTTAAGTTCCAAAAATCCCAATGTTCTGTATGAACTAGGAATTAGACAAGCATTTGATAAGCCAGTAGTATTATTAGGAGATCATAATCCGGGAGAAATATTTGATGTTGGGAATATAAACACTTACAAATATGATAAAGGATTGTCGTACAGAAACGTTATTGAAGACCAAAAAAATATATCAGATAGAATTATAGAAACATATAAAAATCATAAAGAAGGTATTGATGCAAATTCACTAATAAAAATATTAAATATAAAATCAGCTGCAGATAATATGAATAATTCGGAGACATTAGATGAAAAGGGAATGTTAACTATGATGTATTCTGAATTAATATCATTAAAAGATAGTTTGAATAAACAAGAAAAAACAAAATATGAGAATGAACATGTAAAAAATAAGCTACTTAATGATTCAGAATTAAAAATAGAATTTCCTAAGAGTAGCTATGGAGCACAAGTAATTTACCCTAATGATGGATATAATGTAACGGTAGATTATGATAATAAAGAAACTGCAAAATCAGAATATATTAATTTTGCAAGTACTGGAATAAGAGATTATATAATTAAGTAAGTGAGGTGGTGATAGGTGGCAAGAGCACCAAATGAAAAAGTAAGTAAAGCTTATGAATTGTATAAGCAAGGTTATAAGTTAGTAGATATATCAAAAGAATTAAATATACCATCTAGCACAGTACGAAGATGGAAGAAAACATATAACTGGGATAGTGAACGTTCGGATAAAAATAATGAACGTTCGCTTAATCAGAATAATAAAAAAGTAAATAAGAAAGAGCCTATTGCAGAGGAAGTAAAAGAGGTATTAAAGAATACTGAACTTACGGATAAGCAAAGGCTCTTTTGCATTTATTATATAAAGAAGTTCAATGCTACTAAGGCATATCAAAAAGCTTATGGATGTAGTTATGAAACTGCAATGGTTAATGGATATAACTTACTAAGAAACACTAAGGTAAAAGCAGAGATAAAGAAGTTAAAGCAGCATAAACTTAATCAAGCATTATTAAGTGAAGAAGATATATTTCAGAAGTATATGGATATAGCTTTTAGTGATATAGGAGATTACTTATCTTTTAAGAAGCAGCGTAAAAATAAATGGACTGTAAATAGTGATGGTGAGGATATTCCAGTTATTAATCCAGACACAGGAGAGCAAGATTACTTTGAATATAATGTAGTAGAGCTTAATGATAGTAAAGAACTAGATACAAGCATATTACAAGAAGTATCAGAGGGTAAAGATGGAGTTAAGATTAAGCTACAGGATAAGATGAAAGCTCTTCAATGGTTATCGGACCATATGAATATAGCAACAGATAAACAAAAGGCAGAACTTGAAGTATTAAAGGCTAAAGTAAATAAAAAAGATATAGAACCAATAACTATTAATTTTGTAAAGGCGAGTGAAAGAAATGGCAACAGTTGATTTTGCAGTTAATGATAGGTTTTATGATTTTATAGATGATTGGGATTCTAAGTTTTATTTCTTAGTTGGAGGATATGGAAGCTCTAAGAGTTATCACGTAGCCATAAAGCTTATTAAGAAGCTATTAGAAGAGAAAAGAAAAGCATTAGTAGTAAGAGAAGTCTTTGACACTATAAGAGATTCTTGTTTTGATTTATTAGAAGAAGTTGCTATATGTATGGGTGTACACGATAGTATGAAATTTATATCTTCACCTATGCAAGTAAAGTTTCCTAATGGGAGTAAGATAATATTTAAAGGGATGGATAAGCCAGCTAAATTAAAGTCTATTAATGGTGTATCTATAATATGGATAGAAGAATGTTCAGAAGTTAAATATGCAGGATTTAAAGAACTATTAGGAAGATTAAGACATCCATTACTAAGTAATCATATAATTTTATCTACTAACCCAGTTTCAAAGGCTAATTGGTCTTATAAACATTTCTTTCAAGATAAAAGAGAACGCTTCTTTGTATTGAATGATGAAGAGCTATATGTAAAGAAAAATATAATAATCAAAAACACTTATTATCATCACTCAACAGTTGATGATAATTTTTTTGCGCCTAAAGATTACATAGAGCAGTTAGATGAACTTAAATTACATGATGCTGACTTATGGCGTATTGCACGTAAAGGAAGGTTTGGAGTCAATGGTAAGTTAGTATTCCCACAATTTGAAGTTATGCAGCATAACAAAGTAATGGATGAAATAAAGCATATAAAGAAACCACTATTAAAGAATGGGATGGACTTTGGATTTGTTACTTCATACAATGCATTAATTAGAATGGTAGTAGACCACGATAAAAAGATACTTTATATATATTGGGAGTATTACACAAGAGATAAAACAGACCCACAAATAGCAGAAGATATTAAAGAGTTTAAAGATACTAGAGAAGTAATCAAAGCAGATTGTGCAGAACCGAAAGCTATTAAATTCTATAAGCAAGAAGGATTTAGAATGAAACCCTGTAAGAAGTTTAAAGGTTCAAGAGCTCAATACACTAAGAAGGTTAAGAGATTCCATAAGATAATATGTGCTGATACTTGTATAAACACTATTGAGGAATTACAGGACTTAACTTATAAAGAGGATAAAGATGGAGAAATCATAGAAGATGAATTTAATATAGATCCTCATACATTAAGTGCAATATGGTACGGATTAGATGATTATGAAGTATCTAACTTAAAGGGTGGAGGATTAAAAGGATTCAAGAAATAGAAAGGAGGAGTTAAGATGTTTGGATTAGGTAAGCCAGTTCCAGCAGATGGACCTATGAATACTATTCAATGGTTAGGCGAAGAGATTAATGAGTTTATAGGTTCAAATAACAGAAGCTTAATGCTAACTGGTGAAATGTACTATGAAGTAGACAATGATATATTCCAAAGGAAGATAACAAGACCTACTGAAAAAGGTGGAGAAGAAGAGTTAAAGTATAAGGCTAATAATAAACTAGCACACGCCTTTTACAAGAACCTAGTAGATGAAAAAGTAAATTATCTTTTAGGCAAAGAATATACGCTTAAGAGTGATAATGAAGAATATATAAATAAACTTGATTGGACCTTAGGAGAGGACTTCTTAGATATACTTAATGAGCTTGGATATGAAGCTTCTAACAAGGGGTTAGGATGGCTACATATATTTGTCAATGAAGAAGGTAAACTTGATTATATGGTTATTCCTAGTGAACAGGTAATACCTATATGGAAGGATAGAAGGCATAAGAGTTTAGATAGACTAATAAGACTTTATGATGTTTTGGTATATGAAGGTACTGAAAAGAAAACAGTAACTAAAATAGAGTTATGGTATCCAGATAAAGTAGATTATTATGTCAAAGATGGGGAACAGATATTACTAGATTCAGAGAAGTATTTAAATATTGAGGGCAATATAGGACACTATTTAAAAGATGGGAATTATGCTGTTTGGAATAAGATACCCTTTATACCCTTCAAAAATAATAGGATAGAAAAAGGCGATATTAAGTTTATAAAGAGCTTAGTTGATAATTATGATTTAAGCAGATCAGATGTAGCTAACTTCATTGAAGAAGTTAAGAATCTTATATTTGTACTTAAAGGCTATGGGGGAGAAGATATAGGAGAGTTTATGGACAATATGAACTACTATAGGTCAATTCTTATTGATGATGTAGAAGAAGGTGGTGTAGATGTCCTTAACCCTACTATGGATGTAGAAGCTATGAAAGTACACTTTGAACAATTAAAAAGAGATATTAATGAGTGTGGCCAAGGAGTAAATAAAGACCTTGATAAGTTTGGTAGTTCACCAAGTGGTATAGCTCTTAAATTCTTATATAGTGGAATTGATTTAAAATGTAACTCTTTAGAAGTTTTATTTAAGAAAGCTTTTAAGGAGTTATTGTATTTTATAAACATATATTTAAGTGAGAGTAGTCAGGGCTCATATAAAGATGTACCAGTAGAACTCATATTTAATAAGAATATTAAGATTAATGAAACTGAAACTATTAGTAATTGTGTTAATAGTAAAGGAGTAATTAGTAATAAAACTATAATGTCTAATCATCCTTGGGTTAAAGATCCAGTAGCAGAGCAGGAACAACTTGATAAAGAAAAAGAAGAGTTTGGAATAAACTTTGATAAGATACCATTACCTAATAAAAAAGTAGGTGAAGGTGATGAAGAATAGTGAGTACTGGGAAAAGAGAGTAGCAGAACCTACTTGGAATTTATACAATTCACTAGAAGAAAAGAACAGATCATTATTAGAAATGTATGAAGAAGCTAGTAATGATATATCAGAAGAGTTATACAAGCTTACAGAGAAGATACAATCATCTACACCTACATTAAGTGATATGCATAAGTATAATAGGCTCACAAACCTACAGAACAATATGAATTCTATTATTAAAGAGCTTGGTTCAAGTGTAGAGAACTTTGGTAAAAAGAATATGTATGAAGGTTTCAGTAAGAACTATAAGGCTACTATGGAAGCATTAGGACAAATAGATTTTTCAATGCCTAATACAAAACTTATGGAAGAAATGCTTAATATACCTTGGTTAGGTAGTAACTATTCAGAAAGACTTTGGAAGAATACTAAAGTTTTAGCTATGAATATGAATGAGATACTTACAACAGGATTGCAGCAAGGTAAGACAGTAACAGAAATGGTTATTCAACTTAACAATAGAATGAATAAAGGGTTTAATGAAACTCATAGATTAGTAAGAACAGAAACAATGCACTATCTGAACGAGAGTAGTTTTAAAGCTTATGAAGATGCAGGATGTAAGGAAGTTCAGTTATGGGCTGCATCAGATGAAAGGACTTGCCCTAGATGTGGAGTTAAGCACGGTAATATTTATAAAATGAATGATAGACCTAGTTTGCCACTTCATGCTAATTGTAGGTGTACTTACTTACCAGTAGTAGATAATGTAGATGCATTAAAAGACCATGATACAGCTAAAGAAGATATTAATAATGAGTTCAATAGAAGAAGTAATGAAGGATATAAGTTTAATGATGATGGAACTATAAAAATAACCGAGGACCATAAAGGAGAACACTTTAGTATTCCTAGACAACATAAACCATATTCAGTAATAGAAACTGATTCTATTAAAAAAGGAATTAGGCAAATAGATAGAACTTATTATAACAAAGATGGTATGATGGCAAAACAAGTTCATTCTGGACCACACGGAGCACCTAAGTTACATCCATATGGAAAGAACGGAGAACATTGCCATAAATATAGTTGGGATAAAGAAGGAAAATGTAAGAGAATTACCAAAGAATTAAGCAGTAAAGATAGAAAGTTAAATAAGGATATATTATAATAAAGGTAAGGAAGTGATTTTATGACAAGAGAAGAATTAAAAGATTTTGTTGAAATAAATGATACGTCTTTTTTCTATAATGGAAGAGAATATTATATATTCTTATTGAATGATGGATTTAATGTTGGGTGTTATGATGATGATAAATCAGAGTTATTTAAAGAATATGATGATATGCTTAAAGAATGGAAAATAGAAGGTAAATCATTAGGAACAATAGTAGATAAAATTGAATTAAATTATTAAGAGCATCTACATAATTAATAAGTGGATGTTTTTTATTTGAAAGAATAATTATATATGGTAAAATTATACTGAAGAGGTGATTTTATGAGAACAAAATTAATTGAAAAACCAAGTTCAAGAAGTCCAAAAGATATTGATATCGATAATATGTGTTCAGATGTTGAAGTGTTAGAGTATGAATGCCCTTGTGGAAAAGGAAAAATTGTAGAAGAACATGATTATACACCAGGTTTTAGAGAGCATGATGTAAATATATTATGTAATAGTTGTAGTAAAAAATACACTTTAGATTTAAAAAAAGGTGTTCGCAATTGGGAATTGATAGAGAAGTGACTATTAAATAAAAACTCCTGACTGTATAATACCAGCATATTATCCAAGTGAAAATTAGCTGAAAATAAATTAGAAAGTTGGAATATTATATGGGAAAACAAATATTTGGATTTAGTGTAGAAGATTCAGTTGGATATATAGAAGCAACTTGTATAATAGAAAGAAAACCTAATGTTTTAGATGAATTTGTAACACCATACGAAGGTTTTGAAGTATTAATTGATGTTGATGAAGAGACAGAAGAAAATATATATGCTGTTGCAGTTAATGGAGCTGATAAACTATTAAAAGTAATTGATAAAGAAGATTGCTTGCCTGATGTAGGGCTTTTGGATTATGAAAATAATGATTTAAAGTTAAATTTGAAAGATGTTACACTAAGACAATTATATAAAGAAGTTTTAATTAAAGTTTTAAGATAAAAGCACTTACTTAAATTATAGTAAGTGCTTTTATTATACCTAAATTTGAGGAGGAATAATTATGTTAGCTAAATGTGATAAATGAAATTTCGAATTTGAGCCAAATCAAAAAATAGAAAAAGTTAAGGGTGATATAAGAAGAGTTTACTTTATTTGTCCTAATTGTGGGAAGAAGTATATAGCCTATTACTTAAGTAGTAGAATTGAAAAGATGCAAGAGAGAACGACAAAGTTATTTAACAGGTGGAGAGAAACTGACGGAACTGCTTCAAAGAATAAAGAAAGATACGATAGAGCTATAAGGTCACAACAGGAAACAAAAGCAGAAATGCAAAGATTAAGAAAAAAATTTGAGGAGGAATAAAATATGAATAAAAAGAAGGTAATTGTTAAATTAGAAGAAGAGAAATTTGTTGAAGAAGTACTTAATTCTATAAAAGTAAAAGGAATGACTATAACAAATACAAAGGAAGCTATGCAAAAAGTGTATAATTTTATGGAGGATAATGCTAATTTGAAAATGGACTACCTAGAAAACTAGGTAGCTTATTTGGGCTAATAGAAACGATATTTATAGTGTCCTCCACCGACAACTATAAGATACCATCTACCTGAGCCTACAACTGAAATAGTAACAGGTGTTTTTGAATAATGTCCTCCGAAATAATCAAAGTCTTGACCAGACTGATATCTTTGAAAGTTGATTCTATCAACAAGAAATACATCAGCAGCGTAACTTAGATGGACTTCAACTGATAAACGCCCTGTACTATCACAATATGGTATTTGTGACATAATCAACACCTCCTTTCATAATGATTGTACTACAAAAATACTTATAAAATGCTAAAAATTTACAAAGAATTTATAAGTCTTAGGAAACTAAGGCTTTTTATTATGCCTTTTTTAGCTTTATTCACGGCGTTAAAGAAGAAATAAGTGACTATATTAGAGAAGCATACTCGTATAAAAGCGTAAATATAGGAGGAATGAAATATGCTAAGGAATAAGAAAAAAGAATTGATAGAGGATATTGTAACTGTAATAGTATCGGTTATTGCATCTTTAATTGTTGCACTTATATTTAATTAAGATTGGAGGGAATAAAAAATGAATTTAGAAGAATTATTAAAAGCCCAAGGTTTAACTGATGAACAAATAAAATCAGTTATGGGAGCAATGAAGAAAGAAAAGATTTATACTACTACTCTTGAAAATGCAGAGGATAGGTATAACAAATTAAAAGGTCAGAAAGAAGATTTAGACGAGCAGATTAAAACTGCTAATAACACAATCAAAGATCTAAAGAAAAATAATGCTGATAATGAGGAATTACAAAAGACTATTAAGCAGCATGAAGATACTATCAAGACTTTAAAAACTGATAGTGAAACAAAGATAAGAAATTTAACTTTAGATAGTGCTATTAGTAATGCATTAACTAAAGCTAAAGCAAAACATTCAGATTTATTATCTAGCAAGATTGATAGAGATAAGCTAGTAATAAATGAGGATGGTACAGTAACAGGATTAGATGAACAAATAAAATCTTGTAAAGAAACTTATAAAGATTTATTTGAAGTAACTCTTGGAGGGAAAACGCCACCTAATCCAGATAGTAAAGCAACTCAAACAACAGTAACAAAAGAAGAGTTTTTAAAGATGGATTTCTATGCGCAAAGTAAATTTGCAAATGACAATCCAGAACAGTATGAAGAAATAATGAAATAGAAAGTGAGGAATTTTTATGGCAAACGATTTATTAAATGTAAAGGTAATGGGGGAGGTTATTGGAGCAAGTCTCCCAGCTAAATTAAAGTTTGCTCCATTAGCTAAAGTAGATAACACTTTAACTAAAGTTGCAGGGGATACAATAGTTGTAGGAAAGTATGGATATATAGGAGAAGCTGTTAATGTTAAACCGGGAGAACAAATTCCAATTTCAGATTTAAGTATGACTAGTCAAGAAGTAACAGTATCTAAAGCTGGTAAAGGTATTAAAATGCTGGATGAAGATGTAGTTGTTAGAGGTGAAGAAGTTGTTACAGAAGGTAAGGCACAATTAGAAAAATCTATATTAGATAAAGTTGACAGTGATTGTCTAACTGCATTACAAACTACAAAAGTAAGCGTAGATAAATCAGATGCATTAATAAATTACTATTCAATAGTTGATGGCAAAGGTGCTTTCAATGATGAAGAAGAAGAATTAGCATTATTATTTATATCACCTAAACAAAAGACAACTATATTAAAAGATCCAGATTTTATTAAACCAACTGAAATGGGAGAAAAGAGAATGATAAGTGGCGTAATTGGTGAATGGGGAGGTTGCCAAGTAGCAGTATCAAAGAAGATTAAAGTTAAAAATGGTAAATATGAAAATATAATTGTTAAAACAGGCGCTCTTGGAATTAAATTAGCTAAAGTAACAAAAATAGAAGAAGATAGAATTGCAGGTAAAGCAACATCAGAATACTACGCAACAGAACATTACGTAGCATACTTAAGAGATGAATCTAAATGTGTAAAATTAATAACAGCAGAAAAAATAAAAGAGGTTGAACCACAAACACAACCACAAGCATAGAAGAGAGGGTAAAACCTCTCTATTTTAATTTAAGAAGGTGATCAATATAGATATTAAGGTTTTATTAGAAAAAATAAAAAGAAGAAGTAATTCAGCAGCTAATCAATCGGATGAATTAATCAATGATCTTATTGAAGAAACTCAAGAAGAAATAAAAGCCTATATTCATAGAGAAGACATTCCACCAAGTTTAGAGGGTTCATTAATTGAATTAGTAATTATTAAATGCAATAGGCTAGGAACAGAGGGAATAAGTTCAGAAAGCTTTAGTGGAGTTAGTACAAGTTATATTGATGGCTTTCCTAAAGATATAACAAAGAAATTAAGAAGTTGTAGAAAGCTTCCGTAGGTGGTGAGAGTATGAGTATAAATTCAGAAATGAGAAAACTTATATTACAAGAAAATAAAGAAATTATGAAACCTTCTGGAGCTAGAAAAGATAATTGGATAGATTTTAAAGAACCTATTTTAATTGCAATTTATGAGACAGATAGTAGAGTTAATACTAATAATGCTAAATGGAACGAAAGTACTCACATAGGGTTAACGTTCAATAAGAGTGTTACCTCTAAGAACAGGTTAAAGGATGGGGAAAAGATTTATACCATAACAGGAGTAAATCCACAAGGAAGATTAAATCAAGTTTTCTTGAAGGTGATAGAAAATGTCTAATAACGAAGAGTTTAAAAATAGTTGTAAAGAAGCAAAAGCTAAAATGAATATGCAACTAAGAAAAAACATCAATAAATGTTGCTTACTTATTAAAAGGGAAGCTGTTAAAAACTGTCCAGTAGATATGGGTATATTAAGAGCTAGTATATTTTTTAGAACACTTCATAATATGAGTTCAGTAAATGGTTATGTAGCAAGTAATTTAGAATATGCTCCTTATGTTCACCAAGGTACAGGTATATATGCAGTAAATGGTGATGGAAGGAAAACGCCTTGGAAGTATAAAGTAGAAGGTGGTAAATATAAAGGATGGCATGAAACAGTAGGACAAAAGCCACAACCATTCCTAGAAAATGCTAAGGTTAAGAATATAGATAAGATACAAATAATATTAGGGGAGGGATTGAGATAGAAAATACAATTATAGAGTACTTAAATACTAATAAAGAATTAATTAAATTAGTTGGGGAAAATAGATTTTTCCCATTACTAACTACAGATATTTCTAAGCCTTCTCTAGTATATAGTTATTCACAGATTACTAAAGATTATGTAAACCAAACACAATTAGAAATAAAGGTGATTTGGGATGATTATGATGAAGTGAAAGTTATAGAGAAATACTTAGAGAAGATATTTATAAATAAAGAAAGTGATGATAAGTTTAAGAAGTATAAAAATATAATATTTAAAGCCACAAGAAGTGGAGGAGGAACGTTATTCAGAGATGATCTACAGATGATTGAGAATAGCGTTATTTTTATAATTAAATGGAGGGAAGAAGTAAATGAATAAAGATGAAATAATTTTAGGTTCTGGTGAAATATTTATGCATGAATTTACAGGCGATACTATATCAGAAGATAAAGCAATAGAAACAGAAGAAAATAATGTTGGGTATTGTAATAGTGGATTTAAGATTGATTACAAACCTAAGAAATATGATGTTAAGAACCAATATGGTAGGGTGGTAAAGTCATTTATTACTGATGAACAGATAAGTGCAAAGACAGGAATAATAAGTTGGGATTTATCAAAGTTAGCTTTATTATCAACAGCAACATTTAAAGAAGATATAGAAATGAAAGTTAGAAAACTTACTTTTGGTGGCGGTGGAGCCCTAAAACCAATACTATTAAGATTTGTACATGAAAAAGATAATGGTAAGAAATTAAGATTTACTATGATAGGTCAAGGTGGTAATGGTTTTGGATTAGATTTTGCAGAGAAGGAAACTTCAATAAATGCTGAAATCCAAGGAATAGAGAAAATTAAAAACTTTCTTGCAGTATTTGAAGAAGAAATGGAAGATGCCGAGATTACACCAGCACCAAATAAAGAAACACCACAGCAATAAGGAGGACATAGATGTTAGATTTAGATTTAATAAACAATAGTACTTTAGATATAAAGATAAATGGAGAGGTGGTAGGGGTTAAAGAGCCTACCTATTCTTTAGTTATAAAAACAAAGAAGTTCTTTAACGGATTAGATAAGAGCAATGATCCTGTAAAATCACAAAATGATATTTTACTAGAATTTCTGAATAACAATGTTGATAGCAAGAAGTTTACAGAAAGAGATATTATGGCTATGTCTAGTAAGGGTGTTACTGCATTATCTAAATTACTGATAGATACAATAACAGGAGTAGAAGCAAACCCAAACTAAGAACTCCCATTCCAGAAGGGAAAATAGGAAAGCTTATAGTAGAAAAGTACTTTCCAACAGAAGAATGGGAGAATGACATAAAATATATCAATATAACTGCAAACATAAAAACAATAAGTGAGTATACAGGCTTAAATTTCAATGAAGTTTATAGCTTGTCATATTCACTTTTTTTATTGTACTCAAAAGAAGCGTGGATATATGGACTAAAACAAAGCGAAAAAGGTAGAGAGTTCTTAGAAACATTGTGGGGGCTTACTAGAACAGAAGCAGATTATACAAAAATCAGAGAATTTAAGGCAATGAAAGGAGGTAGTTAGATTATGGCTAATGGAATTGAATTAGCACCGTTATTAGTAGAAGTTAACGCTAAATTAGACCAATTCAATAGTGCTATGGATAAAGTTGAAGAGCGTGGAGAGAAAACAGCAAATAATGCTACATCAAGGCTAAATAAGATAGGTGGAGGATTAGAAAAAGTTGGCGGTAAACTAACTACTCACGTTTCATTACCACTTATGGCAGTAGGAGGAATTGCAGCTAAAACAGGTATGGATTTTGAAGCTGAAATGTCTAGAGTAAAAGCTATAAGTGGAGCTACTGGTGATGAATTTAAATTACTAGAGGACCAAGCGTTAAGTTTAGGTCAAAGTACAGCTTTTAGTGCTAGTGAATGTGCTTTAGGTATGGAAAACTTAGCAAGTGCAGGATTTAGTGTTAATGAAATTACCCAAGCTATGCCGGGACTTTTAGATTTAGCAGCATCTAGTGGAGAAGATTTAGCAACAAGTTCAGAAATAGCAGCATCAACTCTTAGAGGATTTGGATTAGAAGCAAAACAGGCAGGACACGTTGCAGATGTATTGGCAAAAAATGCAGCAGACACAAATGCAGCGGTAAAAGATACTGGTGAAGCTATGAAATATGTTGCACCTAGTGCTAGAGCAGCAGGATTAAGTTTAGAAGAAGTAACAGCGGCTATTGGATTAATGGCTAATGCAGGTATTAAAGGCAGCCAAGCTGGAACTACTTTAAGAGGAGCTTTAGCAAGATTAGCAAAGCCTAGTGATGCTATGGCAGCAGCTATGGAAAGAATAGGATTTACTGCATATGATGCTAATGGGAAAATGAAACCATTATCTACTATGATGGGTGAATTAAATGATAAGACTAAAAAGCTTACTGATGAACAAAAGCAAAATACAATAGCAACAATATTTGGTACTGAAGCATTAAGTGGGATGACAGTATTAATGCAAAACGGTAAAGAAGGTATACAGGACCTTACTAATAACCTTAAAAATTGTGATGGTGCAGCAAGTGAAATGGCAAGAACTATGCAAGATAATACTAAAGCATCTATAGAACAGGCTTTTGGTGCTTTAGAAACTGCAAGCATTAAAGCATTGCAAGTAGCAGCACCTGCTATTAAAAGTGTGGCAGAGGATATTGGAGCATTAGCAGATAAATTTAGTGAATTAAGTCCAGAAACCCAAGAAATGATTTTAAAGATGGGGTTATTTGCAGTCGCAGCAGGTCCAGTTATGTCTACAGTTGGAAAAGGTATAAGTCTATTCAGCAAATTAACTCCTTTAGTTAGCGCAGCGGGAGTTGCAACAGCAGGAGCAGGAACAGCAGCAGGAGGTGCAGCAATTGGATTTGGTGCATTAAGTACTGTGGCACTACCTTTAGTTGCGGTAGCTGGAGCAGTAGCAGGTGGAATATATTTAGTTACCAAGAATACTGAGGTAATGAACAGTAGTTGCCTTAAATCGAAAGAAGAATTAGGTTTTATGGGAAATGCAATGTTAGCATTACACGGTCAAACTGCGTTAACTGTTGAAGAAATGGACAAAATGAACATTAAACATAAGGAATGGTCAGACAAGATAAGTCCAGAAACACAAAAGGCTCTTACTGAAACATCTGAAAAGTTTGCCAATTTAAACTTTGAATTTGAACACTCTAACGGAATAGATGGAGTGATAACTAGAAAACAAATAGATTCATTAAAGAAAAGAACTGATACTCTGTTTAAAGAAACTAAAGAGAAAATTAAAAAGAGAGCTCCAGAAACTCAGAAAGCAATGGCAGAAGCATTTAAGGCTGATGATAATAAGCTAGATGAAAACGAAAAAACGCTTATGAAGTTTTTCAGTAAATCAGAAAATAAACAAATTAAAGCTATTAATGAAAAGCAGAAAAAGATTAATGCTATTTTAGAAAAGGCAGCTAAAGAAGGTAGAGATCTAAAACAAGAAGAACTAGCAGAAATACAAAAATTAACACAAGAAGCAGCTAACATAGATTTAAATAATACTGTTAAAAATAAACAAGAGCTTTTAGCTGCACAAGCTGACTTTAATGCTAGAATGAAGAATTTAGATATGAATGGCTTAAGTAAATTATTAGAAGAAAAGGCAACAGCAAGAGATAAAGAGTTAAACAGAGTTAGTGTATATTATGATAAACAGATAGAAGAACTTAAATTAAACAAAAATGAAATGAATGATATAGAAAAAAAAGCAGCAGATGAACAAATTGCAAAACTAGAGCAGCTAAAAAAAGATAGTATAGGTAAAGAAAAAGAAAAATACAAAGGCTTTATAGATACAGCATTAAAAAAATATCCAGAATTACAAGATTACATCAATACAGCTAACGGGAAGATACTTACTCAAGAAGAAAAACAAAACCAAAAACGTGTTGGAAGGCAACAAGAATACTATAGAGATTTAGAGAAAATAACAGAAACAGGATATTATCAAGTTTATGATAAAACAACTAAAGGAATGAAAAATTGTTATGTTGAAGTAGATGAAGCAACTGGAAGAATAACTGCGATGTGGGATGAAACTACAGACGAAATAATAGGAAATCCTATTAAAGCAAAAGAACAAATAAAAGAGGAACTTAAAAATGGTAAATCATTTCAACCTATAGTTACATCCTATTTTAGAAAGAAGGACGAAATTGAAAGAGCTAAAATTACGCCTAGTGTTTCAATTCCTGGAGGTTTATTTAGTGGTATAAGAACACAATATCAAGATATGCAACTTTTTATTAATAAAAATCCATTAACTGGGGTTAGTTTTAGTGGGGGTGGAGGAAAAGGGCCAAGAGGATTTGATTACAATGGGCTTGATTATGTTCCTTATGACGGTTATTTAACTCGTCTACACAAAGGTGAGAGAGTAATGACAGCTGATGAGAATACTAAATATAGTAATAGTAATAATACAACAAGTACTACTGTAAATTTCAATGGTAATTATAATTTTAGAGATAGCAGTGATATTGATTATTTTATGAATCAAGCAGCTGTTAAATTAAAGGGGGTTAGGTAATGCTCGTAAATGGTATTGATATATTAGAAAAATTTAATGCTATTATGACTGGCAGAGATATTCAAGCTTGTAACATAGTAACATATGAGGAATGGCTTGAAGATTCTTTTGATCCTCATATAAATAAACAAAAAGAAGGTTATAGTGCTATTACGGTTAAACTACTTATTGAAGGAAAGAATGAGGAAGATAATTTATTTAAAATAAGTGAAATAGTAACTTTATGCAAAAAGGGAGAATTGAAATTTAGTGATTTAGAATTTGCTTATAATATTTCTTTAGAAAAACATCAAGAAAAATTAGTAAGCAAAATACTATATGAATTAACACTAAACTTTAAATCTACTTTCAAGCTTAGTAAAGAATTAACAGTAGAAATGAATAGAGAAACATTTAAGAGCATTGATGTTAAAGGAAATGAAAAGGCACCTTGTATTATAGAGATATTACCATTATGGGATACAATAGATATTTCAATTAGTGGATTTAATGATACGTTGATTATAAAAAATCTTAAAGCTAATAAAAAAGTAATAATAGATAGTATTAAAGGAACTGTTTTAGAAGAAGGTAAAAATAAATTTGGTGATACTGACTTCTGGGAGTTTCCTTTTTTAGTTTCAGGTACTAATAACATAAGAGTTAACAAAGATACGTGCAATATAAAAATTAAGTATAAAAATAGATATATTTAGAAAGAAGGAATAAAAATGACAAATGAAACTGTAACAAAAGTATCAAGCGATATAAAAGAAACAACAAATTTAAGTGGAGTTATAAATGTTGAAGCTAATGGAATGAATCAACAGGTTATGACTATACAATGTAATTTAGGTGAAAATAGTGTAGCTAATATTCAAACCTATGTAACTAATCAAGAGTTATTTTTAGCAAATAGCCAACAAGTATCAGAAGAAGTTCAAAAGTTTAGAACTAAAGCTGTAGAAGTAGCTAAAGGTTTAAATTGTTTTGTATTTTAATTAAGGAAAGTAGGTAAAAGGAATGAGTAAAAAAAGAAACTATAATAAAAAACAAAGGGCAATAGATGTAGATTATAAAGAAGTTAATCAAGATCAGCAGGAACCAAAGCCAACATTTGAAGAAGGAAATTATATAATTCAAGTTGTATCTAAAGGAGAAATAATAAAGAAGTTAGCAGTAGCAGGTGGAGAAATATATATTCAAAAATTAGCAGATGGAGGTCTAACAGTAGACCTTAAATAGAAAGGCGGTTAGACTATGCTACAATTATTTGATAAAAACAACAGAAAAATTGCATTACTAAATAAATGCAAAAATATTTGTGTAGAAAGCGTTCTGGAGAGTGGAGATAAAACACTCTCTTTTTTATATCCAAGTGATGATATATTTAACAATGAAATTGAGGAAGAAACTTATATAAGAACTAGATATGATGAGTTTGTAGTAAAGACAAAAGCTAAAGTTAATGAAATGGATTCATATGTTTGTAAACTCAATGTTGAGAACTTAACAGGAAACTTTTTTGATAGATTTGATAGTAAAGAGCAACCTTTATTAAATGCTCTAAATCTTGCTGTAGTTGGAACAGGATGGATTATAAACATAGATAACTATACAAAGAACATAAAAAGGACCATAAGAAAAGTTGCAACTAATAGTTGGAATATACTTAAGGATGTTAAAAAAGTATATGGAGTAGATATTAGATATGATACTCTAAATAAAGTTATTTACATTTATGATATTCTTGGTAGTGATAGAGGTATCTATTTTATAGACAGTTTGAATTTAAAGGCCCTACAGGTTCAGAGTAATAGTTATGATTTTTATACAAGAATAGTTCCACAAGGTAAGAATGGTTTAACTATAGAAAGTGTAAATGGCGGGGTTGGATATTTAGAAAATAAAAAGTATTCATCTAAAACATTAACTTATTTTTGGAAGGATGAAAGATATACAAATCCACAGAGTTTAAAAGAAGATGCGCTTAGAAAATTAAATAGTATGTGTATTCCATATAAAAGCTACATAGCTCTTATATCTAATCTGGCAAAAATCAATGAAGAATATAAAGATATTCTTGATTATGGATTAGGTGATACAGTAACACTTATTTCTAGACAAAAGAATGTTAAAGAAAAACAAAGAATAGTTAAAATTAAAGAGTATCCGCAAGATCATAGCAAAGATACTGTAGAGTTAGCTAATAAATCTCTTAACTTAGATAATGAAAAATTAAAAGTAGATGAAATTGGAGAAACAATAGATAATGTTACAACAGATAACGGAACACTAAAAGGAAGTACAATAGATTCTATTTCTACTAAGCAAATAGAAGATTTTGAAGCTAATGTAATTAAGGTTACTAATTTAAAGGCGGTATATGCAGAAATAGAAACACTAAAGGTAGGAAAAGCCGATATACAAAACCTTAATGCAGTAACTGCAAGAATAGGTACACTAGAATCTACTAAAGCCAATATAACTGATTTAACATCTACAAATATTAAAGTAGCAAACTTAGAAGCTAATAAGGCAACTATCACAGATTTAAATGCAGCAAGCGGAAAAATAAGTGTTTTAGAAAGTAAAACAGCTAGCATAGATAATCTTTTAGCAGGAAATCTTACAGCAAATAATTTCAAGGCTAATTCTATAGTAGCAGGAAGTGGAATTATAGCAGATGGAGCTATAGGAGATGCACAGATTAGTTCCCTAAATGCTAATAAAATGAGAGCAGGAACATTAGATACAAGTTTAGTTACTGTATGTGGACCGCAAGGTCGCCTTAAAATATTAGGTAATAAACTACAGATTTTTGATGATGTAAATAATAAATTATTTGAAAGAATAATGTTAGGCATTAATGATAACAATAGAGCATCATTAACATTAAGAGGGTCAGATGGACAAACAGTATTATTAACTGAAGAGGGCTTAACAAAGGCTGGAATAACAGATGGATTTAACAAAGCTGATGATAATAGTTTAAATGCCAGTAAATTTGATAAAAACTCTATTGTAAGGCAAGTAAATGGAGCAACAGAATCTATTAATGGCACAAGAGTTCAAGTAGGGGATAGGAGCTTAGATGTAGAACTATCTACTCAAAAGAATACTATTACCAATAATTCTAAAGAACTATCAAGTCAGAGAGCTACGATAAAAGCTTTAGATAATGCTATTAAATTAAAAGTAGATACTCAAACTTATACTAATAGTATTAATGCAATAAACAATAATATTTCAACTACTAATAGTAATTTAAGTAAAGCTACTACGGAGTTAAATTTGCTTAAAGGTCAGATATCTTCTAAAGTATCTCAAGCTGATGTAGATAATACTGTAATTAAATATAATACTGAAAATTACGGATATGCATTTAAAAAAGATATTGTTATATATGGAGAGGATAATTTATATTATCCAGTCATAATAAAAGGTGGTAATCAAAATATAAAAAGAAATATTTGTGTAAGCAGGAGTTATAACGAACAAGCACCTTCTGAATGGAATCCTAACTTATCAACACATCACGGAGGATTATCACTACTAATAAGTGCAAACTTTGGTGGTTGGGGTGGAGCAAGTTATTCATGGAATATTTGTGATTTGGAAGAAGAATATTCAAGGATGTTCGCTGGTGCGGTTAATTGTGCTTCTAATATGGCTTTTGCTTTATTTCTCAGAGGTGGAGGAGAAAAAGGGGCAATATATCACATATATTCAGACCAGCCTCTAGATGGTGAATTACCATTAAAAGAAGGAATGCCCAAGCCTTCAATACCACAAATAGCTTATAACAAAGAAATGATTGGCTTTTATGAACCAAACTATGAGTTTTATGCTCCAGCTCCTAGAACAATTACAAAAGAAGTAGAAGAAGAAATTAAAAAAAAGAAATTTATACAGTTATCTCAATCAAATGCAATTGAAATTATTGAAACTAATGAAAAAATATCAACTGTGGAAAGTAATTTAACTCAAAAAACAAATAGCATAGAAGCAGGTGTTAAAGATTTAAATTCCAAAACACAAAGCATTACAGCAAATGTAAGCAATATAAATAGAGATTTAAATAATAAGATAAATTCTAATTTAGATATAGTTAAAAACTATACTAATGCACAGATAAGTACAGTTAACAATAAAGTGCATAATTTAGAAAGTAACTTAAGTATTTTATCAGATAGTATTAATACTAAAGTTTCTCAATCAGATATAGATAAATCTATAAATGCTATTGAAATAGGTGGAAGAAATTTATTATTAGATTCAAAACAATTTGTGAAAAATAATGACTATATGATTAAAAGATATTATCTATCAAAATTAAGTTGTTTTGTTAATGGAGAGCATTACACAATTTCTATCAAAGGGGATCTTAAGCGTAAGCAATGGGGAATTTATAATTCAGGTGGAAATGTAGTATTAGCTACTTTAAATAATAACGACAAAAATGCCAATGGAATATATACAAAAACATTTAAATGGACTAATAAAATTGGAAGTTTTACTGCAAATAATAGTAATGTATGTGTATACCAAATGTATTCAACAGACATTGGAGAATCTACTATAGAATGGATTAAAATAGAAAAAGGCATGAAGGCAACAGATTTATCACTTGCGCCAGAAGATGTTGATAAGTTAGTAGTTGATAGTGTTAAGCTTGTTGATACAAAAATAAACAATGTATCAAGTGAATTAACTCAAAAAACAAATAGTTTACAAGCAAGTATTAATAGTGTGAGTTCAAAAACTAATAGCATAGAAACAACACTCAATGGCAAAGCAACAAAGCAGGAAGTAACTAATGTAAATAATAGAGTTACAACTATTACAGCAGATCTTAGTGGAATAACAAATAGAGTTTCTAATACAGAAAGTAGGGTTAACACATTAAATGGACAAGTTCAAAATGCAGTAACTAAAAATGAATTTACAGAGTACAAACAGAATTCCAATAATTTTAAATGGAAAGTGGAAAAGGGGTATGGTGGAAATAATATTATAAAAGATTCTATGTTTAATACGGTTGGCATAGATGAAAACATATGGTATGACATAGCATATAGTTTTAACGGAAATGGAACTTCTTATACGTCTTGGGGTGATTGGTCAGAATGGATATTAACAGGGACTAATGCTTTAGTGATACGAGGTCAGAATAATACTAATGAGTATGGGGAATATGCAGTAAGACAAGATATAAAATTAAAACCTAATACTAAATATACCCTAACTGGATTAGTAGCGGCGCATAGGTCAGAAGCACATGTCCATATATATGACAAAGACTTTGGATGGATTGCACATAAAAAAATTGAAAAAGATAAGTATGGAGGAGGAAAAAGTGAGAATGCTTGGTGTAGAGTTGAATTACATTTCACTACAGGAGGTAATGTAGAAAAACTTAAAAATTCGCATATCGACTTAACGATAGGTGCTTGTAGGAAGGACGGATACTGCTTCTTCACTCAGATAATGTTATGTGAGGGTGACCTTGCGCAAGCATTTCAACCTAACAATTACGAAGTGTACGGAAGTACAATGAAACTTGATGAAAATAAGCTTATATGTAATTATTCAGACAATTCATATATCCAAATGGGTAAAGAAGGTTTCGAGTGGTGGAAAAATGGTATGAAACACCCTTATCATTGTTTAATGGCAAGAGGTAGTGTGGATAAAGTTAATAGTGGACAAACAGTTAGAATATGGCTACCAGAGGTTTTCAGAGGTAAAGAGTATGAGATAGGGTGGTGGACAGGTAACGTATTCCCTGCAAACCCTACGGATTGTTTATTTGCTGTTAATACAGAACTTACTAGACAAAACAAAAATGAAGGTTGGTTTGAAGTTAAAATGAGTGTAATGGTTAGGAATCCAAATAAAGAAAGCAATCCTCAATGGCGAGGTAAGGCGAACGTAGTTTGGATAGCTATAGCTTAGAAAGAAGGTGATTAAATGTTTATAGTATTTAGCAAACAAGATGGCTCTATAAAGAATATAGCAACAGGTGGAAATTTTAAATCGATAAAGGATTTATTTCCGCACGATCATAGAGATTATGAAATAATTTATGATTCAATAAATTTAGAAGATGATCCAACAGTAATTAATAATCCAGATATATTTAAAATAGAAAACAAAATGGTAGTTTTAAAAGATAATGAATTAAGCAAGTATAGGAGTTAAAATATTTAACTCCTATTTTTATATAAAAAATAAGGAAAGAGGTGTATTAATGAATGTAGATATAACTGTAGCTATTGGGGTTGCTGGAACATTAACAGGGATAGTATTAGGTTTTTGGAAAGCTAAGAAAGATGGAGATAGAAATATTAAAGAGGATACAGTACAAGATACTGTAGTAGCAACTAAATTAGATTATATAAGTAAAGGTGTTGATGATATTAGATTAGATATAAAAGCACAGGATAAAAGAATAAGTGAAATAGTTGAAAGATTAATAAAAGTCGAGGAAAGTAGTAAGTCGGCTCATCATAGAATAGACAATATAGAGAGTATAAAGAAAGAGGGTAAGTAAAATGGAAAATTTAATGGTTTTTGTACCAGAGCAATTAGGGATATTAGTAGCAGGACTTTATATTATAGGAGTGTTTTTAAAGAAAACTCCTAAAGTTGCAGATTGGTGTATACCTTGGGTTCTTTCTGTACTAGGTATGGTAGGTTCAATAGGAATTAATGTTATAGGACAAGGTGTAACAGCACAGTTAGTGACAACAAGTATATTACAAGGGTTATGTGCAGCAGGTGTTTCAGTTCTAGGAAATCAAATTGTCAAACAAACAACTAAAAAAATAAATAAAGAAGAATAACAATTTAATTATTAAGGCAATAAAATGAAAGTAAGAAATATATTTTATTGCCTTTTAAATCTAAACAAAAGAAAGAAGGAATTAGAAATGAGTAAAGAAATTAGAAAAATAGCAGTAAGAGGTGGACATAATTTTCAAGCTACAGGAGCTAGGGGAATTATAGACGAAACTACAGAGGATAGAAAAGTAAAGGATGCGGTAATAAAATATTTAAGGCAAGCAGGATATGAAGTATTGGATGTTACTCCAGGGAATTGTGATGTAAATACTGATTTAGCTTATGGAGTAAATAAAGCTGAAAATTGGGGAACTGATTTATTCCTAAGTATTCATTTTGATAAAGCTTATGATAAATACGAAGGCGCGTTAGGTCATGCTTGTTGGGTTTATAGAAGTGGTTCAGAATCTGCTGATATAGCACAAAATATTGTTAACAATGTATGTAATGAAATTGGATTTAAAAATAGGGGGGTTAGAGTAAACTCTAGTCTATATGAGTTAAGAAAAACTACTATGCCAGCAATAATAATTGAAACTTGTTTTTGTGAAGCTACAGAAGATGTAAGGATCTATAAAGAAAAGGGGGCAGATGCAATAGGAAAAGCAATAGCTGAAGGAGTTAGTAAAAAGCAGCTAGATTCATCGGATAAAGTTGAAGAAACTAGTCCAGTAAAACCAAGTAAACCTTCACCTGAATCAAAACCACAAGGTAAAAATATTTGGGAAGTATCAATACAAGGAGAAGAAGTTAAAAGACTGCAACACCAACTTAATGTACAAGGTTATGGAGATATTAAAGAAGACGGTTATTTTGGAGAATCGACTTTATCAGTATGTCCTACAGTTAGAGAAGGTGCAAGAGGTAATATAACAAAATGTATTCAACAAAGATTATTAAATAGAGGATATACTTCTTTAAAATCAAATGGAGGAGCGGATGGAGTATTTGGTAGAGGAACTACTATAGCAATTAAGAATCTACAAAGAAATAAGGGGTTAAATGTAGATGGTATAGTTGGGAAAAATACTTGGAAAGCATTATATAGAAAATAAACTTAAGGCAGGGGCTAGTTGCTCCTGCCTTTTATTAGTTTCAATACCAATAAAAAATTTATTTAAATAGGTATCACAAAAGAAAAATAATATTGGAAAAATATCATCATTAATAAGTTTATCCAATACTTATCAAAACATACAAAAAAGACACCTAAAAGATGCCTTTAAAAAGTGAATCGAATGTGATTAATGTTTTACCTGTGATTTAAAATCAACTAGGAAGGTACTCTAATGATAATATAATTAGCTTTAAGTGTAAACAATTGTTATGTAATAATTTGTATTAAACATCAAAAGTTTAGCTATATTTTTCTTTATATAAGTAAATTAAAAAGAGGTTTAGAATAAATCTTAATATATAAAGAAAAATGTAGAAGTATGATTTAGACACTTCTACATTTACAAAATTGAGATTGGATTTTATAATGTTTACATTTTAAATATATTAATATTTTTAGATTATATGCAAAAAGAAGCAATACACATATTGTATTACTTCTTTTTTATAACGATGTTTAAAATATAATTTATGTAATAAAATTATTATATTCTATTTGGACAAAAAAAGATATTATAAAAAGATATGTTAGAAAACACTAACAGGAATTAAAATATCTCTTTATAATATCTTAATTATAGGAGATTAGCACTCCGTAGTTTAAAATGTATATTAAATATCTAAGACAAGTACAATATAACATAATATAGTAAACATACAGTAAATAAACTATAGATAAAGTATGAGTTTACAATTTATTTATAAGTATATGGTAAAATACTCCTGACTTTACAAAAGGGAGGAATAATAAATGAAAAATAAAAAACAGATATTAATATATGTTGCAATAGCTGTAGTATCTCTATTTATCGGAGGATTAGTTTCATCAAGATACTACAGAGGAAAAATTTCAGCTATGAATGCTGGGTTTGAAAAACAACTAGAAGATATTAGGATGTCAGATGGTGGTCCTAAAGTTAGTAACAAAGAAAAGAGTGAAGAGAATACATCAGAATCATCAAGTGTAAAAACGGTGAAGATTGGAGAAGAACAAAAATATAGTGGTGCAGATTTAAAAATATTAAGTGTAAAAGAAGCTAATAGTGTTAATAACGAAGCAGGAAATGTAAAAGCTTCAGGAAAATTTATAATCATTGAATTATCATTAAAAAATACATCAAAGGATGCAATAGAAAGCAATCCACATGAGTTTAAACTAGTAGCTAATGGTGCAAAGTATTTAGTAGATGATACTGCATTTGAGGCGTTGCAAAATTTAAATTCACAGAAAGAAACATATGATGAAAATAAAAACTATGTAGGACCATATGATAAATTTAATCCAGGAATAACTAAGAAAACTTACATAGTATTTGAGGTTCCGAAAGAGGTTAATTTAAAAGATTCTAAGTTAATAGTTAGTGATAACGAAGATATTCAATTTGAACTTACTAAATAGTTAGTGGGTTGAGGTGATAGAATGATTTTTAACATAGAAATAATAAAACATAGAGGTAGAAAAATAATAGTTAGATCGTATTCCGGGAAAAAGGATAAAGTTAAAGAGGCAATTGATGTTTTAATGAAAGGCTATGAATTAAAGGATAAATAGAATACTTAAAATAGTGAAAAAGACTAGAGTTTTATTCTCTAGTCTTTTCCCTTAACTTTCCCTTGATGGATATGTTTTAACAAATTATAATAGAATATGATTTGATACAGAAGTGAGTTTAAAGCTTGATTTTTAGAGGGGTATAGGGTATAAATAGTTACAGTTTAATATGAAAAAACATAGTCTTAATAGAATACAGAACTCCGCTTATGGCTTGTCTCGTAACATGTAAAACACTAGGTAGTACCTAGTGTTTTTCTTTTTGCTCTAAATACATTTCCATTAAAATTCCTTTATAAAAATCAAAAAGATGAAAGTTATTTATATGTTAATATGGAAATATGATACAATTAAATTATTATAGAAGTTATGGAGAAACCCATTATAAAGAAAATAATACCGTTTATTGTTGGAATTGATTTAGCAGAAACTTGGAGATTCTTGTTAAAAGATGTTGGAATTAACTATTTCTTTAAATGGCTTATTGAAGTAGGGATTATTATAACGGCTGTTGTTGTAAGTAATAAAATTAAACAGAGGAAAAGTGTTTCAAAAAATGAAATTTAAAATACGGAAAATTGGAGAGTTAGAGTTATTTTAAAGGAGTTGAGATTATGGAAGTAATTTTTGTACCGCTATTTTTAGGATATTTGGGATATTTCTCTCATTTTGGATATTGCTTAATTGCAATGTGTGCACAAATCATATTTTCATTTATTATTGATAGAAAGAGCAAAGGAAAGACAGTTGCTTTAGTTTTGAGCACTCAAGGCGTTATAGTAATATTAGGAGAAGTTATTTATGCTGTAATTTATGATATTTATCATAGAACTAATTTAAGTTTGCAAAATATTTTTAATAATGTAGATTTTAAGTTTGACATTTTTCTTATTATTATATTTATTGTAATATTATTAATAGTTGGATTTTTTACTTACCGTGGTATTGAAAGAAAAATGGATTATAAAAAATGGATAGCTTTTATATTTGGATATATGATTAATTTATTAATTATGCTATTTATGATGTTTAAGTTTGGGATAATGATTAATAGTTTTTAAGATATTAGAGCTAATATAAAGAAATTTTAATTAAGGTATAATTTAACTTTAGGGCTGTGGTTTAGTTTTGAAAATAAAAAGATAATTTCTGGAAAAAAGATAATTCTTCAAATGAACTTAGTGATGAAATTCGTAGAGTAATTATTTAAGAATATACTAGAATTTATAAGATATAAGTATATTGAAGCTAAATGGAATAAATTGTATAATTAAAAAGAATAAAAAATTCATAAAAGGCTATTTGGCCTTTTTATATTTTATAAGGGAATTGAGGGGGAAAGATGAAAAAAATAATTGTGGGATTTATTTTAAGTTTTGGAGTTTTTATTTTAGTTGGGTGTAGAGATAAGGGCTCAATCCAAGCTATAAGTGCATTGGATCAAGTTTGGAATGGTGGAGTTTCCTATGGGATAGTAAAAGATAATGAAAATGGGACAGACCTATATAAATTAAAAAAGGTAGATTTTCAAAATGGATCATTAAACATTGCTATTAGATATGAAGGTGAAGATGAAAGGGACTTTACTATAACTCCGCTATTAAATAATAAAAGAGTGAAATTTGATTTTGGCGGTAAAGGTTTAACTGATCAGTACACTGTAAAAATAAAAAATGGTGATAATAAGATTAGTATAAAAACTGATGAGTTAAATGACGGGGTTGTTAGCTTTATATTTAAGTCTTCTGATATTTGTTTTGGTGTGTATGGATATAATAATCACGCTAAGATGAAAGAAATAGCGAGTGGTGTAAAATATGATGAGTTAAAGGTTTCAAAAGAAGGGGCTAATGAAGAAATAATAGGAAAGAGTTTAGAAGAAGTAAATTATTCTTTTAAAGTGGAACTTCCAAAGGAAAGATTTGAAGGGGATAACTATGGTTATAAAGTTTTCTTAGGTGATACTTTAATAAAAATAGATGGTAAAGACTCAAAGGTATTTAAAGAAAATAATGATATTTTCGAAGATGAATTTAAGTTTACTTTACCTAAAAAAGTAGGAACATATGATTTATATGTTTTTAGGGAGGCAAACCCTATAAGCGAGACACAACCTATAGGAAGTATTGTATTTAAAACAAAGGTAAATGTAGAAGAATGATAGGGTTTACTTTAGAAAAAATAAAAAAGAATTTTAGTATGTATACTGGAATAATTCTTTTGTTTATAGTAGGTACATTTAGTTTATGTTTTATCGCAGCGATACAGGAAAATAGTATTAAAATAACAGAAAGATTATCTATGGGTAATTATAAGAATCGATTAAATATTACCTTAAATAATGTAACTAACGTAAAGGAAGTTCAAAATATAATAAAAAAATTTCAAGGTAAATCTACAATTAGGATAAACGGAAGTGACTCTGTAGTTTTAGTTAGCTATAAAGATGGCCTTGACTATGATTATTTCATTACAAATGGAAGGTTTTTAAATCCTAATGAGACTAAAGAAGAGATAGTTTTAGGTTACAAAAATGCAATTGATTTGTTTGGAAGTAGTGATGTTTTAGGAAAATCAGTAGAGGTTCTTTCTAAAGAATATAGGGTTGTAGGGATTTTAGGAAATGAAATATCAAAGGAATTAGATATATACAATAATTATATATCATTAGGGTCTGTAGATGATTTTTTCGATTTTTGCTCTGATAATGGAAAGTTAAGTTTTTCATTATATGATAAAAATGAAAAGCCTATAGAAATCGCTAAGGAGTTAGAGGGAGAATTAAAAAAGGTAGATAAAAATATTTATTTTGAAATTAGTGATTGGGAGGAAAATAAATCTGAATTAACTGTAACTAAAGAACAGATTATTTTATTTAATGGAATAATCTTTATAATTATATTATTTACGTCATTTCAGATAGGAATCTTTAATTATAGATTAAAGAAAAAAGATTATAAATCACTTTTAGTAACTGGTTATAGCAAAAGTGATATTGGAATTTTAATTTCAATAGAGAATTTTATTATAGTTTTGATAGGTACAATTATAGGAATAGGATTATTTTTATTATTAGAAGAAAAACTTAGCATCATCTTAAATAAATACGAGTATTTCAATGATTTTAATTTAAATCTTAGAGGAGTAATATATTCGTTAGTTATAAACACATTAGCGTCTATAATATTATCTTGTACAATGATTCTTAAAATAAATAAAGGGCAAATAAAGGATATTTAGGTTATGGGGATAGTTTTTATAAAAAATAGATTAAAAAAGGATAAAATAATAATAATTTTCTTTACTATACTAATTATATCTGGTAGTTTTTTGATTAATTCTATTGATATATTATCTAGGTATCCAAGGTATATAAAAAGTATTTGTGATGTAAATAATACTTACACAATAAATATAAACTACTATGACAAAGAAAAAGGGATAGAAGAGAGCATTTCATCAATCGCTATGATGACAAGAGATGAAGCTAAATTAGATAAATTAATAAAGCTTAAAGAAAAAATATTTAATATAAATAATAATAAGTATAAATTTTTAGAGATGCCTATATTTGAGGAAGTACGAAAAAATGGACAAATTATAGATATAGCTTATATAACAGATAATACAAAAATTCCATATAATGATTTAAATAAAGAAGAAGAGGCTTTAATTTCTAATAATTTAAAAGAAACATACAAAGTAAATAATAGTTATAGGTTAAATCATGAAAATAGTATTAAAGTAAAAAAGGTTTTAGGTTCAGATAAGATTTTATTAAAAGATATATTTGATGAAACGAAATATACTAAAAGTTTTATAGCAATTAGAAAAGATAATTTTTCTAAAGAATTTCTAAGGAAAAATGCCTTTGATATATTAAAAGGTATTATGGTAGACGTTCAAAAAGAAGATATAGAAACCTTAAAAAAAGAAATTTTAGCTATTGATGAAAATATTTCAAGTATAAACTTAAAACCTGTAAGTGATATTATCTATGAAAATTATACAAGTAAAAATACATTTAATATGATAATTATAGCTTCTTACGGAAGTATAATAGGAGGCTTAATTATTATTTCAATGATAATAGTAAATTATATAAATATGAAGAAAAGAAAAAGGGACTTTATGACATTACGTGCTATAGGATATACTTATAAAAGCATAATTACAAATACTACTTTAGAAGAGGGGATACTAGTAAGTTTATCTTTAGTTATTTCTTTAATAGTACAAAAGGCTATATATTTAGTTACTAAAGTAGAGTGGGTAGATATAAGATTTAATGTAACTTTAGTTATAATAATTCTACTTTTAATATTTCAAATTATACTATGTATAGCTATGTATATTTGGTTTTACAGAAATAGAAAAAATATAGTGGTTAGAGGTGAATAAAGTGGAATGTATAAGATTAGAAGAAGTAACTAAAAAATATGGTAAAGATAAAAATACAGTTACAGTTTTAGATAAATTTAATTATACCTTTGAAAAAGGAAAGTTTTATATGATAAGAGGAGCTTCAGGTTCTGGAAAAACAACTATTTTAAATATAATAAATGGATTAGATGGAGAGTATACGGGGTCTTGTTATATAAATAATGCAAACATAACTAATAAAAATGAAAAAGGGAAAGCAAAGATAAGAGCTTTAGATATGGGATATATTCATCAAGAATATTTACTTTTAGAAGACTTATCAGTATTAGAAAATGTAAAGATAAGATTAAAATGTAAAAATAAATATATAAAAGAAAAAAGTACTTCTAAATATATAAACGAAAAAAGCATAAAGGTTTTAGAAAGTTTAGGGCTTAAAGATCATATAAATAAATCACCTAAAGAACTTTCAGGAGGGCAAAAACAAAGAGTAGCTATAGCAAGGTGTTTAGTTTCAGATGTTGATATTATACTTGCTGATGAGCCTACAGGAGCCTTAGATAGTAAAATAACAATCTAAATAATGGATTTATTAAAGGAATTAAATAAAGAAGGAAAGACTATAATTATGGTAACGCACGATATATCTATTTTAGATTATGCTGATGAAATAATTAATTTAATATAATTATTTACTTATTTGAAAAAAATGGTAATATTAAATAAAAAGGGGGGATTATTTTGACTATTATAATAGTGATTTTAGCTGTATTTGTACTGCCAAACTTAGTAGCTAAACTACTTTATAAAGTGGAAAAGTTAGAAAAAACTAAGGGGTATTTTATAGAAAACAAAAGTAAAATCAAAAGTATTTCAAATTTAATATCATTTTTAGTGCTTGCATTTATGCTAGTTGATGTATGTTTACTTGATACTATTTGGCTAGTTTATTTACTTCTTCCGTTTATTATTATAAGCATGACACTAGATAGATTTTTAGATTTAACGTGCAAAGAAAAAGTAAATTCTTTAGAATAAAATAAATTAAAAAAGCAATCAAATTTAATTTGATTGCTTTTAATTTTTATCCTATGTTTTTATTTTTTTAGTAAGTATGACTTTGGATTATTAAGCCTATAACAAAAATAGCTACTTAATATCATTAATGGAAACATTAATTTAAAAGCTAAGCTGTAGTCTATTATATTTAAAAAATATGATAAACAGATTATAATCCCAAATATAATTACAGTAATCCTAGTCTTTAGTAAATAATTTGATTTAAATACTTTTTTAAATAAGATATTCATATAATCACCTCTAAAAGACATTTAAATTAATTATATAATACAAAAATAAATTACACAAATTATTCAAATTAGATATTAAAAGGAAATTAATGATTTCCTTTAGTTATAAAAGTATCTAAGTTTTAGGTTATATATAAAGATTAATGATAAAAAAATAACAATATTGTGATAAAAATCACAGATTTTATATGTAACCCTTTATATAATTTATTTGATAATATGTGAGGAGTGAATTTATTATGTATGAAAATGATTTAATGGCAGTTGGTGCTGCGTCGAGAAGTAAGGTTGATTTATATGAAAAAAATAAGGTAGGATATTTAATATCTTCAATGTTTGCAGGGCTTTTTGTAGGACTTGGAATTATGCTTATATTCTCTATTGGTGGACTTTTAACTAGTGGAGGAAGTGCGGCTACTAAAGTAGTTATGGGAGCTTCTTTTGGAGTTGCACTTAGTCTTGTTATCTTTGCTGGAGCTGAGTTATTTACTGGAAATAACTTTGTAATGGCAATAGGGCTTGTAAGAGGTAATGTTAACACTTTAGGAGTTATCAAAGTTTTTGTAGCATCTTATATTGGTAATCTTTTAGGATCGGTTTTAGGGGCATTCTTATTTGTTCAAGCAGGTCTTAGTAAAGGACCTATAGGTGAATTTATAGCTAAAGGTGCTTTAGGAAAGATGACTGTATCAAGTGGAGAACTTTTTGTTCGTGGAATTTTGTGTAATATTTTAGTTTGCTTAGCTATTTGGTGTTCTTTCAAGATGAAAAATGAAGTTGGAAAATTAATAATGGTTTTTTGGTGCCTTTTTGTATTTATTACAGCAGGATTTGAACATAGTGTAGCTAACATGACACTTTTAAGTATAGGATTATTCGCTAAAAATGGATTAGCTTTAACTTTCGGCGGATTCGTACATAATTTACTTTGGGTTACTCTTGGAAATATGGTAGGTGGAATATTACTAGCATTAGGGTATGCTAAAATAGGAAATAAAAATTAATATGAAAAGATTAGCTGTGTTGCTTAATAAAAAGTGATACAGCTTTTTTTAATATAATAATATCAAAAGTACAGACTACATATTTGGATGTTTAAAAATTAACCATAAATATTACAAAAATGATAAAAATATACTAGCAATTGTTAAAAGTATATGAAAAGGAAAGTTCTAAAAGGATATAATATTTTATTTGTGCTATACTTCACCATATAAGTATTTGAAAAGAGATGACATTATGGATTCAAAAATTTTATATAAAAAATTAAAGTATGGATTACCGGCTGCGTGTTTATCCTTGATTTTATTTTTTACAAATAGGTACATGTTTGGAATAAGCAATGCAATAATTGCAACATATATGACACTATCATTTGTTAATATGAGAAAAAATTTATTTATAGAAAGTAATGGGCTTAGAAACTATCTTGTTCATTTATCTTTAGGAATTTTTGCATGCTTAGCATCTCAGAATATAGTAACTGCAATATTAATTAATTTCATAGTTACATTTATAGCATCGTATTTTTTAACTAGAGCATATGACTCATCTAGATATTTTGTATTTATGTTAGGATTTGTAATAATGCAGCTCTTACCACAAAAATTAAGTGATATAGACTTAAGAATTTTTGCAATTACTTATTCTTATATATTAATCAGGATTTTTTTAAGGGTGTTTAATAAAAATGGGTTAAGAAAAGAAATTTATAGGCTTATCAATGAAGGTTTTTCACTCTCAAGAGAAGAACTTGAGTATGCATACTTAGGAGAAAATACAAAATTCTTAGAATTAGAAGAGAAGCTTATGGAAGTTATCTCAGACTTAAATAGAATAGTATATGAAAGTTCTGAAAAAGAATACTTCCAAATAGTAATTGCTTTTGGTCAATTTAATAATTTTAATAAAAGAATATTAAAAAGGCGTGATTTGGCCAAGAAAAATGAAAAGTTAATTTTAGATTTAAAGAAACTTTTAGATAAATCTAAAGGGATAGAGTCTGGTGAGGATCTTATAGAATATTCTAATAATATAAAAGATTTTTTAGGAAAGTTTAAGGAGAAGAGTACATTTAATAATTGCTTACAGTTTACTTTTAAGTATATTATATCTGCAGCAGTTAAAGTTTCATCTTTAGAAAATCGTAAGGCTCAGAAATTTTTTAGTTTAAAAGGAAGTACCGACGGTGAGGGAGAAATTTTAGCTAGCAAGTTCTCTTTAGATGATTCAAGGGTAAGATTTGCATTAAGGCTAAGTATATTGTTAAGTATAGGATTTGGGTTAGATAAAGGAATAAATTTACCAAAAGTTTATTGGTTACCAATTAGTGTATATGTTATGGCTATGCCTTACTATGAGGATGGAAAAAAGAGAATACAAGAGAGGGTATTTGGGACCATGATTGGTGTTATAATATCATTTGTATTATTCTATTTCTTAAGAACAGAGAGCGAACATATTATGATTATAGTAATTGCAACTATTTTTATGTTCACTATTGATAATTATGTTACAAAATGTATTTATACTACCTGTTATGCTATGGCGCTAACATCTTTATCAAACGCTATTTCACCTGATACAGCTATGGCTTTGAGGTTTTTATATACCGTTTTAGGAGCAATGTTTGCTTTCTTAGGAAATAAATATATATTACCTAATAAAAATAGCTTTGAGGCTTATAAGTCTATACTTAAATATATAGAAATAGATATTGGAATAATATTAAATACTATAGACAGAGGGAAGTATGGGGATGAATTATTATTTTATTATGTAAAAGCAAATTATCTTATGAATAATAAGTTAGATAAAATAATTACTAAAAAAGATAAAAACTATAATAACATAAAAAGAATAATATTGATAAATAATGAGTGGGTAAGCAATATGTTATATTGCTACATACTTATCAAAAAGAGTGATCTAACAGAAAATGATTTAGATAAGATAAATAAATATTTAAGAGGTATGGAAAGTTTATTTAAAAGCGATATAGAACTAGAAGATATAAAAACGAATATAGAGGATATAAACTATTTTCTTAAAGATAGTTACGTAAAAGAACTTAAAGTAAAAGAGTTATTAAGATATACTTTAAACTATAAAAAAATTCCCGTATAAAATAATACGGGAGTTTTTTTATAGTTATTTTTAAGATAGAATTTTTACAGTAACTTGTCTTCTACCAAAAGCGTTACATTCAGCTTCGCTATTCATGAATAAATCTATTATGTTTCCTTTTATAACACCACCTGTGTCAGCAGCTATTGCATAGCCATAACCAGAAACATAAACCTTTGTACCTAAAGGTATTACACTTGGATCAACAGCTATAGTACTTATACCGTTTGGGTCTCTAACAGGCTTTGTACCTGTTGCAGTGATTGTGTGACCTGTATAAGCTGTAGCTTCCATAGTTAATGTTTTATGATCACCTGAAGGTGGAGTAGTATTACTATTATTAGATTCAGGTGTTACCTTTGGCTGATTAAGCTTTTCGATTTTGTCATTTCCTTTTGAAATGTATGATTTTGCTTTATCTACAACTGAGCTTGTAGTAAGTTGAGGAACTATTCCTTGAAGTGTAGAAACCGCTTCTCTTAAACTTGAAACATCAGAAGAACTATCGATTGTTTTTATAGGGCCATTTATTAAAGCTTCTTCATTAGATTTAATTTGTGCTTGTACCCCTTTTAGTTCATCGTTATATTTTGTTTTTGATTCTTCAAGTTTATCTTTACTCTCTTTAACTTTTGCTAAATTGTTTTTATTATCTTCATTAAGTTTAACAACGTCATTTTTCTTTTGATTAAGTGAATCAATATCATTTTGTAATGATTTCATACTTGATTTTAAGTCTGATAACATCTTATTATCAGCATCGACTATTTTATTTAATGCATATATTCTTCCAATCATATCACTAAAGCCATTAGCTTCAAAAACATAAGCTATGTAATCTGCGCCAGAGTATGAGCCAGATTTGTACATTGCACGAAGTCTACTAGATAAGATATCTTGACTTCCTTGTACTTCTTTTTTAGTTTGATCGATTTTTTGCTCAGTATGATTTATTTGACTTTCAAAATCTTTAACCTTTGCATTATTTTCGTCTATAGTCTTATTTAGTTTATCCATGTTTGTTTGCATCTCGTTTATTTGAGTATCTAAATTAGTAATTTTATCACTAATTTGGTTCATACGAGTTTTGTTGTCATCAAGATTCTCATTCACTGCATAAGTAGTAAGACTAATATTGAAAATTAGAGTCATTACTGTAAAAAATGCAAATAACGATTTTTTCATTGAATGACCTCCTTAAAAATTGTTTTCTCATATTATAACATAAAGATATTTAAAGAAACAATTTTGAACATATTATTTTCAAAATTAGTAAAAAAATTTAAAATTTATATAACTATAATTTATAGAAATAAAAGGATTTAAAAAATATATGTAGAATATTTATTTTATTAACTATTTATACATTAGGAGGAAAATAATGAAAATAATAACGTGGTATGTGGAAAGATGCAAAGCGGTAAAGGGGTTTAACTTAAAAGCATCTCTTGTAGTTGGAATAATTGGCGCAGTTATATTTACTTTATTAAACAAATCTATAGGATATCCTTTAAATGAAGCTGTTTTAATGGGAATTATAGTAGGGGCCTTTGTTTGTTTAATGTGGAGTTTATTTATGAGACAAACTATAAAATTTAGAGATAAAGTAAAGTTAAGAGAAGTAGAGGAAGAAGAAAAGATTAAAGAAGAAAAGCGTGAAAGAGCTAGACAAAACGCTGTTAAAAAGAATAATAAAAAGAAAAATAAAAAATAGATTTAAAAAAAATCCCAAAACTAAAATGCTTTGGGATTTTTATTATTTATAAATAGCTGTGCACCATTCATTAGTTTTATGTTTTTCTAAAAGGTTAAACCCATAGCTTGAAACAATATTTGATACTGAATCAAAGCTCCACTCAACCAAACCTGAGACTAGAAGTTTTCCATTTGGTTTTAGGTGTTCTTTTATAAATGGCATAAAGAGTTCTGTTTCTTCTCCACCTATATTTATATAAATCCAATCAAACTTTCCAGAAATTAAAACTTCGCCACTTAAAGCATCACCTACTAAAGGAGTTATAGTTTCTATATTATTTAAAGATGCATTAAGCAAAACTTCATCTTTAATATCTCTTATATCTAAAGCTAAAACTTCCTTTGCTCCTTTTATAGCAGTTGCAAGAGAAAGTATTCCAGAACCTGTTCCTATATCTAATATTCTCATATTAGTGTAGTCTTCTTTAAGTATAAGAGATAATAAATCACGAGTAGTTTCGTGTAGTCCTGTTCCAAAAGCACCTTGTGATATAAAGTTAATTTCCTTTTTATCCGGGATAGAATCATTAGGGTCTTTTAAAACCCATGTTTCATCTATAAAAATAGGGTCCATTTTAAATTCTTCATAAGTATAATCCATTTCTTCTATATCTATAGGTTCTTTAGATAAAATTCCATTAACGCACTCTTTAAAGTTTTCAAAAGGGATATCCTCGTCTGTATGAGTAACTTTTAAAATTATAGGTTCATCATCTTTTTCTAAATAACCATATCCGAATTTATCGGTAGTTATTTCTAGTGGACTTTCATAATAAACGTTAAATATATCGTTTATTTGTAAATTAGATATAGCTAAATCTAAATCTTTAAAATCTAATTTATAAGATAAAATAATCATAAATAACCTCCAGAATTTTTGTGTTCAACTGTAATATTATTATAAAAATCTTTTAAAGTAAACAAAATAAGGTTATAATTTAAATGATTACGAAGGATAAGGAGAAAGAGATGGACAGATTTAAGACTAAAATCCTATTAGCACTACTAGTTATAATTGAAAGCGTTTCAATGTATATTCCAGGTACTCCTATTTGGCTTAGATATCCTGGCAGATTAATAATCCCAATTGCGGTGTTCTTATTAGTTGAAGGATATTTAAAAACGTCTAATAGAGACGAGTATCTAAAGAGATTGATTTTTTATGCTGAAATAGTTTTTATTGGAAATACTATTTTAAAATTAGTCTTTTTAAGAGGAGTATTTAATAATATACTTCCACACGGTGACTTTGTGATGAGCACCTTTCTTATAGTTTGCGGTATAGCTTTAGGGTCAATAATTTTAACATACTTTGTATTAAACGGAAGAATAAATGATAAAAAAGGTATTGTTTTTGCAGCATATCTTTTAATTTCAAACCTTTTAATTCAATATTTATTTAACTACAAAGTATACGTTATACCAAACAATATATTTCTTATGTTAGTTACTTCATTTTTATTCTTAAATGCAATTACAGCTATGGAACAGGCTAGGAATTCTAAGAATTTTACAAAAGAATTAGTTTGTGTTTCTCTTGGAATTTTAACAGAAGGAATAATAATAGTACCTGCCCTTACTTATCTTTTTTACAAGGCAAGAAATAGCAGAAAAATGATTTATCAAGGAATTATAATATTATCAGCTTTATTTTTAGGAGGATTTAATATTCAAGCACTTCTTGCATATCCTCAGTGGATGATGGTATTTTCTATAGTTTTCATTTATTTTTATAACGGTAACGAAGGTAAAAAAGTTAAGAGATTATATTATATAGGGTATCCTATAGTTATATGGGGAACGTACGTAATAGGTAGTTTAATGCTATAATAGTTAAAAAGGTAGTACTTTAAAATTAAGTACTACCTTTTAACTTATTTCTAGAGAGGTATTGATATTTAATTATACGTTTACATAGAGAGGGTTATTCATAAAATAATAAATAAATTTTGATATGATATAATTATTATATAAATAGGTTTAGGAGGAAAAATGATGAAAAGAATAGTTATATTAGATGGTAAAACATTAGGAGACTTAGATTTTAAATTATTAGAAGAATTTGGAGAAGTTACTTATTATGATTTAACTAAACCAGATGAAGTAAGTGAAAGAATAAAAGATAGCAATATAGTTATAACAAATAAAGTAGTCTTAAATGAAGATAATATGAAAAACGCTAAAAACTTAGAAATAATAGCAGAGGCTGCAACTGGATTTAATAATATTGATATAGAATATGCAAAGTCTAAAAACATAGCAGTAGCTAATGTTGCTGGTTATTCTACTGACACTGTAGTTCAACATACTTTTGCTACAGTTTTACACCTTTATGATAAAATAGCTTATTATGATAACTACGTAAAAAGTTTAGAATATTCAAAATCGGGAGTATTTACAAGTTTGGATAGACCTTTTTATGATTTAAAAGGAAAAACTTGGGGCATAATAGGGCTTGGCGCTATAGGAAGAGGTGTTGCTAAAGTAGCAGAAGCATTTGGAGTGAATGTTATTTATTATTCAACATCAGGTAAAAACAATAACTCAGAATATAAGAGAGTGGACTTTGATGAACTCTTAAAAGAATCAGATATAATATCTATACACGCACCCTTAAACGAAAAAACAAATGGACTTATGAATTATAAGAATATGAAAAAGATGAAAGATAGTGCAATACTAGTTAATATGGGAAGAGGTCCTATAGTAGTTGAAGAGGATCTAAGAAAAGCTATAGATGAAAATTTAATAGGCGGTGCCTGTTTAGATGTATTTAGCATAGAGCCTTTAAGAGAAGACAGTGAACTTCTAAAGATAAAAAATAAAGAAAAGGTAGTATTTACCCCTCATATAGCGTGGGCAAGCATAGATGCTAGAGAGAGATTGTTTAATGGTATTTTAGATAATCTAAGAGCCTTTTATAAAGGAGAAAAGTTAAATAGGATAGTATAATAAAAGGCTGCAATTGCAGCCTTTTTAAAATGTCATATTTCCTATTCCAAACTCATCTATAGAAAACTTAAAGTGAACCTTTATAGGAGATTTAGTTACAGTTTCATCCCAATCAGCGATTAAGTTTCTTCCGTATTTTGAAGCAGCAACGAAGCCAAGGTCTAACAAGTCTACTTTGTAGTATGATTTCATGTTATCAACAAAGCTTTGAAGAGATGCTTCGTAGTGAGTTGCTATTCTTTTTTCTAAAGCGTATTTTTGTTCTAAGCTAATACTTAAGTTATTCATATAGTTGTTATTAACGATTTTTCCAGAAGCAGATATGTAAATATCAAAGTAAAATTTATTATCTTTCTTTTTGCAAACTACTTTTCTTTTAGAATCTGTAGTGAAGGTTAAAAAGTTTTTGCTATTTTCTGTATAGTTTAAAAGTCCATGTGATTTATTATTTCTAAGCAAATTAAAGTTAATCATTGAGGAAATAGGGACAGAAGCTATCATTTTTCCGTTATCAAAAACTGAAAAAGCGGTAAGATATAATTTGTTATTAATTATATCTACGTTTGGTGCTACAAATTTTTTTCCTTCTGTTTTGTTGTTTACGTAAGCATCAAATAAAGAACTATTTCCTGTATAGAATGTATGTACTTTAAGTGAATTCATAAGTCCATCTATGTAGTCAGGAGAACTTGGGTATCCTGGGATATTTAAAGCTAGGATGTCTTTTGGTGCATTTGAAGTAGTTATAAATAAAGCTCTATTTGGAACTTGAGTATTATTTAGAAGGCCATCTAAAGCTGCAGCTATTCCGTTATATGAAATCGCTTTAGAAAAGACGTAAGTTTTTTCAGTTCCAAGGCAAAAGCTCTTTCCAGAGTGAAGTTGCCTATCTATTCTAGCTTCAACAGTTGAAGAACCTCTAGCATCTAATAGAAAGCTAGAAACTGTACCATCTGATTTGTATTCATAAACGGATACGGGTACTTCATATTTATCTGTAGCTACACTCGTATCTATATCAAAACCAACTCCTGCCATAAAATTATAATTTTCTATAGGAGTGAATTGATAATCTTTAAAAGATACGACATAGATTATGCAAAAAATTGCTGTGACAACAATGTAAAAATAATATTTAAATATCTTATGCATTTGTTTTTCTCCTTTTAGATAATAAGAATAATATAAAAACATTAAAGACTACGAAAGTTGTTAAAGGAACTAAAAATCTATCAATAAAAAAAGTTATAGTAAGAATATCATTTATAATGTAGGAACCAAAGAATAATATTATGCAAATTATTATGCTTTTAATTGGATTAATCTTATCTAAATCCCTTTTTGTGTTTAAGCAGTAAGTCAAATTATAAATTGAAAATGTTGTGTTTCTAATGCAATGAAAAGCCCAACTTGAAAGAAATATGAAAACTAAATTATTTAAAAAGGGTATTTTAACGGAAGATAAAATATTAAGTAGTGGATAATAAAATACAGTTATTACATCAGGTCCTAAAAAGAATAAATTCATAAAGACTAAATAAGTAAAGAATATTATTAAAACTAAAGAAATACTTATAGAGATTTTTTTATAATCCTTAGCATTTTTTAAAAAAGGTATATAAATTAAAAATATCTCAAATCCAGAATAAGCATAACTTCCGTAATACGCGCCTTTTAAAATATATTTAGGCTCGATTTGAAAAATTGGTGTTATATTACTTAAAGAACCTCTAAAGAACCCAAACAAAATAATAAAAAATATTACAAAGACTATTGTTAGTGAAAATTGAGTGAATTTTACCATAGCTTTAAATTTAAATAAAAGGCCTAAAAAAGCTACAAATAATAGTAAAAGTAAAACTTTAGTAGAATTGTAATACCAAAACAAAGTATCAGCAAAAATCATAGAAAATCCTGCAACTTGAGTTGTGGCATAAGATAAAATATAAAGGTAGAAAATTACGTTAAAAAGAGTACCAAATGTTTTTCCTAAAACTTCTTTATTGATTTGGAAGATGTTTTTATCAGGATTTTTCTTATATACGGGGTAGTAAAAGAAAAATAATGATATAGGGTAGATTCCTGCAATAAGCATACTAATCCAAGCATCTTGTAGGGCAAAAGAAGCCATTATTACAGGGAGTTTAAGTATGTTTACAATTATTGAGTAGCCAAGGACTAAAAAGATGAATTGGCTATTTGTAAACTTAAAATTTGAAGAATCAGTCATTTTTAGTACCTCTTTCTCTGTATTTATCCTTTAATTTAAGAATTTTAGGTCTTCTTTTTAGACTTGGGATTTTATTTCTAATGAAGGTATCTTTCATATCGGGTTTAAAAAATTCTAAATAATCTATTCCGTAAGAATCTAAATTAAATAACATAAATATCATAAGATACATTCCAAAGAAAAAACCAAATGCTCCAAAAAGGTTAGACAAAATAAGTAGGGGGAATTTAATAAGCCTTATTGATAAAGCCATTTGGTAGTTTGGAATCAAAAAAGTACAAACTACGCTTATTCCAATAACAAAAAGTGCTGGTGGTGAAATTATGTTAGATTGAATAGCAGCATCTCCTATTATAATACCACTTACTATACTTAGAGTTTGCCCGACTTTACTTGGAAGCCTTATACCACCTTCTCTTAAAAGCTCTACTATAAATTCCATAACAAACATCTCTAAAAAAGGAGTTAAGGGAATTCCAGACCTTGCTGAAACTATGGCACGAATATATTTGTCTAATAGAAATTCAGGATTAAATTTAGTTAGTATGATATAAAGTGAAGGAAGCGTTAAAACTACAATCAAAGCGAAGAATCTTAAAAGCCTAGCAAAGGAAGCTACTAATGTTCTTTGGTTATAATCGTCTAGGTTTTGAAAAAATTCCACGAAAATAGCTGGGGCTGAAAGAGCATAAGGGCTACCTTCCATAAATAAAACTACCTTTCCTTCGTAGATTTTACAGACTATAGACTCAAAAGAATCAGTAATAAAACTTTGAGGAAAAAAAGAAGCAGAGTAGTTTTCTATAAGTTGTTGAACCCCGCCTAAAGATTGAACGTTATCTATATCAACGCTATGCAATTTTTCTGTTATTGTAGAAACTACAGTTTCGTTTGCGATATCTTTAAGGTAGCAAATATTAAGCTTAGTTTTTGATCGTCTACCTATAGTTAAAGAGTCAATAACAAGGCTAGGGTCTTTTATGTGCCTTTTAAGCATAGACATACTTTGTTCTAAGGACTCACTAATATCTTCTTTAGCTGCAGCTATAGAAGAAGTTATAGTTGGACTTTGAATAGCTCTATATGTAAAGTTTGTAGTATCAAATACGATTGCCTTTTCATTTTCTTCTATAAAAAGAAGTGTTTTACCGCATTTTAGTTCTGATACGAGATTACTAAAAGAGGTCTCTATATAAGCATTTGCCATAGGTAAAACTGTCATAAGTAAAAATTCATAAGGGTCAGTATTATCTTTAAAATTAGAATCAAAGTGATGCATTAAAGGGTTTAGTATATCTAAGTTTATTTGATTTTTGTTTACTGTTAAATCAGAATAGATTATAGTGACTTTAGTGCTTTTATCTTTATCTATTAAAAAATTTCTTTTTACGATTGAATTTTTTGAAGCTGTGGAGTTATCAATAATTTTATCTGCAAAAGAAAGTTCCATTTTATCACCTACTTTTAAATATATCTTATATTTTTCTCATTGTTATATTTAATTATTCTAATAAATTACATATAATAAAAATATAAAGTTAAGAAAGGAAATGAGATTTTGGATTCAGAATCAAAACTTAAAATTACAAATGGTAAAGAAGACGATATAGAGGAGCTCACGAACCTGCTTTATAAAACAGAAGATTACCCAGAAGATGAATGGGGCAGAGGGGAAAGAAATGAGTTAATAGTAAGACTTAAGAAATTAATGAAAAGAGGTGGAACTAGATTTTATTATGATAACTTTAGAGTGTTAAGGCTAGATGAAGAAATAATTGGAATAGCATTATCTATAGAAGGGAAAAAACTAAAAATGAAGACATTTTTAGCAGATTTATTTGTTATAAAGATGCAAAAAAATTTAAAAGAAAAAATAAGATTTGTATTTTTAACATTGGTATACCTTTTAGATTTTGAATGTTTTTTCAATGAGTACTATTTATCTAATATCATAATAAATGAGAAGTTTAGAGGGAAAGGATATAGTGAAATTCTTATAGAAGATGTTTTAAAAACCGCAAAAGAAAAGGGCTATTTAAAGGTATCCCTTAGGGCAAATAATGAAAATCTAGTAAGATTTTATGAAAGACTTGGATTTAAAAGAGTAAATAGTAAAAGTAAGAAATTAATTAAAAAAGTTTAAAATAGAGGCCAAAGAGTTATAACTAATATTACTCTTTGGCCTTAAATTATTTTATTTCATTATTTAAAACGTCATTTAAAACTTTAAGTACTCCGTTTTCTTTATTGCTTTTACAAATAAAGTTTCCGTAAGCTTTCATCTCATCTAAAGCGTCTTCCATTACATAACTATATTTTGCCTTTTGAAGAAGTTCAACGTCGTTAAAATAATCTCCAAATGCCATAGTTTCATCTATAGTTATACCTTTTTCTTTTTGAAATTTTTCAATTGCAGTTCCTTTATTAACTCCTAAGTTAGTAAAGTCAACCCAAGCTTTACCTGCAACTACAGTTTTAAGGATTTTAGAAAAATGCTTGTCCACTATAGGGAAAGAATTTTCTAAAGCTGAGTCCATATCACAGATAGAAATTTTAAATATCTTATCATCAATTTCGTCGTAAGAATTAACTACAGTTTTATGAATATAGTATTTATCAATTTCTTTTAGCATTTCACCATCACAAGGAAGATGGTAAGCAGATTTTAAGCCGCATACTACAAGTCTTGTATTTTTAATATCACTGCATACTTCATATACTTTTTTAATAATATCTTCTGGTATAAGTTCAACAGATAATACATTAGAACCTTCAGAAACAACAGCACCGTTATCAGAAATATATAAAAGTTCATCTGATATTGGTTTGAAGTTTTCATATAAAGTTTTGTGTGGTCTTCCACTTGCTACTACAAATTTGATATTTTTTTTGTTTAATTTTTTGAAAATATCAAAAAATTCTTCGGGAACTTGTCCACCAGGAGTAAGAAGTGTTCCATCCATATCTGAAGCTATTAATTTGATCATATATTTTCACCTTCTCTTTCGTCTCTTAAAAATAATATAACATCTTATTAAATGAAAAATCAATAAAATATAAATGTTAAAAATATTGACATTTACAGGAAACTATAGTAATATTTATTAAAATGAAATATTAGCGTTGATTAGGAGTAGTAAAAGGAGAGTAGATTTTAAGAGAGCTAGAGGGTGGTGTAATCTAGTAACTAACCCCTTTGAACTTGCCTTTGAGCTGTGAGGAATAAGAAACCTTACCGGTTGTTTTGCCGTTATTTAAATTAAGAAAAAGTTTGGATGGTACCGCGTTTATCGCTCCAATATTGGAGTAATAAAGGCGTTTTTTTATATTTAAATTAAAAAGGGGGCTAAATTTTTATGGAAAAAATATTTATTTTTGATACCACGTTAAGAGATGGAGAGCAAACTCCTGGGGTAAGTTTAAATGCAAAAGAAAAATTAGAGATAGCAAAATCTTTAGAAAAACTTGGGGTAGATGTAATAGAGGCGGGATTTCCTATGGCATCAAAAGGAGATTTTGAAGGAGTTAAGCTTATAGCTTTAAATATTAAAAACTCTATAGTAAACGCACTTGCAAGAGCAAATAAAGAAGATATAGATAGAGCATACGAAGCTATAAAATATGCAAATAAAAAAAGAATTCATACCTTTCTTGCAACTTCTGATATCCATATGAAGTACAAGCTAAAAATGACTAGAGAAGAGGTTTTAGAAAGAGTATATAATATGGTATCTTACGCTAAAACTTTAGTAGATGATGTAGAGTTTTCTCCAGAGGATGGATCTAGAACTGATAAAGAATTTTTATATAAAGTTTTAGAAACTGCAATAAAAGCTGGTGCTACTGTTTTAAATATTCCAGATACTGTAGGGTATTCTACTCCAGATGAGTTTGGAGATTTAATTAAAGGAATAAAAGAAAATGTTAATGGTATAGAAAATGTAATTATAAGTGTTCATTGCCACAACGATTTAGGAATGGCAGTTTCAAACTCACTTGCAGCTATAAATGCAGGGGCAAGGCAAGTGGAGTGTGCTGTAAATGGGCTTGGAGAAAGAGCTGGAAATGCAGCTTTAGAAGAGGTTTGTATGGCTATAGAAACTAGAAAAGATATATATGGCTTTAAAACAGATATAAACACAGAAAAAATTTATAGAGTATCTTCTCTAGTCTCGTATTTTACAGGGATAAATGTTCAGCCAAACAAGGCTATAGTAGGCGCTAATGCTTTTTCTCACGAGTCTGGAATTCATCAGCATGGTGTTTTAGAAAAGAGAGAAACATACGAGATTATGACACCTGAATCTGTAGGGTTTAAAACTAATAATATGGTCCTTGGAAAACACTCTGGAAAGCATGCTTTTTCAGAGCATTTAAGGGAACTTGGCTACGATTTAAGTGAAGAAAAAATAGTGGAGGCTTTTACTAAATTTAAAGAATTAGCAGATAAGAAAAAAGAAGTTTCAGATAAAGATATAGAAGCCCTTATTAATGATTCAAGTGTAAAAATAGAAGATAGATATAAGCTTTTAAGTTTTAATGTTAGTACTGGGAACAATATAAGTTCTATGGCTAACGTAAAAATAGAATTAGACGAAGAGATCATAGAAGAGGCAGCTTGCGGAGACGGACCTGTTAATGCTATTTTTAATGCTATAGAAAGAGCTACTAAAACTGAATACACTTTAATAGATTACAAATTAAAATCTATAAGTAGTGGTACTGATGCTTTAGGTGAAGTTACTGTAAAATTAAAAAGCGAAGATAGGAAAGTTTTAGGTAGAGGAGTTAGTACTGACGTTATAGAAGCTAGTGCAAATGCATATATGAATGCTTTAAATAAATGAAAAAAGCCCTAAGTAGAAATTTCTATTTAGGGGTTTTTTATAAGAAAAGTTTTATTAAGTAATCTACTAAGAGAAAAGTTACAATTATTTGAATTGCAGTAATTAAAACTAAAGCTATAGATAAAAGAATTTTATGTTTAGTAAATTCTGTATCAGATTTTAATAAAAATAAGCCTTTTATTACACCGATAATTTCTACTAAAAAAAACAAAAACAAAAATATGTATATTATTTTAGCTAACATAAGGTACCTCCAACGTTTATAATTATAATAACATTTAGGAAAAATGTTTACAAAGAAAAAGAATTTGACAAATTATTCTTTGAAATTGTATAATTGCTATAAAAATTAATATGTGTTCGGATGAAGATAGTAGGAGAGTGGTTAAAATTTAACCCACCGAAGAAGCAAATCTTTCAGGTTTAAGGACTGCTATTGGACGAGCCCTTGGAGAGACTTAAGTTTAACTTAAGCACCGAAGGAGCAAGAAATAATTATTTCGAAACTCTCAGGTAAAAGGACAGGGGATTATAAAGCTTTTAGAGATTTATTAGCTTTATTTATCTCCTCCAAATTTAAAATTTAGGAGGAATTTTTTATGCAAAATTTTTTAGAAAAGCTAGATGCTATAGTTTGGGGACCACCTCTTATTATACTTTTAGTAGGAACAGGTATCTTTTTAACATTTAAATTAAAATTTTTACAAGTTACAAGACTTAAGAAAGCTGTTTGTCTTATCTTCCAAAAAGATAACGATGAAAAGTCAGGGAAAGGTGATGTATCATCTTTTGGAGCTCTTTGCACAGCATTATCTGCAACTATAGGTACAGGTAATATAGTTGGTGTTGCAACAGCTATAAAAGCAGGGGGGCCTGGTGCACTTTTTTGGATGTGGGTTGCTGCGTTTTTCGGAATGGCAACTAAATATGCAGAAGGTGTACTCGCTATAAAATATAGAGAGTTTGATAGCAAAGGAGAAGCTTGTGGAGGACCTATGTATTATATACAAAACGGAATGGGAAACAAGTGGCTTGCAAAAATCTTTGCATTGTTTGGAGTTTTAGTTGCATTATTTGGTATAGGAACTTTTGCTCAAGTAAAATCAATATCAGAAGCTGCAAAAACAAGCTTAAATATGCCAATAATAGTCACAGCTGTAATAGTTACGGTAATAGTAGCTTTAGTTACATTAGGTGGAATAAAAAGAATATCAAAGGTAGCTGAAAGTGTAGTTCCTCTTATGGCAGGATTATATATAGTTGGAGTTGTTATAGTAATTCTTTTTAATTTAGGAAGTGTTCCAAGTGCTGTAAAGTTAATCATAGAAAGCGCATTTAACCCAGAATCTGTATTTGGTGCAGGAGCTGGAATAGGAATTATAGTAGTTATGCAAAAGGGAATTAGTAGAGGAGTATTTTCAAACGAAGCTGGCCTTGGAAGTGCACCAATAGCTGCAGCTGCAGCTAAGACTAATTCACCTGCAAAACAAGGACTTATATCTATGACTGGAACATTTTTTGATACTATAATAATTTGTACTATGACAGGTATAGTAATAGTTTTAACTGGGATGTATTCTTCAAATTTAGATGGGGCGCTTCTTACAACAGCAGCCTTTTCAAAAGGATTCCCTATAGCGATACTTGGAAAATATATTGTAAATATAGGGCTTATATTTTTTGCTTTTACAACAATTTTAGGATGGAATTACTATGGAGAAAAATGCGTCTTATACCTTTTAGGAGAAAAGGCAGTAAAGCCATTTAAATATTTTTATATATTTTTAGTAGCAGTAGGAGCTTTCCTATCTTTAGATACTATTTTTATAGCTGCAGATATAGTAAATGGACTAATGGCTATTCCAAATCTTATTGCTATTATTGCATTAAGAAAAGTTGTCTTTGAAGAAACTGAAAAATACTTTGAAGAGATTGATAATAAAGAAATTTCTAGTGAGTTAGAAGTCTTAGAAGTTTAAAATATTAAAATGCCCTATTAATTAAATTTAGTTAATAGGGCATTAAATATTTAATTAAATTGTTTTAGGTAAAGATTAATTACATCATCTGAATCTATTTTATTCCATTTAATATTTTGAATTAATATTGACCTTCCAAGAGTTACGTAATGTGAACTTCGAAACTCTAAATAGTCATTTAATATAATGCTATATTTATCAATTATAGACTCTATTGTTCTGCCTGTTATTATATGTTCTTTATAAACTTTAGAACATTCTTTAAGTAGTGGATCGAAGGAGTCTTTTTTAAAATCTATAACTGAGTGAGCTAAATGGTCAGCTATTGTGTAATCATCAAAAATAACTGTGCCAAACACAGAAGGAAGCACAAGTTTTGTCTCTTTTGAAAGCTTGTTTAACTTTTGAGTTAAAATAGTAGATAAAGTTTTTGTTCCATTAGTTTTAAACTTATTTACTTTAAGGTGCATTGAGGCTAAGTAACATTGCCTTGATATGTTTGGTTTGTTTAATAAGTATAAAATATCACCAAGTAGGGTATAAGTATCAGGTATAGTAGAATCTATAGATATAGATTTTACTAAAGCTCTTTTTGCTTTGTTTAGATTTCCTTTGCGAATCATATCGATTGCAAATTTTCTAAGTAAAAGGGTGTTACTTACCATTATAGACCTCCATTAAAATTAATTATAAATAAATTATATCATTTACATATTTTAACATCAATAATTAATAAACCATATTAAACTTTTTTTCATTAAGTACTAAAGGAATAACCTTTTTATCTAAATTAGTAACTCTTATAAATCTATTTCCAAGTTCTATTTTTTCTATAAATGATTCTAAAAGTTTTTCTGACCCTTGCACTTCTATATAAACAGTACCATCTTCTAGGTTTTTACAAAAACCAGTTAAATTTAAAGTGTTTGCATTAGAAGCTAGAAAAAATCTAAAACCTACTCCTTGAACTCTTCCGCTTGCAATTATCTCTAATCTTTTCAAAATAATCATCCTCTCTTTGTAATTTTATACTTTAATTATATTGTCAGAAAATTCGAAATACAATATAATAAAAGAAAAAACATTTTAAGGTAAAAAAGGTGGTAAATGGTATGAAAAGTTTAATTTTAATTAAACCGGATGGGGTAGAGAAAAATGTAGTCGGTAATGTTTTAAGTATGTATGAAGAAAACAACTTAAAAATAGTTGAACTTAAAATGGTTACAATAACAAAAGAATTTGCAGGTGAGCACTATAAAGAACATAAGGGTAAAGTTTTTTATGATGATTTAATTAGTTTTATAACTAGAGGGCCATTAGTTTGTGCTGTACTTGAAGATGGAGAAGATATTATAGAAAAGGTTCGTGCAATTAATGGAAGCACAGACCCTAAAGAAGCAGCACCTGGAACAGTTAGAGCGCTATATGGAACGGATAAAACTCAAAACTGCGTACACGCATCTGATTCTTTAGAGAGTGCAAGAAGAGAAATCGAATTATGGTTTAAATAGTAAAAAGGCTACAAACGTAGCCTTTTTATTTTGGGAAAGTAATATAAAAAGTTGTTTTAGTGTTTTCTATGGAATCTACTGTTATAGTTCCATTATGAAGTGATACTATTTTTTTTACTATAGATAGGCCAAGCCCTGTTCCTTCAGAATTTCTAGATTCATCTCCTTTATAAAATCTTTCAAATATTCTAGGGATAGATTCTTTAGAAATTCCAGTTCCAGAATCAGTTATTTCAAAAAATATATTTTTTTCATCACTATTTAAAGAAAGTTTTATTATAGAGCTATCTTTTGAAAATTTTATGCTATTTCTTATAAGGTTTGTAAAAACGTGATAAAGTAGTTTGTTATCACCTAGCAAAATAGTATCTTTTAAATCTAAGTCAAACTCTAAGTTTTTGTTTGCCCAAAAGGGTTCTAAATCTAAGATAGCACGTCTTATTAATTCATCTAACTTAAAATTAGTTTTATCTATATTAGCTTTTGAGTTATCAAGGGAGGCTAGTTTTAGTAAATTATCACTAAGAGATGTAACTTTTAATACCTCTTCTTTTATAACGTTCGCATAATAAATTCTTTCTTCGTCAGAAATATTTTTATAAGTTAATAAATCAGAGAATCCCCGAATTGCAGTTATTGGTGTTTTGATTTCGTGAGAAACATTTGACACGAATTCGTTTCTCATTTTATCAGTTTTATTAAGTTCAACTAGCATATAATTAAAGGTGTTTATAAGTTCTCCGATTTCGTCATTACGTTTGTTTGGAATTTGAAACTCGTAGTCTCCAGAACTTACAGATTTAGTTCCAGATGTTAAAGTTTTTATAGGTTTAACTATGCCTCTTGCAATAATCATATAACCTATAAGTCCAGAAGATAGGACGAAAAATATATTTAAAAATAACCACTTATTAATCTTAACTACATCTTTTATATTAGAGACATTTATAAAAAGGGCATATGCTTTATTAGAATCTTTAATATAAAAACCAGATGGAGTATCTGCTGGGAAAAAGAAGTTTAAAGAGGTATCAGGATTTAAATCCTTTTTGTTATTTAATACTTCTTCTACTAAGGAATTTGAAACATTTAAAGATCTATCCTTTTTACTAGATTCAAATAAAAGCCCAGATTTATCATAAATAGCAACTCCTGTGATTGGGTAAAAGGTCATATTTATAAAATTATCTATAACGTCATACTGAGATGACTTATAAAGCTTATAGATATTTTCTATAGAAGTATCTAAATCATTTTGAAGATGGGATTTTATATCGTCGTAATGTATTTTAGATGTAATAAAAAATGATAAAACCATAGATATAAAAATTACGCAAAAAAAGCTAAAAACTAATTTGAAATAAATATACTTTTTAAAATTAAATATCATCTTTTAATTTGTAACCAAGTCCTCTTATAGTTATTATTTTAATACTTGAATCTGTTAATTTTTCGCGTAACCTTTTTATATGAACGTCAACTGTTCTATCATCTCCATCGTAGTCAAATCCCCAAATAGATTCTATAAGTTCATTTCTTGTAAAAACCTTTTGAGGGAAACTTGCAAGTTTGTAAAGAAGTTGAAATTCTTTTAAAGGTATATCTATTTCAGAATGGTTTAAAAAGAGCGAGCATTTATTATAATCTAGAACCATCTCTTTTAAAGTGATTACTTTATTTGATATTTTTATATATCTTTTTAAAAGTGCATTAACTCTTAAAATAAGTTCAGTAATATCAAAAGGTTTAACTAAATAATCATCGCTTCCAGTATTAAAGGCTAGAATTTTGTCTGAAATTTCTCCTTTGGCAGTAAGGATTAGTATAGGAATGTCTAATAATTCTTTTATTTTTGAAGTTAACTCTATGCCATTTAATTTTGGCATCATAATATCAATTATTGCTAAGTCTATAGAGTTTTCATAAATAATATCTAAAGCTTCTTCTCCATCTTTTGAAACTAAAACATTATAATTTTCTTTTTTTAATACTGTATATAATAAATTTCTTATATTTTTATCATCATCAACTACTAGAATATTAATCAAAAAATCACTCCCTTAAAAATTTAAGAAGTGGCACAAAAAATACCACTTCTTAAGTATAACTTATTTATTCTGAGCGTAAAGCATCTATAGGTAATAATTTTGATGCTTTGTTTGCAGGAGTTATTCCAAATACTACTCCGACAAATACAGAGAATAGAAGTCCAAAAGATACTACTCCCCAAGATATACCAGAGCTCACACCTAAAACAGAATTAAAGGCTAAGGAACCTAAAACTCCAAGTAGCGAGCCTATAATTCCACCTATTAAACTTATAACTATAGATTCAATTAAGAACTGAATAAGTATATCACGTCTCTTTGCACCTAGTGCTTTTCTTATTCCAATCTCCCTTGTTCTTTCAGTTACAGAAACTAGCATTATATTCATAATTCCAATTCCTCCAACTAAAAGCGAGATACCAGCAATAACACCTACTGTTGTTTTCATAGTGTCTTGCATTTGGTAGATAGTATCTAAGATTTGTTGCTGATTTATAAGTTTATAGTCATTTTTATCATCAAAGTTTTTGTTAAGCTTATTTTCAATAGATGCCATAGTGTTATCTATAATAGAATCATCTTTAACATTTAAATACATAGTGCTTACGTAAGGGTTTTTAATTATGCGGCTAGCAGAAGATATAGGCATATAGATTTGTTTGTCAGATGCAGTTAAATCTGCACCGGAAGTTTCGAGGATTCCTATAACTTTATACTTTATACCATTTATAGTTATATATTTTCCTATAGGGTCTACAAAGCCAAATATGTCTTTAGAGATAGTGTTACCTAAAACGCACACCTTTGAATTATATTTTACATCTACATTTTCTATAAGTCTTCCAGAATCAAGTTTTTTGTTTTGAAGTGAAAAAAAGTCTTTATCAGTTCCAGTAATAGATACTGATTCGTTGTAATTTTCATATCTTACGTTACTTGCACCAGAAACAGATGCAGATACATCTTTTACATTTGATAGATTTTTATATTTTAAAGCATCATCATAAGATAGTTGTTCGTTTGGATCTTTTGATGATATCATAACGCTTATAAGGTTTGAGCCTAAGCTGTCTAATTGTTCATTTACACTTGAAGTCATTGAGTTTGCAACAGAGACTAAAAGTGTAACCGATAATACACCTATTATTATTCCAAGCATAGTTAAAAGAGAACGCATCTTGTTTGAAAGAAGTTGCTTAAATGCTAGCTTGAAACTTTGAACTACCCCCATTTTTAATCCTCCATTCCTTCGTATAAAACGCCGTCTTTTATTCTAATTATTCTTTTTGCTTTTTTGGCAACTTCCATATCGTGAGTAATCATAACTACTGTACGGCCTTCTTCGTTTAATGATTTTATTAGATTCATGATATCTTTACTAGTTTTAGTATCTAAGGCACCAGTAGGCTCATCACAAAGAAGTATTTCAGGGTTTGTGCAAATAGCACGTGCTATAGCAACTCTTTGTTGTTGACCTCCTGATAGTTGAGTTGGAAGGTGTTTTTCTCTTTCTTTTAAACCTACCTTTTCTAAAGCGTTACGCGCTCGAGTAAGTCTTTCTTTTGATGATATACCGCTATAGATAAGAGGTAATTCAACATTTTCTAAAGCACTAAGCTTAGGTAGTAGGTTAAATTGTTGAAAGATAAAGCCTATTTTTTTATTTCTTATTTCGGATAACTTATTATCTGAAAGAGTTAATACGTCAAAACCATCTAATATGTAAGTTCCGCTATCAACTTTATCAAGGCAACCTATAAAATTCATAAAGGTAGACTTTCCAGACCCAGAAGGACCTACAATAGAAATAAAATCTCCTTTTTGAACAGTTAAGGTTATATCGTTTAAAACGTGAAGAGTTTCATCGCCCATATGATAAGTCTTATTAACATTTTCTATTTTTATAACTTCGTTTGTCATAATTTTACCCCCTACTTATTCATAAATGGAGGAGCCATTTGGTTAGAGGTTTTAGCTAAAGTGGGCAATTGCACTTTATCGCCTTTATTTAAACCTTTTGTAATTTCTATATAATCATCATTATGAATCCCAGTTGTGACTTTAATCTCTTTTGAGTCTTCAGGATTTATAACGTAATTTGTTCCGTCATCCTTTATATTTATAGCTTCTATTGGTACAAATAAAGTATCCTTTTTATTTTCTGTAGTTATAGTGCAAGTTCCTGTCATTCCGTCTTTAAGACCTTTTATGTCTTTATCTAAAGATACAGTGACAGGGTAAGAAGTAACACCATTTAAGACGTTTCCTTTTTCTGAGATATCTTCAATTTTCCCTTTGTAAGTTTTATCTGGGAAGGCATTAATATCGATATTTACCGTTTGATCTTTTTTCAGGTTAACAACATCTAGTTCATCTACTGACATTTGAAGTTCTAAATCTTTAAAGTCAGGATTTACTTTGTTTTTAGGAACAGCAACTGAAGAAGCAGAAACTTGAACTTTAAGGTTACCTTTTTCTACAGTTGCAGTTTGATAAACGTTAGTATTTTTATCTTTTGAGTCTTTTGATTTAGAAAGTGCAACGTATGACACTCCCCCTATAGCAATTACTCCGATTACTACTGTTATTATTATATTTTTTATGCTTTTATTCATTTAAAAACCTCCTAAAATGATTTGCTTTCGTAAATAGTATAAAAGCTATATTAACTAAATATGAACTAATTAATAGTTTAAGTAAATTAATTAAATTTTATTCTAAAAATAAATAAGAAGAGATTTAATTTGTAGAAAATATAAATTAAATAAAAGGAGGGTAGAGGAGTAATAAAAAAAGGATGTCTTAAATTTAAGACATCCTTTTTGTTATGAACGAACCTTTATCCAAGCTTGATCATATAATTTTAAAGTTTCAGCATTTAAATCTTTAAATACTACTGATTTTTTAAGTTCATCTTGAGTTGGGTATTGAGCTTTAACTTCATCTGGAAGCATGTTAAATGCATCTGTTATAGGAGTTTGATATCCTATATACTCAACGTTTTTAAGTGCATTTTCAGGTTTACATAAGAAGTTTATAAACTCTTCAGCTTCAGTTTTGTGTTTTGAACCTTTAGGGATACATAAACCGTCAAACCATTTATTAGTTCCTTCTTTTGGAACTACGTATTTTAATTCAGGGTTTTCTTTTATGATATATTGTGCATCACCTGACCAAACAGGAGCTAAAGCAGCATTTCCGCCTATCATAGCATCTTTAACTTCGTCTACCATGTAAGCTTGAACTAAAGGTTTTTGTTCTTCTAAAGCCTTTCCAGCTGCTGCGATTTCTTTAGGGTTTGTTGAATTCATTGAATATCCTAGCTTTTTTAATCCTATAGCCATAGAATCTCTTACAGAATCAAACATAATTATTTGACCGCTATAGTCTTTATCCCAAAGGATATCCCAGCTATTTACTGGCTTTTTAACCATTTCAGGGTTATATATTATTCCAATAGTTCCCCACATATAAGGAACTGAGTATTCATCTTTAGGGTCGTAAGATAATTTTTTAAATTCATCTCCAACATATTTGTAGTTTGGAATATTATTAAAATCTATCTTTTCTACTAAGTTTTCTTTAATCATTTTTTCAATCATATAATCAGATGGAACTACGATATCATATTCACTTGAACCACCTTTAACTTTAGTATACATAGTTTCATTTGTATCGTAAGTATCGTATGTAACGTCAATACCAGTTTCTTGTTCGAACTCTCTTATTAGATCTTCGTCTATATAATCTCCCCAGTTATAAACGTTAAGTTTACGTTTCTCACCAGTGTTTTTATCGCCAGCACAACCGGCAAAAAGTCCAACAGCTAATATAGCACTTAATGCTAAAGCACTTAAAACCTTAAGCTTTTTCATTTACTTCACCTCTTATATTTGATTTTCTGTTAACTAGTAGTAGTAATATTAATACTACTGCAAACATTATTGTAGATAATGCATTTATTTCAGGTTTAATACCACGTCTTGCCATAGAATAGATTTCTATTGAAAGGTTTGTTACGCCAGGTCCTGTAGTAAAGAAACTTATAACAAAATCATCAATAGACATAGTAAATGCCATTAAAAATCCAGCGAATATACCAGGTTTGATTTGAGGAAGGATTACCTTTCTAAAAGCATAAAAAGGAGTAGCTCCTAAATCAAGTGCAGCTTCTGTAGTGTTTTGAGGAAGCTGTCTAAGCTTTGGTAATACAGAAAGTATTACATATGGTATATCAAAAGATATATGGGCTAAAAGCATAGTATTAAATCCAAATTTAAAGTTAAAGAATATAAATAAACTCATAAGTGCAACCCCAGTAACTATATCAGGGTTTAATATTGGAAGATTATTTATATTTAAAAGGAGTTTTCTTTTACTTCTTCTCATATTATTAATTCCAATAGCTGTTATAGTTCCGACTATAGTTGCAATTATAGATGCTATTAGAGCTATTAAAACAGTGTAGTATAAAGCATCCATTAATCTGTTATTTTGAAATAATTTTGCGTACCATTTTAAAGAGAAGCCTCCCCATTTACCCATTGATACAGAATCGTTAAATGAATAAACCATTAAAGTAACAATAGGAGCATATAAAAACACAAAAATAATTGCTAAATAAAATCTTTTAATAAATTTTTCGATTCCTCTTACCATATATGAGCACCGCCTTCTTCGTTATCATCATCAAATTTTGACATAATAGCCATAGAGATAAGAATTATAATCATAAGTACAATTGCAAGTGCTGAACCAAAGTTCTTATCACTCATTGTTGTAAATTGTTGTTCTATAACATTACCTATAAGCATTTCTTTTCCGCCACCTAAAAGTTTTGGTATAACGAAAGTTGATACAGCAGGCATAAACACCATAGTTATCCCTGAAATTACACCAGGAATACTTAAAGGGAAAATTACCTTTGTAAAAATTTGCTTTTTAGTAGCTCCTAAATCAGAAGCTGCATTTATAAGGTTTTGATCCATCTTTGATAAAACAGTATAAATAGGTAATATCATAAATGGTAAGAAGTTATAAACCATTCCTAAAAGTGTAGCTGCATCTGTATATAAAATTTGAACAGGTGCAATTCCAAACACATTAAGTAGGCCATTTAAAATACCGTTTCTTCCAAGTATAGGAAGCCAAGCGTAAGTTCTAAGTAAGAAATTCATCCACATTGGAAGTATAAAAAGCATAATAACTATGTTTCTTTTTCTTTCATCCATCTTTGAAATAATATAAGCAACTGGATATCCTAAAATTAAACAGATAGCAGTTGATATAAAAGCAAGCCAAACTGAACGAATATAGATTTCTGCATATTGCTTTTGAAACATTCTTTGGAAGTTTTCAAAAGTGAAACCGTAGCCACTTCCTGAATCTTTAGTAAAACTAAAGAATAATACCATAATCAGAGGAACAATTATAAAAAGGGCAGACCATACTATATAAGGGTAAGCTGCAAAGCTTCTTCTTTTACTATTCATTATCAGGTACCTTTTCCATAACGTGTATATCTTCAGGGTATATATCTAATCCAATAACTGAACCTTCCTCTGCTGATTTAGTATTGTGGATTAGCCATTCTTTTCCAGAGTTTTCAAGTTTAACAACCATTTCATAGTGAACACCTTTAAAGATTACTGAAAGTACAGTTCCTTTAAGCATTCCATCTTCTTTTGAAACCATTTTTAAATCTTCAGGTCTAATTACAACTTGAACTGGAGTATTTTCACCAAATCCTCCGTCTACGCACTCGAAAGTAGTTTTTAAAAACTCAACTTTGTAATCTTTAATCATAGTGGCATCAACTATATTACTTTCACCTATAAAGTCTGCAACAAAGGCATTACTAGGTTCGTTATATATATCTTGCGGAGTACCCATTTGTTGGATTTCTCCTTTATTCATAACTACTATAGTATCTGACATAGTAAGTGCTTCTTCTTGATCGTGAGTTACAAATATAAATGTAATTCCAAGTCTTTGCTGAATGTTTTTAAGTTCTAATTGCATTTCTTTTCTAAGTTTAAGATCTAATGCACCTAAAGGCTCATCTAGAAGTAAAACTTCAGGTTCATTAACAAGAGCACGGGCAATAGCAACCCTTTGTTGTTGACCTCCACTTAAAGAATCTATCTTTCTTTTTTCAAAGCCACTTAAAGCAACTAATCTAAGCATCTCAGTAACTTTCTCATCTATTTCTTTTTTTGATTTCTTTTTTATTTTTAGACCAAAAGCTATATTTTCATATACGTTCATATGAGGAAATAAAGCATACTTTTGGAAAACTGTATTTACTGGTCTTTTGTAAGCTGGAAGATCTTTAATATCTTTTCCACCAAATAAAACTTCACCATTATCAGCTGTTTCAAAACCTGCGATTATTTTAAGAGTAGTAGTTTTCCCGCACCCACTAGGTCCAAGCAAAGTTAAAAACTCATTTCTCTTAATATTTAAATCTAGGCACTTTAATACCTCATTATCTCCATACGTCTTCTTTATACCTTTTAGCTCTAAAATATTATCGTTCATATTGAAACACCTCTTTCTAACAAATAACTAAAATGATGGGGGAGTACTTATCCAAATAATCTTTGCCATCGTTTTTCCTGGATTAGATATCCAGTGGTTATATTTTGGTTTAAAGTAAAAGGATTCTCCTTTTTTTACTTTATAGTTTTTATCCCCTAAGTGAAGAATAATACTTCCGTTTAAGACATATCCAAATTCTTCACCCTCATGGGGTTCTTCCTCCATGTACCTACCGCCTGATTCTAAAGTAAGCATAATTGGTTCCATTTCATTTTTCTGAGCATTTGGAACTAACCATTTAAGCTTGTACTTTAATTCGTCGTTTTCAGTTTCAAACATATCATCAGGGGAGTAAGTAATTCTTTCCTCGCCTTTTTCACTAAAGAATTCAGTTAAATCTGAACCTAAAATTTCTAAAATATCAACTAAGGTTGCTATTGATGGTGAGGTCAAGTCGTTTTCTATTTGAGATATAAAACCTTTAGATAATTCACATCTATTTGCTAATTCTTCTTGAGTAAGGGCTTTAGCCACTCTAAGGCTCCTTATTTTTTCTCCGATTTCCACCAAATATTCACCTTCCTAACACAAATATAAGTTTTACTAAACAAAAAGTTTAAGTTTACTAAACAAACACAATAAATTATAATGATTTTCTATAAAAAAATCAATATATTTTTAAAAAAAGTTTTTAAAAAAATTACGCGTAAAGATAAGCAGATAAAGGAGTCTAAGAATTATGTTATTATATGGGTTTAATAAAAACGAAAAAAAAGTTTAGAAATACTAAGGAATAGAAAAAAGTTATAAATGTTTAAAATTAACTATTTATCAGTAAAAGGAGAGTTATCTAAAAGAAATAAGCAATCTAATAAATAAAAGTAATATTAATGTATAGAAAACATGTACATTTATTTGTTATAATAAAATAAGGATTATGGTATAGAGAAATTTAGTAAAAGGGCATAGTTTTGGAAGGTGGTAATTATGTTACAGAATAATAATCTGTATAGAAGAAATGGAAAAAAGGTATATATAAAGCAACCGGAATTTAATGAGATGAGTTTTGTTAAAGAGTTATGGGCGGATAAAGAAACAATGGAAGGTATCGGAGGAGTTTATGATTTTTCTAGGAACAAGTGGGAAATGTTTTATAAAAAGATGGTTTCTCCAACTGATGGTAAGAACTTTTATTGTTTAATTTATAATTACAGAGATAAGCCTGTAGGAGAAGTTAGCTTTCATGGTTATGATTCTTCTACAAGTGTTGCACGTTTTAATGTAAAAATATTAGCTAGCCAAAGGAAAAAAGGCTTTGGAGAAGAAGCTGTTAGATTACTTTTAGAGTATTACTTCCAAGAATTCGGTGGAAAAATAATTATGGATAACATAATAACTGATTCTGGTGTAGAACTTGGGAAGAAATTAGGTTTTGAGGAAGTTAGAAAAAATGCTAATAACAGCATTACTATGAGAGTTTCAAGAGATACATTTTTAAGAACAGAAAAATGCACTAAAACAAATATAGAAATTCTTGTAACATCTGATATGAACATATTAGATTACACTATGCCAATAGAAATTTTCAAAAAAGCAAATAAGATAATGGGAAAAGAAATTTTCAATATAAAAAGTATACCTATGGAAGAAACTATTAATAAAGAATCAGAAATATACTATAACTTAAATAATGAAAATACAGAAAATCCAAATATTCTTATAATTCCAAGTGGTGCAAAAAGTAATATTTATAATAATAAAGATTATATTTTAGATTATATATTATCAAGATATAATGAATGCGACTTTATCTGCGCTATAGAAGAGGGGATTACTTGCTTAGCTTTATGTAGAGAACTAGATGGAATGCTTATACCTAGTGGTGAGTGGATTAAAAGTATTGAAGCTACTTATGTAGAAAATTGTAGAGCTGTAAATAAGAATTTTACAGACAATGGTAAGATAATGTTAAGTACTAATATTATGGGAAGTTTAGAACTTTATCTAAATCTAATCAAAAAAGTCGGTGGAAGAGATTTAGAACAAAAAATGGAAAAAGAAATAGGGCTAAAAAATAAGAGCTAGAATTTAATTCTAGCTCTTATTTTTTAGAAAATGTTGAAACTATAATAGAAACTATATCTTTAACAGTATCTATATGATTAGTTAAGTTATCTTTCATAACTATAGCATCAGCTGTAGCTTCTGTAGCTACATTACTGATATCTTTAACATTATCTGATATATCTTTTGTATTTTTAAGTGTGCTATCTAGGTTGTCTTTATTATCTTCAAGCAATTTGTTTACGTTTGTTAGTACTTTTAATAGTTTGAATAAAACAAGAATTAAAACTATTAAAGCTACTATACCTAGTATTGCAAGTAAGATATCAAATAGCACAGAAACATTTATATACATAAAATTATACCTCAGTTGTTTCTTCTACTTTTTCTTCTTCACTTACATTTTCAGTATTTTCTTTTTTTGAATTTAAATAATCTTTTATTTTAGCTTTAGCTTCATTAAGATTAGTTTTTGTAGTTTCAGTAGCTTCTATAGCTTTAGCTTTTACTTTATCTGAAACTTCATTTGCACAACCTTTGATATCATCTCTAGTTTCTTTTCCTGATTTTGGAGCGAATAATATTCCGCTTATTGCACCAAGTGCAGAACCAGCAGCTAACCCTATTGCTACGGTTTTAGCTTTCTTTCTGTTTTCTTTTCTAGCTTTTTCTCTCTTTTTTTGTTCTATTAATTTTGATAAATTCATAATAAAACCTCCCATCAATTTTATATGTAATATTTATTATCTCTATTATAACCTAGTAAATTCGGAATTAGTTAAATAAATGGTACATTTAAAAAAATATTCATACTATTCCAAATTTTTATTGTATAGTGTAAAATTATATTAGACAAATTGTGAAAAATTAGGAGGGAATATGAAAAAGGAGACTAAAAACTTTTTAGGGGTTTTGGTTATAGTTTTACTTATTTGTTTAATTGTTACCGTAATTAATAATAAAGATGGTACAAATAGTAAGGAAGTGAAGATAGCTAAAAATTTTATAAGCGAATTATCTAAAGAAAAAATAATTCAGTCTGATTATAAAGACAATACAGATTTTAAAGTTACAATAAAAGATGATAAAGAGAATGACAAAAAGATATATGAATTAGACAATGAAACATTTATGGTGAAAATAAATGAAAATTATGAAGTGATTAATTTTGTAGATAAGATAAAATCATCAAACATTAAAAGTATATCAGAAGAAGACTCTATTAAAATAGCCCAAAAATACATAAAACAAATAGACGATTCAGATTATAAATTTCAAAAGGTTATAGAACAAACTAGAAAAGACTCTGTATCTTATTATTCTATAAGTTTTAAAAGATACGACGAGGGATATCCATACTTTTCCTCAGATGTTATTTTAAATATTGATAAAAGCAACGGAAAGCTTGAAGGTTACCTTAATAATTCTGATAAAACTAAACATGGAAAAATAAATATAAAAATATCAGAGGATACTGCAAAAGAAAAATGCGTAAAAGCTTTTAATAGTATGTTAAAAGATGGTAAGGTTAGCGACAAAGTTTACTTAGCATATGGAGAGAATAGAGAAAGTACAGAAAGTTTAGAACTTTGTTATATTGTAAATGTAAAAGGTAAATTAGATGGTGGTGAAGAGAAACAGTTCACATATTTTGTGTCTGCAAGTTCTGGTGAAATAATTAATAGTTTTAGCAATAGAGTAGAAGAGATTAAGAGTAAATAAAAAAGGATGCATAAGCATCCTTTTTTTAATCCCATTCAGTTGTGTTTTTAAGTCCTGGTATATTTGAAGCTTTGAAAATAGGATCTTTTATACCCATTTTCTTTTGCTGTCTGTAGTCATCTAATACTCTAAATGCAATATTACCAAGTAATGCAATTGCAATTAAGTTAACGATAGCCATTAAGCCCATGAATACATCAGCTAGGTTCCAAACAATTTGTAAGTTAGCGATAGCGCCTAAGAATACCATAACTACAACAAACGCTCTGTAGATGAATAGGTAAACTTTCTTTTCTGTTAAGAACTCTATGTTAGATTCTCCGTAGTAGTAGTTACCAACAATTGAACTGAAGGCAAATAATAATATACAAACTGCTATAAATGTGTTACCCCAAGATCCTACTTGCGCACTTAAAGCGTTTTGAGTTAATTGAATTCCTTCAAATGGAGAATTAAAGTAATCTACACCTGATAAAAGGATTATAAAAGCAGTACAACTACAAATTATAATAGTATCTGTAAATACGCCTAAAGTTTGTATTAAACCTTGTTTTACAGGGTGAGAAACTGTAGCTGTTGCAGCAGCGTTTGGCGCACTACCCATACCAGCTTCGTTTGAGAATAATCCTCTCTTAACACCGATTAAAACAGCACCACCTAAAGTACCACCTGCAAATTCTTTTATACCAAATGCATTTTCAAATATTAATGCAAATACTCTTGGCAATTCAGTTATATTCATTATAATTATGAAAAGTGCAACTAATATGTAAGCTATAGCCATTATTGGAACTAAAACTTCTGAAACTTTTGCAACCCTTTGAACTCCACCGAAAATTACGAATATAGTAACTAAAGTTAAAAGTACAGCTACTACTATTTTATCAACACCAAAAGCTGAATTAAAAGCACTTGCAATAGTGTTTGATTGAACTGAGTTAAATACTAGTCCAAATGATATTGTAATTAAGATTGAGAAGATTACACCCATCCATCTCTTTCCTAAAGCTTTTTCCATGTAGTAAGCAGGTCCACCTCTAAATGAACCATCAGGGTTCTTTTCTTTGTAAACTTGAGCTAAAGTTGACTCAACAAAGCTTGATGCTGCACCTATAAGTGCGATTAACCACATCCAAAAGATAGCACCAGGTCCACCTACTGATATTGCAATCGCAATACCTGCTAAGTTTCCAGTACCAACTCTTGAAGCTGTACTTATACAGAAAGCTTGGAATGAAGATATTGTCCCCTTTTCTTTTTTACCGCCAATACCATCACCTAATAATCTAAACATTTCTTTTATGTATCTAAACTGGACGAATTTAGTCTTCCATGTGAAATATACTCCTAGTACTAATAGCATTGCTATAAGTATATATGTCCATAAAAAGTCGTTAAATGATGTTATGATATTATTAATTATGTTCATAATTGCCTCCTCTAAAAAATTTATTATTTCAATAGTATCTAAACATATTTTATAACAAAAAAAGTAAAAATGCAAGAAAATACTACAAAAACTTCAAACGCATAAAAAAATATAGCATAATTAGTTAAAAATAAGGAAATAATAATTAGTTATGCAAGAAGTGATTTATGATTATTCATAAGGAAGAAAAATAAAACACTGCTACTATTATTGTAGCAGTGTTTTATGAAGAATTAATGTAAATTCAGTGAAAACTAATTAGCTTTTGGTGGGTTATTTGGAGTTTTTGGAGGAGTTACGTTTGTGCCTCCAGCTGTTGTTCCTCCAGTTGGTGGAGTAGTTTGGGGAGGCACGCCTCCATTATCTCCAGTTCCACCTGTAGAAGGAGGATTTGTATTATCTCCAGTTTCAGGTGGTTTTACATTTTCATTTGGCTTATTATCTTTGTTTTCATCTGGTTTTTGTTCATCTTTTGGTTTTTCAGGTTCAGCTGGTGCAGTTGTGTTATCCTGTGAAGTTGGAAGATAGAACTTGCTATCTAATGCTCCCATATAAGGATTTGGACAATTTATAAAAATCTTATTAGTAAGTAGCCCAGAAGGAGTATTAGGACCTGCAAGCATACCGTTTGCTGAGTTTACTTTTGCGCTTACGTGAGTTTCACAGTAGCTAGTAGGCTCAGTTCCAGCTATAAATAATTCGTTATAAACTCCCCTTGTGTATTCGCCACCTTGAGCATTTTTACAAAGGTCTGTAGCTAGTTCACCAGATACGCTACAGATAGGAACTTCAACTATACCAGAAGGTCTTTTTATATCTGTAGTACTTAAGCCTTCGTTAGCGTAGCTCATAATTTTTCCCCAAATGCTAGCAGCAGTTGAACTGTTTCTTCCAGAAGGAAGCATTTTGTTATCATCTCTACCAAACCAAACAGCTCCGCTATAGTGAGGAGTAAGTCCTGCAAACCATAAATCTTTACTGTCTGTAGTAGTACCAGTTTTACCAGCTACAGGCATTGAACCAAACTTAGCTCCACCTGCGTTGTAGCTTATAGGACCTTTCATCATATCGTAAACTATATAAGCTGCTTGAGGTGAAAGGATTTGTTTAGATTCTTTTTTAGATTCTAAAATTACTTTACCAGAAGCATCTTTAACTGTAGTGTATAATCTAGGTTTTACGTATTTACCGTCATTTCCAAAAGTACCTAAAGCAGCAGCCATAATATAAGGGTTACCACCGTCTATATCGTTAGGGTCATTATTAAACTGACCTAAGGCAGTTGCTGACATTGTATTTTTTGATTCTTTATTAAATTTAAGTCCGAACTCTTCACCATAAGAAGTACCAGTTTCAGGGCCTACTTTAAGTTCTGTCAAGTAAGCACCAACGTTACTTGAATACTTAAGTGAGTCACGAAGTGGGATAAGACCTTTAAATTGGTCTGGTGAGTTCTTAGGACTAAAATGGTAAACAGATTTTGGAATAGGAGCATCGTAAATTGTGCTACCTGCTGTCATAACCTTAGTATCGATAGCAGGACCGTATACTGTAAGAGGTTTTACAGCAGAACCTACAGGGTTTAAAGCAGTATAAGCTCTATTTAGTGATTGAGCTCCTTGCTCGCCTCTACCTCCAACCATTGCTACAACTTCACCTGTTTTGTAATCAATAACAGTTGCAGCAGCTTGAACTAAAGGTGTTCCATCTTTATCAACTTGATCGTAACCTGCTAAATTAAAGTTTGAATAATTATTAAGAACTTGTTGAGTATGTTCTTGTAAATCTTTATCCATAGTAGAGTGGATAACTAAACCACCAGTTGAGATTAAAGAATTAATTTCTTCATCGCTATATTTGTATTTAGCTTTTAAATCAGTTTTAACTTGATCTAAAGTTGCATATAAGAAATCTTCGTGAGGCAACTTATATGTTTTTTTAGATGATTTAAATTTTAGTTTTCCATTATCTAAATCTTTTATTGCTTTATCGTATTCTTCTTTTGAAATAAAGCCAAGTTCATTCATTTTAAATAAAACAGTTTTAGTTCTGTTTATATATCTTGAAGGATCTTTTTTTGCAGCTTCAGTAAAAGGACTGTAAGCTGTAGGTGCTTGAGTTATACCTGCTAAAAAAGCACTTTGTATAAGATTTAAATCTTTTGCTGGTTTATCAAAATACATTTCAGCACCAGCACCAGCACCGTAAGCTACACCACCTACAGGGTATGAGTTAAGGTATGCTGTTAAAATTTGATCTTTAGTAAGTGATTTTTCAAGTTCTAAAGAAAGGTACATCTCTTTGACTTTTCTTTCAATTGATTGTTCGTTAGTTAAAAGTGTATTTTTAACTAATTGTTGAGTAAGAGTAGAACCTCCTTGAAGTCCACCCTTTCCAGTTAGTTTGTATACTACACTGTGAAGAGTTGCACCTAGAAGTCTTTTAGGGTCAACGCCGTGGTGGTCGTAAAACCTTTCATCTTCAATTGCAACTATTGCATTTTTTAAATTTTTTGGAATTTGATCTGATTTTAAAGGTGTTCTGTCCTCTTTGCTGTTAAGTTGAGTCCAGTATTTATCGTTTCTATAAGTAAATTTAGCTGTTTGTTCGTTTGAAAGAACTTTATTTACATCTACAGGTGGAGTGTTTTTGATTATTGCAATTACAAAACCTAAACCTACAACTATAGAAGCTAAAAATAAGAAAAGAGCCGATAAACCTATCCATTTAAAAACTTTCTTTTTTCCTTTTTTAGTTTTTTTGCCTTTAGTAGAAGTATTACCTTTAACTGAAGGCGGCTTTTTTGTATTATTCATAGACTTTTCCTTTGCTTTCATTGAATTATCTTGAGGTAGTTTAGTGGAAATATCTTTTGTACTTTCAGAAAGTGTATTTTTAGTTTCTGCTATATTTTTCTTTTTTGCAGAACTTTTTACGACCTTTGAAGTATTATTTGGAAGTTTAGTAGGAGAGTCCTTTTTAGTAAATTTAATTTGCTTTGATTGGGTATTTTTTTTAGATGCTTCATTTAAAGGACTTTTTTTAGTACCTTTAGTATTTTTATTTTTTGAGGTACTATTTTTTAAAGCTTGGCTTTTGCTAGATTTCCTACTACTTTTTCCCTTAGAGTTTTTCCTACCTGCCATCTTTCCCTCCCAATTAAATTTAAAATTAATAAATATAATTATTCATTATAGCATAATTATAATATGACTAGAATAATAACTCAATATAAAGGTGAAATATGGATTACTACACAAGACCTAAACGAAAAAATAAAAAATATAAAAAGATTATACTATTAAGTATCGCCATATTTATTATTTTTAACTTAATAATACTAGTTTTTGATAAAAAAGTTATGCCGTCAGTTCTAGCTATATCAGAGACTACTATGAGAAATGAAACTATAAAAATAATAAATGAAACTACTCTTGAAGTATTTAATGAGGAGTTTGGTGATAATGGTATAGTAGAGATCTCAAAAGACTCTAAAGGAAATATTTCTTTAATTCAAGCAGATACATTAAAAATGAATAAATTAAGTGCTGAAATCGCAACTAGATGTAATAAAAAGTTTGAAGAATTAGGTGAAAATGGGATAGAAGTTCCTTTAGGCTGGATGACAGATAACAGCGTATACTATAATTTAGGCCCGATGATAACTATTCAAATGGAGCCACTTGGAAACATAGAAACATCCTACGAAAGCGCCTTTGAAGGAGCTGGGATAAATCAGACAAGGCATAAGATTTATTTAAAGGTAAAAGCTAGAATAAAGATAATTATTCCAATGTATAGTGAAGAGATAGAAGTACAAGCCGAAGTACCGCTTTCAGAAGTTATAATAGTCGGGAATATTCCTGATACTGCAATAGATTTTGGTGGTGGAATAAAAACAACTGCAAAATAAAATGAGATGTTTATTTAAACATCTCATTTTTAAATTACTATTTAGTTTCCCAGTTAAATACGTAAGGAATATTTCTGTAGTGATCTCCGTAATTTAATCCGTATCCTACAACAAATAAATCTTCTATTTCAAAACAACAATAGTCTGGTGTTAAATCTACTTTTCTTCTTGAAGGCTTATCTAAAAGAACACAAGTCTTAACAGAAGCTGCACCTAATTTTTTTACGTGGTTTACTACGTATTCCATAGTGTATCCAGTATCTACGATATCATCTACTATTAATACATCATATCCTTCTATGTTATCTGGAATATCATTTACAACTTGAACGTTACCTGTACTAGTTTCGCTGTGTCCGTAGCTTGAAGTAGTCATAAATCCTATTTTTGCTTTAGTATCTATGCTTCTAACTAAGTCAGCTGCATAAATAAAGCTTCCTCTTAATAATGAAAGAACATAAAGATTTTTATCTTTATAATCTTCTGTTATAACTTTTCCTAGTTCGTCAATTCTGTTTTGTATTTGTTCTTTTGAAAAAAGAATATTACGCTTATTATTTTCCATTTAAATTCCCTCCAAGTAATATTATGTATAAGTATTATGTATTAAATTTGTCTAAAGATTAATAATATAAAAATACTGTAAATTAAGACAAAAATCAAGTCTTATATTTTCTGGGAATGTTTACTTTTAAACTTTAATAGAGTAGAATTAAAGGCATTCAGAATAGTTTTTTATTAATCGAGGTGATATTAATGATACATGGAAATATAGAAGGTGTTAAAAATTCAGTTTTAAGTGAACTTGAAGATTTATATAAAGTAAAGGTCCTTAAAGACGAAGTTTGCTCAGATGGAATTATAGACACCATTTCAAGATTATCTAGTCAAATTGAAAGGGAAATAAGTGTAGCTATTGATAGAAAAGGTAAGGTTCAATCTGTAGCTATAGGTGACTCTACTTCAGTAGAATTACCACTTTTAGATATAAATGAAAAGAGACTTTCAGGAGTTCGTGTGATTCACACTCACCCAAACGGATTTAGTAATCTTTCAGCACTAGATTTAACAGCGCTTTTAAAATTAAAACTTGATGCTATAGTTGCAATAGGAGTAAGAAATGGAGAAGCTTTCGATTTTTCTTTTGCTAATTTAACAGTATATAATGATAAATTAGTTTTTGATGAAATGAATAACATAAGCTTTAACGAATTATTTTCTATAAATATATTAGATAGAGTAAGACACGCAGAAAGTCTTATTAAAGAAAATGAAGTAGAAGAAGACTTAGGAGAAAAAGCAATACTTGTAGGGTCTGATACTAGAGAGAGTTTAGAAGAGCTTAAAGAACTTACAAAAGCTTGTGATATTCCTGTTATAGATTCAGTTTTCCAAGGTAGAAGCAAAATAGACCCCGCTTTTTATATAGGAAGAGGAAAGGTTTTAGAGATAGCACACCTTAGACAAACAGAAAGAGCTAACGTAATTATTTTTGATGACGAACTTTCAGGTTCACAAGTGAGAAATTTAGAAAATGCAATAGGTGCTAAAGTTATAGATAGAACTACTTTAATCCTTGAAATCTTTGCAAGAAGAGCAAAAAGCAAAGAAGCTAAGATTCAAGTAGAACTTGCACAACTTAAATATAGAATGAGTAGACTTACAGGTCTTGGAACTGTACTTTCAAGAACTGGAGGCGGTATAGGAACTAAAGGTCCTGGAGAGAAAAAATTAGAAACAGATAGAAGACATATAAGAGAAACTATATATGACCTTAATCAAGAACTTAAAAAGGTTAGAAAAAATAGAGAAATTCAAAGAGAAAAAAGAAACAAAGAAAGTATTCCTAAAGTTTCTTTAGTAGGTTACACAAACGCTGGTAAATCAACTTTAAGAAATACTTTATGCAGTATTGCAGCTGCAAAAGATAACAGAACTAAAGAAGATGTATTTGAAGCTGATATGCTTTTTGCAACTTTAGATATCACAACTAGAGCTATTATCCTTAAAAACAAAGGGCTTATAACGTTAACTGACACTGTTGGATTTGTTAGAAAATTACCTCACGATTTAGTTGAAGCTTTTAAATCAACTCTAGAAGAAGTAATTTATGCAGATTTACTTTGTCACGTAGTTGATGCATCAAGTGATGATGCTTTAGAACAAATTAAAGCAGTTGAAGAGGTTTTAGCGGAACTTGGAGCTATAGATAAAGAAACTATTTTAGCTTTAAATAAAATAGATAAAGTAGATAAAGAAAAGTTAGAAGAATTAAAATCAAAGATCTCATATTATGATGACATAATAGAAATTTCAGCTAAAGAAGAAATTAATATCGACGGCTTACTAAACGAAATCGAAGAAAAACTACCTTATAGCCTTAAAAAGTGTGAATACATCATTCCTTACGAAAGAGGAGATGTGGTGTCTTTACTTCACAGAAGTGGAAGAGTTTTAGAAGAAGAATACGTTGAAGCTGGAACTAAATTAACTGTTGAAGTAGACGATGAAGTTTACAATAAAACTAAGGAATATATAATAAATATATTAAACTAGAATATAAATAAAAGTAGAAAGTATTCTAGGAGGTGGGAGTTTGAGTGATACTACGAACATTGGAAATGTGTCTAATCCTATAAATGATGCAAATCTTTATAATGCGCAGCAAGAATTAAATGCAATCAATAACGGTAGTGATGTAGTTGATGTAAATCTCCCATCTCAAAAGGCAAACACCTTTAGTGAAGCAGAGCAGCTTTTAGCTAAGTTAAATGCCGATGTCTTAGAACTAGATACTATAAAAGCTGGGCTTAGCAGTTTTAACATAAATCAAGACGAGAAATTCTTTTATGAAAGAAAAGTTAAGCCTTTAGTTGATATGATTTATTTTATGGCTTTTGCATCAAACAGTATAGCAACCTCAGCTGATAATATGCAAAAGAATACATACGGTAAAAAAAGAGAAATTAGGCATGCATTAGACCTTAGTCACAATATGAATAGTGAAATAGAGTGCCTTTTTAAAACTCTAAGAAAAAGGGCTGAGATCTTTAGAAAAGGAATTGAAGAATCTATAGCACTAGGAGAAACTATTCACGGAACAATTGAAAGTGAAGATATAGAAGATTGTGGCTCTAAAACCCCTTGAATTTTCAAGGGGTTATTTTTAAATTGTGAATATTTTGTTATAATGAACTAAAAGAAAGGCGGCGTGAAAAATTTGAAAGAAGTTATAGTTAATTACCAAACTGCATTTAATAAAATTTTAAGTGACCTATCTTCAAATGAAAATGTTATTTCTGTGTTTGCTTTTGGAAGCATAGTAACAGGTGATATTTGGGAAGGTTCTGATATTGATTTATTTGTTGTATACAAAAATGAATTTGGAAAAGTTAAGCATTTACATTCGGAAGTTTTTGATATAGCTGTACATATGAAAGTTTTAAGTAAAGATAGCTTCTTATATTCATATCTAAACGAAGGAAAAAATAGCATAGCTTCAAAAATCTTAAAAAAATCAAAATTAGTTTTATCAAGAGACAACGAAATAAAAGATGTCTATAACAAATCTAAGTACATATTCGATGATAGAAACGAAGAAGATAATATGGTTTATTTAGGAGTTTTATTAAAAGAAATAGGAGTCTGCAAAAAGTATTTAAGCAATGAAGGTATTTGCACAGCTTTCGAAGTTCTTATAAAAGCTTTAAATAATTATGCAAAGCTTTATTTAAGTGTTAATGGTTATAGAGAAACTAAAGATGCTATAAGCATGGTTATGAATTTAGATAAGGTTTTTGAAAAATGTATATTACTTCTTATAGAAAATGAGATAACAGCAAAGGAAATAGAAAAGGTAATAAGGTATTTAGAGTACTATATTAACGATAATATATTAACTATTGCAGGACCTATTATTAAAGAAATTAGAGAGTCAAAAGAGCCTATGAGCACATCTGAAATTCAAGATGCATTATATCCTTTTGGTGAAAAAATTAAAATGCAATTTATATTAAAAGAACTTAGTGAACTTGGAATCATAAATAAAGAATTCAGGGAAACTAAAGATTCATCTGGAAGCGTAATAATAAGTGAAGTAGTCTACAGCTGTAGATAGGAATTATATGATAGAAGAAATTATAAAAGTTCAATTTAAAGAAGATACACCAAAATATAAATGCATTGGACTAAGGATAAAAGAACTTATAGATAAAAATATTATAAAAGATGGTGAAAAACTACCATCTATAAGAGATCTTAAAGAAGCTTTAAATGTAAATAAAGTTACTATTATTAATGCTTATAATTATTTATTAAACAAAGGATATGCCACTTCTAAAATGGGAAGTGGCACCTTTGCAAAAAGAAGTGACGGGCTTACTAAATTTAGAAATATTTATAGCAGAGGTTTTAAGGTTTTAAATGAAGGCTTTATAGATTTTACAGGAGAAACTACAAACGAAGTTTTATTTCCTATAAAGGATTTTAAAAATATCATAAACAAAGTTTTAGATAGGGACGGGGAAGAGGTGCTGTTAACCCAAGATACATTAGGCTACGAGCCACTTAGAAAGACTATAAATAATGTGTTTTGGGATAATACTTTAAATACAGAAGATATATTAATAGTATCAGGTGCACAACAAGGAATAGATATAGCCTCAAAATCTTTATTAACTGTAAATGACAACGTTGTTGTAGAAAAGCCAACTTACGGGGGCGCTCTTTCTGTTTTTAAGTGGAAGAGAGCTAATATTTTTGAAGTTCCTATAGATGAAGACGGTATAGATATAGAAAAATTCGAAAGAATACTTAAAAAGAATAAAATAAGTTTATTTTATACTATGAGTTATTTTCAAAATCCTACAGGTGTTTCTTATAGTTTAGAAAAAAAGAAAAAGATATTAGATTTAGCAAGTAAATATGATTTTTACATTATAGAAGATGATTATCTTTCAGAACTTATCTACGAAGAGAGTTTAGAGTATATTCCTTTTAAGTATTTAGATAGAGAAGATAGAGTTATTTACATTAAGAGTTTTTCTAAGATATTCTTACCAGGAGTTAGACTAGGTTATATAATTCCTCCAAAGGTTTATCACGATAACTTCTTTAAAGCAAAGTTTAATACTGATATTTCAACTGCTAGTTTAATGCAAAGAGCGCTAGAATATTATATTGCAAACTGCAATTGGAGAGGAAATATTCACAATCTTTCAGTAGAATATAAAAAAAGATATAATCTTATGGGAAAACTTATAAAAGAAGAGTTAAAAGAATATGTAGATTTTAAGATGCCAAGCGGGGGATTAAATTTTTATCTAAGACTAAAAAATGATAAAATGTCTTCAAGAGAGTTATACTTTAAACTTAGAAAAAGAAACGTATTTATAACTCCTGGAGTATTATTTTTTAGAGATGCAGATGAAGGAGACTTAGCTTTTAGGATAGGGTTTTCTCAAACTGACGAAGAGAAAATTCTTAAAGGACTTAAAATCATCAAGGAGGAATTAGATAAATGGCATATATAACTATTAGAGATAGAGGGGAAGACAGCTTTGAGGAAAAGAAATCAGAGTTTATAGGATATGCTAAAAGGGTAGAAACAGAAGAAGAAGCAAAAGAATTCTTAAACGAAATAAAGAGTATGCACAAGCAAGCTAGACATAACTGCTGGGCTTACGTTATAGGAGAAAATTACGGAATTCAAAGATATTCAGACGATGGAGAGCCTCAAGGAACAGCGGGTATCCCTATTTTAGAAGTTATGAAGAAGCAAGGGATAACTGATTGCTGCGTAGTAGTAACTAGATACTTCGGTGGGATTTTACTTGGTGCTGGAGGTTTAACTAGAGCCTACACAAAGGGCGCAAGTATAGCTGTTAAGGCTGGGGGAATAGTTGAAAAAGTTAAAGGAAGTAAGGTTTCTATAAGTATAGATTATGATTTTATAGGAAAGATACAATACCTTTGTGGTCAAAATAATTGGCATATAGAAGATTCAGAATACACAGACAAAGTAGTAGTTCATATATTTGCTGAAAATTCTATAATAGAAACTATAGAAAAAGAAGTTACAGAATCTACAAACGGTAAAGCAACTATAGAAAAATCAGAAGAGGGAATCTACTTTAAAGAAGAAAATAGGTTGTATAAAGCTATCTAAATTGTAAAGAAACTATAAATACAAGCTAATTTCTTGAAGAGGAATTAATTAATATGATATAATTTTTAAAGATTTATAGAATTTTTAATAATTTATTTAAATAGATAACATGAGGAGGAATTAAGATGTCAGGACATTCAAAATGGCATAACATCCAAGCCAAAAAAGGTAAAATGGATGCAAAAAGAGGAAAAGTATTTACTAAAATCGGAAAAGAACTAATGGTTGCGGTTAAAGAAGGCGGTCCGAGTCCTGATTCTAACGCTAAATTAAGAGATATAGTGGCAAAAGCGAAAGCTGCAAACATGCCAAATGATACTATATTAAGATCAATTAAAAAAGCATCAGGAGAGATGGGTTCAGTAAACTACGAAAAGAACGTATACGAAGGATACGGACCATCAGGAGTTGCAGTTATAGTTGAAACTCTTACAGATAACAAAAACAGAACTGCAGGTAACGTAAGAAGCGCCTTCACTAAAGGTGGCGGAAATATGGGAACTACAGGTTGCGTTGGATTTATGTTCCAAGAAAAAGGTGAAATCGTTATAGAAAAAGGCGATTTAGACGAAGAAGAAATAATGATGATGGCTTTAGAAGCTGGAGCAGAAGACTTCCAAGCTGAAGACGAAGTATTCGTTATATACACAGAGCCAGCAGCTTTCGGTGAAGTTAGAGAAGCTTTAGAAGGAAACGGTTTAGAATTCTTAGATGCAGGAGTTAAAATGATTCCAGACACAACTTCAGAAATAAATGAAGATGATGCTAAGAAATTCCAAAAGATGTTAGACTTACTTGAAGACGACGATGACGTTCAAGAAGTTTACCACAATGCTGAATTCCCAGAAGGTTGGGAAGGGTAGTGCTGTTAGGTTAGTTATACCAACGGTAATGGAGAATTTTATTTGAATTAAAATATAAAATTTACTACGGTATACATCAATTATGGTTTTTATAATGGTGTATACATTATATTGAAAGGCTATTTTCTATCATCAAAGATAGGAGATAGCCTTTTTTATGTGAAGGAAATTATAAAAATTTTAAAGGCTGAAAGTTAGTTAATATGTAGTTTTTGACCTTTAAATATGTTAAATTGATTTATTATAAAATAAAGGTTTAACACACCAAAAAAGTAAAATAATATTTAGTAGTAAAAATGCTATTATAAGCCATAATTTGAAAGGTAGTTGTATGAAGTGTTAAAAGTAATTAGCCATGAAGAGATAAAAAGAGAAGATATTAAATTTGATATATATACACCAATAAATATAGAGTTTGGATTATGGAATATCTGGGAGGAACCAACTTTATATTGGAGAACAGGCGACTTTAATCAATCATTAATTGAAATTGGATTTGGAAAATATAAGAAAGATATACGTTCTATCACATTAACAATATGTAAAAATATATATGAAGTAGAAAATTATTTTGGAGATAATATTTCTGTTTTTAAAGGGAGTCCAATTTTAGAATTAGAAAATATTAATGATGAGGTATATACAGATGAAAAGGGAAGATTAAAAGTATACATAGAAAATGAAAGTGTGAGTATAGTATTTTCAGAAAATAAAATTAGAGATTGCCTGCAAAATAATAATGTGTATTTCTATTTAGATAATAATAAGTCACTTATAGGACTAAAAATCAATAATATTAGCAAAGAGAATAAAACTATATTAAAGGAATCTTTAATATAGTTTATAGTAAATTAGATAAAATAGAAGGGTAACTCAGATTAACTACAAAAATATAAAATATAATAAAAGGTTAATGTTTCATAATGGAAAGCATTAACTTTTTTTTATTTGCATTGATAAAGTAATATAATCTAAATATTGGATTTTTTAGCAATAAATTTATCTATACATATAATATAACTTGAGGCTTTAGAATAAATATTCAAGTATTGAATCTGTTAGGGGTAAAAATGAGGTTAGTTAGTTTAATCTTAGTTTTTATACAGACGTTTATAGGTTATAATACAAAAGAAGTAAAAATAGATAAGCTAATAAATTTAAACTATAGTAATGTTATAGATAGGTTTAATCACTATGAGTATAAAAAAATGAGTGAATATGATATTTTATTTACAGAGGATGTAGTAGAAGCGTATGTGAAAAATGGAAATACAGATTATTGGGATTTTGATGTAATAGGTTTATGTAGTTATAAAGAAAAGATTATTTATATTGATACTAATTCTGTAGATAACAAAACTAGTGACATTATGTTACATGAGTTTGGTCACGGGTTAGATTACAGTTTCGAAAAAGATAAGTATATCTTTTCAAGTCATAATGAATTTAAAAAATATATTAAAAAGTATAAAGATATAATATTTCAAGAGGACAATGGATATAAAAAAGATAGCTGGTATGCTAATTATTTCAAAGAGGATCCTATAGAATTTTTTGTAGAAACGTATATGTTATATAAAAATGAAAAACTATTATCTATAGACTATGATGCGTATTATGAGTTTGAGAAAATTATTTATTTAGTTTTAATATATAATAATCTATAAATAAGAGATTAAGGAATAAACATAGTTAAGGAGAGGTTAAAGTGGGAGTAAATTTAAGAAAAGTTAAAATAGGTGATGAAAAAACATTAGCATTCATCCAAACAGAATCTTGGAAGTATGCTTTTAAAGATATTATATCTAAAGAAGATTTAGAGGAATGCACTAATATAGATAAGGCTATAGAAATGTATAAGTCTTTATTAGAAAAAGAAATAGGAAATGGATATATTTTATTTGTTGATGATAAAGCTCATTTGATGGCGTATTTCGATGAGGCTCGTGATACTGAAGCAGAAGGCTTTGCAGAACTTATTTGTATTCATAGTTTAAGGGAAAACTTAGGAAAAGGATACGGAAAAGTTATGATGAATCACATTTTAGCTGAGGCAAAGAATCAAGGATATAGTAAAATTTATCTTTGGGTTTTTGAAGAAAATAAGAGAGCTAGAAGATTTTATGAAAGTTTTGATTTTAAAGAAACGGATAATAAAAAAGAGTTTTTAACTGCTACTGAAGTAATGTATCTAAAAGAATTATAAATATTAAAAAAATATAGCTATTCTAAAAAGATTAAGGTTTAAATATATTAATTATAAAAGAAGAGAGTAATTTATAATTATATGGAGGAAAAATGGACGTTTATTGGATAGCTATCGGAGTTGCTTTAGGGATATTTGCTATGGTTAGTAGTGATTTAAAAAGGTTGTCTGAAGAGGTAAAAAGAACGAACTATATACTAGAAAGAATATCTTTAAAAGATAATATCAAAGAAGAAATAAAAAGCGAGATAGATAAAGAAGTTAAAGATTTATTAGATAAAGGCAAAAAATATAAAGCAATTAATAGATATAGAATTCTTTCAGGGAAAGATTATAAAGAAGCTAAAGATTATATAGATAATTTTAATTTAGAAATATAAAATAAGGTTTTAATTAAAGATGCTAATATGCGAATTGTATATTAGCATTTTTGATTTAAGGATATAAATTTAAAATATGGTATAATATACTAAATGGAATTTACAAAAGATTTGGGTTTGAAAATAATATAGAAAACGGATTTTATAGATTAGTTAAATAGAAAAATAATATTGAAAGCAGGTGAAATCTCTTTATGGGAAATAAGCGAATTAAATACTTGGTGCAGTTTTAAATCTTGATAGTAGGTTGCACTAGGATAAATAATAATTTAATACTATCAAAGAAGTTTAGCTGCACCAATTTATTAGATTAGTAATTTAAGAAAAAGGGGAGCAGTAATGAATAGAGAAGAATTAAAAAATAATTTAGAAAAAGAAGAAGGATTAAGTTTTAAGGGATGGGACTTTTCTCACCTAGAAAATAGATGGGAAGAAGAAAAACTACCTTGGGATTATGAAAGCATATTAAAATCTTATTTAAAAGATGACTTTAAATTATTAGATATGGGAACTGGAGGAGGAGAATTTTTACTTTCTTTAAATCATCCATACAAAAACACTTCAATAACTGAAAATTGGGAGCCAAACGTAAAACTTTGCAAAGAAAAACTAAGTCCTTTAGGGATAGGGGTATTTGAAGTTTTAAGGGATGATGAATTACCATTTGAAGATGATACATTCGATTTAATAATAAATAGACATGCTTCCTTTGAGTTAAAAGAAGTTTATAGAATATTAAAGCCAGGTGGAGTATTTATAACTCAGCAGGTAGGCGGTAAAAATAATGAGATCTTATCTAAAAGGTTAATAAAAGGATTTAAGCCTAAATATTCTAATAACAACTTAAGGAATGTTTTAAAAAAAGCAGAGGATAATAATTTTGAAGTTATATTAGGGAAAGAATTTTATCCTTATTTAAGATTTAAAGATTTAGGGGCATTAGTATATTTTGCAAAAATAATTGAGTGGGAGTTTCCAGGATTCTCAGTTCAAAATTCCTTTGAGGAGTTAGTAAAACTAAATGAAGAAATTGAAGAAAAAGGGTTTGTTTATAGTTTAGAACACAGATATATAGTAGTTTTAAAAAAATAATTATTTAGGGGGAAATAATGAATAGAAAGTATTTAAAATTATTAAACTTATTTTTAGGATTAATTTTAGTTATTGGTATGGTTGGGTGTAATTCAAACACAGATACAAATTCAGGTACGAATTCAGATTCAAATGAAATTAAAGAAACAAAACTAGACTTTGATAAATTACTTAAATACAAAGATTCTTTTATAGGGGATAATTCAGCAGTTTCTAATATAGTATATAATTTACCAGGGTGTAGTTATAATACTAAAATAGAATTACAAACAGCGAATGAACCTTATGAGTTAAATTTAAGCTATAAGAAATTTAAGTATTTAGAAGTAGACCTTGGTGAAGGTGAAAAGGTAAAGCTAGGGTTTGACGATGTTTTAAGAAAAGACGCATATATTATTTTTTCTTTAGTTAACAATGTTTCTATAATAAACTTTAATATTGATGGTAAGGATAAAATAACTTACAAAAAAGAAGATATAAAAGATGATTTAAAAAGTATTATAAACAGCGAAAAATCCTTGAAAAATTTTATTAGTAAGTAGAAAGAGAGTGGCGTTTTTTGCCACTCTCTTTTTAATTATTTTCAACAATCATAAACATACCAGCACCACAACTTTTAGAAGGAGTTCTTTCAAACCCTAATCTTTCATAAAAAGGTTCTTTACCTTCAGCTGACATAAGCTCTAGGCAAAATTTATAGTTTTTAGGTGTATTTTCTTTAATGAAATGTATCATATCTTTTATTAAAAGAGTACCGTATCCTTTGCCTTGATATTTAGGCGCTATAACTAAATCCTTTATGTAATAAGATATACTTTTATCACCAATTAACCTTCCCATACCAATAAGTTCATCATTTAAATAAACTGTAGCTACATAAACTGAATTCTCTAAAGCTTTAGATATCTGATCTAAGGGAAGCTGCCCCCAGCCTACTAGCTTTGTTAATGAATTAAAGTCATTAGGGGTTAATTTGTTTCTAATTATTTTTGCCATTTGTACCATCTCCTAAGATAAATATAAGAAAATTATACCATTTTTTATAGTTAACTAACATCTTTGCATATTTAGTAGATGAAAGGAGTTGATAGATATGATATCAAAAATAGTTAATGGAGCAAACTTAAAAGTTTCTTATTTAAAGGGGCAAAACGAAAGTGGGAAGGATATTATTAAATCTCAAAGATTTAGTAATCTTAACCTTTCAGCTACTAAAGAAGGGCTTTATGCTGTAGCTTCAGAGATTGCAAATTTAATAGCATTTCCGTTATCAGAACTTGCAGTTGAAGAAGATAGTATTCTTTTAGAAGAGCAAGAAGCGTAAGAGAGAAAAAATATTTAAAAGGGGGAGAAATTATATGAGAGAAAAAACTTTAGTTATGGGATTCGAAAACGAATCGGGAAAGAAATTCAATTTAAGGGTTAGAGAAATTAAAGTAGACCTTACTAAAGAAGATATTAATAGGGCTATGGATGCTATAGTTAGTAACGATGTGTTTGTGACAACTGGTGGCAAGATAGTGAAAAAACTTGAAGCTAATATAGTTTCAGAAGAAACTACTGGAATAGAGATAATTTAACAGTATTGTTAAAAGTTTTTAGTTGCTGTTATGTTAATATATTCCTATAGGGGGATTGAATACTTATGATGAATATATTTAAAATACTTATAATTATAGTTAGTATTATCTTAGTAGTATTAGGATACAAAAAAGATAAGGTTAAATTAAAAGAAGTTGGACTGGCGGGGCTAGTTTTATCTTTAATATTTGTAGTTTCAGATTTTATTAAAAGCTTGGATTTTTAAAGCAGTATCTTTTTGATACTGCTTTTTATATTTATTAGTACTTAAAAATAATATCGATTAATTCTATCTATCCATTCAGGAGTCTTTGATCTTTCCTTAGTATCAAACCTTTTGTGATAAGGCTTTATATCTAGTATTTTTGCTAAAACTAATTTATTTAATCCTCTTACAGTGAGTATATTTTCAGAGATATTTATAAGTTCAACAGATGTAATTTCAAGAGAAGAATTTTCCTCTAAATAATAGATTATAGTTAGGTGTGTAAAGTTTTTAAACTCTTTTAATCTTTTTAAATAGTCAGGTTCTATTTTAATTTTAGAGGTGTACTTATTTAGGGATGTGTTATTTTTCATAGAGAAGGAGCTATTTATAAATCCGATTACATTAAGCTCTATTTTCATATATTCCTCCTAAGGCATTATTAATATATATATGGAATGATTCTTTAAAATAGTATTTTTTATTTTTGTGATAAAGGTAGGTTAAAATAACTTTTAATAGGTATATTAATTGAAATTTATGGTAAAATTATAATAAAGAACAGAATTTTTTTAATAAGAAGAGAATTCTATAATAATTTATATACGATAGGAGGGGTAAAATGTTTGAATGGATTGCTATAGCAAAATTTTTAGTATTATTAGTAGCTTTATACTTTGTAATTAAAATTGCAGTTAAAAATGGTATTAGAGAAGCATTTGTTATTGAAGAAAGAATGCAAGAAAAAGAAATAAACAAAATTTTAGATACTGCTGAGGAGTAACTTAAAATGAAAAAGGGGAATGAATTTAAAAAAAGGAAGAGAATCTAAGTTAAAGTTAGAAACTCTTCCTTTTTTTATTTTGTTACATAAATAAATCTTTTTGCTGCAGATTTCACGGCCATTGATAAAGGAATTGCAATAATTAAGCCTATAGCTGTTGTAGTAATTGAAGTTAATAAACTAGCTACAGCACCTTGCCATCCTTTAAAGATAACCCAGTTAACTATAAAATAGCCAGTTAAAGAAACTATACCTCCAAATACAAAACCTATAGTGTTTTGAATAGTGCTAGTCCCTTCTTTTCCATTTAAAAAGGCAATTTTACCTGCCGTATACCCTGTTAAACCTTTAATTATGAAAGTCGGAATCACCCAAAGGGCAAAGGCTGGATCTAATAAATCCATAAGTGCACAGCCTATAGCACTAGGAAGCCAAGCATCTTTTCCTATTAAAACAGCAACTATAAAAATTACAGTAGTTCCAAGGTGAACCATAGATGTTCCGCCACCTATTGGAATTTTAATATGAAGAGATGTTCCGATATAAATAAGTGCAGCAAATAAAGCTAATTGAATTAATCTTTTTGTTTTACTATTCATTATTATTCCCCCTTTTTTCTATTACATTTATATTAGGATTTAGGAGGAGTACTGTCAAATGAACCGATACAATTTCAAAAGGTTTATTTTTAAGGGAAATAAAAAATTTATTTGGAATAATATTGCAATTATTATAATAATAGAATATAATAGATAAAAAATCTTATTAAGAGTGGAGGAGGGACTGGCCCGTTGAATCCCGGCAACCTATAAATTAGTTTATGTGGTGCTAAATCCTGCAAAAGCGTAGCTTTTGATAAATAAGAATGATTGATTAATATTTTTTAGAGTTTAAATCACTTCTTTATTTTAAGAAGTGATTTTTTTATTTTTAAGATTGGGGTGGTTTTATGAATTTAAAAAAAGATATTGAAACGATTTTAGTTAGAGGAGCAAGCTTAGGTGATAGTAGGACTGGGGCTATGAGTTTTCCTATTTATCAATCAGCTACATTTAAACATCCAGGGCTAAATATGACAACAGGATACGATTATTCTAGAGCTAATAATCCGACTCGTGAGGAACTTGAAAAAACTATTGCACTTTTAGAAGGAGGAAATGACGCTTTAGCTTTTTCAAGTGGGGTATCTGCAATAGCTTCTTGCATAAGTATATTTAGTAGCGGCGATCACTTTATTCTTTCAGAAGATTTGTATGGAGGTACATATAGACTTTTTGAAGAGACATTTAAAAACTTTGGAATAAAGTGCGATTTTGTAGATACAAGTGATAGAGAAAAAATAAAAAGATATATCAAAAAAAGCACAAAAGCGATTTTTGTTGAAACTCCTTCAAACCCTTTGATGAGGGTTAGTGATATTAAAGCTATAAGTGAAATAGCAAAAGAAAATGGACTTATCTTAATAGTTGATAATACATTTTTAACTCCTTATTTTCAAAAGCCTTTAAGTTTAGGGGCAGATATTGTAGTTCATAGTGGAACTAAATTTTTAGGAGGACATAACGATTTACTTGCAGGACTAGTTATAGTTAAAGATGAATTATTAAGTGATAGATTTAGAAAAGTTCAAATGGCAACAGGAAGTATTTTATCTCCTTTTGATTCTTGGCTTCTTTTAAGAAGTTTAAAAACTCTTCATATAAGGATGGAAAGATGCGAGAAAAATGCTATAGAAATTGCAAATTATCTAAAAGAATTCGATTCAGTTTTAGAGGTTTTTTATGTTGGGCTTAAAGAAAGTAAAGGCTATGAAATTAATAAAAAGCAAAGCACAGGATTTGGTGCTATGATTTCTTTTAAAGTTAAAGACGAAAAATTAGTAGAAAAGATATTAAATGGCCTTGAAGTTATTTCTTTTGCAGAGAGTTTAGGAGGTACAGAAAGCTTAATAACATACCCTTTTACTCAAACTCACGCCGATATGCCAAGCCTTTATAAAGAAAAGTTAGGAATAGATAATAGACTTCTTAGGCTTTCAGTTGGTATAGAAAATATTAATGATTTAAAAGAAGATTTAAGAAAGGTTTTAGAGGTGTGATTTATGAATTTTGAAAGTAAATTAGTAAATGCAGAAAATTTAATAGATAAAAGTACAGGTGCTGTAAATGTTCCTATATATCAAACATCTACTTTTCATCAATTTGATATAGAAAACTTTGGGGAATATGATTATTCAAGGTCAAAAAATCCAACAAGAAGCGCCCTAGAAGAAGTTTTAAAAGATATTGAAAATGGCAAGTATGCTTTTGCTTTTTCCTCTGGGATGGCAGCTATTTGTTCAGTTTTAAGTATCTTTAATGCAGGAGATCACATTATAGTATCAGGAGATGTTTACGGAGGGACGTATAGGGCTATTACTAAATTTTTTAGTAGATTTAATATAGAGTTTTCCTTTGTAGATTTAAGTAACTTAAGCAATATAAAAGATGTATTAAAAAAGAACACTAAAGGGATTTATATAGAGACTCCATCAAATCCTTTATTAAAAATAACTGATATAAGACAAGTAGTTAAGATAGCTAAAAGAAACAAACTTCTAACTATAGCAGATAACACATTTATGTCTCCATACCTTTTAAGACCGCTAGAACTTGGAGTAGATATAGTAGTTTCTAGTGCTACTAAGTTTTTAGGAGGGCATAGTGATATTATTGCAGGGGTTGCAGCTACAAGAGATGAAAGTTTAGCAAAAGAGATATATAACGTTCAAAATACCTTCGGTGCTATACTTTCGCCAAATGATTCATTTTTACTTTTAAGAGGAATAAAAACTCTAAAGGTAAGGCTAGATAAAGCTACATCTAATGCTTTAGAACTTTCAAAATATCTTAAAACATTAGATAAAGTTTCTAATGTTTATTACCCAGGTCTTAAAGAACATAAAGGATATGAAATTCATAAATCACAGGCAAAAAACGGAGGAGCTGTAGTTTCTTTTGAATTTAAGAGTAAAGAGGATACTATAGATTTTTTAAATAATATTAAAGGAGTCTTAGTTTCGGTAAGCTTAGGGGGAGTTGAAACTATTGTTTCTTACCCAGTTAAGATGAGTCACGCAGCTATTCCTAAAGAGGAAAGGGAAGCTTTAGGAATAAAAGATACTTTAGTTAGGGTATCTTTAGGACTAGAGGATATTAATGATATAATATATAATTTTGATAAAGCAATAAATAAGTAAAGGGTGATAAATTTGAAGCATGAGTGGAGAAAAAAAGAAAAAGATTTATATATTCCAAAAGAAACTCCAAAGTTAGTTGAGGTACCTAAATTTAAATTTTTACAAATTAAAGGATCTGGAAATCCTAATTCAGAAGACTTTAAAGAAAGAATAGAAGCGTTATATTCTTTATCTTACGCTATTAAAATGATGCCTAAAGGAGGAGTAACTGTAGATGGTTACTTTGATTATACAGTTTATCCTTTAGAAGGTACATGGGACCTTTCAGAAGAGGGAAGAAAAAAGAAAGAGTTAGATAAAGATGAACTTATTTATACTCTTATGATAAGACAACCTAACTTTGTGGATGAAAAATTATTTAATTCCTTAAGAGAAAAGGTTAAAGAAAAAAAGAAAATAAAACTTTTAGATGAAGTTTTATTTAAAGAAATAGAAGAGGGGCTTTCAGTTCAAATTTTGCATATAGGTTCTTATGATGAGGAAGCAAAAAGCTTCAAAAAAATGAAAGAATTTATAAAAGAAAATAATTTAAAATTAAAAACTTTAGTTCACAGAGAAATTTATTTATCAGATGCAAGAAAGGTATCTAAAGATAAATTAAAGACAGTTTTAAGGTATAACGTAGAAAAATAAAAAAGTAATTTTTATAAAATAAAAGCCACTTTTTTACTCGTATATAGTAAAAAGTTTAGAGGGATAATATATTTAGATTTCTTTAATTAAGGAGTGATATTATGTCTCATAAGAATAATAAAAACAGCAAAGATAATAAAAAATCTAGTCAAAAAACTAAAAAAGAATTACACGAAATGAAATTAGAAACAGCAAACGAGATAGGCTATTCTAAAGAATCTAGAAAACTTGGAAAAAATAAGGAAAGAAAAAATCCTAAAGTTTAACCTTAAAATTTATTATTGACAGGAAAAAATTTTGTGGTAGAATAAATTTAATTTAAAAATTGCGAGATAGCAAATTCGTATAATCCCTATGATACGGTTAGGGAGTTTCTACCAAGAACCAATAATTCTTGATTACGAAGAAGATGATTTAAGCATTTTCTTCGTTATCAGGAATTTTTTTTATACAAAAATTCCATTCGGAGAAAATAATAAAGGGAGGAAATAATATGTATAAAAATTTACCAAAGATCGAATTACACTGTCATTTAGATGGATGTTTGAGAGTAGAAACGGTTATTGAGCTTTTAAATAAAGAAGGATTAAATGAAGAAATTAGAGGATTTGAAGAAATGAAAGAGAGGTTAATCGTTCCAAATGATTGCCCATCTCTTAATGTTTATCTTGAAAGATTCGATTTACCACTTAAAGTTATGCAAAACAAGGAAAACTTGGAAAGAATAGCTTTTGAACTAATAGAAGATGTAAATAAAGAAAATGTTAAATATATAGAAGTAAGATTTGCACCTCTTTTCCATAAAGAAAAAGGATTAAAGGTTGACGAAATAATAGCCAGTGTTTTAAAAGGATTAAAAAGAGGTGAAAAAGAGTATGGAGTAAAGAGTAACTTAATTTTAAGTCTTTTAAGACATATGGGAGAAGATACTATTTACGAAGTTTTAGATGGAGGAAAAGAATTTATAGGAAAAGGCGTAGTTGCTATAGATCTAGCAGGAGGCGAAGAATTAAACTTTTGCAAAAAGTTTAAAAGAGCTTTTGACTATGGAAGAAGCTTAGGATACAAAGTTACTATTCATGCTGGTGAAACAGGACACGCAATTAACGTTAAAGAAGCAATAGAGCTTTTAGGGGCAGAGAGAATAGGGCACGCTGTAGCTATAGAAAATGATTCCGACATATATAACTTAGTTAAAGAAAATAATATAGTTTTAGAGATGTGCCCTACGAGTAACGTTCAAACTAAGGCTGTTACAGAATACAAAAATCATCCAGTTAAAAAGTTTTTAGAGTCTGGGTTATTAGTAAATGTAAGTACTGATAATAGAACAGTATCAGACGTTACTTTAACAGAAGAGTGTGAAGAAATTAATAAAAATCATGTATTAAATTTAGAAGATTATAAAAAAATATACCTAAATAGTTTAAAAGGTGCATTTTGTGATGAATATACTAAAGAAGAGCTTTTAAAGTTAGCTAGTTCTATATAAATAAAAATATCTACCTGTATGCTATTTGCAGCTAACTAATATATAATTTATAATGTTTAGTGAATTTCACTGCATAAGGAGGCATTATGGGTAAAAATATCGATTTAATATCTTATCCTTTTTTAAACGAAGATTTTGGTTATGTAGACCACGAAGTCTTAACAGATTCATTAAGTTCTTTTTTAGGAAGAATACTTAGCAAAAACACACCTTTAAAAGAAGAAACTTTTTGGCTTATGGATAGAGTTTTACACTTAAACGGATCTTTAAGAGGAAAAATTGCTATAACTGAAAAAGATATAAAAGAAGGATTAGATATACTAAACAAATATAGAGATTTAAATAAAGACAGAATAAGTTCTTTTGTATATCCTACAGGTCACCCTTTAGCTTGTGAATACCATGTAGCTAGAGGAGAGGCAAAAAAGGTATGCAGAAATCTTTATAGAATTAAAAACTCTGGGCTTTTAGTTCCAGAAATACTTATAGATTTTAGCAACTTAATAACTAACATACTATTTGTTCTTTCTCTAGAGATAAATAGAAGAAATAATGTAGAAGAAAAAATATTTATTTCTAAATCGTATTAAAGAAAGGAAGTAACAAATGAAAAAGTCATTATTAATTAAAATCTTAATCGTAGTTTTAATCGTAGCTTTAGGTGTTTTCGGTTACAAAATAATAAAAGATAAAACTACAGGTAACGGAACTACAGGAGATAAAACAATAACTGTAACAGTTATTGATAAATCAAATGATACAGTATTAGTAGATAGCGAAGAGTTTAAAACTAATTCAAAAACACTTGGAGAATTTTTAAGTGAAAATTCTAAAACTTTAGAAACTAAATTAGATAAAGGTCAGTTTGGAACATTTATTTTAGGAATTAAAGGTATAGAAACTAAAGATATGAAAAAAGGTCCTTGGTGGATGTATTCATACAAATCACCTAAGGGTAATGTAAATTACAAGCGTGGCGAAGCACCGGGAGTTGATAGCATAAACCTTCAAACTGGTGATAGCGTAACATTTGAATTCACAAGCGAAATGTAATGAATGCTAGAAAGATAACGCAAGGTGCACTGCTTGCTGCTATTTTATATATAATATATTTTATGGGATCATTTATAACTTACTTTGAACTTGTAAGTTTTATAGTTTTACTATACGGAACAACTTTAGATAGAAAACTTGCATACGTATCTACTGTTATATTTTGTATTTTAGTAATGTTAACTAAAGGAATAGCACCTTGGAGTGTTATGTATTTAGTAATATTTCCACAGTTTATATTAATTTATAGCTTACTAAAAAAAATAACTAAGTCAGAATATGTTTACGCCTTAGTTGGAGCTATACTTTCATTTTCACTTGGAAGTTTAATTCAAATCCCATACTTTTTAACAGCAGGTCTAAAAGGAAAAGAACTTTTAGTTACCCTTTTATTAGGATTTCAAGTTTCTATTGGAAATATGATTTGTACAGTAGTTGCAACTCTTTTTCTGTATAAGCCTTTAAGTAAAGTTTTAAAAAGAGTAATAGAGTAATTTTAAAATCAATATAGAGAGATGTTAAACTTTAAAGTTTAATATCTCTCTATATTTTTTTTATTAACACTATACTAACCATTGAATAGAATATAATGTGAAATTATTTAAGAGGTAATAAAAATGGGGAGAAAAAAACATAAAAATAGGTGCTGTGATTGTAACTTTGGATGTTTTAACAATTGCGGATCTTCTTGTGAATGCACAGAAGATTATTGCTGTACAGATAAAATAATGCAATCTAATATGGGGTATCAGTGGCTTCTTTTACTTTATATAATAGGTTCATTTCAAAGGGAGCAATGCCTTCAAAATGCAATAATACGTAATAATGAAAATATATTATGTGCATATGTACAGCAAAATCAATGCTTAACATCTAATCTATTAGATATAGTTCGAGAATGTCAAAACTCTTCTAGAGGAACTATAACTAGGCTTTTAGATGAAAGAGATATTTGTAGTAGTATCTAGATGTAATAAACTAAGTCTTACATGAATATTATATAAGGAACTTAATAAATAATATTGTAAAGGGGATATGGTTTATGAAAAGTAGATTAGAACTTGAAGCTAGAAAAGCAGCTTTAACAAATAGGGGAATGCAAAATTTTAGGATGATTAGAAAAATTGAAAGAAAGTTAAGAGCCTTAGAAGAAAAAGAATAATAAGGCTAAAATAGAGGCGGAAAGCTCCCGTCTCTATTTTAAATTTAGGATTACGTAATTAAACATATGTATTTTTATTAAGTTGTGAAAATTATAAAAAAATATATTTAACAAAAGGTGAATATATTTAACAAAAGATAAAAATGAGGGGGGAAGTGTTTATTTTTACAAAGTTTTAAGTATATAATTTTAATGGTTTTCAAAAAACGTTAAAAATTTGACAATTTTTTTAATTTTAGATGAAAACATTAACAATAAAATTTTATACGGAGGGGTAAAATGATAGGCATATTCAAACCAGCAAAAGAGGTAGCAAGACTTCCAGAAAGTAAGATAGCAAGTGCTTACAAAATATACAGAATAAGAGTATTCCTAATGATATTCATAGGATATGCAGGCTATTATTTAGTTAGAAAAAACTTTGCAGTTGCATCATCATTATTATCAAAAAACTATGATTTTAGTAACACAGACATAGGTTTAATCAGCGCAGGGATGGCAATAACTTACGGGTTAAGTAAATTCATACTAGGAAATTTAGCTGATAGATCTAACGTTAAATACTTTATAGGTATAGGTCTTTTAGCATCAGCTATACTTAGTATTTTTATGGGATTTGCAAAAACGGTTCCAGTATTTTTAGTTCTAATGATTTTAAATGGTTTTGTTCAAGCGATGGGGGCGCCGCCTTGTTCAATAGTCATAGGAAAATGGTTCTCGCAAAATGAGAGGGGACTAAAGATGGGAGTTTGGAATACTTCACATAATATTGGAGGAGGACTTATAGCACCTCTTGGAGTATTTGCAGCAAGTTTTGCTTTATTTGGTCAAGCTAATTCATCTAGTATTTTCTTTATTCCAGCATTTATATGTATCTTAATAACAATATTTGTTTTATGGATAGGGGTAGATACTCCAGCTTCAGTAGGTTTACCACCTATAGAAGAATACAGAAATGATTATGGGGATTCATCTAAACTTGAAGAAACTGTAGATGAAAACAAACTTACAGGTAAAGAGATTATATTTAAATATGTTTTAAATAATAAGTATGTTTGGTATTTATGTTTAGCAAATGTTTTTGTTTATTTAATAAGACAAGGTATAGTAAACTGGATTCCAATATATTTACAGCAAGAAAAAGGATTTTCTCTTGTAGCAGCTGGACATGCTATGGCAATATTTGAGTTTATAGCAATACCAGGTTCTATTCTATTAGGATGGATTTCAGATGTAGTATTTAAAGGGAGAAGAGCACCACTTAGCATTATGTGTATGGTTGGAGTAATCATTGCAACTGTAGCATATTGGCAAACAAATAATTACATAGTTACTATGATATCAGTAGGATGTATAGGTTGCTTTATATATGGTCCTCAGCTACTTATAGGAATGAGCTTAATAGATGTTGTTCCAAATTTTGCAGTAGGAACAGCAGTAGGTTTTTCAGGGTTATGCGGATATTTAATCGGGGAAACTTTAGCTGATATAGTTCTTGGAGTTATTTCAGATAACTTCGGATGGAACGGTGCATTTATATTTATAATAATAGGTGCAGTTTTTGCTTTAGTTCTTTTAACTTTAACTTTAAATATTAAAAAAGATAAAAAAGAAGCATAGGATTTATTATAAAAAAAGGTCTTGTCAAAAGTTTTGACAAGACCTTTTTTTATTCAGATTTTAATCTTTTTAAGAATTGTTTAGTTCTCTCTTCTTTAGGAGATTCAAAAATTTCTAAAGGAGTTCCTTCTTCTACTATATAACCGTCTGCCATAAAGATTATTCTATCAGAAACTTCTTTTGCAAAGCTCATTTCGTGAGTTACTATTATCATAGTTCTGTGTTCTTTAGCTAAATCTTTTATAACTGAAAGAACTTCACCTACAAGTTCTGGGTCTAGTGCAGAAGTTGGTTCATCAAAAAGTATTACGTTAGGATTTAGTGCTATAGCACGTGCTATACTTACCCTTTGCATTTGACCTCCTGAAAGAGTACTTGGATAAAAGTCAGACTTTTCAATCATTCCAACTTTAGTTAAAGCTTCTTTTGATATCTTTGTAGCTTCATCAAAAGGAAGCTTTTTAACAACTAAAAGTGCCTCACGTACATTTTCTAAAACTGTTTTGTTGTTAAATAGGTTGTAGTGTTGAAATACCATAGCTGATTCTTTTCTTAGGTTGTAGATATCTTTTTTCTTTATGCTTTTAGCATCTACTTTTAAATCGCTTATTTGAATTTCTCCGTTAGTTGGAGTTTCAAGGTAGTTTAAGCATCTTAAAAGAGTTGACTTTCCAGAACCAGAAGGACCTAAGATTACAACTACTTCACCTTTTTTTATATCTAAATTAATTCCTTTTAATACTTCATTATCTTTGAAATTCTTTTTTAAATTTTTAACCTTTATCATAAATTTATCCCCCTTAATAAACTGATAGTTTCTTTTCTAAAATCCTTTGAAGGAAATTGAAAAATGAAATTATAATCCAATACATAATAGCTACTATAATGTAACTTTCGAAGAATTTATAGCTTGATGCAGCAGCCATCTGAGCTTTTGCAAGAAGTTCTATAACCCCTAAAGTGAAAGCTAGGGAAGATCCTTTTATAGTGTCTACAAATATGTTTCCAAGAGGTGGAACTGCAATTCTAAAAGCTTGAGGAAGGATAATTCTTTTAAGCCCCTCGTACCTAGTCATACCTACTGAAAGGCAAGCTTCCATCTGACCTTTGTTTATAGCACCAATAGAAGAACGAAGTATTTCAGCTATATAGGCTGAAGCGTTAAGTCCAAGTCCTATTATAGTTGCAGTTATTGCACTCATATCTTTAAGTGCTGGTATTATCTGTGGAATACCAAAGTAAAGTAAAAATAACTGAACTAAAAGAGGCGTTCCTCTAAAGAATGATATGTATACTTCTGCTATCCATTTTAGGACAGGTATTTTAAATAATCTTATGAAAGCTAAAGATAATCCTACGATAAGTCCTAAAACCATTCCTAAAACTGAAAGGAATAGAGTAGTTTTAGCGGCTCCTATTAGTAGGGGGATTAAACTTTTAGCATACATAAAGTCAAAATAACTATTTGAAGTTTTAGTATCTAAAACTTCGGTTTTAGAATTATTATTGTTTGGAGATGAAACATCCATTCCAAGCCATTTGTTTGAGATAGAACCTAGAGTGCCATCTTTTTTCATATCGTTAATAGTTTTGTTTATATTATCTATAAGTTCTTTGTTTTGGTCTGTTTTAATAAAAGGATATGCGTTTTCAATTTTATCTATAGGGCTACCTGCTATTGCTAAAGCTAACCCTTTTTCTTTTATAGTAGCAAGTGCTGATACTTTATCTATTACAACTGCATCGATTCTACCAAGTAAAAGCTCATTAAATGCGGCATCTGTGTTTTGGTAAGTAAGAACTTTTATATCGCCATTTGTATCTTTAGATTTAACTATTTGCTCGTAATTGCTTCCAAGGTCAACTCCAACCTTTTTACCTTTAAGGTCTTCAAAGTTTTTAATAGTATCATTCCCTTTTTTTACTATTATTTGGGCACCGCTATAGACAGTCGGTTCTGTAAAATAATATTTTTCAAGTCTTTCGTCAGTTAGAGTAATTTGGTTTGCTATAGAATTAATTTTATCACTTTCAAGCATACCAAATAATCCACTAAAAGAAGCAGCTTTAAATTCTATGTTGTAACCTAATCTTTTACCTATTTCATTCCAAGTATCAATCTCAAACCCTTCAAGAGTACCGTTATTTGAATAAGTGAAAGGATAGTATGTACCAGACGTACCGATTGTTATAGTCTTTTTGTTATTATCCATGTTTACATTTGATGAATTGCTACTGCAACCAACTAAAGCCGTCCCAAGAATAAATATGAATAATAATAAAATTGTAAGTCGTTTCTTCATTTCTTTCCCTCATCTCGCTTTAAATTTTAGTTAATTATAATAATTCCTATCGGAATTGTCAACTATAAATAAATATAACTTATATATATCATTCCCAAAATCTTATAATATAATTTGGAGAGTTGCAGATAAAGAATAGATAGTATATTATTAATTCTAGATAATAATTATTAATGAATATAAATAATTAACAAATGGGAGGATTTTATGGTTGAAAAAGAATTACCAAAAAAGAGTATAGCGTTTATTCTTTTAATTTCATTAGTTCTTATTCTTACTGTTGGAATTTATTTTAAAGTTGATATACAGATTCTATTATTAATAGGACTTGCATGTACTATTTTTCTGATTTTAAGAATGGGATATAATTTTGAAGAAGTTTTAGTCGAGATGAGAAAGGGGATAGAGAGGGCCTTTCCAGCACTTATTATATTTTTACTTATAGGAACTTTAATAGGAAGCTTTGTAAGTGGAGGAGTAGTTCCTAGCATAGTTTATTATGGACTTAAACTTATAAATGTTAAATGGTTTTTACCTATTGGACTTATAGTTTGTAGTATGACATCTCTTGCAACGGGGACATCTTGGGGAACTAGCGGAACTGTTGGAGTTGCTTTTATGGCTATGGGAATAAGTCTTGGTATTCCAGCGCCTATAGTAGCTGGGATGGTTGTTTCTGGTGCGTTTTTTGGAGATAAATTATCTCCCCTTTCAGATACTACAAACCTTGCAGCAGTTTCAGCTGGGACAAGCCTTTATAGGCATATTAAATCAATGCTATATACTACGGTGCCAGCTTATATAATTTCCCTTGTTTTATATACTATTGTAGGGTTTAAATATTCAGGTAGCGAAGCTATAGATTCTAATATGGTTAATACTATTTTAAACACTTTAGATAAGACTTTTAATATTAATTTATTTATGCTTATTCCTATTATAGTAGTTTTATTTTTAAGTATTAAAAAAGTTAATTCTATTATTGCACTTGGGATTGGAACTATTTTTGGAGTTTTATTTTCAGTTTTATTTCAAGGAAACAACTTAGGTGAAGCTTTAAATGTTTTAAATGCAGGATACGTAGGTCATACTGGAGTGGAATTTGTAGATACACTTTTAAATAGAGGTGGAATACAAAGTATGATGTGGACTTTTTCCCTTTCATTTATAGCATTAAGTCTTGGGGCTTTACTTGAAGGATTTGGGTTCTTAACTGTTATTATTAAAGGGATTTTAGTAAAGGTTAAAAGTATTGGAAGCTTAAGTGTGCTAGTTATAGGAAGTTGTATTTTTAGTAATATAGTTATGGGGGAAATATATCTTTCAATAATTTTAAATGGAAGCATCTACAAAAAGGAATTTGAAGAAAGAAACTTAGATCCAGCTATGTTAAGTAGATATTTAGAAGAAGGGGGTACCTTGACTGGTGCTTTAATCCCTTGGAGCACAGCCGGTGCATTTGTCTCAGGAGTTTTAGGAGTTTCAGCACTTTCTTACGCACCATTTGCATTTTTAAATTTAATTAATCCATTAGTTTCTATTGTTTTTTCGTATTTAGGAATAGCGGTACTAAGAAAGGAAAATAAAAAGGAAATTGGACGAATTACAAAATAAATGTATAACTTACTAAAATTTGTCAATACTCTAGTTAAGGAGTGATGAAGATGAGTAAGAAAAAGAAGATAGCATTTTATACTATAGCTTCCCTTTCGGTATTATTTATATGTTCTTATATTTATATGTCAGATACTTTATTAAATAATACAGAAAGTAAAGAGCAAGCTGTATATAATGATGGAGAAAAAGCTTTAAAAGACGATTTGAAAGTCTTTTTATATACTGAAGAAAATAAGGATAGTCAAGCTACTATTACTGAAATAAGTAAAAAAGAAGGCGGTAAAGTTATTACAGAAGGTGTTTTGAAAGAACTTCTTAAAAAAGACGGTTACACATTAAGTAAAAAAGATGAAACTTCTTATACTTTTAAAAGATCTAAGGAAGCATCCTTAGAAAAAAATGTTTTTTACCTTGGGGTTTCAAACGAATGTATAGCTTTATTTAAAACAGATGATAAAGGAAGCTTAAACTTAGTAAAAGCTTATGATTATCCTGTTAGTATTTTACCTAAAGTAGATAGAGAAAACTTAGAACAGTTTAATTATTTTAGTTCTCCTGATATGAACGAAATAGAAAGAAAACTATCTGAGTTTGGAGTAAAGTTATAAAAATAATTATAAACATGTTTTCTTTTATTAAGGGAAGGGTTAAATTTAATGCCCTTCCTTTTAATTTTATCCTAAATTCTAATTAGATTTATTGAAAGATTTTAATTAAAATGGTAAAGTAATAGATAGGCTAAATGAGAACATACTTTCACTTTTAGTGGGGGAGGGAAATTAAATGTACGAATATATTAAAGGTAAATATGTTGGATTAATAAAAGATTATATAATTATAGAAAATAACGGTATAGGATATAAAATTTTTACATCAGGAACTACTATAGCTGACTTACCAAAAATCGGTGATGAAGTTATGCTGTTTTTAGAACAGATAGTAAGACAAGATTTTATAGGTCTTTACGGTTTTGCAACTCGCGAAGAACTTCAAATGTTTAATATGCTTTTAGGCATAAATGGCGTTGGAGCTAAAGCTGCATTATCTTTATTATCTATAAGTAGGATAAATAATTTAAAATACGCAATTATGATGGGTGATGAAAAGCATATCTGTAGAGCGCCAGGTATTGGAAAGAAAACTGCAGGAAGAATCATACTAGAATTAAAAGATAAGCTTAAACCAGATGAGTTAATTGATAGTATGAGTGAAGAAGAAATAATGGCATCGCTTGACGGTGATGATTCTATTATATCAAAAACTGCAGAAGTTTTAGGAGCGCTACTTGCATTAGGTTATACAGAAAAAGAAGCGAACTTAGCTCTTAAAAATATAGATAAGAGTAATAGCATAGAAGTTATGATTAAGGAATCTTTAAAAGTTTTAATGGGTTAGGTGGTAATGATGGAAAGAGTAATAACGCCAGATGCACTTAATGATGAGTTAGGGGAATTAAGTTTAAGACCTCAAAAGATTAATGAGTATATAGGTCAAGACAAAGTAAAAGAAAGATTAAATATTTTCATAAGAGCAGCTCAAAACAGAAGAGAAGCTTTAGATCATGTGCTTTTATACGGTCCTCCAGGGCTAGGGAAGACTACCCTTGCAAATATTATTGCAACTGAAATGGGAGGAAACTTAAAAGTTACATCAGGTCCAGCTATAGAAAGAGCTGGTGATTTAGCAGCTATTTTAACTACTCTCCAAGACAACGATGTTTTATTTATAGATGAAATCCATAGATTAAATAGAAGTGTAGAAGAGATACTATACCCTGCTATGGAAGATTACGTATTAGATATAGTTATAGGAAAAGGAGCTCAAGCTAAATCTATAAGATTAGATCTACCTAAATTTACTCTTATAGGGGCAACTACTAGAGTTGGAATGTTAACTTCACCTTTAAGAGATAGATTTGGCGTTCTTTGTGCTATGGAGTATTACACAGAAGAACAGTTAAAAGATATAATAGTTAGAAGTGCGTTAGTTTTAGGGTGCTCTATTACAGAAGAGGGTGCAATAGAACTTGCAAGAAGGTCTAGAGGAACTCCAAGAATTGCAAATAGACTTTTAAAAAGAGTAAGAGATTATTCAGAAGTTAAATCTGATAATTTAATTAGTTATAAAGAAGCTAGAGAAGCTTTAGAACTACTAGAAGTAGATAGTCAAGGCTTTGATAGGGTAGATAGAAAGATATTAGAATCTATAGTAGACAATTTTAAAGGCGGTCCTGTAGGGATAGAGACTTTATCTTACTTTGTAGGAGAAGAACTTGGAACTATAGAAGATGTTTATGAGCCGTACCTTCTTCAAAAAGGATTTATTATAAGAACTCCTAGAGGACGGGTTGCAACTGAAAAGGCATATAAACACTTAAATAGACCTTATGAACCTAACGAAAATAAAAGATCTAAACAAAAGAGTTTTTTTGAAACATAAAATAAGGAGACGATAAAGATGAACGTAAGCGATTTTGATTTTTACTTACCAGAAGAATTAATAGCACAACACCCTCTTGAAAAAAGAGATTCTTCAAGAATGATGGTGCTTGATAAAGAAACAGGAGAAATAGAACATAAGCACTTTAAAGATATAGTAGAATATTTAAAAGAAGGTGATACTTTAGTTTTAAATAATACTAGAGTTATGCCAGCTAGACTTATAGGTTCTAAAGAAAACACTGGTGGGAAAATTGAATTTTTACTTTTAAAAAGATTAGAAGGAGATAAGTGGGAGTGCTTAGCAAAGCCTGGTAAAACTGCAAGAGTTGGAAGAAGATTTACTTTTGGAGACGGTCAGTTAAAATGTGAAGTAATAGAAGTTTTAGACACTGGAAACAGAATTATAGAATTTGAATACGATGGTATATTTGAAGAGGTTTTAGATTCTTTAGGAGAAATGCCACTTCCTCCATATATCCACGAAAGACTTGAAGATAGTGAAAGATATCAAACAGTTTATTCAAAGGAAAAAGGTTCAGCAGCTGCACCTACAGCAGGACTTCACTTTACAGAAGATTTATTAGAAAAAATCAAAAATAAAGGTGTAAATGTAGTATACTTAACTTTACACGTAGGTCTTGGAACTTTTAGACCTGTTAGTGCAAAAACTATTGATGAACATATAATGCATTCAGAGTATTATGAATTATCAAAAGAAACAGCAGATATTATAAACGAAACTAAAAAACTAGGTAACAGAGTAATAGCTGTTGGAACTACATCAACTAGAACTTTAGAAACTATAGGTGATGAAAATGGAATGGTAAGAGAGCAAAGCGGTTGGACTGATATATTTATATATCCAGGATACAAGTTTAAAGTTGTAAATAATCTTATAACTAACTTCCACCTTCCAGAATCAACACTTATAATGTTAGTTTCAACACTAGCTGGAAAAGAACACGTTTTAAATGCTTATAACGAAGCAGTTAAAGAAAAATACAGATTCTTCTCATTTGGAGATTCAATGTTTATTAAATAACTTTTGAGAAATTAAGGAGTGAAACTTTTGAGCGAAAGATATACATTATTAAAAAAAGACGGGAAAGCTAGAAGAGGTAGATTCAATACACCTCACGGAACAGTAGAGACACCAGTTTTTATGAATGTAGGAACTATAGGAGTTATTAAAGGTGCAGTTTCAAGTATGGACCTTAAAGATATTTCTTGCCAAGTAGAATTATCAAATACATACCACCTTCACTTAAGACCTGGAGATAAGGTTGTAAAAGAACTTGGAGGATTACATAAATTCATGAATTGGGATAGACCGATCCTTACAGATTCAGGCGGATTCCAAGTATTTTCACTAGCTGGAATGAGAAAGATAAAAGAAGAAGGGGTATACTTTAGATCACATTTAGATGGAAGAAAGATCTTTATGGGACCTGAAGAAAGTATGCAAATTCAAAGCAACCTAGCATCAACTATAGCTATGGCTTTTGATGAATGTATTCCAATACCATCATCTAGAGAGTACGTTGAAAAGTCAGTAGAGAGAACTACAAGATGGCTTCAAAGATGTAAAGATGAGATGGATAGATTAAATACTTTAGAAGATACTATAAATAAAGAACAAATGTTATTTGGTATAAACCAAGGTGCAACGTTTAAAGATATAAGAGTAGAGCACGCTAAAACTATAACTAAGATGGATTTAGACGGTTATGCTATAGGAGGACTCGCAGTTGGGGAAACTCACGCTGAAATGTACGATATAATAGATACAGTTGTTCCACACCTTCCACAAGATAAGCCAATTTACTTAATGGGAGTTGGAACTCCAGAAAACATCCTTGAAGCTGTAGCTAGAGGAGTTGATTTCTTTGATTGCGTACTTCCTGCTAGAAACGGAAGACACGGTCAAGTTTTCACAAAGACTGGAAAGCTAAACATGAATAACGCTAAATTCGAATTAGATACTAGACCTATGGATGAAGGGTGTGAGTGTCCTGCGTGTAAGCATTACACTAGAGCTTACGTAAGACACTTATTTAAAGCAAAAGAGATGCTTGCGATGAGACTTTGTGTACTGCATAACCTTTACTTCTATAACAAATTAATGGAAGAGATAAGAGAAGCTATAGACGAAGATAGATTCTACGAATTTAAGGATCAAAAACTTAAAGATTGGGGAATAATTAAGTAAGTTGACAATATCTGAAAATAGTTGTACACTACTCCTTAGAAAAGTAGTGAATTACTATAATATGGGATTCACAAACTAAACCGAAAGGAAGATAAAGAATGAATATATTAGTTCAATTATTACCATTAGTATTAATTTTTGGTTTATTCTATTTTATGATATTAATGCCAGAAAAGAAAAGAAAAAAGCAATACGAAAAAATGATGGGCGAATTAAAAGTTAACGACGAAGTTATGACAAGAGGCGGAGTTGTTGGTAAGATAGTTGCTATGGATGATGAACACATCACTTTAGAAACTAGTTCTGATAGAACAAAAATAAAATTCGTTAAAAATTCAATAGCTAGCAAAACTTATAAAGAAGATAATAAGTAATTATTAAGGATTAAATGGTTTCATTTAATCCTTTTTTTGCGTTTATAAAAGTGAAAATAAAGCTATCATAAATTTTAAAAGTTTAACTTAAGTAGATGACATTTTTAATGTGCTTAAAACTTAAAAAATAAAAGGCATAATATATATTAATAAAAAATGATAATACCTTTTAAAATGTTTAATAGTATAGCCTATTATGATATAATATAGTAGCTATATTACAAAATGCCAATAAATGTAAAGGTGACTTAAAAGTTACATAATGTATAATCTGAAATGTTTAGTCGAATAATAAAATTCAGGAATTATATGTTCTTAAATTTCTAACATAGAGGGGGAGAGAGATGAAGTCAAAAGGAAAAAGCAGATTTATCTTTATTTTTTGCACTGTTATTATATTCGCTTTAGCGTTTATTGGTTTCAGAGGAGCAAAAATAGGCGGATGGGAGGTCAAACCATTCGAAGACGCTATTACTAAGGGGCTAGACCTTCAAGGTGGGGTTTCAGTTCTTTTAGGAATAACTGATAAAAACATAAGTCAAGACGACTTAGAAAAAACTAAAAACCTTATAGAACTTAGGGTTAACAAAATCGGTGTTGCAGAAACTGTAGTAACTACAGAAGGAAGCGATAGAATAAGGGTTGATATTCCAGGAGAATTTAACTCTCAAAAGATAGTCGACACACTAAGTAAAACAGGTAACCTTACATTTAAATCACCTAATGGCGATGTAATACTTACAGGTAAAGATATCAAAGAAGCCTCAGCGGTTATTGATAATCAATCAAACAAACCTGTAGTTTCTTTAAAACTAAACGAAGAGGGAACTAAAAAGTTCGCAGAAGCAACTAAAAAGTATATGGGACAATCAATCTCAATATATATGGATGATGAGATGCTTACAAACCCAGTAGTACAATCTCAAATTACTAACGGAGAAGCAGTAATTACAGGAAGCAAAGATATAGAAGAAGCTAAAAACTTATCAAGTTTAATTAATTCAGGTGCATTACCTGTAACTATTAAGGCTTTAAGTACAGAAACAGTAGGAGCGCAACTTGGTGCGTCAGCACTTCCTAATGCTATGAAAGCAGGGGCTATAGGTGTTTGCTTAATCTTCGTATTTATGATTCTTTATTATAGAGGACCTGGAGTTATAGCAAGTATAGCGTTAACTTTATATGTAGTACTAGTTTTATTAGTATACGTTGAAATAGGTGCAACTCTTACTTTACCTGGAATTGCAGGGTTCTTACTTACTATAGGTATGGCAGTTGATGCTAACGTACTTATATTTGAAAGGATAAGAGAAGAGCTTAAAAAAGGCGTATCTGTAAAAGCTGCAATTAAAAGAGGTTTTGAAAATGCGATGTCTTCAATAGTTGACTCAAACATTACAACTATTATAGCAGCATTAGTATTATACTTCTTTGGATCAGGTGCAGTTAAAGGATTCGCAATTACTTTATTAATTGGTATAGTTGTAAGTTTATTTACAGCATTAGTAGTAACTAAGTTCTTAATGAATAGCGCTGTAAATGCAGGATTTTTAACTAAACCATCACAATTTAGAGTAAAGAGGGGGTAAGGGCATGTATTTTAAGATAATAGAAAAGACAAAAATATGGATGGCTTTATCTCTTGTTGTAATAGTAATAGGTTTAGGTTTTGCTTTTACTAGAGGATTTAACTTTGGTATAGACTTTAAAGGTGGTACTCAAGTTACTTTCAAAATGCAATCAGGATTTGATAAAGCAAAAGCAGATAAGATAGTAAATGAATATTCAAAAAATGCAATCACAAACACAGTTAACGATACAGATTACCAAATCAAATCATCAGAGTTATCTCAAGATGAAGTAAATGAAATATTTACAGGATTTAAAAAGGAATTTGGAATTAAGGATGACGCTTTAATATCTCAAAACGAAATAGGTGCATCTATCGGAGAAGAGCTTACTAGAAATTCTCTTATAGCACTTGGAATAGCATTTATAGCTATGCTTATTTATATAGCGATAAGATTTGAGTTTAAGTTTGGTGTAGCTGCACTTTTAGCATTATTCCACGATATACTTATAACTTTAAGTGTTTATGCAATCTTCTATATTCCAGTTAACTCACCATTTATAGCAGCTATCCTTACAGTTGTAGGTTATTCTATAAATGATACAATAGTTATCTTTGATAGAATTAGAGAAAACTCTAAGTATATGAGAAGAGAAACTGCAACTCTTATAGCAGATAAGAGTTTAACTCAGACTATGTCAAGGTCTATAAACACAACTTTAACTACACTTATAACAATAGTTATGGTTTATATTTTTGTTCCACAAGTTAGAGAATTAGCATTCCCACTTACTGTAGGTATAGCAACTGGGGCTTATTCTTCAATCTTTATAGCTTCACCAGTTTGGGTTTGGCTTACAGATAAAACTAAAAAAGGTTCAAGAAAAGTTAAAGCTGAAAAAGTTAAAGAAAATTAAAAAATATTCAGAAAATAACCTTTAAATAAATTATTTAAAGGTTATTTTTATTTTTTTTCATAAACATTTGTCAAACTGGATGTTTTAAATTATAATAGTATTGTTTTCTAAATTTGTGGAGGAGATAATAGGCGATGCGAAAGTTTTGGGAAAGTATATATTGCCCTAATTACATTACGGGATATAATCCGTTTATACTTAAAGATATGAACAAAGCAATCGAACGATTATCAACTGCTGTTAATAGCAGAGAAAAGATAGTTGTTTATGGATCGAATACAGTTGACAGCATTTGTGCAATAGCTTCCTTAAGCTTGATGCTTAGATATTTAAATGCTGATGTTGAGTATTTGATTCACGATATAAAAAAAGGTTCAAAAAATATAGATAGTAAAGATATCAAGACAAAGGTGGACTTTTTAGGGGCTGACCTTCTTATTGCTATTGGCGTAGATATCGAAGCAAGAGAAGAAGTAGAACTTTTAAAAGAACTTAATATAGATTTAATTGTTTTAGAAAATAGAAAGACTATAGAAGATAAGGAATATATATATATAAATCCAAATCAAAAGAAATGTCAATATAGGTACAAGACTCTTTCTAATTCAGTTTTAACTTTTAAATTAATGCAAGCTATCGCTGTTTATTATAATATGAAAAGTATAAACAAATATTTAGATTTAATTATGCTTGGTACAAAATGGGCAAAATCTTCTACGGGTGGAGAAAATGGTGTTATATTAAAAGAGGGACGAAAATTTTTAGAAAACACTAATAACATCGGACTTAGAGCAATAATTGATTTTAATCATATAGTAGAGTTAAAAGAAGAAGATATAGAGATAATAATAGGGTTAATAACACCGACAGATGATACTGTTGGTATCGTGAATAACGCAAGAATAGTTTTAGAATTATTAACAACTCACGATGAAGATAGAGCTAAACAAATAGCTAAATACTTACATAATATAGGTAAAAATTTATAATGCTATGAATTAAATAGTACTTGGAGGAGTAAATATGGATTTAAGAAAAAGTATAAGAGTAATTGAAAATTTCCCAAAAGAAGGAATAAGTTTTAAAGATATTTCAACACTAATAGCAGACGGAGAAGCACTAAGAGAAGCTGTAGACCAAATGGCAGACAACTTAAAAGATAAAAACATAGATGTAGTTTTAGGACCTGAAGCTAGAGGATTTATTTTTGGAGTACCTGTAGCGTACGCTTTAGGAGTTGGATTTATACCAGTTAGAAAACCAGGGAAATTACCAGGTGAAACTATAAGCGTAGATTACGCATTAGAATATGGTACTGATTCATTACAAATCCACAAAGATGCAATCAAAAAAGGGCAAAGAGTTGCTATAGTTGACGACCTTTTAGCTACTGGTGGAACTATAGAAGCTGTTACAAAACTTGTTGAGATGGCTGGAGGAGAAGTTGTAGCACTTGATTTTGCTATAGAACTTACAGAATTACACGGAAGAGATAAATTAAAAGGATATGAGGTAAACTCATTAGTTAAATATGACCTTTAATCCTTATTGAAAATAATTTGACAATATTATATAATTAAACATAAACGGGCTGGTTTTATACCAGCCTTTGATTTTAGAAATTTTAATATATTTTAAAGTTAAAAAGGAGAGTAATCCTTATGGTACAGAAATTGTTAGATGCTATAAACGAAAATTGTCATAATGTAGATATAGACTTAGTAAAAAAGGCTTATTATTTTGCAGAGGAAGCGCACAGAGAGCAAAAAAGAATATCAGGTGAACCTTATATTCAGCACCCTGTAGATGTTGCATGTATTCTTGCAGAACTTGGTATGGATACTAGCACTATTGCAGCTGGTCTTTTGCATGATGTAATTGAAGATACTGACTGTAGCTACGAAGAAATGGCTAAAATATTTAATGAAGAGATTGCAAATTTAGTTGATGGAGTAACTAAATTAGGTAAGATAGAATACAAAACTAGAGAAGAACAACAAGCTGATAATGTTAGAAAAATGCTTCTTGCTATGGCAAAAGATATAAGAGTTATCATCATTAAATTAGCAGATAGATTACATAATATGAGAACACTTAAATATATGTCTAAAGAAAAGCAAAAAATCAAAGCTAAAGAAGTTTTAGATATATATGCACCGCTTGCACATAGACTAGGTATGTCTAAAATTAAATGGGAACTTGAAGACCTTTCTTTTAGATATTTGCATGAAGAAGAATATTACGACTTAGTTAAAGCTATTGCTGAAAAGAGAGTTGAAAGAGAAGAATATATAGAATCTGTTATTAATGATTTATATGATAAATTAGATGAGTCAGGTATAGATGCAGATATAGATGGAAGACCTAAGCATTTTTATAGCATATATAGAAAAATGGTTAACAAAAATAAAAGTATAGAACAAATCTTTGACTTAACTGCTATTCGTGTTTTAGTTAATTCTGTTAAAGATTGTTATGGGGTTTTAGGAATAGTTCATACTATTTATAAACCTATCCCAGGAAGATTTAAAGATTACATAGCAATGCCAAAGCCTAATATGTACCAATCCCTACATACTACTGTAATAGGGCCACAAGGAAAGACTTTTGAGATACAAATAAGAACTTTTGAGATGCACAAAACTGCTGAATACGGTATAGCAGCTCACTGGAAGTATAAAGAAGGAACTACAGAAGAAAATAAAGCTGAAAATATTGAAACTAAACTTGCATGGCTTCGTGATATGCTTGAGTGGCAAAATGAAACTTCTGATGCAGAAGAGTTTATGGAAGGTTTCAAAATTGATTTATTTTCAGATGAAGTTTTCGTATTTACTCCAAAAGGAGTAGTTATAAACCTTTGTAGCGGTGCAACTCCTATAGATTTTGCATACAGAATACACACAGATATCGGAAATAAATGTGTAGGTGCAAAGGTTAATGGGAAGATAGTTCCTTTAGATTACGGTCTTAAAACTGGAGAGATAGTAGAGATTATAACAACTAAAACAGCTAAAGGTCCTAATATGGATTGGCTTAATATTGCAAAGAGCAATCAAGCTAAAAGCAAGATAAGACAATGGTTTAAAAGAGTTAAAAAAGAAGAAAACATCGATAAAGGTAAAGAACTTTTAGAAAAAGAACTTAAAAAACAAGGTGTTACTTTTAATGAAATCTCTAAATGCGAATCTTATAATAAATTTAAAAAGAGATATAACCTTCACAGTATGGATGATTTATATGCATCTATAGGAGTAGGTCAAATCATAGCTTCTTCTTACGTTTCAAGACTTAAAGAAGATTCTATAGAACAAACTAAAGAAAAACTTTCAAAAGAAGAAGAAGAAAAGAGTATTGAAGAACAAATCGCTAAAAATGAGCGTAAAGAAACTTCAAAAAAGAAAGACAAAAACAAAGGTGATTTTGGTGTTGTAGTTAAAGGGCTAAACAACATAATGGTTAGATTTGCAAAATGTTGCAACCCAGTTCCAGGGGATGAAGTTATGGGCTACATAACTAAAGGAAGAGGTGTTTCACTTCATAGAAAAGACTGCAACAACTTAAAAGCTTTAGTAGAAAACGAAAGTGAAAAGATAGTTGAAGCCACATTTGGTAAGTGTGAAAAATCAGCGTATATTGCAGAAATTCAAGTTAAATCTGATGATAGAGTTGGAATTTTAACTGACGTTATGCTTATAATAAATGAATCAGGTTTACCACTTCAATCATTAAATGCAAACTCAACAAAAGGCAATGTTGCAATAATGACTATAAAAGTAAAAATAAATTCAGTAGATCAATTAACAGAGCTTATGAAAAAAATCAAAAGATTAAAGGGAGTAAGCGATGTTTATAGAATGAATAAATAGGAGATAATTATGAGGGCTGTAGTACAAAGAGTATCATCTTCAAAAGTTACAGTTTCAGGAGAAATTATTGGATCTATAAATAAAGGGTTTAATGTTTTACTTGGAATAGAAAATGATGATAATTTAGAAGATATTAAATACATCGTAGATAAAGTTTCAAACCTTAGGGTTTTTGAAGACGAAAATGATAAATTAAACCTTTCACTTAAAGACGTAAATGGAGAGATACTTTTAATTTCTCAATTTACTTTGTATGGTGATTGCAGAAAAGGAAGAAGACCAAACTTTATGAAGGCTATGGGTGGAGATAGTGCAAAAGAGCTTTATTTAAAATGCATAGAATTATTTAAAGAAACTGGGCTTAAAGTAGAGTGCGGAGAATTTGGGGCCGATATGAAAGTAGACATTCAAAACGACGGACCAGTAACTCTTTTACTAGATAGTAAAAAAGAATTTTAATATAAAAGGAGTAGTTAATATGTTAGTTAAAGTTATACCTACAGGTACAATCGAAGAAAATTGTTATTTAGTTATGGACGAAAACACTAAAGAAGGATTTATAGTAGATCCAGGCGATGAACCTTTAAAAATAGAAAAAGCTATAAAAGATACAGGAATGAATTTAAAATACATCTTATTAACTCATGCTCACTTTGATCACGTTGGAGCTTTAAATTACTTAGTAGAGAAATTTAACGTACCTTTTTACATGAACAAAGAAGAAGAAGAATTTGCAAAAACAGATAACTATGTTTTTGGAAAAATTAATAAAGCAAACGGATACTTAGATGATAATTCTGAATTATCAATAGGAAACGAGTCAATTAGAGTATTCCACACTCCAGGTCATACTGTAGGAGGATTATGCTTTTTAATAGGTAATAAACTATTTACAGGAGATACTTTATTTAGAAGTTCTGTTGGAAGAAGCGATTTCCCAGGGGGAGATATGACTGCATTAGTTAACGGTATAAAAACTAAGCTACTTCCACTTGGAGACGAAATAGAAGTATATCCAGGGCATGGACCTATGTCAACTATAGGATATGAAAAGAAAAATAATATGTTTTTATATTAGGTGAAAAGATGAAAATTAATATAGGATTAAATGATTTAAAGTATAGATACGACGTATATCAAATGTTTAATTTATACTTTCCATTAGATGAACTAAAGTTTAACGAAGAAGAAGATTTAGATTTTGAAGTAACTATAAAAGAAGAAGTTATAACTTTTAAAAAGGGTGATTTTATCTTTGAAGAAAAGATAGAAGAAAATTTAAAAGACTCTCTTAAAAAGTGCATATTTAAATCTTTAAAAGAAATAACTAAAGATGAATATCCTTGGGGAACTTTAGTTGGAATTAGACCTTCTAAAATTGCACTTAAAGGAATCGAAGAAGGAAAGAGCGAGGAAGAAATTATAAAAAGTTTTAAAGATAAGCACCTTGCAAGCAGAGAAAAAGCAGAACTTTGCATAGAGGTTGCAAATTTTGAAAAGAATTTCATAAAGCCTAAAAAAGGCAAAATCGCAATATATGTTGGTATGGCATTTTGCCCTACAAGATGCCTTTATTGTTCCTTTGCATCTAACCCTATAGGAGGAAACAAAAAGCTTGTAACTCCTTATCTAGAAGCTTTAAAGTTTGAAATAAAAGCTATTAAAGAATATATAGATAAAAAAGGATTAGAAATAGAGAGTGTTTACTTTGGGGGAGGAACTCCTACAGCAGTTTCAAATGAAGAATTCCAAGATCTTATGGTAAGTATTAATGATGCTTTCGTTAAAGATAGAAACTTAGATGAGTTTACAGTAGAGTGCGGAAGACCTGATTCTATAACGCGTGAAAAACTTTTAACTATGAAAGAGTTTAACGTAACTAGAATCAGTATAAATCCTCAAACTATGAACGATGAAACTTTAAAGCTTATAGGAAGAAATCACACAGCAGAAGATGCTATAGAAAAGTTTAATTTAGCTAGGGAACTAGGCTTTGATGATATAAACATGGATATGATAATAGGACTTCCAGGAGAAGGCTTAAAAGAAGCTAAAAAAACAGCAGAAGAAATTAAAAAGCTAAATCCTGATAGTTTAACTGTTCATGGACTTTCATTAAAGAGAGGCTCTAGGCTTTACGAAAACTTTATACTTAAAAAAGGTCTAGGAATCAAAAGTCAAGAAGAAATAGCTAAGATGTATGAAGAAAGCAAAAAGTTAGCTAAAGATTTAGGACTTAAACCATACTATATGTATAGACAAAAAAATATGGTTGGAAATATGGAAAACCTAGGCTACTCTAAAGAAGGAAAAGAATGCCTTTATAATATGCAAATGATAGAAGATAAGCAAACTATCATTGCACTTGGTGCAGATGCTGTATCTAAGGTAGTATTTTTAGAGGAAAACAGACTAGAGAGATTCCCAAACGTTAAAGATGTTAGGGAATATGTAAATAGAATTGAGGAAATGGTAGAAGGTAAGATTAAGTTACTTGATACTTTATATAAATAGGAGGGATCATTAATGGAAATACAAGCACCAAAAGGTACTAAAGATATGTTACCAGAAGAGGCTTATAAGTGGCACTACGTTGAAAGTATATTTAGAGAAGTATCAAAAAACTTCGGAATAAGAGAAATAAGAACACCTATTTTTGAACACACAGAACTTTTCTTAAGAGGAGTTGGAGAAACTACTGATATAGTTCAAAAAGAGATGTATACTTTTAAAGATAAAGGTGATAGAAGTATCACACTTAAACCAGAAGGGACAGCACCAGCTGTTAGAGCTTTCATAGAAAACAGATTATTTAACGAAGCTCAACCTACTAAACTTTACTATATAACTCCATGCTTTAGATACGAAAAAGCACAAAAGGGAAGATACAGACAGTTTAACCAATACGGAGTAGAGATGTTTGGAAGCAGTAGCCCTTCTATAGACGCTGAAGTTATGGCACTTGCTATGAATATTTTAAAGAAGATAGGGCTTAAAGGTTTAAGCTTAAATATAAATAACTTAGGTTGTCCAAGTTGCAGACCTAAATACAACGAAGCACTTAAAAACTTCTTAAAAGAAAATTATGAAGGGCTTTGTGAAACTTGTAAAACAAGATTTGAAAAAAACCCTATGAGAATTTTAGATTGTAAAGAGAAAAAGTGTAAAGAGATAACTAAAAATGCTCCAACAATCTTAGAGTTTACTTGTGAAGAATGTAATGAGCACTTTGATAAAACTAAAGAATACTTAGATATTTTAGGTATTCCATACACAGTAGACCCAGGTATAGTTAGAGGTTTAGACTATTATACTAAAACTATCTTTGAAATTTTAAATTCAGAATTTACAGTTTGTGGTGGAGGAAGATACGATAGACTTATAGAAGAAATCGGTGGACCTAGCATGCCAGCTGTAGGGTTTGGAATGGGAATTGAAAGACTTATAATGACTTTAGATAAAGAAGGAATAGAAGTTCCAAAAGAACCTTTAGTAGAACTTTACCTTTCAGGTAGAGGAGAAATAGGCGTTAAGGAAGCTTTCAAATTAGCACACAAACTTAGAGAAATCGGAGTTAATGCAGAGATAAACCACGCAGGAAGAAGCTTTAAAGCAGAGATGAAATATGCAAACAAAATCGGAGCTAAGTTTAATGTGGTTTTAGGTGATGATGAATTAGAATCTAGAAAAGCTAAGTTTAAGAGAATGGAAGATAGAGAAGAGTTTGAACTTTCTTTAGATGATTTAGAAGGTATTAAAGATATAATAAAAAAATAGAAGTTTTATATCGGTTAATTTAAATTAGCCGATATTTTACTTTATATGAATATACATTTGCAAAATTTACTTAATAATATTAAAATAAACTAAGGTATTATATAATTTAAAATAAATTTGAAGCACTTTTATAATTTCGTGATTTTTTAAAAGCGTATTAACTATATTTTATGCTGATGATTTATAAAATAGATATATTAAATAAAAATAAGTTTGGAGGAATCACAATGGGAGAAGCTTTAGGCGGATTAAAAAGAACTATGATGTGTGGTGAACCAAGAGAAGAACATGTAGGTAAGAAAGTTACTTTAATGGGATGGGTTCAAAGAAATAGAGATAAGGGTGCATTAATATTTACAGAACTAAGAGACAGAACTGGTATTATGCAAGTTATCTTTAACGAAGACACTAATGCAGAAGCTTGGAATAAGGCGAAAAGCTTAAGATCTGAGTATTGCATTGCTGTTACTGGAGAAATAGTTTTAAGAGAAGCGCCAAACAAAGATATGGCAACAGGACTTGTTGAATTAAAGGGAGAAGAATTAAAGATTTTATCAGAATCAGAAACTCCTCCAATATACGTAAAAGAAGGATTAGATGCAGCTGAAAGCATTAGACTTAAGCATAGATACTTAGATTTAAGAAGACCAGATATGCAAAGGATTTTCACTATAAGAAACAGAGCATCTAAAGCTGTTCGTGATTACTTAGATAACAACGGTTTCTTAGAAGTAGAAACTCCAATGTTAACTAAGAGTACACCAGAAGGAGCTAGAGATTACTTAGTTCCATCTAGAAATTATCCGGGAATGTTTTATGCACTTCCACAATCACCACAAATATTCAAACAATTATTAATGGTGTCAGGATTTGATAAATACTATCAAATAACTAAATGTTTCAGAGATGAAGATTTAAGAGCTAACAGACAACCAGAATTCACTCAAATCGATTTAGAGATGAGTTTCGTAGAACAAGAAGATGTTATAGCTTTAAACGAAGGATTAGTTAAACACGTATTCAAAGAAGTATTAGGACACGATGTTAAGCTTCCTATTAAGAGAATGACATTTAAAGAAGCTATGGAAAGCTACGGATCAGATAAACCAGACTTAAGATTTGGAATGAAGATTCAAAACCTTTCAGAAGAAGTTAAAGACGTAGACTTTAAAGTATTTAGCGATGCTCTTTCAAACGGAGGATCAGTTAGATGTTTAGTAGTAGACGGTGGAGCTTCTATGGGAAGAAAAGATATAGATAGACTTGGAGAATTCGTTAAAACTTACAAAGCTAAAGGTTTAGCTTGGATTAAAGTTAAAGAAGACGATACAATCCAATCTCCTATAGCTAAATTCTTAAATGAAGAGCAAATGGAAAAACTTCTAAAATCATGCGATGCTAAAAAAGGTGATTTAGTTTTAATAGTTGCAGATAAAAACTCTGTAGTATTCCAAAGTCTTGGAGCTTTAAGATTAGAACTAGCTAAAAAATTAGATCTAATCGAAGATAAAAATGAATTTAACTTTACTTGGGTTACTGAATTCCCACTATTTGAGTACAACGAAGAAGAGGAAAGATACACAGCGTGTCACCACCCATTCACAGCTCCAATGGAAGAGGATTTAGAATTCTTAGAAACAGAACCTGGTAAAGTAAGATCAAAAGCTTACGACTTAGTTTTAAACGGGGAAGAACTTGGAGGAGGATCAGTTAGAATCCACGATACAAAACTTCAAGAAAGAATGTTTAAAGCTCTAGGATTTACAGAAGAGCAAGCTTGGGATAGATTTGGATTCTTATTAGAAGCATTCAAATTCGGACCACCACCACATGCTGGATTAGCATTTGGATTAGATAGAATGATAATGTTCCTAGCTGGAACTGATAACATAAAAGATGTTATAGCATTCCCTAAAAACCAAAACGCTTACTGCTATTTAAGTGAAGCTCCAAACATAGCTGACGCTAAACAATTAGAAGAGCTTGGAATAGAAGTAATCAAAAAAGAAGAAAAAGTAGAAGAATAATAAAAAAACTCTAGGTGAGGACCTAGAGTTTTTTTATATTTTTTAATATACCAATCATTAAAAGAAAAATATGTAAAATGACATGGAACACATTTTAAATCTATTGAAAATTAAATAAAACTATTATATAATAATTATTATTGATAAAAATAATGTAATAGAATAGAGGAGATAATGATGGGGATATCAAATAATGAAATTAACTACGAATCATTAATAAAACATTTAGGGGCTTGTTGCCTTACAGAAGAATCTTGCGGAAGTTGCAAAAAAGAAAAATGCTTAATAGGGTATGCTAGAAGGTCTATAGCAAGTTGTTTAAATCACAAAGTTACATATGTTATTGACGGTTATAAAAACTTACCATCCGCTGATACTAAAGTATACAATAACGATGAACTTATAGAAGGGATAGCAGATATACTTCATCAATGTAGAAGTTGCAGTGAAAACCATTTTGATAACTGCATTATAAATATTTTAAGAAGTTCTTATGAGATATTGATATTTGGAGAACCGATAGAATATAAGGGAAGTAGTTTAGTATATTTTGTTGATGCTAAAAATAAAAATAAAGAACTCGCAGAAAAAATTTATTCAGTATACAATAATATGAAATAATGTAAAGACAGGCTTTTTTAGCCTGTCTTTTTTATAAGGAAAATAAAATTAAAATAAAGCTACTTATTATAAATTCTGAGCTAAAGTAATATATGTCTAAACAAGTGTGTTTGAATCTACTTAAAAAGCCTTTATTTGAAGGTGATTCTTCATCTTTGCCACTTGCAAGTCTAGAGCCTCGGTTAATTGTAAAAATACCTCCAAGTAGAAGAAAAACAATTCCAAAAAATAAAAATATCTCTTTATATCCAAAACTTGTATTTAAATAAATAATAAAGCAAAGGAAAAGTTCAATTAAAACATAAAGTAATGTATTACGTCCTCTTTGAAGGAAATTATAAGCTGTCATATATTATGGCCTCCTAAACTATTTATATAATAATCTATTCAGATAAGCGGTAATAGAATACCTAAATTTAAAAAAATACGAATAAAAATTATACTTTTTAGAGAAAATAGTTCTTGTACTAAGAAACTAAGGAGGAACAAAGATGAAAACATTAAAAAGAAGTTTAGGGATGCTATTATTATTTATGGGGCTACTTACAATCCCAGTATCAGCAAATCCTTTAAAAGAGCCAATTTTAGTTGGGGAAGTTATGAAGGTGCAAGAGTCTAGGGACGGTCAAATGAAAGTATTAGTATGTGGATACTTAAACGGTTGTGACATCTACAAAGGTGAGGTTTGTGTCTTAGTCAATAAAGATACAAAGATTAGCATGGGCTGTGAAAAAGGTGAAGAAAAATGCAAAGATATTAAGATAAAGCAAGGGGACCTTGTAAGCGTTGCATTAGATAAAAAAATGACTAAATCAATCCCACCACAAGCAAATGCAAAAAGAGTAAAAATCACTAGATGTGACAAAGTAAAAAAAGAAGAGATGGGAAAAGACAAAAAAACTTCAGCAGATGAAGTAAAAGAAGAAAAAGCAGAAAAATCAGAAGAAAAGACTTCAGCTGATGAAGTTAAAGAATCAAAAGAAGATTTAAAAAAAGAAGACTAATTTAAAATAAGAGGTTTTGCAAAATTAAAGGCAAAGCCTCTTATTTTACGTACTTATTTTAAATAAAAGAATAATATAAATAGAAATCAATTTTTAGGAAAATACAAATGAAATGTGATCTTCATATACATTCTATATATTCAGACGGAGAAAACTCTCCAGAAGAAATAATGAAAATGGCTAAAGAAGCAGGGCTAGATGTTATTTCAATTACAGACCACAATAATATAGATAGCGCAGACGAATGTTTAAGTTTAGAAAAGGATTTTAACATACTTTGCATACCGGGAGTTGAACTTTCAACTAGATATAAGGGAGAGAGAATTCATATCTTAGGATATTTTTCTATAGATGATTATAAAAATGAATTATTAAAAGAAGTTTTAAAATTAATTAGAGATAAAGATGTTTATAAAATTAATGAAGTTTTAAGTGGAAAGGTAAAAATAAGAAAAGGTAAAAAGAGATTATCTATAAAAGAAGGTATAGCTATTTTAAGGTATTTTAAAGGAACGGTTATTTTAGCTCACCCAGTTAAAATTAAGAGAAAATATTTAAATGATATCTTATTAAATGACTTTGATGGAATTGAAGGAGTTAGATTTGAAAACGACTCCTATGATGATATATTTTTTAAATGCATAGGAGAGGAAAATGGATATATAATAACAGGAGGTTCTGACTTTCATTCTTTGAATAATAAAAGTCATGCAAGCCTTGGAGAAGTTTACTTCCAAACTGAAAATATATATGAATTCTTAAAGTTAATAAAAAGTTAAAACAGTATGCAAAAAAATGCATACTGTTTAAAATTTATAGAAATTATACGAAAATAATTCTAATGAAATAAAAACTATTAATTAAACATTATTAAATATTCCTTTTAGAGTTAAAATATGTTAGAAAAATATTAAATATTAATTATTAAATTATAAAAAAATTGGGAAATTTATGTCACGTTTAATGAGAAATCCTAAGTTATTTGCTATAATATAGATATAAAAGGGTAAAAAGGTTTTTTATAAAGATAAATAACGATTATATTTATAAAAAATATTAAAAAAACAGTTAACAATTACAAAAAAGTAACGACTATAATACTATACAAGAATAAATAATTAATTAATCAAAGAATTAATCTTCACACTAGATATAATAGAGAATCTTGTAAAAGACTTTACTAATGCTTAAACCTAGCAATAGGGGAAAATAAAAACACTTATGTGGGGATTTTAGGAGTGATGATATGAAAAATAAGAAAGTAGCAGCGTTTGTATTAGCAGCATCTACTACTAGCGGTGTTTTATTAGCTAGTAATGCAGTCGTAGCAAATGCGGATGAAGTCAAAAACAAGGATGACAACAGTTTAATCGATACTCAAAGATCTATTAAGACAGGTAAGGTAGTAAACGTAACTAGCAGTCTTAGAGTTAGAGAGGGAAAAAGCATAAACTCAAAGGTATTAGGTTATTTAAAACCAAATGAAAAGGTTAAGATAAAAGAAAAATCAGGAGACTGGTATAAAATTGAGTTTAAAAATAGTGTAGGTTACGTAAGTAAAGATTACATTAAAGAAGATGGCGCAAGTTCTGGAAATAGTGGAAGTGGAAACACAGGAAACAGTGAGAGCAGTTTAAATCAAAAAGGACAAGTTATAAATGTAACATCAAGTTTAAGAGTCAGAAGCAAAGCAAGTACAGATAGTTCTGTAATTGGATATTTAACTCCTAATCAAAAGTTCGATATAGTAGCAAAATCAGGTTCTTTTTATAAGATTAAATTTGATGGAGTTACAGGGTATGTGCATAAAGATTATGTAAAAGTATTAGGAAGTGATTCAGGAGACCAAGGCGGTGGAAGCACGGGTGGTGATACAAGCACTGATGCTAAACACGGACAAGTTATAAATGTAACTTCAAGTCTAAGAATAAGAAGTAGTGCAAGTACAAGCAGTTCAGTAGTTGGACAATTATCTCCAAATCAAAAATTTGATATTTTAGGAAAATCAGGTTCATTCTATAAAATAAAAGCTAACGGAACTACAGGATACGTACATAAGGATTATGTAAAGGTACTAGGTAATGATTCGGGAGACCAAGGTGGCGGAAGCGACTCTGGTGATACAAGCACTGATGGAAAGCGTGGAAAAGTAGTAAATGTAACTTCAAATCTTAGAATTAGAAGTAGTGCAAGCACTAGTAGTTCAGTAGTTGGATATCTTTTAGAAAATGATACTTTTGATATATTAGGAAAGTCAGGCGCTTGGTATAAGATAAAGAAAAATGGAACTACAGGTTATATACACAGTGATTATGTAAAAGTTATAGGAGGTTCAGACATCCCAGATGAAGGTCAAGGCGGTGGAGGAGATGAATCTTCAACTGATGCAAAACGCGGTAAAGTAATAAATGTAACCTCAAATCTTAGAATGAGAAATGGTCCAAGCACTAGTAGCTCAGTTGTAGGGTATCTTTTAAACGGAGACACCTTTGATATATTAGGAAAGTCTGGTTCATGGTATAAGATTAAAAAAGATGGAACTACAGGATATATTAGCGGAGAATTCGTGAAAGTAGTTGACGGTTCAGACGTTCCAGATGAGCCTAGTGGAGGCGGAGGAAGCGGAGAATACGAAAACCAATACGGTAAAGTAACAAACGTAACTTCAAGCCTTAGATTAAGAGAAAAACCAAACACTTCATCTAACGTTTTAGGATATTTAAGTCCTAGTGAAAGCGTAAAGGTAGAAAAAAAGGATGGAGACTGGTTTAAAGTAAATGCTAGAGGAATGACTGGATATGCACATAGTGATTATATTAAGTTAACTGATGGCGATGAAGGACACGGCGGAGGAGGCGGAGGAGAATCTTCAGCTTCATACGATAGTGTTTATAGAATATTAAGTGCTCAAATTGGAAGTCCTTATGCTTGGGGTGGTAAAGGAGAACTTTTAACTACTGCAAGTTTAGATAGATTAAAAAGAATTTATCCAGACGTTGCAGCAGAAGGAAGATACAACACTGCAGCTAAGTACGTAAATCAAGGATATAGAGCTTTTGATTGTTCTGGACTTTTCTATTGGGGATTTAATCAGATAGGAATAAACGTTGGAGCTTCAACTTACGATCAAATAAATGCAGGTAGAGAAGTTTCAGTAAATGATGCAAGACCTGGAGATCTATTATTCTACGGAAATTTACAACACGTAGGTATGTATGTAGGTAATGGTCAGTGGTTAGAAGCACCATATTCAGGTGCGTATGTTAGAATTTCTAATGTACCATATAATAAGGTAACTAGAGCTAGAAGAGTTCTTAATTAATTAAAAGGCGAAGATAAACTTCGCCTTTTTGAGTATTTAAAAAAATATAAAAGGGAAATTAATATCTTTTTTTGGGGGTATCTTATGAGAAAAATAAGATTTATTAATGCAGAAGAGAGGTATATAAAATCATTTTGGACAGCTTTTGATAATATTGCATCTGAAAAAAAATACTTAGGTACAGCGAGAGCTTTTCCTTTAGATATAACTACTAAATATTTAAGAAGAAGTATTGAAAAAAAAGTTCCATATATTTTCGCTGTAAGAGAAAATAAGGTTATAGGCTGGTGTGATTTGCAGCCAAAAGATAATAGTACAGGCTCTTTAGGTATAGCACTTATAAAAGAGTATCGAAATCTTGGAATTGGGACAGTTATGATTCATAAAGTTTTTGAAAAGGGAAGAAAATATGGGTTTAAGAAAGTATTTTTAGAAGTCAGGAAAAGCAATAAGGTAGCATTAGAATTTTACGAAAAATTAGGTTTTATAAAGATTAATGTAATAGAAGAGGGCGTAAAAATAGGGAATATAAGAGATGATGTAATTCAAATGGAAAAAGAGCTATAATTAAGATAAATCTTAAAATTATTTTAAATATTCTTAATAGATACTTAAATATAAATATTTCTCCGTGACTTTTCATATTTAATAAAGGATAATATAATATATGTAAGTATTTTTTAGCTATTTTGAGAGGGGAGAAGCATGGTATTAATGCATAAAGTTAAAAGTTTTAACTTTGAATTTATTATAGATACAAAACTAGATAAGTATTACGATATACTTGTAGACGATGAAATAGCACTATATAGAAGCCCTATAAACGAAAAAGTATATATAGATGCAAAAAATATTATAGAAGATCTAGTTACAGATTTACTACTTGAAGATTTAGGGGAAGATGGTATATATAATGAATTAGTTGATAATATAGAAATTCTTTATAGAAAAGGGATAATACCAGATGAAATAAATTATAAATTCAACCGTATAAGAAAGGCTTCGAATAATTTTGCGCACCCAGATGCAAAATCTATAGATACACCAGAATATATACTTATTTCACTTAGGGAATGCTTAAAGTGGTATTTAGATCATTTCAAAGTTGGATTAATTAATGATTATACTGAATTTGAAAAACCAGACCACAGTAAAATAGAAGACTACGATGAAAGATATAAAGAAATATTAGAAAACTATGAAAAGTTAAAAGATAAATATGATGAAAGTATAAAACTAAAAGAATCTAGAATAAATGAGCTTAAAAAGAAAGAAGAGTCTTTAGAAGAAAATCTAGAAGATAAAAAAAAGGAGCTTTTAGAAGCTAGAAAACTTATTAGGATTTATGGAAATAAAGAAAAAGAAATCGGTAAACTAATAAACGACGTAAATGATAATATAACTTTTTTAAAGAATATAGTAACGGATTTAAAAAACACAGAAGTTATAAATAGTATTAATAGAGTTGTAGAAGAAGGAAATAAGAGTGTAATAATAGCTAAAGAAAAAGAAAAAAGCCTAATTGAAAATATAAGTCTACTTGAAGACAAAGTCTTAGAGGGCGTTGATTTAAGAGAGCATATTGAAAAAGCTGACAGAGTTAGCTACGAAATAGAACAAGACATAGAAGCTATAAAATTAGTAGTTAGAAACACTTCTAAAGAAATATTAGATTTAAAAGATGATAAGGAAATAGAAGAATTAGACTTTTCTAGATATCCAGAATTCTTTAGAGGTTTTTTGTGCCTTAAAGGTGACAAACTAAGAGCAAGTTACATACTTTTAGAAAAACTTTCTATAAAGGAACTTATAGAATTTATGGTAAATGGGAAATTTACTAAAAAGAGTGTACAAAAGCTTCAAAAGTTTATTTATAGTGAAACCCTAAAATTAGTTTCTTTAAGTGACGAAGAAATAAAACTTAAATTATATTATTCTTTAATGAGATGCGCAAAAGTAACAGAGGGCGTTTTAATTAATGAAAAGGAATTTAAGTTAAACTTAGATGTAGTGATTGAAGAAGCTTATGGAGTAATTGAAAAAAATAAGGACTTCTATTCAGGTGAAGATAAATTAGAAGATATAATTTTTTATTATCTAAACAAGATATCCGAAAATATAAATAAAAAGTTCAAAAAACTAGATGCAGTTCAATCAGAAGCTATTATAAATAGAGTTTACAATGGAATAGATGCACTTTCTGAAAATCAAAAAGAAGATTTATTTAAAGAACTTGAATTAGTAGAACCTACAGAAGCTACAGTTAAATCAACTATAAGAACTTTAGGGCCTTCTAATATTTTAAAATCTTTAATTAAGAGAGAGAGCTATTCTTCATATACTGCATATTCTAGTATGACTTACGGAGTTTTAAAGCTTTTAAACGAAAATATGCCTTTTAATTCATATCCTGGTGGAGATAAATTTTTAAGCTTTTTAACTATGCCTTATTTAATTCAATCACTTATAAACGAAGGAAATTTTTTAATAGAATCTAAAAGAAAAAGAAAGTTTCAAATTATATCTATCTTAATTTTAAGTGTTACATTAGATGAAATAATAAATAGTGATAAAGAGCAGGTAGAAAAAGGTTATGAAGATCTTAAGGAAGCTTGGAGAGTTTTATATAATGATTATTTAGCATTAGAAGATGAGTGGAACGAAGTTAGTGACAATCTAGAAGCTATAAAAAGTATAGAAGATGAGTTAAAAGCTAAATTAGACATCCACAGAGAAAAGATAGAGGAAAAGAGAAATGTCTTAAAAAATCAAAAGGCAGAACTAAAAGAGGTTATTTTAAATTCTGATAGGGTTAGACTTTTAGATGGCTATTTTGATTACGATAAAGATAAAGATAAATTAAAAAAATTTATAATGGCGAAAAATTATAATAGAAAAAATGGAATTTTAAAAAAGCTTGTCTTTAAAGCAAAAAATGAACTTAGAATTAGAATTGTAAAAGAAGATATTAAAAAACATGAAGAGAGGCTTGTAGAACTTGCTATAGAAAACACTCACTTTAGGTTTGAAACAGAATTGCTTAGAATTACAATATCTGATATAGAAGAAGAAAAAATATTAAGAGACAAAACTAAAGAAGAAATAAAACAATATCAAAGTGACTACAAAGAAGCTATTTATGAAAAAAAAGAGATAGAATGTAGAATTGAGAAGATAAAACGAGAATATTTTGATATTTGTTTGGAATAATTTAAATAATGCGATAAATTACAAAAAAAGACTAATTTATCGCATTATTTTTTGTTGAAATTTTAAAAGTGTTAAAATCAATATAAGAGAGGAGCGAAAGAAAAATGGATAATTTAATTATGCTAGAAGATGTTTTTAATAAGAAAAATGAATTAAATGAACTTAAAAAAAGATATATTGATTTATTTGAAAAAAAAGAAGCATTATTAACAAAGGAAAAAGTATTATTAGAGAATTTATATATTAGAAAATTTGGCGAACTTCTCAAAGAACGATTAGAAACAAGTATAAGATACGAAAGATTAAAAAAAATATTAGAATATTCAGTATCTAGTGACGGTAATATTGAAAATATAGATTTAAAAAATATAGACGAAATTATAGCTGACGATTTAGAGGACTATTACATAGATTTAGAAAGATTCAAAGAAAAGAAGCTTGAATCAGAAGGAAATAATAAACTACTTATAACTTCAGATGAAGAGACAAAAAAAGTTTCGGAATTATTTAAAGAGATAGCACTAAAAATAAGTCCAGAAATTCACGAGACAGAAGAAAAAGAAAGAAGGCTTTGGAATGTAACAAAAATTGCATACAAAGAGAATGATATAATAACTTTATTTTTTATAAAAGATGTTATAGAAGATATTGAAGTTTTTAAAGATGAAAGAATTAAGGATTTAAACTTAAAGATTGAAGAATTAAAGATAAGAATCTTCGAACTTCAAAATTCAATTTATTATATCAAAACAGAATTTCCTTTTGATATTAAAGATGAAATCGACGATATTTTTTATATTCAAAAAACTAAAGATACCTTAAAAAGAGATATTCATGAAATGAATATCCACATAGAAAACATGAATAGAGAATTAAATGGACGATTAAATATAGACCTTTAAAAAGTAGCTAAGTGCTACTTTTTTCTTTTAGTTGCAAAAGAATAGGATAACTTATATTATAGATAAGGACAAAAGATAATTGGAGGAAAAAAACATGGAAAATATTAAAATACTTGCAGTTTGTGGGTTTGGGATTGGAAGCAGTCTTATATTAAAGATGAATATAGGTAAAGTTTTAGAGGAAGATGGGATTAAAGCTGAGGTTAGTAATACAGATATATTAACAGCACCTAGCGAAAAGTGTTCATTTATAGTTACTTCTGAAGGATATAAGAGAGAACTAGAAGGAAAGGTAGAAGTTCCTGTTATAGTTGTAGATAGATTTTTTGATAAAAATGAAATAAGAGAAAAGATTAATTTAGGAATTGAAAAAATCAAATAGGATGTGTTAGAACTTGGAATTTATAAATTTTTTGGTTACAGATATTTTTAGAAAACCACCTCTTTTTTTAGGAATAATTGCAATGATAGGACTTATTCTTCAAAGAAGAGGTATAAGTGATATAGTTAAGGGAACTATAAAAACAATAATTGGTGTAATTATCTTAACAGAAGGAGTTAATATAATAGTTAAAGCTATAGAGCCTTTAGGGAAGGCTTTTACTAGTATTTTTTCCTTAAGCGGAACTAATGAGTTAAAAGATATTATACCTATGAATAATTTTATAGATACATACGGATCATATATTGGAATTATTATGGTTTTAGCTTTTGTTATAAATTTACTTTTTGCAAAGTTTACGAAAATGAAAAGTATATTTTTAACTGGGCATATCTTCTTTTGGATGGCATTCATATGCTTAGCATCAGGAGTGTATGGAGGGCTTAAAGGCTTTAATTTAATATTATTTTCAACTATATTTTTAAGTATTTATATTATAGTATCACCTATGCTTATAAAGCCTTTTGTAAAAAAGGTTACAGGAAATGATTCTTTTACTATAGGACACACTACTGTGTTTTTAAGTTTAATTGGTGCTTTAGCTGGAAAGGCTTTTGGAAACAAGGAAAAGTCTATAGAAGATATTAATTTACCTAAGGGCTTAGATTTTTTAAGAGATACTACTATTATGACTGGAATAGTTATGTTTTTAGTTTATTTAGTTACGTCTTTAGTTTTAGGTTTTGAGGGAAGAATCAGTATTTTTGGAGTAGAAAACGCTAGAATATCTTCAAGTATAGTATTTTCTTTAATGCAAGGTTTAACTTTTGGTGCAGGACTTACGATTTTACTTATGGGAGTAAGGCTAATGATATCTGAAATAGTTATATCATTTAAAGGGATTGCAGATAGATTTATTAAAGATTCAATACCTGCTTTAGATATACCTGTGATTTTCCCCTACTCACCAAATGCACTTTTAATAGGATTTGTTGTATCTATGATATCATCAATAATTACTATATTTATTATAGGGTATTTCAAATTAACTAATATAGCAATAATTCCTTTAACTGTAGCCTGCTTTTTTGATGCGGGGCCTGCTGCTATATTTGGAAATGCAACAGGGGGAAGAAGAGGGGCTATTATTGCATCAGTTTTATCAGGAGCACTATTAATAGTATTTAACGTGATATCTATAAAGATTATGGGAAATATAGTACCAGATTTTCTTCAAGCTTTTGGAGGAAATGATTTTTCAATTTGGACTATCATTATGAATTTATTTAATTAAGACAAAGGCTATTGCACTAAAGTGCAATAGCCTTTGTTTTTAATCTCTAATTTTAAGACCATTTGCTTTAACTACATGTTTTGAAAAAATACCATGAATTAAAGTTACTTTATCATAAAGAGAAAAGTAAGGAATATTAGAACATCTATATTTAATTTCTCTTTTATGAGTATAATCAGTTACATATATTACATAATAATCTGAACCCTTATCTGTAAATCTTTCTATGCCTGTACAAACTCCACTTAAAGAAGTATAAAGGCCTAATATATATTCAAGTCCTTTAAAGGAGCAAGGGATTAAAAAGAACATAATAATAAATAGATTAGAAATTAATGAACCTTCATATTCGTATAAAGCATATACGGAAAATCCTATGCAAAGTATATTAAAAAGTGTAAAGCATCTATCTTTCATCGGCACATAATCAATTTTGTTATACCAGATTTTATATCTCCAAAGAAATGTGCTTTGATGAAAATCATTAGTATCTTCACTATTAGAATTATTTCTAATGTGCCACAGTAATTGGTGGTCTGTTTTTCTTAGTATATATATTGTTTTTGAATTTATAATTACAAAAATATATAAAATAAGTGATAATATAGCGCTAATAAATAAATTTAAATCCTTAAAATATATTAATGCAGCTATTATGTAAAATACAAATATAATACTAAAGGAAGATTTAAGTAAAAACTTTTGGGATACTTCTGATAGTATTTCTTTGTCGGAAGTTTTTGGCCTTCCTAAAAAGGTTAAAAGAGTTAAAATAATTAAAGAAAATGAAGTGAATCCTATAGCAAAGCTTGCATCAGGCAATTTCACACCGCAAAAGTAGTATTCATTTAGCTTAAAAATTTGGCAAAGACCTGCTATTATATTTACAAAAAGTAGTCCTATAGCTAGTCCTTTAGTTGATTGATAACGTCTTAAAGTATTCATTATTTACCTCCTAAGTTCATTATAACAAAAAAATAACTAAAAAATGTAAAAATTATTAGTAACTTTACTTAATTTTTTATTATTTAAAGTAGAAAATTGGAGAATAAACAAATAATTATTTATGTGTTAGAATATGGAAAAAATATATTTGTAGGGTTATAATTAGGTTAGATGATTTTGGGGCACAAATAAGGAGGAAATAAGAATGGAAAAGGTTAAAATCGCATTACTTGGGCTAGGTAATGTTGGTAGAGGAGTTTGGATGATTTTAGACTCTAATAAAGAAGAGATAGTAAAGCGCTCTGGCTATGATGTAGAGATCTCTAAAATATTAGTAAGAGATAAGGAAAAAGAAAGAGGCGTAGACGTACCAAAGGAATTAATAACTACTGATTTTAATGAAATATTAAATGACGAGTCAATTAAAATAGTTATAGAAGTTATGGGCGGAATTGAACCTGCGAGAGATTATATGATTAGATCTATGGAAAAAGGAAAACATATAGTAACTGCAAACAAAATGCTTCTAGCAACTGGAGGGGACGAGCTTTTTGAAATGGCAGATTCTAAGGGAGTAATGTTCCAGTACGAAGCTAGCGTTGCAGGAGGAATTCCTATTATTCAAGGAATTAATGAAAGCCTTACTGCAAATAAAATTAAAGAGATGTATGGAATTATTAACGGTACTACTAATTATATTTTAAGTAAGATGGAACTTGAAAACTTAAGTTTTGAAGAGGCTTTAAAGGGAGCTACAGAAAAAGGATATGCAGAAGCAGATCCAACATCTGATATTGAGGGCTTTGACGCACAGTACAAGCTTGCAATTCTTTCATCTTTAGCTTTTGGAACTAAGATAGATGTTGAAAATGTATATAGAGAAGGAATAACTCATATTCAATCTATAGATATGGAATATGCTAAAGAATTTAAAATGGCAGTAAAATTACTTGCCATAGTAAAAGACGTAAATGGTAAATTAGAGATGAGAGTTCACCCTACTATGATTCCAAGGAATCATCCTTTAGCTAATGTATATGATTCTTTTAATTCAGTTTTAGTTAAGGGTAACGCTGTTGGAGATTTGATGTTTTATGGAAGAGGTGCTGGAGATTTACCTACAGGAAGTGCTGTTGTAAGTGATATGATTAATATATTAAAACTTGGAATTCACTCAGATAATATCCAGTCTGTTGTTAAAAATAATCTTTGGGATAAAAAGATTAGAAGTATAGAAGGAGTTCATAGCAAATATTATATAAGGACTTCTGTGGTAGACGAGCCTGGAGTTTTAAGGGATATAACAGGGATTTTAGGAGATCATGATATAAGTTTAAGGTCTGTAATTCAAAAGGGTCAAAATAAAAAAGGTGAGTTAGTTACACTTGTTTTAGTAACTCATAGAGCTAAAGAGATTCAGATTATAGATGCTATAGATGAGATTTATGAACTTAGAACAGTTAAAAAGATTGATAATATTATAAGAATTGAAGAGTTTGAAGAAGAATAGACTATAAATAAGGCCTAGCAAATTAAATTGCTAGGCTTTTTTCAATTAGAATTATTAATAAAAAAAGAACAAAATATGAAAAAATAAATAAAATATATAGTATTGAATAACTCTTTATGATATAATGATAACAATATAAAGGTGAGGAGATAAATATATGAATGTAGATAATGATTTTAGTAACGTTTCGGATTTTTTTTCAAAGGTAAAAAAAGATAAATTCAAAAGAAAACCAGCAAGCTTTAAGGGATTTATAAAATACTTAATAATTGCATATATAATTGCAGCTGTTTATTTATTTTTTAGTAGTAGATTAATACTTGACCCAAGCTTAAGCTTAGTTTGTATAATAGGGCCATTTATTTTAGTTTCAATTGGCTATGGAATAATTCACTTAAGTAAAAAATATATAATGGCTGGAGCTATAGTAATTGCTTTATATGTAGCTGGGTCTATAATATTTAGTCCTCTAGTAGATTATAAAGCGCACAGAAATTTGATAGGTAATGTAACTGATGTTGAATTTTCAAATAAGATTGAGCATATTGATTTAAAACAATTACCTACGATAGATGAAGAACTTGCAGGTAAGCTTGCAGATAAAAAGTTAGGGGAGATACCTAGCCTTGGAAGTCAGGTTTATATAGGGGATTTAGATCTTCAAAGTATAAATGGAGAATTATATTACGTTGCACCTTTAGAGCATTCTTCAATATTTAAATGGTTTACTAATAGAGAAGGAACACCAGGATATATTAAAGTAAGTGCAACAAATCAAAATGATGTAGAACTTGTGACTGAATTAAAAGGAAAAGATATAAAAATTAAGTATTTAGAATCAGCATTTTTGTTTAGTGATTTAGATAGAGCTGCATTTTTAAGGGATATGAAAGCTGGACATACTGACTACACTTTTGAGTTAGATGATGAAGGAAATCCTTTCTGGGTAGTAACAAGATATGATAATGCTATAGGATTTACAGAAGCTAAGCCTATAGGTGCATTGATAATAGATGCTCAAACTGGTGAATCAAATACTTATGATATAAATGACATGCCAAAGTGGGTAGATAGAATTCAACCTATGGACCTTGTTAAAAAGCATATTGATAAATGGGGAACTTTAGTACATGGTGTATTTAACTTTAGTGATAAAGATAAGTTAAAAACTACTGAGGGAATGAATTTAATCTACAATAACAATGAATGTTATTATTATACAGGAATAACTTCTGTAGGAAATGATGAAGGTTTAGTAGGATTTACTTTAACTAATACTAGAACTGGGGAAACTACTATGTATAAGACAGCTGGTGCAACAGAAGAGGCTGCGATGAAATCAGCAGAAGGTAAAGTTCAACAATATAGCTATAAAGCAACTTTCCCGTATTTAATAAATATTCAAAACGAGCCAACTTATTTTACAACTTTAAAAGACTCAAATGGCCTTGTTAAGAAATATGCTATGGTTAACGTTAAAAATTATAATACTGTAGCGGTTGGGGACAGCCTTCAATCTACTTTAAATAAGTATTTAGAGGTATTAACTGATACAAATATTTCTCTAGAAGGAAGCAATAGTGCAAAAACTATAGATGGGGAAATTGAAAGAATTGGACTTGTTATAAAAGAAGGGTCTAGTATTTATGACATTAAATTAAAGGGAATAGATAAGATTTTCTCTGTTTCTACTGAAACTTCAAGAGAAGTAGCTTTAAGTAAAGTAGGAGACAAGGTTAGCATTGAATATATTAATTTAGGTGATAACAGATATATAATAGTTAATTCCTTTAAAAATAGTTCAAATGCTCCAAAAGCATCTGAAAGTTTAGAGAAAAATGAAGATAAATTAACTAAAGAAGTAAAAGAGTAATTTTAAAAGCAGGAGAAATCCTGCTTTTTTTATGTTTATGGATCTAGAAATACCATTATAATCCAATGGGGATGGAGTAAACATAAAAAATAAAAAAATTTGTAAAAGCTACAGCATTGTTACGAGGTATTGTTGGTATTACAAAGTCTAGGATTAAGCCATAAATTTTATAACTAGTACAAGTTAAATAAATAAAGCAAACTTAAAATATTGAAAAGTAATAAATAGAACAATTTCATTATTTAAGTTAATTTTAAGCAAAAAATACTGCTTATTAGATTAGATAGAATTGTATGTTTTTCTAGAGATTCTTCATAAATGTAGACAAACCAATTTAGATATAATTGAAGGTATTTACTAGCAACGCTTCTAAATTTTCTAAGCCATCTTCTTAAATGCAAAATAAAATCAGAACAGTTTAACATCAATTCTTCACCGAATTCTTTAGATACTTGAAGTTCTTTACCCTTATGAAGAATTTGATTAAATTTTTTAGATATTATATATGAAAATTTATCTTTACCCGGAAAGAAATAAGTATTATAAATTGGATTAAATGATTTTAAAAGAATATCTAATGCTTCTTTTGAGGGTGTTGTAGTATTAAAAGCGACTTTAGCTAAAGTGTATCCGTTCTTATTTATGGTTGTTGTTACAAAAATGTTTTTACGACTTTTAATAGTGCATACAGGGGGAGTCTTTTGACCCTTAAAATTTTCTTTGAATTTAGTATGTCTCATTGCAGTAATTACGTGAGTTCTCCTTGAGTCTGTATATTTATTTAAATGATTTAGGATTTTATGTCTCCATCTAAATGAAGTTTCTATACAGATTCCGAGTTTTTTAGAACATTCTCGTATTGTTGCACCTGATAGCATAAGATTTGTGTATTGAGTCCAAAGTTCAGTTGATTTTTTAGTATTATGCCAAACTAGTCCAGTACCTTCATTAAAAGTTTTTAAGCAATCTTTACACTGGTAACGTTGAACAGTTTTATATTTACCGTATTTAATAAAATGCACTGAATTACAATGTGGACAATTAAAAGTATGTACCATAAACTCACCTCAATAATAATTAATTAGTTTGATTATGGACATTAATTTTTAGAATTATTCAGAAACTTTAAAATAAAATACCAACAATTCAGCAAAACAATGTTGTAGTTTTTTTGATTTTTTAAAATAAACTTTATTAACACTAGGAGAGAACTTGGACCTTAAAACCTTATATCCCTTTAATTATCAAAGTAAAATGATATAATAAAAAAGGAATTATAGAGAAAATTTAAATACAAAGGACTAGGAGCTTTAAATAATGAATTTTATCAATCATTTTAAAACTATTACAAATCATAAAATGTTAGTTATGAAATACTGCTTTAAATTAGGTATGTATAAGCAAGGACTACTTCATGATATGTCAAAATACACCCCTACAGAGTATAAGGCAGGTATAAAGTATTACAAAGGTAATGTAAGTCCAAATGGAGTACAAAAGGAAGTAGAAGGCTTGTCAACCGCTTGGCTACATCATAAAGGAAGAAATAAACACCACTTTGAATATTGGATAGATTATGGTAAAAACCCGAAAGAGGGACTTAAGGGAATGAAAATGCCAAAGAAATATATAGTCGAAATGTTTGTAGACAGAATAGCAGCATCAAAAAACTACTTAAAAGATAAGTACGATGAGTCTGCCCCCTTAAAATATTACGATGAAAGAAAAGAATATTACGTAATGCATAAAGATACTAAAGAATTATTAGAAAAATTATTAATAATGCTCTCAAAAAAAGGTGAATATCAAACCTTTAAATATATTAAAGAAGAAATATTGTAAACAAAAATCTTCTTTTATACTTGAGGATGGGAATAATTTACAAGTGACGAAAATAAACATATAATAATTATAATATAATTGTTAGGGGTGATGATAATGGGAAACTTTGATATTAAAGGACTAAAAAAAGTAGCTTTATTTTCTCTTTTTTGGATCATAGCTTTATTTATATTATCATTTATAATAACAGGGGTTTCGAGTTACAACTTTAATGATACTTTATTTGTTCTTGGAATAATTGTTTTCTTAATTGGAGTTTTATCAAATATTTCAGGAGAACCTATGGGACTTTCTATGCAGTCACTTGGAAGTATCAATGCGCAGCAAGTTGCAAACACTAACTTAGAAGTTAAAAAGTTAGAAGAAGAAAAACTAAAGAATGTAAAAGCTACGCTAAAAGACGGATTTAACTCTTATTCAATGGTTTTAGCGGGAGCGATTTTAATAATAGTAAATTTCATGATGTGAAAAAAGTACCTAATAAACAGGGGATTTATCTGTGTATTAGGTACTTTTTTATTTTAATAATTATTTTCCTTTAAGTGTTTTTCTATAAAAAATATCGGTGAGATTAATATAAATATTTGCACTATAAAAAATGCAATAAAAGTATATTCAGTTTTTATATTAAGTAGATAAAAAGTTAAAGGTATAATGAAGTTTACTATTGAAAGTATAATCCAACCTTCACCAAGCTTTCTTTGAGCGTAATCCCAAGATCTTTGATTTTCTTTAGAACGTTTAGTTCTATAACCTATAAAGTTATTTACAGTTTTAGGAGGATTTAATAAAAGTAAAACTCCTAAAGCTAACATAATTAAAGGTATAAGAATTAAAGGTATTAAAACACTGTGAGTCATATAACCATCTCCCTTAATTCTATTATAAACCTTTTTAAAGAAAGAAAATTTGAACCTTTATTTAAAAAAGTGTTTACAAAAAATGGCGAGGATAATAACATAAAGGTAAAGTAAATATTATTTTAAACTAAGTGAAAAGAGGTGTTATATATGATTTACTTAAATGGTAGAGGAGTATATATAAATAAATTTCCAAATGGAGAGTCTAGAATTGAAACAGAAGGTCTAAAAATAGAAAAAGAAAATATCATAAAACTTAAATTTGAAGACGATAAAGATATTGCAAGTTTAATATTTTTAAAGGGACATTTAGATGATTTAGGATTAGAGACAAGCTTAGAATTACTTTACATTCCTTACAGTAGAATGGATAGAACTGAAGGATTAAATATATTTACTTTAAAATATTTTGCAAGGTTAATAAACAGCTTAAACTTTAAAGAAGTTAAGGTTTATGAAGCTCATTCAGATGTTTCTTTAGCTTTAATAGATAAAGTTAAAAACATAGAGATGACTAAAGTTTTAGTGCACAGTGTTTTAGAAGGTATAAGACACAAAGAAAAGGTTTATCTAGTTTATCCAGATGAAGGTGCTAGAAAAAGGTACGAATCAAAAATAGACTACGATAGAGTTATTACAGCTTCAAAAGATAGGGATTTTGAAACTGGAGAAATCAAGAGTATAGAGATAAATGGAGAAATCGAAGAAGGCGGATTTGATTGTATTATAGTTGATGATCTTTGTTCTAGAGGGGGAACATTTATTTTAATAGCTGAAAAGCTTAAAAAGATCGGAGCTAAAAAGATATATTTAGTAGTTACACATTGTGAAAATACAGTTTTTGAAGGTGATTTATTAAAGGGAGACCTTATTGAAAATATTGTTACTACTAACAGCATTTTAGATAGGCAAGATGATAAGATAATAATTAAAAATATTATTTAAATTAAAGGATGGTTTTAGTATGGGAAAATTATTAGTAGTTATAGATTATCAAAACGACTTTGTATCAGGTTCTTTAGGTTTTAAAAAAGCAGAGGAATTAGAAAATGGAATCTATAAAAAGGTAAATGAATATTTAAAATCAGGCTATAAAGTCTTATTTACTTATGATACTCACTATGATAATTATTTAGAAACTAGAGAGGGAAAAAACTTACCTGTGATTCATTGCACTTTAGGAAGTTTAGGTCACGAGTTATATGGAAAGCTTAAAGAATTTAAAGAAAGTGAAAACACTATTCATTTAAACAAAGAAGCTTTTGGTATATCTCCTGAAAATATGATTAAACTAAGAGAAGAACTTAAAGAAGTTGAATCTATTGAACTTTTAGGAATAGTAAGTAATATTTGCCTTATTAGTAACGTAGTAACTTTTCAGTCAACCTTTATTAATTCAAATATTAGAGTATCGGGAGAGCTTTCTGCAAGCTTTGATGAAGAACTTCACACTAAAGCTTTAGATGTAATAGAGTCTCTCGGAGTAGAGGTTAGTAGATAAAAAGTTTTGTTACAGAAATTTTACTTAAATTAAAAGAGATATTTTACTAAAGTGATGGTAAAATAGTCAATAGAGGAAAATAAATCTATCTAAAAAGAGATTTTAGGAGTGAAAAAATATGAGAAAAGATTTTAACGCAAAATTAGTAAAAGACGAAATAATAAAATGGATAAAAGATTATTTTGAAAGCTCTAACGGAAAAGGTGCAGTTGTTGGGATAAGCGGAGGAAAAGACAGTACTGTAGTTTCAAAACTTTTAGTTGAAGCTTTAGGAAAAGATAAAGTATTTGCAGTGCTTATGCCAAACGGAGAACAAAAAGACATTAACGACAGCCTAAGAGTTGTAGAAAACTTAGGAGTTTCATATAAAGTAGTTAATATAGAAAAAGCATACAAAGGTTTCTTAGAGGAAATAGAAGTAGATTGTGATTTTAAAATTGCAGACCAACCTAAAACTAACATACCTCCAAGACTTAGAATGACAACTCTTTATGCTATAGCAGGAACTTTAGGCTTTAGAGTAGCTGGTACTGGAAACAAATCAGAAGGATTCGTAGGATACTCTACAAAATGGGGAGACGGAGCTCACGACTTTAACCCTATAGCAGATTTAACAACAGAAGAGGTTGTAGCTGTAGGTAAAGAATTAAACTTACCAGAAGATTTAATAAATAAAGCACCAAGTGACGGATTAACAGGAAAAACTGACGAAGATAACTTAGGATTTACTTACAAGCAAATAAACGAAGTTATAGATAACGGAACTTGTGGCGATAAAGAATTAGATAAAAAAATACTTCAAAGACACGAATGGAACAAACACAAAACAGAAGCTATTCCATTTCCAAAAGTAAAGTAAGATGGAAAAAGTAATTTGCCCTATTTGTGGAAGTGAGATGCATGAAGACAAAAATGCATACGACAACAACGTATATGGTAAGAAATACTATAAGTGTGATGAATGCGGACACAAATACGCTAAAATAAATTAAAGAAGAGGATGGAATCAATTTTGATTTCATCCTCTTTTAATTAAGTTAGATTTTATAACTTAGTCCATGAGCTATCGCTACCTGGAACTGAATTAGTCCACCAGGCAGCTTTATACTTTACCCCGTTGTATAAAACAACATCACCTCCGTTATAAGCCTTTCCTGGAACGTAATTTACGCTTCCATCACCATTTGGAGTAACAACTTGTTCCCAAGCTGCACTAGTACCTGGAGTTTCTCCTTTAGTCCACCATTTAGCTTTGTAAGTTATACCTTTATAGATTACAGTATCACCTGTATTATAAATTTTGCTTGGATCATATGTGTCTTTTGAAGGTTCTGGAGGAGTAACTTCTCCAATTTTTACAACTACTGCAGTTTTAGCTTCTGTAGATTTAGTTCCATTAGTTAAAACTATTTTATAGTTGTAAGTTCCATTAACCTTATCTTTTGCGGCATAATCGATTTTAGTTTCAGTTGCACTTGTTCCATCAACTTTTCCTTGTTTAACTAAAATATCGTTTTCATATAAAGTATAGTCAGTTGCATTACTATTTGCTGGAATAGTTGCATTTACTGTGTAAGCACCGTCAGCTGAATTTGCTTCATCTGAAACTATACTTGGAACTTTTAAATCTTTAGAAGGTTCTGGATCTGGATTTGGAATAACATTTTTACCAACTGGATTACATCCGTTAAAAGTAATATTTCTAACTCCAGAGAAGCAAAGACCTATCATACCTTGAACTTCTATAGAAGCACCTGGGTCTATTCCTTGCCAAGCCCCACCTGTTATAGTTACAGTATCGAAATCTGTACCTTTTTTAACAGTTGCAGTTCCGCCCCAAGAAGATTTGTATTCAGCAGATTTTGGTAAGTCAAAGCTTACTGTCCAACCGCCATCAATTTTCTTATCTGAATGGTTAGTTATTTTTAATGAATAAGTGTAGTTAGGGTGGTCATATACTCCTTTTAAAGTAACATCTACAGGAGTTTTTGGAAGGCTTGAAACCTTGTCATCTGTAAGAGTTTCTTTGCAAGGACCTATTTTATTTAAACCATCTCTTAAAGTCTTAGTTAAAGTATTACCAAAAGTATATTTACCTTCGTTTACTTTGTTTGAACCTGGAACGTAATTAGGGTTTTCGCCGTAGTCACCATTCATAACCCAAATTAAAGCTCCACCTAAGTTTTTATCTTGAATATATTTAACTCTTTCGTTTATAGATTGAGTATCCTCAAAAGATAAGAATACTTTTTCGTTGTCTTGCCAGTAGTGAGGTACCTTTCCAGCATCATCCCAATACTTTTTAAAGTTTGAATCCTTATCAGCTAAGTTTAAAATATGCCAAAGAGGGTTAGCACCAGCAGGTTCTAAAACACCATCACCGTTTAAGTCATCACCCCAAACGTTGTATTTTCCTGAAGCTGGAGTTTTACTCTTACCGTGAAGTCCGTTTGTTCCACCAGTTACATTTTCCCAACCACGAGAGTAGTAAGGGATACCCATAAGGATTTTTTCAGGTGGAAGAACACCTCTATAGTACCTGTAAGCCCAGTCCATATTTAAAGTTGGCATAAGCATGCCTGTAGTTTCAGTATCTTGTGGGTCTGGGTAAATATTTGCTAAGTTTTCAACAAACTCGTTCCAACCACCGTGGAAGTCGTATGACATTACACTTAAAAAATCTAATTCTTTAGCGTAAGAGTTATCAGAAACTCCGCCAAGAACCCAAGAAGAAGCAGTAACAGCAGCAGTTAATAAATAATTTTTACCATCTTGCTTTGAAGCTGCATCTAATTTTTTTCTAAGTTCTTTCATCATAACGTTATATCTTTCGTTGATTTTAGCTCTTCTAGGTTCTGATACGTCAGAATCAGCAGGGTTTCCACAAGTTGGAGTAGATGAAGGGTATTCAAAGTCTATATCGATTCCATCGAATCCATATTGTCTTATAAAATCTACACAAGAATTTGTAAATGTGTCGATACCAGCATCTGTATCCATCATAGTATAGAAGCCTCTAGAGCCAGCCCAACCTCCAACAGACATTAAAAGCTTTACATCAGGGTATTGCTTTTTCATAACTTGCATCACGTTAAAGTGACCTTTGTATGGAAGAGTTTTATCAAGTTCTATTTTTTTGCCATTATGAGTTAATTCATGCCCTTCGAAAGTTTCTTCGATAGCAGCTTTCTTATCTCCAAAAGTAATTTTATTAGTTTTTTCATCTACCATACAGAAAGAGTATTGAATGTGAGTTAATTCTTCCCATTGTAAGTCAGCTACATCAAAATAACCTTGGGCTTCACTTTTGTAAGCCCATTCTGGGAAGTAACCTACAATCTTTCTGTTTAAATCTGTAGTTTGAGCTTTTGTTTCGATTTTTGCATCGGTTGGCTTTGTTTCAGTAGTAGCATTTGCAGTAGTTGGAGAAGATAGCATACTGCAAGTCATAGCAACAACTACAGCACCAGAAAAAAATCTAGAAAATTTCTTTAAGACCAATTTAATTCCCCCTTTTATTAAATTAATTTTAGATAATTAAAATCTTTAAAGCTTGATCCAAGAAGAGTCGCTACCTGGAACTGAATTTGTCCACCAAGCTGCTTTGTATTTTGCTCCGTTATAATTAACTATATCACCTCCGTTATATGCTTTCCCTGGAACGTAATTTACGCTCCCATCTTCACTGGGAGTAACTACCTCTTGCCATACAGCGCTAGAACCTGGGATTTCTCCTTGAGTCCACCAAGCGGCTTTATATGTCTTTCCGTTATAAGTTACTATATCACCTGTATTATAAACTTTAGTTTTGTCGTAAGTGTTATTTACGATGTCTTTTATAACAGTTATAACTCTTGAAGCTGTAGTTATATTTCCGTGACTATCAGTTACAGAGTAAGTTAAAGTATATTTTCCCTCTTTTGTGTTATCGACAGTACCAGTAACCTTTATTTTAGAAGTTAAATCTCCATCTTCAATATCTTTTGCACTAACGCCAAGATTTGGATCAAAGCTTCCGTTTAACTTTATAGTTAGGTCAGTAATTCCACTTAATGTTGGTTTATTATCTTCAGGTTTTGGAGCTTCTTTAACTGATATTACTCTAGTTTGAGTAGTAGTTTCATTTTTACTATCAGTAACAGAGTAAGTTATAGTGTAGTCTCCAAGCTTTGAATTATCAACAGAACCTGTAACTTTTATTTTAGAAGTTAAATCTCCGTCTTCTTTATCAGATGCTGTAACTCCTTTTAAAGGATCAAAGCTGTCATTTAAATATATAGTTGAATTATTTATCCCTTGAAAAGTAGGTTTACTATTTACGTTTGCGTTACTCCCAAATAGCAGTTGTTTAGAAAGTTCAGGTCCGTTTTGAGTTATTCTTTGAGACATAGCAATCTCTTTGATGCTAGTTAAATCTTTTGGTGCTACATCAGTTGAAAGTTGCATAGTGTATGAAGCGCCTTGATTTATAAGTTTACCTGAATAAACTTTTCCTAAATCGATTACAGCATAATCGCCTTCATAAGTTATGCCACTAGTGTTGTAGTCACCACCTGTGATTTTTAAACCGTCAGTTTTAATATAGAATTTTGCATTTTTTATAGTTTCAGCTGTTTTTTCTACAGACTGTAAAACTTCACCTTTTTCATCAGTCTTTTCATTATTTTTAATAGTTAAGTTATAACCACCTTTGTCGCTCCAAGACTCTTTAAAAGTAGTTACAGTACAAGTTATATCTAAATCTTCGTAAACTATTTCATGTTTAGGTAGAGCGGCATCTCCGTATAATCCTTTTTTAGTTGCAGTAGTTAATTCTCCGCGAACTGTAGAATTATTAATAGGCGCATCTTGAGAAGCCATCCAGGCTATCATTCCACCTAAGTTCTTTTGATTTACGTAGTTAGTTTTTTCTCCTATAGATTTAACGTTATCGTAAGTGAAGAAAGCGCCAGTTGAAGAGTCGTAAAGGTAAGGAGCTTTTGCAGTGTCATCCCAGTATTCTTTAAGTCCAGGATATGCTTTTTTAAGTTCTGCTAATTTTCTGTAAGGCCAAACGCCTCCGCGTCTACCACCATCTCCATCTTTTACAGGTGCGTAGTTGTTAGCACCAGAAGTTGGAGTTCTATCAGCATCTTGATTTACCTTTTGAACTTCTTTAAATAAACCAGGGTTAGTTTTATCTACGTCTTCACCAGTAGATTTTTCCCATCCTCTAGTATAATAAGCTGCACCAACAACTATTTTTTCAGGCTCAGCTCCTTTTTTTATTAAATAATTTACGCTTTCATCAACAGAAAGTCCTTTTCCTTTATAAGGGTCATTAGGATTTGAATAAAGTCCAGTTTGATGTCCTGTGATTGGGTCCCAAGCACCTCTCATATCGTAAGTCATAATGTTTGCAAAATCTACAACATTAAATAATGCGTCAACATCTATTCCTTCATCAATTTTAGCTATAGGTGCAGGAAGTGCAACTGATAACTCATATTCTTTTCCTAGACTCTTTTCTTGAGTATCTAAAGCAGTTCTAAAAGCTTGTAATAGTTTAATATAATTCGCTTTATCTTCTGGTTTAGAGTTTGGAGTACCTTCATCGTTTTGGTTATCAACTTTATCTGCAGCTCTTACAGAGCAAGGATATTCCCAGTCTAAGTCAACAAAGTCCATATTAGTGTACCTTATAAAATTAAGAACATTATTAACTAAGTTCTTAGTTTTTTCAGGACTTGCAGCAACTTCTGAGAAATCACCAGATTTTGACCAACCTCCAAGTGAGATACCGATTTTTAGGTTTGGATTTTTTGCTTTAAGTTCTTGAAAAGCTGCTAAAAGACCAGCGTTTGCATCTCCCCAAGTAACTCCATCCATTCCAACTGGAGCTTCAACTGCAGCACCTTTATCAGTAAAGATTAGGTTACCATTTGCATCAAAGTCCATAAAAGCAAAGTTTAAGTGAGTTAATTGATCTGCTGGAATATCTTTAGGGTAGAATTGTTCTTCACCTCCCCAGATAGACCAATCTCCATAGTACATAACATTTCTCTTTTGTGTTTGCTTTTGTTCTACTGATTTACCATCTTTAGTAGTGCTGTTAGGTAGTGCCAAAGTAGTAGTGCTACCGATTAAGACAGAAGTTAAGGTAGCGCATGCAATGAATACTTTTACATGTTTCTTAAAGGCTCTCTTTGCCATATAAAACACTCCTTTACTAAAATTTGTAAATTACAATTAAAATATAGCATAACAGAAATTGCTTGTCTACAATTTATTTGAATTTTCTGAAAATTATTTTTTGAAAATTTTAAAATGATTTACATTCATAAAAAATAGTAATAAATAAAAATTAAGAATTATATAATGTTAAGTTAAATGGATACCTTTACATTGGTGAAATTTGAGGAAATTAAAAGAAATAACAAGTTAGGGAATTTGGTGTATAATTTATAATTCGAGTTTTAGAAATAGATTTTAAACATAAATAAAATAGGGTTTAATAAAAAATTCACTTTAAAAATAAAAGGATGAGTAATAAAAATTTACTCATCCTTTTAAAATTATTTAATTAAAATCCAAGATTCATCGCTTCCTGGGATAGAGTTAGTCCACCAAGCTGCTTTATAAGTTTTGCCGTTATATATAGTAGTTTCTCCGCCATTATAAGCCTTATTCTTTACGTAAGTATCTTTAGAAGAATTAGGCTTTGTTTCAGGCTTAGTTTGATCTTCTGGTTTTGAAGGCTTAGTTTGGTCTGATTGGTTAGTTTCATTTGTAGGTTTTGAAGGCTCTGTAGGTTTATTAGAGTCTTCTGGTTTTGTTTCTGGTTTAGTTGGAGTTAAAGTATTAGCTCCTTTAAATAAAATTTGTTTTCCAAACTCAGGTCCTTTTTCTGTTATCCTTTGAGTTAAGTAAACTTCTTTTAATGAACTTAAATCAGTAGGTGCTTTTGAAGTATTTAAAGTCATAGTGTAAGTTGCACCTCTATCTATAAGTTTTGCAGAGTATATGCTACCTAAATCTATAACTGCATATCCATCTTTGTGAGTTATATTTCCTACAGTGTAGTCTCCAGAATTTATATCTAATCCTTCAGTTTTTATATAAATTTTTGCGTTTTTAATAGTTTCAGCAGTTTTTTCTACTGATTCTAAAACTTCACCTTTTTCATCAGCTTTTTCGTTGTTTTTAATACTTATAGTGTAGCCGCCTTTATCGCTCCAAGATTCTTTAAAAGGTTTTATAGTGCAAGTTAAATCTAAATTATCATATTTGATTTCGTATTCTTTAAGTTTTGAACTTCCAAATAAACCTTCTTTTGAAGCGTTAGTAAGTTCTCCTCTAACAGAAGAATTATCTATAGGTGCATCTTGAGATGACATCCAAGCTATCATTCCTCCTAAGTTTTTAGAGTTTACGTAGTTACATTTTTCTTTTATAGATTTTACGTTATCGTAAGTGAAAAATGCGCCTGATTCTGAATCGTATAAATAAGGAGCTTTTGCAGTATCATCCCAGTATTCTTTAAGGCCTGGATATTCTTTTTTTAGCTTATCTAAATTTCTGTAAGCCCAAACCCCTCCAAGTCTTCCTCCGTCACCAGACTTACAAGGGAAGCCGTTTTTAGCACCAGATGTTAAGGTTTGGTCTGCATCTTTATTAACTTTTAAAACATCTTTAAACAAACCAGGGTTATTTTTATCTACATCTTTTCCAGTTGATTTTTCCCACCCACGAGAGTAGTAAGCAGCACCTACAACAATCTTAGAAGGGTCAGCACCTTTTTTAATTAAGTAATTTACACTTTCATCAACAGAAAGGCCTTTTCCTTTATAAGGGTCATTTGGGTTTGTGTAAAGTCCAGTTTGATGACCTGTTATAGGGTCCCAAGCACCTCTCATGTCGTATGTCATAATATTTGCAAAGTCAACTGTATCAAATAGATTTTTTACATCTATACCAGCATCGATTTTTGCTATAGGTGCAGGAAGTGCAACTGATAGTTCGTAAGTTTTATCAAGTTCTTTTCCTTGTTTATCAAGTCCTTCTCTAAAAGCTTTTAAAAGCTTAATATAGTTTTCTTTATCTTCTGGGATTGAGTTTTTAGTACCTTCATCGTTTTGGTTATCGACAAGGTCAGGCTCGCGGACAGCAGTAGGGTATTCCCAATCTAAATCCACAAAGTCCATGTTTGTATATCTTATAAAGCTTAAAACGTTATCTACGAAAGCCTTAGTCTTTTGAGGGTCTTTTGAAACGCTAGTAAAATCACCTGATTTTGACCAACCTCCAAGAGATATACCTATTTTTAGGTTTGGATTTTTTTCTTTAAGCTCTTGGAAAGCGCAAAGTAAACCAGAGTTAGCGTCTCCCCAAGTTACACCATCCATCCCTACAGGAGCCTCAACTGCTGCACCTTTATCTGTGAATTTTAAATTACCATTAGAATCAAAATCCATAAAAGCATAGTTAAGGTGAGTTAACTTGTCAGCTGGAATATCTTTTGGATAAAAGTTATTTTCACCGCCCCAAATAGACCAGTCTCCGTAATACATAACGTTTCTCTTTTGATTTTTCATTTGTGTAGTTAAAGCATTATCATTTGTTTTGCTAGTAGAAAGAGCGAAAGCTGGAGTTGCACCTACAAAAACAGTAGTAACAACAGCACATGCTAGGAAAATATTAATATTTTTTCTTAAGGCTCTTTTTGCCATCTAAAACACTCCTTTTATTTTATTTGTAAAAGTTACAATTATCTGTAAACAATTACAAATAAATCATAACAAAGATTGGAAATAAAAGGATGAACATAAATTGAAGTTTATGATAATTAAATAAGATTATCAATTAGAAAAATTTAGAAATTATTTTTGATAAAATAACATGAAAACTTAGATAAAAGTATTAGAAGATATAAAATACTTAGTTATTTTATATAAAGATATGTTTTTCAAAAGTGAATAAATTTAATAATTTATGAATTATTGATTAAAAGAAGAAAAGTGCCAAAAAGGCACTTTTTTAATTTCTAATTATTATAAAAGCTAAATATGCTACGTAAAATAACACAAGAAGGATTCCTTCACTTCTATTTAGCTTTTTGATATCAGTTTTCTTGTTTGCAAATATTAAAACTCCGATTATAAGAGTTACAACAAATAAGAAAATAATATCAACAAAAAGATTTCCAGCAACAGCTATAGGGCTTATAGCAGAAGAAAGACCTAATATTAAAAGTATATTAAAGATATTAGACCCTAAAACATTACCTATAGCGATTTCAGTTTCGCCTTTAAGTGCTGCAACTATAGAAGTTACAAGTTCAGGAAGGGAAGTACCTATAGCTACTATAGTAAGTCCTACAAGCTTTTCGCTCATTCCTATACTTAAAGCTATATTAGTTGCAGAATCTACAACTAACTTACCACCCAAAACTATTCCGATTACTCCAAGTATTACAAAGAAAAGGTTTGGAAGTACTCTTATACTAGATAACTCTTTTCTTTCACCTTCTGTTATAGAGGTAGATTTTTTATTTTTTAAAGTACTAAAAATTAAAAATAAAAGATAAGCTAAGCAGCACACTAATAAAATAATTCCATCAGTTCTACTTAAAAAGCCGTCTTTTCCGCTAAACATAAAGCCGAAAGTTAAAATATATAAAAGTATTATTACTAATATATTTACAAAATAATCTTTTCCTACTAGTTTTTTCTTAATTATTAAAGGCATTGCAAGTGAAGTTCCACCTAGAACTACTAGAGTATTAAAGATGTTTGAACCTAAAACATTTCCAACAGCAATACCGTTGTTACCATTAATAGAAGAAATTAAACTAACTGCAAGTTCTGGCGCACTAGTTCCTAAAGATACAATAGTTAACCCGACTATAACAGACGGTATACCAATCTTTCTTGCAATCTTTGAAGAGCCATCTACAAAAATATCAGCTCCCTTAATTAAAAAGAAAAATCCTACTATTAAAATAAGCACATTAATTATACCACTCATAAATCGTCCCCCTTAAGTCTATTTAACAAAGTTGTTCATAGTTTTAACTAATTTTTTAATCTTTTCGTGATCTTCTACAGTTTCACCTAGGTCTAAACAGTTAAGTGCATAGTTTTCAATAAGTAAAGCTCCAACTTTGTTAATAGCAGACCTTATAGCAGCAACTTGAACTAATACATCACCGCAGCAAGTGTTTTTATCTACCATTCCTTGAATCCCTTTAACTTGCCCTTCGATTCTCTTTAATCTATTTGAGATATCTTTTCTTAATTTTTCATTTTCTTCATTAAATAAGAATTCTTGTTCTTTATCCAATTTTTAACCTCCTTATACCACTATAGGGTATCTTATCATACTTATAATATTTTACCCCATTTACATAAATTTTAAAAGTCTCTTAAGTTTTACTTTACAACATCTTATAGTTTGAATTAAACTAATGAATGTATATTTAAATGTATGGAGGAAAGCGAATGAGCGTAGTTACTGTTAAAAATATAAGTCACGGGTTTGGTGACAGAGCAATATTTGAAGATGTTTCATTTAGATTATTAAAAGGTGAGCACGTAGGACTTATCGGAGCAAACGGAGAAGGTAAGTCAACGTTTATGAATATAATAACAGGTAAGTTAATGCCAGACGAAGGTAAAGTTATTTGGTCAAACAACGTAAGAGTTGGATATATGGACCAACACGCAGTACTTACAAAAGGAACAACTATAAGAGATGCATTAAGAGATGCTTTTAAGTATCTTTTCGATTTAGAATTAGAGATGAATGAACTTTACGGTAAAATGGGTGAAGTTTCAGAAGATGAATTAAATAAAATGCTTGAAAGAACAGCAGTTATTCAAGATATGCTAGATAATAATGGATTTTATTTAATAGATGCAAAGGTTGAAGAAGTTGCTAAGGGGCTTGGACTTTTAGATGTAGGTTTAGATAAAGATGTAGATGATTTATCAGGAGGACAAAGAACTAAGATCCTTCTTGGAAAACTACTTTTAGAAAACCCAGATATATTACTTTTAGATGAGCCTACTAACTACTTAGATGAAGAGCACATAAACTGGCTTAAAAGATATCTTCAAAACTATGAAAATGCATTTATCTTAATATCACACGATATTCCGTTTTTAAATGAAGTAATAAACTTAATCTATCACGTAGAAGATAGAAAACTTACTAGATACGTAGGAGATTATAACGAGTTTAGAAGAATATACGAAGAAAACAAAAAGAGATTAGAGCAAGCTTACGAAAAGCAACAAAAAGAAATAGCAAGACTTGAAGATTTCGTAGCTAGAAATAAAGCTAACGTTGCAACTACAGGTATGGCAAAATCAAGACAAAAGAAATTAGATAAGATGGATAGAATAGAATTATCTCAAGAAAAGCCAAAGCCAGAGTTTAGATTTATGCAAGGAAGAACTTCAGGAAAAGTTATCTTTGAAACAGAGGATCTAGTAATAGGATACGATTCACCTCTTACAAAGCCACTTAACATAAAGATGGAAAGAGGTCAAAAGATAGCCTTAGTTGGAGCTAACGGACTTGGAAAATCAACTCTTTTAAAAAGCTTACTTGGAAAAGTTAAACCTATTTCAGGAACAGTTCACTTAGGAGACTACCAACAAATCGGATACTTCGAACAAGAAGACAGAGAAGATAACAACAACACTTGTATAGAAGAAATCTGGAACGAGTTCCCAGGAAAAACTCAATACGAAATAAGAGCAGCCCTAGCTAAGTGCGGCCTTACAAACAAGCAAATCGAATCAAAGATAAGAGTACTTTCAGGAGGAGAAGCTGCAAAGGTAAGACTTTGTAAAATCTTAAATACTGAAACAAACATCCTAATCTTCGACGAGCCTACAAACCACTTAGACGTAGATGCAAAGGAAGAACTTAAAAGAGCAATGCAAGAATTTAAAGGAACAATCCTTTTAGTTTCCCACGAACCTGAATTCTATAAAGATATAGTAACAGAAGTATGGAACTGTGAGGACTGGACAACTAAAATAGTATAATAGGTTGTTTTAGTACTATTTGATTTAGGATTATAAAGAGTGAACCGGATCATAAATAAATGCGGTTTTTACTAAATTTGGATTGTAAAATATAGTTGAAAAGTTAGTTAACCTAAACGCAACCATTAAAATTCACGACAGTTTTTCGTGGATTTTTTCATTTATTGAGATTTTAGAATCAGATATAAAATAATATAAGAGTTTGGTAGTGAATTTAATATATATTAAATATTGATGTATAAAATATTCATATTAGGGTAGAATAAAAAGGTTAATAGTACAATAAATATAAGTACTGTATTATAATATAGGTATACAAATATTTATATTATAAAGGAGTTAATGTACTATGAGATTTTGTATTCAAGACCCAACATTTTCATCAGCATATTCATTACATGAGGCTTTATTAGAAGCATGTAATGGTGTGAGATATGGAGTTGGTGTTTTCGCATTTGTTACAAATGGAGGAGTTAACCTGTTTTTAGGTGACCCAATTTTTGAAGATTTAATTATCAAAAATAAAGGGAGATTTAAGTTGATTGTGGGGATTGATGAAATAACAAATACTAAAACATTAAATAAATTAGATGAGATGATTTTAAAATATGGATCATCTTTAGAAGTATCAGTTTTTATGCATAATCGTGGAGGAACTACTTTTCATCCTAAGTTTACATGGTTTAGGAAAGAAACTGGAGGAGTTTCAATTGTAGGCTCCAACAATTTAACCGAAAAAGGATTAAGAAGAAATATTGAAGCATTTACTTATGAAGAGTTAGATGAAGAACAAGTAGATTATATAGAAAATTATTTTAATTCTTGGTTAGAACATAATAAGCAATATTTATTTGATATATATGATGAAAAAGTAATTGAAAAGGCTAAAGAAAATGAAAGTAGATTTATTAGATCAGAAAAAGCTAATGCAACAACTAATGATACTAATGAGAATGAAGAAGAATTAGATGGATATGGTGAATTTGAAGAGAACAGTAATAATGAGATAATAAAAGAAAATAAAGAGGAGATAATAACAGTAATTAATGCCATACCAGAAGTAGATACTATAGATGATGATGATTTTGAAGCATGGGATTTTTCAGAAAATAATGAAGTGCTTGTAGCGCAAATACCTAAAAGTGGAAGTAGGTGGAGTCAAGCCAATTTTGATAAGAATACATTTCAAACATTTTTTGGAGCACATGCTGGGCAAAATGGAGTTCATAGAATAGTATTAAGAAGTGTTAATTTAGATGGTAAGTTAGGGGCTATGGAAACAAGACCGAGTGTAAGTGTGGCTAGTCAAAACTATAGGTTTGAATTAGATGCAGCGCTTGGATTATCATATCCATTACTACATAGACCAATAGCTGTTTTCATAAAGGTTGCAGTAAGAACGTATTTATATGTATTGGCTATGCCGTCAACCCCTTTTTATAATGAGATTGACAATTATATAGAGAATATGAAAGGGAAAAATATGGTTAGGTATATAACTAATGTAAATGATATTAAATCTAAATGTCCAAGTTTACCTTTATGGAAGATAAAAAAATAAGTTAGGAGTTTTATATGAATGAAACATTAGATAAAGAATATAATTTTGAAAAAAAAATAAAAACAGATAATGATATTCAGCTAAATTTATTTCAATCAGCTAATAATGCGACAATTAGACCTATTCATTACTTAGGTAGCAAATTAAGGTTACTTAAAACAATAAGTGAAGTTATTGATGAGGTTGATGATACTAGCGGAGTTGTATGTGATTTATTCTCTGGTTCAGGAACAGTTGCAAAATATTTATCAGCATATAGACCTGTTATATCAGTCGATATACAGGAATATTCAAGGGTTTTATGTTCGGCATTATTAAATCCTAATGAAAGTAAATATTCTGTTTCTGAATTTGTAGAAATGTGTAAAAACTCAAACCATAGCAAGTTATTAAAAAAATGTTTTATTAAACTAGAGCAATATGAAGAAAAATGTATTAAAGAAGGAGCATGTGGAAATTTAGAACCAATTTGTGATTTATTAGATAATGGCTCAATAATCACATATGAAAAAGGATATAGAGAAGATATATCATACCAATTAAGTAATACGATAGAAGAATGTATAAAAAATATTTGCGAACTTAAATTAAATGATAGAGCACAGGTGTTGGTTACAAGATATTTTGGAGGCTTATATTTTTCATATAAGCAAGCAGTTGAGATTGATTGTATTTTAGAACAAGTTTTCAATTTGGAACCTAAATATAGAGATACATATTTAGCGGCATTATTAAGTACAGCAAGTGATGTGGTAAATACTGTAGGTAAACAGTTTGCGCAACCAATAAAGGCTAGGAATAGTGATGGGTCACCTAAGAAAAATATATTAAAAAGATTACAAAAGGATAGAATCATAGATGTTTTTGAGTGTTATGAGAAGTGGTTAAATATATATTTAAGTCAAGAAAAGTCTAATAAAAATCATAAAATAATTAAAGGTGATTACGCTGATGTTTTAGAAACTTTAGATGATACCGTAAAAGTAGTGTATGCAGACCCCCCATATACAAGATATCACTATAGCAGATATTATCATGTTCTTGAAACTATTTGTTTAAGGGATAATCCTGAAGTATCTATGAATAAAGCACATGGTATAAGTAGAGTAAGTAGAGGGGTATATAGGAAACAACGTCATCAATCACCATTTTCTATTAAGAGTGAATCATATAATGCTTTTGATGTAATGTTCCAAAAAGTTAGTAGAATAAACGCAACTCTTATACTTTCATATTCACCATTTGATGAAACAAAGGAAAGTACGCCGAGAGTTTTGACTATATCTCAAATAGAAGAAATAGCCAAGAAATATTATACAAGTGTTGAGATAGTTTCAGTAGGAGAGTTCTCACATAGTAAATTAAATCATAATGATAAAAATTTCGAGATTAATTATAATGCAGAAATATTAATAGTATGTAAAAATGCTATTAATGGTGGAGAAAACAATGAAAAACATAATAGAAAAATATAGATTAAGATATGATAAATTAAATTCTTATGGAGAAAAGAAGAGCAATAATATTATAATACATGGTGATAATAGGATAGCATTGGATTTATTAAAGGATAAATATAAAAGTAGTGTTAAATGCATATATATAGACCCTCCTTATAATAATGGAGAAGTATATAATCATTATGAAGATGATAAAGAACATGAACATTGGATTAGTGAAATAACAAATGTATTAGTAAGTTTGAAGGAATTAATGCGTGACGATGCAAGTATATGGATTTCTATTGATGACAGTGAGGTTCATTACTTAAAAGTTGCAGCAGATAAGGTGTTTGGGAGAAAAAATTTTGTTACGACAATAATATGGCAACATAGAACAACACGAGAGAATAGGAGCACGTTCTCTAATAATCATGAGTATATACTAGTATATGCAAAAGAATATCAAAAATTTAAGAATGTTAGAAATTTATTACCAAATACAGAGGAAGTGTTAAAAAGATACAAAAATCCTGATAATGATTTAAGAGGACCATGGCAATCTGTAACAGCGCATGTTCAATCAGGGCATGCTGTAGAAAGTCAATTTTACGAAATAGTATCACCAAATGGGAAAATACACAAATTACCACCAGGGAGATGCTGGGCATATAATAAAGAAAGAATGGAACACGAAATCAAGGATAATAATATCTGGTTTGGAAGGGATGGAAATGGCGTTCCAAGAATAAAAAAATTCTTATGTGATAAAAAAGATGGAATAACTCCTCAAACTCTTTGGCTTGCAGAAGAAGTTGGAACAACTAAATGTGCTAAAAAGCATATACTAAAATTATTTACTGAAGGAAAAGTATTTGACACCCCAAAGCCAGAGACATTAATAAAAAGAATATTAGAAATTGCATCAAATGAAAATGAACTAATATTAGATTGTTATTTAGGTTCTGGAACGACGGCAGCAGTAGCACATAAAATGAAAAGACATTATATTGGTATTGAAAGAGGTGTGCAAGCATTTAATTTAATAGTACCTAGATTGAAGAAAGTAATTGATGGTGAAGAAGAAGGTATAACAGAGCAAGTACAATGGCAAGGTGGGGGAGGATATGAGTATTATGAAGTTGAAGATATAAAAAAAGATGAGGCATAAGTACTTTTGATAATGTAAATATTAAATATATATGATAAATAAAAAACTCTCACTTAATATTTAGAATAAACTATACCCTATAGAGTAGACACAATAAAAAAGAGTCTACCCTATAGGGTTTTTCTATTTATAATAGAAATATAAGGTTAGGAGTGAATACAAATGAGTAAGAAATTATTTTCAAATAATGACATAAAGATATTATCTAAAAATAAATATGTTAAGAAGGTTAGTAAAAAAGGAATTACGTATACTGATGAATTTAAAATACTATTTATTGCTGAAAATGAAAAAGGTAAATTTCCAAGAGAAATATTTTCAGAGTGTGGTTTTGATATTAAGATGTTAGGTTTAAAAAGAATACAATCATCTGGTAGCAGACGGCGCTCCGCATTTCGAAGAAATGATGTTGAGCAATTACAAGACCCTAGAAAATTTAAGACTGGAAGACCGACTGAAAAAGATGTATCTTTAGGGGAAAAGTATGAAAAGCTACAAGCAAAATTAATGCTTTTACAGGCAGAGAATGAACTTTTAAAAAGTTAGAAATGTTAGAAATGGATATGAGGCAAAAGAAATAGTAATATCACCAAGTGGAAAATTTGAAATTATAAAATCTATAATTACTAAATATAAACTTAAAAATATGCTTAGTTATATTTGTGATATCTCTTGTGTTTCACGCTCGGGATATTATAAATACTTTTTAATCAATACTATAGAAAAACGTAAATCTAACGAAGTTAGAGATTTAGAGAGTAAAGAAAATATTTTAAATGCTTATAATTTAAAGCGTATAAGAAGAATAATGAAAGCTACAAAGGAACATACAGTATTACCAAATTTGTTAAATAGGGACTTTAAACAACAATCACCAGGTAAAGTAGTGTTAAATGATATATCTTATCTACTTTTCAAAGATAGTCAGAAGGCTTATTTGTCGACTATTTTAGATGCTTCTACTAATGAGAGTTTAGCTTATAATATTTCAAAAATCCTAAAAATAGATATAATAACTGATACACTTGATAAATTAATTGAGAATAATGGTAGTATTCTTAGAGAGGATTCATTTATTCATTCAGATCAAGGAGTCGATTATACTAGTCCAATATTTCAAAGTAAAGTTGAAAATCATAATTTAGGACAATCTATGTCTAGATGGGGAAACTGCTGGGATAACGCCTCACAGGAATCGTTTTTTGAACACTTAAAAGATGAAGTTGATATAAAGTCATGTGAGACATTTGAAGAACTAGAAAAAGAAATAGATAACTATATAGATTATTATAATAATTTCAGAGGAAAATGGAATTTAAAAAAGATAACTCCTGTTCAATACAGAAATAATCTTTCGAATTAGCCTACTCTTTTTTAAACTGTCCTTGACAAAGGGTACAGTTTAAAAAAGAGTTTTTTATTGTATTTATAAAAACACTTGCTATGCGAGTGTGTTCAGAAAAAGTTTACTGTTGCAATATATAAAAAAACCTCCTTTTGCTAAAATTAAATTAGGTTCGCAGTCAAATTTAAATAGTAAAAGGAGGTATCCGTAATGGATAATAATAGTTTATAACACACAAAATGGAATTGTAAATATCACATAGTATTTGCCCCAAATATAGAAGGAAAGAAATCTACGGAGAAAAGAAAGAGGAAATAGGGAAAATATTAAGGCAATTATGTGAGTGGAAATGTGTTGAAATTATCGAAGCACATGCTTGTATCGATCATATTCACATGTTAGTAGAAATTCCACCTAAAATGAGTGTTTCTAGCTTTGTAGGATTTCTAAAAGGTAAAAGTAGTTTAATGATTTTCGAAAGATTTTCAAATTTAAAATATAAATATGGGAATAGACATTTTGGGTGTAGAGGATTTTATGTGGATACAGTAGGAAGAAATAAAAAAGCAATAGAGGAATGTATAAGAAACCAAGAAAAAGAAGATATTATATCTGATGAAATAAGTATAAAAGAATATATGGACTCTTTTAAGGGTAGCAAGTAAAAATAGAGTGCGTCTGGCGAACCTTTTGAGCGTCTTAAGACGCAATTGCAAGTAACATGCCCTTATAGGGCGATAGAAATACCACCAGCTTAGCTGGTGGATTTTTATTTATTAAGGAGGTAATGGTAAATGGTATAGGTACCCTGTTTACTAGAAAAAGTTTCAATTATTTTGTTAATTTTCATGGGCAAAACCAAGATGATAATGAAATAGTATTAAATGAAAAAACTCAATCTGAAGAGAGGTCATTTGCATTTCAAAATTTAAAAGATTAATTAGCAGATTTGATACTTGAAAAAAATAAAGTCATGCTCATTTGAATTTTTCGAAAAACTAGTAATAGAATTATTAATAAAATGGGATATGGTGGTTCAAGAGAAAAAGCAGGAAGAGCAACTAAAAAGACAGAGAATAAGGTGTTGATAGAATAATAAATGAAGGTAGGCTTGGCTTAGATAATATATATATTCAAGCTAAAATATGGAAGGGTACAGTAGTTGGAAGACCGGAAATTCAAAAGTTTTTTGGAGCATTAGATAAGTAAGGGGATTTTCATAACAACTTCAACATTTTCTAAAGAAGCTAGGGAGTACGTTAAGTCTATAAATACAAAAAATATAGTTTTGATTTAAGGAATGCAGTTATCACAATATATGATTGTATTTAATGTTGGGGTATCAACTGAAGTAATATATGAAGTTAAAAAAATAGATATAGATTACTTTATTGAAGAATAATATTAAAGTTTTAGTTGTACAAATTAGAATTTGGAGAGTGATAAGAATGAGCATAAGCAAAAGCCTTGTTTTAATAAAACAAGAGTTTACAGAAAAAATTATTATAGATGAAGATATATAGAACTAACCTAAAGGTAACGGAGGTATTTACGGATTATTCATCATCAAAAATGAGTTTAAAAAATGTGCATATATAGGGAAATATGAAATTGTAAGTTCAAGAATAACAAATCATATATATAAAATAATAGACGGAAATCATGCTGTTATCAAATTAAATAAAGCTTTTCTAAATAAAGAAAGTGAAATTTTATATGAATTGGTAGATCAAGTAGAATATCGCTTTGATAGTTATTATAAGGATGCACAACGTCTTGCAAGTCGTGAAGTTATTGGATTGATAAATATCAAGAAATAAATCAATGCCTTGAACAGGTTCCAGAAGGAAGACGGGCTGATAAGAATTGGTGGAATGAACAATCATAAAAAATTAAATTATCAAAAAAATAAAAAAATATTAATAATAGAGCTAAAGTTCTCGAAGAACAGAACCATTATTAATTATAATATTAGATGATTTAAGCAAATAAAAACCATATGAATTTATAAAGAGTATCTTAGAGAACTTTAGTAAAGTATTAATAAAAGTACAGGTAGAGAACAGAAGAAGAAATTATTACACATGGTAATATCAGAGATTTCTATAAATGAGTTAAGGGAAATAGGCTCAATAAAACTAAGAATACATGATAGTTTGGTAGATTATTTAAGTAAAGAGGGAGGAGCATCTGTAAAGGATGCTCCTTCAAATTTTGTTTTAAGAAATATTGGGCTAAGTGTATTGAATTTAGATATTGCTATATAATGATTGGTATAAATAGCAAATTTTTTGTCTTTTATATATTACAGCGAATTGGTATAATTTGCTTGTGGATTTATATGGGGTAAAAATTAAAAATACAAAGGAGTATAAAGAATGATAAATATTAAGGAAACTGATAAAATGCTACAGCAACTTAATCAACATTACCAAAAATCGTTGAAAGTTTATGAAAATACATCAAATATGATTGCGTTTACTACATCAATATTTATAAGTAACCTATTGCACAATATAGAATTTGTACAAGAAATAAAACCAGATATAAAAAATATTAGATATATCTATTCAATTTTAAGAGTAACAACTGAACAGGTTATAATATATAAATTTTTAATGCGAAAGAATGTTGATAATGAGATTCTGTGCAGAGATTTTTTAGGAGCAAACATAGACATACAAAGAATAGAAAACTCAAATGAAACTGAATTTGAATTATTAAAACTATTAGGTGGAAAAAGGACGAAATTGTATGAAAATATATTTAAGCAGATGGCAGCATAATTCGAAAAGGTAAATGAGGATACTTCATTATATAATTTATACTCAGTTTTTGCTGATTATGTTCATAATGCATATTAAAAGAGTATATTGAGTGAAATGGATAACGAACTAGACAAGAAGGAAATTTCTGAAATAGGTTGGATTAATACGATAATAGTATCATTATTAACATAATTCATGGATTCAATATTAATATAGTGTAGTAAAAATTAAAATTATTTAATTATATTTTGATAGGAGATTTGTTATGGGAAAAATAGTAACAAAAAATAATAAAGTAAAATTTGAAATAAAAAATAAAGAAGATTGTATTTTATATTTAGGACATTTACTTGAATACTTTGAAAAAAAGAAAGTTATTTATTGGAATTTGTTATTGGAAAGTTTGGATTATTTATATTATGAATTAAAGAAAAATAATGTAAATATTGATGAAGGTGAAGGGGCTCTGAAGTCTATTATAAAAAACAGAGATCTTAATATTGAAGTTGATTTTTATAAATTTAAATTATTTAATTCAGCAATAAATTTAATTAAAAATGAAATGATTAATGTAATTGGGGATTTTAGTAAGAATAAAATTGCTATATCATACAACAACTACTTGGATATTATTTCTAAAAAAAATATAATTGGTGTTAAATACGAAGAGGATAATAATAGAAAACAATTAGTTGACGAATTCAACACTTATAGGAATTATACACATCATTTTACAAGTGATAAACTTTGTGAGTGGATTGGGTATAGAGAAAAACAAATTAAAGAGAATAAAAATTGTAGATTTGAATTTGGAAAAGAGTTTAATATATACATGTCTGATAAGATACAGTATAAGGTATTTGTGAAAGAATTGGAAAAAAACATTTTATTTTATGAAGATGCAAAAAAAATTACTGATTTTATGAAAAAAGATTTCGAAATTTTAATAGGTGAAGATGTTAATATTAACATAAAGAAGACGATTTTTGATTACTCAGCAGTAGATATCACTTATAATGGATTTGCTAGTCACAATCTTAGTAAAAATAAACATAATAAATTGTAATACATTAAAATATAAGATATGTTATATTTCAATCATAAACCTCACTTACTACCGATACGGAGAACTATACCATAAATAATTGAGTTTTTTAGCCTTGGGTATTGATATAAATTGCCTAAGGCTATTTTTATAAGTAAAAATACAATATCATAATTAGCAATGTATTTACAAGATATGTTATTATAAATATAATTGATGAAAAATAAGGGGGGCTTATTGATGCAAATATTTTTATCATATTGTTAGAAAGATAAGAAAAGAGCCGATTATATTGAATTGAAATGTTCAGAAAATTATATTAAATTATTAAGAGGTAAATATGATTTAGAGGATTTTAAAAGTATACAAAAATATATGGAACAAGTGAAGACATAAGATAAATGTATTTTAGTGATATTTGAAAACTATATGAAATCAGAAAACTGTATGTACGAAATCTTACAGGTACTAGAATCAGAAAATCCGAAAGATAAAGTTATTCCCATTGTATATTACAAAGAAATATATAAAACATCTGAAATAGCAAAATGGATAAAATACTGGGATGACAAATATAATAAGTTAAAAGAAAGTTTAGAAAAGTTGCCTGAAATTGGTGATAAAAGTTTACTACAGAAGTTGGAAATGTACAAAACTATCAGCCCAAAAATTGGTGAATTAATTGCTATTATACTGGATATAAATTCACCAGCGGAAGATACTATAGAAAAAATGATTAACAGCTTAAAGGTTGGAGAAAAAGGAAATATCAACTGGAATACTGATTTATACTGGTTTAAATTAGATGTTATGAATGCAGACACAATTGAGATAAGTGATTATGCAGAAAATCCAGAAGGTGAAAAGACATATAAATTAATATCTCTTATGGTAGATAGAGATATCCATGGATCACATTGTAAATTTAATATGAGAGATATGAAGACAAAAGAAATTAAACAATTGTATGTAAATAATATTATAGAAATTAGTCAAAACAATATATTCGATTCAAATTACATAAAGTACTATATGAAAAGAAAGAATATTGACGCCGAAAAAGAGTACTTAGAATATGTGAAGTTCTATGAAGGAACAAGTGAGTATTCTAGCATAGTGGCAATGGAGAAGAGGGAAAAGATTTATAATACACACAGATGTATATTGAGGAGCAATGAACATGAATTCTAGTAATAATCATTAAAAATAAAATATATAAAACCATTTTGTAAATGTAGTCTAAAATATATATTATAAATAAGAAAAGCTTAGTGTTAAATCACTAAGCTTTTTTTAGGATATTTATTTGATTTTTTTGTTTTCTAAGTTGTTACGTCTACAATCCATAGGGTTTAAGTTTATGTGATGTATAAATTCAGAGTCAGTAGGATTCATTATAAGTTTATCTAAATGAATTCTACCTTGTGGAGTATTTGTGATAACATCGATAACTCCATTCTTCTTATATTGAACCCAGCTAAATTCGTCAGTTATAACAGTATTTAAATCTTCTAAAGAGATTAATGCCTTAGCATGTGGAGCACCATATTTATTAGTTAGTATGATAGCAATAGTGTTATCATCAACTTTTTCATATTTATTTTTCTGATCCCTTTGGACTATTTCTAAATTAGACTTTCTGTTATCTAGCATATTTCCATTAATATGTTTAACAGGAGTTTTTGGATTAGAATTTAAAATAACTGTTTGAAGACTTTGTTTTAAAGGTTTAGCTCCTTTTGATTTGCTTATATTTTGAATTGTATAAGCATTAAAGTCTTTATGCCATTCAGCAAACCAAGTTCCCATAGATTTTATTCTTTCAACATCGTCAGCATCTATTTGGAAAGTTAATTCACTTCCATCTTTCTTTAAAGCAGTAGCATAAGCGATGTTTTCTTTAACATCAAATTTATTTTCAAAAGTTTTATAATTCACTAAATATTTACCTTCTTTCGTTATGATATAAATGAAAGTATAACATAGTATGAGCAAATTAGCTCTGTTATCTTTCAATTTAATTAATATTATTTAAATAAAGTTTTGAGAAATGATTAAGAAATTTTTCCGAAGCTTTTAAACAATAAAAAAACCTTACAGTAAGAGTAAGGTTTTGGTTGCGGGAGCAGGACTTGAACCTACGACCTTTGGGTTATGAGCCCAACGAGCTACCAACTGCTCCATCCCGCGTTATTAAGTTTACATATTGGCTTAACCAACTTGTACCCTTAGTATATGCTTAATAAAGATTAATGTCAAAGCGATATAACATCATATTATGGGTTATGGTGATAAGAGGTTCCTTAGCATAGCATATGATATCAAATGCTACCAAATAAGAAAAAGTTAAATTAATAGTTAAAAACATAGTTAATGACTTATAATAAATAAAATTTATTCAAACTAAATTAAATTATATAAAAAAGTAATTTAAATATATTTTTCAAAATATCTAGAAATATTGGGTATTTATATATGATTATATAAATATGGTAGTAATTAAAATAAAGCTTAAAGGAAATCTGTGAAGACTGCTATGAAAGAGGAGCACTAAAAATATAAAGTTATATTGTTTTTGAATAGCTTGTGAAGATTGGACAACTAAAATATTATAAGAATTTATTAAAGAGTTAGTATAAAAATTAACTCTTTTTATTATAAATAAAGAAAAACAGGTTTATTGTATTTGTTAGGGGTGTATAGATGGATAGAGAATATATAGAAATAGATATAGTGATTGTATCAGAAGGTGATATAGATGAAGTAGAATTACTTTATAATGATTTAAATGATGCTTGGGGAAAAAGAATAAATTATCCCGGGTGGAAAAAAGGAATTTATCCCATTAGAAGTATTGCAGAGAAAGGGGTTAGTGAAGGTAATTTATATATTGCAAAATATAAGGGAAAGATAGTAGGGTCAATTATTTTAAACCACGAACCAGAGAGTGCTTACAAGGGTGTAAAATGGAAAATCACTGATAACTATAGTGAAATTTTAGTTATTCATACACTTGTAGTAAATCCTAATTATTTTAGACTGAAAATAGGTGAAAAATTAATGGATTTTGCGTATGAGCTTGCTGAAAATTTAAATATGAAATCAATAAGGTTAGATGTATATGAAAATAACAAACCTGCAATTAAGCTATATGAAAAATGTGGATATGTTTATATTGATACTGTAGATTTAGGGTTAAGAGAATACGGGTTAGATTGGTTTAAATTGTATGAAAAGGTAGTATGAAGTATTAGCTTTACAGGTTTAATTTAAATTTATCTAATAAATCCCTTTATAAAAAAGAATTTTTATTATATGATAGCTTTTAGCTTGAGATTAACATATAATGAAGATATAAAAAATATGTTTAAAAACAGAGGAGAAAAATATGAATACATATACTATAAACTTTTATTTACAAGAAGAAGCAAGTGAATGCGGATGTGGGTGTGGTGATCACAATCATGAACACAAACACGAAGTTCGTGATGATTACGAAGTAGTAGCAACTATTAAAACTTTTGGAGCTTGGGCAAACATTATGCCAGATAGCTTTATAGTTAAAAGTGAACTTAAAGCTGAAGATATGAAAGAGAAACTTATGGCACACTTAAAACCAAACGATATACTTCTTATCACAAAAGTTGATGGAGCGGATAGTGCATCTTCAATCGATCAAGCTATTGAATGGATCAATAAATAATAAAAATCTTTATATGATATGAGTAGAAATTAAAATATAAAGAAAAAATAATTTACAAAGAGTTAGTAGCAGTACTAGCTCCTTTTTTATAGATAAGAATATGCTCCTAAATAGTCTAATATTTGTGTAAAGGGAGGGATATATGTAAGAGATAAAATATTGGAATGGAATTAGATGCTAAAAAGAAAAATATATTAAAATAAAAAGGTAAAATACAAAATTAGTAGAACACATAATAAATAGTATTAAGCTAATATATTATAGCTTAAATTGTATTTTATAAATTAGGGGGTATTAGGGTGCGGTTAATTATTCATGATTTAGATATTGAGCATAATGAGAAAATAAAAAAATTATTAAGCTATGATAAAAAAATAAATAATATTATATCTAATAACGGTAATATAAAACATTGTATAGGCTGTTTTAACTGCTGGGTGAAGACTCCGGGGGAGTGCGTTTTAAAAGATGGTTATAATGAAATGGGAAAACTTGCAGGAGGCTCAGAGGAGCTAATTATTATTAGTAAATGCGTTTATGGAACATACAGTCCTTTCGTGAAAAATGTTTTAGATCGTTTAATCTCATACGTGCATCCTGATTTCACTATGAGAAATGGAGAGATGCATCATAAATTAAGGTATACAAACAGTATGAATACTAAGGTTTATTTTTATGGAGATATAACTGAAAGCGAAAAAGAAACTGCAAAGAAGCTAGTAAAAGCTAATTTGATTAATTTTAATGGTTCATTAAAAGAAGTGAAGTTTTTAGAAAGCTTTGAGGAGGTATTTAATGAAAATAGCATTAATTAGCGGAAGCCCAAGAGGGGATAAAACGACCTCTTTAATCTTACTAAAAGGGTTAAAGGAATATTTAAATAAAGAAAATGTCGAAGAGATAATAGAACTTGTTTGGAATGATCCGTATAAAGGAGAAAAGGATTTTGAAGAAGTTTTAAGGTCTGATGCTATAGTATTTGCATTTCCTTTATATGTTGATTCTATTCCTTCACATCTTTTAAATGTATTAGTGGATTTTGAAGAGTATATTAATAAGAATAAAGATACAAATTATAATAAAACAAATGTTTATGCTATAGTAAATAACGGATTTTTTGATGGAAAACAAAATTGTTTAGCATTAGAAAATATAGGTCATTTTTGCAAAAAGGTAGGATTTAATTTTAAAGGTGGAATTGGAATCGGAGGTGGAGGGATGTTATCTAATTTAGATAATGTTCCCTTCGGATCAGGACCTAAAAAGAATATAGGTAATGAATTAAGTAAATTATCTAAAAATATTAAAATTGGAGAAGATAATGGACTTATATTTACAGAGCCTAATTTTCCAAGATTTCTTTATAAAATAATGGCTCAAATAGGTTGGAGAAATTCTATAAAGAAAAATGGATTAAAGTTAAGGGATCTTAAAAGAAAAATAACTTAGCTTTTTAACTGACTATAATTAAATTCAGTTGTAAGAAAGACTAGATAAGTATATAATTTTTAATTATATACTAGAGGTGATAGTTTATGTTCGAATGTGAAATATGCGGAGAATATTTTGAGGAAGAGGATATGAAAGAATGTCCTGAATGTTTAAAGGAAATGTGCGAAGAATGCTATGAAAAGCATGTTCCTATTTGTTTTTACGTTTCTCAAAATGATGAGATAGAAAGTTATAATGAATAATATAAACAAACAAAAGAAGAATTTAAAAAGTAATGTATACAGAATCTTATAAAAATATCTGTATGCATTATTTTTTTATATTTAATTTCAAATAAGGGAATATTAGTTTAAATTAGTTTAAAACCAGTATGGTATAATATCCTTGAATTAGTAGAGAAGAGGTAAATAATGTGAACGAAAGAGATAAGTTAGTATTAATTAAGGGTGAAGATAAAACAAAAGATATTCACTCTCTTAGGTATGATGGGGGAAAATACTTTATAAAATTCAAAGGAACTGATAGGGAATACGGATACTCTTATAGTAATGTAGAAGTAAAAAAGGCAAAAGATATTTTTGAAAACAGAAGCTATATAGCTTATGAGGATAATATCCCTGTTTTTGGAGTGAAGGATATTGTCGTTTTTGATAGATATATTAAATTGATTTTTGAAGACGAAAGAACTAGGTTATACGAGAAGCATAAAATAAGGCTAGTTCAAAATGAACTTAAAAACAAAAAGAGCAAGGATGTTTTTTCTTATCTTAAGGAATTATCAAAGTATATAGTTATAGAAGAAGATAAGGGATCACATTTGTTTAAACAATACGATAAAATTCAAGCTATAAGTAAAGAAAGTATTCTTTCAAATTATCTAAATAAAGAAGATTTTAAAGAATTAAAAGGGAATGAAGATTTAGTTTATCCTTTCAGTTTTAATATAAGTCAAAAGGAAGCAACTGAAAAAGCTTTTAGTAATAGAATAAGTGTTATCGAAGGCCCTCCAGGGACTGGTAAAACTCAAACTATTTTAAATATTATTGCAAACGCTTATATAAATAATAAAACTGTTTGTGTAGTTTCTAATAATAACTCTGCAACTTCTAATGTAATTGAAAAGTTAGAAAAGTATGGAGTTGGCTTTATAGCAGCATTTTTAGGAAACGCTAAAAATAAAGAAGCATTTATAGAAAAACAAATAGAAAAATATCCCAATATGAGTTATTGGAACTTAAGTCTTGAAGAAAAGAAGAATCTTAAAGAAGAACTAAATTCTATGAGATTAAAGCTAGATGAGATGTTAGAATACCAAAACAGTTTAGCTAAGTTAAAAGAAGAAAGAGAAGAGATAATTACTGAACATACTTATTTTAATAAAATTAAAAGTGAGGATTTAAGTATAATTGGAGATTCTTTTAAAAATAAGATATCAAAAAAAGAAACCTTAAAGTTATTAATAGAATTAGAATATATCTTTGAAAATGAAAAAGATATAACTTTTATAGATAAGATAAAGTTTTTATTTAAATATAAGATAACTTCCTTTAAATTCTATAAAAATCCGTCAGATAAAATATTTGAGTTTCTTCAAAGTTTATATTACGAAAAAAGGTTAAAAGATATAGAAAAAGAGATCGATAGTTTCGAAAGAAAATTAGAAAGATATGATTTTTCAAAAAATATGAAAGACTATAGTGAAAAATCTATGAAAATATTAAAATCTAAGATAGTTAACTCTAAAGGGGAGACACCTCCTAAATTCGAGTTAAATGATTTAAAGAAAAACTTTAATAAATTCATAAAAGAGTATCCTGTAATTCTAAGTACAACTCACTCAATAAGATCTTGCATAACTGAAAATTATTTATTTGATTACGTTATTATTGATGAATCATCACAGGTAGATATTGTAACTGGTGCTTTAGCCTTTTCTTGTGCTAAAAACGTAGTTATAGTAGGTGATTTAAAGCAACTTCCAAACGTAGTTCCAAATGATTTTAAAAAAGTTGCAGATAATGTTTTGGAAAAATACAACATATCTAAAGCGTATAGTTATGCTGATGAAAGCTTGTTATCATCTATTACAAAGATATATCCTAAAGTTTCTAAAACATTATTAAAAGAACATTACCGCTGCAATAACAAAATAATAGGGTATTGCAATAAAAAATTCTACAACGGTGAGCTTGTAATATTAACAAAGAACAAAGAAGAAAAGCCGTTAGTAGTTTATAAGACAGCTAAAGGAAATCATGCAAGTGATAAAACAAATTTAAGGGAAATAGAAGTTATAAAAGAAGAGGTTATCCCAAACCTAAAAGGCAATGATTCTATAGGGATAATTTCACCTTATAGAAATCAAGTAGAAGCTATTAAAAAAATAATTAAAAACGATAAAATAGAAGTAGATACTGTACATAAATACCAAGGAAGAGAAAAGGACGTAATAATACTTTCAACAGTTTCAAATGAAGTTAATAATTTTGTAGACGATGATAGTTTGATTAATGTTGCTGTTTCTAGGGCTGTAAGCAAATTAGCTATAGTAGTATCTTCAAACGAATCTATGTTAAATAAAAAAAGTAACATAGGAGATTTAGTTAAATACGTAAGATACAATAATTACGAAGTGTTAGATAGTAACATCCATTCGGTTTTTGATTTGTTATATAGTAATTATAAAGAGGAACTTTTAGAATTTGTTAAAAATAAAAAAGTATCTAAGTATGATTCTGAAAATATCCTAAATGTTATTCTTGAAAAGATATTAGAAGAAGATAGGTTTAAAGATATGGATTTTGCGATGCATGAGCCTTTAAAATTACTATTAAAAAACACAGATTTACTTAATGAAGAAGAATTAAAATATGCTATGCACCCTTGGACTCACACAGATTTTATCATTTTTGATAAGTATGATAAAAGCCCTATTTTAGTTATAGAAGTTGACGGATATTCTTATCACGACAAAAACGAAAAGCAGTTAAGAAGGGATAAATTAAAAGATAGTATATTAGAAAAATACAATATAAAATATTTAAGATTAAATACTAAAGGAAGCAAAGAAGAAGAAAAAATTATAAAAGAGCTAGAAAATGCTATTTAAATTTTAAGGGGGAGTATTTTTGAAAAAAGTAATTTATGGTGGGGTATTATTTTTTACTGGCATGTTTATAATTAGCATGCTTATCTTAGGATATGTTATTAATCCGTATGAGGGTGATAAATTCTCAGGGTTTTTAGGTCATATAACGGGGACTAGTTCTTTATTATGGTTTGTAATAGCTGTAATTATCAGTATATCTGGATTTGTTATATGTAGATTTAATGCAAAAGAATAGTGAGTTTAAAATGTAAAAGGAACTAGATTTTAGTTCCTTTTAATTTGGTAATATATTAAGTTATCTATAGTGTTGTAATAGGTAAAGTTACACTTTTCTATAACTCTTTTAGACCTTAGATTATCACTAAAATGAGCACAAAAAATTCTATTTGCGTAAAGGTTATTAAAAGCATAACTTAAAACAGAATCTATAACGACTTTCATTATGCCTCTTCCCCAGTATCCCTTAGATAAAACAAAGCCTAGTTCAAAGGTTTGAGGGTCAGGGAAAAGGTTACAGTCATGTATTTCTATCCAACCTATGACTGTGTCTGTAGGTTTATAAACTACAGCCCAAAGTCTATTTTCGAGTTCCCACATAAATTTATCTAATATAAGTAAAGTATCTCTTAAAGTATCCTTTACTTTAAATCCTGCATTCTTAGCAACATCAGAGTCTGACATAATTCTGTGAAGGTCATTTAAATCTGTAATTTTAAATGTTCTAAGATAAATAGAATCGCTGCAATATATATCCATTAGTAAGCTCCTTAAATTAAAATATCGTTATAAAAATTATACATCATTTTTAAGTATAAAATTATACAAAATATTTTAATGTAATGGAATATAGGATTCTGTTTATTAAAAAGGTATCGAGTATACTATTAGCTTTAATTGTGGTTAGCCTTATGTTTATGGGGTGCATAAAGTCTAGTTCGGGACTATACAGAGGTTTTTATCAAAGTGATGTTACTAACGAGGGGTATGTTATTCAAATGGCAATAGAAAGTGATTATGATAGCTTCGTAGAATATATTGATAATAGAGAGGTTAATAAGGGAACTTTTAAATCAGAGGATAATAAAGAATATACTTTCAAAGGAGAAAATAAGGATTTTAAAATACAATTAGATAAAGACAATAGTTTTGAAATCGTAATTGATAAAGTTAACGAAGGTAAACCTATAAAGATAAAAAATGTAGGGGATACGCCATCATATTATTCTACTGAATTCTATGATGTTGATACCTTTAAAGATTTATTAAAATAAAGAAGTAGTATTAATTAGCTTTAATATTTATTTTCTTTATCATTTAAATTATAAGAGTTGTTAACGAATTTAGATTATATATTTTTACAATAGAGGAAGTAAATTGGGTGTATTATATTAAATTTTATTATTATATTTAAAATAAATCTAAATAGATAAAAATATGAACTAAATATTAAAAAAATATTGACGGAAGTTTAAAAATGATTATATAATTACTCTAAGAAAACTAGTCCTTTAAATTAAGTCCAGAGAGACTTATAAGGTCGAAAAGAGATACGGCAATTAAATAATTAGGTAGGGAAAACTATTCTTATAGGTTAAGATTAGTTATATCTAATTATCTGTTATGCGACCTTTCTAAAAAAGAAAGGTCGTTTTTTTATAACGAAAGAGTACTGGTTTTCCTAAACAAAAGATTTAGGAGGATGAAAAATGGAACAAACTATTTTAGTAAACGAAAGAGTAGAGGCAGAGGATCACGACTACGCATTAGATCATGTAAACAAAAAGGACAAAAAGGGGTTCTTTTCAATGTTTGTTGTAATGCTAGGATTTACGTTTTTCTCAGCTAGTATGTTAACTGGAGGTAATTTAGGGACAGGCTTACCTTTAGTTGATTTCTTTAAAGCAGTACTTATCGGAAACTTAATTCTTGCTCTTTATACAGGGGCATTAGCGTATATCGGAGCAGATACGGGGCTTTCAATGCACTTACTTGCAAGATATTCTTTTGGAGTAAAGGGTTCTTACTTAGCATCTTTTATAACTAGCCTTACGCAGATAGGTTGGTTTGGAGTAGGGATTGCTATGTTTGCAATACCAGTTGCTAATAGATTTAACGTAAATCTATATTTATTAGTAGGTATAACAGGGATACTAATGACAGCAACAGCTTACTTTGGAATGAAATCATTAACTCTTTTAAGTGCAATAGCAGTACCAGCTATAGCTATCTTAGGGAGTACGTCAGCTACTATGGCTGCAAACTCAGTTGGGGGAATTGCAGGTATTATGAATATAGACCCGACAAACAAGATGACTTTAGTTACAGCAGTAACTTTGTGTGTAGGTTCATTTATAAGTGGGGGAACAGCTACACCAGATTTTGCAAGGTTTTCTAAAAATAAAAAGGTAGCAGTCGGGACAACTGTTATAGCTTTCTTTATAGGAAACTCTTTAATGTTCTTATTTGGGGCGATAGGGGCTATGGTTACAGGGAATTCAGATATAGCAGATGTTATGTTTTCCCAAGGCTTAGTTTTACCTGCAATATTAGTTCTTGGATTAAACATTTGGACTACAAACGATAATGCAATATATACAGCGGGGCTTGGACTTTCAAACATAACTAAACTTCCTAAAAATAAGCTTGTAATAGTATGCGGACTTTTAGGGACAGTAGGTGCTATTTGGCTAAACAATAATTTCGTTCAATTCTTAACTTTCTTAAATACAATGCTACCTCCAGTAGGTGGAATAATAATTGCAGATTATTTCTTCTTAAGAAAGAGAAAATATAAAAAGATAAGTGAAGAAGATTTTAAAGAAATAAATTGGAATGCCATAATAGCATTTGTTTTAGGGTTTTTAGTAGCAAACTTTGTAAGTGTTGGAGTAATTGCAGTAAATGCAATCTTAACTACTATGATAGTTTATGTTATACTTAGCAAAATAACGAAAAGATAAGGTGATTTAAATGTTAATTAAAAAGGTAAGGTTATTAGATAAAGAAGGCTTATTTGATATAAGAATTAAAAATGGTAAATTTTCATTAATAGAAAAGGAAATAGAACCTTTAAAAGATGAAGAAATAATAGAAGGAAATGGAGCTTTAGCTTCTAGTCCCTTTGTTGAACCGCACGTTCACTTAGATACTACTCTTACAGCAGGGGAACCTGAGTGGAATAAGAGCGGAACTCTTTTTGAAGGGATAGAAAGATGGTCACAAAGAAAAGAATCTTTAACTAAAGAGGACGTTAAAACTAGAGCTTTAAAAGCTATAGAGTGGCAAGTTGCAAACGGAATTCAATATATCAGAACACACGTAGATATAACTGATCCTAGTTTAATTGCATTAAAAGCAATGCTTGAGGTAAAAGAAGAGGTTAAAGATTACGTAACTCTTCAGATAGTTGCATTTCCTCAAGAAGGGATTTTATCTTATAAAAACGGATTAGAGCTTTTAGAGGAAGCTTTAAAGCTTGGAGCTGACGTAGTTGGAGCTATTCCTCACTTTGAATTTACTCGTGAGTATGGCGTAGAATCTATAAATAAAGTATTTGATTTAGCTAAAAAATATAATGCTTTAATAGATGTTCACTGCGACGAAATAGATGACGAGCAATCTAGATTTTTAGAAGTAGTAGCAGCAAGAGCTTTAGAAACAGGACTTAAAAACAAAGTAACAGCAAGCCACACTACAGCTATGGGTTCATATAACGATGCATACACTTATAAGTTATTTAGACTTTTAAAGATGTCTAACATTAACTTTGTTTCTAATCCTTTAGTAAATACTCACCTTCAAGGAAGATTTGATTCATATCCTAAAAGAAGAGGTATAACTAGAGTTAAAGAGTTAAACGAAGCTTCAATAAACGTATGCTTCGGTCACGATGATATATTTGATCCTTGGTACCCTATGGGAACTGGAAATATGCTTGAAGTTGTGCATTTTGGATTGCACGTATGTCAGATGATGGGATATGACGACATAAATGAGTCTTTAAAATTCATATCAAAAAACAGTGCAAAAACTTTAAATATAGAAGATGAATACGGGATAGAGATCGGAAAACCTGGAAACCTTATTCTTTTAAATGCGGATAGCGGATACGATGCAGTTAGAAGAAGAGCAGAGGTATTATATTCTATAAGAAAGGGAAAAGTGATTTCAAAAACTATCCCAAGTAAAACAGTAATAAGCGTAAGAGATGAAAAGGTAGTAACATTTAAAAGATAGAAAATTTTTAAAATGGGCAACTAAAGGTTGTCCATTTTATTTTTTAAAATTTATTTGACATTATATGTAATTATATTCCAAAAATGTTGTATAATTAGAATTATGAAATTATTAGGGGGTTTTATGGGGAATAAAATAGTTAAATTAAGTGAATTAGATAATTCTAATTTAGAAGAGGTAAATAAGATATTTGAAGAGTGCTTTGGTCATATGTTTAGCGGATTTACTAAAGATTTAGATAAATTATCTAAGTGCTTTATAGAATCATTTATTAAAGATATGGTTTATGTTTATTTAGAAGACGGTAAGGCTTTAGGGTTTATATCTGCATCTTCAGTAGGCGGTAGAGCTATTAAAATTAATAAAAAGTTATTTAAAGAAACTTTTGGAAAGGCTAGAGGAAGTGTTTTTTGCTGGCAGATAGATAAAATAATGACTAAAGTTATAGTTAAAAGTGAAAATGAATGTTACATAGACTTTTTAGGAGTATGTAAAGGTGCAAGGCGAAAGGGGATAGGACAAACTCTTTTAAATTATATACATAAAGATAAAAGATATGAAAAGTATGTATTAGAAGTTCTATCTAAAAATCCAAATGCTAAAGCTCTTTATGAAAAAGTAGGGTATAAAGCTATAAAACATGAAAAAAATATATTTATGACTTTAAGTAGACAGGGGTCTTCTTACGTTATGGAGTATAATTCGCCTATGGGAGTATAAGTAAAAGGAGTGAACAATATAGATTGTTCACTCCTTTTTTATAAGCAAGTTACTCTATCAATTGATTCAATTTTAAGTATTTGAGTTAAAGTGTTACCTTTTTTATCAGTATAAGTAAACTTAATCCACTCATCATCAACATCTAAAATAACACATTCAATATCTCTTTTAGATACAAGTGTTAAACCTTCATCACTTGTTAATATACATTTTTTATCTTTAAGCTGAGATAAAATTTTAGACATACTTTTATCACCTTTTATATTCCTTTCTAATTTCTTTACCTTTGCTTCTAAATTTTTAATTTTTGCTGGATATGAAGAGTAAATAATTATAAATATAAATGCAAGAAAACCGAAATATTCCAAATTTAATTCCTCCATACTTTTTAACCTTTAATTAATTATACAATCAATTAGCATCTTAATCCATAAAAGTTTATAATTGTATATTTATAGACTGTGAATTTGTTATAATTTAGATGTAATCAATTTTGTGGTTTATTAATATTAGTAATGTAATAGGTGTATTAGGAAAAAGGTAAAACCTTGTATGAAGAATAACAAGAGTTATTGATTATAAAATATTTTTAGGAGGCAATAATGAATAATAAAGAAAATAAAATAGGAAAATATATGACGCTCTATATGAGTCTTGGGATGTGTTTTGGGGTTTCTGCTGGCATAATATTTAGTAGCTTTTTTTCTCCTGACAATATTAGTCTTGGGTTGTGTTTTGGGATTCCAATTGGGATGTTTATAGGAATGGGGATAGGCCGTGCAAAAGATAAAAGACTTTCTAAAAACATAATGATAATAAGAAAAATCGAAGCTATTTATAAATCCACAGATGTAATAGTATATGTAAGTGATAAGAATGGAATAGAAAAGAAATACAGAATCACTGAGAAAAAAATTAAGGAAGAAAAATTAGTTGAAGGTGATAGGGTAGGACAAGAAATAAATGGCTCTTTAGTTTGTTTAGAGAGTAAATAGAGAGTAAATAGAGAGTAAATAGAGAGTAAATAAAAGTGGACAAGGAATAATCTTGTCCACTTTCTAACTTTATATTATAAATATCATCTTCTAAATCCTTTTAATGATTACCTAAAACTCCTGAAAGGGTAATTATTCCATAAGCTAATTCTGCTTTTAAAAATCCAGTTGAAGAAATATCCATATAAAGTTTACCGACACCTTTACTAAGATTTTCTTTATTTTTATTAAATTTACTAAGTGCTAGTAATCTTAAAGATTTAGCTAGTTTCATAGTTTCTAATTCAAAATCTTTTCCTTTTTCAACTTCGTTTTTAAACTTAAGTAGTTCAATTCTTTCATCTTCAGTAGTTTCTTTATCTAAAATTAAATCATAAATTCTATTTAAAAAAGCCTCTTCTTTTAATTTTATTTTCTCTTTTCTGCCCAAAACTTAAACACCTCTAATTCTCAAATTGTAAATCCTCATAAAACTATCTTTTTTTGTTAAATATATCTATATTTTAACATTTCTAATTTTTCTTATGTGTAAATATTTTATAAATTAGATAAGCATATTTTTAATTTTTGATGATATAAAGAGTTAATTATTATAAATGTTAATAAATTTGTTATTTAACACATAAGCTTCTCTTATATAATCAATGATAGCTGGATATAATTATTATTAGCAAAAGTTAATCTTTTCTTAAATCTTATTAAGCTTAATACAGATTTAACATTAGAAAAGTAAAATAAATAAAGTAACTAAGGAGGAAGTTATTATGAACTTAAACCTAGATTGGTTTAGAAGCATAAATGATTTAGCTTTGAGAAATGAAACTTTAGACAAATTTATGATGTTTTGCTCTAAAGGGATACCTTATATTTTTGCACTATTTGTTGTAGGGGTTTATATAGTAGGTGCTATTAAAAAGAAAGAATCCTTAAGGGAGATGGCAGTAAATACTGTTATTTTTTCTATTATTAATTTAGCTATAAATATGGCGATTGGAATTTTTATATATGAACCTAGACCTTTTGTAAGTCATAAGGTAAATCTTTTATATCCTCATGCCGCTGACTCAGGCTTTCCAAGCGATCATTCATCATTTACTATGAGTGTATCTGTAGGGTTTGGTATGTTTGATAAAATTTTAGGAGCAATTTTTATGCTTATGACGATACTTGTTGGGATTTCAAGAGTTTATGTAGGACATCATTATCCTTTTGATGTAATTACAGCATATATAATTGTTTTTATAAGTGGATTTTTCTATAATAAATATTTAAAAAATAGAGTGTCAAAGCTATACATATTTTTAGAAAGTAAGGTTATATCAATAATAAGGAAGTGATAATATGGACTTAATTAATAAATTTATAGATATACTTTTTCACCTAGATAAGTATTTAGGAGCTTTAATTACAGATTACGGAACGCTAGTATATTTAATAATCTTTTTAGTTATATTCTTTGAAACTGCTTTAGTTGTAACTCCGTTTTTACCAGGGGATTCAGTTATTTTTGCAACTGCACTTTTTGCAGCAAAGGGATTATTAAATATATGGGTTATTGTTTTACTTTTAATTGTAGCTGCTATCTTAGGAGATACGGTAAATTACAGTATAGGTAAATTTATAGGAACGAAGATTTTAGAAAGTGATTCTAAAATTATTAAAAAAGAGTATGTAGAAAAGACAAATAGTTATTTTGATAAGTATGGTGGAAAGACTATAGTTATCGCAAGGTTTGTTCCGATAGTTAGAACTTTTGCACCGTTTATTGCAGGGGTTGGAGAGATGCACTACAAAGAATTTATTAAATTCAATGCATTAGGAGGATTCCTTTGGGTAGGTTTAATATCAGCTATAGGTTATTTCTTTGGAAACATACCATTTATACAAAATAATTTCTCATTAGTCACAATCTTAATAATAATAGTTTCTGTGTTACCAGTTTTAATATCATTATTAAAATCAAAAGTAGCACAAAATGCTTAATAATTTCTAAAAGAGTTAGTATTATACTAACTCTTTTTTTGGTATAATTAAACATAAGTAAATATTTTCAATATTTCAAAAGAAGAGAAAGGGATGACACAAAATGAAAAATATAGATTTAGGCAAAAGTTCTATAAATGCATCAGAAATAGGGTTAGGTTGTATGAGGATTGCTGAATTATCTAAAGATAAGGCAGAGGTTTTAATAAAAACAGCTCTAGAAAATGGGATAAACTTTTTTGATCATGCAGATATATATGCAGGAGGAAGATCAGAAGAGCTTTTTTCAGAAGCTATTAATATGGATTCAAATATTAGAGAAAAGATGATTATACAAAGTAAATGCGGAATTATTCCAGGAGAGATGTATGATTTTTCAAAAGATCATATTTTAAGCTCAGTTGATAAAAGTTTAAAAAGATTAAAAACTGACTATTTAGATACTTTTCTTCTTCACCGTCCTGATATTTTAGTAGAACCAGAAGAAGTAGCAGAAGCATTTAGTATATTAAAAAAGAGTGGTAAGGTAAAAAGATTTGGGGTAAGTAATCACACTCCATATCAAATAGAATTATTAAATAAATATTTAGAGGAAAAACTTATTGTAAATCAACTTCAGTTTGGAATAATGCATACGGGGATGCTAGATTCTGGAGTAAATATGAATATGGAAAACGAAGCTTCTTTAGACAGAGATGGTTATGTTTTAGATTATTGTAGATTAAATGATATAACTATTCAAGCTTGGTCTCCATACCAATATGGATTCTTCGAAGGTGTATTTTTAAATAATGATAAATTTAAAAAATTAAACGAAAAAATAGATGAAATTGCAAAAAAATATAGCGTATCTAATACTGTTATAGCTACAGCTTGGATACTTAGACATCCTGCAAAAATTCAAACTATAGTAGGAACTACAAACAGCGATAGATTAAAAGATATATCAAAGGCTTCAAATGTTGTACTTACTAGAAAAGAATGGTATGAAATTTATTTAGCTGCAGGAAACGAACTTCCATAAGATTTTGACATAGTATAATAAAGGGGGAGAGTTTATGAATCAAAAAGGAACAGTTACTTTAGAAACAGATAGACTAATTTTAAGAAAATTAAAGCATAGTGATGCAGAAAATATGTTTAATAATTGGGTTTCAGATAAAGAAGTTACAAAATACCTAACTTGGGCACCACACAAATATCTTTACGATACAAAAGAGCTTTTAGAAGCTTGGATTGGTAGATATAATAATTTAAGATTTTACCAATGGGGAATAGCGCTAAAAGATTCTGATGAAGTTATAGGAACTATAAGTTCTGTTGGAATGAATGAAAAAATAGGCTTAGTTCATATAGGATATTGCATAAGTAAAGATTATTGGAATAAAGGAATAACATCTGAAGCTTTAAAAGAGATTATAAGATTCTTCTTTGAAGAAGTTAAGGTAAACAAAGTAGAGTCAAGGCATGACCCTAAAAATATTTTTTCAGGGAAGGTTATGGAAAAGTGCGGTATGAAATATGAAGGTACGTTAAGACAAGCTGACTGGAATAATTCAGGGGTTTGTGATACTAGTTATTATGGAATACTTGCAGAAGAATATAAAAACATGTAAAATATGGGATATAAGAATAAATTAAGGAGGTAAGACTTATGATAAACGAATCTAAAAATGACAGAACTCAAATTTTATCTAGCAGTTCATGTACTCTTGTATATGACTTTTCAAGAAATTGGGTTACTGCGCAGTTTTTTAGAAAGTTTTTGTAAGATTTACTTCTAAAAATTTCATTACGCAGTAACTTAGATAGACCGATTTATTAAATCTCGGTCTATTTTTACGTTCAAAAGTAAATGTTAGGAGTGTAATGAAATGAATAGAATAAAAGAAAATATTAAATTAGATTATTTTTATAGATTTTTTTCAAACTTTAGTATAACCTCAGCTATTTGGGTTTTATACTTAAGTTATAAAGGGATGAATTTAGTCCAAATAGGGCTTTTAGAGAGTGTATTTCATATTACAGGATTAATTTTTGAAATACCGACAGGGGCTATAGCAGACCTATTAGGGAGAAAAAAGACTATAGTTATAGGGAGAATTTTAAGTTTAATTGCATGTTTAATAGTTATGTTTTCAAATGACTTTATTTATCTTGCAATTGGTTTTAGTATTGATGCTTTAAGTTATAATTTAAATTCTGGCTCTGAAGATGCCTTAGTTTACGATAGCTTAAAGATTTTAGGAAAAGAAAAAGAATATGAAAAGATTTTAGGAAGATATAACTTAATAATAGAGATAGCAGGAGGGATTGCTGTTTTTATAGGTGGAGCTTTAGCTAATATAAGTTTTACCTTAAGCTATGCAGCCGCTATATTTATAAATTTAATATCGTTAATTTTTTCTTTAAGGTTTTTTGAAGTTTTAAATAATGAAAAAGAGGTTAGAGGCTCCTTAAAAGAAACTTTAAGGGAGCATTTTAAAGGGAGTTATTTTATTTTAAAAGAAAATAAAAGACTTAGAAAACTATTAATATTTTTCCCTTTAGTTAGCGTCTTTTCAGCTACTGTGTTTTTTTACGGGCAACAATATTTTAGTGACTCTGGATTAAGTAAAATCCAAATATCTTTAATATTTTTAGCAAACGGAATCTTTTCAGGGCTTGGCTCATTTTTTAGTAGCAAGATAAATAAAGCGTTAAAAGAAAAAGGATATTTATTTATACCTCTTGGTATTTCAGTATCTATAATACTCTTTTCTTTAGCTGATTATAAATTCGGAATTTTATCATTTTGCTCTTTAGGATTTTTTACAGCTATGCTTTATCCTATAAGTTCAAACATGATAAATGAACTTATTCCATCAAAAATGCGTGCAACTATAATATCTATAGATAGTATGATTTTTTCTATAGGGATGGTTTTACTTTTCCCTTTAGCTGGATTTATAGGAGAGTATATAAGCTTAAGATTTGCCTTTTTAATCATTGGGATAATAATAAGTATTTTAGGAAGCATAATCTTTTATTTAAAGAATATAAGAAGGTAGGTATTAAATAAAACAGATTTAAATATTTGTTTTAAGAATGAATTAAATAGAAAATTTTAGAAAATAATAGTAAATTAAAGAGAGGAAGAGCTAATTTAAAATAATTAGCTCCTTTTCTTTTAACAGATAAAATTTATTTTAATATAATAGTAAAAAATGAAAAAGGAAACTTGGTATAAAGAGGGAGTAGATAATAGAGGTTAGTTAAAGAGAGTCTAACGTTTGGTGAGAGTTAGGTGCTGTAGCTGTTATTGAATGGGTCTTTTAGAGGATAGCTTGAAATTATTTTAAAGTATGGCTATACGGAGAGTCTACCGTTAAAAGGACAGGATATCGAAAACATTTCCGTATCTTTTACTTAAGCATAGGTGGTATAGCGAATATTTACATTTCGTCCTATTTTGGATGAGGTGTTTTTTTTATAAGCTAAATTACTTTTATGATATAAAAATGAGTGGCATAACCACTTCGTCTCATTTTGGGCGAAGTGGTTTATTTTATTTTTGGAGGGATTTAAATGATTAATATTTCAAAAGAGTTATTTTATGAATTAAAAGATAAAAACAAAACATTTTCTTTAATTAGCACATTTAGAGGAGATTATTTAACTCCTATAAATATTTATAAAAGTTTTAAAGGAAAATATAAATTTCTATTAGAAAGTGGTGCTGATTTTGAAAGAAGTGGAAGATATTCTTTTTTAGGAGAAGATCCAGAAGAAGTATATTTCTCTCAAGGAAATAAAGGCTTTAAATATATTAAAAAGTTTTTAGAAGAAGATTTTTATAAAGAAAGTAATGAATTCCCTTTTAAGGGAGGGCTTATATCTTTTATAAGCTACGAAGCCGTTAGAAATATTTCAAAAAAACTTAAAGATATTAAAACTAATGATTTTGAAGATGTAGGACGAGCTCTTTATAAAGAGTATATCTGCTATGACTCTTTTAATCATAAGGTAAGTTTTATATCAAATATCAATTCTAAAGAAACTAGAAGTTATGAAGAAATAAAAGATAAGCATAAAGAAAAGCTTAGAGAAATAATAAATTTTAAGGATTTAGATATAGAAAGTAGTGAAGAGAAAAAGGAAGTTATATTTGACTCTTTAAACAGCAAAGAGGAATTTATAGAAAAAGTAAAAAAAGCTAAAACCCTTATAGAGGAAGGGGAAATATTTCAAGTAGTATTATCTTTAAAAGAAAAGTGTAAAAAGAATAAAGAACCTTTTGAAATCTATAGAAAATTAAGAGAGGATAATCCTTCTTATTATATGTTTCTTTTAGAGTTTGAAAAAATAAATATAATAGGCTCGTCCCCTGAAAGCTTAGTATCGTTAAAAGATAATATAGTAAAAACTAACCCAATAGCTGGGACTAGACCTAGAGGGAAAACTTTAATAGAAGATAAAAAGTTAGAAGAAGATTTATTAAAAGATGAAAAAGAAAAGGCAGAACACGTGATGCTAGTGGATTTAGGAAGAAATGATATAAATAAAGTTTCTAAATTTAAAAAAACTGAAGTTACATCTTTTATGGAAATAAAGAAGTTTTCATGTGTTATGCACATATCATCTGTTGTAAGAGGTGAGATTTTAGATAATAAAGATAGTTTAGATGCTTTAATAGCCTGTTTTCCAGCTGGAACAGTTTCAGGAGCGCCAAAGATACGAGCTATGGAAATAATAGATGAAATCGAAGACTTTAGTCGTGGAATATATTCAGGGAGCGTTGGGTATTTTTCTTATGGTGGAAATATGGATATGAGCATAGCTATTAGAACTATCGTAATTAGGGGCGATGAATGCTTTATTCAAGGGGGAGCTGGCATAGTTTATGATTCAGTTCCAGAGACTGAATACGAGGAAATAAAAAATAAGATTAAAGCTTTAAAGGAGGCTTTATTATGATAATACTAATAGATAATTACGATTCATTTTCTTATAACCTTTATAGTATGGTAGGAGAATTAACAGATGTGAAAATCTTTAAAAATGACGAGATCACTTTAAAAGAAATAGAAGATATAAACCCTTCTGGAATAATAATATCACCAGGTCCTGGAAGACCAGAAAATGCAGGGATAATAATAGACCTTATAAAAAACTTTTATAAAACTATTCCTATTTTAGGAGTTTGCCTAGGGCATCAAGCTATAGCAAAAGCCTTTGGAGGGGAAATAATAAAATGCAGCAAAGTATACCACGGGAAAAGGTCAACTATAAGACTTAATGAAAAGGAGCTATTTAAAAATATTAAAAGAAAGATAGATGTTATGAGGTACCACTCTTTAGTAGTAGATGAAAATACCTTGCCTCAGAATATAGAAGTCATAGGAAGAAATATTGGAGATGATTTGATTATGGCTTTAAAGGTAAAGGAATTTAAAACTTTCGGAGTGCAGTTTCACCCAGAATCTATCTATACAGATAAAGGAAAAGAAATTATAGAAAACTTTATTTTTGATATTTGCAAGGTATAAGGAGAGGAGAGCTTATGGATATTAAAGAGGATTTAAAGAGAATTTCAGAAAGAAAAGATATAGAAAGATTTAGGATGAAAGAAATAACTAGAGAAATAATAAAAGGAAATATATCATCAGCTCAAATAGGAGGACTTTTAATAGGTCTTAAAAGTAAGGGAGAAACTTTTTTTGAGATACTTGGAATAGTAGAAGCACTTAGAGAAGATATGAAAAAGATAGATTTAAATGAGGAGTATGTAATAGATACTTGCGGAACAGGAGGAGATTCTTTAAACACTTTTAATATCTCAACTATAACTGCAATCATAGCTTGTAGCGGAGGGGTAAAGGTTGCAAAGCACGGCAATCGGTCTATAACAAGTAAATGCGGAAGTAAGGATGTATTAGAAGAACTAGGAATAAATAGCGATTTACCTTTAGATAAAAGTAAGAGGATGATTAAAGATTATGGAATGAGTTTTCTTTTTGCAAAAGATTATCACGAAGGTATGAAAAACGTATCAAAAGAAAGAAAAGAACTAGGAGTTAGAACTATATTTAATTTAATCGGACCTCTTATAAACCCAGCAGAAGTTAAAGGTCAGCTTCTAGGGATTTATGATGGAGATTTGTTAGAAGTTGTAGCTAAAGTCTCTAAAGAAGTAGGACTTTTAAATGGGCTTATAGTACACGGAGGCGACGGGTTAGATGAAATAAGTTTATCTTCTCACACTGATATTTGTGAAATTAAAGATAACAAAATTACAAAATATTTAATTAAACCTGAAGACTTCGGCTTTAAAAGATGCAAAATAGAAGAGGTATCTGGAGGAACTCCTAAAGAAAACGCAGAAATTATCTTAGATATTTTAAAAGGGAAAAAGGGACCTAAGAGAGATATAGTTTTATTAAATGCAGGTGCAGCACTTTATGTTGGAAAATCATCAGAAAGTATTTTAAAAGGAATTAAACTTGCAGAAAAGCTTTTAGATAGCGGCGTGGCTTATTTAAAATATCTAAGCCTTAAAGAAAAATCTAATAGTATTTAAAATTTAAAACTTTTATTTAAAAGTTTAGGAGGGGTTATGTATTTAGAAGAGATAAGTTTTGTAAAACTTAAAAAAATCAATTCTTTAAAAGAAAATAAGGAGTTATTTAAAAAGGCCTTATTAAAAGAAGATTTAACTATTATAGGGGAATTTAAAAAAGCATCTCCTTCTAAAGGAGATATAGTTAAAGACTTTAATTTAGAAAAAATAATTGAGTTTTATAAAAGAGAAAATATAGATGCTTATTCAATTTTAACTGAAGAGGAATTTTTCAAAGGAAAAGATGAATATATAAGTCTTATAAAAGGAATAAGTGATAAACCTATATTAAGGAAAGATTTTATTGTAGATAAATATCAAATATACGAAAGTAAATTTTTAGGGGCAGATTGCATTTTATTAATAGTAGCCCTTTTAAAAGATAAATTAAAAGAATTTTATGAATTAGGGAAAGAACTAGGATTAGATATTTTAGTTGAAGTTCACTCTAGAGAAGAGTTAGATTTAGCTTTAAAAATAAACCCTGAGATTATAGGTATAAATAATAGAAATCTAAAAAATTTCAAAGTAGATTTAGAAAATACAAAAGAATTAATTAAATATATCCCAAAAGGGATTTTAACTATTTCAGAAAGTGGGATAAATAGCTTTGAAGATATAGAATATATTAAATCTTTAGGGGTAGACGGAGTTCTTGTTGGAGAGTTTTTTATGAGGAAATTTATAAAGGAGATTTATAAATGAAAATAAAGATCTGTGGAATTAAAAATATTAAAAGAAAAGAAGAACTTAAAGATTTAGATATAGATTATCTAGGGTATGTTTTTTCTAAAAGTAAAAGAAAAATCACTTATGATAAGTTTGAAAAAATATATATAAAAGAAAAAAGTTCAGTTGCAGTTTTTAAAGATGAAAAAATAGACTTTGTTTTAGAGGGGATTAAAAGATTTAACTTTAACTCAGTTCAGCTTCACGGAGGTGAAAATATTAATTATATAAATAAAGTAAAAGACTTTGGAAAGATTTATAATAAAAATTTTAAGATTTTTAAAGGGGTAAATTTAGAGAATCTAAAAGATTATAAAAATTATAAAGATATTGATTTTTTTATAGTTGATAACAAAGTGCCAGGTAGCGGACAAGCTTTAGATTTAAATAAAATAAAAGAATTTTTAGATAAGAAGTTTTTAAAGGAAAAAGTATTTTTAGCTGGTGGACTTAATTTAGAAAATATAGAAATGATATTAAAAAATATAGATTTATACGGAGTTGATGTTTCGTCTGGAGTAGAGGAAAAGGGAGAGAAAGATTTAGATTTAATAAAAGAATTTATTAGGAGGGTAAGAAAGAATGGATAATAAAAATTTAAAAGGTAAGTTTAGTGAGTTTGGAGGGCAATACGTTCCAGAGACTGTTATGTCTTCTTTAACAGAATTAGAAGAAGGATTTAATAAATATATAAAAGACGAGGAATTTTTAAAAGAATATAATTACTATTTAAAAGACTATGTAGGAAGACCAACTTCTTTATATTTTGCAGAGAATATAAGCAAAGATTTAGGGTTTAAGGTTTATTTAAAAAGAGAAGATTTAAACCATACCGGGGCACACAAAATAAATAATGCAATAGGTCAAATTCTTTTAGCTAAAAGGATGGGTAAAAAGAAAGTAATAGCAGAGACAGGGGCAGGTCAACACGGCTTAGCTACAGCTACAGTTTGTGCAAAGTTTGGGATGGAATGCATAATATTTATGGGAGAATTAGATATAAAAAGGCAAGATTTAAACGTAAAGAAAATGGAGCTTTTAGGGGCAAAGATAGTTACAGTAACGTCTGGAAGTAAAAGCTTAAGTGATGCTGTAAGTGAAGCTATAAAGTATTGGGTGAGTAACGTTTCAGATTCTTATTACCTTATAGGTTCAGCTGTAGGTCCACACCCATACCCTACTATAGTTCGTGAATTTCAAAAAATAATAGGAAAAGAAATAAAAGAAGAGATCCTTTTAAAAGAAGGAAGACTTCCAAACTATATAATAGCGCCAGTTGGGGGAGGAAGTAATGCCATAGGAGCTTTCTTCGAGTTTTTAAAAGATGATAAAGTAGAACTTATAGGAGTAGAAGGCGGAGGCTTTGGAGTAGATACAAAGTTTACCGCAGCTACAATCACAAAAAATAAAAAAGGAATTATACATGGGATGTTTACGTATGTATTAAGAGATGATTTTGGAAATATAGAAGAAGCTTATTCTATTTCAGCTGGGCTTGATTATCCTGGAGTTGGACCTGAACATGCCTTCTTAAATAGTATAGGAAGAGTAAAATACTATCCTATTAACGATGATGAAGCTATGAAATCAATAGTTTATTTAAGTAAGAGAGAAGGGATTATTCCAGCTATAGAATCAGCCCACGCTGTAGCTTATGCAGTTAGCCTTAAAGGAAAGCTAAAGCCTTCTGATATAGTTGTAATTAACCTTTCAGGAAGAGGGGATAAGGATATGGACTCTATAAATAATTATTTTTTAGGAGGAAAAATTGAATAAGCTAAAAGAGGTTTTAAAGGAAGATAAAAAGTATTTAACTACATTTACAGTAGGGGGATATCCTAATATAGAAAAATCAAAAGAAATAATATTAAACCTTTATAAAAGCGGAAGCGATATTATTGAAGTTGGACTTCCTTACAAAGAAGCTTTAGCTGACGGGGAAGTTATTAAAGAAGCTTATGATTATGTTTTGCAAAATAATATAAAAATAGATGATATATTTAATATGATAAAGAGCCTAAAGGAGTTTAATATTCCAATAGTTATTATGAGTTACTATAATCTTATTTATTGCTACGGAATTGATTTATTTGTAGAAAAATTAAAAGAAAGTGGAGTAGATGGACTTATAGTACCAGACCTTCCTTTAGAAGAAAGTTTAATTATAAAAGAAAAACTAGAAAAGGAAGATATATGTTATATACCACTTGTAACTAGAACTTCAAAAGAAAGAATTAAAAATATAGTAGATATAGAATCTGGATTCATCTATGCAGTATCAGTTAATGGCACTACAGGAGGACATTTTAATATATCTTTTGAAATTGAGAACTATATATACCAAATTAGAAAATTCACAAATAAAAAAATATTTTTAGGATTTGGAATTTCAAATATTTACGATGTATTAAATATAAAAGATAATGTAGATGGCGTAATTATTGGAAGTAAGATACTTAAAATAATAAGAGATAAGGGTGATTATAAGGAGTTTATAAATGAAATAAAAAAAGTATTAAATTAAAAATAAATGTTACAAAAATACAATAGGATAAAAGCTATTTTTATTATATAATATTTATAGTTTGAAAAAGATAGGTGTGAGGGAAAATGCGTAGGAAATTTGAGATTTTTTTTGACAGTGGTAGCGTGCTTGGGGTGTGCATTTTAATTTATGCTTTAATCACTAAAAAAATGGAGTTTGGATTTTTTGGAGTATGTTTATTTTTTATATGCGAACTCTTTAGCTTTATAGACCATTTTATAGATAGGCAAGAAAGTAGAGATTTAAAATATGAAGATGAACCTAAGTATACAGCACTAGATTACGGAAAGCTTTGGGAAGTTGTTGCTTATATCTTAGTTGTAGTTACATTGATTTTAAGCTTGCACGGAAAATATTATGCAAAAGGTATTAATGAATATGAAAAGATAATTTTAAATGTAATAGCGCTACTTAGCTTGATTATATTATTAAAGATATATTATTTTAAAGGATTTAGATTAAAGATATTTAAAGATGGGATGATTTATCCAAACGGCGAGTGGATTCCTTTTGAAAAAATAGATGATTTTAAAGTTAAAGATAGATGGATAACTAATAGAGTTACTATTGATTTGAAAGTTGGAGGATATAAGGGTGAATTTCTAAGTAAAAACTACAGAGTAAATTTAAGTAAAGATAACTTAAAAGAAATAGAAGAATATATTAAAGAAGGTATGGAATAAATAAAAGGAACGTCAAGAAACTTGACGTTCCTTTTTGTTGTTTAAATGCATATTACAAAATGTGACAACGACTTATCGCTAGAACTAAAAATAACCATATAAATACAAGGATTTGATATCAAATAAAAATATAATTAACCAACTTTTTAATAAAATGATAAAGAACTAAATAAAATAAAGTAAAACAATCAAAAATAAGAAAGATTTTACAAAAATCGTTTATTTTGTGAAAGAATTATAGTATAATTAATAAAAAATTTAAAATTTATTAACAAATAGGGAGGATGGGTATTGGGTAAAAGAGATAATTATTTATTTAAGAGCAAAAGAAGAGCCTTCTTAGTGTACTTAGTTTTAGTCTTTTTCTCAATAATTCTTAGGACAAACTGGCTAAACGACAGTACAGCTAGTAACCTATTTAATTTCTCTAATATGATTTATTTGATAATCATATTTATTTATGGGAGAAAGATAGGATATTTGACAAGTGGGATACTTATACTATTTCATTCATTTTTTCTAAATGATAATTCTTTAGGGCTTATTTATTTTGGTGAGTTAATATTTATCTACGAAATATATAAAAGAAAAAAAATAAGCATAATTTTAATAGATTTAGTTTGCTGGCTTTTTATAATAATTCCAGTAATATTTTTGTGCAATAATTTAATTAAAGACTTTCAGTACTATGAGTTTTTTGATGCCCTTTTAATTTTTATAAATTCATTGTTAAACACGTTTTTAGCAGAGATAGTTTTGAGATATTTTGTATTTGGAAATATATTTAAAGGAAAATTGAATATAAGCTTAAAAGATATGTTTATACATATAACAGCAGCTATGATATTAGTACCATTTATTATAAACATTTATATAGATATTTATAATAGTTACGATTATATCTACAAGACAAATGAAGAAAGTGCTAAAGGAATTCACAGCTTAATAGAAAAATCGATGGATTTTTGGACTGCTGATGAAATTTTAAATTTGAAAATGGGGAATATAGTTGAAGTTACAAAAATAAAAAAAGATATAAATAGAGTAGTTGAAGAAAGAAATATCACAATATATATATCTGATGAAAAAGGACATCTTATTTTAGGAACAGGTAAAAAGGTTAACGGGAAAGCAATTGTAAATAAAGTAAGTGAACATTCTTATAAGATAACTATTGATGATGGAAATAAAAATAAAATAGGATACAACTTAAACGATAACTATATTTTATATAAAGATAAAATTGAAAACGGGAATTTAGATATTTATATAAGTACACCTATGAATACTTATAGAGATAGGATAGTTCAAGAGCAAATTAGTCAAATAAAATTCTTGATTTTATTTATATTCTTTATAGGGCTTTATTTGATAGTTTTAAATAAAACCTTATTCAAATCGGCAACGGCTATTTCTGAAAATACTAGAAATTTACCATATAAGCTTAAAAATAATGAAGTAGTTAACTGGCCTAAGAGCGGAATATATGAAGTTAATTCATTTATTTCTAATATGGAAACTATGTCTGAAGAGATGAGGAAAATATTCAAAAAATTAAATAAGTCTCAACATAAGTTATATAAATTAGCTTATTATGATAATTTAACTAATCTTAGAAATAGATTATCTTTTAGAAATAAAGTAACAGAATATGTTAAGGGAAATGAAGAGTTTTCTATTATGCTTTTAGATATAGATAAATTTAAAAGTATAAATGATACATTAGGACATAATGCCGGTGATGAACTTCTAGTTGAGGTATCTAAAAGGTTAAAAGAAATAAAAGATAGCATAACTAAAGTGTATAGAATCGGAGGAGATGAATTTGTTGTATTAGTTAAATCAGGGGATGAAGAAATAATTTCTAACAAATCTTTAAAGATAATAGAAGGATTTAAAAGAGATGTTAAGGTTAATGAAATTTTATTAAATATAAACTGTAGTATGGGAGTTAGTATTTACCCTAAAGATAGCAAAAATATAGATGATATTATAAAATTTGCTGATATTGCTATGTATGAATCTAAGGCAAAGGGATATGGAAAATTAGAATTTTTTAATATCACAATGAAAGAAAAGATAGATAGAAGAGTATTAATTGAAAACAACTTAACAGAAGCTATTAAAAATAATAAATTAAAGCTTTTTATGCAGCCTAAGATTTATAAAGATGGCAAAAGTATTGCTGGGTTTGAATGTTTACTTAGGTGGACAGATGAGGAACTTGGTGTAGTTTATCCAGATGAATTTATAAGCGTTGCTGAAGAGAGTAATCTAATAATCTCCTTAGATGAGTGGGTTATTAAAGAGGGACTTAAAATAAATAAAAATCTTCAAGATAAAAATATTTTATTTGTTCCAGTATCTATAAATATTTCAGGAAAGCATTTTACTAAAGATTATTTAATTGATTCTGTTAAAAGGAATCTAAAAAAATATAATATAGATCCTAAATATTTAAAGCTTGAAGTAACAGAAAGTGTTTTAATAGAAGATACAAAAAAAGCAATAGAAAATATGGAAAAGCTAAAGTCTATAGGAGTTAAGATTTCTATGGATGACTTTGGAAAGGGATATTCTTCTTTAACTCAATTAATTAGGCTTCCAATTGAAGAACTCAAAGTAGATAGAGAATTTATTAAAGAAGTTAATAAGGATGTAAGAAAGAAGAATATAGTAAAACTTATAGTAAATACAGCTAAGGAACTTGGACTTAATATAGTGGCTGAAGGTGTTGAAAATGACGATGAGAAGAAATACGTTATAGATTCAGGATGTGATGAAGTCCAAGGCTACTTTTATAGTAAACCTCTACCAGAGGAGGAGTTTATAAAGTATTTGAAAGAGAGGGCAAAATATGAATAAAATTTTGAAGTTTTTAGGAATAGGGATTATTTCTTTAGGTTTAGTTGGTTGTGGGAAAGAAGAGGTATTAAGTGACAAGAAGGTAAGTGAAGATAATAAAAGTAATGAAGAAGTTACTTTAGAGCTTTGGTCACACTATGACGGATTCCAAGATGCTATAAAAGGCTTTAATGAAAAATATCCAAAGGTTAAAATTAATGTAAAAGTTATTCCTCATGATGATTATATTTCAGAGTATAAAAAAGGTTTAACATCTGATAAAGGGCCAGACCTTTTAATAATAGATAGTAATGATTATGGCGAATTTAATACAGCTAAGAGTTTAGAAGATATTTCAAAAGATGAGTATGGTATTAAAAATTACGAAGAAAATTTTGATAGAGAGCTTTGGAATTTAGGTAAGTCCTTAGATAAAAAAGAACTTTTAGGAATTCCTTTTGCATCAGCCCCTATGGTTACTTACTATAGGGCAGATATTCTAGAAAAGTATGGGTTTCCGAGTGAACCAAAAGCGTTAAGTGAGTTTATGAAGAAACCTGATAATTGGCTTAAGATGGCTCGAAAGCTTAAAAAAGAAGGGATATATATTCTTCAGTGGATAGCAGAATCTACAAAACTTTATACAGCTAATATGCCGTATTATGATGAAAATTTAGTTTATCAAAGAAACACAAAACAATTTAAAGAAGGAATTGAAATAGCACAAGAGGTTCAAAAAGACAAGCTATTTGCATATACTGACATTTGGTCTGATTTAGGTAAGAAATATTTAAAAGAAGGAAAACTTGCAATGCTATATTTAGGTTCTTGGGGGGCAAATGAAATACAGGGGTTAGTTCCAGAACAAGAAGGCAAATGGAGAGCAACATCGCTTCCTTTTGGTAGATATGGGTGGAATAATTCAACTATTATTTCTATGAATAGTGCAAGTGAAAATAAAGATTTAGCAGCAAAATTTATAGAGTATTATGCTTTTGAGTATGTAGATACAAATGCGGTTTCCAGTGTTCCAGGGTATATGCCTTTAAGAGAGAAGAAGGAGTCTGTAAAAATAAATAATAAATTCCTTGGAAATCAAGACGAAAAGGGCCTTTACGAAAATCTTATGAATAATACAGAGGAATACCCAATTACTCCTTTTGATAGTAAAGCGTTCTTGCTTTGGGATACGGCTTTAAATAAAGGGCTTGAAGAAGGTTTAGATGCTGAGAAAATTATAGATAAAATTAAAAAAGAAGAAGAAGCAACTTTTAAAGAGGAAAAAGAAATAATTTTAGAATCTATGAAAGAGTAATGTAAAAGCTATACTAAAATTTTGTTTTGGTATAGCTTTATTTTTGTTATAATTAAGTAAAGTAATACAGGAGATAAGTGTTTTATGGGAAAATTAAGGGAAGATTATGATAATTATTTAGAAGGATTAGAAATTGAAAATCTTGTAGATGAAGCTATAGATTTTGAAGATTATAAGTATATGTATTCATTATATTTAAGGAAGTTAGGATTTTTTGAAGACTCTGAAGAGGGACTAGATTTAGCACTCTTAGAACTAGATAAATTAAGTAAGATTGATTTTATAGATGTTAGAGAACTTGGGATGGAAGTTTCTATAAGAGAAGGGTTCCACGGTAAATTAAAAGAGGAAATTTTAAATAGTACTGTGGAGTTTGAAAGATTTAATGCTATTTCAAGGGAAAATAGCAGAGAGTATATTGAAACTGATATTGGAATAGTAAATTTTGATTTACCTAAATTTTTAAGAGAAAATACATCCTTAAGAGTTAAAGACGGGTATAATATTGTAATTTATAGAATTAAAAATAATTTTGAAGATAAGTACAAGCTTATTGCTTTTAGGAATTTTGGGATGGATTACATTCTAAAAGATGACGTAGTTTTAGATACTTATTTTGAAGGTGTTGATTTATGTTTTCCTAAAGGATATGATAATTATTTAGAATTTTTAAAAGGTGATGGAAGTCTCTTTAGTTTTGTTGATGCTATAAGTTTGTTTAATGAAATTACTAATTTAAATGAAGAGGAAGAAGAAATTTTATATGGGGAAAATAGATATTTAAGTAATGCTTATATCCCAAATGAGCCGACTTTATATGAAGTAGGGGATAAGATTTATATTGATTACACTTCTATTCAAAAGGGCGATAGTGGAAACTATGATACGTTTATTAAAAATATAGTTTTATTTCAAAATAGGGAGTTTTCTTTAAAGAAATTTAGAAAAGAAATGGGTTCAATTTAAGGTAGCAAATGCTACCTTTTTTATTTTTAGAGGAAAAGTTATTTACAAAATAGTATTTGAAGACTAGTAATGAGTAGAGGTATATAATAAAAAATAAAAATGCAGATTTTCCTACAGAAATGTTACGAGATATTATTGGTACAAGGGATTTTCGCTATATCACTATAAATTTTTGATTTTTTGGACGAGTATAAATTCATAAGACAAGCTATTTAAAAAAGATAAAAGTAGACAAGTAAATTAACCAAGGACAAGCTATAAAAATATACCCATATTAAGACTGAAAATTATAAAATCAAATTACTTTTACACAAAAAATAGAGCTTATAAGATTAGATAAAATAATATGTTTTTCATAAGATCCCTCATAAATATAAACAAACCAATTTAAATAAACTTGAAGATACTTTGTTGCAACGCTTCTAAATTTTCTAAGCCATCTTCTTAAATTCAATATAAAATTAGAACAATTACTAAGTAAAATTTCACTTTCTTCTCTAGAGATTTCTAATTCTTTCTTTTTATGAAGGGTATAGTTTAACTTCTTTGATACAAGATAAGAAAATCTATCTTTTCCTGGTAAAAAGTAAGTGTTGAATACAGGATTAAACTCATTTAATAAATTCTCTATAGATTCTTTTGTAGGGCTCATAGAATCAAAGGATATCTTAGCTAACGAGTAATTATTTTTGTTAATAGTAGTAGCTACAAATATGTTTTTTCTTTTAGAAATAGTGCAAACCGGGGGAGTCTTTTGTCCTTTAAAGTTTTCTAAAAACTTAGTATGTCTCATAGCTGTAACAACATGTGCTCTTCTGGAATCTGTATAAGTTTCTATATGTTTTAGTATCTTGTGGCGCCACCTAAAAGATGTTTCTATGCAAATATTTAATCTATCTGCACAATCTCTTATAGTAGAGCCAGTTAGCATAAGACGAGTATATTTATCCCAAAGGTCAACGCCTTTTCTAGTGTTATGCCAGATGAGTCCAGTTCCTTCGTTAAAAGTTTTAAGACAATCCTTGCATTGAAACCTTTGGACATTCCTATATTTTCCGTATTTAATAAAGTGTTTTGAATCGCAATAGGGACAAGCTTGTGTATGTACCATAATCTCACCTCAAAAAAATTTGATTTTTTTAGTTATTTTGATTATGGACATAAAAAAGTGTCTTTATTCAGGTAAATAGATTAAAATACCAACAAAGAAGCAAAACAATGTTGTAGGGGAAATAAAAAATACTATAAAGGTAGAGATAAAAAGGTGCGTTTTAAAATATTTTACATAATGTTCAAAAATATATTGGAAGAAATAGGATGGTATTATATAATTAATTTATTAGAAGAAGGGGGAGTTATTATTATATGAAAAAAATTATATTATTTATTAGTTTGATATTTGTTTTTGGGTCTGTGCTTGTAGGGTGTAAAGAAGCTCAAAAGGACATAGATGTTGAAGCTACTGGAAATGAAATAGTTACAGCATTAGACGGTAAGACAAAAAAACTTCAAAAGTTTAATGAGGAAGAAGCAAAGGGAATACTTCCAGATTTAACTTTAGTTGAAGAATACAGCGTCTACGGATCTATGATGTCACCGCTTGAAACAGTTGGGATATTTAAAGTTAAAGATGGAAACTTAGACAAAGTTAAAGAAGAATTAGAAAAAACAAAAAAAGCTAAAAAGGAAGCAGCATTTTATCCAGCAGATAAGGATGCAGTTTCTAATGATGGTGCCTTAAAGGTTGTTTCAAATGGTAATTATGTTGGGATTTTTATCTTACCTGATTATGAAAATGCAACAGCTGATATTACAGATGAAGCTGTAACTATATTTAATAATAAATTTAAGTAATTTATGCGGGGTTAATCCCGCTTTTTTTAAGGGGTTAAAATGGTATTTAGTAGTTTAGTTTTTTTATTTAGATTCTTACCTTTGGCATTTATATTATATTTTATAACTCCAAGTAAGTATAAGAATTTCATATTGTTAATCCTTAGTTTGATTTTCTATTCTTTTGGCGAAGGTAGATATTTTTTTGTTATGCTATCATCAGTTTTTGTTGATTATTTTATGAGTCGACTTATAGATAAAAATAGGGATAATATAAAGAAAAAAAGACTTTTTTTAATAATATCTTTAGCATTTAATTTAGGATTACTATTTTATTTTAAATATTTTAATTTCTTCATTTCAAATATAAATAATGTATTTAATGTTAATATAACTGTACTAGAAAAGGTCTTACCTTTAGGGATAAGTTTTTATACGTTTCAGACTATGTCTTATACAATTGATGTATATAAGGGGAAGGTAAAAGTTCAAAAGAGTTTTATAGATTTTGCTACATTTGTTTGTATGTTTCCACAGCTTATAGCAGGACCTATAGTTAAATATAAAGATATATCTAAAGAATTAGGTGTAAGAAAGATATCTTTAAGTATGCTAAGCCTCGGGGTAGAATATTTTATATTAGGGCTTGCCTCTAAGGTTATTTTAGCAAACAATATTGGATTATTATTTAATGAAGTAAAAGAAATAGGGTTTGATAATGTCTCTACAATTTTAGCTTGGATTTCAATAATTAGCTTTGGTTTGCAGATATATTTTGATTTTCTAGGGTATTCCCTTATGGCTATAGGGCTTGGCAAAGCATTAGGATTTAATTTTCCAAAGAATTTTGATTATCCTTATATATCAAGAAGTATAAGTGAATTTTGGAGAAGGTGGCATATAACTCTTGGAAGTTGGTTTAGGGAGTATGTTTATATACCGCTTGGAGGAAATAGAACTAGGGTTTATTTGAATCTTTTTATAGTTTGGTTTTTAACAGGACTTTGGCATGGCGCAGAATATAACTTTATTTTGTGGGGGATATACTTTTTTGTATTTATATCTTTAGAGAAATTATTTCTTTTAAAGTTTTTAAATAAAAAGAAAGTATTTTCTCATATCTACACAATAATAATCCTTATAATAGGGTGGGCTATATTTTCTATGGATAATATAGAAGATTTAATATTATTATTTAAATCAATGTTTTCTTTAAGAATATCTTTTGATTTTTTATATTATTTATTAAATTATGGTGTAATACTTATTTTATGTCTTTTATTTTCTACAAAGGTTATAAGCAGAGTATATGAAAAGATAATTAGCAATACAATAAAGGAAATTCTTCTTTTAGTGCTTTTTATAATATCAGTAGCTTATATAGTAAGCAGCAGTTATAATCCATTTTTATATTTTAGATTTTAGGAGGAAAAATGAAGGGGAGATTATTTTACTTATTTAGTGGAACTATATTAGTAATAACATTGCTTGATATACTATCTAAAGATAAGGATATATCAGAAATAGAAAACAGAAAACTTCAAAATAAACCTAAATTTAAAACTGAGGATTATATAAATGGAAACTTTAAAGATAAATATAATAAATATTTAGACGATCAGTTTATTTTTAGAGATGAATTTATTACCTTAAAAGGAGTTAGTGAAAAACTTCTATTAAAAAAAGAAAATAACGGAGTTTACTTTGGAAAAGATGGGTATCTTTTAGAAAAAGTATTAGAAGTTTCCGATTTAAAGATAGAAAACAATATAAAATATATAAATAAATTTATAGAAAACAATAATTTAAAAACTTCAATTATGATAGTTCCAAACTCCTTTTATATTTTAAGAGATAAGCTTCCTATAAAAGCAAAGGAAATAGATAGTAAAGAAATAATAGAAAAAATCTATAAAGAGGTAGATAAGGCATCTTCTATAGATTTAATAAAACCTTTAGAAAATCAAAAGGATGATTATATTTTTTATAAAACTGACCACCACTGGACCACTTTAGGTGCTTTTATAGGATATAAAGAGTATTTAAACTCAATAGGAAAAGAAACTATAAATTTAGAAAACTTTAAAGAAGAGAAGGAATTTGATTTTTTAGGAAGTTACTTTTCTAAAAGTAAAAATATATTTATAGAGACTGATATAATTAGCTATTACGATTTTAATAACTTAGAAATTTTTATAGATGGAGTAAAAAAAGAATCATTAATAGATAAAGATTACTTTAAAGGAAGAGATAAATATTCTGCCTTTTTAAGTAGTAACAACAAATTAACTAAAATTATAAATAAAGATTTAAAAACAAATGAAAAGCTACTAGTAATAAAAGATTCTTACGGGAATTCTCTAGTTCCATTTTTAACTCAGAGTTTTAAAGAAGTCCATGTAGTTGATTTAAGATATTTTGATGAAAGTATAAAAACTTATATTAAAGAAAACAATATAAGTGAGTGTTTGATTGTTTATAATCTTGTTAATTTTACAAGAGATACAAGTGTTGTAAAATTAAGCTATTAAATGTACCGATACATTTTAAGTATCGGTATTTTTTTAGTATAATCACTTTAGAGAAAAAAGTTTCAGGACTTTAAGATAGAGGTGTAATTAATGGAAGTTACAAATAAACAAGATTTAAAAATCAGAAAATTAACTTTAACAGGACTTATGATAGCATTTACTTTTATAGCAGGAAGCATAATAAAGATACCAACACTAAACGGGATGATTCAACTTGGAGATTGTATGGTTCTCTTATCAGCAGTTTTACTTGGTAAAAAATATGGATTTTTTGCAGCTGCAACTGGAATGGCGTTAGTAGATATACTGGGAGGTTATGTGCTTTGGGCACCTTTTACTTTTATAATAAAAGGATTAGTTGCACTTACAGTTTCAATAATCATAAGTAAATCAAAAGAAAAAGGCTTTAAAACATTTTTATTTGCATTTATTTTAGGCGGAATAGTAAATGTAGTAGGGTATTTTATAGGAAACGCAATAATGGGCGGTATTATAGTTGGAGCTTCAAAGGGACTTTTAGGAAGTATGATTTACGCATTCTCACATCTTTTTGGAGATATAATTCAAACAGTTGCAGGAATTGTAATTGCTCTTCCTTTATCTAAGATGGTTTATAAATTTAAAACTAAAGTATTTAATTAGATACTAATTAAATAAAAAAAACTGCATCCTTTTTATAGGTGCAGTTTTTTCTGTTATAGATTTATTGATTAGTTACTTAAAAAACAAATGACTAATAAATTTTAAAAATAGTTTAAGAAATTAATCATTTACTTATCTATAGAAACAGTTCTAACTTTTATATCTTTATCTATAAACTCTTCTATGTCTTTTAACATTCTTTCGTTTTTAGGATCTATGAAAAGGCAAGTATAACCTTTTTCACCAGCTCTTCCTGTTCTACCTATTCTGTGAATATATCCTTCAACGCTTTCTGGTATATCGTAGTTGTAAATATTATCTACTCCAGAAATATCAAGGCCTCTTGAAGCTACGTCAGTTGCAATAAGGTATTGAACGTCTGCATCTCTAAAAGATTTAATAATTCTTTCACGTTTATTTTGAGGGATATCACTATGAAGCTTTTTACAGTTGAATTTTGCTTTTACCATAGCTTCTTCTAACATATCAACTCTTCTTTTAGTTCTACAGAAAATTATAGCCATAAAAGGATTATCTTCTTCTAATACTTTAAATAATGAAGCTTGCTTCCATCTATCAGTAGTTTTAACTACTTCTTGGTCTATATTAGTTAAAGTAACTTCTTCTTTTTTTATAGTTATAAGAGATGGGTTATTCATATATCTGTAAGCAAGTTTTTTTACTTTTGAATCCATAGTGGCTGAAAAACAAAGCATTTGATATTTTTTTGGCATCTCGCCCATTATGGAATCTACTTCATTTCTAAATCCCATAAATAAAAGTTGGTCAGCTTCGTCTAAAACAATAGTTTTGATTCCTTTTAAGCTTATAGATTCTCTCTTTAAGTGGTCTATAAGTCTTCCAGGGGTTGCTATAACTATGTGAATATTTTTCTTAAGTTTCTTTATTTGAGAACCTACATCTTTACCACCGTACATAGATAATACATTAGTGTTAAAAGCTTCTGAAAGTTTTTCAGCTTCTTCAGATATTTGAAGGGCTAATTCTCTAGTTGGAGAAATTATTAAAGCTTGAACAGAATTATTAGTAATATCTATATTTTGCATTATCGGAAGTAAAAAAGCTAAAGTTTTACCACTTCCAGTTTGAGATTCACAAATTGTATCTAGTCCATTAAGAATCTTTGGTATGCTTTCCTCTTGGATTGGAGTAGGCTTAGTAATACCATTTTGATTTAGTATTTTTATTAGTTTATCATTTATGTTTAAATCTTTAAAATTCATCTTAACTCCTTTTTCTAAACAAATTCATAAGATAAATTATACAATACTTACAAAGGGATAGAAACAAAAAAATTTACATAATTAAAAATAGGTACAGGTTTAAGTAGATTTTCATATAATATAGGAGGAAAAGTAGGTGAATATAGATGAAAAGAAAGGTTAGTATTATAGTAGCCTTAGGGGTAATCATGATGATCCTATTTAATTTTATTATATTCTTCTCTTTTAACTCCTTAGAAAATGAATTAAATAAAAATAAAAATACTAGATATGATATAGAAAATTTAGCTGAGTTTAGAAACGATGTTGTAGAGATGGCACAAATGCAAAAGCTTTGGGTTAGTACAAGTAACAACTATTATGAAGGAGAATTTCAAAAAAAAGTTCAAGAGGTAAATGAAGACCTAAAAACCCTTGAAAGGAGCAATCAAATACTAAAAGATGATAGCGAAACTCTTAGAGAGTATGTAGATGATTACGTGAAATTAGCTTATAAATTTAAACCAGTTAATAACGATAGTATAATTTCAAAGGAGATGGAGAGACAATTCTTAGAAGCAAATAAGATACAAATCGAAATTTTAAAGAAGTCTTCAAATTCAGTAGTTGATATAAATGATAATATAGAAGATACAAATAATAATATTTTAGATAAAAATAATATAGAAAAAAATATTCTTAGAGCTTTAGGAGCATTTGTCACATTTCTTTTTTCTTTGCCTATATATTTTCTAAAGAAATTAAATAAAGGGATTGAAAATTTATCATATAATGATAATATAGATCAAATAGTAAATATTTATGAGAAAAATCTAGAAGATATTAAAATAGATAAAGATGAAATAGATGATAGAAAGATTAAATGCAAAAAAATGCTGATATATTCAGAAGAGATATATGAAGAAGCAATAAGACAAGATGAAAGGTTAAATCAATGTTTTGAAACTTTATCTAAAATTGAAGTTATGATTCATTATCTAAAAGAAGAAATTAAAGTTATAGACGGTATAGAAGATGCAGATTCAAAAATAAGATATATTGAAGATATAGAAGAAGAGTTTGGAGAACTTAAGATATTATTTAAAACTCTTCCAAGTTACAATAGTATAATAATTAGTATGTCTAAAAAGAATAAAATTTAAAATGATTAAAATCCGAACAATAAAACAAAATAATGTAAAAAAATATGTGATATAACGAAAAAAATATCTTTAAATTTTTAAAAAGTGTGTTATAATTCATTTATATCATAAAACTGCTCGTATAAATTTAGGGATATGGCCTAAAAGTTTCTACCTACTGACCGTTAATCAGTGGACTACGAGGGACGTATTTAAAAGTCTTAGTATTTTTACTTTGAATTTAAGTATCCACCTCAAGAGAAAATCTTAAGGTGGATTTTTTTTTAACAAGCAGTTTATGAGAAAAACTTGTTAAAAGGATGTGTAATTAAAAAATGGACAACACGAATAATTCTAATGGAAGCTATAATTTAATGTATGGCATAAACGACAACCCTAAGTTAACTGAAAAAATAATCTTAGGATTTCAAAATATTTTTGCAGCTTTTGGGGGGATTATAGCAGTACCTTTAGTTGTATCTGGAGCCCTTGGGTTTGATGGTGCAACATCTACAGCGCTTTTAAGTGCTTCTATTTTAGCCTCAGGAATAGCTACAGTACTTCAAGCTAAGGGGGTAGGAAGAGTAGGTTCAAAACTTCCTTGCGTAATGGGGACAGACTTTACTTTTGTAGCACCTTCAATTGCAGTCGGTTCAGTTGCTGGTTTACCTGGAATAATAGGGGCGACTATATTAGGTTCTTTATTAGAATTTATTTTAAGTTTCTTTATAAGACCAATAATGAAGTTTTTTCCACCTTTAGTTATTGGAACTGTAGTCTGTTTAATCGGTCTTACTTTACTTCCTGTTTCTATGGACTGGGCAGCTGGAGGAGTTGGTTCTTCAGATTATGGAAGTTTAAGAAATGTTTCAATAGCTTTATTTGTAATGATTATAACTTTATTAATTAATAGATACGGAAAAGGTTTAGTTAGTAGCGCAGCTATTTTAATTGGAATGGGTATAGGGTATGTTTTATGTATAGGACTTGGAATGGTAGACTTTACTTTAGTTAAAGAATCAAGTTTCTTTGCTATTCCAAAGATCTTAGAATATGGAGTAAACTTTAACCCAGCATACGCTTTAGCATTTATCCCAGCGTATTTTGTAACTACAGTAGAAACAGTTGGATGTTTATCTACTATTTGTGAAGTATCAAAGGTTGATTCAAGCAAAGATAGATTATCAAGAGGAGTTTTAGCTGATGGTGTTGGAAGTATGGCAGCAGGTCTTGTTGGATCTTTCCCAAACACAACATTTAGCCAAAACGTAGGATTAATTCCTTTAACTAGAAATGCAAGTAGATCAGTAGCTACTATGGCAGGTATATTACTTATTCTTTTAGGATTTTCTCCTAAGTTTGCAGCATTTATAAACATAATGCCTCAGCCTGTATTAGGAGGAGTTGGAATAGTTATGTTTGGAACTATTGCGGCAGCTGGAATTAAAACTTTAAGTAAAGTAAATATAAATAATAGAAATTTATTAATTATTGCAACTTCTTTAGGGCTTGGTCTTGGAGTAACATTTAGACCAGAACTTATAAGTGGACTACCTGAAGGTTTAAAGATGGTATTTTCATCTGGAATAACAACAGGAACAATAACTGCACTTTTACTTAATATAATTTTAAAAGAAGAATCAGTAAAAGAAGAGGAATCAGAAATTGTAAAAGTAGAAGAAGAAGTTTTAAAGGAAAAGTCAAAGTCATTAGATATTAATGAAAGAGAAGTTACTGCATAAATTTTATAAAAACACCGTAAGCTAAAGTTAATAGCCTACGGTGTTTTTTATTTTAAGAGATATATTAATTTTAAGAGGTCTAATGGTTTAATCACTATATTATATGTATTAAATTATAAATGTGACTTACTAATAAATTAATTTAGGGTTAAAAATGGTGAATTAAATGCAAGGGTTTATAAAAAATAAGAATTTCGAAATAATCTACGATATATTCATAGGATTTTTATCCGTTATAGCAGTATTTGTTGTGTTTTTAAATTTTAATAAAAGTTTATCTGGCGCACAATCTATATTTTTAGAAAGGGCTGATAACATAATCTATATAATTTTTTTAATAGATGGTATTATTAAATGTTTTTTAGTTAAAGAGCCTTTAAAATTTATAAGAAAAAATAAAATAGATTATATAGCTTTAATTCCTTTTCAGTTTTTTATAAGTAGCAGTTTAGGAAGCATATTTAAACTTCTTAGAGTAGTAACCTATATACTTAGAATTTTAGATAATATGAAAGTATTTTTATTTTCTACAGGGTTTCTTCAATTAATAATTTTTACAGGGTTTATAACAGCTTTAGGTTCTTTTACTATATATTTCTTCGAAAAGGGTAAAGGAAATATAGAGTGCTATAGTGATGCTCTTTGGTTAAGTTTAGTTACCTTAACTACTGTAGGATATGGAGATGTAAGTCCAAGTACAGCAGAAGGAAAACTTATAGCTGTAATGTTAATGTTATCTGGAATTGGATTTTTGTCTATGTTAACTTCAACTATATCAACTTACATAATCGGTCTTAAGAAAAACCGATATAATTCTTTAAAAGAGGAAGATAAAAAAGTATATTTAGATATAACTGAATTAAGTGATGAAAAGCGAGAAACTTTAAAAAAGTTCTTTGAGTTTTTAAAAGAAGAATAAAAATACGAACATTTGTTCGTATTTTTTCTACTTTTAGCTAAGTTTTACATATATAATATATGTAGAGATTAGTTAAGGGGGGAATAAAAGATATGGAATTAATCTTAAAAGCAAAAAGAAACGATGAAATTTCAAAAAATATTATTATCGATAAATATAAACCACTTTTATATAAAAATTTAAATAAGTATAAGTATATAGTAGGGTATGATTTTGAAGATTTATATCAATATGGGGTATTAACTATTTTAAAAGCTATAAAAGAATTTGATGAAGAGAAAAGTAATTCTTTTGGGGCCTATTTAAAGTTTGCTTTAAATAATAACTTTGCCTACCTTTGTAGAAGGGAAAACGACGAAAATAAAAAAACAACTAGTTTAAATGTAACAAATGAAGAGGGGCTAGAGATAATAGATTTACTAGAAGATGATGAGACTATTGAAAAGATTTATATGGAAAATATGGAAGTTCAAAGAATACTAGACTCTATAGAGAAATTAGATCTAGAAGAAAAAGAACTTTGCAAGCATTTAATTAAAGATGAATCTAGAGGAAGTCTTAAGAATTTTTCTCATAATAAAAATATCCCGTATCATAAAATTTTATATAGAAAAAAGGTATTAAGTAATAAATTAAAAGCTATACTAAAAAATGTATAATATATAAAAGACTAGATTATTAAAAGTATATTATAAATAAACTGTAAACAGTTTCAATATATAAAATTATTATATGGATAATTGATAAATAGATAATTTATTAAAAAACAATTTTATAGACAAATAATAATACTATTTGACATTTTTCTGAGATTTGTTACAATTACGTAGTAGAATTAAATATTGGGTAAGATAGAGGTCGCAATAATGAAAAGTAGTATTAAGGAGTAAAGCAGCAGTGAATTAATATGAAAGGCATTGTTGCCGAAGTGTGTATATAAAGCTTTAAAAATATGCGCTGGTTTTGTATAAAATATATGCAAGACTGTCACAAAAAAATTTGTGGAGTGCTATCTTTGTTGTTTGTAATTCAAGCTCAAAGACTAGCCTTTGGGTTATTTTTTTACCCTAGACATCTTAGGAGGAAAAAATGGAAGAAAGAAATTTGAAAAAAGAAATTGGCCTGTTTATGGCTACCATGCTTGTTTGTGGTAACATGATAGGTTCTGGAGTATTTATGCTTCCAGCTACCTTAGCGCAATTATCAGGGCCAATGGCAACAATTATTGCTTGGGTTATAACATCATTAGGTTCAATCCTTATAGCGTTATCCTTTGCTAATTTAGGATCAAAGTTTACAGTTACTGGAGGTCCTTACCAATATACTAAACACGCTTTTGGAGAATTTGCAGGGTTTTTATGTGCATGGTTATACTGGAACGGTTCATGGATTGGAAATGCAGCTATTTTAGTAGCGCTTACAAGTTATAGTGCAGCTGTTATACCAGCTTTATCAAATCCACTATATTCAATTATCTTTTCAAGTGCAATGCTTTGGATTTTCACAATAATTAATATTGTTGGTGTTAAACAAGCAGGTAAACTTCAAACTATAGCAACTGTATTTAAAATTGCATTCTTTGCTATATTTGTAGTAGTAGCTTTATTACATTTTAATGTGGCTAACATAACACCTATGATACCGACTGGAAAAGGATTAAATACTATTCCTCTTGCAGCAACTTCAACTTTATGGGCTTTCGTAGGTCTAGAAAGTGCAAGTGTTACAGCAGGTGAAATTAAAAATCCAGAGAAAAACGTTAAAAAGAGTACTATTTACGGAATGATAATTGCAGCTTGTGTTTATATATTAATAAGTGTTGCAAGTATGGGCGCTATGCCAAATGCTGAACTTGCACAAAGTCAAGCACCGCTTACTGATATATTAACAAATATTTTAGGTTCATCAATCGGTAGACCAATAACAATTGCAGTTGTAATCTGTATTTTAGGTACAACTATAGGTTGGCTTTTATCAACTGCTCGTGTTGCTTTTGCAGCAGGAGAAGATGGAGTATTCCCAAAATTCTTTGGAAAACTTCACCCAGTTCATAAAACACCAGCTAACGCATTAATTGCAGGGTCAGTTTTAGTTAATATATTATTAGTTATGAATTTTCAAAAGAGTATGGTATCAGCATTTACATTTATAACATTACTTGCTACGTTATCATTCTTACCGATATATTTATTAACTTCTTGTGCTGAAATAATGCTAATGTTTAAAAAAGGTGAGAAGTTTAACTTTGGAATATTCGTAAAGAGAGCATTTATACCTTTATTAGCATTTATTTATTCTGTTTGGACTATTTATGGATCTGGTGCAGAAACAGTAATGTGGGGATTCATCCTTATGTTAATCGGCGTACCATTTTATATATTTAACTACCACAAGAATAAATTAGATACACAAAACACAGATATTATTTAAAAGATTAGCTACCTAATTTTGAATTAATCACTTAAGGGTTTTAAGGGAAATTCATTTAGGTAGCTTTTTTTGCGAACTAAACATATAAAAGATATATTTTAAACTCTATAAATTTTAGATAACATCTAAAATTTAACTTAAAGTTAGAAAATGTAATACTTTTATTTTAATTATTCTCTTTTAGCATAAATATATAATTACATCAATATACTTATGTTAAGGAGGGGAAGATATGGGTAAAATCAGTCTTTGTATAATAGCTAAGGATGAAGAAAAACTAATTTCTAATGCCATAAATAGTGCTAAAGATTATGTAGATGAAATTGTAGTTGTAGATACAGGTTCTAAAGATAGAACGATTGAAATAGCAAAAACATTTACAGATAATGTATTTAAAATGAATTTTGAAAATGACTTTTCAAAGATAAGAAACTTTGGAATATCAAAAGCAAACTCAGAGTGGGTGCTATTTTTAGATTGTGATGAGGAGTTAGATAAGTTTAGTTCGGAAAATTTAAAAAATGTAATAGAAGATGAATATGTAGCTGTAAGTTTTAGAGTAAGTGGGATTTTAGATAGAGTTAAGAGAAGCGCCGTTAATGATATTAGATTAATAAAAAAGGATAGAGGTATATTCTTTAGTGGGAAAATTGGGGAGAGTCCTTTAAAATCTATAATAAATACCTTTGGGCGAGAAAAAATAAATTATACAACATTAGAAATAAAGCATTTTGGTAATGATAAAAATATAGTTAATTTAGAAAGTAAAGTTTCTAGAAATTTAAAGATATTTAATTCAATTAATAATAAAGAAAGAGATGGAGAATACTATTTTAAGCTTGGAAACGAGTATGGAAGGCTTAATAACTTTAAAAAAGCCCTTGAGATGTATAACATATCTCTTTTAAAATGCGATTGTGGAGATTGGATTGAGGAACTACCAAGACTTATAATAAATAAAGTTAAAGCACTTCATATGCTTAAGTGTTTTGATGAAGAAGAAATGTTTATAAGTAAGTGGTTAAAGGTATATAAGGAATTTAAGGATTTATATTTTATGAAGACACTTCTTTATAGGGATAAGGGTGAGTTTAAAAAATCATATGATAGTCTCCTTTCTTATTTAGAAAAAAGAGAAAATATTATTTATCCATCAAGTGCATTTGATGAGTTTATAGATATAAAGAAATTTAAAGATGAATTATTTTATTTATCACAGATTATAAGTTAAATAAAGACACACATGTGAAAATAAATTATATTCACATGTGTGCTTTTTATTTTTTACCGTTTAATCTATCTTTTTTTAGAAGTCTCTTTGTTTTAGCTAAATAGTACTGCCTTGTTATTGTAGAAACGAACATAACACCAAGGGCTAAAGTACCAGCACTTGCTAGAGTGTTTAATCCAAGTTCAAGAGCTTTTGATACATCACCGCTTACAGCTGAATACATTGTGTAATACATCCCAGCACCTGGAACTAGTGGAAGTAGTGCACAAACAACCAAAGTTGTAACTGGTGTTTTAAGCTTTCTTGCAAGTACTTCTGAATAAATACTAAAGCATACAGAAGAAGCAAAAAGTGAAGCAACGTTTGAGAAGCCAAGTTTTAATCCAAGTGAATAGATAAACCAAGCTATTCCACCACCTATAGTTGTAAATATAAGGTTTCTACCTTGTATATTAAAAATAATTGCAAACCCGAAGGTTGCAACTAAAGAACATAAAGTTTCTGTAATCATTATAAGCTACCTCCAAAGTAATTTAACCATACACTAAGTACAGCACCAGTTCCACACGCTATAGAAACAGCAATTAAAAAAGCTTCAAAACCCTTAGTTATTCCAGATAAAAAGTCGCCTGCTATTGTGTCACGAATTGCATTTGTTATTGAAAGTCCAGGGACAAGAAGCATTATAGAACCTATTATAGTTTCGTCGACTCCTAGTATAACTCCAAATTTAAAGAATATTATAGCAAGTAATGATGCAATTGCAGCACAAATACTATTAATAAAAAATTCGTTTATTCCCATCTTGCTAAATGTGATTCCTAAATATTTTATAAGTCCTCCTATTAAAAAAGCTGAGATTATATCTCTAAAGTTTCCATTAAATAAAGTTGTAAATGCGCCTCCAGCTAAACCAGAGAAAAATATAGTAGTAGCCATAGAATATCTATTTGTACTTTCTATTTGTATTAACTCATCTTCAATTTCTTCAAAGGATAGTGGTTTAGTTGTGATTTTTCTTGAAAGGTTATTTATAAGTTCTATTTTATTTAAATTAGTTCCACGTACTTTAACTCTTTTAACTAGAGAATATGTTTTGTAATCTTTAGAAACAGACACTACAATACCAGTAGGTGTAACAAAGCTATCTGCATAATCAACTCCATAAGATAAGCAAATCCTATTTATAGTTTCTTCAACTCTATAAGTCTCTCCACCGCTACTTAACATTATGCTACCTGCTCTAGTTGCAAGATGAAGTAATCTATCTATATCCAAAGTAACCACCTCAATTCTAAAAAAATCTTATATAACATTATAACATATAGATTTGATACAAACATTAATTGAATGTGCGTGAGTGACGGAATTTATCTTTTTATAATAATTTATTTAATAATTTATAAAAAAATCATTGTAATTCTTAAGTGGGATAACTATAATTTGTTATAAATAATTAAAATAGGGGTGTTATTATGAATTTTGACAATTTAAAAAAGACAGACGTAAAAATATACGACCTTATTGAAGAGGAAGTAGAGAGACAAGAAGAGGGAATAGAACTTATAGCCTCAGAGAATTTTACAAGCGAAGCTGTAATGGAAGCTATGGGATCATACCTTACTAATAAGTATGCTGAAGGATATCCAGCTAAAAGATATTATGGTGGATGTTACGTAGTAGACAAAATAGAAGATATAGCAAGAGACAGAGCTTGTAAATTATTTAACGCAGAACATGCAAATGTACAACCTCACTCAGGTTCTCAAGCAAATATGGCAGTTTATTTCACGATTTTAGAGCCAGGTGATACTGTTTTAGGAATGGATTTAAGCCACGGAGGTCACTTAACTCACGGTTCAGGAGTTAATTTCTCAGGGAAATTATTTAACTTTGTTTCATATGGTGTAGATAAAGAAACAGAAGTAATTGATTATGAAAATGTAAGAAAAATCGCATTAGAATGCAAGCCTAAACTTATAGTTGCAGGTGCTAGTGCATATGCAAGAAAGTTAGATTTTAAAAGATTTAAAGAAATAGCAGATGAAGTAGGGGCATACCTTATGGTTGATATGGCACATATTGCAGGTCTTGTTGCAGCAGGAGTGCATGAATCACCAGTTCCTTATGCTGACTTTGTAACTTCAACTACTCATAAAACTTTAAGAGGCCCAAGAGGTGGATTAATTTTATGTAAAGAAAAATTTGCTAAAGATTTAGATAAAAATATTTTCCCAGGAATCCAAGGCGGACCTTTAATGCACGTTATTGCAGGGAAAGCAGTTTGTTTTAAAGAAGCTTTAGAGCCTGAATTTAAAACTTATATGGAAAACGTAATTTTAAACTGTAAGGTACTAGGAGAGGAATTAATAAAGCATGGATTTAAATTAGTTTCAAGCGGAACTGATAACCATTTAATATTAGTTGATTTAACTAACAAAGACATTACTGGTAAGGAAGCAGAACAACTTTTAGATAAAGTTGGTGTTACTTTAAATAAAAATAGTATTCCAGATGAGAAGAGGAGTCCATTTGTAACTTCAGGTGTTAGAATTGGGACAGCAGCTATAACAACTAAAGGGTACAATGCTGAAGATATGAAAGAAATCGCAAGCATTATAAATGATGTTATAGAAACTCGTGAAGAAAACTTAGACGCATTAAGAGAAAGAGTATTAAAACTAAGTTCAAAACATAGAATGTATAAGTAAGTTTTAGAGATTACCGTAAAAGGTAGTCTCTTTTTTATGTATAGCAAGAAATTTTAAATAATACAAAAGGAGAAATTAGTGAGTAGAGGTATATAATAAAAAATAAAAATGCAGATTTTCCTACAGAAATGTTACGAGATATTATTGGTACAAGGGATTTTCGCTATATTCTTATAAATTTATGAAATTTTGGACAAGTATAAATCAATAAGACAAGGTATCTAAAAAAGATAAAAGTAGACAAGTAAATTAACCAAGGACAAGCTATTAAAGTAGAGTTCTATTAGGACTAATTTATAATAAAAATTAAAGCACTTTCACACAAAAAATTGAGCTTATAAGATTAGATAAAATAGTATGTTTTTCATAGGATCCTTCGTAAATGTAAACAAACCAATTCAAATAAACTTGAAGATATTTTGTAGCGACGCTTCTAAATTTTCTAAGCCATCTTCTTAAATTCAATATAAAATTAGAACAATTACTAAGTAAAATTTCACTTTCTTCTCTAGAAATCTCTAATTCTTCCTTTTTATGAAGGGTATAGTTTAACTTCTTTGATACAAGGTAAGAAAACCTATCTTTTCCTGGTAAAAAATAAGTGTTGAATACAGGATTAAACTCATTTAATAAATTCTCTATAGATTCTTTTGTAGGGCTCATAGAATCAAAGGATATCTTAGCTAGAGAGTAATTATTTTTATTGATAGTAGTAGCTACAAAGATGTTTTTTCTTTTAGAAATAGTGCAAACCGGGGGAGTCTTTTGTCCTTTAAAGTTTTCTAAAAACTTAGTATGTCTCATAGCTGTAACTACATGAGTTCTTCTGGAATCTGTATAAGTTTCTATATGTTTTAGTATCTTGTGGCGCCATCTAAAAGATGTTTCTATACAAATATTTAGTCTATCTGCACAATCTCTAATAGTAGAACCAGATAGCATAAGACGAGTGTATTTATCCCAAAGTTCTACGCTCTTTCTAGTGTTATGCCAGATGAGTCCAGTTCCTTCGTTAAAAGTTTTAAGACAATCCTTACATTGATATCTTTGGACATTCCTATATTTCCCGTATTTAATAAAGTGTTTTGAATCGCAATAGGGACAAGCAGATGTATGTACCATAATCTCACCTCGAAAAATTTTGATTTTTTTAGTTATTTTGATTATGGACATAAAAAAGTGCCTTTATTCAGGTAAATAGATTAAAATACCAACAAAGAAGCAAAACAATGCTGTATGGGTGTTTAAGGTGTAGTATTGGAGGTAGTGATTTTAGGAATTTAAGGTTTATTAAATTCTTTTTAGTGTTTAGATTTTAAGAACGTATTAGCATTTTTATTATTTATTAATAAAATAATAAGGCGTAATAATTTAAAGGAATTATGATATGGGGAAAAGAAAACTAAAAAGATTATTTATTTTTTCAGATAGAATCAATATAAATTCAGAATCAAAAGTAGTTTTTATTAGTGATGTTCATAGGGGGAATGGAGGATACACAGACACACTTTTAAAAAATAAAAACATATACTTATCCGCACTTAGATATTACTTAAAAGAAGAATATACTTTAATTGAACTAGGAGATGGGGATGAACTTTGGAAAAATAAAGATGCAAGGCATATAGCATACGAATATAAGGATGTGTTTAGAATACTAAATAGGTTCAACACTAATAAAAGATTATTTATGATTTGGGGAAATCATGATAGTATAAAAGGAAAGAAAAGGTTTAAAGATATACAGAAAAAAAAGTTAAAACAATATGGTGAAAGCTATGGCATAGAATTTTTAGATTTAATTTCTAATATAGAATTTAAAGAGAGTTATGTTTTAAGTTATGAACCTCTAGAAAAAGAAATATTTGTGTTTCACGGTCATCAATTAGATTTCTTTAATTCAGAACTTTCTAGATTAAGCAAATTTTTAGTAAGATACTTTTGGAGATTTTTAGAGGGGATATTAGGTTTTAAAGAACCGACAAGCCCTGCTAACAATCATGTTAAATGCAATAATTTAGATAGGGAATACAAGAAATTTTCAAAAGAAAATAAAAAAATGATAATATGTGGACACACCCATGATGTAAGATTTCCATCTCCAGAAGAAGAACTTTATTTTAATGATGGTTCTTGCGTTAATAATTTTGGAATTACAACTATTGAAATTAATAGAGGAGTAATTGCATTAATTAAATGGAGTATAGAAATAGATGAAAACAATAGGCTTTATATAAAGAGAAGCGTTATAGAAGGGCCAGAGCCACTATCAAATTATTTTAAAGAATTAGAGTGAGGAAGAAGAAAAATGAAATTTATTGATATGCATTGCGATACAGGAAGTAGAATGCTTTATGAAAAGAAAGGACTTTTAAAAAGCGACTTAAAAGTTGATATAGAAAAACTTAAAAAGGGAGATTCATTAGCACAATATTTTGCTTTTTTTATAGATAAAAAAGAAGTTAAAAGCCCTTATGAAGAATTTATAAAGATGTATGATAATTTTATAAAGGAAATCTCTTTAAATAAAGAAAACATAAAATTAGTAAAGGATTATAAAGATATAAAGTCCTTAGATAAAACCATAGGCGCATTTTTAACAATTGAAGAAGGTGAAGTTTTAGAGGGGGATATTAAAAGGGTTAAAGAAATGAAAGAAAGAGGGATAGGTGCTATAACTCTTACTTGGAATTATGAAAATAGTATAGGTTATCCAAACTTTAAAGAGGAATTTATAAACAAAGGTTTAAAGGAAAGGGGAAAAGAAATAGTATTAGAGATGGAAAAACAAAATATAATTCCAGATGCATCTCACCTTTCAGATGGAGGTTTTTATGACCTTATAGATATATTAAAAAAACCTTTTATAGCAAGTCATTCAAATGCACGTTCTATTGTAAACCATAGAAGGAATATGACAGATGATATGATTAGAGCCTTAAGTAATAAAGGTGGGGTTATGGGTCTTAATTTTTGCAGTGCATTTTGTAAGCCAAATGGAGTAAACAGTATTAAGGAGATAACTACAATTGAAGAAATAATCAATCATGCAAAGTATATAAAGAATATTGGGGGAATTGAAGTTTTAGGTTTAGGTTCTGATTTTGATGGAATAGAAAACGAAGTTCAAATAAATGATATAAGCAAAATGGATAAATTATTTTATGAACTTAAAAAGGTTGGTTTTACAGAAAGTGAAATAGAGAAAGTATTTTATAAAAATATTTTAAGAGTAATGAAAGAGTACGGAGGAAGATAGGTTATGAGTTTAAGTGGAAAGGTTTGTATTGTAACTGGAGGCTCTAGAGGGATTGGAAGGGCTATCGCTTTGGAACTTGCAAAAGAAGGTGCTAGCGTTTTAATAAATTACTCAAAAGATGAAGAAGGAGCTATAAAAACTTTAGATTTAATTAAAGAATGCGGTGGAATTTCAAAGGCAATAAAAGAAGATATAGCATCTTTTGAAGGGTGTAAAAGGATAGTAGATTTTGCTATAGAGAATTTTGGAAGGCTTGATATACTTGTAAACAATGCAGGAAGAAGTTTTGTTGGATTATTTATGGATATGAATAAAGGAGATATAGATAACATTATAAATACAAACCTTTTAGGGGCTATGTATTTATCAAAGCATGCTATAGGACATATGTTAAATAACGGAGGAAGCATAATTAACATATCATCTATGTGGGGGGATGTTGGTGCTTCTTGCGAAACGGTATATTCATCATCTAAGGGCGGATTAAATTTATTTACTAAAGCTTTGGCAAAAGAGATGGCACCTTCAAAAATAAGGGTAAACGGGATATCTCCAGGTGTAATAGAAACAGATATGAATAGTTTTTTATCAAAAGAAGATAAAGAATCTTTAGAAGAAGAAATACCGATAGGAAGGTTTGGAATGCCAGAAGAGATTGCGAAAGCAGTAGTTTTTTTAGCTTCTAGCAAAGCATCTTATATTACAGGACAAATAATTAGAATAGATGGTGGAATGATTTAAAAAAGCTGCACAAGGATTTGTGCAGCTAATCTTTTATAAAATTACGTCTTCTTTTTTTAGAGTAAACGTAAATAAAACTCCATCTTCTGTGTTTTCGATAGAATAAGTAGAACCGTGTAAATCTAGTATAGTTTTAACTATAGCTAGGCCAAGTCCAATACTATTACTATTTCTAGAGTGAGAAGAATCAACTCGATAGAATTTTTGGAATAACTTTTGTATAGCGTCATCTGGAATAAAGCTTCCTGTATTTAAAACTTTAATTACATATAAGTCACTATCCTCTTCTATAGACACAAAAATTGAATTTTGAGAGGGCGTATATTTTATAGCATTTGTAATTATGTTAGTTAAAACTTGATCCATTTGAAATACATCAGCCAAAACATAAGAATATTCAGTTTTAGGGGTAAAAGAAATATTAAGTCCTTTTTCTTCGCATTCAATAGATAATGCATTTACAATCTTTTTAATAAGTCTATTAATATTAAAAACTTCAAAGTTTGGAGTAACTACGCCAGATTCAAGTTTTGATAATTCAAGCATACTAGATATAAGTTTACTCATTTTGTGAGATTCATCTATTATAATATCTAAATATCTTGAAGCTTCATCTCCTGTAACTATTCCGTCTTTTAAACCTTCTGCATATCCTTCAATAATTCCGACAGGAGTCTTAAGTTCGTGGCTAACACTTGCAATAAAGTCCTTCCTCATAGTTTCAAGATATCTTTCTCTTTCGATATCCTTTTCTAACTGGTGATTTTTATTTTTTAAATCTTCCATAGCATTACTTAAATTATGAGATAAGAAGTTTAAAGTTTTAGCAAGGTTACCTATTTCATCTTCTCTCTTAATTTCACATTCTTCAGAAAAATCAAGTTTTGATAATTTTAAAGCAACATTGTTTATTTTAACTAATGGTTTTGTTATAAGGTTTGTATATATTAAAGAAAGAAGTATTGCAATAAAGATAACTCCTATAAAAATATAAACATAAAATTCAGTAATAACACTGCTAGCTTCAACGATAGGCTGAAGAGGCGAGACTACAACAACTAAAGAGTCATTATCAGAATATAAAGATAAAGGAGAAACAATTCCTATATTTTTATTTTGATGGTGGTCTGTAAAAAATGTTGTAGATGCAGTTGTGTTATTTTGAAGAATTGAATTTAAGAAATTTTTATTAGAAATTATTTGTTTGCAAAAGTCTCTTAAAATTCTTTCATCATCAGATACAGTGTTTGCGTTGTCGGGAACGTATTTAAGTTCCCCGTTTAACGTAAAGATACCTATCTTTGCATTATTTTTAGTTTGAAAACTTTCAAGGTTGTCATAAATAGCATTTAAATCGTTTTTCGAATTCTTATATGAATTCATAAATCTAAATTTTTTAAGTTCTGTAACTAATAAATCAGTTTTCTTTTTTATATAAAAGTCTTCAAAAATAAATGTTTGAAATACAAGTGTTAATCCCATAAGCCCAAGTAGTAAGCATAATGTTATTATAAAGAGACGTTTTGATAAACTTTTTTTCATTATTTCACCTCGAATTTATATCCGCTTCCACGAACTGTAACTATATATGAGGCTTTATCTCCAAGTTTCTCTCTAAGCCTTTTTATATTTGTATCTACAGTTCTAATATCACCATAATAATCAATTCCCCAAACATTATCTAAAATAGTATCTCTTGAAAGTGCAATTCCTTCATTAGAAATAAGGTATTGCAAAAGATCGTATTCAGTAGGTGATAGGTTTAATACCTTTGAATCTACCTTAACTTCGTGTGATAAAGAATTTAAGACTAAACCATTAAAATCTTGAAGACTTGAGTCAAGTTCTGTTCTAGTACGCTTTAATAAAGCTTTGATTTTAGCAACTAGTATTTTAGGGCTAAAAGGTTTAGTCATATAGTCGTCTGCACCGAGTTCGTAGCCTTGAAGTTTATCATCTTCTTCGCTTTTTGCAGTTAATAAAATAACAGGAACAGTTGATACTTCACGTAATTTATCTAATACCTCAAATCCATTCATCTTAGGCATCATTATATCTAAGACTATAAGGTCAATTTTATACTTTGAAAATAATGCTAAAGCGTCCTCACCGTTTGTAGCTTCGTAAATATTAAATTCCTCTCTCGTTAGATAATCTCTAATTAGCATACGTATTCTAGTTTCATCTTCAACAATAAGAATAGATTTTTTCATAATTAAGAATCCTCCAAAAAATTTTGTCATATATAATAAGAATAACATAATCTATAGATATTTAAAATTAGTAATAAGAATCACCTAGTATTAAAATTTATTATGTATTATAATTTTAAAATAGGATAATTAGCGAATTAATTAATAATAGGAGATATGAATGATAAAATTAAATTTTGATATAAAAAAGCATAATTTAGAAAACGGTCTAAAAGTTTTAACTATAAAAAAAGACACACAAATAGCAGCCATAAACATCGGAGTAAATATTGGTGCGATGTATGAAGACATGGATGAAAAAGGGATAAGTCACTTTATAGAGCACATGCTTTTTAAAGGAACAGAAAAAAGAACTAACGAAGAATTAAATGATGAACTAGAAAGTTTAGGGGGAGAGTATAACGCGTATACTGACTACGATTCAACAGTATATACTATAAGCTGTCTTGAAGAAGAAATACAAAACGGTGTAAAGCTTCTTGGAGATATGATAGTTAATTCAAATTTCCCACAAGAAGAAATTGTAAAAGAAAGAAATGTAATTTTAGCTGAAATTAGGACTAGTAAAGATGATATAGAAGATTTAAGCTTTAAAAGAACGAATGAAGTTGCATTTAAGGAAAGTTATTTAAAATATGATGTTATAGGATTTGAAGAAAATGTCAATAATTTCACTAGAGATGATTTAGTAAAATTCTATAAAAAGTATTATGTACCAAACAACTCAGTTATAACTATAGTAACATCTTTAGAACACGAAGAAGCTTTAAAGCTTGTGGAAACTAGTTTTTGTAATTGGAATAAGGGTTCTATAGAGAAAAAAGATATTATAAAAGAAAAAAATATAAAAACGATAGAAACAACTTTTAAAAATGAAATAGAACAAAGCACTATAGTTTATCTTTATACTTTTAACGATTTAGATAAAGAAGATGAATTACCTTTAAGGATCTTAAATAATAGAATAGGTGAAAGTTCAAACTCATTACTTTTTAAAGAGATAAGAGAAAAGAGGGGGTTTGCATACGATATCTTCACTCATCTTGATATAACAAAGGACGCAAAGTCACTTTATATTTACACATCAGTTTCAGATGAAGATGTCTTAAACACTAAAAAAGCTATAGATAAAGTTTTAAAAGATGTTGTAAATAAAAAGGTTGTTTTTGGTGATAAGGATTTAAATATAATGAAAAAGGTTCATAAAACTGCAGTTATTGGAACTTTAGAAGATTCAGCGGACCTTTGTAACTACATCCTCCATCAAGAACTTGCAGGTGAAAATAATTTAGAGTTTGTCTCAGATATGAATAAGTTAAATACTATAAAACCAGAAAAACTTTATAGTGTAGCTAAAGAGGTATTAAAAGACCCAACTATTCATATTTTAAGAAGAACATCAGGTGAAGATGATGAATAAAATTACAAAGATAGAAGCTTGCAAGAGAAACAAAGAAAGGGTAAATATATATATAGATGAAGATTTTGCATTTGCAATGGAGGCAGAATTAGTTTATAAATATAACCTAAAGGTAGATAAAGAAATTGATGTAGCTAAATTATCAGTTATTGCAAAAGATGAGGAGTTTTCAAAGTGTAAAAATTCAGCACTTAAAACTATAGGAAGAAGCTATAAAACAGAAAGTGAAATTAAAAGGAAGCTTTTAGAAAAGGAATATAGTGAAGAGGTAGTTTTAAAAACTATTGATTTTTTAAAAGAGTATAACTTTATAGATGATTATACTTTTGTAAAAATGTATATAAAAGATAGAATAGTAAATCAAGGTAAAAATAAAATCAAATATTCTCTTGTAACAAAGGGAGTAGATAAAACTTTAATAGAAAACGCCTTTTTAGAATTAGACACTACAGAAGACGAAGAGGAAAAAGCTTTTATTTTAGGTAAGAAAAAGTATGATTCTTTATCTAAAAGAGAAAGTGATAAATTAAAATTAAAAAATAAAGTTATCAGATACCTTATAGGAAGAGGATATGATTATTCTATTTCAAAAGATGTATATAGCAGAATAACTTCTGATGACTTTTATTAAAAGGAAGTGAATTATTATTTCTAATATGTCGTATATTATATGCGGTGCTATTTTAATAATATCCGCATTAATAAGTATAAGAGAAGCTTTTAAAAGTTATGATTCAGACTATGTTATAAGTTCTTTATTAAAAAGTACGGCGTCACTTATTACTATTTTTATAGTATTTAATTTTTTTGATTACTTTAATAATGGATTTGAAGAAATTTTAGCAAACTTTAATATTTCATCAAGACTTATCTTAGCTTGTAAATTAATAATGTTTGTATTAGTTTATTCTTTAATACAACTTACAATTTATCTAGGATTAAAACTATTAAATAGTTTACTTGGAAACGACTGGAGAAGAATTTGCGAAAAAAACAAAGTTATTTTCACTCTTTCTTCAGGAATTATAGGACTTTTAAAAGGTACTATTACTCTTATAGTATTATTTTCTATTGTAGTATTTATAAATAAAAGCAACATCTTACCTAAAGAAGTAAATCTTTTTCAAGATGTGAAATTATATAGAACTATAGATAGAACTATCTCAAATGATAAAGTACACGGTATTAAGAAAAACTTAGTTAGAGAAATCTCTAAAGCTACAGTAACTTATTATAATGGTGTTACTTTAGAAGATGGAGTTAAAAGTAACAAAGAAATAAACGAAACTGCTAAAAATTTAGTGAGTGGGGCAAAAACAGATAGAGAAAAAGCAAAGATTTTATACGCTTTTGTAGGAAGTAACATAAAATATGATGATAGTAAAGCAGATACCCTTATGGGAAACTCATCTAGAGAAGTAAATAACAGTGGTGCAATAGAAGCTTTTAATACTAGAACTGGTGTATGTTTTGATTACGCTTGCCTTTATGTTGCTATGTGCAAAGCTGTTGGACTAAAGGTTGAACTTGTTATGGGGGATGCCTTTGATGGGAAAGAATACGTAAGTCACGCTTGGAATAGAGTTTACCTTAAAGATAAAGGCGTTTGGATAAATGTAGACCCTACATTCTATAATGCTGGAAATTATTTTGGAAATAAAGATTTTGATAAAGATCATATAAATTCTAAAATAGTTGGAGAATGGTAAAATTTAAATTAACTAGAGAGATTATTTTGTAGTTAGTCTTCATATTAAAAAAAGTTAGCAAATTAATTTTGCTAACTTTTTTTCTTTTCTAAGAGTATGTCTATAGCTTTTTTGCAATCAATATCAGAATTGTTTAAAGACCATGCTATATTAAAATAAACTAATGCTTTCTTTGAATCATTTTTCATAGCATAGCAATAACCCAAGTTAAAAAAGTATTTACTGTCAGATTGAATTTTTATAGCAAGTTTAAGCATAGAAATAGCTTTATCGTATTCTTTTAATTTAATAAAGCAGACTCCAGAGTTATAGTAAGAGCAAGCTTCGTTTTCCTTGTTTGAAATAGCTTTTTCGTAATAGTCTATAGCTTTTTCATACTCTTTAGAGTTATATAAATTATTAGCTTCATTAAAATAATTCACTTAAATTTAAACCTCCAAGATTTAATTAATAAATAACACTTAATATTTTAAGTATAAACAAATTTGTATATTATATACATAAATAGAATTAATTATGAAGAAATCTAAAATTAATTTTAAATCTACCTTAATTTTTTAAATAGATATTGAAGATTGAGTTAAGTGATATATAATATAGAATATATTAGTTTTAAATAATTTAAGTAGGTGTAATTAAAATGGAAAAATTTAAGATGGGGATTGATGTCGGGTCTACAACAGTTAAGATTGTAGTCTTAGATAGCAAAGATAAAGTATCTTTCAGTGACTACAGAAGGCACTATTCAGATATAAGAAATACGATTATCACCCTTATGAAAGAAGTATATGAAAAAATTGGTGATAAAGAAATTAGCGTCACTATAACAGGTTCAGGTGGGCTATCTATGTCTAGTTGGCTTGAAGTTAAATTTGTTCAAGAAGTTATAGCTTGTACAGAAACTATAGAAAAGTTAATACCAGAAACTGATGTAGCTATAGAACTTGGTGGAGAAGATGCTAAAATCACTTATCTAGATTCAGGTATAGAACAAAGAATGAATGGAACTTGTGCTGGTGGTACAGGAGCATTTATAGACCAAATGGCAGCATTACTTAATACTGATGCTAGTGGGCTTAATGATCTTGCAAAAAATCACACAATGATATATCCAATAGCATCAAGATGTGGAGTGTTTGCAAAAACTGACGTACAACCGCTTATTAACGAAGGTGCAAAAAAAGAGGATATAGCAGCTTCAGTACTTCAAGCAGTAGTTAACCAAACAATAGGTGGATTAGCCTGTGGTAAACCGATAAGAGGTAAAGTAGCTCTTTTAGGAGGTCCTTTATACTTCCTATCAGAACTTAGAGAAAGATTTATAGAAACTTTAAATTTAAAAGAAGAAGAAGTTATCTTCCCAGATAATTCACAGCTATTTGTAGCTATGGGGGCAGCTTATCTATCAAGTGAAGAAAAACCAATATTCTTTAGTTCACTTTTAGAAAAGGTTGATTCTATTAGCGATGCAAAAGATGATGATATAGGAAGATTAGAACCTTTATTTAAAGATTCAAAAGATTTTGATTCCTTTAAAGAAAGACACGATAAGGCAGCAGCTAAAAGAGCTGATGTTAAAAGTGAAACTGGGGCAGTTTTCCTTGGAATAGATGCAGGTTCTACTACAACTAAAGCTGTTCTTATAAACAAAGACTCAGAAATTATATATGATTTTTATGGAAGTAATGAAGGTAACCCTTTAAACAAAGTTGTAGATATTATGAAAGATATCTATAGTAATTTACCTAAAGACGCTTATATAGGAAAAGCTACAGTTACAGGCTATGGTGAATCTTTAATTAAAGCAGCCATTCACGTTGATTTAGGGGAAATTGAAACTATAGCACACTATAAAGCAGCAGAACATTTCTTGCCAGGGGTTGATTTTATATTGGATATCGGTGGACAAGATATGAAGTGCTTAAAAATAAAAAATGGAGTAATAGATAGTATATTACTTAATGAAGCATGTTCATCAGGTTGTGGTTCATTTATAGAGACCTTTGGTAATTCATTAGGAATGGAAGTTAAAGATTTTGCAAAAGCAGCATTAAAATCAAATGCACCAGTTGATTTAGGTTCAAGATGTACTGTATTTATGAACTCAAAAGTAAAGCAATCTCAAAAAGAAGGTGCAACAGTTGGAGATATTTCAGCTGGACTTTCATACTCAGTAATTAAAAATGCTTTATATAAAGTAATTAAACTTAGAGATGAAAAAGAGATTGGTGAAAAAGTAATAGTCCAAGGTGGAACTTTCTATAACGATGCAGTTTTAAGAAGTTTTGAAAAGGTTAGTGGAAGAGAAGCTATAAGACCAGATATAGCTGGACTTATGGGAGCTTTTGGAGCTGCGCTTATATCAAAAGAAAGATTTAAAGAGGGCGAAGAATCAAACACTCTTAAAAAAGATGAGATAGATAGCTTCAAAATGACATCAGAATTTAGAAGATGCGGACTTTGTGGAAACAACTGTCAGCTTACTATAAATAAATTCTCTACAGATGAAGAATATATCTCAGGAAATAGATGCGAAAGAGGACTTGGACTTTCAGTTAAGAAAAATGAAACTCCAAACCTTTATAAATATAAATTTAAAAGAACATTTGGTTATGTTCCACTAAAATTAGAAGAAGCTAAAAGAGGAAGAATCGGTATTCCTAGAGTATTAAATATGTATGAAAACTACCCATTCTGGTTTACTCTTTTAACTGACTTAGGATTTAGAGTAGAATTATCACCTGTTTCATCTAAAAAAATATATGAAAAAGGTATAGAAACTATTCCGTCAGAATCAGCTTGTTATCCAGCTAAATTAGTGCATGGACATATAACATCACTTATTGAAAAAGGAATAGATACAATTTTCTATCCTTGTATTCCATATGAGAAAAAAGAATTTGAAGATTCAAATAACCATTATAACTGTCCGATGGTAACATCATACCCAGAAGTTATAAAAAGAAATATGGATGAGATAGAAGAAAAGAATATAAAATATCTAGCACCATTTTTCTCTTTTGAAAATGATAGAGTTTTAATTAAGAGAATAGTTGAAGAATTTAAAGACTTTGGCGTTACTAAAAAAGAAGCGACTATTGCTGTAGAAAAAGCTTTCAAAGAAAGAGAAAAATATAAAGATGATTTAGAGAAAAAAGGTATGGAAGTTTTAAGATACCTTAAAGATACAGGTAAAAAAGGTGTAGTTTTAACAGGAAGACCATACCATATAGACCCAGAAATAAACCACGGCATTCCAGATGTTATAACATCATTTGGAATGGCAGTTCTTCCAGAAGATTGCGTAGCTAACCTTGGAAAACTTAACAACAAACTAAGAGTAGTTGACCAATGGACATATCACGCAAGGCTTTATAGAGCAGCTGCATTTGTTCGTGATTGTGATGAACTTGAAATGGTTCAGCTTAACTCATTTGGTTGTGGACTTGATGCTGTAACTACAGACCAAGTTAACGAGATTTTAAGTGAAAAAGGAAAAATATATACAGTTCTTAAAATAGATGAAGGTTCAAACCTTGGAGCTATTAAAATAAGAATAAGATCACTTAAAGCAGCTATAGAAGAAAGAGAAAGAAATGATTACAAGCCAGTATATGAAGATACTTCATATCACAACCCAACCTTTACAAAAGAGATGAGAAAAAATCATACTATTTTATCTCCTCAAATGTCACCTATACATTTTGATATAGTTGAAGATGCATTAAATGCTAGTGGATACAACGTAGTAGTTTTACCAGCTAGTGATAAAGATGCAGTTGAAGAGGGATTAAAATATGTTAATAATGATGCTTGTTATCCATCTATTATAGTTATAGGTCAAATAATTAGAGCATTAAAATCAGGAGAATATGATGTAAATAATACATCTGTTATAATATCTCAAACAGGTGGGGGATGTAGGGCTACAAACTATATAGGATTTTTAAAGCTTGCTCTTAAAAATGCCGGATTTAGTAATGTTCCTATAATTTCTTTAAATGCTGTAGGTCTTGAAAAGCAACCAGGATTTAAAATAACTCCAAAACTTATTAAAAGAGCTCTTATGGCTATGGTTTATGGAGATTTATTTATGAGGGTTTTATATAAAACTAGACCTTACGAAAAAGAAAAAGGTTCAGCTAATGCCCTTTATGAAAAATGGAGATTAAAAGCTAAAGAAAATGCTAAAAACGGAAGTAAGAGTGAGTTTAAAGCTAATGTCAGAGGAATTATAAAAGACTTTGATAACTTAGAAACTTTAGATATCAAAAAACCTATGATAGGTGTAGTTGGTGAAATATTAGTTAAATACCATCCTACTGCAAATAACGATATAGTTAATATAATCGAAAGTGAAGGAGCAGAAGCTGTAGTTCCAGATCTATTAGATTTCTTCTTCTATAGCGCATACGATAGCGAATTTAAATATAAAAAATTAGGTTTTAGTAGAGTTGAAAGAGATTTAAGTCTTCTTGCAATGAAATATATGGAAAGCTACAGAAAAACTATGAATGAAGAACTTGAAAATTCTAAGAGATTTGAAGCTCCTAAGAGGATTCAAGAACTTGGTCATTTAGCTAAGGATGTATTATCACTAGGTCACCAAACAGGTGAAGGATGGTTCTTAACAGGAGAAATGATAGAACTTATAAAAAGTGGTGCTGACAATATAGTTTGTATGCAACCTTTTGGATGTTTACCAAACCACGTAACAGGAAAAGGTATGATGAAGCCTCTTAAAAAGCTTTATCCAAAAGCAAATATAGTTGCAGTTGACTACGACCCAGGTGCATCAGAAGTTAACCAAATAAATAGAATTAAGCTTATGTTATCAGTAGCATTTAAAAAACTTAAAGAAGAAGAAAATAGTAATATAGAAGTTAAAGAAGCTGAGTTTGTAGATGAAGTTAATTTAAGAGAAGCTAGTATTACAAATTAATCTTCTTATATTGACAAAATAACCACTTTAATATAACATATATATACGTTAAATAATTTAATAACAAATGCTAAGAAAAAGAGGAGTAAATCTTTTATAATTTGTATTAAAAGAGAGAAGGGGATAGGTGAAAGCCCTTTATACAAGGAAGATTGAAGGTAGCTTTGGAGCAGCTTTAGTGAAATAGTAGTAGCTAAAGACGGTCTAAATTTTAGGTCGTTATATAATTTTGAGTGCTTATAGTTTATATAAGAATAAAGGTGGTACCACGAGCTTTCGTCCTTTTTAGGATGAAAGCTCTTTTTTTATATACAAAAATAGAAAAAATTTAGGAGGCGGTAAAATGTCAGATATTAAAAATATATCAACAACATACGACCCAAAAGAATTCGAAGATAGAATTTATAACAATTGGGAAGAAAAAAAATATTTCACACCAAAAGTAGATAAAACTAAAAAACCTTTTTCAATAGTTATGCCACCACCAAACATAACTGGAAAACTTCACTTAGGTCACGCACTTGATAATACACTTCAAGATATGCTTATAAGATTTAAGAGAATGCAAGGATTTGAAGCTCTTTGGGTTCCAGGTCAAGACCACGCATCTATTGCAACAGAAGTTAAAGTTGAAAACGAACTTCTAAAAGAAGGTCTTAAGAAAAAAGAAATGGGAAGAGAAGCCTTCTTAGGTAAAGTTTGGGAGTGGACTGACGAGTACAGAGAAAGAATAAGAACTCAACTTAAAAAAATGGGTTGCTCTGCTGACTTTACAAGAGAAGCATTCACTATGGATGAAAACTTAAATAAAGCGGTAAGACACGTATTCGTTAAGTTATATAACGAAGGATTAATCTATAAAGGTAACAGAATAACAAACTGGTGTCCAAAATGTCAAACAGCTCTTTCAGATGCTGAAATTGAATACGAAGAACAAGCAGGTCACTTCTGGCATATAAACTATCCTTTAAAAGATGGTTCAGGATTCTTAGAAATCGCAACTACAAGACCAGAAACATTACTTGGAGATACAGCAGTTGCAGTTAACCCAGAAGATCCAAGATTTAAAGATTTAATTGGGAAAACTTTAATTTTACCTTTAGTAAATAGAGAAATTCCAATAGTAGCTGACGATTATGTTTCAGTTGATTTTGGAACTGGTGCAGTTAAAATAACTCCAGCACATGACCCTAACGACTTTAAAGTAGGGGAAAGACATAACTTAGAGATAATAAGAGTTATGGATGATAAAGGTGTTATTAACGAAAAAGGTGGAAAATACCAAGGTTTAGATAGATATGAAGCTAGAAAAGCTATAGTTAAAGATTTAGAAGAGGCTGGACTTTTAGTTAAGATAAAAGACCATAGCCACAACGTAGGAACACACGACAGATGCGGAACTGTAGTAGAACCTATAGTTTCAACACAATGGTATGTAAAAATGGAAGGTTTAGCAAAACCTGCTATAGAAGTAGTTAAAAATAAAGAAACTAAATTCATACCAGAAAGATTTGATAAAACATACTTTAACTGGATGGAAAACATCCAAGACTGGTGTATTTCAAGACAATTATGGTGGGGACACAGAATACCTGTATGGTACTGCAAGGACTGTAACGAAGTAGTAGTTTCAGAAACTGATGTATGTGAATGTCCTAAGTGTAAGAGCACAAACTTAGATCAAGAAACTGACGTACTAGATACTTGGTTCTCATCAGCTCTTTGGCCTTTCTCAACACTAGGTTGGCCAAACAAAACAGAAGATTTAGAATACTTCTATCCAACTAACGTTTTAGTTACAGGATACGATATAATATTCTTCTGGGTTGCAAGAATGATATTTAGTGGAATTCATAACATGGGAGAAACTCCTTTTGAGAACGTACTTATCCACGGAATAATTAGAGATTCTGAAGGAAGAAAGATGAGTAAATCTTTAGGAAACGGTGTAGACCCACTTGAAGTTATAGACACTTATGGTGCTGACGCTTTAAGATTTATGTTAGTTACAGGAAACGCTCCTGGAAACGACATAAGATACTACCCAGAGAGAGTAGAATCAGCTAGAAACTTCGCAAACAAAATCTGGAACGCTTCAAGATTTGTTATGATGAATTTAGATAGAGACGTTATGGCTAAGTATAAAGAATGCAAAGAATATAGCTTAGCAGATAAATGGATATTATCTAAGATGAATACATTAGTAGAAGAAGTTACAGAAAATATGGATAAGTTTGAACTTGGAATAGCACTACAAAAAGTATATGACTTTATGTGGAACGAATTCTGTGACTGGTATATAGAATTAGTTAAACCAGTATTCTGGGGAGACGACGAAAAGGCTAAAGGAGTAGTATATAACGTACTATATACTGTACTTAATACAGGTCTTAAGCTTCTACACCCAGTAATGCCATTTATAACAGAAGAAATATTCACTCACTTAAACTTAGATGAAGAAACTATAACTTTATCAGCTTGGCCAGAAGCTAATTCAAATCTTCACGATGAAAAAGCTGAAGAAGATATGGAATACGTTATAGAAGCTATCAAAAACTTAAGAAACGTAAGAGCTGAGATGAATGTTGCACCATCTAGAAAAGCAAACATAATTTGCTACATTTCAGATGAAGCTAAAAATGCATTTAAAGAAGGTGCAGGTTATATGGAAAAATTAGCATCTGCACAAGAAGTAAGCTTTATAGAAGATAAAAAAGAAGTTCCAGAAAACGCTGTATCAGTAGTAGTTAAAGGTGGAGAATTATTTATGCCACTTTTAGACTTAGTTGATAAAGAAAAGGAACTTGATAGATTAGAAAAAGAACTTAAAAAATTAGAAGGCGAAATAGAAAGAATAGATAAAAAACTTAATAATGCTGGTTTCGTAGCTAAAGCACCAGAAGCTGTTGTTAATGGAGAAAAAGAAAAGCGTGCTAAATATTCTGAAATGCTTGAAGCAGTTAAAGTAAGAATTAACGCATTAGGTTAAAATATTATTACTATTTTAAATTTCTTATAATATAATTTTAAAAAGACATCCTATAAATTTTAGGGATGTCTTTTTATTGTCACAAAAAGAGTATATAGTAAAGGTATATAATTAACTTAGGGATAAGGGGAAAATAAAAATGGTAATGTTTGAAGAAATTTTAAAAAGTGAAGATGTTAAAGATTGGCAAAAAGAACTTATGAAATACGAATTTGCAGTCCAAGAAGTAAGCACTAAAATTAATATCTTAAATACAGAATTTAAAAACTTGCATGATTATAATCCAATAGAACACGTAAAAACTAGAATAAAAAAACCGAAAAGTATAATTCAAAAGCTAATAAATAAAGATATAGAACCTAATGCTAAAAATGCATCGATTTATTTAAAAGATATTGCAGGTATTAGAATTATCTGTTCTTTTGATAAGGATATTTATAGGGTATTTGAGCTTTTAACAGGTCAAAGCGATATAAAGGTACTAGAAGTTAAAGATTATATAAAGGCGCCTAAGGAAAACGGATATAGATCTCTTCATGCAATTATAAGTATACCTATATTTTTATCAACAGGAGTAGTAGAAGTTCCAGTTGAAATTCAAATAAGAACTATAGCTATGGATTTTTGGGCTAGTTTAGAACATAAAATATATTATAAATATAGAAATAAGACCTTCTTAAATATTTCAGATGAATTAAAAGAATGTGCTGAGATGATTGCACTTTTAGATAAAAAGATGTTTGATATAAAAGAAGAAATAGAAAAGATAGAAAAAAGTTGAGGAAAAATCCTCAACTTTTTTTATTTTACTTTGCAAGCACCGTGGTCTAAAGCTTTAATGTCCATTTCTCCAAACATAGCTTTAGCAAAATTATCTCCGTAGCATCTAGCTTCTTCTCTTTGCTCTTCTGATGCTCTGAATTTAACTTTTAAGCCAGGGGCTGCAAGTTTCATTTTTAATTCATCTAATCTATGTTCTATTCTAGGAACAGCTTCACCGCTCCAACCGTATGAACCAAAGGCTGCTGCGTATTTTCCACCGTGAATTATAGGGTTTAAGTTAGCTAATAAAATTCTAATTGGTGGAAGTAATTCATTAACTATAGTTGGTGAACCAAATAATATACCGTCTGATTCTTCTATATCTTTTAATACATCTGAAGTTTCAGCGTGAGTTAAATCATACATCTTAACTTCTACGCTATGACTTCTTTTGATTCCTTCAGCTATGCATTTAGCTAATTCTTCTGTGTATCCGTAAGCTGATACGTAAGAGATAGTAACTTTTTTATCTCCGTTTATAGAAGGTCTAGTAGGAGTTGACCACTCTCTATAAGTATTTACAACTTCCCAAGGGTTTTCACGAAGAACAGGTCCGTGGCCTGGGCAAATCATATCTATATCTAAATCTTTTATTTTTTCAATTCCTTTTAATACGAAGTTTTTATAAGGCCCAAAAATACAATCATAGTAGTATCTTAAAGCTTCTAAATAATGTTCTTTATTTGGAACTAAGTCATTAAAGACTTCTTCACAAGAGTAGTGACTTCCAAATGAATCGCAAGTGAATAAAACTTTTTCTTCAGGTACGTATGTGTACATTGAATCTGGCCAATGTAAAAATGGAGCTGAAATGAATTTTAAAGTTTTATTTCCAAGTGATAAAGTATCGCCATCTTTTGCAACGATGTGGTCAAAGTCTCTATTTAAGATTTCTTTTAAGAAATTAATAGCTTGCATTGAACCAACTACCTTAGCATTTGGAGCGATATCTAAGATTTTACCAACTGATCCTGCGTGGTCTGGTTCAGTATGGTCTACAACGATATAATCAATTTTAGAAATATCTATATCTAAAGTTTCTAAAGTTTTTAAATACTCATCAAAACATTTTTCTTTAACTGTTTCAAATAGAGCGATCTTTTCGCTTCCTTTAACAACATATGAATTGTAAGTAGTTCCGTATGGAGTATACATTATTATATCGAATACTCTAAGACCTGGATCTAAAGCACCTACCCAGTAGATGTCTTTTTTTATTTCTACGTTTCTCATAATTAAACACCTCTTATTATTAAATAATCAACTTCAATGGATATTTTCTATCCATTACTATAGTTATGATAACAAATTTCAACATCTAAGTAAATAATATTAATAAAAGTTTTCAATAAGTTATCATTGTAGTATAGTTTTATTATAAGCTTTTACAATAGAAATATTTATGATTATATTGTAAATAAATGCTAAAGAATAAATGAATATATAATATTGGGGGATTCAGAATGAATTATTTAGACGCGATGAATTACATAAAAAAGATTGGAAATTTTGGATCAAATTATGGACTTGAAAAAACGAAAAGATTATTAGAACATTTAGGTAGTCCTGAAAAAGATTTAAATATAGTACATATTGCAGGAACTAACGGAAAAGGTTCTACAACATCAATAACTACAAGCTTACTTATGGCAGAAGGTTTTAAAGTTGGGATGTACACATCTCCATTTTTAGAGGAATTTGAAGAAAGAATTCAGATAAACAAAAAAAACATTCCAAAAGAAGACTTAGCTAAGTATGTTTCTATAATAAAAGGGGCTGTAGAAAAGGTAATAGAAGAAGGGTATAATCACCCAACAGAATTTGAAATAATAACTTGCCTTATGTTTAAATATTTTAAAGATAATAATGTTGATTATGCAGTAGTTGAAGTTGGACTTGGTGGAAGATTAGATTCTACAAACGTTATAGTTCCAAAGGTCTCAGCATTAGCTTCAATTAGCTTAGATCACACAAACCTATTAGGGAATACTATTTCTGAAATAGCAAAGGAAAAGTGCGGGATTATAAAAGAAAATATTAGTGTGATTTCTTATCCTCAAAAGGAAGAAGCTAAAGAAGTTATAGAAAAGATAGCTAAAGAAAAGCATTCACCTTTAAAATTTATAGATAAAAATGATTCTGAATTTATAGAAGTTATAGATGAAGATAATATTTATCAAAAGGTTAAGTATAAAATAGATAAAAAAGAGTATATTGTAAATTTAAAATTACTTGGAGAACATCAAATAGTAAATGGATTATTAGCTTTAAATATAGTAAACGAATTAAGTAAACTAGATGGATTTAAATTAAATCATATTGAAGAAGGGTTTAAAAATGCAACTTGGAACGGAAGACTTGAAGTTTTAAGTAAGGAACCATTGATAATTATTGACGGTGCACACAACTTAGATGGTATAGAAGCACTTGTAAAAAATGTTAAGAAATACTTTAAATATGATAAACTATATTTATTATTAGGGATTTTAGCTGATAAAGATGTTAAACATATGCTAAAAAAAATAATACCTTTAAGTTATGAAGTAGTTTGTCTTACTCCTCATAGTGATAGAGCGAAACTTTCAGAAAAGTTAAAAGAAGAAGTGATGCCTTTAAATAACAGAACTGAAAGTTATGATAGTTATGAAGAAGGCTTTAAAGCTATAAAAGAAAAGGCTACTAAAAAAGATCTAATACTAGCAGCTGGGTCACTTTATATGATAGGAGAACTTAGAGGTATAATTAAAAAGGAGATGCAATAATTAATGCTTAATTTAACTTTTTTAGGTACAGGCGGGGGGATGCCTATGCCTTATAGACACCTTTCTTCATCTGTTATGAAATTTAGAGGAAGAAAAATTTTAGTAGACTGCGGAGAAGGCACTCAAATATGGTGTAGAGAGTATAACGTTGGCTTTAAGAGCTTTGATATTATACTTATAACTCACCTGCACGGAGACCATATAAATGGTTTAAATGGAATGCTATCTACTATAGGGAATTGTGGTAGAGAAGAAAAAATAATTATAATTGGACCATTTGGTTTAAAAAAAGCACTAGAGGGACTTTTAGTTACAGCAAGTCACCTTCCTTTTGAAATAGAAGTAATTGAAGTAAAGAAATCGAACTTACACTTTAAAATAAAAGATGACTCTTTAAAACCTTGTGATAAAAGACATAGTGAAATAGATATTAAAACTATTGAATTAGAACATTCAATCGAATGCATCGGTTATGACTTTGAATTTATTAGAAAAAGAAAATTTGATGTAGATAAGGCACTTAAAAACAAAGTTCCTAAAGCTTTATGGAGTAAACTTCAAAAAGAAGAGGACAATATTTCTTTTGATGGTGAAATTTTTACAAAAGAGATGGTACTAGGTGAAAAGAGAAAAGGTATTAAGGTTTCTTATATAACTGATACAAGGCCGATAGAGTCTATAAAAGACTTTATAGTAAATAGTGATCTATTTATCTGTGAAGGGACTTATGGAGACGATTTAGACATTAATAAAGCAATAATAAATAAACATATGACATTTAGAGAAGGAGCTGCTTTAGCAAGAGAGTCTAAAGTTAAAGAATTGATATTTACTCATTTTTCGCCAGCTTTATTGCACCCAGACCATTATTTAAAAAATGCAATAGAAGAGTTTAAGAATTCTAAGTTAGCTAAAGATGGTTTTGAAATTGAATTAAATTTTAATGATTAAAAAAGAAGGGTATGTCCCTTCTTTTTTAGCTTAAATGTTTTTCTTTAATTTCTTTTAAAGCTTTTGCAAGTTGGTCTGGGCATGAAGTTTCTTTAGTACCACATGTAATTCCGTCTAATCTTTTAATAGCTTCATCTATTTCCATACCTTTAACTAGTTCTGATATTCCATATAGATTTCCAGGACAACCTCTTACAAATTTAACTGATTTAATAACTTCACCTTCTACTTCAATTTGAATTTCAGTAGAACATACTCCTTTAGTTTTGTATGTAACGATAAAAATCACTCCTAACTTTTAAACATAGTTATTATTATACTTAGATTTTTACTTTTAGTGAAGAGGAAAATTTGATTTTAGAAAAATAGGTGTTCCAAGCTGTAGTTTTAAGTCATATTATATATAAATAATTCTTATTTCTATATTTTGGAGGTGCTTTTTTTGAGTTTTATTTATGTTTCTAACACTTTTGATAATAGTATAAGCAAAGTTAGATTAAAGGATTTTTATGTAGATGAGATTAAATTTAATGATGATTTAAAAGAAGGACCTTTTGAGATTGTTAGTTTTGATGAAAGAATAGTAATCACAAATACATATAGTGATTCTATTTCTATTTTAAATAAGGAATTAGAAGTTTTAAATAGGATTTATGTTGGAAAAGCACCAAAATCAATTTTAATAGATGATTACAATTCTTATATATCATGTTCAGAGAGTAATTCTTTAAGTAAGGTTAATTTAAAAAATGGAGAAATAGAATGTATTAGAGGAGGGTTTAATTATCCTTATAAATTAGAATTTTTAAAAGAAAGAGGCATTATTTTAGTTTGTAACCTTTTTAGCGAAAGAATAGATCTAATAGAAAAAGAAAGGTTAGAAAGAATAGGGAAGATAGAACTTTTAGGAAGTCCAACTTGCATAAAAATATCAAAAAGTAGAGATCATTTATTTGTAGCAGAAGAAAGTGTAGATTTATACGGTAAAAGCTATTTAAATATATACAACACAAAAAATTTTAATTTAGAAAAAAGTTATATTGTAGGAGCACTTCCGTCTGATATTTTTGAAACAGAGAATGAGATTTTAGTTAGTAATTTTGGGGATGGAACTATAAATATTATAAAAAAAGATAATTCAAATAAAAAAATAGAAGTTTCAGGTATGCCTATTTCAGTTATAAAATATTTAAATGATATTTTTATATTAGATTATGAGAGTGGGTTTATAAAAACTTTAGATGAGAATTACAAAAATAAAAAAAACATTGCAGTAGGAAAAGAGCCTAATGCAATGCTTTTAGTTAATTCATATCGTTAAATAAAAGATTCATTATTTCATTATAGATTTCAGAAGGATTTTCTTGCCACTTACTGCAAAGGTATGTGGCACCTTTTTTTGTTGGAACAGAAATTTTAAGATCCATTAAAGGCGTGTCGTCCTCTAAAGCTTTCAAACTAACTATGAAACTATCATTTTTACCTATCGTGTAATCACTATGTATTGTAAGTTCCTTTTTTATAAGATCTATGTGAGACTTAATATATTCTGATAACGTTGAAACTTTTGAAGGTGAAATTCTATCTTCGAAGAAAGATAGTACACTTTCGCCTTTAGGTGTAAGTTTAATAGCCTTTTTATTTGAAACTTCAGTATTTTCCACAAATTCTGATTCTAATAATTCATTAATATATTGTTGAAGCGTAAAGTAGTTTATGAAATTGTTTTCTAAAATTATTTCTGTTAGTTGAGTATTGGAAATAGGTTGTTTTAGTAGTTTTAAAATATATAAAACTATTAACTTATTTTCCGCAAGCTCCATTGAACTTTCTTCGTACATATAAAAAACCTCCATTTTATTTGAAAGTATACATTAATTATAACATAAAAATAAATATAGTGAAGATAATGTAATTAAATAAAATATTAACTAATATACTATAAAAGGTAAAAATAATGGAAAGGAGTCTTATGAAAAAAAAGAGAGACATAATTTTTGTTATAACGGCTTTAATTATTATTATATCTAGTGCCTTTTATTTAAACTATAATAGTGTAAAGCCTACATTTAAGGAAAGCCCTAAAAAAATGCCTATCCATAAGGTAGAAACAGAAAAAAAAGAGGTCTCTTTAACATTTGATATTAATTGGGCAGAAGAAGATTATATTTATGACATATTAAGTGTACTAGATAAATATAATGTAAAGGGAACATTTTTTATAATGGGCAAATGGGTAAATTATACTGAAGATAATTTTAAAAAGTTACAAGCTATAAAAGATAAAGATCATGAAATTGGAAATCACAGTTATGTACATCCAAACTTTACATCAATAAGTAAAGAGAGGATGATAAAAGAAGTTAAAGATACAGAAGATATACTAAAAAAGGCGATAGGAGTAAAAACTGAACTTTTTAGATTTCCAAGTGGTGCATTTAATGAGGAAAGTCTGAAGGTTTTAGAAGACCTAGGTTATAAAAATATACAATGGAATATCGACTCTGTAGATTGGAGAAACGATGGTGAAAGAGTAGAGTATGAAAGGGTTATGAATAAAATAGAAAATGGGTCTATTTTGCTTTTTCATAATAATGCAAAATATACTCCAAAAAACTTAGATAAAATTATTAATGAACTGTTAGAAAAAGGGTATGAATTTAAGAAAGTTTCAGAGATTTTAATAGACAAAAACTATAAAATTGATAACGTTGGCATACAACATAAAAATTAATAGGAAATCTATTGAAATTTGAGTAGTATATGTATTATAATGGAAATGGATATTTGTGGGGGAATTAAACACAAATTAGTTTATTACAAAGGGAGAGAGGGGTTACAAATGGAAAATTTAATGTTAAACAACAAAATATATCTTGAAGGAAAGGTCGTTTCAGGATTAGAATTCAGTCACGAAATGTATGGGGAGGGCTTCTACACTTTTAATTTAGAAGTTCAAAGATTAAGCGATTCAGTTGATATATTAAGTATCACTGTATCAGAGAGATTAATATCAAACAACGAGGTTGCAATTGGTAACGAAGTAATAATAGAAGGGCAACTAAGATCTTACAACAAATTTATAGATGGTTCAAACAAGTTAATCTTAACTGTTTTTGCAAGAAATATTGATCCATGTTTAGAAAGAAGTAAAAATCCTAATGAAATATTCTTAGATGGATATATCTGCAAGGAGCCAGTTTACAGAACTACACCTTTTGGAAGAGAAATTGCAGACGTTTTACTAGCTGTAAATAGAGCTTATAATAAGTCAGATTACATTCCAACTATAGCTTGGGGAAGAAACTCAAGATTCTGTCAAACTTTAGAAGTTGGAGATAATATAAGAGTATGGGGAAGACTTCAAAGTAGAGAATATCAAAAAAAGGTATCTGAAACAGAAGTAGTTAAAAAGATTGCTTACGAAGTTTCAATATCTAAAATGGAAAGAGTTAAAAAAGAAGACGAAATTGAAGAAGAAGGCGCTGTTTAAAAAGTCTTTATATAAAGTTTAAAAAAGGCCAAGCATTTTATTAAATGCTTGGCCTTTTTATATTTTGAAATTATTTTCTAAGATCATCCATTATTTGAGTTTTATCTTTTGTTTTATCATCAACTGACTTTATTATTTTGGCTGGTGAACCTGCAACAACAACTCCTGACGGAACATCTTCTGTTACTATTGAACCTGCGGCTACAACAGCTCCATCTCCAATTTTAACTCCTTCTAAGATAACAGCGTTTGCACCTATTAAAACATTATCTCCAATTTCACAAGGTGATTTTGAAGGTGGCTCTAAAACTCCAGCTACAACAGCTCCTGCTCCTAGGTGAACATTTTTACCAAGTTTTCCACGAGCACCTATAACAGCGTTCATATCTACCATAGTTCCTTCACCTATTTCAGCTCCTATGTTTATAACAGCTCCCATCATTATAACAGCATTTTTACCTATGCTAACTCTATCTCTAATGATAGCACCTGGCTCGATTCTAGCATCAACTTCTAAAATATCAAGCATTGGGATAGCTGAGTTTCTTCTATCATTTTCTAATCTGAAATGTTTGATTTTATCTTTATTATCTAAGATTACTTTAGATAAAGAATCTGACTCACCAAATAAAACGTAGAAGTTATTACCTCCAAACCATTCTATTCCATCTAAATTAACGTCTTCTAAATCTCCATTTATATAAACTTTAACTGGTGTTGACTTCTTAGATTCTTTAATAAATCTAGCGATTTCGTATGGATCTGTAAAATTGTATTCCATTTAATATCATCCTTTCTGTAAATAGTATATGTAAATTATAATAAAAAAAATGAAATTTTAAAAGGGGGACATAAAAATTTGCCGAAAGTAATCCTTTGCTGTAAAATTATTTTAATATAAAAAATAAGTGATGTTACTTTTTTTTAGTTAAAAAAATAAGTAAATACTTTAAATGTGGGAGGTTTTTTCTTGAATAATAATTTAAAAAATATAGAGGTTTCTGGTATAAGAAAGTTTTATAATAAGGTTTTAAAGATAGATGGTGCAATATCACTAACTTTAGGTCAGCCGGATTTTAAAACTCCAAAAGCTATAACAGATGGAATAAAAAAAGCTATAGATGATGGAAAAACAGTTTATACAGAAAATGCAGGGATAAAAGAATTAAGAGAAGAAATAAGCAATTATTTAAAATCATTAGATATTTCTTATAGTAAGGATGAGATTTGCATAACAGTTGGAGGAAGTGAAGGGATATATATAGTATTAAACACTTTATTAAACCCTAAAGATAAAATTTTAATTCCATCACCTGGATATCCAGCTTACGAAAGTATAGCAAAAATATTAGGAGCTGAAGTTCTAGAGTATGGATTTAAGTATGATTTTAGTTTAGACATAGAAGGTATTAGAAAATCTATTAAAGAAGAAGGGGTTAAAAATTTAATTTTATCCTTTCCGTCAAATCCTACAGGTGCAATTTTAAGCAAAGAAGATAGAGATAAGTTAATAGAACTTATAAAAGAAGAAGATTTAACTGTTGTAACTGATGAAATTTATGCATCTATAATATATGATGATTATTATTCAGTGGCCCAAGATGAGTCTTTAAAAAATAATATTATATATATTAGCGGGTTTTCAAAAATGTTTTCAGCTACAGGCCTTAGAATAGGATATGTTTGTGCAAGCGATGCTTTTATGAAAGAAATGATGAAAGTTCACCAATACTTCGTTTCTTGCGCACCATCTATAGTTCAATATGGAATGGTTGAAGGACTTAAAAAATCTAAAGAAGACTTAAATAATATGGTAACAGAATTTAAACGTAGACGTGATTATTCTTTTAAGAGGCTTAAAGATATGGGGCTTACTGTAGCAGAGCCAAAGGGAGCCTTTTATATTTTCCCATCTATAAAAAAATACAATCTATCATCAGAAGAGTTTTGTGAAAAACTGTTATTTGAAGAAAAGGTAGCATTAGTACCTGGAGATGCTTTTGGAAGTAAGGGAGAAGGGTATTTTAGAATTTCTTACTGTTATAGTGATGAGGAGTTAAAAAGTGCATTTGATATATTAGAAAAATTCATAGAAAAATTGAATAAATAATAGAAAAAGCCAATTTTTGATTTATCAAAAATTGGCTTTTTTTATTTGTATCAGAAGAAAGATGTGTTTTTTATGAACGAATAAAATGAATTTATTAAAAAATAAAATTTCATTTTTATATCTAAAAGTTTATATTAAAGCTATTTTAGACAAAAAAATTAACAGTAAAAGATTATAAAAATTCAAAATGTCTTTTTGGGGCAAACAAAAATGAATATTTGTATTAAAATATTACTAAAGTGTTAAGATGTTCATTTTTGATAAAAATATATTTTGAAGGTATAAAAATGCAATTAATTCAATTTACAAATACTTGAATATTTCAGTTAAAAGTAAGTGAAAATGCTATGTTAAACGATTACAAAGTAAAAAATATACAATTAGCAAATCGATAAAAATAAAATGATTTAATTGATAAAATATCAAAAATGACTCTTAGATTTTAACATATCAAATTGACAAAGGGTGTAGATATAATATAATTGTTAATAAATAAAGTTTGTGTATATATGAAGAGCAAAAAAGAATGGGGGTTTTAAAATGTTAAAATATATCTTTAAAAGAGTTTTAACAAGTATAGTTACAATTTTTGCAGTTGTATCTATTACATTCTTCTTAGTAAGACTTATGCCAGGTGGACCATTTGATGGTGAAAAGGTAACAGCTGAAATGAAGGCAGTATTAAATGAAAAATATGGACTGGACAAGCCAGTTGGAGAGCAATATAAAATTTATATGGGAAATCTTTTAAAAGGTGACCTTGGAGAATCAATGCAATTTAGAGGAAGAGAAGTTACTGATACTATAAAATACTCTTTCCCAAAATCTGCAAGACTTGGAATAGTAGCAATAGTATTTTCTTTAGTAACAGGAATCTTACTTGGAGTATTATCAGCACTTAAAGTTGATAAGTGGCCAGATAGGCTTTGTATGTTTATCTCAACACTTGGAATAACAGTTCCAAGCTTCGTAATAGCAGCGGTACTTATCTACTTCTTTACAGTTAAGTGGGGATTATTACCTGCAGTAGGACTTTCAAAACCTACAAGTTATATAATGCCTGTTTTAGCCTTAGCTGGAAGTTCGATGGCATTTATAACAAGACTTACAAGAAGTAAGCTTATAGATGTATTAAAACAAGATTATATAAGAACTGCAAAAGCAAAAGGATTAAGTTCAAAGGTAGTAGTGTTTAAACACGCTTTAAGAAACTCTCTTATACCAGTAGTTACTTACATGGGGCCGTTAGTAGCTGGTATATTAACAGGATCTTTCGTTGTTGAAAAAATATTCGTAATACCAGGTCTTGGTAATGAGTTCGTATCAACAATAACAAATAGAGACTATACAGCGCTACTTGGAGTAGTAGTATTCTTCTGTACACTTATAGTTGTTTGTAACTTAATAGTAGACATACTATACGTTGTAATAGATCCAAGAATTAAGCTAGAAGACGTAAAGGCATAAGGGGGTAAAGATTATGGAAAATATTAAATTCGATAAAAATATGTTTACTCCTGTATCTAAAGAAGAGAAGGCATTCGAGAATTTTGAAAGACCGAGTGTTGGATATTGGAAAGATGCCTGGAGAAGACTTAAATCAAATAAAGTAGCATTAATTTCTTTAATTATAATAATACTTCTTGTATTATCAGCAATAATAGTTCCTATGGTTTCAAAATATACATACGATGCTCAAAACTTAGCATTAAAAGATATGAAACCAAACGGACAGCATTTCTTTGGAACAGATAAACTTGGAAGAGATTTATTTGTAAGGGTAATGATGGGAGCTAGATATTCATTAATCATAGGTGCAGCAGCTGCAGTTATAAACCTTGTTATAGGAGTTTTATACGGTGGAGTGGCAGGGTTCTTTGGTGGAAGAGTAGATAACCTTATGATGAGAATAGTAGACTGCTTATACTCAATACCAACTACTATATATGTAGTAATCATAATGGCTGTATTTAAAGATTCAGCCTTTGATAAAACAGGAATACTTAGTATAATACTTGCACTTTCAATATCATACTGGGTTGGAATGGCAAGAATAGTTAGAGGAGATATCCTTCAATTAAAACAACAAGAGTTCGTTTTAGCTGCAAAAACTTTAGGGGCATCTAAAATGAGAATATTATTTAGACACTTAATTCCTAACTGTTTAGGATCAATTATAGTAACAATGACACTTTTAATACCACAAGCAATATTTACAGAGGCATTCTTAAGCTTTATAGGACTTGGATTAAATGCACCTCTTGCATCACTTGGAACATTATGTAACGATGCTATGGCTGCAATTTATACAAATCCATACCAATTATTTTTCCCAGCTGCAATGATTTGTTTAATAATATTATCATTTAACATGCTAGGTGATGGATTAACAGAAGCTTTAGACCCTAAGCACCAAAAGTAGGAGGAAGAATTTATGAGCAAATTATTAGAAGTAAAAAATTTAAGAACTTCCTTTAAGACGCATTTAGGAGAGGTACAAGCAGTAAGAGGTGTATCATTTCATGTTGATAAGGGAGAAGCTATAGGAGTAGTTGGAGAGTCAGGTTGCGGTAAATCTGTAACTATGATGTCTATTATGAGACTTTTAGCAGATAATAGTGTAATAGAAAGTGACGGAATCATCTTTGATGGAGAAGATATTAGTAACTATTCAGAAAAAGAAATGGAAAAAATAAGAGGAGATAAGATGGGGATGATTTTCCAAGATCCTATGACATCTTTAAATCCTTTATATAAAATAGGTGATCAATTAACAGAGCACTTAATAAAGCATAAAAAAATATCTAAAAAAGAAGCTTGGCAAAAAGGAATAGAAATGCTTGATTTAGTTGGAATTCCAAGCCCTGAAAAAAGAATGAAGCAATATCCTCATGAATTTTCAGGTGGTATGAGACAAAGGGCAATGATTGCAATAAGTCTTATATGTGAGCCAAACCTAATAATAGCAGATGAACCTACAACTGCTTTAGATGTTACAATTCAAGCTCAAATACTAGACCTTATGAAAGGTTTAAAAGAAAGGTTAAATACATCTATTATCCTTATAACTCACGATTTAGGAGTAGTTGCAGACCTTTGTTCTAGAATAAATGTAATGTATGGTGGGATAGTTGTTGAAACTGGTAGCGATGAAGATATCTTTTATAGAGGAAGACATCCTTATACTTGGGGACTTTTAAATAGTGTTCCAAACCCAATGAGCGAAATGAAAGAAAAGCTTGTTCCAATAGAAGGGCAGCCGCCAGATCTATTAAAACCACCAAATGGATGTCCATTTGCAGATAGATGCGAATATAATATGAAAGTTTGTTTAGAAAATCAACCTCCTTTATTTGAAGTAGGGGAGGGACATAAATGTGCATGTTGGTTATGCCACTCTGATGCACCAAAGGTTGAATCACCAATAGGGAGGGAAGAATAATGGAAAAAGAAATCATCTTAGAAATCAAAAATTTATGTAAATACTTCCCTGTAAACAAAGGTCTTTTTAAGAAGCCAAGTTTAGTTAAAGCGGTAGATAATGTTTCATTTAGTATAAAAAAAGGTGAAACTTTAGGATTAGTTGGGGAATCTGGTTGTGGTAAAACTACAACTGGAAGAACTATCCTTAAGTTATACGAACCTACATCAGGAAATATAATCTTTAAGGGAGAAGATATAACTAAAAAATCTGAAAAGGAAATGATTCCTTTAAGAAGAGAGATGCAAATGATCTTCCAAGATCCTTATGCATCATTAAATCCAAGAATGACAGTTGGCGATATAATTGGGGAAGCTATAGATATTCATGGATTATATAAAGGAAAAGAGAGAGAAGAAAGAATTAAATTTCTTTTAGATAAAGTTGGACTAAATGGAAGTCACATAAATAGATATGCTCACGAGTTCTCAGGAGGACAAAGACAAAGAATTGGAATAGCAAGAGCTTTAGCTGTTGAACCTGATTTTATAGTCTGCGATGAGCCAATTTCTGCACTTGATGTTTCAATCCAAGCACAAGTTATAAACATGCTTGAAGAACTTCAAGAAGAGTTTGGATTAACTTATCTATTTATAGCACATGACCTTTCAATGGTTAAACATATATCAACTCATATTGGAGTAATGTATCTAGGACAGTTAGTTGAAAAAGGATTAAGTGATGATGTTTATTTAAAACCTAAACATCCATACACACAGGCTCTTTTATCAGCAGTTCCTATACCAGATCCACAGATTGCAAAAAACAATAATAGAATTGTTTTAGAAGGTGATATACCATCACCTATAGATCCAGAACCTGGATGCAGATTTAAAGGTAGATGCCCAAAAGCTATGCCTATATGTCAAGAAAAGGATCCAGTATTAAAAGAAGTAGAAAATGGACACTTTGTATCATGTCATTTATTTGATTAAATTTTGGATAATAAGCTAAAAGTAAGCTATTATTATATAAATAAGAAGGGGGATAAAATATGAAAGTAAGTAAAATTAAAAAACTTTGTGCTGTAGCTTTAGCTGTAGCAATCTCAGCTTCTGTTTTCGTTGGATGTGGTTCTGATGATTCAGCAGGCGGGTCAAATCAAAAACTTCTATATAATGTTGGGGCAGTAGTAGAAACTATAGACCCTGCATTAAACACAGCTGTAGACGGGTCTACAATTATAGGGAATGCCTTTGAAGGGTTAGTTAGATTAGATGATAAAGACAAAGCTATCCCAGGAGTTGCAGAAAAATGGGAGATCTCAGAAGATGGAAAAACTTATACTTTCCACTTAAGAGAAAATGCTAAATGGTCTGATGGACAACCTGTAAAGGCTTCTGATTTCGAATATGCATGGAAGAGAGTATTAAATAAAGATACAGCTTCTGAATATGCTTATCAATTATTCTATTTAAAAAATGGGGAAGAATATTATAACGGAAAAGCTAAAGCTGATGACGTTGGAGTTAAAGCTAAAGATGATAAAACTTTAGTAGTTCAAATCAATACAAAAACTCCATACTTCTTAGAGCTTATGGCATTCCCAACTTACATGCCTGTAAGAAAGGATATAGTTGAAGCTAATGGAGACAAATGGACTCAAAAGCCAGAAACTTTTGTAACTAATGGACCATTCAAGTTAGAAGATTACCAAATGAAGGATTCATACAAATTCGTTAAAAATGATAACTATTGGAATAAAGATGCTATAAAACTTGAGGAGTTAACTTACAAAATGGCAACTGATTCAACTAGTTCATACGCTTCACTTGAGTCTGGAGACTTTGATATGGTTGGAGTAGTTCCATCTGAAAGAATGGAAGATGGAAAAGAAAAAGGATTAGTTCAAACTTTCCCAAATCTTGGAACATACTTCGTTTGCGTAAATGTTGGAAATAACACAGATAAATTACCAGCTGATGTTAAAAAGGCATTAAGCAATAAAGATGTAAGACATGCACTTGCTTTAGCTATCGATAGAGAAGCTATAGTTAAAGATGTAACTAAGGGTGGTCAAGTTCCTTCAGCAGATTTCGTACCTGCAGGAATCCAAGGACCAGATGGAAAAGATTTTAAAGAAAATAAATTCGATCCAACAAAATTTGAAGATAATGTAGCAGAAGCTAAGAAATTATTAGAAAAAGCTGGATATAAAGATGGTAAGGGATTACCTACATTTAAATTAATGTATAACTCAGAAGGTGATCACAAATCAGTTATGGAAGTTATTCAACAAAACTGGAAGAAAATCGGTGTAAATGTTGAATTAACTAACCAAGAGTGGGCAGTATTCTTAAATACTAGACAAAAAGGTGAATATGAAATCGCAAGACACGGTTGGTCAGCTGACTACGTAGACCCTATGACTTTCTTAGATATGTGGGTTAGCGGAGAAGATGGAAAACAAGCTACTTGGGGTAACAACGATGCTCACTTCTCAAACAAAAAATATGATGAATTAGTTAAAAAAGCTAAAACTGAATCAGATCCAGCTAAGAGATTTGAATATATGAGACAAGCTGATGATGTATTAATGGATGAAATGCCAATCATACCTTTATATGATTACACTAAAACTTATGGTATCCAACCATACGTTAAAGGCTTACACGTTTCACCACTTGGACAAATTTACTTTGATAAAGTAGAAATCCAAAAATAAGAAATTATTTATAAAAATTAGACTAAGTTCTTTTTAGAACTTAGTCTTTTATATTTAGAGCAAAAAAGAATGCTGAAAATTCAGCATTCTTTTTCTTATAAGCCTATAACATCATCCATATTATAAAGGCCAGGTTTATTAACTTTTGCCATAAACTCGCAAGCTTTTAAAGCGCCAGTTGCAAATACATCTCTTGAAATAGCTTTGTGTGAAAGTTCTATAACTTCACCTTTACCTGCAAATATAACGTCGTGGTCTCCAACGATTCCACCACCTCTAACTGCATGAATACCTATTTCAGATTTTTCACGTTTCTTTTGACCTTCTCTACCATATACATAGTGAGTTTCGTCTTTAAGTGAATCTTTTATAGTATCTGCTAAAAGGATAGCTGTACCACTTGGAGAATCTACTTTTTGGTTGTGGTGCTTTTCAATTATCTCTATATCATAATTTCCATAAAGAAGAGGAGACACCTTTTTAAGTAGTGAATTTATTAAGTTTATACCAAGTGACATATTAGCAGATTTAAATAAAGGAAGAGTTTTAGATTTTTCATCTATTAAATCTAAATCTTCTTTTGTAAAACCAGTTGAACAAATTACAAGTGGTTTATTTGTTTTTTCTGTTAAGTCTAATAATCCTTTTAATGCATCAGCTCTTGAAAAGTCTAATAATACATCGTATTCTATAGTAACTTCATTTGGAGATGCAAAAATCGGGTAATCAAAACTATTTTTTGATCTATCTATTCCACCTACTATTTCTAAATCGTCAAAATCATTAGATAGAGTAGATATCGCTGTTCCCATTTTTCCAGAACAACCGTTTAATAATACTTTAACCATTTTTTTATCTCCTTAAATTAAATTGTGATTTTTTAAATTTTTAATTAAAGTTTCTTTAAGAGTTTCATCCATCTCGTAAAGAGGCAATCTTAAAGGACCTACTTCTTTACCCATAAGGTTTAAAGCTGTTTTAACAGGGATTGGGTTTGTCTCTAAAAAAAGTGAGTTTGAAAGATTTAAAGTTTCTATTTGAATGTCTAATGCTTTTTTGCACTCGCCATTTAAATAAGCTTTTGTCATTTCATGAACTTCTTTTGGAACAACGTTTGCTAAAACAGATATTACACCTTTTCCACCTAAAGACATAACAGGAACTATCTGATCGTCATTTCCAGAATAGATATCTATTTTGTCTCCAAGTAATGCACGTATTTCTGCAATTTGGCTAAAGTTTCCGCTAGCTTCTTTTACTGCAACTATATTTTTAAGTTTTGATAATTCTAAAACCATGCTAGGCGAAATGTTCATATTAGTTCTACTTGGAACGTTATATAACATAATTGGAATATTAACAGCATCGTTTATAGCTTCAAAATGCTTAAATAAACCTTTAGTGTTTGTTTTATTGTAGTATGGTGTTATAACTAAAAGACAGTCTACTCCAACTGACTCTGCATACTTACTCATTTCAATTGAAGCGCTAGTGTTATTCGTACCAGTACCTGCAATAACTGGTATTCTTTTATTTATAACATCAACTGTAAATTTAATTACTTCTTTTTTTTCTTCTGTAGTCATTGTAGTAGCTTCACCTGTAGTACCGCATATAACTATAGCATCAGTTCCCATACTTACGTGCCACTCTAATAATTCTTTTAATTTTTCAAAGTTAACTCCGTTTTCGTTAAATGGAGTAACTAAAGCAACACCTGATCCTTCAAAAATAGCCATATAAAAATTCCTCCAAATTTAATTATTTTTTAATTAAGATTTCTGCTATTTGAACTGCGTTTAAAGCAGCACCTTTTCTTATGTTATCTGCACAGATCCAAAGATTTAAACCTTTATCTAAGCTAAAGTCTCTTCTTATTCTTCCAACAAAGATATTGTCTTCTCCAGAAGCTTTAAGAGGAGTTGGGTAGATTAGGTTATCTTTATCATCGTAAAGAGTAACACCTTCTGTGTTTTTTAATAACTCTAAAATATCATTTATTTCAAAATCATTTTTAAGTTCTAAGTTAACACTTTCACTGTGAGAGTTTAATACAGGAACTCTAGCTGTAGTTGCTGTAACTCTAAGGTCTTTTAAACCTAAGATTTTTCTAGTTTCTTCAATCATTTTCATTTCTTCTTTAGTGTATCCGTTATCTAAAAATACATCTATATGTGGTAATACATTACCTGCTATAGGGTATGGGAACTTTTTAGGTTCTTCTCCTTTAAGACCGTTTTCTAAATCAGAAATGGCAGCAGCGCCAGCACCAGATACTGCTTGATAAGTAGAGTATACAACTCTTTCTAAACCGTATTTATCTTCTATTGCTTTTAAAATTGGCATAGCTTGAATAGTAGAACAGTTTGGATTTGCAATAATTCCATTATGCCATTTTACGTCTTCTGGATTTACTTCTGGAACAACTAAAGGAACTTTAGGGTCCATTCTCCAAGCGCTACTATTATCTATAACAACAGCACCTATTTTAGAAAACTCTGGTGCAAATTTTAAACTAGTATCTCCACCTGCTGAAAATAAAGCGAAATCTAAATCCTTATTTTCTATATTTTCTACAGAAGTTTCTAAAATAGCGTACTTCTTACCTCTAAATTCTAATTCTTTACCTGCTGATTTTTTTGAAGCATAAAGGTAAAGGTTTTTAATAGGAAAATTTCTTTCATCTAAAATTTCTAAAATTTTTCTACCTACATTACCTGTCGCCCCAACTACTGCAACGTTATACAAAATAATCCCTCCTAATTTATGTAGATAAATTTTTTATCTACATTTATAAATATATATATTAACTATAAGATTTAACGGAGTAAATATCAATAGCTATGGTAAAAATAGTGAACTATTAAAAGAAAAAAATAAAATATTATAATTTATTATATAAAAAATACTTACTTTTTTTACAAAATGTTTTCTAAATTTAGATTTATATTTGTGAAAACTTTATTTTTTGAATAATAGGTGAATATATGGAAAAAATACATAAAGAAATGGAGTGATTATGTATGAGTAAAACACCTTTAAAAAAAATAATTAAATCAAAATTAAAATCCAATAAAGAATTAACAGAAGCAGAAAAGATGAGAGAAAAAATTAAATACGAAATTGCAGGAGAACTCGGTTTAAGTGATAAAGTAGACGAGGGAGGTTGGGGATCTTTAACGGCTGAAGAAACAGGAAGAATAGGTGGAATGATGACAAGTAGAAAGAAAAGATTAAATATTCCAACAAACGAGCAAATACTAGGTAGAGAACCCTTAAAAGAAGATAAGATTGACTTAAAAGAAAAATAATTATAATATAATAAATAGTATTTAAAGTGACTGGGGGAGTTTTATGGCTTACGGCGAATTTGCAAAGATTTATGATGAACTTATAAATGAAGATATAGATTACGATAAAATAGGTAATAGGATTTTAGATATCTCTAAAGATTTAAAAATTGATTTTGAGGATTATCTAGATTTAGCTTGTGGAACTGGAAATGTATCTTTAAGACTTTCTAAAGAGTTTAATAAATCATTTGCTGTAGACTTATCAGAAGATATGTTAAGAGAGGCTTTTGAAAAGTTTAAAGAAGCTAGAATTAGAAGTAGAATAGTTTGCCAAGATATGACTGAACTTTCTTTAAATCATAAATTTGATTTAATTACTTCAGTTTTAGATTCTACTAATTATATTTTAGAAGATGAAGATTTAGAGAATTATTTTAAAGGGGTATACAATCACCTTAAAAAAGATGGTATATTTATCTTTGATATAAATTCTTACTATAAATTATCTACTATTTTAGGTAATAATATTTATACATATAATTCAGAAGAAGTTTTTTATTCTTGGGAAAACTCCTTTGAAGATGAGATAGTCAATATGTTTTTAACTTTCTTTATTAAAGACGGTGAATTATATGAAAGATTTGAAGAAGAACATTTTGAAAGAGCATATAAAGAAGAATTTATAGAAAACTTAGTTGCCAGTTTAGGTTTTGAAATTTTAGGTAAATACGACGGGTATTCAAAAGAATCAGTAAAAGACCAGTCAGAAAGAATTTTATATGTCCTTAAAAAAGGAGATTTGGAGGGATAAAAATGAAAGATAAAATTATTAGAGGTACTGCAAAAGACGGAATGATAAGATTTATTGGAGGAATTACAACTAATCTTGTAAACGAAGGTGTAAAAATACACGAGTGTACTCCAACGTCAGCAGCTGCCCTTGGAAGAATGCTTACAGGTTGTGCTCTTATGGGAGTTCAATTAAAAGGAGAAAAAGAAGCTATAACTCTTAAAATAAATGGTGGAGGCCCTGCAGGAAGCGTTACTGTAACTGGACATGCTGACGGGTCAGTTAAAGGATTTATAGGAAATCCAAATGTAGATATTCCACTTAAGCCAAATGGTAAGTTAGATGTAAGTGGAGCCTTAGGTCTAAACGGGATGTTATATGTAATAAAAGATATGGGACTTAAAGATCCGTATGTTGGTCAAGTTCCTATATACACAGGAGAGATAGCAGAAGACTTAGCTTATTACTTTACAGTTTCAGAGCAAACTCCATCTGCTGTATCACTTGGAGTTTTAGTAGATACAGATTATTCAATAAAAGCTTCAGGTGGATTTATAATTCAAATGATGCCAGACTCAGATCCGCTTTTAGCAGATATAATAACTTATAGATTAGAAGAAATTCCACCTATAACTACATTAATAAGTGAAGGGAAAACAATCGAAGATATTATAGAATTAATATTTAGCGATATGGACCCTAAAATATCAAGTGAAATTGTAGAACCTATGTATAAATGTGATTGCTCTAGAGAAAGAGTTGAAAAGGCACTTTTAAGTATAGGGCAAAAGGATTTAAATGAAATCTATGATGAAAATAAAAGCGAAGAGATAGTTTGTCATTTCTGTGGAACTAAATACGAGTTTACACATGATGATATAGGTAAGCTTATAGAAGAATCTAACAAATAAAATATATAAAAGAAAAAAGTGAAGTGTAAAATTTTTACGCTTCACTTTTTTATGTTTAAGATAAGCAAAATTAATAAGGATAGGAAGGAGTTAGGCCTATCCTAATAAAAGAAGAGGCGCCACCCAGATTTGAACTGGGGAATAGAGGTTTTGCAGACCTTCGCCTTACCACTTGGCTATAGCGCCAAAATAAAAAATAATAAATTTCTTTATATAAGATTATACTAAAATATATGAGTTTATATTACTAATTGTTAATAAAAAAGGAGTTTTTTATGGAAAAGATTAAAAAAATTCAAAAGGCACTTTTAGAAAGTGAAAAACCTTCTCTTATTTTAAATAGAATGATAGAAAAAGAAGAACTTAAAGATTATCCTTTTAATATGTTAGACGACCTTAGATTTACTATGCAATCGCCAAAATACCATAGCGAAGGTGTAGTTTGGAATCATATGATGCTAGTTATAGATGAAGGGGCTAAACTTCGAGAGTTTGCTAACGATAAAAAAACATTTATGTTTGGTCTTCTACTTCACGATATAGGAAAATCAAAAACTACTAAGTTTTTTAAAGGTAGGTGGACATCATATGATCACGATAAAGTTGGTGCTATTATGGGAAAGGAATTTTTAGATAATTTTAGTACCTTTAATAAAGAAGAAAAAGAAAAGATAATTAAATCAATAAAGTTTCATATGCACCATATATACATAAAAAAGAATTTGCCTTTTGGTGATATTAAAGCCATGAAAAAAGAAAATGATTTAAATGATTTGCTTTTAACTTTTATTTCGGATAAGGCTGGAAGAGGGGGAATTACTAAAGAAGAGCGAAGAGAAATTTTAAATGAAGTAAATTCTCTATTTAATAAGTACAAAGAAGAAGGATTAGTTAGTGGAGAGTTATTTTCTAAAAAGCTATAAATTTTATAGCTTTTTAGATTTAATATTGAACAAAAAAATATATTTTTGCGTAAGATATATTGTGATTAGAGTATGAGTAAACTTCCTCTATCAGTAAGTTTTCCACCCTTTAATGACACTATCTTTATATTTAAAGGCTTTAAAAAATTTAATATCAAATCTTTATATTTATAAAAATTAATATCACCAAATAATAAAAGTGTATTTCTGTTTAACATCCCTCCGACTCCACCTATAAAACCGTACTCAAAGGGTTTAAGTTCTATATCTCCAGGTGGAAGAAGGAGAGAATTATAACCTTCCTTTAAAAGAGAATTATGAATTCCTTTATCAGTAGTTATAAAATTATTCTCATTAATAGGCAGACAAGAGCATCTTGTATAGCCTTGCTTTACATTAATAAGTTTTTTACCTTTAAAGTTTTTTAAGATGTTTTTATCAGTAAAATCTAAGTTATGCATAATAAAATCTTCAGTTATTAAGGCGTTTAAAGAAATATCATTAGGATAAGTTGATTCTAATGATGTATCTGATACTATATAATCTACACCGTTAAAATTCAATTCTTCTAAAAAGGATTTTGGTATATCTTTATGAAGAATTACTTTTTTATTTACTATAGATAATTGAATATCAGTGTGGCCGTCTATAGCCTCATATAATTTATCTGACTTTGGAATTTTAATTGGTTTAAGATTTAACTTTTTTAAATTTTCTATTTCTAAATCAGTTGTTCTATAATCAACAAAACATAGCATAAAGAAAAGCCCTCCTAAAATTTGCTTATATTTAATGTACTATTTTTATAAAATATATTCAATAATTTTGGGAGTAAAAGAAAACTATGGTTCGTATAGTACTAGTTATGTTAATACATACTATTACTAGAAGGGAGTGAAATCTATGCTTGTACTAGAACTTGCGTATATGGGAGAGTTAGACTTTATAAAAGAGTTACAAGATTTGAAAACCCTACTTAAAGAAAAAAATATAGTAATAGGATTAGTAGAAAGAATTGAGGGCGAATTTCATATTGTTAAAGTCATGACAGAAGAGGCAAGAGAAAAAGAGGAAGCTTTTGAAAAAATTAAATTATATGTAAGCCATATGTTATACAAATTTGTAATAAGAAACTACAAAGAAAAAGAATTATTTGAATTTTTGTGGGATACTTACTTTTTCCTAAAAGGAGAAGATGTTATTGAAGCGGAAAAAAGAATAATGGAAACTTTAAATAGCGAAAATAGTATAAAAGATGAAGAAGATATTTACTGCCAAAATAAAATAAATGGTATTGTAGAAAAGATAAAGAATTGTTTAGAAGAAGAAAATTATTTAAATATAAATGGTTTTATAACTTTTAGAATGAAAGCTTTAAGAGAAGATATAGAAAAAATTATAGATAAAACAGTTCAAAAATATATGGTAGAAAAAGAATATAATGAATTTATAAAGCTTTTAAAATATTTTGTAGACATACAAGAGAGCAAAATAGAAAAGATACACATCTATATTAATAACGATGGAAACTATATTTTAAGAGATAATGATGGGATAGACCTATTAAAAGAATTTTCAAAAGATCTAAATGGTTCTAAAATAGGGAACGATGTTAATGTAGAAGATGTGATTATAAGCGGTCTTATAACCAATGCACCAAAAGAAATTTTAATTTATCACAAAGAACTATGTACAAATAGAGAATTTCTTGATACAATAGAGAAGGTCTTTGTAGAGAGAGTCAAATTTTTAGAATTTTCTAGAGAAATTAACTAAAAAGTGTTGACAAGATAAAAAAGAATATGTATAATAAATTTTGTTAAGAAGAAACAGCCGTTTCTCACCAGCAACTCTAGTGTAAGATGTTCGCTTGGTTAATTATCGTAATTAATTATTTGTTTTCGATAAAATAAGGACGGCAATATGCCGTCCTTTTATTTATATATATATATTCTGTATATGGTTATAAAGACGGAGGTGGAAGCCATTAGTAAAAATTATATTGCTAACGAAGAAATTAGAGCAAAAGAATTAAGAGTAATAGCTGGAGACGGTGAGCAACTTGGAATTATTCCAACAAGAGAAGCTCTTGAAAAGGCTTATGAAGGGGATTTGGATTTAGTGTTAATATCACCAACTGCCAATCCACCAGTAGCTAAAATAATGGATTTAGGAAAGTTCATATACGAACAATCTAAAAAAGAAAAAGAAGCAAAGAAGAAGCAAAAAATCATTAGTATAAAAGAAGTAAGAGTTAGTCTTACAATAGAAGAAAATGATATTGCTATAAAAGCTAAAAAAGCAAGAAAGTTCCTATTAGATGGGGATAAAGTTAAAATCACAGTCAGATTCAGAGGAAGAGAAATGAGTTTAACTCATTTAGGTCAAAAAATCCTTGACAACTTTGTAGGAAAATTAGAAGACGTTTGTGTCATCGAAAAACCTGCTAAAAAAGAAGGAAGAAATATGACTATGGTTTTAGGCCCTAAAAAGGCATAAACTGAGAGGAGGATTTTATCATGCCAAAAATGAAAACACATAGAGGTGCAGCAAAAAGATTCAGAAAGACAGGTACAGGGAAACTTAAAAGAGCTAAAGCTTTCAGAAGCCACATCTTAACTAAGAAAAGCTCAAAAACTAAGAGAAAACTTAGAAAAGGTGGATACGTATCTACAACTCAAGAGAAAAACATGAAGAAATTATTACCATACCTATAATAGTAACGCAGGAGGTTTAGAAGAGAATGGCAAGAGTAAAGAGAGCAGTTAACGCTCGTAAGAATCATAGAAAAGTATTAAAACTTGCAAAAGGATACTACGGTGGAAAAAGCAAGTTATTCAAAACAGCTAACGAATCAGTAATCAGAGCATTAAGAAATGCTTACGTTGGAAGAAGATTAAAAAAGAGAGACTACAGAAGACTTTGGATAGCTAGAATAAACGCAGCTACAAGAATGAATGGTCTTTCATACTCAAGATTCATGAACGGAATCAAATTAGCTGGAATAGATATAAACAGAAAAATGTTATCAGAGATAGCTATCAACGATCCAAAAGCTTTCGCTGAATTAGTTGAAGTTGCTAAAAAGCACTTAGCTTAATATAGATTTGTAAAATGCGACGTTTAGTCGCATTTTCTTTATATATAGAAGTTTTTTATAATGATAAGTTTTATAAAACTTAACAAATATAAAACTTTAATTTAACAGAAGGAAAGTATAATGTATAAAGCTTATAATATGCATTAAAATAGTATATAATAAGATTAAATGTTTAGGAAACCTTTGAGGTGATTGAATGAAGACGAAAATTAATAAGAAGCTTGATTTAAACGCTGTTCAAGTTCTTGCACTTGGTTTCTTTATAGTTATTCTTATAGGTGGAATCCTTTTAAGTCTACCTATATCATCAAAAAGTGGTGAGTATACAAACTTTTTAGATGCTGTATTTACTTCAACATCAGCAGTTTGTGTTACTGGTCTAGTAACTTTAGATACAGGTACTTACTGGAATCAGTTTGGACAAATAGTTATAATGCTTTTAATTGAAATTGGGGGACTGGGTTTCATGTCTTTTGCTACTTTCATAGCATTATTACTAGGGAAAAAGATAACTTTAAAAGATAGATTAATTATGCAAGAAGCAATGAACACATTTAGTATTCAAGGACTTGTAAAGATGGTACGATACGTATTAGGATTTACATTTGCAGTTCAATTTTTTGGTGCATTACTTTTATCAACACAATTTATACCTGAATTTGGTCTATTAAAAGGGATTTATTATAGTATATTCCACTCTATTTCAGGTTTTTGTAATGCAGGTTTTGACCTTTTAGGAGGTTTTAGCAGTGTAACAGGGTATTATAATAATCCTGTAATTCTTATAACTTTAAGTTTACTTATAATAATCGGTGGATTAGGATTTACAGTTTGGCTTGAAGTTTATAATTACAGGGGACTTAAAAAATTATCAGTTCACTCAAAAATAGTACTGTTAATTTCAGCAGTTCTAATAGTTGGTGGTACAATTTTAATGTATTTATTTGAGATGAATAACGCTCAAACTATAGGTAATATGAACGTAGGAGATAAAGTGTTAAACTCTTATTTTGCAGCAGTGTCTCCAAGGACAGCTGGGTTTAACAGTGTATCTACAGATGGGATGACAACAGCAGGAAAGATGCTTACAGTATTACTTATGTTTATAGGTGGTTCACCAGGGTCAACTGCAGGAGGACTTAAAACTGCAACATTTGGTATAGTTATACTTACTGTTATTTCGGTAATAAGAGGAAGAGAAGATACAGAGGTTTTTGGTAGAAGATTTGCTAAAGACTTAGTCTACAAGGCATTTGCTGTATTTTTTATAGGGATGTCACTAGTTTTAATAGTAACGCTTATTTTATCAGTAACAGAACCAAATGAAAAATTTATAAACCTTTTATATGAGGCTACATCAGCCTTTGGTACGGTAGGATTAACAACTGGAGTAACTCAAAGATTAAGTAGTATAGGTAAAATAATCATAATGATTACTATGTACTTTGGTAGAGTCGGTCCTCTTACTGTAGCGCTAGCTTTCTTAAGAAAGAAAAAGAAAAGAACAATGAAATACCCAGAAGGTAAGATTTTAATTGGTTAGGGGATGATTTTATGGCAAAAAGACAATTTGTTGTAATAGGACTTGGAAGATTTGGTTCTTCAGTAGCAGAAACGCTATACGGTCTAGGAAATGATGTATTAGTAATTGATAAAGATGAAGATTTAATACAAGATATTTCAGATAAGGTAACTCATGCGGTGCAAATGGATGCAACTGATGAAAATGCTTTAAGATCTCTTGGTTTAAGAAACTTTGACGTAGCTGTTGTTACTATAGGTTCAAACATACAAGCAAGTGTTATGGTAACTTTACTTGTAAAAGAACTTGGAGTTAGATATATAATAGCTAAAGGTAATAGTGATTTACACGCGAAAGTATTATATAAAATAGGTGCAGATAGAGTAATCTTACCTGAAAAAGATATGGGGGTTAGAGTTGCCCATAACTTAGTTTCAGAAAGTATTTTAGACTTTATAGAGCTATCTCCTGACTATAGCATAATGGAAATTGAAAGTTTAGAAGAGTGGACTGGAAGTACTTTAGGTGAATTAAAACTTAGAAGTAAATACGGAATAAACGTTATGGCAATTAAAAGAGGGGATGAAATTAACCTTTCACCTTTAGCAGATGATGTAGTTGAAGCTAAAGATATCTTAATTGCAATAGGATCTGCTGAAGATTTAAGTAAGCTTGAAGGTATGATAGTTAAATTAAATTAGTTTTTGAGGTGCGAAATTTGATTTACATTGAAAGTAAAGATAACTCAATTTTTAAAGGAACTAGAAAATTAAAAGATAGAAAAAACAGAACTAAAGAACATAAATATATAATAGAAGGTTTTAGAATCGTAGAAGAAGCACTAAAAGCTGGTGCTTCTTTAGATTCAGTTTTTTTTAATAAACAAAGCGAAGAAAAAGCACTAAACCTTTTAGAAAATTATAATTTTTCAGGTAGAAGTTTTGGATTAACAGATGAATTGTTTAATGAAATTTCAGATACTACAAATAGTCAAGGGATTATAGCCGTAGTAAATATGGAAAAAGAAAAAACTAAAGACTTTAAAGAATTTTATATACTTTGTGATAAGGTTCAAGACCCAGGGAATTTAGGGACTATTATAAGAACAGCGCACGCAGCAGGTTGTGATGGGGTTATATTAACTAAAGGAACAGTGGATATATATAACGAGAAAGTTATAAGGTCAACTATGGGTTCAATTTTCTATCTTCCTATAATTTTTGATGATGATTTAAATATTTTAAAAGCTTTAAAAGAAGATGGATTTAAAATTCTAGCAACATCACTAGAAGGAAAATGTGATTTCTTTAAAGAAGATTTAAAAGGTAAGGTAGTTGTAACAGTTGGAAATGAAGGAAACGGAGTTTCAAAAGAAGTATACGACCTTTCAGATTCAAAAGTTAAAATACCGATGCCAGGAAATGCAGAATCATTAAATGTTGCAGTTGCAACTTCAATAGTTTTGTATGAAAGAGTAAGACAAAAGTCTTAATAGATTACCACTTGAAAAATAATATTTTAAAATGTATAATGAACATATAATTTTAAATAATAAATACTAAGATTGAGAAAAGTAGGTATTAGATACTTTAAAAGGGAATAGAAACCTTAGACTGAAAGTTTCTTAAAGATTTGAAAATGCTGAAGTTCACTCAGGAGTACTAAAGGTGAAATTAAAGTAGTCTTTAGCGGTTAAAGACCGTTATTCTTAATCGAGTTGGGTTGTAATTAATTTATAACCAATTAGGGTGGTAACGCGGATTATTTCCGTCCCTTTATTTTAAGGGACGGTTTTTTTATTGTTTAAAATACCGTATTTATCTGAAAGGAGAATAGATATGCAAGAAAAAATTGCAAAGCTTAGAGAAGAAGCGCTAAAAAAAATCGAAGAAGTTAAAACTTCAGGAAAACTAGAAGAAATAAGAGTAAACTACCTTGGTAAAAAAGGTGAACTTACTACTATATTAAGAGGTATGAAAGATTTATCAAACGAAGAAAGACCTCTAGTTGGTAAGTTAGTAAATGAAGTTAAAAGTGAAGTTGAATTAAGAATTGAGGAAATAAAATCTTCAATTAAAGAAAGAGAAAAATCAGAAAAACTTCAAAGTGAAGTTATTGATATAACTCTTCCTGGTAAGAAAAATAGAGTAGGTAAAAGACACCCTCTAGATTTAACTTTAGAAAGTATGAAAGATATCTTTGTTTCTATGGGATTCACAATTGAAGAAGGGCCAGAAATAGAATTAGATAGATATAACTTTGAAGCTTTAAATATACCAAAGGATCATCCAGCTAGAAGTGAGCAAGATACTTTTTATATAAACGATAATTTAGTTTTAAGAACTCAAACTTCACCAGTTCAAGTTAGGACTATGGAAAAACAAACTCCACCTATAAAAATGATCTCACCTGGTAAAGTTTATAGATCAGATGATGTTGATGCAACTCACTCTCCAATATTCTACCAAATGGAAGGGTTAGTTATAGATAAAGGAGTTACTTTTGCAGATTTAAAAGGAACTTTAGAATTATTTGCAAAGAAAATGTTTGGAGAAAAGGTTAAAACTAAATTTAGACCGCACCATTTCCCATTTACAGAACCTTCAGCAGAAATGGATGCAACTTGCTTTGTTTGTGGCGGAGAAGGTTGTAAAGTATGTAAAGGTAGCGGTTGGATAGAAATTTTAGGTTGCGGTATGGTTCATCCAGACGTTCTTAGAAACTGCAACATAGACCCAGAAGTCTACCAAGGATTCGCATTTGGATTTGGAGTAGATAGAATGGTTATGCTTAAATACGGTATAGATGATATAAGATTATTATACGAAAGTGATATGAGATTCTTAGATCAATTCTAATTAAAGCATTAAATATTTAGGAGGTATTAAGATGAAAGTCCCATTCAGTTGGTTAAAAGATTATGTTAAAATAGATGAAAAAATGACGGCTCAAGAAGTAGGAGACGCGCTAACTCTTTCAGGTTCAGCTTTAGAAGGAGTGTTAGTACAAGGAGACAATATAAGTAGAGTAGTTACTTGTTTAATTACTAAAATAGATAAACACCCAGATGCTGAAAAGTTAAGCATCTGTCAAGTTGATATCGGAAGCGAAGAAATTCAAATAGTTACAGCTGCAACTAATATGAAAGAAGGGGATAAAGTTCCTGTAGCCCTTCACAAATCAATTCTTGCAGACGGAACTGAAATTAAAAAAGGAAAGCTAAGAGGAGAAGTATCAAACGGTATGTTCTGTTCAGAAGCTGAACTTGGACTTAAAGGTGAAGACGAAGTAGATGGTCTAATGATATTAGATAGCGATGCACCTTTAGGAGTAGAAATGAAAGTTTATTTAGGTCTTAAAAAAGAAATTTTAGACTTTGATATAACTTCAAACAGACCAGACTGTTTAAGTATGGTTGGAATGGCAAGAGAAACTGCTGCAACTTTAAGAACAGAGTATAAAATGCCAAACATGAATTACGAAGTAAAATCATCAGAAAATATAGAAAACTCTTTAAAAGTAGAAGTTAAAGATTCTCTTTGCAGAAGATATATGGCAAGAGGAGTTAAAAACGTAAAAATAGCTCCATCACCAAAATGGATGCAAGAGAGACTTTTAGAAGCTGGAGTTAGACCTATAAACAATATAGTTGATATAACAAACTTTGTTATGCTTGAAATAGGAGAACCTATGCATGCATTTGATAAAAGAGAAATATCAACAAATACTATAGTTGTTGAAAGAGCTTTAGAAAAAGAAAAATTCACTACTTTAGATGAAGTAGAAAGAGAATTAGATTCATCTATTCTTTGCATAAAAGACGGAGATAAAACTGTAGCTTTAGCTGGAATTATGGGTGGATTAAACTCAGAAGTTAAAGATGATACTTCAGAAATTATATTTGAATGTGCAAACTTTGAAGGAACTAACATAAGAGTTAATTCTAAAAAATTAGGATTAAGAACAGAAAGTTCATCAAGATTTGAAAAAGATATAGATCCAAACCTTGCTAAGTTAGCTTTAGATAGAGCTTGTGCTTTAGTTTGTGAACTAAACGCAGGTGAAGTTATGGAAGGAACTATAGACGTTTATAATGAGGTTAAAGAAGAAGGAGCTATAACGGTTTCTAGCCTTTGGGTAAATAAATTCTTAGGAACTTCAATATCAATCGAAGAAATGAAAAGATGTTTAGATAGCGTAGACTTAAAAACAGAAATCAAAGGGGAAGACTTAGAAATAACGATCCCAACATTTAGAATTGATATAGCTATAAAAGAAGATATAGCAGAAGAAATCGCAAGAATTTATGGATACAACAACATAGAAGGAACTATTTTTAAAGTTCAAACTGAAAGAGAACCTAAATACAAAAATGAAGTGTTAGGGGAAGAAGTGATTAGATTAATGACATCTTCAGGATTAAACCAATCTATAAGTTACTCATTTATATCACCTAAAGCTTTCGATAAGATAAACCTTAAAGAAGATAGCACTTTAAGAAATGTAGTTAAAATCAAAAATCCATTAGGAGAAGATTATAGCGTAATGAGAACTACTACTATAGCTTCAATGATGGAATCATTAGATAGAAACTCTGCAAGAAGTAATAGTGAAGCTTTATTATTTGAAATAGGTAAAGTTTACACTCCTTCAGAAAATGAAGAAGATCTACCTGTAGAGAAAAACATTTTAACTATAGGAATGTATGGAGATGTTGATTTCTTAAACCTTAAAGGAATAGTTGAAAACTTAATTGAAGGTTTAGGAGTTAAGGGAGTTAAGTTCCAAAGAGAAAGCGAAAATCCTAGCTTCCACCCAGGAAAAACTGCAAAACTAATAGTTGGAAGAAAAACAGAAGCTGGAGTATTTGGGGAAGTTCATCCAAACCTTAACGAAAACTTTGGTATAGATAAACCTTGTTATATAGCAGAATTAGATTTAGACTCTATATATGATAACTCAGTTACTGAGAAAAAATATAAAGAACTTCCAAAGTTCCCAGCAGTAACTAGAGATATAGCACTTTTAGTAGAAGATTCAATTTTAGTTGGAGATATAGAAGATACTATAAGAAAAGCATCAGGAAACTTAGTTGAAAAAGTTGAACTTTTTGATATCTATAAGGGAGAACAAATCCCAGAAGGTAAAAAAAGTATAGCTTATGCAATAGCTTATAGAAATCCACAAAAAACTTTAACTGATAAAGAAGTAAATAAAGTTCACGATAAAATATTAAGAGCTTTAGAGCACAAATTAGGTGCAATTTTAAGATAAAAAAATAGAAATTTAAAAAGTCATGATGAAAATCATGGCTTTTTTTCTATTTTATTCAAAAATATGGTAAAATAGAAGGGGGAAATATTTAAATTTTACTTAACATAATTGTTAAATTGCAAAAATTTAAATATAATTAAAGTATAAGTATATAAAATTTTGAGGTGGCAAAAATATGAAGAAAATTACAGTTAATATAAATGGGGTAGATTATAACTTAAGAGGAGAGGGGAATGAAGATTATCTTCGTGAAATATCTTCTTATGTAGATGGGAAATTAAAAGAGATAGGTTCTAAAAACAATATGTTATCAGTTTCTCAAGCTGCAGTTTTAACAGCTGTAAATATTACAGATGAATTATATAAAACTGATGATGCGTTAAGGGAACTTGCAAAAAACAGAAATAATTTAGAAGAAGAGAAAAAAACTCTTTATAAAACTATAGATGGGTTAAAAGAAAATCTAGACGAAGTTAAAAAAGAAACTGAAAAAGAAAAGTTAGGATTTGAAAGTGTTATATCTGGACTTAAAAAAGATAGGGAGGAATTATTAAAAGAAAAAAATATTTTAATAAAAGATGCTGAAAATCTAAAGCTAAATTTATCTACTAAAAATAAAGAGGTAAACAACTTAAAAGACGAGATAAAAAAAGTTTTAAAAGATTTAAAAGATTTAAAAATAGAAAAAGATAATTTGCTTAAGGAAAATAATGAAAATAAGTTAGAAAAAAAATCTCTTAAAGATACTATTTTAAATTTAAATAAAGAAAATGAAAAGAAGGATAATATAATAAAGAGAATTTCAAAAGAAAAGGTAGATGAAGTAAATAAAATTACAAGAGAAAAAAATAATGAGATAACTTCATTAAAAAATGAAAAAAATAATTTAATAAATAAAATTAAAGAAGAAAATAAAATTACTATATCTAAATTGAAAGAAGAAAATGAAGATAAGATAAATAGCATTTTAGATATAAAAGAAAAAGAAATAAAAGATGTGAAAGAAGAAAGTGAAAAAAATATATTAAATATTAAAAAAGAAAAGATAGAAGAAGTTAAGTTATTAAAAGAAGAAAATGAAAATAAATTAAACCTTTTAAAATCTGAAAAAGACCATATTATTAAATCTCTAAATGAAAATATAAAAGATTTAGATACTAATTTAAATAAAGAACTAAGAAAAACAAAAGAAAAGTTTGAAAAGATAAATATAGAAAAAGAAAATATAGAAAAAGAAAATCTTACTATAAAAGAAGAATTAGAATTAAAAAAATTAAATCTTGATACTTTGAAATCAAAGTTCTTAAAAGAAGAGAAGGATAAAAACAATTTAAAATTAGAGAAGGATAAACTTTTAGAAAAGGTTAGAAAGTTAGAAAATGAAAAGAAATTCTTAGAAAATGAAGCGGTTACTCTAAGTGAAAAAGAGACAAGTCTTAGAGGCAAGGTAGAAGATTTAAATAAAATAATAGAAATAAAAGAAAAGGATTTAGAGGGAATTAAATTTAAAAATAATGTTTTAAACAAAGAGATTGAAGAAAATAAAAAAGAAAAGCAAGAACTTAAAGATAGTTTAGATAGGATTAAAAATAGCAAAGCTTCATTAGAGATGGAATTAGATATGCAAAGAAGCAAGAATCTAGAAATTAAAGAAGAGATAAATCATCTATCAGATCTTTTAGGTAAAAGTGAAGGTGAATTAGAAGAGGCTAGAAGTAGTCTTTCTAATAAAGAATTAATCATAGAAGAACTTGAAAAGAGATTTAATTCTTCAAGAGTTGAAATAGAAGAGTATAAGAAAAAGGAAAATGATTTATTAATAGAGATTAAAAATAAAGAAGAAAAAATAGAGAATTTAGACTTGGAGTTTAATTTAAAAGAAAAAGAGATTGAAACTTTAAATGATGAGATAAATAAAGCTAAGAATCAAAAAAGATTAATATTAGAGTCAGGAAAAGAAACTAGAGAAGAACTTATAAGTAAAAAATACAAATGTGCAGACCTTGAAAAAAAATTGCATGAAAAGACTTTAGAACTAGCAATAATAACTAAAAAATATGAAACGCTACGCATAAATTCAAAAGGAAATGTACTTTTAAAATAAGTAAATATTAAGCGCTTAGAGAAATTATTTAAGCGCTTTGTTTTTATGCCTTTAATATGCTAGAATAAACAGAAGATAAGTAAGTGTTTTTACATTTAGGAGAGATGATAATAATGAATAAAATAGAAGTATTAGCGCCAGCAGGTAGCTTAGAAAGTTTATATGCTGCTATAAATAACGGATGTGATGCAATATATTTAGGTGGAAATAAGTTTTCAGCTAGAGCATATGCATCAAACTTTGATAACGAACAAATGCAAAAGGCTGTAGATTATGCTCACAGCTATGGGGTAAGCGTATATGTTACCATGAATACCCTTTTAAAAGAGGATGAGTTAAAAAAAGCAATAAAATATGTAGGATATCTTTATGAGATAGGTGTAGATGCACTTATAATTCAAGATTTAGGTTTATATAGAGAAATAAGAGAAAATTATAAAGACTTTGAAATACATGCGTCAACTCAAATGACTATACATAACGGACTTGGAGCAATTTATTTTAAAGATAAAGGATTCCATAGAATAGTTTTATCAAGAGAACTTAGTTTTGATGAAATTAAATACATATCAGATGACTTAAAAATAGAGACAGAGATGTTTGTTCACGGAGCTCTTTGTATTTGTTATTCAGGGCAGTGTTTAATGAGTTCTATGATAGGTGGAAGAAGCGGAAATAGAGGAAGATGTGCTCAGCCTTGTAGAATGGAATATACTCTTAAAAACACAAAAGGCGATGAGAGACGAGGATATCTTTTATCACCTAAAGATATGTGCACTATAGAGGACGTTAAAGATATTATAGATACAGGCACATATAGTTTAAAGATTGAAGGAAGAATGAAAAGACCAGAGTACGTAGCTGGAGTAGTAAGAAATTATAGAAAAGCTGTAGATAAGGAATTAAATAAAGAACTATTTGACCTTAAAAAAGGAAAGGAAGAATTACTTCAATTATTTAATAGAGGAGGCTTTACTAAAGCTTTCCTAAAAAAAGATACTGGAAAAGATATGATGAGTTATAACTTCCCTAAAAATACTGGAATATATCTTGGAAAGGTGCTTCCTAGTTTAGAAGTTTTATTAGAAGGTGATATAAGCCTTGGAGACGGCGTAAGGCACGGAGACTCAGGCTTTGTGATAAATAAAATAATAAAAGGAAATGAGGAAGTTAAAAAGGCTTCTAAAGGTGATAAGGTTAAGCTATTCCCATTAGGCTATAAAAAGTCAGAAGATATTTATAAAATGGCTGATAAAGATTTAAATGAAGATTTAAAAAGCACGATTAAGCCTTATATAAAGAAAATTCCTTTAAACCTATTAGTTAAATTTAAACTAGGTGAAAGTGTAGAATTAACGACTAATTTTAAAGGCACAGAATATAAAGTTTCTGGAAGTGAAGTTTTAGAAGCTACAAATAAACCTTTAGATAAAGAAAGAATAATTAAAGCTTTAAGTAAATCAGGAGATTATCCTTATAAGTTTAATAATATAGAATTTAGCCATTTTACAGACGGATTTTTAAGAGTTGGTGAGTTTAACGAACTTAGAAGAGAGCTATTTGATAAAGTTATAAAAGAAACTCAAAAAAGCTACAGAAGAAGAAGACCAAATGAAGTAAATAAATTTGAATCTAAGATAAAAGAAACTAAACTTAAAGGGTTAGTTATACCTAAGGTAGTTTTAAAAGAGCAATATAACGAAATAAAAGATGAGTTTAAATATATCATAGTAGATGTATTTAGTAGAGATGAAGATGGAATTAAAATAAGAGACATAGAAGAAATGAAAAAGAATAACGAAATTATTTTAAAGATTCCAAACATCTTAAAAGGTGAAATAGATAAAGTTATAAAAGTTATAGATGATTTAAAAGAAGATATATTTGGAATTTTAACTTCAAATGTTGGAATAATAAATAAATATAAAAATGAATTAGAAATTATAGGTGATTACAAACTTAACATATTTAATAGTAAGGCCTTAGATTTTTATAGTGAAGATATTAACCTTTTAACTATAAGTCAAGAATTAAACAGAAAAGAAATGAAGTCAGTTTTAAAAGGATTTAAAGGAAATATATCAACGATACTTTACGGAAAAACTGAACTTATGATAAGTGAGTACTGCCCAATTGGAAGTACCTTTGGTGGGAAAACTACAAAAAAAGATTGCAGTAGACCTTGTGAAAAAGATAGGTTTAATCTTATAGATAGAGTAGGTGAAAGCTTACCTTTAATGACAGATATTTTTTGTAGAAGTTACATTTTAAATAGTCTAGGGACTAATTTAATTAATGATTTAGATGATTTAAAAGAGATAGGTATAGATACCTTTAGATTAGACTTTACAAATGAAACTAAAAAAGAAGTTAGAGAAATTATAGACGAGTTAAAAGGAAATAAAGAAGTAGATGATAAAAACTATACTAAAGGCCATTATAGAAGAGGTGTAGAATAGATAATGAATGAGAGAACATTTAGGGTTTTAGAATTCGAAAAAATTAAAGATAGTGTTAGGAATTACGCAAAAACATCAGGTGGTAAAAATCTTATAAACAAGATGAAGCCTAAAAAATCAAGATTTGAAGTTATTAACTCTTTAGAAGAAACTAAAGAAGCATTAGATATGATAAATATAAAAGGGGCCCCTCCTTTTAGAAATATGGAGGGCGTTAAAGAAGGACTTTTAAGAGCATCTAAAGGAGGGTCTTTAAATCCTTTAGAACTATTAAACATAGGAAATATGTTAAGATGTTCTAGGCTTTTTAAAGAATACACAAAAAGAGAAGAAGATGAAGTTGCATTTTTAAAAATTGAAGATTTAGTTTCTATATTAGGAGAAGTTAAATCTTTAGAAGATGATATTGAAAGGGCTATTATTTCAGAAGATGAAATATCAGATAGGGCTTCAAGTACTTTATATAATATTAGAAGAAACTTAAAAGAAAAAAATTCATCTGTAAGAGAAAAGATAAACTCGCTTGTAAAAAGTAATTCAAGTTATCTTCAAGATAACCTTTATACAATGAGAGGTGATAGATACGTACTTCCTGTAAGAATTGAATATAAATCACAAGTTCCAGGTATAGTTCACGATTCAAGTTCAACAGGCGCGACAGTTTATATAGAACCTACAAGCCTTGTTAATTTAAATAACGAAATAAAAGAACTTATGATTAAAGAAGCAAAAGAAATAGAAAGAATCTTAAGAGAACTTACAGATAAAGTACGTGATAATATAGACCTTTTAAAAAGCAATAACAAAATGCTTGGAGTTTTAGATTTTATTTTTGCAAAAGCTAATTACGCTTTAAAAATAGAAGGAACTATTCCTAAAGTATCAGAAGACGGAAGTTTTGATTTAATAAGTGCAAGACATCCTTTAATAGATATAGACAAAGTTATAGCATCTGATATTTATCTTGGAAAAGATTATAACGTTCTTATGATTACAGGACCTAATACTGGTGGTAAAACTGTTACTATAAAGACAGTTGGAAGTATTCATCTAATGGCTCTTAGCGGTCTTTTAATTCCAGCTATGGAAGGGTCTACTGTAGGGTTTTATTACGAAATCTTTGCAGATATAGGAGATGAACAAAGTATAGAGCAATCTCTATCAACTTTTTCAGGTCATATGACCAATATAGTAGATATTATGAAAGAGGCAACTAAGGAGTCTTTAGTAATTTTTGATGAATTAGGAGCAGGTACAGACCCTACGGAAGGGGCAGCACTTGCAGCTTCAATTATAGAAAATTTAAAAAGAAGAGGAACTAAAGTTATAGCAACTACTCACTATAGCGAACTTAAAAGCTATGCTTTAAGAACAGAAGATGTTGAAAATGCTTCAGTTGAGTTTGATATTAAAACTTTAAGACCAACATATAGACTTTTAATTGGAGTTCCAGGTAAATCTAATGCCTTTGAAATATCAAGAAGACTAGGTCTTTCAAATGATGTAATAAAAGAGGCAAAAGAATTTATAGATGAAGAAAATCTACAATTCGAAGATCTAATTAAAGACCTTCAAGAAAAGAGTATTATAGCTAAAAAAGAAGCAAGAGAAGCTCAAAATGAAAGAGCTACAGTATTAAAACTTAGAAGAGAATACGAAGAAAAACTAAAGAGATTAGATAATACTAAAGATAAAGCTTATATGGATGCTAGGCGTGAAGCTAAAGATATTATATCTAAAGCTAAAGAAGAGGCTGATGATATCTTAAAAGCAATGAGAGAACTTGAAAAGCTTGGAATTTCAGGTGGTGGAAGAAATAGACTTGAAGAAGAGAGAAAGAAGCTTAAAGATAGTTTAGAAGAAAAGGAAAGAGCTATTAATAAAAGCAAAGAAAATGACGGAGAAGCTATTAAAAATATTTCTCTTGGAATGGAAGCTTTCCTTCCTTCATTAAATCAAAATGTAATAGTTATATCACTTCCAGATAATAAGGGTGAAGTTCAAGTTGAAGCTGGTATTATGAAAATTAGTGTAAAAGCTAAAGATCTAAGAGTTTCAACAAACAACAAAAAAGCTAAAAAAGAAAAGAAAAAAAGAGAAGTTAAATTAAATTTAAGTTCTGTTGATTCTAGAGTAGATTTAAGAGGTATGGATGCATTAGACGCTTGTTATACTTGCGATAAGTATTTAGATGATGCTTATAGAGCTAATCTTTCAGAAGTTTCAATAGTACACGGTAAAGGTACTGGCGTTTTAAGAAAAGCTATAAACGATATGTTAAAAAGACACCCTCATGTAAAGAGTTATAGACTAGGTATTTACGGTGAAGGTGGAGACGGAGTAACTATAGTAACTTTAAAATAATGTTAAAATTGTAACTGGATTTTTAAATCCAGTTACACCAAAAAACTAAAAATGATTAACGATTACACTAGACTTTGCAAAAAAATATCGAAAAATGGGTTTATTTTTTTCCTTCATTAAATTATAATTATGTTATATTTTTTATCAATTTGGGAAATAGAAATAGGAGAGATAATATGACTAATAAAGATTCTTACGTACTATTAATGGGAGCATCAATAGTAGATATACTAGGATTTAGTAGAAGCACTTACAAAGGAAAAGACTCAAATCCTGGAAATATAAAAATATCATTAGGGGGCGTTTGTAGAAACATAGCGGAAAACCTTGCAAGGGTTGGTGTTAATACAAAATTCATCTCTATTATAGGAGATGACAAAAATGGAAGAAATATTCTTGAGCATTCAAAAATGATAGGGTATGATATGGAAGATTCTCTTATCCTAGAAGGTGGATGCACTCCAACTTATATGGCTATACTAGACCACACAGGTGAGATGGTTTCAGCAGTAGTAGATATGGAATGCTTAGACGAAATGGATAGAGATTTCGTAGATTCAAAAAAAGATGCTATAAAAAATGCAGAGTATACAATTTTAGATGCAGATGATGCAGAAATCCTAGAGTACATACTAAAAACTTATGAGGGACAGACTAAATTTATACTAGATCCTGTTTCAGCAGCTAAAGCTGAAAAGATAAAGCATTTAGCAAAATATTTCCACACAATTAAACCTAACAGAATAGAAGCAGAAATAATGTGTGGATTTAAAATAGAAACAGACGAAGATTTAAAGAAAGCTGGAGAATATTTCTTAAGCCTTGGAATTACTAATGTATTTATTAGTTTAGATGAAGAAGGCATATACTACACAAATGGAAAAGAATCAGGAAAGATAAAAGCAACAAACGCAGTAGTTAAAAATACTACAGGTGCTGGAGACTCTTTTGTAGCTGGAGTAGGATATGGATATATGTCAGGATTATCTATGGCAGATACAGTTAAATATGCTATAGCAATGTCAATTATAACTATTTCTCATGAAGATACAATAAATCCAAAGATGAGTGATGAATACGTAGAATTATATTTAGATAAAATAAACTGGGTTGAAAAAACTTATTAATTTATAAAAATAGATATCTTTAATGCTTTAAGCATTATTAGATATCTATTTTTTTTCTATATTTTAATAAAAGATTAATATCTTAATAAATACTTCATAAAGCTAATAGATAATAAAAAATAATTGTACTATAATCAAAATAAATTATTTTTTATAAAGGAGGTGTTTTAACTTTTGAATGAAATAAATATTTTTGTTGCATTTTTAGCAGGAATTGCTTCATTTATTTCACCTTGTGTATTACCTTTAATACCAGCTTACGTAAATATTCTATCAAATGGTGAAAAGGGCCGAGACGTTATATTAAAAAAATCATTAATATTTATTTTAGGGTTTACTTTAATATTTATAATTATGGGTGCATCTTTTAGTTTTTTAGGAAAGCTATTTAATGAAAACATAAGAATACTTAAAATAGTTTCGGGGGGGTTAATTATAATTTTTGGTTTACATACTTTAGATATAATTAAATTCAAAAGCTTCTATAAAGAGAAAAGGTTTATGCATAAAGTAAATGGTGCTAAGCCTTTTCTTATGGGGATGGCTTTTGCTACAGGGTGGACTCCTTGTATTGGTCCGATTCTTGGAAGTATTTTATTATATACATCAACTAGTGAAAGCGGTATAAATGGTATATTAATGCTTGCTTTTTACTCATTAGGTCTTGGAGTGCCATTTGTAATAACAGGAATGCTTATAGATAAGTTTAATTCATATAAAGGAAGATTATATTCTTTTATGAAATATATTAAAATTATATCTGGTGTTATAATGATTTTAGTTGGAGTGCTTATTATGACTAATAAATTAGTTATATTTATAGGCTTAATTTCTTAGGAGGACAGAAAAATTATGAAAAAGATAATAATTGCATTTATAATAATAGCTGTAGGTGCAGGAGCTTACGGAATGCTAAATAAGAGTAAAGAGGATAAAAATAAAGAAAAGACGCAAATTATAGATGAAAATAAGCCGCCTCTTGATATTCAAAGAAAACTTGAAGAAGAAAAAAACTATTTAGCTAAAGATTTTGAATTAAAAGATATTAATGGGAAAACAGTTTCATTAGAAAGTTTTAAGGGTAAAAATATTATGCTAAACTTTTGGGCATCTTGGTGTGTTCCTTGTAAATCTGAAATGCCAGATTTACAAAAGCTTCAAGACGAAAGTAAAAATGATAAAGATTTTGAAATAGTAACAATAAACGTTGGAGAAAGTAGTAAAAAGGCAAAGGAATTTTTAGAAAAAAATAATTTAAACCTTTATACACTACTTGATGATGAAGCTGAAGTTTCTATGAACTACGGTGCAAGTGTATTACCTACAACTTTCTTAATAGATGAAAAAGGGTATGTTAAGAAGATAGTTAAAGGTGCTATGAATTTTGAAACTATGAAAGACTATAAAGAAGGATTAATAAATGATATGTATTAGGGGAGTGATTTGATGATATTAATTAGTGCATGTCTTTGTGGGTGTAATTGTAAATACAATGGTAAAAACAATTTAAATGAAAAGTGTCTTAAGATATTAAAAGAAAAGAGAGGAATTCCAGTTTGCCCAGAGCAATTAGGGGGACTTAAGACTCCAAGAGTTCCATCTGAAATAAAAGAAGAAAAAGTTATAAATAAAGATTTAGAAGATGTTACAAAAAACTTTGTAAATGGGGCAAAAGAAGCCTTAAAACTTGCAAAACTAGTAGATTGCAAGATAGCTATTTTAAAAGATGGAAGTCCATCTTGTGGAAGTGATTACATATATGACGGTAGTTTTACAGGAAAAAAGATAAAAGGAAAGGGAATAACAGCTAATTTACTCGAAGAAAATGGAATAAAAGTAATATCAGAAAATGAACTAGATGTAAACTTTGTGTAAACTGCTTTATTGACAGATAATAAGTTGTATGGTAAATTTATTAACGAAATAACTAAAATATATTGTCTTAAATCTAAGTCATATTATTATAATTGATTTGGTTTTTATATTTTGTTTCGTGGAGTGGTAATAAGTGATTATTGAAAAGATATACAACAATAATGTAGTCTTAGCAATAGATGATAAGACTAGAAAAGAAGTGATTATAACAGGTTGTGGTATTGCTTTTAAAAAAAAGGTAGGTCAAGGAATTGATGAAGATAAAATAGAAAAAACTTACATCATTCAAAATCCTAATTTTCAAAATAAAGTGCAACAACTTGCAGCTGTTATAAAAGAAGAGGTATTTGAAGCTAGTTCTAAAATTATCGAATATACTGAAAAAGTTTTAGATTCAGAACTTGATGAACATATTTATATTGCATTAACGGACCATATATCTTTTGCTATTAAAAGATGCAGTGAAGGAATTACTATTAAAAACGAACTTCTTCACGAGATTAAAAGAGTTCATTTAAAAGAATATAAAATAGGTCTTTGGGCGCTTAAATATATCGAAAAAACTTTAGGTGTAAGATTAGAAGAAGACGAGGCTGGTTTTATTGCATTACATATAGTAAATGCAAACTTTAAAGAAGAAAGAAGAGAAACTATTTTAAGCACAAGAATTATAGATGGAATTCTTATGATAATTAAAGGCGAATTTAATATAGAGTTTAATAAAAACGATATGAATTACGATAGATTATTAACCCATCTAAGATATTTTTCGAAAAGAGTTATAGTAAATAAATATCTAAACAATGATTCTAAAGGGCTAATTGATATAATTATGATTAAATACCCTAAAGAATATGATTGTGCACTTAATATTAGAAAATATATAAAAGAAGAATTTAACTACGGAGTAAGTGATGATGAAATAATCTATTTAGTTCTTCATATTCATAGAGTAGTTACGGTTTCAGAATTACTTAAATTTTAAAAATAGCTTAAGGTTTTCCTTAAGCTATTTTTTATTTTATTCTAAATAAAGGTTTTTTATATTTTCTATATCTTCACTTGTTAGAGAAAACTCTTCTTTAAAGTAAGAGTCAAAAGAGCCATATTTTTTCATTATTATATCAAAGCTAGATTTAATAAATTCTTTCTTTACTCCGAGTAAGCCTTTTATTTCTTTCATTTGATCTTTAGTTAAATTTAAATTAAAACTTTTAGGGTCATACTTTTCTTCTAAAACTTTTAAGTGATTTTTAGTGCAATCATTAGTTAATAAGTAATCACTGATAACATCTTTCATATCTACCCCAAGTAAAAGAAGAATTAAAGCTGAACCAAAGCCTGTCCTATCTTTCCCAGCTGTGCAGTGTTGAAGAAGAGGAGTATTGTCTTTAAGTTTAATAGATTCTATAAGAGTTTTATAAGCCTTATTATTAAGGGGCATGCTTTTATAGCCATCTATCAAATAATCTACTACAGAATCTAATTTATTATTTTTAATGGCGTTTTTAATAGAAGTAAACATATCCAAATTATTATTTAAAGTTTGAATTCCAGATAGGTTATAATATTTAATTCCGCTAAGTAAAATATCTGGATTGGATTTAACTTCATCAGAAGATCTGTAATCAAATATAGTTTTAATATCTAAAGTTTTAAAATAATCTAAATCTTCTCCTTTTAAGTTATGTAAATCTTCTGATCTATAGAAAATACCATATTTTACTCTTCTACCGTCTTTTGTTTTATATCCGCCGATATCTCTAAAATTATAGAAATTTTTTAAAGGAAGAACCCTTTCTGCAATTTCAAATTGGGAAGAGGGGGTAGTTATTTTATAAAATGTTCTATTTTCAGGCTTAGGATCTTTAAACTCTACAAAATCCTTATTTACAAAATTAAAAAGCTTTTTATAAGTATCATCTTTAAAGTCTTTATAAAATATACTTCCTTTTGAGACTGTTTGGTTAAAATTAATCCTGACCATATTATTTTTTCTTGATAATTTACATTCAAAATTATTCAAATTTATCACCTCTTTAAATTTATTTTACAACTAAATTATTACAGATATGTGTAAAAAAAATAAAAATATGGGGTAATGTATAAAAAAGTTCAAAAGAGGAATAATTAAAAAAGAATTGTTTAAAGGATATAAGGAGGAATTGATTTGAGTAATTTAAAAGTTAAAGAAAGAGTACTAGGCAAAGGACACTCTGCAAGAAGACTAAGAAATAATGGGGTTGTGCCTGGCGTTATTTATGGAAAAGAGATAGGTAATATGCTTTTTGAAGTAGGAGAACTAGAAATTTCTAAAGAAATCTCAAACTGCGGGGAACATGGAGTTCTATCTTTAAATATAGATGGTAAAAACAAAAATGTTCATATTAAAGAGGTTCAAAGAGAACCTGTTAATCATAAAATAGTTCATATTGATTTAGAAGAAATAGAAAAAGGTGAGATGATAACAGCCGAAATTCCAATAAACTTTGAAGGTGAAGGATACCTTTCTAAAAATGGATCTGTACTTCAAAAAGAAAGGGCAGCTATTAAAATTGAGTGTGATCCTTTAAATATGCCAAAGTCAGTAACAGTTGATGTTTCTAAAGGGATTGGAGGTTCTGTATATAGAGCATACGATATAGAGTCTTCAAATGAACTTTCTATAGTTGATGACTTAGATTCTATAATAGCATCAGTTTCTTACGAACAAAAGTTAGATACTGAAGACTTTGAAGAAGCTAAAGAAGCTAAAAAAGAAGAAACAAATTAAAGCATTTAATAAAGAAATCTATAGATATAGGTTTCTTTTTTAACGTAGATTTAAGCCTGAAATTAAAACTAGAATAAGTTTTAAAAATGAATATTAAATTAAGGATATTTAACCCAAAAAGAAAATAATGTTTAACAGTAATTTTTTTATTTTACTTAAAGTACTAGGTTATGTTAATTAAGGTCTAAAAAAATAAAAGTTTAAGAATAAGTGACGAATGGCATTTTTTTATATAGAAATTTGAAAAGAGATAATGTTTGTAATTTCTGCCTTGTGATGTATAATATAACATGTACAGTATTAAAGGAGGTCAATTTATGAATTATAAGGATAAATATAATGAATGGCTAACATCAGAGATAATAAATGAGGAAACTAAAAACGAGTTAAGAGAAATTAAAGACGAAAAGGAAATTGAAGATAGATTCTACAAAGGCTTAGATTTCGGAACAGGTGGATTAAGAGGAATTATAGGTGCTGGAACTAATAGAATGAATATATATACAGTTTCAAAAGCAACTCAAGGTTTTGCAGATTACTTAAATCAAAACTTTGATAAACCATCTGTAGCAATCGGATATGATTCAAGAAATAAATCAGATGAGTTTGCATTAGCATCAGCATTGACGTTAGCAGCTAATGGAGTAAAGGTATACTTATTTGAAGGTTTAAGACCTACACCTATGGTATCTTTTGCAACAAGAGAACTTGATTGTAAAGGTGGAATAGTAATTACAGCTTCACATAATCCAAAGCAATATAACGGTTATAAAGTGTATGATGAGTTTGGTGGTCAAGTAACTGACGATAAAGCAGGAAAAGTTATTTCATGCGTAAACGATGTTACAGATTTTGGGGCTATAAAAACTATATCAGAAGAAGAAGCTAAAGAAAAAGGATTATTAGTTTATATTGGAGAAGATATAGACTTTAAATATATAGAAAAAGTTAAAGGTTTAACTATAAATGAATCTTTAGTAAAAGATAAAGCAAAAGACCTTAAAATAATATATACTCCAATTCATGGTTCTGGTAATATGCCAGTTAGAAGAGTATTAAAAGAATTAGGATATGAAAATGTTTCTGTAGTTAAAGAACAAGAAGCACCAAACGGGGAATTCCCAACGGCTCCATATCCAAACCCAGAAGACCCTAGAGTATTTAGCTTAGCTTTAGAAATGGCTAAAAAAGATGGTGCTGATGTAATATTTGGAACAGATCCAGATTGTGATAGAATCGGTGTTGTTGTTAAGGATTCTGATGGTGAATTTAAAGTATTAACAGGAAACCAAACAGGATTATTATTAACTGATTATATATTAAGTGCAGCTAAAGAAAATGGAAAGCTACCTAAAAATGGAGTAGTTATAAAAACTATAGTTACAACTGAAGGTGCAAGAGAGATAGCAAACCATTATGGAATAGAAATAATGGATGTATTAACTGGATTTAAATATATAGGTGAAAAGATTCATGAATTTAAAAATTCAGGAGATAAAACTTATCTATTCGGATTTGAAGAAAGTTATGGATATTTAGCTGGAGACTTTGTTCGTGATAAGGATGCTGTTATTGCAAGTATGTTAATTGCTGAAATGACACTTTATTATAAAAATAAAGGATTAAGCTTAGCAGAAGGCTTAAATGCTTTATATGAAAAGTTTGGATTCTATAAAGAAGATTTAGTTTCACTAGAATTAAAAGGTAAAGAAGGCCAAGAAAAAATAGCAAAATGCATAGATTCTTTAAGAAATGCAACTATTAAAGAAATTGATGGAATAAAAGTTAAAACTAAGCTTGATTACAAATTAAGCAAAGAAGAAAATATGTTAGATGAAACTGTTTCAGAAATAAAACTTCCAAAATCAAATGTATTAAAATTCATATTAGAAAATGGATCTTCATTTGTAGTAAGACCTTCAGGAACTGAGCCTAAAATGAAAGTATATCTTGCTATAAAAGGTGATAGCATAGAAGGTGCTAAAAAAGATTTAGCTAAATTTAAAGAAAATGTAATGAAATTAGTTGAAAGTATGTTAAACTAATATTATTCTTAATTATTGCTACCATAATTTATGGTAGCAATATTTTTATTTTAACAGGTGGTGAAATTTATGAATTACAAAACATTATTTAAAGAAAAACTTAGTAAGTTATTATTTTTAGAGGTTGATAAAGAAGGGTTTAAGAAAAATGTAGGAATCCCAGAATATATAACTTTTGAAAGCGAAACATTATACTTACCTATAAGTTCAGAATATATAACAAGTAATATAGGAGATCAGGTTAAAATTGATAACCTTCCTGTATATTATTTCATAGAAGGGATGTTAATCTCTTTAGGTGCTGACGAAAATATTAAGTTTAAAAATGACTACAAAAAGTTACTTATGCAGATTCCAGATGCTGAAGAATTAGCAAAATCTCTAGTTGCAACTAGAGTAAAAGAAGATAGATTAGAAGACGCATATCTTTTACTTAAAGGATTAGAAAGAGCTTTTGAAGATGATGAAGAATATATGAAAAAGCTTTTATTAATCGGAATATCATTAAGAGAAAAAGATAGTGGTTTTGAAGATCTTTTATTAGAAGATATAGATTTAGCTAAAAATTTATTTAACAAAATGAAAGAACCATACCTTTATAAAGGTGTGATTTTAAAAGATAAAGGTGACTTTGCAGCTTGCAAGGTTGAAATCGGAGAATATTTAAGAAGAGGAGGAGAGCAAACTCCTGAACTTGAACTTTTAATGAAAGATATAGAAAACGTAACAGCTTACGAAGAGGCAATAGAAGGTTTAGATAAAGATACTGAAAAATCTATAGGAACTTTACTTGGTCTTTTAGATAACTTTAAAGAAAACCCTTTAATTTATTATTATATAGCCATTGGTTATAGAAAGATTGGAAATAATGAAAAAGCAATAGAATATCTACTTGAAAGCTTAAATGTAGAAAGTGGAATATTAGAAGTAGTAAATGAAATAGGTATAAACTATGCATGTCTAGGTATGTATGAAGAGGCTATAAAATACTTTAAAAAAGCATTTGAAGCGTCTAAAGATGTTGAAATTTGCACAAATATCATAATGTGCTACTTAAATCTTGATGATTTAAATAATGCAAAGCTTCATTTAGAACTTGCTAAAAAATTAGATAAAGAAGATGAAATAGTTTTAAAGTTAGATAGAATTATAAAAAAAAGAGAAGATAAATAATTTCTTTTAAAAATACACATCCTAAATACTAGTAAAATAGTTAGGAGTGATATTATGGAATTTTTTGATGTAATCAAAAAAAGAAGAAGTATTTCAAAGTATAAAAGCGATGAAGTTTTAAAAGGCAGTATTGATAATATGATTCAAAGTGCAATGAGGGCTCCATCTTGGAAAAACAAAACTTCTTTTAAAATTATATTAGTAGATGATAAAAACACAAAAGAAAGCTTAGGAGATGCTATTATAAACAAAGACGGTAAGGCAAAAACTTCGGTTTTTGAAGCACCTTTAGTCGCTGTATTTATTGCAGAACCTAATCTTTCAGGTGAAGTTTTAGAAAAAGAATATTATTTAGTTGATTGCGGTATTGCTATGGAACATTTCGTATTAGCAGCTACAGCAGAAGGTTATGGCACTATGTGGATTGGGGCTTTAGATGAGGCTTTAGTTAAAAAGACTTTAGAAATTCCAGAAAAGTTTAAAGTAGTAGCTATGACACCAGTTGGTATTGCAGCAGAAGAAAAAGAACATAACAAAGAAAAAGACAAAAAAGACTATGTGTTTTTAAATAAGTTTAAAAATCCATATTTAAGCTAAAATTAAGGTACTACTTCTTGTAGTGCCTTAATTTTATGATATAATTAAAAAAAACTTCGGAGGTAAAATATGCTTTTTAAAGATTATAAGATACAAGAATTTATTGAGGACTTAAGCTCAGATTCACCATCACCAGGTGGGGGGAGTACAGCGGCTTTAGTTGCAGCACTTTCAGGTTGTTTAAATAGTATGGTATACTCACTAACAGTTGGAAAGAAAGCTTTCGATAATTTAGATTCTGATAAAAGAGAGTGCTTAATTAAATTTGCAGAAGAATGCAGTGAATTTACTAAATTAACTATAGTTATGATGGAAGAAGACAGAAAATGCTTTAATGAACTTATGGAGAGCTACAAGCTTCCTAAAGAAACAGAAGAAGAAAAAGATTACAGAAAAAAAGATATAAAAGAAAAGACAAATGGTGCTATGAAAGCTCCACTAAATCTTTTAAGAGCATGCATAAAATTTTATGATAATATACTTTTTGCAGCAAAGTATGGAAATAAGATGTTAGTGTCTGATGCTGGAGTAAGTGCAATTTTGTTACACGCAGCTATAGAAAGTGCAATAATTAATGTTAAAATTAATCTTAATTCACTAAAGGGTGAAGAATTTTATAAAGATATAGATGAAGAATTAGAAGATTCAAATATGAAGTCTTTAAGATTAAAAAGTGAAATATTAATGATAGTAGATGAAAATATGTAAAAAGACCAGTTTCCTGGTCTTTTTTTATTTGAATATTCTAAAAAAATCAAATGTGTTTTGAAGTTTATCATCGCCTGTAAGCACCATAGTTTGTGGCAATTCATCTAGTGATTTAAATGAATATCCATCATTTGTAAGGTCTTCTATTAAAGTGCTTAAAATCTCAGAGTTTGTTGTAGATACTGCATGTAAAAGCAGAATACAACCGTTATGCATAGAAGCCTTTATCTTTTTTAATGAAGCTTCTGGGTTTGGCTGAGCATCTACAAGCCAGTCTTTATAGGCAAAGCTCCAAAAGATTGTTTTATAACCTAGGTTTTTAGTTTTTATTAAAGAATTGAAAGAGTATTTTCCCATAGGAGGTCTAAAATATTTTGGCATCTCTTTTCCTGTTACTTCTTTAAATGCTATTTCGGTATCTAAAAACTCTTTATTAAAAGAAGCTTCATTTAAAATTCCAGCCATTGACTTGTGATTGACAGAATGATTGCAAACTAAATGTCCCTCATTTACCATTCTGTTTATTATGTCTTTATTTTGAAGGATATAACTTTTAACAACGAAAAAAGCAGCTTTTACTTTCTTTTCTTTTAAAGTATCTAATATCTTAACTGTATTTCCGTTTTCATACCCTAAGTCAAAAGTTAAAAATAAATCTTTTTTAAATGAATCTCCTATAAAGAAGCTTTTTGTATTTTTTAAGTTTTCTAAGACTCCTTTTTGTATTTCAGGAGTTTCTTTATTGCTTCTATTTACTATGTACCAGTTTAGTTCCTCATTTTCTGATATTGCATAAGAAATTGTTGAAACTATAAAAAAAGAAGCAATTAGACATAAGAGAAACTTTTTTATACTTTTCATTTTATTTCCTCCTTAAAATATGTATTTATTCATATATAAGTAGTATCAAACTAAAGAGAAATAATTAAACGTGGTAAATTTTTTATAAAGGAGAGAAAGATTACTTATATATTGTTGAAATAAAAAGGTGTCTAGAGTATAATTTATAGGTAGTTTAAGAAAAGAAAGGAATGTACATAGATGAAGTTAGGAATCGTTGGTTTACCTAATGTAGGTAAAAGTACTTTATTTAATGCAATAACTAAAGCTGGAGCAGAATCAGCTAACTATCCATTCTGTACTATAGAACCAAATGTTGGAGTTGTTAGTGTTCCAGATAAAAGACTAGATGTTTTAGAAAAAATGTACGGAACAAAGAAAAAAGTATATACTGCAATAGAGTTTTATGATATAGCTGGACTTGTAAAAGGAGCTTCAAAAGGAGAAGGTCTTGGAAATAAATTCTTATCACATATAAGAGAAGTTGAATCAATCGTTCACGTTGTTAGATGTTTCGATGATGGAAACGTAGTTCACGTTGAAGGTTCAGTAGATCCAATAAGAGATATTGAAACAATAAACTTAGAACTTATCTTTTCAGATTTAGACGTTTTAGAAAGAAGAATTGAAAAAAACGCAAAGCAAGCAAGATCAAACGATAAGAATGCTAAAGTTGAGCAAGAGATAATGTTAAAATTAAAAGCTCACTTAGAAGATAACAAACCTGCAAGAACTTTAGATTGCACAGAAGATGAAATGGAATTTGTTAAAAGCTTATTCTTAATCACTTCAAAGCCAGTTTTATATGCTTGTAATATATCAGAAGATGATATGATGAGTGGAAACCTTGAAAATGAATATGTTAAAAAAGTTCAAGAGTTTGCAAATTCTGAAAATTCAGGAACTGTAATAGTAAGTGCAAAACTTGAAGAAGAACTTTCAGGGCTTGAAGATGAAGAAAAAGAAGAAATGCTTAGCGAATACGGATTAACTGAATCAGGACTTGATCAATTAGTAAGAGCTAGTTATAAATTATTAGGACTTATTAGTTATTTAACAGCTGGTGTTCAAGAAGTAAGAGCTTGGACTATTAAAGAAGGAACTAAAGCACCTCAAGCTGCTGGGAAAATCCACTCAGATATAGAAAGAGGATTTATAAGAGCAGAAGTTGTAGGATACGATGATTTAATAGAAGCAGGTTCAGAAGCCTCTGCTAAAGAAAAAGGTGTATACAGACTTGAAGGTAAAGAATACGTAATGAAAGATGGAGACGTTGTTAACTTCAGATTTAACGTATAAAATAAAAAAGTGGGGAAAATCCCCACTTTTTATTTTTTTGTAATATTATAAGAAAAAAAGATGTGGAAGTTATGCCACATCTTTTTTAGTTTGGCGGGAATACGTAGGAATCGAACCTACCCGTGATGGTCTTAGCACCACAACACGGTTTTGAAGACCGGTAAGTCCACCAGAACTTATCTACTCCCATAACTTTATCTATTTTACAGAATGTTAATTTAAAAGTCAAATTAAATATTAAAAAATATAAAAAAAATAAAGGGAAATAAAAGTTTTTATAGAATATTAATAATTAGAAGTGGTTGAAAGTGGTTAGAAGTGGTTGAAAGTAGAGGGAAATACCTGTAAAGTATATAAAGGGGAAAAGTTATGTTCATAGGAGAATACAATCATGCGTTAGATAATAAAAACAGAATGATAGTACCTGCAAAGCTTCGAGATGGTTTAAATGGTAGATTTGTAATAACTAAAGGTCTCGATGGTTGTCTTTATGTATACCCTATGGAAGAGTGGCGAAAACTAGAAGAGAAGATGAAAACACTACCACTTACAAATAAAAACGCTAGAGCCTTTGTAAGATTCTTTTTTTCAGGAGCGGCTGAAATAGAATTAGATAAACAAGGAAGAGGTTTAATTCCACAAAATTTAAAGGAATATGCCGAAATCGGAAAAGAAATTGTAAGTATTGGAGTATTATCTAGGATAGAGATTTGGAGCAAACAAAAGTGGGATGATTACAATAACTCAGATGTTGATTTTGAATCTATAGCTGAGAATATGAGCGATTTAGGAATATAAAGGAGAAAAGATATGGAATTTAAACACGTGTCAGTACTTTTAAATGAATGTTTAGAAGGGCTAAATATAAAAGAAAATGGAATTTATGTAGATTGCACTTTAGGTGGTGCAGGACACTCATCTGAAATAATTAAAAGATTAGATAAATCAGGCCTTTTAATTGGAATAGACCAAGATACAGATGCATTAAATGCAGCAGGTCTTAGATTAAAAGATTATGATAATAAAAAGTTAGTTCATAGTAATTTTTATAATATAAAAAGTATATTAGATGAATTAGATATAGAAGGTGTAGACGGTATTTTAATGGACCTTGGAGTATCATCATATCAATTAGATAAAGGAGAGCGTGGATTTAGTTATATGCAAGATGCACCTTTAGATATGAGAATGAACAGGGAAAATGCACTGTCAGCTTATGATGTTGTAAATACATATTCAGAAGAAGAGATTTATAGAATAATAAGAGATTATGGGGAAGAAAAATTTGCAAAAAGAATAGCAAACTTCATAGTTACAAGAAGAGAAGAAAAACCTATAGAAACAACATTAGAATTAGTTGAAGTTATTAAAAATGCAATTCCAGCTAAAGCAAGACGTGAGGGTCCACACCCTGCAAAAAGAACTTTCCAAGCAATAAGAATAGAAGTTAATAGTGAATTAACTATTTTAAATAAGACTATTGAAGATGGTGTTAGCAAATTAAATAAAGGTGGTAGAATGGCTATAATTACATTCCACTCTTTAGAAGATAGGATTGTTAAATTAAAATTTAGAGAACTAGCTAATCCTTGTACTTGTCCTAAAGAGTTTCCTATTTGTAATTGTGGGAAAACACCAACAGTTAAGCTTTTAAAAAGAAAAGCTATAGAACCTTCAAAAGAAGAAGTAGAAGTAAACCCTAGAAGTAGAAGTGCAAAATTAAGGGTTATAGAAAAGATATAGATAGAAAAAAGTGTTATAAATTAAGAGGGATGTGAATAAAGTGATAGTAAAGGGTCAAGGTTATGTAAAAGGTAATACTGTCTTAAAGCCACAAAGACAAGTTAATGTTCCAAATGAGAGAAATAAAAGTAAAAATAATAAAAAGATAGTTAGAAAAGCTAATAAAAATAATAAAGATACTAGAAACGCTTTATTACAAATTGCACTAGTAGTTTTTGTTTTAGGAGTTATGACTATATGGAGAGATACAAAGGTTTATAAATTACAGTCAGAACTTGGTAAATTCAATACAGAGATAAGCCACGTTAAAGCTGAAAATGAAGCTTTAAAAGTTGACTTATTAAAAAATGCGTCACTTAAGAATATTGAAAAAAATGCAAAAGGTAAGCTTAATATGATAGAATCTCAAAAAGCTGATAAAGTTTCAGTTGATTTATCTAAGAATTATTTAGAAGGAATAAATTAAATAAAAGGTTTATAAATGGGTGCAATATTAATTGCATCCTAATGTTTTTAGCAATTAATATGGAGGAATTAAAGTGAAAAATAAAAAATATAGAGATAAAATGCTTACTAAAAACAGGCTTATTGCAGTCTTTTGTGTTTTACTCTTTGTTTTCTCGATTTTAGCAGTTAGGCTATCTTATATTATGATATTTAAAAAGCAAGCGTATGCAGCCGGTGCAGAAGAACAGTGGACAAGCGAAGTTAAAATTGATGCAAGAAGAGGTCGTATTTTAGATAGAAATGGAGTAGAACTTGCAGTTTCTGCAAATGTTTATAGAGTTGACTTTGATTTAAATTCAATAAGAAAACAACTTAAAGACGAAGGGAAAACTCCAGAGGATATATCACCTAAAATAGCAGAAGCTGTTTCTATGAAAAATGAAGATGTTTTAAAAAAGCTTAAAACAACTCTTCCAAGTGGGGCTCCAGCTGGGTCAGCTACATTAGTTAGAAGAATTGAAAAAGAGCAAGCAGATAAAGTTAAGGCTTTAGGAATAAGAGGTATAATAATATCTCCTGATACTAAAAGATATTATCCAAACAACAACTTTGCATCTCATTTAATAGGAACTACAAATATTGATGGAAAAGGGTTAACAGGGGTTGAACTTCAATATAACGATGAATTATCAGGGCTTCCAGGAATGAAGATTGCAGAACTTGATAACCATAACAACGACCTACCTTACACAATATCTAAATATACTCCACCAGTTAACGGAAAAGATGTTACATTAACTATAGATGAAAAGATGCAATTTTTTGCAGAAAAAGCAGCAGAAAAAGCTTTAAAAGATAATAAAGCAAAAGCTGCATCAGTACTAGTTATGGACCCTAAAACTGGAGAAGTTTTAGCTATGGCAAATAAACCTGACTTTGATCCAAATGATCCTTATAAAGGATCAGAGGCCTTTAGCGGGAAAACTGACTTTGATAAAGTTCAAGCTATGTGGAGAAATAGATTAGTAAATGATACTTTCGAGCCAGGTTCAATATTTAAAGTATTTACAGCTATTGCAGCTATGGAAGAGAAATTAGTTAAGCCAACAGATACCTTTACTTGTAATGGTTCATTAACTTTTGGTAATAGAAAAATAAAATGCTGGAAAACAGAAGGTCATGGAACTTTAACTTTCCCAGAAATTATTCAAAACTCATGTAACGTAGGTTTCATGGAACTTGGAGAAAAGATAGGTAAAGACAAGTTGTATGAATATATTAAAAAGTTTGGTTTTGGGGAATTAAGTGGAGTAGACTTACCAGGTGAAGCTAGAGGTATAGTAAAATCTCCTAAAAATATATCAATTACAGACCTTGCAACTATTTCGTTTGGACAAACAAACACTGTAAACTCAGTTCAATATATGGCAGCTTTTAATGCCATAGCAAACGGTGGAACTTGGATTCAGCCTCATGTTATGAAAGAAATTTCACATGAAGACGATACTGATGTAAGAGTTACAGATGAAAAGTTTAATCCTAAAACGAAGGAAGTTGCATCTAAAGAAAATACTAAGGAACTTAGACAAGATTTAGAAAGAGTTGTTACAGCAGGTTCAGCTAAGGGAACATTTATAGAAGGATATCATATAGGTGGTAAAACAGGTACAGCACAAAAAGTTATAAATGGTGTTTACCAACCTGGAAAATATATATCTTCATTTGTAGGTATGGCGCCAGTTGATGATCCTAAAGTTACAGTTATGATAACAATAGATGAACCAAGCAACAATGCATACTATGCAGGAGTTGTAACAAGTCCTATAGCTAAGGTATTATTTACTGATATTTTCAATTATATGGATACATTTAGTAGTGATAACAATAGTATGATTAAAAAGGATGTTATAATTCCAGAAATTCGTGATATGAAGCTAGAAGAAGCAAAAAAAGTTTTAAAAGATGAAAAAATCGATTATAATATAGAAGGTAACGGAAACACAGTTAAAAGTGTTAAGCCTTATCCAGGATATGCAGTAAAAGAAGGAACAAAAATTAATATATACACAGAAGGTTCAGATCCAAATAGTAAAGCTGTAATTATGCCAGACCTTAAAGGTTACTCTACAGAATCAGCGACTAAATTATTAAAAGACTTAGGTATAACTCCTGTATTCCAAGGTGTTGGAAATGTAAAGGAACAAAGTATACCAAGTGGAGAGCTTGTAAACAAAGGAACGAGCGTAAAGTTAACATTAAATTCTGATTATAAAGATTAGATTAAAAATATAGCATGTAGGGTTCTTCCTTACATGCTATTTTAAATATATGTAATCTAAATTAAATTAGTAGCATATTATTTTAAAGGAGAGGATTAGATGAAATTAAGAGAACTTTTAGAAGACTTAAATTATCAAATAATTAAAGGAAATATTGATTCAGATATAAATGAAATCAACTACGATAGTAGGAAAGTAAAGAATTCAGATGTTTTTGTATGCATAAAAGGATTTCAAGTAGATGGGCACAAATTTATAGATAAGGCTATAGAAAATGGTGCAAAAACAATAATAGTTCAAGATGATATTAATATTTCACAAGATGTAAATGTTATAAGACTTGAAGACACTAGAAAAGGCCTTGCGGTTTTAGGGTCAAAGTTTTATGGAAATCCAAAAGACAAATTAAAAATTATAGGTGTTACAGGTACAAATGGAAAAACAACTACTGCATTTATGATTAAAAAAATATTAGAAGAGAACGGTTCTAAGGTAGGTTTAATTGGAACGATTGCAAATTATATAGGAAACAGAGAAATTCAAACAGAAAGAACTACACCAGAATCACTTGAGTTACATGGATTATTTAAAGAAATGGTAGATTCAAAAGTAGAGTATTGTGTTATGGAGGTTTCATCTCACTCTTTAGAATTAGATAGAGTATATGGACTAGAATTTGAAGTTTCTATCTTTACAAATCTTACAAGAGATCATTTAGATTTTCATAAGACATTTGAAAATTATTATAAAGCTAAATTTAAATTATTTGAAAGATCTAAAGTTAGTATAGTAAATATTGATGACGAATATGGAGTTAGAGTTACTAAAGATTTAAAAAAATTAAATAAAGAGTACAAAACATATTCAATAAAAGGAAAAGCAGATATAGAAATTAAAGATAAATTAAGTGAAAAGATGGATACTATATTTAAAGTATCTATAGGTAATGAAGAAGAAAAGATGTGCCTTCCAATCCCAGGAGAGTATAATGTGGCAAATGCTTTAGGGGCTATAGGGGCTCTACATTCATTAAACTTTTCTTTAAAAGATATAAATAAAGGATTAAAAGATGTAAATGTTCCTGGAAGATGTGAAAGATGCGCAAGAGAATTTAATTTACCTTTTGAAATTCTAATAGACTATGCACACACTCCAGATGGACTTAGAAACATATTAGAAACCGCTAAAGAGTTTACAGAAGGAAAGCTTATAGCTTTATTTGGTTGTGGTGGTGATAGAGATAAAACAAAGAGACCACAAATGGGTGAAATCGGAACTAACCTTTCAGATTTTGCAATAATAACATCAGATAACCCTAGAACTGAAGACCCTGAAACTATTATAGAAGATGTTATAAAAGGAATAAAAAAAGATAACTATATAAAAATAACAGATAGAAAAGAAGCTATAAGAAAAGCTATAGATTTAGCTAAAGAAGATGATGTAATAGTAATAGCAGGTAAAGGACATGAGACATACCAAGTTTTAAAAACAGGCAAAATACATTTTGATGAAAGAGAAGTTATAGAAGAATACTTAAAACAAAAGAGGGGTGTTTAGTTTGGAATTAACATTAAATGAGTTAGTAAAGTTTTCTAAGGGTGAAATTATTTCAAAAACAAAGGAAGCTAATTTTAATATTTTATCAACAGATACAAGAAAAATCCAAAAAGATAATATTTTCTTAGGGTTAAAAGGAGAAAATTTTAATGGAAATAAATATGCTAAAGAAGCTTTAGATAAGGGAGCGAGTATTGCTATAGTTGATGAAATTTTGTTTGATATAGATGATACTTTAGATAAAGTTATAATAAAGGTTAAAGACACAAAAAAAGCTCTATTAGATATAGCACATGGATATAGAGAAAAGCTTAACATTAAAGTTATAGGAATCACAGGTTCAACAGGAAAAACTTCAACTAAAGACGTAACATCTGCCTTTTTAAGCGGAAAATACAAAGTTTACAAAACTAAAGGGAATTTTAATAATGAAATTGGATTACCTTTAACTATTTTAAGCTTAGATAGTTCTATAGACGTTGCAGTTTTAGAAATGGGTATGAGTGACTTTAATGAAATTCATAACTTAGCAAAATGTGCAAGACCTGATATAGCACTTATTACTAATATTGGAGTATCTCATATAGAAAATCTAAAAACTAGAGATAATATTTTAAAAGCCAAGATGGAAATAGTAGACTTCTTTAGTAAAGATAACACTTTAATATTAAATGCAGAAGATGATTTACTTAAAACTGTATCTTCTGATGAGTATAAAATAGTTAAAACTGGATATAATCAAAGCTATGAGTTTAGCGCAAAAGATATAGAAGTAACTTTAAACGAAACTTCATTTACCTTACTTTCTAAAGACGGAGAAAGAAGGATAACTTTACCTATGGTAGGTGAACATAACGTGTTAAATGCACTTTTAGGAATAGCTGCAGCTTCTAAACTTAACGTATCATTAGACGAAATGATAGAAGGACTTAAAGGTATTGAAGCTACTTCAATGAGACTTGAGTTTATAAATACAGGAGAAATTTCAATTATAAATGATTGCTATAACGCAAGCCCAGATTCAATGAAATCTTCTTTAAAGGTTTTAGAGACTAGACCAGGTAGAAAGGTTGCTATACTTGGAACTATGAGAGAACTTGGTTTAGAAAGCGAAAGATCTCATAGAGAAGTTGGAAAGTTTTCAAAAGATATAGTAGATTCTTTAATAGTATGTGGTGAATACAAAGATGCTTTTAAAGAAGGCTTTGAAAAAGAAGGTATAAAATTATATAATACTAAAGGTGAACTTTTAAAAGAATTAGATTCTCTAATAGAAAAAGGCGACGTTGTTTTAGTTAAAGCTTCTAGAGGAGAAAAATTTGAAGAAATAGTTGAAAAATTAAAAGAGATTAAATTATAACAAAGGAGGTGGGCTGCAAGAGAGTTTTACTTGCAGTGATTAATCATGGGGGATATAGCAAATTTATTAACTAACCCGAAAATTCTAACGGCATTATTTGTCGGTTTAATTGTATCATTAATTTTAGGACCAATTTTTATTCCAATACTTCATAAATTTAAATTTGGTCAAAATATCAGAAAAGAGGGACCGAAAAGTCACCTTAAAAAAGCAGGTACTCCTACTATGGGAGGTGTAATTTTTATTGTTTCTATAGCTGTAGTTATGTTTGTTTCAGGATATAGCTTATCTGGAAAAGGAATGGTAACTTTATACTCTATGATAGCATTTGCTTTTATAGGATTACTTGATGATATGCTAAAGATAATTCACAGAGATAACGAAGGATTAAAAGCTTATCAAAAAATGCTTTTACTAGTATTATTTGGTGTAGCTATAGCGTATTATGCACAAACTGCATTAGGAACTTCAATTTCATTCCCATTTTATAGTGGGGCACTAAACTTTGGAATATTCTACATTCCATTTGTAGTTTTCTATTATGCAGGTGTAACAAATGCAGTAAACTTAACTGATGGTTTAGATGGACTTGCAACAACTGTTACTATTATTGTTTTAGCATTCTTTGGAATTGTTGCATTTCAAAGAGGAGAAATGGAAATTGCCGTATTTTCTATAGGTCTTTTAGGAGCTTTGCTTGGATTTTTAAAATTCAACAAATATAAAGCGAGAATCTTTATGGGAGATACAGGTTCCCTTGCACTAGGTGGTGCTGTAGGAACTATAGCATTAATGCTTAAAATGCCTTTTGTACTAGTTATAGTTGGAGGGATTTATGTATTTGAAACATTATCAGTAATTATCCAAGTTGGTTCATTTAAATTAACAGGTAAGAGAGTATTTAAGATGGCTCCTGTTCACCATCATTTTGAACAGGTTGGATGGAGTGAAGTAAAAATAGTTAGAGTATTTTCTTTAATAACAGTCTTGCTTTGTATTATTGGTTACTTTTCACTTTAATAATTTTAGTGGAGGGAGTTTGGTATGAGAAAAAGGAAACAGGGGAGAAATAGTATGGGTGCTATAGATTATGGTATTTTTTGTACTATAATCTTGTTACTATCAATCGGGGTAGTAATGGTATACTCTGCAAGTTCCTACTATGCAATGTTTCACTTTAAAGATAGTACTTATTTTTTAAAGAGACAGCTAGCTTGGAGTGCAGTTGGTATAATTGTTATGATGTTTATGATGTCAATTGATTATCATAAGATTAAGAAATTTACACTTATTGCTATGATTTGTACAGTACCTTTACTTTTAGCTGTATTCTTATTTCCAGGAGTTAATGGTGCTCAAAGATGGATTCAACTAGGACCTGCATCTTTTCAGCCTTCAGAACTTGCAAAATATGTTGTAGTTTTGTATTTGGCTATGGCACTTTCTAGTATGGGAGATAGAGTTAAGGATTTTAAAAAAGGTATTATTCCATGTTTTGCAATAGGAGGATTTTATGCAGGGCTTGTACTTGCGCAAAAAAACTTAAGTATTGCTGCAGTTATAATGATAGTTACATTTATAGTTGTTTTTGCAGCAGGTGCTAGAAGGATTCATATGTTTGGAGTTGTAACTCCAGTCTTAACAGCAGCAGCTCTCTTTTTTGCATTATTTGAGCCTTATAGAAGAGCTAGGATGTTAAACTTTGTTAATCCTTGGAAAGATCCAGCTGGAAATGGTTATCAACTTATACAATCCTTTTATGCATTAGGTGCTGGTGGTGTTTTAGGACTTGGACTTGGACAGTCAAGACAAAAGACATTATACATGCCAGAGCCACATAATGACTTTATCTTCTCTATAATTGGGGAGGAGCTTGGTTTAGTTGGATGTATATTTATAATATTATTGTTTGTAATATTTGTTTGGAGAGGTGTAAAAATAGCATCAAGTTGTAAAGACTCTTATGGAACATACCTAGCTTTAGGTATTACATCAATAATAGCAGTTCAAGCTATTATAAACATAGCGGTAGTTACAGGTTCTATGCCGGTAACTGGGGTTCCATTACCGTTTATAAGTTATGGAGGATCCTCATTAGTAATAAATATGACAGCTATGGGTATACTTTTAAATATTTCAAGACAAAGAAAAAATGACAAGTTAAAAGAAAAAGAAAATTAATAAAGGTCTACACTAATTAAACTTTTTATAAACTTATAAAATACGTTTAAATTAGGGTAGACTTTTTTGCTTTTAGTAAATTTATAAATTATATTTTAAATGATTTTTTTGTAAATTTAAAAGAGGATTTAACGGGGTAAATAGGATATGAAAAAATTAAGGAATAATTGTAAAATTAATGCTTTATAAGGTTTCTTTTTAGATTTTATTAATAAAAAAATAATGAAAAGGTTGGATATAAATGTTATTATATAATGGAGTGTAAAATTTTAATATAGTGAGGAAAGAATAAAAAGATGGGGAAGACAAATAACGTATATATTCTTAAAGCTAGAAGAAAAAGACATATAAAAAGAGGAATAATTTTAACAGTTATAATTGCAGGGGTTTTAGCTCTTTTTGTAACAAAATCTGACTTTTTCTTAATTAAGAATGTAAATATAAAAGGCAATTCAATAATTAAAACTGAAGCTATTTTAAAAGATGCTGATTCTTTTAAGGGTGAAAATTTGCTTTTTATAAAAGAGAATAATGTTATTTCTAAGATTAAATCTAATCCATATATAGATAATGTAACTATAAAAAGATCTCTTCCAAAGACTCTAGAAATAGATGTCACAGAAAAGAATGTTGCTTATTATTTTAAAGGGAAAGAAAGCTTTGATATATTAAGTAGTGATTTGATATTACTTGAGAAGAGCAATAAAATAGATGATAAAAATCTAATAGAAATAACAGGACTTAAAAAAGATGATTTAAACATAGGAGAGTATATTGCAAGTGGTGATAGTTTTACTATATTAAAAACTACATTAGATGAGCTTTATAAAATTCAAAAATCTAATAAAAGCAAATTTAAAGTTACTAAAGTTGATGTTTCTAGTTTGACTAATATGAAAGTATACTTTGGTGATGTAATGGTTAAAATTGGAGATGGGGAAGATTTAGTTAAAAAAATAAATACGGCTATCTCAATTCTTGAAGATAAATCAATTAACTTAAAAAAAGGTTATATTGACGTAAGTTTTCACGGTTCGCCAGTTATAAAAAAGGAAAAAGATAAAGAAAAATAAGAAAACATTTATTTAAGGAGGATGGTATAGAGTGAAAGGTTCTAAGTCACAGATATCTATTGCCATAGTTTGTGGCCTTTTGGGATTTTTATTAACTTACCAATACAAGGCGCTAACAAATAACCAAAGTACTTTAGATTCATCAAATAAAAGTGATTTAATAGCTGAAATAGATACTTTAAAAAATCAAAAAGCAGAACTAGAAAAATCAAATAGTCATCTAAGTCAAGAAATGAAAGAACTAGAAGAAGCGGCAACAAAAGAAGGTAAAGTAGGAGTTGAAGTTAAAAAGGAACTAGATGCAGCTAGAATGTATCTTGGGTTGGTATCAGTTACAGGACCTGGGGTTCAAGTAACAATAACACCGAAAACTAGTCTTTTTGGATCAAGTGATGTAGGCATGATAGTAAGTGAAGAAGAGTTAGTTCACTTAATTAACATATTATGGTATGCAAAAGCTGAAGCGATTTCAATTAATGATTACAGAATAACTCCTCAAACAGGTATAAAAAATTCTAGTAATTATATTTGGATTGGGTCAGAGGGAAGAATAAATCCTAAAGAACCTATAGTAATTAAGGCTATAGGAAATAAAGCAAAACTTAATGCAGCCTTAAACTTTGCAGACTCATTAGACCATGGCGCACTTCAAAATTATGATTCAAAAGTTGAACAAATTGATAAATTAGATATTAATAAATCTACACAAACTTTAAAAAGTGAGTACTTACAAGATGTAGATAAGAAGGCAGGTGAATAAGGGTGATACCTTTTATTGGATTACTACTTGGTGTTTTATTTGGGTTTGTATTTGATGTAAATATACCAGATAAATTCTCACCTTATATGTCAGTTGCAATACTTGCATGTTTAGACTCAGTCTTTGGTGCAATACGTGCAAATCTTTCTAAAAATTTTAAAGCTGACATATTTATATCAGGTTTCTTTGGAAATGCAATACTTGCAGCAGGGCTTGCATACCTTGGAGACAAACTTGGGATTCCTATATATATAGCGGCAGTTATAGTATTTGGTGGTAGAATTTTTGATAACTTTGCAATTATAAGGCGTTTGCTTCTAGAAAAATTTAAAGCACGTAAGGGCTAGGTGATTGTATGAAGAAAGCTTCAGGTAAGTTTTTGGTTTTTATATCAGCTGTAATTTTAGGGTATTTAATAGTTTTAAATTCTAACTTAGGTGGAATGAAAGATTTATTTAATTTAAGCGCAAAAGAGTATGGAGATGCTATAGAAGAAAGGTCTGATCTTTACAAAAGTGTTTCTAGTTTAAAAGAAAATAATGAAAAGATGAAAGAAACTATAGAAAGTTATAAAAATAATGATAAAGACCAAGATAAAATAGTTGAAAAGATGGTTAGTCAGTTAAATGATTATGGCAAACTAGCTGGAACTACAGAGGTTTCAGGGCGCGGTGTTGTTATAACTATAAATGATGGGGATGTTGAAAACAAAAATAACACTGATTATGAAAAAATGAAAAAGATTTTTCACGATAACGATATGGCTTTAGTTATAAATGAACTTAGAAAATCAGGTGCAGAGGCTATCTCTATAAATAATAGAAGAGTTATACCAAGTACTGCTGTATTTTGTAATTGGGCTTTTTTGGGTTTTGAAGATGGTACGACAGAATATGCACCTTTTAAAGTTTATGCAATAGGAGACCCAGATACTTTAGAAGCATCTCTTTTAGGTGAAGGAAGTTATATTAAAGAGCTTATGTATAGAGAACTTCAAGTAAGTATTGAAAAGAAAGAAAAGATAGTTATGCCAGCTGCAAAAACTATAGGAACGACAGATTATATGAAAGAATCTACAAATTAGATAAAAACTAAATAAATCCTCTTAAAATAGAGGATTTTAAAGTTTTTTATAGAATATAAAATAAAGTGAAACTTAAAGTAAATATTAGGAGGCTGCTATGAGTATTAAAGAAAACATAGATGAAATCTTAAATGAAATACCAAAAGACGTAAAACTTTTAGCTGTTTCTAAAACTAGAACATTAGATGAAATGAAAGAAGCTTATGATGCAGGTATGAGAGAATTTGCAGAAAATAAGGTTCAAGAGTTACTTTGGAAAGAGGAAGAGTTTCAAAAGGATGTCAAGTGGCATCTTATTGGAAAACTTCAAAGAAACAAAGTTAAGTATATTGTTGGTAAAGTAGATTTAATACATTCTTTATCAAGTGAGAAACTATTAGATACAATAGAGACCAAATTTGGTGAAGCAAATGAAACTATAGACTGCTTAATCCAAATCAATATAGGAAGAGAAGATTCTAAAAGTGGTGTTTTAGTTGAAGAACTGGATAGCTTAATAGAAGCAGTAGAGAAGTGCAATTTTGTAAAGGTTAAAGGAATTATGGTTATAATTCCAAAAGGTTCAGAAAAAGAAAACAGAGAATATTTTAAAGAAACTAAAAAGATATTCGATAGTTTAAAAGAAAAAGAATTCAAAAACATAACTATGGAAATATTATCTATGGGTATGACAAATGATTATAAAATAGCAATTGAAGAAGGTTCTAATACTATAAGAGTTGGAACTGGAATTTTTGGAGAAAGAGATTATAGCGTATAGGAGGAAAATAGTATGTCTAACATGATGTCAAAAGTAAAAAATATCTTAGGATTTGGAGATTATGAAGAAGATTTCGAAGAAGAAGGATTAGAAGAAAGAATAGAAGATGAAGTAGTAAATGAAGATGACTATACAGAAGTTCAAGGACCAGATATTTTAGGACCTAAGGGTGGGAAAGTAGTTAATATTCATACTAATGCTTCTGCTAAAGTTTTAATTATAAAACCAACTTCATATGAAGAATCTATGGAGATTTGTGATGCCTTAAAAAATAGAAGAATAGTTGTTATTAATACTTCAAGTTTAGAAAATAGAACAGCAAGAAGATTACTAGACTTTTTAAGTGGAGCGTCTTATGCACTACAAGGAGATTTCCAAGAGGTTGAAAAGGGAGTTTATATTTTATCGCCTTCAAACGTTGAAGTTACTAATGAATTAAAAAGTGAGTTATCATCAAAAGCAGCTCTATTTAATTGGACAAAGTAATTAAAGGAGTAATATATGGTTAGTATAATAAACTTAATATTTAGAGCGTTAGAAGTTATCATTATTGTAGAGTGTTTACTATCTTGGGTACCGAGTTCTACAACTCAAAGCATAAGAGAGTCTTTAAATGTTATTACAGGACCTATTCTTGAACCGTTTAGACAGTTACAATATAAATTTTTAGGTGATTTACCTATAGATTTATCACCTATCTTTGCGATTGTAGTTTTAAATGTAGTTCAAAGTTTAATAATAAGATTAATACTTTTTTAGATGAGTAGAGATTATATATTAAAACAATTTAAAGATGAAGATAAAAATCTTATAATAAATCTTTATGAAAAGATGAAACTCTCCCAAGATAAAGATATACCTATGTTTGGAAGTAATTTTTATCCTCCAAACGTATGGAAAGTATTTGAAGGATTTAATAGTAGTTTACTTAAGGTAGAAAGTTTTGGTGGCTTTTTAGATTCTGAAAGAAGAATGATATCATTTAACAATTTATACGATATCCCGTATCCTATGAAAATCTTGAAAATAACAAACCCTTCAAAATTCAAGAACTTAACTCATAAGGACTATTTAGGTAGTATTATGAGCCTTGGAATACTTAGAGATAAAATTGGTGATTTGATTACTAAAGAAAATGTGTGTTACGTGTCTTTAAGTGAAGAAATTTCAGATTATATAATTATGAATCTTGAAAAAATTTCAAGTGTTCCATGTATTATAGAAGAGTTTTTAGGAGACACTTCTGATATTTCGATAGACTTTAAAGAAGAAGTTATATTAGTAAACTCATTAAGACTAGATTCGATAGTTTCAAAAATTACAAAAAAATCTAGAAGCTTTGCACAAGAACTAATAAGTGATGGGAAAGCATTAAAAAACTACAATATAATTAGAGATAAAAGCGATGAAATTGCTATATCAGATAGGATAACTATAAGAGGATATGGTAAATTTATAGTTCATTCTGTGCCTAGCACAAGTAAAAGCGGTAAATTAAAAGTAATTATAAAAAAATATACATAATAGAGGTGGAATTATAATGAAGTTAACTCCGATGGATATTAATAATAAAGAGTTTAAAAGAGGATTAAGAGGATATAATCCAGAAGAAGTAGACGAATTTTTAGATGAAATAGTTGATAATTATGAAGAATTATATAAAGAAAATGCAAAGCTTAAAGATAAGGTACAAATCTTAAATGAACAAGTTGAACATTATGCAAATATTGAATCAACTATTCAAAATACTTTAGTTTTAGCTCAAAATGCAGCAGATCAAGCTAAAAATACAGCTCAAAAAGAAGCTGAAATGCTTGTTAAAAATGCAAATGAAACAGCACAAAGAATAGTAGATAAAGCACATAATGATGTAATTCAAATTAATGACGAGTTTGATAGAATAAAGCAAGAGTTTATTAAATTTAGAGCTAAATTTAGAAACTTTATGAATACTCAATTAGAAACATTTGATGATTTAGAAAAAGATTTAAATAAAAATTATTCAATTTCAACTCCTGTAGAAGAAATGCCAAGGCTTCCAAAAGAACCAGTTTTTGAAGAAGTTGCAGTAACAGAAACAGAGGAAGAAGTTGCAATAGATGAATTAGATGAAATAAAAAGCTTCTTTGCAAATAAAGAAGATTAAAACCTTTAAAGAGCTATCTTATTTTAAGATGGCTCTTTTAATATTTTACGGCTAATAATTTATTATGTTGAGTATAAGGTATTAATATATTATAATTGATAAGTAATAATATCTTGAGGAGATAAAAATAATGGAAGAACGTATTTATAATATAGACGAAACCCTTAAAGGTAAAAGAATAGATAAATTTTTAAGTGAGGAATTTGAAGATAAATCTAGATCTTTTATACAAGGTATAATAGAAAAGGGAACTGTTTTAGTTAATGAAAAGGTAGTTAAAAGTAATTACAAATTAAAAACATTTGATATAGTAAAGGTATCTATGCCAGAGCCTGAGGAGTTAGATGTTCAGGCAGAAGATATTAAAATAAACATATTATACGAAGATAGTGATGTTATAGTCATTAATAAAGCTAAAGGGATGGTTGTTCACCCAGCACCTGGAAATTACAATGGGACTTTAGTAAATGCACTTTTATATCACTGCAAGGATTTGTCTAGCATAAACGGAGTTATAAGACCTGGAATAGTGCATAGAATTGATAAAGATACAACAGGAGTCTTGGTAATTGCAAAAAATGATGACGCTCACGTTAAGCTTTCATCACAATTAAAAGACCACTCAATGAAAAGAGAGTACTATGCACTTGTAGAAGGAAAAATATCAAAAGATTCTGGAACTATAGATAAACCTTTAAAAAGATCAAAAAGAGATAGACTTAAAATAGCTATTGATAGTGACGGTAGAAGAGCTGTAACTCATTTTGAAGTTATAGAAAGATTTAAAAACACTACATTAGTTAAATGTGTTTTAGAAACTGGAAGAACTCATCAAATAAGGGTTCATATGGCGTCGATTGGGCATCCTTTAGTTGGAGATCCTTTATATGGATTTAAAAAGACTAAATTTAAATCAGAAGGTCAAATGCTTCACGCAAAGGTTCTTGGATTTATTCATCCAAGGTCTAATGAGTATGTTGAATTTACAACAGAACTTCCAGATAATTATAGAAAGTTATTAGAAAACCTAAAAAAAGAAAACATATAGGAGGGATTACTCTTGAAATTAAAAGCAAATCTTTTAGATGAAAAAGCAATAAAAAGAAGTTTAGTTAGAATTTCTCATGAGATAATCGAAAGAAATAAAGGTGTAGAAGATATCGTTCTTATAGGAATAAAAAGAAGAGGATATCCAATTGCAAAAAGAATAGCAGAGCAAATATCTAAATTTGAGGATATTACTATGGATGTTGGGTATGTAGATATAACATTATATAGAGACGATTTATCTTATGAAAATGGAATTCCAAAAGTTAAAGAAACTGATTTAGGTGTTGATATAACAAATAAAAAAGTAATACTAGTAGATGATGTATTATTTACTTGTAGAACAGTTAGAGCAGCAATAGATGCAATAATAGATGTTAATAGACCTAAATGTATTCAACTTGCAGTACTTATAGATAGAGGTCACAAAGAACTACCGATTAGAGCAGATTACGTAGGGAAAAATATTCCAACATCAAAAGAAGAAGTTGTTGGAGTTAAAATTGTTGAAATTGACGGAGAAGATTCAGTTAAAATATATGAAAGAGAAGATTAATCTTTTAGAGGAGATGAAAAGATGGAGTACAACTTAATTGCAACTACTACTTTTGGATTAGAAGGAATAACTGCAAAAGAGCTTAAAGCTTTAGGGTATGAAGATTTAAAATTAGAAAACGGTAGAGTTGAATTTATAGGAGATGAAATGGATATAGCAATAGCTAATGTTCATTTAAGAACTGCAGATAGAGTTCTTATAAAGATGGCTGAATTTGAAGCTAGAAGCTTTGAAGAGTTATTTCAAGGAACTAAAAAAGTAAACTGGGCAGGGTTAATACCTAAAAATGGTATAATGCACGTTAACGGTAAGTCAGTAAAATCAACTCTTCATAGTGTACCAGATTGTCAATCTATAGTTAAAAAAGCTATAGTAACTAGTATGAGTGATAGCTATGGAATAGAAAAGTTTAGTGAAAACGGACCTTTATACAAAATAGAAGTGGGTATACTTAAAGACAAAGTAACTCTTACAGTAGATACATCAGGTGCAGGACTTCATAAAAGAGGATATAGAGAGCACGCTGGGGCAGCGCCTTTAAAAGAAACTCTAGCTGCAGCTATGGTTCTTTTATCAAGATGGAAAGATAGTTATGAACTTATAGACCCATTTTGCGGTTCGGGAACTATATTAATTGAAGCTGCTATGATTATGCAAAATATAGCACCAGGAGTTAATAGAGATTTCGTATCAGAAACTTGGCCAAACATGCCAGAAGAAATTTTTGATCAGGTTAAAGCAGGCGCAAGACGTTCTGAAAAGAAGAAAGATATAAAACTTATAGGATACGATATAGATTTTAGAGTTTTAAAGGTAGCAAAAGATAATGCTCTAAAAGCTGGAGTTTTAGATTATATAGAATTCCAAGAAAGAGATTTTAAGGATTTCTCAACTAGACATAAATATGGATTTATGATAACTAACCCTCCATACGGGGAAAGACTTAGTGATGAAAGAGAAGTAGCTAGACTTTATAGAATTTTTGGAAATTACAAAAAGCAATATAAAGATTGGGAATATAACATATTAACTTCTTTTGAAAACTTCGAGAAAAAGTTTGGAGAAAAGTCAACTAAAAATAGAAAACTTTATAACGGAAGATTATTATGTTACTACTATCAATTTATGGATAATAAACTTATAAAAAATCAAGGTGATACAGTAGCGCAGTGTTTAATAGATTAAAAAAATATCATTAGCTTTAAAAGCTAATGATATTTTTTTTACTTTTCTAAGTTTAAATTATTAAATTGAGAAGGGTCTGTAACTAAAGTCCAATTAGTATGGTATATAACCATACCAGGCTTTGCACCTACTGGCTTTTTAAGTTCTTTAACTTTAGTGTAATCAACCTCAACTTTACTTGAAGTTTTTGCCTTGCTATAAAATGCTGCAATAACTGATGCTTCTTCTATAGTTTTATCCAATAATTCGTCTGTGCAAACTATAACGTGAGAACCTGGGACATCTTTAGTATGCATCCAAAGCCAGTTTTTCTTCGCAAATTTTAAGCTTAAATAATCATTTTGGATGTTGTTTTTACCAACATAAATATCTATTCCTTCAGAAGATACAAAGTGAAGAGGCTTTGATTTACTTTCTTTTTTAGATTCTTTTTTAAACTTAATATACCCAGTTTCCATAAGTTCTCTTTTGATAGGGTCTATCTCGCTATAAGAGTCAATATTTAAAATATTAGTTAAAACTGAATTTAAGTAATTTAGTTCTTCTAAATTTTTATCTAATTGAATTTTTGCCTCTACTTCTGCTTTTTTTAGTTTATTATATCTTTTATAGTAATTTTGCACATTTTCAGAAGGAGTTTTATTAGGATTTAAAGCTATAGTTATATCTTCGTAATTTTCACTATAGTAGTTTTGAAGTGTGATTTCTTTTAATCCCTTTTTTAAGCTGTATATATAAGAAGTTAAAAGATCTCCAAATATTTTATATTTTTCTTTAGATTTGCAATCATCAATACTTTTATTTAAAATCTTTTCCTTTTTTAAACATCTATCAATATTTGTTGTAACTAATCTTTGAAGATTTGTTGTCCTACTATGAAGTCTTTCCTGTTTATCCTTAGTACTATAGAAATCTTCAAGCATCATTGAAGGATTTTCATATTTAACAGATTTAAGGTTTTTATCAATATTTTTGAAAATAAGTGAATGGAAATCCTTGTATAATCCGCAATTATCTAAAATTATATTAAATTCTGGACAATTTTTTAATAATTTAAAAACATCTGTAATAAATTTGTATAGAATATCTATCTCTGTTAATGTATAATTATTCTCAGATGATTCTAAAAATAATTCTTTAGATAAAGTTTTACTAACACCTGTAAAGGTCTTTAGGAAAAAATATTCATCAAGAGAAATATCGTTAGTTTCTACAAAGGTTATTAATTCTTCTTTTTTAAAATCAAAGGGGTTAAGTTTTGTAGAAGCTGGAGGATAAACATATTCTACTCCAGGATATAAAACCCTATAAGTATTTATATCAGGAGTGATATGTTTTATAGATTCCATTACTTTCATATCTCTTTCTCTAATTAAAGAGATATTTGAGTGACGACCCATTATTTCAACTATTAATAGATACTTGCTATCATATCCAAGTTCATCTCTTGAAGAGATAGTTAGAGTAACTACTCTATCTGTATCTTTTTGAGTTACATCTATTATAGTACCACCTACTAAGTACTTTCTAAGTACCATTAAGTAAAGTGGTGCTTTAAGTGGGTTTTCTTTTTGAATTTTAGTTATATGAATTCTTGCAAATTGAGAAGAAGAAGAAATTAATAATTTAAAATTCTTTCTATCTTTTCGAAGTGTAAGAATGACTTCATCCATTTCAGGTTGGTTTATTTTATCTATCTTTGAATTTATTAAAGTATCTTTTAAGTCAGTTAGTAAACTGCTTAAAAATACGCCATCTAATGCCATAATTTTTGCCATCCTCTCTAAATGTTATTTAAAGATAGTATAACATTTTTAGGATGCAAATATCAATTTATATAGACTAGGAGTGATAAGAATGAACTTTGTAAAAATGCATGGTATTGGAAATGATTTTATATTTGTTGAAGATTTAAAAAATGAAATTAAAAACGAAGGTGAACTTTCGAAAAAAGTATGTAATAGGCACTTTGGTATAGGTGCAGATGGGTTAGTTATAATTAAAAAAGATAATAATATTTTTGAAATGGTTATAATAAATAGTGACGGGTCTTATGCAAGTATGTGTGGAAATGCTATTAGATGTTTTGGAAAATACATTTATGATAAAGGATTTACAAAGGATAAAAAATTCAAAGTTAAAACAGGTGATGGAATAAAAGAAATAGAACTTTTATTTAAAGATGAAAAAGTAACAGGAGCTAAAGTATATATGGGAAAACCTTCATATAAAGGTGAAGATATAGGGCTTAAAGACGGGTTAGATGAAGTTATTAAAAAAACTGTTAAAATAAATGATAAAGAATATGAATTAACGTCTGTTTTAGTAGGTGTACCTCATACTATAATAATAGGAAAAGAAAATGAGTACAATGTTAATGAAGGTGCCTTAATTGAAAAATACGAATTTTTTAAATCTGGGACAAATGTAAATTTCGTAACTATAAAAGATAGAAAAAACATAATCGTAGAAACCTTTGAAAGAGGTGCGGGAGCTACTTTAGCTTGTGGCACTGGTGCATCAGCTTCTGTAGAAGTTTTAAGAAGATTCCATCTTGTAGATGATGTTGTAAAAACTAAGTTGCCTGGCGGTGATTTAACTATTGAAATAAAAAATGAAGGAATTTATATGAGCGGAAACGCAGAATATATTTGTGAAGGGAAGATTTTATAAGGAAATGAAATTTAGAATGAATGTTTTAAGAAGAAAGAATTTATTAGTCTTACTTCTTATAAGTTTTTCATTTATTCTATATGCTTGTGGTAACAAAGAAAATGAAGTTAAAGAAGATATGGACAAATCAAAAGTTACCTTAAATAGTGGCGCAATAGTAGTAGGAGAAAATGGGACATATAAGAATTATGATATTAAAGATGGAAAATATAGCGAATTAAATGGAGACCAAACTATTGTTGAGTACAATGAAAATGCTAATAATTATATTTTTATTAAAGACTCAAAGCACTTTGTAAAATTTAATGGAGAAGATGTAAAAATAGATGAAGTAAATTACGATTTTTTAAATTTATCAGAAAATGGTGAAGAAGTAGCTTATATGGTTAATGACAACGGATATAAATTAAAAATATTAGACTTAAAGAGTAAAGAAAGTAAATTTGTAAAAGAAGATACTCAAATATCTGGAAATTTATTTGATTTTACAGGAGACGATAAATTAGTTTATTACGGCATCGGAAAAGATAAAACTAATGGTATATTTACATATGATTTAAAAACAGGAGAAGAAAAACTTTTATATAAACTATCAGGCGGAGGATACGTTGAATTTTTAAAAGGATATAAAGATGGAGTGATAATTTTTCAGCAAACCTTAGATAACAACAAAGTTTTAAAAGAAATTACAAAAGACGGAGAAGTAAAAGTTCTTTCTGAAGACGTTGAAAAAGTAAAAGATGTAATAAAGAACAACGGAAAATATTATGTTCTTGGAAGCTTTTCAGGTGATTCAAATTCTTTATACGAATTAAATAGCGACAAAACTTATAATAGATTAGTATATGATTTTCCAAAAGGCGTTGACTTAAATAAAGGAATTTCAATTACAAAAGATGGACTATTATTATTTGTTGGAATTGATCAATATAATAAACCTTCTATTTATAGCTATGATAAAAATGGGAACGTGAATTTAGTTTTAGATGGAAAAGAAGATTATACTTTTGTTAAAATTAACTAAACAGATTGTTTAGTTAATTTTTTTTATACTTAAAAACAGGTAAATTACAAGCGAAGTGAATATAATAAAATAAAGCCCCTTAATAATATGAAAGTTTGGTGAGAATTTTATGACGGTTCAAAAGAAAGTATATAAAAAAGTTGGAAAGATAGATAAAGTACTCGCAGATGATATAGGTTTAGATTATTACGGAGATGTGTATATCTCAAGGGGAGCCTTTAATCATATTCTAAAAAAGCATGGAAAACAATTTACAAAAAATATAAAAGATAACTTATCGATTATAATCGAAAGAATTATTGGAAATCCAGATTTTATTGGAAAATCTAAAAGAAGAGGGGAAAGTGCTTTAAGAATAGTTAAAAAAGTTGACGCTTATATTATGTTAGTATTAGAAGTTGATAAAGAAGAAGGCTATATGTATGTTGCAACGATGTATCCATTAACTAAATCTAAGCTTAAAAATAGTATTTATAGCGGAAGCTTGTTGGAAACAAACAAAGGAGTTGGAATATAATAAAAAAGGATATATAATAAGTTATAGATATTTTTGAGGTGAGAAATGGCACCTCACGCGCTTAAAATTAAATTATAGTAAATAGAGATGTAGGATACGCCGACCTACCGAAAATATCTTAATAAAAGACTTTTGATTTTCAAAAGTTTTTTATTTTTAAAATATAACAAAAGAAGTAAGGAGAAAAGGGAGATATGAAAAAAGTAGCAGTAGTTTTTAATGGTGGAACTATTTCAATGAAAGTCGATGAAAGACTTCAAGCAGCAGTTCCAAGCTTAAGTGGGGAAGATATAATGTCTTTAGTTACAGGGGTAGAAGATTATGCAAAGGTTGAAAATCACACGTTTTCAAGTCTTCCATCACCACATGTAACACCAAAACTTATGTTAGAACTTTCAAAGTTTGTACAAGATTTAGCAAATAGAGAAGATATAGATGGTATTGTAGTTACTCACGGAACAGATACTCTAGAAGAAACAGCATATTTTTTAGATTTAACTACAAATACAAAAAAACCAATAGTAGTTACAGGGGCTATGAGAAGTAGTTCAGAACTTGGATATGACGGACCATTTAATTTAGCTACATCTATTTGTACGGCTATTTCAGATGAAGCATATGGACGTGGAGTTTTAGTTTGCTTTAATGGAGAACTAAATGATTCTATAGAAGTTACAAAAGCAAACTCTATGGCATTAAATGCATTTAGAACACCAAACTTTGGACCTGTTGGAGTAGTTGACAATAATAATGTTATATTCTATAGAAAAGGAAAAAAAGGTGTAAAACTAAGTCCTAAGAATATGGATAAGGATGTAGCTTTAATAAAATGCGTCTCAGGTATGGGAAGTGAATTTATAGATTTTTCTTTAGATAAAGGATATAAAGGGCTAGTCATAGAGGCTATGGGAAGAGGAAATGTACCTCCAACTATGGTTAAAGGAATAGAAAAAGCTATAAAAGAAGACATTCCTGTAATTATAGTATCAAGATGTTTTGAAGGAAGAGTTTTTGAAAGTTACGGATATGAAGGGGGCGGAAAGCATTTAAGAAATATGGGATGTATTTTTGGAGATACTATGCCGGGACAAAAAGCTAGAATTAAGCTTTTAGCTGCAATAAATAGTGGTAAAACTGTAAAAGAAATAAGAGAAATTTTTGAAGATGGACTATATACACATCACTAAACACGAACAATTATATTTAATTTTATTATAAATATACATAAAAATAATAAAAAAAGAGATATTTTTAAAAATATGTTGACAAACATTCGTGTTATGATATAGAATAATATTCGTAAAGTGTATGACTCATATAAGTGTGATGATATGGATCACAAGTTTCTACCAGATACCGTAAATATCTGACTATGAGAAGACGAATTAGAAATTCTAAAGGTCGTTATGGGTTATACTTAGTTTAAGTTAACCTATAACGACCTTTTATTATTGTGGGGGTTTAAGATGAAAAAACAAAAAAGAATCTTAGAAATTCTTGATAACAAGAATGTTGACTTCAAAAAGGAGATCATAGCCGGTGTTACTACATTTTTAACAATGGCATACATTATTGCCGTTAATCCTAATATTCTAAGTCAAACTGGAATGGATGCTGGAGCTCTAGTTACAGCAACTTGTCTTTCAGCAGCATTTGCAACTATACTTATGGGTGTATTTGCAAATTTACCATTTGCACTAGCTTCTGGTATGGGATTAAATGCATACTTTGCTTTTTCTGTAGTAATAGGAAAAGGAATATCTTGGGAAATAGCATTAACAGCTGTATTTGTAGAAGGTATTATTTTTATTTTAATGTCACTATGTAATATAAGACAAGCAGTGGTTAAGGCAATTCCCCTTAATATGAAATTTGCAGTAACTGCAGGAATTGGTTTATTTATTGCTTTTATCGGATTTACAGGAAGTAAAATAGTTGTTTCAAATCCAGATACATTTTTAGCAATAGGAGATTTTACAAAGCCTACAGCTGTAATTGCAGCAATAGGAGTATTAATTATAGCTGTACTAGATAAAAAAGGAGTTAGAGGATCTATTCTTTTTGGAATTCTAGTATCAACATTAATTGCATGGGGATATGCTATGTATGATCCAGAGTTTGCAGCTACACTTGGTATATACTTACCAAACGGTATAATTAAATTTGAAAGTATAGCGCCTATAGCTGGAAAAATTGATTTAGCATATGTATTCCATCCATCAAATATTTGGACATTTATAACTATAGTATTTACTTTCTTATTTGTTGATTTCTTTGATACTATAGGAACGTTAGTTGGAGTTTCATCAAAAGCTGGAATGCTTGATGAAGAAGGAAACATTCCAAACGTTGGTAAAGCCTTAATGTGTGATGCTGTAGGAACAACAGCAGGTGCAGTTATGGGAGTTTCAACAGTAACAACATTTGTTGAAAGTTCAACAGGAGTTGCAGCTGGAGGAAGAACAGGATGGACTTCTATAACAACAGGAATACTATTCTTAGTTGCAATGTTCTTTTCACCAATATTCGTTGCAATCCCAGCATGTGCTACAGCACCAGCTTTAATATATGTTGGATACTTAATGCTTGGGGCAGTTAAAAACATTAACTTTGATGAAATAACAGAAGGTTTCCCAGCATTTATAACAATTGCTGCTATGCCGCTTACTTATAGCATAGGTGATGGATTAACTTTAGGAGTTTTATCATATGTAATAATTAATGTTATTTATAACTTATTCTTTAGAAAAGCTAATGAAGAGAAAAAGCCTGTATCAATAGTTATGTTAGTACTTGCTGTAATCTTTATGTTTAAATTGTTAGTATTATAGTTTTTATAAAAGCCAAAATGGGACAATTCTCATTTTGGCTTTTTTATAGGTTGAAACTGTAAAAATATGTTATAATAATATAAAGAATTACGAGTAGGTGATTAGATGAATGTTTTTATTTTCATTAATTATTTATTGATACCTGGTGTTATGATACTCTTTGGGGGATTACTTTTAAAGAAACCTCCAAAAGAAATTAATGGACTCTATGGGTATAGAACAACTATGTCTATGAAAAATAAAGACACTTGGGATTTTGCAAATAAAGCTATTGGAAAGTTGTGGCTTACACTTGGAATAGCATTATTTATGATAACAGTTATATCTCTAACGGTTATACTAGGGGTTAATAAAGAACTTTTAGGCAAATATGGGTTAGTGCTCTTTTATCTTCAAATAGCAGCACTTATATTATCAATTTTTCCTGTAGAGATAAAATTAAAAAAGAAGTTTAATAGAAATGGTACTATAAAAAAAGCAGACTAAAATTTAGTCTGCTTTTTTTATTGAAGTTATTTCAATAAATTCAGGTAAAAACCCAGATTTTAAAGCTACCTTTTGTGACTCTAAGTGAGAAAGGCTTGTTCCGTAAAAAGGTACCTTATTTATTTTTAAAACTTCATTTTTAATATTAGATACTAGAATTGTCCCAATATTTTTAGATCTACTTTTACTTGAAACGTTTATACCTATCTGATATAGATATTTTGAGTCCAAACTAACGCCAGACATACCAAGTATTTCTTCGTTTTCTATATAAGATATTCCTAAAATATCAGGCGTATCTTTATTAAAAGCAAAAGCTTCATCGAATCTATCATCACCTTTAAAGTTTAAAATTTCTAAATTATTATACTGTTTTAAATTTGAAGATTTAATAAAGGAGTCATCCTTTGGAGTAAAATATTCTTTTATTTCAAAGATTTTAAAACCAAACCTTAAGAGCTTATTATCTATAGCTTTTAAATTTCTATAATTAAGAAACCAAGCAGAAGTAGAATCTTTAAAGAGATTTACAAAAGCATCTTTTAATTCTTTTGTAGTGGATATAATAATATGATTTTTATAAATTAATAGCCTAAAAATCATATCGTTATTAAAAAATCTTGAATCCTTAGAATTTTTAATTTCGGTTATTATTAAATTATCTTCAAAAGAGTTTAAAGTAAAATTATAATCAATCATAAGTTGTTTTAAAGTAGTCTTTGAAATATTATTAAGCATAAAATCACCTCTTAAACAAATATTACCATAATAAAAAAATAAAAAATATATCTTAAATAATATACTCGTATATGATGATAATAATTAACACAAAAAGTATAGATTGTATGAAAGTCCTAGATTTTATATAATATTAATAAAGGGATAATGTTTGGGGGGAAATATGAAAAATAAAAAAGTAATATTAAGTTTAATATTTATAATTTCTATAGTTTTTTACATAGGATATAGTAGAATTAAAATTAATAATTTAGAAAATGGACTTGAAAATAACATAAGAAATAATATTAGAAGTTTTGCATCTCTTGATAAAAAGGAAATAGATGAAAAATTATATGGTGAAATATATAATTTTATAGAATCTTCTAGAATGGACTATTGCATATTAGAAAAGGGGGCGATAGATAAAGATGACTTAGAATATAACGTAGCTATATTACTTTTAAAAATAAGGGATCTTTTAGTTAATGATAAAGAAAGATTTATAAGAGTGTTTTCTAAAGATTCTGTAAATCAAGACCTTTTTAAAATAGCAGATAACTTTAAAGATAGAGAATCTATTAATAAAGTATATAAACTTGTAAGCTAAAGGAGATTGTTTAAAGCAATCTCTTAAATTTTGCGTTAATTTAACTATTTGAAGAATGATATGGAAGATTAAAAGTGGTATAATTATGTAAAACAAAGGGTAAAGGAGAGGATAATTTTGATTAACAAAAAAATTGATGAATTAAAAAATGAAATTATTAAAACTACAATTGATCTAGTTAAAGTTAAAAGTGTTGCTAAAGAAACAGAAGGTGAATTCCCTTATGGAAAAGACGTGGCAGAACTTTTAAAATTAACTTTAGAGAAATGTGAAGAACTAGGTTTTAAAACTAAAAATTTAGATAACTATGTAGGTTATGCTGAAATAGGGGAAGGTGAAGATTACGTAGTTGCTTTAGGTCACTTAGATGTAGTTCCAGAAGGAGAAGGTTGGAAGTTTCCTCCATACTCTGGAGAAATTAGTGATGGATACATCTACGGTAGAGGTACAGCAGATGATAAAGGGCCAATAGTAGCTGCATTATATGGTGCTAAAGCTATAAAAGATTTAGGGTTAAAATTAAATAAAAGAATAAGAATAGTATTTGGTACTTCTGAAGAAATTGGAGGATCTGATATTCATCATTATTTAAAATATGAAAAAGCTCCTGTGTTTGGGTTTACTCCAGATGCTGAATTCCCAATAATAAATGGTGAAAAAGGTATTATTGACTTTGACTTAGTTAAAGATGTAGATACTTCAAAAGAAGAAAATGTTATTGAATACTTCAAAGGAGGTAGTGCAGTTAATGTAGTACCAAACTTTGCAGAATGTAAAATAATAACTAATAATTTAGATAATATAGAAAATATATTAAATAAATTCAATCAATCTAACGATAGAAAAGTTGAATTTACAAAATCAGAAAACACAATCGTTATAACTGCAAAAGGTAAAAATGCTCACGGTAGCACTCCAGAACTTGGAGAAAACGCTATAATGACTTTATTTAAATCATTAGAAAATATAAACTTTGGAAAAGAAACAAATGACTTTATAAAATTTGTTAATGAAAATATAGGTTATGAATTAAATGGAGAAAAATTTGGAGTAGGATTAAGTGATGAAGTTTCAGGAAAACTTACTTTAAATGTTGGTATAGTTGATTTTAATAAAGATAAATTAGAAATAAAAATTAACTTAAGATACCCTGTAACTAAAAAATATGATGATGTTATGGATGTAGTTATAGATAAAACTAAGGACGAAAATATTGGAGTATTTGGTATATCTCACGATGCACCACTTTACTTCTCAAAAGATAGTGAATTAATTAAAAAACTTCAAAAGGTTTATAGCGAGCAAACAGGAAAAGAAGCTAAGCTTATATCAATAGGTGGAGGAACTTATGCAAAAGAAATTCCAAACACAGTAGCATTTGGACCTTTATTCCCAGGAGAGCCAGAATGTATTCATATGCCAAATGAAAAAATAAGCATAGAAAACCTTATAGATTGCGCTAAAATCTATGGAAATGCTTTGTATGAATTAGCTAAATAATATTAATTATTAAAAGGCACCACTTTTGTGGTGCTTTTAATTTTTAAATAAAATAGTTAGATATTTATAAAATAACTTTCTTTTACAAATAAATGTTAAGAATTTGTTAACAAACTATTGACTTTATTTAGTTAGTCCAATAATATTGTTTATATAATTTGTTAAGTAAAGGAGGGATAAGGATGGCGAAAAGTATGACTAGCTTTGGTAGGGCTAGAAGTAGCGAGGAAAATGAAAGAATTTTTTCAGTTGAGATGAAAAGCGTAAATCATAGATACCTTGACATAAATATAAGAATGCCAAAGCAAATGATTGCACTTGAAGAACGTATTAGAAAAGTTATAAATTCGAGACTAAGTAGAGGTAAAGTTGATGTTTTTATTAACTTAAAGAGTTTTAAAAGTGACGACGTTGTTGCAGAACTTAACAAAGATTTAGCCAAAAGCTATTTCGACTGTTTAGAAGAAATAGCAAAATCTCTAAATATTCCAAACGATGCAACAGCAACTACAATATCAAGATTTCAAGATGTTATAACTATTTCACAAAAAGAAGAAGATTTAGAAGAGGTTTATATAGAAATCACTCCTCTTTTAAAAGAAGCTTTAGATAATATGATTGAAATGCGTATAGTAGAAGGCGAAAAACTTAAGGAAGATATCTTAGGTAAGCTTTTAGTTATAGATGAAACAGTAGACGAAGTTGAAAAGATAGCAGACTCAGTTCCAAGGGCTTACAAAGAAAAGCTTGAAGATAGAGTGAAAGAACTTACTAGTAATTTAAATATTGATGAACAAAGAATTGCTATGGAAGTTGCAATGTTTTCTGATAAAGCTACTGTGGATGAAGAAATTATAAGACTTAGAAGTCATATAATTCAAATGAGAAATACTTTAAAGCTTAAAGAGCCGATAGGAAGAAAGTTAGATTTTATAGTTCAAGAAATGAATAGAGAAACTAACACTATTGCTTCAAAATCTAGTCACATTGAAATGACAAACTTTGTTATTGAGATGAAAAATATCATCGAAAAAATAAGAGAACAAGTGCAAAATATTGAATAGAGGAGGCATATAATGGGTATCAAATTAATAAACATAGGTTTTGGAAACATAGTTTCAGCTAATAGATTAGTTGCTATAGTTAGTCCAGAATCTGCACCAATAAAGAGAATAATCCAAGAAGCTAGAGACAGAGGGATGCTTATAGACGCTACTTATGGTAGAAGAACTAGAGCGGTTATAATAACTGATAGTGATCACGTTATCCTTTCAGCAGTTCAACCAGAAACTGTTGCACATAGATTATCTAATAAGGATGACCATGATGACGAGGTAGACGAATAATGAAAAAAGGTGTTTTATTAGTAATTTCTGGTCCTTCGGGAGCTGGAAAAGGAACTATCTGTAAAGAACTTTTAAATAGAAACGATAATTTATATCTTTCAGTTTCAGCAACAACAAGATCGCCTAGAGCAGGAGAAGTTGAAGGTGTAAATTATTACTTCTTAAATAAAGATCAATTCAAAGAAAGAATCGAAGAAGGTGATTTCTTAGAACATGCAGAAGTTTATGGGAATTTCTATGGTACGCCAAAGTCTAATGTTCAAAAAATGTTAAACGAAGGAAAAGACGTAATTTTAGAAATTGATATTCAAGGTGCTTTAAAAGTTAAAGAAAATTGTGAAGAAGGTATCTTCATATTTATTCTTCCACCTTCTATGGAAGAACTAAAGAAAAGAATTATAGGTAGAGGTAGCGAAACTGAAGAATCATTAATGACTAGATTTAAATCAGCTTATAAAGAAATTAATTTTGTTTCAAAATATAATTATGCTGTAGTTAATGATGAAGTAGAGATAGCTACAAAAAAGTTAGAGGCTATTATAACAGCCGAAAAATGTAGAGTAGATAGAATAAAAGATAAAATTTTAGATTCTAAGGAGGGCATTATTCATGAACAACTCTATGATTAATCCATCAATAGTGGAATTATTAGAAAAGGTAGACGATAGATACTCATTAGTATTAATAACATCAAAAAGAGCAAGACAAATAATAGCAGGAAGTAAACCACTTATCGAGGAGAAATTCCAAAAGCCGCTTACAACAGCTATAAACGAGCTAAATGATGGAGTATTACACTTCCATAATGTAGAAGAACCTACTACGGAAGAAAACTAATAGTTAAATGTATAAAGGAAAATGCGTTGTTATTGGAGTAACAGGTGGAATTGCTGTATATAAATCACTTGATGTAATCAGTGCCTTAAGAAAAAAAGGTATAGATGTAAGAGTTATTATGACTAAATCAGCAACTGAATTCGTAACACCTCTTACTTTCCAATCAATGAGTCAAAATATGGTTATAACAGACATGTTTGCTGAGCCAAAAGCTTGGGAGATTCAACATATAAGTTTAGCTCAAAAAGCTGATGTTATGTTAGTTTGTCCAGCTACTGCGAACATTATAGGCAAAGTTTCTAATGGTATTGCAGATGATATGTTATCTACAACTATCATGGCAACTAAAGCAAAAGTGATTTTTGCACCTGCGATGAACACAAACATGTATGTTAACCCAATAGTTCAAAATAATATCAAAAAGCTTAAGGAATATGGATATGAATTCATAGACCCAGATAGCGGAAGACTTGCTTGTGGTGATGTTGGAAAAGGAAAACTTGAAAAACCTGAAGTTATAGTAGATAGAGTTTTAAAAGAACTATATCCAATTAAAGATTTAGTAGGGAAAAATGTGTTAGTAACAGCAGGACCTACTAAAGCACATATTGACCCAGTAAGATTTATAACAAATAGATCGACGGGAAAAATGGGTCATCAAATTGCTTTAGAGGCTAGAGATAGAGGTGCAAATGTAACTTTAATTACAGGTGCTAATGACGTATCAGATGTTAGAGGCGTTAAGATAATTAAAGTCGACACAAACAAAGATATGAAAGATGCTGTTTTAGAAAGATTTAATAATCAAGATATAGTTATTAAATCAGCAGCTGTATCTGATTATAAACCTTTAAATTATAGCGATAAAAAGATTAAAAAAAATGGTGATACATTAAACCTAGAACTTACAAAAGATTTTGATATCTTAAATGAACTAGGTAAAAGAAAAACTAATCAAGTATTAGTGGGATTTGCAGCAGAGTCAAACGACTTAAAAGAAAATGCAAAAAGTAAATTAGAAAGAAAGAATCTAGATTACATAGTAGGAAACAATATAGTATCTAGCGATTCAGGTTTTGGAAGTGATAATAACAGAGTTATTATTTTTTCAAAAGATGGAGAAGAGGTTTCTTTAGATATAATGAGCAAAAGAGACGTTGCAAAAAATCTATTTGATTTAATCGGAAGAAAGCGCTAAATGCGCTTTTTTCTTTTATGGAAGGTGTTTAAAAAATGAATTTATATGCTGAAGTAGTTATAAATAGTGATGCACAAGAAATAGATAGACCCTTTACTTATAAAGTTTCAAAAGAAGATGAACTTAAAATAAGTGTAGGAGATAGAGTAAGTGTTCACTTTGGAGCTGGAAATAGATTTACAGAAGGCTTTGTTGTAGCTTTAAAAACTGAATATGAAGGTAATTATAAGCTTAAGTATATAAAAAAAATTCTAGACACTAAGCCTATTTTAACTCGTGAAAATCTTTTAACTATAGAATTTTTAAGAAGAAAGACTTTATGTAAATATATTGATGCAATTAGGCTTATGATTCCAAAGGGAATAACTAAAGGTGCTACATTTAAAAAGAAAAATGTTATTAAATTTAAAGAGGAATTAAATGAAAAGTATAAAAATAATGAAAAATACTTATCTTTAATTAATTTTATAAAAGACAATGATGAATGTTTCTCTAAAGCTGAATTAACTAAAGAACATGGATTTTCAAGTTATATGATAAATAAATCTATAGAAGAAGGATTTTTAGAAGTAATTCAAACTATAGTAGATAGATATAATAAGAAAACTTATGAATTAGATAAAACAAAAATATTAAATGAAGAGCAACTAAAGGCTATTAAAGTAGTTTTAAATAGTGAAACTAAAGGAACCCTAATAAAAGGAGTCACAGGCTCTGGTAAAACAGAAGTTTACATGGAACTAGTTCGTGAAACTTTAAATAAAGGCAAGTCTTGCATAGTTTTAGTTCCTGAAATATCTTTAACTCCACAGATGATTCAAAGATTTAAAGGCAGGTTTGGAGAAGAAGTTGCACTTTTTCACAGTAAACTTTCAGAGGGAGAAAGATTTGATGAGTGGTATAGAGTAAAAAATGGTAAATGTAGATTAGTTATAGGAGCAAGAAGCGCTCTCTTTTTACCAGTTCAGGATTTAGGTTTAATTATAGTAGATGAAGAACACGAAAGCAGTTATAAATCAGAACATAATCCAAAGTATAGCACAAAAGAAGTTTGTGAATTTTATAGCGAAATTTACAACGCTAAATATGTATTAGGTTCTGCAACACCTTCTGTTGAAAGTTTTGCAGACGCTATAGTTCAAAAAATAAATTTAGTAGAACTCAAAGAAAGAATAGATAAAAAGCCACTTCCTACTATGGAAATTGTGGATATGAGAAAAGAACTTAAAGATAAAAATTTATCTATGTTTAGTAGAAAACTATATAAAAAGATGAAAGAAGCTTTAGAAAGAAAAGAACAAATAATTCTTTTCTTAAATAGAAGAGGATTTTCTACATTTATTTCTTGTAGAAGTTGCGGTTATGTTTTTAAATGTCACAAATGTGACATATCTTTGACGTATCATAATAGTGGATACTTATCTTGTCATTATTGCGGATATGTAGAAAAGGAAAAGAAAGTTTGCCCAAAGTGCGGTAGTAAATACGTAAAATTCTTTGGTGCAGGTACTGAAAAAGTTCAAAATGAAATCAAAAAGTATTTTAAAGATGCAAGAGTTTTAAGAATGGATTCAGATACTACTAAAGCTAAAGATGCCTACGAAAAAATATATAATTCATTTATAAATGGTGAAGCTGATATTTTAATAGGTACTCAAATGGTAGCTAAAGGATTTGATTTTAAAAATGTTAGCTTAGTTGGAATACTAGCAGCTGATATGTCATTAAACATGCCAGACTATAGAGCATCTGAAAGAACATATGATTTAGTTACTCAAGTTTCAGGAAGAGCTGGAAGAGGTGAAACTAAAGGAGAGGTTGTAATTCAAAGCTACACTCCAAATCATCCAAGTTTAAAATATGCTGTTGATAATAATTATACTGATATGTTTAAGGAAGAAATAAGAATTAGAAAATTGATGTGTTATCCGCCTTTTGGTAAAATAGTATTAATTAGAGGTTTATCTAAGAATGAAATAAAGCTTAAAGAGTTTATGGAAAACACAAAAGATAAGATAGAAGGATTAATAAGCGAAGGTTCTTACTTACTCGGCCCTACACCTTGTGTTGTCAAAAAGGTCAGAGATATGTTTAGATATCAGATTATGATTAAAGGTAACGTAAATGATAACGAACTTTTAAATATAAGAAATAGCCTTTATGATTTAAATAAGAGTGTATATAATGAAATAAGAATAAATATTGATATTAATCCAAATAATTTATTATAGGAGGCATAAAAATGGCAATTAGAAATATTAGAAAAAAAGGCGACGATGTTTTAAGAAAAAAAAGCAAAGTTGTCACAGAATTAGATAAAAGAACTTTAACTTTAATTAAAGATATGGTAGAAACTATGTATGAAGCTGATGGAGTTGGCCTTGCTGCACCTCAAGTTGGAATACTTAAAAGAGTATTTGTTATAGATGTATACGACGGAGAAGGTCCTAGAGTATTTATAAATCCAGAGATATTAGAGCTTAAAGGCTCTCAAGTTGGAGAAGAAGGATGCTTAAGCTGTCCTGGTGAGGCTGAAGATGTAGATAGAGCTATGTATGTTAAAGTTAAGGCTATAAACGAAAAGGGTGAAGAATTTATCCTTGAAGCTGAAGAACTTTTAGCTAGAGCAATTCAACACGAAAATGACCACTTAGATGGGATTTTATTTATAGATAAAGCAATTTAATAAAGAAAGGAGAAAAGTTAGATGAAGATAGTTTTTATGGGAACTCCAGATTTTGCAGTTCCATCACTAAAAGCACTAATTGAGAAGTATGGCGTAGAATGTGTATTTACTCAACCTGACAAGAGACAAGGTAGAGGTAAAAAAATAGCTTATTCTCCAGTTAAAGAAGAAGCATTAAAGCATGACATCGAAGTAATTCAACCTATTAAACTTAAAGATGAAAAAGAAATGATTAAAAATCTTAAAGATTTAGAACCTGACTTTATAATAGTAGTTGCATTTGGTCAAATCTTAACTAAAGAAGTTTTAGATATACCAAAATACGGATGTATTAATCTTCACGGTTCAATTTTACCAATGTATAGGGGAGCAGCTCCTATAAACTGGGCTATTATTAATGGTGAAAAGGTATCTGGTAATACAACTATGCTTATGGATGTAGGACTTGATACAGGGGATATGTTACTTAAAGATGAGGTAGAGATTACAGATGATATGACAGCTGGTGAACTTTACGAAATATTAAAAGATAGGGGAGCTGATCTTTTAATTCAAACTATTGAAGGATTAGTTAATGGAACTATAGAAAGAGAAAAACAAACAGATGAAACTTTCTACGCTAAAATGCTTAATAAAGATATGGCAAAGATAGATTGGTCTAAGAGTGCAAAGGATATAAAAAATCTTATAAGAGGTTTAAATCCTTGGCCGGTAGCCTTTACTAATTATGAAGATAAAGTTATGAAAATATATGAATCAGAAGTAAAAGAGACTAAAGGTAACGTAGAACCAGGTACTATTTTAAATGTATCAAAAGAAGGAATTTTAGTTTCTTGTGGAGCAGGAAGCCTTTTAGTTAAAAGAATTCAATTCCCAGGAAAGAAAGCACTTACTGTTAAAGAATACTTAAATGGTTATAAGATAGAAGAGGGAACTACTTTAAAATAATAATAGAATTTTAAATTCTAAATATGAAAAGAGGTAATTCGTATGTACTATCCATTTTATTTTGATAAGACTATTTTAATTTTAATTCCAGCTATTTTAGTTACTATCTATGCACAAGGGAAAATTAGTTCAACATATAACAAGTATAGAAGAATTGGAATTAGAAATGGCTACACTGGGGCTTTAGTTGCTAGAATGATTCTTGATAATTCAGGTTTATCATATGTTAAAATAGAAATGATAAATAGAGAACTAGGTGACCACTATGACCCAAGAGACAAAGTTTTAAGGTTGTCACCAGATGTTTATAATGGAAATACTATTGCAGCTGCAGGTATTGCGGCACATGAAGTAGGCCATGCGATACAAGATTCAAAAAGTTATGGACCATTAGTACTTAGAAATACAATAGTTCCAATAGTTAATTTAGGTTCAAACCTTTCTTGGATACTATTAATAATAGGTTTAGTACTTGGTAATAGTCTTTTTATTAATCTTGGTATAATATTTTTCTCAGGGGCAGTTATTTTTCAACTTGTAACATTACCAGTTGAATTTAATGCATCAAATAGAGCGTTAAAAATATTAAGTAGTATGAATATTTTATATAGCGATGAACTAGATGGTGCAAAAAAGGTATTAAAGTCAGCAGCACTAACTTATATTGCGGCAGCTTTAATGGCTATTTCTCAACTAATAAGACTTATTGCAATTAGTAAGAGAGAATAATATAATTAAATAAAAACTGAAAGAAGAGGTAATATATGAATAGTAGAAGCGTAGCTATAGAAATACTAAACAGAGTTTTAAACGAAGGAGCGTATTCAAACATAGCACTTTCAAATGAACTAAATAAATGCGAGCTAAATGATAAAGATAAAGCTCTAGTAACTGAGATAGTTTATGGAACATTAAGAAGAAAGAAGACTTTAGATACAATAATAGCTTCTTTTGTTAAAGATATAAAAATAATGGATAGAACTATTTTAAACATTTTAAGAGTAGCAATTTATCAAATGAGATTTTTAGATAAAGTTCCAAGTTATGCAGCGTGTAATGAAGCTGTTGAAGAAGCTAAAAAAGTTTCAGAAGAAGATAGCAAACTTGTAAATGGTATCTTAAGAAATTATGTTAAAAAAGAAGATAACTTAGGGATCAAATTTCAAAATAGAATTTACGAACTAGCTTACAATTATTCATTCCAACCTTGGATGATTAGAATGCTTATCAAACAATACGGAGAAGAAAAAACAATTCAAATAATGGATGGGTTAAACCAAACTCCTAGCGTAACAGTTAGAGTTAATAGCTTAAAAGCTGATTTTGATGAAGTATTTGATAAGTTAGAAGAACTAGGATATGAAGTTGAAGAAGGAGATATAGCACCAGAAGCTATAACTATAAGAGGAGGAAGCTCTCTTGATAAGAATATGCTTTTTGAAGAAGGAAAGATAACAGTTCAAGACGAGAGTGCAATGCTTGTAGCGCCACTTTTAGACCTGCAAGATGGAGAAATAGTATTAGACCTTTGTAGTGCACCTGGTGGAAAAACTACTCATATCTCAGAAATATTAAATAATACAGGGAAAGTTTATGCATTTGACTTACATGAAAGTAAATTAAACTTAGTTAAAGAAAATTGTGATAGACTTGGAATAACAAACGTAGAATTAAATCAAATGGATGCTACTAAATTAGATAGTAAATACGTAGCTATGGCAGATAAAGTTCTAATTGACGTTCCTTGTTCAGGACTTGGAATAGCAAGAAGAAAGCCAGAAATCAAATGGAATAAAACAAGAGAAGAGCTTAAAGAATTAGTTCAAGTTCAAAGAAGAATAATGGAAAATGCTTGGGAGTATTTAAGAAAAGGTGGTACAATGGTTTACTCAACTTGTACTTTAAACATAGAAGAGAACGAAGAAAATATAAGATGGTTCTTAGATAAACATAGAGACTGTGAAATAGAAAGAGTCTTCGTTGGAAGAGGAAACAACCTAAAATACTCATTAGAAGGTATGCTAACTATTATGCCAAACGAATATATGGATGGTTTCTTTATGGCTAAATTAACAAAAAGAAAATAGGTGCAAATATGAAAAATATATTAGATTTAACTTTAGAGGAATTTACAGAATGGTTAAAGGCTAATGGAGAAAGTGGATTTAGAGGGAAACAAGTTTTTTCTTGGATTTATAAAGAAGTTTGGGATTTTGATGAAATGAAAAATCTTCCTAAGACTTTAAAAGAAAAACTAAAAGAAAACTTTAAAATATCTATTCCTAAAGTTGTAGAAGCATACGAATCAAAATTAGATGGGACTATAAAATTACTTCTAGCATTAGAAGATGGTAACATAATAGAAACTGTTATTATGAAATATAAACATGGTAATAGTATCTGTGTTTCTACTCAAATAGGTTGTAGAATGGGTTGTAAATTCTGCGCTTCAACTATAGATGGAAGAGTTAGAAATATGAGTTCTGGAGAAATATTATCAGAAGTTATGGTTGCTCAAAAATATATAGGTGAAAGAATTTCAAATATTGTATTAATGGGTTCTGGTGAACCTTTAGATAACTATGACAACGTAATTAAGTTCTTAAGAGAAGTAAATGCTGAATATGGATTAAACATAGGGCAAAGACATATAACGCTATCAACTTGTGGTTTAGTTCCTGAGATTTACAAATTAGCTGATGAGGATATGCAAGTAACACTTGCAATCTCTCTTCATGCTTTTAGTGATGAAAAGAGAAAAGAAATAATGCCAATTGCAAATAAATACTCAATAAAAGAGATTTTAGACGCGTGTGATTATTTCATAAATAAAACCAAAAGAAGAATAACATTTGAATACTCTTTAGTAAAAGATGTGAATGATTCTAAAGAAGATAGTAAATCACTTGGAAAATTATTAAAGGGAATCTTATGCCACGTTAATTTAATTCCAGTAAATGAAGTTAAAGAGAATTCTTTTAAAAGGTCTTCTGCAAAGGCAATTGAAGTATTTGCGGAAACTTTAAAAGGATGTGGCGTTGAAACGACTGTAAGAAGAGAAATGGGAAGCGATATTGACTCAGCTTGTGGTCAGTTAAGGAGAAGTTATTTAAAATCCCAAGATTAAGGGGGAGAAGGTTTAGCATGTTAGGTTTAAGAAGTGACGTAGGATGTAAAAGAAAATTAAACGAAGATTTTTTAGGATATTCTTTAAATGATGAATACTCGTTATATATAGTATGTGACGGTATGGGAGGACATAACGCAGGTGAAGTTGCAAGTGAGCTTGCAGTTAGCGTTATAAAAGATTTTGTTAAAAACAATATCGAAAGTTTAAAGAAAGATGTCTTAAAAAAAGCTATAGAAGAAGCTAATAATAAAATTTGTGAATTCTCTAGCAATAGTGAAATTTTATCTGGTATGGGAACTACAGTAGTTGCAGCTTTAATTTATGAAGATAATATTTTAATTGCAAATGTAGGTGATAGTGTGTGCTTTGGAATAAATAATGAAAAAATTAATAAACTTACAAAGGACCACTCTTTAGTTCAACAGTTAGTAGATGCTGGAACTATTTCAGAAGTTCAAGCTAGAAATCACCCAAACAAAAATATTATAACTAGGGCACTTGGAACTAGCGATGAAGTTGTTGTAGATATTTTTGAATTTAATAAAGGCGAGTATGATAAATATTTATTATGCTCGGATGGATTAACAAATGAAATTTCAGAATATGAAATTTTTGATATACTAAAAGAAGAAAGTGATTATACTGCTTCTTGTGATAAACTTGTAAAACTTGCAAAAGATCACGGAGGCAGAGATAATATAACAGTTATATTGTTTGGAGGAGAGAAAGTATGAATGGGGAAATACTAGGAGGTAGATATGAACTGCTTGAAAAAGTAGGCGAAGGCGGAATGGCTGTTGTCTACAAGGCTAGATGTAATAAGCTTAATAGGTTTGTAGCAGTTAAAATTTTAAAAAGTGAATATAACGATAATGAAGATATAGTTGATAAATTCAAAAAAGAAGCAACAGCTATAGCAACACTTTCAGATAATAACATAGTTAACGTTTTAGATGTTGGTTGTCAAGATAATGTAAACTATATTGTTATGGAATTTGTTGATGGTAAAACATTAAAAGACGTTATAGACGACTTTGGAAAAATGAATTACGATACTGCAATTACTATAGCTGTTCAAGTAGCAAGAGCGTTAGACTGTGCACATAGAAATGGTATTGTTCATAGAGATATTAAACCTCAAAATATCCTTGTGACTGAAAGTGGATTAGTTAAGGTGACTGATTTTGGTATTGCGAAATCTTCAGGTTCTGCAACACTTACAAATACTAGTACAGTTTTAGGTTCAGCTCACTATTTTTCTCCAGAGCAAGCTAAAGGAACTTATATCGACAAGAGAACTGATATATATTCTTTAGGTGTTGTTATGTATGAAATGGTTACAGGGCAAATGCCTTTTAATGCAGATTCACCGGTAACTATAGCTTTAAAACATATTCAAGAACCACCTGTTCCACCTAAGGAATTAAATCCAAAGGTTCCAGAAAGTTTGAATAAGTTAATCTTAAAATGCATGGAGAAAGATCAAAACAAGAGATATCAAGATGCTAAAGATGTGATAGCAGATCTTCAAAAAATCAAAGAAAATCCAGATATTGTTTTAGGGGCAAAAGCTGTAAATGCAGCAACCACTCAACACACAATAGTTATGGATGCTGTAAATGAAGAGGATTATAAAAATAATAATCCTTTAGATGAAGATGATGACTTCTTCGACGATTATGATGAGTATGAAGATGAAGCCGAAGAAGAGGAAGATGTAAAAAAAGACGAGGATGATTACGAAAAAAGAGAAAAAAATAGCATTAAAAAAATTATCATAGGTATAGTTGTTGCTGTAGTTATCTTAGCTGTAGGAGCTGGAGGATTCTTTGCACTTAGCAAAATGAGCAAGCCAAAAGATGTAAAATTACCTAACTTTGTTGGTATGAAAATCGATGACGCTCAAGTAGAAGCTAAAAAATACGATTTAACTTTAGATATTAAAAAAGAAAACAGCGGTAAAGAAGAGGGAACAGTTTTAAATATGGACCCTAAAGCTGGAGATACTGTAAAAGAAGGTAGTACAGTTAAAGTTACTGTAAGTGCTGGTAAGAAAAAGGTTGAAGTTCCAAATGTAGTTGAAGAAAGTCTAGAGGACGCTAAAGCTATACTAAAGAGCAAAGGACTTACAAATATAAGCGTAAGCGAAGAATACAGCAGTTCTTATGGAGCAGGTACTGTTATGAGTCAAAACCCTTCAAAGGGTCAAGAAGTAACAGAAGATACAGATATAACACTAACAGTTAGTAAAGGACCAGAAATCAAAAAGGTTACTGTTCCAAATGTTGTTGGTTCTTCTAAAGATTCAGCTATAGAACAGTTAAATAGTGCTAACTTAAAGGTAAATATTGAAACAGTAGATGCTTCATCAGAAGATCAAGTTGGTAAAGTAACATCTATTAGCCCAGGTGCTGGTGCAACAGTTAATGAAGGAAGCACTGTAACTATAAGAGTTGCAGGAGGAGAATTTGTTTCTGTACCTAGCGTTTCAGGAGAAACTCAAGATGCTGCCACAACAGCTATAAGAAATGTTGGTTTAAATGTTTCAGTTCAAACAAAAGACGTAACAGATGAATCTCAAAATGGTAAAGTTCTAAGCTTTACACCAGGTGCTGGTAGTAAGGTTAAAAAAGGAACAACAGTTACTATTTATGTAGGTAAATATGTAGCACCAACACCACCACCAACACCAGAAGGTGGCGGTGATGGTCAAGGAGACAAAGATAAAGCTAAACCAGATGGCGCAGCAGCTGGTGGAACAAATAACGGTCAAACTCAACCTAAACAATAAACAAAAGGGTGTCTTTTTAGGCACTCTTTTTATTTTATAAAAATTATTTTTTGTATTTTTAGATAAATATAGGTTTTTAATATTAAGGCTTGTCAAATTTCTTTATATGGAGGATTTAAAAGCTATTTTAATTTGGATAAATAAATTAGGATTTAAATTACTTGCAAAAAATTATCAAAAGTGGTTATATTAAAAGAGATAAGAAAAGCTTAACATTAGATAAAAAATTATAATAAAAATTCGGAGGGATTATGAAGGGAAAAATTATTAAAGGAATAGGTGGATTTTATTACATCAAAACTGATGAGGGTGTAATAGAATGTAAAGCACGTGGAAAGTTTAGACACAAATCTTTAAAACCTATGGTTGGAGATAACGTAGAAATTAAAATAGAAAATGGAAAAGGTGTTATTGAAGATATAGAAGAAAGAAATTCTGAACTTTTTAGGCCTACTGTAGCAAACGTTACTCGAGCATTTGTCGTGTTTGCTATGAAAAATCCAGATATAAATTACGACCTTCTAAATAGATTTTTATTACTTTGCGAAAGTAATAATATTGAAGCGATTGTTTGCTTAAATAAAATGGATTTAGTATCAGAAGATGAAAGAAAAGAAATAAAAGAAAAGATAAATGAAATAGGATACGAAGTTTTATTTATAAATGCAAAAGAAGGAATTGGAGTAGAGAGCTTAAAAGAAAGATTAGAAGGAAATGTTACTGTTTTATGTGGACCTTCTGGTGCTGGTAAATCTACTCTTATAAACACTCTTACAAATAGAGAACATATGGAAACTGGTAATGTAAGTGAAAAGATAGGAAGAGGAAAACATACTACAAGGCATAGTGAACTTATAGAAGTAAATGATGGATATATTGTAGATACCCCTGGTTTTTCAACACTTGAAGTGAATTTTATAGAAAAAGAAAATTTAAAGTATTACTTCCCAGATTTCGAAAAATTTAATAATGAGTGTAAGTTTAGAGGATGTATGCATCATAAAGAACCTTCTTGTGCTGTAAAAGATGCAGTAGAAAAAGGGGAAATTAACAAATATAGATATGAGTTTTATTTAAGAACTTTAGAAGAGATAATGAATGGGAGGAAGTATTAATGATTAAGATTGCACCATCAATTTTATCAGCAGATTTTTCAAAACTTGGAGAGGAGATAGAATTACTTCATAAGAGTAATTGTGAATTTATCCATATAGATGTAATGGATGGGATGTTTGTTCCTAATATAACTTTAGGTGCACCTATAGTTAAAGCTTTAAGGAACAAAACTGACAAAGTCTTTGATGTACATCTTATGGTTGAAAATCCAAGTAGATTTATTGATGATTTTGTAGATGCTGGAGCTGATATAATTACAATTCACTACGAGGCTGAAAAGCATATAGATAGAGCTATTTCATACATAAAAAGTAAGGGAGTTAAAGCAGCTATTGCATTAAATCCTGGAACTCCAGTTTGTCTTATTAAAGATTTAATTAAAAAATTAGATATGGTTCTTATAATGAGCGTTAACCCAGGTTTTGGTGGACAAAGCTTTATAGATTATTCTTTAGATAAGGTTAAAGAGGTAGACGCTTTAAGAAAAGAATTTAATAAAGATCTAATTATACAAATAGACGGAGGAGTAGGTTTAGATAACATAAAAACAGTTAGAGAAGCTGGTGTAGATGTTGCTGTTGCAGGTTCAGCTGTTTATAAAGGTCTAAAGGTAATTGAAAACATAAAGGAGCTAAAGGAGAGAGCTTAAAATGAAAGCTATCATAGTTAGTGGGGGAACCCCTCCTAGTAAAGAATTATTAAAATCTTACTTAGAAGAAGGCGATTTTTTAATTGCAGCAGATAGTGGGATGAATTCTCTTTATGATTATAATATTACACCAAACCTTATACTTGGGGATTTCGACTCATCAAAAAAAGAAGCGTTAAACTTTTTTAAAGACAATGGAGTTGAAACTTTAAGTTTTAATAGTGATAAAGATTATACAGATACTCATTTAGCTTATATAAAAGCAAAGGAGAGAGGTATAAAGGATATAATTATGCTTGGTGTAACTGGCACTAGATTAGATCATTCTTTAGGTAATATTGGATTGTTTTTAAATTCTTTAGAAGATGGTATAAATCTAAAGATAATAGACGATAATAACATTATGTATGTAGTAGATAAGAAGTCTACTATAAAAAGGGTTAATGGTAGAGTCCTTTCTTTTCATGCTTTAAGTGACGAGGTAAAAGGTTTTACTATAACTAATGCTAAGTATAAATTAAATAATTACGATATGAAACTATTTGAACCTAGAGCTATTTGTAATGAATTTCTAGATGGAGATGTTACTATAGACTTTAAATCAGGTAAAGTTTTAATAATTTTATCAAAAGATTAGAAAAAGTAGTCACCAATTTCTATTTTGCTGCATATATATAGTAGTAATTAGAAATTGGTTTTTATTTTAGGAGGGAATATGAGAATAGTAGCAATCAAATTACCAAGATGCATTTCAAGAATTATTAGATTTTTTAGAAGAAGTAAGTAATATTATACATAAAGTTGTATAAAACAAAAAAAATGCATAAGCTGACGCTTTGCATTTTTTTTATTTGAACTATATTGCTCTTTCAACCTTACCAGATCTTAAACATCTAGTACAAACGTGAACTCTTTTTGGCGTTCCGTTAACTAAAGCCTTAACTTTTTTTATGTTAGGTGCCCAAGTTCTCTTTGATTGTCTGTGTGAGTGGCTGTACTGTACTCCAGATACTACACCTTTATTACAAATTTCGCATCTTCTTGCCATGTGAAAACACCTCCTTGTTAGTGAAGATAAATCTCTTCAATAGGACAGAATTCATTTTAACATAATAAGTAGCGTATTTGCAAGGGAAAATTTAAAAAATTTATATAAATATTATTATATATGTTAGATAAATCTTGAATTAAAGTCGTAACTAATATAAAATGTATTTATGAAATAAGTTGAGGAGGAATTTAAATGGTAGGATTTTCAAGAGAAAATGGAAAGATTCACTACTCAAATGAAGTTTTAGCTAAGATTGTTGGTTTATCAACAATGGAATGCTATGGGGTAGTAGGTATGGTTTCAAAAAACGCTGCCGAAGGACTTTGGGAATTAATTAGAGTAGAAAACCTTAGCAAAGGAGTAAAGATAGATCTAACTGAGGATGATAAATTAAATATAGAATTATTTGTTATGGTAGAATACGGAACAAAAATATCTGTAATTGCAAATAACATAATTCAAAAAGTAAGATATAATGTTGAAAACTATACTGGATTAAAGGTTGCATCAATTTCAGTAAATGTTCAAGCGGTTAGAGTCTAGGAGGTAAACAATGGAATATAGTATGATAAACGGGCAACATTTTTATAATATGGTAGTTAACGGAAGTAACAGACTTGCAGAGCAAAGCGATTTCGTTAATGCATTAAATGTTTTCCCAGTACCTGATGGAGATACAGGCACAAATATGTCAATGACATTTAAAGCTGCCGTTAAGGAAATCGAAGGAATAAATTCAAAATCAATTGGCGAAGTTTCTAAGAAATTAGCTAAAGGAGCTCTTATGGGAGCTAGAGGTAACTCAGGAGTTATCCTTTCACAAATCCTAAGAGGTATCTCAAAAGGATTACAAGGTAAAGATGAAGTTAATGCAAAGGATTTTACTATAGCTTTAAGAGAAGGTTCAGAGGCTGCATATAAAGCAGTTATGAGACCAACAGAAGGAACTATACTTTCTGTAATTAGAGCTACTGCAGAAGCGGCAGAAGCTTCAAACGCTGAAGATGTTTCAGTTTTGTTAAAAGAAGCAACTGAAGGCGCAAAAGTTATGCTAGATAAAACACCAGACCTTTTACCAGCTTTAAAGAAAGCTAAAGTAGTTGATTCAGGTGGAATGGGGCTTTATATTATCTTAAAAGGTATGCTTGAAGCTTTAGAAGAAGGAATAGTTGCAGAAGTTAAAGATATTGCAATAGGTCAAGGTGGCGGTGCTAACACAGGTGCTAAAGCTACAGCTGATGAAGATATTAAATTTGGTTACTGTACTGAATTTATTATATTAGGAGATGCAGCTAAAGCTAAAGAATTCCAAGGTAAGATTGAATCTTTAGGAGATTCTATGATAGTTGTAGGATACGAAGATGTTATAAAATGTCACATCCACACAAACGATCCTGGAAAAGTTTTATCAAATGCAGTTTTATTTGGAGAATTATCTAAAATTAAAATTGATAATATGAGAGAAGAACATAGAGAACTTCTAATGAACCAACAAGAAGAAGGTGCAGTTGAAGTAACAGAAGAAGCAGAAGCTAAAAAATACGGATTTGTAACAGTTGCTATGGGTAACGGAATTACAAACATATTTAAAGACCTTGGAGTGGACTATGTAATTGAAGGTGGTCAAACTATGAACCCTTCAACTCAAGATATATTAGATTGTATAGATAAAATAAATGCAGAAAATATATTTGTTTTACCTAACAATAAAAATATAATTATGGCTGCAACTCAAGCAAGAGAGATATCTGATAAAAATGTTATAGTTATAGAAACAAAAACTATACCTCAAGGTATAACTTGTTTATCAATGTTTAATAGAGACGCTGATGTAGAAACTAACGAACAAGAATTAAATGAATTAATTGAAATGGTAAAAACAGGTTCAGTAACTTACGCAGTAAGAGATACTGAAATGGATGGAATAGAAATACTTGAAGGTAACATGCTAGGGCTTGTTGAAGGAAAGATAAAAGAAGTTGGAGAAGACAAGTTTGAAGTTGCTAAAAAAGTATTAGATAATATGGTTTCTGATGATAGTGAACTTATTACAATATTCTATGGTGCTGATGTTTCAGAAGAAGAAGCGAACAAGTTTGTTGAAGAAGTTGAAGAAGAACATGAAGATTGTGATGTTCAACTATATAAAGGAGATCAACCTTTATATTACTTCTTAATGTCAGTGGAATAATATCGTTTTTAACATAATATTAAAAAGCACCTAAAGTTTAGGTGCTTTTTATTTTGAAAAGAGGTGAAGTATGAACATATATAGCAGTATAAATCAATTAAAGGGAGTAGGTCCTAAATCTATAGAAAAATTAAATAAAATCGGAATATTTAATATATTAGATCTTTTAGTTTATTTTCCAAGGGATTATGAATTTATAAATGGTAATATTCCTGTTAAAGATATAGAAAGTGAAGAAAAACAAATACTAAGATGTAAGGTAAAGAGAATTAAAGGTGATATGAGAACTAAAACTCGTAAAGTTATAACTACTATAGAGTTTGAGTATTTAGGTCATATTGTAAATGGAAAGTGGTTTAATCAATCTTATATCAAGACTAAGTTTAAAATAGGGGAGGAATATAACCTTTTAGGTAAATTTAAAAAGGTTTCTAATTCATTAGAAGTTACTAACCCTATAATAAGTTCTAATGCAGCTTTGAAAAGTGAAATCATACCTAAATATCCTTTAAAGGGAGATGTAACTAATAACTTTATAGTTAAGCTTGTAGGAGTGGTTTTAGATAATTTTAAAATAAATGAGATATTACCAAAAGACATCTTAGAAAAATTTAATTTAGTAGATTTTGATGAAGCTATTCGTGAAATACATTTTCCAAGTGATAGGCAAAGGTTAGAAAAATCTATCACAAGATTAAAGTTTCAAGAGCTATTTACATACTCAATGAAATTATTGCTTCTTAAAGAACAAAAGAGGCTTAAAAATGGTATAGGTTTTAATTGGACAGATGAACTAAATGATTTAAGAGAGTCTTTGCCATTTGCCCTTACTAATGCACAATCTAAAGTTGTTAGATCTATTTTAAAAGATCAAAAGTCTAGTTATCCTATGAATAGATTAGTACAAGGAGATGTAGGTAGTGGAAAAACAATAGTTGCCCTAATAGCTATCTTTAATGCATATAAAAATGGTTTTCAATCAGCTTTTATGGCACCTACAGAAATACTTGCAACTCAGCACTATTTAGAAGCTAAAAAGATTTTTGAAAACTTTAATATAGATTTAGAACTTTTAACAGGAAGCACTACTAAAAAAGAAAAAGTTAGAATTAAAGATAAGATAAGAGAAGGTAATCCTTTAGTAGTTATAGGAACTCACGCACTTATTCAAGATGATGTTGAATTTTCTAATTTAGGTTTAGTTATTACAGATGAGCAGCATAGATTTGGTGTAGAACAAAGAAGTAAACTTATAAACAAAGGAAAACAAGCTGATACTTTAGTTATGACAGCAACTCCAATTCCAAGAACATTAGCTTTATATGTATATTCTGATTTAGATATTTCAGCTATAGATGAACTTCCACCTGGAAGAAAGAAAATTGACACTAAGTTCTTTTTAGAAGATCAAAGAGATTTAGCTTATAGATTAGCACTAGATGAAATAAATAAGGGAAGGCAAGCTTATATTGTTTGTCCTTTAATTGAAGATAATGAAAAGATGGAACTTAATTCTGTAGAAAATGTTTATGATAATTTAAGTAATGGTATTTTTAAAGGTATCCAAATAGAATATCTTCATGGGAAAATGAAGGCGAAAGAAAAGGATGATATAATAAACAGATTTAAATCTGGAGAAACTAAAGTTGTGATTTCTACTACTGTAATAGAGGTTGGGGTAAACGTGCCTAACGCAACTCTTATGATAGTAGAAAATGCTGAAAGGTTTGGTTTAGCACAGCTTCATCAGCTAAGAGGAAGAGTTGGAAGAGGAGAGTTTGAATCTTATTGTATTTTAATTGCTAAAGCAAAGAGCAATACAACTAAAAAAAGAATGGAAATCCTTTGTGAATCTACAGATGGTTTTTATATATCAGAACAAGATTTAAAACTTAGAGGCTCTGGTGAACTTTTTGGAATAAGGCAAAGTGGTGATGCTGGATTTATATTAGCAGATCTTTATGATGATATGAAAATATTAATTAGTGCAAGAAGTGAAGCTGGTAGAGTATTATCTAGTGAAGACTTTAGAAATAAAAGGCTTGTAGAAGAAATAAAATCTAGCCTTTTAAAGAGTAGTAAATACATTTGCTTTAATTAGAATTAATATATAGTTAATTGTATAAAAACAAGGAATATGATAAAATATTCAATAATAATGTAAATATAGGAGGATGAACCTTTGAGAATTATAGCGGGAAAGGCAAGAGGACGTAAATTATTATCACCAGAAACTTATGAAACAAGACCGACTTTAGATAGAGTTAAAGAGTCTATGTTTAGTGTTATTCAAATGAATGTTCCTGATGCTACAGTAATAGATGTATTTGCAGGTACAGGCAGTTTAGGTTTAGAAGCTGCAAGTAGGGGTGCAAAAGAAGTTCATCTAGTAGATAAAAGTAAGGTTACGTATCCTCTACTAAAGAAGAATGTAGAAAACTTAAAATTCAATGACTTTTGTTATACATATAATAGCGATGCTTATGATGTTTTAAGACTTTTAAATAAAAAAGGTAAAAAGTTTGATTTAGTTTTTATAGATCCACCGTACTGCAGAGAAATGATTCCAGAAGCTTTAAAGATTATTGAAGAAAACAATATGCTTACAGAAGATGGACTTGTAGTAACTAAAATAGATAGTATAGAAGAAATTTACGAAGGATACAAAAGTATAGAGTGTGTTAGAAGTAAGAGATATGGAAACACTACTATCTGCTTGTATAAGATAAAAGGGGGAGAATAATATGAAAGTTGCTGTTTATCCAGGTAGCTTTGACCCCATAACAAATGGACATTTAGATATAATTAAAAGAGGAGCAAAGGTATTTGATAAGATAGTTGTTGCTGTTTTAATTAATATTGATAAAAAAGGTTTATTTACTCCAGATGAGCGAGTTAAACTTATAGAAAAAGCAGTTTGTGATATGGATAATGTTGAAGTTGTAAGTTTTAATGGTCTTTTAATTGATCTTTTAAAAGAGAGAAATTCAAGAGTTGTACTTAAAGGATTAAGAGCTGTTTCGGACTTTGAATATGAAATGCAAATGGCACTTATGAATAATAAATTAGACTCTGAAATAGAAACAGTGTTTATGATGACTGCGGCTGAAAATTCATTTTTAAGTTCATCATCAGTTAAGCAAGTTGCAAAATTTGGAGGAAGTATAGAAGGGTTAGTTCCTGATTGTATAATTGAAGATGTTATAAATCAGGTAAAAAGATAAGGGGGATTATTTATGGAGAAAACAAAAAGTGATACACTTGACTTATTAGAGTATTTACAAGATATAGTGGACAATGCACAAAAGGTTCCTATGACAGGAAAGTCTATGATTGATAAAAGAGAAGTTCTAGAAATTATAGACGACATAATAAATGGTTTACCTGATGAAATAAAAACGGCACAATGGGTTGTTTCAGAAAAAGATAGAATTTTAAGTGAAGCTAAAAAAGAATACGAAAATGTTAAGCTTGAAACAAAAGAACTTATGAGACAAAACGTTGAAAATCATGATTATGTTAGGGAAGCTAAAATACGTGCACAAGAAATAATAGCAGGAGCTAAAAGGGAAGCAAAAGCTATTAGAGTAGGTTCAAGAGACTATGCTGATGAAATTCTAAGCGACTTAGATAGAGAACTTGAAAAGAAAAAAATAGAGCTAATAGAAGCTCTACAAGAAAGTTTTACAAAGGTTGCTCAAGATATAGATGGTACTTTAGAAGGTGCTAGTGGTACTGTTCGTGAAAATATCAGAGAATTAAGAACTATGAAGTAAATTTCTTAATTTAACAATTAAAAATGGAATAATTAAAATAATTAAAGCTACAGGTATTAAATTATAAATACTTGTGGCTTTTTCTAAATTTCCGTTAAAAACTTCTTCTGATATAAAAATGAATTTTGAAAGTGAGTAACTTATAATAAAACTAATGATTCCTTGAATTAATTTACTAAATAAAAGATTTAACGTTTTTATATTATACTTACTTGTAAAAGAAGATGTTTGTGCAATTATTGAAAGTCCAGAAAAAGATAAAAAGAAACTTATAAGTCCAAGTTTTAAATTTATATCAAAATTACTATTAGAAACTATATTACACCCATTAGTCATTTCAATGCTACCTAGAAAAAAACTATAAAGTATATTAGTTTTTATGTTTAAAAAAGATTCTATTGAATTAAATATACTTATAATAAAATTAGAGTTTTTAAAAAAGGAAATGAAAACTGAAAAAGCAACAACGTAACCTGAAACTGTGACTGCGGTTTTAATACTATTATTTATAGATGTATCCATAGCTCGGCCAAAATTAACTTTTCTAAAAATAACTTTTTCTTGCTTTTTATCTTCAAAACTAAAATTTTTAGGTCTTGTAAAAATACCAATCAAAAATAATGATAAATAATTAGAAATCAAAAGAAAATAGCCATAGTTTATATTGTGTAATAAACTTGTACCAACTGCACCTATTATAAAAATAGGACCTGCATTTGAAGCTATTTTTAAAAGTCTATTATATTCTTTGAAAGTAATGTGACCTAAAGAATATAAATCACTTGAGTATTTTGCCCCTAAAGGATACCCGCAAAGCATACTAGCTGCAATTGGAAAAGCACATGCTCTACTTAAGCCTAAAGGCCTACATACCAAAGGACCAAGTATTCTTGAATATATCTCAATTCCATCATATAAAATTAATAAATTGCATATAACAGAAAAAGTGAAAATAGTAGGAATGATAGATTTAACGCACAGTTTTATTCCTTCAAGACAAGCTAGAAGGGAATTTTCAATATTTAAACTAAAAATTACTATAAGTATAGTTATAAAAATACAAAATATTATATTTTTGTTTATTTTAATATTTGTAAGTAAAATAAAGCCAATAAAAATTAAAATTAAAGATAAAATAAAAATACTATTCATGAAATATCCCTCCATCAATAGTATTTATATGTGCATACTCTATATTAAATTACAAAAGGGCTCTTTAAATAATCTTCATTAGGTGAAATTGATTTATTTAAAATTGAATAAGCTGAAGTACCTAAAAGGTCTAATTTTAATGATTCGTTTTGAATATGTTTAGGAACCTTTGTTATTATTTCTATATCGGAATTATTTTTAATTTCTTTTAGAATTTTTGCACCACATTTATTAAAAGCTAAAACCCTTACATAAGGTTTAAAATTATTTCTTATTTTTTCTATATCATATCTATTAAGTCCTATATAGATAGAAGTTAATATTCTGTTTATTCTTGTAAAAGTATATCTTTTGCTTTTTATATTCATAATAAAATCATAATAAGATTTTGAATTTTTTATTTCTTTTAATATTTTATTTTGAAGACCTTCTGAGAGGTCTGAAATAGTATCAAAAGACTCATTTGAAGTTAAAAGTTTATATTTTATATAATCAAACATCAAGTCATCAAAAGTAAAACTATAGTCTTCTGAAATTAAAGTATTAAAAAATTCAAAGCTTATATCAGTTAAACTGTTTTTTATTTCTTTTAAAGACCCTTTTTCTTTAAGAGAGTTTCTAATAGATGTAGCAGAAGATAATCCTTCGATAGAAAGGGAAGGGTCGTTGTAATTTGAACCTGTTCTCTTAAGGGTAACAGGCTTTATATTACTATTTAATTTATATAATGCTTTAATATATTCAATTCCTAAAATGTTATTAGAATTATTTAAAATATAAGTTAAGTTTTTTAAGTCATCAATGTTTTCTAAAGCATTTTCACGTGCTTTATGAAAAGGCAAACCTGATTTTAAATATTTTTTTAGATTTGCTTTATATAAATCACTTTCAAAAGCTAAATTAAAGGCAAGTTTTTTTAAAGAGGAAATATCGCCGCATTCGCTTCCAAAATAAATTGAATTTACTACGTTTATATCATTTAAGATTTTAACGGCTCCAAAAGCAAAAGTTTCTGCCGATGCTAAAGAATATATTAGGGGTAATTCAATTACAAGGTCAACACCGTTTAAAACTGCATTTTTAGCTCTGTTCCATTTATCAATAATTGCAGGACCGCCTCGTTGCATAAAGTTACCACTCATTATGCATATAACTCCATCAGAATTTGTATCTTTTATGCTATTTTCTAGGTGTAATTTATGACCTTTATGAAAAGGATTATATTCAGTTATTATACCGGTTATATTCAAGGTAAAAACCTCCTATTAATTATAATTTATAAGTATATCATATATAAAAAAACATGTATACAAATATAAATTATCAGAATATTTAAAGTATTTGGAATCTATCGAATTTAATAATATAGGTCATTTTTAAGGAATTAAGGTTGAAAAAAATCAGTGTTTAGAGGTATAGTATATATGGAGATACATTTGGTCTTTTTGAAAGGAGAAATGAACATGGAACTTATGAACAAAATATGGGAAGCTGCTAAAGCTGACAAAAGAAAAATCGTTTTACCAGAAGGTGACGAGGAGAGAACAGTAGTAGCTGCCAAAAAAATTGTAGATGAAGGTATAGCTCTACCTATATTAGTAGGGAATAGAGATAGTATATTAAGTCAAGCAAAAGCACAAGGTGTTGATTTAGAGGGAGTAGAGATAATAGATCCAGAAACTTCACCAAAACTTGATGAATACATAGAAGCTTTCTATGAGTTAAGAAAAAGCAAAGGGATGACAATAGAAAAAGCTGACAAAATCGTTAGAGACCCACTTTATTTTGGAACAATGATGGTTAAATTAGACCATGCTGATGGATTAGTATCAGGTGCAGTTCATACAACTGGAGATCTTTTAAGACCGGGATTACAAATAATAAAAACAGCACCAGGAGTTTCTGTAGTATCAAGCTTCTTTATAATGCTTGTACCAGGATCACAATACGGTGAAGATGGAATGTTATTATTCTCAGATTGCGCTGTAAATCCAAATCCAAACTCAGATCAATTAGCAGCTATAGCCATAGCTACAGCAGAAACAGCTAAAAATCTTTGTAAGATGGATCCAAAGGTTGCAATGCTTTCATTCTCAACTATGGGAAGTGCAGATCACGAATTAGTTGATAAAGTTAGAAAAGCAACTGAAAAAGCTAAGGAATTAAGACCAGATTTAGATATAGATGGAGAAATTCAATTAGACGCTGCTATAGTTTCTAAAGTAGCATCTCAAAAAGCTCCAAACAGTAAAGTTGCAGGTAGTGCAAACGTACTAGTATTCCCAGATTTACAAGCTGGAAATATAGGATATAAATTAGTTCAAAGATTTGCAAATGCAGAAGCTATAGGACCGGTATGTCAAGGATTTGCAAAACCAATTAATGACCTATCTAGAGGATGTAGTACAGACGATATAGTAAAAGTTGTAGCAATAACAGCAGTTCAAGCTCAAGCACAAAAATAGAATAAACTACGTAGCTTTATAGAAAGAAGGAAATAAACATGAAAATTTTAGTAATTAACTGTGGTAGTTCATCACTGAAATACCAACTTATCGATATGACTAACGAAGAGGCTATAGCCCAAGGTTTAGTTGAGAGAATAGGAATAGAAGGTTCAATCCTTACTCAAAAAGCAGAAGGTAAAGAAAAGTATGTAATTGAGACTCCTATGAAAGACCATCAAGATGCTATTAAACTAGTATTAGGTGCGTTAATTGATGAAACACATGGAGTTATTAAATCAATGGACGAAATATCAGCTGTAGGGCATAGAGTAGTTCACGGTGGAGAAAAATATTCAGAATCTGTTTTAGTTGATGAAGAAGTTATGAAATATTTAGAAGAGTGTGCTAAACTTGCACCACTTCATAACCCACCAAACATAATAGGAATAGAAGCTTGTAAAAAGCTTATGCCAAAGACACCTATGGCAGTAGTGTTTGATACAGCATTCCACGGAACAATGCCAGAGAAAGCTTATATGTATGCTCTTCCATACGAGTTATATGAGAACCATGCTATAAGAAGATATGGATTCCACGGAACGTCACATAAGTTTGTATCAAGAGAAGTCTCTAAAGCACTAGGTAAAAATGTTGAAGATTTAAAAATAATAACTTGTCATTTAGGAAATGGGTCATCATTAACTGCTGTTAAAGGTGGTAAATCTATAGATACATCAATGGGATTCACTCCACTTGAAGGAGTAGTTATGGGAACAAGATCTGGAAGTATAGACCCTGCTATAGCTACATATTTAACAACTGAATGTGGATATAGTGCTGAAGAAGTTAATACTATACTTAACAAAAAATCTGGTGTTCTTGGAGTATCTGAAATCAGTTCAGACTTTAGAGATCTTTTAGATGCTAGAGAAAAAGGTGATAAAAGAGCATCACTTGCGTTAGATGTTTTTGCATATAGCGTTAAAAAACAAATAGGTGCATATATAGCAGCGATGAATGGTGTAGATGTTATAGTATTTACAGCAGGAGTTGGGGAAAACTCTATTCCTATGAGAAAGTTAATCCTAAAAGATATGGATTACTTAGGAATAAAATTAGATGAAGAGAAAAATAACGTTAGAGCGATAGTTACTGAAATCTCAACAGATGACAGTAAAGTTAAAGTATATATTGTACCAACTAACGAAGAATTAATGATTGCTAAAGATACATTAGCATTAATAAAATAGTAAATCCCAATAATTTACTTGACTTTTATCCCTTAGCTTTATATAATAAGTTGTGTTTATTCAGTAAATATTTAAAGTTAAGGGGTGAAAAGAGTCGCTTTCACTCGTGTTTTTTTGTCTTTAAAAGAACTCAGAGTAGTTTTATAGACAATCTATAAAAGAAAGAGGCGTTATTATTATGAAATATAAATTTTCAGACCTTATTTCAAGAAGAGAAAGAACAAAAGAAGTTAACTTTGAATTTGATATGGCACCTTTTCATTTTGAGGGAGAAAAGATGGAGCCTTTATCAAAAGTCGTCGTAAATGGAAATATTGTTTCTAAAAATGATGAAGTTTTAGTTGACTTACATGTACAAACTAAGTTAAAATTAGTTTGTTCAAGATGTCTTGAAACCTTTATCTATCCAATAGATATTGATATAGAAGAAAGGTTTACAAATAGCGAAGAACGTCGAGAAGACGAAGAAGTGGTATTTGTAATTGGCGATGAATTAGATATCGCAGAAATAGTTGAAAGTGAAATAATTTCAACCTTACCGATTAAAAGGCTTTGTACTAACGATTGCAAAGGACTATGCCAAACTTGTGGTAAAAATCTTAACAAGGAATCTTGTACTTGTGACAATGATAACATTGATGTTAGATTAGCAGGACTTAAAGCGTTGTTAGAAAATAAGGAGGTGTAATAATGGGAAATCCAGCAAGAAAAACATATAGAGCAAAAAGAGATTCAAGAAGAGCTCAAACTTTCAAGGCGAGCATACCAGGAATAGTTGAATGTCCACAATGCCACGAAATGAAACTTGCACACAGAGTTTGCAAGAGCTGTGGATACTATAAAGGTAAAGAAGTAGTTGCTTCAGCAGAATAAAAGAAAGTCTTATGACTTTCTTTTCTTTATATCCGGATATATAAATAAGTTAGGGGTGTAGAAAGTGAAGATTGTAATAGATGGAATGGGTGGAGATAATGCACCTAAGGCTGCAATAGAAGGTGCTATTTTAGCTTTAAAGGAATTTAATGATGTACACATGTATATAACAGGTCCTAAGGCTGCAATAGAAGAAGAACTTTCAAAAGCTGAATATGATAAGGAAAGAATAACTGTTATAGATGCTACAGAAGTTATAACAACAAATGAGCATCCAGTTATGGCCCTTAGAAGAAAGAAAGACTCAAGTATTGTAAAAGCTCTAAACTTAGTAAAAAGTGGAGAATGTGATGCTGTTATATCAGGTGGAAGTACAGGAGCGTTTTTAGCTGGATGTACTCTTATAGTAGGTAGGATTAAAGGCATAGAAAGACCAGCCCTTGCGCCTATAATGCCTGGAAGAAGAGGCAATTTTATGGTTATAGATTCAGGTGCAAACGTCGATTGTAAACCAAACTATTTAGTACAATTTGCTAACATGGGAAGCATCTACTATGAAAGTGTATTTAAAAAAGATAAACCTTCTGTTGGACTAGTTAATATAGGTGAAGAAGCAGAAAAAGGTAATGAATTAACAAAAGAAACATACAAATTACTAAATGAAGAAACAAATATAAACTTTATTGGTAATATTGAACCTAGAGAAATTCCAACAGGTGAAACAGATGTTTTAGTATGTGATGGTTTTGTAGGAAATACTGTTTTAAAATTATATGAAGGCGCTGCTATGAATCTACTTGGAATTATAAAAGATCATATAATGGAAGCACCATTTATATCAAAAATAGGAGCAGGACTTTTAAAACCTGTATTTAAAACTTTAAAAGTTAAATTCGATTACAAAGAAGTTGGTGGAGCACCGTTTTTAGGGGTTGATGGTATCTGTATTAAAGCCCATGGAAGCTCAGATGGGAAAGCTTTTAAAAATGCTGTTAAACAAGCTAGAATCTTTAAAGAAGGTAAAGTTATAGACAAAATTAAAGAAAACGTAGAAAACCATAAAAAAAATAAATAATAAATTATTTATTTAGAATATTGACTACGTTTTTAATATATAATATTATCTAAGTGAAGGTATAGGAGGTGAATACAGATGTTTGAAAAAATTCAAGAAATAATTTCAGAAAAATTAAGCATAGATACTGATGAAATTACATTAGAATCTTCATTTATAGATGACCTTAATGCTGATTCATTAGATATAGTTGAACTTATAATGGCATTAGAAGATGAACTAGATATGGAAATTCCAGATGAAGACGTTGAGGGATTTAAGACAGTTGGCGATGTAGTTAGCTACGTAAAAAATCATGTTGAAGAATAGTAAAATCCCGCATATAAGTTGCGGGATTTTTACGTCTAATTTTAGATAGTTTATTCTTGAATTTGTTATTTTAGCAGATTGAAGAATAAACTTAGAGGAGTGTAAAAAATGTATAAACTTAAATTAAGAGAGATTGAGTCAAAGCTTGGCTTAAATTTTACCAATCTAAGTTATTTGAAAGTTGCTCTAACTCATAGTTCGTTTGCAAATCAGCATAAGGACTCAGAGTATAATGAAAGATTAGAATTTTTAGGAGACTCAGTGCTGCAACTTTGTGTAACTGAGTATTTATATAAAAATTATAAAGAGAAATCAGAAGGTGAACTTACAAAGATAAGAAGCCTTATTGTTTGCGAAAACTCATTATATGAAGTAGCGAAAGAAATGAACTTAGGCGAATATATTAGAATGAGTAGAGGTGAAGAACTTACAGGAGGTAGAAATAGAGTCTCAATTCAAGCAGATGCCGTAGAAGCAGTTATTGCAGCCATTTATTTAGATAAAGGCTTTGAATTTACTAGAGATTTTATTTTAAAACACTTCGCATCTATTATGAATAAAGCTATAGATAATAAGATTATCTTAGACTTTAAGACAAAGCTTCAAGAGTATTTACAACAAAACGGTGAGGTTAACATAAACTACGAATTAGTAAAGCATGAAGGTCCACCACATAGAAGAAAATTCTATACAGTTGTTTCAATTAACGATGAAATAATGGGCGAAGGTGAAGGTTACTCAAAGAAAGAAGCAGAGCAAAGAGCTGCTAAAAAAGCTCTCATTAAACTGGAGGTAGTAAATGAGTAAAAACCACTATATAATCCCTATCTTTGTACCTCATGAAGGTTGTCCTCATAATTGCGTTTTTTGCAATCAGGACAGGATAACAGGAGTTAAAGATAGAGTAGATGCTAATAAGGCTGAAGAGATAATTAAAGAGTATTATGAAACTATAGAAAATAAAGATGCTACGATAGAAGTTTCTTTTTTTGGAGGTACTTTTACAGCAATACCAGAAAAAAAGCAAAGAGAATTATTAGAAGTAGCAAAAAAGTATAAAGATAAAGGAATTATAAATAAAATCAGAATGTCTACAAGACCTGATTACATTGATGAATATATTTTATCTTACTTAAAAGAATATTCTGTAGATATAATAGAACTTGGTATTCAATCTCTAGACGATGAAGTTTTAGTAGCAGCAGGAAGAGGGCATTCTAAAGAAGATGCAATGAGAGCATCTAATCTTATAAAAGAATTTGGGATTACTTTAGGACATCAATTAATGCCAGGACTTCCAAAAAGCACAAGTGACAAAGATATTTTAAGTGCAAAAGAATCAATAAAAATGAATCCAGAAATAGTTAGAATATACCCATCTTTAGTAATTAAAGATACTCCTATGGAAATTATGTACAACAGGGGAGAGTATATTCCATATACTTTAGAAGAAGCTGTCTTAGTTAGCTCAGAAGTGTTTAAATTATACGATAAGGCAGGGATTAATGTAATAAGAGTTGGACTTCAGCCAACTGATGCAATTAATGAAGGGTGTGATATTATATCAGGCCCATTCCACCCAGCTTTTAGAGAACTAGTAAGTAGCAATATAACTATTCAAAATATAAAAGGTAGTATTGATAAAAATAGCTCTTATGAATTAATTATTAATGAAAAAGATATAAGTAAGCTTTATGCAAATAAAAAAATGTATTTTAATACTTTAAAAGAAGAAGGTTATAAAGTTAAAGTTATAGTTTCTCCTGAAATAAAGAGAGGTACATTTAAACTTAGTAATAACAAATTTGAAAAAATAATTAGAATATATTAAAGAAAGCGGGGGGAAACCCTCGTTTTCCTTTACCTTTTAGTAAAATTATAATAAACTTTTAATAGAGGTGATAATAGTGAAAAGGAAGACTAGAGAGAAATTACAAGTAGCGATTGCTGTATTTATGGTAATAGCATTTTTAATAACGTTAATACCAATATTTTTATAGTTGTAAGGAGTGGAACATTTGTTTTTAAAATCTTTAGAAGTTAGAGGGTTTAAGTCATTTGCTGATAAGACAGAATTAAGATTTAAACCTGGAGTCACAGCAGTAGTTGGACCAAATGGTAGTGGTAAAAGTAATATTTCAGATGCCGTAAGATGGGTGCTTGGTGAGCAAAGTATAAAGACTCTTAGAGGCGGTAAGATGGAGGATGTTATTTTTTCAGGAACTCAATATAGAAAACCACTAGGTCTAGCACAAGTGTCCCTTACTCTTGATAACTCAGATGGAGGGCTTCAAACTGAATATAATGAAGTTGTAGTATCAAGAAGAATATTTAGATCAGGGGAATCAGAATATTTAATTAACAATACTAAATGCAGATTAAAAGATATAACGAACCTATTTTTAGATACAGGGATAGGTAAAGAAGGTTATTCTCTTATAGGACAAGGTAAAATTGAAGCAATATTAAGTGGTAAAGCAGAGGATAGAAGAGGGCTTTTAGAAGAGGCTGCTGGTATCGTTAAATATAAAGTTCGAAAAAATGAATCGGAAAGAAAGCTTCAAAATACAGATGATAATCTTATTCGTATAAGAGATATTATATCTACATACGAAGAAAGATTAGAACCTTTAAGGGTTGAATGTGAAAAAGCTATTAAGTTTAACGAGTTATCAGGAAACTTAAAAGAAAAAGAAGTATCGTTAATTTTACATAATATTAAAATGTTAGAAGAAGAACTTAAAAAGTTTAATGAAGACATTAAAGATAGAGAGAATTCTTTAAATAAAAAAAGAGAAGATTTACAAAATGAAAGAGAAAAGTTAAAAACTATAGAAGAAAAACTTGAAGAACTTGAAAGTGATACTACAGAAAAAAAGTTAGAATATTACACTAAAAAAGAAGGAATAACTAAATCTAAAAGTGATATTCAGTTATTTAACGAGAGAATAAAGCACTTTAATGATGTTTTAGAGAAGAATAAATATGAACAATATAATATAAATTCTAAATTAGAAGAAATAGATAAAGAAAAATCATCTCTACTAAAAGAACTAGAAAACAAGAAGAAAGAAATAGCTGAAAAGAAAATTGAAATTTCAAAAGTTGAAGAGGCAAATAGAGTACTATTAAAAAAACTTAGCGAAATTCAAGATGAGATAACATCAATTCAAAAAAGTAGATTTGAAATACTAAAAGGGAATTCTGAAGTTAATAATAAAATAACTAAAATACGTGCAGAGTTAAAAGCTAGTTTTGAAGGAAAAGAAAGAATAGAAAAAAACATAGCAACTATCTTAAACAACATAGGGATAAACAAGTCTACGAGTAACAGTTTGAATTTAAGTATTAAATCTTCAGAGGAAAATTTAGAAAAGCTTAGAGAAGAAGCACTATCAAAGAAAAATAGCCTAAAAGATATAAATACAAAAATAACTAAAAAAGAGACTGAATTAAGAGGTCTTAGTATAAATATTAGTAAGTTAGAAGCTAATAAAACTATGTTAAAAGATTTAGAAAACCAATACGAAGGATATAATAGATCTTTAAAAAATCTTATGGATAGAGTTTATAAAGGTCTTATTAAAGGATGTAATGGTATAAAAGTTTTAGGAGAAGTATTTGAAGTTTCAAAAGAATATGAAATGGCAATTGAAACAACGCTAGGCGGTGCTATTTCAAATGTAATAACAGAAGATGATGTTTTAGCTAAAAGGTTAGTAAATTATCTTAAAAGTGAAAGGCTTGGGAGAATAACTTTCTTACCTTTAAATATTATAAATGGTAAAAAATTAGTGCTAGATAATAAAGTAACAAATATAGATGGATATATTGGAATTGGTTCAGAAATAGTTTCATTTGATGAAAAGTATAGGAAAGTTATAGATTATGCACTAGGAAGAACAATAATTGCAAAAGATATGGACTCAGCATTTAAAATAGCAAAGCTTACTTCTTATAGATTTAAAATTGTTACGCTTGAAGGTGAAGTATTAAACTCAGGTGGTGCATTAACTGGAGGAAGTATTAAAGGAAAAACTTCAAGCATACTTAGTAGAAAAAGAGAAATTGAAGAAATAAAAGAAAAACTTGAAGATTTAAAGAAGAATTTAATAGACGTAGAGGAAGAAGTTAAACTTTTAAAAGATGCAAGAAAAAATCTAGATGAAGATATTCTAAATTTAACAGATAGAGCTCATGGTCTAAAAATTGAACTTGCTACAAACAAAAATAAACTATTAAATGTAAAAAATGAACTAGACAATTTAAATAAAGGTTTAAATAAAGAAAATAATGAAAATAATAGTATTTTAGAAAAGATAAATATTTTAAATAAAGAACTTAAAAATACAGAAAATAGCTTGTTAGAATTTGATGAAATTAATACTTCTAATAAAGAAAGAGAAGTAGAATTACAAAAATTATTAGAAAAAGAAAAAGAAGCTAGTGAATTATTAAAGTCAAATTTAACAGAACTTAGAATTGAAAATGCATCTTTAGATGGTAATTTAAAGAGTATTAAAGAAGAGCTAAATAGAAGAGATAAAGAAAAAGAAGAATGCAATGAAAAAAGGATTAACTTAGACAAAGAAAATGATTTAAGTTTGAAAGGAATTGCAGAATCAGAAGCAAATGTTAAAATAAAAGAAGATGAAATAATATCTTTTACCAAAAGAATAGAAGAATTAGATATAATCTTTAAAGAAGATGAAGTTAAAAAAATATCATTAAAAGATGAATTTAAAAAAATAGATAGTATAATAAATGATGTTAGAGAAATCATTACAAAAGAAGAGTTTGAGCTTTCTAAAAGGGAAATTAATAAAGCAAAATGTGATGTGGAAAAAGATAATCATCTTAAAAAGCTTAATGAAGAACTAGAATTAACTATTGCAGAAGCTGAAGAATTAGCTATAGAAATTATTGATTTAACAAAATTCAAAGAAGAAATAACTTCTATAAAAAAGAGAATTTCAGCACTTGGAACTGTTAATTTAGCATCTATAGAAGAATATGATGAAGTTAAAGAAAAATATGAGTTCATGAGTTCAGAAGAAGAGGATTTAAATAAGGCAAAAGAGGACCTAGAAAAAGTTATTGAGGAAATGACTTCTACTATGAGAAAATTATTTAAAGAAAACTTTAAAATAATAAACGCTAATTTTAAAGAAACCTTTAAAGAGTTATTTAAAGGAGGAAATGCAGAACTTATATTAGGCGAAGGAGATGAACTTACGTCTGAAATTCATATTAATGTAGAGCCGCCAGGAAAGAAACTACAAAACATAAATTTAATGTCTGGTGGAGAAAAAGTATTATCAGCTATAGCATTATTATTTGCTATATTAAAAATGAAACCTACTCCGTTTTGTATACTAGATGAAATTGAAGCTGCCTTAGATGATGCAAATGTATTTAGATATGCAGAATTTTTAAAGAAATTCTCAGGTAACAGTCAATTTATAGTAATTACTCACAGAAAAGGAACTATGGAAGTAAGTGACGTTATGTATGGTGTTACTATGGAAGAAAAGGGAGTATCAAAAATAGTATCTGTAGATTTGAATAAATAGACTTGGAGGAATACTTATGTTTGGAAAATTATTTGATAAATTAAAAACAGGACTTACTAAAACGAGAGACAATTTGACAGATAAAATTAATGAAGCATTAAATTTAGCTGTTACGATAGATGATGATTTATATGAAGAACTTGAGGAAATTCTTATAACATCTGATATAGGGATGGATACAACTTTAGAAATTATAGATAGACTAAAAGTGAAGATAAGAAAAGAAAAGATAAATGATCCTCAAATGGTTAAACCTGCACTAAAAGAAGTTATAAGAGATATGCTTCTTGAAGGTGATTATGAAGAGGAAAAGATAGATGGCCAAAAAGAAGTTATGCTAGTTATTGGAGTAAATGGTGTAGGTAAAACAACATCAATAGGTAAACTTGCTGCTAAAAATAAAGCAGAAGGAAAAAAAGTTCTTCTAGCTGCAGCTGATACTTTTAGAGCAGCTGCTATAGATCAATTAGAAGTTTGGAGTGAAAGGGCTGGAGTTGATATAGTAAGGCAAAGCGAAGGTTCAGATCCAGCGGCTGTTGTATTTGATGCGGTTAAAGCTTCAAAGGCAAGAAATGTAGATTTACTAATATGTGATACTGCTGGAAGACTTCATAATAAAAAGAATTTAATGAATGAACTTGAAAAAATTAATAGAATAATAGATAGAGAGTATGAAGGTGCTAAAAAGCAAACTCTTTTAGTTTTAGATGGGACAACAGGACAAAATGCAGTTGTTCAAGCTAAGCAATTTATGGAAGCTTGTCCAATCGACGGAATCATTTTAACTAAATTAGATGGGACTGCAAAGGGGGGCGTTGTAATTTCAATTAAACAAAGTTTAAACATCCCTGTAAAGTATATAGGAGTTGGAGAAGGTATTGATGATTTACAAAAATTTGATGCAGAAAGCTTTGCTGAAGCGTTAATTTAACTTGTTAAAATAAAAATATAAGGTGTTAAGTAAAAATACTTGACACTAGTATTTTTATCTGTTAAAATCTCTTTTGTGGGTAAGGTGATTAATATGGACGATAGGGTTGAGTTTTCGTTATTAGCGGATTTATACAAGCCGTTACTTACCGAAAAGCAAATAAACGTTATGGAAATGTATTACGATGAAGATTTATCGCTAGCAGAGATTGCTGAGCTTAATAAAACTAGTCGTCAAGCAATTCATGACTTAATAAAAAGATGCGATAAACAGCTTTTATCCTATGAAAGCAAATTAAACTTACTTCAAAAGAGCTTAAATCGAGAAGAGAAAATTATAAATCTTGTAAAAAATTTAAAAGAAAAGTATTCTATAAGTGATGAAGATTGTGATATGCTTATAGAAAACTTAGAAGATTTATAAAATATAGGAGGTTTAAAATGGCTTTTGAAGGATTATCAGAAAAGCTTCAAAATACTTTTAAAAAATTAAAAGGTAAAGGGAAGCTTAATGAAAAAGATATAAAAGAGGCTATGAGGGAAGTGAAATTAGCTCTTTTAGAAGCTGATGTTAACTATAAAGTTGTAAAAACTTTTATTAAAAGTGTTAGTTCTAAGTGTGTAGGAAGCGATGTTTTAGATAGCTTGACACCAGGGCAACAAGTTATTAAAATAGTTAACGATGAACTTACTGAACTTATGGGTGGTACAGAAAGTAAAATCAATTATTCAAGTTCAGGTTTAACAGTTATTATGTTAGTTGGACTTCAAGGAGCAGGTAAAACAACAATGTGTGGTAAGCTTGCATCAAACCTTAGAAAGAATAATAAAAAACCACTTTTAGTAGCGTGTGATATTTACAGACCAGCAGCTATTAAGCAATTAGAAGTTGTAGGTAAACAGATAGATATTCCTGTTTTTCAAATGGGAGATAAAGTTAAAGCTGTAGATATAGCTAAAGCCGGGGTAAAACATGCAAAAGATAATGGAAATAACGTAGTTATTATAGATACAGCCGGAAGACTTCACATAGATGAAGGTCTTATGGGCGAGTTAAAAGATGTAAAAGAAGCAGTAAATCCATCAGAGATTTTACTTACAGTAGATTCAATGACTGGTCAAGATGCTGTTAACGTAGCTGAATCATTTAATAATGATTTAGATTTAACAGGAATCATCTTAACTAAGTTAGATGGTGACACTAGAGGTGGTGCTGCACTTTCAATAAGATCTATAACAGAAAAACCTATTAAATTTATTGGTGTTGGCGAAAAGATGAGTGACTTTGAAGTCTTCCATCCAGATAGAATGGCATCAAGAATATTAGGGATGGGTGATGTGTTATCACTTATTGAAAAGGCGCAATCAGCAATAGATGAAGATGAAGCAGCTGATTTTACTAAAAAGATGATGAATCAAGGTTTAAACTTTGAAGATTATCTAACAGCAATGGAACAAATGAAAAAGCTTGGACCTTTAAATAAATTATTAGAAATGGTACCTGGAGTTAATTCAAAAGAGCTTCAAGGAGTAGATTTAGATCAAGGTCAAAAGCAAATGGAAAAAATGCGTGCAATAATCCTTTCTATGACTTTAAAAGAAAGAAGAAATCCAAGTTTAGTTATTGGGTCATCTTCAAGAAAGAAAAGAATAGCAAAGGGGTCAGGTGCTACAATTCAAGAAGTTAATAAGCTTATTAAAGGTTATGAAATGATGAAGAAAAACATGAAACAAATGAAATCTTTAACTGGCGGAAAAGCTAAAAAAGGATTATTTGGTAAGTTACCTTTTATGAGTTAAGATAAACATTATCCTTTGAAGGAGGTGAAATAAACATGGCAGTAAAAATAAGATTAAGAAGAATGGGTGCTAAAAAAGCTCCTTTCTACAGAGTAGTTGTTGCTGATTCAAGAAGCCCAAGAGATGGTAGATTCATCGAAGAGGTTGGATACTACAATCCAGTTTCAGAACCAGTTCAAATCAAAATTGACGAAGAGAAAGTTAACAAATGGATGTCAAATGGTGCTCAACCAACTGATGTTGTTAAAAAACTTTTCGTAAGAGCAGGCCTAAACAAGTAATCTTTAGGAGGTGAATTCTGCAGTTAATTATTTAATTGCAGGCACTTATATGAGAGAATTAGTCCAAGTGATAGCTAAAGCTCTTGTTGATAAACCGGAGAGCGTTAGTGTTAATGAAATTCAAGGTGAAAATTCAATAATACTAGAACTTAAGGTTCATCCAGAAGACATGGGTAAAGTTATCGGTAAACAAGGTAAAATAGCGAAAGCTATAAGGACAGTAGTAAAGGCTGCAGCAATAAAAGAAGAAAAAAGAGTAGTAGTAGAAATTATTTAAGAGTTAGGCCTGTCCTAACTCTTTTTATTTTTAACATAAATATATTAATTATAAGTAAATGTAAGATTATTAATTATAGAATAAGTTTAAAATTAAGATAAGCTGATATAATTATATATAGATATATCTGTTATAATAAATTTATTAATAGCTAAATACATAGAGGTGATAAAATGGAAGAATTATTTAAAGTAGGTAAGGTTGGGAAGACGCATGGGCTTAAAGGTGAGTTTAAAGTAATACCTACGACTCAAGATGTTAACAACTACAAAAGATATGAAAGTGTAATCATAAAAGGTGAAGAAAGAAAAATTGAAAGTGTTAAATTTCAAAAAGATAGAGTAATCTTAAAGCTTGAAGGAATTAATTCAATTGAAGAAGCTGAAACTTTTAAAAATCAAATAATAGAAGTCCCAAGAGACAAAGAACCAAATTTAGAGGAAGATGAATTTTATGTTAGAGATTTAATAGGTATACACGTATTTGATACTTTAGGGAATGATTTAGGTGAAATATACGATATTATAGAAACTAAAAACAATGATGTTTATTGGATAAGAAAGCCAAAAGAACTTCTTATACCAGTATTAAAAGACATAGTTTTAGATATAGATTTAGATGAAGAAAAGATAACTATAAGACCTGTTGGAGAATGGCAAGATGAAGATTAGCATTTTAACTCTTTTTCCTGAGATGTTTGATGTTTTTAATCATAGTATAATAGGTAGAGCCAAAGATTCTAACTTAGTTCAAATTGAATGTTTAAATATTAGAGACTATACTCTAAGCAAGCATAAAAAGGTTGATGATTATCCTTATGGTGGAGGGGCTGGAATGGTAATGGCGCCACAACCTGTAATAGATTCAATTAAAGCTTGCAAAGAAAACAATAAAGGTAAAGTTATATTTTTAGGTCCTAGAGGAAAAACCTTTAATCACGAAATGGGATTAGAACTTGCAAAAGAGGAAGAACTTATCTTTTTATGCGGGCATTATGAAGGGCTAGATGAAAGGATATACGATCATATAGACATTGAGATATCTCTAGGAGATTTTATATTAACAGGTGGTGAAATGGCAGCTATTCCTGTTATTGATTCTATATTAAGGCTTAGAAAAGGTGTCTTAGGAAAAGAAGAAAGTTTTATGGATGAATCTTTTTCTAACGGACTTTTAGAATATCCTCAGTATACAAGACCTTTTGATTTTGAGGGGAAAAAGGTTCCAGATGTTTTAATTTCAGGACATCATGAAAACATAAGAAAGTGGAGAAGATACGAATCTTTAAAGCTTACAAAAAGTAGAAGACCAGATTTATATAAAAACATTGAATTATCAAAAGAAGATAAGAGAATACTTAAAAAATTTGGCGAATAAATCATTGCAAAACAAGTGTTATTATGTTAAAATAGCATTTGTGTTAGTACCGGCGTTCCTCTTCTGGATTTAAGCTTCGGAACGAGCGTCAATTTAATTTTAGGAGGAATACACGATGAACGAATTAATAAGAGCAATCGAGCAAGAGCAAATCAGAACTGATTTACCAAGCTTCAACGTTGGAGATACTATAAAAGTACACCAAAAAATCAAAGAAGGTAACAGAGAAAGAGTTCAAGTTTTTGAAGGAACTGTTATCAAAAAACAAAACGGTGGAATAAGAGAAACTTTCACTGTTAGAAGAGTAGCTTTCGGAAGCGGAGTTGAAAAAACATTCCCAATGAGTGCACCTATGATAGAGAAGATTGAAATCACTAGAAGAGGTAAAGTAAGAAGAGCTAAATTATTCTACTTAAGAGATAGAGTAGGTAAAGCTGCTAAGGTTAAAGAATTAATCACAAGATAATTAACCATAGAAAAAGGGACTTAATTATTTAAGTCCCTTTTTTAATATGTAGAGAAGTAAATAAAGTTATCATTAATTAAGTTGCTTAAATAAATCTTTTCAAGTTTAATTAAGTAAAGACTAGATAATAAGTTTACATGATTTGAAATTAAAAAAATACTTGTAGAGAAAGTCTACTATTATGATATAAAACGTTAGGAGGTAATGTATTATGGCAATTAACTGGTTTCCAGGTCATATGAAGAGAACTCAAAGACAAATTTCTGAAAACTTAAAACTTGTAGATGCAGTAATTGAAATTAGAGACTCAAGAATTCCTAAAAGTTCAGCAAACCCTGATATAGATAAATTAGTAGGTAGTAAGCCTAGAATAATCTTATTAAACAAAAGCGATTTATCAGAAAAGGCTGTTAATAATGCATGGATGAAATATTTAAGTAACGATCATACAATGGTTTTAGAGGTGAATTGTTTAAAAGGTTCGGGACTTCAAAAAATAAAACCTGCATTAAATGAATTATTAAAGGAAAAACACGATAGATTAAGAGCTAAAGGCTTAAAGAAAATAGTTTCAAGAATTATGGTAGTTGGTATACCAAATGTTGGTAAATCAACATTTATAAATAAAATGGCTAAAAATACAGTAGCTAAAACTGGAGATAGACCAGGTGTTACTAAAAACAAACAATGGATTAAAACAGCTATGGATGCTGAAATGTTAGATACACCAGGAGTTTTGTGGCCTAAATTCGAAGATGAAGAAACAGGATTAAACTTAGCATTTACTGGTGCAATAAGAGACGAAATAATGGATATAGAAGATTTAGCTTATAGATTAGTTGAAAGATTACAAACTTTCTATCCAGAAATGCTTAAAGAGAGATATAAAATAGAAGAAGTTTATGAAGATCCTCTTCAAACAATGGAAGCAATAGCTAGAAAAAGAGGTTGCTTAATGAAGGGTGGAGAAATAGACTATAACAGAATAGCAGTTATTTTATTAGATGAATTCAGAGCAGGTAAAATAGGGAATATTTCTCTAGAAAGACCTAAGAAATAATATGGAAGAAAAATTTTTGAATTTAGATTTAGAGAATTTAAGTTTCGCAAAAATAAAGGAGGAATTCTCTAATTTAAATATTAATTTAAAAAGTGAAAAGGCTATTCAAGTATCAAATAAGCTTCTAGATGATAAAAGAAAAAATGTTAAAAGTTTAGGTGAAAAAATCCTAAAAGAAAAAAAGAAGTTAGAAGATGAAATTATTAGAGTAAAATCTATGTATGATTTTGATAGAGAGCGCTCATACGGAAAAATACTAGCAGGTGTTGATGAAGTTGGTAGAGGTCCTTTAGCAGGACCTATAGTAGTTGCCTCGGTAGTTTTAGATTTAAATGTTTTAGATGATGATTTAATACTTTATTTAAATGATTCAAAAAAGCTATCTGAAAGCAAAAGGGAAGAACTATCAAAGATAATCAAAGAGAAAGCTATAGCATATAGCATTAAAGAAGCTACAAACGAAGAAATAGATAATAGAGGGATTGCGGTATGTAATAACGCTTTATTTATTGAAGCAACACATAGTCTTGGTGTTAAACCAGAAATAGTATTATCAGATGGGTATCCTATAAGAGGGATTGATATTAAAAATGAGTTTGTAATAAAAGGAGATGCAAAAAGTGCAACTATTGCAGCTGCATCTATAATTGCAAAAGTTTATAGAGATAATTTGATGAAAGAATATGATAAGGAATATCCAGAATACGGATTTTATAAAAATGTAGGATATGGTGCTAGTAAGCACATAGAAGCTATTAAAAAGTTTGGGCCTACAAAGATTCATAGAATGAGTTTTTTATCAAATATATTAAGAGAGTAACAGATTTAGTTACTCTCTTTTTTATGTATGGAGCAATTATACAAAAAGGTAGGAAGAATCCTTTATATAAAATTTAAAAAGAGCGGTTATTAGATAGCGTGGTTAAATCAAATTTTTAATGCATAATGAATTATAAATAAAAGTTAGATAACTATATCTTTAAAATAGATAAAAATTTAAGCGTAAAAAGCATTTTTTATATGATTAATTTTATAATCTTCATCGTTAGAGTTTAAAAGGATTTCTATAACATCATATCTTATATAAAAGTTTAAAGTTCTTTTACTTAGTAAAAAGTATTTAGAAAGTTTTATAATATTTTTTTGCTTTGACCGTGTAACAGATTCAGAGGGGGTTCCATAACTTTTAGTAAATCTAGTTTTAACTTCTACGAAAATTAATAGATTGTTCTTATTTGCTATAATATCGATTTCACCAAATCGATTTCTAAAATTTTCTTTAAGTATTGAAAAACCTAATGCTCTTAAATAAGAGTTTGCAAGGGTTTCTCCATATTTACCAATATCTTTATTTAAATTCATATTAATCACCATTTAAAGTATTAACTTAAAAATATTTTTTAAACATTGCGTAAATGTTTAAAATTTTTAAGGATGTTAATAATTAGAAAAAAGAGGTGAGAATAATGGCAATAAAATTAAAAAGTGCAACTAATATAGGAGTAGAGAGTGTAATTATAAATGTAGAAGTAGATATAAGTGTTGGTTTACCTTCATTTAATATAGTAGGTCTTGCTGATACCTCTGTTAAAGAATCAAGAGAGCGTGTTCGATCTGCTATATTGAATTCAGGATATGATTTTCCAATAGGTAGGATAACTATAAATTTATCACCTGCAGATATAAGAAAAATAGGGAGTCTCCTAGATTTACCTATTGCGCTTGGAATACTTATGGAATCAAATCAAATAAAAAATATAAATTTAGAAGACTTCATTATATTCGGTGAGTTATCTTTAGATGGTAATTTAAATAGAATAAATGGAACTATTCCAATTATGCTAGAAGGAATGTCTAAGGGGATAAATAACTATATCATTCCAAGAGAAAATATATATGAACTAAACTATATTAATGAAGGAACTAAATATAGCTTTTCGTCTTTAAAAGATACTATAAATTTTATTCAAAATGGAGAAGTTGAAAACTTAGAATTAGTTAAAAATGAAGTAGATATTATAAATGAATTAAGTATCGATGAAATAATAGGTCAAAACACATCAAAAAGAGCATTGCAAATTGCAGTAAGTGGAAGACACAACATACTATTATATGGAAATCCAGGTGCAGGAAAAAGTATGCTTGCAAGAGCTGTAAAAAGTATTATGCCAAAACTATCAGATGAAGAAAAATTAGAAGTTTTAAAGATTTATTCAGCAAGCGGGAATTTAAAGGATGATGAATTTTTTGATATACCATTTAGAGCTCCACATTATACAATTCCTAAAACTTCTCTTATAGGTGGAGGAAAAGATGTAAGGCCAGGAGAAATAACTTTAGCACACAACGGTATATTATTTTTAGATGAAATTCTAGAATTTAAAAGAGACACATTAGAAGTTTTAAGATCTCCTCTTGAAGACGGAAAAGTTAGAGTAGATAGATTAAATAGCAAAGTAGAATTTCCAAGTAAAGTAATGCTAATTGCCGCTTCAAATCCCTGTCCTTGTGGACTTTCTTCTTATGGTATAGAAGATGATAAATGTGTTTGTAGTAAAAATCAAATAAGAAATTACAGGAATAGATTGTCTAAAGCAATGAAAGATAGAATTGATATTTTTAACTTTGTTCCAAGATTAAGTTATACTGAAATTCATAGGGGTCTTAGTATGACAACTGAAAAATCTTTGATTAAAGGAATAACAAGAGGCAGAGCAATTAGTAGTAAAAGATATAAAAATACTTCTTATAATTATAATTCAGAATTAATAGGAAAAGATATATTCAAATATTGTATTTTAGACGATGAAAGTGAAAAAATTATAAAAAATATTGTGGAGAAAACTAATATATCAGTAAGAGGATATGGAAAAATTTTAAAAGTTGCAAGAACTATTGCAGATATTGATGGAAAAGAAAAAATTGAAGCACCACATATCATTGAAGCGGTGGGATTTAGAAGAGATTTTGATGGAGAGATTATTTAAAAAGGGGTAGACATATGGAAAAATTTATATTATGGTTAATATCAATGGATATAAGTAATAGAAGAAAGCTGTTTTTAATATCTAAATATGGTAAAGAAAAAGAGATTTTCGATAAATTCGAAATAATCAAATGCGAATATCCAAATATTTTTAAAAAGTTTAAAAATTATAATAAAGAAGAAGAACTTAAATCTTCTGAGGAGTTTTTATTAAAATTAGAAGCACTTAATATTTCTTTTATAACTATTACTATGGAAGAATATCCAGAAAAGTTAAAAAGATTAGATGAGCCACCTTATTTTATGTTTTATAAAGGAAACATAAAACTTTTAAATGAACCTACAGTTGGTGTAGTTGGATCTAGAAGGCATAGTACTTACGGAGAAAAAGCAACAAATGTCTTAGTTAAAGAAATGGCTAAAGTTGGATTTACTATAGTAAGTGGTGGTGCGTTAGGGATTGATGCAGTTGCACATAAAAGCGCTTTAAATAATAATGGAAATACAATTGCTGTTTTAGGGTCTGGAATTGATGTTTTATATCCGAATAGCAATAGATTCTTGTTAGAAGAAATAAGTAAATATGGACTTTTATTAAGTGAGTTTCCGCTTGGAACAAAACCTTTTGCGTTTAACTTTCCAAGAAGAAATAGAATAATTAGCGCATTATCATATAAATTACTAGTACCAGAAGCAAAAAAAGGAAGTGGCTCTATAATTACAGTAGACCTTTCAAATGAAATAGGTATAGAAGTTGGAGTTGTTCCGGGGTCTATCTTTTCAGAGTATAATGTAGGTACTAATATGCTTTTAAGTGAAGGAGCGACAATTGTATATGATAAGCAGTCTTTATACGACTTTTTAAATGTAGATTACGAAAAAGAAACAGAGATAGAAGATGATATTCAAAACAAAATACTTGAAATAATTAGTGACGAACCTGTACACGTTGATGATTTATTAAAAAAATCTAAGGTTGACAGAAACACTTTTTATAGGTTATTATTTGAAATGCAAATTAATAATAAGATAATGAATTTGCCTGGCGAATATTATGTCAGAGTATTATAAATAAACTTGAGGGGGTGAATAACTTCGTATACACAAGATATGAAGTTAATTTATGGGCCAAAAATTAGTTATAGTTGAGTCACCTGCTAAGGCGAAAACAATAGGAAAATATTTAGGAAAGAATTATATAGTCGAAGCTTCTATGGGGCATGTTAGAGATTTGCCAAAAAGTAAGCTTGGAGTTGATATAGAAAATAATTATGAACCTCAATACATTACTATAAGAGGTAAAGGGGATCTTTTAAAAACTCTTAGAAAAGCTGCAAAAAAAGCAGATAAAATCTATCTAGCAACCGACCCCGATCGTGAGGGAGAAGCTATTTCTTGGCATCTAGCAAATCTTTTAAAAATAGATGACACAGAAGATTGTAGAATTGTTTTTAATGAAATAACAAAAAATGCAGTTAAATCTTCTATAAAAGAAGCAAGGAAAATAGATAAAAGTTTAGTAGATGCACAGCAAGCTAGAAGAATATTAGATAGGCTTGTTGGGTATGAGATAAGTCCGATACTTTGGAAAAATGTAAAATGGGGGCTAAGTGCTGGAAGAGTACAATCGGCTGCACTAAAACTTATTTGTGATAGAGAAGAAGAAATAAAAAAATTTATACCAGAAGAATTTTGGACAGTAGACTGTGAACTTAAAAAAGGAAGAAAAAAATTCAAAATAAAACTTTCTAAATGCGATGGAAAGAAAATTGAACTTAAAAATGAAAAAGATGCAAATGAAGTAGTAAATGGAATTGATAAAGATAAATTTATTATTAAAGACATTAAAAAAGGGGTTAAGGTAAAAAATCCACTAGCACCTTTTACAACAAGTACACTTCAACAAGATGCAAATAAAAAGTTAAATTACAGAACTCAGAAAACGATGTCTGTAGCCCAAATGCTTTACGAAGGAGTAGAGGTTAAAGGTTTTGGAACAGTTGGTCTTATAACTTATATGAGAACAGACTCTGTTAGAATATCAAAAGAAGCTCAAGATTCTGCATTAGGCTTTATTAGTGAAAATTATGGTGAAGATTACATACCAGAATCACCAAGAGTTTATAAATCAAAGAAAAACATCCAAGATGCACACGAGGCTATAAGACCATCTAATGTTTTAATAACACCTGAAATTGCAAAGGCAAGTCTTTCACCAGAACAATTTAAGTTATATGATTTAATTTGGAAGAGGTTTATGGCATCTCAAATGGCTTCATGCAAACTAAATACTAACTCAATTAATATTGAAAATGGTAGATATCTATTTAAAGCAAGTGGCTCAACAGTAGAATTTGATGGATTTATGAAAATTTATGAGTATGGTTCAGACGATGAAAATGATTCAAAATTACCAGACCTTGAGATTTCAGAAACATTAAGTGCAAGTAGCATAGACGAAAAACAACACTTCACTCAACCACCAGCTAGATATACAGAAGCATCTTTTGTTAAACTTTTAGAAGAAAAAGGAATAGGAAGACCTAGTACATACGTACCTACTATTTCAACACTTCTTGGAAGAAACTATGTTGAAAGAGATAAGAAAAATCTTTTCCCAACAGAATTAGGTTTCATAGTTAACAATATTATTTGCGAATATTTTAATCAAATTGTAGATGTAGACTTTACAGCTGAGATGGAAAAGAGATTAGATAATATTGAAGAAGGTAGCATAGAGTGGGAAAAAGTTGTTAGTGACTTCTTTGAACCTTTAAAACATGCTATTGAAAAAGCAGAAAAGGAAATATCTAAAGTTGTTATTGAAGACGAAGTTAGTGATGTGCCTTGTGATAAATGTGGCAAAATGATGGTCATAAAAAGAGGAAGATTCGGTAAGTTCTTAGCATGTCCTGGATATCCTGAATGTAAAAATGCAAAACCTATAGTTGAAGAAATTCCAGCACCATGTCCTAAATGTGGAGGAAAGGTTTTAGCTAAGAGAAGTAAAAAGGGAAAAAGATTTTACGGGTGTGCAACTTATCCAGAATGCGATTTTGTAAGTTGGAACGAACCAATTGAAAAGAAATGCCCTGAATGTGGAAGTTACATGGTAAAAAAATATTCTAAAAAATCTGGAGATTTTATACAATGTGCTAACCCTGAATGTAAACATAAAGAAACTATAGAAAAAGATAATAGTGAAGATAAATAATTAATATATCCTCTTTGGTAAAATATATGTCGAGGAGCCATATAATCTTGTTGAAATAGGAAGTTTTCTATGATAAACTGTAATGAGTTAGAATTGTTAGAACTTTCTAACAATTTAAATTATATGTCTAAAGGCTTTTAGATTATCAAGGAGGATTTTTAATGTCATCATTGCTTAATAAAACGAGAAGATTAAATAAGATATTACAAAAGAGCGGAGCTGAAGCTGTTGCTTTTGAAGATATATGTGATTTACTAAGTGAAGTGCTAGAATGTAATGTGTATTTAGTAGATAAAACTGGTAAGGTAATTGGATATAGCTTTTCAGATAAATTTGAATGCGATATAATGAAAATGCGTGTAATGGAGGAAAAGAAATTTCCAAAGGATTACAACGATAAACTTTTAAGTGTTGGAGAGACATTATCAAATCTTAAAAATCAAGGACAATGTGTTTTTGAAGAAGTTGGTGAGTGTAAAGTATTAAACAAGCTTTCTACTATCGTTCCTGTTATAGGAAATAGGGAAAGAATTGGGACGCTTTTACTTGCAAGATTTGGAACTGTATTTACAGAGGATGATCTAGTGCTTTGCGAATATAGTGCAACTGTAGTTGGTATGGAAATGCTAAGAGCTAGGCAAGATGAATTAGCAGAAGATACTAGAAAGAAAGCTGTAGTACAGCTTGCAATCGGAACTCTTTCTTATTCAGAACTTGAAGCAGTTGAGCATATTTTTAATGAATTAGATGGTCAAGAAGGGCTTTTAGTTGCATCTAAAATAGCAGACAAAGTTGGTATTACAAGAAGCGTTATAGTAAATGCTTTAAGAAAATTTGAAAGTGCTGGAGTTATTGAATCTAGATCTCTTGGAATGAAGGGAACTCATATTAAGGTTTTAAATGATAAACTTCTAGAAGAGTTAAATAAAATAAGATAATTTTAAAAGGTATCTATATATAGTAGATATCTTTTTTTACGCATAGAAAAAGTTAAAATAAATTCAAAAGTCAACGTTGAAATAAGTTTATTAAAGTCAAAAAAGAGAATTTACAAGATGTAATGGTCTAGATATTTTAAAATATTAAAAGTGTTTAGATTATAAAATGTATTATTAAATTTAAATTAGTCGATATTATATATGTATAATTCAAGTAAATGGATAGATTATCACTATGAGTTTATTATTCTACAAAGCCAATTTAAAATTAAAAAGAAAAATGAAAATTTATGTTGATTGAATAGAGTCTCTATGATATACTAATCAAGGTAATAAAATACACACATTGCATTTAGAATTGTAAGGCGGTTCTTAAATGGTTAAGATCCTTACAAGAGTGTAGTGGAGGAAAAACCAGGAGGTAAGAAAATGTCAGTAATATCAATGAAACAATTATTAGAAGCTGGTGTACATTTCGGACACCAAACTAGAAGATGGAACCCTAAAATGGCTCCATATATATTCACAGAAAGAAATGGGATATATATAATAGATCTTCAAAAAACAGTTAAAAAAGCAGAGGAAGCTTATGACTTCTTAAGAGAAGTTTCAGAGTCAGGAAAAGATATACTTTTCGTTGGAACTAAGAAACAAGCTCAAGATGCTATAAAAGAAGAAGCAATCAGATCAAACATGCACTTCGTAAACAACAGATGGTTAGGTGGAATGTTAACAAACTTCAAAACTATCAGAACAAGAATCAGAAAAATGGAAGATATCGAAAAGATGGAAGAAGATGGAACATTCGATGTTTTACCTAAGAAAGAAGTTTTCAAATTAAAAGGTGAACTTGAAAAGTTAGAGAAAAACTTAGGTGGAATCAGAAACTTAGATGCTACAAATGTAGGAGCTATGTTCGTAGTTGATCCAAGAAAAGAAAAGAATGCTATCTCAGAAGCTAAGATATTAGGAATTCCAGTAGTAGCTATCGTTGATACTAACTGTGACCCAGAAGAAGTTGATTACGTAATTCCAGGAAATGACGATGCAATCAGAGCAGTTAAGCTTATTGCTTCAAAAATGGCTGATGCTGTCATCGAAGGAAGACAAGGGGAACAAATAGAAGAGTAATTTATTTTTTAAAGGTAGATGAGGTAGTTCTTCATTTACCTTTTGCCCTAATGAATGATAAGGGTTACTTTTTATAATATAGGAGGAATTGAATATGATAACAGCAAAAGCGGTTAAAGAATTAAGAGATAAAACTGGCGTAGGGATGATGGACTGTAAGAAAGCTCTTAAAGAAACTAATGGAGACATTGAAAAAGCAGTAGAATTCTTAAGAGAAAAAGGATTAGCAGCTGCAGCTAAAAAAGCTGATAGAATTGCAGCAGAAGGTATAGTTAAAACTTACGTTTCAGAAGATGGTAAAACTGCTTCAATCGTAGAAGTTAACTGTGAAACTGACTTCGTTGCTTTAAACGAAGAATTCGTAGGATTCGCTACAAAATTAGCTGAAATAGTTGCAACAACTAATGTTAACACTGTAGAAGAATTATTAAACGAAAAAATAGGAGATCAAACTGTAAGCGAAGCTTTAACTTCATTAGTAGCTAAATTAGGTGAAAACATGACAGTTAGAAGATTCGAAAGATTACACGTTGAAAGTGGAAACATAGCAAGCTATATCCACGGTGGCGGAAGAATTGGTGTTCTTGTGGAAGCTAGCTGTGAAGCTGACTCAGAAGTAGTAGGAGAAGTTGCTAAAGAACTTTGTATGCAAGTTGCAGCAGCTAACCCATTATTCTTAGATAGAACTTCAGTAGATACTGAATCTTTAGAAAAAGAAAAAGAAATCTACAGAGTTCAAGCTCTTAATGAAGGAAAACCTGAAAAAATCGTTGATAAAATGGTTGAAGGAAGAATTAAGAAATACTTCAAAGAAGTTTGCTTAGTTGACCAAGTTTGGGTTAAAGATGGCGATAAGACAATAGCAGGATTAGTAGAAGAAAAATCTAAAGAAGTTGGTTCTCCAATAACAATCACAAAGTTTGTTAGATTCGAAAGAGGAGAAGGAATCGAAAAGAAAGAAGAAAACTTTGCTGAAGAAGTTGCTAAACAAATGGGTAAATAATTAACTAATGAGAGAACACCTAGTGTTCTCTTTTTTTAAAAAATATAATAAAAACATATTTAGGAGGGATTTTAATGGCTAAAGGTAAATATAATAGAGTGATGTTAAAACTTTCAGGAGAAGCGTTAGCAGGAGAAAGTGGATTTGGGTTAGATTTTAATGTAGCTAAAAGAATAGCACTTGAAATAAAACAGTTAGTTGACCAAGGAATCGAAGTTGGAGCTGTTGTAGGTGGCGGAAACATATGGAGAGGCAGAAGTGGTGAAGGAATGGACAGAACTACTGCTGATTATATGGGGATGATGGCAACATGTATAAATGCTTTAGCCCTACAAGATTCATTAGAGCAAGTTGGAGTAGATACTAGAGTTCAAACTGCTATAGAAATGAAAGAAATTGCAGAGCCATTTATAAGAAGAAGAGCTATGAGACACCTAGAAAAAGGAAGAGTTGTTATTTTTGCAGCAGGAACAGGAAATCCATATTTCTCAACAGATACAACTGCAGCTTTAAGAGCAGCTGAAATTGAAGCTGATGTAATTCTTTTAGCTAAAAAAGTAGATGGTGTTTATGATAAAGACCCTCATAAGTATGAAGATGCAAAAAAATATGATAAACTATCATATATACAAGTTTTAGAACAAGGACTACAAGTAATGGATTCTACAGCGACTTCATTATGTATGGATAATAACATTCCAATATTAGTTTTTGGTTTAGATGATGGTGGAAATATTCAAAAAGCAATCTCAGGTGAAAAAATAGGAACTTTAGTTTCAAAATAATTAGGGAGGATATTTATGATAAAAGAAATCAAAAAGAATGCTGAAGATAAAATGAAAAAGACTATTGTATCGTTAGAACATGAGCTATCAACTATGAAAGCTGGTAGAGCTAACCCTACGATGCTTGATAGAATACAAGTTGAATATTATGGAAGTATGTGTCCATTAAATCAAGTTGCAAATATTTCAGCTCCAGAGCCAAGAGTATTACAAATAACTCCTTGGGAAGCACCTTTATTAAAAGATATTGAAAGAGCTATTTTAGCTTCAGACTTAGGATTAAATCCTTCAAATGATGGAGCAGTTATTAGATTAATAATTCCAGAATTAACAGAAGAGACTAGAAAAAATCTAGTTAAAAATGTTAAAAAGGCTGGAGAAAATTCTAAAGTAGCAATAAGAAATATCAGAAAAGATGCTAATGACAAAATCAAATCACTAAAAAAAGATGCTGATCTTTCAGAAGATCAAATCAAAAAAGGTGAAGATGAAATTCAAAAAGTCACTGATAAATATGTAAAAGATATTGATGCAGCTATAAACGCTAAAGAAAAAGAGATAATGTCAATATAGCAATTATTTAAAAACCTGCTCTTTTAGCAGGTTTTTTATATAATTTAGAAGGGGAGGATGGTTATATGCTTAAGTTTTTTAAAAGTCCAAAAGGAACTGAAGAAGAAATTGCATTAGATATGGAAAATATCCCAAAACATATTGCAATTATAATGGACGGAAATGGTAGATGGGCAAAGAAAAGAAAATTACCTAGAACGATGGGGCATAAAGCTGGAGTTGAAACTATACGTAGAATTCTTAAGGAAGCTTCTAATCTAGGTGTTAAATATATGACTTTATATGCATTCTCAACAGAAAATTGGAAGAGACCTAAAGATGAAGTTAACGCATTAATGAAACTTTTAGTTCAGTATTTGAGAAAAGAAATTAATGAATTACATAAAAATGGAGTGAAGATTAATGTATTAGGTGATATATCAATGCTTCCAAAAGAATGTGTAGATGAAATAGAAAAGTCTGTAGAAAAAACTAAAAATAATACAGGCATTACTATGAATATTGCATTGAACTATGGTGGTAGAGATGAGATAATTAGAAGTATAAAGTTAATAGCACAGGATGTTATAGATGGGAAAATAGAAATTAATGCTATTGAAGAAGATACTGTTAATAATTATCTTTATACAAAAGGTGTGCCTGACCCTGATATAATTATAAGACCATCTGGGGAACAAAGATTAAGTAATTTCCTTTTATGGCAATGTGCATACTCAGAGTTTTGGTATTCAGATATTTGTTGGCCAGATTTTACAGAAGATGATTTACATAAAGCAATTTATGATTTTCAACAAAGAGATAGAAGATTTGGTGGCATTAAAAAATAAAGAGGTGAATGCTAAGTGAACAAAAATAGTAGATATTTAGGTGCATTGATGATAGCTCCCTTTATCATATTTATCTTTTTAGGTGGAATATGGTTAGAAGGTTTTACGGTAGTACTATCATTTCTAGGACTATACGAGTTTTATAATGCATTAAGGCAAAAGGAATTTAAACCTATAAGCATTGCTGGATATATTTTAATTATTGCTTATTATTTATTAAATAATAATTTTGAAAATATGATGTATTTAATAGTTTTAGCAACATTTTTACTGCTTATTGTACCAGTAGTAAATTTAAAATATACATTTATAGATGTTGCAATTACTCTTTTAGGTTTCTTATATGTAGGAATTTTATTTAGTTTCATACATTTAGTAAATATAAAGGTTTCTGGAGCTTTTTTAGTTTGGTTAATCTTTATAGGGTCTTGGATTACAGATACGGCTGCATACTATTCAGGTAAATTTTTTGGAAAACATAAGCTTTGTCCAAAAGTTTCACCTAAGAAAACTATTGAAGGGTCAATAGGTGGTATTTTAGGTGCTACAATATTTTCAGGTTTATTTGGTATAGTAATTTCTAAGTATGGAGTAAATGTAATGGCAATTTACAACTATTTCATTATTGGTGCTTTGTGTGGTGTATTTAGTCAATTTGGAGATTTAGTTGCATCATCTATTAAAAGATATGTAGGATTAAAAGATTATAGCCATTTGATTCCAGGACATGGAGGAATACTTGATAGATTTGATAGTATTTTATTTTCAGGAGTTATAGTGTTTTATTATTTAACTTTTGTAGTTGGAATTTAATAAATAATATTTGTTGATGATTTCTTTTTAGGAGTCATCTTTTTTTATAATATACATAATACTTTTGCATATACATTACTAAGAGGTGGTATATGTTGATAAATAAGAAATATAAAAAGATTATTTTAGTAATTTCTCTATTTTTAATAATGGTAGTTAGTATATATTTAGTAGAAAAATATTTCGCACCTTTTATTATGATAATTATCCTACTAGTAATAACACAGCCTTTATATAATTTAATAAAGAGAAGTAATATTAATAATAGAATAGCATCTTTAATTACTATATCTGTATTTAATATTGTATTAGGGCTGTTTTTATATTATATAGGTGCAAGCATTTTTGAACTATTAGAAGGGTTATATAAGAGTAATATTATAGTGATTGATAAAGTAATAAATGAATTTACTTTGTTTTTGGAAAGTATTATTGGAGAAATTAATATAAGCCAAAAGGTTATGAATATTATAGACTTTAACATAGTAAAAGATAGTGTAATTCTAACTGGTGATGGATTATTAAGTTATGTAGTAGCCAATATAACTGTATTTTTTATATTAGCAGATAAAAACTATTTTGTTAATTTGTTTGAAAAGATTATTCCGCATAAAGTCATAAATAAAGCCATAAAAGAAAAAAACAATATTAAAAGTATTGTATATATACAAATTATAATTATTCTAATGTCAACTCTTATAACTTTAATAGGGTTTGTATTACTTAAAATACCAAATTCAATAATATTAAGTATTATTTGTGGCATACTTGATTTAATTCCATATATAGGAACTATAATTGTATTTATTCCAATAATAATATACAATATTATAGTAAAAGAATATGTAATTGTTGTTGGCCTAATATTTCTATATTGTTTAGTTCAAATAACTAGAGAAATATTAGAGGCTAAGTTACTTAGTAATAAATTTAACTTACATCCTTTAGTAGTTTTTATTTCTGTATATATAGGAATAAAAGTATTTGGTATTTTAGGAGCTTTTGTAGGTCCAATTTATTGTATGATTTCAAGAGACATATTGATTAATGAATAGACATAAAAATGGAGGAACTTATATGAAAAAAATATCTATATTAGGTGCAACGGGATCAATTGGTACTCAAACATTAGATGTTATAAGAAAATCTGATGACATTGAACTAGTTGGAATTACAGCTAATACGAGCATTCTAAAAGTAATAGAAATAATTGAGGAGTTTAACCCAAAATTCGTTGGAATGATGGAAAAAGAAGCTTATTATAAGATATTAGAATATGTAAATACAAATAAAAAAAACATTATTGTTTTAGAAGGAATAGATGGACTAAATAAAATAGCATCACTAGATGAGATTGATATAGTAGTTACGTCAGTTGTTGGAATGATAGGACTTGAGCCTACTTTAAAGGCTATAAGAGCAAAAAAAGATATTGCACTTGCAAACAAAGAAACATTAGTAGTTGCAGGTGAACTTGTAATGAAAGAAGCAAAGGAAAATAACGTTAAGATCCTTCCTGTAGATTCAGAACACAGTGCAATATTCCAGTCATTAAGAGGAAATACTTTAAGTGAATTAAAAAAAGTTATATTAACTGCATCAGGAGGTCCTTTTAGGGGGAAAAAGATAAATGATTTAAAAGATATAAAAGTTAAGGATGCTTTAAATCATCCAAATTGGAGTATGGGTAAAAAAATAACTATAGATTCATCAACTCTTATGAATAAGGGATTAGAAGTTATAGAAGCACATTTCTTATTCGATTGTCCATACGATAATATTCAAGTTGTAGTTCATCCGCAAAGTATAATTCACTCAATGGTTGAATATAAGGATAATAGTATAATAGCGCAGCTAGGTTCTCCGGATATGAGACTACCTATTCAATATGCTTTAAATTATCCAAAAAGAAAAAATGAGATTGCAAACAAAATAGATTTTTGGGAAATTTCTAAATTAACATTTGAAAAACCAGATTTAGATACATTTAAATGTTTAAAACTTGCATATAAAGTAGGAAAAGAAGGTAAGCTTATGCCAACTATTTTAAATGGTGCAAACGAAGCTTTAGTTGATATATTTTTACAAGAGAAAATTAATTACCTTCAAATAGGTGATATAATTGAAGAATGTTTAGAAGTATTTAAAAAAGAAGGGAATGAAGAAGTAACATTAGAAAATGTAATAGAACTTGATAAAAAAGTAAAAGAATACGTATATAATAAATACAATTAGGAGGAAGGCAATGTATATTATTTACGCAATATTAGCCTTTAGTTTACTTATTATAGTTCACGAACTTGGTCATTTTATAATGGCTAAAGTAAATGGGGTAAAGGTCGAAGAATTTTCAATAGGTATGGGACCTAAGATAATTTCTGTAACTAAAAATGAAACAAAATATTCAATAGGCATCTTACCTATTGGAGGGTATGTTAAAATGCTTGGGGAAGAGCGCTTTGAAGATGATGAGGAAAAAGAAGATTGTGAAAATCAAAATCTTGAGTATACAGAAGGAAGTCTACAATCTAAATCACCATTTAGAAGACTTACTATAATATTAGCTGGTGTAATAATGAATGTAATTCTAGCTATTATACTTTTTGCAGCAATTTCTAATCACTCAGGGTTTGCAGTACCAGTTATAGATGAGGTTTTAAAAGGAAGTGCTGTATCTGGAGTTTTAAAACCAGGTGATGAATTTGTAAGTGTTGATAATAGAAAAGTTATTACACCAAACGATGTAATATTTGGTCTTGCAACTGACAAAGATGAAACTATATCTTTAACTATAAAAAGAAATGGCGAAGAAAAAAATTTTGAAGTTAAACCAAACATAGATAAAGAAAGTGGACTTAAAAAAATAGGAGTTAGCTTTAAATATGTAAAAGAACCTAGTATAATGGAGAGTATAAAACAAGGGTGTGTAGAATCAATTTCAACTATAAAACAAACATATTCAAGCTTAAAGATGCTTGTAACTGGAAAAGCTAACTTTAAAACAGATGTCGGTGGACCGGTAAGTATAATTAAAATGACTGGATATGCTGCAAAAAATGGATTCTGGACACTTATGAATTTCACAGCATTTATTAGTATAAATTTAGCAGTGCTTAACCTGTTACCACTTCCTGCATTAGATGGTGGTTGGGCACTTATGATTTTATTTGAGTTAATTACAGGGAAAAAAGTACCTGAAAAAGTTACTAATGCTATAAATAATGTCGGATTCATAGTCCTTATGGCATTTATGCTCATAGTAACTATAAAAGATATTTTATTCCCAATAGCTTTATAGGAGAATAACATGGAAAGAAAAATTAAAAGAATGGTAAAGGTTAAAGATTTAATAATTGGAGGTACATCACCTGTAATAATTCAATCTATGACAAACACCGATACTAGAGATATTGAAAAAACATTAGAACAAATAAATAAATTAAAAGGTGAAGGCTGTCAATTAGTTAGATGTGCTGTCCCAGATATGGTAGCTTGCGATGCACTTAAAGAAATAACTAAAAGATCACCTCTTCCAATAGTAGCAGATATCCATTTTGATTATAGATTAGCTTTAAAAGCAATTGATAATGGTGTATCTAAATTAAGAATTAATCCAGGAAATATAGGAAGTATTGATAGAGTAGAAGCTGTAGTTAAAAAGGCAAAAGAAAATAATATTCCTATAAGAATTGGAGTTAATTCAGGTTCATTAGAAAAAGACATATTAGAAAGAGATGGAAAACCTACCGCAAAAGGACTAGTTGAAAGTGCTTTAAGACATGTTAAAATATTAGAAGAGTTAAACTTTTATGATATAGTAATATCAATAAAGTCATCTAATGTTCCAATGATGATAGAGGCCTATAGACTTATTAATGATAAAGTTAATTATCCTCTTCACCTAGGTGTAACAGAATCTGGAACTGTGTTTAAAGGTACTATAAAATCTTCTGTAGGTATAGGGACTTTACTTGCAGAAGGTATTGGAGATACGATTCGTGTATCACTTACATCAGATCCAGTAGAAGAAATAAAAGTAGCAAAAGAACTTTTAAAATCTTTAGGTCTTATTGATGAAGGGATAGAATTCATTTCTTGTCCTACATGTGGAAGAACAGAAATAAACCTAATTAAAATTGCTGAAGAAGTCGAAGAAAGGCTTCAAAAGTGCAATAAAAAAATAAAGGTTGCGGTTATGGGTTGTGTAGTAAATGGACCTGGCGAAGCAAGAGAAGCTGATATTGGTATAGCTGGAGGTAAAGGTGTTGGAATAATCTTTAAAAAAGGCGAAATCATAAAGAAAGTTAAAGAAGAAGAATTAGTCGAAGAACTAATTAAAGAAATAGAAGCTTTATAAAATTATTTGCCCTAAAACTCTAGAGAGTTTTGGGGCAATGTATTTTTAGGAGGTAGAAAATTTGAGTGAAGAGTTTATAAGTAAACTTAATACTGAAATATGTAAAAAAGAAAATATTTTAGATAAAGAAGTTAAACTTACAAGGTTTCAATTTTATAAAAAAAGCAATCTATTAAAGGTTATTTTGAAAACAAAAGTGGAAATAACAGAAGATGAAGAAAACTATATAGTTAATGTTATAAAAAGTAGATTAGGTATAAATATAAATGTAGAATTACTTATATATAAAGATGTAAAAGATGCAAATGTGTCCGACATAGCAAATAAATATTGGTCTGATATTGTAATGAGAATAGTAAGTCAAAACCCACTTGCTAAAAATCTTTTATATTCAAAACACAGAGAAATAAGTGAAGAGAAGATAAAAATAAATTATGGTAGTGAAGCGATAGTAACCCATATTAAGAAAAAGGGGATTGAAAAGAAAATATCAGATAATATAAAAGATATCTTCGGTAAAAAAATAAAAGTTGAACTTTGCTATGATAAATCTTTAGAAGAAGACAATTATGAAGAAAATAAAAGGCGTGAAAATCAAGAAATTGTAAGTGGTATTTTAAGTGGAGTTATAGTAAATAATAGTGACAATTCTGAAAAAACTAAGAAAGAAGAAAAGAAGGTTCAACCTAAACGTGAGAATAACGGCTTTAATAAATACAAAAAAGAACCTAAAGGTGAAAATACTATTTTAGGAAGAAATATAAGCCAAGAAGCAATTACGATTGATGAAATTGATGAAACTTCAGGTTATGTTGCAATAATTGGTGAAGTATTTAAAACAGAAACTATAGAAACTAGAACTGGAAAAACTATACTTACTTTCTATATAACAGATTATACAAGTTCAATTACGGTTAAGTGTTTCTTAAAGGAAAAAGATAAAGAAGAAGTATTAGAAAATGTTAAAAAAGGTTTATATTGCAAAGTACGTGGAGAGGCTATTTACGATACATATGCAAGAGAAGTTGTTCTTATGGGTCGTGATATAGTTAAAATGAAAAAGATAGAGAGGATGGATGGTTCGGAAGAAAAACGTGTAGAATTACACCTTCACACTAACATGAGTACTATGGATGGTATTGCATCTGCGAGTAAACTTGTAGAGCGTGCCTCTAAATGGGGACATAAAGCGATAGCAATTACTGACCATGGAGTTGTTCAGGCTTTCCCTGATGCTCAAAGTGCAGCGAAAAAGAGTGGAATAAAAGTTATTTATGGAGTAGAAGGATATTTAGTAGATGACGGGGTTCCTATAGCATTAAATGAAAAGGGACAAAACTTAGATAGCACTTATGTGGTTTTTGATATTGAAACTACGGGTTTTTCCCCTATAAATGACAAAATAATAGAAATTGGTGCTGTGAAAATAAAAAATGGTACTGTTATTGACAGGTTTAGCGAATTTGTTGACCCTGAAAGAAAATTACCATATAAAATAATCGAATTAACAAGTATTACAGATGATATGTTAGAAGGAAAAGAAAAAATAAATAGTGTATTACAAAAATTCTTAGATTTTTGTAGGGATTCTGTTTTAGTTGCTCATAATGCATCATTTGATACAGGGTTTATTAAATTTAATTGTCGTGAATTAGATTTGCCATTTGATTTTACAGTGCTAGATACAGTTCCACTTGCTAGATATCTTTATCCAGAACTTAAAAAAGTAAAACTAAATATCGTTGCAAAGCATCTTGGTATTTCACTTAAAAATCATCATAGAGCAGTTGATGATGCTGAAGCTACAGCGGAGATTTTATTAAAGTGTTTTGAAAAGTTAAAAGATGAAAAAGAAATCTATGATTTAAAAAGTCTTAATAAAGAATTCTTAGATAACATTGATATAAGAAGACAACCAACTTATCACATTATTATTTTAGCAAAAACTCAAGAAGGTCTTAAAAATCTATATAAACTTGTTTCAGAGGCTCATATAGATAATTTTTTTAAAAGACCTAGAACTAAAAGAAGTAGGCTATCTGAAATGAGAGATGGGCTAATTATAGGCTCAGCTTGCGAAGCTGGAGAAGTTTTTAAAGCTGCACTAGATGGGAAAAGTGACGATGAGATTGTAAAAATAGCAGAATTTTATGACTATTTAGAGATTCAACCTATTTTAAATAATGAGTTCTTACTAAAAAAAGGAATTGTAAACAGTGAATACGAATTGCAAGATCTAAATAAGAAAATTTATGATATAGGTAAAAAGATGAATAAGTTAGTTGTAGCTACTGGAGATGTTCATTTTTTAGAACCACACGATGAAGCGTTTAGAAGAATAATAATGGCGGGTAAAGGATTTAAAGATGCTGATAATCAACCACCACTATATTTAAAAACCACAGATGAGATGATTAAAGAATTTTCTTATCTTGGTGAGAGTGTAGCCAAGGAAGTTGTAGTAACAAATACTAATTTAATAGCAGATTCTATAGAGATGATAAAGCCAATTCCAGATGAAACTTTTCCTCCTAAAATTGAAGGAGCGGAAGAAGAAATAAGGGATATGGTTATGAATAAGGTTCACTCAATTTATGGGGATGTGCTTCCAGAAGTTATACAAAAAAGATTAGATAAAGAGCTTAATTCAATTATTAATAATGGGTATGCTGTTTTATATCTAATTGCACAAAAACTAGTTGCAAAATCATTGCAAGATGGATATCTTGTAGGTTCTAGAGGGTCTGTTGGTTCTTCTTTTGTTGCAACTATGTCAGATATAACAGAAGTTAACGGACTACCACCGCATTATGTTTGTCCTAAGTGCAAAAAATCTGAGTTTTTCTTAGATGGTTCTGTAAGTTCAGGTGCAGATTTGCCAGATAAGGTCTGTCCAGATTGTGGAACAACTTATATTCATGATGGTCATGATATTCCTTTTGAAACATTTTTAGGTTTTGAAGGCGATAAGGAGCCAGATATAGACCTTAACTTTTCTGGAGAGTATCAAGGGGTCGTTCATAAATATTGTGAAGTTCTCTTTGGTAAAGGATTCGTATTTAAAGCTGGAACGATTGGTACTGTAGCTGAAAAAACCGCATATGGATATGTTAGAAAGTATTTAGATGAAAGAGAAATCATTAAATCTAACGCTGAAATAGAAAGGTTAACTCTAGGCTGTACAGGAATTAAAAGAACATCAGGACAACATCCAGGTGGAATAATGGTTGTTCCATCAGATAATGAAATTTATAATTTTTGTCCAATTCAACATCCAGCTGATGATAATGATACTGATATAATAACTACACACTTTGATTATCATTCAATTAGTGGTAGACTTTTAAAATTAGATATTCTAGGGCATGATGATCCTACGGTTCTTAGAATGCTACAAGATATAACTGGACTTGATCCTAAAAAAATCCCTTTGAATGATGAGAAAGTATTAAGCTTATTTACTTCTCCAGATGCACTTGGAGTTACTAAAGAAGAACTAGAATGTGAGGTTGGTAGCTATGGGCTTCCTGAGTTTGGTACAAAGTTCGTAAGACAAATGCTTGTAGATACGCAACCTAAAACATTTGCTGATTTAGTAAGAATATCAGGTTTATCTCATGGAACTGATGTTTGGCTAAATAATGCTCAATATTTTATAAAAGAAGGATATACTACACTAAAAGATTGTATTTCAACAAGAGATGATATTATGGTATATCTTATGTATAACGGTGTTCCACCTAAAACTGCATTTACTATAATGGAAAAGGTTAGAAAAGGTAAAGGACTTAATGAAGAAGATGAAAAAGTAATGAAAGAAAATAACGTTCCAGAGTGGTATATGGAGTCTTGTAGAAGAATAAAATATATGTTCCCTAAAGGACACGCAGTTGCATATGTCATGATGGCAGTTAGAATAGCTTATTATAAAGTATATTATCCTTTAGCCTATTATTCTGTATTCTTTACAGTAAGAGCAGATGGGTTTGATGCGGATTTAATATCTAAAGGTGAGGCTGCTATATATCAAAAAATGAAGGAACTTGAAAGCTTAGGAAATTCAATTTCAGTTAAAGAAAAAGGGCTTCTTACTTCATTAGAACTTGCTTTTGAGATGTATAAAAGAGGATATAGCTTGTTAAAAGTAGATCTTTATAAATCAGATGCAATTAAATTTTTAATTGAAGGAAATTCTCTAAGACCACCTTTAAATTCTTTAGAGGGAGTTGGAGAAAATGCAGCTAAGGCTATAGCAGAGGTTAGGGTGAATGGTGAATTTATTTCTAAAGAAGATTTAAGGTTAAGATCTAAAGTTTCAAAGACTGTTATAGAGGCTTTAGATAATCATGGTTGTTTAGAAGGAATGTCAGAGACAAATCAACTTTCTCTTTTTTAAATGAAAGTTTTTCTTGACAAATACAATATTACTTGTAATTGTTTATTTAATATGTTAATATATTAAATAAGGATTATTACTAATAGCTAGATTATTGTAGAGTGGGGCGTATATCCCGCTCTTTCTGTTTGAAACGCAACTTTTTTATTAGTTGCGTTTTTACTTAAAAAATATAAAAACGTATTATTGGTAATAATAAAACTAAAATTGAATATTGAAAAGGAGGGTAACATATGAAAAAGGATGCCTTAATTTTAGAAATTGAAGAATTAGTTAAACCAATTACTGATGAGCTATCATACGAGCTTTATAATGTTGAGTTTGTTAAAGAAGATGGCGAAAATTATTTAAGAATTTATATAGATAATGAAAATGGTATAAAATTAACTGATTGCGAAGCTGTTTCTAGAAGAGTAAGTGAAATGCTAGATGAAGTAGATCCTATTTCAGTTGGCTATTTCTTAGAAGTTTCATCACCAGGTATTAACAGAGGTTTATATTGTGATGAACATTTTGAAAGATATGTAGGTAGCAAGGTTACATTAAAGCTAAAAAAAGCTTTAAATGGTACTAAGACAATTACAGGAATGCTTAAAGGAATAAATGATGATTATATTATAGTTCAAGCTGAAGAAGAGGTAAATATCCCAAAAGATATACTAAAATCAGCTAATATAGAAGGGGACTTTTAAAAGGAGGATATGAAGATGAACCAAGAGTTTATAGGAGCTCTTAAAGAGATCGTTAAAGAAAAAGGAATTAGTGAAGATTTAATTTTTACAACTATAGAAGATGCTATGGTTTCTGCATATAAGAAAAACTATGCAAACCAATACACAGCAGCTCAAAATGTTAAAGTAGTTATAGATAGAGAAAGTGGAGAAATTGGAGTTTATGCTCAAAAGGTTGTTGTTGATGATGTATATGATGACGTAACTGAAATTTCTTTAGAAGAAGCAAAAGAGATAAACCCAAAGTATGAAGTGGATGACATTGTAGATTTACAAGTTACACCTAAAAACTTTGGTAGAGTAGCTGCACAGTTAGCAAAACAAGTTGTAACTCAAAGAATTAAAGAAGCAGAAAGAAACATAATATATAGTGAATATAAAGAAAAAGAGTTTGATATAATTACGGGAACTGTTCTAAGAAAAGATAAAGGCTTAGTTTTTGTTAATTTAGGAAAACTTGAGGGTGTTATAGGACCTAATGAGCAAATGAAAGGTGAAGAGTATAAGTTTAATGAAAAATTAAAACTTTATATAGTTGAAGTTAAAGAAACTTCAAAAGGAGCTCAAATTCACGTTTCAAGAACGCATCCTGGTTTAGTAAAAAGATTATTTGAACTAGAAGTTCCAGAAATTTACGAAGGAATTGTTGAAATAAAGAGTATTTCAAGAGAAGCTGGTTCAAGAAGCAAAATAGCAGTTCATTCAAACGATGAAACTGTAGATCCAATGGGAGCTTGTGTTGGACAAAAGGGAATTAGAGTTCAAAACATAGTTAATGAATTAAAAAATGAAAAAATAGATATCATTAAATGGAGCAAGGACCCAGAAGAATTTATTGCAAATGCATTAAGCCCAGCGAAAGTTTTAAGCGTAGTAGTTGATGAAGAAAATAAATCTGCTAAAGTAGTAGTTGATGACAATCAACTTTCACTTGCAATAGGTAAAGAAGGTCAAAACGTAAGATTAGCAGCTAAGCTTACTAACTGGAAAATTGATATTAAGAGTAAGTCACAAGCTGAAAGCGAAATAGAATCTGCTGAAGAAACTGTAGAGGTAGATGCTATAATAGAACCTGTAGAAGTAGATACTATAATAGAAGTTTCAGAGGAAGTAACTGAATAGGTGGTGCTTTTATGAAAACTAAAAAAATACCTTTAAGAATGTGTACTGGTTGCTCAGAAATGAAGCCTAAAAAAGAGCTTATACGAGTTGTTAAATCAAAAGAAGGTGAAGTTTCTGTTGATTTAACTGGTAAAAAAGCAGGAAGAGGAGCTTATATTTGTAAATCTCAGTCATGCTTAGAAAATGCTGTCAAAACTAGAAGGTTAAGCAGAAATCTAGGTATAGCTATTGATGATGAAATATACAATAGATTGAAAGAAGAGATGTGTAATGAATAAGTTTTTTAATTTTCTTGGTTTAGCTAAAAGATCAGGTAATATATTAGAAGGATATAATAAATGTGATGAGGGAAGAAATAAAAAGAGAATTTTTTTATTTATTATCTCAAACGATGCTTCAGAATCTTCGAAAAAGAAGTTTATAAAGCATTGTGAATCGAAAAAAATACCTTATATTGTTGACTTTTCAAAAGAAGAGTTAGGAATGGGCCTTGGTAGAGAAGAAGTGAAAATAATTGCTGTACTAGATTTAAATATGGCAAATAAACTTAATTCTCTATACGAAGAGGTTACAGAATGTAAAATTTAACCGGGGGTGACTGTATGTCAAAAATTAGAGTTTATGAATTAGCGAAAGAGCTAAATATTAGTTCAAAGGATTTAATAGAACTATTAATGGACGAATTTAGTGTAGAAGTCAAGAATCACATGAGTGTAATAGAAGATGAGGACGCTGAATTAATAAAAGAATTATTAGGTGATTCTAATAAAACTGAAGACTCAGAGAAAACTATAGTTGATGAGTATGAAGAGATATTAGCAGAAGAAGTTAATAAAGGTAATAAAAAGAAAAAGAGATTTAAAAAGAATAGTAAAAATGAAGAAGAAGAAAATAATGCTGATTCAGGTGTAATCGAGATTGGTGAAACAATTATGGTTAAAGATTTAGCAGAAAAGTTGAAAAAACCTTCAGCTGAAGTTATAAAAACACTTATGTTTGCTGGTGTTATGGCTGGTATGAATCAAGAGATAGATTTCGAAACTGCTGAAAAAGTATGTGAAAAATTTGAAGTTATAGCTGAGAAAAAAGAAGAGTCTCAAGAATTAGATGAACTAGAAGTTGATAATGATTTAGAAGAGAATCTTGTTAAGAGACCACCTATAATAACTGTTATGGGACACGTTGACCACGGTAAGACTTCATTACTTGATGCTATTAGAAAAACAAAAGTAACATCAACAGAAGCAGGTGGAATAACTCAACATATTGGTGCTTATACTGTTAATGTTAATGGGGAAGATTTAACTTTCTTAGATACTCCAGGGCATGAAGCATTCACAGCTATGAGAGCTAGAGGAGCTCAAATAACTGACGTTGTTATACTTGTAGTTGCTGCAGATGATGGAATAATGCCACAAACTAAAGAGGCAATCAGTCACTGTAAAGCTGCTGATGTTCCAATGGTAGTTGCAATTAATAAAATTGATAGACCTGGTGCAAACATAGATAAAGTTAAACAAGAGTTAACTGAGTATGGTCTAGTTGCAGAAGACTGGGGTGGAGATACGATTTGTGTTCCAGTTTCAGCAAAACAAGGTGAAGGAATCGATACTTTACTTGAAATGGTACTTTTAACAGCTGAAATGTTAGAATTAAAAGCTAATCCAGATAGAAAAGCAAAAGGGACAGTTATAGAGGCACAACTTGATAAAGGTAGAGGTGCTGTTGCAAGTTTACTTGTTCAAAGTGGTACTTTACATGTTGGTGATTCAATACTAGTTGGTTCAACTTATGGTAGAATAAGAGCTATGTTTGATGATACTGGTAAGAAAATTAAATCAGCAGGTCCTTCAATTCCAGTTGAGGTATTAGGACTTTCAGAAGTTCCAGCTGCAGGAGATAGATTTAACCAAGTTAAAGATGAAAAAACTGCAAGAAATATGGCAGAACTTAGAAAACAAAAAGCTAAAGATGATAGTTTAAAAGCTGGAAGTAGAGTTTCATTAGAAGCACTTTACAATCAAATAAAAGAAGGTACTGTAAAGGAACTTGATATAATAGTTAAAGCAGATGTTCAAGGTTCAGTAGAAGCTATTAAACAATCTCTTGAAAAATTATCAACTGATGATGTTAAAGTAAGAGTTATACACGGTGGTGTTGGAGCTATTACTGAAACAGATATTACTTTTGCAAGTGCTTCAAATGCTATAGTTATAGGGTTTAACGTAAGACCAGATGGTAATGCTAGTGCAGCTGCTGAAAGAGACGGAGTGGAAGTTAAAACTTATAGAATAATATATGATGCAATAGAAGATGTTAAATCTGCCATGATAGGTATGCTTGAACCAGAATACAAAGAAGTAGTGTTAGGGCAAGCTGAAGTTAGAGAAACTTATAAAATTTCAAATGTTGGTACTATAGCAGGATGTTATGTACTTGATGGTAAGATTACTAGAAATGCAGATATAAGAGTACTAAGAGAAGGAATAGTTATATTCGAATCAAGTTTAGCATCACTAAAAAGATTTAAAGATGATGTTAAAGAAGTAAGAAGTGGTTACGAATGTGGACTTAATGTTGAAAAATTCAATGATATTAAAGAAGGCGACATTATAGAAGCATATACTATGGAAGCTATTGAAAGAAAAGAACTTTAATACGAGGTGATATAAATGGCTAACTACAGAGGTGGAAGAATAAACGAAGAAGTTAAAAAAGAAGTTAGCAATCTTATTCAAAATGAGATTAAGGACCCAAGACTAACAGCGATGATTTCAGTTACTGGAGTTGAAGTGACTAGAGATCTAGGTTATGCAAAGGTGTTCGTAAGCATTTTTGCAAATAGTGAAGAAGAAAAAGTAGAAAATTTCAAAGTTCTTAAAAGTTCAGCGAGCTTTGTAAGAAAAGAATTAGGTAAGAGAGTTAAATTAAGAGTTACACCACAAATAATATTTGAGTTAGATGAATCTATAAGTTATGGGATGAAAATAGATAAGTTAATAAAAGAGGCAAAAAAATAATTTATGCTTAAAGAAATAGCAAATTTTATTTTAAATTCAAATAAAATTGGATTAACATTTCATACATCACCAGATGGAGATGCGATAGGAAGTACACTTGGACTTTTAAATGCATTAAGAGAACTAGGAAAGGATGCTTATATTATCTCAAAGGATACTATTCCTGATAATATGGGCTTTCTTTCTCTAGCTTCTTCAATAACTGGTGAAGTTACAAAACCTACAGAAGATACTGATTTAGTAGTGGTATTAGACTGCGGTAACGTTGAAAGAATTTCAGCAGAACTTGCTAGTTACAAAGGAAAATTAATAAATGTAGATCACCATATATCTAATGAATATTATGGTGATTTAAACTATGTAGATATAAATGCAAGTGCCACTGCAGAAATCGTATATTTACTTTTAAAAGAACTAGGGTATGAAATGAAATCTAACACCAATTCAATTGAAATAGGTACTTGTTTATATACATCTTTAATAACAGATACAGGTTCGTTTAGACACTCAAATGTAACTCAAAGAACTTTACAAATTGCATCTGATTTAATAGGAATCGGAGTAAATAATACAAATATATATATTAGTCTATTTGATAATAGATCTTTAAAAAAATTGAAATTAATAGGTCACGCTTTTAGTGAAGCTGATTTAGTTTTCAATAATAAATTAGCCGTAGCAACATTATCATTAAAAACTTTAAAAGAATTAGATTGCGAAAAAGAAGATACATCTGATATTATTGGAAATCTTTTAAGTTTAAAAGGTGTAGAAATAGCAATTTTATTAAAGGAGAATGACGAAGGCGTAAAAGCTAGCTTAAGATCAAAGTATGACGTTGATGTAAGGATGATAGCTGAAAAATTTGGTGGCGGTGGTCACGTGAAAGCAGCTGGAGTTATGCAAAAAGGTGTTTCGATGGTCGATGCTAAAAATAATTTAATAAATGAAATAGGAAAAGAGATTTAATTATGCAAGGAATAATAAATATCTTTAAAAATAAAGGGATGACATCTTTTGATGTTGTTAGGATAGTTAAAAGACTTGCAAAAACTAAAAAAGTAGGTCACACAGGTACTTTAGATCCTGAAGCTTGTGGGGTTCTCCCGGTAGCAATAGGAAAGGCAACTAAAATTATTGATTATATTATGGACTCTGATAAGGTTTATGAAGTATCATTTATGCTTGGTGAAGTTAGAGATACATATGATTTAGAAGGTAAAATTATTAGTCAAAAGGATACTAGTCATCTAAAAAAACAAGATGTATTAGAAGGTATAAAAAAATTTACTGGAGAATATATGCAAGTTCCTCCTATGTATTCAGCTTTAAAACAAAATGGGGTTAGGTTATATGACCTAGCTAGACAAGGGATAGAAGTTGAAAGAAAAGGTAGAAAAGTAAATATAAAATGTATAGATAATATAGAAATAAAAATGCCGTATGTTAAAATGAGGGTGTGTTGCACTAAGGGCACATATATTAGAAGTTTATGTTTTGATATTGGGGAATACTTGAATGTTGGTGCAGTTATGACTGATTTAAAAAGAACTAAAACATCAGTGTTCGATGAAGAAAATAGTATAAATATTGCAGATCTAACGGAAGAAAATATATTTAATTATGTAATATCTATAGATGATGCATTAAGTAAGTACCCAAAGTTAACAGTTAAAAATAAGTATGCTAAGCTACTTCAAAATGGCGTAAATGTATTTGATACACGTCTTACTAGTGAAGAAGTACAAGAAAATCAATTGTATAGAGTCTATAATGAGGAAGACTTGTTTTTAGGGCTAGGTGAAAAAGGTAAAAAAGGTTTTAAACTACAAAAGTTACTTGTTTAATTGTAGGAGAAAATGATGGATAAAAAGGACAAATTTATTAGAAATGAGAAAAGTGGATATTATATTGCACTTGGAAGTTTTGATGGGTTACATAAAGGACATTTAGAGTTAGTAAAGAAAATAGTTTCATTAGCAAAAAATAATAATTCTTATAGCATGGTATATACTTTTAAAAATCATCCAAGAAAAATAATTTCTTCAAATTCAGATATAGAATTACTAATGAATAATAGTACAAAAGTTCGTCTGTTAGAAGAGTTTGGAGTAGATGAAATTGTATTAAAAGAATTTACTAAGGACCTTATGAAAGAGCCACCAGAAGATTTTATAAAAAAACTTTGTGCAAATTATAAAGTTAAGGGAATCGTAGTTGGTTTTAATTATAGATTTGGCTATAAAAATAAGGGCGATTTAGAACTTTTAAAATCTTTATCGAAAGTTTATGGATATAAATTATATGTAATAGATCCGTTAATGGTTGAAAATGATGTTGTAAGTAGTACAAGAATTCGAAATTATTTAAAAAATGGTCACGTTGAAAAAGCTATGAGATTATTACAAAGACCTTATAGTTTAGAAGGGGTAGTAGTAGGTGGAAAGAAATTAGGTAGAACAATCGGATTTCCAACTGCAAACTTAAAAGTATCAGAAGATATGCTTATCCCTAAAAAAGGGGTGTATTATACAAATGTAATATATAATAATGAAAAATTTAAGGGTATTACATCAGTTGGTACAAATCCCACTGTGAATGGAGAAAAAATAACTATTGAGACTTATATTTTAAATTTTGATAGAATTATTTATGACAAAGAATTAAAACTAATTTTCTTGGAGAGAATTAGGGATGAAAAGAAATTCAATTCAATAGAAGAATTAGTTGAAAGATTAAAAAAAGATAAAGATTTTGCAAAAAAAAGAGAGCTTTATAATAAAAAATAAAATTTATTTACAATGTTCGATTGTTTTGCTATAATAAGTATTGCGAACCTAGTCCTATGTTTTGAGGTGCCATCTCATTACATGGAGCTATGGGGATAATTTACGGAGGTGTTTTATTATGAACAAAGAAAGAAAATTAGAAATCATCACTGAGTTTGGTAAAAATGCTCAAGATACAGGATCAGCAGAAGTACAAGTTGCTTTATTAACAGAAAGAATCAACGAGTTAACTGATCACTTAAGAGTACACAAAAAAGACCACCACTCAAGAAGAGGTCTTTTAATGATGGTAGGTAAAAGAAGAGGTCTTTTAAACTATATAGCTAAGCAAGATATCGAAAGATACAGAGCTATAATCAAAAAATTAGGTTTAAGAAGATAATTGATTAGAGCGGTTAAAACCGCTCTATTATTTTAAAAAAATTAGAAAAAATTTGTAAGCAAGTGCGAAGGGAGGTCCTTTATGAGGAACACACTAAGTACAGTTATTGCTGGAAGAGAAATGAAAGTAGAATTTGGTGATTTAGGAATGCTATCAAATGCTGCAGCTTTCATTAGCTATGGTGATACTGTTTTATTAACAAATGTAAACTCATCAGAAGAGCCTAGAGAAGGAGTAGATTTTTTCCCGTTAAGTGTTGAATATGAGGAAAGACTTTATTCGGTAGGTAAAATTCCAGGAGGATTTATAAAAAGAGAAGGTAGACCATCAGAAAAAGCTATACTTCATGGTAGAGCTGTAGATAGAACAATCAGACCTTTATTCCCAAAAGGATATAGAAACGATGTTCAAGTTGTATGTACAGTAGTTTCAGTGGAAAAGGATAACTTACCTGAAATATTAGCAATTAATGCGGCTTCTACTGCATTAATGATTTCAAGTATACCATATACTATTCCGGTGGCAGGTGTTCAGGTTGGATTAATTAATGGTGAATTCATATTAAATCCTAATTCTGAACAAAGAAAGGAAAGCTTACTTGATTTAACAGTTTGCGCAACTAAAGAAAAAGTAATGATGATTGAAGCTGGCGGTAATGAAATCGATGAAGATACAATGATAAAAGCTATCAAGTTCGGATTTGATGGATGTCAAGATATTATTTCTTTCCAAGAAGAAGCAAGAGCAAAATTTGGAAAAGAGAAAGATATTCCAGTTTTATTTAAAGTTAATGAAGAATTAGAAAAAGATGTTATGGATTTTGCTAGCGATATGGTTAAAAAGGCAATGTATATAACAGATAAAGATCAAAGAAATGAAGCTATGGATGATGTAAATGAAAAAGTATTTGCAAACTTCCAAGAAAAGTATGAAGGTCAAGAAGGATCAATTAAAGAAGTATTATATAACATGCAAAAATCAGTTGTTAGAGAAATGCTTTTAAAAGATAAGAGAAGACCAGACGGCAGAGCTTTTGATCAAATTAGAAAAATTACATGTGAAGTTGATGTTTTACCAAGAACACATGGAACTGGATTATTTACAAGAGGGTTAACTCAAGTAATGACAGTAGCAACATTAGGTTCAGTAAGTGAAATACAAATACTAGATGGTGTTGGTGAAGAGGAATCAAAGAGATACATGCACCACTATAATTTCCCAGCTTATAGTGTAGGGGAAGTTAGACCATTAAGAGGTCCAGGAAGAAGAGAAATAGGGCATGGTGCTTTAGCTGAAAGAGCTTTAGAACCATTAATACCATCTGAAGAAGAATTTCCATATACTATAAGATTAGTATCTGAGGTATTAAGTTCTAATGGTTCAACATCACAAGCATCAGTTTGTGGGTCTACTTTAGCTTTATTAGATGCTGGGGTTCCTATAAAAAGACCAGCAGCTGGAATAGCTATGGGATTAATAACGTCAGAAGATTTAAAGGAAGAAGAAGTTTTAACAGATATCCAAGGAATAGAAGATTTCTTTGGGGATATGGACTTTAAAGTTGCTGGTACTGAGGTTGGTATAACTTCAATACAGGTAGATACAAAATTAAAAGGTTTAAGTTTTAATGTTGTTGAAACAGCAATAAAAAATGCTAGAGATGCTAGAGTATATATCATAGGAAAAATCAATGAATGTATTCCAGGGCCTAAAAAAGAAGTATCAGTATTTGCGCCTAAAACATCTATCATAAAAATAAATCCTGACAAAATAAGAGAAGTAATTGGCGCTGGTGGAAAAGTAATCAATAAAATTATTGAAGATACTGGAGTTAAAATAGATATTAAAGAAGATGGAACTGTATTTGTTTCATCAACAGATCATGATGGTGTAAACAAAGCAATTAGTATAATTGAAGGTTTAACTAAAGAGGTTCAAGTTGGTGAAGTTTATTTAGGTAAAGTCACTAAAATTACTACTTTTGGAGCGTTTGTTGAAGTACTACCTAACAAAGAAGGTTTAGTTCACATTTCAAAGCTTGCAAAAGAAAGAGTCAATAAGGTTGAAGATGTAGTTTCTGTTGGAGATGAAATATTAGTTAAAGTAACTGAAATAGATCAACAAGGAAGAGTAAATCTTTCAAGAAAAGATGCTTTACCTGAAAAAGAAGAAGAGAATAATTAATGTTAAAAGGGCAATTTATTGCCTTTTTTTTACTAAGTGGAGGTATACATGCAAAAGACTTTTGTGCTTAATAATGGTTTGAAAATCGTAAGCGAAAAGGTGGATGGGGTAAACTCTATATCAGTTGGAGTAATGATTAAAAATGGATCTAGAAATGAGACGGAAGATGTAAGTGGAATATCGCATTTTATCGAACATATGCTTTTTAAAGGCACCAAGAAAAGAAGTGCTAAGGATATTGTATCACAAATTGAAAATGTTGGTGGTCAATTAAATGCGTTTACCGGAAAAGAAATAACTTGCTATTATATTAAAAGTTTAAGTTCTCATTTAGAGTTAGATTTAGAAATATTATCAGATATGTTATTGAATTCAGAGTTTAATGATGAAGAAATAGAAAAAGAAAAAAATGTTGTAATTGAAGAAATAAATATGAACGAAGATATACCAGAGGATGTTTTAGAAAATATTCACGCTGAATCTTGCTTTGGAGAATCTTCTCTTTCTAGGCCAATACTTGGAAATATAAATAGCATAAAGAATTTAAATAGAGATAAAATTATTAATTTTATAAATGAAAAATATGATCCTAAGAATGCGGTAGTTTCAGTATGTGGTAATTTTGATGAAGAGAAATTGGTTAATTTAATAGAGAAATACTTTGAAAATTGGGAATCAAAAAAATTCAAAGAAGATGTTTTTCTAGATAATAAAATTAAACCAAATTCAATATATAAAAATAAAGAAATAGAACAATTACATATTAATTTGGGATTAAATGGTTTACCTTTTGGAGATGAGAGAGGGTATGCATTAATTCTACTAAACAATATTTTCGGTGGTGGAGCTTCATCTATATTATTTCAAAAGGTCAGAGAAGAATTAGGATTATGTTACACTATTTATTCTTATGCTCAGCCATATGTTAATATAGGATCTTTAAATATATATATAGGATTAAGCAAAGAACACGCAAGTAAAGCGCTTGAAGTTATAAAAAGAGAACTAGATACTTTTGTAAAGTGTGGAATAACCGATGAAGAATTTAAGATTAATAAAGAAAAAATTAAAGCGAACTATATTTTAGGTCTTGAAAGTACGAGTTCTAAAATGTTTGCTAATTGTAGATCTATGTTATTTAGAGGAAGAGTAAGAACTCAGGAAGAAGTTATTAAAAAAATAGATAATATAACTAAAAATGATATAGAATATGTTTTGAAAAATTGTTTTGGTAAGGGAATAATCAATACTGCTTATGTAGGGCCTAATGTTTTAGTAGACGAATTAGATAGTATTGTGTTTGATTCCGCAGACGGATTTTCTAAAAGTAGAAATATATAAAATTTTAATATATAATTAATTGTGCATATACCTATCTAATAGTTCATATAATTTATGTATGAATTATTAGGAGGTTAAGCTATGTATGTTCAAGGTGAAAAAAATATAAAATATTTAAGTGAGTTAGAAAGATATGAACTTATAAACATTAATGATGGGGAAAAATATGATTATCTTCAAAATAATGATTTGGTAATAGATGACAAAGGGAATATTAAGTACTTACTTATAGATGCATCTGCATCTAAAATGAGTTTTTTTGGAAACTCCCGTGAAATATTAGAAATAGATTGGGAGTGTGTTAAAAAGGTTGGGGCAAAAACTATTATTTTAGATGCAGATGAACGTAACATACGAAGAGCAAAAGTGTAAATAAGGGGGATTTCTTATGAAAATTGTCGTACAAAAATTTGGTGGAACGTCTGTTTCAACCAAAGAAAGAAGAGAAAGAGTTGTAAGTAAAGTAATTGGTGCTATAAAGGAAGGCTATTCTCCGATAGTTGTAGTATCTGCAATGGGCAGAAAAGGGGAACCGTATGCAACAGATACTTTATTATCACTAGTTGATTGCAACTTTAAAGATAGTAACAAACAAGCTCAAGATTTATTAATGTGCTGTGGAGAGTTTATAAGCTCTGTAGTTATGAGCAACGAATTATTTAATAATGGTGTAAATGCAGTTCCTTTAACTGGAGGGCAAGCTGGTATAATAACAGATGATGTTTTTTCTGATGCCAAACATAAAGAGGTTAATTCAAAAGAATTAATAAGATTAGTGGAAAATGGAAAGGTACCAGTAGTTACAGGATTTCAAGGAATAACAGAAAGTGGGTATTTTACTACACTAGGTAGAGGTGGTAGTGATACAAGTGCGGCAATCTTAGGTGCAGCAGTCAATGCTGAAAGAATTGAAATCTATACTGATGTAGACGGAATAATGACAGCTGATCCAAGGATAGTAAAAGAAGCTTCTTTAATTGATGTTATAAGCTATACAGAAGTTTTTCAATTAGCTGATCAAGGAGCTAAAGTTGTTCATCCAAGGGCTGTGGATATAGCAATGAAGCACAACATTCCACTATTAATTAAAAATACAATGAGTGAATGTAAAGGAACTTTAATTAATATAAATGGAGATATAAATCATCCAAAAATAATTACGGGTATAACATATCTGAATGATAGAATACAAGTTAAAATTAGTGCTAATTCAAATATTGGTAACCCTAAATATAAGGATATATTAGGCCTTTTAGCTACTAACAAAATCAGTTTGGATTTAATTAATATTTTTCCAGATCAACAAGTTTTTACAATTGGTGCTGATAAAAAGGAAGATCTTAAAAATATATTAGATGCTATTCAAATAAAATACACTTTAAAAGAAGAGTGTAGCCAAATTGCAGTTGTAGGAACGAGAATGACAGGAATACCTGGAGTTATAGCAAATATCATTCAAGCATTGAATGATAATAATATAGAGGTCTTACAAACAGCAGATTCTAATATGACTATTTGGTGCTTAGTTAACACAAAAGATGTACATGAAGCCTTAAATGCATTACACAAAGTTTTTGAATTAGCATAAAGTCATAATATTATTTGAATAAAAATTGGCTTAAGGTATAAAAATATATTCATAGGAGGAGTTTTTATGGATATATTAAACGTGTTAGATGAAAAAGATAGGAAAAAAGATATTGATAATGAAAAGGTAGAATCTATTAAAGAATTAGGAAATACAGGTGTTATAGAACCTAATGAGAGGATTAGAGTTTTACCTATTATAGGTCAGATAGAAGGTCATATGGTTGCGCCAGCACAAACAAAGGCAACAAAGTATGAACATATTATTCCACAACTAATAGAGATGGAACAAAACGAAAGTGTAAAAGGGATATTAATTGTATTGAATACTGTTGGAGGGGATGTTGAAGCTGGGCTTGCTATAGCTGAGATGATTAATTCAATATCAAAGCCTACTGTATCAATTGTAATTGGGGGAGGGCATTCTATAGGTGTGCCACTAGCGACTTCTTCAAATTACTCTTTTATAACTCCATCTGCAACAATGATAGTTCACCCTATAAGAATGAATGGATTTATAATAGGGGTAGCGCAAACATTTGAATACTTTAAAAAGATGCAAGAAAGAATAAATGAATTTATTTTAAGAACTTCAAATGTTGATAAAAATAACTTAAATAAGATGTTAACACAAACTGGAGAGTTATTAAATGATATGGGAACTATCTTAATTGGTGAGCAGGCCGTAGAATGTGGGCTGATTGATGGTGTCGGTGGGTTGAAAGATGCAATTGACAAATTAAATTCATTAATTGAAGATTAATTTATAAAAATCAGCTATAATATTATAGCTGATTTTTATTTCTTAATAATTTTAAAAAGGTTTTTTTTAGCTTTTGTAGAAAAACATAAGGTGGGGTGATTATATGAAGAGTAACGATAAAAAGAAAAATACAAAGAAAAAAACTAGTCGTACTAAAAAAAGTAAGCAAGGAGATATTAATGGAATAATTTTTATAGCCATAGGAATATTATTATCAGTTGCTATTTATACAGATTTTGCTGGAATGCTTTCAACAGGCTTTCAAAAATTTGCCCATATTTTATTTGGAATAGGTGCATATATACTACCAGTTTACATACTATTTCTTGGGTATCAATATATAAAAAATAAAGGTAATATAATTTTAGAGAAAAAATTCTTTGGGATAACAGTGTATGTCGTTGTACTTCTTCTATTTTGTAGTACAATCCATTTGCAAATGTGGTTCAAAGAAGTAGGTTCAAATGTAAATGTAACTTTTTTTACAAGTGTTAGTAATTTAGTAAAAGCAGAAGGAATATTTAATGGAGGTATAGTTGGGAATTTGGTAGCATATCCTATGTACAAGCTAATTGGAGCTTTAGGATCTTATATACTTTATATTGCATTTGGAATAATAGCGACGGTACTTACTTTTGATATAACTGTATATGATTTAGGTATAAATATAAAAAATAAAAGCAAAAAAATAAATAAGAATTTAAAACCTAGATTAAAAGAGGAACAGAATAAAGAGACTATAAGTATAAAAGAAACTGAAAAAAATAAAAAAGATAATGACGAAATGTTAGCAGGCGTCAATAATAAAATTAAAGTTTTAGATTTCATGAAAAATTCTAAGATTCATCAAGAGGAAGGTATCATTGATCCAGAAAAAGAAAAGCCTAAAATAAAAATAAATACACCTATGGTAACTAAAGAAAATATAAAAAAAGAAATTAAAAAAGAGGAATTAGATGAGTCAACTAAAGATGATGTAAGTTCAGAGATTCAAAACAGCTTGCAAAGTGATAGAGAGAAAATCAAGTATATTCATCCGTCAATTGATATTTTAAAGGTAAATAAAAGCACTCAATTAAATGATGATGATAAACAAGAATTAATTGAAAGCGCTGATAAACTAGGAGATACTCTATCAAGTTTTGGAGTTGAAGCTACAGTTACAGAAGTATCAAAAGGACCTTCTGTAACTAGATTTGAATTACAACCAAAACCTGGAGTTAAAGTTTCAAAAATAGTTAACTTAGCTGATGATATAGCATTAGGGCTTGCAGCATCAGGAGTTAGAATAGAGGCGCCGATACCAGGTAAGGCAGCTGTAGGTATAGAGGTTCCAAATAAAAATCAAACTCCTGTTTTTTTAAGAGAAGTTTTAGATAATAATGAGTTCAAAGAGAGTAACAATAAATTAGCATTTGCACTTGGAAAGGATATCGGTGGAAAATGTGTTATAGGTGATTTAAGTAAAATGCCACATACATTAATTGCAGGTGCAACAGGGTCTGGAAAAAGTGTATGCATAAATACATTGATAGTTAGTTTATTATATAAATACTCTCCCGAAGAAGTTAAATTACTTATGGTTGATCCGAAAGTAGTTGAATTAAGCGTATATAATGGAATACCACATCTGCTTATACCGGTAGTTACAGAGCCTAAAAAGGCAGCTGGTGCATTAAACTGGGCTGTAAATGAAATGACACGCCGTTACAAATTATTTGCCGATTCTGGAGCAAGGAATATAGATTCATACAATGCCTTATTAGATAAAGGTATTATAGAAGAAAAGTTACCTTATATAGTTATAATTGTTGATGAGTTAGCAGATTTAATGATGGTTTGTCCAGGAGATGTTGAAGATTATATAGGGAGACTTGCACAAATGGCAAGAGCTGCGGGGATGCATTTAGTTATAGCAACTCAAAGACCTTCCGTAGATGTAATTACTGGTGTGATTAAAGCTAATATTCCATCTAGAATTTCATTTGCAGTTTCATCGCAAATTGATTCAAGGACAATTTTAGATAGTGGTGGAGCAGAAAAGTTGCTTGGAAGAGGGGATATGCTTTATTACCCATCTGGATCTAGTAAGCCATTAAGAGTTCAAGGGTGTTTTATTTCTGAAGAAGAGGTTGAGGAAGTAGTAAATTTCGTAAAAGGAAATGGAAGTGAAAATGACTACGAGGAAGATATATTAGAACATATTGAAAATGAATCTAGCGGAAGCAAAGTAGAAAGTTCAGAGAATGTAGATGAACTTTTAGAAGAGGCTATAAGTATAGTGATTGATTATAAGCAAGCGTCTACGTCATTCTTGCAAAGAAGACTAAGGATAGGTTTTAATAGGGCTTCTAGAATAATGGATGAATTAGAGTTTAGAGGCATAATATCTCCAAAAGATGGAAGTAGGGCAAGAGAGGTTCTAGTAACTAAGGAAGAATTGATAGCTTTAGATAGTGAAATAAATGATTGATAATTAAATGGTTAAATTTATCTTGTAATAGATGTAAAAGAGATATAAAATAAAATATAGCATTAGAACATAGGAGGAAATTGTTTTGATAAAATATAAAGTAGGAATGGTTAGCCTTGGCTGCGACAAAAATAGAGTAGATTCAGAAATTATGCTAGGTGCAATGAATAGAAGCTATGAGATAACAAATAATCCTAAAGAAGCTGATATAATAATAGTTAATACATGTGGTTTTATAGAATCAGCTAAACAAGAATCTATAGATACTATTTTAGAAATGGCAGAATATAAAACAAAGTATAATTGTAAATTACTAATAGCAACAGGATGCTTAACTCAAAGATATGGGGATGAGCTTAAAAAATTAATGCCAGAAATTGATATAATGCTTGGGGTTAATGATTATACAAAAATAGATGAACTTATAAATAACTTTATAAGAAATAAAGATGGCAAAACAGAAATCAATTATTCAGATGAGAACATTAATGAGGGTGAAAGAATACTTACAACAGATAAGAGTACAGCTTATATAAGGATTGCAGAAGGTTGTAATAATTTTTGTACTTACTGCATTATCCCTAAAATTAGAGGTAAATTCAGAAGTAGAAAGATGGAAAATATAATTGAAGAAGCTAAAATTTTAGCATCTAGAGGTGTAAAAGAAGTAATACTTATCGCACAAGACACTACACTTTATGGAAGTGATATATATGGGGAAAAAAGATTACATGTATTACTTAAGGAGTTAAGTACGATTGAAGGCATAGAATGGATAAGAGTATTATATTGTTATCCTGAGGAAATATATGATGAACTTATTGAAGAAATTTCTAAAAATGATAAAGTAGTTAAGTATTTAGATTTACCTATTCAACACATAAGTAGTAAAATACTTAAACTAATGGGAAGAAAAACAAGTAAAGAGGATATAATTAAAAAAATTGATGATTTAAGAAACAATATTAAAAATGTTACGTTAAGAACATCTTTAATTGTTGGATTCCCTAATGAATCGGTAGATGATTTTAATGAATTAAAAGAATTTTTAATTGACTATAAGTTAGATAAAGTCGGAGTTTTTAAATATTCAAGAGAAGAAGGTACTCCAGCTGCTATTATGGATGGGCAAATAGATGAAGAGATTAAAGAATCAAGAGAGAAAGAGTTAATGCTTTTACAAAATTCTATATCTAAAGAAATTAATACTGAAAAACTTGGGAGAGTTTATAGTGTTTTAGTTGAAGGAAAAAATGATAATAAATTTTATGGTAGAAACTATGAAATGGCACCAGAAATAGATGGAAATGTTTTTTTCACAAAGAAATGCACTCCAAAAATTGGAGACTTTGTTAAAGTTAAGATAGAAGGTAATACAGATTATGATTTAGTAGGAGTTGGTATATGTGAATCTTGCAAATAAATTGACTTTAATTAGAATAGTGTTTGTACCACTATTCTTAATATTTATGATATTTAATGACATACCATATGGTACATTTATAGCAACGATTATATTTGTTTTAGCTTCAATAACAGATAAGCTAGATGGATATATTGCAAGAAGCAGAAATCAAATAACTGATTTTGGAAAGTTCATGGATCCATTAGCAGATAAATTGTTAGTTACGACTGCTTTAATAGCTTTAGTAGGTATAGGTGTTATTCCAAGTTGGACTGTTGTTATTATAATAGCTAGAGAGTTTGCGGTTTCAGGATTAAGAAGTATAGCTGCAGCTAGTGGAAAAGTAATAGCAGCTAGTTGGTGGGGGAAAATAAAGACTGTTATTCAAATGATAGCTATAATATTGCTATTGTTAAATGTTAGCATTGGTGAATCAATGTATTTTACAGATATGGTAAATTCTAATTCAAGTTTAAACTTTATATTTAATTCATTACCTATTTTAGTATTGTATTTAGCAGTAATAGTAACAGTTATTTCTGGAATAGATTATTTTATGAAAAATAGAAAAGTAATCTCAACAAATAAATAAATTGATTAAAAAATTGTTTATAAGTCAATAATAGTAAAAGTTCCTTCTAAATGTTGGAACTTTTATTTATAGAAAATGTTGACTTAAATAAACATATTATATATAATAGTTTTATAAGAACATAAGTTCGATGAAGGGAAGGTATGTATGAGTAATATTGATGTAAATAAATTAAAAGCTATAGAAGCAGCTATGGGACAAATAGAAAAACAATTTGGAAAAGGTTCTGTTATGAAGCTTGGAGAAAATGCAGCTCTTAACATAGATTCTATATCAACAGGTTGTTTAGATTTAGATATTGGACTTGGAATTGGCGGAGTGCCAAAGGGAAGAATAATTGAGATATATGGACCAGAAAGTTCAGGAAAAACGACTGTGGCACTTCATATAGTTGCAGAAGCACAAAAAAAAGGTGGAGCAGTTGGATTTATAGATGCAGAACATGCTTTAGATCCTAGTTATGCAAGAAAAATTGGGGTTGATACTGAAAATTTAATAGTATCACAACCAGATACTGGAGAGCAAGGACTTGAAATTGCTGAGGCATTAGTACGTTCTGGTGCTATTGATGTCTTAGTAGTTGACTCAGTTGCAGCACTAGTTCCAAGGGCCGAAATAGAAGGTGAGATGGGAGATGCCCACGTAGGTTTACAAGCGCGTCTTATGTCACAAGCATTAAGAAAATTAGCGGGAACAATAAGTAAAACTAATTGTGTTGCTATCTTTATAAACCAATTAAGAGAAAAGGTTGGAGTTATGTTTGGTAACCCAGAAACAACACCAGGAGGAAGAGCTTTAAAATTCTATGCATCAGTTAGAATGGATATTAGAAGAATTGATTCTATTAAACAAGGTGATGCAATTGTTGGTAATAGAACAAGAGTTAAAATAATAAAAAATAAAGTTGCTCCTCCATTTAGGCAAGCGGAATTTGATATTATGTATAATGAAGGAATATCAAGAGAAGGTAATATTGTAGATGTCGGTGTTAAAGAAGGTATGGTTCAAAAAAGTGGAGCATGGTTCTCTTATGATGATATAAGATTAGGTCAAGGAAGAGAAAATGCAAAAATATATCTTAAAGAAAATCCAGAAGTAGCGTTAGAAATAGAGAATAAAATCCGTGAAAAACATGGATTACCTTTAATGACTGAGGAAGTTATAGAAGTAGTAAAAGATGAACAATAAAAAACAGGGTGATTTATCACTCTGTTTTTTATTTTTTATATAAATTACAAAAATAATATAACCGTTTACTTAAATTGTAAAAACAAGAGAATTTTAAAGATATTAAAAGAAAAATAGCATAAATTTTATTATAATGAGTATATAGTACTTAACTTGACATAATTTTAATTTTACTATACAATAATAACAAATACTGGTTTATCATATTCCATCATTAACAGTGAAAGGAATATGACACCTACTACGCTTTCATATTTTAAATTAAGCTAGGAGGTGTTAGTGTGCAACTAATCATAATGATATTAATAGATATAGTTGTACTGTTTATATTAGGAATAGTACTTTATAAAACAATTCAAACAACGTCAAAGGAAAAGGTAGAATCTCTAGAAAAGGAAGCTGAAAACCTTGTAAACGAAGCTAAAAGAGAAGCTGATACCATTAAAAAGGAATCAATACTTGAAGCTAAGGAAGAGGTTCATAGATTAAGGAATGATTTAGAGAAAGATTCTCGTGAGAGAAGAAATGAAATCCAAAGACTTGAAAGAAGAGTGTTACAAAGAGAAGAAACTCTTGATAAAAAGAGTGATTTTTTAGAAAAGAAAGAAGAAACAATCAATGGAAGAATGCAAGAAATAGATCAGTTAGAGGTTGAAGCTAAAGAACTTCATAATAGAAGAAGGGAAGAGCTTGAGAGGGTAGCTAACCTATCTAGTGATGAAGCAAGAAAAATTCTTTTAGACGAAATCAAGAAAGAAATTTCTCATGACGCAGCTGTTATGATAAAGGATATTGAAAGTAGGGCTAAAGAGGAAGCTGATAAGAAAGCTAGAGAAATAGTTACAACTGCAATTCAACGTTGTGCAGCAGATCACGTTTCAGAGACAACAGTTCATGTTGTAGCATTACCAAACGATGAAATGAAGGGTAGAATAATAGGTAGAGAAGGTAGAAACATTAGAACATTAGAAACATTAACAGGTGTAGATTTAATAATTGATGATACACCAGAAGCAGTAATTTTATCTAGTTTTGATCCAATAAGAAGAGAAGTTGCTAGGTTAGCACTTGAAAAACTTATTGTGGATGGCAGAATTCATCCAGCTAGAATAGAGGAGATGGTTGATAAAGCTCGTATTGATGTCGAAAATGACATTAAGGAAGAAGGAGAGCAAGCAACTTTAGAAACTTCTGTTCATGGATTACATCCAGAATTAATTAGATTACTAGGTAGATTAAAGTATAGAACTAGCTATGGTCAAAATGTACTTAAGCATTCTGTAGAAGTTTCATACTTAGCTGGATTAATGGCTTCTGAGTTAGGTTTAGATGTAACTCTAGCTAGAAGAGCAGGTTTATTACATGATATAGGTAAAGCCGTAGATCAGGAGCAAGAAGGACCACATGCATTAATAGGTGGAGACTTAGCTAAGAAATATGGTGAATCACCTGCAGTAGTAAATGCTATCGCAGCCCATCATGGGGATGTTGAGATGCAATCTTTAGAAGCGATTTTAGTTCAAGCAGCTGATGCTATATCAGCGGCAAGACCTGGTGCGAGAAGAGAAACATTAGAGGCATATATAAAAAGATTAGAAAAGTTAGAAGAAATTGCTAACTCATACGAAGGTGTAGAAAAGTCATATGCCATTCAAGCTGGTAGAGAGATAAGAATTATGGTTAAACCAGATCAAATTGATGATACGAAGGCAGTTGAACTAGCACGTGATATTGTCAAAAGTGTCGAAGAACAATTAGAATATCCAGGACAAATAAAAATCAGTGTTATTAGAGAAACTAGAGCAGTTGATTTTGCTAAATAATTATAAAAATACATTTTGTTTTACAAAATGTATTTTTTTTTAGAATAAAAAAGGAATTAGTAATAATGTGTAGAATATTAATAAGTATACCAAACTATGGTATACAATATGTAAACGATTAGTGACTACTAGGAGGAAACGAAGAAAGATGGAAGTATTAAAGGTATCAACAAAATCAAACCCTAATTCAGTAGCTGGGGCAATAGCTGCTATAATAAAAGAAAAAAACGGAGTAGAAATTCAAGCTATAGGTGCTGGGGCTATAAATCAAGCAGTAAAGTCAATAGCTATAGCAAGAGGATTTGTAGCACCAAGTGGTAAAGATATAATTTGTATACCAGCTTTTACGGATATACAAATTGATGGAGAAGAAAGAACTGCAATTAAACTAATTGTTCAATCAAGATAATATATAAAATAAGGGGTATTCTTTTATTTTTTTATAATTTTTATAATTGGATAAATAATCATGAGAACGGTTGAAATTTATTATAAAAACGTTTATAATGTAATGGTTAATACAATTTGTTAACAACAAAATTGAGTAAAGAGGTGTTTATGCATGGTATCTAAAGAGGTTTTAGTTAAAAATGCAACTGGTTTACACGCTAGACCAGCTACTTTATTAGTTAAAAAGGCTTCATCATTCAAATCAGATGTAAGCTTAGAGTTCAACGGAAAAAAAGCTAACGTAAAGAGCTTAATAGGAGTTCTTTCATTAGCAGTAACAGCTAACTCAACAGTAACAGTTATAGCTTCAGGAGATGACGAAGCTTTAGCAGTAGAAGAGATAGCATCATTAATCGAAAATTTAGAAGATTAATAAAATTAAAGGTTCCTTCTGGAGCCTTTTTTTTATTTTAAACACTCCTTATTAAAAAGTTATCTTATCTTACAATTTGGGAAAAGTAAATATGATAAGTGTAATAAAATATTTTCTAATTATATGAAAAAAGTTTAAATTATGATATAATACGAACTATATTAATAAATAAAAAAAATACATTCGTATGTGGAGGGTAAAATGAAAAATTTATATAGTACACCTTTAAATTCAAGATATGCTTCAAAAGAAATGAGCTTTATTTTTTCTGATGATATGAAATTTACAACATGGAGAAAACTTTGGGTTGCATTAGCTGAGGGTGAAAAAGAATTAGGATTAAATATAACAGATGAACAAATTAATGAGTTAAAATCAAACATAAACAACATAAATTATGAAGATGCTATAAAAAGAGAAAAAGAAGTACGACATGATGTTATGAGTCATGTTTATGCTTATGGATTACAATGTCCAAATGCAAAAGGAATAATACATTTAGGAGCTACAAGTTGTTATGTTGGAGATAACACAGATGTAATAATAATGAAGGATGCACTTCAATTAGTTAGAAAAAAACTTGTAACAGTATTACATAGATTAAGTAAATTTGCAATCAAATATAAAGATATGCCAACGCTAGGATTTACACATTTTCAACCAGCTCAATTAACTACTGTAGGGAAAAGAGCTACTTTATGGATGCAAGATTTAGTTTTAGATATTGAGAACATAGATTTTGTAATAAGCACATTAAAACTTAGAGGGGTTAAGGGGACAACAGGAACTCAAGCTAGTTTTATGAATTTGTTTGAAGGAAATGAAGAAAAAGTAAAAGAATTAGATAATATAGTTGCAAAAAAGATGGGATTTTCTAAGAGCTATGGTGTAACTGGTCAAACATATCCAAGGAAATTGGATTCAATTATTTTAAATACATTATCAGAAATTGCACAAAGTTGCTATAAGTTTAGTAATGATTTAAGATTACTTCAAAGCATGAAAGAAATTGAAGAACCATTTGAAAAAAATCAGATAGGGTCATCAGCTATGGCTTATAAAAGAAATCCTATGAGAAGTGAGAGAATGGGTGCTTTAGCAAGATATGTTATAGTAGATGCCCTAAATCCTGCTATAACAGCCTCTACTCAATGGTTTGAGAGAACATTAGACGATTCTGCAAATAAGAGAATTTCGATTGCAGAAGGGTTTCTTGCTTTAGATGGAGTATTAAATTTATACATTAACATAGCAGAAAATATGGTAGTGTATGATAAAGTAATCAAGGCACATGTATTAAATGAGCTACCTTTTATGGCAACAGAAAATATAATGATGGAAGCTGTAAAAAGAGGTAAGGATAGACAGGAATTACATGAAAAGATAAGAATTCATTCAATGGCTGCAGCAAATAGGGTTAAGGGTGAAGGATTAGATAATGATCTTATAAAAAGAATAATCGAAGATCAATCTTTTGGATTAACAGAGGATGAAATATTAAATATTATTGATCCAAATAAATTTGTAGGAAGAGCACCGAGTCAAGTAACTGAGTTTATAAGTGAATATGTAGACCCAATAATTGATAGTGATAAAGGTGCAGTTGATGTTAAAACTGAAATAAACGTATAGAGATAGTAGAGGTACATAATTAATTGTTATGTATCTCTATTTTACTATAATGTTTTTTTATGATATAATAAATCGGTTTAAACAAAAGATTTAAAGGAGAAAAAAATGAATAAAAAAACAAAGATTATTTCTACTATCCTTATATATATTGTAATGATGATTGTTGCAACAACAGAAGGATTAATAAATATGTTTGGAGTAAGTATTAGGGAAAGTTTCAACATAAGTGATACCACATTTTCTCTTATGTTCACTTTTGGGTCTATTGGGTATTTACTATGTAATTATATAGGGGGATATTTAAGTGAAAAAATTGGTCAAAAGAAACTTGTTCTAATAGGTCTAATAGGTGTTATTCTTATGAATTTAGTTCAGTGGAAAGCATCAAGCTTTTTAGTTTTTGGTATAAGTTTTGCTTTTATACAGGGTTTTTTAGGGTTGATATCTATAGCTATTAATACTATAATACCAATTTTGTGGATTACTGGACAGGCTATAGCTATGAATTTAACTCATTTCTCATACGGGGTTGGACTATCTGCATCACAAAAAATATCAGGGATGCTTCTTAGTGAAAATGTAAGTTGGAGATATATATATCTAGGAGCTGCAATATTAACATTAATAATATTTGTAGTATTTTTCTTTGTTAAGTTACCGCACAATAAAGAAGTAAGTGAAATTGAAAAAGTATCATTAAGTGAGGTTTTAAAGGAAAAAACAACCTGGTTTTTAGTAATTGGATTAGGATTTTACATAATGGCAGAACAGGGTACTGGACGTTGGTTACCTACATATATTGAAACAAATTACGGACATTTAAATAAATCTCAAATTGCATCTTATGTTTCTATATTTTTCCTTTTGCTAACATTAGGTAGACTAATAGGAGGGTTTATAGTACAAAAATTTGGAGACTTAAAAAGTGTAAGATTATTTTCTTTTTTAGGTTCTATAATTTTTATAGCTGGTCTTTTATTTGGTGAAAAAGGATTATATGTAATATCAGTTTCAGGATTTTTCTTTTCAATAATATTTCCAACTAGTGTTGTAATTGCAAGCAATAGTTTTAAGAAATATAAGGCATATTCTACTGGAGTTGTAATAACATTTGCAAGTTTAGTAAATACATTTTTAAATTTGTTAGTAGGTATATTATCTGATAAGTTTGGAATATCTATTGCAATATTTGTAATGCCAATTTCAATATTTATAACATTTTGTTTTATTTCTATGATAAAACAAACAAAAAAAAGCTAGACAAATTTGTCTAGCTATATTTTATTATAAGAAACTAAGAAAATTATTATAATATTAATAAAATAGAGAGTATTATTTAAAAAATATCAATTACAATAAAAGATATGATATGAGAAAGGGAGATGTAAAGTTGAGTAAAAATATAATGATATTGAGTAATTCAGAGGGTGGAGGTAAATCATTCTTAGCAACTATAATTTGTAGATATTTAACTGTAAATAATAAGAAAGTATCACCATTTAAGCTCTTAAACATAACTAAAAAGATAGAGACTATAAACGGTATGGAGGTTATAAGTAAGGCACAGGCACTTCAAGCTGAGGCTTCTGACATTCAAGTAACAACAAAAGTAAATCCAGCTCTTGTTAAGTTGCTAGGGGACAATAAAAAACTATATATTGACGGTAAATTTTATAGGGATATAGAATATAGTCTATTAAAAGAATGTGGACAAGAATTTGAAGAATTATTCAATACTGTATTTGAGAATTTAGAATCAGAATATGATTATATAGTGTTAGAAGGTGAAGGTGCATGTAAATGTATGCAAAATAAGCCCTGGGATTTTTTAAACTTTGAGATGGCAAAGAGAACAAATTCAGATGTGATTTTAATAGTAGATTGTTCAAAAGAGGATGCATTTCCTTCACTATATGGAACATTAAAATTACTAGAAAAAGATGAATTAGAAATCATTAGAGGTATATTTTTAAATAAATATATTGAAAATGAAGGCGACCATAACATATTTTTGAATAGGATTAGTGATGAGTTTGGTTTAAATATAATAGGTAATATACCAGAAATGAATTATGATATTGAAAAGCAAAGGGTTGTTAATGAAAGATTTTATTTTGATAAGAAAACAATATTAGAAATTGGAATAATAAATTTTCCTGGAATAAGTAAAAAAACTGATTTTTACCCTTTAGAAAAAGAAGATAATGTAAAGATAACCTATATTAATGATAAAGATCAACTTTCGGATAAAGATATAATTATTATTCCGGGATCTAGAAACACTTTAAGTGATTTAGAATATATAAAAGATAAAGGAATTTTAGACGAGATAATAAGGCAAAAAAACAGAGGAAAATTTATATTGGGAGTTGGATCAGGATTTCAAATGCTTGGGAAAACAATAAATGATATATATGGCTTAGAGGGTGAAAAGGATGAAACCGTCGAAGGCATAAATTTGCTTCCAATTGATACAATATTTACTTTAAATAAAAAAACAGTTGTTACTAAAGGTCAAATTGTAAATTCTATAGATATATATAGTGATTTAATAGGTAAAAAAGTATACGGCTATGAATTGATTAACTGCGAATATAAAATAAATGAAGCGGCAATACCTTTTATAGTAGATGGTTATAATAATATAATTGGTATAATGGATGATAGTGGTTATGTAATTGGTACGTATCTTCATGGGTTGTTTGAAAGCGATGAATTTAGGAAGGCATTTTTAGAGATACTTAAAATTAAATTCAATGTAATATTAAAAAATCAAACAATTGAAAATAAATTTTACTCAAAATATAAAAAGAGTAAATTCGATTTATTGCTTAATGATTTTTTGATTAATGTAGACGTTGATAAATTGAATTCTATTTTAGGTTTAAAGTGTTAAGTTATGAATTATGAACTTATAAGAAAAAATACAAATTACATAAAATTCAAAGTTAGAAATAGAAAAATTATTGTAATAGCGCCTTTCGGAATGCCATATGAGTTAATAGAAAAATATATCCAAAAATTTAAAGAGAAATTTAAAAAAGAAATAAATGATTTTAAAATTGCGTATCTTTTAGATAAAGAACCTCTAAGTGAAATATTATACTTAGGTAAAAAATACACTTTGAAATTAGAAAAATCTATAACTGAAATATCAATTAAGGATAATTTAATTGTTATACCTATAGTGAAAGAGGACATAAATACATCTCTGTTAAATTGGTATAAAAAAAGAGCAGAAGATATACTATTAGGATTTTGTAAAAAATGGGAGAAGATTTTAAATATTAATTCTAAAAAAATCAGGTTGAAGTTAATGAAAACAAGATGGGGTAGTTGTAACTATAATAAAAGATATATAAACTTAAATATTGAATTACTAACAAAAACTATGGATTTTATTGATTATGTTGTTTTACACGAATATGCACATATTTTTCACCCAAATCATTCTAAAGAATTTTATGACTTCATAAGATTATATAAACCAAACTATGAGATAATAATAAAAACTCAGAGATAAATCTCTGAGTTTTTATTTTATACTGTATATATCCAACCATTAGGTGCAGATACATCACCAAATTGAATGCCTATTAATGTATCATATAATTTTTTTGTAACAGGACCTACATCTGTTGTGCTGTGAAAAACTTGTAAATTACCATTATATTCAATACCTCCAATTGGAGTAATAACAGCTGCTGTTCCACAAGCCCCAGCTTCAATGAACTTATCTAACTCTGAAACAAGAACATCTCCTTCTATAACTTCCATTCCAAAGTAATCTCTAGCTATCGCTAATAGAGAATATTTTGTTATACTAGGTAAAATGGAAGGTGAAAGTGGAGTAATGAATTCATTATTAGCAGTTATCCCAAAGAAGTTAGCAGAACCAACTTCTTCAATCTTCGTGTGAGTAGCAGGGTCTAAGAATATGGCATCTGCATATCCTTTTTCTTTAGCCTTTTTTTGAGCAATCAAACTACCTGCATAATTTCCACCAACTTTTGCAGCGCCAGTACCTTTAGGTGCAGCTCTATCATAGTCAGAAATCATAAAATTAAATGGTTTCATACCACCTTTAAAGTAAGGACCAACTGGTATGCAAAAGACAGAAAAAATAAATTTATTTGCAGGTTTTAATCCTATGTTATCCCCAACACCGATTAAAAAAGGTCTTAAATATAAAGTTGCTCCAGTACCATAAGGTGGAACAAATCTTTCATTTGCCTTAACGACTTGCTTGCACGCGTCTATAAATTTTTCTACCGGAACTTCTGGCATTAATAATCTATCAGCACTACTATTTAATCTTTTTGCATTTTCATCTGGTCTGAATAGTTGTATTTCACCAGATTTTGTTCTGTATGCTTTTAATCCTTCAAAACACTGTTGACCGTAATGTAATGCAGGAGAGCCCTCTTCGATGCACAATGTATTATCTTTAACAAGTACACCATTATCCCACTCTCCATTTTCCCAAACTGATATGTATCTTAAATCAGTTTTGATATAATCGAAACCCAAATTGTTCCAGTCTATTATTGTATTTTCCATAAGAATCACTCGAAAGTGATGCCCCCTCTCTATTGTTTAATTATTACATATATTATAATACATAGGATTTAAATAATAAAGAAAAAGATACCCGAATAGGTATCTTTATTTAATCATATGTATATCCATTTGCTGATATGGCATAGAAATATTATTTTCATCGAATTTAAGTTTAATTTCTTCTAATAAATAAAAATAAACGGTCCAGTAATCTTCTGTATTTGTCCATACTCTAAGAACAAAATCTAATGAGCTTGCAGCGTGTTTTGACAATGCGATAAATGGTTCTTGGTCTTTAATAATATGTTCACTTTTTAATGCTATTGATTGTAATAGTGATTTTACTAATAATATATCTTCATCATATCCTACGGAAACGGTTAAATCTACTCTTCGCGTAGGTTTTGACGAATAGTTAATAACGGTTCCATTTGATAACTTGCCATTTGGTATAGTAATTTCTTTGTTATCTACAGTTATAATATGTGTGTAAAATATTGTTATTTTCTCAACTACACCTTGGTATTTTTCACACTCAATATAATCAGCTACTTTAAAAGGTCTTAAAATTAATATTATTACACCACCTGCAAAATTACCTAAACTACCTTGTAATGCTAGTCCTACAGCAAGTCCAGCAGAAGCTAATAAAGCAGCAATACCACTAGTTGCTATTCCTACATAATCCATAACAACTACTATGAGTAAAAACTTAAGGCCTATATCTGCAAAAGCATGGCAAAATGAAATTAGAGTTTCATCAAAATTTTTACTTAAGAGAAACTTATTTAAAGATGATAAGGTTTTATTTATTAACTTCCAAAAAATAAAAACTGCAATAACACCAATTAAAAGTTTTATTCCACTAGTTTTAATCCAATGAAAACAAAAATCTATTATTTTACTAATATCCATAATTTCCTCCTTTGATTTAACAATAAATATTATCTTATAAACTGTATAAGCATGTCTATCTATTAAATATTAATAAAATATGAAAGTGTTTAAAAGCATAAATGTTTAGAAAAATTAAGATATAAATTTTACTTAATTAAATAAAAAACGAAAAATATATAAAAATATGTATGGATTAGTATATAAAGTATGGACTAATTTGAATAAATGTTTGTATCTAATTGACAAAAAAATAATAAATCGATAAAATAAAAAATAACTTTAATGGTATAATATGGAGGTAAAAATGAAAGGGATTTTAACAGTCGTAGGTAGGGATGAAATTGGAATAATCGCAGGTATAAGTAATGCGTTAAGTAAGTTAAATATTAATATTTTAGATGTAAATCAAACTATTATGAATAGTCATTTTACAATGTTTATGGTTGTAGATTTAGTAAGGTCGGATTTTTCTTTTGATGAAATTAAAAATGAATTAACTAATTTAGGTAAAAAGATGAATTTAGATATTAAAATACAGCGAGAAGAAATATTTGAATCAATGCACAATATATAGGGGGTATTTATGAATACAGGTAACATAATTGAAACACTTAAAATGATAGATGAAGAGAATCTTGATATAAGAACTATAACTATGGGAATATCATTACTAGATTGTATAGACTCTGATTCAGATAAAGCTTGTAAAAAAATATATAATAAGATTTTTCAAAAAGCGAAAGATTTAGTTAAGGTAGGGAATGATATAGAAAATGAGTTTGGGATACCAGTTATCAATAAAAGAATTTCAGTAACACCAATTTCTATAGTTGCAGCTGCATCAGAAGATGAAGATTATCTAAAATATGCTATTACTCTAGATAAAGTAGCTAATGAATTAGATATTGATTTTATAGGTGGATTTACAGCACAAGTTCAAAAAGGATACACAAAAGGTGATGTAAAATTGATCAAATCAATTCCTTTAGCATTAAGCAAAACAAAAAAAGTTTGTGCATCAATTAACGTAGCTTCGTCAAGGTCAGGGTTAAATATGGATGCTGTAAAAGAAATGGGGATTATTATAAAAGAAACTGCAAAACTAACTAAATCTCAAAATGGATTAGGATGCGCAAAACTTGTTGTATTCTCAAATGCTGTCGAAGATAATCCTTTTATGGCTGGGGCGTTTCATGGAGTTGGAGAAGAGGATGTTGTAATAAATATCGGGGTGTCTGGACCAGGAGTAGTTCAAAGGGCGCTTAAAAGTGTTAAAGGAGAAAGTTTTGATGTTTTATATGAAACAATAAAGAAAACTGCATTTAAAATTACAAGAATGGGTCAATTAGTGGGCAATGAGGCTTCGAAGAGGCTTGGAGTAAAATTTGGAATAGTAGATTTATCTTTAGCACCGACTCCAATAATAGGTGATTCTGTAGCGCATATACTTGAGGAAATGGGATTAGAGAGCGTTGGTACACATGGAACAACTGCAGCATTAGCCCTTCTTAATGATGCAGTTAAAAAAGGTGGTGTAATGGCATGTACACATGTAGGAGGATTAAGTGGAGCGTTTATACCAGTCTCAGAGGATTCTGGCATGATAGATGCAGTTATTAATGAAGCTATAAATATAGATAAACTTGAGGCTATGACTGCTGTATGTTCTGTAGGATTGGATATGATTGCTATACCTGGTGATACACCATCAGAAACTATCTCTGCAATGATAGCAGATGAAGCTGCTATTGGAATGATAAATAATAAAACAACTGCTGTAAGAATAATACCTGTACCTGGGGGAGAGGTAGGAGATATAGTTGAATTTGGCGGACTTTTAGGGAGGGCACCTATAATGAAGGTCAACAAATATTCTTCTAAAGAATTTATAGATAGAGGAGGAAGAATTCCCGCACCAATTCACTCATTTAAAAATTAAAATTATATGTGATATAATAGTACAAAAGATTACATATTAAGGAGTAGAAAAATATGAAAAAATTAATTTCATGGAATGTAAATGGATTACGAGCTTGTGTAAATAAAGGGTTTATGGAGCTTTTTAATGAAATAGACGCGGACTTTTTTTGTTTACAGGAAATAAAACTTCAAGACGGTCAAATAGATCTGGCATTAAAAGATTATTATTGCTACTGGAATTATGCTCAAAAAAAAGGTTATTCTGGTACAGCAATATTTTCTAAGATCAAACCTATATCTGTTAAACTAGGGCTAGGTATAGAAGAACATGATAATGAGGGTAGAGTAATTACATTAGAATTTGAAGATTTCTTCTTAGTTAACGTATATACACCAAACTCAAAAGATAAGCTTGCAAGGCTCGATTATAGAATGGTTTGGGAAGATATATTTAGAGAATATTTAGAGGGGCTTAAAGAAAAAAAATCAGTAATTTTATGTGGGGATTTAAATGTCGCACATGAAGAAATAGACTTAAAAAACCCAAAAACTAATAGAAAAAATGCTGGATTTAGCGATGAAGAGAGAGGTAAGATGACAGAACTTCTCAATAGCGGTTTTGTAGATAGTTTTAGATATTTATATCCTGATTTAGAAGGTGCCTATTCATGGTGGTCATATAGATTTAATGCTAGAAAAAATAATGCTGGATGGAGAATAGATTATTTTATAGTATCTAGTGATTTAAAAGAAAACATAGTAGATTCACTTATTTATAAGGATGTTATGGGATCTGACCATTGTCCGGTTGGATTAATAATAAAATAGAGGTCAAATGACCTCTATTTTATTATTAAATTAATTTTTTCGTTATTAGTGATGCAAAAAAATTCTATCTGATTGTAAAGGTCTAAGAAATCTTCATTGTTTTCTAAAAAGATAGTTGCTTCTTCTTCTAAAAATTCTAATAGAGAATTGAATTTTTCAGTTTCTATTAAGTTTATCTTATTTTCAACATCCGGTGAAAAGGTATATATATCTTCATGTATCCCGTATTTTATTTCGTTATTCTTATTTTCCACTATTGTTTTAAATATATTAAATATTTCTAATTGACTAAGCATAAGACCGTTCCTTCCATTTCTATGTGACTTAATAATATCAGATTTTTATTATAAAGTATAACTATATATGCAATAAATTAATTAAGTTTATAGTTAATTAAAAAAACATATAAAAATAAAGGAATTTAGCAATCTTTTATCGAATATTGTATAATTGAATAGTAGTTTAATTTATGGAGGGGAAATAATGGGTAAAAATCAAAAGTGTTCTGTAATAATAAAAGATGATTTTAATAATGTATTAATAATAGCAAAGGGAAAGAAAAATGATCCAATAAAGTGGCAACTTATAGGTAGAGAAAGCAAGGGTAAAGAAACGAAAGAGAAATGTATTAATAATTGTGTAAAAGAAGTATTAAATACGTTATTATTTGATTTAGAAGAGGTAGATGAATTTCTAATAGAGGATCAAAGCGTGTATTTATTTAAAGGAAAGTTAAAAGAATACATAAACTTGGGGAAAAATGTAAAGGAAATTGAATGGGTAAATGAAGAATCTATTGAAAATTACGATTTTTTAAATGGTGAGAAAGAATTATTAATTGAATATTTTAAATTATAAAAGCTAGAAATTTCTAGCTTTTTTTATGATAGAATTATAGTAGAAAAACTTAAAGATGGTGATGAAATGATAAAGATAAGATTGGATAAAAGTTATTCAGGGGAACCTATTTTTAGATTAGGACTAGATAAATGTGACGAAGATAACAAATTATTAAAAAGGGCGATTATTGAGTCTAAAAGGAATAAAGGAATATATAATTATATTATTCCTATGAAATACTTCTTACCTATATTCAGCAATTTAAAGAAAGAAAGAATTAAGTTAGATACAAGAAGTTATACAGAATTCTTTGAATTTTCAGATGAATTAGAAGAAAGGTTCTTTTACTGTACACAAATAAATCCTAAATACATGAGAATTTGGAGAAAAGAAAGTTGCCCTAATATATTTAAAATCAAAATAGATAAAGATAGTATGGAAATATCTAAAAGAATAGCTTTTAACAAAATAAATATAAATAAGCAATGATCACTTAATCATTGCTTATTTATATTTAGCTTTTATTTAAGAATAAGGCTTTACTATCTTCAGAATGTCCAACCTCATTTGTATAAGAAAGTGGGACATCATATTTAAGAGCTATTTCGTAGAAAACATCTAGTAAATCGTCGTATTCATTCTTCTGAGAAATCTCTGTAAATTGACCTAATAAAATTCCTTTACAAGACTTAAAAAAATCCAACTGCTCATACTGAGCTAAGTATGACCTTATCTTTTTTATGTCACCACTACAAGATTCAAAAAAAACAATAGACCCAGAAGGATCAAGAAATAAATTTGTACCTGCTAATTTTAAAATACAACGAATGTTTCCACCTATCAATTTATATTTTCCAAGGTTTTTATAATGATTTGTAAAACTCAGTAAATCCGAGTTTTTAGCATCACACATGAATGTTTTATAAAAGTTATCCTTAGAAATTTTCTTGTTACAGAGCAAAGTTTTTATATTATAATACACTGTCTTTTTGTTGAACTTTAAAAAAATAGATATAATTACAGAAAGATCGCTATAACCAGCATAAAATCCGGAATAATTTTTTAGTGAATCTATATTTATATATGGAATAATTTCATTTGCTAAATCTCCGCCTGAAATATCGAATATACCACAAATTTCGTTATTATCAAAAAAAGAATTAAGCTCAGCGGCTCTATCTTTAATGTCTTTAGACTCATTTTCACCATAAATGTACTTTGAAATAATAACATTTAATTCTAAACTTTCTAACTGATCCTTTATATAATCAACTTTACTTGAAAAGTTGATATTTAATTGGTTTGATAATGCGATTATTAAAATTGAATCTTTTTTATTCAATAACATTTTAGTCACCTCTAAAAAATTATATCATTCTTTTTTACTATAAGTTAAATTAATGATAAAATTATAATAATAAAATGATTAGGAGTAGGATATGAATTTATTAACATTAGAAAAAATAAATAAACAATATAGTGAAAAAATCTTATTAAAGGATATATCATTAGGAGTAGATAGTGCAGATAAAATTGGTTTGATAGGAATAAATGGAACGGGAAAGTCATCATTATTGAAAATTATTGCAGGTAGAGATGAATTTTTTGAAGGGAGTATAATCAAAGGAAAAAATATCAGAATTGAGTATTTAGAGCAAAATAGTACATACGAGGGCGATAAAACCGTAATAGAGCAAGTGTTTAGTGCAGAAATTAAAGAAATGAAATTACTTAAAGAATATGAAATTATGATAAACGCTAATTTAAAATCGGAGAGTAATCAATCAAAATTATTGACTCTTCAAAGTGAAATAGATAATTTAAGACTATGGGACCTTGAAAGTGAAGCGAAAATCATTTTAAATAAATTAGGAATCCATGAATATGATAAAAAAATGAATGAATTATCAGGCGGACAAGTTAAGAGAGTATTTTTGGCACAAACGCTTATTACACCTAGTGATATACTAATTTTAGATGAACCTACAAACCATCTAGATTCTGATACGATTAGTTGGCTTGAAGAATATTTAAGTAATTATAAGGGTGCCATCATAATGATAACTCACGATCGATATTTTTTAGATAGAGTTACTAATAGAATTTTAGAGTTAGATAGAGGGAATTTATATTCATACCAAGGTAATTACTCATATTTTCTTGAAAAAAAAGTGGAGCGAATAGAAAATGAAAAAAATCAAGAAATCAAAAGACAATCACTAATAAGAAATGAGTTGAAGTGGATAAGAAGAGGGGCCAAAGCTAGAACTACAAAGCAAAAGGCAAGAATACAAAGATTCGACGAATTAACAAATAAAGAATTTGTGGATGCTAATAATGATATAAAATTAGATGTTATTGATCCGAGACTTGGTAAGAAGATCATAGAACTAAGTGAAATAAGTAAGTCTTATAATGAAAAAAAATTATTTGAAAAATTTTCTTATATTTTTACAAGAGAAGATAGAATAGGCATTATAGGAAATAATGGATATGGAAAAACAACTTTGTTAAAAATAATAGAAGGTTCAGAGTCAACTGATTCAGGTGAAATTTCTATTGGGGATACTGTTAAAATAGGTTCATTTACGCAAAGTGGTGCTGAATTAAATGGTGAAATGAGAGTGATTGATTTTGTCAAAGAAGGCGGGGAATACATTCCATTATCTGACGGTAGTAAAATTAGTGCATCCACTTTATGTGAAAGGTTTTTATTTGATGGGCAATTGCAATATACTTATATAAATAATTTATCTGGTGGAGAGAAGAGGAGATTGCAACTTTTAAGGGTTTTAATGGGTAATCCTAATGTCCTTATTTTAGATGAACCTACTAATGATTTAGATATTGAAACTCTAAAAATATTGGAAGATTTTTTAGATTCATTTAGGGGTGTTCTATTAACAGTATCTCATGACAGGTATTTTTTAGATAGGGTATGTAATAAAATTTTTAGTTTTGAAGGCAATCAAAAAATAGAAATATACAATGGTAATTATAGTGCTATAAATGGTAAAATTATATTACAATCAAACGAGAACGTAAAATCTGAAAGTACTAGATTAGTAAAAGACATTAAAAATAGTACTAAATTAAAAGAGGAACCAAAATTTTCATATAATGAAAAAAGAGAATATGATAATATCGAAGATGAAATTATGAATCTAGAAAATATGTTGGAAGAAATAGATAAAGAGATAGAACAGCATTATTCAGATTATTCATTTTTACAAGAACTTACCGAAAAAAAGAACAATATTGAGGAAAAATTATTGGTTAAGTATGAACGATTTGAATATCTAACAAACAAATCAAAAGAAATTGAAGAATTTAAAAGAATTAAAAAATAAAATCTAATAAATTTGGAAAAATATGAAAAATACTTTATAATAATATTATAAAGTATTTTTTAAGGGGTAAATTTATGGGTAAAAATATGTTGGACGTTAAAAATTCTTCAAATACATTTGTTAAATGTGATCGTGAGTATATAAGTAATTATAAGAGTATACTTAGTTCGATAAAAAATTCTCAAAAGGTTATAATGGAAACAACTATAGACCAAATTCCTATTCTCATTAATTTAGCTAAAAGAAATTCAACTAAAGATTCAATTTTGAAGAGTAAAGAGATGCTATATGAATTACAAAGAAACTTTAATGAAGAGGGGATAGAGGATTTCATCCAAAAATCAATTTCACTAATTGCAATGCTTGAAACTTCAAATATTGTATATGGAGACCTTGTTAACATAACAGAGATAAGAAGATACTTATCGTTTAAAAGCAGTAGGTTAGTAGTAATTAGAATGAAGAAGTTATTCGATCAATTTAAAGCTACAAAATACGATTGTAAGAGCAAACTGAAATTTATAGTGTCTCAACTAGAACTATGCATAACTATTTTAGAATACTGCTTTGACATTTGTCACGATAATGTAGAAGCCTTAAATAATATAGTTGTTATTTTAGAGTTTGAATTAAAAAATAAGATAAAAATAGGATTAGACAAATTTAAAATAGAACTGCTTGATAATTTTATTGGTAATACTATAAAAAAAATAAATGATATCAAGAAAATAGATTTTAAGAACTCAAATGGCATTAATATCCCAAGTAATGAAACTCGAAAAAATAAGGAAATAGATTCGATAGAGGAAATAATAATAAAAGATATAGTAATTTCTAACACAAGCGATCAATCTGAAAGCATAACCAATAAATTTCTAGAACTTTCGAATGGTATACTAGAAAATACAGCTAATAATATAAATGGTGATTTTATAAAAATCTCATTTAGAAAATGCAATTCCTTTATTTCTACTATTGAGACTATGAATCAAATATATGGGATTATAATAGATAAAGACATAATAACTTATAATATTTCAACTAAACTTACTACTTTAATTGAATCTAATTACAAAACTATATTAAGCAGTTTAGAAAAAATAAAAGAAAAAGATGAAAATGATTATATTATTTTTTATTCGGAAATTGAAAAATATAGGAAAATGTTAAATGAAGCATTTAGTATGAATAATAAAAACATTTATGCGTTGAAATTATCACTAGAAATTGATATACTAATTTGTAATTCAGATAAAATAAAACTAGATGAATTTGAATTAGAAAGAAGAAAATCTAGATTAAAAGAGCAATCTAAAATAGTTCAAGAAAAATTCAGAGATTTTACATGGGAAAATAAAAAGAAAAAAAATAAAAAAAGAAGTTTTTGGGATAAAATTTTTAAATAGATAGGAAAGTGATTCTAATGAAAATAAGAGTTTCTTTAAAAGGAACTAGAGAAATTAAGGAGTATGATGGAGATAGAATAGATATTCTTGATTTTAATATGAATGGGGACTTGTATAAACAAATAAGGATATTTAAGAATGGATTTTCTAAATCTGAATATATAAAAAATGATATAATAAATTGGATTAAAGAAACACATTAGTGTTTCTTTTTTTATTAAGTGATATTTTTATCTATTCCGAACATATGTTCTTAGACTTTGGAAATAGCACTTAATAAACCAAATTATAAACAATCAAATCAGACAAACTTAGAATTTTGCAGAAAAATCACATTCAATCTTCAAATTATCTTAAATTACATCCTATTTTAAAGATAAGTTGCGAGAACTTACATTCTCGTGTTTGGATAAAATAAAAAATTTCAAAATTATTATTACATAGAAAAGTATAATTGAAAGTTATTATAAATTCTAAAGATTGATATAATTGAAATCCAAATAATGAAAAATAATACAAAAGATATATAACAATAGAAAGATGGTTAAATATATGATATAATTAAGTTATTATTATTTCGCTAAATAACCATTTAGCGAAATAAAAGGTATTGTGAAGGAGGTTTTTAGATTATGATTTATGATTTTTCGGAATTAAGGAAAAATGATGATTTACCTAAGCTAGTTATAGATTTTTTAAATTATCTTGAAACTATTAAAGGAAAATCCCCAAATACTATAGCAGCTTATAAAGTAGATCTGGTTATGTTTTTTAGGTTTTTAAAATTATATAGAAACTCTGTTAAAGATAACTCTATTGATTTTTCTCAAATTGAGATATCTGATATAAATGATGATTTTATAAAAGAGATTAAGTTATCTGAATTATACGCTTTTATGAGTTTTCTAGAAAAATTCAGGAAAAATAGTTCATATGCGAGAGCTAGAAAAGTCGCTACATTAAAATCTTTTTTTAAATTTCTTCAAAACAAAGCAAAAGTTATTGATGAGAATCCAACTTTAGAATTGGAATCACCTAAAATAAATAAGCGTCACCCTATTTACTTAGACTTGAATGAAAGTATTCAACTTTTGAATTCGTTAGATAAAAGCAATAAAAATTATAAGAGAGATTATTGTATTATTACTTTCTTTCTAAATTGTGGTATGAGATTATCTGAGCTTTGTGGAATTAGGTTAGATAAGATTTCGGGAGATATATTAACTATAATAGGAAAAGGTAATAAAGAAAGGACTGTTTATTTAAATGAGGCATGTTTAAAAGCTCTAGAAGAATATCTAAAGGTCAGAGACTCTTCTAAGTGTACTTTAGAAAATAAGAATTATTTATTTATTTCTAACAGGGGTACACCTATTAACAAAAGAACCGTAGAAATAATGGTAAAAAAAGCTACTAAAAATGCAGGGCTTAAAGATGAAAAATATACTCCTCATAAACTAAGACATACAGCTGCAACGTTAATGTATAAATATGGTGAAGTTGATATAAGATCATTACAAAGTATTTTAGGTCATGAAAATATATCAACAACACAAATTTATACTCATGTAGATGATGAAACTTTAAGAGCTGCAGTTAAATCGAATCCTTTAGCAAAAATAAAATAAAAGAAGTTAATTCTTTTATTTTATTTTTGTTCCAAGTATATCAGTTAAAAGATTAGTTGTATCTTGATTTTTTCCATTATATACAAATAATAACTTCCCACTTCTATAAATTTGAGGAGGATTATTTGTATCCATTTTTGCTCCGTCCGCTAAATAACTATTGTTTGATATTTTATCTACTTCTTTATCTAAAGATTCTTTATCAGGATATTCGAAAATTACTATTTCGTCATTGTTTATTTTAAGTTTATCTAATTTTCCATTGAAATTATAGTTTTTATCAGTAGATTCTTTTAAATTTTCTACATTATACCCCTTATCCTCTACTTTTTTTATGAAGTCATCTAGTTTTAAATTTAGCATTTCATCACTAAAATCATTTTTAATGTTTTCTGTTGTATTTTTTATATCATCTGTAGCTCTTTCGCTTGCATTCTCAACCTTGTTTTTTGTATCATCAACCACCTCTTTTGCTCCGCATCCTGCAAATCCAAGAATAGTTGCAGTAGCTATTAGAGTTATTATTAATTTGTTTTTCATACTATCACTCTCCTTTTTCATTCAATAATAGTATTACTTATTTACAGATTAATATTCAAAAAGAACAGAGAATAATTATTCTCTGTTCTTTTTAATGATGCGGCGTACTCCTGGAAAAATTTCTTCTGTTAATTCTTCTAAATCTCCATTTTCCTCATTTATATTGTAGTCATCTAAGTACTCTATTTTATCAAAAGCATCTACATATTTATCACTTTTATCGTCATTTAGAGCTTGATTTGAAACATTTAATGACGAATAAGCTTCTTTTAAAGCTTTTTTTATATCTTCCTCATCTAAAGATGGATCGATATTCTGAGCTTTGAAAATCATATCTTTCCACTCTTCTTCAAGAATTTTATTTTCCTCAATGTCTTTTGCAATATCTTCGATTTTTATAGCACGTACATCTATGCCTAAATCTTCTAAACATTTTCCGCAATTATCACAAATTTTATTTTCATAAATATCGCAATAATCATCTTCGTTAAATTTTCTATTCATTTTATCACCTCTTGAATAATAAAACTAATTATACCAAAAAAAAATACATATATCAAACTATAAGAACATATGTACTAAGAACATTAGTTTGATATATAAAAATACGTATGCTATAATACTATTATTAGAATGTGAGGTGCAATATATGCTAGATGGAAATGATAAGCAAAGCCAAATATACGAATTTCTTAAAGTTTATACTGAAAATAAGGGCTATCCACCATCAGTTAGAGAAATATGTGAAGCTGTATCTTTAAAGTCAACTTCTACGGTACACGGGCATTTAAAAAGACTAGAGAAAAAAGGATTGATTAAAAGAGATCCTACAAAGCCTAGAGCACTAGAAATAGTTGAATTATCGCAAGGAAAAAAAGAAATGATAAACATACCGATAATAGGTCGTATAACAGCGGGTATGCCTGTATTAGCAACTGAAAATATAGAAGATACATTTAGTATTCCTTTAGACTATATTAAACATGACAATGAGTTATTTATGCTTAAAGTTTGGGGCAATAGTATGATAAATGCTGGAGTTCATGACGGGGACTTAGCAATTATTGAAAGGGTTAATTCAGCCCAAAATGGAGATATAGTTGTTGCTTTAATTGATGAAGAAGCTACAATTAAAAGATTTTTTAAAGAAAAGGATCATATTAGATTACAGCCAGAAAATGATACAATGGAACCAATTATAATAACTGATTGTTCAGTTGTTGGTAAGTTAGTTGGAATTTATAGATCATATTAAAATAGAGTTCAAAAGAACTCTATTTTTTTGCATTAATGACTTTATTTAAAGCAATTAATGCCCCTATTTTTGCATGATCGAATGTTAATCCACCTTGAATATATGCAATATAAGGTTCTCTAATAGGCGCATCAGCAGACAATTCAATCGATGAACCTTGAATAAAAGCTCCAGCTGCCATAATTACTTCATCTTCATATCCTGGCATTGGAGTAGGTATACATGTTACATATGAATCAATTGGAGCGGCCTCTTGGATCCCTCTTATAAATTCGATAAGTATATCCTTATCACCAAAAGTGATTGTTTGAACTATATCACTTCTTTTTTCTCTTGAACTAGGTTTACAAGAAAAACCTGAAAGCTCCATTACCTTTGACAGTAAATGTGCTCCTTTTAAGGCTTCGATAGTAACATTAGGAGCTAAAAAGAATCCTTGAAATAAGGTACGCATAGTATCAAGCATTGCACCACATTCACCACCTATACCAGGAACAGTTAATCTGTATGCAGCGTTTTCTACATATTCTTTTTTACCTACTATATAACCACCAGTTGGCGAAATGCCACCGCCTATATTTTTTATTAAAGAACCAGCCATAAGATCTGCTCCGAAATCAGTGGGTTCATATATATCTACAAATTCACCATAGCAGTTATCAACAAACACTATAATTGAACTATTTAAAGATTTTACAAGGTCAATTGCTTTTTTTATTTCGGTTAATTGTAAGGCTTTTCTAGTACTATAACCTGTACTTCTTTGTATATGAACCATCTTGATTGAATCATTACTTTTAATTTTCTTTTCTATATTTTCAAAATCAAGGTGTTCATCATCAATTAAATCCACCTCATCATATTTAATACCATAATCTTTTAAAGAACCAGTCCCTTTTGATCCATTTAGTCCTATTACTCCATGTAAAGTATCATATGGTCTACCTGAAATAGCTAAAAGCGTATCTTCAGGCCTTAAATTACCAAACAGAGCCGTTCCTATAGCATGAGTTCCGTTAACAAAGTGAGGTCTAACAATTGCGGCTTCAGTATTGAATACACGAGCATAGACTCTATCTAATCCTTCTCTCCCCATATCATCGTATGCATATCCAGTTGAGTTAGTAAAGTGAGAATCACTTATCCTTTCTTCTTGAAATGCAGCTAGAACTTTAAGTTGATTATACTCTTTTATTTCATCATATCTACTTAAGTCATAACTAACCTCTTCTAAAGCTCTTCTAAACATATTAAATGCATCTTTAGTAATTCCATATTTAGATATTATTAATTCTTCTGTATTTTTTAGCATATATTCCTCCTAGATATTATTAAAAATAAATAGGCACCCATATAAGTGCCTACATAATTTATTCATTATTTAAATTATTATCAACGAATAAGATTGGTTTTGCAGGTGTTATTGTTGTTACCGCATGTTTATATACTAACATTTGATTGCCATCACAATCTAACACAACAGTAAAGTTATCAAATCCCTTTACAAACCCTTTTAATTTATAACCATTTGTTAAATACACTTCAACTGGTATTTTATTTTTTCTAGCCCCATTTAAGAATATGTCTTGTAAATTATTATGTTGATTGTTCATTTACTAGCACCTCCACAAATTCCTGTTTATTTATAATTATAACGCTAAATGCATTTAATGTCATTAATAATTTTATTTTCTATTTGATCTAAACTTAGCATATCTTTATTTAAAAATATTGCCCTTGGATCCCTTCTAAACCATGTTAGTTGTCTTTTAGCATAATTTCTACTTCCTTTTTTAATAAGTTCAACTGCATCATCTAGAGATATTTTTTTATCTAGGTAAGTAAATATTTCTTTATAACCTATTCCTTGAATAGATTGATTGTTTAAATTTAATCCATTTGACTTTAGTAGGATACACTCATCAAGTAATCCATTTGACATCATCGTATCTACACGATGATTTATTCTATTATATAATGCATCCCTATTCATATCTAAAACAAAGTAATGTACGTTATAGTCACTATTATAAATTTTTTCACCAGCGTTATATGAACTATATGGTTTACCAGTAAGTTTATATACTTCTAGAGCCCTTATAACCCTTTTCAAATTATTATAATGGATATTTTTATAACTAATAGGGTCTATTGTAGCTAAAAGTGAGTGCACATATTCATTTCCCTTTAAAGATGCTAAACTATTTAATTCATTTCTGTAGTTTATATCTGTTTTGGCCTCTGTAAAGTCCATGTTACATGTAAGAGAGTTTATATATAATCCAGTACCACCAGCTATTATAGGTAGCTTTCCTCTAGATATAATATCCTCTATTATTGGGGCTGCAATATTTTTATATTCAGCAACAGTAAAAGGTATATCTGGGTCAATGATATCAATCATATGGTGTGGGATATCTTGCATCTCTTCTCTAGTTACTTTTGCAGAGCCTATATCAAGACTTTTATAAATTTGCATAGAATCTGCAGATATTATTTCTCCATTTAATTTTTTTGCTAATCTAATTGAAAGTTCAGTCTTACCTATCGCTGTAGGGCCGGCTAAAACTAAGATGTCTTTATTTTTTTTAATCATTTTACACAATCCTTCTAAATTTTTTATCTAAATCAGTACTACTGAACTTAATAATAGTAGGGCGACCATGAGGACAATGGAATGGATCCTCTATAAATCTTAGTTTATCTACTAAATTAACCATTTCTCTATAATCTAAGTAATCATTTCCTTTTACTGCTGATTTACAAGCCATAGTAGCTATTTTATTATACTTAACTTCAATCTCTTTTCCAGTACCTAAGTTTTTAATATTGTCTAGTATATCTATAAATATTTTCTTTGCATCTAACTTTCCTAGAAAATATGGTACTTCTTTTATCGAAATAGTAAAATCACCAAAATTTTCAATTACAAAACCTGAATCCAGAAATACAGACTTATTCTCCTCAAAATAAGCAAAATCATCTTGCGACAAATCAATCAAAGTTGGAATTAACAAAGGCTGAACTACAATGTTTTTATTTTTAATACTTTGCATATAATTCTCAAATAGTATTTTTTCGTGTGCTGCATGTTGGTCAATAATATAAAGAATACTATCATTTTCACAAAGTATATATGTTTTGTTGAATTGACCAATAACATTAAGTGCAGGAAATTTAGGTACTAAGTCTTCTTTTGCAACACAATCTTTATCATTGTAAGTATTAGAATTATATTCTTTTACCAATGATTCAGAATAACTTTCTTCATTTTGATTTAAGTCTATTGTATTATTCATTACAGATTCATTTGAAAATGCATTTTTTAACTTAAGTAATTGTTCTCTTTCTTTATCGATTTTATCAAACATAAACTCATTACTACCTATATTTGAATTTTGTTTTATTTTTGACTCCTCTTCTAAAAAACTAAGTTCAAGTTCTATTGGCTTTTCACTAATAGTTTGAGTATTTTGTTTAATTTCTTCAGGTAAATTGAAATCGTTGAAAACATCATTTTTTAATGCGGTATGAATAGCATCAAACACAGTTTTAAAAAGAACCCTTTCATCTTTAAATTTAATCTCAGATTTAGTTGGATGAATATTCACATCAATAAATTCAGGATAAATATTTATATTTAAAACAAAGAAAGGAAATTTATTTACTGTGCTAAAAGATTTAAATGCATTTTCCACAGCTGCAACTATAGTTTTATTTTTAATGTATCTATTATTTACAAAAATACTTTGATTATTTCTAGATCCTCTTGCTATTAATTCTTTTCCAATAAAACCAGAAATAGATATAAAATCATTATCTGATTTAAATGGAATAGTTTCATCCGAGATTGTTTTTCCGTATATAGCTCTAATTACATCTTTTTGATTTCCATTTCCGTACGTTTGTAAGACTTTTTTATCATTATTAATTAATAAAAAGCTAATTTTAGGATTAGAAATGGCAATTCTATTTACAATGTCATTTATTATAGATCCCTCTCTTGTAAAGGATTTTAAGAATTTCTTTCTAGCTGGAACATTATAAAAAAGGTCTGTCACATCAATTTGTGTACCATCATTGCATCCACATTCCTCTTCAGAAAGTATCTTTCCACCTTCTACAACTATTCCTTTACCAAATTCACTATCAGCTGTTTTGGATTTTAAATTAACTTTTGCAACTGAAGCTATAGAGGCTAAAGCTTCTCCTCTAAAACCTAAGGATAAAATTGAAAAAATGTCTTCTACATTTTTTATTTTACTTGTTGCATGCGGTAAAAATGCTTTTTTTAAATCGTCTTTATGAATTCCATCCCCATCATCTATTATTCTTATTAATGTAGATCCGCCATCTTTAATTTCTATCTTTATGTTTTTAGCGTTTGCATCTATTGAATTTTCAATTAATTCTTTAACAACAGAGGAAGGTCTTTCGACTACTTCACCTGCTGCTATTTTGTTTGAAGTTACATCATCTAAAACATTTATTCTACTCATGTTATCACCTTATTTTAATGCTTTTACTTTATTTATTAAAGAATATAATTCATTCATTGCGGACATAGGAGTTAATTCTAAAATATTTATATTTAATATTTCATTTAATAAATTTTCTTTTTCTAAACTTTCAAAATCCATCTGTATATCAGGAGTTTGAGATTTAGGTGAATCTATTATTTCTTTTTCAAATAATTCTTTATTTTTATTTAAGTTATTTTGATCTACATTTTCTAAGTTATTTAAAATATCCTTTGCTCTATTAATAACACCTTCAGGTAATCCTGCTAATTTTGCAACTTCAATTCCATAAGATTGATCAGCACCACCTTCAATGATTTTTCTAAGGAATATTATGCTATCATTCATTTCTTTAACAGCAACTGAATAGTTTTTTACGCCTTCAATTTGCCCCTCTAACTTCGTAAGTTCATGATAGTGTGTTGCAAATAGGGTATTACATTGTAAATCCTTGTTTTTTGATATATACTCAATGACAGCCCATGCAATGCTAAGTCCATCATAAGTAGAAGTACCTCTTCCAACCTCATCTAATAATACTAAGCTCTTAGAAGTTGCGTTATTTAATATATTTGAAACTTCCCACATCTCTACCATAAAAGTAGATTTACCTCCTGCTAAATCATCAGAAGCTCCTATACGTGTAAAGATTTTATCACATATTGAAATATTAGCAGCTTTTGCGGGAACAAATGAACCTATTTGAGCCATTAGTGTTATCAAAGCAACTTGCCTCATATACGTAGATTTTCCTGCCATATTAGGCCCTGTAATTAAAAGCAACCTATCATTATTTCTGTTAAGTAATGAATCATTTGAAATAAATTCACCAAGACCAATTACCTTTTCTACTACTGGGTGTCTGCCATCTACAATATTTATAATGCCATCTGAATTAAGAGTTGGCTTTACGTAATTATTTTCTAATGCAACTTTAGCTAAAGTTGATAGTACATCAATGTTACTTAATGTTCTAGCTGTATTTTTTAATTTTGGTATATGCTTTTCTACAATACTTCTAATTTCTAAAAATAGTTTATATTCTAAATTTATTAGTTTTTCTTCAGCACCAAGAATTTTATCTTCCATTTCCTTTAACTCTTGAGTTATATATCTCTCAGAATTTGATAAAGTTTGTTTTCTAATATACCTTCCTTCAGGAATTGAATCATAATTAGCTTTTCTTATTTCTATATAATAACCAAAAACTTTATTATATCCAACTTTTAATGATTTAATTCCAGTAATCTCTCTTTCGCTATTCTCTAAAGAAGCAATCCATTCTTTCCCATTAGTTTTTGCTATTCTTAACTCATCTATATCTTTTGAATAGGTATCTTTTATAATATTACCCTCTTTTAAACTTATGCTTGGATCATCTTTAATAGATTTTTCTAATAAAGATGTTAATTCTAACAGCGGATCTAAGCTATCATAATACTTTTTTAAAATTGTTGAGTTTGTAGATGCAATCAAATTTTTAATAGCAGGAACCTTTGTTAGAGAGTTTTTTAAAGAAATTAAATCCTTTGCATTAACACTTCCATTTGCAATTTTACCTACAATTCTCTCTATATCGTATATGTCTTTTAATGACACTCTTATATCTTCGTTTAAAGATATATTTTTGTATAATTCATCTACTCCATTTAACCTATCATCTATTTCATCCTTACTAATTAAAGGTTCTTCTATCCACTTACGTAATGCTCTTCCACCCATTGTTGTAGATGTATTATCTAGAACCCATAATAAAGAACCTTTTTTAGTTTTTTCATGAATATTCTCAGTTAATTCTAAATTACGTCTAGATGAACTATCTATAGTCATAAAATTAATTATTTCATATACATCTAAAAAATTAATGTTACTAAGATTACATTTTTGTGTATCCTTGATATAAGATAATAGTAATTTAATTGCATCTATTTTAGAATTACTTAAAGAACTTATATCTGTTTCCTTATAATTCTCAAACATAGATTCAATTTTTATATCATTAGCTTCGTAATCTTTTTTACTTATTAGTATTCCGGATAAACTCTCAAGTGATTTATTTAAATAATCTGAAATTTCATTAAATACTATTATCTCTTTAGGAGATATCTTCGCTATTTCATCTTCCAAAGTATTAATTGATTCCTTAAATGAAGTTGTCTTAAATTCTCCAGTGCTTATATCACTTATTGCAAGACCAAACTCCCCATCTGATTCTGTTATAGACATTAAATATGTATTACTGCATTCATCATTAGATGGATCTATGTATGTTCCAGGAGTTATAACCTTTATAACATCTCTTTTAACAATACCTTTAGCTTCACTTGGATCTTGAACCTGTTCACAGATTGCAACTTTATACCCCTTTTGTACTAATCTAGATATATAGTTAGCAGAGGCATGAAAAGGAATACCACACATTGGTGCACGTTCTTCTAATCCACAATCTCTCCCTGTTAATACTAACTCTAATTCTTTTGAAGCAGTTTTTGCATCCTCAAAAAACATCTCATAAAAATCACCTAGTCTAAAAAATACTATACAATCTTTATATCTTTCTTTTATTTCAAAATATTGCAACATCATAGGTGTTAAACCCATACTGTATTACCTCCATTAATATATTATTATAGAATTATTTTAACATAACCAATCATATTATTAAACTTATATATAAAAGAAGGCTAAGTTGCATTCTTAGCCTTCAAACATTTTAAGAAAATCTTCATTAGATAAACTTGATAGATATTCATTTGATAAATTGCCATTTTCTAAAATACTTTTAATAAGCATATTTTTTTGATTCTGTAAATTAAGAACTTTTTCTTCTATAGTATCTTTAGAGACAATTTTTATTATTTCAACTGGTTCTTTTTGGCCAAACCTATGTGCTCTATCGTTCGCTTGATTCTCAACAGAAGGATTCCACCAAGGGTCTAAGTGAATAACAACATTCGCAGATGTTAAGTTTAGTCCAGTTCCGCCTGCCTTTAAAGATATTAGAAAAACGTTACATTTAGATTCTGAATTAAAAGAATTCACTAATTCAATTCTATCTGAAGCTTTAGTTTTACCATCTAAATAGAAGAAATTAATAGATTTCTTTTGAAGAAGGTTTGAAAATTCTTTTAATGCTGTTGTAAATTGAGAAAATACAAGTATCTTTTTATTATTTTCTATTGATTTAATTATTAAGTCATAAGCAGCTCTAAATTTTGCACTATCAGAAGTGTAACTATTTATTGTAAGCTTAGGACTAATTGATATCTGTCTTAATTTAGTTAAATAAGATAACATTTTTATCTTATTTTTACCAAATGTATCTTCTTTCATTTCTTTTTTAATTATACTTGTAACATACTTACTATAAGATAGATATATTTTTTCTTGTTCTTTAGTCATCTTAACTGTTAAGGTTTTTTCAATTTTAGGTGGAAGATCTTTTAATACTTCGTTTTTAGTTCGCCTTAGTATAAAAGGTGTAATTAAATTGTTTAATTCATCTTTTATACATTCATCCTCATTTAAGTTTCTGTTATATTTAACATTAAAATCTTCTTTACTGAAAAGGTAGCCTGGTAATATAAAATCAAATATTGACCACAAATCCAGTAAGTTATTTTCTATTGGTGTTCCAGTTAACGCAAACTTACAGTTAGCATTAAGTGATTTACATGTTCTTGCAGTTAATGATGATGGATTTTTAATATATTGAGCTTCATCAAGAACTAATAAATCAAATTCTAAATTTTCATAGAGATCTTTATCTAACCTTAGAGAGTTATATGAAGTTATTATAACCTCATTACTTTTGATATTTTTAATTAAATCACACCTTTCAGATTTAGAACCTGCTATGACTTTGTAATTTAAGTTTGGTGCAAATTTAATTATTTCATTTTGCCAATTATATATTAATGATGTAGGTGATACAATCAACGTTTTAATTGGCCTTTTTAGAATCAATAAAGCAATAATCTGTAATGTCTTTCCAAGCCCCATTTCATCTGCTAAGATTCCCCCAAGTTTTAAATTATATTTCTCTATTAACCATTTAACACCAAAAATCTGATATTCCCTTAAGGTAGCATTGATTGATTCAAAATTTAGTTCATTATCACAGTTCGGTTTGTTTTTATAAAATGAAAGAAACTCTTTTGAATTTGTATTTGTAAAAGTATTTAATTTATTTTTTATAAAGTAACCATAACTAGAAGGGACTTCTATCTTGTTTTTATTAATATCATCTTTAAATGGAGTTACTGCGTTTAAAAAGCATATTAATTCCTTTATCTCAATTTCTTCTAAATCTATGAACTCTCCTGAATTTAACTTATAGAATTTATTATGGTTTATAATAGATTCTATAATGCTTTTATACTCAACTTCGTCTATATCTTTAAATTCATATTTCATTTCTATATAATCTTGTCTTCCGTGCCCAACATTAATTTCAATTTTATCGTTTAAATTTAATAATGGCTTAAAATTATCAGTGTAGAATATTTCACCTAATCTTTGTAAATCGTTTATCTTATTTTTGAAAAAGTCATATTGCTCATATTCAGAATTAGTAAAAACAAAGTTATTATCTATTTTAGTAAAACCATAGCCTTCAATTTGGTCTACAATATGTCTAACACTATCAGGATGATTATAGATGTATTTACCTTTAATGTTTTCAAAAATATTAAATTCATAATTATCGTAACATACATTAATTTTTAAGACAGTGGTCGAACCGTCTCTATCAAAATAGAATTTATAAATTGGATTTCCAAATAAAATATTTTTTTTAACTGTATTATCTAAATGAAGGTATTTACTAAAACTCATAAGCTTTGGGATTAAATGCTTATATGCAGAATCTTTTTCACCTTTATTTATTATAATTTTTTTAGTTTCTGCTGCTAATTTAATAAATTTTTTAAGCATATTTATTTGATTTTGGCTAGGTAGATAAATATTGGATTTATATATAAAAACATTCGATCCTTCTAGAAGTTCTTCTGGTAATCCATCAATAAAGTCAATAGTTAATCCATTTTTATCTATAACATCTATAGGAAGAGGAATATCCCCTGAAATAACTTCGGAAATAATAACTCTTGAGTAAAACCCTTTGTTTAAATAAATATGTTCACCTACAAAAATCTTAAAAAATTGTTTTAATAGAAACTTTGGAATTCTTAGTTCTTTTCCGTTTACAAATTTTTCTTGGCTCTTTTTATAATTTCCAAGACTGTAATCATACTCTTGAAGCATTGAAATAAAATTTAAAATTTCTGTATCTTTATCATTGAAATAAAACAATTCATCTTGGAAAGTTAATCCTTTTCCAAATTTCATAGGAATGTTATTATATTTATTTAATAAAAATAAATTAATATCTCTCATAGAATACATTCCATTTACGTTATCTACTTCATTTCCAATTTTAAATTCAATTGAGATTTTATTTGACCATTCATCTTTATTTATGAAAGCTTCTAATTTTAATAGACTTTTAGAATCATCTATTAAAAAATCCATAATACAAGGTTTTCTTTTGTAGGAATTTTGATTATAAACTTCATCTTGTGTTGATATTGTATCTATGTTTTCTATAAATTTTAGCATCAAAGCATAAATATGTTTGCATACATAGTTATTTTTTTTTGATTTTTCAAAGTCTAAACAAGTGCACTTTGTACTTACGACCTTTAGAGCATTGTAGTCAATAACAAATTGTGCTTTATATGTATTAAATAGTTCTTCTGAGATAACGTTAGAATGTACTTCTACAGTAGTTTCTTCTTGATTTATATTAAGTTCTTCTACTAAATCATTTTTTAACACTCTTTTACCTGATACTTCACTTTTTATATAGCAACTATTGATAAATGCATTTATAATATTTTGTTTTAACATTTTATAAATCACTCTCCATTAATAAATAGAATAAATGATTTTGAAAAATCTTGCAAATAAAAAAAAAGATGCAAATGCATCTTTTATATTATTTCACCTATAAGTGAAAATGGTTGAGCCCTTAAAACTTTCACATTAACTAATTTTCCAACGAAAGATTCATCACCTATAAAATTAACTAGTTTACCAGTTCTTGTTCTGCCTGATAATTTAGTAGAATCATTTTTGCTAAATCCTTCAACTAATACTTCAACTACTTTATTTTCATATTTCTTATTTGCGTTTATTACACCTACATTTACAGCTTCAACTAATTTGTTAAACCTTTCGTGTTTAACGTCGTCTGGTATTTGATTTTCCATTTTATCAGCTGGAGTATGGTTTCTTCTTGAATAAATAAAAGTGAATGCAGAATCGTACCCAACCTCTTTAACTAAGCTTAATGTTTCGTTAAAGTCCTCATCAGTCTCGCCTGGGAATCCTACGATGATATCTGTTGATATAGCAACATCAGGAATTTCTGATTTTATCTTTTTAATTATATCTAAATATTGTTCTCTATCATAGTGCCTATTCATTTCTTTTAAAACTTTATTTGATCCACTTTGTACTGGTAAATGTATTTGTTCGCATAATTTGTCGCAATCTTTTATTGCTTCAACTACATCAAAATCTAAATCCTTTGGATGTGAAGTCATGAATCTAACTCTTTCTAATCCTTTAATTTCATTTATCATTCTTAATAAATCAGAGAATTTTATGTTTTCTTCAAGTCCCTTACCATACGAATTTACATTTTGACCTAAAAGTGTAATTTCTTTATATCCTTTTGATACTAACTCTTTTATTTCGTTAATTATATCTTCAGATTTCCTACTTCTTTCTCGGCCTCTTACATAAGGAACTACACAGTAAGTACAGAAATTATTACAACCATACATTATTGTAACAAAAGCTTTTAATGAGCTTTCTCTATCTACAGGAATACCTTCAATAATTTCAGTTTCTTTATCAAATATTTCTTTTATTTGAACGCCCTCAGATCTTACTCTATTTAAATATTCAGGGAATTTATATGAATTATGAGTTCCGAATATGATATTTACATAAGGGAATTTCTTAAGAATTTTATCAGCCATCCCTTTCTGTTGCATCATACATCCACAGATTCCTATTATAAGATTTTTATTTTTTTCTTTTAATTTCTTTAGTGCTCCTAAATTTCCAAAAACCTTATTTTCAGCATTTTCTCTAACGCAACAAGTATTGAATAGTATAATTGAAGCCTCTTCCTTTGATTCGGTTCTATAGTATCCTATTCTTTTAAGCATGCCAGATAATTTTTCTGAATCTTCTTCGTTCATTTGGCAGCCCCAAGTTTCTATATAATATTTTAAATCAGTATTTTGATTAGATTCCATTTGTTTTCCTCCATATATAAAATTACTTTTTGTATTATATCACAAATAATGTTAATAATAAAATAGTTAATCTATAATAAAGCAATTGACAAAGTCGCCAATATGCTTGAAATTTTTTTTATAATATAGATTTTGTGCAATTACATTTTCATAATCAACTTTTATATAAATTTCTGTTATTCCTTTTGATTTTGATATGTTTATGATATTATCAAGTAGAAATTCTCCATAACCTTTTTTTCTAAAATCTGATAAAACTCCTAAGTTTACTATCATATAATTTCCAAAAAAATTTATAACTTGTCCATACCCAATAGGATTATCATATAGATACAAGAAAAAATTAAGGTCATTTAAATAATATGATTCTTCATATTCAGATAGTATATCATTAACAGATAAAGGAATTCTACCTTCTTTTTTAAATACATCATTTTGTATAAAACATCTTAAAAATTCATCTTGTTTTTTATGATAGTCCCTAATTTTTAAAGCATGTTGTGTATCTATTCTCTCCAACTCATTCTTTAACAATAACTTTTTCATAAGCAAAGTTCTATTTGTGATAATAAAAGAATTATCATTTATAAATTCTTTATTATTATTATTTAAAAGACATGATAATTTGAAATTTTTAGATTTAAACATATTGAATTCTTTTAAAATAAACGACTCATCATATCTGCTAAAAAAAACATCAATAATTTCGATTAAATTGTCATCTTCTTTTTCAAAAACAATGTAACCTGAAATTGTTTGGTTTCTTTCTATCAAGAAAACATGTCTATGATTAATTATTTTGTTAAAAAAGTTATTTTCATTTTTGAAGTTAATAAATTTCGTAAAATTGTTTTTTTTACTATTAATTTTATATAAATTCAAAACCAAATTATAATTATCTTTATTTAATGAGACTAGCCTATACATAATTACCTCTTACTAAACAAATAACCCCTATAGGGGTTATTTTATACATCTTTAATACTTAAACTTATTCTTTTATTATTTTTATCAACTGTAAGAATTTTAGCTTTTATTTCCTGACCAACTGTTAATACATCAGACGGATGTTCTATTCTATTATGAGATATTTTCGAAATATGAACTAGCCCATCTACACCATCCTCTAATTCAATAAAAGCACCAAAATCGTTAATTCTAACAACCTTTCCAAGAACTATAGAATTTGTAGGATATTTAACTTCAATATTTTCCCAAGGTTTTGATGATAATTCCTTTAAAGATAAAGAAAGTTTTTTAGATGCTTTGTCAATATCAATGACTTTAACATTTATTATATCTCCAGATTTTAGGTAATCTTCTGCTTTTTTAACATGATTCCAAGAAATCTGTGATAAATGTATTAATCCGTCAATTCCATTTACATTTGCAAAAGCCCCGAATTTTGTGAACCTTTTAATTTCAGCAGGAACTATATCATTTACTTTAATACTATCCCAAGCCTTTTCTTGCTTTAATAAAAATTCTTGTTCTTTTAGTATACGACTAGAGGCAACCACTCTTGAAGGATTACTAATATCGAAGTCAATTATTTTAACTTCAATATGCTTATTTTTAAAGATAGTTGTATCATTTATAAATTTAGTATCAATTTGTGATAATGGAATAAAGATTCTAATACCTTTATAATAAGAAACCAAGCCGTTCTCTTTTGCCTCATCAACATTAAGTGTAATAGTTTCATTGCTTTTATAAATTTTATCTATTATTTTTAAAGCATTTTGTTTTTCATATTCTAAGATTGATAAAACAACATGATTATTTTGATCTTTTAATTTAATAACCTTTGCAGTTATTTTATCATTTAATTTATATTTATCTAAAAAACTAATATCATTTTTCTCAAATGTAATTTCATTAAAAGGTAAATATCCTTCATATTTATAATTAGGTATTGAAATAATAAGACTGTCTGGATTTTTTTTTACTATTTCACCTGTAATTTCTGTCCCAATTGATAAATCATTAAAACTATTATTAATAAATTCTAGTTGTTCATTTGACTCTCGCATATTTCTATAACCTCCCTAATTACCCAATCAGGAGTTGATGCTCCTGCGGTAATACCAACTTTTATATTATTGGCACTGTCTAAAAAGGATGTATTTAATTCTGAAGCATTTTCTATATGGATTGTTTTCGAACATAATTCATTAGCTATTTGAAATAATTTGGTCGTATTAGAACTGTTTTTTCCACCTATAACAATCATCAAATCAACATTTTTAGCTAATTCTTCAACGCTCTTTTGCCTTTCTTCAGTAGCAGAACATATAGTATTAAATGCTAGTAATTCCTTGGTTTTTACAGAAAGCTGTGATATCATTTTTTCCCAGTTTTTATTCTTTTCTGTAGTCTGAGATACAGCACAAACCTTTTTTGGAATATCAGAACCTAAATTTCCATCCTTATAGATAATAGCATTGTCATTGCACCAACCATTTATACCAACAACTTCTGGATGTTCCTTATCTCCAAGTATAATTATTTCATATCCTAAATTAGAATATTTCTGTACTTTTTTTTGTATATTTGTAACAAACGGGCAAGTTGCATCTACAATATTTAAATTTAAATCATTTAAATATTTAATTGTTTTTTCTGGAACACCATGTGATCTTATTATTATAGTATCTCCATTTTTTAATTTATTTACTTCAGTAATATCTATAGGATAGATTTTATTTTCTTTAAGAAATTCTACAACATCATTGTTATGTATAAGCGGTCCTAAAGTATAAATCTGTTTATTTTGCTTTAGTTGCTCTTCTATAGATGTATCTACTGCTCTTTTTACACCAAAACAAAAACCTGCATTGTCGGCTAAAATTATATTTTTCATAATATTCTCCTACACTTAATTGTTCTTCTTAGATTTAATAAAATCTATTATGTTTTGAGTAACTTCTTGAATGTTTAGTCCAGTTGTATCAATTTCTACTGCATCCGAAGCTTTTTTTAAAGGATCTACTGCTCTAGTGCTATCAATATGGTCTCTTCTTATTATGTCAGTTAATATTTCTTCATAAGAACAATCTATTCCTCTATCTGTTAATTCATCAAATCTTCTCTTGGCTCTTTCTTCAGGTGTAGCTGTTAAAAAGATTTTGTATGGAGAATCTTTTAATACAACAGTTCCAATATCTCGTCCATCCATTATTACATTGAATTTTTTTGACATTTCACTTTGCATTGTTACCAGTTTTTGTCTTACTTCCTGAATTGAGGCATAGGCTGAGACAGAAGCGCTTATTTCTGGCATTGTTAATTTATCTTGAATATTTACTCCATTTAAATATAAGTCATCATTTTCAAAATGCATCTCCATTGTATCAATAAGTTCACATAATGAACTAACATTTTCAGGAGATATTTTATTTTCTTTAGCTTTTAATGTTACTGCTCTATACATAGCTCCTGTATTTATGTACATTAAATCAAATTCCTTTGCTACTAATTGTGCTATTGTACTTTTACCGGCCCCTGCTGGACCATCTATTGCGACTGATAATTTCAAATCAATTCCACCTTCCTAAATTGTAAAACTTTATATAAATATTATATCTTCATATATTTATTCTAACAAGTATTATTATATATTGTTACCAGCAATATACCCTGTAGATAATGCTATTTGAACATTGTATCCTCCAGTAAAAGCATCTACATCAACTATTTCACCTGCGAATGATAAATTTTGTATTATCTTACTTTTCATTGTAGAAGGATCAATTTCTAATGTATCTACTCCACCTGAAGTTACAATTGCTTCAGCTAGAGGTCTCAAACCTTTAATACTAAATTCAAAATTTTTAATATTGTATAGTAGATTTTTTCTTTCAGATTTTGTTACCTCATTAACTAGCTTATTCTCATCTATACCACTTCTATTTATAATTAGTGGAATTAACTTCTTTGGAAGTAATTCATTTAATGAGTTTTTAAATTCCGAGTTTTTATATTTTAAGAAATCTTTTTGAATTCTTTTGTCTAGTTCAGATTGATCTAATGCAGGCTTCAAATCTATATTTAAATTTAGATTTTTATCATTAACATATCTGCTTCCGCTTAATATTAAAGGACCAGTTACACCAAAAGGAGTAAATTTAATTTCACCAAAACTTGAATATAAGATTTTATTTTTATTTTTAATCTCAATTTGTATATTTCTAAGAGAAAGACCTGCTAATTCAGAAAAATCACATCCATTTAATTCTAGCGGAACCAAAGATGGTGTTAGTGGGATTATGTTATGCCCTAACATTTTTGCGAATCGTTGGCCATCTCCCGTAGAACCGGTTAATGGATATGATGCTCCTCCAGTGCAAAATATAAAATGATCACCTTTTATAGAGGATGAATTATTTACAGAAACTGATTCTATTACATTTTTCGAAACATTAATACCTGTTACTTCTGAATTAAAGATAATTTTGATATTTTGTTCTTTTAATGCTTTTTCAAATCCTTTTATAATATCTGACGATTTATCAGAATTAGGGAAAATCCTCCCCCCCCTCTCAACTTTTAACTTAACTCCATTTTTTTCAAAGAACTCTATTGTCCTTTGGTTATCAAAAGTGTAAAGTGAACTATATAAAAAATGAGGATTACCAGGAATATAATCAAAAAACTCTGAAATATCTTTATTATTTGTAACATTACACCTACCTTTTCCTGTTATAAACAGTTTTTTACCAAGTTTATTATTTTTTTCTAGTAAAATAACTTTATTGCTTTTACTACTCTCTATTGCAGCCATCATACCAGCAGGTCCAGCGCCAATTACAACTACTGTTTTCAAAAAATCAACTCCTTAAAATTAAACATTAGAAAAAGCAATCATTTAAGATTGCTTAATCATTTAAATCACCTATTGTTTTATTATTTATCTGATAAACGTTATAGTCTTGCCAAATTTCTTCAAGGGAATCAAATGTTTTAGCTATGTTCTCCTTTTCTCTCATGCCAACAGAAATAATAAGTGCATTTACTAATGAAAGTGGAGCGACTAATGAATCAACAAAAGAAGCCATATTACTTTGTGCTATAAGTGCTAAATCTGCCTGTGCTGCAAGAGGAGAAATTAAAGAATCGGTTATAGCAATAACTTTAGCACCCCTAGTTTTACTAAAATCAAGTGCAGCAATTGTTTTAGATGCATATCTTGGAAAACCAATTCCTATTACTAAATCTCCTTCTTTAACGTTTATTAATTGTTCAAAAATATCTGAAATTCCATAACTTACAGTTCTAACATTCTTTAAAATTATATTTAAATAAAAACCTAAAAATTCTGCTACTGCAGTAGAGCTTCTTAAACCGAGAATATAAATATTATTTGCTTTGAAAATTTCATTTACTACTTGTTCAAAAATTTTAGGGTTTATTTTTTCAAGCGTAGATCTTATATTTTCCATATCAGATTTTAAAACGCCTTTTAACGCATCTGCATCAGATACATAATCATTTGATAATTCTAGTCTTTGAACAGTCGTAAGTTTATTTTTTATTAACTCTTGTAAAGCCTTTTGTAGTTTAGGGTATCCACTAAAACCAAGTTCATTAGCAAATCTTACTACCGTGGATTCTGAAACGCCTACGGCTACACCAAGTTTTGCGGCTGTCATAAATGCTGCTTTATCATAATCATTTAAAATATATTCAGCAATTAATTTTTGTCCTTTACTAAGCTTTTGAAATCTTGTTTGAATTAATCTCATTAAGTCTCTATTATCATTAAAATCATTATCCATATCATCCTACCCACTTTTCAATAATTATGTACTATAATTTTATCATCATATGAAATTTAATTCAACAATATAATTCATTATAGATTCTTTTATAATTTGTTTATTCTTTCATATTAGCGTGATTTTTTTCTATTATAACTAAGTATGGAGCTGAACTACTCCTGTTTGCAAATTTATGAACCATAACTCCAAATTCATTTTTGGGAAGTGTTTCAATTAAGTCTGAAATGCAAGATGATTCTATTTTACCTTCATTATGTCCAGGATAAACACATATAGCAATAAAACCACCGTTATTTAAAATTTCCAATCCTGATTTTATACTTTTTATAGTACTTAAATGATTAGTTGTAATATCCTTGTTTGCACCTGGTAAAAAACCTAAATTATACATTATTAAGTCTACAGGCTTATCAATATATAGTTTAAAATTTTCATGGCTATCGTTTATTACATTAACATTTGAAATATTTTTATTAGAATAGTTTTGACATGCAATTTTCTGTATATCAAAGCTATAAACTACACCAAAGTGATTTACTAAAAAATCAGTATCGTGACCATTTCCAAGTGTTGCATCAATGGCTACATCAAATGAATCAAGGTAATTTAATACTATATTATGTGCTATTTTACTTATATCTCCAACGTATCTATACATATATATTGCCCCTTTTAAAGTGTATTGATATAATCTATTTCACTTTTATTTAACTCTCTATATTCTGAAGGCTTTAAACTTCCTAGTTTAATATTCCCTATAGCTACTCTTTTTAAGCTTATAACATCATGATTTAAAGCAGAACACATTCTTCTTATCTGTCTATTTTTCCCTTCATGAATTATTATTTCTACGACAGACTCTTTGCTACTTTGTTTAATCACTTTTATTTTTGATTTTGCAGTTATATATCCACCTATGTCTACTCCATTTTCAAAATTTGAAATATCTTCCTTAGTGAAAGTTCCAGATACTTTTGCTATATATACCTTATTCACTTCAACTCTAGGATGAATGATTTTATTATAAAATTCGCCATCATTTGTTAATAATAACAAACCAGAACTGTCATAATCTAGACGACCTACAGGATAAACTCTCTCATTAACATCTACTATATCTAAAACTGTTTTTCTATTTTTTTCATCTTTTACCGATGTAATAATCCCAACTGGTTTGTTTAAAATTATATATCTTTTAAATTCCTCTTTATTTATTAATATTCCATCTAAAAAAACTTTATCAATATCAGTATCTATCTTAGAACCAAGTTCAGTTACTAATTTATCATTTACAGTAACTCTTCCGGATAAAATAATTTCTTCACATTTTCTTCTAGATGCAACTCCGCAACTAGCCATATATTTTTGTAATCTTTCTTTCATAATTTCCTCCAGTACAATATTCAATATGATTATATCTTTAGTTAAAAATTTTTACAAGTTAAATAAGGATGTGACAATTGTCACATCCTTATTTATACTAATACCTACAAAAACTATTTAATAAAAGCAACCATATTAAAGGATTATTACCAAATCCAAATCCACAACCGTATCCATTATTTCCAAAACCACAGCTATTAAAGCCACCGTTACAAAATGAACTATTTGAGTAAGGATTACAATTATTATTTGGATAGTTGTTACAACATCTCATACAAGATCTTGACACGTGAATCAACTCCTCTTCTTTAGATACTTCATAATATTCAGAAGATAGAGTATATGTGTTATAATTGTTATAAAAGGAGTGAAAACATGGAAAAAAGAAGTAGAATTGTTGCCCCTAGAAATGTTGTGAATGTAAAGATGATGTACAAACTTTACATATTAAAGGAACTAGCCAATAATAATATGGTTTTTGGAAATAAAATACTTATGGATTTCAAGGAAAATTTTAAAGATATAGAGGTGCCCTTTCCTATATCATCTAGTACTATATATGAAAGTTTATATGAACTTGAAAAAAATGGTTACGTATTTTCAAAATGGACTGGTGATGAATTTTTAAATAAACGTAGTAAAAAAATATATTCAATAACAGATTCAGGAATAAGTTATTTAAAAAATCATATTAGTGATTATGTTTATAATATAGAAAAAACTAAAATTTCTCTAGATAAAATTAAAATGATGCTATTAAAATAAAAGATAATAATTATTTATTATCTTTTATTTTAGATAATTTACATAAATTATCTAGTTTACTTAGTATTTCTTTATAACCTTGTTTTATGTATTCATTATTAATCAGTTCCTCGTAACTTATACTGTTTACATCAAGTTTTAATATTTCCTCATAATTTAATCCATATAATTTTTTAATAACGGCTTTATATTCACTTATAAAACTATCTTCATTTGTATAATAATTTTTCATTAATATTTTATTGTTTACAGTCTCTATTAATCCATAAAACTGATAAATATAGCTTAATTCTCTTATGTTAAAATAATCACAAAGTAAAGAGATTGAAAAACTATAGTTTTTATTTATTGGAAAAATAAAAATATTATCTTTTTTATTTTTACATTCTAGAAACCTTATGCTTTGAAATACAGCTGTACAAACGTCAAGTTTAATTGAATTTGCAGTTGAGCAAATCTCTTTGGTCTTATATAGAGTCTCAAATTCCTGTTTTTCTTTTAAAAGAACGTGCTCTTCCTCAATTTGTATTTTATGAATTTTATTATTTATTACCCAACTACACCATGCACCTAGTGCAGAACCAGAAATTATTGAGATTGCAGATATTATTGAAGTTATTACTGGAATCGGCAAGATCATCACTCCTAAAATAGTATTTTTATTTATTATTTCATCTCTTATAAATAAAAATTCATATTTATTAAATGAAAAATATATAATTATATGTTATCGTAATATTATAAAACTATAGTTGGAGGCATAAATATGAATTTTAACAAATTGATTGAGTTAAGTTTATTTGCATTAATTCTAGCTCAATTACTAAAAGTTCCATTTGGTTTCTTTATTAATAAAGAACTGAGGTTAAGCATAATTTTTGAAACTGGGGGAATGCCTAGTTCACATTCAGCATATATTACATCTTTAGCAATAGGAATTGGGAGAACGGAAGGTTTTAAATCACCTATCTTTGCACTTGCTTTTGTAATAGCATCAATAGTTATGTATGATGCTATGGGAGTTAGAAGAGCTGCTGGGCAGCATGCAAAATTTTTGAATATATTAATGTCTTCTCAAAATAAAATAGACCTATCAAACGTAAAGTTGAAAGAGATACTAGGACATACTCCTGTTGAAGTATTAGGGGGATTACTATTAGGTTTATTAATTGGATTTATATATCCACTATAAAAAATACATCGTAACCTAGAAGAGGCTACGATGTATTTTTTTATATATTATTGATAGATTAATTGCATCATTTAAAGCATTATGTTCATTTCCTATGAAATCCAGTTTAAAATATTTCAAAGCATTTTTTATTGACAGTAACTCCTCTTGCCTTAATATATCTTTACAAAATATTTCCTGAAAGTCGTAGTTGTTAGTCAAAATTTCCAAAACAATTTTGCTTTTAGATAAATTTCGTTTATAGTCGTTATTTAAGACTTTCAAATCATTACCTCCCCAAAAGCAAAAAACTTTGCTTGAGTTATTAGCCCATTTTAAAAATTCATTGAAAACGCAATTAAAATCATTTGACTTATCAATTTCCTTTTGTAATAAACCAGTTATTTCAATGCATTTTTCAGATAATTCAGAAACTCCATTTGGCTTTATTGTTCTATAGAACTCATCCTTGATTTCTCCTAAAATATTGGTTTTTACCGCTCCAATACTTATAATTTCAACACTACTAAAATCTGAAAGACAATTCATCTCGAAGTCAAAAAAAATTATATCTTGTTTATTTATTAAATCTTTTTTTAAATCTGTTAGTAAACTCTTTCTTCTAATAAACTTTGAATACTCTTTTGCTTTTTTTTCTGATTTAATGAATAAATTTAGGTTTGGCTTTTTAGTTCTATATATAAATTTTAATGTATTTATTGAGTATAAAAAGTATACCCTCTCCAACTTATTGATTAAGAAGTTTAATGAATCTTCACTGAATTTTTTATTTAATAAATCACTCTTGAGTTTATCTACAATTTGACTACAATCCACACCGATTTCTATACTTGTGTCTTTAGGCAAATAACCTAAATCTTTTAATGCTAATATATTCCTCAAAATATAATATACAGACTGCTTATGTGCAATATATAAATCAATATCTTTAATTCTTTTTTTTGCTTTAATCAAAACTTTTTTGCTGTTTTTTTCAATAATCAAATAATCTAATTTGTAAACGAGATTGAATTTTCTTAGTGAATAATAAGCTACTATATCTTTGTTCATAAAAAGCTTCCTTTTCTTTAATATAATTATACTGGTTAATTGTATCACTTATAGCATAATTTATCTATTTTTAAATATAAATACTTAAAGGTTTAACTTGAAGAGGATTATCTTCTATTTTAAACCTGGGTGGATTTGGGACTTTTATTCCTATCTTTTTTAGATTTTCTATCACGGGTAAACATATGTTTATCATATTTTCGTAAAAATCCTGATTTCCAGTTTTCCTAAGCATATGGATTGAATTATTATTGTTATTACAATTTTGAAGCACTTTCCCAACAAATGTACAATCACAATTTAGTGCATCATACTTATGTGATTGTTGGTTTAAAAAACAATTTTCAATCGATGTCATTACTAAATCATTATTTTTACATTTAGCCATTATATCAATAGTTCCTTGAGATGATAATTTATCGTAGATGTCTAAAAAAATATTTAAAACAGATTCAAAATTAATTAATGATTCCTTTTTTATGAGCGTATTTAACTTCTCAAAACCTATAGATTTAATTATAGAAATAATATTACTTAAATAATCTAAAATTGACTCAGGTAAAATGCACGCACTACATGTTACTATTTGCCCAGATGTAATAACATTAGTATTTGTATTTGAAAAGTTACTTAGCAAACTCTTCTTGTTTAATGCTGTAATTAGATGATTATGTAGCATAAAACTTGTATATATTCTTTTTGTTTCTTCTTCAATTCTTTGAGTTCCACGATTTTCTATACAACTTTCTCTTTCCTTACCAACTGTAAAATTATATACATCTGAATACATTTTATCTCTATATCCTTCTCTTTTGTTTTTAGTTACTCTATCTTCATAAAAGTTTAAATATCGCTCAGTGTATCTGTACCTTCCAGATAAAGAAATATCATAAATACGCTTAAAGGTTTGTATTTCGATGTATCCATCAAGATAAAGAGAAGCCATATTTTTAATAAGTGATTCATCTAAATAAAGAAGTATATTACTATCAGATAACATTTCTCCTCCTAAAAAATTATTCTTTTAAATATATGATTGTATATTTGAAAAAATTAAAAGGTAATAGGAAATCCTATTACCTTACTTTATTTATTGCTTTTACCAACCATGCTCCTATTTTTTCATTTGTCCATAGAGGTAAACTATACTCTAAACATAAGCTGGCCTCTTCTAAACTACCTTTTGTATATGAACTAATCTCACCATTATAAACCTTAGTGTTCCCTATTAAACATTCTATAAATTTAAAATTATGTTTTACACCTTTTTTAAGATATTTTCTAGCATTTTTTCTATCACCTTTATTAAAGTAATATAATACTTTACCAAATTTAAAAAATAGCGAATCATCATCTTTAAACTTATCAAATATTTCTTTAACATATTCATAATCTTGGACCATTAAAGCTCTAAATATTATAGAATGCTTAACATTTCTTAAATCCTCAGGATCTAACTCAATTAAAATTTTTTCTATTTGGAAACTTTTATTGTAATTTCCTAAAGCAAATTCATAGTTAGATAACGTTGCTAAAACTGTTAGATAAAAATCACCTTCAGCACAAGAAAAAACGCTATCTCTTAGTTCTTTTCCATTTTCTTTTAATTTTAATTCTAACTCTTCGCTACATTCTTGTATTAATTTTGCGCCTTCTTCAACATTATCAAGTCCTAAAGCTAAACTGAATTTTTCTATAACTTTAGATGAATCCTCAGTATTCGGAGAAGGTACAGTATCCTTACTAGTTTTTTCATCTATTTTCCACTCAGTAGAGCTTTTCTCAATTTTTAAAGCTTTTCTGATTTCTCTTGATTTTGTTCCAATAGTTCCTTCTGAAACATTAAAGAAATCTGCAAGTTCATCCATATGTATTCCTTTTTTATTAAGAGTATCATTTACAAAAAATATAGCATGAGTTACCCCAGCTGCCCAAGTATTTGTTTTACCTCTTGTTAAATTACAATTTTCACTCTGTGATAAAGAAGTTAATAATTCATCACATTTATCTGCGTACTCTTTATTTAAAACTTTCAAATTAAAGTCATTAATTTTTTCTGATATATCATTTACCCTACTTAACACTTCTGTAGGCATGTTATTCGCGTTTATCATTTATTCCTCCTAATAAAATTAAAAATTTCTGTTTTTAATCACATTTTACTATTATAACTTAAATCTAATAAATTTTCACTATTTTTATGCCAAAAATAAAGATTAGGAAAACCTAATCTTTATTTAAGTGAATTATTTGTGTTATCAATTATTTCTGTTGCTTTGTTTTTATTTTCATAATTTTTCTTATAATTTTTTGTTTTTTCTAAATTAATAAAATCTTGCATTGAATTTATTTTGTCCTGTTTCTTATTCATATTATCACCACCAATAATATGTTACTCAAATTAGAAATTATTATACATTTGATAAAAGTGAAGGTATTTGTTTTTCAAATGACACACCTTCTTTAGGATCTAAATCATACTTTAAAGAGTAACTTATTGAATCATAAATAAAGTTTGAGGCTATTTCTAAAGCTTCAGCATCAGTTTTACCAAGCTGTGTTAATCCAATATATGTAGAAATAAATAAATCTCCTGTACCACTAAAAGATCCACCTAATAGTTCATTGGTTATTATAAATGATTCTTTAGTTATACTATTAAAATATAAATTTGTGATTGATGATTCAGATTTTATACCAGTAATTATAACTTTAGATGGACCGAGCAAGCAAAGTTTTTCGGCTATTATCTTTATATCGTTTATATTATATTTATTTAGATTTAAGTCATAATCAAGCAAAATACAAGCTTCGGTTAAATTTGGAGTAATTAAATCACTATATGCAATTAATTCCTTTAGTTTCTTACATAATTCATTAGTAAAAAATTTATATTTTTCTCCATCATCACCGAGTATGGGGTCTGTTATTATAAGTGAATTCGTATTCTCTTTAACAAAATTGATTATTGGATTAATTTGCTCTATTGAACCTATAAATCCTGTATAGATAACATCAAACTTCCGTTTTTCATTAAGCCAAACATTTAAATATTCAGTTAGGCAACTACTTAAATCTTTAAAATAAAATTTATCAAAACCAGTTTGATTTGATAATATACAAGTAGGCACAGGTAAAACTTGGGACCCAAGTGCGCTGATTATTGGTATTGATGCAGTTAAAGAGCATCTTCCTACTCCTGATATATCATTAATGACAGCTATTTTTTTTGTATCTTTCATAGTATCACCTTCTTCTTTTTTACATTTATAATAGCATAGCTTATATATATTTAAAAGTTACTTCACGTATCCTATGTTACAAACTTTTCTTATGTTAAATTGTATAATAAGATGAAGGAGTGATTAAAATGGCATGTAATTGTAGTTCAATTTCTGATGGAAAGTCTATAGCAGATCTAGTAAGGGGAAAGGGGTTTGAAAATATGTCTCCTAAAACAAATCATAGTATAATATGTGACTGCGGAGAAGTTTTTGAGATGAAAACCCTAGTATTCAAGTGTCCCAATTGTAAAATGACATATGCTGTTACACCTTGTAGTTCAGATAAAGTTGAGTGTATTAATAAATGTGGTATTAATTATTAAAGAGCAGTTAAAACTGCTCTTTAATAATTTTAGATTAATTTTAGATTAAAGATATTTTCTAACCCAACTTTTTTAACTCTGTCTTCAATTTCTTCTATATTAATGGAATATAAATTATTGTTTTTCATTCTTTGAAAGTATAGTGAACCTGCAAAGGTGTATCTTTTCTGTTTGCCTTTATTTAAAATTAAACTTTCGTTTGCAAATGCTATTATATCTCCAACAGCTAGACTTCTAGGAAGCTGCAACAATGGCATTCCTAATACCCTTCGCACAGCATTATGCCCTGCTAGTGCTCCTGTAGTAATTGCTTCTGTATGACCAACAAACAATCCTGATTTTTCGCCACCACAAAAAAGATTATTTACACCTACAACTTTCATATCATTATTTCGCGGTGCTACTGATAAATATCTTATTGAGTTTCCTTTACTCCCTGCATATGGATCAACAAACTTAGCTTTTTCTAACCCATTTATCTTTCTCAACTTATCAAGTGGGTAGTAAGTAGTCATTAATTTTGCATGTGCTGTATGAACAAAAGAACAACTAAAGTAGTTGTTCTTATTATAATCTTTATTTTAATATTTTATTTTATCACCTGAGATAAAACCACTTTTACTCTTTTTAACTATAGATCCATCGTTATCTAATGTACCCTCATCGAAAGCAACAGTGCATCCTGGGAATATAATTCCATAATTAGGATTACTATCTTTTCTTAATACAATTTAATTAATAGAATATATCCGATTATTCTTTTTATAACCGATTGCTATATAGGGAGTAGAACCATCTTGTACTAATGTAATTCCTTCACTTTCTCCTTTTTCTTTAATATGAAACTTTCCAACTATACTATGAGTTTTTACATTAATACAAGTAATAGTATTGTTCGTGTAATAATATAACATTGATTTATAGTATTCTAACCCTTGTGGAATCCCTTGATTAGGTATATCAAATTGCTGTTCTAGTGATTTTCCATTAAAGTCAAGTATACTGAAGGTTATATTACCAGTATCTCCACCTTTTGAAGTATGTAATATAAGTCTGTCTTTTTCATTGTCAATTGCTAATAAAGCGGCAGTACCAAATTGTTCTAAATTTATATCTTTAGTAATGTTCTTATTATTGAAATCTACTTCATATACGTGAGTACGATTAGAACCTCCTCCATTTGCTACATAGATCATCCCATTCTTTTTTCTAAATCCAAGATCTGCGGTGTGACCAATTCCAATTTTACCAGTTGATGAACTTTTAATTCCTGTTTTACTATATTTGATAATTTCTCCTTTATTAGAACCTACATCAAAACCTATATAAAAATTATCATCCCAATATGTTAAGCCTTGTTGATTAAGTTTATCACCTACATTAAACAATAAATTTACGCATCCTCCATCGATTAAGTTAGGTACTATCTCATTAGTAGTTCCAACTAATGTTATAAGAACTAGTATAATAGATATCGAAATATTCAGTTTTTTCATTTTCAAATTTTATTTCCTTCCGAAATTTAGGTTATAAAGTTATTTTGTATGTATTTATATAATATATACAATAATGTTTATGTGAGCTTAGGATTTTTTTTGCATTTAATCATCATATACGAGGATATTATTTTAGACATATGTTGAAAATTTAAATTATTCGTATTCTTATTTATATTAATTTTATTAAGTTGACAGTTACATAAAAGGCTTTTTAGCCTTTTATCTTTAGAGCTTTAATTTATTTTATTTAGTTCTTTTTGCATTTCATCAACTATCATTATACATTTATCTGGTCCATACTTCTTACTAATTATTTGTGCTAAAATTTCCGCAATTTTACTTTCAATTATTGTCATGTCTTTTGGAAAATTCACTTCAACTAGTAGCTTTCCTGCCATTGGATCACCCCCCTTTTATAGATTATGAATTACTAAAAAAAATGTTACACCTTATATACTTTCTGCCAGATAAAATTTAATCACCAACAATTTTTGTCTCGTGTAAATATTCTTTTACTCTCACTACATTTTAATGTGACAGAAGAAATCATAAAATATAAGTTAATATCAATATATCTTAAAGAAGATAAATATAATAATAGTGTACTAGCTGTTATGAATAAGGAGTTAATTTATGATTGTTGCAATATATAGTAGGAAGTCTAAATTCACTGGTAAAGGTGACTCAATAGAAAACCAAATAGAAATGTGTAAAGCTCATGTACAAGCTCATATAAATAAAGATGCTGAGTTTCTTATATACGAAGATGAAGGCTTTAGTGGTGGAAATATAAACCGACCTGAGTTTAAAAAGCTTATGAACGATGCTAGGAATAAAAAAATAGATCTTCTTATCTGTTATAGACTAGATAGGATTAGTAGAAATGTTTCTGACTTCGCTTCTGTGCTTGAAACTCTTCAAGAAAATAAGGTGGATTTTGTATCTATAAAAGAACAGTTTGATACTTCTTCTCCTATGGGGAGAGCTATGATATATATTGCATCTGTTTTTGCACAGCTTGAAAGAGAAACTATAGCAGAACGTGTTAAAGATAATATGCTTGAAATGGCTAAGAATGGCAAATGGACAGGTGGAAAGATTCCTTTAGGGTTTAAATCTGAAAAGTTTTATTTTTATGATGATGAAGGTAAAAAAAGACAACAAACTTCCCTAGTCCATAACACTGAAGATCTAGAGTTTGTTAAGTTTTTATATGAAAAATATTTAGAACTTGGCAGCCTGCATAAATTAGAGGTTTATACACACCAAAATAATATCTGTTCTGCTTCTGGTAGATTATTTGAAAAGAGTACATTAAAATTAGTTCTTCAAAATACTATCTATGTTAAGGCTAATAGTAACGTAATTGATTATCTTCAAACTAAAGGCTGTAAAGTCTATGGTGAAATTGATAATGAACACTCCCTACTAACTTACAATAAAACAGAAGCAGTACATAAGAATGGTAAACAAACTAAGGCTAATAAAAGCCCTTCTGAGATGTTTGCAGCAGTTAGTAGTGTAATTGGTTATATAGAGCCTGAACTATGGCTTAGAGTTCAATATCAGTTCGATAAAAATAGAGATACTTTCCCACGCCTTGGCAAAACACATAATTCACTTTTAACTGGCAAAATCTTTTGTGGTAGTTGTAAATCAAGACTAATAGTTCAACATGGTAATGTTTCACCTAAAACAGGCAAAAGACACTTGTACTATAATTGTTATCTTAAAAAGGTTTCTAAAAGGCAGTTATGTGATGTGAAAAATGTTAAGCTTGAGAGAGTTGAGGAAGCTGTACTTCAAACGCTAAAAAACCTTAGTTATAATAAAAATTTATTTTTATCAAATTTAAAAAATATAAATTCTAAGGATAATAATAATGAATTATTATCTCTTAAGAAGCAATTAGAAGAACATAATTCTCAGATTAATGTATTAGTTAATAAACTATCTAAAGATCATGACGATTTAATTACTGATGTTTTATTTAAAAAAATTACAGAACTAAAAAAAGAATGCAATATAATAGAAAATAATATTAATGCATTAAAAAAAGAAAACTTAGAAAATGAAAATAATAAATTAGAATTTTCACTAGTTGAAACTTTAATTAGTAAATGCAGCTATATAGATAAGTTAGAACATTCAGAGCAAAAACAATTAATCAATACTCTTATAGATAAAGTTTATTACTTCCCTCCTGATGAGCTTGGAGATGATAAAATTAAAATTAATTTTGTTGGAGCTTTTGATTTATTAAATGCATAATAAATTTTTTAAAAGAGGATAAACTATATCTGAGGTGATATGTATGGATTTTTTTAATGGTCTTTATGCTGCCACAAGCGGTATCGCCTATGGCAGTTTAGGTTTTATCGTGGGACTAATTTATTACTTAGTTAGAGTTTATCCTAGTTATGTAATGGCTAAAAGAGCAAGATTAAAAAATCCTTGGCTGATGTGGATTCCTATCCTAGGTGAATTTAAAATCTTACATCTAGCAGGGTTTTCTTATTGGTATTTTATATTAATGCTAATACCATTCGTAAATATTATATTTATGATAATAGTATTTTATAGAATAATGAGAAACTTTGGATTTGGCATAGGTATGACAATCTTAGGTGTAATCTTTTCTTTCGTAGCCTTCATTACTTTTTGGTTTATTGTCCTTTCAGACCGCAGGTTTGTTGGAGATATTCCAAGAGAGTTTCAAGAGGAATATAATGATTGATCTAACTAAAAAAGGCAACCTGTAAAAAGGTTGTCTTTTTGTACATTATATTAAATTATTGCTTTTTCTATATCTTCTAATACTTCAATTATAATACTGTACAAGTACTCTTCCTCATTTGTTAATTTAAACTTCGTTTCTTTCCAAAATTCAAAACAAATAACAATGAAAGCACTAATACATAATGTTGTAAATATTATATTCTTACTACTTTCAATAAAGAAGCTTGAAAAAATCGCTACAATTACAGCTATCAAACATATCCATGCTGAGTAATTTGCAAGATTATAATTTTTATTTCTATGTTCTAATTTTACTTTAGCTTTATTCTTTGAAATCTTTATGTAATTAATTTTTCTTTCTTTGCCTTTTAATGTATTTAATTTTTTAGTTATTTCTTTTTTCAAATTAATATAGAGTTCAGGATCATCTTTTGTGTATTTGCTATATTCAATAACATTATCTAAAATATGTTGATCTTTATTATTTACTTCACTATTTACCGCTTGTACCTTTGTTTTTATAAAAAAGCCTACTTTCAATGTAATAAAGAAAACAAAAGCATTTATAAATATGATAGGTACTGATTCGTAAGCTATAATTTTCCACCTATTATCTTGACTCATATTTGCTAAAAAATCAATACTAACAACTATAATTGCTGAGAGCAAATAAAACTTTATATATCTATATGTTATTTTTGAAATTTTGAAATTAATTCTCTTTTTTATTAGCTGTTTGAAATATTTTAAAAATTCTTTATTTACAATTAATATTGCTATAATAAAATATAAAGTAAAAGACTGAATTAATATTTCTTTAAGAATACCACACATATTTACCTCCTATATTTAACATTCTTTAGTATTAATCTACAAATGTTATATTAACATTTTTTTCTTTTTATAACTAGTGAATATTAATTAGCTGTTTGATTGTTGTCTTTTTGTTCATACAGCATGTCCAGTATCCAAGAGAATTATATTCTCAGCAAATTCTTTTAACGCATACTGTTGACATACTTTGGTTTCAAGTTTTGAATAATTAATATCCTCTTCAGGTATTTTTAAAATAACTACTCCATCTTTATTTAATCTATATTGCATTTCCTTAGACAATGATTCTTTTGCTAATTTACAAGAACCTGAAAATGCTCCTAATTTATCCTCTTCCCTTTCTCCTTGAATATCTTCAATATTGCACCTTGCACTTATGCTTAACCTTGGTCCAAACGCAGGACAGCGAAGTATACACATGGAACATCCATTTCCGTATTTCAAACAATTACCCATAGGTCCAGTAGAGCCCGTAGTCTCAACAACAACATCACATTCTAAATACTCATTATCTCCATAGTAAATACCCTTAATATCTTTTCCATTAAAGTTTACATCTTTAACTCTAGTTTCTATTAATATATTTATTCCTAATGAGTCAATATATTCACGCACTACTCCTTCTATTAGATTTACATCATATAGCCAAGCGTGTTCATGTCCAGGAAAATTTATGTTTTTATGTCTTGAACACTTATCTGTAATGTTAAATAGATCGCCTGCTCCAAGTGCAATTAATTCCTCTGTAGCAGTATAGCGACCATTATTTCTCATTATCCCTCCAACATTGCCAAGCCCTAAAAGAAGGTCAGTTTTTTCAAATAAATAAACATCTGCTCCAGCCTTCTTAGCTGAAATAGCTGCAGCAACTCCTGACCATCCACCTCCAATAATTGCTACTTTCATATATATCTTCTCCCTTCAAAAAGTTCTCGTGGTTCTACTTGTTCTTTGCAATATCTCCGAACAACACCACCTTTATATCTTATAGTGCATGCACCACATATGCCTTCTCCACAACACATTTTAAAATTATTACAACATGCCAATTTAATTTTTCTACCTTCCTCTTTATCTATAAAATCAATAATCAATTTTGTTAATATATCTGCACCAGCCGTATAAATCAAGTCCATATTGTTATTTATTTTGTCTTGTAGAATATATCTCATTTCTTCAGTTAAACTTCCATTATTCATAATAGTAGTTTTATTTAAATTACAATCATATTTTTTTATAATTTCTTCCAAAAAATCATATTTTTCATTACTTATATCAACATAAACTGTTACATCATTATTATTTTGCTTAAGTTTTCTTATAACTGGAATGATAGGTGCTATTCCAATGCTCTTTGCAATAATAATAGCTTTAGAATCCTTCAAACTCATTATGTTATCAATACCAAATATCCCATTCCAGTAAGGGGCTTTTATCTTTATTTCTCCTTTATCTAAACAGTTTAAAATTCTTTTTGTTTTTATGCCCTTAATCTCTATTAATATTTTAATTGTATTTTTTTCTTTATCAGTCTCCATTACTGAAATTGGAATATTATAAAAATTTTTCTCTTCATCTATTATAAAGATAAAACTGCCAGGATTAATTAACGAGTTTGCAAGTCCGTGTGTTATTTCTAATTCAAGTTCTAATAAATTTTCTTCAATAAATAACTTATTTAGAATTTTAGATTTGAAAATTTTTCTTCCTTCTTTTGGCATAGAGTTATTAGAGATAAATTCCTGATATATGCATACCCCATTCCAATTACAACAATCACAAAATTTTTCTCCTTTTAACTGTGAGCATAATATACATTCTCCACAAACAGCTAAGTTACATGGACAATATTCACTACCAGAATCAATACACTTAGTAATCTTCATAAAATTACTCCCAAAATTATTTATACTAATAAATTATTAAAATTAATGCCATTTGTTACTTTAATTTCGTCATAAAAGATAAAAAGCATGAATTTAATTATTCATGCTTTCTATCTTTTATTGTTATGAAAGGTAACGATCCATCTGTATATATCCTATCTCCACCACCATTTCGTCCATGATAGCTACTTGTGAAGTGTGTTACCTCATCAACTTTATCAACTACTGAATTAGCATGAAGAGTTTTTATAACAAAATCTCTTTCTTCATCTACATTAGGATCTATTTTATGTGTGATTTGTCCTGTAAAAAGCGATAAACCTACATTTCTGTCGAAAGTAGCTGAAGCTAACCAATCAGCTTGCATTCCACCAGGCAAGTACCAATCTTTAGGTGTTTTCCATAACCTTATATGATGCCTTTTTCTTGGATTACCATGTATTTCTTTTTCAAATGCTAAATCTTGTTTCCTAGAAAAAAGAAAGAGTGAACTAACGGGAGCACATTTATATGACTTTGAGAATATACTTGCAAGCCCTATTTTTATAGATGATTTGAAATTCAAGTCATCTGCTTGATACCAACCACTTTCAATAAAAGCATTAATAATATCTTCTTCTTTTGCATAAAATGCCAAGTTTATTGGGTCCCCTAGCAACCCATCATTAGTTTTAGTTCTTCCTATAAAATAATCAGGCAAATAAAATTTTGTTATAAATCTAGTAATTATAGGTAATATAAAATAAGCTAGATATAGCCATAACATTATATATATTAAAAAATGAGTTTTTCTTGAAAGCCAATCTGAAAAAATCACTTGATATATAAAATATGCTAACAATATAGTAAAAATAAATTTTATTATTCTTATTACTAAATTTAGTTTGTTTTCATCTCTATTTTCGAAGTATTCCATATTCCCCCCCTAAATGAACTATATAATAAAAAAAGACAACAGATGTTGCCTTTCCTATTCTTTAAAATCTTTTGGTATATCCCTATCAAATTATTTATTGCTAAGCACAATATATTAAAATGCAATAAAATCAATATATGATAAATTATTCCTAAATTTATCATAATTAAACCCAATCTAAAGTTTTTCGTTATTTTATAAAAAACTAAAATCGAAAGAACCACATTTACAAATGGTATTAACATCAAAATAAAATACCAAAAGAAAAACCAGCTAAGTGAAGCATTTCAAGTTTACCTAGAAATGGAACACAGATACATAATCCATGAATTCTTTAACTCTGCTCTCTTAGCCATAATATAACTAGGATAGACTCTTATAATATAAAATACTATAGCAATTATTATCCAATGTGTAATAAAGTAAATTTCATAAAAATACATAAAATAACCTTATTAATTATAATAACAATAATAATTTAAAGTATTTAGAATAAACTGTTAATTTTTAAATAATTTTCTTATAATGATTCATTCAATACTTCTACATCCGACTCAATATTATTTTTATAAGCTTTTACAATATTGTTATCATTTATATATGTATTTATATCTTTAGTTTTAGTTCTATAATTCTCCTTAACAAAATTAAATATTTTTTCTGTTTGATTCCACCTATCTGGACAATCTAAAACTACTATTATAATATCATCCCCACTATGTTTAATTGAAGATACTAAGCATTTTCCAGCACCACCTGTATATCCAGTTTTCACACCATTAGCTTGAGGGATTTTCCATAGTATTTTATTTATATTATTATATGATCTACTAAAATCGCTTTTATTTATCTCCTTCTTTGATACTATGTTTCTAAAAATCTCGTTTTCCATAGCCTTAGACGTTATTAATGCCAAGTCATAAGCACTAGAGTAATGATCTATATCATCTAATCCATGTGGAGTTGTAAAATGTGAATCAATAGCTCCTATACTTATTGAATAATGGCTCATTAACTTACAGTATTCTTCTACACTCCCTGAAATACCTTCTGCTATAATAATTGCTGCATCATTTCCAGATTTAAAAAGTAACCCATGAAGTAATTCTTCAAGTTTAACCTTTTCATCAATTTTATAACCAACTTTAGACCCACGAACTGATACTGCATTTTTACTTACAGAAAATTCCTTATTAAGATTTTCGCTTTCAATAGCAACTAAAGCAGTAAGTATTTTTGTTGTGCTTGCAATTGGAACATTTTGATATGCATTCTGTTCAAAAATAATTTGTCCTGTTTTTCTACTATAAGCTATTGCATGCCTTGCTGATACTTTGAGTTTCTTATTTTCAGTAGCATAAACTGGAATTATACTGTTAAACAAAAGTAAAAAAGATAAAAGTGTTGAAATTAAGTAAACTTTCTTTTTCATAATAATTTCACCTCTCTTTATATAGTTTGTATCTATATGGATTTTATTATTCTTGGCAATATTATTGTAAATTTGGTATATTTTCTTAAAAAAAGTAAACAATTTAAATGGAGGAAGAAATATGACTTTATTTTTTATTTTATTAATTTTATTTATCCTTTTTCTAAAAATCCCAATAAAACTTAAGGTTTCAATAACTAAAAACGAAAAAAAAGTATTATTTTTTAATAGAAACTTATTGAAAAAAACTAGTAAAGATAGAAAAAAGAAATACCTTAGACAGAAATTTAATTTTTCTAGATCGAAAGTTTTTCTTAATGATTTTTTATCTTCAATAAATCAAATGAAAAGTAAGCCTCAGGTTAAGATAACAGGCTATATAAACTATTCTTTAGGTGATCCTTGGTATACTGCTATTTCTTATGGTTTATTTTCTACTTTTGCAGCTTTTTTATTCAAATTTTCAAAAATTTTTTTTAATTATAAAAAATCGAATTTAATAATTAATCCTCTTTTAGAAAAAAAGATGAATTATGCACTTAAATTTGAATGTATAATTTATATTTCTTTAGTGCAAATTATACACATAACTATTTTATTTGTTCTATCTTATTTTAAATCAAAGGAGGTGTCCCTTTTCGGGGAACTATATGAATAAAGAACATCCTATAGAAAACTTAATGAAATCGACTATGGAAAACATTAGAGATATGATTGACGTTAATACAATTATTGGTGAATCTGTTGAAACACGCGATGGAACTTATATAATTCCAATATCAAAGGTTTCATTTGGATTTGCATCAGGAGGTACAGAGTTTGATTCAAAAGCTGGCATTTCATCAGATTTTGAAATAAACTATCCTTTTGGTGGTGGTTCAGGTGCTGGAGTCAGCATAAAACCCGTAGCTTTTTTAGTAGTAAGGGAAAATTCAGTTAGACTCTTGCCTGTAGAACAGGATAATACTTACGACAGAATTGTTGATACTGTTCCTCAAATTATTGAGCTAATGAAAGATTTGTTTCCTAAAAAAGAAGTCGATATAGACATAACAGAAAATATTGAAGAAATAGAAATAGAAGAAGAATAAAGTGATCCGCTTGCGGAACTCTTTATTCTTCTTCTATATTTTCATCTAATTCAAATTCAGAATATAAATCTAAGCTAGGTAATTCTTCTAGGCAACTTACTCCAAACTGTCTCAGAAATTCATCAGTTGTACCATAGAGTATTGGTCTTCCTGGAACCTCTAGTCTACCAACTTCAGCTATTATTTCCCTCTCTAATAACTTTTGTATAGCGCTTTCAGATTTAACTCCTCTTATTTCGTCAATATCTACCCTTGTGATTGGTTGTTTATATGCTATAATTGCAAGGCTCTCTAGTGATGCTTGACTTAATGATTGTCTTTTATTTTTCTTTAATAACTTTTGTATTACATCACTATAATTAGATTTAGTAACTAATTGATAAGTATTATTAATACTTATCAATTTTATTCCTCTATTTTCAATTTCATAATCTAGCATTAATTCACCGATAACTTGTTCCAAGTATTTAGGTGTTGCATCTAGATTTATAGCTAAATCTCTTAATTTTACTGGTTCACCACTAACAAAAAGTACTGCCTCAATTGCCCCTTTAAGAAAATTTTTTTTAGACACTTCTTCAAATTCAAATTGATTTATATCAACTTTAGACATTTTCTATTTCACTTCCTTTCAAAATTATTTCACTGAAATTTTCTTTTTGATAGACAATAATCTTTCTTTGTTTCATTAATTCTAATAGAGCTAAAAAAGTCACTACACATTCTAACTTACAATCACATTCTTTCATAACATTAGTAAACTTAATTAGTTCCTGATTAGATATCAATTCCAATAAATAATCATATTTATCTTCTATTTTATATTTATCTACTGAAATTCTTTTTTGTAAAAAGTCTGATTTATTTTGCTTGCTCACATAATTTTCAATTAGTTTATTGTAAATATTGTATAGCTCAATCAAAGAAATATTTTCCAATAATTTGTTAGTAACTTTTGCGCTTTGTATTTCTTCTATTATTTCTGGTTTTTTCGAATAAGTAAACCCACTAACATTTGCTTTTTTCTTGAAATACTCAGTTGATAACTTAATTTTTTTGTATAGAAGTAATTTTTCTAATAATCTCTTTTCTATATCTTCATCATCTTCTATTATTTCATCTTTTATTTTAGGTAATAAACTTTTAGATTTTATTTCTATTAGAGTTGCAGCGATAACTATAAATTCTGACGTTACCTCTAAATCCATTTCTTTCATCTTATCTAAGTATTCCAAATACTGATTAGTCACTAAATTCAATTTCACATTGTTAATTCCCATCTTGTTCTTTCTAATAAGATGAAGTAGTAAATCAAAAGGTCCTTCGAAATCTGCAACCTTAACTTTAGGTAATTCCATACTATACCACCTTCTAATTATTTTCATTTAATTATACACTATTTTAGTACTATTTCAAATAATAAAGGAGTTACTCTCGTAACTCCTTTATTATTTAATCATTAAATGAATTTGTAATTTTGAATTTTAGTTTATCAATTATATTAGGCTTTTCGATATCACGATCTGTATAGATATCTACTTGACCAACTAAAGTTTCACCACAATAAACTTCACATTTACCAACTATTTCTCCTGCTAAAAATTCATTTTTACTTTCATCTAGTATTATTTTATTTGTTAACTCAGCATTCTGTCCTTTTTCCATAACAACATTTAAATCTTCCTTAACTTTAGCTATAAATGCTTTATTTTTCTTATTTATACTTTTTATCTCTCCAAGTTCTTGATCCTTTTTCAATAATTTTTTACCTTCATACATAGAGAAACCGTGATTTAGAAGTATACCTGCATCTCTATTTCTTATTTTAAATGTAGGTGCACCCATTATAACTGATAACATTCTAACACCGTCTCTAGTTGCAGTTGCTGATATACAATACTTAGCTTCTTGAGTATATCCCGTTTTAAGGCCATCACAACCTTTAAAGAACCTAACTAGCTTATTATGGTTTACAAGTTCTATAGGTGTTTTCCTACCTTCTGAAATTGTTTCCATATATGTACCTGTAAACTTTAATATGTCTTTATGTTTAAGAAGTTCCCTAGACATTAAAGCAATATCATACGCTGTAGATAAATGCCCTTCTGCTGGAAGACCAGTACAGTTTTTAAAAGTTGTATTTTTCATACCTAGTTCCTTAGCTCTTTGATTCATAGCTTTAACAAATGCCTCTTCAGATCCTGCTAAGTATTCACCCATAGCAATTGCAGCATCATTGCCTGATGCTATTGCTATCCCTTTTAAGATATCAGAAACACTTCTTACTTCACCTGTGTCAAGAAGCATAGTACTTCCACCCATTTTTTTAGCGTTTTCACTACAAGTTATTTTGTCTGATAAACTTATTTTTCCAGAATCTACAGCTTCCATTGCTAAAAGCATTGTCATAATTTTAGTAACTGATGCCGGTGCAAACTTCTCATTTGCATTTTTCTCATAAATTATTTTACCACTTATAGGTTCCATTAATAATGCAGATTTAGCTTCTACTTTCATACCCGAATCTTCTGAAATAGCAAATGTATTTTTAGCTATCAAAGGTGATATGATAGTTAAGATTAATAAAAAACTTGTTATTTTCTTTAATTTGTTAAACATATAAATTCCTCCTTTCTAAATTATTATTTCCATAAACAATAAAAATATTTGCTATTTTGAAACTTCAGAAAATAAAAAAAGAGCGATTTCTCGCTCTAAGTTAATATTATATCCCTCTTTATAATATTTTTTATGCTCTTGGGTGAGCATTTTTATATACTAAGTTTATTTTATCACTATTAATAATTTCATAATAAGTGTCCATATACGTCAAAACTTGATTTCCCAATAGTTTTTGCACGGCACGGACATTAGCACCATTTTGAAGCATATGAACCGCAAATGAATGTCTAAACGTATTTAAATTAACGTCTTTTTTTATTCCTGCCTTATGTGAATATTCTTTAACTATTCTCCATATCCCTTGTCTTGTTAATCCTTTACCATTTAGATTTACAAATAATTTATTTTCGCCAGTTTCAGCCACTTCGTCTCTAACTAAAACATATTCCTCTAAGGCTCTGTTTGCACTTCTTCCTATCGGAATAAGTCTCTCATAATGTTTGTTATCTGTGCATTTAACAAAAGATAAATCTAAATTAATATCTTCAACTTCTAATGAAATTAATTCTGAAACCTTCATTCCTGTTGCATACATAAGTTCAAGTAGCGCATTGTCCCTAACACCTTTTATACCATTTTTATCGACAGATTTTATAATCTTATCTACTTCCTCAATAGTAAGAATTTGTGGTAATTTTTTATTAGCTCTATTACTTTTATATGTTATTTTGGGAATCTCATTAATTAATGATTTACCTTTCAAAAAACCATAAAAACTTCTTAAACTTATAACAATCCTATTTATTGACCTTTCTGATTTACCGTTATCTAATAAATATTGAATATAAGCTATTATTGATACGTTGTCTGATGTATATAATTCCATACTGTTATTTTTAAGGAATTTTGAAAAAAGATTTACATCTGTCACATATGCATAAACGGTATTTTCACTTTTATCATTTCTAAGTAAATACTCCTTATAATTCTCAATAATTTCTAACATTACTCTCTCCTATACCATTACTATATTTATATATTCGACAATTTCACTTTATTCCCTTCATTTTTATCATTAGAAATCCACTTTTTATACATAAAATCTTGTTAATACAAACTTCATAAGATTTGGTGAAACATATGTTTCAATTACTATTCCTAATATAAATATGCATAATAGTATTATTAATATGTTTGCTAACCCGTTATTACTTGACTTTTTATAACTTTTCTTTTTAATAAACCTATCCCTGAATCTTTCAGTAGAAGAATTTAATGCTATAATGCTTATTGCAATTAAGCATGGAATATAAATTAAATTCTGAGGAATAATTGATGTCAATGCTAAATAGATACCTTTGCCACTAAATGTTGTTAACAAAAACGTAAAAGAATAACCAAGAGAAAAACCTTTTATTAAGTTAATTCCTAAAATAAATGGAGCTCCAAAAAAAGTAAAACTTAATATAATTATTGGAATAATTAATAGTGCATTTTTTTTGATAACTTCTATTAAAAGTACACCATAATTAATAGGCTTATTACTTAAACTATCAACAAAACTAGAGTAATAACTTGAAATATCTTGTCTATCCGGCACATTCATATATTTAACTGCATAAACACCAATTACTATTCCTACACAAAAAAATAATAATACCATTAAATAATATATTTTTTGATTTTCAAAAATGTCTCTCAATTTTTTAGCTATATCTTTCATTTCACTTTCTCCTCCTAACATAGTTCTATGTAATATTATGAAAGTAAAATTGAAAATATTCTTAATTGAAACATTTAAATCACATATTATTTTAATGGTATTATTTAATATTATTTGATTATTTAGTTAAATAATCCTTTGAACCAATTTGCGATTTTCTCAAAAAAACCTTCTTCATTTGATGATTGCGATTGGTTATTATTTTGATTATCTTGAGTGTTATTTGATGTATCTTTGATTTCTGTATTGTTTCCAGTAACAACAGCAGAATCTCCTAATGCTGAGTTATCTGTTTGATTTATTATACCTAAATCCTTATCATTTCCATTACTTGTATTCTCACTACTAAAGAAATCTTTTATATTCTGCCATAAATTTTGAAAGAATCCAGATTCTTTTATAGCTTGGCCAGATTGTTCTAAAACATTTTTAATGTTATTTCCAATATCATTTAAAGTACTTTTTAATTGGTCATAATTATAATCTTCTTTACCTATTTTCACCATAAGATCTTTTAATTCCTTTTGCTGTGCTTCTGGTAAAGATATATTATAATTATTTGTTACATTATTTATAATTTTTTCAACTTTATTTGGATCCTGAGCATTGTCTTTGATTACTTCTTTTTTAACATCATTTACTATTGCAGCTGCCTTTTCTTGTCCAACTTTTGAATCGTTTGCTATGTTACCTGTAGTAACAAGTTCTTGATTAGCAAGTTCTTTTTTATTTTTATCTAATTTTTCACCGGTAGAATCTTCAAACCCTTTTAAAATCCCTGTTAATGCACCTGTTCCTGAAACTTGAAAAGGTGCTGCTGCAATTACATTTGCATCATTAACTCCTGCTGTTACTAATGTGTTAGAAATCATTGATGCAGTTACCCAAGTTAGGTTAGCTGTCTTGACATTTATACCAGAACCTGAAGATGTCGGCTGCACATAAGAACATGATATTGTCTTGTTTCCTATTTCAGATAAAGGTGCTATCCCTTTTAATGCATCTCTTTCTTCTTTATTATTAACGGTTATTAGTTGATAACTACCATCTTTTGCATTAAAATACTTTAGCATACTATCCTTCTGTTGCTGATTTAAATTTGCACCTAAAGTCACAACATTAAATTGGTCTGCAAAAGAATTAACAAAACTACTAAAAAATATAGTAGTACTTATTCCTAAAATAATAATTAACTTTTTAATTTTCATATTTTTATCCTCACTAAATAATAACTTCACTTTAATTATATTTGTAAATTATTAAAATAACCTAAAATAAAACTTAAATTTTTCTTATACTATAAATACATAAATGCTGCTATAGTCTTTGAATCTATTATCTTTCCTTCTCTTATCATTTTTTTAACTTCTGTTAGTTTATATTTATATATATCTATAAATTCATCTTCATCGCAGGATTTAGTTCCTTCGAAAAGATTTGTAGCCTTATAGATATGAATTACTTCATCAGTAAAACCTGCACCAGTTGCAATTGTTCCTAAATAAGTAAAATCATTTGATTTCATCCCAGTCTCTTCTTCTAATTCTCTTTTTGCGCATTGTAAAGGGTCTTCATTTAAATCAAGTTTTCCAGCTGGTAATTCTAATAATACTTCCTTAATCGCTGCACGATATTGTTTAACCAATAGTATTGTATCATCATCAAAAAATGCTATTATAGCAGAAGCCCCTGGATGTCTAATTATATCTCTATTACTGACTTTTCCATCAGGTAATTCTACATCGACGCTTGCAAATTTTAAGAAATTACCTTCATACTTAATTGTTTCTTTTATAATTTTTTCTTCTAATTTCATTTCGCTCACCTATTTAAATAATTTTAATTCTTCTAATTCACTTTCTTTAGTCCTACATATTTTTATATCAGCTATTTCATTTAATAAATAATATTCATCATTAACCTTTGTTGAAAGTAATTTTATTTCTCTAGTTACGTTGAAATTTTTATCAAAATACATAACATTTTTATCAATAAATTCTATAGAAATTTTTTTAAATAACTCTATAAAAGATTCTACAACAAAATTTGGGATTCCCTCATCAAAAAACAATTCACAATTTAAATTCATATCAGTTGACATTTTAGAATAAATTTTGATAACTTTATCTCCAAATCTTTCTGCTTCAAATATATAATTACTATCAAAAGTTTCTTTTGAAATTATTTTGTATTTCATAAAACACCTCTTAATCTTCTATTTAGATTTAATTATTGAATTCATAAGCTTATCTTGATTTACTTTTTCTAAATCTTCTAATCCCTTAATTTGTTGATCAATAACAGAAATTTCATGTTCTAATTCTTGTTTTTTATATTTGTAAGTATTTTAGAAAACATATAATCGCTCCTATCTTTGTAAACAATTTAGTTATTATTTATATTGTATAGAATTTTTTAGATTACTACAATAGTTTACTAGTTTTTATAAAATCATATAAAAATAGACATTATCTATAAAATAGATAATGTCTAAAGAAATAACTATGATACCTTATTTTTTAATCTTAGCTTATCAGCTATGATTGCTATAAATTCTGAGTTAGTAGGGCAATCCAATACGGCTAAATAAGGTTAATTCTATATTTAAATCAACTTATTTTTACATAAATTTATATGTTAGTTGTCTCCAAATGCTTTTGTTTGTTAATATTATTATATAGGGTATAAATTTAAAATACAAGATAAATTAAGCACTTCTTTTTCTTACATTTCTAATCAATCTATCGCCTCTATCACCTCTTATATATCTCATTTCAATAATATCCCGTTTTATTCCTGTTAATTTAGATAGTTCTGATAAAGTTACTATTTTATCATTATATATTACATGAATAGTATTCCTTTTATTATTTTGTTGTTCTGTATTACTAATCCATCTACAATTGTTTGGCTCATAATTACCATTTGGATTAATTCTATCTAATGTAAGACCTTCTTTATAACCAAATTCTTTTGCCCATTCATAGAATTTGGAAATGTCTAACCATTCAGTACATATCGTAATACCTCTAGCACCATAGTTGTAAAAATCCTTATTTTTAGTATTAAAACATCTTTGTTTCATCATTATCCATACACTATAAATTTTTTTCTTTCTCAATCCATGTTTAACCATAATTACCTCCATTTTATGTAATAAAAAAAGACTAGAATTTCTTCTAATCTTTATCAATATTATTAAATTCCCAACGTTGGGAGTTCTCTTTACTCATTGTTTTATTTTCAGTCGCCATTAACTAACTATTCTATGATATATTCTAGGTACTATAATTGTTGGTCATTTGATGACCTACCATTTCCTGATAACCATCCCTTGAAGGTAGCTACATTTCAATGCTCCCTTTTAAATATATAAAACAAGTTATTTGGAAGAACCTGTTTTTAAGTTAAATTTGTAGTTCTTCAAAAGAACCACTTTTTAAAATTTGAAAGTCTTTTAAGAACCTACAATTGTTACTCTGTTAGTATTAAGGGTTCTTCCGAAGAACCCTTAATACAGAAAAAAAACTGAGTCTTTTAAAAACCTCATCTTTATTTCTATTACTACCAATTAGGTTATTTTCTTTTGCAAACTCTCTAAACGATTGTTGGTCGTTTAGAACTAAGTTCCTTCAAAGAACTCTGTCAAATTAAGTTTTAAACATATAAAAAAGAGTACCCTTTCGGATACCCTATAATTCTTATGTTATCTATTCTCTATATTTTTGTTAATTTCATCTAATTTTTGTCTTATCTTAAGAGTGGGATGATAATACTCTTCCGTTATATAAATACTTAAACTTTCTTCATTCTCTTCTTTGTTATAACCATACATTACCTCATTAACAAATCCATGAATAGAGTCGTCTTTGCCAAAGAATAATTTTATCGTTGTTCCTTCCCTTGTTATCGAACTTAAAATATCTTTTAATTCATTTGAGTCTTTTTCTAATAAGATTTCACCATCTGAATTCCTAAATTCTATTTTCATATGCTTCTCCCCCTAATAAATTTATTCTCCTGAGTTCTCTTTATTATTTAACTTCTCTTCTCTTTCAATTCGCTCTCTTTCTTCTCTTTGTTCTCTACGTAGCTGTTCTTCTCTTTCCTTGTGATCTATAATTGCATTTTGTTGTGCTGTTAAATGACCAGTGTTAAATCTATATCCCATTTTTACCCCTCCATTTTTTCTTTACAATTCCATTTTAGTAAAATAAAACAATAATTTCAATATAATTTCTAAAATTTTCCTAACTGCTTACAAAGAACTTAGAACATAACATAATTATGTTTTATCCAACTATTCTCTTGAATTCATGTTCAATCGTTGTCTGTTTCAATCTTGAGTATCTTTGAGTCGTTTCTGGACTTTCATGTCCTAGAATTCTTTGAACCCCTGTAATATCCATACCACTATTTAATAGTAATGTAGCCTGTGTTCTTCTGAATCTATGTGCATGAACTTTACCTGTAACACCACTTTTTATTTGCAGTTTTTTAATATCTACTTGTATACTTCTAGTAGTTAGTTTACTGTGTGGCAACCTTCTACCAACAAATAAATACTCTGAGTCTCCCTGTCTTTCATCTTCTATATATTTGTTAATATTCATAATAGCTCTAGTGCTAAGATATGTTATTCTTTCTTTATTGCCTTTTCCTACTAATATTTTTAAAACTCTATTAGCAAAATCTATGTCTTTAATCTTTATATTAACTAACTCATTTATCCTACAAGCACTTGATAACATAGTTTCAAATATTGCCTTCTCTCTATAACTCTCACAGCTATCTCTTAATCTTTCAATTTCTTCTGATGTGTAAGGCTCTTTAATTTGTTTTATCTTTTTAACTTGTCTAAGTTTTGAGCTTGGATTTCTAATAATATATTCTTCGTTTTGCAACCAAGTAAAAAAATTTTTAAGCATTGTAATATAATTTCCTTGTGTACTTTGTTCTTTTCCCTCTCCAATAACTGCTAAAAACATTCTTAGTTCCATTACATCAATACTTGAGACTGGCTTATTGAAAAATAAATTCATTTTTTTAAGAAATAAACTATAATTATACAAAGTATTATCTGAAAGGCCTTCAAGTTTTTTACATGCAAGAAATACCTTTCCCTTTTCTTCTATATCCCCAATACTTAGAGCTGTACATTTACTTGTAATATTGTATTCATACAATGCTTCATCAATCAGCGATTTTACATCTAACTGTTTATGCAAATCAAATCCTAAATCTAAAGTTAGCCTTCCTAATAATTTAATACTTAACTCTTCTGCTAAATTAATTGTATCCATAATATCCTCCCTTTACTTATGGCAGAAACTAGGTTACAATTAAAGTGCGAGTTTGGTGGTAACTTTTGTTACTGCCATTTTTTATTCTATTTTTTTATAGATCCATACACTTTTTCCATTGCTTCTTTAGTTATTAATGTTACTTTTCCAGATTTCCTATAGTCACTTCCCTCTTTAAATTTACCATTTTGAATTGCTTTTCTAACAGTACTTTCATTTAATCCCCATTCTCTACTAGCCTCAGTTGCAGTGTATATTTGATATAATATATTCATTTTTTTACCTCTGTATTGTTTTCTACATTATATCACGTTAACGTGATTTGAGTAAAGTGATTTTTAACATAATTTAGAAAAAAAGTAGAGATATATAAATATCCCTACTCAAAACTTAATTAACTATATGTAATTTCTATTTTACTTTTCTTAGCTTTAATCAACTTAGTAACCTCAGATATAACACTTTCCTCTCTACTATATGCACCTATTTGTTTTCCATTATCCTTTACTCTAAATATCTTACTATTAGCTGTTGGCTGTTCTACTGGTTTACTTTCAACTTTATACTTAATATTATAATACTCACATACTGCTTCTGTTAGTGCTTCTCCAAAAGCTTCTCTTTCTTTTAAAGTATCTATGGCCTTTCTATCTTCTACATTATCGCCAAAGCCTGTTTCAACTAAACAAGCTGGCATATTAGTATATTTTAACACGTAAAAAGCTGATTTTTTAACACCTCTACTGTTATTAAGTTTATCTTCTAATATGTTTTCTAAGCATAATTTAGCCAATTTCTCAGTGTTTTTGTTCGAGCCAGTCCAATACACTTCGCATCCATCTCCGCCACCTGCGTTTGTATGTATAGATATAAATAAATCTGCTTTAAAGTTATTGGCCATACTAACTCTATTAGCTAAAGATCCATATGTAACAAGTACTTCAAATCCATGTCTTTTTAGGCCTTCAACCATTGCATTACCCATATCAATAACCAAATCGACTTCTCTTATCTGTTTACCATTCCAATTATAAACCGCTCCAGAATCACATTTATAGTGTCCAAAGTCCACTACTACTTTCTTAGCCATTATTTAGCCCCCTTTATCGTAGATTGTCCAAAGTAATAACCAACTATCATTACAGCTATGTTTGTAAATGCGTTAGCATCTATAGTTCCATTAACCGCTAGTGAACAAAATACAATAACAACAACTAAAGCTATTATCTTTTTTACTTCTATTAAACTTGTAATCTTATTAAAAAACTTTTCCATATTATAGCCCCCTATTTTAATTTATATTTTATTTCCGTTATGTCTTGCTTGATGCCTGTTATATCTTTACCTACTAATTTAAATTCCTCTACTGTAACATTAAAACTATCTAAAGCTCTATTAAACATTTGCTTATCTTCTTTATTTTCCTGTTCTAGTTTTTGTATTCTACTGTTTAAGTTTTTATAAAGCAATCCACAGCCAATTACCGCTGTGGCAATAGGGAAACCTAAGTTTCCAACTAAAGTTGCATAGTCCATACTTGCCTCCTGTTATATTTTTATTTTAATAATTCTCACCTCAAATTTTCTTTTGTATTTTTTATCTTTTTTAACTTCCCTATGATAATACTAATTACAAATAAGTGTTTACATTTTCAATTAATTATGCTACTATGTATGTGGTAATTGTTTTCAATAACATTTACTAGAGTTGATACAACTCGGGAGGGAGGACATGCCTTATGAAGAAACTATTTAAGTTTCTTATGATGCAAAACCCATACCAGCAACAATTTCCTCATTTATATTTTTTATAACATGTGGCTCAGGTTGTCATAGGGGGATTAATACTTTGAATAAAAGAATTTCTTTTATCTGGTTACTTCTACTTCCCAAAATTATGTAGTATAATTAATTATTCAAATTCGATATATAATTTTCAAAACTAGATTGGTTTTTCAATCTAGTTTTTTTATAATCATTTGTAATTAAACTTTATACAGTTTTATTTATATATATTTCGCAATTTCTTTCGAATACTGAAAGTGTACACACGACCCTATTTTCAAGTATTTATATGTGTTGACACTTAATATTGCGTAATAAAAAAGATGCTATAAAGCACCTTTTCTCTTTAATTTTTTAAACTCTTCAAATTCCTTCTATTCTTCTATGAATTCTTTTATCTTAGCTTGTACAAAAGGTGATATTGTAATCCCTTTTTTATAAGCGTATTTCTTAAATTCTTCGAACAGTTCAGGCTCTAAAGTTATATTTACTCTTTGTACCGCCATATAATCCCTCCAAAATATAAAGGCTCTTGAAGTATTTATTAAAGCTTATTCTTTGTTTTTTTAATCAACATTTCAGTTTCTGTTAATCCTTTTATCAGACTTAAATCATTAACCGTTCCAAATCGACCAATTTTATTTAAAAGAGCGTCATAGGCAACTATATATTTCTTCATTTCATTAGCTATATTAATTAGTGAACTGTCATTTCCTTCATTAATTTTTTTTACAATATCCTCTAATTCTTTTTTTATTTGAAAAATCTCATTGTATCCGTATATTTTCATTATTTATCGTTCCTTTCTATAATTAATGTTTTAGTTTAATTATATACTTTTATGGAGAAAAATTCTATTTTACACATCTCAACACACACTGATGAGTTTTAATTCGTATTATCTTTCTATTGTGATTAATATAGCTTAACAAAATCTCTGCTTGTTGCAATTCCAATCTCAACACCTGCATTTTTAACAAGAATACCATTTTCAACTCCAACCGTATCTCCTGTTACAATGTTTAAATTTAAATCCTTACTTGCTATATATCCATTCAAAAGCTTAATTTTACCTATTGCACTGGGTTCTATATCTTCTAATGCAATTCCATATATCATTTTAGTATTTATATTTCCAGCCTTTAAAATAACACTTCCGTCATTGTTAAGCTTTACTAATTCACCTTTATATAGTTTGGTAGTTCCTCCATTCATTTTTTCTTGAACTCTATCTGTTATAAGACAAGGGAATTTAGTATCTTTATTGTTATCAATAAGTACTAAAATTTCACTATTTCCAGAACCATAAAAATCATATCTGCAACCATCACCACTTTGATATTCTTCAAATTTAATAATTCCGTCAATATAACAATTAATTATATCAACTTTTTCGATTTGACCACTATCCAAAGTTATGAAACGCATTCCAAAATATCCACCTGCATTTTTGAATTTACAATTATCAAAGCGGTGATATGTTGGAGCATTATGATTTAAATTATTATGTGTAGAGTAAGGTGCTTGATTATACTCTGTAATAAACTCACAATCTTTAAAATAAAATTGCATACCACTTCCTGTTCCTTCTCCCCACGCTTGGCTATTCCCTGTACCTTTTAGCTTTATAAATGTGCAGTTTTCAGTATGTTTTATAGCATTTTCATAAGCATAATCATCATGTATTGTATATCTACAGTTTTTACCTATTACAGTTAGATTTTTCAAATCTCCATTTCCCATATTAGCAATTGGTGCAACCCGCATTTGAGTTTCATTTGAATAATCTAAAGGTATTTCAAATTTTATTATTGTTTTTTCTTTTAAACCTACACCAACTAAAGATATATAATCTTGTATTGCTAATCCTTTGAAGTTTGTGTTTTCGACTTCTTCTTTTGTGTACATTAATCCAACATCATACACTCCTTCATCAAGCTGTATTTCATATTGATTTTTTCTTGAAGCATTAGAAATTGATTCAAGTGCATTTCTTAAATTATAAAAATGTCTAACACCATTCGATCCAACTGTTATAATCTTTTTTCTTGTGAATTGTTCTAACTCGCTTTTATCAACCTTATTAGCAACCTCTTTCACTAATTCATCTATACTCATAGGTGGTGCAACTTGTATTGTTTTATCAAACCATCCATTATATAATTCTAGTAACTTTTCAAATTCTTCTATTGTTGGTTCTTTACCGACACCATATGCACTTGTTAGATCTACTACGATAACATTTCTAAAACTAAAAGTATCTCCAATAACATAATGATTATTTGTTGGATGATAAAATTTAAAACCACCATTATTAATTGCTGTAACTACTGATTTAATGCTATTCCATTCGTTAATAATAGGTGTTATAGATGTGTTTACTCCGCCGAACGCAGTATATGTTGTATTAGCATATTTAGGCTTGATATCAGCTCTTATATAGTATTTATGACCTACTTTAGCAGAATAAATATTTTGTTGTATTCTTGACGACGAAACAAGTCCATTCACCGTATATATAAGTTCATTATTCAAGGCTGATAACGTACCATTTGCAGAAGATACACAATCCCAGCTTTCTGTATTAATAAAGTTACCATTTACTATGATATTAGTTAAATTCACGCCTTCCGAAACAAAAGAACTTTGATATATACCACCAGAAATCCACTCTGTATTCCAGTAATACCAGTTACCATTTTCTAATACAAGATAAATATTGGAATTACCAAGAGGAAAGGCATTTTTCAAATCTAGTAAAGTGTTAAAGATAGCTTTTGGTGAACCACTCGCAACAGCTTGTAATTCTTTTTTTGTCGCTTTTTCTGACAATTGCGAACTAACTGAATTAACTTGATTTTGTAAATCTACTGCATTATTTTCACTTATAGCAATCTTTTTTAGTCCATCCCATTCAGTTTTTCTATTATCTAATTCTGTTTTGCTTTCTGAATTAAATTTACCTATTGCACTATCTGCTTTGTTAGAAAATTCTTTAACTATGTACTCAATCGTATCTAATTTATCCTTTGCATTAATACTGTCTTCACTTAGTATTTTTCCTGTAACATTTAATAAAAACTTTGCAGTTGTTAGCTGTCCATCACTATCTTTTAAAGTTAGATCCATTTCAACCTTTCCAGATTCACTAACAAAGTCATTTTTTAAATCAATACTTATTATGTTATCTACAATGCTTATGCCTGTTGTCTGCTCTAAAACCCTAGTTTGAGTTTTACCTCCTAAAGTTATAGTTTGTCCATTAAGTATAATTTCTTTACCATTATTAAATAATTTAGCTTTAATTATTACATCAGACATTTGTGCAATATTAGCTAAAGCCATGTAACTATATTTATCTATATCAAGATTCATTACTTCTAATTCTCTTTTCATGTTACCCTCCTAACAAAATAAAAAGACTAAGAATTTATCTTAGCCTTATAGTTTCTCCATTTCTAATTTTACAAAGTTCTCCACAGCATCTAAGTGCGACCTTATTTCAGAAACTTCCTCTTGATCTATTATTACGTTTGATTGTTTGTTCATAGCAACTACTTGTCTTGTATTCATATCCATTTCATTATATGTAAAAGTAAGAACATCAAAACCATTCTCTTTTATTAGCATTACACCTGTTAACTTCTTTTTTAGCATTATATCTACTTCCCTTCTATATTTAAATTATTTTTTATTTCATTTGCATAAGACATGTTTTTTCTATACTTTGTATAACTATTCTTTTCAACCGTTTCTTTAAGAAGATTGTATAAACTATTTTCATTGCCTTCTTTTTCTTCTAGTTGGCCTCTGAGTACATTTTCCATGCCCCAGCTATTTAACTCTGTATCTTCGATTATATTTCTATACCTAATGTACTCTTGATTTCTAGTTCTAGCTTTTACAACTACACTAACCTCTTCATTAACAATTCCACCTGTTAGCAGTATGTGAGTATTAAAACGCTCTATTTTAAAGTTACTACCCTCATAACCTGAAACTTGAACATGATATTCCATTTCTGTATTAGCTTGAGCTATAAAGTTATGATCTAAAGCTATAATGCATGTTCTATCATCTTTTACCTTTGCAAAATACATATCTTCTATAAAATCATCGAGTGCAGTTACTCCATATGTTGCTTTAGTACCTATTCTAGTGTTTTGCTCCTGTATAGTAGCTTCTTTTGTATCTATACTTTTACAATATAATATCCCTCTACTACCATCGTTATTTCCTTGTCCTACATAAGTTCGGGCTGGAAAGCTAGTTGCGTTATATCCTCTCCAATAGTTCAAGTGTAAATTACTAGAACTATAATTAGTATTAACTTGATTGCTTCTAAGTGCTAAATTTCCAACGAAGCACGTATCAACTTTATCTTGATTTATATGCGTTCTAAGTAAACCAAACTCATGAAAATCTAAATTTTTATACAAATGTACATTTCCTGTTCTATTACATTTCAACCAAGTTGTCGATGAATCAGAAATACCACCATCACCTTGAGTTGTTGAAAAACACATATAGTCTTCACCATCATCCATAACGAGTTCAATTCCATGTGTATTTTCAGCCTTAATAATAGAAGTTCTTAATCCGCCGCAAAAGTCTGACGAATTGCCATCAGTTGAATTAAAAAGTTGTAAATTTCTGTTTACCTCTGCCACTTTGTATCCCTTGCTATCCCTTACAGTTACAACTCCATTACTAATAGAAGTTTTTATGCCACCAGAAATAGTATGAAAACCATCACTCTTTAATTCCATACTTGCATTTTTAATAGACTGTCCGTTAGATATATCATCGCTTACAGTTGCTAATAAAGATTTAGATTTAATCGTAAAAGAATATGCATCTATAGCTACTCTTCCAAAATCATCTACGCTAAATGTCCTTTTTCCATTACCATCAGTTACAGTTAATCTCCTAGCATCAATATAATTTCCTGTTAACTGTCCAAACCATCCTCTACCTAAATTTAGTTCGCCTATTAGAGCATCCCCTATAGCCATTTCACTTACATAGTTTGATAGATCTTCTATCTTTACAGTCTCAACTTCAATTTGATTACTAAAATCCGTGGCATTTCCATGAGAATTTACTGCTCTTACTTTGTAGTACCAAGTTTCGCAAGGTTTAGCTGAATGTAAGAATGTACTACCTTGTCCTTCAAATAGCAAATCGAATGTGCTAGGGGTAAAATCTTTAACTTTACTAGCATATAACTCATAAGAATAATATGCCTTTGCTTCAAATGTCCAACTCAACTCTATAGAATCAAATCCATAAAGCCTACTATTTAAAGTTGGAATTTTGGGCAATGTATCAGGAAAAGATCCATCGTTAATAGGTGGAACTTTAGATGTTTCATTTTCTATGCTATCACCAGCATTAGAACCACCGCCAACTAAATCACCTAAAGAAGTTTTAGCATCTCCTAATTCAATTTTTTCATATCTCCCAGACAAAAAGTTAAAATAAGTCTTTATTACCTTTGCCTTTGTATCTAAGTTATATCTGTAATCTTTAATAGTAACCGTATCGCACAAACTTATATTATCTTGTATATTTTCATATCCAACACATTTAGATAAAGGTATAAATTCAACTTTAATGTTTGTTTTAACCTGGTCGCATTTATTGTCTCTAAAATACTTTTCTGCTAACGCTTTAAGCTTGTCAGGAGTTGGAATAGAACCATTTTCAAAGCTACTAGAAAAATCAATTTCTTTTATGAAAGGTGTTTCATACTCATTAATTAAAGGCGAATCTACAAACTTAGGATTGCTAAAAACTATAACTTCATTGTTATTTTTATCAGTATACTTTGCTACAGCCTTAATCCTAGTAATTAAATCCGAATCATCAAAATCAATATTTAATCCTGTCATATTCTTTGCATACTCAATAGAAACTCCGTTATCATGCCCACGTTTATTTAATACTTTAACAACTCTATTGTCTCTTAGTATCTCTGCACCTGTTCCGAATGTATCTAAAATTGAACCTTGTACCCCACCAATACTTTTAACTAGATTTTCAGCTTTCATAGAAAAATTCTTAGAGTTAATAATATCAGACTCACCCTTAAACTTATTTGAAAATTGACTATTTCTAAATAATTCATTTAATGCATACTCACAGCTTGCGTTTGAAAGTTCTACTTTTTCAATTACATCTCTAGCTAAATCAAAAAATATATGTTTTGCATATACTTTCACTTTTCCGTTTAATGCTTTAGATAATTTGTAAATTCTAAATTTTTGATTTTTTAATGTATCATTAACGTCTGCGACTATAAAATTTCCACGTTTCAATTCTTTATAATTTTCAGAAAAAATAGGATATGTTGTTTCTATTTCACACATCCCATTTCTTTCTTCAATTGCTATTCCCTCAATGCAGTCTGTTAACAGACCTAATTCATTTTCAAATTTATCTAATATTTGTGGTATCAAGCCTGTTCCCTCCTACACGTAAAATTAATTTTAAATTCGACTACATTTTTAATTATCTCTTTTGTTTCTGTTATATTTAAGAAATAACAGCTTATTCTATTTCCATCGTCAAATTCTATATATTCATAACCATTCGACTGTAACCATTCTTCTATACAGTTAAGCTTTTCCTGTATATTAAATTTATCTTCTGTTACACATATAATTTCCAATGTTTTATTTTTATAAGATCCATCTTCAATTATTAAGTCTCCATTTCTACCAGAAACCTCAATAATTTCCCTTTTCTTCTCAAACATATAGAGATGATTAGACGATTTTACACAAATGTCTAGTTCATCACTATTATGTTTTTTAAATTGAAAACTCATCCAATCACCTCCTAAAATGCTACTTTTCTTTGCAAGTTAAATGCTATTTCTTCTGTTAGTTCCTCAATATCAATCTCTCTGTTATTAGTAAATTTATCTATGTTTAATGTTAAGTTTAATGTTTTGTTTTCTATTGCCTTATCAGTATCTTTTCTTTCCCTTGTCAGAATTTCATCTCTTGTTTTTATTACACCACCAAACGCACCACTTAATGATGCAAATGGATTTCTTGTATATGTACTCATAGCACTAATTCCATAACCTGCTGGTACAGCTTCAATTCCTTCGCTTCCTTCTTCTGGCGATACGCTCAAGAATGATCCGATAATAGGTATACTCTTAATCTTACTTCCAACCCAACTTGTAAAACTACCCCATGCGTTAGATATACCGTTCTTTATGCCCTCAACAATTTTTGTTCCTATGTTTAAAAAGCTTTTTACACCAGCAACCATGCTGTCCCATAACGCTTTTATTAAATCTTTACCTATGCTTAATAGCTTACCTTTGTTATTCCATAACCCTTTAATCATTTGTAGCACCATTTTTCCACCTTCTGATAAGAATCGTGGTAAGTTTTCAACTAATTTTCCGATTAACTTAGCTACTAATTCCCCCATTTTAGATATTATTGAAGGTAAATTCCTAGCTATACCAGATATCATTTTAGCAACAAATTCTAGTCCATTCTTCATAAACTCAGGCATCTTTTCTCTTATTTTAGCTAGAATTTTTAATACCCCATCAATCATATTTTGTAGCAAAGTAGGAAACTTTTGAATAAATCCATCAAGCATATTTTTAACAAAATCAAAACCTGTTTGAAGAAAAGTAGGCATCTTTTCCCAAAGTTTGAATAATAAATTAGTGATAGAGTCTATTACACCACTAACAAGCTCTGGAAACTTTAATACCGCACCATTTAATATATTTACTATAAAATCTATACCTGTTAATAGAAAATTAGGCATGTATGTAAAGAATGTATTTAATAATCCTACTATCATTTCACCAACGAAGTTTATTAAAATTGGGAAGCCTAATACTACACCATTCAGTAGATTATTTACTATTTCTAATCCTTTTGCAGTCATTTCTGGTAACTTAGCCGTAATGTTTTCTAACATTTTATTAAGACCGTCAAATATCTTAGAAGGCAATTCTGTTATAAATTTTTGTGCCTTTTCATTCGTTCCTAAGAAAGATAATCCTAACAGTCCGATTGCACCTGCCACAGCACCAAAAACTGGTATTAGAGCGGGGAAACTAGCACATAAAGTCATTACTTTACCAACTATAAGTAATGCGGGGCCGAGACCAGCCAAAGCACCTCCAATAGCAACTACAGCTTTAACTAATTCTGGATTTTCACTAACGACTTTCGCAAGATTAGAAGTCCAATCTGCTACTTTTTTAACTACTTTGTCCAAAACAGGCAAGAATACTTGTCCTAAAACTTCCATTACGTTGCCTATCTGTTCTTTAATTTCATTCATATAAAATGCAGTTGATCTATTACCTTTATTCCAGAAATCTATAGCGTTTCCACTAGCACCTATTATTGCGTTGTATCTTACCTGTGCTTTTTCAGATTCTTTCAGCTTATTAAATGTGTCACCTAATCCCATCTTTCTAGTTTGTTCATCTAGTACAGTTTGATTTAGCTTAACACCGTATTTTTCCATAGCCTTATGCGAACCAGCTATCGCACTTGTCAAATCACTCATAGCAACATCAGCACTTACACCATTCCAGTTGCCTAGTTGTACACCTAATTCCATAGCACCTTTTGCCATTTCAAAAGACTCTTTCTTTCCTAATCCCATACCTTGGGTTAAATCTGCAATCTTTCCTGTAAATCCCTCGATTGTACCTGCACCTAATCCGAAAGTTCTCTCATTTTCTAAAGCCCATTTTTGAACGTCTTTAGTCATTTCACCAAATATAACTTCACTTTTCCTTTGTGTTTGCCTTAATGCATCCGCTGCCTTGACACTTGCACCCGCAAAAGCAACAATCGGTACAGTAAGCCCCAACGTTAGACCAGTACCGATTTTAGATAAACTCTCACCATTCTTCTTTAATTTATCTAAATTACTACTTGCTTCTTTAGTATCCGCCTGTACATTAATCTTAATTGCACTTAAATCCAATTACTTACTCACCTCACTTTTTAATCTTCTAAAAGCATTAATATCAAGTTCAGTTGTGTTAAGTCTTTTGCAATCAGCTAGATATTTTCTACCTTCCTCAGACTCATTTAACTCTGAGATGTAATGATTTTTTACTGCAAGAAGAAAGACGTCAGAACTTAGATCTAACGCCTGAAAATAATTAATATTAAGATAATCTATAACTCTTTTTATCTTTGTCATTAATTCCCCCTCTTTGCCGTCACCGTCTTCATCTGTTCCAATTCTCGGCATCGAAGGGATATTTAGTTTGGGTTGTTGTTTATCTCTTGCATCCACTGTGAATACGCAATTATAAGTGCACTCATTTGATCTGTCGTAAGCTCATTTATTTCTTTTTTAGTAATAGTAATTCCCTCTTTGTTATGATTAAGTATTAACTCTAACCTATCATTGTTTAAGTTTAAAACAGCTTCATAATTCTTTTCCTTGTTTGCCTTTGCTATAGCTTTATCCATAGCTGTTGTTGTAATTATCATACCTTGTGTCATCTTTTTTAAATTTATAACTCTTCCGTCTAAAAGTTTTATACCAAAATATTGTTCGCTTAAAATTGTTAAATCTAACATTAATTATCTTCCCCCTACTTCTACTATATCTTCTTCTAAAATTAACTTAGTTCCGTTTTGATCCAGTGAACCTGCAACAAACTCTGCATCAATTACAGTTGCTTTTTCTGCATCAAACACTAATTCAAAACCATTCTGACATGTTCCAACTATTGTTACCCTAAATTTACTTCCGTCTCCCTTAGTATGTACGAATCTTATTAAATGTGAGTCAATAGCCCCTCTTTGTCCTAGCACTAATCTTCTTTTCTTATTTTCTATAGTTGTTATTTCTCCAGCTAATGCAAGTTTATTTAAAACATCTAAATTCCAAGATAAAACCCCAGACTTAAATATTACTTCTGTATCTTTAATAAATACTCTCCACACAAAACCTTTGTCATCTGCTACAGTTTCTAAAGTTGGCTTATAGCTTACACTTGCACCTCCAGAAATACCACCTATTTTATTTTCTTCAACTTCTATAACATCATCGGCTGGAATTTCACCAGTAAATTTTTTAATATATAAATCACCACTACCTAATGTAACGTCTTGTTTGCTCATTTAATCATCTCCTACTTTAAACTTTGTTCTATTATTTCATTTATTTTATCTTTATTTTTCTCTACAGCATTGCTCAAAAACGGTTTTGCTTCTTGCCCTACAGTTCTTACTAATTTACCGTCCCTGTCTTTGTACATCCAAGCTGTTTTTCTTCCATTTCCACCTTTTGCATAAATCCCAGTTCCTTCATGTACAAATAAAGCATATTCTGTATTGGCACTTACATAACCATTAATCTCAGAACCTTTTATTTCAGTATCACTTTTTATACTTCCCGCTAGTTGTCCTAAGTCTTTTCTAACCTCTGCTTTTGCATCTGCTTCTACTACTAAACATGCTTTCTTTACACCATCTTCTAAAGCTTTTGGTAATAACGAGTTAATATAATTATTTAAATCTTTTTCAAATTCAGAAGTGTCTACTATTACATCACTCATTATCTATGCCCCACAAAGCTTATTGTAAATAAAAGATGTACTGTTTCTGTTTCTTTTTCAGTTGCACTAGAACCACCCTCGAACGTAATTTTAGTACATTTTTTAACTTTTACTTCATCACCAATTCCAACCAGTAAATCTTCCATGTTTTCTTTAATTTCTAAACATCTATCAAGTGTTTTAGCAATTATTCTAATATCTAGCCTAAATCTATTACTTCTTTCTATCGATCCATATGTATACACAACGCACTCTTTATCATTTTCTAATAGTTCTTCTTCGTCTACCCCAAAGCTTCTAATTAGTATTCCTAACTCTTTTAATTTTGATAAAACCTCTTTCAGCATAAAATTCCTCCTCCAATTACATTTAAAAAGAATACCCAATATTTTAATAAGATTTCCATTTATTAATTTAATAAGTTTCATTATTCCTCCAACTTAAAAAAGACCTTGTGTCCAAAGTCCTCTAAATCCTTAATCTTATATTTAACTTTATCTATTTCTACAAACATTCCATCCTTTAATCCCTGTAATTCATATGCAAGTGCATTATAGATAATTGTTTCAGTATCTATACCTAGCTTTTCAGTATAAGATTTACCTTTTTTAAATATGAAAAGTTCCGCAGTTTGAATCTTTGTATAATTCTTTACTTTTTCACAAAGCGAATTTTCTTTCTCTTCAAATATATAGATATTATATTTTTTAGTTCTCATTATAAAACCCTCATTTTTTTTAATTTGAATTCATTTATTTCACTTAATAAAAAATCTGGAATATCTGTATTATAGCTAAAACTAGCACCATCGTAGTTTTCACTTTTTAAATGTGTAGAGTTTTGCATGTTGTATCTGTATATAGCTAAGTCAACTATTATATCTTCTAGTTCTTGTGTAACTTCTGTTCTTCTTGTAAGCTTTAATACAGCAGAACTAGCCCTATTTAAATAAACTGTTGCAATACCATTTTCTATTTCCTTACCCAGTAAAACCTTGAATTGTTCTAACATAATTACCTCCCTAAAAAAATAGGGGTAGGGAGAACCCCCTAACCCTTTATTATTATGCTTCTGTAGTTACTACCTCTACAGCACCATTGTCTTTTGCTAAGTAAACAACATATACTTCTGAACCGTAATAAGCAGTTTTCTGATGTTTTGCATCTCTCTCATCTTCTATACCTACAGATTTACCTAGTTTGATACCTAAAGCACGCTCTCTAGCAACAACATTGTGATATTTGTTAGCTACTTTCTTAACTTTCTTAGTTTTAACTACATCCGCACCACCTAGTCTTCCGATAGCACCATTTACCAAAATTTGATCTCCTAAGTTTGAAGCTGGTATAAAATCTTGTGTTAAGATAATGTCGGCCTCTTGGTTCGGATGTATGTATAATGCAAATTTTTCATTATCATCTTCACTCTCAAATAGTGCAATCGCTCTTACTATATCTTGAAAAGTTAATTTACCTGCACAAGTATGCTTTAATTTTGTAGATTTTAAAGAAGTATAAGAGTCTGTATCAATTTTATCTGAAATAGACATAGTTAATTGTCTTTTACCCTCATTTACTACTTCATTCCCTCTTCTTTGAACGTCTTCGTCTGTTAATTCAAAACCTTTACCAGCTTTAGATAAAGTAACTGATTGTGAAGTCATTACTAAATCAGCGGTTGGAATTGGTGAACCCTCTGAAACGTTCTCAGCTTCACCTATATAAGTATATTTTTCAACTTTTATTGTGTCTCCAGCTTGTCCAACTAAAGTGTTGTCTACTGTTGCCACCCCACCAAATTTTAATTTAGAAGGCAATTCTGCCCCTATAACCTCACCTAAAACTACGTTGTTAATTAATTGATTTGCCATAATATAAATCTCTCCTCTTTTTATAAATATTTTTTGTATAGATCTGGGTATTTAACAGCAAAGTCTTGTTGCTCTATAAATCCCATATTTTTAAATTGTTCTTTTGTTATAGTTGTTTCTACTTTTCCAGCAGAAGTTGGTGCTTTACCAGCCACTTTTTTAGTTAAAACTACCTCTAACCAACTATTAAGAATAGTGCTAACATTTTCTATGTTTGCTTTAGTTGTTTCTGCATCATCTGTCACTAAATATTCAGCTAAAGAAGAAGGTAATTCCTTTTCAGTCAACTGTTTAGTTACCTCTAATGTCATCTTTTGCCTAGCAAATTCTTTTCTGTCTGCTTCAAAATCTGCTTTCATTTTTTCAAACTCAAACTTTGCTTTTTCTTCCGCAGTCATTTTTGCAAGTTTCTCTGCCTCAGCTTTCTCCGCCTCCGCCTTTTGCTTTTCCTTAGCTAATCTTTTTGCAATAATTTTATCCATTTCCTCTTGTGTAAATACTTTTGTTTCAGCTTTTGTTTCAGTTGCAACCTCATTTTTTGTAGTTTCTGTATTAGTAGAATCTACAGCTTTAGATTCTGTATTGTTTATATTTTCTTCCATTTTAATCTCCTACAGTTTTGAGTCCTTCGACTATATTTTAAATCCGAATTTATTCTTTATCTGCACTGTAAACAAGTAAAAAAGTGCATAAAAAAAAGAACTAATTGTAGTTCCTATATCTTAATTTCTGGTGCATAACAACACCTACAATGTGCATGGAGGGGTAACGTAGGTTCTTCGCCTAGCCTATATACTGTGTTGTGCAATTCTCCACAAACATCACATTGTCTTTCATCTTCCGCAGAAATTATTCTAACCTCTTCTACCAATCCACTATCGCTATACCTATCCAATGTAGCTTGATTAACAATATGTGCTGTTTCTGTTCTAACCAAACGTAAAGAGTTATATGTACCTTGCCCCATAGTATCATTTAATTCTTTTGCCATGTTTATATAGCTTTTACCTTCAATCAGTCCTTTTGTTATTATTTCTTTAACATCAAACGAAAGTTTACTATTATTTTTCCATATTCTTTCACTAAACATAGCACCCGACCACGGATAATTAAGAGCTTTTTTAACTGATTCTGTATTTATTTTAGTAAAATCTATTTTTAGATCTTTGCCAACCTGTTTATATGCTTCTTTATAGCTATTTTCTAATAATCCTTTGTCAAATTCTATTTCTTTTTTAGTTAATTCTTTAATATTTTCTTCTAATTGTTGTTCAATATTTTTAAATCTATCGAACTTATAAGCATCAGATAAGCTGATATTATCCATATTGGAATATAGCTTTTCTAACTCACCTTTAGTAGTAGTTAATACTTTTCTATATAACTTAACTAAAGCTTTATTTTCTTTTTCTCTAGTATTATAGATTTTCTTCATCATTGCTAGAGATCGTTTTTCCCAATACTCACTATTCTTCATTTTCTTCGCCTACATTACCTATTATGGAATTATCAAATATATTGTTTCCCTGTTCCTCTTCTAGCAATTGTAAAGCTCTCTTAACATCAATATCCAAGCCATTTTTCTTTAATTCTTCAAGCACCATTGCTTTAGGTAACGTACCTTGTAATTTAATAACGCTATCACCAAACTCACTAAGGTTTACAGGAATGTTTCTATTAAATGTAATCTCTATATCTCTCCAACTAAAAACATCTTTTGTAGATTTATAATTTAAAATATTACAGAATAATCTAATCCTCTTCTCCAAAGCCACTTTAAAAAATCTTTCTTTCTCTGCTACAGTTTGTTCTGTTCCAAAAAATAAACTTTTTATTGCAGTTGCTTTCATGTCACCGCTTATATTTAGTTTTGTTAGATCTGGTACACTAGCTAATAAGTGGAAATCATCTTTTAAATCTTTTGCATAGTATTCTACTACATTATTATTAATATTTTTAGTAATGAAAGACGCCTTACCGTTTTCTGGTAAAAATAGCGTTCTACCTTTTCGCTGTTCTAATCTCTTTATTTCTTTATCATCTGTATCGTCAATCCCTTGCAGTGCTAATAAGCAATTAGAATAGTATTCTAAATCATTTGCTACATCATTTTTAACGTTATTTAGTGCATCTTGTATATCTATTACGTCCTCGAAATCCCCTCTATGCCAACGATTGTTAGCGATCTCGATAATCGGTACTTCTTTAAAGAAATGTTCTTTTTCCTCTGCTAAAGTTAATTTTCCACTATCTAATCTGTATGTGATTATATCTCTATCAGTATATACTTCGATAATTGTTCTTTCATCATCGTTTAAAAGTGAATTCTCTTTGTAGTATCTTATAGCCATAACACACTTTTCTTCCACGGTATTGTCTAATATGTATATAATAGAGTCTGTATCTACTGTTTTATATCTAAAGTTACCTTCTTCATCTGTGTAGCACAGCCAATACGAAACTCCTTTAACACTGGCTTTATGTCCTGCTTTATTATCTTCTAATTCAGCGTTATTTATCTTGTTATTTTCTTCTAACAAATCAAATAATGAAGTTTTTTCTGAACTATAGCTGACTGGCTTTCCTAAAAAATAAGCTGTTAGTTGGTCTGATGTGTACTTACAATAATTAAAAACATTTTTAGAATTCGGTTTATCATCTTCTATAACTCTATTTAAAATTTCATGCTTCCCTTCATAATAATTATCTAGCTGCTTAAATCTATTCTTTACAATATCACCATGCATTTCTATTAGTTTATTTACTATTTCATTACTTAAATCTTCTTTATGTATGTTGTAATTAAATTTTATATTTTTCTTTATGTTTGTCTTAATACTAATCGCCTCCTCTCTATATCCCTCTAATATTACCTACTCTCAATCGTTTTTCCTTCTTCACACCCTGTCCAAAGTTCTCACACAAAGCTGTTAAACAATCTTCTAAGTCGTCATGTTTATTTTTACCATTCTTGCTAAATGTAATTAAATGTTCCCAAGCTTCTCTCCATCTATGCTTGGCATTTGCAGGAAATAACACATGCTCCATTAGCCAAACCGATGTAGTCATTATTCTAGTCCACTTATTTTTAGTTTGAGTTTTATCTTTAATAACAACTTTATTCGTATCATACTCATTTAGAAGAATTTCATTTATTCTCCTGCTAAATAACCCACCGCCATTGTTTGCTTCAAATATTGCTACATTTACATCGTTCTCATAGAGCATTTTAGCAACTAACTTTTCTGTAATCTCCATGTGTTCTTGCGTATAGAGAATATCCAAAATATAAAGCTCTTTTTGATAACATCCAGCAACAACACAAGCTAAATAATCTTGTCCTTTGTCGGCGGTATCTATAAATGCTACTATCTGCTCAAAAACCATATCCCCATTATCATCCCTTGGAATTTCATCATATAATTTCAGATTAGTATAAAGTACACCTTTTGCATCTATACAAACTTGATTATAGTTAGCCATAAAAATTAAGTCAGACATAGATTTTTTTAGACTTTCATACTTTGCTTTACTTAATACATCTTCGCATAGCATATTTTTACCATCGAAAGCCTTCATATTTATCTCTTCAAAATCATCTGCTGTATCTTCTAGAACTCTACCTATTAAGTCTTTTTTAGCCCAACGAGTTTGAATAATTATTGTAATTCCATTGCCTTCTACCCTACTCATTAGAGTATCTGTATAAGTACTGTATATTTTATCTAAGTTACTTTCGGATAGTGCTTCATCAGCATTTTTGACTGGATCATCCACAATAAGAATATTACAACCTCTTCCAGTAAAAGAACTTCCAAATCCACCACCATAATAAGTGCTGTACCCACCCTTTATTGTCCAGTTGTTAACGGAACTATTACCCTTTTTAATCTCTACATCATCAAATATATCTGTATATACAATGCTAAAATCATCCGTTCTTTCTTCTTGTATAAGTTCCCTACAGTTTCTTGAGAACTCAGTACCTATTAATTCGTTATACGAGCAAGTCATTATTTGCGATGCCTTATTTTTTCCTATACACCACGCTGTAAAAAGCCCTACGGTTCTTGATTTACCGTGTCGCGGTGGCATTGATATAGTTAGTCCTTTTTTCTCTATCTTACCTTCATAGATGTCTTGTAGTGTGTTAGCTAATTCTTTTAAATATGTACGTTCTTCTCTGTAAAAGTCTGGTGCTAAGGCCTTGCAAAAGCACCAAAAACTTCTTCTTGCTTCTAATATCTTTTTCTGCCTTAAAAGCATTATTTTTTCTATTTGTTGTGCTTTGCTTAACTGCAATTTAACACCCCCCCTATTTAATTTTTTGCATAAAAAAAGAACTTAGTTAACTAAGTTCTATCTTGATATAATTTAATCCATCTATAAAGCGTTGCTCTACCACACCCCAATAACTTTGCCATTTCCACTTTAGAGATTTCTTTATTTATCATTTTGTTGTAATATTTTTCAAAGTCTTTCGGTAAATCGTTTTTAGTTTTTATTTCTCTACCAAACCATTTGCCACTTTTAGTTTTTATTTCTCCTGTTTCTTCTCTAGTTTCTTTAAGTGCATTTATGGATTGTTGAGTTCTCTCTTGTATAGTTTCTCTCTCCATTTCTGCTACTCCCCCGAATATCGCGAGAAGTAATTTATACGTTGATGAGTTTGTATCTATTCCTTCTTTAACTATAACAACCCTAACACCTTTTTTAACTAGAGTATCAATAATATCTATTAGATCTTTTAAATCTCTTCCAAGTCTACTTATACTTTCGCAATACACTGTATCACCTTCTGATAGTTCTAAAATCATTTGGGATAATGCTGGTCTATCTTTAGTGCTACCTGTTATTTTGTCTTCGTATATTTTATTAAATTTAATTCCTAATTTATCTAGCTGATATTGTTGTCTAGTCTGTTCCTGTTTAATTGTAGAAACCCTTAAATACTTAGCTATCATATGCAATCCTCCAATAATATTAATTCGACTTTTTGATTTTTTTGAAAATTTTTTTAATAGCTTTTTATAAAGTAATCCAGCTACTAATTACCCCTCCCCCCCATTTAGAGTAGGGGATACAATCAATTTGTCTTATCTTAATATTATTATATAATGTATCATTAAACTATGCTACTATAGTGATACACTTTTAAAGGCAATTAGATACAGTTAGACTGTGTTTATCTACTATTATCTTCCATCATCTAACTGTATCATTATACCTTGGTTTTTTGATACATAAAATAAAGATTTTATATTACCTAGATAGCTCCGATAGTTTCTTATTAAGTTCTTCTTCACTTATGTCGCTTAAAGAGTTCTTATCTTCTGTTACTATCTCTTGCTTGTCTACCCACTTATAGTTATTTTTAAGAGTAAAGATAGCTCCAGTATTGGATTGCTTATTATATAGAAGTTCTTCATATTCAGACTCTATAAATGCCTTCGCTTGTTTAATCGTGTTAACATACTTCCTTCTTGTTATATTGTCTAACCTATTCAACCATCCAAATTCATCAGCATTTTCATAATTAAGTAACGTTGTTCTATTCGTTCCTAAGAACCATGCTAACCTGCTAATAGTCTTATTCTTATCATTATCATCGCACCATTTGTAGAACTCAGCAATCTTATCTTCTAATTCCTCTGGACTTTTCCACTTTAAAGATTGTCCACCACCAATACCCTGTCCTATACCTTTATTTTTTGTTTTAGCCATTATTATCACCTCCAATAAAGCAATTTTTACATAAAAGAAGACTCTTATATTTTCATACAAGAGTCTCTTAGTCATTATTTATTTAAATCCCAAATTGCATCTTTATTTTTTTTGATTATATCTTCTTGTTCTTTTGCAGAATCTAAATACCCTGAAATTATATCAAAATCATTTCTCATGATACTTTGATTACTAATTTTAGATAAAATTAAACTTGTCATTTCTGGATATTTCTTTTTTAGATTTCTTTCTGCATATGTACCTAATCTTGCTAACCATTGCAAGTACTCAGATTTTGCTTCAATACAAATACCAAACTCACTTCCATAACCATATTCTTCTGTAAATTTGTCATTAAATTGATTTTTTTGTTTTATTAAATTTTCTAACATTTTATCACCTCTAGTTATAAACTTCTATAAAAGTGATTAAATTCCTTTTTTTAATTTACTGAGGATTATTTTGTGCTTAAGAATTACTTTTATTTATTTGCTTTAAACTTTCCAGAAATTCCTCTTTTTCCAATTCTTCTAAAACACAAACCTTTAATGCTGCTATATCTATTTCTTCATCTTTATCTTTAATTTTATTTCTATAGAAAAAATATAAAATTACAATAAGAACTACAATTACTACAGAAAATGCAATCAAAAATTCATTTCCTGTGTATTCTTTATTATCGAATATATTGCTAAATAAGGCAATCAAGCAAGATACCATAATTCCACCATAAAATATAAATACTGTTTCAAATATTTGTTTATAATCATTTTGATAGCAGTTACACTTTTTCATTTCACTGTGCTTTTCGAAAGTATAATTTTTACCTGACTTTTTATACGCATCTTTAAGCTGTGTATAAAAAATAATGTCGTCAAAACTTTGTTTTTTCATATTAAACCTCTTTCTTTCACTTCTCATATTTACTGTTTCTCTTCTTTCACTCATTATTACCTCCCATATAATGAATATAATAACATATTTTTCATTATGTCGAAATAACTTATGAATGTGTTTTAATTATATTTACAATTGTATTAAACTTCTAATTAACCAGCAAAAAGAACATTTACCCAAGGTTTGCATATTTTACACAACATCAATAAAAAGAGACAGCTTTTACACTATCTCTTATCTTCTTTTCTAAACAACTTAAACTTTAATTCGTCTGTATTTTTATCTTTACTTATCCTAACAAATATTTTACTTAAATCCACAGTTTAACACCTACCTTTGTTCCTTTTAATTCTATTAATTCTACATTTTTATATTCTTTAATCTTCTTTAAAGACCAACTTAATAATTCCTGCTTCATTTTATCGTTAAATTTTCTAAAAAGTATTACGTTATTAATAGCAAAATATCCTTCGTTTAAATCAAATTCTATTTTTAACTCTTCTAAATATGTATTATCGTATATTTCAAGTATATTTTTTATGTATTTTTCTTGTATTTTAATATTAATATCTACTAAATTACTATTAATATCTATTAACTTATTACTTAATTCCAGTAAACTATTACTTTCTAACATATATTAAGCCACCTCAACCTTTAAAATCCCATGATTTTTTGGACTTACTGTTATCCACTTTGTTAAACCTAAATTATAAACATAATTCTTATGCATATTATAGCCTAGTTGCTCATTTACTAGGCCAGCTATTTTATAGTTAGATAAAGAAGTATTTTCCTTGAACCATAAAATCTCTTCCACTAGATCTTGGCTATACTTAGAATTTGGATTTTTAGTACCTAAATTGACTTTTCTTCTCTTTAAAACAGTTGTAGAATTTCTATTACTACTTCTTTTAGTTACTTTCATGTGTTTGTTGCAAATTGTATCTTTAAATAGATCTATGTACATTTTTTCTAATATACTTAAACTTTTTTGCACCGTTTCTTTCTCTCTGCTAGACATTTCGCTTAATTTATAGTTCATCTCACTTTCTTTTATAATCTCAAATTCTAACATTTCTAAATCATAATATTTTTGTAAGATAGCTTTATTATTAAAAGCATATTTGCCTCTTTTTAAGTAATAGATATGTCTGCTTAAAGCATCATTAACTTCGATAGCACTTCCAACATATAAGTATTCTTTTTCTCCATTATCTTTTGTTATAAACATAGCATATACCCCAGCTTTGTTTACTGTTCCGTGTACTTTCATCTTATTTCGCATATAATTCTCCATTTTTCCAGACATTTTTTAAGATAAATGCCAAACTTATTTTTATAGATACAAAATATCTAAATTAAGCTAACTACAAAAAGCAAAAGTGAATGATAGAAAAAACTTTTGGCAATTAACTTAATTTAAATAGCTAGTGTATTGCTACTAGCAAAGCTTTAACAAACCAGTTTCTAACTGAGATAGATTTACTACCTTCATCTATAAGTGTTTGTCTTAGCTAGCTTTCAATTTAATTGGGAGGAACGGCAGATTTGAACTGCATCAACTAGCGAATTACCTAAAATGAAATTACTTTCGTAAATTTAACCTAAAAAAATATTTACTTTATTATTGTTATAAGTTATAATATAATTGAATTATTATAATCATTTTATTGAAAAAATAAAAAAGAGCAGAATCTAATCTGCTCTAGTTGCATTAATGCTGGCTACTAAACATATAGTCTTTCGCCATATACCTCTCCATATAGCAATTTCACTTATCTGCGATATATCGAATAATTAGTTATGTCACTGTTTCACTTTTGGCTTATTTTTACTCATTTTGTTCTATTTAAATAACCCCAAAAACTGTTCTCTATTATATTGATATAATATATTAAACAATCTTTTCTTACATTTTGTATAATTACTACTTTTCTTAGAATCTAATTCTAACAATATCGAATACATAGTATCTTTTGTAATATTAGCTCTTTTTAATTTAGATAGATTTTTATCTACTTTAACATTTAGCATATTTAACTTCTTTTCCTTCTCCGACTCCGTTGTATTATCTAGTGTGTGTTTTATCTCGTTATCCAACTCAACAATTTGCTCTAATATTTTAGACTTTCTCTTTCTATTAACATTATTTTTAGTAAACTCTTCAAGAAAAATTACATCTGTTATTTTTAAACACTCTTTATTATTTTCCTCTCTTTTAATAGATTGTGTAAGTATATTGTTAAGCATATCCATACTTGTTTTAAATTCTTTTAAATTATCCTTTCTGTATTCGCCACTTCTTAACTTTTTGTCTGAACTCACATATTTCCAAAACAACGGTTTTTTATCTATGTTTAACTCTTTTGTAATACAGTCTATTTCCCTTTTTATATCTATATCATATGTTTTTTTAGCATTATCTATAGCCATACCACTCAGAATTGTACATATATCTATTATCTCCTGTAATCTTGTTGTATCTTTATTATTTATCTTTTCATCCCAAAATTTAGACATCGCTAACTGTCCCAGATTAACTACTCTGCCTATTATTCTTTTAGATTCAGACAGTTTATTATCTACTTTCGCAAGATTGGTTAAGTTTAACTTATATTTGACTTTATCTTGTAGAACTTTGTTTTCGCAAACTAACGACTCACTATAACATCTTTTACCAACATCAACTAGCGTTTCATTTTCATAAATTAAGCAGTTGTCTGAATCGAAATCTGCTCCGCTTAATATTTGGCAAATAGCATTATTTATAGCATTTACAACAACAATATTTTTACCAAATCCAAAATACTTTTCTATATCTTCGTTATATTTATTTCTTGCTATATATACATTAGCTTGGCTTGTATGGGGATTTCTAAAACAAACTAATTCTTTATTAAACGCAAATAATTTTGTATATATCTCATTCCCCTCTAGTTCAGTACTGTTATGATCATATATCCCTAAGCTTTGTTTTAGATAAGAAATTGGATTTGCAATCATGGTGCAATAATCTCCTATATTCTTAATTTTCCCAGATTTCAGCTTCTCAACATATTTACCTATTGTTTGCGTTCTGAATTCCCTAAAAAAACTAGTCTGTTCAAAGTCTTTACTGGTATTTAGCACAGCAACTACAGCTTCATTGCAATTTAAATTATTAGCATTCCTAATTAAATACTCTTTAAATACATTAATATCTTTTTTTAAGCTACTTACATAATTAATCTCGAATTCACATACTTTTTTTAATTCATTTTCTGTAAATGGAAGCGAATTAATCATCTGGTATGACATTTGATTGTACTCAACATCGTTAAATTTATGCTTACTAGACTTATTATGCTTACACACACCAAACACATTTTTATCTTTCTTAACGATATCTTTCCAATATTCAAACATATCTTTTTCCGTCTCCCCATAAACAAAATTAGCAAATTTTAAAGCTTTTAGGGAACTAGGTGTGCATATCACTTTTACGTTTTTTGCTAACATTTTATTTCCAAACATATCTTTAACTTTAAAAGAATTGTAATCTATCCCTTCTTTTTTACAATAATCTTTATAAAATAACTGTACATCACACCTAAAAGCACACGACTTAAACATATGATTTCTTAATAATTTAAAGTCTATCCCTCGTTCAAAATAGCTCTTATCTAGCAAGCAAGATCCATCGGTTGGCGTTGATGCTAAAAGGCCATCCGCTTCTTCTCTAACACTTAATCTGTTAGTATTGCTATCCTTATAAATAAACTTACTTCGTTGTATCCAGCTAGATTCTATATCATCAACTATTAATATAGAATTTGGTTTAATTATAACTGTATCTTCTATAGAAGAACTAACTAAACTACTATATGCTCCTAATCCAACAATATCTATTTCTTCTTCTTGTTTAAAATCAATATACATCCTGCTCCATTCCAACATTTCACGTGCTAAATCTTCCCTTATAAAAATAACTTTACCTTGTCTACTTTTAGAGCCACTTCTTTTATACAAAACAAACTTAATGCCATTCTCATCACTAAAACCTTCTCTATATATTTTTTCTCTTAAAGCATCTACAGTTAATTTATAGCTTTCTTTTTCTTCAATATTTACATTCTCACTATTTAATTTTGTCGTTAGTTCATCTATTATATTTTTATATTTCTCCGCTGTCTTAATCTGTAATTTTTCATCTTTAATTTTCCCTTTATAATACTTAATTTTTTCTTCAATTTCTTTTTTGAACGTATATTTATAACCGCAATTAAAATTAACATTTATTAAATCTCTGCTTTTAAGTAACTCACCATCATTTGAATTTAGATGTTTATTATTTAATCTAACTAAGCTCTTGTTTATTAATACCTCTATTTTTTCTTGTTTTAACTTTAATAATTCTAAGCTATGCGGAATAAATCCAGTCCACTCTGCTTTTATGTACTCTCTTTCTCCTCTTTCGAATTTTAAAGCATCGACAGCTTCTATATTTCTTATATATAACCCTTTCACCATCTATCATTCCCTTTCTTAATAAAATTTTAATTTAAATTAGGCTTATACTGTAGCGATAGTGTAAGTATATGCATAATTTACGAGTAGCTTTAGCTACGACTTTACTCTTACTATGTTGCCGTCAGAAACTCTAACGAGATTTCTTCCGTGCATTGAGTTAAAAATAATTCCACTATCGCTACATTATTTATTAACTAAATGCCAATTATTTTTTTATTTAGTTTTACTATTTTAATAAACTTGTCACCATTGGATTTAAGGATATATTTATATCATTATAATGCGAAGGTGACAACTTTTAAGTTAAAACAATATATCAAATAATTCCTCTTTAATTCCCCACAAATCTAATATTTTGTTTTGATAAGTATAAGCCTCAGCTTTTACCTTACTTAATTCTTCTTGTAAGTTAACTATGTCTGTTATACTCGATAAATTTTGAATACATATATTTGTTAATTGTTCAATATCACTTACAAAACATTCCAATGCCCTTACTTCATCCTTAGCACTCAAAAATACCCCATTATCCTTTTTAGATTTAGCCGTTCTCTGCCTGTTCTCTGCATTATTTATAATGTTTTTTATAACATTATTGTTTAATCTGTTTTTACAATCTTCTAATCTCAATTCTAATAACTCGTTTTTATCATCCATCAAAAATTCTTGAAATTTGTAAGTTGTTATTATTTTAAAAGCACTATAATATTTCTTAATATTAGATTTTTCCAAGTAGTTTAGTACCATTTTATTAAAATTATTATATTTACCATCACTAATAACTTGACTTTTAGAGCTATAGTTCATCTCGTTCAAAACTTCTCTTTCAGATTCGGCAATATTAAATAAATCCCTATCGGTAGCTTCTTTATAGACACCACCACAAGTCTGTATTTTATAAATATAGCTCCATTTTATCAAGCATCTGTCCTGCAATTGTTTAAGTACCCTCTCGACAGCATAACGCAAATTGTTAGATGTATTATTATAAAAATCTCTTACAGTATCGATAGGTATTCGAGTGTAATTGCTAAGTTTACTCATATGATATCTTCCTATATTATAGTTAGCATTGATCATATTAAGTTGCATAAGCATACCAGATACAGACAATTCTATCTTGCTATAGTTTTCATTTTCATTCATCTTCTTACACATTCTTAATATAATTCTTTCCAAATCTTCTGTGTAAACACCAATTAACCTCTTATCAACCTTCTCTTTTGCAATTTGATATATTTCTTCTATAATAAATTTATTGCCTTCTTTTTTGTACTTAAAATATCTATCAAAATCCTTAATTTGTAGTTGCTTACTCTTACCAACCTTTGTTTCTTTCCCTAGTATATTACATAACTCTTTATAATTCTTTATAACTTGTCCCTCTTTTAAATTCTCAATTTGCACTGTTTATATCTCCCTCTTTATATCTTATTATTGTATGTACTTTGATTGTTTATTAAGTACCTACTCATATTATTTAAATATTATTGTAATTCTATGTTAAATATTTTTACTTTTTTACCTAACAACTCGTCGCAAACAAATCTATCTACATTCAAAATCATCACAATTATCTTCATCATTTCCATATTCACATTCGCATCTTTTCATATGAATACAATCACTGCAACCATAATTTAAAAACATTTCTCTTTCCCTTGCAATTCTTCTTTGTTCCAATCTATCTTGTTGTATTTTTTGTTTTTCAAAATAATTCTCATAATATTTCCTTACTCCATTTTCATTCCAGTCTTTAGGTAATGCTATTTCTTCATATAGATATTCTTCTAATTCAAATTTATCTATTACTTCATTCCATATATCGGAATAATATTTCATTTTCATACCACATTCAGCACATATATAAAATTCATTATTCACATTATAAAAACAACAATGGTTTTGCTTATCTTCAAAGCACTGACAAGCAAATTCCTCACATATGATCTTTGTACCATCCTTTGTTATAAACTCACAATACTCACTAAATATTTCATATAAAAACTCTTGTTTATCACCATCCCCATAGCAATCGATATATGGCAAATCATTAATTGATTCAGCGTTCAACAAGTCACCTATTGTTTCTTTACATACTCCTAAATACTCATCATCACATTTACATGATATTTCTAAATCTTTTAATTTTTCTTCTAATTTCATTTCAATTCCCCACTTTCATTCATTAATTTTTTATTTACCTCTAAATCGCTCTATTTTGTCTTTTGTATATCAATAGAGTAAATACCCTAATAGATATCTAAAACCGTTTTTAAGTACAAAAGTCATTGATTTTCTTCGAGAAAATAAGATAGCAAAAAAAATATCTATTATTTTCAATAAAAAGTTGACATTTTGCTCTCCACTACATATAATTATAGTATGGTGGTTATTTTATACCAAAAATTAGATGAGTAATTCTATTCTAGCATGTTTACATTTTTTTGTAAATATATTTTTGCTAGTTTTTTTATTTGTATATAAACATATTATTATCTATTAACACTAAATCAAAAAATTTCTCAAACTCATAATACGCATCATAGTCTATAGATAATAGTTTTTTATTTTTATATAACATATAAGTTTCTGCAAAAAATTCTATAGGATCCTCTTTAAAATAATTAGCATACCAACTATCTTTTTTATATCCATTCTCATCTCGAAATATTATATCTTTATAATTTTTAATATATTTTTCAAATTCATTATGACTTGAAAAGATATACTTATCTTCTTCAAAGCTGTAATCTAACCCGTGACCAAACTCATGTAACATAATATCGCTTGGTAGATCACTTTTGCAATTAGTATCAATATATATAACTTTTTCTTGATAACTACACAGACCAGCTACATCAAAACCCCATCTGCTTACGCCCCCGTTTTTTACATATGCTTCTACTACATCTTCTGTAAGCAAAATATCATACTCGCTCATTTTTTTATACTCGTAATTGTTAAAATCATCTACAATATTACTATAGTTTAAATTTATTAGCTTATCGATTTTTATTTCTTTTGTAGTCCAATTTGTAAGCGTTTGTATAAAAATTAAAACTATAATAATAATTTTCATATCTAACACCCCACTAATATAGAATTAAAGTTGTGTCTTCTTGTCTATCGTAAATACATATAGAATCTTCTACTTCAACTAAATCTCCGCCCCAAATTATGAATGTTTGTAAGCACTCTTTGGCATTCTCAACATTCAACTCAAAACATTCAGCAAAAAGATCTTCGAATTTTCCTACTGAAATTTCTCCAGTTTCTTCAATTAACCCCTTAAATTCTTGTCCTTTTACAGTTTCTAAGAACTCTAATGTAAGCCCCTCATTGTCCACTTTTATATTTCCTAATACCTCATTAATTTTTTTCATTTTGAAACCCTCCATCTTTCTTTTTTACTTTTTATTTGTTAACTCATTCCATTTTTTTAATAATAAATAATCTACTTGTCCAGTCTCCAAGAACAACTCAAAGTTCTTTTTGTTATTTTCTAGTTGGTTTCGTTCTAAAAAAATTCCAAACTCTATATATAGATCTGTATTTATTGTTTTGTCTATAGATTTTACATTTTCGTCTTTTTTAGTTTTAGATTTTCTTTCAAGCAAAATAACGTTTCCCATTTTCCCCTCCTCTAATCAATTAACTAAGTGCTATCACTTGGTATACTCTTATTATATGCTTGGTGCTATCACCTGTCAACACTTTTTTAAAACTTTTTTATAAATGATATCACTTTTTTAATCTATTATGATATAATGAAATTAGAGATAATTAGGAGGTCAAAACAATGGCGATAGGTGAAGACAAAACTAGGATTGTAATTACAGTTACAAAAGAATTAAAAGCCGAGTTAGATAAACAAGCGAAAAAAGAAAATAGAACCGTTGCTAACTTAATCAATACAATAGCAATAAGATACTTAGAAGATAATAAATAAAAAGAGAGTAAAATTAATTACTCTCTTTTTATTTAATTATTTTAGAATTCAAATACCATATAATTAGAATTGTATAAAAATGATTTATTATACGTAATAAACAACATAATTAATACCTTTCTTCTTTATATTCATCGTGTTTTTAGAATTTAGATACCATAGTTTAGAATTCAGATACCATATAATTAGAATTGTATAAATAATTATAAAGGTCTAGGTAGCTTTGTGATAAAACTAGAGTACCCTTTGCTATAGTAAATAAGGTTTAAGCTATGGTATTGTTCCATATCCCTAAGATCTTCGTATTCAAAGCCTTCTAGTTTAGATTTAAAATGGTTAAAATCATCTTCTAAAGCACCTTTTAACAACATATAGCTACTTCCACTTGCTTCAAGTGTATCGAATATCTTCTCGAGTTGTCTTATATATTGTGTGCTAAAAACAAATTTTAGACCGAATTTTCTGCATTGCGGAAGAATATACTCAAGCTTATTCATTGCTGTCGGTGCTTGGAAAACTTCATCTATAATAATATTACATCGACAAGGTTTGTCATTAACCATACCCCTCAACTGACTTGCTAACCAAACTTTACTTATAAGATAAGTAACTAATAGATTTTTAGACATTTTAGTTGGAAAATCAGACTCTTTCATTTTAAACAAAACAACTTTGCCTTCTTCCATGCATTTTACTAAGTTAATATTGTCTTTAAGTGGTTTATTATACATATACTTTAATTTAAAATCTTCTCTAAGAGAAGAAATTCTATCTATAATATGTTCTATTTTATTTTCTTTAGTTCCTATAACGAAGGGAATCTCCCCTTTGTCAATGTCTTTGACACTAACTTTAGACATTTCGTTTAATTCTAATAGAGTATTGATTTCATCACTTAGATTTTCTTTTAGTTCTTCGCATAAATTTAATTCTGCAAGATATTTCTCCCGTTTTATATGATTATCTAAACATTCAACTACATTTTTTACACTATTATAACCTAGCGCAAATACAATGTTTCCCGCTGAGTTTAAAAACCTTCTCATTCTACTAGAAAGAGGATCCCCAACACTTATACTATCTATAAGATCCATCAATTGTTGACTTTGTAAATTAGCATATTTTAATCTATCAAACGAACTCATATCTTTCGTTATTTCAACCTCATTAAAACCTAATCCTTGGATAGTCTCTTGACTTCCTAAATCAATTTCAATTAATTTGCTTTTATTGTCAATGCATGATTTTATATCATTTGATAACCCGCAGTTTTTAATAAAATCTATTATAACAAGTCCCTCACCTGCATTTATACAGTCGTTGGCATAATTGCACATGTAAGTAGTCTTCCCACCTCCCTGAGAACCTATTACTGCTAATGGTAAATTTCCTACATTATATTCCTCCTCCAAGTATGCTTTAGTTTCAACACCCCTAAATTTAGATGAACCTAATCTTTTCTTACCTTCTTGTAATTCTTTTGGTATTTTAGCTTCCTCTGTTTTAACATATTTAATACCTAATTGCATTAATGTAGTCCTTCCTGGTATTTGAATTAACTGTGAAACCTCATCACTACTCATGACACTTGTCTTGGTTTTGATACTATAATCTTCTAAATTAAATACCCCTTTGCTTTTATTTCTAATTAACTCATTATCTCCATCTACACTTCTAAATGCTTGACATACAGTATCTATATTATTGCTTCTTCTCACAGCGTTAACCGAACTTGACACCACAGCAACTTGAGTATCTATAATGCTAAGATCTTTTTTCTTTTTAGTTAATATACTTAATTCCTCATTTTTTCTTTCTAATAGTCCTTCTAAATAGAAATCTCTATTTATCTTTATTTCTTCTTTTCCTCCAACAAAATCATTTATTACTTCGCATGTGGTATTTAAAATACTACTTATAATTTCAAATGCTTTAAATACCATAAATTCAAAGTTCATTACAGGTTTTTGTATGTTCTTCTTCTCCTTGAACTTATTAATTGTTGTATTATATATATCTTTAAATCCCAAATCGCTTCTAGGCATAAAATTATATACTACAGTAACTCTATCATTGTCCTGCATTATTTCCATACATCTTAAAATCGAATTTAAAGGCTCATTTAATTTTCTATCAACATTAAGACTCATGCCATCTAGATATTTATAACTTAATCCAAATACTTCCGAATCCTTTGAGAAGGGCTTTATAGCCCCCTCTACTACTTCTACAGTTGCCTTATTCCATATCTCCATTATCTTTTCTAAGCAGACTTGTAAGAAAATGTTTGGTACTACAAAATAAAAATCAGTATTTTCTTTATCGATATCTATAACATACTTTATGCTAAAATCTTGTTCTATTATTAACTTCTTACGCTCCCTATATATTTTTTTATTCAAACTTCTGTATGTTGATGCTATACTTTTTGCTAAACTCTGTGTAGTATAATTTCTAATACTTTTGTGAGGTGTTATTTTAATGTATCTGTAATTAGGTTTCTTTATTTCAAAATAATCGCTCAATTTCATAGACTGTATTTTATTTTTTAACACTTGCTATTGCCATCCCAAGAATTTGCATTACTATATATATAACTATACTCCCTGAAACCCATTTCCCACTTTTCTTTATTCCTGCGACATATAACATTAATGCTATTATTGATACAATTAAACACATCCAATAACTACAATCTATCGCTCCTGTTACAATCCATTCCAATACTCCTATAAGTTGAGTTTTAATCCATTCCAACATAACTATCCCCCCTATCTTTTAAAACATTCTGATGCTAAGTCAAACAAGTAAGGTAACATATATAAACTTCCAAAAGCTAATACATATTTAACTATAACCTTTCCTACGTCATTTATATTATCTCCACCCTTCATTAATTGACTTATTATATCTTTAATTCCCATAACTAAACATATCCAGTACCCACCCTTCTGTAGTAAAACTAGAAAGGTATTACCTAATTTATCAATTCCGCTTGTATTTACGTCTAAGGCGTTAGCTTGTACACTTGTTAGCATTAGCGCTACTGCTAGTCCACTTACGATTAGATTTCTAGCACTTTTATTTACTAAAAATCTTTCTAATTTATTCTGATCTGTATAATTAATAAATTCAGAAATAGTCATAGTTATTTCTTTTCTTTTCATTTTTAAATACCTCCATGAATATAAATTTGTTTTTGCTAATACTATAAATAATTAAATTTATCGGAGGTGTTTTACTATGTTCCCATTCGTTGTTGGATATATAGCTTTTACATACGCAGTTGGAGTTGGAGTAAATTTCTTTTTATAATTATTTTCTAAAAATGGTATACTTTTATATAGCAGTCGCATAAGCTATAGCGTAAGCAAAGCTAAGCGATAGCAACTTAGAAATAGTCTACCCTAACCCGAGGATAGGCTATTTTTTTATAATTTTATCTTTATTGTTTTGTCATTGCATACACAATACGCAATCTGTTCGCTAGTATTTAAATATATCTCTACATCATCAGCATATTTAATTCCAACCCTTTTAAGCTCTACTTGTATTAATTTTTCAATTTCTTTTACATTTAATTTAAGATTCCCCATTTCAAGTATTAAATTTCTTTTACCTTTCTTTGCCATAATTCTTTCCCTCCATATCTTTCATAATCAGTTCTTTTATATAGATACTTGCGCTCAACTTTTTTTTACAGTGCAAGTATAAGTTTAATTCACTTTCTTTGAAGCTAAGATTTATCTTCATGCGTATCTTTCCTCCTGTTTGCTTATTTATAGTATATATATACTCATATTTGCTTAGATATGTGCAAATAAAATTAAAAAAAATAAGAGAAATCTTTATTCAGACTTCTCTTTAAGCATTTCTTGATATAAAACCTGTTTTATATAGTTGCTCTTTCCTATTATTTTTGATTTCGTCTCGATCCATTTTAATAGTTCTTTTTCTTCTTCTGTATCTTTAAAGCTTAAATTTATTTTAGCACTCATATCCAACACCTCGCTAATGAATATTTTAACATATTATGGTAATAATTTATATAGGAGGTGCATACAATGTTTGTTTTAGGTTTGCTCTCTGGATTAATTCTAGGACTAATTATAGCTCTTATTTTATATATAATTAGCCAATTAATAATTCATAAAATATATTAATTTAATTAATTCTTAAATTGTATTTATTAGCACTAATTTTTTGTCGCGTAAGATAAGATTTAACTGTCATCTCTGATATTACTTAGATGTCGCATTAAATAAAAAACGAAAAAAAAACAGGATAAGACTATTAAAAATCTTACCCTGTTTTTATTATTTTATCGTAAAATCTAATTTTAATAAATATTTATATTTAAAAATAAACACTTACTATAATTAATTGTACGACAAATAGACTTAAAAAATTTCGATTAAAAATTTAACAAGTCTTTCTTTACTATTTTTTAAAAATAGATTATAATTATATTAGTTTTTGTACATCGTTAATGATGTTTTGAAGTGTCAGTATTGCAGTTACTGGCACTTTTTCTTTTAAGTATATCCTAGAAGCTTATTTTCTAAGTCTAACCAATCTGCATCCGATCTTTCTCTTTGCTCAAAATTATTGAATTTAATTTGTTTGTTCTTTGTTCTATAATTACTATTTCCTTTAGCTTTTTTACTTCTAGCCTTAACTTTATTAGCTATATTTTCTAATTGCTTTAAAAGAATAGTATATAGATTACTTATACTACCCCTGCGTTGCTTTTTTATTAAGTTCCTATCCTCCAATTCTGTTAAGTATCTTTGTATTGTTCTCACGCTTTTATTTAACTTCTTAGCTAGATATTCCTGACTTGGATAACAATTATCCTTTTCTCCGTAACACATGCTTTTAAGCAGACTATAAAGCCTATATGCACCATCGCTAATAGCTGTTTCTGTAATTAATTTGTTACTAATGACTGTGTAATCCTTCATAATTTATCTCCTATAACTCAAATTTTCAATGGGACTAAATTTACTATATTGCTTTCTCAAATCTTCTTTCAAAAGATCTAGATACATCTTTTCTGTTACCGTAACAGAACTATGACCAAGCAACCTTGATAAGGTATAAATATCACCCTGCGCCAAAAGGAATCTTCTCGCAAAATTATTTCTTAAAACATGAGGTGTAATGTTTTTTTCGATTTTAGTTCTCTTCATTACACATCTAAAATTTCTCTCAAAGTTTGATGGCGATAGTACTGAATTAGTCCTCTGAGTCGGAAATAACAACTCACTCTCTTGAAATGTATCTTTAAATCTTAGCCAAGAATTTAAAATACGTCCAACTGTATGGCTATAAAAAACAACTCTTTCTTTTCTGCTTTTAGTAATCTCAGATGGAATTATTATCGTTCTTCTAACAAAATCAATGTCATTTACAGTTAAGTTTAGGGTTTCGCTTAATCGCATTCCAGAATCCAAGATAAGACTTACTATTGCATAGTCCCTATACTCATGGAATTTAGTTAGGTCGAACGCTTTAAGCATAACCTTAACCTCCATATCTGTTAATTGATCTTTAGCTTTTCTTGTCTCTTTTAAATATTTAACTTTACTTATAGTATTTTTTTTAATAATATTGTTTTCTTCCATCCAATTAAAAAAAACTTTAATATTTCTTAAATAATTATTAATAGTTCCAACAGAAATTGGATCTCCTATATCAAGGCGTTTATCCATCCTTGTTACTAATAAGCTTTTTTCATTTGCTACAAAACTATATTTTCCGCGTTCTTTAGTAAACATCAAATAATCTTCAACATCTTTTTTACTTACTTTTGAAGGCGAAATTATATATTTATCTTCCTCCAAATATTTTATAAACAAAAGAATACTCTGATAATAGCTTTGCATAGTCTTCTTCGATAAATCTTTTAAATTACAATATTCTATAAAATCCATCAAATAGTGTTCTAACGTTCTTTTAGTATTAATTTTTGGCATAAAAAATAAGACCTCCTGTTTTTTTACAAACAAAAGATCTTATCTAACTTTTAAATTTAATATAAGTAGTTATCACTTAACTATAAGTTGTTATTAAAATATAAACAATATCGCCATAAGATTTTTAAGAATGGCTTAACTAAGCCGTTTATGATACCTTATTTTTTAATCTTAGCTTATCAGCTATGATTGCTATAAATTCTGAGTTAGTAGGCAACTCTCTTACAACCAGCAACCTCTGAAAGCCTGTAAAGCTGCCATTTTATCGTACCATTTTTTGCTTTTTTCTTCAACTCGCTCCAACAGTTTGTTGGCTTACAACAAAAGTATTTGTTGGTATAATAATATAAGAGCCGATTAAAAAAGTCAATTGTTTGTTGGCTTGTTTTCGATTTATTCATTACATTATGATAAAATTTAATTTTTTAGGCTGATCTACTACGAACTGGCCTTATTAATCTTTCTCCTCTATCGCCTCTTATATATCTCATTTCAAGTGTTTCCCTACGTATTCCATATAACTTACTTAAATCAGTTAATGTATATAAAAGTCCATTAATTTCAACATATATTGTATTCTTCTTATTATTAGCCTGTTCATCTATAGTAGCCCACCTACAGTTACTAGGTTCATAATTGCCATACGGATTTATTCTATCTAAAGTTAATGTTTCATTATATCCATTTTCCATAGCCCAGTTTATAAAATCAGTACAACTTCTTAGCCATGCATCACACACTTTGATTCCAAGTGCTCCGTAATTGTAAAAATCCTTATTATTTGTATTATAGCATCGTTGCCTCATCATTACCCAAATAGAATAAATTCTTGTTTTTGCATATCCATGTTTCATAAAATATCCCTCTTTCATCATTTGTAATTAATCTATCTTGCGATATTTTATGTTTTTCATTTCTAAAAGAATACTTTAAATATCTACATATAGTAGCCAAATTGTTTTATAATTAAGATAAAATTTATAAGAGGTGATATTAATGAATTTTGATAAATATAAGGAAATGGGACCTATTGATTATTGGGAACAATACTATTCCGAACAAGTTGAACAGATAAAAAAACTTATATCCGAAGGTACTACCGATGAGGAATTGTTAAAAAATGACGATTTTTCTAGAACAAATCTACGAGACGCTGGAGTAAAACCTAGCTACTTAATTCCAAGGGCTGAATCACAAATACTAAATGATGACTGGGACTATCACATTCCCAATGATGGAAAGTGGGAGTTTCAAAACGGAATCCCATTTTTAGATGATGGATTTAGTAGAGATACATTAGCCATGGCTCTCATTACTAATATGGGCCTAAAAAGGTTAGTTGAAATATTACCTGAAGAAAGTAAGAATGAGCTAAAAAAACTACTGTTATGATTTATTTACAAAAACCATCTCGTTAATGTTTATAAGATTACTGACATTAAACCATGAGATGAACAGCATACATTGTATGTCCTTTTGGAGGTACAATGTATGTCCTAACTCTCATATTTTTTATTGAATTTTGCTATTTTAAAGTAATTCCTTCATTAATATGTATGTTTTGTATGCTCTTTTAGGGATACACTGTATGTCCTAAAAGGCAAATAGGCGCATAATTTACTCATGCGCCTATACCTTATCTACTAAGTTTCCTTTATATCCTTGTAACTTTGTAAAACTTCCTTAACTTCTGCTACTAAATCTTGCTTATAATAAACCAATCCAGCAATTAAAAATCCATAAATGCCATTGTCTATATATGAATGAGCAGAAATACTTCCAACTATTAATAAAATAGTTGCAATCCATTGTCTTTTTATTGGTGGTTCATATTTTTCTAACCATAACCCTGAAATAACTAGTGCTAATGTTAAAACTATATACTCAAATGTAATTTCCATATATTTAACCTCTCATTTTCTATAAGTCAACAGCTACTAAAAAACTATCAAATCCAGCTTCTTTTAATCTATTTTGTTGTGCCACAGCATTTTCTCTATTTGAATATGTGCCACAAACAACTCTGAATCCCTTATTTGATGGAGTATGTTGTGATGGAGTAGATGATGCATACGCTGTTCCTGTAATACCCTTGAACATTGCTGCAGCAATCTTCTCTGTATTCCATTTATCCATATCTACCTTACTATCACAAAAACCTATCTCAATTAATACTGCAGGTGCTACTGTCTCTCTTAATACATAGAAGTTATTTTCTTTAACTCCTCTATTTCTAAATCCTACACTTTGAGCGACTTCATCATTAATTCTCTTTGCCATACTTCTATTTGATTCCTTACCATTATAAGAACCACTATAAATGTATGTTTCCACCCCATCTGCTGAACCATTAAATGCATTTAAATGAATACTTATAAATAGATCTAGTTTTTGAGCATTAGCTAACTTAACTCTATCAGCTAAGTCATTGTTACTTTTATCTACAGTACAATTAACTACTGTATGCCCTTTTTCTTTAAGCATAGCTATTAGTCTTTTTCCTACTTCTCTATTCTTATCAGTTTCCTTAACTACTCCTACCGCTCCAGTGCCAGTTCCTGATAATGTGTGTCCCATATCAATTCCATATATACTCATAACTTCAAATCCTTTCACTAAATAAATGTAGGCTTATATCTCAGTTCTTCAATCCTAGCCTTTTCTCTTAATACAGATTGTTTGAACCCATATTTCTGACTTAAAATCATATATGAACCATTCCATTTACTTAATATTGCTTTAATACCATTTTTATTTAAATGATTAATACATATTCTTGCGCCAACCATATCTTTATATGAAGCAATCATAAGTTGATAAAATGACTCTACACTTATCTTAACCATTGTATTTATAGAAGTTGTTTTTGTCTTTGAAGTATCTTTTTCATTAGTAGACTTTGCCAATTTCCTCACCTCGTCTTAGATATACAAAAATAAATCGGTTTATTGGAATTGATACTTAAATATGTTAACCTTATAATTAGCGAGTTTATAAATAATTAATTACGGATTAGGAATATAATTTTATTGTAATATAGATATTGGGAGGGATGTTACATGACAAGCAATGTTGCTTTAAAAGATTTCATAGTTGCATTAATTAGCAGTAATGGCCATAAAACTATTGAAAGTATATGTACAGATATTTATTATCATAAAGATTACTTAACTAAATTATTTAAAAAATTCACTCACAGAAATGCTCAAAACTATATGAACTATTGTAGGGTAATTTGTGTACTTTATGACTTTATTAGCGGCATTAATATTTCTTTTGCTAGGAAAAAATATCATTATACAGAAAATAGTTTCAACAAGGCTCTGCATGTATATAACTTTCCTTCAATTCGCAAGGTAAAAGGAGATTCAAAAATGAAAGAACTTATAATAAAAGAGTATAAAAAAATTAAACTCATAAGCATTCTATCTAGCAATAAAAACCCTATTAAAGCAAAAGAATTAGGTGATTTATGTATATACATACGAGAATTTAGAAACTCTAAGGAATTTTGTATCTGTAGCAAGCCTGGTCCAAAAGGAGGTTATTATTTAAGTACGAATACTTTAGATATTGCTCTATGCGAAAATTGGATTAGAAATTGGCGTAAATCTATGAATATTGATGGTAATTTTTCAATAGCATACTATAGCTAACTTGTTAAGAGCATCTTAAATGATAGATGCTCTTCCATTTATAACTTAATTTTATTATTAACTACCTAGCCTCATAAGCTCTTGTCTTAGAGATTTTACTTCTTGTTCTAATTCTTCTTCTCTTGTTAATTGCCTTTCTATATATTCATAGTAAAGCTCTTTTGTTTCAAGATTAATTAATAATCTGGCCATCATCTTTGCTCTATATTCTGGATCTGGAATCTTTTCTACTATTGCATAATTAACTTCTGTGCCTAAATCAGCACTTTGTGTTTTATGATACATATAAACATTACCTATATTGGAATCCTCTAAATTATAATAAACTGCATACATAATTATTACCTCCTAGAATATTGTCAGCCTTTTCTTAAATCCTGCTGATTGCTTATTATCAAGTCTAACTAAACCATTACTATCAATAAATATACGATTAAAGAACTGATACTCTTCTTTAGCATTGAACCTTCTTGTAAATGTAGTAGTCCATTCTTCAACAAATGTATCTGATAAGCACACTACATCTACCTTTTCATTAAATGTTGTCTCTTTAAGTCCTACAACTTTATTATCTTCTGCTATAAAATTAATGCCTACTGGAGATACTTTATTCATATTAGCAACTAAATCATCTCTATAGCTAATTACTTTTGGATTCACTGTATCATAAAAACCTTCTCCCGCAGGAGTTGCTGTACCTGTAGTCATATATAGCCTTCCATTTCCTATTACAAAGTTCATCCTAGATTGCTCAACAAGTTTAACTCGTCTTATCTGTCCTAAATCTTCATTATATTTAACAAGGTAAATTTCTTTAATGCCACCACCAAATGGATTCTTTACATCAAGTGCATATATCTGATTATTTATTTCACCAAGCAAGAATATGTAAAACCCTTGGCTATTAAATGTTTCATTTTTAATTACTGTTGCTGTTGATCCATCAAAATCATGACAATCAAATGCATATACATTATTAATTGGCCCATCATGATACTCATCAGTAGATAGAAATACTTTATTTAGTCCCCTATGATAAATAAGCTTACCTAATATCTGATTACTAGCTGTATTTCTAATTGTTATCGCCTTATCATAACTACCATCTGCATTAATCTTAACTACAATAACTTCATCATTTTCAGTAGGAGCATTATTTAAAGAAACTCTTTTGAATATAGTAAAAATGTTATTTTCCTTATCTACAATCATTCCATGAGCATAGGCACTTCTATTTAATAAAAATTTATCAGCAGAAACACTCCATCTAACTAATCCTGTATCAAAATCATATGCAGTTATTGTGCCAATACTATCCCCATATCCATAAAGGTTATTATCACTTACCCTTACATAAGTCTTTTTATCATTAGTAAAAGTTCCTATATGTTCCTTGTTGAAAAGTAAATCATTCTTATAACCTATTTTATCCTTATAAGATGTATTGATAGCTAGTAGTCCACCTCTAGGACTTACCTTTCCAAATAACTTTGCTGAATTACACCCTTCAATTTTTATATTAAACTCTTCATTCCATAAATCCATAAGAACAGCTTTACCATTTAAATATTCATTGCCCTCTACTTCTTTATCATTATATAGATCCATTCTTTCTCTATAAGCATGATACTTAATTCCACCATTAACTATTTTAGTTCCCTTGCTACTTGGGTGCTTTGAGCCAACAGCTTCTATCTTGATTGTATGAACACTTCTAGATAATCCTTTCTTTTCAAATATAGCAATATCTTTAATTAATGAAGGATTATATAAATCAACAATAGCTTCCTCCTTGCCATCTAAAGAAACTCTTACCATTCCCAGGTCATTATTTCTCATGCCTAAAATAAGAACATGATTACCTTCAAAACTCCACTCCATTGAATCTCCTGCTATTTCTGAAGAATTACAATATCCATAATGAGATTGCATGGTAGCCCAAGAACCACTAACTTTCCTTGTATAGCCACCCCACTCAGTCGTTTGCCCTGATGGTGAATTACTTATACCTCCTATAACTGCTTTAAGCTTGCTTTCAGTAGGTTCTACAACCATATAATCAAGTATTATTTCTTTACCTGCATTATCTGATTCAACATTCATAAAGCTAATTAATGTTCCATTTCTATCTAATCTTATATCAGCAATCTGCTTATGCATTTCTTGAGGATTATTTAAATTAATATATGCTGTGTTGGGATTAATATATTCAACTATCGATGTATCTGATTTAAAGTTCAATACACCTTGTAAGTGTGCTGGAAATATATCTCTTAAAGTCTCCATCATCTCTTTTGATGTATTAGTATTCAGGTAATGGTTTATATCAAAAGTTTGCGTAAACTCTGGCATATTTTCAGTTAGAGCAACATCTGTATACCCAAAAGTACCAAGGAACTCAAGTAAAAGTTCCTTAGTTGTAGTTTTGCTACCTATTAACTTTGATTTAATAATAGCTCTTCTATCTTCATCAGTCTTGTTTAGATCCACGTTAATACCTAGCATCTCTTCCCAACGCCTTAGTCCCCAAGTAGCAGTATCTATGAATAATTGTTCAAAGGTATTTCTAGTCTTATCATCTAACTCATTAAAGGTTTCCCCTTGTATTGAATAAATTTCTTTCATCATTTCATCCTTCTTAATGAAAGATGGTATTTGCTTTAAAATTGCTTCTACTTTATCCATGAGTACCCCCTACACTTCATTTATAGTTAAAGTACCTAATATACCAACTTGATCCGATTCTAAAGATACATTATTAGCTAACTCTCCGTTGACTCTTAATTCAATAAAATCAAGTACACCTTTAGCTGTTAATATAGCACTTGTTAATCTTGCATAAGAGATGTAATCCTGTTTAAATACCATATCTCTCATTGCTTTAAGAAGATTAACACTAATACTGTCCTCAACCTCTTGAGGTGTATAAGTTAAATCTCTCTTAATAGTTACTTCTATATTAATATCAACCGCTCTAGCTGATTGTACTGTTACTACAGCACCTATTGGCCTATTCTTCTCTATATTGTCATATACATCTTTTATTATTTCTTCATTAGCAGGTTCTTTATTTGAATCTACTATAGCAACCATTACTGTTCCTGCTCCAAAATAATTAGGAAATACCTTTGCATCTCCTGTACCATCAATCTCAAGGCTCCATTCCTTGAAGTGATGAATGTTTCCACTTGTTGAAGGGGTTCTTGCCTTTAAAAGTAATCTTTCTCTTAATTCTTCATCAGTCTCAGTTATACTTCCTCCACTAACCTTATCTAGATTAGTAACACTTATAACTCCATTTACTACTGTTACAATTTCAGTAATTGTGTTAGCTTCAACATTATAATCAAGGCCTGCTTCATATGCTTCTATTTTAGAAATACCTTCACCTTGAGCATTTAATCTAATTGTTTCTGTTGTAATAAATTGTTTATTATCAACTGTACTTGCTATTAGCCCTTTACTTATAACTTTATTAGGAATACCAGTTATCTTTAACTTTCCTATAGCTTTTGTTGGCTGTTTTCTATATATTCCAAATTCAGAAGCTTTTTTATCAAGCCAATCTTCATAAGTACTTTGAATAAAGCTCTTTAAAAGCATAGAATCGAGTTCCATATATTGCTTTGCAAATTCATTAGCTACTGGACTAAGAGCATCATATATTAATGTACCCTCTGTTTTGCTTACAGGCGCTGTAACTTTATCAAGCATTTGTTTTCTAATATTGTAATCGGTCATGTTTTCGTACATTCAATTACCTCCTAATCTCTATCTCACCGTAAACTGTATTTGCAGTAAAATTAACTTTCATCCTATCATTTGTAAAATCAATCACAAAATCATAACAATCTATTATGTGTTTATTTATAAGTAAAGCATCTTTAATCATTCTCTTTGTTTCTGATTTAATTACTTCCCTTGGTAATCCAGCACTAATTAAACTTTCTAGATCCGTACCATAATCCCAGGTATAGGCATCATATCTGCCCCTTACTGTAGATATACATTTATAAATCCAAATTTTTAGTGCTTCTATACCTTCAAGAGTGTTAATTTGCCCGTTACGGATAACATACTTATTATTAGTATAATCCCACTCAAACTCTCTAAATGGCTCCCACACTTCACCCTGTTGCTCTGTAACAGGTTCTATATCTATAAACGGAAATGGCATACTCCATACCTCCTATACTACTTTGCAATATACAATAAACTTATTTGTACCTTGCAGTTGTTGAATTGCAACCATATCTCCTGCACCTAAGCCACTATCAGTAAAATAAGCTGCGTTATTAATCTCTATAGTCTTACTAATGCTCTTGCTAAACGAATGCTTATGGCTACCATGATTATGAGTACCAAATTGATGCTCCTGGTCCCCAATTGAAACACTCTGTAGAGTAACATCAGAAGTATCACCATCAATAACAAGATTAAAATTAAAACTGGTCTTCAAATTTCTCTTATAATTAGGCATAAGGTAATCTGCTACATAAAGATTATCCTTATCTAATTGAATATCTCCTACTTGGATCAGCAAAGGTGAAGTGCTAACTACTTTACCTAGCATAAGGTTAGGAGCATTATTCTTTGCACCTTGTTCTCTCATTATATTAATTATCCCACTATATGGATTATCTAAGTTATTCATCAGATACCTCCTACTTACTGCTTTGCCCTGCAAAACTATACTTATCTGAACCATGTGTATGTGACTCTTCCCAGTTCTGACTCCACCAATCAGGTGCTTTCGAGTCACTTCCACTAGAGCCACTTCCTGAGCTATTACCATCAGAACCACTATTACTTTCTTCATTAACCTCTTTTTCGTCCATTATATTTTGAAAATTCAAAGTCAATGTCATCTCATATGAACCATTCTTCCATGAGTGGGTGTCTGTATCTATATAGAATAGCCCTACAGCCTTAGTATGAGTAGATTTAAGCATAACTGCATGACCTGTAATAGCTTGAATTATACCTAGTGCTTGAACTTGAACTTTCCTCTCCATATCTTTAAGCTCTTTCTTAGCTAAAACCTTATTATCCTTTTCCTTATCAAACTGAATAGCTCCTTGTAATAAGCCATAAGCATTAATCCATCCTTGATTAGAAATAGAATCTACTATGTTACCTGCTTCATCATAAATAATTACTTTATTAATCATAGAATCTAAACTTTCACTATGTTGAGTATTCATTACATTAACATCACTACTTAATTCATAAGGAACTCTTACTATGCCTTTCTCTATTATATTAAGTCTCCCCTTAAGCATAATGGGCATATATTTCTTACCAGTCTTTTTGCTAGCCTCAGTATATCCAGTCATGATGATATCGTAACAACCTTTTCCCATTGCGGCATCTGAATATGTAGTTCCACCACTACTAGCTATATAATCATATGGAATACTAAAATCACTACAAACTCTCTTAACTGTGCTCTCAGGCGAAACATTCTTAAGATTATAACTTGTAGTAGACTTAGTAACATTAATTAAAGCATCGTAACAAGTAACCTTCATAAATTGGCCATTCTCCACCAAGTTCCTATTCCATACAACTCCCCTAAATAGCTCATGCTCTCCTACAAATAACGTCATCATATCTCCGATATCAGGTATAACTAAAGATTGATTCTTATCATTAACTGGATATAAAATATCTACTTCTAATTTCCTAGATACCTGCTGATAATCTCCACTCCATTGAATACCATCTACTAATTCAGTTATGTTATATTTAGAACCATTAGCTTTATATAGGTTAACTGTAGGCTTTTGACTTTGCGTATGCTGTATCATATCCATATAACTTACCTCCTATGGTATTACTAAAACCCAACCAGTACGTATTAGGTTCGGGTCCTTAATCTTATCCTTATTAGCATTGAATATAATAGGATATTTAGAACCATTCCCATAGTACTTCTTAGCTAGCCCCCATAGTGTATCTCCACTTACAACCTTATGCGTTCTTTGCCCTGAGCTTGGCTTAGATGGTGCTGTTGGAGGCGTAGGTCTAACTGGTTCAATATTTTGATTACCTTTTACTTGTTCTAGCTTAACTCTTCTATACTCTTTAAAGGCTAATGTAAAGTAAACATCTCCTGAAGCATCTCTCATAGAAGTATCTAAAGTCTCAATAAGCATTTCAATGTTTATATCAACTTCTCTGGATCTATCAATGATAAGTAATCTAATTGGCTTACCACTATTTCTCCATTTATTAATAATTTCTATACATTCCCATGGTTTAGGAAATCCTCTATATGAACAATAGCTAGAATGGTATTTGTAAGGAAAGAAACTTTGAATAGAAATTGAACGTAACTTCTCTGGGCCCCATAATGATAGTTCCCCTATATTAGTTACTGTAACGTTCTGAGTATTGTTTCCTGCTTGAATAGTAAAATCGCTAGGAGTTACTGGCAACCTTAACATTTCACTATCACTATACTTTATATAAAAATCCATTATTGTATCACCAACCTTCTTATATGTCATGTTAGTTATACAAATGAGCAAAAGAAAAAGGATACGTATTAACGTATCCTTCTCATATTTAGAAAGCTGTTGTTATTGGCTTCCAGTGTTCACTACTCATGCTTTCCGTATAAACAGTGTTATTTATCTTAAGTATGTCATTTTTATCACGAACGAATCCCCATTTTATATTCTTATCATTAGCATAAGTTTTAAATGCCTCAAACTTGTTAGCAACTTGCCTATCTAAGTTATTACTCTTTCCGTCTTTTCGCTCTCCACCCTTAGTCTCTATTATCCAAACATCACCATTCTTCAGTTTAACAATATAGTCAGGATAAAATAACCATTGTTTTCTTTCGAAAGAATCATAATATACTATAGAAAAATATTCCTGGCCTTTATCTCCATTATTATATACCCAGTCAATATTATCATTATCTTCACAGTATCTTTCAAATAATCTTTCTGGCCTTGAACGAATTCCGTCTACTAAAGTTGATGAAGGATACTCATGATATGCATTGCTTAACATTTCAATAACATCAGTTTCAGAAGCATCATATTTTACTAAATCTCTTTCTGGTATCTTAAACTCCCTAGTCTTAACTATTGATGGGAATGCTACCTGACTAGCTAATTGGCTAGTTGCTTCTCTAAAATCTTCTTTTAATTTATGTTCATTATTTATTACGAAAGCATAAAATTGTTTAGTATTTAAATTCAATAATTTATCCCTATTATATGAATTATCTCTAAATAATCTCTCTAGTATGGCTCTTAATTTGCCTTGCTTAATTCCTATAGCAGACTTTATTGTATCTATAGAATGAAGCAAATCAATACCATTTTTATGTGTATTAACTTCTCTCCTCGTTTGAATAAAAGAACCTACATGAGAATCTAAAATAGAGTCAGTTTTTATAAATTTACCCTGTCTAGCTGTCCTTACTAGTTCCTCAGTAAAACTGTATCCTTCTGCTTCTAGTATTAACTTATTGTTAGCTTTTGCTGTAGATAAATTATATTTATTATTGAAAAATTCAAATACTGATCTATAAGTTTCTCTTTCACCAATACCATCATAATCTAAATCTTTCATTTGTTTTTCTAGCGTGAATGTTTTACATTTTTCTTTTAGGAAAACCCTTTTAACATCAAACGCATTAGAAATCTCTTTTCTAATACTTTCTTTATATTTTTCATCAAACGTATATAAATAGCAGTTATCTAAAATTTCATTTTCATAATGTATAGCTTCTGGCATTCTTCTTAATCTACCTATTGTTTGAATAGTGAAGTCTTCACTCATATTCTCTCTAAGCTTTATAAGTATCTTAGCTCTTGGACAATCCCAACCTGTTGCAACCGCCTGTTTCATAAGTAAAAATACTGGTTGAGCATCTAATTTCTCAATTCCTTCTTTATTTATCTTATCACTATTATCGCTCATCCACTTAGCTACTAGTTTATTATCATAATTATAGCCCATAGAATCTAAAGTTTCCTCAATACTAGTTATAAGTTCATCTGACATATCTGGAAACTGTATTAATACTAATGGCCTTATCTCTACATCCAAATTTTCATACTCTTTTGCAATTTCTTTTCTTTTATTATTTGCAAGCTCTATTAAGTAACTATGCTCATTATCAATCTTAGCACTTCCTTCTACACCTTCATTTATATACAATGCTCTTGTTATCAAACCTGAGTTTATTACATCAACCTCAGGTATCTCATAAAAATTGTGTAGCTTATTCTCTCTTGCTGTAGCTGAAACTCTAACTTGATAAGATGCCGCAAATGAATTTATTATATCCTTAGCCTTTTGGGTATCATTAGAATGCTCTTCATCTATTATTAAAATAAACTCTACGCCCTTTCTATGAGCTTCTGCAATTCTACCAAAAAGGTTTTTCCATTCTGTTTCAGTTACTGCCTTGTTATTTTTATTTGTAACCAGCTCCCAGTTAATAAATGTAGTTTCTCTTGATTGAAACCCTACTGAAATAGCATCTTGTAGGTTCTTACTCTTTCTATTTGGAAGATGCTTTTTCATTTTCTTCTGACTTTGCTCTTCCAAATTCCCTTTACCAGGGCAGAACCAAACAAAAGATACATTACTGTTAACATTATTGATATATTTATCAATATAATCCAATAGTATAATAGTCTTTCCTGCACCTGTAGGAGCTTTTACTACTGTAGTCTTCTTACTGCTAATTGAAGTTGCCTCTAGCAGATAATTTACACATTCATCTTGAAATTCAAACAATCCTTTTGGTAACCCTATCATATTTCTCCTACCTCTCTCAATTCACCATCAAAATAATATTCAGGGATTGGTATTATATCTATTTTCAATTTATTGAATAATACTTCTTGCTGTTTGGTTAATAGTACTTGTGAAGAAATATAAATTACCCTACATCTATTTAAAACTTCCTCATTCCCCTCAAGTGAATCTGCATCCTCATCACTCAATAATATTACATACTTAGAGTTATCTATCTTTATGCCATGCTCTAACTGTACCATCTCAGCAATATGCTTCAACAGTTCCTCTCTAAAATTATGCTCTTCATCAGATGAATGCTTTAAAACATAGTCAGTTTTATAGTACATTAAATTAGCTGGAATACCTTTTACTTTATCCTTTATAGTATCTCTACCGATAACTTTTAACACTCCATTTTTAAATTCTTTTACTACTTTATCATAACTATCTTTAACCTGCTCTTCTAGTTCTGCAACATCACCTAATATTTTATCCATTTTACTTAAATCTTTTAAAGTAATTGCTTTTTCAAAAAGAATTATCTCCTTTTTGCCTTTAAATTCATATCCATCTATTACTTTTTTCATTCTTTCATAAGTAATTTTTTCACATATTTCATTTTGATTATTCGTACATAATATAAATGTTCTATTACCATTATCCTGCCTATTCATCTCTAATACGGCCTGACCTGTTGTTCCACTTCCTGCAAAGAAGTCTAATACAACTGCTGATTTATGTGATGAAATTTTCAAGCAATCAACTATTAATTGAACTGGTTTTGGATGACTAAATACATCTTTTCCAAAGAGTGATTTTATTTCACTTGTAGCCTTTTTATTTCCTACATTATCTAACCATAATGTTGTCGGTCTTTTCAATTTCCCATCTACATAAAATTTTAAATATACCTTCCACTCACCCTTATCTTGCTTCCATTCTATTCTATTTTCTTTTACAAATTCCTCATATGTATCTTTCCCACACCTCCATCTACTTTCATATCCAGTTGGCCCATAAGGGTAAACTAAAGTACCATCTGGTGCTTCTAATGGATACCACATTGTAGGTCTATCCTCACGTCTATCTTCCTTCCCTGTTTTTCTTAAGGTTCTAGTTAAGTACGTTCCACCTTCATCTTTTTTATCATATATTTTAGTATCCTTTTCATCATAACTAACGCCTAATATTTTAGATTCTTTACTTTTCCCATATACTAATACATAGTCGTACTCCGTAACTAATCCATTTGTACCCTGTCCTGTTGGTGTGCCAGTTCCTCTAATTATTTGTCCCATGCAATTATTATCAAATATTTCATCACATAATATTTTAAGTTGTGCCTGCTCGACATCATTGATACTAATAAAAATAATACCTGAATCTGATAATAATTCCCTTGCTATTCTTAATCTTTGCTCCATGAAAGATAACCATTTAGAGTGCTTATAACCGTCATCTGCATCAATAAATTTATCATCATAAATAAAATCGTTATTTCCTCTATTGTATGGTGGATCTATATATATAACATCTACGGTACCACTATGAGTTTTCTCTAATAACTTCAAGCTATGAAGATTATCTCCCTCTAATAAAAAGTTATAACGTTTATTACTATCTGATACAATTTCTTTATCAGTAACTTCTGAAAAAACTGGAACTTTTGTCTTCATTTCTACATCGACTCTCTCTTCATGCTCCTCCCAAACTAACCCATATTTTTTACTTGTTAGTTCATTTTCTATCTCATTTATTGCAATCATAACTTCTGTATCGTCATGTTCTTCTCTTATTTTATTTAAAAAATTAAGCATGCGCTCTCTTTTTACTTTTGATAAGTTACTCATTCAATTCCCTCCAATCTAAATATCTAAATAAAATTATACTATATTCTATCTGATTGTAGTATAAAACTTTTTGTGTGATATAATTTTATATATATTCTATATAGGAGGTAATACTTATGGAACTTTTTACTGAAATAGATACTTCACCACGACTAGATGATTTTGAAACTGATTATGACAAAGCATTTTATTTGCAAAATTTACTTATTGACCGAGCTACTGGCAATGGTGCTTCTAATGAGCACTATACAATTTTACGCTCATATTTTTTAAATAAACCTTTAACAAAACCATTAGTACCTAAATGGATACAACAATCTAGAGACTTAAATCAATTCTGGAGCTTTATAAAGAATACCGTTGATAGATATGAACCTAGAAGAATATTCATACGCGAACAATTTGCTGAGCTATTGGATTATTTAGAGAACAATCCTAGTGAATTACCTTATCATGAAATAATTAATGATAAAATTAATTACTTAGATTCACAGTATATAAATGATAGCTGGCAAAAAATAATGAATAGAAAGAATTCTGATTTTGAAGGAGCGATTACCTCTGCAAGAACCCTTCTTGAAAGCGTTCTAAAATCAATTCTTGATGATATGGGTGAAGAAACAGCTAGTGATGGTGACTTAAATAAACTATATAAGGAAGTTTCAACAAAATTGAATTTATCTCCTAACAATCATAATGAACAAGTATTTAAACAAATATTAGGTGGATGTGCTTCTGTAGTTAATGGATTAGCCAGTTTACGTAATGAATACGGTGATAGCCATGGCAAAGGACAAACTGTATACAAACCCGCCCAACGCCATACTGATTTAGCAGTAAATATGGCCTGCTCTCTCTCTCTATTTTTGATTCAAACATATGAACATAATAAAGAAAATAAATAATAAATATCCCTAAAAAACTAGTCTAACTAGTTAATTAGGGATTTATTATCTTATACCATATTATTAGCTGTTTCCATCAGCTTGTTGTAAACAACTTGAGCTACCTTTTCTGGATTATCACTTCCTGTTACATTTATAGTAACATTCATGCTTTTGTTATTTGTTTCCCCAGCTCTATATCTATCGGCTTCTTGTCTTGTAAGAACAGCTTCACCTCTATGAAGAATTGCCTTATAACCATTATCAGGTACGTATTGTAATCCTGTAGCATGACTACCATCAGCTTTTTTATCATTAGTATATCCATCTCCACCAAGCATCTTCCATTCAGAAGGTGAGAACATATGGCTAACCTTACCACCTATATCCCACTTGCCTACAGTGTCCATTACAGCAGTTATTTTTTCTGCTACCCAACCTAGTTTATCAATTAACCAGCCTAGTATAGGCTCAATAAACTTCCACGCAGCATCTACTGCTCCTGATATTAAATCCCACACAACTGTCCAAATTGCTCCTACAGCTTCAACTATCTTATTAATAGATTCTGAATGTTCACTAATAAAGCCAGCTACCCTACCAAATATATCAATAAAGAAATCTAATACTGGAGTAATCATATCTACTACTGTAGCAAATGCTGGAGATAGTCCTACAAATGCATCTAGTATTTTATCTATTACAGGCATTACCTTAGGAGCCAATTTCTCAAATAAGCCTGCAAAAGCTGCTATAATTGGTTGTGCAAAGGAAATTATTTTACCTAGTATTTCAATAATCTTTCCTACAACTTGATCCATGCTTATATTACCAAAAATATTTCCAAAGGCTTCTTTTATTGGCTCTATTGCTGTACTTATCTTAGGATAAAGTTCTTTGAACCCATTAACAAGTTTACCTACAAATTCAATAGCTGTGTTTATACCACCTATTACTCCATTGACAAATCCATTAGTGAAGTTACCACTAGAATCCTTTGCAAATAGTCCATCTATCTTACCAATAACTCCATCTAATGATTTTGACATTCTACTATTGAATACCATAGCTACATCAGTAAAACCTGACTTTAATTTACCTGTTACTGTAGAAAACTTACCTGCAACAGTTTGTGATAATTCTTCAGCTCCACCACTAAATGTTTTCTTTAATGGGCCATCTACAAGCTTTTGGAATGCTTGAGCCATTTCCTCTTCATTTAAGTCGTCAGTTTCACCTTTACCTACAAGTGCATTCATTTGAGCCTTATTAACTTTAAGTCCAAACTCTTGAAGTCTAGTTGCTTCACCAGTCATTCTTAAGTCATATAATGCTTCCATTGCATCTTGAGTAGTTTTACCTGGTGATAATGCAGCCATATCTGCAGCAAGTTTTGTAATATCCATTGCTTGATCCGTACTTCCATTAGTCATTTGAATTGCTCTAGTACCTGCTGCTGCAATGTCCTGAGTTTCAAATGGTGTAATGTTAGATAACTGAACTAAATCTTGCATGTACTTATTCGCATTACCGTTTAGCTGTTCTCTACTCATTGTATTAGATCCATTATTATTCTTTTTATCAGCTACATCCATGAAATGCTCTATAGATACAAGTTGTTTTTCCCTAGCAGCCATTCCACTAATACCTACAGTTGCTCCTGCAGTACCTGCTCCTAGTAAAGCTCCCATACCTAACTTAGCAATACCTGCGGCCTTACTTGCCACACCTTTCATTATAGAAGAGGCTTTATCTATTGCCTTAATAGTGAAGCTAAATGTTTTACCTGCTACTTTCTTAATTGAAGAGGTTATCTTGCTCATAGCCTTTATTACAGGCGCAGGTATCTTAGCTCCCATTCTACTGAAAATACTTGTTATCCTAGATGTTGCACTTGAAGCGCCCTTTATTATTCCCAGTATTGCCGATATAGCTTTATATGATGCCCTTTGAAAAGCAAATGATATCCTATTTCCTACTTTACTTGCACTTTTACTTATTCTATTAAAAGCACTAGATACTTTTGTTGCAAATCCACTAGTCTTTACTCTATTGAATCCGATGTTTAAAGCATTTGATATAACATTACCAGTTCTCTTAGCTTTAGCTGATAATGAATCAAATACATTCTCAACCTTGTTTTTAGTTCTAGTAATGTATCCATTATCTAAATCAACCTTTAACTTAGGTAGGTAATTATCTACACCATGTTTATTCTTCATGGCATTCCTTTGACCAGCAATCATTGCTCCATACCCAGTATCTAATCCAGTTACTTTTACTCCTGGTATATTTACCTTCTTTTTAAATGAGTACGCTTTAGATAAAACATCATGCACAGCGGCCCCTATTGCTCCACCAGTCACCTTATTTAACATTGAACCTAGTTTTGAAAACGGAAAGTTTCTAATCGGATCTACCAAGTCTCCAAAAGAAAATGCATTTCCTTTTCCTCTTATTATAGTCCTATTTCTTGATTCTGTTCTAGTATTCTTACCAGCAACCTTAGCAGCTAATCCTCCTGCTAATGCTGAACCAAATAATCCTGAGCCCGTAGCCTTGCTCATAGCACTAGCTACACTTCTTACTCTGCCTAATCCATTAATCAGTCTTCCTAATGGGCTTAGAGAAGCATTTATTGAAGAGGACATTCCTTTCATTGAGCCTTTTAATATGTTATTAACTTTATTAGTTTTAGTAAAAACTTCTCTTTCAACATTGTTAAGAGTTTTAGTTACATTTTCCTTAGCTTCAATAGAAACAACCTTTTTATTAGGCACAGCTCTTTGTATAGCATTAACTGTGGCCTTAAATGAAGCATCTAACTTTGTCTTTATGTTAATATTACTTTTTTCAAGTTTATTTAAATCATCTTGCACCTTTTTCATAAGGGCTTTATTAGTCTTTATGTTTACTTCAGGGTTAACTTTAATCTTATCAAGCTTCTGAGCTTCCTTTAGGAGCTTACTTGTTTTAGTGATGGCCTTATCTATTACCTGATTCCAGTTATCTTGAAGTGTAAGCTTTGCTGAATACTCTTTGGCCATAGCTATTCCTCCTCTGATTATATTTAAAAGGGACGGAGCTAAATCAGCCCCGCCCCTTAGTGTATTTTTTATAATGGACACTATATCCCTTATAAAATTTTTATTATTTTTTCAACCAAACTGACACAGCGTCCATACCTATTAAACCTTCTATTCATCTTACTTTCACGAAACTCCTAATATAAGAGTAACGTTATTTTAATGCCATAGCAGGACATATACCTGTACTTGCTACAGCCTCAGCTTTTTCTTTCATTTCTTCCATCTCTATAGTATAAAATGCAGTTAAAATAGTTTTTTCTCCTGCCGTCATATTATAGTAATCAGATGGTTTTATATTGTGGTACTTCCAACAATAATACATAAGGATAGTCTCAGTATCATTGTTGGCTAGAAGTTTTTTACCTCTTCAACCATATCTTCACCAAAACCGCTTAATTCAGTAATTTCAGATGCTATTATGCTAATCTCACCAGGTAGTAATACCTTTTGAATTAATCCTTCTGAATTAGCAACGCCTAACTTAGCAAATGTATCTTGTAACTTATCCTTATTTTCAGCTAGTTTATTGTTAAACTCTCTTACTCCATAAGTCAGTAACATTACTTGAACACCTATTGCATCTACAGCACCTCTTTTATCAGTACAAATTTGTTGAATATGCTTAAACTGATTCATAGTAACTGCTTCTAAAGTTAATTTAAATTCTACTTCTCCTCGAGACAATCTTCTTACGATAAACTCCTTAGATGGCTTTTGTAATAATTCTTCATTTCCTAATAATAAATCTAATGCATTTGTCATGTAATTTGCTCCTCCGTTAAATCAAAAATAATATCCAATATAAATGGGAGGAGCGTTTTTACACGCCCTCCGTATAAGTTAATTATTAGCTTCCCTAAAAAACTAGTCCCACTAGTTTTCTGTAGATATTATAAATTAAACTATCTTATCTAGATATTCTGCTCCACAGAATCTAAATGGTATTTCTACTGTACCTGCTGCTCCAGCCTCGAAATCTTGCATAGTAAGTTCATCGAATTGAACACCCTTTAATAATACAGTTTCTTTACCTTTGTTTAATGCGTCTGGATCAGCTAACATTGATTGAATTTCAAAGTCAGTATCTTCTCCTGAATTAATAGCATTGAATATCTTTTCTTCAAATCTAGTTGATACCTTGTGTAACTTTATTGAACCTTTACCAGTAGCTCCAAGCATTTTGCTAGCTACCCATAAGTTTCCACACATCTTAATATCTTCTCTTTGTATTTCAACAGTTGCTTTTAGGCCGAAACATTCATTAATTTTTTCACCATCAACCCATACGCTACCGTAAGTACCATTTATAACATTTTTACCTTTAAAACTCATTAGGTAGTACCTCCATATTATAGTTTTAAGATGAAGAGGGAACTTTTTCCCACCTCACCTTAGTTATACAAATAACTTTGACTTTTCTATTAGATTGCTATAACAAAATCAATTATTTCCATAGCGTCAATCATTGAAATCTTAGCTGATATAAATACCTTGTCACCAGTATTAGCTGATTTAATTTCAGCAGGCTTTAATAGACTTACATCTACACCAGTTTCCTTTAAGTATGCTCTTGTAGCAACTTCATCTATTTCACATTTGTTTTGATTAGCTTCTAGTACCTCTTCTGCTTCTAAAGCTTCGAAGTAAGCATTAATAGCATTACATAAAAGTAATTTATTAGGATAAGTATTTCTTATCTTACCGATGAAGTCATCTTCAGCAGTTCTCTTGATATCATCATGAATCATATCCATGATTTCAACTAACTTTATCTTTTTGAATGCTTCATTTTTATCACCAGTAACAGTTACTAATGAATTGACACCTCTAGCAACCTTAACTTTATCTCCATCATGGAATAAAACTAATTCACCAGCAGAAATCTTAGACGCTGCTTCCTCTTCTGTTAAGTGAGCTGCTATATCTTCAACCTCAGGTAATCTTGCAAATGTAACTGAATCCCTTGCACCAGTACCAGCTATTAACCCAGCTATTCTTGCAGTAAACATTTGAGCAGAATATGCTTCTTCTCTATCCTTCACTTTGATACCATTAGTAGTGAAGTTTATGATACCTTCATTATCAGCAGCAGTGTTAGCTAAAACGGCTTTTACTCTTTTAGATTTATTTTCTCTTTGTAACTTGATCCATGATGCAATAGCTGTATTATCATCTGTCTCACCTTCCGGAGCTGCTAAGTAGTTAAATCTAACTGTCTCTAATCTCTTTAATGATTTAGCTACTGCATCTTCTACAGAAACTATTACCTTACTAGCACCATTGAATGCCATTTCTACAGCTTCCTTTTGAACTGCTGTTAACTCTTCTGGCATATCAGCTAATGACTCTAACACGTGGAATCGTGATTCACCTTTTAATATTAAAGCTACTATTCCATTTGCTGATCTAGTAACTGCTGAACCTGCTAAACCTTTAAATGTAATATTAATTTTAGGAAAACTCATAGGTTTGTACCTCCATAATTCATTAGTTATTTAAATATTTTATCTGTAACTCTCTCATAAGCTCGCACAGGTCATCTATGTTTATCATTGAATCATTATCAACTGTATAATCAAAATTGACGCTTAAGTGAGCCTCTGTATCAGTTAAATTTCCATTTTTAGATGTTATTTTGATATATCTATTTTTAACAGCCAATGAATGCTCACTAAATATTGAAGCCATATTCATATAGACTGCATGTTGTTTAAATTTATCTGTTAATCCTCTACTATTTACAGGTGCAAAATACACTATTTCAAATGTAGCTCTCCTCCTCATAGTTCCAAGGCTTAAATCTTGATCCACAAAATCAACTAATCCTACATAAAAGCTAGGCCTAGTAAAACCCTGTGGTACATCATTTATATAGATGTTAGTATCATCAAATCTTTCACTTATGTGTTTGCATATTGATTCAACTATATAAAATAGATCCATGGTTACCTCCTGCTTTTACTTAAATGGATTTACTTGATCCAAGAAATCATTAATCAACTTATCTGATTTAACGTGAAAGTTATTAATAGCTTTATCATACATATGGGCTCCTTTTACAAAAGAACTTCCTGTTGAATGTCCATTATCTACATAAGGAGCATACTCAACATCTGTAATTACTTCTATATCATTACCAGTTACTTTTACATTGTAACTTTCAGCTAGCCTTCCTGAATCTCTTGGAGTATATCTTTTTATATCATCTTTTAATGTCTTACCCATGCTAGTTTTTAATTTAGGCAACTCTGCGTGAAATTTTGATTTCACGCAATGTAAATCCTTTAACATATCCTCAAGCATTGGTATTACACGCTTTTAGGTACTATTTCTAGGTCTACTTCTTTATGATGAAAGCCTGGATTGTATACGAATAATACATTGAATGTATACTGAGAATATTCGCTACATTCAATTATATCTCCCTCTTCTACATCAGCTTCATTGTTAAAGTAGGCTCTCATAGTGCCTTGAACCGTTGATTCTACTTGATTTGAAGATGTTTTAGCACTTTTTCTTACTATCCTGCATGGGTAAGTTCCTACTATTTCATCTTCATATAAATCAACGTAATATTTCTTAGAGTGATTTTTAGCTCCAAAAATGTTCGCCCTTTTTACTGTACATACTTGGTTAAGTAAACTATCCATTATAACCTTAATTTCCTTATCTGATTTAGCTCGCTTTTATAATCAATTAGAACTGATTCTAAATTAGATGTATCTGCTGAAGATGGCGTAGGCCTTTTAGAAGCTTCACCAGTATCATACTCTACAGAGTAATCACCAATGCTTTCCTTCTTGATTACCTTAGAACCTGCTCTAGTTTGAACTTGCTCCTCTTCATGTGGCTTATACATAAGGTTATAATATGAAGCTACCATTTCAGGGATCAAGTATTGATGGGATAACGGTATTTCTTGTATGTTACAGTAATTTAGTATTTTTATTTTGACCTGCCTTATCAAATATGATAGCAATTCGTCCTTTGAACAATCACTGGTCTTTATTTGAAGCAGTATCTTCACATCAGTTAAAAACATTGTCTTACCTCCCTTGGGAAGAGGCCCCATGAAGAGGCCAATTATGATTATTTATTGAAGTAAGCTTTAATTACCTTAGATTCATCGTATAAGTGAGCTGTGTAGTGTTCATCAACTACGATAGAATTAATCTTCTTCTTAATATCTCTACCAGTTTCAACTTGAACATCTCTCTTTAAGTAAACCTTAAGAGCCCCAGCCTTAACAATGTAGTTTTCATAAGCAGTACCCTCTGCATTTAACTTGATTCTCTTTGAAGGAACTACGTAACAGTTACAGATTTCTCCGATTTGCCCTTTCATTATCACTGGAAGAGGATACTTATTCATGTCTTGGAAGTTAGCATCTTTTCTTAATGCAGTAACTTGCTTTGGATTAACAAATAATACTTTTGGCTCATTTTCTTCTTCATCGAATAAATCAATAGCATCAACTATTCCGTTGTAAGAAATCTTAGCACCTGCATTATGTTCTAATGTTGCATCAGCTAATACTGTTAGACAGTCATAGTCAATCTTATCTCTAATGGCCATTTTTAATTGTCTTTCAGCTTCTGATACTGGATCTCCGTAACCACTTAAAACTGATTCATCAGTAATGTCTACTGCTTTACCTGCTTTTTTAACTGTAGCTTGAGTTGTAGAAGTTTGTAATTGTGCTGATCCAATTTCTTCACCTTCAGCAACATCTTCTGCCATTCCAATATATGCATACTTAGGAACAGTAATTGTATTTCCTGGTTGCCCTACTAAAGTTGTGTCTATATCTGCAATAGGAGCAAATCTTAATAATTGTGGAAGTTCTGCTGAAATCATGTCAGCTAATACTTCTGGATTAATTAGGTTTTCTAATTTAGTTAAACTCATCTTTTGTTTACCTCCATAGGATAGTTATTATTTATTTAAGGACTTATATAATTCTGGATTAGAATCATATAAAGACACTCTTTCTCTGTAAGTCATCTTCTTAAAATCTTCTTTTGTTATAGTAGTATTATTAGATGTTCCTGCCTTAGGAGTTTTAGACTTTATTCTTTCATCTACTGCTACTTGTAATGCTTCCTGCCATACTTTTTTAAAGCTATTTATCCTTTCAATAACCTCTTCTGCAGTATCAGCCATCATGTATTCAGCAAATGTTACTGGCAAGCTTTCCTTTTGAAGTTCAACCATTGTTTGATTCAATAATTGTGTTTTAGCAAAAGCTTTTCTTTCCGCTTCAAAGGATTTTCTTTCAGCCTCTAATACAGCTTTTTCTCTTTCAGCTTGAGTCATCTTTGCTAATCTAGCTGCCTCAGCTTTTTCTTTCTCAATCTTAGCTTCAAAATCAGCTTTTAGCTTTTCTTCACGCTTCTTAATTGCTGAAGCTACTCTTTTATCACCTTCTGATTGTAAAAGTGCCTGCAATTCTTCAATTGATTGAGGAAGTTTTATTTCTGGTGTTTTGTTCCCACCCTGCTGATCCACTTCGTTAGCATTCACTCCCGCTGGATCTATTACTGTGTTAACATCTGCCATAGTTATTACCTCCTGTGATTAGTTATTCATGGTAGATATACAATGAAGAGTATAAAAAAATTATTACAATAAAAAAATCTATCAAAATAGGGAGATGCTATTACACTTAAGCTGTCTTATTTAGCTTTAATAACTCAACTAAAACCTCAAACTCAAAGTGCTCTTCACCGTACTTGTTTCATGCTCTTTGTAATTTAGTATTTTCATGCCTATTGTATTTTAGCTGGTCTTTATGTGATGCTACCCTCTTCTTTATATTGGTTGATAGTCCTATATACCTCTTCCCATTAACTTTATTAGTAATACTATAAATGCCTTCCATCTTATCCCATCCTTCGTTTAATACTTCAAAGAAGTATTACTAGATGAATAAGTGCTTTTACACATTACTATTTCAATCAAATTTTAAGAATATATATATAATATTGTATATTGAGAATTTGTAAGACTAATCATTGAACTATAGTTGAGAATAATATTCTTGAAACCTAATACAATAGATAAAAGCCTGCAGATTGATGCAGGCTCTTTTTTAAGCAGTCTTAGCTAAACTTACTTCTCCCTCTTCTGAACTTGCCTGTGAAGAGGCTGTCAGTTGATTCTCAGCTATCTTATCTAATAACTCTTCTTTATTATCAATAAATGGTAGTAGGACTGCTAAATATTCCGTTGGTATTATTGTAGAAAGTTTATTTACTATTTCAGCATTCTCTAAAAGGTTCTCCGGAAGATTTCTAGTATATCTTAAAGTAATATCCTTAAAATCAAAAGAATGGCCTTTTACATTCATAGCTGATATTATAAGCTTCAACCTTCTAGTAATAGCTTGAGTAAACTTACGCTCCTTAGCAGCAATAAGGTTCTCAAATCCCCAAAGCTTATATTTAAGAGCAACTCCACTTATATTATTTGCAAAGCTTTCATCAGTCAGGCATGGTATAGAACATGAGAAATGAATATTATCATGTAATGTTTTTAAATGGTTCATCACAGCCGAATCATTAATATCTTTAGTAAGAAATGTTATATCTCCATCACTGTCTACCTTAAATGCTCTCTTCTCTACAGCCTCTGCTATTTCTTCATCAGTTGTTCCTGCATAGCCTTTTAATATAAGGTACGCATTTCTAAAATACTCGAATTCATTACTATTATTTGATAAGGCCCTGTCATATTCATCTATTAAGGATAATGCTGGCTCAAAATCACCTTTGGCGTTATTATTGTTAAGGTAGTGTACAATAGGCACTTCACCAAAAATATGCTCTTCTTCATCAACTAGCTCAAATGATTCATTCTTCTTCTCGTAATACTCTACACCAGCTTCAGTATAAAGCTCAGCATAAACTATATCATCTTCTTCATAGTATCTAAGTGCCAGGTCTATCTGTGGCTTAAGCTTGCTATTATAGTGAACTATGGTTTGAGCATTATCTAGTTGAGCAAATTGTATATTAGCCTCTTCATCTATATAAACTAATTCAAAAGCTTCACCTGTTATAGATAGCGTTCTTGATAGCTCCATATTTGCATCATCTTCACCATTCTCGTCTAGTACAGCATATAAAAGGGATTTTAGGATATCATCCTTTGAATCATACTGAAGAGGCTGTCCTAAGAAATATCCTATTGCAGTATCTACAATAAATTTTGGGTATGGTGTAGCTATTCTATTGTTAGGCGTATTGGCTGGAGCTTCCTTCTTGAATATATCATGGAAGCCTGCATAGTAATTATCTAGCTTCTTGTACTTCGGAAGTTTATATGTCTTGTGATAATCTATTAATTGCGTAATTGCTTTACTTCTATCATTATCTAATTTAAAGTTAATCTTCATTAGTTACCTCCTTAGAAGCCAAATATGGATCTATTAACAGCTTCTATTTTCTTTACATTATGGAATGTCATTATATTGTATCGTAGGCTATCCATTGCATCATCATTAATCTTTATAACAATATCCTTTCCCTGCGATTGGCTCTTCTTCTCATCCCAAGCATATACATGGAACTCTTTAATTGTATTCTTACAGCTCTTATGCACGTAAAGCTTATTATCTGCTATCAGAGATGATACCTTGCTTATACCATCAGTAACATCCTTAATACAGTCTGTTACTCTAATACCTCTTCCTCTTAGTTCCAGGATAAAAGAAGCGGCTGCACTATCAACTGTTATTCCATTAATCTTATATCCATCTATGAACTTTACCAGGTCATCAGCAAGTTGTGTATTAGTCTTTCCACTCTTGTAGTACTCTTTAATCATATAATACTTGCCTTGGTATTCTCCTAGCATGGTAAATGCAGTTGGGTGAGTTGTACCGTAATCTATTGCTACAGTTATCTTATTAAATCGTTCAGGCAACTTATCTACTACATGAACCTTTACATCGAAATGAGGATATACAAGGCCCTCAGCATTGCACCATTCTCCAAGCACATTCCTCTGATAGAAAACCCCTTTAAAAGCTTTTTCTGCCTGCTCTATATATTCTGGATTGTTCTTAGTCAGATAAGGATTATCATGCATAAGGAATCTCCAATGCTTAACTAGCCCCTTCATCTCAACGTTATCCAAATAATCAGTTTTTATATAATGAAATGGACTATCAGGATTGCAGTTCCAGAAGAGATGTCCTCCTTTAACAGAACAACGTCCTATTAACTGTTCTATGAAGCTCTTAGGGAAGAGCGTAACTTCATCACACAAGGCTGATACTAAAGTCATACCTCTTATCTTGTTCTCTGAACGCTCATCAGAAGCTCCTATGCAGATTATCTTCCTATCTCCTATAACTAATTCTCCTGTTGATCCGTTATATGAATAATTACCTTCCCCCAATAAATCAAATAAACCATTCTGAGACTTAAGTACGTTTCTTTCTAATGTACGAATAGTCTTACCTGCCATCAGCATAAGTCCAGGAGGCGCATTCATAATCTCATATAACCATCTAAGGTTAAATACGTGCGTCTTACCTGATCTGATTGCTCCATCAGCTATATTAATCCTAGCATTTGAGTTGAAGAGGAAATCTAACTGTTTCTTACTTAACTCCGCCATTAATCTTCCACCTCTTCCCCATGTGCTTGCTTCATCAATTCAAACATCTCAACGTACTCAGATAATTGACCAGTCTTTTTATTTGCCTTGCCCTCATTAGCTTTCTGTATCTTCTCTAGGATAAGTGCTATATCTGTAAGCTGCTTTGTCTTGACTCTGCCATCTAAAGTAAAGAAATTATGCTCCGGTTCGCTCAAGGCAGTCTCTACGATTAAGCCTAGTCTATCCCATAAGCTAGAGAGCCAAATGTTCCTATTTTTTGAAAGGGTTGTAGTAACTTTGGTAGGAACTATTACTTCTTGAGTAGGCACTTCAATGTCATTTATAAAAACTGCTTCTTTATTAGATGGAACTTTAATATCCCCGTCTTCTTTAGAGGTATGTCGGTCACAGCTACCCACCTCTTCTATCTGTGGATTAATAAGTTTCTCTGCTATTTTCTTTTCCTTGTTCCATTTAGCAACCTGTTTTTTGCAATAGCTATACGAGATATTGTTTTTATCAGCCAAATCTTTAATGTTCTTGTATTTACCTGCTAACCAATCCTTCTTAATCTTTGTCCAGTTATGCTTCTTTTCAGCCATTGTTAAATACCTTCACACACGAAGAATGAATCTAGATGAGAGCGGTAAGTTGAGCCCTTTTCTGTTACTATTTCTAGTTGAAATTGGTGAGTAGTATTTGCTGTAAAATACTCTTTTTCTATTAGCACATAAGCTACATTGTTAATCATATCTATAGAACATTCAAAATCGCTTGAGCTTATTTCATCATTATTTTCTCTTCTTTGTATCTTTAAAGTTATTTTCATATCTTCAGTTAAATTAACTCGATTATCAGTTATATCTGCTATATTAAACTTAAAAATTGCATCTGTGTTTTGTATAACCATCCCAGTTTCCTCCTAAGTTTTTTCTTCTGATTTAGATATACAAATAAATGAGCAAATAAAAAAGAATGAACTAATTAAAGTCCATTCCCATTGTTACCTTTGCTAAATATTCATTTATAAGGTTTATCTTCATATTAAAGTAGTGTATAGGGTATTCATCAATTCTAACTGGCACTATTGCATTAAAGTAATAAGTCTTAGCATCAGTTGCTCTTAAGGTTACTACTCTTAATGTTTTATAATCATTTATCATTAATGCTTTAACTTTTCTTTGTGTACTATAATTGCTAATATTCCCTATAATAGTAGTCCTAGATGTAGGAACTATTTTAGTATAATCATAATGTGATATAACAGTTCTTTCTGTAGATCCAGTTATATTATTTATAATTGCTAATCTTCTATTAGCATTAGCTACTCTATTATAGCTAGCTATATTTTTTCTTTCTGTATTAAATGATTTTTCTTCTACCTCAATAATATTTCTAGTAATATAACCATTAACAAAACTGCTACAACCAATAAAACGCTCCATATGCTCATTTAACCTTGATATATTAGAAATACTTCTCTTAGTATTTAACTGGTCCTCTACATTTAAATGAGAGCTTCTGGTTAATGGTTTTGCATTAATGTTATTAGCCATGATTTTTCTTAAAGTATCAACTTCATAGATAGTTACATTTATGTCTACAATAGCTCTACCTGTTGGCCCTACTATAACTTTATTAACTAAAGTACTTCTTATAGCCTTAGATAACATATCTGATTCAATGATAGCCATTCTTGATGTAGAATTATCATTGATAGCATCTATTAAAATCATTCTATTTGAGTTAAACTTTTTAACTATAACATTATCTTCTGTAGTCCTTCTTAGAGTTGCTCCTGCTACTGAGTTATCCTTCAATGTTAATCTATGGTTATTAAAGTAAGTTCCTAGATCCAGTCTGGTACTTCTCATATAAACTGCTCTAACAATATTATCATTAAGAGCTTTTCTAGCAGCCATGTTAACTAGCTCATCTGATACATTAATTTTTCTATTTAAATGCCCTGTAACAGAGTTTATGTTAGTAATATGTCTTTCTATATTTAACTTAGGTTTAAAATCTATATGAGAGGTTCTTTTTAACAGTGCTTTATATAATACATGTATTTTTCCATCAAACTCGCTATCAGTTAAATAAGGTATATAAAGATATCTGTTCCCTGGATATCCTAAACCTCCACCAAGTAAACCTGTTATTTGTGTTTGTGCACTATTACGTCCTCTTTCTTCAAGTATTTCTTCTGAAACTATCTCTTCTCCATTAATATCCATAATGTACTTTTTCAAGTAGTTTATATCATTTACTTTTACTGTTTGAGTGAAGTAGTATTTATCTATATAAGCATCATACATGACTCTACCTAACTTAATGTTAGTTGCTCCTGTATCAATAGCAATAACTTTACCTGATCCATCGAATCTAACTTCAATGTTTGTTGATGAAGTTGGTCTTACTATACTAACCTGTTTATATCCATTGCTAGCTTTACATAGTGTAGCGTCTAGCCTTATGTTAACTCTAGGTATTCTTCTAAATATATTAGCTTTAGTATTTATAACTATAAAGTCATTACACCCAGTAAAATCTAATATTATTTCATTTCTTTGATAACCTACTATTCTATAAGTAGGTGCTTTAGTTGTCGGAATAGCAAATTGCATTGAGCTATCTTCATTAATTATTTGATTATATTGTTTTATTGTTCCTTTGATTATATCTGCTTCAACATATCCATCACTTATAATCATTTTTTCCTTATCAGTATCAGATACAGCTTTTAATATATAAAACTTAGCCTTATCTTCTGAAGCTTCTAATGGTAATACGTATACTACATTTTTAAATGCTCCACCAATCGCATAAGTATTTTGATAGAAGTCTGATTCAAATGTTGAGGTTGATATACCATCTCTTTTGAGATTATATCTAATCGTACATATATTAGTAATAGTACTAAATGTTGAATCTAGATCTGCTGTTCCTCTAGCAACTAATGATGATTCATATATCTTATTTATTTCAGTTCCATCAACATTAAATAACTCGTATCTTGTAGTTAATGATGTTCCTGATATAAACCTAAAATATGTTCCCCCTGAATATCCATAAGTATCTCCAATGGTTCTAATTGATAGGTGTCCATCAAGAATCTCTCTTAATGTTTGGCATAATGCTAATTTATTTGCTAATGTTGCTCTAATAGTAATTGCTTTTAACGTTTCATCTGCAATTAATCTTCTACTTACTAATACTTTAGTTAGTGAATTAACTGATATGCATCTTATAGTTTTCTTGCTAATAGTTTTATCTATTGAAGTTGCTCTATTTGATTTATAGACATCTAAATATTCCTTTATAGATGTTCTTTTCACAACCGAATCTACATTAAAATTAACTATGTTTTTTTTGATTGTAACTTTAGTATTTTTGCTTAATACTATTGCAGGTCTTAATGTATAGTTGATAGCATTAACATCTTTAACAGCTATTCTATGAACTGCTCTACTTATTGAATTATCTGTAATAATAGGTCTCCTTAACTTAGTGCTTACTATATTATTTATACTAACATTTCTGTTAATCATAGCTTTTTTACTTTCAGCTTTAACATTAAATCTCATTGCATTAAAATCATAGTTTTTTAATGAAACTAACTTTCTATTTAAGCTATTTATACTAGCATTATCTGAAACAGTCTTTCTATAGAACCAGTTATTTTTATTAGCACAATTTATAACCTTTCTTTTAGATTGACTAGTAATTGTTTCTTGTAATTCAACTTTTCTCAATGCAGATTTCACTAATATATTATCTTTAAATACACCTCTAAGAGCCCTTGAATTATTATTAAATATGAGCATAACTTTACGCCCCAGTCTAGATATAATTTCTAAATCTATTACAGATTTTCTATTGATCAAGTACTTACTTCTATAATTGCTAATTACTTTTCTGGTTACACAAACATACTTGCATGAAAGTTTAGATATCTTTCTCTTAAGTCTAATTTCATTTTTAAAAGTAGTTATTGTAGTTCTAAATCCTTTATTTTTCTTCATTTCACTTATACTTGTTTTTCTATCAGTTTCATTTGTAATAAGTGAATTTACAACTGTCTTTCTAGTTGTCACTAATTCTAACGATGTTTGAATTATTGAACTTTCTTCTTCATACATCACACCTGTCAAAAATGCTTTTGTAGTAGTATCATACCAAACCCTATTTGAGATGTATCCCTGTGCTGAAATCTTCAAGTCTATATGAGTACCATCTAAGATATCAAAAAATTGATTATTTGGTAAACTAGTATTTATGTCTTCATATGCGTAAAGTTCTATCAACTTATTTACATCATCTAAACAAATTTCTAATTCTATAGAATCTCTAGTTTCTTTTTGAAGCTTAAAACTATCTATACGTCCACTAGTCATATTAGTATTTGTTGTACCAGTTCTTGTATTGACTATTTTAATTCTAATCTGAGTTAATTTCATGCCATCCGGTACTATATCTTTAACTAGGTCTTGTATATTGAATACTTTTGCAGTACTGTACCAGGTGGAATTTTTACTTGACTTAACACTTAAGATATTAGTATTTAAATTATCTATTGTAACTGCCATCTTATATCCTCCTAAAAAATAAGGAGAGCTAATTGCTCTCCCTACTGGCCTTTAGCCTTTACACTGCTTGAATTGTAGCTTCCACTTTTATTTTAACACTAACATCATTGCATGGTTGTTCATCATCAGTTGCTTTAGCTTTCACGTAGAAAGTTACACCCGTTGCATCAACTAAATCAGATATAGTTAATGTTTCTAAATAAGTACCATCTTCAGTATCACATATACTCCATTTTGCAGATGTAGCACCCTCAAATGAGATTGTTGTATCTCCGTAAGTTGAGAATCCTGATTCTACTGTAAGTTTAACTGCTAGAGGTTCTGATACTTCGTTTTTAGAAGCATTTAAAGGACCAACTGATAAAGGATTGCTTTCAGTTATTTCTGTATCATTATGAAAAAGTTTTAAATATTGCATTATTTAATTCCTCCTGAATTTCTTATTTTCTATCTTAGATATACAAAAAGCCCTATAAAAAAATAGGACTTACTTTATCTTTCATCAAATATTCAATTTTAGATTTAGCTTCTTTTATAGTTGTTACTACATTTGATATTGATATACCTTTATCAATAGCTACTTCTTTTCGCCTCATACCTTGATGATAAACTGCCATTATGATTTCTCTTTCTTCTTCTGTAAGATACTTATTAATGATTGTTTTTAAGTCTATTAAATCAGAAATATCAAAGTTAACTAAGTTCATTTCTTCAATATCTTCGCCAAATTTTATTGTATATTTCTTCTCTTTTTTAAAGGCATTTCTAAATTCATTTTCTATAATGAATCTCGCATAGGTATTAAATTGAGTTCCCTTCTCTGATTTATATGTTTTAGCGGCTTTAGTGAGCCCAAAGAATGCCATGGATTCAAGTTCATCATATGATAACAATTTTTGTGTTTTTCTCCATTTATGGGCCAGCCACCTTGCGAAGGCTATGTTATCTTCTATCAGTTTATTTTGTTCATTATTCAATAAGCAAGTCCTCCTTAAGTATGATTTCTGATTCAGTTAGAAATTCATCATCAACTCTCTTTCTAACCATGATAGTACATAAACAGAACAGTGCTAGAAATAACGCTAATGATGCTCTTATAAATATGCTATCAATAATTAAAGTTATAATTAAAATCATACTGGTAAGAATTACTTTTTTTAAGTTTTTCTCCATTTTTTTCTCTTGTTACTATTGCTTCTCTTTGCTTTTCATTTGTTATAATTATCATTATTTCTTCTCCTTAAAAAATAGCTAACGATAAAGTTAAAATTATTAAAAATACTGATAAAATGGTAAATCCTATTTTGCATTTAGAAGCAAATATTAGATTTTTCTCATTCATGATTCTTATTTCTTCTCTTATTTCAGTTATACTCTTATTCATATTAGTTAACTCCTTCAACATCATACATTTCTTTTAATATTACCTTAGTTAAAAATACATCAGCAGTTTGTGCTAAGCTCATTAAAAACATTGCTCCTGCCCTCTGCTCTATTGATATACTTACTTTAAGGAGCTCTTCAATTGTTTTAATTGCTCCTGTATAATTGTGACGCTCTAAATCAATTAGAGCCTTTGTAAATAATTCGTCTGCCTTTTCCATCCTTTTAAAATCATTCACTATTTTAGATATAATCATAGTCATTTCTCCTTTTTTAGCATGCTATATTAAAATATTGTTTAAAGTCTATTATTTGAACATCTACTGCACTTTGTAGATCTGATTGTTTAACTAACCTACCTTGATTTGAGTACCAAAACTCTCCTTTAGATCCAGTAGTTTTAACTGAAACCTCTTTGTAATTTGATTCATTTAATCTTAGCCATGTTTGAGCCTCTTGTGTTGGTATTACATGAAGTTCGTACTTTTCCATGAAATAATAAAAAATGTAATCTGACTTAGTAGCATAAAAGCACCCCTTTGTGCCTTTGCTTGTGTTAGATACTGTCTCACAAAAATAATTAGGCGTATTCTTATAGGTATCAGCCTTGATTTCAATAGTAACTGTTTCACCATCTTTTTCTGCTACTAGGTCTATATCAAGTATCTGATATGCTTTATCTCCTTCTACATTTGTTACATTCCACCCTGTTGATTCTAGGTATTTAGTTATTTCTGCTGCACCTATTTCTGCATAATTGTTACTGTTTTTAAAGTAATTCTTATTGTTCATGATAAATCTCTCCTTTGTAATTGGGTCTTCATACGAAGTATTACTGGAGAGTTTTATTTATTTACACACAGTACTATATTTTTTATTTAGAAAGTTTCTCTTGAACTCATAAAACTCTTCTTTAGTTGGTTGCATTCCATATTCTTTATGTAAAAGGCTATGAATACGCTTATGCATTACTACACCAGGTCCATATTTTTTATGTAGGTCTTTCACCTTTAATTGGATCAGCAAAAGTTCTTCTTGTGAGTATTCATGTACTTTCCACTTTTCTTCTAATCCCAGTTCCTCTAACGATTCCCTTACTATTGCTATAAATGGTTTATGAAGATGATGTATCTCTAGGTCATTAACCCTTCTTGTTACAGCACATTTCTTATTGCTTGCCCTAAATGAAGCTTTTTTCCACGCAGCAATGCATTTGGATTTTCTCAAGTATTCATATAGGCTATCTATCTTCTTGATGTTATAGGTCATTAGACTCTCCTCCTCCGTAATTGCTTTTTCATAAACTGTATTACTGTGAGAAAAGTCCTTTATAATATTTCAAAAGGAAAATTGTGCATAAAAAAGAAGTAGAAATTAATCTACTTCTCTCTGTGCCATTGCTATACATGTGTTTAATATCTGTAATTCACTTATGTTATCATAATTCCCATTTATCATGTAATATTCATTTAAAGCTTCCTCTGTATATCTTGCATAACCCTTTTTAAGCATTATTTCTCTAATTCTATTTATCTTTTTTAGTGTATGTTTTTTCATGTTATTCTCCTAAGCTTAAGCTACTAATGCTTCATGTTTTCTTAAGTTCAATATGTGATTATTAGTAATATCATTATCTATATGTTCTATATCTCTAGCTACTTCTTTATTGAATAGACTAAAGATTAAACCTGCAAGTGGTAAATATGAATTATCTAGCTTAACAATCATGATATTGTTAGATTTAAATGGTTTAACTATTTCAAAAGTTACAGAGTTTCTCACACGTCCCAATGTTGATACTTGATACTTTGTGCTTTTGATAGTCTTCCAGATTTCCTCATCTTCATAAGTTAATTTTTCTAAATCCACATATTCATCTTCTCCAATTTCCTTTGCTTTAGAATTAGGAATAGATGATATATCAAACCCGAATATCTCTTTTACTAGGGATATTCTTGATTTATCAGCCATCTTCTTTTCTTCTGCTTCAACTAGCTTCCAAAACTCTTTCTCATCTAAAGTTACTGTTTCTGCTATCTCAACTGTCTGTGCTATTATTTCATCTTTAACTATTTCAAGCAATCCTGCTTCATTTACTGTAATTTTACACTTATCGCTTCTATTGTATAAATCAGATACTTTTAATAATTTCACAGAGTTAACTGTTTTAACTTGCTCTTTTAAATTCTCTATAACTGTTCCTACTTCTTCCAGTTCCATTTTTCTACTCTCTATTTCTCTTAAAGCTCTTGCTTTAATTTCTGCATTTGGTGCTGTAGTATACATATCTATGAAGAACATAGCCTCCTTTTCAATTATGCTCATTTTAATTTCCATATTCTTTAATTCATTCTTGATTTTTACCATTGATATCTACTCCTTTTTTATGCTTTAGTCTTTATTTTTTCCCTTATCAATGGTATAATTAATTTGCTAGATTAATTTAATATCATTGATAAGGAAGTTGTTGCTATGCAATAGCTTTTTTTCTTATTTCTGTTTCTACTGTTATAATAGTGTTCTTATCTAAATCAATTTGAAATACTTTTTCACAGCCTTTTCTTATTTGCTTTACGTGCCTATCTTCTTCCCAATCATAATACGAAATTATAGCCAGTGATTGTATTTTATCATTAAGTTTCTTAGCTTCTGCTACATATCCATTCTCATTTTTAACATATGATTTTATTTGTTGTATTTTACTTTGGCTTATAGTATCTGGTTCTATATCGTTAATCTTTTTAATAAGTCTGCTAATTAGTTTAACTTCTTCTTCCTTAGTAATTGCTCTATTTTCATTAAGTTGCTCTACCTTTGGCTCTTCTTTTTTGCTAATCATTTCTTTTATTTTAGGTGTCATTGGTGGTGGCATTTTTCTTAATAATTCTGCATTAAGCTTAGCGCTCATAACTGGCCCAACCTTTTGCATATGCTGTTGCACAGTTTCTACTGGCTTTATTTCTTCTACAGTTTCATTTACTTCTTCTACCTCAACTTGTGAACTTGTAATCGATGGATACATAAAGAAGTATTCATTATTTTTAAATGCATTATTTTTAGATTTAACAGATACCCAGTCTAGGAACCTTGCTTCCTTTAATTGTTTTAATGCTCTCTTAACGGTTCTTTCTCCTAGGCCTGTTGAGTTTGATATTTCTAATATAGCCGGGCAACATAACCCTGTCTTTGTATTTAATCTACTTTCAAGTTCTAAATAAACTACTAGAGCAGATGCACCGCAACTCTTAACTATTTCTCTTCTAAAATCATTATCTATCATTATAAAGTTCTTTTTCTCTATCAATCTCTTTTTTATCTTTGCATTGTTCATGTTTATTACTCTTGCTTTACTCATCGTCTGTTACTCCTTTTTAGTGAAGCTATATCTATTATCTTAGCTCCTTTCCCTCTATTACTTGAACTAGTTTCTTCTATGATTTCTTGTTCTAATTGCCTTATCTCTTCTGTTGTTGGTTCTCTATAAACGAAGTAGTGATTTTCAAACCTCTCATCGGCAACTGGTTCTAATAATCCAAGTTCATTTAACGCCTTTAATGCTCTATTTTGTGTTGCTGCACTCAAGTACGTATTTCTTCTCATTTCAGATTTATTTAAAACAACTATGTCCACATCTTCAACTTTGCTTAATGCATACATATAAACTGCTAATGCATGAGGTGTTGCTTCAAATAGTATCTTGTTATAAGTTGCAAAATCTATTTCAATCATTCTATTTAGCCTCCACACTCAACTGGTCTTTCATTATTAAATGTCTTAAGTATTCACTTACTGTCATTCCCTTTTTATTAGCTAATTTTGATACTTGTTCTCTCTCATCCTTAGTTGCTCTCATTTTTACAAATACATCTTTCATTCTTAATTGCTCCTTTTCTTTTTTGTTGGCTCAGTGGCCACGTTGGTTATAAAAAAATTTACTTTAATTTGTTCTACACTCTATCATTACTGCTTTCTGTTGTATTCTTACACATTTCATATAAAAACTTTTTTCAAATTTCGTACTTAATAGTCATTATGTCTTCTTTTAATTCCTGTTCCACCTACTTATCCGTTTCCTGCTATTCAGCTTTCTCTGTGTTCCTTAAGTCAGTACTTATTCATTTACTTGTGCTGTAATAACTATCCTTTCAATCAGTCGGCGCACTCCTATACCCTCGGGCTCCTTCCATTTCCGACTTCTTTTTTGAAACCTTATATTATATAATACGTGGCCTATAAAAAATAGACTCCTAATTCTTGAAAATAATAAAACTTTTTTCAGGAATATGTTTCCTATAAATATATGATATCAAGTTGATATCAGCTTGTCAATGAAAAAGTGATATCTTTTTGATATCAGCTATGGTATATTATAAGTAGATAATCATTTAAGGAGCGAATACAAATGGGAGCAATTAAAGATAGTAAAACAAGATATCCGTTAACCCTAGAGAAGGAATTTAAAGCTGAGCTAGAACAGCTTGCTAAGAAAAAAGGACTTACATTAAACTCATTAATAACTTTGGTAATGAGAGAATATGCAGACAAGAAAAAAGACTGATCACTAGAGGATCAGTCTTTTTTATATCCATTTCTTATATCCATTTTTGGCCCATGGCTATAGCATTTGGCACATGGCTAAAAGCTAGTCTTTTCAATAGCTGTAGCGGCTTTGCTTATTACAATTAGCCATAGGTCAAAATGGCCTACTAACTATATGTATATATAGTATTAGCAAATATAAAATTTGCTAGATACTATATTAAAATGAATATAAGTTATTATTTAAAAGAAAGCTTTTGATTTTCATTCATGATTCCTTTGCTCTCTAGGAGCAGTCATACATGATGAAAATTTAGACTGTACTGGTTAGTTTCTGTATATGATAGTAACTGATATAAATACCAGTCTTATATGACTGCCTGGCGAATGGAGCCCACCTCCATTCTTTCTACTCAGGTATAGTTACTATGAATGTGTCGGAGCATACCCATGCTCCTCTAGCCCAGGGTGAAGTTATCTCTCTACAATAATATTCATAAATGGTTGCATTATACTATCTGTATACGAAAACCTGAATCCTACTTTCCCTTGTTGAAAGTTATTGCAGGTTTTTAATAGCTATTAATATCAAGTGTAAGTTATTATATGAATATTATCTATAACAGCCTCACACAAAGCTAGTTACTCTATTAAGACTGTAATAAAGAAAAGTTACTATAAATAATCTACCTCATGATACAGTGCATCTCAGAAGCTTATGTAATATATTCATGAATCTGTAAAAAAAGATATTATAACGCCGCCAGCCCAACTTATGCTACAAAAGTGCCCCCATTGTTATAACTATGTTCCTACGAGCTATCCTAAGGGTAAGCTTAAGTATAAGTAATGTCATTTTTCATTTACGTGAAGCTTTTTTGTTAGAAATCACTATTTTTTTACATAAAAAAAAGTAGCCCACACTCGCAAAGTTAAGCTACTTTAATCTTTATTAACAAACCATAAGCCACGTATCAATATAACACTTGACTTACTAATATGATAACATAACTTTAAATATATATACAATAATTTACATAGTTTTTATTTCATATTTTCTAAAGGTGAGTATCTTTGATATGATTTTCGTATATCCGTCATTGTAACATCTAAATATGCTTGTTCTGTAACAGTAACACTACTATGACCTAATATTTTAGAAAGCATAAATATATCTCCACCACTTAATAAAAATCTTTTAGCAAAATTATTGCGTAGGCCATGTGGTGTTATATTCTTAATTATGCCTGCTCTTTCTCTATATTGTCTAAAGTTTCTCTCAAAATTGCTTGCTGTTATGATAGTACCTTTTTTTGTTGGAAATAACCATTCACTTGTACAATATCTATCCTTATATTGTAACCATTTTTTAAGGATGGTTGACATTGTATTACTAAAGAATACATATCTATCTTTTTTACCTTTGTTTATTTCAGCAGGAATCAAAATAGTTCTTCTTTCAATATCAATGTCTTCTAACTTTAAATTTAATGTTTCTGATAACCTCATCCCAGTGTCAAAAATAAGTTGTATAATCGTATAATCTCTATATTCACTATATATGGTAACATTAATTGCTTTAATAAGAGCTTTAAATTCTAAATCCGAAATCTCCTCTTTCATTTTTCTTTTAGCTTTAACAAATTTAACTTTTTCCATTGGCGATTTCTTAATATATCTCTTGTCTAAACAATAATTGAAAAATACTTTCATATTTCTAATGTAGTTATTAATTGTAGCATCACTGATTGGTTTTCCAAAATCCTTTCTTGAATCTGGATGATTATAAGCTACAGTTTTATCATCTGATACATATGAATACTTACCTCTTTCTTTTGTAAACTTTAGATAATCACCAATATGCTCAAAAGTTACCTCAGTTACATTAGCCACCATATGTTCCTCTTTTAGATACTTAAAAAACAACATCAAAGTTGACTCATAACTATTGATAGTTTTCCTACTTAATTCTTTTAAAGAACAATACTCCATGAAATCTTCCAAGTAAAATTCTAAGTCTTTTTTACTTTTTAATAAATTTGCCATAACAAAAAACACTCCTTTCGTCAAATACATTTCTGTAATTGCGAATTGAAGTGTTTTCACATATGTCTAACAACTAGTTTGTAGGCATGAAAAATAGTTTGTAGGCTTTTTAATATAACTGGTAACTTTTTACCAATCGCTATAATCCTGTATTTTTCTAACTTTACAACCTATTAAGATACTTTATTCTTAAGTCTTAATTTATCAGCAATAATTGCTATAAATTCTGAATTAGTAGGCTTGCCTTTATCATTGTGAATAGTATATCCAAATAGCTTATTAATAGCATCTATTTGACCTCTTCCCCAAGCAACTTCTATTGCATGCCTAATTGCCCTTTCAACTCTTGAAGCTGTAGTATTGTATTTTTTAGCTATTGAAGGGTATAATTCCTTTGTAACGGCAGATAATAATTCCATATCATTAACAACCATTGTAATTGCTTCTCTTAAATACATATATCCTTTTATATGTGCTGGAACACCAATTTCGTGAATTATAGTTGTTATTTCAGTTTCTAAATCTACCGGTTCATTAACTGAACTAGTATTTGTCGATAAAAGTTCACTTACTTGAGAAGTTCTTTTTATTGACTGATTTAAATCAGTTGATGTTTGGAACATTTCTCTGATTCTTTTTGTAAATATATCCATATCAAAAGGTTTTACTACATAATAATCTGCACCTAATGTGATTGCTTTTTGAGTTATTTTATCTTGTCCAACTGCTGATAAAATTATTACTCTAGGCATTTTATCTATGTTTAGGCCATTTAATTTTTCTAAAACCCCTAATCCGTCTAAGTGAGGCATTATTATGTCTAATACCACTAAATCTGGTTTTTTGCTTTGAATTAATTCCAATGCCTCTCTTCCATCTTGTGCTATTCCTGTAACTACTATATCTTTTTGATTTAATAAGTAATCATTAAGAATACTACAAAATTCTTTATTATCATCTGCTATAAGTACTGATATTTTTGAATCTTCCATTTTGTTCTCCCCTTTATCCACTTAATTTATATAATCAATTCATTTATCCTTGAATATAGGTTAAAAATAGGTTTTAAAGTCTATTCTATTTATTCGACACTTAAACTTTAAATCCTTCTTTTAAATTTATTTATTTTGTTATTAAGGAATAAATAAATTAATATTTGCTAAATGCTGTACCAATAAATATTAAAACTTAATTATCTTCCACTATTTGTAAATTATACACCATAAATGTGATTTAGTCTATAGCTTTTGTGTGAATATTTTCCATTTTTATCTTTTAAATGATAAAAAAATTAATTAGGGATAAAATCCCTAATTAATAACACCTGCATCCTGAAGCATCCATTCTATGTATATTCCATAACCTACGTCGGGTTTATTTATAAGTACGTGAGTCACTGCTCCAATAATTTTATTATCTTGTATTATTGGACTTCCGCTCATCCCTTGGATAATACCTCCTGTTTCTTTTAATAGTTTTTCATCTGTAATCTTTATTATCATACTTTTTGGTCCAGCTTCCTGTTGTTCTAACTTTTTTATTATTTCTATTTCGTATTCTTTTGGGCCTTTTTCGTCTATTGTTGTTATGATTTTTGCTTTACCCTCTTTTACTTCATCTCTGAAACCAACTTGAAGTTCTTTGTTTTTGTTAAATTTATGTCCGTTCTCCAGATTGCCAAAAATTCCACTTGTAGTATTTTTTTTGATTTCTCCTAGAGGTGTATCTTCATTTGTAAATATACCCTTCAATTCGCCGGGATTACCTTTTTCACCTTTTCTTAAACTTATTATTGCTGAATCATATAAATCTCCATCTTTAATATTAAAAAGTTTATTTGTATCAGAATCTGTGATTGGATGACCTAATGCTCCAAAGTTTTTACTATTTTTATCTATGAATGTCATTGTTCCAACACCTGCTGTTGAATCTCTTACCCAAAGTCCAATTTTATTTTCAGATTTTTCTTTAATCACTTCTATTTTTTTTGTTAATAAATCACCATCTCTAATGATTTTTACATTTAAAACTTTATTTTTAGATTCTAATATTTTTTGAGACAATTGATTACAATTAACTACACTTTTATTATCCACTTCTATGATTCTATCACCAACTTCAATACCGGATTTTTTCGCTGTACTGTCTAATTCATTACCATTGCAAGTTAATTTTGAAAAGCCAACTACTAGTACTCCATCCGATGCTATTTTAACTCCTACACTATCTCCACCAGGTATTATTTTTAAATTTTCATACTTTTTTAATTGTACTGATTTTAAATTTATTAGTCCCATAAACTTGATATCTAAAGAATCTTTTGTATAAGTTATTTTGTTTAATGGACTCAAGTCTTTGAAAACACTTTTAGCACAAATTGAATCAGAAATATATATCTTGTCTGGTAGGTCTTTTACTGTAAAGATTGATGGCAATAATACTACTAAAATTAAAGTTACAACTAAACTAATCCTTTTAACATATCTCTTGATCATATTGTCTCCTCCTTTGCCTCTATCTTTACTTTTCCCTCAACTAGAATTTCATATCCTCTTAAACCTTTTCTATAAAAGACAATTTTTTATAATAAAAAAAAATAAAACCACTTTAAGATAGTTTTATTTTTTCCTTATTTTGATACTTTATGTACCTATATTTGATTTTATTTGATTTTTTTTAGATTTAGCTTTTAAAAGCATCTCTTCTACATTGTTAATTGTTGTTTCGGTTGGATTGTCTCCACCTAACATAGAAGCAACTTGAAGTATTTTTTCTTTTTCATTTAAAAGCCTAATATTAGTAAATGTCTTACCATTTTTCACGTTCTTTGAGACAAAATAATGATTATCAGAAAGGATTGCTATCTGAGGTAAATGTGTGATACACAGAACTTGGTGATTAATTGAAACTTGATACATCTTCTCACCTACACTTTGCCCAACCTGACCACTTATACCAGTATCAATTTCATCAAAAATTAGAGTTGGTATTCTATCTTTATCAGCGAATACGCACTTAAAAGCAAGCATTATTCTCGAAAGTTCACCACCTGATAAAACTTTTTCTAATGATTTTACTGGCTCACCTTGGTTTGTTGAAATCATAAATGTTACATTGTCAAATCCATTCTCATTAAAAGAATTTGTCTTTTCAACTTTAATTATCATTTGTGATTTATCTAATCCAACGTATGCTAACTCACTTAATATTCTCTTTTCTAGTTCACCTTTATTTTTCAGTCTGATTTTTGTTAATTTATCACCAATGGTTTTCATCTTACCAAGAGTATTTTCAAGTTTTTCATTTAAACTATTCAATATTTCTTCAGAGTTAGTCACATCATCATATTGTTTTTTTAAATTTTTATAAGTTTCTAAAACAGCCTCAACTGAACCACCATACTTCTTCTTATAAGAATTTATAGCAAATAGACGTTCATTAATATCAGCTAATAACCCTTCATCGTATTGAATACTGTCAGCTATGCTTCTAATGTCCCTAGTTGCCTCTTCTATATTGTAAAAAGCTTCTTCAATTATGTTTCGCTTGTCTTTTATATCTGAATGATGTATATCTATTGTATTTAATTCACTTATAATTTTTGATAGAGCTGATAAAACATTCTCTGAACTACTAGTTCCATTTAGTAAATCATAACTCATATTAAGTGATTTATTTATTTTTTCAGAATTACTCAATAATTCATATTGCAATTTCAAATCTTCTTCTTCACCTAATTTAAGATTTGCTTTATCTATATCTTCAAGTTGAAACTTTATGTAGTCAATCATTTTTTCACTATCTACAGATTTCTTTAGCTTATCTATTTCTGTTTTAATTGAAGAGTATTTATCCATTTCAAATTTAAATTTTTTTAAAATTACTTTAATATCTTCCCCGATATAATCATCTAAGTAATTTATATGAGTTGCCCTATCTAATAGTGCTCCATTTTGATGTTGACCATGTATATCTAATAACTTTTCCCCAATTTTTTTTAATTGAGACACTATCAAAGCTTTTCCATTTACTTTAACGATACTTTTACCACTTAAAAGAGTCTCTCTTCTAATAATAAGTGTATCCTCATATTCTATTCCATAAACATCGAGTACATCCTTTAGGTTAATACTATCTATTTGAAATATAGCTTCTACTGCTGTTCTTTCTTCTCCTGTACGAATTAGATCTTTGGAAAATTTTCCTCCAAGGACATAGTCAATGGCATCTATTAATATTGATTTTCCCGCTCCAGTCTCACCTGATAAAATATTAAATCCTTTATCTAAATCAAATGAAACTTCTTCAATTAATGCAAAATTCTTAATTGATAACTGTAATAACATTTTTTTCACCTATTAACCGTTTATTCTACTTTTAATTCTCTGTACAATTATTTCTACGCTCTCTGTAGTTCTTACAAGTATAAAAATGGTATTATCTCCTGCAACCGTTCCCGCAATATCTTCAAATCCTAAACTGTCTATTGCTTCTGCTGCAGCTGATGCACCACCTGTAAAAGTTTTAACAACAACCATTTTGTCTATATTTTCTACATGTGTAACTGCATTAGCTAGGATATTTTCCAATTTATCTGTAAGTTTACTAGACTCATTAGTTGGTACTGCATATTTATATTTACCATTTGCCGCTTGCATTTTTATTAACCTTAAATTTTTTATATCTCTAGAAACAGTAGCTTGCGTTACATCAAACCCTTCATTTCTTAACGCATCTGCTAAATCCTCTTGAGTTTCTATATCTTTTAATTTTATTATTTCTAGTATTTTATCATGTCTTTTTGATTTCAAATGTACCACCCTCTTAATTATTTAGTATTTTCTTTCTCAACACTTGAAAATAATCGTAATTATTAAATTGAATAATTTTAAATTCTTCTTTAGCTCTTTCTACCTTAATTATATCCATTTTTTCAACGTTGTAAACTTCTTGACCATCTACTGATAAATATACACCTTCTCCAGACTCATCATAATCTGAAATGACTTCAACTTCACTGTACCCATTTAGTACAATTGTCTGCATACTCCTTTGATGAGGACATATAGGCGTTAACAATATTACATCTAAATTAGGATAAATAAAAGGCCCTCCAGCTGAAAAAGAATAGGCTGTTGACCCTGTTGGAGTTGCAACTATAAGTCCATCGCCTTTAAATTCTGTGTAATATTTACCATCGATATTAATTTTAAATTTAGCCATTCTTGATAAAGTTCCTTTTGTAATAACAACATCATTTAACGCTGTTAATTTATAATCCAAACTACCTATTTTTGATTGAAGCATCATTCTACTTTCTACTTTATAATCTTTATTTTTTAGATTTTCTAATGCATAATCTATATCATCAATATCTACACTACTTAAAAATCCTAAATTTCCAATATTTATCCCAAGTATTGGTGCATTAGTAATTTTAGAAATATTTCTAGCGACACCTAAAAGAGTTCCATCTCCACCTAAAGTAACAACTAAATCTAAACATAAATTCTCAATATTCAAATTTAAAGCATCTAAAACCACTACATCAGAATCAACAAAATAGTATTTTATCTTAGCTACAACCATATTCGTTATATTACCATCTTTATCTTTGTACGGATTAACCGCAACCCCTATTTTTCTCATATCTTCCTCTCTTAGATATCATTATGCGATGCATTTACTATTTCTTCTACATCTTCTCTTTTGAAATTAGTTTCTTTGTTTAAATCTTTAGTAAAGTAAACTAAGTACTCAATATTCCCTTCTGGACCTTTAATTGGTGAAAAACTAAGATTTATAATATTCAAATTATTTTCTAATAAAAAATCAACAATGCCATATACTACTTCCTTATGAATGCTTAGTTCTCTAACTACACCTTTTTTACCAACTTTTCCTTTTCCCGCTTCAAACTGTGGTTTAATTAACGCTACTACTTCACCTTCATTACCTAGTAGATTAATTGTAGCTGGCATAATAGTTTTTAATGAAATAAATGAAACATCTATTGACGCAAAATCAATTTTCTCACCTATATCTTCTGGAGTAACATACCTTATATTAGTTCTTTCCATGCATACGACACGTTCATCAGTTCTTAATTTCCAAGCAAATTGTCCATAACCAACATCTACTGAAAATACTTTTTTTGCTCCGTTTTGAAGCATACAATCAGTGAAACCACCTGTTGAAGCACCGATATCCATACATACTTTTCCTTCTAATGTTAAAGGAAACTCTTTAAGCGCTTTTTCAAGCTTTAGCCCACCTCTACTTACATATTTTAACTTTTTTCCTTTAAACTCAATTTCAGAATCAATATTTACCTTAGCACCTGGTTTATCTACTCTTTGTCCATCAATAAAAACAAGTCCTGCCATTATACTTGTTTTAGCCTTTTCTCTCGACTCTATAATTCCTTTATCTACCAATAGTATATCAAGTCTTTCCTTTTTTTCAGCCATTTCAAACTCCTTTAAATCATCTTTAATACTTCGTTTTTGATACCTTCTGCATCAAGGCATTCTTCTTTATATAAAATATTAACATTTCCTTGTTCAATAAATTTTTCATACCCTAACGCCTTAAACTTTCCTTTAAAATCGTACTCGTTTAATTTTTCCAAAACGCTAGATCCAAATCCACCTCGTAAAATATTATCTTCAATAGTTATAATTTTATATCTTTCATCACTTAATTTTTTAAGTAAAGTATCATCAAGTGGTTTTACAAATGTTGCATTTACAACCATAACATCAACGCCTAATTCTTTTAAGATGTCTACCGCTAATAGTGAATGTTGTGTCATCTTTCCTACAGAAATAATTGCAACTTTGCTATCCCCACCCGATTCTACAACTTCCCATTTCCCGTCTTTTATTTTTGTTAAAGGTCTTAACCCTTTAATTACATCTCCACCTCTTGGATATCTAATAGCAACTGGTGAGTTCTTTTGAAGTGCGTACTCTAAAAGTATTTTAACTTCATCTAAACATTTCGGCGCTATTATAGTCATATTAGGTATTATAGATAGGTATGATAAATCAAATATTCCTTGATGTGTTTCCCCATCTTCACCAACTAAACCTGCTCTATCAATTGCAAATACAACTGGTAAGTTTTGGATGCATACATCATGTAAGATTTGATCAAACCCCCTTTGTAAAAAGGTTGAATAAACAGCAAATACCGGTTTTAACCCTCCACAGGCCATCCCTGCTGCAAGTGTTACTGCATGTTCTTCCGCAATTCCTACATCAAAAAAATTATTAGGGAAAAGCCTTGAATACTCGTTCAACCCTGTACCATCAGGCATAGCTGCTGTTATTGCAACTATATCTTTATCCTTCTTAGAAAGTTCTACCATTGCATCTCCAAATGCCTTAGAATAACTTTTAGAAGATTTCCCTATTATTTTACCGCTTTCTGCATCAAAAGGTGAAATTCCATGATACTTACAAGGGCTAGCCTCAGCCAAATCATATCCTTTTCCTTTTTTAGTTATTGTATGTATAATAACAGGGCCATTAATCATTTTAGCTTTCCTAAAAACCTCATTCATAGCAGCAATATTATGCCCATCAATTGGGCCTAAGTATTTGAGTCCCATATCCTCAAAAAGCATAGATGGAACAACTAATTGCTTAATACTATCCTTAACTCTAGATAGTTTTCCAGCAATATTTTTACCAACTTTAGATTCATTTAATTTATGATTTACGTCTTCTTTTAATTTATTGTACTTAGGTTCCATCCTTAAATTATTTAAATATGACGATAACCCTCCTACATTGTCTGAAATAGACATTTGATTATCATTTATAACAATAATCATTTTGGTCTTGTTATAACCAACATCATTTAAAGCCTCTAATGCCATTCCACCTGTTAAAGCTCCATCACCAATAATAGCTACTATTTCATTATCTTCTCCTTTTATATCTCTTGCCCTTGCCATTCCGAGCGCTGCAGATATACTTGTGCTACTATGTCCAGTATCAAAAGAATCATACTTACTCTTTTGCCTTTTTGGGAATCCACTCATTCCATTATGCATTCTTAAATTATCAAACTGATTTAATCTACCTGTTAATATTTTATGGACATATGTTTGATGTCCTACATCCCAAACTATTTTATCTTTTTCTAAATCAAATTGATTGAATATACTTAATGTAAGTTCAACAACTCCAAGATTAGATGCTAAATGCCCACCTGTTTTAGAAATTGACTCTATTAAAAAATTCCTTATTTGACAAGATAAATTTTCCAATTCATTTAGATTAAGATTCTTAACATCATTGGGAGTTTTAATCTCTTCTATTAACTTTTTCATATATCCCAACCCTCTTTAATATTCTCTATTTAATAATAACTTTGTTAACTCTTTTAACTCATCGCAGTTTACCGATAAAGAATTGATTAATTCTAAACATTCTAAAGTTAAATTATTACAAAGAGTTTTACATTTATCTAATCCATAAAAGGTAATAAAATTACTCTTATCTTTCTCAGAATCCGCACCAGTTTTTTTTCCTAATTTCTTTTCATTACCAATTACGTCTAATATATCATCTTTAATTTGAAATGCCAAACCAAGATTATATCCGAAATCACTTAGTTTTTTCAAATCTTTTTCAGGAGCCTTCCCCATAACTGCACCAGCTAATATTGATGCTCTAATAAGTTCAGCTGTCTTTTTCAAATGCATATAATTAAGTTCTTCTATAGGAATAGCTTTACCTTCACTTATTATATCTACAATTTGACCACCAATCATCCCATCTGCACCTGCTGCTTTAGATATAATACTTCCAGCCACTAAATGCTCTTTACCATGCTCAATTGCTGATTCAAACATATTAACCATAGCTTCATTTAAAAGTGCATCACCTGCTAAAACGGCTATGTTTTCACCATAAACTTTATGGTTTGTAGGTTTCCCTCTTCTTAAATCATCATCATCCATACAAGGTAAATCATCATGAATTAATGAGTAAGTATGAATCATTTCTACAGCTGATGCCATTTTCATTGCATTTTTATATTCGTTCATATAAGAGTTATAAACAAGAAGTAATAATATTGGTCTAACACGTTTACCACCAATATTTAAGCTATAATCTTGTGCCTTATATATAATATCATTAAAGCCTTCTTTGTCTGTAAAGTAATTTTTTAAATATTTATCTATTTCTAGCTTTAAATAATTAATTTTCACCATTTTCACCTAACTCCACTTCTTCATTATCTCTTACTATAGATAACTTTCCTTCATATACGCTTAATGTTTTATTTAATTTATTTATAAGTTTAATTCCCTTTTCATATTCTTTCATAGAATTTTCTAGAGATAATTTATTGTTATCTAAATTATCAATTATTTCATTTAATTCTTTATACATGTCCTCATAACTAACTTTTTTAGCCATTATAATCCTACTCCTTTGATTTAAACTCCCCAATGATAGAACCATCTTTTAAAATTATCTCAATTTCACCTGCTTTTAATAGTTCTTTTTTAGAACTTACAATTTTATTTTCTTTTTTTATAACTGAGTAACCTCTATCTAATATTTTTAAAGGACTTAACCCATCTAATTTACCAATCATAATTTTAAGATCTGATCTAAATTCAAATAATTTACTTTCTATATTTGAATTTAATTTTTCTTTTAATCTATCGATTTCTATCATTTCATTAGATATCTTATATTCTGGTGAGTTTATATTTAACCTATGAGTTGCAATTTCTAACAAACTCTTCTTACTAGTTATTATACTATCCATACTTTTTATTAGCAAAGTTTTTAAATTTTCAGCTTTATCTTTTAAATCTTTACTATCTTTAACTGCTATTTCAGCAGCTTGTGATGGCGTCGCTGCTCTTACATCAGAAACAAAGTCAGCTATAGTAATATCTGTTTCATGGCCAACTGCAGAAATTACAGGAATTTTAGAATCAAATATAGCCCTAGCAAGATCTTCTTCATTAAAATTCCAAAGTTCCTCCATAGAGCCTCCACCTCTGCCTATTATAATTAAATCCACTGATTTGTTTTTATTAAAATAATTTAATCCATCTATTAAGCTTAAGTACGCTCCATCTCCTTGAACTTTAGCTGGAAAAAGTACAATATCAATAGTTTTATTTCTGCTCTTAGTTACATTAATAATATCATGTATAACAGCCCCAGTTTCTGAAGTAATTACTCCGATTCTCTTTACATCGTCTGGTATAGGCTTTTTCTCCATGATATTGAATAAGCCTTCTTTTTCTAACTTTTCTTTTAGAATTTGATATTTTATATATAAATCTCCAAGACCGCTATTTTGTATTTCTGAACAATAAAGTTGCATACTTCCATTAGCGCTATATACAGAAGCTCTAGCCTTTACTATTACACTCATACCATCTTCCATTACAAAATCTAAATTATATGCATCATTTTTGAACATAACACAATTTATTTTACTATGATCATCTTTTAAAGAAAAATATATATGCCCGCTTGAATGATATTTTAGATTAGAAATCTCTCCTTTTACAGAGAGATTATTTAAAATAAAATCATTATCTAAAATTTTTTTTATGTAATTATTAACTTCAAAAACACTTAAAACCTTAATCTTCATAATTCATCAAAGCCTCACATGAATTTTTAATCAGTAAAGTTGTTGTTAATGCGCCTACACCACCTGGAACTGGTGTAATAAAAGATGTTTTTTCTTTAACATTTTCAAAATCAACATCTCCAGTTATCTTACCTTCAAACTCTGATGTTCCAACATCAATTACAATAGCTCCTGTTTTTACAAAATTAGAATTTATAAATTTAGGTCTACCTATCGCAACTACTAAAATATCTGCTCTTTTGCAGACCTCTTCTAAATTCTTAGTTTTAGAATGACAAACTGTAACAGTAGCATTTTTTTCTAAAAACATTTCTATTGCTGGTTTTCCAACGATATTACTTCTACCTAGAATAACAACTTCTAGTCCCTGTAAATTCACATCTAAACTTTCAATAAGTGTAATAACAGATCTTGGTGTACATGGAAGAAATGATGCTTCACCTGAAAAAAGTTTACCTATCGATTCATAAGTTAAACAATCTATATCTTTTAATGGAGATATTGTATTTACAACTTTTTTTTCATCAATCCCTTTTGGCAATGGTAATTGAAGCATTATTCCACTAATAGTTTTGTCATTATTTAGTTCTTCTATTCTATCTATTATATCAATTTCTGATATATTATTATCTAATATAACTTTTTCAAATAATACCCCAACAGAATTTGAAATCTTCTCTTGACTATTGATATAATAAATAGACCCTGGGTCATTACCAACTAAAACCGAAGCAATTTTAGGAAGTTTTTTTCCTTCCTCTTTTCTTTTTTCAACAATAGCGTTAATATCTGTTTTAATCTTTTTTGCAACTTCTCTTCCATCTATAATTTTATACACCTAAATCCCTCACTTTACATTTTTAATATCTTATCTAAAACACCATTTATAAATGATACTGATTTTTCATCTGAATATTTTCTAGCAAGTTCTAAAGCTTCATTTATAGCTACTTTATCTGGAACATCCTCAACAAATTTCATTTCATAAACACCTAATCTTAAAATTGCAAGATTTATCTTAGAAATTCTATCTAAAGTCCATTTTTGTAAATTTTGCTTTATTAAGTCATCTAATATTTCTTTTTTCTCTTCAATTCCCTTTAAAGTATTATTAATATAATCTAAATCTAAACTTTTTATATTGCCTTCATAATTATCAACAAAAGTTTCTATTGCTTCCTCTGGCGACTCCTTTGATAACATCACACTAAATGCTAATTCCATTGCTTTTTCTCTTGATAATTTTCTACTCACTTTTTTTCCTCCTATAAGTTACGCACTTACTAAATTAATTTTTTAACAAGGAAACACCCTCTGAAATTCAGAGGGCGAAATTACTTTTCCTTAAATTCTTTTTCGTGGTCTTTTGGCAAATAGATGTTTTGTACAAAAACGTCAACACCATCTACAACTAACCCCGTCATAGCTTCAACTGTTCTTTTAACATTTTCTTGAACTTGAGCTACAACTTCCAAAATCTTTACACCATACTCAACAGATACTTCCATTTCTATAGTTGCTCTATCTTCTTCTAAAGTAACTCTAACTGACTTACCTGATGATTTCTTTCCTTTAAGTAATTGTGAAATGTTATTTGTAACCCCATGTTGGAATTCTATAACTCCCTCAATTTCTTCAGCTGCAATACCAGCTATAACACTTACGACTTCATCAGAAATTTTTACAACACCGATGTTTTCGTTATTGAAATTATCCATTACGTCTAACCTCCTAGGTTTTGAAATTCAAAACTCTTTATCTTATGAATATTATAACAAATAAATTTTTACTTTACAATGAATTATTTTTTCACTTCAATATACACATCACTTATATTTGCAACATCCTCAACAATTTCTTGAATTTGTACTGATGTTTTTGTATCAAGTTCCTTATTAGATTTTACAAATACCTTTGCTCTATCACCTTCTATATAGCATATAGCATCTTCAAACCCTTGGTTTTTCACATTTATCTCAATTCTATTTTCACTATTAGTTTGAGTACTCTTTTTAACTAATTCATCTTGCGCTTTTTTCTTTTGATCCTTTGAAGTGTTCTTATCTGCAACTACAGCTTTTAAACTATCTACAACTTCAGCATCACCTTGTTCTTTTTCACTTCTTGAGTCATAAAAAAAGTCTTTTTCTTCTTGTACTTTCTCTTTAGAAGAGACTTCTTTAGTTTGTGGTGCTATAGAAGCTAAATCACCTGGGTTATTTATACCACCTTTGTTTAATTTAATTGCTAAAATACTCACACATACTATTAACCCCAATAGTGTAAATATTATTCCAAATTGTTTACTGTTCATTTATTAAACCCTCCAATCATTTACTTATTAATTTATATGCTAATTAGATTTTGGATATACATTAACTTTATTAAGTGGAATATTATATAGGTCAGAAACTGCTTTTTCAATATTATACTTAATTTTACTTATTGAAGCGCCCTCTGCTATAACTATTACACTTATAACCTTTGGTTTAATAGTTTGAGTTACAAATGGTTTATTTTCACCATTTTCAGTACTCATAACTATATTTTCTCCTCCATTTTCTTGATTTGTTTTTCTTTTACCTCCCTCCTTATCAGTTTCTTCTGTAGTAGACTTTTGCACATCACTATTGTAAGCTGGAATTTTTTCTTCTCCACCTTCAAATGTCATCATTACAGATACCTCTCCTACACCTTTCATTTCTTTTAATATACTTGTTAATTTTTCATTTTGTTCTTTTTCATATTGATCTTTAATGTTCACTTCATTAATTAAATTATCTGAAGAATTATCTTTTTTTGATGTTAACTCTTCTTTTTTAGGACTAAAAAAACTTATTGATATTAGTATAAAAATCAATATTAATGATATAACTAAAATCATAGTAAAATTTTTTTGCTTAAATACACTTTTTAATTCACCTTTTAATTTCGAAAAATCCACTATTTTCCCTCACTTTCCCCTTCATAAATATTCACTTCCTCATTTTTTAAGTCAAGTTCTTTTTCTACAAATTTTTTTATTGACTTATATTCGTCATTTCGTAAATTCCCATCTTCTTTTGTTAAATCAACTTTCTTTATTTTCTTTATGCCCTTGTTAACTACAAAAATATCAATTTTTTCTATTGTGTAATCAAACGTTTCATAATCTACATTGCATTTAGATTCACATTTAAAATTGTAATTTTCGAATTCTTTTTTTAATAAATTCTCAATGTTTCTGTTTAAATTAACATTAAAGCTTTTTTCATTAATTTTAGAGTTATCGCTTGCTCTTGCATTTGATTCTATCTCACTTTTATTTATATATTTTGAAATTGAATTTGTAATTTCACTACTTCCACCCTCTACAAATGAAAGAATAGGATTTAGTATTACCGCCGTTAAAATTAAACCCATAACAAATTTTACGTATTTTTTAAAACTATTATCTGGCAAAACAAGTTCCACTGCGGAAATAAATATTATTATTGTAATTAAAGTTATAATAAAACTTTTAAGTAAATCCATCTTATCCTCCAACCACAAATTTGCTTGCTTGTGCTATTATTCCGAGTAATATAAAAAACATAAAACTTACTGAAATTACACAAGAAAGTAATAGTGTCATAGAATCGCCAACTACAGAAATAGATGAAGTTATTCGTTTATCACTTATAGGCTCTATTAAAGCAGCTGATATTTTGTATATATAAGTCATAGCTATCAATTTTATTATTGGATACAAGATAATTAATAATATTACTGTTAACCCAAGCCCTGATATTGCATTTTTTATTATTAAAGAATATCCTGCAACTGATGTTATAGCATCTGAAAATGTTTTACCAACTATAGGAATAAAATTGTCTACAGCAAATTTTGTTGTTTTTAATGCAACTGCGTCCATAGTATCTGCTGTAATTCCCCTTATAGTTAATAATCCTATAAAAAATGTTATAATTAGTCCTTGTAGTAACAACACAGTTTGTTTTGTAAGCTTACATAAATTATCTATTTTATGCTCTTCTGAAATATTATTTGCAAACTGAAGTGCGCAATGAATTAAAATCAAAGGTATTATCACAGCTTTATATATTTTAGGTATTAAAGTCACTGCCCCAAGTACTAAAGGATCCATTGTAGCAGCCTGAACAAGTCCACCAGATATGGCTATCATAGAAACGAGTACTGGAAGTAAAATAGCCATAAAATCACAAATATTTTTGATTACTTCTGTTGCCACTCCTATAGAAATCAAAAGGCTTCTTGATAAGATAACTATTAAAATTGAATAGCATGCAAAAAAAGCTATATTAGATATACTCTCATTTTTAAATGCATCTTGTAAATTTTTTAGAAATGAACATAGTATTGCTACTGTTAAAACTGACAACATTAACTTCAATACAACCTTGATTTCCTTGAATAATATATTTAAAATTAGTGTTATTATTTCATTTAACCCTATTCCACTTTCGCCTCTTTCAATATAATTATTTATTAACTCCTCCGGATTGATGTTTCCTAGAGTCTTATTCTCCACTTTTATTTTGTTTATATAATCATAAAGAGACTTAAGTTTTTCTGAATTTTCTTCTATAATATATTTTTCTGTGTTATCACTATTATTATTTTCGGTGGCAAATGCTTGTTCTGGTTTTAATAAGAAGCCTACTTGAAATAATAAGATGCATAACACAATGAAAATACTTAATCTTTTATTTTTCATAAAATCACCTATATTATTTTAATAATGGAATCTAAAACAGCCATTAATATTGGGATCGCTAAGCCTAGTATCATTATTTTCCCTGCAAATTCCACTTTAGATCCAATTGAACTTACTCCTGCATCCTTGCATATTTCACTTGCAAAAGATGCTAGATATGCTATAGCTATTATTTTTAAAACAATTCCTATATAAACTGTATCAATTCCTGCCTTGTTTGAAATTTCTTTTAAAAAATTTATTATTCCTCCTATTTCTCCAAGCATTAGTGTAAAAATTAATACCCCAGCTGATAATGCTACTAATATTGCCACATCACTTTTTCTATCCTTCAATATAAGAAAAATAAACAGAGCTATAAAGGCTATAGAAATCACTCTTAAAATCAACATAAAATCACCTACAAAATAAACATTGTTTTAATTGAATTAAATAAATCTCCAATTAATGAAATTACCATTATTAGTATAACTATTATCCCAACTAAATTTGTTATAGTTGCTATTTCTTTTTTTCCTCCAGCTTCGAGAACTTTATCAAGTACCATCATTATTATTCCAGCACCTGCTATTTTAAATATTATTCCTATATCAATCATAATGCCTCCTAAATTAAAAATATCGATATCATACTACCTATGCAAAAGCCTAAACTTTTATATACTTTACTATTTTTCTTTGATTCATCTTCTGCTTCTACAAGATTTAAAGCAATTCTTTTATTTATAAGTCTAAAAACCTTATCTTGATTTTCTAAATTTGTATCCCCTAAACTTTGTAAAAAGTCATCTATGATACTATAGTCATCTTTTAATAAAAACAATTTTTCTCGTTCCTTTAAATATTCCTCTTCAAATGCATCCTTTATATTATTACTAACGCCCCTTAAAAGCTTGTCAGCTACTTTAATGAGAATTTCACTTATTGGTGAATTCACTTTGCTTCCTATCATAAAGAGTGCCTCAGGTAAATTCGTATTGTTAAATAAAACTTCATTTTCTAAATGCATAATGCTTTTTTGTATCTCTTTTAACTGTGTAACTCTCTTTTTAAACCTATCTGAAATCATTATTCCTAAATATGTCGAAAGACAAGTTATGATACATAAAATAACTATCTTAAACATTTATACACTCCTTCACTTTTATCTAATGAATATATGTTCATCACATTTCCAACTTTACCTAAATTACCTAAAACAACTATTATTTCAATTATTTTTTCTTCTATCAAATTTCTCATATTGCTCCTTTTTGATATATCATCAAAACTTTCACCATGTATTGAAACAATTACATTAACTCCAGAATTAAATGCTACCTTCAGAGCTTCAACATCATCAAAACTTCCAATTTCATCACAAATCAAGACTTCTGGAGATAATGATCTAATTGCCATAATCATACCATCTGTTTTTTGGCAGTTATCTAATACATCCGTCCTTATACCTACATCCATTTGCGGTACTCCAAGATACGATCCACAAATTTCACTTCTTTCGTCGACTACAACTACCTTTTTGCCATTTAATTTAAACTTACTATTACCATTAGAAATTAATCTAGATAAATCTCTAAGAATAGTCGTTTTACCACACTTAGGTGGCGATATTATTAAAGTGTTTTTAACCTTATCATTATCTACAATATAATTAAGTAATGGAATTGAAGATCCTATAAATTCTCTTGTTACTCTTATATTGAGGGAGGATATGTTCTTTATTGTTTTTACTCCATCTTTATCCATTACACATTCCCCTGCAATTCCAATTCTATGTCCACCTTTAATTGTTATGAATCCTTTTTTTATATCTTCTTCATAGGCATACAATGAATAATTTGATATTCTTTGTACAATAAATTTAATATCATCTGTACTTATGACTTTATCTAATATATGTTCTGCGCCTTCTTTAATAATTATCACAGGTTTGTTTATCCTAACTCTTATTTCTTGAATGTGTTCTTTTTTAAAGCTTAAAATCTTTCTCTTTAAATCGTTTGGTAATATTTCTAAAAAAAACTCATCCATCTACTCACTTCCTCCTCTAAAGATTATTCTTTATAATTAATATTTAATAAACCGTAGAATTATTACTATAAATAATAAAAATATGTAAAATAAAAAAAAGCACAGATTATTCTGCGCTTTTTTACTTAATATTTTTCCCACAATAAGGACAAGGAATATTTTCATTTTCATTCATAGCGGATTTCTCAATAAATATTGGTTTACTGCACGAATTACATGTAATTTCAACATATTCATCTTCAATATCATCTAAATCTTCAAAGGACAACTCTTCGAATAATTCTTCTTGTATTCCTGAAAGGTCATCATCCATATATTGAATATTCTCTTGTATTGCTTCCTGATTAACAGTTAACTCTTCAACCTTTAGTGATAATCCATCTATTACTTCTAAAAGTGAATTTAAAATCATCTTCTCATTAGACTCTTCTAATTTTTTTACTGAGCTTCTTAATGATGAAATTTTATTTTTAAAATCTTCCATTTTAACACTTCCTTTAATATTAAAATTGCTAAGTTCAACAGAACTTAGCAATTTACGTTATTAAACTCTTTCCATGTACTCGCCACTTCTAGTATCTACTCTTATAGTGTCACCTTCGTTTATGAACATAGGTACGTTAATAACAGCACCAGTTTCAACTGTAGCTGGCTTTAAAGAATTTGTTGCAGTATTCCCTTTAACTCCTGGTTCAGTATGAGTTATAGTTAACTCAACAAAGTTTGGAGCCTCAACTGAGAATGCATCACCTTTGTAGAATTTAATAATTGCAAACATATTTTCTTTTAAATATTTGATAGCTTCTTCTACTTTTTCAAAGTTTAATGGAATTTGCTCGTATGTTTCTTGATCCATGAAATAGTATAATTCTCCATCATTATAAAGATATTGCATTTCTTTTCTTTCTATAACTGCTTCTTGGAACTTAGCAGTTGGGTTAAAAGTCGTTTCAGTAACTCCTCCTGAAATAACGTTTCTTAATTTTGTTCTTACGAATGCTGCACCTTTTCCTGGTTTAACGTGTAAGAAATCGATTACTGTGTACACTTGTCCTTCGTGTTCGAAAGTTGTACCTTTTCTTAAATCTCCTGCTGATATCATAAAATATCCCTCCAAAAGTATAAATTCATTCCAACTATATATGTTTATAACAATTATAATCATATTTTGGTTTCTTCTGACATAACAATGATATTTTATCAAAACTAAAGTACAAATGCAATTACTTAATAATTTTATTTAATACTTATTTAAAATTTGAAACATTTATATTCATTATTATTTCTATTTATTTTAAATATTATTCTTAAGATATTTCTGCAAAAACATCATAAGTCTTCCCATCAAAATCAACTTTATAATTAGTTATTTTATATTTTTTTAAAATATTTAGACTTTGTATTGATTCATCATAATTTCCTGAAATATTAACTCCTATTTTTTTACTTTCTTTATTTGTAATTTCAATTATATCTAAATTCCTAATTTTTTTTAACTCTTTTATGGTATGATTAAAATCTAATTCCGGTTGTTTTTCTATAATTTTTATGCTTTCAACAGTTTTAACCTTTGAATTTTCATTTACATATACAAACACTTGAAATATTGATAGTCCCATTAAGAGACATAATATAATTTTCCTTTTATTCAAATGTAACTTCATATTCTTCTCCTTCCACTTTAATTATATTAAAACTTTTAACCGTAGATAATTCCTTTAATGAATCCAAAGTCTTTAATTTCATTTTCCCAATACCATCTTTTATCTCTGATTTACTTCCATGACTATTTATAAACATTAAAATTTCAGATATTTCATCATTTTTAGAAGTTACCTCTTTTTCAACGCTTTCTTTATTTATTGATTCTTCTGTAACATTTTGATCCTTGTTTGATATGTTAAAAGACAAAAGTATTATATTCAATAAAATAAAAATTTTGACATATGTTGATAAAGACTTTTCAGATTCTTTTATTGAATTTGCACTACTTCTATTTGAAGTAAAATTTTTATATTTCTTCATTTAACTCTCCTTAAATTTTAATGTCTCTGTATCAAATATATATTCTTCTTTAATTTCTTCATTATAACTTTCATAGCTAACGCCACTTAAATAGTTATTGTTAAATTCAAGTATCAATGTTCTATTTGTAATTTTAACTTTAGTATTAACTTTATTCTTTATACATTTTGAAATATATAGCTCTATGGGAATTACCTTTATATTTTTTCTACCTACTATATCATTTAAAAGCTCACATTCTTTATATATGTATATATAAGTTTCTTTACTTCTTTTATCAATTTCATAATGCAAAAGTACATTTTCATATTTAGTTATTATTTCTTTTTCTATATATTTTTCAATTTCATCTCGCTTAATTTTGCTAATTTTAAAAATAATTAGTTCTGAATAATTTAAAATGATAGTTTTTATTTCTTTTATCTTTAAGTCTAAATTGTCTATATTTTTATATAAATTTTTTTCATCAATTATTAATTTTTTCATATTTAACCTCCACAGACGGTAAAAGCACTATACTATCACCCTTTTTGAATTCACAATTTTCTATATTACAAGAACAAGCTTCCCCATTTATATATCTCAAGTTTCTTGTAGTATAGTAATATTTATCTTTATAATCTAGCCTAAAATTATTATCCTTTTTAACATAAACAAGCTTAGAATCTGAAACTTTTAATTCAAATCCATCTTTTAGTACGTTCTTTACATCTAAATCTATAAGTTCCCTATTCACAACTGTTATTACATCTTGTAGTTCTTTATTTTCATAATATAATATCCCTTGACTTATATTTTCACCCATAATCTTCCCTCTACGAATTAATAATGCACTAGTTGAAAATGCAATGGCTATTATAATAAATAAAATCAATATTGAATTTATTAATACTATACCTTTTCTTTTTATAACCATATAATTTCTTCAACTCCTTTTATATCAGCCTTTGCATATATAAGTTTTCCTTTATTATAGAAAGTTATATCGTTAATACCTTTTGCAATAACAATTTCCCCAATTAGGTATTGATAACCATTTTTATAGGTATATTTTTCCTGTACCAAATTATTGTTTTTAATACTTAGAACAAAAAAATCATCATATGAAGTTGTTTTTTTTATTTTACTTATTATTTGTTTTCTAGAAACCTCATGAGATTCAATCATTTCACTATTTAATCTGTTTTTAATATCTATACCTATATCATTTATTTTGCATTCATTCAAATTTAAATCTTCAATATATTTCTTATGTTTAATTGAATCTAAGTACAATGTCGTAGAAATAACTAATACAATGGATATCATTGAAATTGAAATTATTAATTCTATTAACGTAAATCCTTTAGATTTTTTCCATCCAAAATTCTTTTTTAAAATCATCTTTATAAATAATATCTCCTTTTTCTATTATCTCAAGTGAAATATTCATACTAGTGTCGTCTTTTTCATTTAACTTTATTTTAAACTGCCTTTTTTGTTTATCTTGATTGGTAATTAAATCTTCTAATTTGTTTATTAAGATGTTTTCACTAAAATCATTTAAATCTATGAATAATTCACCTTTTTTATTTGTTATATTAGATAGATCACACAAACTAATATTATATTTAATTTCATTTTTTATTATTTCAATATTTTTCTTTTCCTCTTCTAAAGCATTTTGAAACTTTATATGTTTATAATCTGTTGAAACCACTTTAACTAAAAATGAAGAGGTTAATACCAAAATAAAACATGCTGCAATTACTTCAATTAACGTAAATCCTTTATCTTTATGGTTTTTTAACATTGATATAATCTCCTTCCACAGGCCTTGATATAGAGTATTCTTTATCCCCATCTTTAAACATCCAAGTAAACGGCTCAATCCTTCCATCACTTTTAATTAAAATATCTCTCTTTATACTATTAAACCTCAAATTACTTGGTATTTTTATACTATCTTTTACTTTGCTACTTATAGATAACTTTATTTTTTTTGTATTTTCGTCAATTATTATATTGGTATTTATACTATCTGATACTGAAATCTTTTTACCGGTTGATATAAGTATTCTTAGTTCTGATATAAATTGTTCGTTAGCATTATCATTTTTTATGTTATACAGCCCTTTAAATGTCACTGATCCAATAGATGATAAGATTAACATTATAGATAAAACTGCTATAAGTTCTATTAAAGTGAACCCTTTATTTTTCATTTTGATCACCCCACGTTATACATGCTATCAAATAACGGTAAAATAAATGATACTAAAAATAATAAAACGAGTATTGCCATTATAATTATTGCTAAGGGTTGTATTAACTTTCCAAGCTTATCTATAAAAACAGCATTCCTATCTTTTAGTATTTTAGTCGTCTTTTTTAAGCTTTCTTCTAAAGTTCCGCTACTTTCTCCTATTTTTATCATAGCTAAAGAATATTCACTTAATTCTTTGCAATGAATTGCAGCATCACTAAGGCTTATACCTTTAGTAATATAGTCATTAATAACATTAAGATTTTTATCATTGTTACTATTTGTGCAAATCATTAATCCCTTAGATAAATTTATTCCGCTTGATAGTATCATATTTAATGTAATAATTAATTTATACTCTATTATTGATTTTACAAAATTATTTTTACTTATAGCTATTTTAAAGTATTTCCTTATATATTCTTTTAAAAATATTACTGGTATAGCAACTCCCCATAGAACAATTAAAAGGCTTACTTTTATAAAATTTTCCTTTAAATATAACGATGCTTCTAAAATTAGCTTCGTATGTGCTGGTAAACCTTGGTTGTTAGTTAGCATATCTGAAAAGTTAGGTATTACAACGAACACAAACACATTTATGATAATAAACATTGTAATCATTAAAAATGTGGGGTAGATACAAGCTCCTATTATATCTTTTTTTAACCTATCCATCTCCCAATAATAATCACCAACTTCTAATAGTATCTTAGATAAATTGCCCGTTTCTTCACCGGACCTAACCATCTCAATAAAAAAATCAGGATATAATTCACTGAATTTAGAAAATGCATCACACAAACTACTTCCCTCTAAAATATCTTCATATATAAAATTCAAACTTTTCTTATAACGTTTAGATAATGGAAAATCCTTCAAAATATATATTGATGATGTTATGCTCATTCCTTCTCCATAAAGCATTGCAAGATTAGAAGCTATAATATTAATTTCCTTTGAAGAATCCTTTTTAGATAAAAACTTCATATGATGTATTCTCCTTTTATAAAATCTTCATAAATTTCTATAGATATTTCTCCTTTTTTAAGTAGTGTTAAAACCATATCTACCATTTGTTTATTACTAAGTTCATTCAATTTTTCCTCTGTCATAAAATAATCTATATAATGAACAGCAGATATTAATTTTCTACCCGAGTTCCCTGTAAAATTACAACTTTCACAGCCTTTTGAAGCGTAAACTTCCATATCTCTATTTTGAAACGCTATTCTTTGCTTAACTTTACAATTATTACACAATACTTTTATTAATCTTTGTGAAATTAACCCAATAATTGCATCCTTTATTAAATATTTTTCTACTCCCATTTCTTCAAGCCTATAATACACTTCTTTTGATGATTTTGTATGAATTGTAGTATATACTTTATGTCCTGTAATTGCCGCTCTAACAGCTATTTTCGCCGTTTCTTCATCCCTTATCTCACCAACCATAAGAATGTCTGGATCTTGCCTTAATATGCTCCTTAACCCATTTGAAAAATTGAGTCCTGCTTTTCTATCTAAAGAAATCTGGTTTATATTTTCTATTAGCACTTCAACTGGATCTTCAATAGTTGTTATATTTGTATTTGTGTCTTTAATAGACTCTAAAATTGTATATAAAGTAGATGATTTCCCACTCCCTGTAGGACCATTAACCAATACAATTCCTCTTTTAGAATTTATTATTTTATATAAATTCTCATTTTGTTTTTCTTCGAGATTTAATCCCTCAATTGTATAGTTATAGTTTTTATATAATATTCTTAATACTATTTTCTCACCATAAACTAAAGGCAATGTCGAAACCCTTATACTATATGTTATATCAGTAAAATCATATTTAAATTTACCATCTTGGGGTAGTCTTTTTTCTGTCATGTCCATATTACCCTTTATCTTTATCCTAGATAACATTTCTTTATACTTATCATTTCTTATCTTAAAGAAAGTGATTAAATCACCATTAATTCTAAATCTAACTTTTATACTATCTTGAAAAGGTTCAAAATGTATATCACTTGATTTAAGGCTTATTGCTTTTTCAATTATCTGTTCCTCGATTTTATATACAGTTTCATTTAATAGAATACTATCCTTAATTTTTTCAAGTTCATTGCTTCCACATTTTTTTAAAATTATTTCTTTATTATAGAGAAACTTCAAGTAATTTGTATCATCTGTATTTAAATTACCAACACAAAATATACTATTACTTTCAGCGTATACCGGATATAATTTTAAATCTTTTATTTTGTTTTTTGGCAATTTATTTATTATATCTAAATCTAATAGATTAATTTGATTCAAATTATCACCTCCTATTACAATACTTACCATATTTTTACTTTTTAAACGCAAATAAAAAAAGTTACAGCAAAAACTGTAACTTTTTTATATCTATAAGATTATGCAAATTAATCCGCCACTACCTTCGTTAATGATTTTTTGTAACGTTTTTTGTATTTTAACTTGAACATCTTCTGGCATTTTATATAATTTATTTTGTAGCCCCTCTTTAACTAATACTTCTAAAGATTTACCAAACATATTACTTTGCCAAAGCATAGCTGGATCATTTTCAAACTGCTCTAAAAGTGATTTGACTAAATCTTCTGATTCTTTTTCAGAACCCATTATAGGACTTATCTCTGTTTGGATATTAGCTTTTATAAAGTGTAGTGATGGTGCACTAGCCTTTAATTTAACACCATATTGACTGCCATGTTTTACAATTTCAGGTTCTTCAAATTTCATTTCTTGAATCTGCGGTGCAACTAAGCCATATCCTGTTTCATTAACATCTTTTAATGCATCTTTTACTTTGTCATATTCTTTTTTGTCGTGATTCAATTCTTTTATTATTGATAATAAATCATTTTCAGATGATACATCCAATTCACATATTTCACTTAAAATTTTATAAAAAATATCTTCTTTTGGTTTCATAAGAATATCTGCTGTACCTATACCTAAGTCTATATCCTTTATAGAAATATCCCCCAAATTTTCTTCGTCAAACAAACCATCAATTACGTTTTTGACATCTCTAATTTTTGATATGTTTTTGCTCATTCCTTTAATTATGTTGAAGAAATCTTTTTTTAACCAATGATCTGCCTCTAATTTTTCTAACCACTCTGGCATATTAATATTTACTTCTTTAATTGGAAACTCTTTAAGTACTTGTTTAAATAAAGATTCAATGTCATCTTCATTCATATTTGAAATATCCATAGGTTTAACAGATACATTATATTTCTTTTCCATTTCATCTTTTATATTTTTAGTATCCGCAGATTTTGGATTAGCACTATTTAAAACAACTACGAAAGGTTTATCTATAGATTGAAGTTCATTTATAACTCTTTCTTCTGCTTCTAAATAATCTTCTCTATTTAAACCTGTAATACTTCCATCAGTTGTTATTACAAGACCAATAGTAGAGTGGTCAGTAATTACTTTTCTAGTTCCGATTTCTGCTGCATCTTCAAAAGGTATCTCATAGTCATACCATGGAGTATTAACCATTTTTGCAGTTTCTCCATCTAAGTATCCAAGTGCCTCCTTAACAATGTATCCAACACAGTCAACCATTCTCACCTTAAATCTTAATTCATCATCCAGATTTATTTCAACGGCTTCATTTGGTACAAATTTTGGCTCTGTAGTATGAATCATTTTCCCAGAACCACTCTGTGGCAATTCATCTTTAGCCCTTTCCTTTTTGAAGGAATTATCAATTTTAGGTATTACCATTATGTCCATGAATTTTTTTATAAAAGTTGACTTTCCAGTTCTAACTGGTCCTACAACCCCAACATAAATATCTCCTTGTGTCCTCTCAGATATGTCTTTATAAATTTTAAAGTTATCCACCTTGTTTCCTCCTAACTATTTTATAACAATATATATATATTCAATATTTATAAAATAATTACAATTTAAACTTTAAATATTTTTCTAAAAATAGCATATTTTATTAATATATGGTAAAATTTATTTAACAACATTTAGGAGGTTCATGATATGGAGTCAAAAGTTGAATTTATAAAAGAAACTACTAATTTTTTAACTACTTCCTCAACATTATATTTAATTAACATTTCAAGCTGTAAAGAAACAGAACATATTTTAAAAATCATTTTTAAGTTATTGTCAAAAGAATATGTAAATAAAAATATTAATATAACCATCCTTTCAGATGATATTACTAATTTCAACATTGCTTTTCCAAACATTAAAAACAATATAAAAGAAAACACTAAATACTCTGTACTTAACAATTCATTATCATTTAACATACTAAAAAAAGATTTATTTAAAAATAAACCCGCATTTGAAAACGATATTTTGATTGTTTTCCCATATGATTCTATTAAACCAAAACTCATAGGAAAGTATATTAAAAATTCATCACATTTAAACAAAATAATAATCATCGGAACAAATCTTACTGAAAACTCACTTCCTAATTTTTTACGCATTGGAAGTTCTATGTACTTTTCTTTTGTTAAATCTCATATATCATCATATTATAAATATTACAATTCAAGGCTTTCAGATATGAAATAAGCGCATCAGATTTTCTCTGATACGCTTTTATTTTAATGAATTTCATTTTTCTTTTCTCTAAGCATAAGTTCAGTAACAACTTCATCAGGTTTCTTATTATCAAAAAGAACTTCGTATAGCCCTTCTGTAATCGGCATGCTTACATTAATTTTTTTATTTAGCTCATTAAATGCTTTGCAGGCTTTTACTCCTTCAACAATCATTCCTACTTCATCAAGCGCTTCATCAAGTTTTTTACCTTTTCCAACTAAAATTCCCGCTCTTCTGTTTCTTGAATGCATCGATGTACATGTAACTATTAAATCCCCCATTCCTGTAAGACCATAGAATGTCTCGGCCTTACCTCCTAAGGCAACTCCTACTCTTGAGATTTCTTTCATCCCTCTAGTCATAAGCGCTGCTTTAGAGTTATCTCCATAACCAACACCATCTGCAACACCTGCAGCTAGTGCAATTATATTTTTAACGGCTCCACCTATTTCTACACCAATAATATCATCATTTGTGTATATTCTAAGGCTTGGGGTCATAAATAGCTCTTGAACTGTCTCTGCGTGTTTCATTTCTGTTGATGTAGATACTAATGTAGTTGGAATCTCAATTGCAACCTCTTCAGCGTGGCTTGGTCCTGACAGTATTACTACGGGATTTTCCACCTCTTCTGATATTACCTCTGATAATCTTTTGTTAGATCCAGCTTCAATTCCTTTAGCTATTGATATTACTATTGCTTTTTCATCAATTAAGTCTTTTATATTTTTCAAGACATCTCTAATTACATGAGATGGTATTGCTAAAACGACATATTGTGCATCTTTTAGTGCTTCTTTAGCGCTATTAAATGCCACCACATTTTTAGGAATTTCTATATCTTTCAAATATTTATCATTTTTATGATTGTTGTTTATATCATAACAAACTGACTTATCCCTATCAAATATCCTTACATCGTTATTTTTTTTACCTAATTGAATTGCAAGTGCTGTACCAAAACTACCTCCACCGATAAACGCTACTTTACTCATTTTTACATTTTCCTTTCTCTATACTCGATTTGTAACCCAGTACCTTCGAAATCAAAACTTTCTCTTATTTGGTTTTCTAAATATCTCTCATATGAGAAATGTCTAGCGTTAGAATCATTTACAAAGAAAATGAATTTTGGTGGTTTTGTAGCAACTTGTGACGCATAGTAAATTTTTAATCTCTTTAAACTTACAACAGGTGGCTCTTTCATTAAAACAGCTTTACTGATTACATCATTAAGTATACCTGTCGATATTCTCTTTGAATAGTTATCATAGCACATTCTAGCCATTTGTAATACTTTATGTACTCTTTGGCCACTTAACGCTGAAATAAATAAGTATGGTGCATATTTTAAGAATTTAAGTTTACTTTGCATGTCTTTTTTATAATTATCAAGAGTTTTATCGTCTTTTTCTATAAGATCCCATTTATTAACTACTACCATAATTGCTTTGTTTAATTCATGAGCGTATCCTATTATTTTTTCATCTTGTTCTGTTATTCCCTCTTGTGCATCAACCATTAATATACAAACATCAGCTCTTTCTACTGCTGTATAAGTTCTTATAACACTATATCTTTCAATTTCTTCTTTAACTTTACTTTTTCTTCTTATACCAGCAGTATCTACTAGTATAAATTTCCCTTCATCAGTTTCAAGATATGAGTCAATTGCATCTCTTGTTGTTCCTGGAACGTTAGAAACTATTACTCTATCTTCTCCTAATAATTTATTTATTAGTGATGATTTTCCTACGTTTGGTTTACCAATCATAGCTATTCTTATATATTCGTCTTCTTCCTCTTCACTTGCATGAGGATCAAAGTTTTCAACTATTCTATCTAGCATATCACCAAGACCTAATCCCTGTGAAGCTGATATTGTTACAGGTTCACCCATTCCTAGGTTATAAAATTCCCAAGCATAGTCTTCCTCTTTTAATGAATCAACTTTATTAACAACAAGAACAACAGGTTTTTTACTTTTTCTAAGCATTGTAGCAACTTCATTATCTGCTGCTGTTAAGCCTTCCTTACCATCAACAATAAAAACAATAACATCTGCAGTTTCTATTGCTATGTTTGCTTGTCTTCTCATTTGTTTAAGGATTATATCTCCTCTTTCAGGTTCAATCCCACCTGTGTCTATCATTGTAAAATTATGATTTAACCACTCAGCCTCAGCGTATACTCTATCTCTAGTTACTCCTGGAGTATCTTCAACAATAGATATTCTTTTTCCAGCTAATCTATTAAACAAAGTTGATTTACCAACATTTGGTCTACCAACCATTGCAACTATCGGTTTTGCCATTTTTTATTCCTCCTCGTTATATGAATTTAATAATTCTATAAAACCATCCCCACTATAATCACAAGGTATTACTTTAACACCTAACGCCTCTTCTATCATTGGAATTGTAACATCATCAAGCATTATATACTCTTCAGGTGCTAATTCATATCCTCTTCTAAACATGTTATCTGGCATAATTAAATATGGAGTTTTTATATTATTTTTTAAATGGTTTATAATATCAGTTCCAGTTAGAAGTCCCGAAACTGTTATAGTCTCACCAAAGTATTTATTAAGTACTTTTTCTACAGTGATTTTTATTTTTTTGTTTTTTGAAGTTATTGATGCCATTGCACTTTTAACTTCATTATAAGCTAAGTCTCCTGTAACTACAGTATACTCTCCTTTTTTACTTAAGTCTAACTCATCTAGTTGTGAACTTATACTTTCTCTAAAGTATCTAGTCACACCAACGCCATCTTCAATTTGAGAGTAGCCATTATAAAAATCTGCATCTGGGATTTCTTCATTTGCTACTAAATAAAATTCATCAGATAATCTTACAAATGGTTCTGATATTTCTTTGTAGAATTTATCTTGAAGTCTTTTTACTAAATCAATAGTTTCTTTTGATGTTTCTTTTGTGAAAGTTTTTACTTTATGTAAATTTTCTCTATATTTTGTAATTCCAATAGGAACTATAGCTACATTATTAACCTGTGGATATAATTTATACAAGTCATTTATAGTTTTTTCAAGTTCTTCTCCGTCATTCATTTCTGGTATACACACGATTTGGGCATGCATCATTATACCATTTTCTGCAAGTCTCTCCATTCTCTCATAAATTTGACCTGCAAACCTATTAGTTAACATCTTAACTCTTAAATCTGGATTTGTAGTATGAACTGAAATATTAATTGGACTTATATGATATTTTATTATTCTATCAATATCCTCTTCTTTCATATTTGTTAGTGTTACAAAATTACCTTGTAAAAATGAAAGTCTTGAATCATCATCTTTGAAATATAAAGTTTCTCTCATTCCTTTTGGCAACTGATCTATAAAACAAAAAACACATTTATTACTGCAACTTTTTGCTTTATCCATAATACCGCCGCCAAATTCTAAACCTAACTCTTCTCCGTAATCTTTCTCAATCTCAATATCCCATACTTCACCACTAGCCTTTTGAACTTGAAGAGTTATTTCTTCATCAGCTGCTAAAAATCTATAATCTATTATATCATCTATTATAGTATCATTTATTGAAAGTAAAATATCTCCAACTTCGATTCCAACTTCTTCTGCAATACTTTCAGGAAGTACTTCTTTTATTATATTTTTCATGTCTCTCACTCCCTTTACAAAACTAGTGTTTCTTTGTTATATTACATTAATATACCTTGTTAGTCAAATATTTTAGACTGTTTTATATAAGCATTGAACTTATTTTTTAAATCATACTTTATCTAAGAAGAAAAAAAGATAGGCTACCCTATCTTTTAATCATTTAAATCTACATATTTCCCTTTTTTAGAAAATATTATCCATTCACAAATGTTTGTTACATAATCCCCAATTCGCTCTAGATGTTTACTTACAAATAGAAGTCTTGTTGCAGATTCAACTTCGTCTTCTTCTTTGATTTCAATAAGAAGTTTCTTAAATAGTCTTTTATGGATTTCATCTATTTCATCATCTAGATTACATATTTCATAGGCTTTATCTGCATCTCTATTTAAATAAGCTTCCATAGCTACATCAATCATATGGATGATTTTATCTTTCATATCCCATAACTCTTTGAAATCATTTGTACCTTTATAATTCTCTAAGAATCTAACTATTTTACAGATATCAACTGTGTGGTCTGCCATTCTTTCTAAGTCAGTAACTATTTTACTTGCTGTAAATACTCTCCTTAAATCTTTTGCTAACGGTTGTTCAGTTGCTATAAACTTTATACACTCTTCTTCAATTTCCTTTTGAAGTGAGTCTATTTCATCATCTTTTTTTATAGCAATCTTTGCTAAAGCTATATCCTTCTTCTCTAAAGAATCCATACTCATCTCTAATTGCTCTTTTAAAAGAGTAGACATATTAGATAATTTTTCATTTATAAGATTAATTTTTTGTTTTTGAGTTATCCTTGTCATAACTTCACCTCGATTATCCAAATCTTCCTGTTATATAATCTTCTGTTCTCTTATCCTTAGGTTTATAAAAAATATCTTCTGTTTTACCATATTCTATAACTTCACCATTTAAGAAAAATGCTGTTTTATCTGCAATACGCCCTGCTTGTTGCATATTATGAGTTACAATAATTACTGTGTATTGTTTTTTTAGTTCTCCTATAAGTTCTTCTACTTTCATTGTAGAGATAGGATCAAGCGCTGATGTAGGTTCATCCATAAGTATTATTTCTGGAGAAACAGCCAAAGTTCTCGCTATACATAACCTTTGTTGTTGACCTCCTGATAATCCAAGTGCTGATTTTTTAAGCCTATCTTTACACTCTTCCCAAAGAGCTGCTCCTTTTAAGCTTTTTTCTACAATTTGATCTAGTGTTTTTTTATCCTTAATCCCATGAATCCTAGGTCCATAAGCTACATTATCGTATATAGACATTGGAAATGGGTTTGGCTTTTGAAACACCATTCCAATTCTTTTCCTTAAAGCTATTTCATCATAATCTGCAAATATATTATGCCCCTCAAAACATACTTCTCCATCAATCTTAACTATAGGAATAAGATCATTCATCCTATTTATAGTTCTTAAAAAAGTTGACTTACCACAACCAGATGGACCTATTAAAGCCGTAACTTCATTTTTATCAAATTTTAAATTAATATCTTTTAACGCTCTATTTGTACCGTAGTATAAGTTTAAATTTTTAGTTTCAATAATACTCATAAGTTCCTCCTAATGTCCACCATATGACTTTAACATTCTATTTCCTATATATTTTGCTATTATATTAAATAATAAAACCATTATAACAAGCACCGCTGCTGTCCCATTTGCAATTGCTGCTGCATCTGGTACCACGCCTTCTGAATTTAACTTCCAGATATGAACTGCTAATGTTTCAGCAGGCCTAAATAATGAAAATGCTGATGTTTCACCTGTTAAACTTAAATTACCAAAGTTTAAATTGCCTGAACTTAATCCTGCTGTATATAATAAAGCTGCGGCTTCTCCAAAAATTCTACCAGCTGATAATATAACACCAGTTAAAATTTCATTCATAGCTGTTGGAAGTGTAACTTTAACAATCGTCTGCCATTTACTAGCACCTAGTCCTAAAGACGCTTCCTTTACTTTTACACTTGCAGACCTAATAGCATTTTCAGCTATTCTTGTCATTGCAGGAATATTTAATATGCTGACAGATAATGCTCCAGCTAAAATAGAATAACCAAATCCAGCCATATTTACAAATACTAATAGTCCAAACATCCCAATAACAATTGAAGGAAGTGAAGACATAGTTTCTAAAGATAATCTAATAATTCTTAAAAGTACACCTTCTTTAGCATATTCTGCAAGGTATATACCTGCACCAATCCCTATAGGTACTGTAATTAATAGAGAAATAACTAATAAATATAGTGAATTGAAAATTTGTGGCCCTATTCCTCCACCTGCACTTATCATTTTAGGATTACTAAAAATAAATTTAGGTGATATCATTCCTATTCCTTTATAGAATATAAATCCTAAAAAAAGTGCTAGTAGAAGAACAACAAATCCACTTATTATATAAAATATAGCTGTTGCTATTTTATCAATTTTCTTAGCGTTCACTTTAGTTACCTCCTTTATCAATTCTTCTTATTATCAGTATAAATACAAATGACATAAGAAGTAGTATTAGTGCCATAGTCCATAAAGCATCATTCCAAGCAGTTCCTGTAACAGTGTTTGCCATATCCATAGTCAGGATACTTGTTAATGTTGCTGCTGATGAAGTTAAGCTATCTGGTATTTTAATTGCATTTCCTATAACCATTTGTACTGCTAATGCTTCTCCAAAAGCACGTGCAAGACCTAAAACGACTCCTGTTAGTATCCCACTTTTAGCACCTGGTGTTACTACATTTTTAATTGTTTGCCACCTTGTTGCCCCTAATCCATATGACGCTTCAATATGTTCATTTGGTATTCCTTTTATAGCATCTATAGAAAGTGTTGCTATTGTAGGTAATATCATAATTGATAAAACTAATATACCAGCAAGTAGTGAAAATCCTATACCACCGAAACTATCTTTAATAAGAGGAACTAGAACTGAAACCCCAACCCAACCATAAACTACAGATGGAATTCCAACTAGTACTTCAAGCGTTGGTTTAATAAATCTTTCCCCTAATTTCTTTGAAATTAAATTTACAAAGATACCAAGAGCTATTGCTATAGGTGCTGCAATTAAAACTGCACCTAATGATACAAATATGGAACCTAATATGAAAGAAAGAGCTCCAAATGATTGTGGCGATCCTGACGGATTCCAGTTATTTGTAAATAAAAACTCTGCTATCCCGTAATTCCCTTTTGTAAATGTCTGAATTCCCTTAGATCCTATAAAGAATATTATTGCTAGCGTTATTACGATTATAAAGATTCCACATGCACTGCTTAATCCTTTTCCTATATAATCATTAATTAACCTTTCTTTGAAACTTCTTTTTTTCATATTACTCATTCCTTCTACTTATCTTCTTTTATTAAACTACCTTGTATCATTCCTAGACTTTCAATAGACTCTTTATTTTTATCGCTTCCTACAAAATCTATAAATTCTTTTGTTAAACCTTCTGCTTCACCTTTTGTATACATATGACCCCATGACCAAAAGTCGTACTTTCCATCTATTATATTTTGTGCTGTAGCTTCTATTTTGTCTATTGAAACTAAATCTAAGCTATTTTTAGCTTCTTCTGTATTCATATATGATAAAGCCACATAACTTACGGCTCCTTCATTTTGTTTCATAGCATTTAATACCGCTCCGTTACTATCTTGAGTTGCCCCTATAGAATCATTTTCTAATTCTTTTTTACCATCTAATACTTTTTCTGTGAAAGTAGCTCTTGTACCTGAAGATGCTGGTCTATGAATAACTAAAATTTCTTTATCTTTACCACCAACTTCTTTCCAGTTTTTTATTTCACCACTAAATATTTTTTGTATTTGTTCTTTAGTTAATGATGTAACTCCCGCTGCCTTATTAGCTACAACACCAAACCCTTGTGCGACTACCTTATGATCAACTAATTGACTTGCCTGCTCTTTTGATAATTTTTGATCTGCAAAAATATCTGAATTTCCTATATTAACAGTTCCTTCTAAGACTTGTGTTAACCCTGTCCCAGAACCTCCAGCTTGAGCGCTAACAATTGCATTAGAGTTTTCTTCTTTATATTTTTCAACTGACTGTTCCATTAATGGCAATAAAGCTGATGAACCACTTACTGTAATTGTTTCAGAACTTCCTTCACCTTTAGCTCCATCATTTCCACAGCCTACAAATATTCCTCCAATCATTGCTACTGATATTACCCCAACTATAAGTTTCAAACTTCTTTTTTTCATTAATTTCCCTCCAATTAATTTTTATTTATCTTACACTTATATAATATCTCCATAAAGTTAAGCAATTATTATGCGAATGTTAATTCCAAAATATTGTATGTTAAATAAAATTAACTTTGTTAAATTTATTTAACAAAAAAAACTCTAGAGTATAAACTCCAGAGTTTAATATTCTATATATATTTGATTTTAAAGGTAAAAGTTGAGCCTATACCATAATCTGAATCAACTTCTATTGTGCCGCCAAAAGATTTTATTATATGTTTAGTAATAGCAAGTCCAAGTCCTGTTCCGCCTCTTTTTCTAGCTTTGTCAACTCTATAAAATCTTTCAAAAATCCTAGGTAAATCTTCCTTAGGAATACCCATACCTTCATCTTTTACTTTTAAGATGTAATCTTTAGAATCTGTGTAACTTTTTATAAAGATATTAGTATCTTCTTCAGAGTACTTAATAGCATTCTCTATAAGATTAATTGCAACTTGTAAGAACTTATCTTCTCTGCCTAAAATACTATGTCTATTCCTGCTTTCAAAATGAATTTTTATATTTTTCTTATCACTTTGATCTTTTAAAATATTTATAGCATCTTCTATAATTTTATCTGGTAAGAATTCTTCTAGCTCTTCTATTTCACAATTTTCAAGATTTGAAAGAGTTAATATATCATCTATTAATCTTGTTAATCTTGTTGACTCTTTATCTATTATATCTAAAAATTTCTCTCTCGTTTCTTTATCTTCAACAAAACGTAGTGTTTCAGAAAAACCTTTAATTGATGTTAATGGTGTTTTTAATTCATGGGAAACATTCGCAACAAACTGCGTCCTCATATTTTCAAGTCTTTTCATTTCAGTTATATCTTGGATAGCTATAACATCACCAATTCTCTCATAGCCGTTTATCATAGCATCTTTTTTAATTTTTAATACTTTTTTATATGGTTTTTTTATTTTTATTTCTTTTTCTTCGTTATTGTCACTTAACATTATTTTATTTAAATTTTTATCATCTATATAATTTGAAATATTTTCACCAACAATATTCTTTTTTATGCCAAATATATCTTTAGCATAAGGATTCATAGTTATTATATTATTTTTTCTATCTAAAGCAATTACACCACTTTGCATACTTCTTAATATTGATTCTAACCTATTTTGCTTATCTAAAACTTCACGTATCTTACTTTGAAGCTGATCGGCCATATTATTAAATGTCTTCCCAAGAGACCCTAATTCATCATTTGAATTAATATGAACTCTTGTATTTAGATCTCCATTAGCTATTTTGAAAGTGACATTTTCTAAATTTTTTACAGGTTCAACTATTAGCCTAACTAATTTAAGGGCCAAAGCAATAGAAAGTAAAAATACTATTCCTAAAACAATCAAGTAATATTTCATATCTTCGTGAACTAAAAATTCCATTGTTTTAATTGGAACCCCACTTCTTAAAACCATGCCATTATCAAAAGATGTTGCACAGTATATCATATCTTGCTTTATTTCCGGATTATGTCTTTCTGAGTATCCTACGCCTTTAATCTTAGCATCATTTATTTCATTATCAGAAAAATCCCCTTTATCACCATATATAACTTTCCCACTTTTATCAATAAGAGTAAAAGAAATCTCAACATTATTTATCTTAAATGTTTTTAAATAGTCTTTTGTTAAGTTATTTGAATGAATAACAATATCATTATAATTTTTCAGTATACTTTTTGTATTTTTAATTTCTTGGATACTTACAAGGGCCATGAATGAAGAAGTAATTATAAGAAGTGCAAATAAAACTGTTATAACTACAGATGTTACAATCTTTTTTTTCATAACCTACCCGTTAAATCTATAGCCGACACCTCTAATTGTCTCTATAAATTTAGGCGCCTTATCATCCTCTTCAATTTTTTTTCTTAGATATCTTATATGGACATCTACAGTCCTTGTTTCTCCTATATACTCGTATCCCCATATTTTCTCAAGAAGTATCTCTCTATTTAAAATTTTACCTCTATTTTTAATAAGCATTTCAAGAAGTTCAAATTCCTTTAAAGTAGTATCTATTTTTTCTCCATTTATTAATACTTCGTATCTCTCAAAATCTATCTTTATTCTTCCTTTTTCATAAAAGTTTTCTTCTTTTACATCTACTACATTTGTTCTTCTAAGAACTGCCTTAACTCTTGCTAATAATTCTCTAATTGAAAAAGGTTTAGTCATATAATCATCCGCACCTAATTCTAGCCCTAAAATCTTATCCAGTTCTTCACCTTTTGCAGTTAACATTATAATTGAAGTATTTTTAAGATCCTTATCTTTTTTTATTTCCTTACATACATCAAGACCATCCATTCCAGGTAACATTATATCTAATAAAACCAGCTTAGGCCTTTTCTCTTTAACTAATTTTAGTGCATCAATACCATTTGAAGCACCAATAACATCGTAACCTGAATTTTCCAAATTAAATCTTAAAAGTTCTAAAATATTTTCTTCGTCATCTACTATTAAAATTCTATCTTTTGACATAACCATCCCCCTTATTTTAAAAATGCAAATGTAAATAATCTTCCATAAGATCCATTTGATTTTCTATAAGAATGCAATTTTACATCCTTACTACAATATGTACATTTGTTTATAGTTATAATATTTTCACTTAAAACACCTTTGCACTTTAAATCTGATAAAATACAATTTTGCATATTTAAATTTCTACCTTTAAATAATTTTAAAACATCTTCTTTTTTATTTATAAATTTTTCCTTTAATTCTTCTGAAATTTCATAACAGCAGTCCATTATATGTGGCCCAATATATGCCTTTGTTCTACTATGATTACATAAAAAATCCTCTTCCATAACTTCTAATACTTTTTTAGTAATAGAATTAAACGTTCCTTTCCAACCACTATGAATAGCTGCTATTGTAGACTTTTCTTCATTTATAAGTATTACTGGTACACAATCGGCTGTAAATGCTCCAACTACAACATTTCTTTTATTTGTAACTATAGCATCCCCCTCATTATCATTAAAATCTGCTTGCCCCTTATAAACTTTAACTATATCAGAATGAATCTGTTTTAAAAATAACACTTCACTTACATTAAATGTTTCTTTAATACTTTCAAGTTCCTTTAAGCCTTCTTCAGTATTTCTATTAAAACTTCTATTTTTCTCAGCTGTTGAAAAAACAACTTTACTTTCTAAATTATCAATCACTAAAAAATCTTCTATTTTTTCCATTATATCCTCCCATACCTATATAAATAATTTTAACATTTATAATTTATTCATGCTATTTTTAAATAAAGTTTTTACCTAAGTTTAACTTAATATACTTATCTACAACATAAAAGACATTTCACTATATGAAATGTCTTTTATGTACTATTCCTTCATTAATCTATTAATTTCTTCCATGAAAGTATTAATATCTTTAAATTGCCTATAAACTGAAGCAAATCTAACATAAGAAACTTCATCTATTTCCTTTAGTCTATCCATAATCATCTCACCAATAGTTTGAGATGGCACCTCTGCAATCATTTGATTAGAAATAGCTTTTTCAATATCGTTTGCGATATTTTCAATTTGACCTCTAGACACTGGTCTTTTTTGACATGCAATAATTAATCCATTAATAATTTTCTCTTTATTAAAATTTTCTCTAGTCATATCTTTTTTTATCACTAATATTGGTATATCTTCAATTTTTTCATATGTAGTATACCTCTTAGAACATTTTAGACATTCTCTTCTTCTTCTGATTGTTGTGTTATCATCTGTTGATCTTGAATCTACAACTTTACTTTCATTAAAAGAACAAAAAGGGCACTTCATAATTTCCCATCCTTTCTGCATATAAATTCCTAATCTATACAGTTATTATACATATTTTTCTTACTCTTGACTAGATGTTATCAGTATATATTCCTATCTGTTTCATTAAAATTATATTCATCTAAAGAAACTAAGATAACATCATCTCCTATTTTCTTAACTTTTTCCCATGGAATTTCTATTTCCTCTGATTTATTAAACCATCCCTTGCTCTCTCCAGGTAATACAAGAGATAAAACTTTGTCATTCTCACAATCGATTTTTATATCGATAATAAACCCAATTTTCCTTCCATTATTAATATCTATTATCTCCATATTTTTCATTGAGTTAATTGAATGTAAATTTTCTTCCATACTAATCCTCCTTTAAATTTTGTCCTTATATTATATTAATTAGCATAAAAAAAAAGAACTCAAATGAGTTCTTTTAAACATGCTTTTTCATATGCTTTAAAGCAGTTTTTTCTAATCTTGATACCTGTGCTTGCGAAATTCCAATTTCATCAGCAACTTCCATTTGGGTTCTACCCCTAAAAAATCTTAAGTTTAAAATAAGCTTTTCTCTATCACTTAATTTTTTCATAGCTTCTTTTATAGATATATTTTCAAGCCACGATTCATCAGTGTTTTTTGAATCACTTATTTGATCCATTACATAAATAGCATCCCCACCGTCGTGGTATATGGGTTCAAATAGAGAAACCGGATCTTGAATTGCATCTAATGCAAAAACAACCTCTTCTCTAGGTATCTCTAATTCTTTTGCTATTTGTGAAATATTTGGTTCTTTGTTATTATCTTTTATTAATTTATCTCTAACTAATAATGCCTTATATGCTATATCTCTTAATGATCTACTTACTCTTATAGAATTATTATCTCTTAAATATCTTCTTATTTCACCAATTATCATAGGAACTGCATATGTTGAAAATTTAACATTTTGAGATAAATCAAAATTATCAATAGATTTCATAAGTCCTATGCACCCAACTTGAAATAAATCATCAACATTTTCTCCTCTATTATTGAATCTTTGTATAACACTTAAAACCAATCTTAAGTTACCGTTTATAAAGGTTTCTCTAGCGCCTGTATCACCATCTTTAATACGTTTTAATAACTCTCGCTTTTCCTTTTCCTTTAATATTGGAAGTTTCGCTGTATTTACTCCGCAAATTTCTACTTTATTAATAATCACATTAGTTCACTCCTTCGGAAGTACTTTCACCATACTAAGAAGTATTTCCGTTAGATTAAACTTTTATACTTAAGACAATCTATACCATTTTACTAATTTCTTTTTTTAATCTATTTATAATCTTTTTTTCTAATCTTGAAATATATGATTGAGAAATTCCAAGCATATCTGCTACTTCTTTTTGTGTTTTTTCGTTAGTACCATTTAATCCAAATCTAAGTTTAACTATTTCTTTTTCTCTCTCATTTAAGTTTTTAAGTGCAATAAAGAGAAGTTGTTTGTCTACTTCATCTTCAATCATATTATATACAGTATCGTTTTCCGTACCTAAGATATCTGACAGCAACAACTCATTCCCATCCCAGTCTATATTTAAAGGTTCATAAAAAGATATTTCCGCTTTAATTTTACTATTTTTTCTAAGATACATTAGTATTTCATTTTCAATACACCTTGATGCATATGTTGCTAATTTAATCTTTTTTTCCGGATTAAATGTATTAACTGATTTTATTAATCCTATAGTACCAACTGAAATTAAATCTTCAACATAAACTCCTGTATTTTCAAATTTCCTTGCAATATATACTACTAACCTTAAATTTCTTTCAATTAAAGTTGCTCTAACTTCTTCATCTCCCTTTCTAAGTTTTTCCATCAATTCTTCTTCTTCATCTTTTGTTAAAGGTGGTGGAAGTGCGTCACTGCCACCAACATAGTGCAAATTCTTTTTAAATAATCCTAACTTTACTAATAATTTATTTAATAAAACGTCTAATCTAATCATAAATCCTCCTATAGAACTCCTCTTGATAAGAGTGCATTAAATTCATTTTCTTTACTTAACTTTTCATCACACAAACAAACTATTCCTTCGAATTCCTTAAGCATGTCCCCTTTCTTAATTTGCATTGATTTGACTTTTATTCCTTTAAGATAACCTTCACATCCGATTGCCTTGTAAGGTATTTTATAAAATACCTCGTTTCCTGATTCATTGTATTTAAAACTATTTTTTTCAATTATAACGCAAGGTAAATTTGTTATAGGCTCTCTCAGTTCATTTCCAGTGTCTAGAAAACTTTTTATTTTAATTTCCGACTCTCCAATGTTAATCTTTAAATCGAAAATAAAACTATCCATAATATTTTTTTCTTTTATGAGAGTTATAATTCTATCTAAAGTTAAATAAATTATTATTATTGATAAAATTAGATATTTAACTTTAAAATCACTTAAATATATCCCATCTAAAGTAGTGTACTTCCCAGATTCCATCATAAATTTAAAACATATACCACTTAATATAAAAGATACTCCTAAAAAAGTTATTACAGATTTTATTATTTTGGTAAATACTTTATTTTTAATTGGAATATAACACATAATAATTGCAACACATAATTGAATCAGAAAGATACTAAATATTTTCAAACTATCAAAAATCATTGTTAAACTATAAAGTGCTCCTAAAAAAGAGATTACAACTGAATTTCTAAAGCTATATTCTATCCTTAATATCTTATAAGTTATTGTTAAAAGGAAAAGATTAACTATAGAATTTTCCAATATTAATACATCAATATAAATATCCATATTACCTCCTTTCACGATAAATTATATATCTTAAGGTTTCAAAAGTTTGTCACAAAATAAATCAAATGATTAATTTTTTTCACTAATGTTTTTACATAAAAATTTACTTTAGTTCAAACATATATATTTTTTTACAAATTGAATTATCTATTTTTGAGTAACGGTGATAAATAATATATTTTTATGAAATAAAAAAAAGACCTGAAACAGGTCTTTTTTTTAATGTTTTTCTAAAGGAACATGAGTCTGGTTTTGAGGCAGATTTTCCTTTTTACTTATTGTATTGTTTGGAATTGATTTAAATGAAATAGCTCTACTTGAACTAAATTTAGGAACATCATATAAAAACTCATTCCCTGATTTGTATAAGTTAGATAACTCAGACATTTGACTTCCTATACTTTGCGCATACCAAGGTGATGTAGCATATTGATGCCAAACATTTGCAGTATCTTGCATATATCTCATTTTATATAATGTATTTTGTTCATACTTAGAACTATTTACATAATTTAAAGAAACAAATTCTGCAGCTCCGTCTATAGCTTTTTCTATACTAGTCCATCCCTTATTATATGCATAAGTAGTTCCCATAATCAAAGCTCTGTTTGGGAAAACATCACTATTATCATATGCTCCTATACCAAACAAATTATATACTGTTGTAGGTTTGCTTAATTTAATCATTTCATAACCTATAAGTTGTCCTTTCGAATTATATATAGGCTTGTCTGGGTTTGCAATTTCGCTTATTTGAACTCCTTTTGCAAGCTTACTCTTACCATATCCTGTTTCGTGTATTGATTGAGCCACGAAATAAATGGGATCAATATTATGATTTTTAGCTGCACTTCTAAATGCTGATGCAGTTCCTTTTAAAACTCCAGCATCTTTTGAAGAAAGATATGAATTTAATCCAGTAACATTTATATCTCTAAATCTATCAATTCTTAAGAATTGATATCTATTAGTGGCTCTTTCCGGATTTATATATTGTTCAAAATAACTATAACTATAACTTGGAACTCTACTTTGTTGAAGTTTAATATAGTCATCTAGACTCATACTGTAGTTTGTATGCACAACAGGACCATTGAAATCTACATTTACATTACCATTACCATCTGATGAAGTTCCACCATCAGTTCCATCTGATAATTTAATATATTCCTTTGATGCATAACCATCTTTTATGCTATTAGTCTGAATTCTATAAAATCCATTCTTTTCGCCTTTAATTGTAACTTTATCACCATTTCTTAATTGACCAACTACATCAGATGTAGTACTAGCATCTTTTCTTACATTTAAAGAACTGCTTACATTTACTATTCCTGTTTTATCCTCATTTCCTGGTTTTTCATCAGGTTTACTTGTGTTGCCATCGTCACTATCTATAATTTTTACATATTCTTGATTAACGTAACCTGTAACACTTCCTTTTTTAATTTTATACCAATCTCCTGATTTACCAGTAATATCAAATGTATCACCTGCATGTAAAACGCCAACAACACTATGATTTGTAGAAGCTCCACTTCTTATATTTAATGAAGAAGTAACATTAACAACTTTTCCTTTTTTTGCTGTTACCTCAGGTTTATCATCAGGTTTTTCGCTTGGTTTATCAGCTTCAGGGGTATATTTAACAAAATCTTGAGAAACATATCCTGTCATATTTCCTTTTTTTATTTTATACCAACTTCCTGATTTACCTAAAACGTCAAAGCTATCACCATTATGTAGCGTTCCTACTACGCTATGGCTCGTAGAAGCTCCACTTCTTACATTTAATGAAGAAGTAATATTTATTACTTTTCCCGTTCCTTTTATTTCTGTCGGTTTTTCATCTGGCTTTTCATTTGGTTTCTCAGTTTCAGGTGTAAACTTAACATAATCTTGTGAAATATAACCTGTTAAACTTCCTTTTTTTATCTTATACCAACTTCCAGTTTTACCTATAACATCAAAGCTATCACCATTATGTAGTGTCCCTACTACACCATGATTAGTTCCAGCACCGCTTCTTACATTTAATGAAGAAGTAATATTTATTACTTTTCCTGTGCCTTTTATTTCTGTTGGCTTTTCATCAGGTTTTTGTTCAGGCTTATTGTTTGAATTATCATTATTTAATATTTTAATGTAATCTGATGATGTGAAACCTTCAAGATTACCTTTTTTTATTTTATACCAATTGCCTGTTTTTTCTAGCACTTCAACCTTATCTCCATTATAAATGTATCCTTTAATTGAAGATGAAGTATTAGCTTTACTTCTAACTCTTAATGCTGTTTCAACGTTAACTACCTGACCTTGTCCTTTTACAGTTGCTGGCTTGTTCTCATTACTTGTATTATTATTATTATTATTATTATTATTATTATTATTATTTCCATTACCAGAAATAACCTTTACATAATCTTTATGAACAAACCCTTCTTTACCTTCTGCTTTAATTTTATACCAATCCCCTGATTTACCTAAAATATCAAACTCTTGGCCATTTTTCAAGTATGCAACTGTGCTATGACTAGTGCCAGCACCACTTCTCATTCTAAGTGAAGAAGTTATATTAATAACTTTACCTTTTGATTTACTCTGTGAATCATTTTGATTTGCATTTCCATTTGTTAGCTTTACAAAATCTTCACTTATATACCCAGTTTTATTCTCAAAATCGATTTTATACCATGAGCCTGACTTTCCTTTTATAGAGATAGTTTGCCCGTTTTTCAAGTAACCAATAGTGCTATGATTAGTTCCAGCACCACTTCTAACTCTTAAATAAGTAGTTACATTGACAACTTGTCCTTTATTAGAACTTCTAGAATTATCATCCATAGAGCTACTATCAGGCTTTGCATTTGCTGCATATGCGTTTTCTTTTGCTAAAAGAGGACTTGCACTTGCAGACGCGATTAAAATAAGTGCCATTAACTTCTTTTTATTCATACCCATTCTCCTATTTCTAAATAATAATACAATATAATTTTAACATAATAATTAATCTAATAAAATATTTATCTAATAATTGAAGTTTATTTTAGAGTAAAGAGCTATATTTCCCAATATTTTTTACAATAAATAAATTTATATTCAAATATATAAACATGAAATAATTATATATTAATATAATTTGGAGAAAATTATCAAAATAAAAATAAAAAAAAGTGGTAAAAACCACTTTTTTTTACTTTTATCTCAATTTAATTTTTTCTTCTTCTTAAGAATGTTGGAATTGATAAATCCTCATCATTATATGAAGATTTTTCTTCATTTTCAGTTGTAGTTGTTGCTACTTCTTCAACTACTTCCTCTACAACATTTTCAACTACTTTTTTAGTTTCAACAGGCTTTTTAATAACCACCTGAGGTTTGTCTTGTAAAATCATATCTTCTTCAAACCCTGTTGCAATTACAGTGATTCTTATTTCATCATTTAAGTTCTCATCAATTACAGCACCAAAAATTATATTTGCATCTGCATCTACTGATTCTCTTACTACATCAGCTGCTTCATAAACTTCTAATGCTCCAAGGTCTGCACCACCGGTAAAGTTTAATATAACTCCTGTAGCTCCTTCAATAGATGTTTCTAATAATGGTGAAGAAATAGCTTCTCTTACAGCATCAGCCGCTCTATTATCTCCTGTACCGTGACCAACACCCATATGTGCTAATCCTTTATCTAACATAACAGCTTTTATGTCAGCAAAGTCTGCATTAACAACACCTGGTATAGTAATAAGGTCTGATATAGCTTGTACACCTTGTCTTAATACATCATCTGCTAATTTAAATGAATCTAAAAGTGTTGTCTTTTTATCTGCCATTAATAATAATCTTTCGTTTGGTATTATTACTAATGTGTCAACAGCTGCTTTAAGATTTGCTATACCCATTTCGGCATGTCTCATTCTTCTTTTTCCTTCAAATGGGAAAGGTTTTGTAACTACTCCGACAGTAAGAATATCTAATGATTTTGCAATTTCTGCAACTACTGGTGCAGAACCTGTTCCTGTTCCTCCACCCATTCCAGCTGTTATAAAGACCATATTTGCGCCTTTAATAGCCGCTGTAATCTCTTCTCTACTCTCTTCTGCAGCCTTTTGACCTATTTCAGGATTTGCTCCAGCGCCAAGTCCTTTAGTAAGCTTTTCTCCAATTTGAATTTTTTGATTGGCATGTGAAAGCATTAAAGCTTGCTTATCAGTATTTATAGCAATAAACTCAACGTTTTTTAATCCTTCTACTATCATTCGGTTTACTGCATTGCTTCCTGCTCCTCCACAACCGATTACTTTTATATTAGTTAATTCTTGCATATCAACTTCAAAATCTAACAAAATTACTCCTCCTTTAGAAAATATCCCCTAGAAAACTTCTTAATTTCCCAACAATACTCTTTTTACTTTCTTTCTCTTCTACTTCAATTACTACTTCTTTATTATCAATTACTTCTTCATTAGATTGATAATTTGATTCTATTTTTTTAAATTCCTCAATAACCTCTGAAGAATTTTTATATAATAATTCGACTTTATCGTGAATTTCTTTAACAATTGCTAAAGATGTTAAGTCGTTGAAATTATCCATACCAAAATCATCTTTTGTTATGATTTGAGCATTTGTTCCAATAATTTCTCTAACTAACACTTGGGCTTTATCAAAATTAGTTAAAGATTCTCCATATAAAATTATACTACAACTTTCCGTAAAATGACTAGCCTTTTTTAACTCATTTTTAACATATTTAAGAATTTCTTCAATTCTTGCGTTACAAACTTTGTAAAATAATTCCTTATGTATTGATCCACTATTAACCTTTAATTCTTTTTCTTCATTTTTGCAAACTTCAAACTGAGAAAGATTTTTGCTATTTTGGCATTTTAATTCTTCTGCATCTTCTTTTTTTAGGTTTGCACAAATAGAAATATCACTAGTGATATCATCTCCACCTAGAGGAATATCTATAACGCTTGTAACTTTACCATTTTGGAATTTTACTACTTCAGTAAGAGCTGCACCCATTCCAATTATGAATTTTGTGCCTCTTCTGTTCCCATTTAAAAATATGTTTTTTAATGAAGGTCCATTAACTATAAAGTCTTCTATATAATACTTTGTATCTTCACAAAGATATTTGTAATTCTCTATAACTTTTCTATCCATAATAGAAATAGTTATGTTAACTTCAAGTTTATAGCACTGTAATCCTTCTGGAATATTATAAGTTATTTTATCATCTACTTTGTAATAATTTATAATTATATCACAAATACGTTCATGTTTTTCAATGTTAATATTCCTTTTACATTTTTTTATTACATCTATTATGTTATCTTTTGATATAATTCCTTCAACATTGATATTGTTACTTACTTCTTCAAATCTATAATTATTTGCAGAAATACCAACATAAACACTACTTATATCAACATGATTTTCTTCCTCTAGTTTTTTTAGTGCATTTAAAAACTGTACTTTACACTTTTCTTTATCGATTAATTTGCCTCTTTCGATTCCAGCAGATTCAACACAAGAACTTCCTATTATCTCAACTTCTTCTCCATTTTTGTATTCTCCACAAGATGCTGAAATATTTTTTGTTCCTATATCAACTGCTGTAATTAAGAATTCTTGCATTTAAAGTCTTCCCTCCTCTGTCAGTGTAGTCTCTATTTTATGTATTCAACATATTTCTTCAAAATCCTTTTATTTTTCTTATGATAATAAAAAAAACACACAAATAATATTATATCACTTGTGTGCTTTAAGTAAACTACATCATCATAAGTCTTTTTAGAATTTCTTTATCTACTGCATAGCTAGCAGCTATATCAGATGTAATAACACCATTTCTATAAAGTTCAGCTAAAGACATATCCATAGTTTTCATTCCATATTTACTACCTGTTTGTATAGCAGATTCTATCTGATGAGTCTTTCCCTCTCTTATTTGGTTTTGAATTCCAGGCGTAATTACCATAGTTTCAAGTGCAGCAGCTCTTCCTTTTCCATCAGCCGTAGGTACTAGTTGTTGAGATATTATCCCTTGAAGTACAGATGCTAATTGAACTTTTATTTGTTGCTGTTGGTGAGGTGGAAATACGTCTATTATTCTATCTATTGTTTTTGCAGCTCCAATTGTATGAAGTGTTGAAAATACAAGATGCCCCGTTTCAGCAGCAGTTATAGCTATAGAAATAGTTTCTAAGTCTCTCATCTCTCCAACAAGTATTACATCTGGATCTTCTCTTAAGATTGCTCTTAATGCATTTGCATAACTTTTACTATCTTTACCAATCTCTCTTTGATTAATAATACAATTTTTATGCTTATGTAAATATTCAATAGGATCTTCTAAAGTAATTATATGAGCATTTCTTGTTGTATTAATTTCATTTATCATAGCCGCTAAAGTTGTACTTTTACCACTCCCTGTAGGTCCCGTAACTAGAACTAAACCTCTTTGTTTAGTAACTAATTCCTTTACTATATTTGGGTGTTTTAGCTGATCTAAAGTTGGAACTTTTAATGATATAACTCTAAGTGCTATAGCATCACTATTTCTTTGTTTAAAAACATTTACCCTAAATCTTCCTACACCTTTTTTTGAGTATGATGTATCTGCTTCTCCAATTTGATTGTATTCTTCAAATTTTTTCCCAAGTATATCTTCAGCAAATCCTTCTATAATAGGTTGAGTTAATTTCTCATCACCTAAAGGCATCAATTTACCGTTTAGTCTTACTGTAGGCGGAATTCCAACTGTTAAATGCAAATCCGAAGCCCCTAATTCAACAGTTTTAGCTAATAATTCGTCTAAAATATACATTTTCTAACCTCCATCAATCTTTCGTCCATTTTTAATAACCTACATACAAAATATTCTAGTTTTTTTACTAAATTCCTCTTTTTAAGTTATTATATTTTTATCTTATGTATAAAATAAAGACTGAGCTAAATTACTCAGTCCCATTATATCTATCTTTGTTCAGGAACAATTGTAAGAACACAATTTGTTTTTCTAGCAACATGAGCTGTTACTGATCCTACAATTAGAGTAAACTTCTTTTTAGTATTTTTAGCCATAATAATCTCATCAACTTCATATTTATCTGCACATACTAAAATTTCGTCTCCTGCTTTACCAAATAATAATTCTTCTTTTACATCATAACCTTCTAAAAGATCAGATGCTCTTTTTAGAATATTTTTACCCATTTTTTTATTGTCTGTAACTTTTAAAGGAACATACATCCCATTAACAAATGCTGCCTCTCCTACGTAAAGTAGTATAACTTCAACTTCATCAGACTTATAATTTTTCTTTAAGTGATTAATTGATATTAAACTTTCTTGCGTTGCATCAACAGGCACTAAGATTTTTTTGTTACTCATATAAATCCGCCTCCCTTTATAACTCTCAAATAATAATATGTAAAGTTTGACTTTATTTTACCACACTATATCTCATTTTTACAATATAGTTTTGAATTATTAATCTTTTATATATAATTTTTTCTATTTTGTAATTGTTAATAGAATAAACTATAAATACAAATTTAAATTAATCTCCTCATATACGATATTCAAATAAATATATCTTAGTTTTTCTAATTATATAATTTTGCAAACAAAACTTTTTAGCATAGATGAATAAGTTTCTTTGAATTCTTCATAATCCTCTAAAGGCACAAATTGAAAAACTCTATCTCCTATGGTAAAATTTAGTCTTCTAAAATAAAATCTATCTTTTCTATAATTAACATTAGTTATTTTTTTTAAGTCGTAGAAATTCACTTCAATCTCTTCTACATTATCACTTTGTATATTTTTTATTTCTATTAATTTTTTTAAGAAAACACATAAAGTCTAATGTTATTTTTAAAAGATTTAAAATAATAAATGCTATTTTCTACAGTAAACCCTAAACTAACAGCTTCTTTAACAAGTAAATGTTCCTTTTTTGTAGTATCATTTTCTAATGAGTTAATCATACTTTTATAATAAATTATACTATCATTCATTATAATTCACTCCTTTAACTTCTTAAATAAATTATATTACATCATAGAACTAAAAACTCGTTTTAAACTAATAGTTAATTATTAATTTATAAGTATAATCTCTATTATATATTGTTTACTAATTCTTAATTTAGTAAACAATTTCTTCTTTAAATGAATTTATAAATTCATTTAAGACACCACTCCTTTTATCTGCAATATTTTTTGCAGTTTGAGTGTTCATTTTATCCTTTACTATTAATAATCTATTAAAAAATAAATCTAATGCATAATTCAAACTATCTGGCTCCCTATTCTCACAAAAAGGATCTTCAAAATTATAAAGGTAACTATCCATACTTCCAGCTGAAGCAAATGTTCTCATAATTGCTATTGTTCCTGTTGCCTCTAGTCTATCTGAATCTTGTAAAATTTTAGACTCTATTGATTTTCCTTTTATTTTACCTCTAAAAGAACACTCCTTGATTGCATCATATACAAACACTAATTTTTCTTTAGGATAACTATCTATGCTTTTAAGAATTTCTACAGCTCTATTTGCACTTTCGATTGAAGATAATTTAGATTTTTTAGAATTTTTAGGATAACAAATCACATCGTGAAATATAGCCGCAGGTATTAATATATCTAAATCACAATTTTCCGTTTTTGCAATTAATTCAGCATTCTTTAAAACTCTTAAAGCGTGATATATATCATGTGATTTATCATTATCCTTCAATTCCCTTTTAGCAATCTATATAATTTCTATTTTTAAACTTTTATCCATAATTCCTCCAAAAAATAAGTATAAGTTAATTATACTATTTAATGCAGAATATAAATACTATATTTTTTAACTAGCTAATTTACAATTTTAAAACCATACTGAAATCCGCCTTTATATCTCCATATTATTATATAATTTTAATAATATGCTATAATATGTAATATTAGGAGGTGCTTATGAAAAAATATTCTGTTCTAATTATTGTCTTTATCTCAGTAATATCTATTTTCTTAATATTTTTATCTTTTAGGTCTAATTTTCCACATACTCCCCCCACTCTCGAAGTTAGTGCGCAAAATGATAATATCAAATTTAGTGCAGATACAAATGGTGGTAATTGGTTTGATTCATCTAACGGAAAAGGTGGAAATAGCTTTGATTTAGGAACTTATGATTCAGAGAAATTAGCTGGAATTAATGAACATAACATTTCTGTTAATACCAAAATTAAGCTAAATTTATCTTATGATAAAGATATTAAGCTATTTAAAGTTTATTTAATCAATCAAAAGTCCCTTTCAAACGAAAATAATCAAGAAGTCAAACTTTCAAACAATACATTTACAACACCTAAAGAGCCCGGAATATATGGATATATAGTAGACTCCTTTTGGGATGAAAGCCATAACATTCGATTTATTTTAAAACTTAACTGTAAATAATTTATAAATAGTATACAAAAAAAGGATTCTAAATTTAGAATCCTTTATATGTTTATTATATTTTTTTACTATATAGTACTTTCTGTAACTTTTTTAAGGCTTTCTTTTCTATGCGAGAAACATAGGATCTAGATATATCTAATTGAGTTGCAATTTCTCTTTGAGTTTTGCACTTTCCGTCTCTTAAACCATACCTCATTATTAAAATATCGTGTTCTCTTTTTGTAAGTATCTCCCCCATTTTTTCGTATAGTGCTTTTATTTCGAGATTACTCTCAACCTTTTCTAATACAGAATCTTTATCACTACTTAATACATCTATTAAACATATTTCATTACCTTCTTTATCAACTCCAATTGGGTCTTGTAGATATACTTCACCTTTTTGTTTTTTATTGTTTCTAAATAGCATCAGAATTTCATTTTCTATGCATCTAGATGCATACGTTGCTAGTCTTGTACCTTTATCAACATTAAAGGAATCTATAGCTTTTATTAAACCCACTGTGCCTATAGATATTAATTCATCTACATCTTTGTTAGGAAACGAGTACTTTTTAACTATATGTGCAACTAGTCTTAAATTTCTTTCAATCAAAATGCTTTTTGCTTTTTTATCCCCCTCTTTTAACTTTCTTAAATACATTTCTTCTTCTTTTTCATCTAGAGGGGTTGGGAATGTATTGTTACTTGATATATATCCTGTCAAAAATACAGTATTACACAATAATTCTATAAAGTTTGATAAAACTATCACTTTACTCCTCCTATAATTGCTAATATTATTTTATGATAGTAATGTTTAAAACTTTCTTAAAAGAGTAAAATTGATTTAAAAGATTTATTTCTTGCTTAATATTATCTCAGTAACTTCACTTTGCTTTACATATCTAACCCTTCCATTTTCGTTAAATACATAATAATCATCTATATCTAAAAATAAAGGACATATAATATTATAATTACCTTGTCTTAAAATTATTGTGTACATTCCTTCTTTATATAAGTCTTTTAATATTGTATATGTACTTATAAAAATTATAAATAAGAGCATATTAAAAACTGCTAATATAGAAGATATTCCAAGCGAAATAAAAACATTCTCCGTAATTTTAAAATCACTTATATAATAAGCAATTCCAATTATTGTATATATAGTTGATATACTTCCTGAAAGTGCTGAAAAAACTATACCAGTTTTTATTATTTTTTTATCACTATTACTTAAATCATCGAATTTATTATATAGAAGTTTGTCTATATATATCTTTTTAATCTTAAATATTTTATCTTGTGCTATTGCTATCTCTACAATTGTTGCAAATACAATAATAGATAAGAAAACTAATTGTAAGAAACTATAGTTTTTAAAATTGTATTTTTCCCTAAAAACACTATTGATAATTACAAAAAACATTGTAATTGGCAATATACATATCATTACTTTTAAGATCGTATCAAAAGTACTTTGTCTACAAGGTACAACTCTTAATTTTGACCTTACAGACTCTAATATTAAATTATTTGCCCACTTTATACTCAAACTTAAAATTGTTCCGAAACCAGTTAAAATCAAAACCCCATTCCTTATATTATCCATAAAATCTCCCCCATCATTTCCGTAATAATTTTATATTATCACTTTAAAATAAACCTAAAATGTCTTAATAATAAAATAAACGTAAAAAATGATGCTAAAATTTTAGCATCATTTTTTATTTATTTCTTTTACTATCTCTCTAAATATTGGCGCTGCTGTATTTCCTCCTCCTACTTCCTCACCTTTTTCACTTTTTAAATTTGGAATAAATACTAACATAGTATGAGTACTTCCATTAATATTAAATGTCCCTAAAAACCAAGAATGGGTTGTATAATCACTACTTGTACTTGAACCTGTTTTTCCACCTATCTCGATTCCTTCTATTTTAGCTTGAACACCAGTACCTTTTTTTACTACATCTTTCATACCATCTCTAACTATTTCACTAGTAGTTTTACTAAAAATTTTCTCTGATGTTGTTTTAAATTCTTTAAGAGTTTTTTCATTAGAATCAATTATTTCAGATACTAAGTATGGTTTAACATATATTCCATTATTAATTACGGCATTAACTGCACCTATTATCTGTAGTGGAGATACCGTCATACACTGCCCGATTGCAAAATTATTCATACCATCATCTTCTTTTGGCATAACACCTAAAGTTTCATTTTTATTTTCAGTTTGTAAATTTAATACTCTATCATACAAACCAAGTCTTTTGCAATAATCTACCATACTTTGATAACCTATCTCGTTACCTATTATCCCAAAAATATCATTACATGATATTGTAAGTGCATCATTTACTGTAAGTCTGCCGTGAGCGCTCTTACAAACTGCACCCGTACAAACATATGTGTTTTGCGGGCTTAATATAGCTTTTTCCAAAGCAGTTGCATAAGTTACTAACTTAAATATTGAACCTGGTTCAAAGCCTTGACCTTCGATTCCTAAGTTGATATTTGCATAACTCTCATCCTTTTGAACCATAGACCTAATTTTTCCTGTATTTGATTCTAATAATATAACCCCTACATTTTTATATTTTGAAAATTCTTCTTTTGATAAAACATTTCTAACTTTATCATCTAGTTCCTTATCTATTGTTAGTTTTAAATTTTTATTTTCTTTTTTTATATCTACCTCTTCATGATTATATACTGCTGAATCATCTAAATAGAAATTTTTCTTAGGTGATTCGTTATTTTTAAGCTCATTATATAATTTATCTTCAAAAGAGTCTTTCACTGATTTATTCTGTCCTATATTTGATAACATTCCGCTTGTAGACCAAGCCTCTTTTTTATCAACCTTATCATAAACATAAGTATATATACCTTTTATATTATTTAGCCTTTTTATTTTATTGAAAGTGCTTTCTGATATTTTGTAATACAATTTACCTTTGTTTTTCATAACATCTGTGTAGTTAAAATCTATATTTTCACCTTTCATTATGAAATTTAAAGCCATGAGATCTTCTAAGGTTTCTTCGTAATTATTAAGACTAAAAGGTTTTGCATCTATAACTAGTACATATTCTTTATTATATTTAAATAAATCTTTCCCTTTAGAGTCTAATACCATATAATTTATATCACTAATATTTTCTGTTTGATGATTTTTATATTGCGCCGTTACCTTCTCGACAGGTTTAACTTGCAGAAAATATAGCCTAACAGACAGCAAACTAAATATCAATATAAATACACTAAAAATTTGTTTTTCTCTACTTAATTTTATCTTCAAAAAAACACCTCCTATAGGCAATTATTGCCTATAAAGAGGTGCTTTATTCACTACTTTAATATATCTTTTATTTTAGAAACCATTATATCGATAGCAACTTTGTTTTGTCCGCCTTCTGGTACAATAATATCTGCATATCTTTTAGTTGGTTCTATAAATTGCATATGCATTGGTCTTACGACTGAAAGATATTGATCTATTACTGATTCAACCGTTCTTCCTCTTTCATTTATATCTCTAACCATTCTTCTTATAATTCTTACATCTGCATCTGTATCAACGTAAACTTTTATATCAAGAAGATCTCTTAAACTTTGATCTTCTAAAACCATAATACCTTCGACAATTATAATTTCTTTAGGTTCAACAGTAACTGTTTCTTTTGCTCTGTTGTGACTTGCAAAATCATAAATTGGTTTTTCAATAGCTTCTCCCTTTGCAAGAGTATTTAAGTGCTGAACTAATAGTTCAGTATCAAAAGCTTTAGGATGATCATAGTTAGTTTTAACCCTATCTTCCATTGTTAAATGACTTTGATCTTTATAATAAGCATCTTGCTCAACCATTGCTATGCAATCTTCGTTGAAGCTATTAAATATTTCGTGAGCAATTGTACTTTTCCCTGATCCTGTTCCCCCAGTAATTCCAATAAGTATAGGTTTTTTCATAAAAGTTCCTCCTTAATTATCTTCTAATGATAATGTTTCTTTTGCTTTTACTAGCATATCATTTTCTTTTAATTCTATATCACTTTTAACTGTGAAAATCATATGTGCTCTATTTGCTACATCTGTTTCTTTATTTTTATCAACATCATACATATTTTCTAAAGTTATTGAAAAATTAGGAGTTTTAGCTCTTAAAACATCAACCTTATCCCCTTCAAACACTCTATTTTTCTGTACGATAGTAGCAATTTTACTGTCTTTATCATAAGACTTAACAATCCCTACAATATCATAATCTCTTACATATGATGAATGTTCATATGTTTGTTCTCCAGATTTTCCAAAATAGAAACCTGTGTGGAAAGGTCTATGACTAGTTTTTAATACTGTAGTCATCCACTCTTCTTTAAATTCATAGTTTTCTGGATCTTCAAAATAGCTATCTAAAGCTTCTCTATAAGCTTTAACAACTGAAGCTACATAGAATTCACTTTTCATTCTTCCTTCTATTTTGAATGAGTGTATACCAGCTTTAACAAGTTCTGGAATGTGCTTTATCATACATAAGTCCTTAGAATTCATTATGTAAGTTCCTTTTTCATCCTCAAATACAGGGAAGAATTCATTAGGTCTAGTTTCTTCAACTAAATAATATTTATATCTACATACATTAGCGCATATTCCTTTATTTGAATCTCTTCCTAATATGTAATTTGAAATTAAACATCTTCCTGAATAAGCCATACACATAGAACCATGTACAAATGCTTCTATTTCACATTCTTTAGGCAAGTTATCTCTAAAGCCATGAATTTCATTAAAGCTCATCTCTCTAGCTAAAACTATTCTTTTTACACCTAAGTCATACCAAAATTTGGCTGTTTTCCAGTTAACTGTGTTAGCTTGAGTACTTAAATGAATTTCTAAATTTGGAGAAACCTCTTTAATTACTGCAATAAGACCTGGATCTCCAACAATTAATGCATCGACTCCTAAGTCTTCTAATCCCTTAACGTATTCTCCTGCTCCATCTAAATCATAATTTCTAGGAAAAACATTCATAGTTACATATAGTTTTTTTCCTCTATCGTGACAGTACTTTACTCCTTCTATGATTTCTTCATTAGTAAAGTTACCTGCAAATGCTCTTAGATTTAATCTATTTCCACCTATATAAACAGCGTCTGCTCCAAAATCTATTGCTATTTTTAATTTTTCTAAATTCCCAGCTGGTGCTAGAATTTCTGGTTTAAACATAAATTACCTCCTCTTAGTTATAGCTATACCATCACCCATAGGTATGACTGAGGTTATTAATCTTTCATCATTTGATACCATCTCAAGATATGTTCTCATCCTTTTTACAATAGTAATTTTTCTTCTTTTTACTAACTCTTGTGATGCAACCATTCCTCTAAATAATACATTATCAGCAATTATAATTCCATCATTTTTTAGTAATCTTAAACAATGTGGAAGAAAATGATTGTAATGACCTTTTCCAGCATCCATAAATATTAAATCATAAGGTTCATCTAAACTTTCTAATATCTCTAGACAGTCTCCTTCTTTTATGATAATATTATCATTCAATCCAAATTTTTCGATATTTACCTTTGCTAGGTCTATCATTTCTTTGCTTCTCTCTATTGTAGTAATGTGAGGATTAGTTCCTGCTGCATCATACATTAGTATAGCAGAATACCCTATTGCCGTACCTAATTCTAGAATTCTTAATGGTTTTTTCATACTAACCATAAACTCTAGGAATTTTGCACCTTCTTTTTGGATTATTGGAACTTTGTTCTCTATAGCAAAGTCTTCAACTGCTTTAAGTTTTCCAGTTGTTTCTCCAATTAACCCTCTAAGATATTCTTCCATGTAATCATAAGTTATACCACTCATTTTTACCTCCAATTATTAATCATCGTATCCATATTTCTTTCTAAACTCATTAAATTCATTACCGCTTTTTGTAAATTTATGCTCGTTAGTACCTGGTACTAATATATAATATAGATAATCTGTACTTGCAGGCTTTAAAGCAGCTTCTAAAGATTTATTCCCAGGGTTTGAAATAGGCCCTATCGGTAGTCCTTTGTTTTTATAAGTATTATACTTTGAATCTACTTTTAAATCTTTGTATGTTACTACATCTACATGCTTTCCTAATGCATAAATTACAGTTGCATCAATTTGAAGCGGCATATTTGTTTTTAATCTATTATTAATTACTGATGCTATGATAGGACGTTCTTTATCAACCCTTGCTTCATTCTCAATTATTGAAGCTTTTGTTACTAATTCATCTATCTCTTCAGCATTTAATTTAACACTGTATTGCTTTTCTAAAGATTCTATTTCTTTTTCAAATCTTTTTAACATAGTTTGAATTACGTAATCTGGACTTGATCCTTTAGGGATTGCATAGGTATCTGGGAAAAGATACCCTTCTAATTGGTAACGTCTACCTGGCACTTCTTTAATAAATGAAGGTAATTTATAATTTTCAACAGCTTTTATAAAGTCATCCTTAGTGAATAAACCAGCCTCTTGAAGCTTATTTCCAATTTCAGAAATATCATATCCTTCTGGAATTGTTACCTTCAAATTATCCTCTGTTTGAAGTCTTGTAAGAAGTTCTTTTAAAGATGTATCACTATCTATTGTATATGTACCTGGTATAACTTTTGGTGAAATACCATTTATTTTTAAGTATAGTTTTGTCATAAATTCACTTCTTAAAATTCCTTCATTCTTGAGCCTATCTAATAGTGTATAAAAAGCCTCTCCTTTATTTACATCTATAGTGACTGAAGTCTCTGAAGATTTTATTGGGTTATTAGTATTTTTACTATAAGTATATACTACTCCACCTATCACAACTATTGCTGCAATACATAAAGCGCCAATAATTTTTTTCTTGGTTCTCTTCATAAAATACCCCCTATATACAAAAGTAAATAGCCTATAGCAGGCTATTTACTTAATTATAATACTTTTCTATTAGTTTATAAAGAAATTTTTATCTTATTTCTTGCTTCTGCTAATTGCTCTTTTTCTTTCAGTACTATCTAAAATTGTTTTTCTCATTCTTATATTGTTTGGAGTAACCTCTACTAATTCATCATTATTTATGAATTCTAACGCTTGCTCTAATGACATTTTTATAGGTGGAACTAATTTTAAAGCTTCATCAGCACCTGATGATCTTGTATTAGTAAGTTTTTTACCTTTACATACGTTTATGTCTAAATCATCAGCTCTTCCACAAACTCCAACGATCATACCTTGGTATACAGGTGTCCCTGCATCTATAAATAATGATCCTCTTTCTTGTGCATTGAATAATCCGTAAGCTATAGCATCACCTTGTTCGAATGAGACTATTGATCCTCTACTTCTTCCAGGGATTTCACCTTTGTGTGGAGCATATCCGTGGAATACGTGGTTCATTATTCCATTACCTTTTGTATCTGTCATAAATTCATTTCTGAATCCTATAAGTCCTCTAGCTGGGATAACAAATTCTAATCTTGTATATCCGTTAACAGCTGAAGTCATATTAACCATTTCACCTTTTCTTGGCCCTAATTTTTCCATTACAGGTCCCATGAACTCTTCTGGAACATCGATTGTTAAATATTCCATAGGCTCCATAGTTTTTCCATTTTCTTCTTTGAAGATTACGTTAGCTTTTGAAACTTGTAATTCATATCCTTCTCTTCTCATTGTTTCTATAAGAACTGATAAGTGAAGTTCTCCTCTACCTGATACTTCGTAGCAGTCTGGAGTTATTTCTCTAACCCTTAAACTTACGTTCGTTTCTAGTTCTTTCATTAATCTATCTCTTAAGTGTCTTGATGTTATAAAATCACCATCTTGACCAACATATGGAGAATCATTAACCATAAAGTTCATGCTTAATGTTGGCTCATCGATATCAACAAATGGTAAAGCTTCTGGATTTTGTGAATCTGCTATAGTTTCTCCAATGTTAGCATCTCCTACACCAGCTAAAGCAACTATATCACCTAAAGCAGCTTCTTCTATATCTTCTCTTTTTAAGCCGTTATATCCGAATAATGCACTTACTTTGTAATTTTTAGTACTTCCATCTTTAGCTACTAATGCAACTTGTTGGTTCTTCTTAACTCTTCCTCTGTGGATTTTACCGATTGCTATTCTTCCAACATACTCATTTGAATCAAGAGTTGTAACTAGCATTTGTAATGGTCCATCTATATCCCCTGTTGGACATTCTACTTTTTCTACAATTGTATCAAATAGTGGAGTCATATTTGTGTTTGTATCTTCTACTTCATATCTAGCAAATCCATCTCTAGCTGAAGCGTAGATGATTGGGAAATCTAATTGATCGTCATCTGCACCAAGTTCTAAGAATAGATCAAATACTTCATCTATAACTTGTTCTGGTCTAGCATCTGGTTTATCAATCTTGTTTATTACAACGATTGGTTTTAACTTAAGTTCTAAAGCTTTTTTAAGAACGAACTTAGTTTGTGGCATTGGTCCCTCATAAGAATCAACTACTAATAAAACTGAATCAACCATTTTAAGTACACGTTCAACTTCTCCACCGAAGTCAGCATGTCCTGGTGTATCAACGATATTTATTTTTACATCGTTGTAGTGGATTGCAGTATTTTTAGAAAGAATTGTAATTCCTCTTTCTTTTTCTAAATCGTTTGAGTCCATTACTCTTTCTTGAACTTTTTCATTTGCTCTAAATGTTTGGCTATCTTTTAATAAAGCATCAACTAATGTTGTTTTACCGTGGTCAACGTGAGCTATGATGGCTATATTTCTAATATCTTCTCTTTTAATTAAATCCATTGTTATTCCTCCAAATTTTTGGCTTTATTCATTTACAAAGTTTATGTAAACCTATAAAACGTTCTTACATAAAGAAAATTGGATACAAAACGTACCCAATTTTCTCACACTATTTTATATTTTAATATTCTATTTTATAAAAGTCAACAAAATCATTTTGAAATTAGACAAAATTCTACTTAAATTTCCATTATAATAGGTAAAATCATTGGCTTTCTCTTAGTTTTTTCATATAGATAATTTCTAAGTTCATCCCTTATTTTACTTTTAATTGTTGCCCAATCTGTAACTTTATTTTCCTCGCAATAGTTTAAAACACCTTTTACAATTTCACGTGCTTCATCCATTAAGCCTTCTGACTCTCTTACATAAACGAAACCTCTTGAAATTATATCTGGTCCTGCAATAACTGATGCGCTTTCTCTATCTAAAGTAACTACAACAGTTAATATACCATCTTGAGAAAGATGTTTTCTATCTCTTAATACGATATGTCCAACATCCCCTACACCTAAACCATCAACAAGTACTTGACCTGAATTTACAGAACCATTCTTTTTAATAGAATTTCTTGTAATTTCGATTACATCTCCTGTTTCAGGTAATAGATAATTTCTTTTGCTTAAACCAGTTTTAAGTGCTAATTCTGCATGTAATTTTAAGTGTCTATACTCACCGTGAACTGGGATAAAGAATCTAGGCTTAACAATTGTTTGCATAAGTTTTAATTCTTCTTGACAAGCATGCCCTGATACGTGGACGTTTTGTCCTGATCCGTATATAACTTCAGCACCTTTTTTAAATAATTTGTTTACAACTGTTGAGACAAGTTTTTCGTTACCTGGAATTGGCGTAGCAGAAATAATTACAGTATCTCCTTCTACTATTTGTATCTTCTTGTGTTCAGAAGCTGCCATTCTAGATAGTGCAGACATCGGTTCCCCTTGGCTTCCTGTTGTAACAATAACTACTTGGTCGTTTTTTAACTTTAAAGCTTGGTCTAAAGTCACCATAGTTCCTTCTTGTGATTTTAAGTATCCAAGTTCGATAGCAACTTGAACTATGTTTTCCATACTTCTTCCTGAAACTGCTACCTTCTTTTTATACATTTCAGCTGATTTTACAATCTGCTGAATTCTATGAATATTAGATGCAAAAGTAGCTACTAATATTCTACCCTTAGCTTTCCCAAATAGTCTATTTAAACTATCTCCAACTATACTCTCTGACATTGTATAGCCTGGCTTTTCAACGTTAGTTGAATCAGCCATCATAACTAAAACACCTTTCTTCCCAAGTTCAGCAAGTCTTGCAAAATCTGTTCTTCCTCCATCTATAGGTGTATGATCAATTTTAAAATCTCCTGTATGAAGTACTACACCTAATGGTGTGTGAATTGCAATAGCAACTGAATCAGCTATTGAGTGATTAGTTTTAATAAATTCAACAGTTACACTGTTTAATTTTACTTTATCTCTAGGTTTTACAACATTAAGAGTTGTATCAGCTAATAATCCGTGCTCTCTTAATTTTGTTTCTACAATACCTAAAGTTAATTTTGTTCCATATATAGGTATGTTTAATTGCTTTAATACATAAGGCAATGCACCTATATGATCTTCGTGTCCGTGAGTTAAGAAAATTCCTCTAATTCTTTCTTTATTCTTTAGAAGATACGTTATATCTGGGATTACTATATCAATTCCATACATATCCGCATCTGGGAATTTAAGACCACAATCGATAATAACTATGTCATCTTTATATTCGATAACTGTCATATTTTTACCGATCTCATCTATTCCACCTAAAGGAATAACTTTAACCTTTGGTTTCTCATTTTTCATATTTCCCCTCCTTATTTGTTTTATGTATAAACAAAGGATGTCATCTCGTCACTGCACTTTTAGAGAGGATTCTCCTTTAATTTTTATTTTTGCATTCGTTACAAATACCGTAGAATTTTACACTGTGGTCTTGAACTTCGAATAAATACTTAGTTTTAATTCTCTCTTCAAGTTCATCTAGTAAATCTTCCTCAACTTCTATAACCTTTTTGCAATTATTACAAATTAAATGATGGTGTCTATGTTCTTCATCATCATGTATGATTTCATATCTACTACAACCATCACTTAAATCTAATCTTGATAATAATTTTATTTCTTCAAGAAGTAAAACAGTTCTATAAACTGTTGCTAAACCTATTTCAGGACAGTCTCTTTTTACTTCATCGTAAATTTCTTCTGCCGTCATATGTTTCCCTTCATTTTTAATTATAGTATCAACTATAGCTCTTCTTTGAGGAGTAAGTTTATATCCCTTCTTTTTAAGGTTTTCTTTTAATTCCTCCATATTTATTGAAACAATATTACTCATACGTATAACACCTCTTTTCAATAAAAATGATATTTAATTTTTACTCTTCGCCTTGCATAAGTAGACTGTAAGCTTCTTCTACCATAGCGAATTCGCCTTCGTCTTCTATATTTATTAAATTATCATTTCCATCTTCGTCTTTTACAATTTTTAATACTATAGCTTCATCAGCTTCATCTTCAGCTGGAACTAAAACTACATATTCTGAATTTAAGTCATCTATTTTAAAGAAACTAACAACTTTGAAAGTCTCCTCATTACCTTGTTCATCCATTAAATCTATAAATTCTATATCTTTTTCCATTTTAAATATCTCCTTTTTTCTATCTTAATTTTTTTAATTATACTTGTCAATAATTATTTTCATTTGATATTCATTTGATGATTGTTATTTTCTTGATATTCTATCTAAATAACCTTGTAAAATATATGTTGCAGCAACTTTATCTACTATCTTTTTTCTCTTTCCTCTTGAAAGGTCCGCTTCAAGCATAGCTTTGTGTGCAGCAACCGTAGTTAATCTCTCATCCCAAAAAACTATTTCTAAATCTATTTTTTCTCTAAGTAATTTAGAAAATTCCTGGATTTTTTCACCAGCAAACCCGATTGATCCATCCATATTTTTAGGTAATCCAACTACTATTGTTTCTACAGAATATTCATCGCAAATCTTTTTAACTTCAAGTATATCATTTTCTTTTTTGTTTCTTCTAATTGTTGTAATCCCTTGTGCTGTAAATCCTAATGGATCTGAAATTGCAACTCCGATAGTCTTTTGACCTACATCTAATCCGAGTATTCTCATTAATTGCTCCTTTAAAGTAAAAGTGCCCTCAATAGGGCACTTTTTATTTTATCTCTAAATAAGATTTTAAAACTTCTTCAAGAATTTCGTCTCTTTCAAGTTTTCTTACTAAAGCTCTTGCTCCATTGTAATTTGTAATGTAAGTAGGGTCTCCAGATATAATATAACCAACTAATTGGTTTATCGGATTATAACCCTTCTCTTGTAATGAATTATAAACCTCTGACAAAATAGCTTTTGTTAATGCTTCCTTATTTTTTGATAAATCAAATTGCATTGTATTTTCTACTTTATTACTCATTCTACTAGCCGCCGAGGCAGCGCACCCCCTTACTAATTTAAGTTATAAATTCAACTATTATTTAGTATAAACATTTTTTCTAAATTTATACTTTACTATATTTATAATTATACATCAGTTTAATCTAAAAGTACACTATTTAGCTAAACTTTGAACTATTTCATAAACTTTTTCTATAGCTTTTGAAATTTTTTCTGGGTTTTTTCCTCCAGCTTGGGCCATGTCAGGTCTTCCACCTCCACCGCCACCAACTACTGTTGCAACTTCTTTAATTATTTTTCCACAATGGATTCCATTACCTAAAACATCTTTTGTTGCCATAGAAACAAGGTTGACTTTTCCACCTACGTTACTTAATAAAACAACTACTCCACTGCCTATTTTGTTTCTTATTTTATCACATAGATCTCTAAGTGCATTTCCATCCACGTCTTCAAGTGCATAGCTTATAACTTTTATTCCTGAAACTTCTTTAGCTGATGCTAAAATATCATCTTCAGCTCCACTTGTAAGTTTTGCTTTTAATTCACTTATTTCTTTTTCTTTTTCTTTTAATTCTTGAGTTTGAGCAGAAATTCTATTTAAGATATCTTTTTCTGAACACTTAAAGCTTCCACAAGCTTTTTTAAGTATTTCATTTTTTGATTCCATAAATTTAATAGCTTCAAAACCAGTAACAGCTTCGATTCTTCTAATTCCTGCCGCAACTCCAGCTTCACTAACTATTTTAAATAGTCCAATTTGCCCTGAATTTTTAACGTGTGTACCACCACAAAGTTCTTTTGAGTATTCCCCAACTTCAACTACTCTTACTTTATCACCATATTTATCATCAAATAAAGCCATAGCACCTTTTTCTTTAGCTTCTTCTAAAGTCATTAAGTTAGTAGAAACTGAATTTACTTCCATGATTTTTTCATTAACTAAGCTTTCAGTATCTTTTAATTCTTTTTCAGTCATTCCTTGGAAATGAGTAAAATCGAATCTTAATCTTTCATCATCAACATAAGAACCTGCTTGGTTTACATGTTCACCAACCACTTCTTTCAAAGCTTCATGAAGCATATGAGTAGCAGTGTGGTTTTTTTCTATATTTTCTCTTCTAACTATGTCTACTTTTAAATTAGCCTCTGCATTTAATTTAACTATTCCATTTGTTACTTTTACGTAGTGTATAGTTTTTCCACCAACATTTTTCTTAGTATCATAAACAAAGGCTTCAAAATCTTTTCCTTTTATTATACCTTTATCACCAACTTGGCCTCCCATTTCAGCGTAGAAAGGAGTTTTTTCTGTTAATATATATCCTTTTTTTCCTTCTTCTAAAGTATCTAATACTTCATTTTCATCTGCTAAGAATAGTATTTTTGATACAAATTCAGTATTATCATATCCAACAAACTCAGAGTTTATTTCTCCTGAAACAGCATTTATAGGTGATTCTTCACTTCCCATGTAAGAAAACTCTCCTCTAGCGTTTCTAGCTCTTTCTCTTTGTTCTTTCATTTCCTTATCAAATGACTCTCTATCTATAGTCATATTTTTCTCTTCTAGAATCTCCTCTGTTAATTCATAAGGGAATCCATAAGTGTCATATAACTTAAATGCTTTTTCTCCACTTAAAACAGTTTCTTTATTTTTATCAAGTTCTTCAATATATCCTAATAATATACCCATACCTGAATCTATAGTTTCATTAAATCTTTCTTCTTCTAACGTTACTATTTTTTCTATATAATCTTTTTTAGATATTAATTCTTCATATTCACTTCCGTAATTTGAAACTACTGAATCTACTATATCTTTTAAGAATAACCCTTTAATACCTAAAACTCTTCCGTGTCTTGCAGCTCTTCTAAGTAATCTTCTTAAAACATAACCTCTACCTTCATTACTAGGTTGGACTCCATCTGAAATCATCATAGTAACTGATTTAACGTGGTCAGTTATTATTCTAAGTGAAACATCTTTTACTTTATCATCACCATATTTAACTCCTGATAAATCTGAAACTTTGTTTAATATGTTTTTAACTGTATCAATTTCAAATATATTTTCAACTCCTTGCATTAATGTTGCAAGTCTTTCAAGTCCCATTCCAGTATCTATATTTGGATTTTCAAGTCTTTCATAATTACCTTTTCCGTCTCCATCGAATTGAGTAAATACTAGATTCCAGAATTCTATAATTCTATCTGCATCACTTTCTTTTACAAACTCCTCTGAAGTTTTTACAGGTTCTACATTTACACCTCTATCAAAGTGAATTTCAGTACAAGGACCACAAGGACCTGAACCATGTTCCCAGAAGTTATCTTCTTTACCTAATCTAAATATTCTACTTGGGTCTATATCAGTTTTACTAGTCCAAATATCATACGCTTCATCATCATCTAAATAAATAGTTACATATAACTTATTCTTTGGCATTTCTAAAACTTCTGTTATAAACTCCCAAGCCCAAGGAATTACTTCTTCTTTAAAGTAATCTCCAAAAGAAAAGTTCCCTAGCATTTCAAAAAATGTACCGTGTCTTGAAGTTTTACCTACGTTTTCAATATCTCCAGTTCTAATACACTTTTGACAAGTTGTGATTCTTTTTTTAGGTGGTTCTTGCACTCCTGTAAAATAAGGCTTTAAAGGTGCCATTCCTGCATTAATTAATAATAAACTTTTATCATTCTTTGGTACTAAAGGAAAGCTTTTTAGTCTTAAGTGATCTTTTCCTTCAAAGAATTTTAAGTATAATTCTCTTAAATCATTAGTTTTTGTATATTTCATTTTGTAGTCCTCCATATATTTTTGTATAAAAAAAGCCTTCATCCCTTTAAAAATGAAGGGACGAAAGCTAAACTTCCGCGTTACCACCCTAATTATGCAAAATTATTGCATCGCTCTAAATGGTTATAGCTCCTAGGTAGCTTCAAATTATTTTAAATAAAAGTTCACACCAACCACTTTTTCTCTGAAAAATAAATATAATTTTACTCATCCTAATCAACACTTAATATTTAATTACAACAAAATTATATTTTATAAAAATAGATATGTCAATAAGTTATTTATTTAATGCATTAGAACAAGTAATAATTTAAATCATCATATAAAACTTTTATTATTACTCCTACAGGTACAACTAATATCATCCCCGATATTCCTGATATTTTTTCTCCAATTAAAAGTAGAATTATAATTATTAAAGGATGAATATTTGTACTTTCTGCCGTAATTTTCGGCGCAAGTAAATTTCCTTCTATTTGCTGAATTATAACTATCCCAATTAGGCACCACAGTCCTTTAACTGGTGATATTAGCATTGATATAATAACAGCTGGCACTCCCCCAAAAAACGCTCCAAAATACGGAACTATGTTAAATAAACCATTAATTATAGCAAGCCAAATTGAAAACTTTATATCAAGTATTTCAAAAAGAATAAGACACATAATACCCGTTGCTAAAGATAAAACTATTTGACTTACTATATACCTCTCAAGTAGCAGATTAACATCTTTAAAAATCACTCTTGTTATCTTTCTTTTTTCCATAGGGATTATAAGTGATAATTTGTTTGATATATTATCGCCATCTGAGAGCACATAGTAAGAGACTACAGGTATTATCGCAAATGATAGAATGTTTTCTAGCATACTAATTAAACTTTGAATTGTATTATTTGAAAAGTTCATTAAAAAGTTCCAAACCTTTTCTTCTATTTGAATGTAAATAGTTCGAAGGACAGGAGATGATTGAACTTTCATTTTATCTCCAAGCTTGTTAAAATCACTAATCAAGTCGTTAATTAGAGGTGATGCATTTCCTAGTTCTTTTATTAAACTTGGAACAGCTACAAAAATTATAAGTAGAAACAAAGATGTTATACCTATAATTACAATCAAAGTTGCAGCTCTTTTACTTATATTACGTTTCCCTATAATTAAATCCCTTAAAGGCCTTAAAATATAAGCTAAAATAAAAGAACAAATAAGTAAGTTTACTACTTCTTTGAAAAATTCTATTTTTAAATAAAGCATTATAAAAGAAATTACTATTAAAATAATCACTATTTTTAAAATATTTTTTTTATTTTTAAAAAACTCTTTAACTTTATTCATTATTCTAACCTCTTTGGCAAAGCTCTAAGTGATATATTTGAATCATTTTTATGAATTAAACAGTTTTCTCCAAGCACACATTCTTTCGGAACTAGGATATCTTTCCCATGAATTAATCTATCTAAAACACCAGTACTAACTACTATCCCTTTTAGTTCAAAATTTTCTTTAGAAATTATTATATCTTCAATTACACCTATAATATTTCCGTGAAGATTTATAATATCGAGCCCTAAAATATCACTTAATAGTAAACCATTATATGTATCTTTTTCTTTAACTAAAATATCATCTTCGATAGATATTATATTTTGAACCTTTATAGAATTTTTTTTGTTAAAAAAATTTTTTTTTGATAATTTCAACGCTAAAACTGAGCTATTATAAAAATCTATATATAAATCTTCTACTATTCCAAGCTTCTTACCTTTATAATCAAAAACTTTTTTCATATAAAAATTTTTAACTCTAAACATCACTTCACCATCTTTCAGAATTATTTTTTCCAATAATTTCTGAAATATTCAAAAAAATAAAGGTATCTTAATTATATAAGATACCTTTAATAAAAATTAGGCTAAGCTTTCAATAACGCCTCCACCTACTACTACATTTCCATCATAAAAAACTACTGATTGACCTTTTGTTATTGCTCTTTGTTTATCCTCAAAAGAAACCTTAACTTTACCATCTTTTAAAGGATAAATTTTAGCTTTAGCAGGTTTAGCTGCATATCTAACTTTAGCTTGAACTTCCATTTCACCCTCTAATTTTTCAAAAGGAATAAAATTAATATCTTTAGCTATTAGGTCAGTTTTAAATATTTTATCTTCTGATCCTATAACAACTTCATTAGTTCTAGGATTAATATCAATTACAAATACAGGTTTACCTAGTGCTAATCCTAATCCTTTTCTTTGACCTATAGTATAGTAAACAATCCCTTTATGTTTACCTACTATATTTCCTTTTTCATCAACGAAGTTACCAGGTTTTACTTCTGTTGGTCTAGCTTCTTTTATATATCTCCCATGGTCGTTATCATGTATAAAACATATTTCTTCACTATCTTTTTTGTTGTGAACTGCTAAACCTATTTCTTTTGCAATTTCTCTAATTTTATCTTTAGTGTAATCTCCACAAGGCATTAAAGTATGCGCTAATTGATCTTGAGTGAAATTGTATAAAGCATAAGTTTGGTCTTTTTTATCATCATCTGCTCTAATTAAAAGATGTCTTCCATCTCTTTCTTCTATCTTAGCATAATGACCTGTTGCTACGTATTCTGCCCCTATTCCCCTAGCTTTCATAAGTAACTCATCAAATTTCAAATACTTATTACAAGCTATACAAGGATTTGGAGTTTTTCCATCTATATACTCTTGAACAAAGTAATCTATTACTTTCTCTTTAAATGATTTTCTAAAGTTAAATACATAAAAAGGAATATCTAGCTTTTGTGCAACTCTTCTTGCGTCTTCTACAGCAGAAAGTGAGCAACATCCACCTTCTCTTTCTGAGAAATCATTATCTTCTTGCCAAACTTGCATTGTAATACCAATTACGTCGTATCCCTGTTCTTTTAAAAGGTAAGCAGCGACGGAACTATCCACTCCGCCGCTCATACCTACAACTACTTTTTTCTTTTCCATAGTTCTCTCCTATTCACCATGTACTTTGTCGTGTAAGTCTTCTCCGCTTTCATCCATATCCCAAGGCTCTAATCCTTGTTTTGATCTAAAGTCGTTTATAGCTTTATGTATAGCTTCTTCTGCTAATACTGAACAGTGCATTTTAACTGGTGGTAATCCATTTAAAGCTTCTGCAACGGCTTGATTTGATAATTTCCAAGCTTCTTCTATAGTAGCACCTTTGATTAACTCAGTTGCCATAGATGATGATGCTATTGCTGATCCACAACCAAATGTTTCAAATTTAACATCAGCTATTTTGTTATCTTCTATTTTTAAGTAAACTCTCATTATATCTCCGCATTTTGCGTTTCCAACTTCGCCTACTCCATCTGCATTTTCAATAACTCCTACGTTTCTAGGATTTCTAAAGTGATCCATTACTTTTTCTGTATATATCATAATTATTTATCTCCTTTTCTTTTAAAATCTGTCCAAAGTGGTGACATATTTCTAAGTCTTTCTATTATTGGTGGTACTGTTTCTAAAACGTAATCCACCTCTTCTTCTGTATTTTCATCACCTAGTGATAATCTTAAAGATCCATGTGCTTTTTCGTGTGGTAATCCTATTGCAAGTAGAACATGTGATGGATCCAGTGATCCTGAAGTACAAGCACTACCACTTGATGCACAAATTCCTTCAAAATCTAATGATAAAAGAATTGATTCTCCTTCAATAAACTCAAAACTTACGTTTACGTTACCTGGTAATCTTTTTTCTCCTCTAGGTCCATTTAATCTAGTATAAGGAATCTTTAATAGTCCATCTATTAATTTATCTCTTAATGATCTTAATTTAACATTATGCTCTTCTAAATTTTCTGTTGCAAGTTCTAAGGCTTTTGCCATTCCAACTATACTTGCTGTATTTTCAGTACCAGCTCTTCTATTTCTTTCTTGAGCTCCACCGTGAATAAGGTTATGAATTCTTATACCTTTTCTTACGTATAAAGCTCCAACACCTTTAGGTCCATAGAACTTATGTCCTGCCATTGATAATAAATCAATATTCATTTCTTCAACATCAACTGGAATATGTCCTACTGCTTGAACTGCATCTGTGTGGAATAAAATTTTCTTTTCTCTACAGATAGCACCTATTTCTTTTACAGGTTGAATAGTACCTATTTCGTTGTTTGCAAACATAATTGATACTAATATTGTTTTATCTGTTATTGCATTTTTTAAATCTTCTAATTTAACAAAACCTTCACTATCAACATCAAGATAAGTAACCTCAAAGCCATTTTTCTCTAAGTATGCACAAGTATGTAAAACTGCGTGATGCTCTACTTTTGTAGTAATTATATGATTTCCTTTGTTTTTGTAAGCTGATGCTATCCCTTTGATTGCCCAGTTATCTGCCTCTGAACCGCCACCTGTAAAGTAAATTTCATTTTCCTTACAGTTAATTGCTTTAGAGACTCTAGACCTAGCTTTCATCACTCCTTCTTGTACTTCTCTTGAAATACTATAAAATGATGATGGATTTCCAAATTTGCCTGTAAAATAAGGCATCATTTCTTCTAAAACTTCTGGCTTCACGTAAGTTGTTGCTGCGTGATCCATGTATACGTGCTTCATATATATTCACCTCTGTTAATTAAATTAATTCCTTCATTTTTTTCTTTCATTTCTTTATAATCATCAACTATATCTTGTAGTGTAATTGAATCCATTACGCTATCTATACTTGCTTTTATTTTTTTCCATAAGATTCTTGTAGCACAACAATCAACGTTTGTGCATTCTGCACCTTCGATGCAATCTGCAATTTCTATAGGTCCTTCTAAAACATACATAATATCAGACACCCTTATATCTTTTGGTTCTTTATTTAAAACATAACCACCTTGAGCGCCTCTAATGCTTCTTATTAATTTGGCTTTTCTTAAAGGACTAAATAGTTGTTCTAAATAGTACTCTGAAATGTTTTGTCTTTTCGAGATAGTTTTAATAGATACTGGCGACTCTCCATAGTTAATTGCTAAATCAACCATAGCCTTTACTCCATATCTACCTTTTGTTGATAATTTCATTTTCTCACCCCTAAAGTAGAGTAACTTACTACGATTTATGATTATATCTTAGCAAATCACTCGGTTATTGTCAATATTCATTATTATTTTTTAATTTTTATTTCTCTCCAGTACTCTGAAATAGCTCTTTCAAACTTGTTATTTCCAGGGTTGTAGTACTTTTCATCCTTAATTGATTCTGGCATATAATCTTGTTTTACATAAGAATTTTTAAAGTTATGAGGATATTTATATTCTACTCCTCTACCCAAATTCTTGGCTCCACTATAGTGAGCATCTTTTAAAAGCTTAGGTACTTCTGATATTTTTTTTGTTTCTAAATCTTTTAAAGCACTATCTATTGCAACAATTGCACTATTTGATTTAGGACTTGTAGAAAGTAAGATAGTTGCCTCAGCTAATGGGATTCTAGCTTCTGGAAAGCCAAGTTCTCTAGCTGAATCTACAAGAGACTTAACTATAGATGCACCTTGCGGGTAAGCAAGACCTATATCCTCTGACGCTATAACTTGAAGTCTTCTACAAATAGAAATTAAATCACCGGCTTTTACAAGTCTTGCTAAGTAGTGAATTGCAGCATCTGGGTCACTTCCCCTTATAGATTTTTGAAAAGCACTTAAAATATCATAATGATCATCACCATTTTTATCGTAACCAAAAACTTTAAGCTGAGAACTATCTTTAGCAACTTCAGTTGTTATATTTATGATTCCTTCTTTATTCGGGTTTGTAGAATTCATAGCTATTTCAATAGCGTTTAAACTTTTTCTTACATCGCCATTAGACATGTTAGAAAAATATTCATAAGCCTCATCTTCAACAACTACATTAAATGTTTCTAGTTCTTCATTTTGAATATCAACTGCTCTTTTCAATGCTTTTTTTATATCTATATTATCAAGTTCTTTAAATTCAAAAATAGTAGACCTTGAAAGTAAGGCTTTAAAGATATAATGATATGGATTTTCTGTAGTAGATGCTATTAATGTTATTCTTCCATCTTCAATATACTCTAGTAAGGATTGTTGCTGTTTTTTATTAAAATTTTGTATCTCATCTAAATATAATAGCACTCCATCTCTACCGATAAATGTATCTAACTCTTCTGTTATTTTTTGAATATCTTTTAAAGAAGCATTTGTTGCATTTAACTTATAAAACTTTTTATTCGCTTTGTTTGCAATAATATTTGCTACAGTAGTTTTACCAACTCCAGGTGGTCCATAAAAAATCATATTATTTATTATTCCACTTTTTACAATTCTATTTAAAATTTTATTTTCACCTAATATATGTTTTTGACCATATACTTCATACAGTTCTTTCGGTCTAATTTTTTCAGCTAATGGCTTTCTCATGATAACCTCCTAACATTTATTAAATTTATTATATCACAATTTTTTCACCATTAGCTTTACATAACTTTTCTTATTTAAAGTATGTTATATTAGCTTATTTAGATGAATTATTTTATAGTCCCCCTTTAATAAACACCATATAATTCTTATTTCTTTTATTTCAAAAAAAAAAATCCAAAGTAAACTTTGAATCTTAAAAATATCTATAATAGTTTTCATTCATATTTTTAGCCATAATTTCTAGAACTTCTGGGTCTGCCCTTTCTATAACTTCAAAGGTAAAACCGCAATATAAAAGTCCTAAAATAGGTAATGCTTTTATTTCTGCATCTGATAAACTGATTATACCAATACCTGTTAAGATACAAGAATAAATCCCGATTCGTTCTTTTGTGCAAAGTTTTAAAACTTTCTTTTTAATCCTTTTAGGAGTAGGGATAGTTATCGCTGTAATAATCATATAAACACTTAAAAAATTGCTTTCTTTAGTATTATATTAAATATTTGCAAGATTATTCTTCCAATATTTCCCAGTAAATAATTACTCTGCTTGAGTAAGTAATCTCTTTAAAATATCCATCATTTTAACGTCTTTAATTTCTAAAGAACCTATTAAAATTATACCTCTTACTTCTTCAAATGACCTATCCCAACTGTATGGAAGAAATCTCATTTTACTATCTTCTGGTAAAAACTCTTCTATTTCCATAGACGCCTCTTCAGCTGTTGCTAGGTATTCTTCAAATAATTCATCTTCTGTAAGAGAATCTATTTCAATCCCTTCTAATTCTTCGTTTAAAGCATCTATAGAAATTGAAAGATTATAAGCTGCTAAATCTTCTCTTTTAGTCCCCTTGCTCATATCTTTTAATACCTTAAACTCCGTATTATCTTCTATTGTTTTTTTTATATCTTTAGTATCCATTATTTCATTTCCAAAAACTATGTACATAAACATTCTCCTTTTTATTTGCATTATAGGCTAAGTATACAAAAATAAAAAGCTAAAGGCAAATAACCTTTAGCTAATATTTAAATTAAAGTAAACTTTCAACATGTCCTTTAACTTTTACTTTTCTGTATATATCTATTATTTTACCTTCTTCATCAATTACAAAAGTACTTCTTTCAATTCCAAAGACCTTTTTACCAAACATATTTTTCTCTTTAAGTACATCATATAATTTGCAAACTATCTCATCTTCATCAGATAGAAGAACAAATGGTAACTCATATTTATTTATAAATTTTTCATGTGATTTTAAATTATCACGGCTTACTCCTAAAATAACTGTGTTACTATCTATAAAGCTTTCATAGTGACTTTTAAAATCTTGTGCTTCTAAAGAGCATCCAGGTGTATTATCTTTTGGGTAAAAGTATAATATTACTCTCTTTCCTTTATAATCCTTTAAGCTATGCTCTTTGTTATCTGACCCCATAAGTTTAAATTCTGGCGCACTCATACCAACTTCTAATTCCATATTATCACCTCATATATTATTTAATAATTATTATTATATAATATATTATAAATAATATCAACTAGACAAATAAACTTCTATCACTAAGTTCATCTGTAAGCTTTACTTTATCAAATAATTTTAATAATTCATCTTTAGTTAGATTCTCCTTTTCTTCTTTAGATACATCTAAGACTATTTCCCCTTGGTGCATCATTATTAATCTATCTCCATAATTTAAAGCATATTTCAAATTATGAGTCACCATAATAGTTGTTATATTTTTTTCTTTTACAATCAAATCTGTTATTTCCATTATCTTTTTCGAAGTTTTAGGGTCTAGTGCTGCTGTATGCTCGTCTAATAAAAGTATTTTAGGATTTGACATAACTGATAATAAAAGTGTTAAAGCTTGCCTTTGCCCTCCAGATAGCGCACTTACCTTTTTATGAATTTTGTCTTCCATCCCTAAATCTAAATGATTTAATAATTCTTTATAATAATTTATTCTGCTTTTTTTGATTCCTAAACTTAATCCATACCTCTTTCCTTTATTATCTCCAAGTGCTAAATTTTGAAGTATAGTCATATTCGATGCAACCCCAAAGGATGGATTTTGATAAACTCTTCCTATATCTTTTGCTATTTTATATTCTTTTAATTTTGATACTTCTTTATCTTCTATATATATTTCTCCATAATCCGACCTTATAGTTCCTGAAATCAAATTTAACAAACTTGATTTCCCTGCTCCATTTGAACCTATAATCGATATAAATTCACCACTTTTTACATCTAAAGAAAAGTCTTTAAATAAATTATTTTCATTTATTGTATCTTTATTAAATATTTTATTTACTTTATTTATTCTAAGCATTACTTTTACCTCCAAAAAGAGATTTTACTTTAAAATTATTTAAACTAAGTGCAAAAATTATAAGTAACGCTGTTAATAATTTTAAATAATTCGGATTTAATCCAAGTTCTAAAGATAATTGTATAGCGCCATAATATAAAACAGTACCAAGTATCGCAAGAGTACTTAAATTAATAAAAGACAGCTTTTTAAATAAAGATACACCAATAATTACGCATGCAAGTCCTTTAACAACAATCCCACTTCCCATATTAACATCTGAAAAACCATTATATTGAGCAGTTAACGCACCAGATAATGCAACTAATGCATTGCTTATAACTAATCCTAAAAACTTTATTTTATTTTTACTTACCCCTAAAGCTGTGACAACTTGTTCGTTATCGCCTACTCCTATTAATAAAAAACCAATCTGAGTTTTCATAAAATAATCGAATATTAGTTTTACTATTATTAAAATTATTGAAATTATAAAGATACTCTTTAAATTGTTATTAAATATATTATTATCGCTAAATAAAGGTAAGTTAGATTTACCCATAATAAATAAATTTACAGAATATAATCCTATCATAACTAATATTCCAGACATTAAATTAGTTATTTTTAATTTAACATGTAAAATAGCTGTTATGCCACCTGCCATTCCACCTACGGCCATAGCTATAAACGTACTAACTAAATGATTAACCCCACTTACTATTAATGCACTTGCAACTGCTGCACCTAAAGGAAAGGTTCCATCAACTGAAAGGTCTGGAAAATCTAATATCTTATATGTTATATATACACCTATAGAAACTAGAGAAAATAAAAATGCTTGCTCTAATATATTTATAATAAGTCCCACTATTTTTCTCCTCCGTTTATAAATTCAGCCTTTTCTCTTATTTCTTTTGGAACTTCTATATTAAGTTCTTTAGCGACCTTTTCATTTATCTTTATTTTTAAATTATCTAAAGTTGTTATTTCTATTTCACTAGGTTTTTTCCCTTCAATTATTTCAATAGCTTTATTTCCAGCTTCCTTTCCAAGTTCATAATAATCAATACCAAGTGTAACTAATCCTCCAGCATTTATCATAGCTTCTTCAGCACCTAAAACTGGAATCTTTTTATCATTGCATATTTTGCCAACCAAAGAGTAAGATGAAGCAACTGTATTATCTGTTGGTGTATATAGCGCATCTATTTTATTTATTGCACTTTTTAAATTCTGATCTATTTCATTTACGTTAGTTATCCCAATTTCAACTACATCAATATTATTTTTACTTGCAGCATCTTTAAAATTATTTAATTGCACTACACTATTTGCTTCAGATGTGTTATATATAAAACCTATACTTTTAACATTCTTTACTAAAGATTTTAATAAATCTAACTGTTTGTCTATAGGTACCATATCAGATACTCCAGTTACATTATTTCCTGATGATTTAAAGCTTTTTGCAATTTTTGCACTTACAGGATCTGTAACTGCAGTAAATACTATTGGAATATCCTTTGTGCAATTGTATGCAGCCTGTGCAGCTGGCGTTGCTACTGCAAATATTAAATCCTTTTTACTATCTGTAAATTGTTTATTTATAGTTTGCGCCGTTTGAAAATCTCCTTGGGCATTTTTGTAGTCAATATCAATATTCTTTGAATTTTCATATCCTTTTTCTAAAAGTTTATCTTTAAACCCTTCATAAGCTTTATCTAAGGCATCGTGTTGTATAAGCTGACATACCCCTATATTTATTTTTTCCTTTTTCCCTTCTTTACTACTACAACCTACTAAACTAATTAAAATTGCTATACTTATAACCCCTATGACCTTTTTTCCTACCATAATACTTAACCTCCAAATTATTTTTTATTATATATATTTATAAAACAAAAATTTATATATTCTTTTTAGTTAAATATTTTATGTGAAAATAAAAAAAAAGGAGATAAAAATCTCCTTTTATAGCGGTATCGCTCTGTGTCCTATTCCAATTACAACTTCATCTAAGTGTAAAAGCCCTATACTTAAAAAGATACAAACAGAAATATGTTCGCCTTCTCTTGCTATTCCTATTTTTCCACCAACATTTTGTCCACTTGCCCTTTTTTGAACATCCATAAGAGCATCTCTTGTCGCTCCAATTATCGCTCCCTCGTGCAAATGTTCTTCTCTTATAAGTCCATTTCTTTTAGATGCTACTAAAGCTCTTTCTAGTATTTTACTTATAGAATCATTTATGTTGCCGCCAATATTTACAGCTGTAACTAAAACATCTGTTTCTTTGTACTTCTTTTTTAAATACTCTTCTTCTTCCCTTGATGAAATTGCCATTCTTGTTGCAATCTTTGCAACCTCTGCACTGGTATTTTTCATATTACACTCCAATTACTTAATGCCAATAGATAGCATTACATATTCTTCAATTATCCTAATATAACTTTCACTATTAAATTCTATATCTATTATGTCACCTTTAATATATTCAACATATCTTTCTAAAACTATATTTAAAGCAGTTTTGAAAGTCTGTGTTTTATTAACTTTAAATTTTTTATATCTTTTACTTTCCGAGAGCGTATTATATATACTATTTACTCCTTTTACGAAAACATCTTCATCTTTTATAAAGTTAGATGCAAGACCTATTAAAGCGTATATATAATTATCAAAGGAAACATCATCTCTCATAAGTAAACATTTAATTCTTAGTGCTTTTTCTATTTTACTTTCTAATAATTCACCTTCTAACTTTGAAGGGTCCTCTTCTGAGATAAGTAACGTATAGTAAAATAATTCCGAATCACTAACATCTTTGATGTTTGCTAAATCGAAACATTTATCTATTAATTTCACGTTTTCATAAATGTCTATAAAAGAATCTTGCATTAAAGATAAATATGATATTAAAAGATAATCTTTTTTAAATTCTTTTAAATTATCTATTTCTGATACTTTAGAAAATATCTTTTTAAACCTTTCTAAAGAGTCTTTTAGTTCATCTTCTTTAACACGCTTTGATAATAAAAATGAAGCATAAATTAGTTTTTGACAAGGGGTTATTCCTTCAAGAAGTAACATATCATAAATATATCTAGTATTATTAAAAACCTCTTTATAATCTTCTCTATCATTCATAATAGTAGAAAACACTTTAGAGAATTTACCTCTAAAGGGAGAATTAAATTTAGTTTTTCCTTTGATATATCTTCTAATCTCCTTAACTTTAACAAAATCTAAAGATTCATTAGTTTCTGATGAAATCAATGCACCAAGGGATGCTATTTCTTTTTTATCACATCTCATGTTCTTTTTAAATTCATATAAAAACTCAATATATACTTTTACTTTCTCTTTCAGCTCAATATCCATTTAATTAATCATCCTCAATAATAAATAGTTTCTTTTTATTATATAATATTTCTAAAATTTATTCTATGTTAAACATAAACATATTTACACTTTATTAATTTATATAAAACTTAGCACAGCCCCCATATGTTATTTACTTTACACAAAAAGAGTGAGGGAATACCTCACTCTTTAAAAATCACTTCCATAACTTCTATACTTTTTATATCTTTCTTCTAATAAATCATCAATTGATTTATCTTTTAACTTTTCTAATTCTAATGTTATTGACTTTTTTAAAGATGTTGCCATTTTAGTAGGATTTTTATGTGCTCCTCCATTTGGTTCCTTTACTATAAAATCTATAACTTTAAAATTTATTAAATCTTGCGCTGTTATTTTCATAACTTCACTAGCTTCTTTTACTCTCGTTCCATCTTTCCATAAGATAGATGCAAATCCTTCAGGCGATAAAATAGAGTATACTGAGTGTTCAAGCATTCCAATAGAATCACCTACTGCTAAAGCTAAAGCCCCTCCACTTCCGCCTTCTCCTGTTATAACTGATATAATTTGAGTTCTTAACTTACTCATTTCAAAAAGGTTAGTTGCAATTGCGGCACCTTGACCCCTCTCTTCAGCATCAACTCCGCAAAAAGCACCAGGAGTATCAATAAAACATATAACAGGCCTTTTGAATTTTTCTGCTTGCTTCATAAGTCTTAAAGCTTTCCTATAACCTTCTGGTCTTGGCATACCAAAGTTACACTCTATATTTTCTTTAGTATTTGATCCTTTAGTTATTGCAATAACAGTAACTGGAGTTTTATTAAGCATTCCAATTCCACCTACAATAGCCTTATCATCACCAAAGTTTCTATCTCCGTGAAATTCTATAAACTCTTCTATTATATTATCTATATAATATTTTCCAGTCGGTCTATCTTTATGTCTTGCAACATTAACTTTTTCAAATGAAGAAATTGTTTTAATTCTTGCTCTATTCATATCCACATCCCCCATGTATTTTAAGTATTTTATATACATAAGTTCTTAAATTATTTCTGTCTACTATTTTATCTACAAATCCTTTTTGAAGTAAGAACTCAGCAGTTTGAAAATCATCTGGAAGAGTCTCTTTTATTGTATTTTCTATAACTCTTCTTCCTGCAAATCCAACTAAAGCTCTAGGCTCACTTAAAATAATATCGCCTTCCATAGCAAAAGATGCCGTAACCCCACCAGTTGTAGGGTGTGTTAGGATCGTTATATTTAATAAACCTTTTTCACTATGCCTTGCTAGTGCAGCACTAACTTTTGCCATTTGCATAAGAGATAGTATTCCCTCTTGCATTCTTGCACCACCTGATGTTGTAAATATGATTAAAGGAAGTTCTTCTTTAGTTGCAAGTTCTACTATCCTAGTTATCTTTTCTCCTACAACAGTTCCCATACTTCCCATCATAAAATAACTATCCATAACGGCAGTACAAACCTTTATTCCATTTATATAAGAAACTCCAGTTACCACACCTTCTAGACTATCTGTGCTTTTTAAAGCTTTAGTTATTTTTTCTTCGTATCCTTCAAAATCTAATGGATTTTTAGTTCTTAAATATCTATCATATTCAGTAAATTTATCCTTATCAAAAAACAGATTAATTCTTTCTTTTGCCCTAAGTTTAAAGTGATAATTACATTTTTTGCAAACATAATTATTACTTACTAAATCTTCATGATAAATAATAGAGTGGCAATCTTCACATTTAGTCCACATACCAGACGGAATATTTGGTTTGTTTTCTAAAGATTCTGTATTACCTTTTATAGTTGCATATTTTTTCTTTTTTGAAAACAAATCTTTAAGCATTTCTAGTCACCAACTTCTTTCCTAAAAAAGAGGTATCATAATCTCCTCTTAAGAATTCTTCTAGTTCTAAAATCCAATATTGAAATTCTATATTAGTTTTAACGCCACCTACACCAAATTCACTAAGGGCTCTCTTCATTTTTATTATAGCTTCTTCTCTATTTTCTCCGTAGGCTATAAGTTTTGCTATCATAGAATCATAGCAATGAGGTATTTTATATCCACAATAAACAGCTGAATCTAGTCTAATTCCAAGTCCTCCTGGTAAATAAAGCTCATCTATCACCCCAGGACAAGGTCTAAAATCATTAAATGGATCTTCTGCATTAATTCTACACTCAATCGCATGACCTGTTATTTTAATATCATCTTGAGTTAGATTTAGCCTTTCTCCACTTGCAATTTTTATCTGCTCCTTAACAATATCTACACCTGTAATCATCTCCGTTATAGGGTGTTCAACTTGAATTCTAGTATTCATTTCCATAAAGTAGTAGTTATTATCTTTATCAAATAAAAACTCTATTGTTCCTGCATTTTTATAATTAACTGCTTTAGCCGCTCTTTTTGCAATCTCGCCCATCTCTTCTCTAGTTTTTTCGTTTAAAACTGAAGATGGTGCTTCTTCTAAAACCTTTTGATTTTTTCTTTGAAGAGAACATTCTCTCTCTCCTAAATGTATTACATTCCCATATTCATCTGCTAATATTTGAAATTCTATATGTCTTGGTTCTTCTACGAACTTCTCAATATATAAAGTGTCATCCCCAAAACATGCACTTGATTCTGCTTTTGCAGTTTTATATCCCTTTAAAAATTCTGCATCATCTTTAGCGATTCTAATACCTTTACCGCCTCCACCTGCTGCAGCCTTTATCATAACTGGATACCCTATTTCCTTTGCTATATCTAGAGCATGATCTTCACTTTCAATAGTCCCTTCAAACCCTGGTACTACTGGTACATCTGCTTTCTTCATTACTTCTCTAGCACGCGCTTTATTACCCATAAGTTCAATTGACTCATAGTCTGGACCTATAAATTTTATATTACATTCCTTGCACATCTTAGAAAATTTAGCATTTTCAGAAAGAAAGCCAAATCCAGGATGAATTGCATCGGCACCTGTAAGAACACATGCACTAAGTATATTAGTTATATTTAAATAACTATCTTTTGCAAGAGCTCCTCCTATACATACAGCCTCATCAGCTATTTGTGTATGAAGTGCTTCTTTGTCTATATCAGAATAAACAGCTACAGTTTGAATTCCAAGTTCTCTACACGCTCTTATTATTCTAACTGCTATTTCACCTCTATTTGCTATTAGTACCTTTTTAAACATAATTTTCACCTATCCTATTGCAAACATAATTTGAGCTTCGCAAACTTTCTTTCCATCTACAGTTGCTACACCATTTCCTATGCCTATTTTTCCTCTTAGTTTAACTATTTCACAGCTAAGTTCTAATTTATCTCCTGGAACTACAGGTTTTCTAAATTTTACTTTATCAGCCCCAGCAAAGAAAGGAATTTTTCCTTTAAATTCTTCTCTGCTAAGAATTGCAACTGCACCTACTTGTGCTATAGCTTCAAGAATTAAAACTCCTGGCATTACAGGTTCTTCTGGAAAATGCCCTTGAAAAAAATTATCATTTATTGTTACATTCTTATAACCTACAACTTTTTCTTCATTAAGTTCAGTTATTCTATCTACTAAAAGAAATGGATATCTATGTGGTAGTATTTCTTTAATCTCTTTAATATTTAACATTTATTAAGCCTCCTCAATTCTAAAAAGTGGAGTTCCAAACTCAACCATATCGCCATCTTCAACTAAAACTTCAGTGATTTTTCCATTACTTTCACTTTCTATTTCATTCATAAGTTTCATAGCTTCAATAATGCAGATAACATCACCTTTATTTACGTTAGCCCCTAAAGTTACAAATGGATCAGAATCCGGAGAAGCTTTTGCATAAAAAGTTCCAACCATAGGTGAAGTTATTATTTTCCCGCCTTTTTCTTCTTTAGGAGTAATATCATTTGCTTTAACTTCCTTTACTTCATTTAAAACTTTGTCATTCGTCTTAACTAAAGGAAGCTCTAAACTTTTAACTTCTTTAAAACTTTCACTTCTATTCATTGATTTATCCATTTTTAATGATATCTCTGAATTATTTAATTCAAAATATGCTAAATCTGAATCATTTATAAGATTAATTAATTCTTTTACTTCATTTATATTCATTTTTAAATCCTCCTAGTTTTCGCTCCACTTTTTAAATAGTAAAGTAGCATTGTGTCCACCAAAACCTAATGAGTTTGTTAAAGCATAATTAACTTCTTCATCTCTTCCACCTGTGCTTACATAATCTAAATCGCAATCTTCATCTTTTTCTTCTAAACCGATAGTAGGTGGAACAAAGTTTTCTAAAAGTGATTCTACGCAAATTATCGCTTCAATAGCACCTGCTGCCCCAAGTAAATGCCCTGTCATCGATTTTGTTGATGAAACTGGGATTTTATAAGCATATTCACCGAATGCTTTTTTAATTGCAGCCGTTTCGAATCTATCGTTTAATGGAGTTGATGTTCCGTGTGCATTAATATAAGAAACTTCCTCTTTTTCTATATTTGCTTCATTAATAGCTTCTAGCATAGCTCTTGCAGCACCCTCTCCATCTGGGTCTGGTGAAGTTATATGGTATGCATCACAAGTGCTTCCATATCCAACAACCTCAGCTAAAATTTTAGCACCTCTTTTTTTAGCAGATTCTAAAGATTCTAAAACAAGAATTCCAGCACCTTCTCCCATAACAAATCCACTTCTTTCTTTATCAAAAGGAATAGATGCTCTCTTAGGATCATTAGAAGAATTTAGTGCTTTTAAACTTGCAAAACCTTCTATACCTATTTTAGTTATTGGAGCCTCAACTCCACCAGCTAACATTACATCTGCATAACCATGCTTAATTTGTCTAAAAGCTTCACCTATTGAATTTGTACCTGTAGCACAAGCTGTAACTACTGATGTTGAAGGTCCTTTTAAACCATATTTAATAGAGATATTTCCAGCTGCCATATTAATTATTGCCATAGGAATAAAAAATGGTGAAACCCTTCTTGAGCTTCCTCCTGCCATTTTAGAGATTTCTGTTTCTATAGTTTGAAACCCTCCAATACCAGATCCTACAATAACTCCTATTCTTTCTTTATCCATATTATCTAAGTCTAAATTAGCTGATTCTATAGCTTCTTTAGCTGAAACTAAAGCAAATTGACAAAATCTATCTAATCTTTTACTTTCTTTTCTATCTAAATACTCTGTTGGATCAAAGTCTTTAACTTCACCTGCTATTTTAACAGAAACTTCATCCTTATTTACCAAAGTAACGTAATCTATTCCTAATTTACCAGCTTTTGCGTTATTCCAAAAATCACTTACATTATTTCCTATAGGAGTTAATGCTCCCATTCCTGTAACTACAACTCTTCTATCCATAATTTCACCTCTACATTACCATTCCGCCATCTACATTTATAACCTGACCTGTTATATATGATGACTCTTCTGAAGCTAAAAATGCTACTAAGTTTGCAACATCTTCCGCTTCTCCTAATCTTCTAAGTGGTATGTTTTTCTTTATTTCGTCTTTATACTTATCATTTAAATCATTAGTCATGTCTGTTTGAATAAATCCTGGTGCTACCGCATTTACAGTAATACCTCTACTACCAACTTCTTTTGCTAATGACTTTGTCATTCCAATTACTCCAGCTTTTGATGCAGCATAATTTACTTGACCTGCATTTCCAATTAGTCCAATTACAGATGAAAGATTTATAATCTTTCCACTCTTTTGTCTAACCATAATTGGAGTAATTTCTTTTAAACAATTAAATACCCCTTTTAAATTTACATCAATAACACTATCAAAATCTTCTTCTTTCATTCTTAAAAGTAAGGTATCTTTCGTTATTCCAGCATTATTTACCATAATATCAATTTTTCCAAACTTTTCTTTTGCAGCTTTAAGCATATCTGATACTTCATTTATATTTTGAATGTCACATTTATATACAAGAACTTCTACGTTCATATCTTCTAATTCATTTTTTAATTCTGAAGCTTCTTTTTCACTACTTCTATAATTTATAACAATATTTGAACCTGCCTTTGCTAATCTTTTAGCTATAGCCCTTCCAATTCCTCTTGAAGCTCCTGTAACTACAGAACATTTACCTTTTAACATATAAACCTCCTATTATTTATTCTTTAAATGCATCTATACATTCATTTAAAGAATTAACATCATAAACATTAAATACTTTTGCTTTTCTATCTATTTTTTTTACAAACCCTTTTAGAGTTTTTCCAGGGCCGATTTCTATAAATGTATCGACACCTTTATCTAACATATCTCTAATAGTTTTTTCAAATAAGACTGGGCTTTTTATGTGATTTTTTAATAACTCTCTTTTATTGTCACCTTTTTCATAAGGTAAACCTTTAACGTTTGAATAGATGACTTTATCTTCATCTACAAAATCTACATTTTGTAATTCTTTCATAAAATCACAACTAGCCTCTTCTAAAAGTGAGCTATGAAAAGGTCCACTTACATTAAGTAATATTCCCATACCACCAAGTTCTTTAGCTATATTAACACTTTCTTCTACAGGTTTATTTTCACCTGATACTACAATTTGACCTGGGCAATTATAATTTGCACCTTCGATAATTCCAAATTCACTACATCTATTTAATAATTCCTTTGTTTTCTCTTCATTTAATTTAAGGATAGCTGCCATTTTCCCAAGTCCTTTAGGAAGGGAGCTTCCCATTATTTTTCCTCTTTCTTTTACAAGCTTTAAACCATCTTCAAAAGATATTGCACCACCGTAAATTAAAGAACCATATTCACCAAGGCTTAGTCCGGCTGTGTACTTTCCATAAATCCCAGCTTCTTTTAATCCTTCTAAAGCAAGGATTGATGCTAAAAGAATTGCCGGCTGTGCATTTTCAGTTTTTTTAAGTTCTTCATCTGTCCCGTTAAACATTAAGTTTTCCATATCCATATCTAATATTTCACTAGATTTTAAGAATATTTCTTTGCATCTTGGAATGCTTTCATAAAAATCTTTTCCCATTCCTACTTCTTGACTACCTTGACCTACAAATAAAAATGCTACGTTATCTTTAATCATTTAATCCTCCAAAATTATCTATAACCTTTTTAGCTCCATTTATTAAATCTTCTATTATTTCTTTGCAAGATTCTTCTTTAGTTACAAGTCCTGCTATTTGACCTGCCATAACTGATCCATTTATAATATCTCCAGTTACTGCAGCAAGGGGTAAAGTACCTTTCCCAAGTTCTTCAAGTTCGTCAACTGAAGCACCACTTTTTTCAAGCTTTTGGAATTCTCTTGATAATTTATTTTTTAATACTCTTACAGGATGACCAGTTGCTCTACCAGTAACATCAGTATCTATATCTTTCGCTTTTAAAACTTTGTCCTTGTAGTTTTGATGAACAGTACATTCCTTTGCAACTAAAAATCTAGTTCCAAGCTGAACGCCCTCTGCTCCAAGCATTAAAGATGCAGCAACTCCTCTTCCATCTGCTATTCCACCAGCTGCTATTACTGGAATTTTTACAGAGTCTACAACTTGAGGAATTAGTGACATAGTTGTTAACTGTCCAACGTGCCCTCCTGATTCAGTTCCTTCTGCTATTATCGCATCTGCACCTGACTTTTCCATTCTTTTAGCTAGTGCTACTGATGCAACAACCGGTATTACTTTTATTCCGTGTGATTTCCACATATCCATATACTTTCCTGGGCTTCCAGCTCCAGTTGTTACTACAGGAACTTTTTCATCACAAACTAATTTTGCTACTTCGTCAACATGAGGCGACATAAGCATTATGTTCACTCCAAACGGTTTATTAGTTAACTTTTTTGCTTTTCTTATCTCATCTCTTATCCATTCAATTGGAGCTGTACCTGTTATTAGTCCTAGCCCTCCAGCTTCGCTTACTCCTGCAGCAAGTGATGCATCAGCAATCCATGCCATCCCCCCTTGCAGCACTGGATATTCTATATTTAACATTTCACAAACTCTATTTTTCATAAAAGTTCCTCCTAAAATTACTTAAAAATATAATTAAAATCGGGTTCTTTAAGAGCCCGATTTTTAAATATTTTAAAAGATCTATAATTACTCGCCTTTTTGTGCTTTAACGTAATCTACAGCATCTTTTACACTCTTAATATTTTCAGCATTTTCTAATTGTATTCCGTATTTTTCTTCTATTTCTATAACAACTTGGAATAAGTCTAATGAATCTGCTCCTAAATCTTCAAATGTTGTTTCAAGAGTTACTTCACTTTCCTCTACTCCTAATTGATCACATACTACTTCTCTTATTTCTTCAAATATCATTTTTGTTACCTCCAAAAAATTTAAATTTATTTTTTTATTTAAAGCTTTCTTAGCTTTTTACCATTCTACTAGGATTGAACCACAAGTCAATCCTCCACCAAAACCAACTAATATGATTTTGTCTCCTTTTTTAAGTAATCCTTTTTCAAAACATTCATTTAGTGCTATTGGCACTGATGCTGATGATGTATTACCTACTTTTTCTAAATTTATATAAAACTTTTCTTTATCTAAATTAAGTTTTTTAGCTGCATATTCAATAATTCTAACGTTTGCTTGATGTGGAATAATATATTTTATATCTGATATATCTACTCCCGTATCTTTAACTACATTAATTATAGAGTCTACCATAGCGCGAGTTGCAAACTTAAATACCTCTTGCCCATTCATTTGTATATACTTATTTTTTATTTCTTTATCCTTAACAAATGGGTTTATTACATCAATGGCGTTTGATACTAAAGCATCTCCTTTTTCACCATCTGATATAGTAAATGTATTTATTATACCTTTTTCATCACTAGCTACTGCTTCTACTATGCAAGCTCCTCCACCGTCTCCAAATAAAACACAAGTTCTTCTATCAGTCCAGTCTACTATTTTTGAAAGAGTTTCTGCACCAACTACTAATGCCTTATTATACTTTCCACACTTTAGTAAACCCATACATACTTCTAATGCATAAATAAATCCAGTACAGGCAGCATTTATATCAAAAGCTGTTGCTTTTTTTGCACCTATTTCTTTTTGGACCATACACGCAACAGAAGGTGTAAATGAATCAGGAGTTATTGTAGCTACTATAATTAAATCAATGTCTTCTCCTTTTAAATTTGCTCTTTCTAAGGCTATCTTAGAAGCCTCAAGAGCAATGTTTGAAGTATTTTCACCAGTTGAAACTCTTCTTTCACTTATTCCAGTTCTTTCAACTATCCATTGATCGTTAGTTTCTACAAGTTCACTCAAATCGTTATTTGTTACGATTTTGGGAGGTAAATATGCGCCTATGCTACTTATCTTTACTTCTTTCATATTTTTTCTCCTTAATCTTTTAAATTATACTCGACTTTAAAGAATTCATTTAATCTTTCAAGTGATGATATTAGGACTTTTTCTTCCTCAGGTGATAATCCTTCTATAGTTGCATTAATCATATCGTTATGAAACTTTTCATGCAATCTATATGCAAGCTTTCCTCTTTTAGTAAGTTTTATTAAAACGACTCTTCTATCTTCTTCAATTCTCTTTCTTTCAACATAACCTTTTTTGATAAGTTTGTTTATTGCAGTTGTAAGTGTTCCTACTGTTATTTTTAAAGTTTGAGCAACTTCTGACATAGTTTTTTCAGAATACATACCTATTGCATCTAAAGTGTGAATCTCAGTAACTGACAAATCGTTTAAAACCCCTTGCTTTAATGCTTGCTCTTCGATTTGAAGTATATCGTTAAATATTTGCACTAATAATTCATTTAATATCTGTTTTTTCTTTTCCATTTTAAATAAGTCCTCCATTTTGTTCATTTAATAAGCTAATTATAATAATAATTCCTTTCACCTGATAATTCAATCCATGTCAAATATTTTATAAATCAAATCCTTTGATAATCAAACTATAATATATTCAAAGTGTTTTGTCAATTAAATATTTTGATATTCAAACTTATTTATTTTTTCTTAATAATTTACATTATCACTAAAGCCTAGTGTTTACAGACTTCCATGCTAAATAACTTTTAAACTAACTAATTTTCTTCTGCGTAACTATTTGCTTATTTAAAGGATTTTATTTTAAAGTTACATAATAATTTTATAAATTACTACAAAATAAAAAAAGAGAAGGTTTCCCTTCTCTTTTTTAAATTTAAAATTAATCTGGCATTAAAATAAATCTTAAAATAAATAATATTGCAAATACATAAAGTATTTTATGTACCTCTTTACCTTTACCAGTTGCTATTTTTACTATTGGATAAAATATCATACCAACAGCAATACCATTTGCAATTGAATAAGTAAATGGCATCATAGCTATTGTGAAAAATGCAGGTACAGCTTCTGTAAAATCACTAAAATCTATTTCTGAAACAGCTCCCATCATTAATATCCCAACAATAACTAATGCTGGTGCAGTTGCACTTTGTGGAACTATTCCAACAAGGCCACTAAAGAATAATGATAATACAAGCATTATAGAAACAACTACGTTTGATAAGCCAGTTCTTGCACCTGCTGATATACCCGCTGCTGATTCAACTACAGTTGCTAAAGTAGTAGTTCCAAGAACTGCACCGCAAGTTGTACCAACCGCATCAGATTCAAGTGCCTTTCTTAAATTCTTTACATCACCATCTTCTGTAACCATTCCAGAACTTTGCGCTGTTCCAAGTAAAGTTCCTATAGTATCAAATAAATCTACTAAACTTAATGTAATTACAACCATAAATACTGTTAATAATGCACCTAAAACTCCATCACCATTACTTGTTAATAGACCTTTTATATCCATTGCAAAAAAAGTATCTCCTATAGTTGGCATTGAAAATATATGCATACCTTGAAGATTAGTAACACCCATAGGTATTCCTATTAAGGTAGTTATTATTATACTAATTAGCATAGCACCAGTTACTTTTCTTGCCATTAAAACAATACCTATAATTAGCCCTATTATTGTTAAAATTACAGCCTTATCTTTAAAATCCCCAAAAGCTACAAGAGTTCCTGGACTTGCAACTACTAAGCCACCACTCTTAAGACCAATTAATGATATAAAAAGTCCTATTCCAGCTGTAATTGCATATTTTAAATTTTGAGGTATGGCTGAAACTATCTTTTCCCTAATAGATGTTAAAGTTATTATTATAAATAAAATTCCTGAAATAAATACAGCAGCAAGACCTTCTTGCCATGTAAAATTAAGCTTTAAACAAATATTATAAGAGAAAAAGGAAACAAGTCCAAGTCCTGGAGCTAATACAAATGGTAAATTAGCTCTTAAAGCCATAATAAGAGTTCCAACAGCAGCTGCTATGCAAACTGATGCAAATGCAGAAGCTATTATAGGATCAGTTGACATAGATAAATTTAAAGCTGCATCACCTTTTAAGCCTTGTGCATTCATACCACCCATCTTTAATATGTTTGGAATAACAAGAAGTGCATAAGCAAAAGTTACAAATGTTGTTAACCCACCTATAATCTCTGTCTTCACATCAGTTTTATTTTCTTTTAATTTGAAAAATTTCTCTAGTTTGTTTTTCATCAAAGTCCTCCTAAAAAATTATATAAAAAACTAGCCGATTTACAGGTAAATCAACTCTAGCTTTAATAATTAAATAAGACTTTGATTTACCCATAGTTAAAAAATTTGAGGTTTTTTCGTAGAAACATCTGAACCATATTATCAGATATATATGGGCTTGTTCTTTTTTAAATTATTATACTATATTGTTTTTAAATTGTGTATGGTATTAAGTGGTATTTACCTATAAAAGATATAATGTTAAAGAAAAACTTAGAAAAAGTATAGCTATTAAAAAAATATATAGCGGTAATTTTAAAAAATCACTCTTCCTATCTAAAAATAAACCATTTCTTTTCCCTTTATCATATACAACTGTTATATTATCACCTAATTTTATTTCATCATTTGCAAATTCATTATCTGCCATAAAAGTGATTTCTTCTCCATCTGATACGAATTTAATTACAGGCTTATATATTTTAACAAAAGTTACATCATGATATTTATCTACAATAGGTTCATCATATTCTTTTATATCTATTATTTCTCCAACTATTCTTTTCCCATTTTTATAAAACTTTAATCTACTAAAAAATACAAATAGTGATACTAAAATTAAAACCAAACCAACTACAAATAATCCTATAAATCCCATAGTAATCTCCTCTTTGATTTTTTAGTTTATTATATGATAACATTTACATATAGGTTACTACTGCCTTAACTAAAAAAACGTGCAAAATGCACGTTTTAATAAGTTTCTATTATTTCACCAAAGTATAGGTTATGACCTTTAGTCTCCCCTTTATATATAGCTTCTTTTATTTCCTTGTCTAAATTTTCTAAATCTACAACTGATTTAAATATTATCTTGCATTCATAATATTTAGAACATCCTTCTACTACTGGGGTATCTGTTTTTTTTGATTTTCTAAACTTAATATTTGCTTTTGACTCTTTATCGTTATCTCTTCCTGAAATAGTTCCACAGATACTAAGTGCTTTTTTTAAGTTGTCTTCTTCTTTTGGAATACTTATTGTAAATTCTTCCCCATCTTTTAAAAACTCATTAGTATATCTAGAATCTCTAACTAAAGCCATAAAGACAGGCTTTCTAAACATATATCCAACGCTTCCCCAAGATATCGTCATAGTATTAACTTTTCCATCTTTTGAAGCCGTTAGAAATGCTCCCCCTTTATAAAGGTTATCCATACTCTCTTCTAGGTTAAATGTAAATGTATCTTTCATTTTATTTTATCTCCTTTGCATATCTTCTAATATTTTCTATTAATTCGTCTTTTGTATTTTTAAAGAAATATCCACCTAGTTCTTTAATATTTAAATTACTAATAGTTAAACCTAAATAATCGTTATAAGGTGAAGTTTCATTATTCTCTTTTTTACCTAACTTGTAGTCTTTTGATGTCTCATCATAAATAATATCTAATATTTCTTCAAGGGAAACATCTCCAGTACAAGTTGCATTTATAGGTCCTGTAATATCTAAATCCCTAAGCCAAGTTAAAAATACACCAGCTTCTCCTTGACTTATTATATTCATCTTTTGTTTTATATTTGTAGTTCCAATTTTCACTCCATCATAAACATTTTTCACATATGTTTTAAGCCTATTTGTGTAATCATCTTTTCCTATTACAACAGGAAATCTAACAGCCATTACTTTAAAAGGTGCATTTTTAAAAAGATAAGATTCCATTAACCTTTTACCTTCTTTATATGAAAACTCTTCTCTTTCTCCTAATTTTACATTGTACTTAAGAGGATTAAAGTCTCTTTCATTTAGATTTTCACCTTTATCATAAACGGCAGCAGAAGATATTACTATATACTTTTTTGTTTTTCCTTTTAAGACTTCACAAATTCTTTTAGCATCACTTGGACTATAGGAAATAGTGTCATAGACAACATCATACTCTTTTCCTTCTAAGGCATTTTTCAAATCTTCAATAGAGTTTTTATCACCCTTTAGCCTTTTTACACTTTCATTAAACTCATCATACACATTACCTCTTGTAAATATTGTAACGTCGTCACCTATAAGTAATAAGTCTTTAACTAATTCCTTACCAAAGAATCTTGTCCCACCAAACACCAATACTTTTTTCATATCCTCACCCCTTATTTATACCTTTAATAATATTTATTCTATTAATATTATTTTAACACCATTTTGCTTCATTTATAATAAAAAAAATTACTTTATTAGCTTTATGTAGCTAATAAAGTAATTTTTCTATCTACCAAATAGTAAAAATGAAGTTATTATAAAACTTAAAGGTGCAAGGCAAATTGATATTTTCATATATTTTTTTGCACTATTATGTAAAACTTCTACCTTTTCTTCATCTGTTTCTTCTACAGCTTTTTTAAATATATTCATAGCTTTAAAAAATAATATTAGCATAGCTATAATTATAATTATATTTAATATAATTATTATCTCCATAAGTATCTCCTTTTAAAATCCTTTATTATAGTATACTCTATATATTATAATATTAATGTACAATTTAGTATATAAACTTTATTAGAAAAGAGTGAGAATTAATGAAATTTTTATTATATTTAGTTATCGCAATCCCTTTATTAATTGTAGTTCTTATGATGTTTAATAATTATAAGAAATTAAAAAAAGGTAGAGATAAAAGCATAAAAAACTAATTTAAAGTAAAGACTAGTTCTTTAGTAGAACTCAAATCTTCCCTGTATACATAACCTTCTAAATCAAACTTTTTTAAAGATTCAATATCTTCTATTCTATTTCTAATAATATAAGTAGTCATAAGACCTCTTGCTCTTTTTGCATGAACTGTGACTACTTTATATTTTCCATTTTTAAATTCTTTAAATACAGGTTCTATAACAGTTATATTTTTAAAATTACCTAATTTAGCACTTTTTGAATATTCTTTAGAAGCTAAATTAACTAAAATATCACTTTCAGTATTTTTAATATCACAAAGTAAACTTTTATTTATTTTATCTCCCCAAAATTTATATAAACTTTCATCTTCTAAAAAACTATACTTAAGTCCCATTTCTAATCTATATTCTTTAATTTTATCTAATGGTCTTAAAACTCCATAAAGACCTGATAATATCCTTAAATGACTATTTGCATACTCTAAATCTTCTTTATTATAAGATTCTATATTAAGACCTCTAAAAGCCTCCCCGTTATAACCAAATGCTGCGTTAAAAGTATTTTCATTTTCATCAAAATTATGAATATATTTAAACACTTCATTTACTATATTATCAGAAATTTTCATACACTTAGCTAATTCATCTGGATTTAGCTTTTTAAGTTCATTATTTAACTTCTTTGCTTCTTCTAAGAACAAAGGAAAAGTTTCTCCTATATTTTTATCTATACTTTTTGCTTCCATCTTCTTTGCAGGTGATAATATTACTAACATGATTCCTCCAATATCCTCTATTAATTAATATATTTTATTATAGCATCATTTTTAGATAGTTAATAATAAATTAATTGTATTTTTAAATAAATATGTCTATACTTTATTTTATAATAATTTTTTTGGAGGTAGTATGGTTAGCTTAGTTTTAGAAGGCGGAACTCTTAGACCTATATTTAGCGCTGGAGTTATGGACGCCTTAATTGATAATAATATAACTTTTCCTTATTGCATTGGAGTTTCTGCCGGTATCACAAATGGTTTTTCTTATTTTTCTAACCAAAAAGGAAGAAATTTAGAAATACTAAAAAAATATAGGAACGACAAAAGATATTTAGGATTTAGAAATTTTTTAAAATGCAAAAGCATATTTGGTTTAGATTTTGTATTTGATGAATTACCAAACAAACTTTCCCCTTATGATTTTGACGCTCTAGAAAATTATAAGGGAAGAGTTTTAGTTGGAGTTACAAATGCAAAAACTGGGAAAACCGAATATTTAGATGGTAAAATAAGAGATGATAAAAACATGGCTTTAAGAGCTACTTGCGCAATCCCTTTATTTTTCCCAGCAATTAAAATAAATGGTAATGACTATTATGACGGTGGGCTTTTAGACCCAATCCCTATAAAAAAAGCTATAGAAGATGGAAATGACAAACACCTAATTATTTTAACAAGACCTAAAAGTTATAGAAAAACTTTAGGCAAAAGTAATGTTTTAGCTTCTAAGATAGTTGGAAGAAAATATCCAAAGCTTAAAGCTTCATTTTTAAATAGACATAAAATGTATAACGATACCGTTAAATTCTGTGAAGAACTTGAAAGTTTGGGGAAGGCTATTATAATAAGGCCTAAAGAAGACGAGGCTATTGAAAGTTTTGAAAAAGATATAACTAAATTAGAAAAAGCTTATAAAGATGGATATAATGCATGTGTAAATAATTTAGAAAAAATAAATAATTTATTTTTAAAAAATGCTTAGGAAAATTCCTAAGCATTTTTTATCTTTCTAAATCCTATTACGGCTGCGCCGATAGCACCAGCAAATTGAGCCGCATCATCTGTTACAACTTTTATATTTAAGTACTCTTCTAATGTTTTTCTAAATATATCATATTTTGAAAGACCACCACTAAAAAATATATCACCTTCTATATTTAATCTACTTACAAAATTAGCAGTTCTCTTAGAGATAGAATTAATAACTCCAAGGGCTATATCCCCTCTTTCTTTATCTTCTGCAAGTAAACTTATTATTTCACTTTCTGCAAAAACAGTACACATACTTGTTATATTTACAGGTTTTTTATTTAAAGTAAAAATATCTAGATTCTCAATATCTTCTTCTAAAATCCTCATCATAACTTCTATGAACCTTCCAGTTCCAGCTGCACATTTGTCATTCATAAGAAAATCTACAACATTTTTATCTCTATCAAGAAGTATTGCTTTTGAGTCTTGTCCACCTATATCAATCACTGTTCTTACATTTGAATTTAAAAAGGTTGCACCTCTTGCATGACAAGTTATTTCTGTAACTGACTTATCAGATCTTCCAAGAAGATTTCTTCCATAACCAGTTGTTACAGTATATTTTACACCTTCTCTATAGAGCATATCGTAAACTTTATTTAAGCTTTCCTTTGGTTTTGCGTTAGTTTTTATGATTACTTTTTTTATGATCTTTTCTCCATCAAAAAGTACTCCCTTTGTTGTTGTTGACCCTGAATCAATCCCTATAGTATACATTAAATTTTTCTCCTAAAGCATTTCAATAAAAGCTGCCATCCTTGTATTAAGTTGACCTATATCTGATGTAGAAAAATCAGTTTCAATACTCATATATGGCTTTTCCTTTTTATCATTTACAAACCTCTTAATAGAAAGTGTTTCAACGTTATAAGTATGGCATGCTGTTAATATAACATCTATAACTGCATCTACTTTATATTCATCTATCATTTTATCTAATAATTTTATTCTGTTTGGGTTTGGTGTCATACAAGAACATCCGATTTTTAGATATTTTTCAGCTAAAGCTTCAAAAACATCTGGGTTTTCTTCTGAGACTAAATCTTCTACAGCTTTTGCACCGCTACAATTTTCAAAAGCAACTACATAAGCACCATTATCTTCAATCGCTTTAATAACTTTTTCTGTAGCAGTTCCTAAAGGACACCCTGTAATTAGTATTCTTGGCTTTTTAGGATATTTATTTTCATAACTTTCTTTTTCTATCTTCTCAATTAATTCTTCCATTTGGTTTGGAATGCTTTCTCTATCAAAGCTAAATGTAGTTCCATTTAAAACTTTAAAAATATCTTCCCCCTTTAAAACTACAGGGTCTTTTTTTCCAAGTTCGTAAAATTTCTTTACTGCTTTTCTCTCATTATTTTTAATTTTTATTGCTCTTTTAATATCATCTTCTGATATTCTAACATTAAACATTTTTTCTAAAGTTTCTTTCATCTTAACGATTTCATTTTTCCAAAGCTTTAATCCATCCTCACTTTGGCTGTTTGGAAGTTCCATAATAGAAACAGGTTTAAACTCTTTCATATATTCATACATTTTTTTCTTGCCATCACAAGTTGTCTCTCCTACAACTAAATCTGAAAAATAAAAGTATGGACATTTATCAGTTTTCCCAAATCCATAACTTGACTTAATTAATGGACATAAATTTCTTGGTAAATCTTTTTCTGCATCACTTATAGTTTCATCTGAACTTGCACAAAGTGATACAGTTTGTGCGCCAAAAGCTAACGCTAATTCTTGTGGAAAATAAGTACAAAAAACTCCAATAAGCGGAACTCCTTGATCTTTAAGTTCTTTAGCTTTTATAAATCCATTTCGCCTTACCTCTCCAAATTCATTAAAAATAGTTGGTAAATCTTTTTGTAATTTCATCATTAACTCCCCTTTTTCTTTTATACATACAAATTATACCTTTCTGTTAACATATTTACAATTAACCTATTTAAACAAATTGTAAAGTTTTAACTTTAACTAAATTATATTATCAATTGATAATACATACTAATGATATTTTGTTGACATTATTGGCTTTTAAGCATATTATAATTATTATAAAATTATTAATTGAGAATAGGAGGAACTTTTTATGATTAACTATACCGGATTAAACGACCAGGAAATATCTAAATTAAGAACAGAGTATGGATATAATGAACTAATTAAAACTACTAAAATAAATCCTTTTAAAAAATTTTTAAGCGTTTTTAAAGAACCTATGTTTTTACTTTTAGTTTTTACTTCCCTAATTTATCTTTTTTTAGGGGAGCCTAGAGAAGCTTTAATCATGTTTATATTTATTTCTTTTATAGCTACTATAACATTTGTCCAAGAATGGAAGACTGAAAAAACTATGGAGGCTTTAAAAGATTTAACTTCACCTAAAGTAACAGTAATTAGAAATAGTAAAAATTTAAAAATAAATAGTACTGAATTATTGCCAGGTGATGTTATATATTTAACTGAAGGTGATAGAATCCCTGCAGACTGTCTAGTTTTAGAAGCTTCAAATTTTTCTGTAGATGAATCATCATTAACTGGAGAAAGCCTTCGAGTATTTAAAACTCCAAAATCAAAAGATACAAAAGATAATAATCACTTTAAAAAATACTATCTTTATGCAGGTACCTTAGCTATCTTTGGAACTTCTATAGCTAAGGTAGAAAAAATTGGACAAGATACAGAGTATGGAAAAATAGGACTTGCTATAAGTAATACTAAAGAATCAAAAACTCCCCTTCAAAACAAAGTATCAAAGCTTGTTAAAACTCTTGCAATATTAGGTCTTATTTTATGTGTTTCTGTTATTATATTTTCATTTATTTACACAAATAACATTATAGAAAGTATATTATCTGGAATTACCCTTGCAATGGCAATAATACCTGAAGAATTCCCTGTGGTTTTAACTGTATTTCTATCACTTGGTGCTTTTAGGCTAGCTAAAAAAAATACTTTAATTAGAAAAATACCAGCAGTTGAAACTTTAGGATCTACAACAGTTCTTTGCGTTGATAAGACTGGAACTATAACTCAAAACAAAATGAAGGTATCATCAATTTATCAAAATTTTAATAATATCCCCCTAAAAAATGTTGATGATTTAGATTTTATAAAATTATTAGTTTTATCTTCTGAAATAAATCCATATGATCCAATGGAAAAAGCAATACTCGATTTTTCAAAAGAAATCACTAAATTAGATAATTTTTACTCTTTAAAATTAGTTAAAAATTATCCTTTTGATTCAAAAACTAAAAAAATGGCGAAAGCGTATAAAATACAAAATGGATATTATATAGCATCTAAAGGCTCTCCTGAAAAAATCTTAGATATTTGTAACTTAGATGAAATGAATAAGGCTAAAATTTTAGAAGAAGTAGATTCTATGGCAAATAAAGGATTCAGAGTTTTAGCTTTTTGCGATGGGTATTCTAAGGAAATAGCTAACGATATAATAGAATATAATTTAGAATTCAAGGGACTAATAGGACTTCAAGACCCTCCAAAACCTTTTGTAAATGAAGCTATAAACATCTGTAAGAAAGCCTCTGTTAGAGTTATAATGATAACTGGAGATTACTCAAAAACAGCACTTTCTATAGGAACACAAATAGGTCTTTCTTCAAATTCTAAAACTTTAGATGGTGATATTATAGATAAGATGAGTGACTCCCAGCTTGAAGAAGCTGTGAAAAGTTATGATATATTTTCAAGAGTAATTCCAAGTCACAAAATGAGAATTGTAAATGCTCTTAAGAAAAATGGTGAAGTTGTCGCTATGACAGGTGATGGAATTAATGATGCACCTGCTCTTAAAAATGCTGATATTGGTATATCTATGGGAAAAAGAGGAACCGAGGCTGCAAAAGAAGCTTCTCATATGATTTTAATGGATGATAATTTTACTACAATAGTAAATTCTATAGAAGATGGAAGACGTGTTTATGACAATATACGAAAAGCCATGGTCTATATTATGGTAATTCATATACCTATAATGGCGCTAGCTTTGTTTGCACCAATTTTTAATATTCCACAAATACTTCTTCCAGTTCATATAGTTATTTTAGAATTAATACTAGACCCTACTTGTTCTATCGTTTTTGAAGGCGAACCAAAAGAAGAATATATTATGGAAAAACCTCCTCGCCCTAAAGATGAGCCACTATTAACTAAATCCTTAGCGATAAAAGTTATAATTCAAGGAACTGTAATGTTTCTAGCATCATTTTTACCTTTTTATTATCTGATAAATTCTGGTGCTAGTGAAGACTTTTCTAGAACATTTTCATTAGTTGTTTTAATAATTGCTAATATATTTTTAGTTTTAGTTAATAGGTCAAACACTAAATACATTTTTAGTATTTTTAAAGAAAAACAAAATAAAGCAAGATTTTATATAAACATCATCTCTATATTAATTTTACTATCAATTATATATGTGCCTTACTTCCATTCAATATTTAAAACTACCTATTTAAGTTTAAATGAATTTTTATTAGCAGCGTTTATTGGATTTATTTCAACAGCTTGGTTTGAAATAGTAAAATTATATAATAATAAAAGAAAATAAAAATAGACACCAATATATATTGGTGTCTATTTTTTTATTTAAAATCTTTTAAAAGCGCTGCAAATGGATTATTAATATCAGCTTCTGCTTCTTTTTTCATTTTTTGCATTATTTTATTTGTTTCTCTTTTATCTACTTTTCCTTTTTTATCGAATCTCTTTTTAAATACAGATTCTTTTTCTCTAAAGTTACAATTAGCTCCAGGACAAACGTATATTTTACCTTCCCCAAAGCCCCTAAGTTCTAATTTTTTCTTACATTCTGGGCATCTTGCATTTGTAATTCTTGAAATATTTTCTCTATGTCCACACTCTCTGTCTTGGCAAACATACATTTTTCCTTGCTTTCCTTTAACTTCAAGCATATATTTACCACACTCTGGACATTTTTTACCTGTTAGATTATCATGCTTAAACTTATTTTCATCAAGTTTTATGTTTTGAACTAAAGCAACTGTATAGTTTCTTATTTCTTTTAAAAACATATTTGAATCTTCTTTTCCCTTGCTTATAGATTCAAGTCTTCTTTCCCATTCTGCTGTAAGAAGTGGTGACTTTAAATCTTCTGGTACTAGATCTATAAGTTGCCTTCCTTTAGATGTTGGATAGATATCTTTACCCTTTTTCTCAATTACAAAAGAATTAAATAATTTTTCTATAATATCAGCTCTTGTAGCAACAGTTCCAAGACCTCCAGTTTGATTTAGAGTTTTTGCTGATTCTTTATCTACACTTATATACTTTTGTGGATTTTCCATAGCTGATAAAAGCGTAGCTTCGTTAAATCTTGAAGGTGGATTTGTATGATTCTTTTTAACTTCTATTTCTTTAACGTTTATTTCATCACCTTTGTTTATAATTGGTAGAGTTTGATTTTTTATATCTTCTAAAGAATCCTCTTCATCTACTCTATCATAAAGTCTTTTCCAACCTTTTTCTTTTTCAACTCTTCCTTTAGCGATTACTCTTTCTCCATTAATTTCACCTTCTAAAGTAGTTTCAACATAAGTGTATGCACTCATAAGGTGACTTAAAAATCTTTTAACTATTAAATCATACACTCTTCTTTCATCTAAGCTTAAAAGAGCTAAATTCCCTCTTTCTTCAGTTGGAATAATAGCGTGGTGGTCAGAAACCTTTGAGTTATCTACAAAGCTTTTGTTTCCTTTGATATCACTTCTTAATATATTTTCACAAACCCCTCTATATTCACCTATTGCCACAGCTTTAACTCTATCTTTTAAAGTTCCTACTACATCTGTAGTTACAAATCTAGAATCCGTTCTAGGATAAGTTAAAACTTTATAATTTTCATATAGCCTTTGCATAACATTAAGTGTTTGCTTTGCTGAAAATCCATAAAGTCTATTACAATCTCTTTGGAGTTCAGTTAAATCATATAACGCTTTAGGATAAGCCTTTTTATCCTTACTATTTACGTTAACTATTTGAATGTTTGACCCTTTTAATTTATTTTCCAATCTTTTACTAAAATCCAAATCAAATATTCTTCCATTATTATCTTTATTTACCCATGTAAAATTACATTTATCTGATTTTATATTTATAGTATGGTACTCTTTTGGTTTAAAGTTTTTAATTTCTTCTTCTCTATTTACTATAAGGCTTAGAGTCGGAGATTGAACTCTACCCGCTGAAAGCTGAGCGTTGTATTTACAAGTTAATCCTCTAGTTACGTTTAATCCAACTAACCAATCAGCCTCAGCTCTACATACTGCAGCTTTAAATAAATTATCATAAAGTCTTCCATCTTTTAAGTTGTTAAATCCATCTAATATTGCTTTATTAGTTTGAGATGAAATCCAAAGTCTTTTAATAGGCTTATTAGAATGTGCTTTTTCTAAAATCCACCTTGCAACTAATTCTCCTTCACGACCAGCATCAGTTGCTATTATAATGTCTTTTACATCTTCTCTAAATAAAAGCTTTTTAACTTCGTTATATTGTTTTGATGTTTTTCTTAAAACTTCAATTTTCATATGCTTTGGAAGCATAGGTAGCGTTTCCATACTCCACTTTTTATATTTATCTGAATATCTTTCTGGGTCTTGAAGTCCTACTAAATGTCCAAGTGCCCAAGTAACTATATATTTATCACCTTCTATAAAACTTCCTTTATTTTTATTACATTTTAAAACCTTTGCTATATCTCTTCCTACAGAAGGTTTTTCTGCTAAAACTAATGATTTCATATTCTTCCTCTTTCTTTAAGTAACTTTAATTAGTATTATAACATAATATTAAAACAAAAAAATGAGACACCCTATTTTAGAGTGTCTTTTTTCTTATCTTTCCAATTAATAAATTTATCTACATACTTTTTAATATGTTCATTATAAATTTTAGTACTCTTTATCCAAGCTGAAAATTTCTTTGATACTCTCATCAAAGAAAATACTGTTATTCCAAAAAATATATAAGCTGGGATAATTGGTAGAACAACACCTATAACTCCAATTACAAAAGATAAAATAGCTATTATTATATAAAATATTCTTTTTATATTTGACAAGAGATCACCTACTTTTAAATTTAATCAAATAGAAGTTTATATTTTTCTAAATCTCTTATAGAATCAAGTTCTTCATCTTTTTTCATATATTCTATAAAGAAGTCATCTAACTCTATGCTCTTTAAAACATCTTTTAATGCATATTCTTTTTCTTTTATAAGAGAATATAAACATCCTCTATTATAGTAAAGAAAAGCTGTATCTAAATTATTTTGAATTCCTTCTGTTATTATTTCTATAGCAGTTAAATATTCTTCTCTTTCCCTGTAAATAACTCCTAAATTTAAATAGCTATAAGGAAACTCCTGATTTTTTAAAATTGATTTTCTATAAAAATCAATAGCCTTTTCATCATAACCTAAATTTTTATAGACTACACCTGCATTAAATAAAATCCTAAAATTATTTTTATCTATTTTAAGTGCATTGTCTATATAAATTTTTGCATTTTTATAATCCTCTTTTTCTTCATAAATACAAGAAAGGTTTGCATTTGCCCAAAGATCATTTTTATTTATCTCTAAAGTCTTTTTATAAAGTTTTATTGCCGTATCTTTATCGCCTTCTCCATCGTAGATGTTAGCTAAAAAGAAATATGCTTTATCATAATTTTCATTTAACTCTATAGCTTTCTTATAATAAACTTTTGCAACATTATACTTTTTATTATCATCATATAAAGTTCCAAGACCATAAAAAGCTCTCTCTTCTAAAGGGTCTAATTTTAAAACTTCTTCATACTTTTCTTTTGCAAAGTTATATTGTTTAAATTCATGATAGATAAGTGCCATATCTAAAAGGAGTTCTATATCATTTTTACCAAAATCAAAACTATATGCTTTTTTATAAAATTTAAGCCCCTTTAGCTTATTTCCCTCTTCAATAAAGTTTCTAGCAACATTTAAATGATTTAAGTATACATATTTATTATCCAAAACAATTCTCCTTTTAGTTTTCAATGAAGAAAGGTTGTAGCCAAGCGCGCGCTCCATCTTCCCTATAAACTTCTACTCTTACATAACCTTCACTCCCTTTAACTTTGTAAGAAGCCTTTACTCCCTTTTCCTCTTTTAAAACCTCACCATTTTTCGAAATAAATTTAAAAAATACATAAGGAACTCTCTCATCGCCTTTTTCTAAAGATATTATATTATCTTCTACTTTAATATTTTTAACCTTAACTCCAAAAGATGCGTAAAAACTTCCTCTTTTAATTGCATTTAAAATAGAATTTATGCTTTTTTCTTCTGCTAAAACATAATTATAAGCACCACCTGCTCTTGAAAAAATATGCATATCATCATTTGCAAAACCAAATACTTTTTTACCACTTGATAATAGTTCATCCCATAAATCAGTAGCAGTAGCTCTTCCCTTACAATCCATTCTAACGTTATTATTAAATACTTCTATACCAACATATCCAGAAAGTTCACTTAGTCTTTCAAATGTCCAATAATCTTCTTTTCCCATGTGAGGGTGACAAATTATATTTATCCCTCCAAAATCATTTACTTTTTTAAATAGATCATTATGATTTGAATCATTTAATTCATCATCAAAATATTCTTTAACGTTTATACCCAAAGTTTGATGATTAGATTTTTTAAATTCTACTCCATTTATTAAAAGAATATCTTCTCTATTTTTATATTTACTTAAATCAGTAATTCTATAGTGGTCAGTTATAGCTAAAAAATCATATTCCATTTTGTAGCTAGTATACATATTTATTATTGTTTCTAAATCATAATGTCCACACGGACTTTCTTTTGTATGTGTGTGAAGATTTCCCTTAAAGAAATCCCCACTATATCTGTAGTTATTTATTATTTTCATTAAAGCACCTCACATTTTATTTCATCATTTCTTCAACAATCTTTACAACATCTTTAATTTTTTCATCAGTCAGACTATAGTAAGTATACATTCCAACCTTTTTGCAAGATAAAACATTTCCGTTTTTTAAAATCCTAAGATGTTTTGAAATGTTTGCTTGAGAAGATTCTATATTATCGTTTATATGACATACACAAGTAGGTCCATCATATAATTCCTTTACTATCTTAATTCTAAGTGGATGACCTAATGCTTTAAAAAATTCACATGCCGTATCTTTCATTAAAATCAATCTCCTTAAATAATAACTTTAATACCTTTTCAGAAACCTTTCTATTTATTCCTTTATAAGGGAAACAATGAATATGGATAGCTGGATTAAAGTTAATTTCTATTATTCCGTAATTATCTATATTTGCTTTTTCTTTAATGTTTTGAATCATTACATCTACACCAGTAATTTTAGCATCTACAGTTTTAGCACACTCTATTGCAATCTTTTTATAACTTTCATCTATATCATCAGTAAAATCAATACTATCCCCACCAGTACTAATATTTGAGTTTTCTCTTAAATAAACTACTTCTCCACTTTTAGGAATATAATTAAAATTTTTATTAGATTCTTTTAAAAATGTTTCTTCTATCTCTGTAAGACTTATTTTTTCTAAAGGAGTTTTATAACCCTTTCCTCTTAATGGGTCCATGTTTTTAATTTCTACAAGTTCTTTTATAGTCTTCTCACCATCACCTGTTACGTTTGCAGGAACTCTATGAAGTATTCCTACAACTTCATCTTCTATAACTAAAAATCTATATTCTTTACCTTCTATAAATTCTTCAATTAAAATAGATCTATCTTCTGAAAATGCAATTTCAACTGCTCTTTTATAATCTTTAAAAGAAGGTGAAGCTTTAAATATACTAATTCCTATTCCAAAATTAGTTGTTTTAGGTTTTACAACTAAAGCCTTATTTTCATATTTATAAAAATCCTCTAAAGCATCATCTATTTTTTCATAATATCCACCCTTAGGAACTCTTATATTATTCTTTTCTAAAACTTTTTTAGTTACAAGTTTATTTTCCATAATTAATGCCGTAATATAACTATCTTTAGAAGTTTTAGTTGCTTGCTTTACATACTCAGTATGTCCTTTATAGTTTAGAGATATAAAATTTTCATCTCTATCTAAAATATCAAATTTGATTCCATTTTTTAAAGCATCAATAATTAAAATTTGAGTTGATAGTTCAAAATCTTCATAACCGATTAATTTAAATGCTTCTTTTTTGCTTTCTTCTAAATATTCTTTAGAAAGGTCTATAAAGTAATCTGAGTATTTACTTTCTCTTATATCTTTTATAATTCTACTTGAAATTGTAGTCTCTGGTTTTAAAAATCTTATCTTTGCTATCTCTAAAACCTTTTTGTATTCCTCATCACCATCAAATAAAGTATCTACTATTTTTTGGAGTTCCTTTATTATTTTAAACCCTGCTTCTTCAATTAAGACATCTTTCCCATCAATTTTTACAAATTTTTCATCTTTATTATCTAAAGTTTTATTATCATTTTCTACTATTTCATTATGTACTTCTATAGTATATTTTTCATCATCTTCAAAAGCAGTATATAAAAGAAATAAATGCATTAGATATAAAGTATCAAGTGAAACACCACATTGCTCCGTAGGGTCTAAATCTAACATCCTTATTTCTATATACTCTACTCCATCCTTTTTTAAATTCTCTAAAACATTTTTAGGATTTTTTGTTTTAAATCTTATAGGACTATAGTATTCTTTTGCACTTTGAATGCATTTATCTTGGATTAATCTATAAACATCTTCTACATAACTATTTAAATCATTATATGATACATAATAATCTTCATTATTTTTATATCCGCATTTACTATTTCTTAAAGAATAGATTCCCTTTAAGTAATAATCTTCTCTTCCTATTCTCTCACTTGACTTAGTACATTTATTACAGTAGCTTTTATGAAAAACTGGGCTTGCACCAGTTAAATAAACTAAAAACCATTTATACTTTAAAAAGTTTCTTCCTATTTTAAAATATAAATCATCCTTAAATTCTCTAAATGTTTTATTGCAGTTTAGAGTATTATATATATCTTTTAAAAGATCTTCTTTAAAGGAGAAATTAAAATGAACTCCACTTATTAATTGTTTCTTTGCACCGTATTTTTGCATTAAGTTTTCTCTATATTTAACTTCATCTAAATTATTAAGTTTAGCAACCTTTATTTTATTAACATCTGTAATTACAGGTGGATTACTTTGAGGCCAAAGATACTCACCACTTTTAAGTTGTAAAGAAGCTATATTATGAAGATTTCTAATATAATTATATGCTTCTAAAACAGTAGATACAGCTGGCGTTACAAGCTCTATTTGACTTTCTGAAAAGTCTCTTTTTATAAATTCATTATCTTCTAAAAATATCTTTGGATGATCTGTAGATGCAATTTCTCCATTTTTATCTACCCGTATATTTTCTTTCTCTAGTCCAAAATTACCTTTTTTAAATTTACTCTTAAAATTATTTTCGTTTATTATTTTTAAAAATTTATCCATATCATTGCACCTCTTTTTTTAACTTTTTAAAATTAAACATAAACCATATAACAAGTATTACACCTTTAAATATACTACTTATACTAATACTTAACCATATACCATCTATTCCAAATAGATAGCTCTTTGATAAAATTATAGCAAAAGGTATCCTAAGTGCACTAAAAATCACACTTATTATAGGCGGTATAAATGTTTTCCCTATCCCATTGAAAGCCCCTACAGTAAAGAGTTCCATACACATAAACACTTGTGATATACCAAGTATTTTCATGTAACTTGCACCCATAGTTAGAGCTTCATTAGAATTTAAAAATATTTTAAATATCGGTTCTGGAAATAAAATAAATATAAAGGAAACTATACTTCCAAAAGCAATTGTCATAATAAGTCCCTTAAAGTAGCCTTCTTTAATTCTATCGAATTTTTTAGCACCATAATTTTGCCCTACATAAGCTGCTATTGCACCTTGAAGCCCTCCAATTGTTATATAAGAAATTGATTCAATTTGAACTCCAACCTTTTGAACCGCAATAGCTGTCGCTCCAAAATTAGCTACTATTTTTGCAATTACCATAGAAATTAAAATAAAAGTTACTCTTTGAAGAGTTATAGGTATTCCCATCTTTATTACTTCAAATGCTCTTCTTATATCTAATTTAAAGTCTTTAAATATAGTTTTTATATTTTTATATGATATAAAAATAAAAACTAATAAAACTACAACCCTTGCTATAAGGGTAGCTATAGCAGCTCCACTTACTCCAAGTCCTTTAAAATTTCCAATACCAAATATTAAAATCGGATCTAATACCATATTAAAAATAAAACCTATAGTATTTGCCCTAAATGGTATTTTGCTATTTCCATAGCTATTTAAAATAGTAGTAAATAATGAGTTAAAAAACATAAATATTATTCCAAGAGAGGATAACACTAAATAATTTTCCGCCATGTTTACTACGTATTGATTATTCAAATCATAAAATCCTATTAAACTCTTTTTAAATATACATAAAAATATAGTATAAACTATTCCTATTATTAGAGTTAATACTATACTATTATTTATATAAAAACTTTTAGATTCACTATCATCTTTTCCGATAGCATGAGATAACTTTACTCCCGTACCAATTAGAACTAGTGTGAAAATTGCAAGCGCAAGATTTATAAAAAAGCTTGCAGTTCCAATAGCTGCTACTGAATCACTACCGAGTCTTCCAATCCAAATCATATCAATCATACCATAGGCAGTTTGAATAAAATTTGTAATTATTATAGGAAGAGATAATTTTACTAAAGAATTTATAATTTTTCCATTTGTTAAATCTATTGTTTTCATATTCCACCTCCACTTTATAACTATATAGCTATATGGTTATAAAGTAAAGAAAAAATTTAGCATGCTTAGTTTATTTAAGCATGCTAAGGTTTTAAAAATCTTCTAAAACTATTTCAAAGAATGCTCTAGGATGATCACAAACTGGACAATTAACAGGGGCTATTTCCCCTTCAAATATGTAACCACAGTTTTGACATCTCCACTCTACCTTTTTATCTTTTTTAAAAATTTTTCCTGAATTTAATAACTCATATAATAATTTATATCTTTCATCATGCTTTTTTTCGATTTTTCCAACTTCATTTAGCAAAAACGCTATTTTTTCAAACCCTTCTTCTTTTGCTGTTTCTGAAAACTCTTTATACATATCTGTCCATTCGTAGTTTTCTCCGCTATATGCATCTTTTAAATTGTCTAAAGTATTTGGCATTTCACCACCATTTAATAGCTTTAGCCATATTTTAGCGTGTGCCATTTCGTTATGGGCAGTTTCTTCAAAAACATCTGCTATAATATTACACCCTTCGTTTCTAGCTTCTTTTGCATAAAAAGTATACTTATTTCTAGCTGCAGACTCACCTTTAAAAGCCTCCATAAGGTTTTTTTCTGTTTTACTTCCTTTTAAATCCATTGATAAACACCTCTTTAATATTATTACTTTAATATTTTTAGCATTTATCAATACTTTATTCATCAAAAAGGAAACTGACTTAATCAGTTTCCTTTTAATCTACCTTCTATGCCTTCTTCTACCGTTTCCATTATTTCCATTCATATTACCGTTCATGTTATTATTCATGTTACCGCCCATATTTTGGTTGTAATTTCCACCGTTATTCATTAGCATATTAAGTAGCTCGTTAACATCTACGTTGTTCCCATTCATGCTTCTGTTTTGATTATTCATCCCATTTTGCATGTTTTGAGGTTGCATGTTTCCATTTTGCATCGCGTTTAATAACATATCCATCATGTTGTTATTTCCCATGTTACCATTCATGTTATTTCCCATATTGGAGTTCATATTATTATTTCTCATATTCTGGTTCATGTTATTGTTATTGTTTCTCATATTCTGGTTCATGTTATTATTCATTCCGTTTTGCATAGGGTTCATCCTATTTCCACCGTTTTGATTCATTCTATTTCCTTGCATCATAGGATTCATCCTATTTCCTTGCATTCCAGAAAATCCGTTCATAAGCATATTTAATAGTGGGTTTCCACCCATACCTTGCATGCCTCCCATCATATTCTGCATACCGCCCATCATGTTTTGCATTCCTCCCATATTAGGATTCATACCACCCATTAGGCCTGCAAGAGGATTCATACCACCCATCATAGGACCCATTCCGTTCATAAGCATATTTATTAGTGGGTTCATATAATACTTCCTTTATATTAATCTCTCACTATATTATAGAAATTTGTATCTCTTTTGATACTAAGTACACTTAAATAATTAAAGTTCTTTTAATGCTTTTAAAATTTCATCGTAAGATGGATGATCGCTTATATCTTTGCAATATTCAACAAACTTAACATTGTTGTTTTCATCTAATATGAATGTTGCTCTAGCTAAAAGTCCCATTTCTTCTATATAAACTCCATAGTTTTCACCAAAGCTTCTATCTTTATAATCAGAAAGAGTTTTAACATTTTCTACATCTTCAAGTCCACACCATCTTTTTTGTGCAAAAGGTAAATCCATTGAAACTACATAAATAGTAACATCATCAAGCTTTGCAGCTTCTTTATTAAATCTTTTTACTTCTAAATCACAAACCGGTGTATCTAATGAAGGTACAGTTAAAAAAACTCTTTTACCTTCTGTATCTTTTAATTTTACAGGTTTTAAATCATTATCATATACTACAAAGTCAGGTGCTTGTTCTCCTACCCTAACTTCTGCCCCTCTTATAGTAATTTTTTGTCCTTGTGCTGTTATTTCCATTTTTATCACTCCTTAAGTTTTTTCTTTATAACTATAATACTACATTTAACCGTATTAATTGTTAAGAAATAATTAATATTATTTATAGTTTTCTTTAACCTTTCACTTTTTTATTATTTACTTAATGATTATTTTTATATACACAAAAAAGAAGAAGCTAGATTAATTCTAACTTCTTTTTAACTTATTCTTTATTTTCGTAATTTATAGGCAGAGTAATTATAAATTCAGATCCTTTTCCTTCTTCACTCTCTACTGATATTTTACCGTTATGCAGTTCAACTAAATTTTTAACTAAAGTAAGTCCAATACCGCTACTACAATGCTTACTAGAAACAATAGCTTCAACTTGTGCAAATCTATCAAAAATTACGTTTTGATTTTCTTTTGATATACCTATTCCCGTATCCCTTACTATTAAATCAACAGTATCACCGTTGTCCTTAAATCCTATATAAATACTTCCACCCTCTGGTGTAAATTTCACAGCATTTGAGATTAGATTTATAATGCATCTTTCTATTTCAGTAGGATCACAAATTATAGTTTTTTCCTCTACATCTGGATCTATTATAAGATCTAATCCATTTTCTTCAATATATACCTTCATAGAAAGTGCAACTTCCTCTAAAAGATAAACTATATCTACTTTTTCACACTTTAATCTATATTGTCCTGCTTTTATTTTAGAACTATCTATTAAATCATTAATAACCTTTAATAAGGTATTAGAATTCATCTTAATAATTCCCATATATCTATTTATATCATCTTTTTTAATACCCTTTTCAGAATTATTTAAAGTTGTTATTAATTGCTCTGAAGATAAAATTACATTAAGTGGTGTTCTTAATTCGTGAGATAAGTTAACTATATACGTATTTCTAAATTCTTCTGCTTTTATAAGTTCTTTATTTAGAGTATCTTTTTCAACTAACTCTTTATTTAATTGGATTGTTCTAACTCTTACTAATCCGCCTAGTATCTTAACATAATTTACAGTAAAAAATACAATAGCACAAATTATTGCCAAATAAATGACATAAGCTATTTTACTTTTATACCAAGCTTCTTTTATGTTAATCTTAAATTCACGAACATCACTAACTTCACCCATCCCATTACTAGTTCTTACTTTAAACTTATAATGCCCAGATGGTAAGTTTGTATAACTTACATAATTTCTTTGTCCTGAATATATCCAATCTTTATCAAATCCTTCAAGCATATACTCATAATTACTTTTTCCTAAATTACTATAGTACGGCTTAAAAAATTCAATTGAAAATGTATTTTCGTTATTTTTTAGGTTTATATCATCACTAAATTTAATGTCATTATTATTATAAACTTTAAAACTTGATATCGTTACCTTTACATCATCTTTTGCATCTCTTCTAACATCATCAGGGAAAAAGGCCGTAACTCCATTTATTCCCCCAAAATACATTTCACCATCTTTATTTTTAAATTCTGCTGTACCATTAAACTCATTACTTTGAAGTCCATCTACAACCGTGTAATTGTCAAAAGTTTCAGTTTTTTGATTAAACTTAGATAAACCTCCATTTGTACTTACCCATAAATTATTATAATTATCAATTAAAATACCATACGTATAATCATTTGCTAAACCATTTTTTTCAGTATAGGTCGTAAATTTATCAGTCTTTGGGTCTAACTTACATATACCATAAGAAGTTGTCGCCCATATAAAACCATTCTTATCTTCGTTTATACCTTTAACTGCATTATTACTTAAAGACTCTAGATTTCCAGACTGATTTTTATAAACTTTCACCTTTTTAGAATCAGGATTATATTTTATTAATCCTCCATTCCACCCCATCCCAAACCAAAAGTTCCCTTTAGAGTCCTCAAATATTCTTCTAACGTAAGTTTCTCCTACATTATTATCTATAAAAATATTATTTAAATTAGTAAATTTCCCTGACTTTGGATCCAAAATATCTAATCCATCACGAGTTCCTATCCAAAGCTGCCCTTTTTTATCAAAGTAAAGATCCCTAACATCATTATGAATTAATGAATTTTTATGATCATCATGATAATATCTCTTAATTTCATCTGTCTTTGGATCTAACCTTGCCATTCCATCCTTCGTCGCAACCCAAATATTTCCGTAATCATCTCCTGTAACTTGAAACAATGTATTACTTGGAATAGAATTTTTGTTTTTAGGATCAAAGGTATATTGTTTAACTTTTCCAGTCTTTTTATTATAAGCATTTAATCCATTGTTATTTGTCCCTATCCAAAGTATTCCATCCTTATCCTCATAAATTCCTCCTATAGAATTACCACTTAAGGAATTATCTTCAAAAGGCCTCTTTTTATAATTTATAAAATACTGATTAGGGTTTAAAATACTTATACCACTATAAGTACCTATCCACATAAGCCCTTCTCTATCTCTGTATATGCTTTGAACACTAGTATTTACTAAAGAGTCAGAATCGTATTGATTATTAGTATAAACATTTGTACTTCCATCCGAATGAGAATATTTAATAAGTCCACCCTTACTTCCAATCCAAATATCTCCGTTTAAATCTTCATATATACTATTAATAGCATATTTTTCAGAGCCATATAAATTATTTATAGTTTTCAAATCATCAAATTTCTTATTGTCTAAGTTATACTTGAAAATACCTCTAGATTGAGTACCTATCCAAAGATTATTAAAAGTATCTCTATATAATTTTGTAATAGTAGCTTCTTCTAGTTCACTAAACTTCTTACTTTCTACTCGAGTCACCTTATCTGTATTTATATCAACCTTATTAAGCCCTTCCTTTGTACCAACCCAAATAGTCCCGTCTATCCCTTCACAAATCCCAGTTATAAAGTTCCTGCTTAAAGTTTTGCTATTAACATCTCCAAAGAAATATTTTTTAAATTCACCAGTAGAACTATCATATTTATTTAATCCATTTTCAGTTCCTATCCAAAGATTCCCTTTACTATCTATAAACAAATCCCAAATATGCTTATTAGAAATTTTTTTAGGATCGTTTATATCACTATAGATTCTTTGTACTGTGGATGTTTTTCTATCTAATTTACTAAGTCCAGAACTAGATCCTATCCAAAGATAACCATCTCTGTCTTCAACAATAGAACCAATTATACCTGGCCATAATGTATTTTCTTCATTTTCTGTACCCTTAATAACTGTAAAGTTGTATCCATCATATCTATTAAGTCCATCATTTGTTCCAAACCACATATATCCTTCTTCATCTTGATATATAGAATAGACTGACCCCTGTGATAATCCATTATTAATCGTTAAGTTTTTAAATTTAAGATACTTGTCCTTTTCCTTTGCAAAAGCCACTTCGCTTATAACTATAGAAAAAGTGATAAATGTCATAAAAAAAATACAAAACTTCAAAAATCTCCTTTTATTCAATTTGTCCCCCTCACCTTTCGACATTTTCCAATTTTATTATATTTTCACATAATTATTTTTCATTGTCAACGAAAGGGATAATTTAACACATTCTAAAAAAGAGTAGAAAATCTACTCTTTTTTTAAAATTTCTTTAATTTTATACGCTCTAATACTATTTTTTATAGACATCTTATACTTTAGCCCTTCAATAATTAAATATTTTTCAATCTCCTCGGTATTAGTTTGGATAACTTCCTTATCTTTCTTAAACTTTTTAAAAATCTTTACTTCTTTTTCGTTATCTTTTTTTAGAAGTTCTTCATAAAGTTTTGATATTTTGCTTTCATCTGTTTCAATCTCTTCTTTAAAGTTATATTTTAAAATTTCGAACTTTTCTAAATTTAAATCAAATTTAGAATTTATTTTTGCAATTTCTTTATCAAATGCCTTTTCTATTATTTCTAATTCATAATCTATTTCTTTAAGGTAATCTTTTTTTATATTTAACATTTCAAAATCACTTATATCATCCTCTTTTTTATCAAATATTTTATTTCTATTTTGTAGCTTTATTTTATTAATTATCATATATATCGTCTTAACTATATACTCATCAAATATTATATCTAATTCATTTTTATACTCTTCGAATTTATAATTTAAATAACTTATTCCAGCTATATTTTCTGCAATTTTAACTATGTTTTTTTCATAGGAATTTACTAAAAAAACTCTTTCTTTTTTAAGATACGTACTAGCTCTTAAATATAAAGAATCTATTTTATTTTTACTAACCTCATCTTTATCTTTTATAAATAAAAAATAATCATCTTTTACTTCATTTTTTATAGTATCAATAAAAGATGATAGCTTTTTACTATCTTCTTTTGCACTACACTCATAGAAGTATATATTTTTAACTTCATCTATATCAGAGTTTTTAGATATTTTTTCTAATATCTTTTCTAGCTTAAAAAAATCTATTTTTAAATTAGTTGCATCTACCACCCTTAATATTAAATCATCTTTTATTTTTTTACCTTTAAATGAAATGAAATCTTCTAAACCTTTTAGTTTTTCTCTAATTGCATTGTCAAATTTTTTCCCTTCTAAATATCTAATAATTATATTTTCATCTACTGTATTTCCGCATCTAAAAACCATATTGACACATAACATCTTCTTCCCCCACTTTCATTACCTTATAATATATTGTATATAAAAACCACTTCTTTTTCTACTACATATTTCCAACATATTATTTAAATTTCTTTTTTTGTTTATAAATTATATATTGCATTATTATAATAATTTTTGTAATGAATGCAAAAAAGCAATTAACAAAAGTTAATTGCTTTGAATATTCTTATTTATTTTCTATTGCTGCTTTTACAAATTCTTTAAATAGTGGGTGAGGTCTGTTTGGTCTTGATTTTAATTCTGGGTGGAATTGAGCAGCTACAAACCAAGGGTGATCTTTAATTTCAACTATTTCAACAAGTCTACCATCTGGACTAGTTCCTGAAATAGTCATACCAGCTTCTTCAATCTCTGTTCTATACTCGTTATTAAACTCATATCTATGTCTATGTCTTTCATATATAACTTCGTCTTTATATGAATCCATAGCTTTTGTATCTTTTGATAATTTACAAGGATATAACCCAAGTCTCATAGTACCACCAAGGTCTTCTATGTCTTTTTGCTCTGGCATTATATCAATAACTGGATGAGTAGTTTCTTCGTTTAATTCTGAACTATGTGCATCTTTGTATCCAACTACATTTCTTGCAAATTCAATAACTGCACATTGCATACCAAGACAAATCCCTAAAAAAGGTACTTTATTTTCTCTAGCCCATCTTATAGCTTCAATTTTCCCTTCTACTCCTCTATCTCCAAAACCTCCAGGAACTAATACTCCATCTACTCCTTCAAGGTATTTATTGATGTCTTTTCCTTCGATTTCTTCTGCATTAATCCATTCTATTTCTACATTTGCGTCGTTATCAAGTCCACCATGGCTTAAAGATTCAACTACTGAAATATATGCATCATGTAATTCTACATATTTTCCAACTAGAGCTATTTTAACATTTTTCTTTAAAGATACTAGTCTGCTTACCATATCTTCCCAAGCACTATTATCTATTTCTCTAGTTTTTATATGTAGTTTCTCACAAACCAAATCATCTAATCCTTCGTTATGAAGCATTAAAGGAACTGCATAAAGATGTTCTGCATCTAAGTTTTGAATAACTGCTCTTCCTTCAATATTACAGAATAAACCGATTTTGTTTTTAATATCTTCTGATAATTCTTTCTCTGATCTACATACTATTATATCAGGTTGAATTCCAATACTTCTTAATTCTTTAACTGAATGCTGAGTAGGTTTAGTTTTTAATTCACCAGCTTTACCAAGGTATGGAACTAAAGTTACGTGTATAAAGCATACATTTTCAGGTCCAACCTCACTTCTTACTTGTCTTATAGCTTCTAGGAATGGTTGTGATTCTATATCTCCAACTGTTCCCCCGATTTCTGTAATAACAACATCTACATCTCTCTCTTTTGAAACTCTATATACTCTCTCTTTAATTGCATTTGTTATATGAGGTATAACTTGAACTGTTCCTCCAAGATATTCTCCTCTTCTTTCTTTAGATATTACTGACCAGTATATTCTTCCTGTAGTAACATTACTATTTTGTGTTAGATTTTCATCAATAAATCTTTCATAGTGACCTAAGTCTAAGTCTGTTTCAGCCCCATCATCAGTTACGAAAACTTCACCATGTTGGTAAGGACTCATTGTTCCTGGGTCAACATTTAGGTATGGATCAAATTTTTGAATTGAAACATTTAATCCTCTATTTTTTAATAGTCTTCCAAGTGATGCTGCTGTTATTCCTTTTCCTAATGCAGAAACAACTCCACCTGTTACAAATATATATTTAGTATTTTTACTCATAGAATTTCCTCCTTAGATAGTAGATTAGAAAATTTATTTAAATTTCTATTGACTCTTATCTTTAATAATAATATAATAGATATTACCCCGTAAATTTACGTTATTTATGGGGCATCTGTGGTTACTTTTTTAATAACATAGATATGATAATAACATATCTATTTGTAAATTGGTAGTCTTTTTTTATTCATATTTTATTAACACTCTTTTATTCTAACTGAGATCTTAGTTAAGAATTCCTTTTCATTTCTCGTAGATAAATAATCTAAAAGTCCTTCTTCATAAGAATCACTACATATCTCATAACCATTTTCTAAAATAAATCTTAATAATTTCTCATAGCTTTTCTTAGTTTCTTCATAAGGGCCGCTATGATTAATTACTGCATACAATCCCTTCTCTTTCTTCAAAAAGTTAGATTTATCGTTTTTAGATACCTTCATGATTAACTTACTTATATTAAAATAGTTGCCACTTAATATATCTTCTTTCCATACAATTGCACCAATTGGAAATCCAGAAATTATATTTTCTCTTTCATTTTCATTTACTAGTTCTGTCACACCTTTAATTATTCCATCAAAATAATAATTTCCTATATCTACTGTATTAAAATGCTCTTCTTTGCAAAATTCAATATACGGATCTTTTTTAGTTAATGAATTTATTCCTTCTTCTGTAGTACTTATTTTATTTTCTACATTTTTAATAATATTATTTAAGTTTTTTATTTTTAGTTTAGTTTTTTCTCTTTCTTTATTTAAAAGATTTAAGAATTCTTCTGGGCTTCTATTATCTAAGTATTCTTTTATCTCACCTAAAGATACACCTATTTCTCTTAATTGCATAAGGACACTAAAACTATCGTACTGTGAAATATGGTAGTATCTATATCCTTTAGAATCTTTATATTTAGGCTTAAAAACATTTTCTTTATCATAATAGATAAGGGTTTTTCTATTTGTCTTGCATAAATCTGCAAAGTCACTTATCTTAATATATTTACTTATATCCTTTTCCATAATAAAATCTCCTTGACTGTATAGTTACTATACATTATATACTTTTATTATAATTTAAAGAAGGGACATAAATGTAATATGGAAAATATTTTTAGCAAAAAACTAACCTTTTCACAATTTTTAAAATTCGTAATGCCAGCAATAATTTCTATGGTATTTATATCATTTTATACTATAGTTGATGGAATATTTGTTTCAAACTTCGTTGGCTCTGACGCTTTAGCAAGTATAAACATTGTACTTCCACTTATTAATTTAGTATTTGGTTTTGCAGTTATGATTGGAACTGGAGGAAGTGCTGTAATAGCTATAAAACTTGGAGAAAAAAAGATTGAAGAATCAAAAAACACTTTTTCAGCCTTAATGATTTTTTCATTTGTATTTAGTTTAATTTTGGGTATTATTTTATGCTTTTTTATGAAAGATATATCTTATCTTTTAGGTGCTACAGATAGACTTATCGATTATTCAATAACTTATGGGATCATAATAGCTTTTTTCACTCCTGTATTTGTAATAAAGTCATTAGTTGAATTCTTTATAAGAACGGATGGAGATTTCAAGTTTAGTCTTTTTATATCAATTATAGGTGGTGTAATTAATATTGTACTTGATTATGTTTTCATCGTAATTTTTGGATATGGAATAGGTGGAGCTGCTTTAGCTACAGGCCTTGGAGCTTTAATATCTCTTTTAATTGGTTTATTATATTTTAGACGTGAAAAATCAACTTTAAAATTTATTAAACCTAAATTCGATTTTAAAATTATTAAAGATGTCTGTATAAATGGATCTTCTGAAATGGTAACCGAACTATCAACAGGTATAACAACACTACTTTTTAATTATTTAGCCTTAAAATATGCAGGAGAAGATGGTGTAGCTGCTCTTACTATAATTTTATATGCTCACTTTTTATTAATTTCAACATACCTTGGTTTTTCAGCCGGTGTATCTCCTATAATAAGTTATAACTATGGAGCTAGAAATTATAAAAAATTAAAAGAAGTTCTTAAGTATTCAAAATACTTCTTAGCTTTTTCTTCTATTTTTATCTTTATATTTTCAATAACATTTGCAAAAGGAATAGTTCAAGTATTTGTAGATCCTTCAAATAATACTTACTTCTTAGCTTTAAAGGGACTTTATATATTTTCATTTGCATTTTTAGCTGTTGGATTTAACGTTTTTGCATCTGGATTATTCACATCCTTATCAAACGGAAAAATTTCAGCAATAATATCTTTTGCACGTGCCTTCTTATTTGTAATAATAGGTGCATTAATATTCCCTACACTATTTGAAATTGATGGACTTTGGCTAATCGTACCATTTGCAGAATTATTAACCTTACTTATTGATATATTCTTCATAAAAGAATATAAAGATTTTTATCATTTAGAATTTTAAAAAGCTATGCACTAGAAAAAGTCTAGTGCATAGCTTTTATTTTATAAATCAAAATAGTCATCACATCTATTCACTTTTAATTTTTTAACTAATACTTCTTCTAATTCTTTAATTGCTTTAATAGTTCTTAAAACAGATTCATTGACCATTAATATATCATCTACACTACAAACTTCATCTAAAACCTTTTGAATTTTCAAACTTTCTGAATTTAATATTTTAGATATAGAGTTTTCTATATTAGCTATAGACTTTTCTATATCATCATTTTTTAAATTACAACTATTACAAGGTGTATTATCATTTTTACAAACAACACAAGTACATGCAGGGTACCTGTCTTTACATACGCTATTGTCTCCTAAATTACACATATACGGGCAAAGAGGAAGATCACTTAAACAAATAGCAAACCTTCTTACATAGGATTTATTTCCATCATTAAATAAAGTGAAAAATTTAATTTTCTTATTTTTAAAAGAAAGACTATATGTTTGAGATCTTGGATTTTCTCTTCCATTCATATTTATATTAATGCAACCACAATCAGATGAAATGATAAATATTTGATCACTTATCCTTTTTTCTATAATACATCTTAAAGGTGCAATTTCTAAACAATATATAAATGCATAAGTTTTTGTGCTTATTATATTAACAACTTCCCCTGATTTATTAAAATCTAATACAAAATTTTTATAAGTTACTATTATAGTATCATAACAACAATTAAATGAGATTCCTAAAATTTCTCCAAAATACTTTGTATTTGGATTTAATTTAATAGTTCCGATTTCCTTATAGTAAATATCTAGCTTATAAATATTTAAATTATCTCCTTTAATAGTTCCATAAAATATACACTCACCATTATTAAAATATAAATTATTATATCTAGAACAAAGAAGTGTTTCACTTATATAATTAAAGTTATCATCATATTTATACACCCTAGAGCAATTTTCTATTTTTAGTTCTTCTAATAAATAAAAAATATTGCTATCGTTTGTTATTGATGAAAAAACTGCATTTCCAGTTGGTGTAACTAGTGGTATTTTATCTAAATTAACATCAGTATACATAAAAACCTCCTTATTTATTATATGAAAGTCTAAATATTTTGTTTTAGTTACTATGCAAATAGTTTAACTTTCTGATATAATTGTAAATATATGGAATGAGGTGTTGAAAATAACTATAAATTATTTTGATATAAAAATAGGAGAATCCTATATAAATGTTTCTAATAAGAAAGGACGTTTATATAAATCAAAAATTGATTTAAAAAATGTAGGTCCTATAAAAAGGGATGGGTTTTGGCACCTTACTTGGAGCAAAGAGCACAATTCATACTTAGTTACAAATAAGAAATCAAAGCTTAAATTACAAAATTTTTTGTTAGGAGTAAATAACAACGTCCCTGTTTTCCATAAAAATAAAGATACTTTAGATAATAGACTTTCAAATCTTTATATTTATGAAGAATCTAATATGAAAAACCATTATGAAATTTTAGATAATGACTCTGTAAAGATTTATATTTCAAATAGATATAAAGAACAGTCATTATATTTTTTGATTTCTAGATGTGATTTTGATAAATTTTTAAACGATTTTGGATACTGGACCTATGAAAAAAATAGAAATAGATATTCTATATTTAAAAATACTAAAAATGGAAAGAAAACACCTTTAGATATTTTATTTCCTAAAAATAACCCAGACCAAATCACAAAATTAAATAAAAATTTCTTTGATTTTAGAAGAGAAAATATAAAAATAAACTTAAATCTCTAAAATAAAAAGGATGGAGCTCACAATTATCTTTTAGCTCCATCCTTTTTAATAGTAAAATCTACTTTTCTAAAATATATTTATAAAATATATAATCATATAATTCTTCATCAAGTTCTTTTAATTCTTTTAAATCCTTATTATCTATAGTCAGTACTTCTTTTTCTTTTAAAATATTTAAAAGAAGTAATTCTAACTTTAAATTATTATCATAATAATATTTAAAAATCTTATCTTTATATTCTTTTAAGTTTTCGCTCCAAACTATTCTTTTTATAGCTTTTACAGTTGAGATTTTAGAATACTCATCTCTTTTAACCTTATTAAATGTAATTAATTCAGAGATGTATTTGTTAGAAAGCCTAGATATATTCTTTTCTCCACTTAAATCTGAATTTTCATAATAATTAAAAGCCTCATCAAAAAGTTTTATATTGTAGCACCAATCACCTAATACTTTAAAAAATCTTTTATCTTCATATATAGTATCAAGCCATTTAAATATTTCTATTCGCAAATATAGATCCATTTCTAACTCTTTTAATACTTTTCTAGTTATATCAGTTACATTTTTTTCATTTCTTATAGAAGAATAAAATCTTATTAAAAATTTAGAATAATCATCAAATCCTTTTTTTAATATATTTTTTATATCTTCAAAAATTCCCGCATCACTAGTTACTATATATAATTTATTTTCGATTAAAGATGGCTTGATTAAATTAAATTTAAAATTATCATAAAGCTCATTTAATATTTTATATAAGCTTATGTTTCCTTCTTTTAAACTTAAATTTAAAGGGCTGCTTACGTAATTTGAATCTCTATAAAGATTTAAAAACCTTTTTACTATTGCTACTTTGAAATCTGTATAAAATTCTAAGTAAAAAACATTAAAAATTAAATCCTTACTGGAGTTACAATTCTCTAAAACATTTATAGCTAAATTTATATTTTTATACCTTAAAGCTTCTATAAATTTAGATGATAAGTCACTATCTAGCGTTTTTAAAATACTTTTTAATTTATCACAAAGGTTTAATAAGTTGTTTAATTTAATTTGCTTTTTTCTACTTATTTTAGATAAATCATTTATTTTAATAAATATTCCTATTTTTTCTTTTATACTTTTTATTTCATCTTCGTATCCATAATAAAATGAAAATAATAATAGTTCTTTATTTCTATATATAAATTCATCTATATTTTTATAGTTATTTGCTACTTCTTTTTTTATTTTATAACTTTCTAAAATATTATTATTTTTTTCAAGAAGCCTGCTATATTCTATCTTTAAAGGGATATCCTCTTTATAAATAGTAACTAACTCCTTATAACATTCTATGCCCTCATCTATATTTTTTTCTATGTTGTAACCTTTTGTTACTTCTTTTACATATTTAATACTTGGTGCAAGCGGATAATTAGAAAGTAACGTAAGGGCACCTTTAATTAAGATTTTCTCTTTATTTACTATAGAATTATAATAATTTATTATATCTTTATTTTCTTTTATAAATTTATCATTAAATTCTTGAAGAATCGCTTTTGCTAGGTCAATATCTTCGTTATAAAGTGCAAAGTTTATACAATTGATTTTTTCTATATCCTTTAAATAAGGACTAATTATTTTATAGGCTTCCTTTGAATTTCCTGTAAGCCTTTTAATAAAACTACTTATTAGGTCAAAAATCTCATTCTCTTCTAAAATATTTTCTATGTTTTCTTTATATAATTTGTATCTATATATTATCTTTGCAATTATCTCCTCTGCATCTTCTTCTCTGCAAACTTTAAATATATTCTTTCTTATTAAAAATTCTACTTGTTTGTTAAACTCATTATTAAATTCACCAAACTTCAATAATGCCATATATCCATATATTCTGTTTATATATAAGTTATTTCTATCAGAAAATATAATATACTTTTCCCATCTATCTTTTTTATCTTCTTTTTCACAAATGTATCTATATATATTTTCTGCCTCTTTTATTTTCTTTGTTTTTTCAAATATTTTAGCAATTTGCTGAATAATTATTTTATTATCCGGACTATAGATAAAATATAAAACAAGCTCACCTAATATTTTTTTTGCAGTAGATTTTGAATTTATTTCTTCAATAACCTTATAGATATAGTCATTGTTTCTAGATTTAGTTTTAATATCTTTATCAGTGCAATAATCCTTTAAAGATTTTGCAGTTTTTACAGCTTCGTCTATATTTCCTTCTAATATTAAACCTAATATACTTCCCCGTATCTCTTTAACACTTAAGATATATTCTTTCTCTTTTTCTCTTATTCTATCATTTAGATACTCACACTCATTTTTATTTGAAACTATATCTTTTGCCTTTTTAAAATCTTTATCTTTAATAAGCCTATAAATTTCAATTCTGTCTTTATAATGGTTCTTTTCTTCTATAAGTTTATCTGAAAAGAACTCTGCTCTTTTGTAGTCTCTTAGATTTATATACATCTTAGAAATTAAAAAACAAAGTTCTAAATTCATTTTATTTTTTGTTATGTAATCTTTAAGTATATTAAAAAGTTCTTCTTCTTTTTCAAGTTCTGAGTAAAATTTGATTAAATTAGCTACAGTCCACTTTATATCTATATTTTCTTTTAAATTTTCTCTTAAAAGAAGAATACCATAGTCTAAATTACCAACTTTGTATAGGCAAGGAATTAATCTTCTTATAATTTTAGTTCTATCTTCTCCATCTTCTAATGCCATTATATAATATTCAGTCGCTGCATCTAAATGATTCATAATATACTCTAATCTAAAAGCAATATCGTAAATAGTATTATTATTTTCCCAAAGTTCTAAGTATTTTGAAAATCTATATATATAATCATTTAGTACTAAATCGTCTGAATAATTCTCTTTAGCTTCTATTAGAAGATCTCTTAAATTACTTTCTTCAAAGGTTATTAATCCGTCCTTTAACCTATCTTCAAATTCAAAAAAATCCCCCATTTTTTACTCCTTTACATTTATTTCTTTTAAATTATACCCCTTAAACATTTCATAAGCAATGGATTGGAATACCACTTAAATTTATATTTAAGTAAACTTTTAGTTTTTTTGTTAATATATTATTTAAATTAATTCTTAAAACAATTTTTTATATGATAAAATGTTTATTGAGGTGATAACTATGACTTATAAAAAAATTAAAGATGACTCTTTTTTTAATATAGATGCAAGAGATTTAGCAAAAAAGCTTTTAGGAATGATTTTAGTTAGAAATATAGATAATAGAACCTTACACCTAAAAATTGTTGAAACGGAAGCTTATATAGGCAAAATTGATAAAGCCTGTCACGCTTACGATAATAAGAAAACTGAAAGAACAAAAACTTTATATGAAAGTGCTGGATTTTCCTATATTTATTTTATATATGGAAAATATCATTGCTTTAATATTATTTCAGGTGAAAAAGATGACCCTCAAGGAGTTCTTATAAGAGCCTTAGAACCTCTTAATGATTTTGACTACTTAAGCTTTAAAAGATTTAATAAACCTTTTAAGGATTTAAAAGAAAAGGAAAAATATAACCTAACTAACGGCCCTTCAAAACTTTGCCTTGCGTTATCTTTAGATAAATCATTAAATAACATAAAGCTCTATAAAAATGATGAGTTTTACCTTTTAGACGGAAATACTTCTAATTTCGAAATAGTCGAAACTAAAAGAATCGGAATAGATTACGCAGAAGAAGCAAAAGATTTTTTATGGCGATATTATATTAAAAACAATCCATATATATCAAAAAAATAAGCTATTATTATAGCTTATTTTTTTGATATATATGAACCTAATTCAACTTATACCTTAAAACTCTACATAATATATGTTATATAAAGTAATACTTTCATTTTTAAAGAAAATTAATAATGTAAAGGCGATTATTCGCGCTTCATATTATTTAAAATATTAGTTTTCACCTTTTCTAAATCCTCTATAAATTCTTTACCTATTTCTTTATTTACGTAGATTAGTACGGATGATTCTTTAAACTTTTCACTTAATTTAGTCCCTATTCTAAAGTGATCTTCAAGTTCTTGTACTTCAAATTTATAATTTAAATCTAAATGAATTAAATCTCCGTTTAATAAAAGGTCTATTTTTTCCGAGTCTATAGTTAAAATCGCATCTTTTATAGTTTCACCTTTTGATATATTATTAAACTTAGTATATTTGTAAGAATACCCCTTATAATCAAACCTTGAACTTTTTTCAATATTTTCTATAATAAATTCACCAGATTCTTCTCTTTTAAAATCATCTATTTCATAAAAATAGTATTTTGAAAAATAGTCTATTTTATAATCTTTCATAGTAACTACCTCCATAAACCTAGTATCTCCTACACGCGAAATATTAATCATATTATCTTTAATATAAATAATATTACATATATAAAAATAAATAAGAACATACTTTTACTTAGTTTGTTTTCGCACCTATAATAAAACCTTCCTCTATAGCACCTGTTTTGAGAAGATACCTTTATTTCTTTTAATCTATTAAACATATTTTTAAATAATGAACCTAAACATTTACCAATATCTTTAATGCTACTTTTAAAATCTCTAAAGCCATATCTTGATTTTATAGATATAAAAATTTTCCTATAATCTTCTTCTATTATTATTAAAAACCTCTCGGTTAATATTAATAAGTCAGAAATATCTCTTAAAATATCAAATCTGCTTAAAATCTTTGCAATACTTGTAATTGGAGTAGTTAGTGCTAAAAACCCTATACTTAATGCACCACTTAAACTCCTAAGATTAATTAAAATAATTTCACTTATACTTATTTTATTTATAAATAATCCTAAAGATGAAAAAACACTAAAAGTTAAACTTATTAAAACAATTTTCAATATAACTTTTAAAGGATTTTTATAAATATAATTTATTAAAATAAATATAATACAATTTAAAAGAATCATATTGATATCTTTGCTCATCCCTGCATATATCAAAGATAAAAAAACTAAAATAATTTTTTGAAGTGCAGATATATCTTTAAATTTACTTAAATTACTGTATAGATTTATTTCTTGGAACATTTTTGCCTTTTTTATAACCTACAAAGTAACCAATAAATCCTGCACCTATTGCAGCTTGTGCTGCAAATAAAAAACTTTCGACTTCTGCTGATGGTGGTTCCCACAAAGATTTAGCCCAAGGCGTATATGATGGGTCTAATTCTTGAATTGTATTATTAGCCTCATCATCTGACCCTTCAAATGCACCGTTTGAATTAATTACAAAGGGAACTATTAAAAATAAAGCTACTAGTATTATTATTAAGATATTTTTCTTTTTCATTTATAATCCTCCATTTATTTCTTTTAATTCACCTTTGCAGTGTTTTATAACATAATCATATATAACTACAGAAACTAACCCTTCAACTATAGCTAAAGGAACCTGAGAAACTGCAAAGATTCCAGCAAACTTTATAAAAGAGCTTAAGAAACCATTTACTGAATCTGGGTAAGCTAAAGCTAGTTGTATAGATGTTACAACATATGTTGCAAGATCTCCTAAAGCACACCCTAAAAATACTGCAAGAGTTCTATTTTTATTTTTTAATAATTTAAAAATTCCATAAGATACTATAGGCCCTACTATCCCCATAGATAATGTATTAGCACCTAGTGTAGTTAATCCACCATGTGCTAAAAGTAGCGCTTGGAAGAGTAAGACTATTACTGATAATAATGGTATTTTAAAAGGCCCAAATAAAATAGCACCTAAGCCTGTACCTGTTGGATGTGAAGAACTTCCTGTAACAGATGGTAATTTCAAAGCTGACATTAAGAAAATAAACGCAGCCATAAGCGCAAGTAGCATTTTTACATCAATATTATTTTTTAAAACTTCTCTAACTTCTTTAAAGCTTATAACTACAAATGGCAATGATACTGCATAATAAAAAAGACACCAATTTAAAGAAATTGCCCCTTCTGAAATATGCATAGCGTAAGCATTCATTGGAATAGTTAAAGCAATTATAATTCCATAAAATAAAACAAATAATTTTTTCATTTTTTCACCTCTATAACCTTAATTTTTCTATTAATTCTTCTATTTCATATATTTTATTTACATAACTTATATTAGGTTTATTAATTACAATAACTTTTACGTTACTTTGAAGTGCAGCTTCAATTTTTTCTTTAGTTCCCCCGATTAAACCGCTATCTTTTGTAATTAATGCCTTAATATCATATTCTTTTATAATTCCGTCATTTATAAAAAATCCAAAAGGACCTTTCATCCCTATAATATTTTCATATTTAATTCCATTTTCTAATAAATTATTTATTATCTTTGGGCTTGGAAGTATTCTATGAATTATCCTATTTTCTAAATTTAAACTTTCAATTTTTGATATATTATTGCTTCCAGTTGTATTTAAAACATTTCCTTTTATTTCATTTAAAGCCCATTTAAGTTCATCATAACTATCGATAAACATAATATTTTCATCATTATAATTTTCTAAAATCCCTTTTCTCTCAAACCTAAAATACTTTAAATTCATATCTTTTGCTACTTCCATAAGGGTTATAGAAACATCCTTAGCATAGGGGTGAGTCGCATCTATTATAGTGTCACAATCTTTTTCTTTAATTAAATCTTTAAACCCATCTTTATCTAAAGGGCTCGTATTTAATTTTTGAAACTTAGTATCTTTTAAAAGCTCTCCTCCATATTTTGTAGAAGTAGAAATAACAATATCTTCTCTAAATTCATTTATCTTCTTTACTATTTCTTTTCCTTCTTTCGTCCCAAGAACTAATAAAATCATACTGTGTAACCTCTTTTAGTAATCATCTTATCTTTTTCAATATAAGTGCTATTATTACCAACTATTACAATAGACATCATATCAACTATACTAGGGTCGAAATCTTTAAGGGTTGTTATAGTAACTTTTTCACCTTCTCTAAGGGCGTTTTTTACAATCCCTACAGGAGTGTTTTCATTTTTATGCTTTTTCATAATATCTATACATTCTTTTAAGTAATGAGGTCTACCATTACTTCTTGGATTATATAAAGATATTATAAAGTCAGCTTCTGAAGCTTTTTCTACTCTCTTTTTTATTAATTCATATGGAGTCATTAAATCACTTAAACTTATATTGCAATTATCATGCATTAAAGGTGCCCCTAGAACTGATGCAGCTGCGCTAGATGCTGTAATTCCTGGTATTATCTCTACATTTTCATCTTTTTTAAGTTGAAGTATAAGTCCAGCCATACCATAAATACCAGAATCCCCAGTACTAACTATAGAAACATTTTTTTCTCTTGAAAGTTCTAAGGCTTTAATGCATCTTTCCTCTTCCCCTCTCATTCCAGTTTTAAATACTTCTTTATCTTTTATTAAAGCTTCTATCATTTGTAAGTATTTCGTATATCCTACCACTATATCAGAGTCTTCTATTGCTTTAAGCGCCTTTACTGATAAATGATCAATCCCCCCTGGACCTATTCCAACTACATAAAGTTTTTTCATAAACTTTCACTCCTTAATCTTCCTATACTTAAAGTTATGCCTTCAAATATTAATTTTTCTTCAAGTATTTCTCCATTTAATAGTTTTACTGAAGGTCCGCTTACAGCTTTTACCCCTGTAATTTTTCTAACAAATTCACTTCCTATAAACTCATCTTGGACCTTTTCAATTTCTTCTTTTTTAAAGAAATATAAATCTACCTTTAATTCATTTGCAAGTAATTTTATACACTCTTCATCTTTTTTTATATCAATACTTCCTATACTTTTAATACTTCTTAAATCGATATTTCTTAGATTTAATTCCCTATAAACAAATTCTTTTATTTTTTTAAAGCTTGTCCCTTTTTTGCACCCTATTCCAAGGATTATATCTCTTCTTAAAAGAATTAAAACACCTTTATCCTTTAAAACTTTATTAGTTATAACTACTGTATTTTCTTTTATTTTAGTTGTGTTTAAGTAGCCTTTTGGAGCTTTTATAATATTTCTATCATCAAAAAAATATACCTTTTTGTTATTTACAAGTCTACTTGCAATTCTTTTAGCCATATTAAAATCATCAATTATTAAATCATTTTCTTTTGCTAAAATATCTGGTGCTTTTATTTTAAGGTTATCAGTAGCTGTTGTTATAACAGGAGTATTATTTAAAATTTTAGATATTTTTTCTGTCATATAATTTGCACCACCAAGGTGTCCTGAAATAAGGCTTATAGTAAAGTTATTACAAACATCAACAACAATAACTCCAGGGTCTACCTTTTTATCTTTTATAAACTTTGAAATAGCGCGAACTGCTATTCCAGTTGAACTTATAAATATAATAAATTTACTTTCTTTAAAGCATTTTTCTGTTATATTTTCTAAATTAGACTCTTTAAAAATACTAGAATTTATAACTTTACACTCTATATTTTCTTTAATTAAATAGGCTAAGAAATCGCCTTTTTTAGTGACACTTATTACAGAAATCAAAGCTATATTCCTTTTCTATACATATGGGTAAAGGTTTTATCGTATAATTTACTTTTTTCATAATCGCAATTTATAAAATCACCTACAAGTATTTGAGCACATTTTTCTATGCCTTCTTCTTTAACCTTTTCTGCTATTGTATCTAATGTCCCGTATACTATTTTTTGATCTTCCCAAGATGCTCTATAAACTACAGCTACTTTTACATCTCTTCCATACCCTTTTTTTAGTTTTTTACAAACTTTATCTATCATACCTACTGATAAGAAGATAGCCATAGATGCTCCTATTTTTGCTAAATTTTCTAAATCCTCTGACTCTGGAACTTTAGTTCTTCCTTCAACTCTTGTTAATATAACTGTTTGAGTTATACTAGGCAAAGTGAATTCTTTTTTTATAGCTGCTGCTGATGCAACAAAAGAACTTACTCCAGGAATTACTTCAAAGTCTATATTTAACTTTTCAAGTTCATCCATTTGTTCTTTTATAGCTCCATATATTGAAGGGTCCCCTGTATGAAGCCTTACAATTTCTTTAGATTTATTTTCCTTAAATACTTCTACAACTTGGTCTAATGTCATATTTGCAGAATTATATATCTTAGTACCTTCTTTTAAACACATTAAATGTTCTTTAGATACTAAAGATCCTGCATAAATTACAACATCACAACTTTCTAATATTCTTCTTCCTTTAACAGTAATTAAATCTGGATCTCCAGGACCTGCTCCTATAAAATAAATCATATTCTTACTCCTTACTTGCTAAAATTAATGACATATACTCATTAGAATTTATTATTTCTTCTCTAGTTTTTAATATTTTTTCACCATCTCTACCGCATTTACTAACTAAAACGTAATCAGTAAATCCTTTATCTTCTAGAGTTTCTATTACTTCTTTTTCTTTTTTATAAACCTTCATTATAACTACAAACTTTTCATCCTTTATAGTGTTAACTTTATTAGATGGAACTATAAGAAGGCTTTCATCTCCTATTACTAATGGTCTTTCAACTAAACTTGCTGAAGCGCAAAAAGATGGAACTCCAGGTATAGTCTTAACTTTAAAGTTTTGTTCTTTTATGTGTCTTAATAGGTATATGTATGTACTGTAAATATACGGGTCTCCAATTGTTAAAAATCCTACATTCTTTCCTTCGTTTAACTTTTCTAGAATAAAGTCATATGCTGTTTTAGATTTTATCTCTCTATCTTTTTTACCCATAGGAAAATGCATAACTTTAACTATAGTTTTATCTTCTATATAGTCACTTACTGTATTTAAAGCTATACTTTCTCCTCCTTCTTTAGCTGAAGGTGCAACTAAAATATCACAGTTTTTGATTGCATTTAATCCTTTTATAGTTAATAATTCCTTATCTCCAGGGCCTACACCAATTCCATAAAATATTGCCATTTTTAATTTTCTCCTTTATTGCATTCAATTATAAATATAGGATTTTCAGAAATCATCATCATAGATTCCCCCTTGCACCTACTTATATTTACTGATATTATTTCAGGTTTTATATTTAAACCTTTTAGCTTTTCTAAACATATATTTAAATTTTTTAATGTTATAAAATTTAATACTAGTTTTCCATTATCTTTTAAAAGATCAAAAGATAAATCTATTATTTCTTCTAATTCTCCAAGAGAACCTCCAACAAATATTGAATCAACCTTTATTTTTTTAAGGTTCATTTCTTTTAAAGCACTTAAAGCATTACCTTTAATTTGTTTAACATTTTCTAAGTTAAATTTATTTATATTTATCTTTGTTGTATTAAAAGCATCTTCATCCTTTTCTATTGAATATACAATTCCATCTTTAGCTATTATGGAAGCTTGTACTGTTATTGTCCCTGTGCCACTTCCAACATCAATAACTTTAGAAGATTTACTTAATCCCATCTTAGAAATAGATAAAGCCCTCACTTCTTCTTTTGTCATAGGACAGTTACCGCGTATAAATTCTTCGTCTTTTAAATATCTCATAATTTTTTTACCTCTCTATAACTAAAATAGATAATGAAGAAAATCTATTATTTCTTATTTCTTCTAAAGATCCAGAAATAATTCTTTCATTTTCATAACTTAAATTTTCACCAACGTAAACTCTGCATTTAATATTATTTTGTAGTAATTTAAAGCATAATTTATCTGGAGTATTTTCCTTATCACAAAGCCATATACTTATTTCATTTTCCTTAACTAATTTTATAAATTCCTCTTTTCTTCCATGCATAGACCCGCTATAAGCTTTTGACCAAGATTTGTTTATTTTACTCATTAAATACTGAAAAGAAGTAATGCCAGGAATTATTATAAGATTTTCTTTTATTTTTAAATTTAGATAATTAGATATCCCATAAAAGTTTGGATCTCCAGAAGCTATAATTCCTATATCTTTGTTTTTATTTTCTAATATTATGCTTTCAATACTCGTTAGCTTTTCTATTATTATTTTTTCTTTTTCTATAAAATCTATTGATTCTATTGCTCTTTTAAACCCTAAAATAACATCACACTTTTTTAAGGTATCTATAGCTTTTTTTAACATATAGTCCTTGTTACCTGGACCTATTCCAATTAAATAAATCATAATTTTTTCTCCAAAGAATTATATAAAATTTTAAAATCACTATATCCAAAATACATTACTATATCGCTTTTTAATTCCTTATAGCAATATGCATTTATTTGGTCTAAGATTTTAAATCCTATGTTTTCATAAAGGTCATAATGACCATCCCCTAAAAGTTTTACAGCACCTTCTGTAGTCTTTTCTTCTAAAACTTTTTTAACTAAATCAATTGGATAATTTAAAAGTGCGAGTTCTAAAGCTAAAACTTCAAGTCTTACTCCACTTACCCTACTGTGCGTATTAAAGCACCCATAAGCGATTTTACTCATCTTTCCGATATGCCCTACTAAAACTACTTCTTCAACACATTCTAAAACACAAGTTTCTAAAGAAAATCCAACATAGTTTGAAATAATAACTATCTCATCTTCCTTAAATCCTAAAGATTTACAAACATTTTCACCAATATTACCAAATGTTAATACTAGCCTTTTCCTTCTTTTTTGCTTTATTTCAACTTCTATAGTCTCTTTTAAAGCTTCTTCTGACATTGGATAAACTATTCCGCTTGTCCCTATAATTGAAATTCCACCTACTATTCCAAGCCTACTATTAAAGGTCTTTTTTGAAATTTCTTCTCCCTTTGGTACCCTAAGAGTTATTTTTACCCCTACTCCCTTTGGAAGAATCTTATTAATTTCTTTTTTAATCATCTTTAAAGGAGTAGGATTTATAGCAGGTTTTAAAACTTCTACACTTAATCCACCTTTTGTAACTTTTCCGATTCCCTCTTTAGCTTCTATTACTATTCCTTCTTTAATAAACTCTGCTTTAGCAAAAATTTCTATTCCATCAGTTACATCAAAATCATCACCTGCGTCTTTAAGTGCACTAACTTCAACAAAATTTTCCTCTATATTTATACTATTTAGTTCTATTTCTAAATCTATCCCTTTTGGGGTTTCTATATTAATTTTGTCTATCTTTTTTTTATCTAATAATATTTTAGTTGCAGCTTTGGAAACTGCTGTTGCCGTTGACCCTGTAGTATACCCGCACCTTAAAATTTTACTTCCACTTCTAACAAACATGTCCATCATAGTTTTATCTTGCATTGCACATATACATAAGCGCATTTACGATTGATGCAGCTACTGTGCTTCCACCTTTTCTTCCTCTTACAGTTATATAAGGTATATTTAACTCTTCTAGTCCCTCTTTACTTTCCTTTGCTCCAACAAACCCTACAGGAACTGCAATTATTAAATCAGGTTTAACTAGGTCTTTTAAAATCATCTCTCTTAACTTAAATAGTGCTGTAGGTGCGTTTCCAAAAACATAAATATTTACTCCATCTTTTGATGCTTTTTCTACAGCTGCCATTGACCTTGTAATCTCTTTTTCCTTTGCGATTTTATATACCTCTTCTAAGCTAACAAAACACTCAACAGAACCATTTAGCTTTTCTAAAGCTTTTTTATTAATTCCCTGTTTTGCCATGTTAGTATCTGTATATAAAAGAGGTGAATTTTTTAATACCTCTTTTGCTTTATCTATAAAGTCTTCACTCATCTCTAAAAGATTTGCGTATTCAAAGTCAGCAGTAGTATGAATAACTCTTTTTACTATTTTTAATTCTTCTTCGTTAAATGAATGATCTCCCATTTCAATTTCTATTATTTCAAAGCTTTTTTCTTCTATCATTCCTGGATTTTTTATATAAGTCATTATTTTTCACCTTCTAAATCTAAAATATTATTTAAAAAATCTAAATTTTTATAAAAATGTATATGAGGATATTGAGCTATAGTATTATTCTTTTTATATCCGCACTTCCAATTAATTTTGTTTCCTAAAACATCTGTTTTTTCTATATCAAAAATATTTTCTCTATTTCCTATACATTTTGATTTATGAAATTCATGTATATTTATATCATTTTTAAATCCTTTTAAAACTGCATAACCAAAGTTTTGAAGAGAGTTTGTCATAACAACTTCTGAGTTAAAAAAGTTTACCATATCAAACCCTTCTATGCTTTTATTTAAATACATAAATCCACCACACTCAGCATAGCATTTAAGCCCATTATTTAAACCCTCTCTAATGCTTTTAAGCATAGATTTATTATTTGATAATTCATTTTTAAAGACTTCAGGGTAGCCTCCACCTATATATAAAAAATCTATATCTTTAGGTAGTTCTTTATCATTTAAAGGACTAAAGTAAACTACTTCCCCTATACTTTCTAAAATCTCTAAATTTTCTTTATAATAGAAGTTAAATGCTTTATCATAAGCAACAGCTATCTTTATATCTCTTTTCTTTATCTCTAATTTTTTATTTTCTATACTTATATCCTTTGCATAATCTATAATTTTTTCTAAGTTTATATATTTATTTACTAAATCACTACATTTATCTAAAACGTCTGAAATTTTTTCTGTCTCTATACTTTGGACTAATCCTAAGTGTCTTGATTTAAGGCTAATAGATTCATCTTTAGGAATATAACCTAAAACATCAACATCACAATTTTTATTAACTAATTCTTTTAAAAGGTTATAATATTTTTCTGATACTTTATTAAAAATTACCCCTTTAATGTTTGCACCCTTAAAGTTTTTAAGGCCATTTATCTCAGCGCAAATAGTTAAGCTTTGCGCCTTTGGAGTCATAACTAAAATAATTGGAATATTGTTAAATTCTTTAGAAAGATGGTATGTTGAAAATTCTTCATCTAATCCTTTTCCATCATAAAGCCCCATAACCCCTTCTATAATGCTTATATCGCCGCATCCCTTACTTAAAGAATAGGAAACTCCTGATTTTCCCATAAGGAACATATCTAAATTTCTTGAATCTATCCCAGTTGCAATTTTGTGAAATTCTTTATCAATATAATCTGGACCTACTTTGTATCCCTGTATCTTTAAGCCTTTTTTTGTTAATGCTTTCATTATCCCTAAAGTAACAGTAGTTTTTCCACCACCACTACAGTTTGATGAGATTATTATTCTTTTCATTTTTCATACCTTTCTTTGTTTTTCCAACATTTAAATATCTATCATTAATACAATCTTTAATTCTATCAATATATAATTTTCTAAAGCCTTCTATTTCCCCAAGTCCTTTTAAAAATAAACTGACATTAAATCCTTCATTTTCCAATATAGTCTTCCATGAATCTTCTTCATCAGATGCCATATCGTTTAAAACGTGATCTCCGCAAACAACCATAAGAGGGAGTAACATTACATCTTTAACATTATCCTTTTTTACTCTGTTTATTACATTTTCTAAACTAGGATATCCTTCCACTGTACCAACGTATACGTTATCTAAGCCTTCGTCTTGTAATACAGCTTGTATACATCCGTAAGCAGCTGTAGCATAATGGGATGTTCCATGTCCAAATAGAATCGTATTTTTATCCTTTATTATGCCTTTTATAGAATTTATAAATAATGAATAATCATCAGGTGCTTCTTTCGTTCCTTGAAAATATAAAATTGGTCTTCCAACCTTTATATCTGAAAATTTATCTTTAAATCTATCTTTTACATTAACTATGTAGTCATACTCTTCTCCTGGTATTATATGAAGTGGTTGCATAATCACCTCTTTATAGCCCATTTTATGTATTTCTGCTAACGCTTCTTCTGGAGTTAAAACCTCTTCTCCTCTTCCTCTTAACTTCTTAATAATCATATGTGATGTAAAGGCTCTAAAAACATCATATTCTTTAAAAGAATCTTTTATATCTTCTTCTATTCTTTCTATTGAATTTTCTAATGCATTCTTATAACTTGTCCCAAAACTTACAACTAATATTGCTTTTTTCATTAAAATCTCCCTTATAAACTTTTAATTTACTTTTTATAATAAAGTGGCTTCAGCTATGCTATCTAATAAGCTGTACTTTTAAATTTTATTTTTAATATATAGTTTAATTTATAATTTCTATACGTAAAAAAAGCACCCTTACTCTGTAAGGATGCTATAAGTACAACAAAAAAACTTTAAAAGAAAACTTCTTTTAAAGACACTTTTCGTTTAGCTTCCCACCGAAACTTATGAAAATTAATATAGGCAGGTCTCCTGACTTAAGCTTCATTCTCCTCTTACACCTTCCCAAAGTAAAACTTCAGTGGCATATTATAAGACTTGTCTGCTATTACAGTAGCGGGGGCTGTAGTGGATTCAAACCACTTTCCCTTTTAATCTAAAATAAGATTTTAGAACCGTATATTAAAAATATTCGTTTTTTCTAAGTGATTATATATTAAAAATTTATTAAAGTCAACATTACTTTTTTAATAAGTTATAGTCTTATTTTAATTTTTAATATAAAATATATTAATACGAGTAATTAAGGAGGAAAAAAATGAAAACGAAAAAAATACTTATAGGTATTACTATAGTTATATTAGCTTTAATAATACTTGGAGTTTATAATTTTTCTTTTAAACCAAAGGAACCTGTAGACTCTATTGATAAAACTGTAACAATTGACCCTATTAAATTATCACAGAAATTTTTACCTAAGGATATAAACTTAAACCTAGAAGAGTTAACAGCAGAATCTAATACAAAATTTAACTCAAATGAACTTACTGACTTGTTTATAGAAGCTATAAATGAGATGAATGATTTAAAAAATTCTTTAAGTGGCATAAAAGTATCTTTAGATAATAATTTAATAAACGTATACGCTAATATAAACTACTATAATATTCCATTTCAACTTAAATTAGTTTTTTCAGCAAAGGCAGTAGACGGAAAAGGTATATTACATTACCAAAGCGGAAAGTTAGGATTTATAAGCATTTCCAAAGATACAATATTTAACAATTTAGAAAATAATTCATTAATAAGTTTTGATAAAAATTCAGGAGATATAATACTATCTTTAGAAGGTTTAGACAACATAGACATAAAAGATATGAAGATAGAAGATGGTGATTTAGTAATCAATTTCAGAGGAACAATAAAATTTTGGGATTGGCTTAAAAAATAATATTGACACTGTTAAAATCCTGTGATAAAATAAAACTTTTGTATTTTTAATAGATATGTGTTATAATAAAAAAAGAACTTAATAAGGAGGCGTTTACTTTGTTCAATATTGGTGATAAAGTTGTCTACCCTAGTCAGGGAGTTGGCACTATAGAAAACATAGAACAAAAAGATTTTCTTGGAAATAAACAAGATTATTATTATATTACTTTAACTAATAATCTTAAAGTAATGTTACCTACTTCAAGATCTGAAATAGTTAATTTAAGAAGCATTACTTCAGAACAAGAATTAAATCAAAAACTTACAAACCTTAATTTTTTAAACGACACAGTTGATATTATTTCTAGTAAAAACAGCAAAGAGAGATTTGATATAAATTCTACAAAAATCAAATCTGGTTCTTTTTCTGATTATTTAGAAGTTGTTTCTTCTTTACACAAAACTAAAGAAGGTCACAACCTAAATTCTAGCGAAAAGCAAATGCTACATAATACAAAAAAGATTTTAATTGCTGAGATCAGTGCAGCAAAAAATGTTAGCGTTACAGAAGCCACATCATTTTTAGAAAATTCACTTAATACAATTTAATAAAAAAAAGGCAAACAAATTTCTTTTAATAAATCTGTTTGCCTTTTTTTATCCTTTTAAAACCCTTAAAACATAATCTTTATACTGATTAAATGTCATTTTTTCGATTGTAGCTCCTTTATTTACCTTTAAAGAAGCAAAATCATATAGACAAGATCCATAATTAAATCCAACACTAGTTACTACTATCTTTTCATCAATAACTCTGTAGTTTCCTTTACTTTTTAAAATATCTAAACAAAACTCTAGCATTTCTACTTCATCTTTAATTTTATCTTCTTTAATTAAATGAACTATAAAATTAAATAAATCAAACCTTCCAACTAAAGGAATCATATTTCCATCTTTTAAGTAGAAAGTTTTATCTGTTCTATAAAAATATTTCATATTACCATATTCTAAAGTAAAATAATCATTATTTATAATTAATTTTGAATCACTTATGTCCTTAAGGTCTTCTATTATATCTTCGAATGATTTAGAGTTTAGTATATCTTGATTTTTTATAGTATTTCTAAATCCGTTTATTGCATCATCTATATTATTTTCTTTTTTTATTTCATTACCATTTATTTTTAAAGTATATTCATTATCTTGAAAGATTAATTCAATTCTGTTATTCATAATTTTCTCCTTAATAACTAATAATAATTATTATATCATACATAATATCTTTTATCAATTATCTTAAACCCTTTTTAAATTCTAAAACTAACTTTTTATCAACCTTTACATCCTCTAAATCTATAGTCTTAGGATTAGTAGTTAATGAATAATCTTTAATCCAAAGGTTACCTTCATATATGTGAGGCTCTACCTTAACGCTTGGGTCCTCATCATTTACTTCTTCTAAATCTTTATATGGAGTTAAAACTACAATTCTTCTACAGTACTCATCTTCTTCACCATAAATATTATAAAAAGCATTATAATTTTCAAATGATTTAGTTGACGTTACAACCTTTAAATAAACTCCTAGTTCCTTTGCTACTTCTTTTGCATTAATATATTCTGACATAGTATCTACTCCTATCTTACGTACTTTTTAAAATCTTCATAACCTTCTTTATCCATATCTTCATAGGGAATAAATTTAAGAGATGCTGAATTTATGCAGTATCTAAGTCCTCCTTTTTCTGTAGGTCCATCATTAAATACATGACCTAAGTGAGAATCTGAATTTTTTGATCTTACTTCAATTCTTTCCATACCAAAACTTGAATCTCTCTTTTCATTTATTAAAACTCTATCTAAAGGCTTAGAAAAGGCTGGCCAACCGCAACCTGAATTAAATTTATCGCTTGAAGAAAATAGTGGTTCTAAAGTTGTTATATCAACATAAATTCCTTTTTTATAATTTTCATTATATTCGTTTATAAAAGGTCTTTCTGTTGCATTTTCTTGAGTCACTTCATATTGCTCTTTTGTTAAAGTTTTTTTAAGTTCCTCTTTTGATTTTTTCTTCCATCTCATAATTATCACCTCACTAAAATAAAAACCTTACAGTAATATTTTATCATTAACTGTAAGGTTTTTTCATTAATTTAAACTTAATTATAAAATTTTATTTTAAATAAGCTTCCATTACATTTTTAACTTTAGGAACTACGTAGTGTGAGCCACCTTTATTTTTTACATCCTCAACCATCATTGAAATTGCAATTTTTGAATCGTCTGTATTAACTGCAACAAACCATCCATTTTCAGTTCCATTTTTATCGTCTTGAGTTTTCTTAATTTCTGCTGTTCCTGTTTTACCTGCTATTTTATGACCAGCGATTTTAGCTGCATGTCCAGTTCCATCTGGTGAATCAACAACAGCTTCAAAGGCTTCTGTTAGAGGCTTAACATATTCTTTTTTAATAGCATCAGTTTTCCAAACTTCTGGCTTTTTATCATCCATAATTAATCTTGGATGCATTATAGAACCATTATTTCCAAGTGAGCTATAAGCTAGTGCTATATTTAAAGGAGTTACCATTACTTGACCTTGTCCATATCCTGTATCACCAAGTAATATATCATTATCAATTTTACCTGAATTTGATATTTTTGACTCTTCTATAGGATACCCAAAATCTAAGTTTTCACCTATTCCAAAGTTTTTAGCTCCTTCAATGTATTTATCCGCTCCAACTCCTATAGCAACTTTTGCCATATAGATATTATCAGAGTATTTAATCGCATCTAGAAGGTCTACAGGCTTTCCAGGGTCTTTAACTCTAGTTACGCTATATCCACCCCAAGATGAATCTTTTTGCCAGTTTAACCCTTTAATATCCATCTTTTCGCTAGGTGTTATTACTCCGTTATTAAGTCCTATAGCACCTGTAATTAGTTTCATTGTAGAACCTGGTGAATATAGTTTATTAAATCTATTTTCTTGCATTGCGTAATTAGTTTTTTCAAGTTCTTCTTTTTGAGACTTTGTAGTATATGTTGTAAACATATTAGAGTTATATGATGGTGCACTAACTAAAGCTAAAACTTCTCCAGTTTTAGGATTTACAGCAGTAGCTGCCCCCTTATCACCTTTTAACTCCTTATATGAGTTCTTTTGAACATTACTATCTATAGTAAGCTTTACATTCTTTCCTTGAACTGCATCTGTTTTTAATAAGGTTTTATTTGAATCACCGCTTGCTATTAAGATTTCATAACCGTCTTTTGCTTTTAAAGTATCTTCATATACTTGCTCTATCCCAGCTTTACCTATTATACTTGTTTCTGTATAACCTTTGTCCTTATTTTTATCTAATTCTTCTTTTGTTATAGGTCCAACATAACCTATAAGTCTTCCGAAAGCTTCATCGTTTATATAAGTTCTTCCAACCTTTTCATTTAACATTATTCCAGGATTTTTCATATCTATAATCTTGTCCACTTTAGGATCTTTAACCAAAATATCAACTATAGGTACAAAATAGTCTGGTTCTTTATTTGCTTCTAATTTTTTAGTTATAGTATCTTCACTAATAACTAAGATACTAGCTAACTGTTTCATATCAGAATCAATAGTTTTAGGGTTTAATTTTGCAGGATGTAACCCTACTGTGTAAAGTTTACCATCTTTAGCTAGAGCATTATTTTCTCTATCTAAGATTCCCCCTCTATTTCCTCTTAATTTATTAACTTTAATTTTATCTCCATCTTTCATTTGTGGGAAAATTAAATTTTCATACCAGCGTATTTTGTATGAATCCTTATCTTTTACCACAGTTAGTTTATAGTCGTTAACATCTAACTTTCCGGATACCGTATCCATACTACCTTTAAAAGGTATAGTAAATTCATCATTATTTTCTGTTATATCACCGCTAGTTTCAAATGACATATTTTTAGCATCAATACCATTAAATATGTTAGTATATCTTTTTATAAATTCCTCTTCAGAGATTCTCCCTTTAGATTCCTCGCTTAAAAGTTCATACATACCTTTGTAGTCGTTTGCTATCCATTTATCTTTGTAGCTTTCAAATACATCTTTTGCTTTTCCTTTAGCCGAGCAGCCTACAAAAACAAAGGAAATAATAGCTATTGTGATAATAAGTCCTAGTATTTTCTTTTTGTTTTTCATCTAAAACCCTCCTTAATATTTTTATTTTACCATAAAATTACTAGAATTAATAATAAAGGGATAGTATTTTTGATACTATCCCTTTAATCTATCTTCTTTTTTTGCCTTTTCCTTTGGCTTTCATTCTTTCTTTTACGCTACCTCTACTCTTTTTACCTTTGTACATTCTAACATTTTCTTCATTTTTAGAGTTTTTACCGTTTCTGTCATCACCATGTCTACTTTTTTTAGTTTTTCCGTATCCTTTTTTTGATGACTTCTCTTCAGTAGCACCTGATTTTGGCTTTTTGTTTTTACCTTGATATCCCTTTTTGCTTCCTTGTGATTTTCCTCTAAGGCTAGCTAAATATCTAGTTTCAGGAGTTTGAATTAAGCACTTTGGTCCGTTACCAATTAAATCTTCTCTTCCAGATTTAATTAAAGCATCATAAACTATGTTATAGTTTTTAGGATTTTTGTATTGAAGTAGAGCTCTTTGCATTGCTTTTTCTTCTTTTGTTCTTGGAATATAAACATCTTCCATAGTTAAAGGATCTTTACCTGTATAGAACATTGTTGTAGATAATGTTCCTGGAGTTGGGTAAAAGTCTTGAACTTGTTCTGGTTGATATTTAGTATCTCTTAAATATTCAGCAAGTTCTATAGCCTCTTTAAGTCCACTACCTGGATGACTTGACATAAGGTATGGAATTAAGTATTGCTCTTTACCTAGTTGTCTATTTATTTTAAAGTACTTTTCTCTAAACTTATTATAAGTATCACCAGCTGGTTTACCCATATATTTTAGTGCATTTTTAGCTACGTGTTCTGGTGCTACTTTTAATTGTCCACTTACGTGATGTTCAACTAATTCTCTAAAGAATGTATCGTTTTTATCTGCCATAATATAATCATATCTAAGTCCAGATCTTATAAACGCCTTTTTAACTTTAGGAATTTTTCTAATTTCTCTTAAAAGATGTAAATATTCTGAGTGATCAACTATCATATTTTTACAAGGTTTTGGAGTTAAACATTGCTTATGTTTACAAGCCCCTATAGTAAGTTGAGTTTTACACGCCGGTTTTCTAAAGTTTGCAGTTGGCCCTCCAACGTCATGAATATATCCTTTAAAATCAGGCATTTCTGTCATTTCTCTAGCTTCTTTTAAGATAGATTCTTCACTTCTACTTTGAACTGCTCTTCCTTGGTGGAAAGTTATAGCGCAAAATGAACAGTTACCAAAACATCCTCTTGAACTTACTATAGAGAATTTAACTTCGTTTATAGCAGGAATTCCACCTTTTTCTTCGTACATTGGGTGGTAATTTTTAGTATAAGGCAACCCGTAAACTCTATCTAATTCTTCCCTATTTAGAGGCATCTCTGGTTTATTAATAACAACGTATTTTTTTCCATGTTTTTGAATTATTTGTTTACCACGAACAGGGTCTTGTTCTTGATATTGAACTTTAAATGCTTTAAGGTACGCACTCTTATCTTCTTTTACCTCTTCTGAAGATGGTATTACTATATAATCTCCATAAACTTCATCTAAAGAATCAATAGTATAGCAAGTTCCATTTACGTGTCTTACATATTTAGCATCAAACCCATCATTTAAAGCATTAGCTACTTCAACTATTTGTTTTTCACTCATACCATAAACTAAAAGGTCAGCACCACTATCTATAAGGATAGAGTTTCTTACGTTATTTCCCCAATAATCGTAGTGGGCAAATCTTCTTAAACTTGCTTCAACTCCCCCTATTACTATATCAACGTCTCTATATGCTTCTCTTATTTTATTACAGTAAACTATAGTCGCTCTATCTGGTCTTTTTCCCATTTCTCCACCTGGAGTATAAAGGTCTTTTTCTCTTCTTCTCTTACTTACTGTATAGTGGTTTACCATAGAATCCATGTTACCACCGTTTACTAAGAATCCTAATCTAGGTTTTCCAAGTTTTTTAAATTCCTCTACATTATGCCAGTCAGGTTGTGCTATAATTCCAACTTTGTAACCTGCATCTTCTAATACTCTAGAAATTACCGCTGTACCAAAGCTATGGTGGTCAACGTATGCATCACCTGTAACTATTATAAAGTCACATTGTTCCCAGCCTCTTTCTTCCATATCCTTTTTAGAAACTGGTAAAAATTTATTTTCTAACATCATTAGTATCACCTACTTAAATTAATCATTTTTCTTAAAATTTTCGTTCTTCTTAAAAAGCCACATTTTCTTATTATAATACCTTATAATATTTAAAGCTATATTTTTTTTATTAAAAATCACTTCCAGCTAGGTATCCTGTAGAAAATGCTAATTGAAGATTGTATCCGCCAGTTTCTGCATCTATATCTAAAACCTCTCCTGAAAAATATAAATTTTTAATAATTTTAGATTCCATAGTAGACGCATCTACTTCTTTAATATTAACTCCACCTGATGTAACCATTGCAGCTTTAATAGTTAAAGTATCACAAATAGTTAGTTCCATCTCTTTTATTAAATTAATAAGTTTAGATGCATCTTCTTTTTTAAGGTCTGATGCTTTAGTCTCTTCAAGGGCTACTAAACTTATTAAAGCTTTAGTAAAATTTTGAGGTAATATCCCTTTTAAATTATTTAAAATAGTTTTATTTGGATTACTTCTTATTATATTAGTTAATTCTTCTTTTGAAGTATTTTTTAAAAAGTCTAATTTTAAAGTAATATCACCATTTTCTAGTTCCTTATTAATATAAGAAGAAATTTTTAAAACAGCTGGTCCTGAAATTCCAAAATGCGTAAATATCATATCACCAATTTGTTCTATCTTCTTCTTTTTTATCTTAGTACTTATTACTACATCTTTCATAGAAACACCTTGAAGACCTTTTACAAAATCCTCTTTAGTAACTAATGGTATAAGTGCTGGATAAAAAGGTTTTATGCTGTGACCATATTTTTTTAATATATCGAACATAAATCCGTCTGAACCGGTATTTGGGTGACTCTTCCCCCCTGTAGATATAATGACTTTATCACCATATATCTTTTTAGAGTTTTCATCTATTACACCTTTGATTTCACCATTTTCTACTATTAAATCAGATACTTTTGTGTTATATAATATTTTTACAGAGCTATCTTTTAAGTCATTTAAAAACAACTCTATAACATCATCTGATTTATCACTTTTAGTATATACTTTATCATCATTTTCATATTCAACCTTATATTCTAACCCTTTTTGGTCAAAGTAATCTAAAAGACTATAATTTGAAAATGTATATAATGCACTATATAAAAACTTTTTGTTTGTAACTATTTTATCAAAAAACTCATCTATACTTCTGTTATTTGTAATATTACATCTTCCCCCACCAGTAAGCTTAAGTTTTTTACCTATCTCATTATTTCTCTCAAGAAGTATAACTTCATTACCATTTTTAGCACTTGTCAAAGCTGCCATTATACCACTTGGCCCTGCTCCAACAACTATAACCTTTGCCATAACTTGTCTCCTTTAATAATTTTATATCTGTAGCTTAAATAATATCAATTATTTATATATATAGCAAATACATTAATATTTCAGTATTTTAATAAAAAATGAAAGCTACCAATCACGATAGCTTTTTTAAAATATTATATACTTTAAATAATTTAGGATGTTTTCTCTTTTCTTCTTCAATAACTTTTGCTTTAGCCATAAGCATTATAGGCTCTAATTCTGCCATTGTATCATTATAACCTTCTGCAATCCTCATCTTCTTAGATTCAGAATCTAAATTTAAAGTACCTTTTATAGTACTTTCATCAAGATTCTTAGGAGATAATTCTATTATTCTAGTGTTTGGATACAAATCCCGATCAACTCTAGAGTCTTTTGAAAGTAGGACAACTATTATTAAATCACAACCTTCTCCATAAACCGGTTGAATAGGTGTATTATCTACTACTCCACCATCTATATATTTACTTCCTAAAACTTCATGACTATCATAAATTAAAGGAAGTGTAGAAGAAGCTAAAATCATATTTTTTGCTAATTCTTCTTCGTAGTCATTGATTTTAAAATAAGTCGCTGTAAAGTCTGGTAATTTAGTACAAGCTACATAGCATGTCTTATTATTTTCTTTGACTTTATTTACGTCTAAGTATTTATCTATAAAACTTTTAGCACCGTCTTTTGGATATCCTCCACTTTCAAGCTTTTGAGTCATATATTTTTTTGCTATATTTAAATATCTTGAGCCAATAGCAAGTTCTACTCCCTTTTTAATTAAATCAAGTTTACTCATAGTAACTAATTTTTCCATAGTTACTTCTTTCCACAATTCTTCTGCAGCTCTCATATCATCTTGTGCAAATAATATTGCGTTAAATGCCCCAATAGAAGTACCAGAAAATACGTCTATATATTTATCTACTTCTAATTCTTTTAAAGCTTTCCAAACACCAAGTTCGTATGCACCTTTTCCTCCGCCACCTGATAAAACTAAACCTATCTTCATTTTTTCCATCCCCAATTCTTTTTAATACATAACATTATACGTATTTTAAATAAAGATATCTATTTATACATAGTATATTTAATTTATTTTTAAAGATTTATTAAATTAATCTTCAACTATTCCATTCTTTAATCATACTTCTTACAGAACGTCCCATTTCTTTGGAAAAATTTACACCCGTTTTCCTAGCATAGTTAAACTGTCCGAAATTTTTAGCACCATAAATATTATTTTCACTTATATTTTTATCTTTGAACATATCTTTTAACTCTTTATCATCTAATCTTTTATATTCTTCATTAAAAACTATATATTCTTTTTTAAATCTCGGTTTAATTATCCTTTTATCATTTTCATATTTTCCAATGCAAAGCATACAAACTGGTGCAGTCCACTTTGGAAGATTAAAAAGTTCTTTATGAGTCTCATAGTTTTCAATAATATCCCCTATATAACAGGAACCTATATTTAAGCTTTCACAAACTATAGCTAATGTTTGAGCGGATATTATTGCATCTTGGGTTGAAAGTAAAAAATCTCCTTCATCTGGAGTTTTATATTCTATTTCTTTTTCCCTGCAAAACTCTTCTACATTAGAAAACTTATAAAAATCATACCATCTTCTAAGATCTGCTAAAAATATCAATATAGTATCTGCATGTTTTATAAATGGTTGATTATCGCAGGTTTTACTTAGAACTTCTTTCTTTTTTTCATCTCTTACTACAATAATTGAATATAACATCATATTTCCTGCAGTTGGTGCTCTTAATGTGCTCTCTAAAATTAACTCTAATTCTTCTTCAGTAATTTTTTCATCACTATATTTTCTAAGTGACATTCTATTTTTTAATAACTTAATAACCTCATTCATTTTTATAGCCCCCTAAACTTATTTATTTAATAATTTTCTTAAATTCATTATCTCCTCATCCTTTTCTCTTAAAAGATTTTTATAACCAATTTCTTTATCTGACCATTCTTTACTTAAATCATTAATAAGTGATGCCATTTCATCTGCACTTCCTACTATCCTATTAAAAAGTAATAAATTAGATTTTAATATCTCTGGTATTTCTCTATGCGAATATCTAAGCCTATGATCAATCTCCCCATATCCTTCTTCAAATATTGTTCTAACTTGTATTTCTGCTATGACTTTTCTATTAGTTGGATAAAACTCTACTAAATAATGAACTGATCTATAGCCAGATTGCCTGCTTCTAACTTCAATTCCAAGTTCATTAAAGACTTCTGTGTTATCTCCATCACGGACATTTGCAGTTATCTCTATAACTTTCCACGTTTTAATAATTTCATCATGAATTTCTTTCCATTGATCTTTGAAAATATGTATAACTCTAATTCCAATTAAATCATTTATTTCTTCTTTGTAATTATCCTTTGTGAATTTAAAATCTTCACCATACTTTTCTTTTCTATCTCTTGTTTTTCTAATTATCTTTTCAATTAATCTATCTTCATCTTTAATTCTTGATTTCACCGAATGAACATTATCGCTTGATCTAAAAATATTTGCTATAAAATCTGCTTGATTTTGATAAGTCTCTTTTACTTCTATGTAATCGTCAAAAATTTCTTTTAAATCCTTTATATCTATATTTTCGTTTTTTATTATTTCTTTAGTATACTGAAAATCTAAATAAAAACTGTCTATATTAAAGTTCTTTTTCATAAATTTATCTCCTTTTATTTTTGTAATTATTATACACTTACCTTAATAAAAAAACACCCTAAAAAGGGTGCTTAATTTATAAAAATCTCCATAATCTTTTATAACTCGTTTTAACTCCTAAAAAATCTATATTCTCATTTTTTATAAGTTTTTCAAAACTTTCTTTAAAAATATCTTTAGAATTATTATAATTTTCAAAGATATTTTTATATGAAGAGTCATCTTCTTCATAACTTATAAAATTATAAAGGTTATGCTTTAAAAATCCATTTGCAATTCTTTTAGTTGTTGCACCAAGCCTTCCGTTTATGCTTTTAACATCAAGAAGAAATAAACAATTAGAATCAATGAAATGATTAATAATATTAGGATTATTTTTGATTTCTTTAATTTTTTCAGGATATTTTATTATTGGTATAAACCCATTTAATTGAATATCATATAACTTCTTAAATATACTTCTATCCCATAATGTTATTTCAACTATTTTATAACTAGATGAAGTTATTACCTCTTCATATTTATTTATGTTCTCACCTTCATAATAAATCTTTTCTTCTAATATATCGTGAATATCTAACACTTTTAAAAAACAGCCTCCTAACTTATAATTTATAGGCTATTTATATGCTTAAGTGTTTACAAATATCTATAATCCAAAGAAACTTTTTTTAATTTTCCTACCATGAAAGTCAACTTGCTCACCATTATAAAGCGAATTTGCACTATTTATTGATATCTCTTCAAGTTCACTACATTTATCAATAATGCTTTTTACATTTCTATTTGAAGTATTATTTGTATAAACAAAATTATATATATTATTTTTTATTAGTTTTTTAGCTACTTTTTTTGCCTCAGTCCCGTTTTTACCCTTTAAACTATCTATATTTAAAATAAATAAACAATTATAATCTATTAAATCATTTACAAACTCAATATCCTTAGAGATCCCCTTAATTCTCTCAGGACTATCAATAATAATACTTATTCCTTCAAGCCCAAGTCCATATATTTTTTTTAAAATGCTTCTGTCTGTATTATTAAGCTCTAACACTTTATAACTTATTAGCTTTTCATCTATTGTGTTTTCTATATTTTTTTCATCTGTACCATATAAATTGCAATCAAATACACTTTTAACTATCATATTTTACCCTCCCCATATAATTTAATCCCCTTATAGTAATAAATTATATCACCAGAAAATACATTAAAAATTTCTTTTTTATGTATTTTAATTAATATTAAATAGCTTTATAAAAATATAATAGTGAATTAAATTGTAATATAATTTATAGATAAAATTCTTCCAATTTTACATTTTTTTTATTTTGCACTTGAAAATTCCGACTATTTCGCTCATAATTAAATTAAAGATTTTTATAGGAGGTTTTATTAATGAGAGTTACAGTTGACCACGAATCATGCATAGGTTGTGAGTTTTGTCACAGTGCATGTAAAAAGGTTTTTAAAATAGTAGAAATTGCGCCAGATGTAGAAAAATCTGTTCCTATGGAAGGTGAAATACCAGCTCAATATGAAGAGGCAGTAAGATACGCTGAAGAAAACTGTCCTACTTCATCTATATATATAGAAGAAGACTAAAAAAGTAGAACATTTCGTTCTACTTTTTTTATATACATACACTTATATATCTTATAAAGTTCCCTTTAGAAAAAGATGCGCTATCCTCTACTTTAAACCCTGCCTGATGCAGCATCTCATCCATATTTTCAAAAGATATTAATATTAATTTTTTAGATATTTTTCTTGCACTATTTATAATTAGTTCTTGTTCTTCTTTTGTTGTAGGTGTAAATACTCCATAAGGTATATCTATAATTGAAACATCATAGACTTTTTCAATATCTTTTATATTTCCTTTTGTAATAACATCTTTATAATTAAAAAATTCTAAATTTCTTTTGCAATCACTTGCTATTTGAGGTTTGATCTCAACCCCTTCGATATCTACCCCCATAAAAAGACCTTCAAGTATAACAGTTCCAACTCCGCAGCAAGGGTCAATAACTTTTAAACTCCTATCTCTTCCAATTCCAATATTAATAAGTGATTTTGCTACTCTAAAGCTTAAAGAATTTGAATAAGACTTTGGCTTTTTATCGTGAATATGCCAAAGGCAATTGTTTTTATCAAATTCTCCAAAGATCCAATAGTTTTGAACCTTTACAAGTCCTAAAGTAATACTTGGGTTTTTAATATTTGCTATGCCATTTACAGCAGTACCTACTTTATAAACACTATCTAGTCTTTCTTTATACGATATATCACAGTCTTCAAGTCTTAGATAAATAACTTTAAAATTTTCATAAGATATATTTTTTTCTTTTATTTCTTCTATAACTTCTTCTAAAGAATTTTTAAATACTTTAATTCTTAAAGCACTTTTAATAAAAGGGCTATTTGAAGCATCGAAATTATAATTTGAAAATAGGTATTTCCCCTTTGCTTCTTTATTAAATAAAACTCTACACTCTAAAGCACAAAGTTCTTCTTCATTTTCAGGATAATTTAATATATATAAATTTTCCTCTTTATTGTATTTATTAAATATCATTTATTTTTCTCCTAGATTTATTATATAAACAAGTATACTACATATTTAATTAAAATGATTTTTAATTTTGTATATAAAAAAAGAGTAAGCTTATCGCTTACTCTATAAAACTATTTATCTGCATAAATTTTTATTATATTAAGTATTGTTTCTACAGCTTTTTCCATAGATTCTATTACAACATATTCGTATCTACCGTGGAAGTTTTCCCCACCTGTAAAAATATTTGGAGTAGGTAAGCCCATAAATGAAAGCCTTGCACCATCAGTACCACCTCTTATAGGTTTAATAGTAGCATTTACCCCTGCCATTTCCATAGCTTTTTCTGCTGTTTTAACTATATGAATTACAGGTTCAACCATTTCTTTCATATTTCTGTATTGTTCTGTTATTTCAACTATAACTGTTCCTTCTCCATAAATTCTATTTAATTCATTTTTAGCATTTATGAATTGTTCTTTCTTTTCATCAAATTTGTCACTAAAGAAATCTCTAATTATAAATTCCATTTTAGTTTCTTCAACTGTTCCAGTTATTCCAACTAAATGATTAAATCCTTCATACTTTTCAGTTTTTTCAGGTACTTCATCTTTTGGAAGTAAATCAATAAATTCATTTGCAACCATCATAGAATTAATCATTTTATTTTTAGCACTACCTGGATGAACGTTTCTTCCTTTTATAGTTATTTTTGCACCTGCTGCATTAAAGTTTTCATATTCAAGTTCTCCTATAGTTCCACCATCTAAAGTGTAAGCAAAGTCTGCTCCAAACTTTTTAACATCGAAAAAGTCAGCACCTCTTCCTATTTCTTCATCTGGAGTGAATCCAACCTTAATATCACCGTGCTTTATTTCAGGGTGGTTTATTAAGTATTCCATAGCTGTAATTATTTCAGAAACACCCGCTTTATCATCAGCCCCTAAAAGAGTTGTCCCATCAGTAGTTATTAATGTTTTTCCTATATAGTCTTTTAATTCAGGGAATTCTTTAGGATTTAATTGGATATTTAAATCTTTATTTAAAACTATAGTATTTCCGTCATAGTTTTTAATGATTTGCGGTTTAATATCTTTTCCGCTCATATCTGGTGCTGTATCCATATGTGATATAAACCCGATCTTTGGAACATCCTTCTCTATATTTCCTTTAAGGCTTGCATAAACATATCCCTTATCGTCAATAGAAACTTCTGTCATTCCTATTTCTAAAAGTTCCTTAACTAATATTTTCCCAAGTTCTAATTGTCCTGTAGTACTAGGAACAGTTTGACTGTCTTCGTTAGATTTAGTATCTATTTTTACATACTCTAAAAATCTTTCATCTACTTTTTTCATAAAAATTCCTCCTAAACGTTAACACTTTACATATATTATACACCAACTAAAAATAATTTACCCTTCATCTTAAGTTAACTTTTTTTAAATTAACTAAGAGAGCATCTTATTTAAATTATCTATTACTTCTTTATCCTCATTTTCCTCTTCATAAGATGTAGAGACTTCTAAAAATTTAAGTTCTATGTTATTTTCACTAAAATAATTAAATACCTCTTCCATAAGGATTCCTCTATTCCCTGTAATGCTACAAGTTGGACTTTCATTTATTCCTATAATTCCTTTAATTTTATATCCGTGCTTTATATATGTTAAAGCCTCAGCTAAAATATCTTTTGCTATACTTTTACATATTTCTCTATATTCTTTAGTATCATATTCCTCTTTTGTCATGCCCTCTCTAGAAAGGCCAAGAAAATTAAATTCTGGGCATTTAAGTTGTATTATCCCAACCCCACTATCTATTATTTCTTTAACAAAAGGGAATGCCCCTCTACTTCTTGCAAGAGGAAGCACAACACTATTTTGGTTTAATATACAATGACTTACAATTACTAATTCTTTTTCTCTTTTCACAAAATCACCTATTCCATATTTTAATTATTATTTCCAATTTTATAGCATTACTGGTATAATTTCAAATGACATTATTATATGGAGGTTTATTTATGAAAACTAATAAAACAAGAATAATCGTACTTTCTGCAATAGCTATAGCTTTAAATATAGTTCTTGGAACTATAACTAGTACCTTAAAGCTACCATTTTATTTAGACGTACTTGGGACAATCTTTATAGCAGTTTATTATGGTCCTTTATATGGTGCTATGGTTGGAGGTTTAACAAACATAGTAACAGGTATTTTAATAAATCCAAAAGATGTACCCTTTATGATTGTAAGCATAGCTGTTGGATTAATCGTAGGATTTATAGCAAAGAAATTCAAATTTACTTTTGTAAGTGCATTAATTACAGGATTAATTTTAAGTATAGTTTGTCCGCTTATAGGAACTCCAATTGGAATTTGGGTTTACGGAGGATTAACAGGAACTGGACTTGATTTCGTATTCCTTTGGCTTAGGGAAACAGGTAACAGCTTATTTTTATCATCATTTTTACCAAAGGTTTTTAATAATTTAATCGATAAAATTGGTTCATGCTTAATTGTTTATTTCTTAATAAAAAGCTTGCCTAAAAAGTACAAACCAGATTTAAATGATTAACTTTATTTACATTCTAAAATAAATATATTATAATTTTATTTCAGTGTTAAGTTACGTCTATATAGATGTAATTAAGGTGCTAGTATTTTGTACTAGCACCTTTTCATAATTTTTCTACCCTTAATCCCAATTTTTCAATTAGCTTAATATCATCTTTAATTTTATTTCCACAAGTAGTTAGTAGATTTCCTGTAATAGTTGCACTTGCGCCACTTTTAAAGGCTTCTTCTCCATAGTTTTTTAATCTATTTCTTCCACCTGCGAGTCTTATAGATGCCTTAGGATTTATAAATCTAAATAAAGCTATAGTTCTTAAAATATCCTCTTCACTTATGTCTTTAATACTTATAAGTGGAGTTCCTTTTATTTTCATAAGAATATTTATAGGTATGGATTTTATTTCTAAATCCCTTAAGGTAAATGCTAAATCTATCCTATCTAAATACGTTTCTCCAAGTCCTATTATCCCTCCAGAGCAAACTTCAAGTCCTGCTTCTTTTGCTAATTTTATAGTTTCTAATCTTTCCTCAAAAGAATGTGTTATGCAGATATTTTTAAAGTAGTCTTTTGAAGTTTCTAAATTATGATGATACCTTTTAACTCCAACCTTTTTTAACATTTTTAAAGATTCTTTATCTATAATTCCATGAGATGCACAAAGTTCTAAATTTCCTAGACTTTTTAACTTTTTATAGTAATCTAAGATAGTATTAAACTCTTCTCCTTTTAACCCTCTTCCAGATGTAACTATAGAAAATCTATTTACTCCTTGGGATTCGTTACTTTTAAATTCTTTTAATACCTCTTTAAAAGGTAGCATTTGATATTCTTTTGCACCTGTTTTAAAAAATATAGATTGAGCGCAAAAGCTACAATTTTCTTTGCATTTACCACTTTTACCATTAACTATAGAACACAAATTTATAGAATTCCCTAAAAATTTATCTCGTATTATATTTGCAGAATTCTTTAAATCCTCTAAATCTTCAAAGTAAAGTTTTTTAGCTTCTTCTTTACTAATCTTTTCACCTTTTAAAACTTTATCTCTAATTTTAAAAACAAATTTCATATATTTCTCCTAAGCTATATTTAAAACCTTTAATCTACTATATATTTTAGAACCAACTAAAGAAATAATTATAGTTGAAACTAAATCACTAGGCATACATGCAATAGCGCCTATACTAACAGCTGCAATAGGTGACATAGCTTGTCCTAAATATATATTATAAATAAGATACATATAACTTACACCAAATATATATATAACTAAAAGTCCTAAAATGCCTGCTAAAAATATAGTTTTAGGATTTACACTTTTAACATTTTCAATAATCTTTCCGATTATAAATGCTCCAAATATAAATCCTATTAAATATCCAAATGTAGGTTGAAATACATAAGAAGGTCCTCCCCCTTGTGTAAAGACAGGAATTCCAATTAGCCCTATAAAAACATATAATATTTGTGCTAAAGCACCTCTTTTACTTCCAAGTAAAATCGCACCTAAAGAACAGAAAAAGTACTGAAGCGTAAATGGAACTATAGGAATTGGAATTCTTATAAATGCTCCAATTGCAGTTAAAGCTGCAAAAATTGATATTAATATTAAATCTCTCGTTTTTAATTTCATATTATTTCTCCTTTAAATACTTTGATTATCAAACTTTATTTTATAATATATTATATATTTTTAATTGTCAACTATATTATTTTTTAAGGTGACAATTAAATTTAAAAAAAGGTGACAAAACTGCCACCTAAAAATAGATTATATCTCTAACATTCTATTTAATTCTTCTGTTCTCTCTTCCCCAAGGACAGTAGCTATCTTATAAGATACTTTTCCTTCGTTAAAAACAGTTTCCTTATTAGCTTCTGCGATTGCTTGAACTTTACCTTGTGCCTTTTCAAATGTCATTATTCCATCTAGTGATAAATCAACTAAGTCCTTTAGGCAAGTTGCAAGTTCTTTAGGGTTTTTGTATTTCTTTCTCATAACTTTCTCCTTTAGAAATTCGAATATTTACATAATTTAATGTCTTTTTTTATATTCTAACACAGTGATTTAAACTTTTTCAACAAATAATAAACTTAATTATAAGTTTTTATATAATTTTACGAATTTAACGCAATTTTCTTCATAAAAATCTCTTTATTACTTAAAATTTTAGCTAGAGGATATCCAATTAAAGTAACTGAAATAAACTCCCCTACCATAAACCCAAATAAATATATAAAAAATGGTAGTCCAACTATTAAGTGAAGTAATAAAACTACAGGAAGGCAAAATATAGTTGGCCAAAAGGTAGCTAACAATAAACTTTTAGTTTTACTAATAGCTACAGCAGAAATATAAGTTCCAAGACTTCCAACTACTACATCTACTATACCTAAAGGGCTTAAAAGGTTTGCTATAATGCATCCTATAGTTAAACTGTATACATATCTTTTATCATAAAAAGCTAAAAGAATTAAGACTTCTGAAAACCTAACTTGTATAGGTCCATAACTTATAGGGGCAATAGCTATAGTTAAAACTACATATAAAGCTGCAACTAGTGCTAATTTAACTAAAATATTAACTCTCTTATTCATCTAGATCACTCCCCACACCTAGATCTGTATTATGAATTAAGACTTCAATGTCTTTATTTTTTTCTAAGTATTTATATTCTTTAATAAACCAATCACATAGCGCGTCATCTCTTTTTATATCTGTTGTATTATTAACATAAACATTAATGCAGCCTTTTTTAAAGTGTTTTAGTAGTATATCTACATCTCTTTTAATCATATCTTTAGTTTGTCCAACCATCCCAACTAAAAGGCAAATTGAATCAAAATATTTATTTACCTCTTCAAAAGATCTAAAAGCTGCACCTTTTTTCAAAACATTATTTCTAAAATCATTGTCAAACGTCTCTACTCCACATCTAAAAATAACAGGAATTTCAAATAGATCTCTAATTTCATCTAATCTATTCCTATAAATCCAATGACATTCAACAAATATTTTTTCTATACCTTTTTCATCTATTATCTTTTTTATTTCTTTAAGGTTTTCCTCTGGCACTTCAAATATACTTCCAGAATTTATTACATCTAAAACCTTTAACTCTCCTGTGATATTTTTTAAGATTTCACGATTAAATTTAATCATTTCCTCTTCTTTTGTAGAGTTATCTTCTGTGTAATCGCAAAAAGCACATCTTCCCCACTTACAAGGAAACCCTTTAAGCATTACCATTTCTCTTTCGTTTTTTCCAAAAATCTTACTATACCTTTGCATATCCATTTAATCTAACACTCCTTAGTTTAATGGCACAAATAAAAAAAAGGACGACAAAAAAGCCATCCCTAATTCCTTAGTTATGCCTTAGTTTTGTTTAAAGACAGGAGGCTTACGAACTGTCCAAAATAAATTATAAAATAATTTTATATAATTTACAAGTAATTACTTTTTATTCATTTCCATAAAGATCTTTTCAGGAGTTATAGGTAACGATCTAATATTTACAGAAACTGCATTATAAATAGCATTTGCAATCGCTGGGGCTGGAGTATTAATAACAACTTCTCCTATAGACTTTGCACCAAATGGTCCTGTTTTTTCAAAACTCTCTTCAAAATCTACTATAATGTTTGGTACGTCGAGTCTTGATGGAATCTTGTATTGCATAAATGAATTGTTTATCATTTTTCCTCTTTTATCATAATTAATATCTTCAAAAAGTGCCATTCCGATTCCTTGTGCTATTCCACCCTCTGTTTGAACTTTAGCTAAATTTTTATTAATAACTGTTCCACAATCTACTACGCCTACATAGTTAATAAGTTCTACTGTTCCTAGTTCTTTATCTACTTCAACTTCTGCAAATCCTACCATAAAAGGTGGCGGTGATACTTTACTTGAGTGAGAGTTTTTAGCACCTAAAGGCCTTCCCTCTCCAACTAAAGAATCATTTGCTAAATCTTTTAAGCTAATTTCTTTTAAATTATCATAGCTTTTAACTTTGTCACCTAAAAATTCTAGTTCTTCTTTATTACATTTAAGCACTCTTGAAGCTTCATCTAAAATTATATCTTTTAAGCTTTCACAAGTTTTTATAGCTGCCATTCCTGTTACGTATGTTGTACTTGACGCGTAAGAACCTGTGTCATAAGGTGAAGTGTCAGTATCAACTCCATGCACTGAAATTTTTTCTATATCGCAATCCATACATTCTGCTACCATTTGAGCTAAAATTGTATCTGAACCTGTTCCCATATCTGTGCTTCCAACTAATAATAAATAATTACCATCATCTATTAATTTAACTTCCACTGAAGCTGTATCTATGCTTGAAATACCAGACCCTTGCATAGTCATAGCACAACCTACTGCTCTAACTTTTTTTGAATCTATAGAAACCCTTGGATACTTTTCATCCCATTTAATTAATTCTCTTCCCTTTAATAAACATTTATCTAATGTGCAACTATTTAAAGTTTCACCGTAGTATGCATCCATAACTTCACCTTGACTTACCATATTTTTAAGTCTAAGTTCAGTTGGGTCCATATTTAATTTTGCAGCTAGTTCATTTACAGCCGATTCAATTGCAAATGTTCCTTGAGTTGCTCCAAACCCTCTAAAAGCTCCCGCTGCCATTGTGTTTGTATATACTACATCAAAATCAAATTTTAATGCCTTTGCTCTATTATATAAAGGCATAGTTTTATATCCTGATAGTTCTACAGTTACAGCGCCATGTTCTCCATAGGCTCCTGTATTTGATAGTGTATATATTTGTATTGCCTTAATCTCGCCGTCCTTTGTTGCACCTATTTTTACTTTTATCTCCATTTGATGCCTTGAAGAACTTCCTGTAAAGGCCTCTTCTCTAGTAAAAATATATTTAGCACTTTTTCCTGTAACCATAGTTACAAGGCTTGGAAATATTTCAGTAGCTAGAGTTTGCTTTGCGCCAAAGCCTCCCCCTATTCTAGGTTTAATTACACGAACCTTTGATTTATCTATATCTAATGCAGTTGCAACTATCCTTCTTACATGAAATGGAATTTGAGTTGAACTTACTATATTTAACCTTCCAAAACAATCAAGACTTGTAAATGTTCTATGAGTCTCCATCATAGCTTGTGCATTAGCTTTAGTGTTATAAGTCTCTTCAACTATCACGTCGCAGTTTTTAAATTCCTCTAAAACATTCCCTTTAGTAAAGCCTCCGCTAGAGCAGATATTTCTCATTCTATCTATTCCTAAATCTAATTTATAAGTGTAATCATCTTCATCGTGAATTATTACTTTATTATCTTTAGCATCCCTAAAATCTATTATTGAATCTAAAACATCATATTTAACTTTTATTAGTTTTAAAGCTTTATCTACAGCTTTTTCATTACTTCCTGCGATAATGCAAACAGGGTCTCCAACGTATCTTACCTTTTTATCTAAAATTAGCCTATCATAAGGACTAGTCTCAGGATAAGACTGACCTGCAATAGTAAATCTTTTTTTAGGTACATCTTCATAAGTTAATATGCACTCTATGTTTGGAACCTTTAGTGCTATATCTTTATTTATTTCTTTAATTATTGCATGAGCATAAGGGCTTCTTAACACTTTAACAATTAAAGCATTTTCTTCTGCTAAATCCTCAGTGTATAATGGTTTTCCTTTAAGAATCGCTTCTGAATCTAATTTATTTATACTTTTGTTAACATATTTCATCTTAAAGTTCCCCCTTTAATTTAAGGTATTTTTTTATAGCTCTAAGTTGTCCCATATAGCCAGTACACCTACAAAGATTACCCGAAAGATATTCTTTTATATTTTCTTCACTAAAATCATCTAATTCTTTTACCATAGCTAAAACATTCATCACAAAGCCTGGACTACAAAACCCGCATTGTTCTGCACCTTCCTTAGCTAGGAAATCTGTAAATTCTTTAGCTTCATTTTCTAAACCTTCAATAGTTAAAACCCTCTTATTATTAGCTCTTATTGCTAATACAGAACAAGAAAGAACTGGCTTTTCAGCAAGCCAAACTGTGCAAAGACCACAATTAGAAGTTTCACAACCCCTCTTTACACTTTTATATCCCTTAGCCCTTATATAATCAATTAGTAGAGTATCATCTTCTATAACATCTTCAAATAACTTATTATTTATCCATACCTTTATTTTCATAGCTATCCTCCATAATTTTCAAAATACATCTTTTAACTAATATTTTACTAGATTCTTCCCTATATTCTTTAGAGCCTCTCATATTCTTTCCGAAGTCTAATTCACTAGAAATTAAATCTAAACCTTTATCTAAATTATTGTAATTTTCAGAAATTATTTCACTAGCTTTAACTGCCCTTTTAGAAAGATTTGGCCTAGCTCCAACTACAATATTATACTTTTTAGACTTTTCATCATAAGAAACTGCTACATTTATTAAAGGTAGATCAGTTTTTGAAAGCCTAAGACTTTCATACTCTGCTTTTAAATTTTCATTTTTATAGATAATAATATTTACTAAGATATCTTTATTCAATTTCATTTTATTAAATTCTTCTAGTGAAACTATCCCCCCACGGAATAATTCAACATATGTATCTAATCCTAAAAGCCCTGTAGAAATATCTGAAAATCCGAACTTTGAATAAACACTTCCACCTATAGTTGCAGTATTTCTAAACTGAGTACCAACTATACTTTTTAAGAATTTTTTAAAGTATCCTCGAAATTCTAAGTTAAGCTCTTTAGAATTTTCAATATCCCTTAAACTTGTCATAGAACCTATTATAAATTTATCTTCCTCTTCTTTAATATAATTTAAATTCAAATTAGATAAATCTATCCCTTTGTTTATGGCTCTATCGCTCATCTTAAGCCACATTCCTCCACCTATCACACAATTGTTTTTAGAACTAACTAAAGTGTCGTATGCATCATTTAAATCTTTTGCTATATAAAGCTCTTTTAAATTAAACAAACCCTTTCCTCCTTAAAAAAAACCTCTCATTTTGATGAGAGGTTAATTTCTATTATATAGAAATTAATCTATATATTTATATTATCATAATTACGAACAATAATAAACATATTAAATAGTTTGTTCGACAATATTTTTATTTTTAGTTAATACTCTTCCAAAAGCATCTACAATATCCGGGTCGAATTGTTTTCCTTTTTGTTCAATCAGTTCTAATAATGCTTCTTTGTAATCCTTTCTTTTATTGTAAGGTCTGTTAGACGTCATAGCATCAAAACTATCAACTACAGTTAAAACCCTCGCTAAATATGGTATTTCTTTTCCTTTAAGTCCATTAGGGTAGCCACACCCATCATACCTTTCATGATGATGAAGGATTATAGGTTCTACCTTTTTTAAGGATTTAATTGGCCTTACTATATCTGCACCGTTTTGGGGGTGAGTTTTTAATATTTCCCACTCTAAATTGTTTAGTGGCATTTTTTTAATTAATATTTCTTTTTGAATATTGATTTTACCTATATCATGCATATAAGCACCGTAAGTTAAATCTTTCTTTTCTCTTTCATTTAAATTTAATTCTTCACTTAATAGTCTACTAAAATAAACTACTCGTTCTGAATGACTATATGTATATTTATCTTTTGCATTAATTACACTTATTAAAGTCTTAATAGATGTAACTAATTCAACATCTCTTTCATCTATATCTCTTTTAATTTCATCTAAAATAGAAACATAACTTTCAACTCTATTTTTACAGAAAAATTTTGCTCTATATAAAGCATCATCAGCACTTTTTATTAAATCCATATCATTTTGTGCTTTTTCAGGGTAAGAGGAAACTCCAATAGATACAGTTAAATTGCCATTTGGTTGATCTTCTTGTCCGAAGAAGATCTCTTTTTCTATGCTCCTTCTAATTCTTTCAGCTATAATTTCCCCTTCTTTTAATGAAGTGTTTGGAAGTATAACAGAAAATTCTTCTCCCCCATATCTAGCTACAGTATGATTATCATCTGCATGAAACTTTAATAAACTTCCTATCTTTTTTAAAGCTTCATCCCCAGCTTGGTGTCCATTTAAATCATTGTAATGTTTAAAATAATCTATATCTAAAAATAAAACTGATATATCTTCGCCTGTCTCTTTAGCTTCTGTAATCCGTCTATTTAATTCTTCATAAAAGTATCTGTGGTTATAAACATCAGTTAAACCGTCTTTATTAACTAAATCTTCTAAGCTTAAAATATAATTTTTTTCTATTTTTACATAATACCCTAATGTCCAAGCTGTTAGAATGAATACCCCTGATAATATTATATCATTTTCAAAATTATTGTTTATAAACTCATTTGGCATATACACCAAATCTATTGTAAGTATTATCATTGTTGAAATAAAAGCATTTTTCACTCCAGCCCTTAAACCACTTCTTATTGTTGTAGTTATAATAAGAAATAAAAAAATAAATTTGCACTCACTTTTATTTGCACCGGAAATTATTACAGAAAACGTAAATAAAATCAAATAAAGTACATCTTCAATTTTATGCGACAACAAAACATTACTTGTTTTTATGTTATTCTTTAAGAAAAATTTCCAACCCGCATATATAATTAATAATATCCCTGTCATAATAAAAATACTTATAGACCCAACCTCAATAGATTTATTTTCATATAAATCTATTCCTAATGTATTGATTTTTTGTAAAATAATCATACCTATAAACAGTAAAGATGTTAAATTTACAATTGCTAAAATGTCATTAACTTTTTTAGATTTATTAATTTCTATGTCCCTCATCGCATTCTCCATATACTAAAAGCCGGCAATAAAAATTACCGACTCTTTTTACTACTCTTCTCTTAATGATTTAGGTTCTTCTGGTTGATAAAATGACCAGTAACATGCTGATGTAGCTACTAAAGAAGCGGCAGCAGTTGCAACTGTTGCAAGTATCATTAATATTTTATTGTTCTTTTTCAAGTTTATTTTCCCCCTTCAAAATATATTTATTTAAAAAGAAGTCTATAAATCCCATAATCTTCTCTCCGCTTTTTGTAAGAGAAAATGCTTGCCATAACATACCTAAACTCATAGAATTTGCATACCAAATAAAGTTAACTTTACTTCTTTGATAACCGAAATAAAAAAGTAATGAGCTTAAGCTTATTATGATTACAGTAATTAAAATAGATTTCTTCTTTAACCTTATTCTCTTTTTATTGCTAATCGGTTTATTCTTAGATTGCACCGGCGATTTACTTATAATCAAAATAAAGCTTATGATATTTAAGAATTCCATAAATAAATAACTTCCACTATATTTTGTAGAAATTTCTCCAATAATTATTGTAATTATCGTCCCTACAATCAAACATATTTCAGGTGTACTTGCATGCACTCCACCTGAACTTTTTCTAAGTATCGCAATAGAAAAACTAGCTATTATAGCCTCTATTACCACTCCAAATATAAGACCCAAAATAAACACTAATATAATTGATAACATCATCTGTATTAATGCAAATAGACCATATTTAATAATTTCAATTTCTTCTTTTGATTTATTTGTACTAACATTTATTTTACTACCTATTTTATCTATAATTTTTTCTATAATACCCATATTTTTGCTTCCTTTTACTACCCCAGTATAAAATCAATAAAGCTACCCCAAAGAATATAATTGAAGGAAACCCTATGATCATCCTATATAAAGGCTCCTTAAACATATTATTTATTTGTGATACACTAAAAAATATCTTTAAAACAAGTAAATTTGCACCTTCAGAAATCAACAACAGTATAGTTGTAAATATAACCGATTTAATAGCTATATCAATTTCTATGTGGTTAATAAGATTAAACAAAATAACTAATATAACCAAATTTAATAAAGTATGAATCCCGTAACTAATTGGAAACATTCTTATTATAGCAACTGATATAGATAAAATAAGAACAGATTTAAAGTAATTTCTTACTTCAATTTTCTTTGTAGAAATAATATAAGGTACTAAAACAAACAGTAAACTTTCGGGTATAGTTCTTAAAATTATTTCGAGAAAAGATAACTTTAACATGTCTTTTCATCTCCTACTACTGAATTATTATTTAGTTTCTTTATAGATGAATAGATTATGATTACGACAAAGATTCTAATTAAAATATCACCAATACTTAAAACAGAATATCCTAAGTCAAAAACATCACTTAAATACCAAAGTTTACTTCCATTCCCTAAGAGTATATGTATATCGTTAACCTTTTCAAAAGCCCCAACTTTATAATACCCTGTGATTTTCGATAGGGTTGGATAAACCGGCATAAAGCCATTATTTGCTTTAATAGCAATATTATTAAAGGTCCCTCCTAGAAAAATAAAGCCTGACCCTATTAAAGCTTCTTTATAAATAGAAACTTTATATATTAAAGGTAGATATGATAATAAATATACACACTTAAAAATTCCAGCGTACTGTATAACCCAGTAGTTTTCTCTATAGATATTAAATTGTACATATAGAACTAAAAGCTCCATAAAAAGTATTAAGTAAAACTCTTTTATTTTAAATAGCCTTTCAATTTTAAACCCTTTTATTTTTGCAATTATTATCGCAATTACTATTGATTCTGCCACAAACTTCACCGTCTTTTACATTTTTTCTATTTATACTAATATTATGTAAACCATGTATATTATAATTTAATTAGGATTATTTTTCTAGTTTTTATGAATTATTTTAAATTTTCTTAATAAAATTAAAAAGACATTTCATATTTGAAATGTCTTTAAAGTAGCTTATAATAAAGTCTCTATTATACTTTTAACCGTTTCTTTATTATCTTTTATTTTTATTATTATATCTTCATCTATTCTTAACTTTGTTTCCTCTTTATTAACTTTTATTGCGTTTAAAGTTAATTTTTGAGGTGCAAGTTCTTTAAATCTAGTTGAATCTACACCTAAGTTAAACTTTTTATCCTTTGCGCCTGTAATTTTAAAAGTTAATCCTTCTTTTTCTTCTTCTTTTATTATAAATTCAAGTATATTGCTTCCTTTACTTTTACATCCTGATCCTTCTTTAGGAAGTTTTTTAACTTTCAAATTACCAACTACAGTTAACCATCCACCACTTAGTGATATCTTAGTCATAAACTCTAAATCATATTTCTTTTCTAGTTCACTTAGTATTTCTCCTAATTTATATATATCTACTTCAAATTTCATAATTTAACTCCTCTTTTTTTAAAATTTAAGTTTGATTATATTTTAATATTTAAAAACAATTTTTTCAAGTAATATTTATTATTACTTAATATCTTTTGACCTGTTATTTTAATTGATATTGATTATCTTTTATAGTATTTTCTCAACAATAGCCCAACCACGCCATTTATATAAGTTTTTTGAATTGTCTGAATATTACTTTTTTTGTTATTTTATTGATTTTATGTTTCTAAAATGTTAATCTTATCTTGACAATGATTTTTGTTAAAAATGATTATCAACAGAAATTTTTGTTAATCTTAATGTAATGAGAGGTAGATTGATTATGCAAAACGCATGGGAAAACTTCAAAAGTGGCTTATGGAATAAAGAAATAAATGTTAGAGATTTTATTCAAACTAACTACAAACCTTATGAAGGAGACGACAAATTCTTAGCTGGTGCTACTTCAAACACTACTAAGCTTTGGGACGAAGTTAGTGAATTATTAAAGAAAGAAAACGCAAATGGTGGCGTTTTAGATGTTGATACTGATACAATTTCAGGAATCAATGCATACAAGCCTGGTTATATAGATCAAGCTATAGAAAAAATAGTTGGTGTTCAAACTGATGCTCCACTTAAAAGAGCTGTTATGCCTGAAGGTGGAATAAGAATGGCGGAAACTTCTGCTAAATCTTATGGATATGAAATAAATCCTAAAATATCAGAAATTTACAGTAAATATAGAAAAACTCATAACCAAGGTGTTTTTGATGTTTATACAGATGATATCAGAGCTGCAAGAAGAGCTGGTATAGTTACTGGTCTTCCAGATGCTTACGGTAGAGGAAGAATAATAGGTGACTATAGAAGAGTTGCTCTTTACGGTGTAAATAGATTAATAGAAGATAAAATAAATCAAAAGAAAAGCTTAGAAGTTAAAAACTTAGATGAAGATACTTTAAGATTAAGAGAAGAGATTTCAGATCAAATAGTTGCTCTTAAAGAATTAATCCAACTTGGACAAACTTATGGTTTTGACTTATCAAGACCAGCTGAAAATGCTAAAGAAGCAGTTCAATGGTTATACTTTGGATATTTAGCAGCTATAAAACAACAAAACGGTGCTGCAATGTCACTTGGAAGAACTTCTACTTTCTTAGATATTTTTATAGAAAGAGATTTAGAAAATGGAACATTAACTGAAGAGGAAGCTCAAGAATTAATGGACCACTTCGTAATGAAGTTAAGATTAGTTAAATTCTTAAGAACTCCAGAATACAACGATCTTTTCTCAGGAGATCCAACTTGGGTAACTGAATCAATCGGTGGTAACGGTATAGATGGAAGAACTTTAGTTACTAAAAACTCTTTCAGAATGCTTAACACATTATACACTTTAGGACCATCACCAGAACCAAACCTAACTGTATTATGGTCACCAAATTTACCACAAAACTTTAAAGATTTCTGTTCTAAAGTATCAATAGATACAAGTTCAGTTCAATATGAAAATGATGATTTAATGAAAGAATACTGGGGAGATGATTATGCTATAGCTTGTTGTGTATCTGCAATGAGAGTTGGTAAGCAAATGCAATTCTTCGGTGCTAGAGTTAACTTAGCTAAAACACTTCTTTACACTATAAACGGTGGAAAAGATGAAAAATCTGGGGCTCAAGTAGGTCCTATGATAGCTCCAATCACTAGCGAATACTTAAGCTATGACGAAGTTATGACTAAGTTTGATGCTATGACAGATTGGTTAGCTAACGTATATGTAAATGCACTTAACTGCATCCACTACATGCACGATAAATATGCTTACGAATCATTACAAATGGCTCTACACGATAGAGATGTATTTAGAACAATGGCTTGTGGTATAGCAGGTCTTTCAGTTTGTGCTGACTCACTTTCAGCTATAAAATATGCTAAAGTTAAGCCAATAAGAAACGAAGAAGGAATCGCAATAGACTTCGAAGTTGAAGGTGACTTCCCTAAATTTGGTAATGATGATGATAGAGTAGATGAAATAGCTAAATTCTTAGTTGAAAACATGATGACTAAAATTAAGCAAAATAAAACTTACAGAAACGCATACCACACTCAATCAGTATTAACTATAACTTCAAACGTTGTTTATGGTAAGAAAACTGGTACTACTCCATGTGGTAGAAAAGCCGGAGAACCATTTGCACCAGGTGCTAACCCAATGCACGGAAGAGATAATAGTGGTTCACTTGCATCATTAAACTCTGTTGCAAAATTACCATACGAGCACTCACAAGATGGTATTTCAAATACTTTCTCAATAATACCAGGAGCTCTTGGAAAAGATGAAAGTCAAAGAGTTTCAAACCTAAGCACATTAATGGATGGTTACTTCTCACAAGGAGCTCACCACTTAAATGTTAACGTGTTTGATAGAGAAACTTTATTAGATGCTATGGAGCAACCAGAAAAATATCCTCAATTAACTATCAGAGTTTCAGGATATGCTGTTAACTTCATAAAATTAACTAGAGAACAACAATTAGACGTTATAAATAGAACATTCCACGAAAAAATGTAATTTATAACTTTTAGAGGCAGCTTTTAGTTGCCTCTTTTTATTTTTATCTTCCATTTAAATAAATTTGTTACCGCTATAATCCAAAATAAGTATATAATAATTTTATAACAATATAGGAGGAAGAATTTATGAAAAGAACTTTAATTTTAGGATTAATTTTATGTAGTTCTCTTTTCTTTGTTTCTTGTGGTACTGATCAAAACAAAACAGCTGATAGCAATTCAAACACTGAATCTACAGAAACTGTAACCCCTGATACTAGTTCAGGTGATACTTCTGATCAAACACAAACCGAAGCTAAAAAAGACGATAAAACTACAGATAGCACTGATGAGGCTAAAAAAGATAATTCTAATGATACTAACACTACAAAAAAAGATACAGAAACTAAAGCCCCAAGTAAAACTGAAAATTCATCTAATAAGGATAAAACTAACGCTCCTTCAAAAGATAATTCAAGTTCTGCAAACAAGGATAATGAATCTGATACAAATAGTAACGTATCAAAATATTTTGGAACTTGGAAGATTTCAAAAGTTATAGGTAAAACAGCTATAAGTACAAATAATGAGGCACCAGTTGGAAAAACATTAGTTTTAGGAAAAGACTCTTATAAAAATAATGCAACTGGAATTACTATAGATAAACCTAGTTATTTAGAATCTAGTTTAAAAAGTACTGCCTTTGCAAAAGGTTTTAATATGAAAGATTTAAATGGTACTGGTTTAAAAGGCGATATTATTAATGTTATTGATATTACAAGCAGTACAAATCCTAATAGTGCTTTTGATGAAATACTTATCCAAGATGGGTATATTGTATATCTACAAGACGGAGTATTTTTTAAATGTACTAAGATGTAAAAAAAGACACCGATTTTGGTGTCTTTTAATCTTCTTGCTTAGTTTTTGCAATAACTATTTCTCTTACGCAAACATCTTGAGGCATATTGTATGCAAATTCTACACACTCTACGATTCTTTTCGTATCTAATCCACCCTCAATAGTTTCCTTCCAAGTATTATAGTCTCCCTTTATTCCTTCATCACTAGTGTGTGATAATAAAGGTGTTTCAACTACTCCTGGTGCTATAGTTATCATTCTAACGCTGCTGTTTGATACTTCTTTTCTTATGCTCTCAGTAATCGCATGAACTGCGTATTTTGTTCCACAATAAACTGCATGATTATCAAAAGTCTTTCTTCCAGCAATTGAACTTATATTGATTATTGTTCCTTCATTACGCTCTACCATATCCTTCAAAACCACGTTAGTTCCTGTAAGTATACCTTTGATATTAACATCTATCATGTTGTTCCACTCAGCAAAATCTTGATTTTTAGAATCTCCTAAAAGCATAACTCCAGCGCAGTTTATAAGTAAATCAACTTTACCGAACTTTTCTTCTCCTTCTTTTATAGCTTTTTTTACAGACTCTAAATCTGAAACATCTACTGATTTACACATTGAATTTTCTAAATTCATTTCCTCCATAAGATTAGCTCTTCTAGCTAATAATAAAACAGGATATCCGTTTTTAGAAAAGCTTTCTGCAATACTTTTCCCAATCCCTGAACTTGCACCTGTAATTACAACTAATTTTTTCATATCCTACTCTCCTTTTGTTTATCAATCTATTGATTAGTATACACAAGTTATTTTATAATTATAAGTACGCACTTTTTTGTTACATAGTAACCTTAAGGTAACACTAATCACTTTGGAGGCTTTTTATGAAAGATTTAACATGTGAAATTGAAGTAACTTTACAGGCTATAGGCGGTAAATGGAAACCGATTATATTATACTTATTAATTGAAGATGGAGTTAAAAGGTTTAGTGAAATAAAATCTTTTATTATACATACTTCTCAAAAAACTTTAACAAATCAGCTTAGAGAATTAGAATCTGATGGTTTAATAGATAGAACTGTATACCCTACTGTTCCTCCTAAAGTTGAATATTCAATAACTGAAAAAGGTAAAACTTTATATCCAGTTCTTGAAGCTATGTGTGACTGGGGATATAAAAACTCTGATGAATCTATACATTTTAAAAAGAAAATGTGTGAATAAAAAAAGATAGGATTAAATTCCTATCTTTTTAACTATATAAAATATGATATTAATCTCTATATACACTTTTTAATAATTCAATTTCTTTTTTGTAGCCATCTAATTCGTTTGGAGTTTCAAGGAAAAATGGAATTCCTTTAAGTTTTGGGTGATTTATAATTTTAGTTATAGCATCTAACCCTAAATATCCCTCTCCGATTTTCTCGTGTCTATCTTTGTGGCTTTTAAATGGGTTTTTAGTATCGTTTAGATGAATAGCTTTAAGTCTATCTAAGCCTATTATTTTATCAAACTCAGATAATACTGAATCTAAGTCGTTAGCTAAATCGTATCCTGCATCAAATACATGGCAAGTATCTAAACAAACTCCCATTTTATCTTTAAGTTCCACTCTATTTATTATTTCTGCAATCTCTTCAAAGTTTCTTCCAACTTCAGTACCCTTACCTGCCATAGTTTCTAATAAAACTGTAGTTGTTTGTTCTTCGAACATAACTTCATTTAACATTTTTACTATTAAGTCTATTCCAACTTCTACCCCTTGTTTAACGTGACTTCCTGGGTGGAAATTATAAAGGTTTCCTTTAAGGTATTCCATTCTTAAAAGATCATCTCTCATCATTTCAACAGCAAATTTTCTAGTATCTTCGTTTGCTGAACACGCATTTAGAGTGTATGGAGCATGGGCTAATATTTTAGAAAAATTATTTTCTTCCATTATTTTAATTAGTCCTTCTACATCTTTTTCATCTATATCTTTAGCTTTACCACCTCTAGGATTTCTAGTAAAAAACTGAAAAGTGTTAGCACCTATGCTAAGTGCTTCTTTTCCCATATTAGTAAATCCTTTAGAAGTAGATAAGTGACATCCTATATTTAACATTCGTTTCCTCCACAATCAAATTTATAATTTAATTATACAGTATATTGTATCTTTTATCAACTAATAATATTTATTATTTAATACTATAAAAACTTATCTTCCTTTAGTAGTTTGTAAAGTGTTGAATCTAAGTTAAACTCTTTGCTTAAATTATCAACTTCTTTTATTAGTTTCTCTTTCTTTTCTTTGCTTACCTTTCCTTTAGTAGCTCTAATTAAAATATTTTTAGGAGAGTGTGCTATGTCTATAAATTCAAGTATTTGAGTTTTATAACCTACAGCTTCTAATAGATTTCCTCTTACAGAGTCTGTCATAAGTGCCGCTATTCTCTCTTTAATTATTCCGTATCTTCCGATTATATTAAAATCTCCACTCTTTAGCTGAGAGTTAAATTCATGCTGGCAGCAAGGAACAGAGAATATCATTTTAGTGTTCCATTTTATTGCATTATAAAGAGCATAATCTGTAGCTGTATCGCAAGCGTGAAGAGTTATAACCATATCAACTTTATCTGTATACTTATACCCGTTAATATCCCCTAATTCAAATTTTAAATTCTCATAACCGTACTCTTTTGAAATTTTATTGCATTTTTCAATTACATCTTTTTTTAAATCTAATCCTATCATATTAACTTTAATTTTTTTAATATTTACAAAATAATGATATAAAACAAAAGTTAAGTATGACTTTCCACAACCAAAATCTAATATAGTTAATTCCTTAAAATCAGATTTTTTTATTTCATCATCTATTATTTCTAAGAATCTATTAATTTGTTTATATTTATCATATTTAGATTTTACTACTTTACCTTCTTTAGTGAATACACCTAGGTCTATAAGAGGTTTTATAAACTCTCCTTCTTTTAAAATATAATTTTTTTCTTTGTTATGATTTTTAGGTTTTAACTCTATATTTCCATTTGGTTTTTTCCCTAAAAATACTTTTCCTTTTTTGGATATTCTTAAATCGTATGTATTGTTTTTTGCAATTACTGTTGCTTGCTTATAATTTCCAGCTACTTCTTTAATGAAAGATTCTTTTATTTTTTCTAAACTTATGTTTTCATGAAAAACTTGCTTTTCTGTAAATCTTTCTATTTGATAAAGTTCCTTTTTATTTATCTCTTTTTTCTCAATTACTACTTTTTTATATTCTATTTCTTTATTTAATTTATTACTTAATACTATTTTAAAAACTTCATCTGAAGTTATTTCATCTATAGCTTTTATTAATTCTTCCATCTTCATCACCTATACTTTAATATTTTACAAAGAAAAACCATGTTAAAAAATTCTAACATGGTTTTCTTTTAATTAATTATAACATACAACAGGAGTTCCAGCTGAAATATTATTAAATATTGTTTCAGCTACCGGAGGTGGTAAGTTTACGCAACCATGTGATCCATTAGTTTTATAAATGTCTCCACCAAATTTATTTCTCCAATTTGCATCATGAAGGCCTATTCCACCATTAAAAGGCATCCAGAACTTAACTGGAGTTGAATAATTTTCACCTTTTAAAGTAGCATTTCTTTCTCTGTAATTAAGTCTAAATAACCCAGGAGGTGTTGAGAATTTCTTTGATTCGTTACCTGTAACTATATCACTTTCTACAACTAATGCTCCATCTTTATAATACCAAAGATGTTGCTTTCCTAAATCAATCTCAACGTAAGTATTTCCAATTTCGTTTGAACCTTGTACTATTCCCTTAAAAGCATATACAGGCTCTCTAGTAACATCTTTTCCTTCTTTAATATCTGAAATAAGCTTTTCTGTTTCACCTGAATTACTTATTTGCCAACCAAAGTTACCACCTGGTACTGTTACCATTCTTCCATCAGTTGCCTTAAACATAATTCCTTGTCCAATTGTATTATGAGCTCTTCCAAGTCCAGATACAAAAGCACTGACCTTATTATAGTCAATTTGAGGATTTAAATTTTCATCAACGTAAAGCCACTTGTTTATTTCAGAACCATCAACTACTTGAGTTTTATCTCCAAAAGTATAAGTTACTTTTGTTTTTACATATTTATCTAAAGTATCTTTTGTTTTATTTACTTTAGATGATTCAGTAGTATATTTAGGATCTATATAAGCCTTAGATTCTTCTAAGTTTAAAGAAGGCTTGTCATTAGCTATAGCATCTTTTATAGCATTTACAGTAGCTTCTTTGTTTAATTTGTTACCCATAACTTCTTTTTCCACTTCGTAGTTTCCATCTTTATAAATAAACTGTGGATTTTTAGGGCTTGTAATCTTGTCTTTTTTGAAGCAATCTAAATTATTTATAACCTTTGTAAGTTTTTCTTTATCATAAGTTACATAGTCATTTAGATTAGTTTCTTTTTTACTTAAAACACCACTAGGCCACTTAAAAGCCTCTTGATTTTCTTTAAGATTTGCTATCTGATTTGTATCATTGAATTTTAAGTCTATATCTTTTCCTGATATATTAGCTTTAAATCCATCTCTACCTTCTATTTCTAGATTGTATGAATCTATTTCTTCTTTTACTTTATCTTTAGCTGCTTGTATAGTTTTTCCACCTATATTTATACCATTTACTTTTGTTCCAAAGTAAAATCTGTTCATAAAGAACACGCTTAAGATTAAGTAGATTCCCAAAATGACACTAACAGATATGATTCCAATTTTTAATATTTTTTTCTTTTTTTCATCCATTTGCGAATCCCCCAATTTAAAATCAATAACTAAAACATCGCACTTCTATATATATGCATAGAAGTGCAATTAGTACACAGCAATATGCTTTAATAATTATACTTTTTATAATTTCCAAATGCAAATATCTGTATTTTACAAATAACTTTTAGTATCCTGGTCTAATCCCTTTTTTCTAAGTTTTTCTTCTACTATTTCTTTGATTACTGAATAAATAACTGCAAAAAGTGGAACTCCTATAATCATCCCAACTAATCCAAGTAATTTCCCTGTAACTAAAATTGAAAATAGTATCCAAAAAGCAGATATTCCTATTGAATCTCCAAGTATTTTAGGGCCTATAATATTTCCATCCAACTGTTGAATTATAAATATTATAATAACTAATAATAATGCTTTTTGTGGAGAAACAAATAATACAATAATAACAGCCGGAACTGCACCTATAAAAGGTCCAAAGAAAGGAATTATGTTTGTTATTCCAATAATGACTGATATTAATACTGTATATGGCATTTTTACAATTGTTAAAATTACAAATGTAATTACCCAAATAATAAATGAATCTAATATTTTACCGCTTAAAAACTTTCCAAACGTATTGTTACTTCTATCTGTAAGTTCAAGAATTCTCTTTGCTATACTTTCGCTAAAAACAGCATAAGTCACTTTTTTACCAAGTGCAAAAAACTTTTCTTTTTCTATTAAAAGATATATTGAAACTATTAAACCTAAAACTACATTCCAGACACTAGATAAAAGTCCTGTTATAAGGTTTCCTATCATAGGAATAAGATTAGCTGAAGCCTTAATTAAAAATTCGACTAAATCATTTATCTTTTCTGAAATCATAGTCATATAGTATGGATCTAGATTTAATCCATTTATAGTTTCATTTATGAATTTAGTTGCACTCTCTACGTAAGCTGGTACATCATTTACTAATCCAAAGATACTATCTACAAGTTGTGGTAGTACAAACTGAATAAATAAAAAGACACAAGCTAAAGCTGTTAAATATGTAAAAACTAAGCCAAGTCCCCTTTTGCAATTAAACTTTTTTAAAAAGTTTTTAAAGGGTTTATAAGAAAATACCTTTATTTCATAAAATCTTAAAATAAAATCTAGCAAATATGCAATTGTAAATCCTATTATAAACGGCATCATTATAGATATGAATCCATTTAGTTTAGTTTTAACTGAATCTATTCCTGTAATAAAATTGTAAAATAAGATTATAGCTGATACCACTAAAAAGGCATAAACTGAAATTGTATTATATTTCTTATTCCAATCAATCTTCATAAATTCCCCCTTATCATATCTTAAATAACGTACATCTGAAATTATACCATATATTTTATTCTAACAGTAACAAATATCAACTTTGTTTTATTTATTTAATAATAATGAAATAATTTTTTAAGAAATCTCTATAGGTATATTTTATGTATAAATTATAGGCATAATTTAAAAACTAATATTGGTGATAAATATGATTAATGACTTCTTAAATAAAATTAACTTAAACGTAAATTCAATGATTAAATACGGAAGTATAGCCTTTTTTTCTATGCTTTTTATAGTACTACTTTTTGGTGAAAACTATGCTATGCTTGCTTTCCCTATAACCTTAACATCTATTGCTCTTTCTTTTGAAAATTTAAACGTTAAACCTTTTAAAAAATATATATCTTTAATAATATTAGACATTTTAATAATATCCCTATCCTTTTTAGCCTCTTTAAATATTTACTTTGGGGTTTTTATAAACTTTAGTTCTATATTTTTAATTGCATACTTTTTTACAGCAAGGTTTAATCCTAAGATTTATAAACCCTTTATAATGCTTTATGTTTTTACTTCCTTTTACCCAAAAGATTTTGATAGTTTAAAGCTTAGGTATCTTTCTGTTATATTTTGTGTAACACTCATTTTTTTATATTTGAAACTATATGAATCTAAAACTAAGGTTTCTTTCTTAAAAGAAGTATTAGTTAGTTCTCTTAAGATATTATCATCTCAAGCAAACTCTTTACTTATAAGTACATTTGATAATTCACTATATAAAAATCACATTAATATTACATCTTCAAATATCTACAAAGTATACAAAACTAAATCAAAAAAACATACAGTAACTGTACTTGGGAATATACGATATGAAATTGCATTATCCCTTGAAATTATCAATATATTTTTAAAAGAGAATCATTTTCTAATTCGATCTATAGACCCTAAACTTCTTTACGACCTTAAAAATACTTTTATTGAGATATTAAAATCTTTAAATACTAAAAAGGACTTAAATTATATAATTTCAATATTAGAATTATTTATATCTAGATATAAGAGTGCTAACTATAAAACACTAACAGAATCTTTAACTATTATAAAATCAAATATCTTGACCTTAAGAAATTTAGATTATTCATTATTAAAGCTCGAATATTCTGAATGGAAAACTTCTGAAATGTTTTCTTTAAAGTTTTATACAAAAGAAAATCTTAAACTTTCAAATATTCGTTTCAATTTTGCACTTAGAATAGGTTTAACTCTAACTCTTACTCTTTTTTTATCTAACATAGTTTCCTTTTACAAATTTTTATGGACATCTATTACTATTATGTCAGTTATGCAGCCTTATTATGAAGATACATTAGTTAAGGGAAAGGAACGAGCTTTAAGTAATATTATAGGTATACTAATAATATTAATTCTACTAACTTTATTCCAAAACAAGATTTTCACTATATTTATTCTTATAATTTCCTTATTTTTAGCTTACGGATTCAAAGAATATAACAAACTTTCCTTTTTTACAGCTATTTCATCTTTATCAATTGCATCTTTAAATACAAACCTAAAACTAATTACTGTAAATAGACTTATCTTTGTTATCCTTGGAATAGTAATTGTTTATATCAGTAACAAGTTTCTATTTCCATATAATCTTTTTAAAGGAATAAAATCTTTAACTTTAAAAATATTAAACTATGATTTAACAATTTTAAATGAAATATCTAATATAGACGAAAACTTTTCAAAAGTTAGAAACTATATTTTATATAACTTACTTTCTTTAGAAAAATTAACACAAAGGGCTACCTCCTACAAAATGAATAACTTAAATACCTTTGTAACACTAAATAAGGAATTAATGCATAAAATAGGCTTTAAATCTATCACCCTTAAATATAAGTCAAAAAATCTTTGAATATAAAAAATGAAAAGAAGCTTAACTTAATAAGCTTCTTTTTTAATTAAATCTATGAATTCATTTTCGATTATTTTGCTGTAAATCCCACTTCTAAACTCTGTAACTAATTTTTCTTTATTAGAATCATTTATCTTTTTGTTAACAGACTCTGGGAACTCTATGTAATTTCCTAAAACATTTCCGTCTTTATCGACCCTAAGAATTGTTGGAATCTTTGCCTTTCCTATCAAATTTATAATTTTTTCTTTATTTTCCTCTAAACTAAAAAACTCTAATTTTATTTTAGGATTTATTTTGCTCATTTCTAGTAGAATCGGTAATGCTGTTGCTGCATCCTTGCACCTAGTTTCTGAATACACTTTTAAGACTATATCCTCACTAACGTTTCTAGCCTCATAGATCCCCTCACCACTAATAACAGATAACTCCTCTTGTTCTTTTATCATATCTAAATGCTCATTTGTAGCTTTCTTTAGATACTCTTCATAACTTAAACCCTTAAACTCTTCCACTTAAGTTTACCTCCACAAATTTTATGTCTTTATTATTATTCGACAATCATTTTATTTTATCCTTCAAGAAATAAAAAAGTGGTATAAAAAAAAAGAGAGGCTTTATATGCCTCTCTTAATTATCTGCTCTCTAAGAATGAAACTAAGTTATTTACAGTTGCCATATCTGTTCTTTCAAGATCAGTTGGTTGTAATTTAATTCCTAATTTCTCTTCAATTTGTAATAATACCTCTATTATTGCTAATGAGTCTAAAAGTCCTGCTTCAAATAGATCTAACTCTAAATCATCTCTTATCTCGTCGCATCCTGTTACTTCTTCAAAAATTTCTATTACTTTTTCTTGCATTTTAAAAATCTCCTTTTTTTATATTAAATTACTTTAGTAGTGCGAAATATCCTGAGAATAAAAGCATACCAAAGCCTGCTATATGCCATGTTATAAATATTTGTACATAACTAAACCAACGGGCTTTTTTATGTGATTTATAGAATTTAGATTTCTTTTGATATATATCTGTTAAAACTAAAACTAAACCTTCATATACCCCGTATAGTATATAATACCATGTAACTCCATGCCAAAATCCCATTGTAATCATTGTTATCATTTGAGCAACATGTGCTGCTGTAGTTCTCTTTTTGAATCTTTTCTTTCTCATAGAACTAATAACAAATCTTGAGAATATATAATCACCAAACCATCTTGAAAGTGATATGTGCCATCTAGTCCAGAATTCTTTCATATCTTTACTTAAAAATGGTTTATCAAAGTTATCTGGTGCTTTTATACCAAATATATAACTTGTACCTACCGCAAATAAACTGTATCCTCCAAAATCAAAGAATAAGTATAAAGTAAATGAAATCATATATTGGTATGCTCTCATAAATGTGAAATGGTCTGTTGGTATTTTTGAATACCAAAGCGTATTAATTAACAGTGCTATTACAAACTTGTATAAAACACCTTGGAATATTTTAAATAAACCTGGCATTAAATAATCATTTATGTAATCACTTCTTGAAATTTCAGTATCTAAGTCCTTTTCAAATCTTCTAGATCTATCAATGGGACCTGAACTTAATGTTGGGAAGAATAATACAAAGTATAAAAATGTACTCATTTTTATTTCTTTTATTGCACCGTCAAATATTTCTATAACTATTTGTATAACCCTAAAGTTAAAGTAAGATATCCCTATAAAACCTATTACTGTTAATTTAGTTTCAGGAATTATATAATTGAAAAATGGTGATATCTTATTTAAAATTACAGGTAACATTGATCCAAATAGAAATAATCTATATATTATTATGTTATCTGTCTTCTTTCTAACGTATAAGTAACCGTAAACTATAATAAGTTCCCAAATTACAAATATACATAAGAATTTAAATTGTACATTGATTCCTACTATGATTAAAATCATAAAAAGAGTAGCAATCATTCCGTAATATTTAATCTTTTTCTCACAAATACCAAGAATTATTGCTGGTATTGAAGTTAATAAAAGTATATAAAGATACAGATAATCTCCATATTGTGAAAAAGTCATTACATTTCCTCCATTAGTTTCTTTCTATCAATTTTACCATTAGTGTTAATAGGGAAATCTTCAACAATCTTTATACTTCTAGGTACCATGTAAGATTGAATTAATTTTTCTAATTCCTTCTTAATTAGCATTCCATTTTTTAAATTGCTTAAATCATTCTTTTCTTTTAATTCTACTACACCTTGTAAGTATGCAATCTTTTCGTCTTTGTAAACTGGAAGAACAACTGCATTTCTTACATTTGGAACTCTACATAAGTTATTTTCAATATCCTCTATTTCTATTCTAAACCCATTTAGCTTTATTTGGAAATCTTTTCTACCGCAGTAGTATATCTTTCCGTCTATTCTGTATCCAATATCCCCAGCTCTATAAGCTCTTTCGTTATCTTTTGTAGTATAGAATACTTCGTTAGTCTTTTCTGGATTATTAAAATATCCTTTTGAAACCGACTTACCAATCATTATGATTTCGCCTTTTTCTCCATCTTCAACTTCGTTTCCATCTTTATCAACTATTTTTATTTCTATACCATCCATTGCATATCCTATTGGAATACTTTTTTCATCTTCTAAAATTTCATCATCTACATCAATTGCAGTAACTGCAACTGTAGCTTCTGTAGGACCGTACCCGTTCATCATTCTCATTTTAGGGAATCTTCCCATAACTTCTTTAGTTAAATTCTTTGATAAAACTTCTCCTAAAACAATCATAGAATCTAATTCTTTCATCATGTTTTCATTAAAGCTATCTTCATTTAAACATATTCCTACAAATGATGGAGTTGATATCCAAAGGTTTATATTTGAATTACTGAATTGTTCAAATAACTCTTTGAAATTTCCCATAGTTTCTTTTGATAGAGAAAATAATGTTGCACCATTAATTAATCCACCATATAAAGCTATAACCGATACATCAAATGAATAAGAAACTTGATTCATTACAGTCATACCGCTATCATCTATTTTTAAGTAGTCGATTATCCATTTATTAAAGTTATCTAAGTTATTGCTGCTTATTTGAACTCCTTTTGGCTTTCCTGTACTTCCAGAAGTAAATAATATATATGCGTTTTCATCTTCTTTAACATATTTATCACAAGTAATTTCGATGCCTTTATAATCATTTATTATCTTTTTAAGATCTTCTTTATTAATTACTTTTATATCTGTATTAAACTCTTCATTATCTTTATCTGAAAGATTTACTATTACTTTAGGATGAACCTCATCTGAAACTGTTAATACTCTCTCTACTGGGAAAGTAACATCTAAAGGAATATACGCTCTTCCTGATTTTAATGCACCTATCATACAAGGAACTATTAAATTATCTTTATTTCCGTAAATAATTATTGGTGTTTTATCATTATTTATTTCTAAAAGGTAAGCTGCGATAGCTTCTGAAAAATCTTCAAGTTCTTTATAAGATAAATCTTCTCCATCACATTTTAGTGCTATTCTATCAGTATTTGCATATTTTTTTATACTCTTAATAATTTCCATAATTAATACCCTCCAAATTAAAACTCATTATAAATAAATGGTATTTGTTTAAATGGTGTAAAAGTAACTATTATAATTGCAGTTATTATTGCAATTGTCATAATTATACTACCTATTATAAACTTGTCCTTCATTATATTGCTTATAAAGTTTTTCACTGACATCTAACCATCCTCTCGTACCTAAATGCATAACATCTCTTAAATAGTAATCTTCAGTTTCTTTATCTCTTAAATCCATTACTTTAAATCCTTTTTCTTTTGCAAGTTTACCCATAACGTCGTAGAATTCGAATCTTTGTTTTTGTGAAATTCCAGCATAATCGTAATACCAAGGGAAACATGGCATTAATACTACTGTTAAATCAGCACCTTGCTCTTTACAAATATCTAGGAAATATTTATAATCGTCCATCTCTTTAGATTCTAATAAATTTACTCCTTTGTATTTGTTTTTAAGTTTTTTAAGGTTTGGTTTTAAAGTTTTGTTGTAGTAATCTTTATCTAATTTTAAAGGTGCATCCTTAACTCTTTTCTTTGCATCTTTAATAGCTTGTTCTTGTTCTTTCTTCCAGTTAAATGGTTTCTTAAGTTCACTATCTTTAGGTGTTTTATTTTTTAACTTTTTAAGTCTTAAATATAATCTCCCTTTTTCTTTAAGTAAAACTTCTTTTTCTCTTAAGTAAAAATAAGGTTTTAATAATACCTTTTTAACTTTAGCTATTGCAGAATTATCATTATAAAGTTCTGCATATATTTTTTCACTTTTAAACTCACTACTTCCTTCAAGAAGTGTATTTACTCTTTTACATAAAAATTCTTTGCTCTCTTTTGAAATATCTTTATTATCTAAGAAAGTATAAAATTGAATTGGTGAAAATCTACCTTGGAAGTCTCTTGGTGCAACACCTTCTGGGTGAACAAACCATTGTAATGATTCTAAAAGGACAACTTTCTTACCTTTTATATCAGGATTTGTACTACCTAATGTTATTGCATCTTGTAATTGTTGCGTAAATGGTCTACCAATTGTAAATACTTTATCTTTACTTCTATTCGTATTGAAATAACGCGTTGGATGTTGTTTTGTTGCTTTTCTTAAGTCTGAAGCTCCAAGCATCATTATTGAATCTTCTGATAAAAATTTATTATTTATAATAACACCTTTTCCTTTAATGTCTGTTGCATACTCACTCATAAGTGGCACTAAATTTTTATCATTCATCATTTTATTATTTTGATAATCTAAAAATTTATTTAAGCCAAAAGCAAAAGCAATCCCTATTACTATCGGTATTATAAAACATAATATTTTTTTCATACCTTCCTCCTCCCTGAGTCTTAACCTATTAAAATTCCCTTTAAATAATATTACTAATCTTTCCTATAATCAATCAGTATTTTTGTGTATTTTTTAACAAAAAGTAAATAACACCTTAAAAAAACCTAAACTTTATTAAGAATTAGTTTATATAGGCACTAAAAGAGCCTTTTTACCTTGAGAATGATATACCTATTTGTAACTTTTAACGTGAATAATTTACTATTTGTTCATTTTATATTTTAAGAAATTTTGGATTTATTTAATAATTTTTATGTTATATCATTTTTTGCTACTTTTTTCTTCTTTAGCCTTTATTTTTCCATTTAATTACTACATATAGATTATAGTTATCTTGCATGATATTTTCTACTATTCTTACGTTATTGTTATTATTATTAAAATTTGTTTACAAAGTTTGTGTATTTTTGTAATAAATATCTTTAAATAAGCTCTAGATTTATTTTTTCTAGTATGATTTAGTATAATATTTTCTTATATTCCTCTACCTTTATATTAATATATAATAATTCTTACTTTTCCTACAGCATTGTTTTGCTTCTTTGTTGGTATTTTACTAAAATCACATGAATAAAGTCACTTTTTTATGTCCATAATCAAAATAACTAAAAATTTTAGAATTTTTCGAGGTGAGATTATGGTACATACACAGGTTTGTCCCCATTGCGATTCAAAACATTTTATTAAATACGGTAAATATAGGACTGTCCAAAGGTATCAATGTAAAGATTGTCTTAAGACTTTTAATGAAGGAACAGGACTTGTTTGGCATAATACTAGAAAGAGTGTTGAGCTTTGGGATAAATACACTCGTCTTATGCTATCTGGTGCTACTATAAGAGATTGTGCAGGTATATTAAATATCTGCATAGAAACATCTTTTAGATGGAGACATAAGATACTAAAGCATATTGGAACTTATACTGATTCTAGAAGAACCCACATAGTTACAGCTATGAGACATACTAAGTTTTTAGAAAACTTTAAGGGTCAAAAGACTCCCAAAGTTTCCACTATTTCTAGAAGAAAAAATATCTTTGTAGCTACAACTCTTAATAAAAACAATTACTCTCTAGCTAAGATATCTTTTGACTCTATGAGTCCTACAAAAGAATCCATAGATAGCTTATTAGATTCATTTAATCCTTATTTCCTGCCAGGAAAAGATAGATTTTCTTATCTTATATCAAAGAAATTAAACTATGTTCTTCATAAAAAGAAAGAATTAAAAATTTCTAAAGAAGAAAGTGAAATTTTACTTAGTCACTGCTCTGATTTTATTTTATATTTAAGAAGATGGCTTAGAAAATTTAGAAGTGTCGCTACAAAATATCTTCAAGTTTATTTGAATTGGTTTGTTTATATTTACGAAAGTTCTTTTGAAAAACATACTATTTTATCTAATTTAATAAGTTCTATTTTTTGTGTAAAAGTAATTTAAATTCTAATCCTAATATAGGTATCTTTTTATAGCTTGTCCTTTCATAATTTACTTGTCTACTTTTATCTTTTTAGATAGCTTGTCTTCATAATTCTTACTTGTCCAAAACATTAAAAATTTACCCTAGTATAGTGAAAATCCGTTGTACCAATAATATCTCGTAACAATGTTGTAGTTTTTTTAAAAATATAATTTATATATTTAACACCATTACTATTATTTTTAAGATCTTTTATCTTAAAACAAAAAAAAGAACTGATTCAAATCAGTCCTTTTATTTGTATATACTATGCTAATTCTAAAGCAACTTTCATCATGTTTGTGAAAGCTAATTGTCTCTCTTCTGCAGTTGTTAATTCTCCAGTGAAAGGACAATCTGAAATTGTAAGTATGCAAAGTGCATTAACTCCTGCTCTTGCAGCATTCATGTAAAGACCTGCTGATTCCATTTCAACAGCTAGTACACCCATCTTTTGCCATGCTTTTAATCCATCTAGTCCGCTTTCTCCGTAGAATACGTCACTTGATAAGATGTTACCAACTTTAACGTTTACTCCTAAATCTCTAGCTGAGTTAACTGCTTTTTCTACTAAATCGTAGCTTGCTATAGGAGCAAAAGTTCCTGGTAAGTTATATTGACTTGCAAAGTTTGAATCAGTACAAGATCCCATTCCAATTACTACATCGTGTAATTTTAAAGTAGGGTCTATAGCTCCAGCTGATCCTATTCTGATAAGATTTTTAACTCCGTAAAAATGTATTAATTCATATGAGTAAATTCCTATTGATGGAATTCCCATTCCTGTTCCTTGAACTGAGATTCTTTTACCTTTATATGTTCCTGTATATCCAAGCATTCCTCTAACAGTGTTATATTGAACAGGATTTTCTAAGAAAGTTTCAGCTATAAATTTAGCTCTTAGTGGATCTCCTGGTAATAAGACTGTTTCAGCAATGTCACCTTTCTTCGCGTTGTTGTGTGGTGTTGGTGTTAAATTTTTCATAATATAATTCCTCCTTTGTGGTATGCCTTATTATAACATATCCTCAAATTTAATGTAAAGGGTTTCTGAATATCTATCATATCATTTTCATAATAAAAATTTATGTTTTCATAGATTTACGTCCTATTTTCTTTAAAATTCTTTCATATTCTTAAAACTAAAATTATTTAAGCTAAACCTTATTTTCAAAGAAAAAAAGGTGATAAATCACCTTTTAAACATTTTTAGCTATTAAGAACTTTGTCTTTATACCTTTTTTAGTGAACATTTCTTCGTGTTCTGTAGTTACATTTCCTTCATAATCACTATTATGAAGATCATATGTAATATAAGTTAACTCAAAGCCTTCTTCTTTAAAATACTCTAAAGATTCCTCGAATAATTCGTCATCATCAGTTTTAAAGTATATCTCTCCACCTGACTTTAAAAACTTTTTATAGTTTTTTAGTTGTCTATTATGAGTTAATCTTCTTTTTTTATGTCTATCTTTTGGCCAAGGATTACAGAAGTTTATATAAATTCTACTTATTTCATCTTCTTCCCCTAACATATTTTCAATAAGGGCAATTTCTTGTGCCATAAGCTTAATATTATCTATTTCTTCTCTGTTTCTTTCTTTGAAACCTTCTTCAATATTTCTCTTTGCAAGTACTAATACTTCGTCTTTAATATCTATAGCCATATAGTTTATATCTTTATTTTCTGAAGCATGCACAGCCATAAATGTCCCTTTACCACAACCAAGTTCTAAGTAAATTGGATTTTTTCTTTTAAAACTATCATTCCATTTACCTTTATACTCATTAGTGTTAGAAACAAAAAAATCACATGACTCTAGTTCTGGTCTAGCCCATGGCTTTTTTCTCATTCTCATATAGTTCACTCCGTTTTCTAAATATTCTATATTATTATAACTATTAAGATTATTTTTAACAACTAAATTCGCTATTTTTTAAGTGATTCTTTTAAATCTTGTAATCCCTTATTATCAAATTTATGTTTTGAATGAGAAAATGTTTGTAATAATCTTTTATACTTATAACTATCATTTAAATTATCCTTTAATTTTAGCATATTCTTTTTAGCTTCTGCACTTTTAACTTCATTTTGAATTTTAATTAATTCTTCATTTGCATAACTCTTAATTGAAACACCTAACTTTTCTAGTTCTAATCTTACATCTTTTAAAGATTTTAATTTTTCTTTTAAGTTTAATAAATGAATAATAGTAAGAGTACCATCTATAACAAATATAATAAAAATTCCATTTGATAATTTTAATTGTAAATATGAAGGAATAATATTTATAAGTTCTATAACTTTCGGATTTATTACTTCTAAAAGTACAACTGATAATAATCCAAAAAGAGTTGAGTTAAGTAAACAAACTCTACCATTTAAATTGAATTTATAAGTAGAATAATCCCACCATTTCATATGAAATGCCTTTTCTAAAACAAATGAAGTTATATATTCTAATATGGATGTTAAAAGCATTCCCATTATAAAGACTAAAAATATATTGTTTTCAAAATAACTTAGAGAAAAAATTACAATTAAAGCACCAGTTCCATATATAGGACAAACGGGCCCATATAAGAATCCTCTATATGTAAACTTCTTATCGATAATAAAACAATATATAGTTTCAGCTAACCACCCTAAAAAACTATATATTGTAAAATATAAAATAATATTGTTATGATTATAAATTTCTAACAACAAAACACCTCCTAAAATAATGTACAACTTTAATTATACTATTTAGGAGGTTTCATTTTTTTTAGTTTTCTGTTAATTTTTGTTTTTCCAATAATCTTGAATACTTTCTTTCATCTTTTTAAATTGATCTGAATACTCTTTTGATTTTAAATCTGGGAAAGCTTTTATTATTCTGTTTTGTATACTTGATTTTAATCTAAAATCCTTAAAATTATTATATCCGTCTTCTATTTTTGATTTTATATTTATAAAATCTTTAAAACTAGATACCTTAATAAAAGCTCTGTTAAATTCAATGTCATTAAGTTTTTCAACATTTATTCCAAACCTTTTAAACTCTTTAAACATACCGTTAATCTTGCTTAACATATCATTCATATCAATTAAAGATATAATAGTTAAAACTAAATCTACTATAAATATTATAACTATAATTACTGATAATATAGTTTTTAACTCTAAGCTTAAAAGATCAACCTTTGCTACTATAAATGGATTTAATATTTCTATTAAGAATAATGAAAGAAACCCAAAAATAACTGAGTTTAAAACACATATTCTTCCTTTATAATTCAGTTTATAATTTGAATAATCCCACCACTTCAAATTAAAAGCTTTTTCTAGGATAACCGCTGTTAAGTATTCTAACGCTGTAGTTAATACTATAGAAGAAATAAACAGTTCAATATAATGACCTTTTAAGTTCCCTAAAATAAGTATTACAAACATAGATCCAAATCCATACACAGGACATACAGGACCATTTAAAAATCCTCTATTTACCCAAACTTTATCTATTGCAGCACAATAAATACATTCGCATATCCATCCTAGTATGCTGTATATAGTAAAATATAATATTACTTCTTGCATTTTTATCTCCCCATACTTTATCTTTATAACTTAATAATACACTCTTTTAAAATTATTTTCAAAAAATTTATATTTAACTATTCAAATTATGTTTTTAAAAGATATATGCTTATCCTTATTTGAAATTTAAATTGTTTTAATTTCCTATACGAAAAAAGAAAGCGAAATTATTCGCTCTCTTCATATATACATAATCCTAAAGCACCTGGTCCTGTGTGAATACCCATAGCCGGACCTATACTTTCAATTGAAATTTCAGTTATATTGTTATAATCCTTTACACTTTCATAAAAGCTTTCTACTTCACTTCTACAGTGTCCATCTAAAACCCAGACTCTGCACTTACCTTTATCTAAATACGAAGTTAAAATATCCTTCATTTTAGATATAGCTTTCTTTCTTCCTCTAGCCTTTTTGTAGTTGTAAAGTTCTCCGTCATCATCAGATGATACTATAGGTTTAAGGTGCAATATTTCTCCAATAGTTCCAGCAACCTTTCCTATTCTTCCACCTTTTGTTAAAAACTCAAGTGTATCAAATGTTATATACCCGTGAGTTCTTTTTCTTATATCTTCCATAGAATTTAAAATATATTCTAAATCTTTTCCTGAATTAATTAGCTTAGCTATTTCTAAAACTATTACCCCTTGAGGATAACCTAATGTTCTAGTATCAAAAAAGTGATAATCTAATTCTGGATGAGACTCACAAACAAGCCTTACACTATTATATGTTCCAGATAACTTACTTGAAACTGTAGCTACTATTACGTCTGTATATCCTTCACTTTTTAATCTTTCTATTACTTTTTCTGTGTTGTGTAAATCAGGTAATGAAGTTGTAGGAACTTCAACTTTTAAACTTTCAAACATCTCCGAAGAAGATAATGTAATCTTGTCCAAAAATTCTTTATCCTTATATACTATCCTAAGTGGTAACATCTCTATATTGTATTCTTCAATTGTTTTTAAATCTAAATCACAACTACTATCAGTCATTATTGCAATTTTTTTCAAAACCCAACCCCTCCATTTCTGTGATTAAACTATATCACACAATTATTCATATAACAACATATTTTTACAATTTAACATATTGTTAAATGTATGTATATTCTTTATATTTGATATGAATTATCCGTATACATTTTAATTTTATTAAATAAATTTTATTAAATAAATTTTTTTAAATATTCTTTTACTTCGTCATAATAAGCGTTATCGAAATAAGTATTGTAATTTAGATTTCCATTTATTATCATTCCATTATCTGTTATCATATTTGATTTATGAAATTCTCCATTTGAAGTATCACTTATAATAAATTTGTTTTTTGCATAAATAAAGCATTCTGAAAATAGCTTTGTTCTATTTAGATTTATATTACCATTTGAGAGTATAAGTCTTCTATCTCCACTAAGCTTTACTATAGCGCCACAATTTTCTTTTAAGTCTTCTTTTGTTATATCTCCTATATCTTTAAAATTCAGATCATCATCTCCATTTAATAGTGCTACTGTGCCTTTTCTATAATTTCTTATATATAAATAGCTATCCTCAAACTCACTATCACTCCCTGAAATATTAATATCTCCCTTCTTTAATTTTAGGTTTAATCCCTTAGACCTCTCTTCACCTTCTTTATTTAAATTTTTATTATTATAAGTAAAATTCCCATTCCCCTTTAAATAAGAATCTGCATCCCCATAATAGTTTGCTATATTTATAGTTGTTCCTGTAATTGCAACTGGTGCTCTATAATTAAATTCTACTTTTCCATTATTCAGTATTGAAATACCAGCTGCGCTTTTCATAAATAAATCTATATCATTTTCATTATTAGACTCATTTTTCTTAACATTTATAAATGTAGTTTCTTTTGCTTCATAACCAGTTTCTTTAAATTTAGATATCGCTTCAATTTTATATTTAGTATCTGTTTCTTTACCTATCTTTATATCTAAAGAAAAGCCGTCTAATTTATCATTTAAGGAATTTAAAACCCTCTTTGATATATCTTCTTCCTTTGTATTTCCTTTTATATATTCAAATTCTGCCTCATTTATAGCTGATTTTGCTAAAGCCTCTGTTTTAATTTTATTTATAGCGATATTATTAGTTTTACTCGTGCCTTTAACATAAGTAAATACTGCTATTGCTGTAATTGATAACGCAAAAAGAATTCCAAGCACCACTACTAAAGTAGAACCCTTCTTTTTTTTCAAAGATACCACCTCTAATCGTCTTTGAACTTAGCAAAATCGTTTATAGCTTTTTTTGTTAAGTCCTTATTTATATAATAATCTAAATCATAATTGTTACTTCCTAAAATATACACTCCTCTTGAATAATTATTTATACTTATCCCATTGTTAGCTATAACTTCGAAAATTCCATTAGTAGCTCTTATTGCACAATTATTAAAATTAACACTTCCATCACTTACTATAACTATATTCTGAAGATTTAGTGTATTTTTAGCATCAACACCATAAAACCCACCAATATAATCACCATATGAAACTATATTTAAATCTCCACCTACTATAATTATTATGTTATCATAATTTAATTTTCTTACTATCCCTACAACATTCTCCTTTTCTACTCCATTTAAACTTTGCCTAAATTGAGCATATCCATTTCTGTTTATAATATAAATATCTTCATTATAAAGACTATTTCTAACGTAATTTAAACTTTTAGCATCAATAGTTGTAGTTTTTTCTATATTTAAATTTGGTATAGGATTGTATGAGTTACTTTTATTTAAAGTTAAATCATCACTATTATGGTAATGAATATTTATACTTCTATACAATTCCCTCTCACTTAAATTGTTTACTGTAAAGGTAGATTCGAAAATATCACCATAAGATCTAAAATTAATATCACTACTATCTAAAATATTAAAATTACTCATTTTTATATTTTGAGGATTCCAGCTATCTTCATCCTCTTCTTCCCCATCTACATTTAAAGTTATCTCACTTTTGTTGTTTACATCTATTGTAAAATCATAACTTTTTCCTTCTTTTCCTTTTTTGAATGAAACATTGCAAGCTAAATATTCGCTACTACTAACTTCTTTTTTTAGCTTTTTAATAGTTATCTCTACTATATCTTTAGATATTGTACTTTTTTCACTTATAGTTAGTTTCAAAGGCTCTTCATTTGTTATACTATTTATTTTTGCCTTAATTAGGTTATAGGTATCTCCTGACTTTTCTTTATAAATAATAAATTTACCATCGTTATTTTTATATATAAGAAGGGAATTTACATTACCTTCACCTTCTATATTAACTTCTTTTTTATAAATCTTAACTTTTTCAGAGTCTTTTAAAGACCTTTTTAGACCATCAAAAGTTCTTCTGTATTCATTTTGTATGTCTGCTTTATCTTTAGTTTGATTTGCAGTCTTTACTCCACTTACATAGATTCCTCCTATCATAAGTAAAATGGTAGAAGTTATTGCAAGTACTGCTATTAATTCAACTAAAGTAAATCCTTTCTTTTTCATATCTCCCCTCCTAACTATTAGGACGTAAGATTATATAATCTTCATCGATTATTTTTTCTTTATCGTTTGATAAATCTATATTGTTATTAGTATCACCATTATAGTAAAACTCTAAAGGTTTCTTTAAGACTACTACTTTAACAAATGCTTTGTATAAGATATTATTTGAATTTTTAGAATCTTCTTCTAACCTTTTTATTTTTATATTAATAATATATTTTATTTTATTTTTTTCAGATTGATTTTTAGTGTAATATCTATTGCCTGAAGTATAAATTGCATATGGTTCTTTTAAACCATTTAAAATCATTTCAGTAATATCGTTACTGCTAGTACACTCTAATGTTATATCCTTATTTAAAAACATATCTATTCCTTTGTTATCTAAACTAAATAAAATATTATTAACATCATTTAATACAGTTGCATTAGTTATCTTCATATTAGTGTTATCTTCGCTTTTTTTAGATGTTATTATAATTTGAGTTACAGCTACAAGTAATATTGAAATTATTGCAAGTGATGCAACAACTTCAACTAAAGAATATCCCTTTTTAATTGAAATAATCTTTTTTACCATATGTACCTTTATTAAAATCATACTTTTCATTTTTAAAATAACTCAAATTATAATATTCTAAATTTATAATTGCATTTATGCTATTAACATTTTTCATTCCGTCATCATTTTTATTTATTTGAACATTTATTATATTCATAAGCCTCTTATCTTCTTCTAAGTAATTAATAAACTTTAATAAATTCTCATAGCTACAATTAAGAGTTAAATTTACACTATTTGTAACTATATTTTCTTCTGAATTTTCTTTTTTAGGCTCACTTTGCACCTTCGTATTTTCTAAAAGTAAATCATCGTCTGTGTTTTCTTTATTTTCTAAACTTTTTCCATCACTAAAGTTAACTGTAGTAAGTGTAACTCCAGATGCATCTGAATAATCAATATAATCTTTTATTATTTCTGCTTGTTTTTCAGTTTTTGGAAAGCTTACTAGTTTTTTATTGTATTCTATATTTACTCTATTTAGTTCCTTTTGTAAGTTTTCTTTATTTATAATAGTATTACTTACTTTTCTTTTTTCAGATGTTAATTTCTTAACCTCACTTACATAACCATCATTTTTTTTAGATAAAGGCATAATAAGTACTTCTTCAAAAATTATAAAGGTAAAAATTAAAACACTAATAAAAAGAAGGTATTTTTCTCTTTTATTTAACTTTTTCAAGTAATTAAAAAACTTATTTTCTTTTTTAATTTTTTCTTCTTTTTTCATGTCCTACTCCTTTATATTAATGATAAATTCTATTTTTTCTATAGTCTTTGGTGCACTTGCTTCTTTTATAGCTTTTTTAACTTCTTCTTTTTTAGTAGAGTCATCTTTTTTATCCTTACTTTCTTCTTTATCTTTGCTATTATCTTTTTCTTTAATTTTTTCTGAATCTTCTGGTGCTTTAACTTCTGAATTTTCTGTTTCTTCCACAGTATTTATAGATAAAACCTCAGCGTTTTTATACTCTTTACTCATTTGTAAATTTGCTAAAAATACAGCTACATCTTCTTTTGTTTTTGCGTATCCATTTAAAGTTATAAGTGCTTTATTATAAGTTGCTGACTCCACAGTTATACCTTGCGGAACATATTTTGAAATATTACCTATATAATCTTTAAAATCAAATTTACTTTCAAGAGCTGAAACTTTATCTATAAATTGCTTTTTACTATCTATCTGATCTTTTATTTCTGTAAATCCTTCGCTTTGCTCTTTCAAATTAGAGATTTGTTCTTTTAAATTACTGCTCTCATCTCGTAAAGATACATTATCAAAATAAAGTGTTCCTGCATTAATTATTAAAACTAATATAACTGCAATATATATAACTAAAAGATTCCTACTTTCTTTATCTTTTAAACTTTCTTCAATAACTTTTGGGTTTAGGTTTAATCTTTTTTTATTTTTATGTCTTTTTAAAAATAATCCATATAAAGGCATAAATCTTCCATATTTATTATCAGAATTTTTTATCTTTATTCCTATATCGCTAGGATTTCTAACTAAAAGAGTTTCTATATCAAAATAACGGCTAATATATTTTATTTCAGATTCACTTAAATCAAGAGTTGAAAAAATAACCATTTTGTTTACTACTTTCTCACCCTTACCAGAACTATAAAACTTTATAGTTTTATTTACTATAGATAGAAATTGATTGAAAGTCTCTTCAAGCTTTGGATACATCTTAAAAAGTATATCTACATTATTTCCTTCTATCCTTAAGTCCCTACTGTAAAACTCTAAATTTTCCTTACTATCAATCCCCGCCTCTTCTCTATATTTTTGAATATCTTTAATTATGTTTTTAAAACCAAAAGGAATATTTCTATCTAATTTAAAGATTCCCTTATCAGTTATAGATACATTACAAAAAGTGTATCCAAAATAAAATGTAGCTATAGTCTCTTCTTCTAAGTTTAAATTACTCTTTTGAATAACCTTATTTATAGTATTTGTTAAAATATCAATAGCTGCTACCTTTTTAGATAACATATTAGAAAGTTCAATCATCTTATCTATCTTTGCTTTAGTACAAGCTGCTACTAGAACATCTAATACCTTAGTTTTTTCAACTTTTTTTTCATTAATTACTTCATAATCTATATAATAATCTTCTTCATTTACAAGAAGTTCCTTTAATTCAAATTCAACAGTTTTTCTAAGAGATAAATTTTTCATCTTTGGAATCTCTAGATATCTTGATACAACATCGCTTCCAAAAACAACAAAAGAAATCTCCTTTTCTTTTATATCGTGTTCTCCAAAATATTTAAGTAAAATATCTGAAATTTTTAAAGTATCTAATATGATTCCGTCTTCGCACAAGCCTTTTTCTAAAGGTATAGTGTCTTTTAATTTAATTTTTCTAGTATTTCCGACTATTATATCTATAAAATCATCCTTCAAGCATAAAACTATGCTCGATTCGTTTCCTAGCTTAATCATTTTGCCCCTCCTCTATAGTATTAAGTTTAAGTAAAGCTGTATAATTTGATTTCCAAAAATAATTGCAGTAAAAACCCCAAAGGCTATAAATGGTACGAAAGGAATATGCATTTTTCTCTTCCCTAAAAGCATTAAAATAATTGCTAAAACTCCACCATATATTATTGAAAGAAAAATACTAAGTAATATAAGTTTCGGACTTAAATAAAGAGCAGAAAATAAATAAACTTCTAAATCACCTAGTCCAAACCCATCATACTTTTTAGATACTATATAAACTAATCCCATAATTAAAAGAGGTATTAAAATAGATAAAACCTTAACCTTTAAATCAGATCCCTTTAAAATATCTAAAACGCTAAATATTATCCCCCCAACAAAGCCTGCCATAGAGACTTTAAAGTATACTTCCATAGTGTTTATATCAATCATCGAAGAAATAATTAATATAGAACAAAGAAAAATATATTTTAAACTCTCTACAGAAAATCCAAACCTTAAAAATATAATTAAATATACTATTCCAGTTAAAAGTTCCACAAACGGATATATAGGACTTATCTTTTCCTTGCACCCTCTACACTTTCCCCCTTGGAAAATATAACTTAAAATCGGTACTAATTCATATGGCTTTAATACTCTGCCACAATTTGTGCAATGTGATGCAGGATACGTTATGCTTTCCTCTCTTGGTATTCTATAAATACAAACATTAAAGAAACTCCCAAACACTATTCCTAATATAAATATTAAAGCCATAATAATTATCATTTTCTAATTCTCCTAACTCATATAATCCTGCCAGTACTTATAAACATCATCACTTGATTTTTCTGTTATAATTCCATCTGAATCTACTTTAATAAGTTCAGCAGGTGCTTGTACAACTGCCTCTATTCTTCCAAAGCTTCCTAATCTTTTAGTGAGATTTTCTATATCGTTATCTGGTTTAATTAACTTATCCTTGATTAGTAAATCTAAAATTTTTTCTGAATTTACATATTGTAATGCAACCCAATCGGTATATTTTCTATCTTTGTCTTGAGATTCTAATTGTTTTTTTATCGGATCTATAAGGTCGCTTAACTTTCCATCATTATATGCAGCTTGTGTTGCGTCATAAATAATTTTACAATTTGTTTTAACCGCTACTTCTTTAGATTTAGTTACATATGTAATTACCTTTGGAACTGCAACTGCTGCTAGTATTGCAAGTATTGCAACTACAGCTATAAGTTCTATAAGAGTAAAACCTTTCTTTTTTTTCATAAATTTCTCCCCCTATAAAAAGGCTGCCTAAAAGACAGCCTTATTAAATTTTATGAGATTTTATTTGCCTGCATTATTAGTACTAGGAGTAGTTTTACTTGTTGTAGCCACTTCTAAGCCTTGATATACTCCTTGGCTGTCTACTTGAATTCTAGATTGGTCAGCATCTACTACATCTTGTAATTTTTGCATTGTATCATTTGCTAAAGTTCCTAATTTACTTGTATCAACATTATTTAGTAACTTATCATTTTTTAATTCTGTTATTACTGTATTAACGTTAGCAGCCTCAAAAGCTTTTTCCTTTTCAGCTCCTGTTCCTTTTACAGCATCTAAAGTTCCATCATTATAAGCTGCCTCTGCTGCGTTATATATTGTTGAAGCTGTAGTTTGGACAGCTACTCTTTTTGATTTATTTACATATTCTATAACTCTTGGAACTGCAACTGCTGCTAGTATTGCAAGTATTGCAACTACTGCTATAAGTTCAATTAATGTAAATCCTTTTTTCTTTCTCTTTTTAAGTGTATTCATTTTAATTCCTCCTAATTGTTTTTATTTATGTTAAGGTTAAAAATCCTTAATATCTAGTTTATAGCGTCATACATTGAGAACATTGGAAGTATAAGCGATAAAACTATAAATCCAACGACGCCTGCTAAGATTATTATCATAGTTGGCTCGATTAACGCTGTAATTCTCTCTAAAGCAAAATTCGCTTCAGAATCGTAAAAGTCTGATGCTTTTTTTAAGATTTTATCAATGCTTCCTGACTCTTCTCCAACCTTTATAGATTGAATTAGCATACTTGGAAAACATCTTTCTGAATCTAGTGCATCTCCTATTGTTGAACCATTATTTATTAATTTTTTTGCATCTAAAAGCTTGTCCTTTAAATAAACATTACCAATTACATTAGATGTTATATCTAAGGCACTAATTACGCTTATCCCTCCTCCATACAAAATAGAAAAAGTCCTTGCAAACCTTGCTGTCATTATCTGCATTGAAATTTTTCCAACAAACTTTGATTTAACAATAAACTTATCTCTTAGTAGCTTATATGCTGAGCTTTTATTTATAAAAACCTTTTTTAATATTGCAATTAGAATTATTATTCCTAAAATATATATCCCATAATTTTTAATTACATTGCTTAAAGTAATTACTATTTTAGTTGGAATAGGTAATTCTCCGTTTGCACTTAAAAGGTTATTTACAAAAATCGGAACAACATAAGCTACTAAAATTGATACTATAACTAAAGAAAAAATTATCAAAAACTTTGGATAAATTAATGCGTTAGCTATCTTTCTTCCTTGTTTGTATTGCTTGTCATAATAATCTGAAAGCTCGTTCATAATTTCATCTAAACTTCCTGTAGTTTCGCCGACTTCTATCATATAAATAAAAAGGTCTGGCATCTCATTAGTTTTTTTAAATGCGTCTGATAAAAGGCTTCCCCCTTCAACGTCTTCATAAACTCTTTCAGTTACCCATCTTAACTTTTTATTTTCAAGCTGGTCTTTTACTATCTTCAAAGCTTCCATTATTGAAATCCCAGAAGATAGTGAAAAATATATTTCTCTACAAAATACTGATAAATCTTTTTCTGGAATTTTTTTAAACATCGCTAAGTCTAAATCAAGTTTTCCAGAAGCTTCACTGCATTCTTTTAAGAAGAACCCTTTCTTTCTTAAAGTTCTCATTAAATCTTCTTCATTATCAGCACTTAGTTTCCCCTTAATAACATTTCCATTAATATTTGCTGCTTCATAAGTATATAAAGGCATTTTTATCTATTCTCCTTTATTCTTTTATAAGAGTTACTCTCATAAGTTCTTCTACACTTGTAATTCCTTTTAATACATCCTCTTTTGCTGATTCAAATAATGTATCCATTCCAGAATTTTTTGCTTCTTTTCTTATCTCTATAATGCTGTTTTTGTTAGATATCATATCCCTTATATTGTCTGTAATATCCATTATTTCAAAGATAGCCTTCCTTCCCTTATAGCCTACCCCATTACATTTAGGACAACCTACAGGCTTATAAAGTTTTAGTTCTTCAGAATCTTTAATCCCAAGTGCCTCTCTATCTGTTTTAGAGGCATTATATTCTTCTTTGCAAGATGGACATAATGTTCTAACTAACCTTTGTGCTATAACTCCTGTTAAGGATGATGCTATTAAATATGCTGGTATATTCATATCTAGTAGCCTAATAATTGCAGAAGGCGCATCATTTGTATGAAGTGTACTTAGTACGCTATGTCCTGTAATTGCAGCTCTAATTGCCATAGTTGCAGTTTCTTCGTCTCTTATTTCTCCAACCATAATCACATCGGGGTCTTGCCTTAAAATACTTCTAAGACCACTTGCAAAGGTTAGACCTGCTTTATTATTTACATTTACTTGGACTATTTCATCCATACTGTATTCAACAGGGTCTTCTATAGTAATTACGTTGTTTTCTTCGTTATTTATATCCTTTAATATTGAATAAAGTGTTGAAGTTTTACCACTTCCTGTAGGCCCTGTAACTAAAAGCATCCCATAAGGTTTATCTAATATTTTATTTACAGTTTCTAGTCCCCTCTTTGTAAATCCTAAGTCCTCTTTCGAAAAAGAAAATGCACTCTTATCAAGTATTCTAATTACAAGATTTTCTCCTGTAATAGAAGGTAAAATAGAAAGCCTTAAGTCTATTTCTTTTCCTTCTATATTTGTTATTATCTTTCCATCTTGAGGTAGTCTTTTTTCTGATATATCCATTCCGCCTAAAATCTTAATTCTTGTAATCATAGAATTAAAAGGTTCCTTCGGTGCTTCAAATTGCTTCCTAAGTCTTCCGTCAATCCTATACCTTATAATAACCTTATCTTTTTGAGGCTCTATGTGAATATCACTAACTTTATTTCTTACAGCGTTTTCAATAATACTATCTATAAGTTTTACAGCTGGCGAATTATTTTCATCCTTAATAATAGAACTTTGTTCATTCTTCTTATTTTCTTCTGCCGTTTTCATCTCTTTAGCAGCTTTATCCATATATTCTCTTGAATAATACTTTGAAATAGCTGTAATTATCTCATCTTTAGATGCAATCCCAATATTTAATTCATATCCTGAAGAAAGAGATACATCTTCTTCTGCAAATATATTTAAAGGGTCTGCCATAGCAACTGTTAATTTCCCCTTACTAAAACATATAGGAATAAGGGTATACCTCCTAGCTAATGCTTCACCTATTGTACTTACTGCATTCATATCAACTTCTGTTGACTCTAAATCTAGCCTTGGAATTCCAAGTTGAACTTCTAAAATATTTAGTAAGTTTTCTTCTGTTATAAGCCCACTTTCAACAAATATTTCGCCAAGCCTTTTTCCTGTTAATTTTTGAATTTTTATAGCTTCTTGTACATCTTCTTCTTTAATGTAACCAAGATCTACCAATATATCTCCAAGTCTTTTCTTTCTTTCCATATAATCACCATTTCTTGCAATATTACTATAATCAAGTATATACCAACCAAATTCCTCTTTAAATAAATTCGTCCTTTATTTTACATTATTTATATTTAATTAATATTGTTTCATTTTAAGTAACTTTAATGAACCTTGATTTACTTTTTTATCAAAATTATTCAGAGTAAATATTATTTCTATTAAATTTATAATTAAATTTCTTACTTATTTTATTAAATTGCAAAAAAATAAAGCATAGTAAAAACTATGCTTTATAAAAAAACTAATAAGTTAATATCTCTATTCCGTCTTCCGTTACTAAAAGTGTGTGTTCCCACTGAGCTGAAAGTGAATAATCTTCTGTAATTGCAGTCCAATCATTGTCTGCATCTACAAATACTTCGTACCCGCCTTGATTGATCATAGGTTCTATAGTAAATACCATACCCGGCATTATTACAGGTCCTGTTCCTTTTTCACCAACGTGTGCTACAAAAGGATCTTCATGGAATTGAATTCCAAGTCCGTGCCCTCCAAAGTCTCTAACTACAGAAAAACCGTTCTTTTCAGCGTGTTCTTGAACTGCAGCTCCTATATCTCCAAAGAATCCCCAAGGTTTAACAGCTTCAATCCCTTTAATTAAACATTCCCTTGAAACTTCAACTAATCTTTTCGCTTCTTCTGAAACTTCACCTATCATAAACATTCTTGATGCATCTGAAAAATAACCATTTAATATAGTAGAAACATCAGTGTTTATAATATCTCCTGATTTTAATTTTATTTTAGAATCTGGAATTCCGTGACATACTTCTTCGTTTATTGAAGTACAAAGGCTCTTTGGGAAACCTCCATAATTTAAAGGAGCTGGAATTGCACCTTTACTTACAGTATATTCGTGAACTAAAGTGTTAATTTCTTCTGTGCTCATTCCTTCATGAATTTTTTCAGAAATTAAATCTAACACTTCAGTGTTTATTTTTGCACTTTCTTTTATCCCTTTAATTTGCTCTTCATTTTTAACAACAGTTCTAGGTAACATCATATGACCTTGTCTTTTCATTTCTTCATACTTTTCATCAAATGACATATGACACTTTTTATATTTTTTCCCACTTCCACACCAACAGTCATCGTTTCTGTTTATCTTCATAATATTACCTCTTTCTTTATCTTATCTTAATTAACTTCTATTATATATCTATAAGCAAAATTTATCAAAGTTTATAAAAATAAAAAAGCAGCTTTTAAACTGCTTTTTCATTTTATTCGAATTCTTCTACGCCTCTTCTAGAAAAAACTTGGTTTTGGTCGATCTCAAGTGCTGCACAAGCCTCTTCAAAGTTGCATCCATTTTCATCCATATATTTAGCTACATAGCTATCTAAGTTTGGTATTGAATTGTAATCCATCTTTATCCCTCCAAAATCATTCTAAAAATTATTCTTGCCATTAAAACTTTATCTATCCGTAGAAATCTTTTACATTTATCATCATATGCTTACTAAAAACGTTTAATTCATAGGTTAAAAATATATAAAAAAAATGCCTAAGAACCTTCATTCTTAAACATCATCTTTAGTATAAAAACATTATATACTAAATATTCTGAATAATCAAACACTTTAAAATAAAAAAATGCAGAAATAAGTTTTTGTATTTCTGCATTTGAAAATCATATTTTTTTCTTGAATTTTTCATACCAACCAATAACAGTCGCCTTTTCTCCAAAGTTTACTCTCTTATATATAATATTTATAGGTAAAACTTTAAATCCATTTATATCAATAAATATTTCTTTTAATTCACTTTCTTCCCATTCTCCACCAATATTTTTACTTATTACTTCTCCTAGATATCCGCCAAACATCATAGAAATATCTATAATATTGTCACTATTTAGATGGCTTTCATTTTTAGCTTTATGAAACATTTCTAATATCTCATCTACTAAAAATAAGCTTTCTTCTGAGAAATCTAATCTTAAGTCTAAATTTTTTTTAGAGTATATAACTGCTCTAAGAGATGCTTCTTTAAAAATACGAGATAATCTATCCAAAATTTCACCTCTTTTTAATTTATAACTCCTAATATTAGTCTATTCAAAAATAAGTTAATTGTGTTTAAATAAAATAATTCTATAAGCCTTTAGTTAACTATAAAAATTGGAATTGATATAATTTTCCCTATATCGACTTCCTATTTATTCCAACACCATACCTTCTGAACATTTTTTATAAATTCTCACTTCCACTACAACATTGTTTTGCTTCTTTGTTGGTATTTTAATCTGATTGACTGAATAAAGCCTATATTTTATGTCCATAATCAAAATAATTAAAAAATTTCAAAATTTTCGAGGTGATTTTATGGTACATACATCTGATTGTCCCCATTGCAGTTCAAAACATTTTATTAAATACGGTAAATACAGGAATGTCCAAAGGTATCAATGCAAGGATTGTCTTAAGACTTTTAACGAAGGAACTGGACTCATCTGGCATAATACTAGAAAGAGTGTTGATCTTTGGGAGAAATATACTCGTCTTATGTTATCTGGTGCTACTATAAGAGATTGCGCAGGTAGATTAAACATATGTATCGAGACATCTTTTAGGTGGAGACATAAAATTCTCAAACATATTGAAACTTACACAGACTCTAGAAGAACTCACATAATTACAGCTATGAGACATACTAAGTTTTTAGAAAGCTTTAAAGGGCAAAAGACTCCTCCAGTTTGCACTATTTCTAAAAGAAAAAACATATTCGTAGCCACAACCATTAACAAAAACAATTATTCTCTAGCTAAGATATCCTTTGATTCTATGAGCCCTACAAAAGAATCTATAGAGAATTTATTATATGAGTTCAACCCAGTATTTAATACTTACTTTTTACCAGGAAAAGATAGATTTTCTTACATTGTATCAAAGAAGTTAAATTATTCTCTTCATAAAAAGAAAGAATTAAAAATTTCTAGGCAAGAAAGTGAAATTTTACTTAATAACTGTTCTGATTTTATACTAAATTTAAGAAGATGGTTTAGAAAATTTAGAAGTGTTGCTACAAAGTATCTGCAAGTTTATTTAAATTGGTTTGTTTATATTTACGAAGGATCTTATGAAAAACATACTATTTTATCTAATTTAATAAGCTCTATTTTTTGTGTAAAAGTACTTTAGTTTTACTTTTACTTTAATCCTAATATAAGTATGTTTAGATAGCTTGTCCTTAGCGTAACTACTTGTCTATCTAAATTAATTCTATATAGCATGTCTTAATATTTTTACTTGTCCAAAACATCAAAAATTTAACCCTATATAGCGAAAATCCCTTGTACCAATAATATTTCGTAACAATGGTGTAGTTTTTTTTAATATATTATTTATATCATAAAACTAAGGCCTATTACTAAAAAATGGATGAATTCTCTTAACTAATATCACTATATTTATATTTTGAATCCCTTTTATAAATTACTCCTCAAAATTCAAAAATTTCATATATACATAAAAAGAAGCCTAAAATACTATTTTTAAGCCTCTTTTAAATTTAATCTATATTTATTTTGCTTTTCCTATATCTTTTCTATAATAAGCCCCATCAAAGTCAACATCTTTAACTAGATTATATACATTTTCTCTAGCTTTTTCTAATGTTTCGCCTATTCCTACTACTGATAAAACCCTTCCTCCTGATGTTTTTAGAGTCTCTCCCTCTAAATTCGCACCAGCTATAAAGATATTTTCTCTAGACTCTTTCTTTATAGTTATTTTATCGCCTTTTCTAGGCTTTTTAGGGTAACCCTTAGCTGATAAAACAACATTTAAAGCATATCCTTTTTTCCAAGATAACTTAACATTTTCTAAATCTTCATCTAAAGCTTTTAAAATTACATCTAAGAAGTCATTTTCCATTAAATATAATATAGATTGAGTTTCAGGGTCCCCCATCCTTACATTATATTCTAAAAGTTTTACTCCTTCTTTAGTTATCATTATTCCAAAAAATATTATTCCTTTAAAATCAAAACCTTCTTCTTTTATTCCTTTTAAAGTTTTATCCATAATATTTTTCTTAAAATCTTCTAAAACTTCATCTGTAACATAAGGATTTGGAGCAACTACACCCATCCCCCCTGTATTTGGTCCTTTATTATCATCGTAGATTTGCTTATGATCTTTTGCTGATAGAAATGGAAGAATAGTTTTTCCATCGCAAATAGATAAAATAGATGCTTCTATTCCTTCTAAAAATTCTTCAATTACTATCTTTTTCCCGGCCCCTTTAAAAATATCCTCTAACATAAATTCCTTTAAAGTATCTATTGCTTCATCTTTATCTTTAGCAATTACTACTCCCTTACCAGCTGCTAGCCCGTCAGCCTTTATAACAAGAGGGTACTTTGAAATTTCTAAATATTCTTTTGCCTTTTCGTAATCATAAAAAACTTCATAACCTGCAGTTTTCACATCATATTTTTTCATAAAATCTTTAGAAAAGCTCTTACTTCCTTCAAGCATAGCTGAAGCTTTATCAGGTCCAAATATTTTTAAGTTTTCTTTCTTAAACTTATTAACTATTCCTTTTATAAGAGGCTCTTCAGGCCCAACTATAGTTAAATCTATCTTTTCTTTTTTTGCAAAATCTAAAAGTTTATCTATATCAGTAATATTTATATTTTCACATTTTCTTTCTCTCTCTGTTCCACCATTACCTGGTGCAACAAAAATTTTAGAAACCCTATCACTTTTAGATAACTTCCTAGAGATAGCGTGCTCTCTTCCGCCAGACCCTATTAAAAGTATTCTCATAAATACATACCACCTTTTTAATGTTTAAAATGCCTTACACCAGTAAATACCATAGATATACCGTGTTCGTTACAAGCTTTTATAGATTCTTCATCTCTTATAGAACCACCAGGTTGAATTATCCCTTTAATTCCAGACTTATTAGCCTCATCTACACAATCTCTAAATGGGAAGAATGCATCTGATGCTAAGATAGTAGCACCTTTTCCTCTTTCTAAAGCTTCACTAGTTGCCCAAATCCTATTAACTTGTCCGCCTCCAATTCCTACAGCAACACCGTCTTTAACAGCAACTATAGCATTAGATTTTACGTATTTTACTACCTTCATTCCAAATATCATATCTTTTAATTCTTGTTCTGAAGGCTTGTTTTCTGTAACTACATTTAATTCTTCTAAAGATTTTGTATCTTCATCTTGAACTAATATTCCTCCATCTATTGAAACCATATATTTTTTAGAACTTGGCATTACATTACACTTTAAAACTCTTAAATTCTTTTTAGCTTTTAAGATTTCTAAAGCATCATCATCATATTCTGGTGCTATAATAACTTCTAAGAAAATTTTACTCATTTCACTTGCAGTTTCTTTAGTTACTTTTCTATTTAATGCAACTATTCCACCAAATATAGAAGTAGGATCAGCGTCGTGAGCCTTTTTATATACTTCAAAATCATTTTCTCCAACTGCAACTCCACAAGGAGTATTATGTTTAAGAGCGCAACAAGCTGGCTCTTTAAATTCATTACAAACTTTCCAAGCTATATCAACATCTTTTAAGTTGTTATAAGATAATGCTTTTCCATTTAATACTTCAAAACTATTCATACTTCCAGAATGTTCAAGAGATTTATAATAAGTTGCCCTTTGGTGTGGATTTTCTCCATATCTTAAATCTTCTGCTTTTTCATAAGATACTGATAAATATTTTGGATTATCTATATCTTCTAATAAGAAGTTTGAAATTGCAGCATCATATGCACTCATCAAATTAAATACCTTTCCAGCTAGCTCTTTTCTTAATCCTAAAGATACATCATTTGATTCATCAATCTCTTTAATAACCCTTTTATAATCAGAAATATCAGATAAAACTACTACATCTTTAAAATTCTTAGCAGCAGCTCTTAGCATAGTAGGTCCGCCTATATCTATAAATTCAACCTTTTCATCAAAGCTTAAATCCTCGCGTACCTTTAAGAAAAATGGGTAAAGGTTAACTACAACGTAATCTATAGTATTAATATTATGATTTTTTATTGTTTCCATATGTTCTTTATTATCTCTTATTGCTAAAATACCAGCATGTATAAATGGGTGAAGCGTTTTAACTCTACCATCTAGCATTTCAGGGAAATCTGTTATACTGTTTACTTCAGTAACTGAAACGCCATTTTCTTTAAGGTATTTAAAAGTTCCTCCAGTTGATATAATTTCTACATCCTTACTTTCTAAAAACTTTGCTAAATCTAAAACTCCCTCTTTATCATAAACACTAATTAATGCTCTCTTTTTCATCTATACATATCCTCCTAGTCTTCTTTTATCAAAACTTTATTATCAATAATTTTAACCTTGTTCTCACTAATATATTTAATAGCTTGAGGTAATAATTTATGTTCTCTAATCAATACCCTTTTTTGAAGAATCTCTTTAGTATCATTAAAATAAACTGGAACTACATCTTGCATAATAATAGCGCCACCATCTACTTCATTATTTACAAAATGAACTGTACACCCAGTATATTTAACCCCCTTATTTATAGCAGCTTCATGAACCTTTAATCCGTACATCTTACTTCCACAAAAGGCAGGTATTAAAGATGGATGAATATTAATTATTTTATCTTTAAATACTTCTAATATTTCTCCTTTAAGTATTGATAAATAGCCAGCTAAAACTATTAAATCAACCTTTCCTTTAAGCCTTTTTAATATTTCATCTGAATCTTTTATAACTTCTGCATCTATGCCATGTTTTCTAGCTCTACTTAAAGCGTATATTCCTTCTTTACTTCCAATTACAACTTCTATTTCACAGTCTAAATTATTATTTTCTATTTCATCTATTATAGATTGAAGGTTTGATCCACTTCCTGAAGCTAAAACTGCTATTCTAAACAAACACCTTCACCTCCACAAGTCACATACCCTATTTCAAATGCCTCTTCACCTAAATTTATTAATTCATTTAAAACATCATTTGATATTTCTTTGTCTACACATAAAACAAATCCTATTCCCATATTAAATGTGTTATACATATCTTCTTTATTTGCACCAAGTTCTACTAATTTATTAAATATCTCTGGAACTTCATAGCTATCTTTTAAAACTACAGCAGTTAAGTTATCTTCTTTAAACATCCTTGGAATATTTTCATAAAAACCACCACCAGTAATATGAGCCATTCCATTAATCTTGAATTTTTCTAATATCTTAAGGATTGGTTTTACATATATTTTTGTTGGAGTTAATAAAGTTTTATATACAGCTTCTCCCTTATACTCCATATCTAAATCTTTAAATAATTTTCTAACAAGAGAAAAACCATTTGAATGAATCCCTGAAGATTTTAATCCTATAAGCTTGTCTCCTTCTTTTATATCTTTTCCAGTAATAATCTTATCTTTATCAACTATTCCTACTGCAAAACCTGCAATATCATAATCTCCTTCTTTATAAAACCCTGGCATTTCAGCAGTTTCTCCACCTATAAGTGAACAATCTGATTCTATGCAGCCGTCAGATACACCTTTAACTAAATCAGCTGAAACCCTAGAGTCTAACTTTCCACAAGCTATATAGTCTAAGAAAAATAAAGGTTTTGCACCATGACATAAGATATCATTTACGCACATAGCAACGCAATCTACCCCGACTGTATCATACTTTTCTTTTTTACAAGCTATTTCAAGCTTAGTTCCAACTCCATCTGTTCCTGAAACTAATACTGGTTTTTTATATCCCTCTGGAAGTTCAACCATACCAGCAAATGAACCTAGTCCATTTAATACATATTCACTCATAGTTTTTTTTGCATATTCTTGTATAAGTTTAACTGACCTATATCCTTCTTCTATATTTACACCTGAATCTTTATAAGTTAACAAAACAAAATCACTACCTTTCAAGATTATCTTCTAAATCTTCCATAGGGGCTGAAACTGGATATACTCCGTTAAAGCAACCTACACAAAAATCCTTTTTACCACCTAAACTACTATAAACTCCATTTAAACTTAGATACCCTAAACTATCGCACCCTATCTCTTCTCTTATTTCTTCTAAGCTTTTATTAGCCCCTATAAGCTCACTTCTATAAGGTGTGTCTATTCCAAAGTAACAAGGGAATTTAACAATAGGTGATGCAACTAAAAAGTGAACCTCTTTAGCTCCTGCTCTTCTAAGTGATTCTATTAAATGCTTTGATGTAGTTCCTCTTACTATAGAATCATCTATCATAATTACTCTTTTATCTTTAACGTTACTTTTAAGTGGGTTTAATTTTACAGCAACAGCTCTCTCTCTTAATTTTTGAGAAGGAGATATAAATGTTCTTCCAACATATCTGTTTTTAACAAACCCTACTTCATAAGGAATTCCTGATGCTTTAGAGTAGCCCATAGCAGCTGGAATTCCTGAGTCTGGAACTGCAATTACTATATCAGCTTCTATAGGGTGTTCTTCAAATAACATTTTACCTTGGATTTTTCTAGTTTCTTCTACAGAAAAGCCATCCATAAAAGAATCTGGTCTTGCAAAATATATATATTCAAATGAACAAGTTTGACAAGTTGTATTTTCAGAATACTTTATAGACTCAATTCCCTTTTCATCTATAACAACTATCTCTCCAGCCTTTACGTCCCTTATAAATTCCCCACCAATTGAATCTATAGCGCAGCTTTCTGAAGCTAGGATATATCCTTCTTCAATTTTACCTATACATAAAGGTCTAATTCCGTGTGGGTCTCTAACTCCTATAAGTTTATTTTCACTCATAATAACAATTGCAAAAGATCCTCTTACAGTTGAAACTGCATCTACTACTGATTTTTTAAGTCCCTTTTTAGCTCCTCTTGCAATAAGGCTTGTTATAACTTCTGAATCTACCGATGTATGGAAGGCATGCCCCGCGTCTTCTAATAATTCACGTATTACATCTCCATTAACTAGATTGCCGTTGTGGGCTGTTGCTATTTTTCCAAGCTTTGATGTACTAACTAAAGGCTGTGAGTTTTCAATAGTTTTAGAACCTGCAGTTGAATACCTTACATGACCTATTGAAATATTCCCATTAAACCCTCTTAATCTATCTAAACTTTCTTTATCAAAAGCTTCTGTAATTATTCCAAGCCCCTTATGAACATTTATATCTTCACCGTTACTTACTGCAATACCTGTACTTTCTTGGCCTCTATGCTGAAGCGCATAAAGACCATAGTAAGTTACAGATGCTACATCTATAGGTTTAGTTGCATAAATCCCAAATACTCCACATTCATCTTTAAACTTATCGTTTTGTGGGTCCACTAACATTAAAGATGTATCCATCATTTGACCATTCCCCTCACTTTAAATTATTTATTCGATATTCTACTTAATATTTCTTTATAAGCTTCTTCTACATTTCCCATATCTCTTCTAAATCTATCTTTATCTAATTTTTCTTTAGTTGTCTTATCCCAGAATCTGCAAGTGTCTGGTGAAATCTCATCAGCTAAAAGAACTCTTCCCTCTTCATCTCTTCCAAACTCGATTTTAAAATCTATTAAATCTATGTTTTGTTTACTAAAAAATTCTTTTAAAACGTCATTTATTTTAGCTGTCATACTATAAATTTCATCTAGTTCTTCAAAAGTTGTTGCCCCTATAGCTACTGCGTGGTAGTCATTTATTAAAGGGTCTCCTAGTTCGTCATCTTTATATGATAATTCAAAAACAGTAGTTTTTAATTTAAATCCTTCTTCTATTCCTAACCTCTTTGCCATACTTCCAGCTGCAACATTTCTAACTATAACTTCTAAAGGAACTATCTCTACCTTTTTGCAAAGCTGGTCTCTATCGTTTAATTTTTTTATAAAATGAGTTTTAACTCCTTCTTTTTCAAGCATCTCAAAGATCATTGAAGTTATTGCATTATTTAAAACACCTTTGTTTCCGATTTGTGCTTTCTTTTCTCCATTAAATGCAGTTGCATCGTCTTTATAATGTACTATTACCTCGTTTGGTTTTTCTGTTTTGAATATTTTTTTTGCTTTTCCCTCATATAACATTTCTAAATTTTCCATTATAATTCAACTCCCTCTCCATTTTCTTCAATAAATTTCTTTTTCATATTTATTCTAAAGTTTATTAACTTTTCTTTTATCTCTGGATATTTAATGCTAAGAATTTGAACAGCCAGCATACCAGCGTTATAACTATTATTTATTCCAACAGTTGCAACTGGTATAGATTTTGGCATTTGAACTATAGATAATAAAGCATCTAATCCTTCTATTTGAGCTTTAACTGGAACTCCAATTACAGGTAAAACAGTTTTTGATGCTATAACTCCTGGAAGGTGCGCTGCAAGTCCAGCACCTGCAATAATAACTTCAAAACCTTCTTTTTCGATTTCTTCTAAAGTTTCTTCTAACTTTTCAGGAACTCTATGTGCAGATAGTATATAAGCTTTATAATCTATATTAAATTCCTTTAAAGCATTTGCAGCCCCTCTCATCACTTCTATATCTGATTTACTTCCAAAAAATATTGCGACTTTCATAAAACACTCTCCTTAAATCTATCTTTTTCTAAAATAATCTACACCTGATTTAAAAATACTTTGATCAAAGTTTCCATAAATGTTTTTGTATAAATCTTCCCCTGTTCTTTCTGAGTGAGCCATCTTTCCAAGCACTCTACCATCAAAGGAAGTCATACCTTCAATTCCGTATAAAGATCCATTTGGGTTAAACGGCATATCCATAGATATTTCACCATTTAGATCAACATACTGAGTTGCAATTTGACCTGAATCAATTAATTTTTCTATTAATTCCTTACTACCTACAATCTTACCTTCGCCGTGAGAAATAGGAACTGTGTGAATATCTCCTAAATTTACTCTCTTAAACCAAGGTGAAAGATTTGATGTTACCTTTGTTCTTACCATAGTAGACATATGCCTATTTATATCGTTATAAGTTAAAGTAAGCATTTCTTCTTCTAAATCTATTATTTTTCCATAAGGTACAAGTCCTAATTTTATAAGTGCTTGGAAGCCGTTACATATTCCAAGTACTAACCCTTCTCTATTTTCTAATAAATCATTTACTGCATTTTTTATTTTTTCATTTCTAAATACAGTAGCTATAAATTTTGCAGAACCATCTGGCTCATCCCCTGCTGAAAATCCTCCAGGAAGCATAATTATCTGAGCTTTTGATATTTCTTCTCTTAAAGTTTCTATAGATTCTTCTAAAGATTCTTTATCTGTATTTCTAATTAAAACTTCAGAAACCTTTGCACCTGCTCTTAAAAATGCTTTTTTAGAATCATACTCACAGTTTGTCCCAGGGAAAACTGGAATTACAACAAGTGGATTTTCAATTGGCTCTTTACTATATTTAATCATTTCTCTATCTATAAGCTTTTCTTTTATCTTTTCTCCACATTTTGGAAGTTTTGCTTTAAATACATTTTGAAGTTTTTCTTCATGTATCTCTTCTAAACTATGAAGCTTAAAATATATATCAAATGATTTTGATATAATAACTGCATTTCCAATAGTTTCACCGATGATTTTATGATTTAATCCATTTAACTCATCTTCTATATTTATATCCTTTGGAATTTCTAAAATCATAGTTCCATAATCTAAATCAAAAAGCTCTGACGTGCTTAAATTAAATAGATTTGCACCGATTTTATTCCCAAAACACATCTTTGTAATACCTTCAGCTACTCCCCCACTTTTAAGTGAATATGCAGATATTATTTTCTTTTCTCCAATTAGTTTATAAACCTTATTAAAGTTTTCTTTAAGCTTTTCTATATCTATTGTCATATCTGGATTTTTATCTGTTTTTAATAAAACTATTTTTGAATCCACCCTTTTAAATTCTGGTGATATTATTCTTTCTGAATCCTCTGTAGTTACTGCAAATGACACTAAACTTGGAGGAACATCAATCTCTCCAAAGCTTCCGCTCATAGAATCTTTCCCTCCTATAGCTGGAATGTTAAAATCTATTTGAGCTTTGTATGCACCAAGTAGCGCACTAAATGGTTTTCCCCATCTTTCTTTATCATTTCCTAGTTTTTCAAAATATTCTTGAAGAGATAATCTTATCTTTTTATAATCTCCTCCCATAGCTACTATTTTAGTAACTGATTCTATTACTGAATAATAAGCCATATGGAATGGGCTCCAAACTCCAAGTGCTGGATTAAAACCATATGTCATAAGTGATGCACTTTTGCTTTCAGAATCCATTACTGGTATTTTAAAAGCTAACCCTTCTGCTGGAGTCTTTTGATATAATCCTCCTACAGGCATTAATACAGTATTTCCTCCTATAGTTGAGTCAAATCTTTCTATTAAGCCTTTCTTACTACAGCAATTTAAATCTTTAATAACTTCAAGCCATTTTTCTTTAACATTTACATTTTGTACTTTAAAAGGATATTCTTTAGGAGAAGCTACCTTTATATCAATCTCTTCTCTATATCCATTAGTATCTAAAAACTCTCTTTTTATATTAACTATTTCTTTATCTTTCCAAATCATTTTAAGCCTATCTGTATTTGTGATATCAGAAACTATAACTGCCTCTAAGTTTTCTTCTCTTGAAAGTTCTATAAACCTTTTAGCATCTTCTGCTCTAACTACAACTGCCATACGCTCTTGTGATTCAGAAACCGCAAGTTCAGTTCCATCTAATCCTTCATACTTTTTAGGAACTTTATCTAAATAAATATCTAACCCTCTACTTAACTCGCCTATTGCAACAGATACGCCTCCAGCTCCAAAGTCATTACATCTTTTAATAAGTCTGCTTGCTTCTTTATTCCTAAATAACCTTTGAATTTTTCTCTCTACAACAGGATTTCCTTTTTGAACTTCTGCTCCGCATTCATTTATTGAATCCACTGTATGTTCTTTTGAAGAACCAGTAGCACCACCTACCCCGTCTCTTCCAGTTCTACCTCCAAGAAGGATAACTACGTCCCCTTTAGTTGGCTCTTCTCTTACTACATTTTCTTTAGGTACAGCTGCAATAACAGCTCCAACTTCCATCCTTTTAGCAACATAATTATCATGGTAAACTTCATCAACTTGTCCTGTTGCAAGTCCTATTTGATTACCATAAGAGCTATAGCCCTTAGCTGCATCTATAGTAATAGTTCTTTGAGGAAGTTTTCCTTTTAATGTAGTTGAAACCTTAGCTGTAGGATCACCTGAACCTGTAACTCTCATAGCGCCATAAACATAAGCTCTTCCAGATAAAGGATCTCTTATAGCTCCTCCAAGACAAGTAGCTGCGCCTCCAAATGGTTCTATTTCTGTAGGGTGATTGTGAGTTTCGTTTTTAAACATTAAAAGATATTCTTTAATTCCTTTATCTGTTTTTACATCCACATTTATAGAACAAGCGTTTATCTCTTCTGAGATATCTAAGTCCTTAACTTCACCTTTTTTAAGAAGCTCCTTTGTAACAATACAAGCTATATCCATAAGCTTTACTTCTTTTGAAGTTTCTTTTCCATATACAAATTCTCTTGATTTTAAATATGCTTCATATGCTTTTTTTACAGGATCATTAAATTTATTTTCTTCTATTTGGATTTCTTTTATAGATGTTTCAAATGTTGTATGCCTACAATGATCTGACCAATAAGTATCTATAACTTTTATCTCAGTTATACTAGGGTCTCTTTTTTCATCATTTTCAAAGTAGTCTTTTATCATAGATAGGTCATTTAAGCTCATGCAAAGCCCAAATTCCTTGTGAAATTTTTCAAGATCTTCTTTACTTAAAGAAGTAAATCCATTTAGTATTTCTACCTCTTCTGGATTTTTATATGTTTCATTAATATCATTACTATAAATATCAGTTTCTCTAGAGTCTACTGGATTTATATAATAATTCTTTATTTTTTCTATTTCTTTTTGATTTAAATTTCCTTTTAGAATTAAAACTCTTTCTGATTTTACCTTTCCGTCATGTTTCCCAGTTAATAACATAAGGCACTCTTCAGCTGAATCTTTTCTCATATCGTATTGACCTGGTAGATATTCCACTGAAAAAGCTATTTCTCCTTCTTCTATGGAAATCTCATCTAAATATAAATTGTCTACAGGTTTTTCTGAAAATATAGTATATAATGCCTTATTAAAATATTCTTCTTCTAAATTAGAAATTATATATTTATTTACTACACGAACCCTCTCTAAGTTTAAAATATTTAAGTTTTCCTTAAAATCCTTTAATAAAATCTTTCCTTGGACATCAAAGCCACTCTTTTTTTCCACGAATATAATTTTATTATTAATCATTTTAACCCTCCAAATCCCAATTATACACGAACATTTTTATTTTTTTATTAAATTTCATTTGTTAGTTAAAGATTACCACTCCGTTTTAAAATAGTCAATATTAAAAACATATTTTGGTTTATTATTCGTATATAAGCGAATTATTTTTTATATTTCATTTAAGTATATTCGTCATATTGTAAATTATGTATTTTTCTTGTACTCTATTTTCCTATTTATTCCATGATAGCTGCGTATATATTTTTATAAAAATTTTAATTTCACTACAACATTGTTTTGCTTCTTTGTTGGTATTTTAATCTGATTGACTGAATAAAGCCTATATTTTATGTCCATAATCAAAATAATTAAAAAAACTTCAAATTTTTCCGAGGTGAGATTATGGTACATACGTCTACTTGTCCCCATTGCAATTCAAAACATTTTATTAAATACGGTAAATATAGATGCGTCCAAAGATATCAATGTAAGGATTGTCTTAAGACTTTTAACGAAGGAACAGGGCTTGTCTGGCATAATACTAGAAAGAGCGTTGAACTTTGGGATAAATATACTCGTCTTATGTTATCAGGTTCTACTATTCGAGATTGTGCTAGTAGATTAAACATATGTATTGAGACATCTTTTAGGTGGCGACATAAAATCTTAAAACATATTGAAACTTACACAGATTCTAGGAGAACTCATGTAGTTACAGCCATGAGACATACTAAATTTTTAGAAAACTTTAAGGGGCAAAAGACTCCTCCCGTTTGCACTATTTCTAAAAGAAAAAATATATTCGTAGCTACCACTGTAAATAAAAATAATTACTCTCTAGCTAAGATATCCTTTGATTCTATGAGCCCTACAAAAGAATCTATAGAGAATTTATTAAATGAGTTTAATCCAGTATTTAACACATACTTCTTACCAGGAAAAGATAGATTTTCTTATCTTGTATCAAAAAGATTAAACTATTCTCTTCATAAAAAGAAAGAATTAGAAATCTCTAGAGAAGAAAGTGAAATTTTACTTAATAACTGTTCTAATTTTATATTGAATTTAAGAAGATGGCTTAGAAAATTTAGAAGCGTTGCTACAAAATATCTGCAAGCTTATTTGAATTGGTTTGTTTATATTTATGAGGGATCTTATGAAAAACATACTATTTTATCTAATTTAATAAGCTCAATTTTTTGTGTGAAAGTACTTTAATTTCTGTTATATATTAATCCTAATATACTTATATTTTGATAGCTTGTCCTTAGCTATACTAGTTGTCCACATTTAATCATTTTATAAAGCATGTCTTAATAATTTTCACTTGTCCAAAATATCAAAAATTTATATGAATATAGCGAAAATCCCTTGTACCAATAATATCTCGTAACAATGTTGTAGTTTTTTCTAAATTTTTATTATTAGTTATAACTTCATCCTACATTCCACTGATTACCAATTATCACACTCCCCAAACACTATTCACCTCTTAAAAGATAATTTCTAATTACTACTTTTAGCCAAAACACTTTTTAAATCTACCAACTTACAAGTAATATCTTATATTCTTCTCCGTTTACTTCAATAAATATATTTCAAAAATACAATTTAATTTATGATAACTATATTTTTATAAATTCATATACTAAAAAAGCTAGCGAAAAATCGCTAGCAATTTTAAAAACCTACGTAACCCTCTAAATGAAGGTGTTAATATTTTTTCCACTTTTACACATTTTATTCTTTCTTCTATATATTAAGGTACTGTTTTTGTTATTTAAAGTATTGTATAATAATTTTATACTTAAAATAGAAGGAGACTTTAAATGTTTGGATATATAACTCCGATGAAACCTGAAATGAAAGTAAAAGACTATGAACTATTTAGAAGCTATTATTGCGGAGTTTGTATGAGTATAAAAAAGAATTATGGAAATTTACCTAGATTAGGTTTGAATTATGATATGACTTTTTTAGCTATTTTATTAGATAGCTTAGAGGATACAAGTTTAGATTTAAAATCTAAAAGATGCATAGCTCACCCTAATTTAAAAAAGCAAATGATTTTTAATAATAGAGCTATTGATTATGCAGCTAGTATGAATGTATCTTTAGTTTACTTCAAATTGCTTGATGACAAATTAGACGATAATACTGTTAAAAGTAAATTATCTCTTTTTGCTTTAAGCCCTTATAGAAGAAAGTTTTCTAAAGATATAGAAAAAGTAAATAATGTTATTAAAGAAAATTTATTAAACTTAGAAAAACTTGAAAAATCTAAAGATTTTACTTCTATAGATGAAATCTGTCACCCTTTTAGTGTGATTGTAGGTTCAATACTTAAAAAATACCCCTATAGATTTAAAAATGATTCATTTACCCTTAGAGAAAATCTTTATGACTTAGGTTACTCTTTAGGAAAGTGGATCTATCTTATAGACGCTTTAGACGATTTAAAAGAAGATATGGAAAAAGATAAATTTAATCCTATAAATTATCTTTTTAATAAAGAAAACTTAGACTATACTTCATTTAAAGAAAAAATAAAAGAAAGAATTGAATTTAACATTTTATCTTGCGGTTCTACTTTAAATGAAAACTTTCAAAAGTTAGATACTTTTAAAAATAAAGATATCATTCAAAATGTAATATCGCTTGGAATGATGGATAAACTAACAAAAATACTAAATGACTGCAACTGTAAAGAATGCAAAAAAGAAAGGAATGTTTAATATAATGAATCCATACGAAATTTTAGGAGTAAGAGAAGGCGCAACTCCAGAAGAAATAAAAAAAGCTTACAGACAAATGGTAAAAAAATATCACCCAGACCAATACGAGGATAACCCGTTAAAAGAGCTTGCAACTGAAAAACTAGCTGAAGTTAATAAAGCTTATGATATTTTAATTAAAAACCCTTCATCAGCTAACGGAAATAGTTATTCAAATGCTAATAGTTCTACAGGCAGTTCATCATCTGATTCTTACGCTTTTCAAGAAGTTAGAAGTCTTCTTCAAAGAAGAGCAACAGACTCAGCCGAAGCTAAGCTTAATACTATAAGTAACAGAACTGCTGAATGGTACTTTTTAATGGGAATTTGTAATTTTAATAAGGGTTGGTTCGATTCAGCTAAAACTAATTTAGAAACTGCTGTAAGTATGGACCCTAACAACTTTGAATATAGACAAACTTTAAATAGTTTAAATATGAGAAACAGAAATTACGGAAACACTTACAGACAAACAAATGTTGGTGCAAGCCCTTGTGACTGCTGCTGTCAGTTAGTTTGTTTAGATTCAATGTGTGAGTGTTGTGGAGGAGATTTAATTAGCTGCTGCTAATTAAATCTAGCTTTATGAATAGCAAAGCTAAAAACATCTCTACAGGTGGTATACTAGTTGCGCTTACTATTATTGTTTTATATCTTTCTTTAATTATAAGGATAAATACTTTAGCGCTTCTTACCTTATCATCGATTTTTGTTCCTATAGCAATAATTAGAAGCAACCTAAAAACAGGAGTCTTTGTATATATAGCCTCCTCTATTATTGCATTATTTCTAATTCCTATAGATACTTCTATACTTTATATTTTGTATTTTGGTAATTTTGGAATTATAAAATTCTTTATAGAAAAACTTAATAATAAACCTTTTGAAATAATATTAAAATTAGCCTTTTCAAACATAATATTTTTTATAATCTATATGTTTTTTAAGCACGCTATTTTAAATTTCACCTTAGCTTTTCCGCTTTGGATATTTGTGGTTTTAGCACAAGTTTTTATATTGCTATATGATTTTGCAATTACTTTATTAATCACTTACTATTTTAGAAGGTTTCACAACAGATTTTAAATACCTACAGTAAAATACTATAGGTATTTTTTTTTTTGCTATTTTTTAAACAAAGTACAAAAGTGGACAAATTCTTGTCCACTTCCCTTTAATCAAAATATTTTAATTATACTAACTATTATATTGGCTTACATATTAATTTTATAAATACATTTAATTTATTATCAGAAATTATACTATCTAATTCTTCATTTGATAATTGTCCTAATTTATCCACAGGTGCACAGTGTCCATTATCATTAGCATGAAATAAGTATACTTCATCGCCTATGTTTATTTTTATATCACCGTCAAAATAATAGTTTGTTAGTTTAGATATATCCTCTTCTATATCTAAATTGCTATATAGCCCATCAGACAATGCTCTTATTTTATTTCCTTCTATACCTATCGCTATGTTTCTGTCTTCAACTTTCTCCATCGTAGGACCATATCCCATTCCAATAATATTTTCTTCTAATATTTTTTTATTATCTTTATAGACTTCATATACAATCTTTAATTCATATCTTTCATCTTTAGGTAAGTTTTTCAAATCAAATTTAAAGGCTTTATTTCCTGTAAGTGCTAATACTTCATTTTGTTCCTCTGTAAACTCCCTAGACTTAATCATAAAACCTTTGTCTTGGCTACAACCACCAATAATTAAAACCCCTAAAATTGTGATTAATAATATTATTCTTCTCATTTCCCCCTCCTACTAAATAATATCCCTATCTTTTTTGATCTAAATAATTGTACCTCTGTTATTTGTATTACTAATATAATTACTTAAGATCTTATATTAGTATTATACATAATTAATGGAATATGATTCCAGTATTTTCACGAACAAAATAATTTAATTCACCCATTGATAATCATTATCATTTATGTTATCATAAGATAAATTCATAAAGGAGGTTATTTTATGATTATATTTGAATTATTATTTAAAAGCGCAGTAGACTCATTTTTACAAGTTGGTGTATTCGTCGCTATTGTACTTTTTGCCTTTGGTTTTATAAATTATAAATATGATAATATATTTTTACGATTTTTAATAAATAATAAAAAGTTTCAACCACTTATAGGTGCATTACTTGGACTAAGTCCTGGGTGTGGAGGTGCTATATTAGTTATGCCTCTCTTTGTTAAAGGACATATTTCCTTTGGTACAGTAATCGCTACCTTAATCGCTACAATGGGAGATTCAGCCTTTGTTTTAATATCACATTCTTTATTAGACTTTTTTAAAGTGTCAGCTATATCTTTTTTAGTAGCACTTGTAGTTGGCTACTTATGCGATTATTTTAATATTTCAAAAAAGCTAAAGTTAACTCATACTCCTAAAGAGGAGTGCCTTAATAAACCTCAGGACTTTAAAGGTCCTAATATAGATTCTATTCCTTATAAACTAACTCATGGTTTTTTATATAAACTTTTTATAATTCTATCTATTACAGGTTTTATAATTGGAGTAACATTACTTACTGGAATAGAAATAAAAAACCCTTTTATAAACTCTATATTTAATTTAGTAGGATTTTTAGGGACAATCCTTTCTATAATATATATGTTTATAGATAAAAAATTACTTATTAACGATACTGAAGAATTAGAAGTCCATAAGTCCTCTTCTTTAAAAGAAACATTAATCCATAACGTATCAGAAACTGCCTTTGTTATATCATTAGTCTTTGTTGCATACTTTTTATATGAATTAGTTGTATATTTTATAGGTGGCGAAGATGTTTTAACAAACTATTTAACTTATTCTGGTTTGATATCTGTCTTTGGAGGTGCGATTATCGGGCTTATCCCAGGATGTGGCCCTCAAATCATATTTGTAACATTATATACTAAAGGAATAATTCCTTTTGGGGCATTAATCTCTAATGCTATTTCCCAAGATGGAGATGCTCTATTTCCTTTAATAGCTATGGATAAAAAGTCTGCATTCTTAGCAACAGTTATAACCACTATCCCCGCTATAATAATTGGACTCGCTTTTTATTTATTATAAAATCATATAAAATACTAAGAGGATGTTGTAAAAACTTATATACAACATCCGATTATAATAAATTACTTGAATATCTTCGTATATAAAATTCCACATTATAGAAATTATTGATTAATGTTCCTTAAATAATTTCTACTTTAGATATAACTTGTACTATTGTTCCTATAAATATTGCAACTGCAAATGGAATACCCTTTTTGTCCTTCGGTGATATGGAATCTGTAATAGTTCTAGATAGAAACATATTGAAAATTGATAAAACAAAATTTTTTAGTCTTTTAAGGGTATTTTTATCGATCATTGAAGATAAAATTATCATTAAGAACCCAATAAATACACTAAATATAAAATTATTAATTACAAAATCAATCCCCATAATAGCACCTATTGCGCAGATAAGTTTTATGTCACCTGCGCCAAAAGCACGAATAGCAAAAAGTATAAACAGTACTATAAATGGTATAATCACACCAATAGCTGAGCTTATCAAACCTTGAATCCCATTTTCAATTAAATTTAATGATATTCCTACTATAATCGAAATTGCTACAACTTTATTTTTAACAATTCGATATTTTAAATCTGTATATGCACATATAAATACAGTTAAAATCAAGAAAATAAATTTTAGTATTTCTATCATAACTCCTCCTTGAATTTTATGCCTTCAGTTTTCTGTGCCTTTTCTAAAACTCTATACTCAATCATGTTTTCATAAATTATAATCTTTTCTTGTCCCTTTTCATTCTCATATTCTATTGTTTCTGATATATTTTTGCTTTTAGAGTTTAAAATAGAATTTATCTTTTCTATATCTCTATCGATCTTCCCTATAATTTTATCCCCGTACTCTAATATAGACATCTTACTTATGTCATTTCCTTTATTTTTATCAAACTTATATTTAACTACAACTTGATTTCTCGTTGTTTCATTTTTAAAATTGGGAATTATTTTATATAACAAAAAAATATGTCCTTCATTTTTTTTATTATCCTTATCAGTTTCATCGTATATAAACCAATCATTACCCTCTATTTGAGGTGAATAATCAGCTGGAGTAAATTCAATTTTATTTTTATCATTTAAAACATTATATTCTTCTAATATGCTATTCATATTTTTCCTTACTTCATCAGATTCTAACTTTTTTTCCTCTTTATTATTAGTTTCTTTCTTGTCCCTTTTCCAAAAAAAACCTGATTCTTCACTTCCTATTTTAATTCCATCATTAAAACATCCATATGTAATTAATATTCCTGCTACTAATGACAAACACCCACATAAATATAATATCTTCTTATTCATAGATTCCCCTTTTAATTATTTAAATATATTAAGCTAACTAATGCTAACAATAAAAATGGTACAAATGGTATAGTTCTATTTCGTCTACTTTTTATAAGTAACCCTATACTAAATAAAAATACTGCAAAACTAGATACTAATAACACTCCTAATAATCCTTCATACCCTAATGCAAATCCTAATATCCCTATTATTTTAGCATCCCCCATTCCAAATCCACCTTTAGTTACTTTAGAAATACCAAAAAGCACAAAAAATGATACTACCGAAGTAATTATGGAATTCATAATATTTATGCCCATTACAAATGGAAACCATAAACTTACAATTACTAAAAGTAAAAGTAACTTTCTATTTACTAGTTTCGTTTTTATATCAATTATTGCAACTTTATATAAAATTAAAACCATAAAATAATACAAGTAAAATTCCCTTGTGTTTTTCAATAAGCTATATAATATAATGGAAATGAATATTATTATGCAATTTTCCACTACAAACATTTTATTATTCTTTAAATCCATTAGCCTTTCTTTTATCTTATATTCCTTTAATACTATAGAATCTATGGAAACACTAATTAAAATAGTTATTATAAAAATTAAAACACTTCCTATTATCATTATTATTCTCCCTTACCTAATATATTTTTTAAGCCCCAACCCATAATTTTAATGCTACCCTTTGCTTAATTGGTAAACTTTTATTTTTACCAAAAATGGTAGGAAGCTTTAACCTATAAGAAACTACTATCTCTACCTCATCATTTTCTCCAAGTTCTAATTTTGTCCCTTCTAAATCAAAGTATTTACCAGATGACATCTTAACGAATCCATATTTATCTAAATTGTCATCAAATTCGCATTCTAAATAACCTTCTGAAACATTTTGTATAAATTTTGTCATAGTATCTTGAGCTGCACTATTTGCCCCACCTGAAACATTCCATCCTATAACGCTTTCCATAAAAGTAAATGCTACTTGAGCAAAAAAAGTATTTCTATTTTCTTTAAATCTACTTTTCAAAAATTCCTTATTAGAATTATTTGCTATATCCCTTTCAACCAATCTATCTTTTGCAGTTGAAAAATTTGGATCTACTAATTCTGCAACTCCAAATGTTTCTAAACTCGTATCAAGTAATTTCTTTTCATTCATACTTGGATCATGTTGTTGCAATTTTGTTAATATATTATCTAACCCAATATCTCCTAATATAAATGTACTTTTTGAGACAATCCTAGCAACATCATTAACACTAGTTTGTACCCTATCATATATTCTTAGATAGCCTAAAAATTGCAGCATTCCAAATAAAGCAAATATAAAAATAGGTGTTATTAGCGCAGCTTCAATAGTTAATGATCCTTTATTCCTCTCTTTTATTATTCTCATTTTTAAATCCTCCAAAAAAAATTGTAACTCTCTCCAAATTCCCCTTTCCAAAATATATATTATGTATTAGTAAGGAGCTAAGCTCCTTACTCATTTCAATTTTATTTGTAAATATATTGTGGTGATATTACATTCATAATTATTTCTTCATCGTAAGCAGCTATACTTATTGTACTTCCATCCTTTTCTTCATATAATAAGTCCTCTACTTCAAATTCTTCATCTTCTTTTACTTCTTCTCTATATTTTTCATTTAACTTTTTATTTAATTCATCATAGTTTAGTTTGAAATCTTCAAGTAAAACAGAGCCATATTTTTCAAAAGGTGTCTTTCTTAAATCAAAATCCTTTCCTTCTTTAATTGCTTTATCATCAAGCTTATATCCAACTTTAATACCGAAACATCCTGCATTATTAGATTCAGAAAAATCCAGTTCTACATGCTCAACCATATCTTTGCCTTTTTTCATCTTTGCACATTCATCACCAACATAATCAATTCCTACTACTCCAGATTTGTATTTATTTACTTCACCAATCGGATATCCATCTTCTTTTAATAATTTTTTCATTTCTTCTGAATATTTATCTGCAAGCTGTACTATCTCTTCCTTTGTAATTTTTCTTTGTCCACTATCAAGATTTTCTTTTGATTCATCATTAGAGTCATCTTTATTTTCGTCACTTTCTTCTGATGATACTTGAGTGCTGCTTCCTTCTCCCTCTGATTTTTCACTTCCCCCGCAACCAACTAGTGAAAATATCATTATCCCTGCTATTAAACTTCCTATTAATCCTTTTTTCATTTCTTTTCCTCCCTATCTATAACTTCTTTTTCTCTTTACTGCATTAAAATTATGCTTTTCCTTATCTTCACTTCCCTTAAAAACAGAATTTCCAAACCATTTTCCCATTCCGACCTCAGCTTCAATTGAAGCCTCTGAAGCGTACTATCTATAATTTTAATCTATTTAATTTTTGTTATGTATTAGTAAGGAGCAAAGCTCCTTACTCCTTTTTATTTTATTTATATATATATTGTGGTGATATTACATCAATATGAACTTCCCCATCATAAGCAGCTATACTTATTGTACTTCCATCCTTTTCTTCATATAATAAGTCCTCTACTTCAAATTCTTCATCTTCTTTTACTTCTTCTCTATATTTCTCATTTAACTTTTTATTTAATTCATCATAGTTTAATTTGAGATCCTTAAGTAAAACAGAGCCATATTTTTCAAAAGGTGTCTTTCTTAAATCAAAATCCTTTCCTTCTTTAATTGCTTTATCATCAATGTTATACTTTACATTAATACCGAAACATCCTGCATTATCAGACTCTGCAAAGTCAAGCTCTACATGTTTTACCATATCCTTACCTTTTTTCATCTTTGCACATTCATCACCAACATAATCATTTTTAACTACTCCAGATTTATATTTATCCCATTCACTAATCGGATATCCATCTTCTTTCATTAATTTTTTCATTTCTTCTGAATATTTATCTGCAAGCTGCACTATCTCTTCCTTTGTAATTTTTCTTTGTCCACTATCAAGATTTTCTTTTGATTCATCATTAGAGTCATCTTTATTTTCATCACTTTCTTCTGATGATACTTTCGTGCTGCTTCCTTCCCCCTCTGATTTTTCACTTCCCCCACAGCCTACTAGTGAAAATATCATTATCCCTGCTATTAAACTTCCTATTAATCTTTTTTTCATTTCTTTTCCTCCCTATCTATAACTTCTTTTTCTCTTTACTGCATTAAAATTATGCTTTTCCTTATCTTCACTTCCCTTAAAAACGGAATTTCCAAACCATTTCCCCATTCCGACCTCAGCTTCTATTGAAGCCTCTGAAGCATAATCTCTGTAATTAAAAGTTCCATTACTATTTCCTAAATTTAAATCTATTAAATTATTTAATCTTGATTTTTATGCTATTAAATTTTCTAGTATGTACTAGTAAGGAGCAAAGCTCCTTACTCCTTTTTATTTTATTTATATATATATTGTGGTGATATTACATCAAGATGAACTTCCCCATCATAAGCTACCACCTTTATTACGTTTCCGTCTTTTTCTTCATATAATAAGTCCTCTACTTCAAATTCTTCATCTTCTTTTACTTCTTCTCTATATTTCTCATTTAACTTTTTATTTAATTCATCATAGTTTAATTTGAAATCCTTAAGTAAAACAGAGCCATATTTTTCAAAAGGTGTCTTTCTTAAATCAAAATCTTTTCCTTTTTTTATTGCTTTATCATCAAGCTTATATACAATATTAATACCGAAACATCCAGCATTATTAGATTCAGAAAAATCCAGTTCTACATGCTCAACCATATCTTTGCCTTTTTTCATCTTTGCACATTCATCACCAACATAATCATTTTTAACTACTCCTGATTTATATTTATCCCATTCACTAATCGGATATCCATCTTCTTTCATTAACTTTTTCATTTCTTCTGAATGTTTGTCTGCAAGCTGTACTATCTCTTCTTTTGTAATTTTTCTTTGTCCACTATCAAGATTTTCTTTTGATTCATCATTAGAGTCATCTTTATTTTCATCACTTTCTTCTGATGATACTTGCGTGCTACTTCCTTCCCCCTCTGATTTTTCACTTCCCCCGCAGCCTACTATTGAAAATATCATTATCCCTGCTATTAAACTTCCTATTAATCTTTTTTTCATTTCTTTTCCTCCCTATCTATAACTTCTTTTTCTCTTTACTGCATTAAATTTATGTTTTTCCTTATCTTCACTTCCTTTAAAAACGGAATTTCCAAACCATTTTCCCATTCCGACCTCAGCTTCTATTGAAGCCTCTGAAGCGTACTCCCTATAATTAAAAGTTCCATTACTATTCCCTAAATTTAAAGCTATTAAATCTTGAGTCCTATCTATCATATGACCTTCATCAAGTAAAAATAATCTAAACCTTAAAAAGTCAGTATAAGTAAACTTTAATAAACTGAAACTTTGATCATTGTGTTCTTTATATCTTTATAATTTTTGTTATGTATTAGTAAGGAGCAAAGCTCCTTACTCCTTTTTATTTTATTTGTAAATATATTGTGGTGAAACTATTGTTAATGCTACTTCTTCATCGTACTTACCTCCAACTACATCAACTTTTATTACATTTCCATCCTTTTCTTCATATAATACATTTTCAACACTGAAATCATTGTCTGATTCTTTGCAAACTTCATTTATCTTTTTATTTAATTCATCATAGTTAAGTTTAAAATCCTTAATTAAAACAGAACCATATTTTTCAAAAGGAGTTTTTCTTATATCAAATTCTTTCCCATCTTTAATATCTTTAAAAGCTATACTATATTCAACTGTAAGTGCAAAACTTCCTGCATTATTCGATTCAGAAAAGTCTAAACTAATATGATCAATTTTATCCTTTCCTTTTTTCATCTTTGCACACTCATCACCGACATAATCATTTTTAACTACTCCAGATTTATATTTATCCCATTCACTAATCGGATATCCATCTTCGTTCATTAACTTTTTCATTTCTTCTGAATGTTTATCTGCAAGCTGTACTATCTCTTCTTTTGTAATTTTTCTTTGTCTACTTTCTAATTTTTTTTGAGTATCTTCTTTTGCATCCTCTTTATTTTCATCACTTTCTTCTGATGATACTTGCGTGCTACTTCCTTCTCCCTCTGATTTTTCACTTCCCCCGCAGCCTACTAGTGAAAATATCATTATCCCTGCTATTAAACTTCCTATTAATCTTTTTTTCATTTCTTTTCCTCCCTATCTATAACTTCTTTTTCTCTTTACTGCATTAAATTTATGTTTTTCCTTATCTTCACTTCCCTTAAAAACGGAATTTCCAAACCATTTTCCCATTCCGACCTCAGCTTCTATTGAAGCCTCTGAAGCGTACTCCCTATAATTAAAAGTTCCATTGCTATTTCCTAAATTTAAAGCTATTAAATCTTGAGTCCTATCTATCATATGACCTTCATCAAGTAAAAATAATCTAAACCTTAAAAAATCAGTATACGTAAACTTTAATAAACTGAAACTTTGATTATTATTAGGTTCCTCTGTTTTTTCTTCAACTTTAAGAACCTTATCTGATCCTTCAGCCTCTATTTCTCCTTCAAGTCTATCTAATTCTTCACTTGTGATACCTGTTGTAGATTCAGGTAATGATGTTATACTATTGTTTAACTTAATTATCCATGTATCAAAATTCTTTATTAACGGAACCTTATATCCATTTAACAAATCAATAACATCAAGTCTACTCTCCATATAAATCCAAGCCATCTTTATAACTGTAGAAATCCACCTTGGATTTAAAACTACTGTTCCTAAAGTCATAAATGAAATCCCTAAAGATATACTTGTTCCTATAATATCTGCTGTGTCATTCATTTTTCTGTCACTAAAGAAGTACACTCCATTTAAAGCAACTCTCATAAGTAGTAAATCTGATGTGATTCCCCATTTGTTTTGAAAATCATTATATTCAGGTGCTCCTCCTGATAGCATTGATTCAATTTCGTATTCTAATACTGAAGGAGATGAATTTTCAGTTGGAACCCTTCCTTCATCAACCATACTTTTAAAATATGTCATTACATATTCCATCATAAATAGCTTGTCTGCAAAAGAACCTGCAAGACCGTTAAAGCTCCAATCATCAGGAATTTCAAGCTTTAATAATCGCTCCATAAAAGATTCAAGTTTAAATCCACCCTCTCCCTTTACTAAATGTAAATCATCTGGATGAACAATCTCAGGATTTGCTTTTGCATAGATTATATCTATATTTTTCCCATTTCTATCTCTTATAGTTGCGGTGCTTTTCCCCGTAAACTTACTGGTTTGATGTGGTAAATTATTTATTTGGCTTTGAGTTGCAAAGTTTTTTGAAGGATATTTGTTAACAAGCTTATCTAAAACTCCTCCATTTTTTTTAAGCATATCTTTAAAAGAATTATAAGCATCTCTAAAAATACTACTATTAGCATCAGGTAATAAAATTAAATTATCTACAATCATCCAAGTTCCAACTTTTGCTGATACTTCCTTAAATATCTTTGTGTTATCAGCTAACTTTTCTTTTATAGAACTTTTATAACTTTTATACCAACTTGAATCATATTTTATTATGGAATTTTTATTTCCTTTAACTAGGTCTTTAGTCTTATTTTCAATGTTAGCTTTAGTTGTGTTGTTTGAATCTACTATAGTATTAATAAAATTTTGAACCTCAGTTTTAGCTGTACCAGTTAACTTATTGCTGTTGTTATTATCTATAGTTGTTGCAATTTCATCGATTTGATCTGATTTTTCTCCTAATTTACTTAAAAAATTAGCTTGCATAGTTTTAGCTGCACCAAAATATGTTTTATACGATGCTAGGTTTTTAGTTTCTGTTTTTCTTAGTAATTCTTTTTTTAAATCTTCATCTCCGCCTTCCATCCCTTTTACATGTTTTGCTAAAGCTTGTGCATCTTTTGATTTTTCATTCATAAGAGAATTTGTAGCTGTGATTCCTTTATCAATAGCTCCCATAAATTCATTCATACTATTAGTATAGGCATCTAAACTTTTTGAAGCTTCCGCACTTAAACACCCTATTGAAATATCTATTACAGATATTTTTTTGTCTATATCTTTGTTATTTTTATTTAATTCCTTTACTTTATTAGATGCTGAGCTTTTATCCTTAGATAATTTATCAATTTCATTTTTAAGCTTTAAAACTTCTTTTTCTACCTCTTTAATTTCCTTTTCTATACTTTCCACTTCTGTTTCTTTTGCATCTTTTAATTTATCCTTTAGTTCTTTTAATTTTTTATCTTTCTCTTTTTTTTGATCTTTCTTGGCTGATAAATTAGTATTTATATTACTTATTTCACTATTATTTGAGTCTATTTCCTTTTGATTGTCCTTTTTATCTTCTTCTAGTATATTTTTATACCCGATAAATACCATTCTAGTATTTTGGTAAGCTGAAACCTTTGGGTAGTCTACACTAGGCTCTACTATATTAGATATTTTTTTAATAGCTTTCCCAACATTCTTATCAACTCCAGAAGCCCACTTTTCTACAGCTTTACCGTCCCCTACTCTGTCTTTGTAATAACCAAATTCAGTAAAATGATATCCATTTATCGCTAAACTATGAACTAGCTTATACATAGCTAAATCAGCAGCATCTATTTTTTCTGCTTCTTTTTCTATAGTTTCCATAAGAGAATTTAAACTATTCATTTTATCAACAGCAATAATTTCATCTTTAGAGTTAATCATAGTTTTTAACTTTTCTAATATTCCTGTATCATTTAAAATTTCCTGAAAGAAATTCTTAACTGCATAATATCTAGTAGCATTACACATTTGTTCTTTCATAACTTTATTATCGATAAATGGATTTTTCCCAAATAATATTTCAGAGTTTAAAGAATTCAGATTTAATAAATCAACATATCCTGAAGCTCCGACATCATCAGTTGGGGTAATATTTTTTTTAAAAACCTCTTCAATAGTACCTTTACTTGCATTATTACTTGGCATAGCAAAAACACCATAACTATTGTAAAGATCTCTTGAAAAACCTCCCATTCCAGATTCAAGTGCATTATCAGCAGCGTTTACAATTTGGTTTTTCGCAACATTTATTCTAGAAACATCTATTAAAGTGAAGAAAAAGCATATAATTACCATAAATATTATTGATACATATATAGTAATTACACCACTTTCTTTATCCACTTTATTTTTCTTAGACAAAATTATTGAATGCATCTTTTATTCCTCCAATAATCTCTTTAAATTTAGTTACAAGATCTTCACCTGCAAATAATTCAACTATTTCAACTAACATTTTTTTTGTAAATGTATATGTTCTTGTATTATTTTCACTACTAGAAATACTAATACTTCTCTCAATTACCTCTTGTACATTTCCCTTTTCATCCCCCACTTGGAATATTCCAAATACGCCTTTCATTGGTAATCTGTATTTACATACAACCTTCACCTGAACATTATCTAAAATAACAGCCGAATTCCTATTAGTCGTTACTTCTACGTTAACTTTCATCGGACTACCTTTTTCAATTTTGTTTTTAATATCTTTTTTTAGTGCATTTAATTTACTTTCTACTGACCTACTCGTATTTATTCCAGCTAGTACATAACCTAAACTTTCAGAACCCTTAACTGGATTCCCGTATTCATCAGTATTAGCAATTTCGTCCTCTACACCATACCAAGATGCACTTGCCCTAGAAATTGAATTGTTTACAGCAACTGATGCATAAAATTTAGAATACAATAATATTCCCATAAAAATAATTAATATTAATATGCAAGTTATCATAGGTACAATAAAAGCTGCTTCTACTGTTATACTTCCTTTACTTTTATTCTTAAACTTCATATTTTCTCCTTGATAATTGCTTTTTAACTTTTACATTAATGGGATAAATATCCCATTAATGTATTTTACTTATCTCTAGATATTAAAAATTTAGTTTCCACCCATATCTGTGTTTAAAATATCTTCTGAACCACTAGTTATTTTGTTCATTATTCTTTGAAAGAATGCTTTAATTGTATCTTTGAAAATTACAACTAATCCTATTAAAATAACTAAAATCAAAACAATCTCTAACGTGGCTAGACCTTCCTCTTCTTTAAAAAATCTCTTTAACACTTAATTTCCCCCTTTACAAAATATATATTTAAACAAATAATAAGTTTAAGTACTCATCATCTGCATAAAAGCTGGTATTAAAACTATTATGAAAATAGCAACTAAAATTATCATCATTGGAAATAATAGTTTTGTTGAAGCTACCTCACCCTTTTCCTTTGCTAACAACTTTCTCTCGTTCCAACATTCATCGGATAAGTTATTTAACATTAATATCATATCTCCTGAACCTTTATTTACATTTTGAATTATCACAGATGCAAACTTAGTTATTTGATTAATCCTACATCTTCTTGATAAATTAGTTAAACTAGTCTCTCTTGGAACTCCATTTTTTATATCCATATAAGTTCTTCTCATCTCCTTATATAAAGGAGAGTTTGATGTACTTTTATCTACTATTTTCCCCCAAGCATTCTCGAGAGTTAGCCCTGCCCCAACTAATAAAACTAACTTACTTAAAAACTCCGGGAATTCGTATTTTATATCTTTTGCTCTCTCTTGAACTTTGTTTGTAATTGTTGTATCTGCTAAGAAAAAAGAACCTACAGCTGCACCTATTGATATAAATGTGAATATTAAAGAAAATTCTCCATTAGCAGCCTGTATAAAATTTATCAAAACTAAAAACAACACAGAATATACAAATTTATTTGCAACATATATTCTATACATTGCTGAAGTTTCATTTCCATAAATTATAAGCATCTTTTGATATGCATCCTCATTAACTCTTCTTATTTCACCTTCCCCAATTTTGTCATATAAAAATAATCCAATTGGCATAATATCAGCTAAGGGATACTCTTTTTTATCAATACTTTTTAAAGTATCTGAATAATCTATTTTTTTACTAATTAATATCAAAGTTAATAATATTGCTATACTAATAACAAACGGTACAAATGCCATCTCTTACACCTCTATATCTGTAATTTTTCTAGCCATTAAAACACCAACCCCTATAAGTGCTAATCCAAAGCTTGCAACAAATCTTCCTGGTAATGTGAATAATGGGTTTAAAAATTCTGGTGCTGTATATTTCATAAAAAGAACTATCCCAAAAGGAATAAATGTTAATACTGTTGCCTCGAATTTTTTTGCTGATATTAAAGTTTTTATTTCCTGTTTTATATCGATTTTATCTCCAATCATCCTAGATGAGTTTTGAAGTACTATTCTTAAATTACCACCAGCTCTAGTGCATTCACAAAAAATATCTGAAAATGTTTCTATATCTTCAAGCCCGCTTCTTGTTGCAAAATTTTCTAAAGCATCTTCAATAGTTTCATTCATTTGAATTTTCCTGTTTATATATAGTAATTCATCTAATATATAAGCATCCTTATTGCTTAAATAAATTAACTGTAAATCTTCATATGCATCTTTAAAGGCAGTTTCAGCTGCCTTTCCTGCGCTTAGGGACGAAGATATTGAATACATAGCTTCTTTAAATTGTGATAGTAACACATCTTTTCTATCCTTAATAATACTTTTATTTTTTATCTTAATATAATAAATTCCACTAAGTGAAAATATTCCAGATAAAATAATGCTTTCATAAAATATATAAGCGCATGTAAACATAACTATAATGCCTGCACCACCATATATAAGTTTTTCTTTTTTACTCATGTGGTACACATTATAATTTATTAAATCACCATCGTTTTCAACTTTTTCCTCATCCTTTTCTTTTTTATTTTTGAAATTAAAGCTAATTTCTTTTTTTATCTTCTTTTCCTTTTCTTTCTTCTCTTTTGTTACTATGTCTTCATCGATAACTTCGTATTTGCTGTTGCTATTTTTTATAAATAATATTATTCCAGCTATTACAGCTAAAATAATTACTATAGCTACTCCTAAAATAATGAGAACTTTTATATTCATCTACTCCCCCCTATATTTGAACTTTAATTCCAGCCATTTGTAGCTTCATTTTATTTTGAAGTTCATTTTCTGTCCTTCTTAAAGTTGAGACAACCTTTTTGTTTGTAGATTCCTCTTCCTCTTCAAAAACAAATAGGGGATTTAAAATAATCTCTCCATTTTCATATCCTATTACTTCAGTAATCTCTAATACTTTTCTTGATTTATCTCTTAATCTTCCTAATTGAATAATTATATCTACAGCTGAAGCGATTTGTTTTCTTATTGCTTCAATCGGAAAGTTTGCACCAGTTAATACCATAGTTTCAAGCCTACTTAACATATCATCTGTTGAGTTTGCATGTCCTGTTGATAATGACCCATCATGTCCTGTATTCATAGCTTGAAGCATATCTAAAGCTTCAGCTCCCCTAACTTCTCCGACAACTATTCTATCTGGCCTCATCCTTAAAGATGATTTTATAAGATCCCTTATTGTAACTTGTCCTTTTCCCTCTGTATTTGCATTCCTTGTTTCAAGCCTAACTATATTTTCTATTTCTACTATTTGAAGCTCTGCTGAATCCTCTATAGTTATTACCCTTTCATCTTTTGGAATGAAATTTGAAAGTGCATTTAAGAAGGTTGTCTTACCTGACCCAGTTCCACCACTTATTAATATGTTGTATTTCGCCTGAACTAAAGCTTCTAAAATATCTGCAATTTCCCTTGTAATAGAACCAAATTTTATTAATTGCTTTACTGTCATTGGAGTGTCTGGAAATTTTCTTATAGTTACTATCGGCCCATTTAAAGCAATTGGTGGCAAAACTATATTTACCCTTGAACCGTCTTGTAGCCTTGCATCAACTATAGGGCTTGACTCATTAACAACTCTATTAACTTCTGAAACTATCTTTTGGATTAAGTTTTCTAATATCCTCTTATTTTCAAAATTTATATTTAGCTTAGTTACCTTTCCTCCATTTTCAATAAATATATTTTCAGGCCCATTTATCATTATTTCTGTAATATCTTTATCATCTATTAAGGGTTGAAGGATATCTAATTTTTTTAAAGCATTATATACCTTATCTACTAATTCTTTTTTTGCAGCTACATTAAGCCTTTGGTCTTTAACACGTGTAAATATTTCACTTTTTATAATTTCACGCATTTCTTTATCTTCTATATCTCTTTGAATATACTTATCATCTTGCAAAATGCCTTTTACTTCTTCTATAATTTTTTGTTCATCTTCTAACATAATAAAACTCCTTTCTTAAAGAGCTAATGCATTAATTATTGTGCATACTCCGTTATAAATTGAGCTTGAATTTAAAATTCCTATTCCCTCTTCAAAATTTAGGTTATTATCAACTGGAATTTGAATCCTAATATCAATATTTTCCCTATCTAATTTATCGCTAAGTTCAGAATCTAACTCTAATGAAAGATTGCTTTTGTTATATAAAAATAAACTTCCTTGTAAATCTCCTGTATTCTCAGCATAGCTAACTATTTTTTCTAAACTATTTCTATCTTTTAAAACTGGAATAACATTATAAGAAGATGAATTTAGTATTACGTTATAAACTGAATTATATTTTGATGAAGTATCTATAATTACATACTTAAACATATTCATATTGTATAATTCCTTTATAAACCAAGTTATATCTTCAACCGTTATATCTTCAATATCTAAAATACTTTCTGTACTATTAAAAAATAATACGTTTGTAACCTTATCTCGTATTATTGCTTGACTAAATTTCTCTTTAAAATCTTCATCCTTTTCTTTAACGAAATAGATAAGGTCTGACAAGGTGTAATCACTTGCTCCCTTAAAATAAACTTTAGTAGTTTGAATATCTTCTAAATTCAAATAAAGAATATCATCTCCACCTCTTGCAAGTGCCATTGCAGTTCCAGAAGCCAATATACTTTTCCCACTCCCCCCAACAGGTGAGTAAAAACTTATAATCTTTGTATCTGAATAGTTATTTGTAACTCTTTCAATGTTTTTAGGATTATATTCTGAATAAACCCTTAAGATTTCTTTACAGATATCTGCACCTGTTTGATATTTTTTAATTACAGGGTATTCATATTTGTCCTCTGATAAACTTCCTGAATTTAGTATTAATACAGACCTAATCCCTAAGTTTTCAATAGTATTAACGTAAAAACTATCTCCAACTACTAATACATCTTTCTTTCTAAGCTTTTTTAATTCTTCAATAAATAACTCCTTATCTGTTAAACAAATAATATTAAACTTATCATTATAATTATTTAATATATAATTTGATAAGCCTTGGATGTAATTTTTATCTTTATCGGCTAATATTAAGTTTAGTTTTGCCATTTCTCTCCCCCTAATCTAATAATTCTGTGTCATACTCCTCTTGGTCTAATAATTCTGTATCATAATTCTCTTCATCTATTTCTATATGATCATTTTTAGACTCCTCTTTTGGATGTATAACTTTTTCTGATTTAAATTCTTTATAATCTCCCTTAAGAATAAAATTATTCTTTTTCATATATTTAACTAAAACAACTAAAGAAGCTATCATTCCTATTATTCCAGCTGTTATTAAGATTATCCCTTTAACCAAGTCATCACCTTCTTTTAACCTTTGCCTTTTATATCTTCAATTAAGATCTCAAGCCTTGATATCTCGTTATTATTTTCTAATGTGTTAAACTTCTTTGCTAAATTATAGTTTTTTATTGCCTCTTTGTAGTTTCTTGTACTAATATTTAAAAATGCTAATTCAACGTAGCCTTTAAAATCTTTTGGATATTTCTCAATTAAAATATTAAAAGTTTCTTTTGCTTTATTTACCTTACCTAAATGTTTATAAATAACTCCTATATTTCTATATACACTTGAGGTTTCATACCCTGTTTTTAGTAAAATATCATAGTTATCTAATGCTTTATTTAAATATTTATTTGCACTATCATCTCCTAGCAAAGGAAGAGCCTTAAGATAGTATGCCTGAGCTAATCTTTCATAAAGAATAGTATTATTTTTATTTGTTGATTGAGAAATTGCTTTTTCTAAAATATTAATTTGCATATCTTCACTATTTTCAAAAACCATAGAGTTATCTCTGTATATATCAGCAAGCATAAGATATCCCCTTGTTTTAAACTCCTCGTCATCGCTTCTTTCTAAATCTTGTTTTAGGTTTTCCATCATATTTGTTACTTCGTCATTTTTCTTAAGCCCTTCTGGTTTGCTTAAAGTTTCAGATATTGCTTTATAAAATTCATACTCTGGAAACTTACTACCATCAATTTCTGAAAATTCTTCTAGGGCTCCAATATAATCACTTTTTGCAAATAAACAAACTCCTAAAAGATATTTGTATTCTTCATTTTTTCTTATATCTTTGTTTTTATTTAAAGATTCTATTTGAAGAAGTGACAAGGCATCGTCGTATTGCAAATTATTAATATAAGTTTTTGCTAAAGCTAAATACGCCTCATCTCTTCTTGGAAACATCTCTGTAGTTTCTAAAAATACAGGTTTTGCTTTTTCCATTCCTACATTCTTCTCTGTATCTACTGCAATTTCTACCTTTTCTAAATATTCTTTGATTTTATAATTTCTAATAGATAAAACTCCCAAAACAACTAAAGACGCAGAAAAAACAAAGGTTAAACCTAAAACCCCTACTCTTATTTTTATTTTTCTTTGATTTGATTTATATTGATTACTTAATTTATCAATATTATCTAAGTCATAATACATTTCTTTAACAGACATATATCTTTGATTTGGATTTTGTTTTGTTGCTTTTAAAATAATATGTTCTATACCTTCTGAGAAATTTTTATCTATTTCTCTAACTGGAAGTATCTCAAAAGGGGGATCGTTTGGTCCCTTTCCTGTTAATAAGTGATATAAAGTTACCCCTAAACTATAAATATCTGTTCTTTCATCAGTTTGATGAGAACCATATTGCTCTGGTGCTGCATATCCTTTAGTTCCAATTATCACAGTATCTGTAGATACTTCCTTTTTAAATTCTCTTGCTATTCCAAAGTCAACTAATTTTATATCTCCTTTTTTTGATAGCATTATATTCCCTGGTTTCATATCCCTATATATGATTGGATTCGGAGTTTGGCTATGAAGATATTCTAAAACCTTACAAAGTTCTTTTGCCCATTTTATTACCCTCTCTTCTGGAAATTTATCTACTTGGTTTAATAAATTCTCAAGTGAAGTTCCATCTATAAAGTCTTCTACAATATAGTAATAATCTTTTGTTTCGATAATATCTACTATCCTTGGAAGGGAAACATGTTGTAAGTTTTTTAAAATATTAGGCTCGATTAACAAATCAAATTTATCTTTGTTACTTTTACTTATCTCCTTAATAGCCCACTCTGTTCCAAGATTTATATTTATCCCTTTATAAACAGTGCTTGTACCGCCTTTGCCTGCTAATGCTATAATCTTATATTTTCCATCTAGCAAACTATTTATTTCCATAGTTTTCTCCTTTAATATTTAAAAATCTTTCTTAAAAATGAATCATTTTTTATATTATTTTGTGATAAGCTAACCATTATCACAGAGATGTTATCTCTTTCCTTACGTTCTTTAACTTTTTCAAAGAAGCCATCAAGTAATACTTTAGAAGATAAAGCTTTTGTAGCTCTCCAATTATTTAACCCTATTTCTAGTTCGTAATCTGTTAACTTGTTATAAAAGCCATCGCTACAAAGCAAAAATATATCGTCTTTTTGAATTTTTCCCTTTTCTAAAAATATCTCTATATTTTCTTTTACTCCAACACATTGCATAAGTAAATTTTTCTTATTGCTAGCTTTAGCTTCTTCTTTAGTCATCCGCCCAGCCCTAACTTCCATAGCTACATACGAATGATCTTCTGTAAGCTGTTTTAACCTTCTTCTAAATCTATATATCCTTGAATCTCCAACATGAACTATATAATAGAAGTTTTTTAAAATTAAAATTGCAGATATCGTAGTACCAACCCTTTGACCTATTTTGTTGCTATAGTCTATTATTTCAACATTTGCCTCTTTAACTGTATTTACTAAAGAGTTTAATATTTCGTCACTTTCTTTTTTTACATAATTGCAAACTTCTTTTGACCACCAAGCCTTAAACTTCTTAACAGCTATAACAGATGCAACTTCTCCAAAGGCCAACCCTCCAAGGCCATCGCAAACCATAAATAATCCAAAGTCACTGCCTGCATGGTCTCCTATTTGAATCAAAATATTATCTTGATTACTTTCTTTTACTAATCCCTTATCACTTATAGCTGCTACTTCTATCTTGTAACTATCCATAACTCACCTATTAATCAATTTTGAAAGTCATATTTATATTTGCTAATGTTATATTGTCATCAACTGATAATTCTACTAATTGATTACTTTCAATTTTTACAGAATTAATGAAGCTTCCATTTTTAGAATCTAAATCCTCTATATAATATTGTGAATTGTTTTTTATAATTTGAGCGTGTACTTTTCCTATAGCTTTGCTATTTAAGGTATAGTCACACTGACTAGATAACCTTCCTATTTTGTATATATCTTTATTTATATATATCTTTTCTGCAACTCCCCCATTACTTAATAACAAATATGGAGTATCATTATCTAAAACTTCCGTATCATAAGCCAGTTGAGAAATAATTTCCTTTTTAGATAAATTTACACTAGGGCTTGAAGTTTCATTTATCTCAATATCTTCGCCCTTGTTTTTTTTGTTCTTTCTTTTAGAAGTTTTTTCTTTTTTAGCTTTCACTTTTTTACCTTTAGAAGATCCATCCGCTTTTAGTTTACCTTTTGAAACCTTTACCTTAATTTTTTTATCTTTATCAAGGAGTATTCTTAAAACTAATACATCAAGTACAACTAACATTACGGCTCCAACAATTTTCTTAGTTAAATCCATTCCATCAATTAATAATGCTAAAATAATTATAGGAATAAATATAAATTGGATAAGAGCTGCACCTATTTTTCTAGAAGGCTTATAAATCTCTTTTATTAAAGCTTCTTCTTCTGTTTCCTGACTTTGATTTATTTTATTTTTTATATTATTTGAACCCTTTGAAACATTTGCTGTATCCACTCTACTAATGCTTCTATTTTCTATAGGCTTCTCACTTATTCTTTGAATGTTATTTATGTTTTTATCTAATTGATTGTGATTTTCTGTAGAATTTTTTATATTTATGTTATTTCTGCTTACTTCATTTTGAATTATATTAACTTTAGGTGTGCTATTTGAAGTCCTATTTAAATTGCTACCTCTTTTTGATACTTTACTTACTTCTTCTCTTTTATTTATAAAATTTTCTTCTTTTATATCTTGTAATGTTTTTAAAAATTTTCTAATAGTTATCTCTTGCATTTTGCTTTGATTTAAAATTATTTGCATAAAATTATCTTTTAAATCCATATCATCTAAAACTGCTAAATCTATTACTATTTTTTTTAGTAACTCTCTAAATGATTTGTTTATATCATCATTAATCGATTCTTCTACTGGTATATATATCATAGTTACTTTTAAATCCTCTAAACTTAAGAAAATTTGCTTCTCATTTAGTAAAAAATTGTCTGAATTTAAAAAATACTCATTTGATTTAGTGATTATATCCCCAATATCAATAAGTATTTTCAATAATTTTGCCTTTGTTGTTCTATTTTTAATAAAATATTCTTCTAAGTTTATTAAACCACTCACATCGTAGTTTAATAATAAAGTTTCGTTAAATATTACTTTTTCAATATTTGCAGCTCTTATCGAACTGTTTTGATTAATCATCTCTAACTGGTAATCTAATAAATTTAAATTATCAATCGGTAATTCTAAATATTTCTTAAAATTATTGTTTTTTTCTAGACTTATTAATTCCATCCCAAAACCCCTTACATAATTTATCTTAATTTCATTATATTACCTTTAATGAATTTTTACAATAATTTTTCAAAATATTTACTTTTTTCCAAATTTCGTGTTATATTAAAGGTGAAAGGAGGTTTTATAGAAATATTATGAAGAAAAGAAAATTTATTTCATTTCTTACTTTGGTTTTTTTCCTAATCACTAATTATTCACCTATAGTAACCGAAGCAGTAACTTTAAATTCAAATAAAAATCTTTTAAATTCCTTTATGACTGAGTTTAAAAAATTAACTTTTGATAATTTTACTTTTAATCGCGTTACTCCAGACTCAGTTGAAGAAACTTCACCTGAAGAACCTTCAGCTAAGCTAAGTGAAAATATTGATGTAGGAACTTTATTAACTAAAGTAGGCTTAACAAATGATATAAATTCTTCTGATAATTACAGTTTTATTGATGCTGATCTTAGCAATCAAGAGCTTTATTTACCAAGCCTTCAAAACAATAATGTTTTTGAAGGAAAAAATTTAATATTCAAAACTAAATCTAAAAGTTTAGATGGATTGAAAATCTATATTACAAATGTAGATGGTACTAATAAAGCATATTCTTTTGCTAAATTAGCCCCAAATACAAACTACCTTATTGAAGGATTAGATCTAAAAAACGGAGATAATATTAGATTTCTTTTAAAAGATTCATCTGATACTATCTTAGACTTTAGTCTTAAAGTTACAGATAAACCTAACAAAGAGTTTACAGCACCTGAAATTAATTCATCATTTATAAAATACGATGAACAAAAAGGCAAATACACTCTAAATATAAATTATAAAGAGCATGAAAATTCTATGCCTTTTAACCTTTATAAGTCTTGTAAACTCATGTTAGATAGCTCAGATTTTAGTATTGGTGATATAACTATTACTAAAGATTCAACAAATTATAATTTAGTAGCAGACCTAAATCTAAACTCTAGGAAAACTCTTACTAAAAATGCAATAAGCATTAATTATAGTTTGTATTCAGTAGGACTTGACGGTACAGTTCTAGAAAAAAAGGATGTTTCAGAGGGACCTGTATTTAACAAACCCGAACTAAACTTAGGAGGTATTAATTTAGAGGATAATACTCTTACTCCAAATGATAAGTTCTCGCTTTTTGTTAACTCTGATACACCATTAAATTTTTCTTGCGATGGAGATCTTAACGAATTAGAAACTTTAGAAAATAATAAGTTATATTTATCACTTATTAACTCTGACACAAATAAAAGAATATCTAATATAGATCTTAAACCTTTAGAAAATACAGATAATATAAGTAACCCTAATTCAAAAAAGTTTGCCTACAGTCTTAGCTTTACACCTTTATTTACTTCAATTGAACGTAATACTATAGAGGGTACAGCTCTTCCTTTAGGTAACTATAAATTAGATTTACTACTTGTAGGTTCAAATAAAGAGGATCCTATAAGAAAGTCAGTAAATATATCTGTAATTCCTAAGGAAGCATATTTAGAAACAGATATGGAAGGTAAAATTTATAATGACTCGACTTTAGGTATTAATTTTGCTCTAAATAGCTTTGGAAAATACACTAACTTAGAGGAAAATTATATTAACTTAAATTTAGTCCATAATCCTAAGGATTCTATTACTAAATTTACTTACAAAATATCTGGACCCGAAGGGTTTGAAAAAATAGTTTCTGAAAAAGATTTAAGTAAAAATAATTCAGTTAAATTTGACTTTACTAAAACTGGTAAGTATAAAATTGAGTTAATTGAATTAGAAGAAAATAATCAAAAGGTAGATTTGCCTAAAAATAATATTTTTGAAGTAAATTTCGACTCAATCAAACCGAAATTTACTACAGCTAAATTTATCAAAAAGGATGGGAATTTTGTAATAGACAACGATTTATCGTTGATTGGTGTAGACGAAATACCTGTTTTTGAAATTACAGACTCAAACGAGTATGAATTTAGCTCACCAAAAATTGAATATTCACCTGATGGAAGTGATACCTTTGAAGTTATAGATAATTTAGAATTTATAAAAGATAAAAATTCTAATTATCACTACTTAACTTCTAAAAGTAAAAATGATACAAATCACCTTAAAAATGGTTCATATCGTATAACTATTGAAAACATAAAAGACTTAGCAGGTAACTCTTTAGAAACTCAAAACTTTGAGTTTAAAGTAGCTACATCTATACCAAAAGATCAAATTTCTTATAGTATTAAATATTTAGATAACAAGGAACTATCTAAATATAATGATATTTACTACTTCAATAACGATTTGAATGTAGAATTTAAAATTCCTGAACTTGCAGCTGGTTATGAAAATATCAGCTTAATTTTAAATCAAGAAAATCTTATGACTTTAGAATTAACTCCTTCAAAGGATAATACCTTCTTAATTGAAAAAGGAAAATTATTGACTTCAAGGTTTAATCTAAATTCAAAAATAAAAGCTACTTTAAATTTAAAAACTAATACTGGTGTCGTAAACAAAGATATAAGTTTTGACTTACAGTTTGATGATTCACTTTTAAAACCTAGCTTTTTAAATCCTGAATCTCTTGATTACGTAAACTATGATTCAGATTATATTTCTACAAAAGGTGATTCTTTAAAATTAAAGTTCAACGAAGAATTAAACTTCTCGAAGGAAGATTCATATATTACTCTAGATGGTAAGTCAATTTTAGAGGATTATAAAAATTCTTCTGAGTATTTAATTCAAAATAATAACGATAAAAATCAGATTTTAAAATTTAAAGTTTATGATTATGCACTTAATGTTATAGAAATGGAACTTAAGATCAACTTTGATTCAAAAGCGCCATCTATTTCTACTAACTTTAGTTCAAATAACTTAAATGACCTCCAAAGAGCAGTTTATAATTCAAATAAGGTCAATTTAAATATAAACTTTAATAATGACAAACCTATAACATCAAATCCAAATGATTTTATCGTAAATATAGAAGAAGAAAATATCTCAAGCTTTACTATTAAAAGTAGTAAAGTAACTTCTAAAGAAGATTTAAATTCAGAATATGATTCAAAAGGTGAAGAAGTTTTTAATGGTATTTATGATACTAAAAAAGAAATCACTTTTGAAGAAAATTCAATTTATAAATTATCTATTTTAGCTAGAGATGTTCATGGAAAAGAGACTAAAATAGTACGTTTTATTTATATCGATACTTTAGAACCAACAGTTAATCTTATTTGTTCTTTAGACGATTTTGAAACTTATAAACCAATCAGTACGCTAGATATAAAAGCTGATACAACTATAGAGCAAATTAAAAAATTCGCTTATGCAAACTCTAACAAGAATTTAAAACTTGGTTTGATAGTAGATGATTTAACTCTTAATTTTGATAATTTTATAAATGTTACTAAAATCCCTTATCTTGTAGGTGATAAAGAATATAAATTATCTTATGAAAAAGAAGCTGTTAAAGATACTGCAGGTCTTAATAAGTCTGTAATTTTAAAACTTGATACTTCTACTTTTCAAAATCAAACTCTTGATGGAACGCATAAATTAAACTTAGATATAAGTGATGGCTTAAATTCCACTACTATTTCTAAAGGTTTTTATTTAGATAATACTCTTCCTAATTTTGATTACAATTTCAGAGCAAGTGATAAAGATGAAAATTCTCTTCTAGCTTTCGATAAAGATAATCATAGACTAGGAACTAATGGTAAGTTTATTACAGAAATTAATCTTCTAAATTCAGAAACTTACTATAATCGGATTGAAGTTTTTATAAACAAACAGATAAACTTTAAACCTGATATAGTAAAACCTTTATTTGATAAAGATATATCTAACGGTAAAATTGAATTTGAAGTTAATCTTTTAGAACACCTAAGTAGTATTAAACCTGATAAAAATGAAATTACTTTTAAAGTTTACAAAAATACGGGTAAATATGAATCAAAAACTATAACAACTTATTTTGATTCAAAAGTACCTGTTGTAAATATGTATTTAGATGATACAGAGGTTAAAGCTGATAAAGCTTCTTATGAAAATACATTTAACTATAAAGAAAACTTTAATCCTCTAAAGCTTACTTTATCCGATTCCACGCTTTTAGAAGATTATAAACTTTATAGAGAAAATGATATTCCACCTTCTAATTCAACAAACTACGTTAAGCTTAATTCTATAGCTTACGAAGGTAATTCAAATTTTGACCCTAAAAATTTTGAATTGATTAAAGGTGATGCTAATTCAGTAATTTTAAGAAACTCTAAGGAGTCTTCTCTAAATACAGGTAAACTAAATTTAGAAATAGGAAAATATACTTTGAACTTTACTGTTAAAGACTTTGTTGGTAATACTAAAACTCTATCTTATACTTTATTTATAGAAAACAAAAAAATTGATATATCTCTTAAGCCTTTAAGTGATAGTATATTCTCATATATAAATGATGATGTTTTCTATATTTCAGATAAAGAATTTAAGTTTAGTATAGAAACTGGTAATACCTTCTCTAAATTTACTAATTTATCATTAGATTTTGTAGATAGTAAGGATAACACAGTAATTTATACAAAAGTTGTTGATACAGATTTTAGTGGAGACAAGGTTCATGAAGTTTCAATTACTCCCTCTGATTTTAAAAAACCTGTATCAGAGCTTTCAGAAATAAAGCTTAAGATTAGTTTAGTTAACATTAATCCTAATGTTTCTGATAACGGTGTAAGTAAAAAGGAAGCTTTATTTAAATTTGATAGAACCCCTTCTAAATTAGACTTTAACGTTTTAAATACTAATAATGACTTAGAACTAATAAAACCTTACGAAAAAGAAACTGATATTAATTTTATAGATATAAATAAAAGTAAATCTTTTAAAATTAATATTAGTGATGAATTTGGTTTTTCAAACTTTGAAGCATTTAGTCCAGATGATAAATTAAGTTTAGAAGATATGAAAAACAGCTCTATCAACTTAAAATCTTTAAAATATAATAGTTCAGATTATAATGATCCTACTACTGAATTAGAGAATATTTCTTTAGCTGTAGTTAAAAATAAAAACACTAGTGAAAATCTAATTATTAAAGAGAAGGATTCTGAACTAGTATTAAAGCCTGGTAAATACGAATTTGAGTTTTTAGCTAAAGATATTGTAGGAAATATAACTGCTAAGTCTTATGTAGTAGTTGTTGATGATTTATCTCCTACAATAAATAGTTTTGAAGCTAATTCTATTACAAACAAGGAAGGTAACGATTATATTTTAGGAGATATTTTAAATTTAAAGGTTAAACTTAACAAAACTTATTTAAATTACAGTGATTTAAATGTAAATTTAAGTGCTACTATAGGGTCAGAAAATATTGATCTAATAACTTTATCAAAATGCACTTTAGAAGACTGCTCTTCTGTAAACTCTTCGCTTGAACATAACTTCGAAGTTAAAATAGAAGACATACTTAATAAAGTGCCTAATAATTTAAAAGAAGTTCAAATAGAAGCTACTGTAAATTTAAGTTCAGACTTTAATAGTGTAAACCCTAAAAAACTTACTAAAAACTTTATTTTAGATAGAAATAATCCGAGTTTAGAATTACTTCTTACAAATGATAATAACAAAAAACTTTCTAATACTTTAGATAATAAGTTAAGTGTAGAAAATAATAACCTGTTAAATGTATCGATTTCTGATAAATATTACTCTAGTAATCCTACTATAGTAAATCCTAATGAGCCTCTTCCTGAAAGAGACTATATTGCTTTAAAATCGATTAAATTTAATAATTCTAATTTAGGTGATGAACTAACAGAACTTGATTGTGTAAAACTAAAACTTAAGACATCTAATAACGGTAATTTCATCTACTCTTTAGTTAAGGATGAAAATAAAGAGTACAAGCTAGAGAAAGGTAAATATGAGTTGATTTTTGAGACTAGGGATATTTCAGAAAACTATACTAGTTTTAAATATTCAATTATTGTAGATAATTCAAAAGTTATTTATAATATGACTCCAAACTCTAATATTTCTGAATTTGATGATTTATATCATATTAATAATAATGACTTTAAAGTAAATTTAAGTATCCCGAAAATATATTCTGGGTATTCAGACCTTACTTTAAAAATTAAAGACAAAGGTAATATTATTTATACTATTTCTAAAGGTTCAGACTTCTTAAAATTTGATAAAGAAGTTGAAACTTTTGTTTTAGACCTTGAAGCTAGTAAATTTAATTTAAGTGATTCTAGAAATCTAACTTTAGAGATTTCACTTCAATCACCTAATGATAGTATAGAGATAAAACCACTTGTTTATAACCTAGTTTATGATGTGAAAAAACCCGAACTAAAAATATCAGCATCTCAAGATGACAAATTAAATACTCTCCCTTATTTTGGGAAGGACCCTGATTTTGTTATTTATGCATCTGATATTAATAATTTAGGTGTAAATACCCTTGATAAAGATAAGATTGTGCTTAATGATATGTCAAAACCTAACTCTTTAAGCATTGAAACTTTTAGTTATTTAAAAGAAGGCTCTAATAACCCTACTGAACTTAAAGGTAGCTTTAAAGTTATTAAAAGTGGAAATAACTTTAGTATAGTTAGAAGTAATGGAACTAGCCATAATTTAACTAATGGAGAATATAATTTAAAATTGAATTTACGTGATAAGAGTAATAACTCTGTAAGTGTTAATTATAACTTTAAAATTGATACTGAAAATCCTACAATAAACTCTATTACTTTATCTAGTAAAAATGGTACAAGTGTTACTAATTATAAGAACGTTTATTATGTAAATGGAGAATTTAGGGCTAATGTTGATGTAGCTAAAAATTACGCTCCTAATACAACTTTAGATGTTAAACTTAAAGTTTATGATGAAGATAAAAAAGATTATATTGATCTGTTCACTAAAAGTTATGTTAATGAGAGCATAGTTAGCGTTAAATCATTCGATTTTGGATTTGTGAATTCTAATGATATTAAGATTGTTGCAACAATCTACAACGCTAATGGTAAAAAGGCATCAAAAGAAATAAAAATAATTTCAGAGAAAGTTTCTCCATCTATTTTCCTTGATTACAATAAAGAAGATGTTAAAAATAATGATATTTTCTCAGTATCATCTAATTTAGATGTAAATGTAAAAGATGCTTCTTCTACAAGTTTTAGTAATATGGATTTAAATACGGTTTCACTTTATACAAATTCTTCTTTACTAAAACCTAACTCTGTTAACTTAAAAAATGTTACTTTCGAAGATTTATCTAGTGAGAGCAATGTAACTAATAACTTTACACTAAAAAAATTCAATAACACTATAAGTCTTGCCAAAAATGATTCAAGGTATTCACTACCTACTGGTAAATATACCGTTTCCCTTGAGGCAAAAGATTTATGCGGTAACCCTACATCTAAAACTTTCGTGTTCACTGTTGATACTAAAAGAACTTCTGGTAACTCTAAATTAGTATTTAATAAAATTAACTCTAATGTAGCAACTACATTAGATTCTAATAAAATTTCAAATACTATTTATGTTCCTTATAATGCAACACTTAACCTTAATTTAGATGGTAATATTTCAGGATTTAAAGGAAATAGCAATATAACTGTTAAAGATAATAACGGTAATAATCTAACATCATCAACTTTTGTTACAGGTAACGGAATCTCAAAAGATGGTTCTATTAACAGTAATAAAAGTGCTAAACAAGTCCAATTCAAATTTAAAGATGACGGAGTTTATAATATATCTTGGAATTTAGAAGCTAAAAACAATATAGATAGTTATAACAAATCAATTACCGTTGTAGTTGACACTAAAAATCCAATTATAAATCTTGATTTAGTAAACAAAACTGCAACTAAAGATAAAACTATTTATACTAATAGTACTAAACACTATGCTGATTATAGTGTACAAGATACAAACTTTAATACAATTAGTAATCTTTCATATAAGGTAAATCTAGATTCTAGTTCACCAAGCGGAATTATGAAAGATGAAATTTATAATGAAGGAACTTACAATATAAGCATAACTGCGACTGATAAGGCTGGACGTTCTTCAAGTAAATCTATGAAAGTTATAGTTGATAGAACTTCTCCAAAAGTTTCATTACCAAACGAGTCTATGTTTAATAGAGTTAATGGAACTTATTATACAAATAAAATAAGACCTTATCTTTATGATGTTTCTGACACGTATATAGACCAAGAAGCAGCTTTCTTAAATAGTAGAATCTATACAAAAGGAAGCACAATCTCTGGTGATGGAACTAAAAATATGAAAGTTGTTGCAAAAGATATCGCTGGAAATCTTACTGAAAAGACTTTTAGCTTTATACTAGATACGTCAGCACCTATATTAAATTACTCTGATGTTATAGATGAAAAGCATTATAATAAACCTGTAAAACCTTCATTTAAAGCAACTGATTTACACTTTAATAAAGACTCTCTAAGTGTTCTTTTAAATGGTAAATCATATAATAATAACCCTATATCAGCTGATGGAAAGTATAATTTCAAATTATCCGTTTCAGACTTTGCTGGAAATCATTCAACACTAAACTTTTCTTTTGTTGTTGATACAATTGCTCCGACAATAACTATAAACGGAATATTGTTTGATAAATTAAACTCAGGTACAATAATCCCAGAAATTGTTGTTAATGATAAGGATGCTATAGTAACTTCACTTTTAAATGGTGATTCCTATTACGGAGAACCAATTATGGCAAATGGTAAAGTTACATTGATAGTTTCTGCTGTTGATAAAGCAGGAAACTATGCTAGAAAGGTTGCAAACTTTATGCTTGATTCATATGCACCTGAAATCTTTTTAAACGGAGTCGAAAACGGTAAATCCTACAATTCATTTGTTCATCCTAAAATAACAAGTGAAAGAGGATCTAACCTAAAAATGCTCCTAAATGGCAAACCTTATAATAATCAAAAAATAACAGAACCTGGTGATTATGTATTAGAAATAATTACAACTGATAAGGTCAATAATACTAACAAACAAGTAATTAACTTTAAAATATTAGCATCACCTGAAGCTGAATCTCTTGATGATTCAAAATTGCCTATTGTATTTTTTGGAATACTTTTGCTACTTTTGATTTCCTCAATAGTCGGCTATAATATTTATAAAAAAAATAGAAACTAATCAAATTCTTTAGTTTCTAAAAATAAAACACCGTGTATACCCTTTTGGTATACACGGTATTTTTTACTTAATTAATCCTTTAATTCTTTCCATATCAGATTCATCTATTCTAGGTATATTTATCGATAAATCCTTAATATCAGAAACATTAGTAATTTCAGCTCTTCTTAAACCCTTGTGCATTTCATAAATATCAGATTTAATTTTTAGAGTTTGAATCTTTTTTATATAGATTCTTCTTTCTAATTTATCTACTTTTCCGACCTTTATAAGTAGCTTTTCATCATCTATTTTAACTTCATCTGTTTTATATTCTATAAAGATAAGTAAAATTATAACCCCTATAGCTACACTTATAATTAATGCTATAACTTTTGAAAAACTTATAGCTATAATGTTTAAAACTAAAAATATTATTAAAGATTTACCTACTGAATAAATAAAAGACTCTTTAGGAACCCTTATTGACTCTCCATCTACTTCAAAGTCATCTATAACTTCTTCTAAATACCCTTTAACTTCACTATCATCAATACATAATGAAATTGCAGCTCTTTCATTTTCGTCATTTGCCATTCCAACAACTATTACTTCAATAAATGACTTTTTTAAGATCCTTCCTAAAAAGGTTTTATATATCTTTATACCAGAAACTTTAGAAAGTGAAAATGAATATTCCTTCCTATTAAAAAAACCATATTTTAATAATACCTTATCATCTTTTCTATAAACTTTAAAATTCGAATAATTAAGTGAGTTTTTTATAAATTCATAAGCCATCTTAAGTGCAAGTAACGCTCCTCCGAAAATAATAGTACTTAATTTAAGATTACTATTGCCTCCAGTAAAAAAAGTCCCAGAAATTATTAAAATACCTATAATTAAATTAGTAACATTTAAATCCCTAATTAAGCTATAAATTATAGCATCAGGAGTTGTAAAACTCTTTAAAACTTTATACCCATCATCTTCTTTTACTTTTTCATCTTCATTCATTAGTAAAGCTTTTTTTACTTCTTCACAAAGTTCATCTTTAAATACAAATTTTATTTTTCCTTCAAAAGACTCTATAGAGTTATTTAAATCAAACTTTAAAGTTGATGTTTTAAAAATCCTTTGAAATATGTTTTTATTAATATTTATAGATGCTATATCAGAAGCTTTAAAATCTAATTTTTTCTTAAATAAACCTCTTTTTGAAACAGTTATTCTATTCCCATCTATCACTAAAAAAGTTACTCTCCACTTTATAAATCCAATAAGAAAAGTTATTAAAAATATAAGTATAACTACTAATAAAAAGTATCCTAGATAGTCCATTATATTTATAAAAAAATCCTTAACTTCTTTTATAGATCTAATCTCTTTTATTAAATCTAAAGTGAAAAAACCTAATAAAAAACTAAAAATAAAGTTATCTGTAAAGATAGAGCTAGGATGAGATCTTAATTCTCTATTCATCTAAACTTCACCTCGTTTTATACTATTAACTTTTTCTGTTAAAAAGTCAGCTATCTTTTCCCCTTCTTCTTTTTTTATAAAAGAAATCGTAGCATTCCCTCCAGCTGTTAAAATATCTAAATTCACTAAGCCGTATCTTTTATCTATAGGACCCTCTTTTAACCTAATTTGATGAATTCTTTCTATAGGAATTATAGTATCTTTAAGGAAGATAACTCCTTCTATTATTTCAATTCTTTCTAGTGTAACTTGATACTTGTACCTTTTAAACCTTAAATTAATTATTAAAAAGTACTCTATTAATTCTAATATAATTAAAAAACTTGCAATTATATAGAAATATTTATGATATTTTAAACTTAGAAATTTATCACATAAAAAATACCCTACTATAATTACGATCATTGTAATTAATAAACTTATTCCCCCTGAAAATTTCATACATTTCTTTGAATCTAAATGTAGTTTTTGCATTATACCCTCCTCTAGTTGATTTTTATTTAATTATAACAGAAAAAAAGGTAGCTATTACTAGCTACCTTTTAAATATATTCTTATTCCATCATTTTTGAAATTTTCTTACTAAATACAAGTAATATTAAACCTAATACAGTAACTACGCATGATATGCTTGCAAATATTTCAAGTGCCCCGAACTTTTCTACTTGTGATGCGATAGCACCTCCTAGTAAATTTGCAACTCCGTTTGCTGATAACCAAACTCCCATTAATAATGTAGCGTATTTTATTGGTGCTATATTTGATACCATTGATAACCCTATAGGTGATAAGCAAAGCTCCCCTAATGTATTACAAAGATATGTTATAACTAAAAACCACATGCTAGCTTTAGCAGCTGGATTTTCTGCACCTTGTATTGAAAGTACTGCGCCTACCATAACTAAGAATCCGACTCCAACTAAAAGTAATCCAAGACCCATTTTAACAGGAACCTTTAAATCACCTTTCTTTCTATTAGCAAGTTTTACCCAAACTTTTGCAAGGATTGGTGAAAGGATTAATACAAACATAGGATTTAAAGATTGGAATGCTGAAACTGGTATTTCAAATCCAAATAAATTTCTGTTTGTTAAGTCTTTTGTAAATAATGTTAATGAACTTCCAGCTTGCTCAAATGCAGCCCAGAAGAAAATAACGAATGTAGTTAAGATAAGTATAGCTGCTACTCTTCTCTTCTCAGTTTTTGTAAGAGGTTTGTTTTCATAGCTAACTTTTCCTTTTTCTACTTTTTCAGGTTTATTACCAACATTTTTTAAATATTTAGGTGCTAAAGCCATAAATATAACTTGTCCTAAAATCATTCCGATTGCAGCTGCTAAGAATCCGTATTTGAACCCGTATTGCATAACGCCATCAACACTTTTTGCAAAATAATCTTCTGCTAAGAATCCACAGATTATAGGTGCTATAAATGAACCTAAGTTAATTCCCATATAGAAAATAGTAAAAGCTGAATCTTTTCTACTATCACCATCTGGATAAAGTTGTCCAACTACAGTTGATATGTTTGGTTTAAAGAACCCGTTTCCAACGATAAGAATTGCTAAGCCTATAAATAAACCGACTCTTGTATTATCAAAAAATAATATCAAGTTACCAAATACCATTATAAATCCACCGATTACTATTGATAACTTTTGTCCTAAATATCTATCTGCTATAGCTCCTCCAATAATAGGAGTAAAATATGTAAATCCAGTATATACACCGTAAATCATAGCTGCTATTCCCAAATCAAAGCCTAAACCTCCGCCTATAAGGCTTGTAGTTAAGTAAAGCATAAGTAATGCTCTCATTCCGTAATAGCTGAATCTTTCCCACATCTCTGTTAGGAATAATAAATATAATCCTTTAGGATGCTTCTTTTTAATGTTACTATCTATTGTTGCTTCCATCTAAAAGTCTCCCCTTTTTATCTTTTGCTTTAACGAATTAAAGTATGTATATAATATAGCATACACTTGTGCATATTGCAAGGACATTTTTTCACTTTTGTTTAATCTGCTTGAATTATTATTAAAATTTATAACTTTATCTCACCTTTACTATCAATCTGTTAATAAGCTTTATTAAGAATATTAAAGGATTTACCTCTTCCCCCTGCTCTTTTACGACATTTTCCATTATCAATTAGATATTTGGAGATTTATTAACAATTCATTGCGAAATTTGGTATAATTTATTAGAGGTGTTTATATGAAAAATTTAAAAATTTATTTTACATCAGATATGCATGGGTTTGTTTATCCAACTGATTATACTGATAAAACATTTAAGAATATTGGTATGTTAAATGTTATTAATTCATTTGAAAAAGATCCTAATACTTTAATTATAGATTGTGGAGACACTATTCAAGGTTCTCCATTTACAACATATCTTTCTAAATCTAATTTTGAATCTCATCCTATAGGTGAAGTATTAAATAGTGGTTCTTACGATTATATAACTCTTGGAAACCACGACTTTAATTATGGATTTACTTATTTAAAAAAGTATCTTAATACTTTTAAAGGTTCTTGCCTTTTAGCAAATATAAAAGATAAAACAGGAACCCTTCCTATAAAGCCTTATGATATTAAGGTTTTACCTAACGGATTAAAAATAGGTTTAATAGGTTTAACTACTGAATATATAACTGTTTGGGAGAATCCTAAAAATATAGAAAACTTTGAAATATCAGACCCTTTTGAAGCTGCAAAAAAATATTCAAGTATTTTAAAAGATAAAGTTGATATTCTTATAGGTTTTTATCACGGTGGTTTTGAAAAAGATATCGAAACAAAGAATATCTTAAGTACTACTAAAGAAAATGTAGCATATAGAATTTCTGAAGAATTAGATTTTGATATATTACTTACAGGTCATCAGCACCTTCCTATTGAAGGAAGTCTTATAAATGACACTTACGTAGTTCAAACTCCACAACACGGTAAAAAATTTATAGAATTAAACTTAAAACTTGAAAATGGAGTTAAAGAAATCGAATCGTCTTTAAAAGAGCCTGTTTCATCACCTAAAAAAGATATTTTTGAAAAATTACTTCCTTTAGAAAACAAAATACAATCTTGGCTTGATAAACCTGTTGGATTTTTAGATATTCCACTAAATAAAGCATCACACTTAGATATGGCTTTAAAAGGTTCTTACCTTGCAAACTTTATAAATCAAGTTCAACTAGAAGTTTCAGATGCAGACGTATCTTGTACTTCTTTTGCAAACTCAATTAAAGGGTTTAATAAAGACGTAACTGTTCGTGATATAGTTTCAACTTACGTTTATCCAAATACGCTTGTTGTTTATGAAATCGATGGTTTAACTCTAAAGAAAGGTCTTCTTAGAAGTTCAAATTACTTAACAAAAGAAAATGATAAAATTATAATTTCAGATTCTTTCTTAAAACCAAAAACTGAACATTATAACTATGATTATTTTTCAAATATAGATTATGAATTTGATTTAAATAAGACTGGCTTAGATAGAATCTCTAAATTAGAGTTTAAAGGTGAGGCTTTAAAAGATACTGATAGAATAACCCTTGTTATGAATAATTATCGTGCAAGCGGTGCTGGAGGTTATGATTTTTATTCTGGTTCTAAAACTGTAAAAGAGATTTTAATTGAAATGCCAGAGATTATAATTGAGTATTTTTCAAAACATAAAAATGTAGAAGTTGATAAAAGAAAATACTATAATATTAAATTTTAGAACATTTGTTTGTATAAATAATCTAAATTTGGTTAGACTCCTTAAGGAAATAAAACTTAAGGAGTGTTTTTTATGAATAAAATAATATTATCAGGAAATTTAGCTAGAGATCCAGAATTACTATACTCTAAAGAAAATAATGTACCATACTCTAGAAATGTTATCGCAGTATACGATACAATAGGAAAAACAACTCACTTTATCCCTTTTGTTATTTTCAAAAAGGATGCTGAAACTTTTTGCAACTTCTGCAAAAAAGGTTCTTCAATTTGTATCACAGGTTATATAACTCGTGACAAATATCAAAACATTGATAACGAAACAGTTTATAAAACTAATATAGTTTGTGAAAAATTCGAATTTTTAGGTAAAAAGAAAAAGCCTCAAGATGAAGCCTCTGATTTAAAACTCGCTTCATCTGACGACTTATAATTTACCTTTTGAAATTTTAAAGGATATTGCTTTTTTGCAATATCCTTTTTATTTTCTATACTAACTCTTCTATTATCTGTATTACTTCATCAAATTTTATTTTACTTTTTTCTGATTTTTTTAAATTTGAAATCCAATCTATTAAATCTTTATAATTATTAAAAGCCTTATTTGTTTTGTTTTCTTCTATATCTATTTTTGTATCTTCATTAAATAAAAGGACGCTATAAATATTTATTTTGTGATTATTTTCTTTTAATATATAATTTAATTCTTCTATTTTTCTTTCTTTTAGTTTAAATAAATTATCTATATCTCTTTTTTTATTATTATTTATCTGCTCCCATTTTTCTTTCAAAATATCTCCTTTTATTTCTCCTTTAAACCTTTCTTCATTTATAAATACTATCCCCTCTTCAAAAAGTATTGCAAGACTAATATTTATTATTCTTTTCTTTCCTTTAAAGCTTACGTTTTTTAAAATATAAAAATTATCTTTTAAATCGCTTAAAGCATTGATTAAATTAGAATTTTCAATATTTTTTTGTATCTTTTTAATATCTCTTCTTTTTTTAACATCACGCAAAAAGGCGTATTTTATGTACAAGTAACTTCCAAAAAGTGCTAGAACTAAAATTATTATGTCAGAATGAGTTCCGAAATGATATTTAACCCCTGTAACTTCAATTATAAAGTATATAATTGCAAGCACTATCAAAAAAACTACTATATTTTTAAAGGATTTAAAGTCAAATTTATTAAAACCATAACCTTTTTTAATATTTTCCTTAGTTACTAGTAACGCCATACAAATGCTCCCTTCTCTTTAAAAGAAATAAAAAAAATAGAGGGTTAGAATATCTAATCCTCTATTATTATGTCACTATATATCATTTTGTATTACATTAACTTCTGTAGAAAGTTCTTGAAGTCTTACTAAAACATCAGCAGCCTTATTATCGTCTACTAAAACAACAATAAAGTCCCCTGCAATTATTTCAGTATTACCTTTTGGAATAATTTCTTTTCCGCCTCTTTTAATTGCGACTATTAAGCAATCTCTAGGCCATGTTATATCTTTAATTTTCTTTCCTTCTATATGACTTCCCATAAATACTGCAAGTTCAAGGAGAGTTTTCTTAACGTAAGCCTTGCAGCTTTCATCATCGCATTTGTCTCCACACTTTTTAAGTCTTCTCTCTAAAAGACTTTCGTATATAGGTTCATTTCTAAGTAAATCGCTTGTAACATATGCTGCAATTACAACTATTGTTAATGCTAATAGATGCTCAAAAGACCCTGTCATTTCTGTAATTAATACAATCCCTGTAATAGGTGCTTTAACTATGGCTGCAAAATGAGCTGCCATTGCAAAAATTATAAAGTTTAGTATATAAACATCTGGAATTTTTAAGCCTTTACAAACTAATATTCCAAAAATATCTCCAACTAAAGCCCCTAAAACTAAAAGTGGGAAGAATATTCCCCCAGGAGTTCCTGACCCAAAGGCTATTATAGTAAATAAAAATTTTACTATTAATAATATAATAAGCATTTTAATAGTATATCCGCCTTCTGATATACTCATTATAAGTCCGTGTCCTCCACCTAATAATATAGGTAAAGTCATTCCAATAATTCCAGTTAAAATAAATGGTATTATCACCTTAACTTCTGTCGGCATTTTTTTGAATTTATCGTAGATGTCTTGCGTATTTAAAATACCTTTGCAAAAGATCATCCCTGAAAAACCAACTATTATACCAAGTATAGGTAAAAGCCAATAATATCCTAAAGGCAGAGCTGATATCCCATTAAATCCAAAAGCAGGCCCAAGCCCTAAAAATTGCTTTACAGTAAAGTCAGCTACAATTGATGATGCCATAGCAGATAATAAAACAAGCGGTGAGAAGTTTTTATGAACTTCTTCGAGTGCAAAAATAACTCCTGAAAGTGGGGCATTAAAAGCACCAGCAATACCTGCTGCTGCACCACTTGTTATAAGAAATTTATCTTCTATATTACTTCTATTACATACCTTTGAGAAACCTTGCCCAATAGACGCCCCCATTTGAACTGAAGGGCCCTCTCTTCCTAGTGATAACCCAGCACCAAGTGCTATAGTTCCACCTAGAAATTTTAAGATAAGTACCCTTAACCAGTTAACTTCAAACCTTCTCATAAGTATGCCCTCAACTTGTGGGATACCACTCCCTGAAATCATACCGTCTTTTCTTACCATAACTCCTACGATATAGCCCATTATGATTAATACCGCAAAAACAAGTGCAATATTCCATATACTTCCCTTAGCGCCTTCATATATAGAGGTCATCTTTGGGAGCATTTTATCAATTAAAACTCTATTTAGTACCATAATAAGTCCTGCAAATAATCCAATGCAAATCGATTCAAAAATAAGTCTTAACTTAAGATTGTTTCGAACTTTCATTACTTCTATGGTGCTATCTTTTTTATCCTGCATGTTTTTCCCCTTCCTAAAATCGAAAATATCCACTTAATATTATATATCTTATCCTTTTCAATAAAAAATTGGTTACATTCTATAATAGACCTAAAATTTAAGTATTTGTTCTTAAATATAATTTAACCGAGATATCCTATTATTTATTCTCACTTACTCTATGATACTCTATATTTAGGTCCTTTCTATTTTTTATATTGTAAATTTTATATTAACTTAGAATATTTATGCATTATACTTTCCATTAAAAGTCTAATGCATAAAAAAAGCCTAGATAAATCTAAGCTTTTTTAGGCTACACCTTTTATTTCATTCACTATATTTGTAAAATCATTATCGTTATTCACTAATCTAACGACCCTATCTTTTACTAGGTTATAATCATTAAATGTTTTTATAGCTTCATCATAGTTATTATAAACCTTCCAATAACCACAAGCTAAACATTTCTTTTCAGTGCATTCCATAAAATCTTTAACATCCTCAACTGGAATACCTAGGAATATTCCAAGTTCGTGAGGACAATGATAAAGATTATATCTTTCTTTTAATTTTAAAAGTATTTCAAAAATATCTAAACTTAGATCATAATTTAAACCTTCTAAAAAGTTCTTATTCTCTTTGTTTTTTAATCTTTCTCTAAGTTTTGCTTCATTAAACACTAATATTATTTTAGCCTCGCTGCATTCCCTTAAAACTATATAATTAAGATTTAATTCTTCTAAAAGTTCTTCTTTAGATTTGTTCCACTCAAAATAATCACTACTCTTTTTTACTAAAGTTATTGTAGAAGATGGTTTATACCCTGCTACAACTGGTGCTAACATAAATAGCATAAATTTTTTAAAACGTGTACTCTCATCCATTTCACTAAGTATCTTATAAAAATTTTTATATTTATTTTCCATCTTCTACAACTCCTTAAATATTATCTTCCTATTTTTCTTCCAAGTTCTATTAATTTTTCAGCGTCATCGCCTTCAGGAAATTCATTTGCTATAACTTCTCTCTCTAAAAGATTTACTCCCTTATCTATCATATCGTCTTCCCAAGTCGTCATCCATTCCCCAGATCCCCAACCGTAAGAACCAAATAAGATTACATCTTTTCCTGATAATTTATCTGATACCTTATCTAAAAAAGGCTCCATTTCAGTTTCATCTATATTTTCAGCTCCCATAGCTGGTGAACCTAAGCATAAAATATCGCAATTTACTACATCCTCTTCTGTTGCTTTATCAACAGGTAATAAATTTACTGATGCTTTAACTTCCTCTGCACCAAGCTTTATAAGCCTTGCCATCTCTTCTGTATTTCCTGAGCCTGTCCAATATATTATATTAATTTTCATTTTTCTTCACTCCTTTATTGAAATTGATTATCATTTATATTTATAATAATACTAGTTGTTCTTTTTGTCAATATTTTATAAAAAAATAACCTAAGAATTTCTTCTTAGATTATTTTTAATTTCCCGTCTTCTAATTTATATATTTTATCAGATACTTCTTTTGCAAATTCCATATCATGAGTTATTATCATAATTGCAATACCTTCTTTTGCTAAATCTCTTATAATATCCTTAACCTCCATAGTTGTTTTAGGATCTAAGGCTGATGTTGGCTCATCAAAACATATTACCTTAGGCTTCATAGCCAAAGCTCTTCCTATTGCCACCCTTTGTTTTTGACCACCTGACAAATTACAAGGATACACATCTTTTAATTCTTCTAAAGAAAGACTCTTTAAGATATTTTCTCCATCTTTTATAGCTTTTTCTTTACTAATCTTTAAAACTCTACTTGGCGCTTCTATTATGTTTTCTAAAATGCTCATATGAGGAAATAGATTAAAGTTTTGAAACACTACTCCTAGTTCTTTTCTTACACTAATTAAATCTTTACCTTCTATATAATTTCCATTTGTGCAAAATGCTTTATAATTTATATAAATATCTCCACTATCACATTTTTCTAAACCATTTATGCACCTTAAAAGTGTAGTTTTTCCTTCTCCAGACCTTCCAACTATTACTGAAACTTCACCTTCATTAATAGTTAAATCTAAATCTTTTAATACTTCTTTATCCTTAAATCTTTTTGATAACTTTTCTACCCTTAACATAAAACTCTCCCCCTATTTATAATAACTATATCTCTTTTCTAATTTTTTAAATACTAAACTAATAATTAAAACTAATATTAAATATATAACTCCAACTAATAACAAAGGTACTAAAGATGCATCTGTGTTTGTTGCAATCTTTCCAACCCTAAGTATATCTTCAAGTCCAACTACATACACAAGTGCTGTATCTTTAACTAATGAAATAACTTCATTTCCTATTGAAGGTAATACTATTTTTATGCTCTGTGGAAGAATTATTCTTCTATACATTTGTGCATCACTTATTCCAAGAACTTTGCTAGCTTCCCTTTGTCCTTCATCAATAGATTCAATTCCACCTCTAAAAATCTCTGCAAAATACGCACCATAGTTTAAAACAAATGCTATAATAGCTGCAGTAAATCTACTAAACTTAACGCCTAATAAAGGTAGTCCAAAAAATATAAATATTATTTGTAAAAGTAAAGGTGTCCCTCTCATAACTAAAATATACAAATCTATTAATCTCTTAGTTATATTTGTTCCTTTTATTCTTCCTATTGCAACTATTATTCCTAAAGGTATTGATATTACTAAGGTTAATATAAAAACACTTAAGGTTACAGTTAGTCCACTTCCTATTTGAGGTAATAACTCTTTTATCATATTCACCTTTAACTCTCCCCCTTATAAATTAGGTCTTCTCCAAACCATTTTTCTGATATTTTTTTAGCCTCTCCTGATTTAATAACTTGATTTAAGCCGTAATTTATTTCATCTAATAATTCTTTATCTTCTTTTCTAATACCGACTCCATAAGTTTCTTCTTCTAAATCTTCTTTTAAAACTTTGTATTTGTCTTTTCCTCTTTTATTCATGTAGTACCTTGCTAACACTTCATCTGCAACTACAGCATCTATCCTTCCAGAATCTAAATCCATAAGTGCATCATTATTTGATTCATATAAAATCGGAGCCCCGCCCTTTATACTATTTAATAAATCTTTATCGCTACTTATAGCATCCATAGCACTTGAAGCAGCCTGTACCCCAACTGATTTATTTTTTAATTCTTTTAAAGAATTTATTTCTCTATTACTCTTAGTAATAACAACTTGTTTATCCTTTAAATACGGGTTAGAAAAAGCCACCGTTTTTTTTCTTTCATTATTTATAGAATATCCATTCCAAATTAAATCTATATTTCCGTTTCTAAGTTCTGTTTCTTTCATAGTCCAATCTATAGGTTGAAACTTTATTTGCTTATTTATTGCTTTTGATACCGCTTTAGCTAAATCTATATCAAAACCTACTGGATTCCCTTTTGAATCTCTAAACCCCATAGGAACAAAAGTATCATCATAACCTATTATTAATAAATTTTTATTTTTTTCTCTATTATCTAAATTTAAAAAATGAATTATTATTCCTAAAAGTATAAATGCAATTAACCATATAACTAGATCTCTTAATACTTTTTTCATTCACATCACCTCTTTATTACTTTAACTCGCTAAAGTAATAAAGTCAAGCTTTATTTATGTTAGAAATCAACTATATATTTATGTTCTTTCAAACTAAAAAAAGCTAAACAACCCAGTCTATTTATTTCCTTTTTATTCCACCCTACCTATTCATAACAATTTCAAAATTTCTAACTTTAACTACAACATTGTTTTGCTTCTTTGTTGGTATCTTAATAAATATCACTGAATAAATGCAGTTTTTTATGTCCATAATCATAATAATTCAAAAAACTTAAAATTTTCGAGGTGAACTTATGGTACATACATCTACTTGTCCCCATTGCGATTCAAAACACTTTATTAAATACGGTAAATACAGGAATGTCCAAAGATATCAATGTAAGGATTGTCTTAAAACCTTTAACGAAGGAACAGGGCTTGTTTGGCATAACAGTAGAAAGAGTGTAGATCTTTGGGATAGATATACTCGTCTTATGCTATCTGGATCTACTATAAGAGATTGTGCCTATAGATTAAACATTTGCATAGAAACTTCTTTTAGATGGAGGCATAAAATCTTAAAACATATTGGGACTTACACAGATTCAAGAAGAACTCATATAGTTACAGCTATGAAACATACTAAATTTTTAGAAAACTTTAAGGGGCAAAAGACTCCCCCTGTATGCACCATTTCTAGAAGAAAAAATATCTTTGTAGCTACAACAATTAATAAAAATAATTATTCCCTAGCTAAGATATCCTTTGATTCTATGAGTCCTACAAAGGAATCTATAGAGAGTTTATTAAATGAATTTAACCCTGTATTTAATACTTACTTTTTACCCGGAAAAGATAGGTTTTCTTATCTTGTATCAAAAAAATTAAACTACGCTCTTCATAAAAAGAAGGAATTAAAAATTTCTAAAGTCGAAGGCGAAATTTTACTTAATAATTGCTCTGATTTTATATTGAATTTAAGAAGATGGCTTAAAAAATTTAGAAGTGTTGCTACAAAGTATCTGCAAGTTTATTTAAATTGGTTTGTTTATATTTATGAAAAATCTTATACAAAGCATACTATTTTATCAAATTTAATAAGCTCTATTTTTTGCGTTAAAGTCCTTTAATTTTTACTTATAAACCAAGCCTAATATAAGTGTGTTTTTATAGCTTGTCCTTTAAACTTTTACTTGTCTACTTTTACTTATTTTTGATAGCTTGTCTTGATAATTTTCACTTGTCCAAAATATCATTTTTTTTGACCTATATAGCGAAAATCCCTTGTACCAATAATATCTCGTAACAATGGTGTAGTTTTTTTGTTTTTTTATTATTTGTTATTGATTAGATCCTTATTCTCATTTATTACCAATTTCAAAAAGTACTCGCCCTCTTTTAAAGAATAATCTACTACACGAAAAAGCACCAAGCTTATCAGCTTAGTGCTTAAATATATTATTTATTATTTTTCACCTTTTAACATTTCACCAATAGCTGCAATGCTACCTAGTGAAGAAAGTGTTTCGTTTGGTAAGATAAGTTTGTTAGCTGGGCTATTTGCCATTTCTTTTAATGCTTCAACTTGTTTTAGAGCAATAACTCTTTCATCTGTACCAGATTCAATAATAGCAGCTGTTACTTTTCTTACAGCCTCAGATTCAGCTTTTGCTATTTCTTCTATAGCACGGGCACGACCTTCAGCTTCAAGTAATTGTGATTCTCTTAAACCTTCAGCTCTTCTGATTTGAGCTTCTTTTTGAGCCTCTGCTTCTAAGATTTTTGCTTGTTTTTCACCTTCAGCTTTTGCTATTTGTGATTGTTTTGCACCTTCTGCTTGAAGAATCATAGCTCTCTTATCTCTCTCTGCTCTCATTTGCTTTTCCATAGCATTTTGAATTTCAGTTGGAGGTACTATATTTTTAATTTCAACTGATAAAATCTTTATGCCGTATGCATCTGTTATTTCATCAATTATTGTAAGTAGCTCTTGGTTAATTCTATCTCTTCCAGATAAAACTTCATCAAGTGTCATATTACCTATTAGATTTCTTATGTTTGTAGTTGCTGAATAAACAATACCTGCTTTATAATCTTCAATATTATAAACAGCTTCTTTTGAATTTATTACTTTATAGAATATAACGTTATCTACTGAAATATTAACGTTATCTTTTGTTATAACAGTTTGCGGTGGCACGTCTATTATTTGTTGCTTAGTTGATATTTTCTTTCTTGCAAAATCTGCAAAAGGAATTGTCATATGCCAACCTGGTTCTAAAGTTCTATGATATTGCCCAAACCTTTCAATTATATATACATATCCTGTGTTTACGATTTTTATTGATGATACTATTGCTATAAGAATTAATAACAACACTACAATCAATGCAATTGTTCCTACCATATTATTTCTTCCTCCTCTAATCCTCTAATTTCTAATTTACTTCCTTTTATTCCAATAATTCTAAATTTACTTCCTTTTTTAATTTCTCCCCCTAAATTAATGCCAGACCAGTATATTCCTGATACTTTTATTCTTGCATTAGTTTCTCCTTTTTCTATATCAGATGTAGCTTCTATAACTTCACCAATATAGGTTTCTTCCATGGTCTTTGTAGTATTCTTTCCTATTTTAAATTTCTTTTTACAAACAGGATAACCTATAGCAAAGGAAATAATTGTGATTACTATAAATACAATTATCTGTGTAGTAAATTCCAGTCCAACAAGATTTGCAATTATTGCACCTAATGCACCAACTGAAAACCATACAAACAAAAATGCACTTGTAATAATATCTAAAACTACTCCAATTGCAGCTATAACCATCCATACAGTAGCTGTCATTACCATCCCTCCTTATTTTTTTAGTAAATCTTACTATAATCATATTATAAGATAAACTTAATCATAAAACAAATTGTTTTTTAACTTTTTAAAGGTTATTTAATACCATTTAGTTATTATTTCTTTCTTTATCTCTATTTTACTTTATTTTTCTAATTATTTCATATATTTTCCTAATAAATTCTATTAAATACATTAACTTAACTCTTGCTTTAAAAATTATATGAATTAATAAATATATATAATCAAATAGTTCTCTATATTTATTAGTTATATTCATATAAAAATCATAAAGAATTAAAACCTAGATGTAATTTTCTTATATATAAAAAAATACCTCACTAAACTTTGTGAGGTATTTTTATTAAAAGGCTTGTCCCTTATCTTGATCTTACTTCATTAACTTTTTCTTTTACTAATCTAATTAATTCTTCTTTATCTTCATTATTATTAACTACATCCATTTTATCCATATCTATTATTAATACATCAGAAGCCTTATAATGGTTATTTACCCAATTATCATAGTCTTTCCAAAGGAATTCATAATAATCTTTTAAATCATCATCTATTTCAAATTCTCTTCCTCTTAATTTAATTCTATTTAAGACTGTTTCAAATGACCCTTTTAAATATACCATCACATCTGGCGATTTTTTAGGAAGTTCTTCAAGTTCTTCCATCATATTATTTAGAAGATTTTCGTAAATTGACATTTCAAGTTCTGAAATTCTTCCAAGTTCCATATTCTTTTTAGCAAAGTACCAGTCTTCATATATAGATCTATCTAAAACGTTATTATCGTGATATAACGCATCCTTTATACTTTTGAATCTAGTATTTAGAAAATATAGTTGTAATAAAAAAGGATATCTTTTTTTATTTATTTCTTCTTCACTCTCACTATAAAATAAAGGTAAAATCGGATTGTCATCTACACTTTCATAAAATACTTCTGAATTAAAATGTTCCCCTAAAATCTTAGCTACTGAACTTTTGCCAAGTCCGATCATCCCACCAACTACTATCACCATAACTCACCTATCCTTTACAATTTTGTATCTAACATTTTGTCTAGATATAAGAATACAAATTATATCCTTTTTCGTCAATAGTCTTTTGAGCAACTTCCAAAAATTCCAATTTATTCTTTTATAATACTTTCCTTTACAAGCACCATACCTTTACTGTATACTTAATAAGTTGATAAAAAATGATATTACAGATCTTAATATAAAAAATTTAGTAAACGAAGGGAATTTTTAATGAATAATATAAAATTTGAAAACTTAAACTTAAAACCGTCTATATTAAAGGCGATAAATGACTTAGGATACGAAGAACCGTCCGCAATCCAAGCTGAAAGTATTCCTGTAGCTGTAGAAGGATATGATCTTATAGGTCAAGCTCAAACAGGAACTGGTAAAACTGCTGCTTTTGGATGCGCACTTCTTAATAATATACAAAGAGGAAAAAAAGTTTCAGCTATATGTTTAGCTCCAACTAGAGAACTTGCAATCCAAGTTTACGAAGAATTAAAAAAATTAGCTAAATATGAAAAAACTAATATACTTCCTGTATATGGTGGAGATTCAATCCAAAGACAAATCAAAGCTTTAAAGAGCTATGTTGATGTTGTTGTTGGAACTCCAGGAAGAGTTTTAGACCTTATAAGAAGAGGAAAGCTTGATTTAAGTGAAGCGCAATTCTTAGTATTAGATGAAGCTGACGAAATGTTAAACATGGGATTCGTTGAGGATATCGAAAGCGTAATAAACGAATTACCTGAAAGCAGACAAACACTTTTATTCTCAGCTACAATGCCACCACAAATCAAAAAACTTGCTAATAACTACATGAAAAAAGATGCAAAACATATACAAATTAAAAAAGTAACTATGACTGCATCTAAAATAAAGCAAAACTATTTTGAAGTAAACCACAAAAATAAGTTCGAAGCTTTATGTAGAGTATTAGATTTTGATACACCTGAAATAGCTATAATCTTCTGTAAAACTAAAAAAGGTGTTGATGAGTTAGTTCAAGAAATGCAATCTAGAAACTACGTAGTTGAAGGTATGCACGGAGATATGTCACAAATGCACAGAATGAAAACTTTAAAGAGATTTAAAGAAGGTGCTTTAAATATATTAGTTGCAACAGACGTTGCTGCAAGAGGAATAGACGTAGAGGGTATAACTCACGTTATAAACTACGATTTAACTCAAGATGTTGAAAGTTATGTTCACAGAATCGGAAGAACAGGAAGAGCTAACAGAGAAGGTACTGCTATTTCATTCGTAACTCCTAGAGAAAGAGCTATGATTAAAGATATCAAAAGAGTAACTAAAGGTGATATAGTTAAATGTGAATTACCTACTGTTAACGAAATACTTGATAAAAAGTTAATGGATAAATATTCAAGCATCGAAGAAGTACTACAAGAAAAAGCATTTAAAAAATATTTACCACTAGCTCAAAACATAGCAGACAACTTTGATCCAGTTGATGCTATAGCAGCTTTATTAAAAATGCAATTTGATAACGAAATGTCTTTTGATTACAAAAGCGACTCTCTAAACTCACCAAAAGAAGAGGATTTAAGATTATTCCTTTCAATCGGTAAAAGAGACGGATTAACAGTTAAAAAATTATTAAGCTTCTTAACTGAAAAATCAAAAGTTAAAGGTTCTAAAATAAACAAAATCGATATACTTGAAAACTTCGCATTTGTATCTGTTGAAAATGATGTTCACAAGAAGATCATCGAAAAATGCTCAGGTTTAAAATTAAACGGAAGAAGAGTAAATATCGAAGTAGCTACAAAAAGAAAATAATTTTCTTAAGAAATTGCCTATATTTTAGGCAATTTCTTTTTTTTATTTAAATTTCATACTCACATCTTTTTCTTTTTATAAATTCTCCTCTACCTTTTTCACCTATAAATTTACCATTTTCAAAGATTATTTCTCCTCTTGAAATAGTATATACAGGGTATCCTTTTATTTTCTTACCTTCGTAAAGAGAATAATCACAGTTATAATGAAGATTATTAATATCTATAGTAACTTCTTTATTTGGATCTATTATAGTGATATCACCGTCACTTCCAACAGAAATACTTCCCTTTTTAGGATATAAACCAAATAGTTTTGCAGGTTTTGTAGAACATACATCTACAAATTTATTAATACTTATTTTCCCTTTTAATACCCCTTCTGAAAATAATATTGGAATTCTCTCCTCTACCCCAGGAGCTCCGTTTGGACATTTAGAAAAATCATCTTTTCCAAGCATTTTATCTCCATTGTAAGCAAAAGGACAGTGATCCGTTGCAACCACTTGTATTAATCCGTCTTTTATTCCACTCCAAAGGGCTTCTATATCATCTTTTTTTCTAAGAGGTGGACTCATAATAAACTTTAAAGCATCTTCCCTATTATATTCACTATCATCTAAAAGTAAATACTGAGGACAAGTTTCAGAAATAATCTTCTCTCCTCGATTTCTAGCTTCTTTAATATAATCTAGCCCTTCTTTTGTTGATAAGTGCACTATATAAAGAGGTCCTCCCCCTATGATGCTTGAAATATTTATCATCCTATTAACAGCTTCTCCCTCACAAAAGTTTGGTCTAGTTAAAGGGTGGTATTTAGGTGCTTTCAAATTATTATTTAAATAATATTCTTTTAAAAATTTAATAACGCCATCATTTTCAGCGTGTACTGCCATTACTCCGCCTAATTCTTTTAGCTTTTTTAATACATTTATTGCGTTATAATCATTTATTAAGTAATCATAAGTTAAATAGATTTTGAAGCTTGTCACACCTTCATTTTCTACTATATATTCCATTTCCTTTAATATATCTTTATTTACTTCTTGCACTACTCCGTGGAACCCATAGTCTATTACAGCTTTATCTTTTGATATCTTATGGTATTTATTTATTTGATGTGAAAGATTGCATCCCTTTGGACCAAAAGCTAAATGATCTACTATAGTTGTAGTTCCTCCGCAAGCTGCAGCTACTGTCCCTGTATAAAAGTCATCATTTGCTATAGCTATGCCTACATCTAAATCAAAGTGAGTGTGGACATCTACACCACCTGGCATAACTATTAACCCTCTTGCATCTATCACTTTGCTTCCTTCTTTTTCTAGGTTTAACCCAATTTCTTTAATAATGCCGTCTTGAATGAAAATATCAGCTACGTAACTATCAGATGCAGTTACAACGTTTCCATTTTTAATTAACACTCCCATTTAAATTCCCTCTTTCGTTATTAAAATAATTCTCCTCTTTATTTTATCATATAAAATAAAGAGGAGTCATAAGTTGTATTTTATTTCTTTAATATAATTTTTTTACCATACAAGTTCAGTTCTATAGAGTTATCATATACTAACATTTTAGTTTGTCTTTCTTCCTCTCCAGATCTTTGTATCTTGCCAAAAAACTCTTCTGTTGAATCTTTATTAGCTTTAAGAACTGCCGCTATTTCGTATTCCTTTATTACAGCCTTACCATTTTGAAGCATTTCATTTGTTAAATCTTCTAATTGAACAAATTCACCTTCTTCAGACTTAATTTCACTAACTAGCTTTTCAACACCTTTAATTGTAACAAGGCCATCTTTATTTGTTTTTACCTCTAGTTCTAAAGAATATTTGGCCGCTTTTTTATTACTTAATTCTTCATATTTATATTTACCATTAATACTAGATATCGCTATTAGACTATCCACTTTTTCTTTTATCTCGCTATAAATAACCTTATTTTCATTATTTAACTTTTCATAATCAATATTATTTAATTCTTTATTAGCATCATTAAATTTACCATTATTTAAATTCTTTTCAGCTAAATCTAAATACTTTCTAATTTCTTCATTATCTTTATTTTCTTTTGCATATTTTACTTCATTTTTGAATTTTTCTAAAAGATCTTTTGCTAAAATAAAATCACTTTCATTTATCGCTTTTTGAGCATTATCTAAAATTTTACTAACTTGCTCTTTGTTTTTATCACTTAAACCTTTTAAATTAATTTTTTTTACTTCTTCTAATTCTTTATTAAATTCTTTAGAATTATTTTCTTTAATTTCATCATAGAAATTATTCATTTCTTTTACTAAAATTTCTTCTTTTTCAAAAGTTTCATCTTTAATTATCCCTTTTGAGATATCAAGAAAGTTATTATATTTATCGTTTTCACTTTTTGTCATTATAAGTTTATTAAACCTATCTGTTATTTCATTTATTCTAGTTTGGAAAGCCTTACTATCTTCCTCTATAGAAGCCTTTTTTGAAGAAACAAAAAAGTATCCTGAACCTACAAAACCAAAAATAATAACAATTACAAAAATAATCAAGTAACTTTTTTTCATAAACCCCTCCATAACCCTTTTATTAAATTTTATTAAATTTTACATAATATGTCAATAAGAAACGAAAAATAAAAGGCCTTTAAAAGCCTCTATCTTTATACGCTGCTTAAAAACTCATCTAAAGTTTTTAAGTATCCTTTTTTATTTTTGGCATAACACATCATGTGCTCTGCATCTTCTACTAGGAGTAGCTTGTCCTTTTCATTCTTTCGAACCTTATACATATCTTCGCTCATCTTGCAAGGTACAGTTGTATCGGAAGTTCCGTGTACAAACATAATAGGTGTTATATTTTCTTTTATGTATTTAATAGGCGATACTTCATCGAAACTAAATTTACATTTTCTTATAACCTTATTATTTAATAGATTATAAAAAGGGAACATTGGTAACTTATTCTTCTCATTAAGTTGATATTTTATAATACCTTTTCCGTCTGAATACCCGCAATCTGAAATAACAAAGTTAACTTTCCCATATTTATTTGCATAAATAATAGCTGTGCTTGCCCCCATAGATTGTCCGTGTAGTCCAATCCATATATCTTCTCCAAACCTATTTAAAAGCATATTTATAAATAAATCTAAATCCTCACTTTCAAATTTACCGTAGCTTGCAAATTTTCCTCCACTTTTACCGTGCGATCTATTATCAATCATAAGTACATTATATCCTCTATCTTTAAACATTTTTACAAAAGGCATCTGAATGTAATGGTTTGCGCTATAGCCGTGAAGTAGCACTATAAACTTTTTAGACTCCTTATTAAAATTATAAAGATATCCTTTAATTACTATAGAATCATTTGAATCTATTTCTATTTCTTCTACTTCTCTATAATTTAAAATCTCTTGGAGTTCATTATCATATAACCCTCTTCTTTTTAATACTTCAATTGCTTTTTTCTCATCTTTTCTTTTAGCTAAAATAGACTGCTTAAAAGCGTAATTAACTATTAAAAGAATAAGAGATACTATAATAATTATTATTCCTAATATATAAATCAATTTTATCATCTCCACATTTTAAAATAACTAATATTAATTATACTATTTATTTTATTCGTTACGGAAGTTTAAAACTATTATTTATAATTTCTTAATAACAATTAAGTTTTATTTATTATATCTTTATTTTTAAAAGCAAAAAAAGATAGTTATTTTTTTAATATAACTACCTTTTTTACATCTCTTTATAGACTAACATAATTTTTCCTCTCTATTTGCTTTCTAAGCGAGTTGATAATTCTTTTAGTTCTAGAAGATTTAAATTGTATAAATTTGCTCTTGAATATTCAGCATTTGGAGCTCCTACATCTTTTGATAAAGAAGTGATTTTGTTTATAAATATTTCTCTGTAGTTTTTCATTTTTTCTCCCTCCTTTTTATTTAATAAAATCTATTATACTCTTTATTATATTAATGTCAAGAAAAAAAGTGCCAGATTTTCTGACACTTTTTTTAAGGTTATCCTAAATATGAAACTGCACTAAGGGATGCAATATTTCCTTCACCTGCTGACTTTATGTATTGGTATGGAGTACCAACACAATCACCGCAAGCAAAACATCCTTTAATATTTGTTCTCATTTTTCTATCAACTTTTATATGTCCATCTTCTATTTCTAGTCCTGGGACTAATTGAGTTGGAGGTACAGCATTTTTAAGCATAAACACTCCATCAGTTGATATTTCTTTTCCGTCTCTTAAGACTAATTTAGAAACCTTATCTTCACCTATAATTTTTGAAGGTTTTTCAGAAATGATATTTATCTTATCATTTAATTTGTAATCACCTTTATACATAGGAATATAATTTACTTCACCTGCAAGTTCTGAAACATAGTTTGCTTCTTCCTCGCCCTCTTCAGTATAACTAACTATTGTAACAACTTTGCCCCTATATAAAGGTGCATCACAAGTTGCACAGTAACCTACACCTTTCCCTAGAAATTTTTCTTCGCCTTCTAGAGGCCTAGTATATTCTATTCCTGTAGCTAAAATTATAGATTTAGCCTCATACATCTTTTGATTTACCATAAGGGTAAAGTAATCTCCCATAGAATAAACATTATTTATCCTCTCTTCAACTACTTGAATCCCCATTTTATCTATATGCTCTTTCATATTATTTAAAAGTTCTTCTCCTGTACCTAAAGGAAATCCTAAATAATTATTAACTTTAGGTGCTTTAAGTAGTTTTTCACTTAAATTTTTATTTCCAAATAATATGAACTTTTTATTTCTTATCTTTGCATTTAATGCGGCTGATAATCCAGCGGGCCCACTTCCGATTATCGCTATATCATATCTTTCATCCATAATTCTATTCCTTAGATATGTTTTGAAAGAAGAGCTTTTATTTGTTCTTTTGGTAAGAATCCTACAACTGTATCAACATCTTTACCATCTTTTATAACTTTTAAAGTTGGTATGCTTTGTATTCCAAATCTTGATGCTGTTTCTGGGCTTTGATCTACGTCGATTTTAACAAATTTTACATCTGACATTTCGTTATCTAATTCTTCTAAAACTGGAGCTATCATTTTGCAAGGTCCGCACCAAGTAGCAAAAAAGTCTACTAAAACTACTCCACTATTATTCATAACTTCACTGTTAAAATCTACATCTGATACTATTTTCATAATTTATTCCTCCTTATACCCCCATAGGGTATGTTTTGTTTTTTCTTTATTCTAAACCTTTTTTATATTTTAGTCAATAAACTTCTTTTTTATTTTAATTAATATTAATAATTTTATACATTTAAACATAATTTAAGAATTAGCTTTAGCTAATTTATATAGTTCTTTATATATACCGCCTTTTAAGATTAGTTCGTCGTGAGAACCACTTTCTTCTATTCCTTTATCAGTTAGAACTACTATTTTATCTGCATTTCTAATAGTTGATAGTCTGTGTGCTACTACTATTGTTGTTCTTCCTACTAAAAGTTTTTCTATAGATTTTTGAATAATACTTTCTGTCACATTATCTAAAGCTGATGTAGCTTCATCTAAGATTAATATTTTTGGATTCTTTAAAAATACTCTTGCAATAGATATCCTTTGCTTTTGACCTCCTGAAAGTTTTACACCTCTTTCTCCAATAAATGTATCAAAACCTTGGTCTAAATTCATTATAAAGTCATAGATATTTGCCATTTTGCATGCTTCTACTATTTCTTCTTCTGTAGCATCTGCCTTACCATATAGTATATTATCCCTAATTGTACCTGTGAATAAGAATACATCTTGTTGTACAATTCCTATATTTTTTCTAAGTGATTCTAATTTAAAATCATAAATACTTTTATCGTCTATTAATATATCCCCGCTATCAATATTATAAAATCTAGGGATTAAATTACAAAAAGTTGTCTTTCCTCCACCAGATGGTCCTACTAAAGCAAGCATCTTCCCTTCTTCTACTTTAAGAGATATACCTTCTAAAATATTTTTATCTTCGTATCCAAAATGAACATCTTTAAATTCAATTTTCCCTTTAATAGATTTCATATCTTTAGCATTTTCTTTATCTTTTTCAGGTTCTTCATTTAGCATATCAATATATCTAATAAATCCTGTCATTCCATTTTGGTATTGCTCCATAAAGTTTATAAGTTTTTTAATAGGGTCTGTAAACATCTTTATATATAAAACATAAGCCATAAAATCACCTATATTTATAATGTCATAAAAAGTGAATAATCCCCCTGCAATTAAAACTACATAATTTAAAATATCAACTGAAAAATTAGCAAAAGAAAAATACTCACCCATAACTTTATAAGCTTTTTCCCTAGCTAAAATAAATCTCTTATTACCTTTTTCAAATTTTTCTATTTCTTCTTTATGAGCTACAAATGCTTTACTTACCTTTATTCCTGAAATGCTGTTTTGTAAACTTGCATTAACTTCTCCTGTTTCAACACGTGTCTCTAAAAAGGCATTATGCATTCTCTTTCTTTGAATAAATGTAAATAAAACTATAAATGGGATAAAAGCAAATATTATTAAAGTAAGAGTTATATTAATATTTAATAATATTATAAAAGATCCAACTATCATAATTATTGAAATAAATAAATCTTCAGGCCCATGGTGTGCAAGTTCTGAAATATCATTTAAATCATTTACTATTCTAGACATTATCTCCCCAGTTTTTGTGTTATCAAAATATTTATCAGGTAACTTTTGCAAGTGAGTAAATAGCTTTCTTCTCATATCTCCTTGCATTCTTACCCCAACAACATGCCCATAATATTGCATTATGTATGCACATATTGCTTTAACTGCAAAAATTAATATAAGTGCTATAGCAAAAGTTACAAGCATTCTTAAATCTTTGTTTGGTATAGATATATTTAATAAATCTTTAGTCATCCAAGGATAAACTAAATCGCAAGATGCAGCAATTAAAGCTACAAACATATCTAAAAAGAATAATTTTTTATATGGTTTATAATATTTTATAAATTTTTTAATCATTTGTCCGCCCCTTCTTATAATTGTTATTTATTATTTATACTATAACATAAATATAATTAATAATCATTATTATTAGATAATTAATTTCTATGTGCAAAAAGAAACTATAACAAATCTATTATAGTTTCTTTTTCTTTTGCTAAATCTCCCTCAAATGTTCCTTTTATTTTAAGAGGATTTCCACCAAGGACAAATACCCTTCCCTCAAAAAAAATACATTCATCTAAATCGTGTGTTACAAAAATTATTATTCTATCTTCATTTTTTAATATTTTTTTTAAATCTTTCATTATAAGTAATTTAGTTTTATAATCTAAAGATTTAAAAGGCTCATCCATAAGTAACACTTTACTATCTTTTCCAAGCCCTCTTGCTATATTTACTCTTTGTTTCATTCCACCACTTAATTTTTCAGGATATTCTTTTTTCCAAGCAAGACCTGAAATTAAATTTAAAACGTAGTCTATTCTCTTATCTAATTCTTTTCCTTTATAATAAGCACTTAAAGCTAATTTCAAGTTACCTTCTACTGTAAGCCAAGGTATTAGTCTATCTTCTTGAAATATATAGCTAATATCTTTATTAAAATTACCTATAATTTCACCTTTATCTTTCTCTACAAGATTTGAAATTATATTTAAGAGAGTAGTTTTTCCGCCGCCTGATTCTCCTACTATACAATTTATTTTATCCTTAGAAAAAGTAATATTAAAGGAGTCTAATATGACTTTATCTTCATAACTTTTACTTATATCTTTTAAAATTATAGTATCCATATTACCTCCAAATATAAACTCTTTTTACTAAGAATTTATTTATAAGATCAAAAACTAAAGATAATATTGCAATTATTATTATCCAAGCAAAAATTGCACCTGTATCAAAATTAACCTTAGAAATTTGTACTGCTGCACCTATCCCATACTTAGGTTGTCCATGTACCTCTCCAGCTATAACTACTTTAAAAGCTAATGAAAAGGTTGGAACTAATATCTTTAAAAGATATAACGATATAGATGGTATATATACTTTTAAAATCTTATCTTTTAAACTTACATCATAGATTTTAAGCATTTCAACTGTTTTAAAATCAACATCTTTTAAAGTATTTAATACTCCGTCATAAATTATAGGAAAAACAATTAAAGTTCCAACTACAAAGGGTGCACTTTCTTTATTAAACCAAATTAGTGCTAGAACTACTAGCACTAAAGTTGGTATTGTTTTAGAAATCAAGTTTAAGGGTTTTAATAAATTATTTATAAGGTTTGAAGAACTTGAAATTATCCCTAAGATAACCCCAATAATTATAGAGACAATAAAACTTATAAATGTTCTAGTTAATGTACTTAAAATTATAAGTAGAAAATCTTTTGAAGAAATTATATCTTTTAGGCTAATATATACTTCCTTTAAATTAGGTAGGTATATGTCGTTATTTATTTTTATTGCTAAAAACTCCCAAACAATTAAAAATAAAATTACTCCTATAAATATTTGAAAATTATTTTTGAAGGTATATTTCTTCACTAGGTACCTTTCCTCCTATTGATTTAGGTGAAAATTCATTTAATATTCTAAAATAATCATTGTATTCTTTTATAGAATCTTTTATAGGTACATATTTTAAATTAGCTTTATCTATTGATTTTGCTATTATATCACCCTTAACTGACACTCCTATATCACTACAGATAGCACCTAAATCTTTTCCTTTTGAATTTGCAAAATCTACACTTTCTTTAAGATTTTTTAAAAAGTCTTCTAAAAACATTTGGTGGTTTGTAATTAAATCTTTTTTAACTATCACTGTAGCTTGTGGGAAACCGTAGTTTGATTTGAATAACTCTTTCCATTTTTCATTAAGATTTAAAATCACAGTAACCTTTTTCTTAGCTTCAATTTGAGAAAGTGCAGGCTCTGGAACTACTGCATATTTAACTTTTCCACTAAGAACTGCAGGTGCAAGTTCTGTTACACCATTAACATATGAAAAATTGAAATCTTTATCCGAATTATATCCCATTTTTTCTAAAAGAGTTTTTGTTACTATATCAGGAGTTAATCCTTTTCCTATGTTATAGATTTCTTTTCCTTTTAAATCTTTAATATCTTTTGTTCCATCTGTTGAAATAAGATAAAATGAACCAAAACCAGTAGTTGCTGCAATTTTATATTCTCCACTTTTATTAAATGAAGTAGCTGCAATATTTGATGGTACTATTGCTATATCTGGCTCATTTTTTAATACGCTTGTAACTAAATTTTCAGTAGTTTTTTCTATTGAAAAATTTAATTTATAATTATCGATTTCAGTATTATTTTTTATAAGTTCTGCTGCACCTATAGCTGGAAGACCATCTGGAATTACTATTTTCATTTCTCTAGTCTCAGATTTAGGCTCATTTGAGATGTTTTTGTTATCACTATTACATCCAATAAAAATTACACTTGATAATGCTAATATAAAAATCGAAGTTAATTTTTTTATCATATTGTCCTCCTAAATTTTTTATTTATTTAAAATTAGAATATTTAAATTCTAACGATAAATATCAACTACTAATCCTTGAATTTCATCTATAGTAGATGCAATATTTATATTTTCCTTTTCGTCCCCTAATAATACATTAGTTAGTTCTTCAAGCTTTCCGTCTATAGTTTCTACTGTTACAAAGTACTGAGTTTGCCAAAAACTTATATCTTTTTTAGTTTGATACATATACTCTAATACAGACTCTAAATATTCTCTTATCATTTTTTTATACATTCTAACATCTGCATAAGTTTTAGTTATAACTAATCTATTACCTTTCTTTTTTATGTTATCTATCATCTTTTTTAATTGTTCGTGTGATTTTCTATCTCTCTCTTTATTAAAACTTTGAGAAAAATCTTTTCTATTTGAAACAGTGCTACTTCCTTGAGGTGCTGCACCTCTTCCAACTCTTCTAATTTCCATTTTTATACTCTCCTCTCTGTTTGTCAAAACTAATTATATCAAAAAGGATAAAATTTCTCCATTTTTTATATGTATTATTTTCATTCATTTACGTAAAATAAATTATACTTTATTTTAACTTTTAGCGAGGTGACTTTAATGCATTATAAAAAGAGTATAGAGGAAGTTATAAACGAAACCTCTACAAACATAAGAGAAGGCCTAACTTCTAAGGAAGCTAATTCAAGGCTTTTAAAAAATGGAGAAAACAAACTAGAATCCAAAAAAAATAAAAGTATTTTCAAAATTTTCTTATCCCAAGTTAATGATTCTATGATTTATATTTTGCTATTTGCAGCAGCTTTATCTGCTTTTATGGGAGAATATAGCGATTCTATAATAATATTAATCGTTATTTTAATAAATGCACTTATAGGCGTAATTCAAGAATCAAAAGCTCAAAAAGCTCTAGAAGCACTTAAAAGCTTATCTACTCCTAAAGCGCTAGTAATAAGAGACTCGAAAACTATAGAGATACCCTCAGAAGAAGTAGTATTAGGTGATATTATAGTTTTAGATGCAGGAAGATACATCCCCTGCGATTTAAGACTTATAGAGTCATTTAATCTAAAGATTGAAGAATCAGCCTTTACAGGAGAGTCTCTACCTTCTGAAAAGGATGCAAAGATAGTTTTAGATACAGACGATATACTAATAGGTGATAGAGTAAATATGGCTTATATGTCAACTCTAGTAACTTACGGCCGCGGTCTTGGCGTTTGTGTAAATACAGGAATGGATACAGAAATCGGTAAAATTGCATCTATGTTAAACGAAGAAGAAAATTCTGAAACTCCCCTTCAAAAGAAATTATCTTCACTTGGTAAACTTCTAGGTTTCTTAGCCCTTGGAATTTGCGCTTTAATTTTTGTAGTTGGAATGATTCAAGGAAGAGATACCTTTGAGATGCTATTAACTGCAATTAGCCTTGCAGTCGCTGCAATCCCTGAAGGACTTCCTGCAATAGTTGCAATTGTTCTTGCTCTTGGAGTTCAAAGGATGATAAAACAAAATGCAATAGTAAAAAATCTTCCTTCTGTTGAAACTTTAGGTTCAGTAAATATAATCTGCTCTGACAAAACAGGAACCTTAACTTTAAATAAAATGACAGTTAGAAAATTATTTTCTAATCTTATTACTTCAAACTTAGAAAATATAACCGATTTAAAAGAAGAAGATAAGTCTCTCCTTGAAATAATGACACTTTGTAACGATGCTACATCTTCAGAAGAAAATGCAACAGGAGACCCAACAGAAGTTGCACTTTTAGATTTATCTTTAAAATACGGTATAACAAAAAAAGATTTAAACAAAGAACATAAAAGATTAAACGAAGTTCCTTTTGATTCTGATAGAAAACTAATGTCAACAATAAACGAATACGGAGAAAATTTCAAAGTTTCAACTAAAGGTGCAATAGATTCAATCTTAAAAATTTCAAGTAAAATACTTATAAACGGTAACTTAGAACCTTTAACTGAAGATTTAAAGAAAACTATATTAGATTCTTCAAACGAAATGTCTGATGATGCCTTAAGAGTTTTAGGCTTTTCTTATAAAGATTTAACTTCTCATCATATAGATATAGATGATATAGAAAAAGATCTTATCTTTGTAGGATTAGTTGGAATGATTGATCCCCCTCGTGAAGAGGTTAAAGATTCTATAGCTCTTTGTAAACTTGCAAGTATCAAAACCATAATGATTACTGGAGATCACAAAAACACTGCATTTGCAATAGGAAAAGAACTTGGAATCTCAGAAAACTTTACTGAGTGCATTGAAGGCTCTGAATTAGATATGCTTACTGACGAAGAACTTAAAGATAAAATTAATAATTTTAGGATTTTTGCAAGAGTTTCTCCAGAGCACAAAGTAAAAATAGTGAGAGCCTTTAAATCTCATGGAAATATAGTTTCTATGACTGGAGATGGAGTAAATGATGCCCCTTCTTTAAAGGCAGCTGATATAGGTGTTGCTATGGGGATAACAGGAACTGACGTATCAAAAGAAGCCAGTGATATGATCTTAACAGATGATAATTTTACAACAATAGTTAAAGCCGTAGAAGAAGGAAGAACAATTTACTCAAACATTAAAAAATCAATAACCTTCCTTTTATCTTGTAACTTTGGAGAAATCGTAGCTTTATTTATAGCAATAATTTTAAACTGGCAAGCGCCTCTTCAACCTATCCATATATTATGGGTTAATTTAATTACTGATAGTTTTCCAGCTCTCTCCCTTGGAGTTGACCCTACAAACGATGACGTTATGAGTCTCCCTCCAAGAGACCCTAAAGAAAGTATTTTCTCAGGAAACACTAAATATATTTTAATTCTTAATGGATTTACTATAGGCCTTGTTACACTTTTCGCCTTTAAGCTAGGTCAAACCCTTTATCAAAACTCACTATATCACGCTCAAACTATGGCATTTGTAGTTTTAAGTGTATCGCAGCTTTTCTTTTCACTTTCTATGAGAAGTGAAAGTAAATCTATATTTGAAGTTGGACTGTTTAAAAATAAATACCTTATTCTTTCAATAATAGTTGGTATTTTTATTCAATTCTCAATAATTGAAATACCTTTCTTTAGTGAAATATTTAAAGTTTATCCATTAAATAGATCTGATATATTTATCGTTATTTTAATTTCACTTATTCCATTTGCATTAAATGAAATATTAAAGTTATTTTTAAGGAAAAGAAAAAGGTTGTAGGGTAATCCTACAACCTTTTATTTTTCTATAAGCTTTGTTCCGAAAGCATTTTGCTCTATTAATCCTGCTTTCATTAATCCACCAAGTGCCATTTTAAAGTAGTTCTTACTTGTTTTAAACACTTCTCTTATCTCTTCTGGAGATGTTTTATCGTTATAAGGCATTTCTCCGCCATTACACTTTAAATAAGAAATTATATCTTCTTTAATTTCTTCCCTAGCATCAAGTCTTTTTTTTCTGTTACTTAATCCTATTACACCATCTTCATAGATTCTTTTAATTCTACCTTCTACTACTTCTCCTGGATAAATAACGTTGTCGTGCTCGTTTCCAAGCATTATCCCTCTGTATTTACCATCTATAGCAAGCTTTAAAGTTTCTCCTGCACTTCTTGCATAAGTTACTCCAGATACTATTTGGTCTACTTCGTAAGTTCCCTCTTCTGCCATATCTAAATAATCATCTACATTAGTAGTACCTGCAAGTCTTCCTGTCTTATCTATATATGCTAAAAATAAATACTTTTTACCTTTTAATAATTTAAATCTTTGCTCTCTCATAGGGATAAATAAATCTCTATCTAATCCCATATCGCAAAAGGCACCAAAGCTACTAATTCCAATTACTTCTAGATATGCAACTTTCCCAACTTCAATAAGTGGTCTTTTTTTAGTTGCAACAGTTCTTCCCTCTGAATCTAAGTAAACAAAAACCTCTGTTTCATCACCTATTTTTACGTCTTCTCCTTCTAAAAGTGACTTTGGAAGTAATACTGCATCTCCCTCAGAATCCTCTAAGAAAAATCCATACTCTTTTTCTCTTTCTACTTTTAGTGTGTTAAATTTTCCTAATTGTATCATTTTATCCTCCTAAACGTACATTAAATATATTCTTTACTAAGTTTTGCATAATTTTTTGCAGAAACTTCGATGCTCTTAATTTCTTCTTCACTTAATTTTCTTATAGCTTTAGCTGGATTTCCTAAAATAAGCATTCCCTCTTCGAATACTTTATTTTGGGTTACTAAGCTTCCAGCACCAACTATTGAATTTTTTGAAATTTTTGCACCATTTTGAATTATTGAACCCATACCTATAAGTACATTATCTTCAATTACGCACCCATGAATAATAGCTCCATGACCTATAGTTACATCGTCTCCTATTATAGTTTCAAAGTCAAAGTCAACATGAACTACAGAATTTTCTTGAATGTTTGTTCTTTTTCCTATATGAATCTTATTAATATCCGCTCTAATTCTCGTACCAAACCAAATGTTAGAATCCTCTTTAATTAATACCTCTCCTATAATATCAACATTTTCAGAGATATATACAGATTCTTTAATTTTAGGGCTTTTATCTTTAAAGTTTTTTATCATCTTTTCACTTCCCTTTAAAATACTATTCCTATTTTAACATCTAACTAATTAATTGTCATTATTTTAAAGAGTTATTGTATATATAACTATAAGTAATTTTAAAGGACTAGTTATGACAAGTAATAATGAATTTTCAAATTCAATATTTAATTTAGATAATTTAAACTTTTATTATGGTTTACCAAATATAAATACAGCTCTATCTATAGGAACAAATCCCCCTATAGAAACTTTAAATTTAGCTTACTATAGTGATTTAGATTTTATCTTTTTAACTGACCTAAATAATAATTTAATAGAAGAAATTAAATATAGTAAACATAAAAGAAGTAAATGGTATATTTTAAATGACACAACTAAAAGATACATTAAAAAGAAAGATAACTTTTTAGCCCTACCTGGCTTTTCATCACATTCTTTGCCTTATGGGGATTTTGCAGTTCTTAATTCTAATTCTTACTTTACAGGTATAATAAATAATTATAATCTCTTACTTTTATGGCTTGCTAACAATCCAGATACTCAACTAATAATAACAAACCCAACGAAAGATATTGAATTTGTACCTTATAATAGTGTATTTGATAACTTAATTTGTTCTTTTAATGTATGCTTTGGAAACAAGCCAAAATATTTCAGGCGGGAAAAACATTACTTCTCACTTTTAGATAAGGGATATAAGATAGGTGCTGTGAATAGTCAATTCTTTGTAAAAAAAGAATCCGAAAATATAACTGGTATAATTTCGTCTAAATTAAATAAAGAAAAAATACTTTTAGCCCTTAAAAATAGACGAACTTTTTCTTCCGAGTCTAAATCATTAAAGCTATTATTTACTATAAATGATAACTTTATGGGGGATATTATAGAATTAAAAGATGAAGATTTATCTTTTAGGATACTTTGTGAAGATAAATTTATAAAGATTATTAAAATACAAATAATCTCTACAGGAGGAGAAATAATAAGAACTATAGATAATTTAAACCTTCACAAAATCAAGTATTTATATTCTCACAAAATTAAAGAAAAGGAAAACTGGTTTTTAATAAAAGTATTTCAAGAAGATGATAAGATTTCTATAAGTTCACCGATTTTTATAAAAAAATAAAGCAAGATCTAATCTCTTGCTTTATTTTAATTACTTATCATTATCATGTATATGTTTTGCTCTGTTTGGTTTAGCCTTTGGCTTTATAACAATTTTCTTATCTTGCTTTTTAGGACCACCAGTTTGTTGGATATCCATAAACCATAAAAATGCTAAAACTATAATTGGTGTAGAAACAAGGTTCCACCAAGTAGCTTGTATAACTCCAAACATTTGAACTAATAATAGTACAACTGAAATTCCAAGAAGAATCCATTTGTTTATACTTACTTTAGGGAATACATATTTTTTACATAAAAAGAATATTCCTAAAATAACTGCAAACATTATTACAAAATATAATATTGAGAATAAAAATCCCATACGTCTTTCCCTCCTAAACGTTTATATACTTAATATTAATTTAATTTTGTAATCTTTTCAAGAGTCTAAGTAAAAAGATATTAATATACTGTAATTTTTCCCCATAATTATGAAAATGATAATATTCCTTTAATATTTTAAACATTCTTCTTATATACCTTTTAATAGAAGTTTTATTTTGTTAGAATAGTATATGTTAAATAACCGTACGATTAAAAAGATAAAAGTAATTTTCATAATAACAAAGAGGTGATTATATGGCTTTACATACAAATTTACAGTTAGATGATTTAGATCTTCAAATATTAGATATATTAATTAAAGATTGTAGAACTCCATATTTAGAGATTGCAAGAATATGCCATGTTAGTGGTGGTACTATTCACGTGAGAATGAAAAAGATGGAAGATATGGGAATAATTAAAGGAACAAGAATAATATTAAACTTACCTAAACTAGGTTATGATGTTTGTTGTTTCGTTGGTATCTATGTAGACAAGACTTCATCATTCAATTCTGTATTTGATGAAATGAAAGCAATTAAAGAAGTAGTTGAACTTCATATAACTACAGGCGATTATTCTATTTTCGCAAAAGTTGTATGTCAAAACATCGCAGACTTACAAGATATATTAATGAATAAAATAAATACTATAAATGGTATTCAAAGAACAGATACATTCATATCTCTTGCACAGCCTATAGATAGAAACGTATCTTTATAATTAATGAATAATACTCCTTATATTTGTTAATACTAACTTTAGTATTTTAATATAAGGAGTGTTTTTTATGAGAGTAATAGACAAAATAGCATTATTATTAGTAATCATTGGCGCAGTTAACTGGGGACTTATTGGTTTATTTAATTTAAATCTTGTATCATTACTTTTTGGAGTAGGAACTATTTTAAGTAACATAGTTTATATTTTAGTCGGAATTTCAGGACTTTACTCAATCTCTTTCTTTAACAGAATACATGTTTAGGTAAATTTAAGGTTTATTTATTATAATTTAAAGTTAATTTTAAGTTTTCCTTAAGGTTATGTAGATATAATTAGATTATAAAATGATAACTGGAGGAAATTCATGAACGTTAGTATATTAATTTTAGCTTTTACATTGTATTCATTTTTAGGTTGGATAGTTGAAGTCACTTATCAACGTTTTAAACTAAAGAAATTTATAAATAGAGGTTTTTTACATGGACCGTTTTGTCCTATTTATGGAGTTTGTGTTTTAACACTTGTACTTTCATTAAGAAACTTTACTGATAATTTAATAGTTCTTTTTATAGTTGCAACTATTCTAACATCACTTATAGAATATGTAACAAGCTATATATTAGAAAAGTTCTTTAATGATAAGTGGTGGGACTACACTGACGATCCTTTTAATTTAAACGGACGTATATGCTTCCATTTCTCACTAGGATGGGGTTTAGCGTCAGTATTTATAATAAAAATAGTTAATCCGATTATAATAGATTTTATTCATAATTTTGATGATACAACAATAACAATCCTAGCAATAATTGCTTGTGGATATTTCTTTATTGATTTTCTAATAACTTTATTAAATCAACTTAAAGAAAAAAAGAATTTCAAATTCTTTAATGTAGAAAAATTCAAAAGATTATATACAAAATAAAGGGCTTGCAAAAAATTTGCAAACCCTTTATTTTTTTATTTAATTAAATCCTAAAAGTAATCCTACTCTATAAACTATAGTAGATACTACTAATGCGATTAAAAATGTCATAACTGCAACAAAGATAGTCCACTTCGTTGAATTTGTTTCTCTTTTAACTGCTCCTAGTGCTGCAAGGCAAGGAGTATATAATAATGTCATTATCATAAACGACATAGCTGAAAGAGGTGTAAAATGCATTCCTATAGCACTTGTAAGACCAGCTCCTTCTTCTATTCCTGCATAAAGCATTCCTAAAGTACCGACCACAGCCTCTTTTGCTATAACTCCTGTAAATAAAGCAACAGCTGCTTGCCAAGTTCCAAACCCTGCTATAACAAATATAGGTGCAATAAATGATCCTATCTTACCTAAAATTGAATCTGCACTGTATTGCTCTACCCCATAAGGAAGAACTGATAAAACCCAAAGCACTATCATCGCAGGCAAAATTATTGTACCTGCTTTTTTTACAAATCCTGCACCTTTTTCCCAAGTAAGAATTAAAACATTTTTAAACGAAGGAATCTTATAACTTGGAAGTTCCATAACAAAATATGAAGTTTCCCCTTTAAATAAAGTTTTGCTTAATATTTTGCCAACTATAAGTGCTACTATAATTCCTAAAGTATAAAGAGTTAATAATATAAGTGCTGAATGTGTTTGGAAAAATGCATCTATAAATACCGCATAGATAGGAAGCCTTGCCCCACAAGATACGAATGGATTAATTAAAATTGCAATCATTCTATCTTTTTTACTTTCAAGAGTTCTAGTTGACATAATACCAGGAACGTTACATCCTCCACTTATTATCATAGATACGAAAGTTTTTCCGTGAAGCCCTAAAGCTCTCATAACCCTATCCATAACATAAGCACCTCTAGCCATATATCCTGAATCTTCTAAAACGCCTATTAAGAAGTACATAACCATAATTAAAGGAACAAAGCTAATAACAGCACCAACGCCTGCAAATATACCATCAGTTACAAGCCCTACTAAAAAGTCTGGTGTATTTATACTAGTTAAAAAGGCTCCCACAGTTTCTCCAAGTGAACCGATAGCTCCATCTGCCATATCTTGAAGTGATGCTCCTATCCAAAATGTTATGCTATATAAAAGATACATAACTCCTAAAAATATTGGAATTCCTAAAATCCTATTAGTTAAAACCTTATCTAACTTATCTGAAAAAGATTCTTTTTCTTCACTTGGTTTTTTAATAAGCCCATCTGTTATCTCGCTGATAAAGTTGTATCTACCATCTACAATAGCCATCTCAGGTTCAAAACCTAAAGTATTTGTGATTTTTTCTTCTACTTTATTTTTCATTTCTATAATATTTCTCATATTATGCTTTTCTAAATAATCAGATACAAATTTATCATTTTCAAGTAGCTTTATAGCAAGCCACTTGCTTGGATATTTAAGATTTTTATTTTGAAGATTTATAAATTCCTCTAATTCTTTTATTCCACTTTCAATTTCTTCATCATACTTTACTTTTTTTGCATTTCCTCTTATGTTTATAGATTCGTTTATTAAATTATCTATACCTTCTTTTCTTAAAGCTGAAATTTCAACTACAGGAACATTAAGTCTTTTACTAAGTTCTTTAGCATTAATTTTAATATTTTTATTTCTTGCAAGATCTATCATGTTTAATGCAAGTACAACCTCAGCTCCAGCTTCAATAAGTTGTGTAGTTAAATAAAGGTTTCTCTCTAAATTAGTTGAATCTAAAACGTTTATAACTACATCTGGTTTATCTTTTATAAGATAATCTCTTGCAACTATCTCATCTTCTGAATATGCTCCTAAACTATAAGTTCCAGGTAAGTCAATTACTCTATACTCTTTATCCTTATGTTTAAGTATACCTTCCTTTTTTTCTACAGTTACACCAGGCCAGTTCCCTATATGCTGCCTTGCCTTTGTTAATATATTAAATAAACTACTTTTACCGCAGTTTGGATTACCTGCCAATGCTATTTTAATCATTTTTTACCCCCTAAATTTCGTCGACTATAATTTTTCTAGCCATATTTTTATCTAAAGCAAGTCTACTACCATTTATTCCAACAATTATAGACATACCATCATTTTTTATCATTTGAATAAGATTGTCTTCAACAAATCCCATTTCCCTGATCTTTTTCCCCATGTCTCCAACTATCATTATTCTTTTTACATTCATATTCTTTCCTGAATTTACAAACGCCATAGGTACCATTATTTCATCTCCTTAAATAAGAATTGCCTCTGCTTCTTTTTTTCTCAAAGTAAGTTTATACCCTCTAACGCTAAGTTCAATTGGATCGCCAAGAGGTGCTTTACCTGTAACTTTTATCTCTGCACCTAAAGTTATTCCCATATCCATAAGCTTTCTTTTTACTGCGCTATTATTATCTAAACCTTTAACCCTAACTGATTTACCTATTTCTAATTCACTGATATTTTTCATTTATTTAACCTCCTTATTTTATAAGAGATAATCCCTTATTTGTAATTTTCCAAGTCGTAAAGTTTTTGATAGAACCACTACATCCTTTTGAGCATCCAGCACAAGAACATTTACATTTCTCTTCTATATCCTTTTCTAAATATCCCATTCTAATTAATTGCGCCTTTAGCTCTTTTACAAGATCTAAGCTTAAATTTAAACCTTCTGAAATTCCTTTATCTGAAAAAATTCCATTTTCTTTAATAAACAGTAATACTTTTTTTAACATAGAGACCCCCCCTCTTCTTAAATTATATTATCATAAATGATTACTATTATCAACTGCAATTTAATTTTAAATGATTTTTTATAGCATTTGTAAAAAACATAAAAAAAAGAACCTGTGTGGGGCACAGGTTCTTTCGCTATTTTCGTAAAATAGCCTATTATATTTTGTAAAGGGGTATATTACTTGAATTGGACGGTCCAAGTAACATTTGCTGATTAGAATTATAAATAAATTAAGGCTTCTTCAATTTAAAATATAATCTAATCTTTGGGGGTTAATTTTTTTTAGTATTCAACTCGGACATATCGAACACTAAAAAACTACTCTAAAGAGTAGTCATAATAACGTAAGTATAAAAAGGTAACATAATCGTTTCCTATTATCTTATAACAAAAAGTAACTATACTCTTTGGCAACTGGCTAGCATAGCCTAAAAGGCCTTAGCTCCTATAGCTTTGCGTCATCAGATTTCTCTGATTTTGCCCTATTGAATTTTACAACTAAATTATACCACCTATTTTCAGAATTGGCAACAGGTTTACATTTTTTTAACAAGCAATTTGAATTTCTTTTTTAATTGCACTCAAATTTAAATTATACTTTACTTTTGATAAATAATTTTGATAAATTCTAAATTCTAAACTTTAAATTTGTTTATTATTTATAAATTTTATGAACTAATTTAATAAAATTTTATTAAAGGATAAAAAAAGATAGGTGATAACTTATCTCTAGTTATACCCTACCTTTTAAAATTCTATAATTTTTTAATTTCTGTAAATAAATCTAAAGCAGCATGTTTTGGCCCATCTTTTTCTTCTCCATCTACCCCAAGACAAGTTTTGATTTCTCCAACTTTTACTTTTCCATTAAACATCGTATTGAAGAATTCATCTAATAACACATCGCATTCTTCTTGTTTTTGAGCAGGTCCAAATGGGTTTGCAAAATAAGATTCAACTAATCCTTTTTCCGATGTAGTTCCTTTTGCCATTCTAGCTCCAGATCTAAATACATCTATTGCTTCTTTAGGATTTTTAAAGTAATTTATAGCTGATTCTCCCTCTTTTACAGAAGTGTAGTTATTTGCATAATAGAAAAGATCTACTTTATACCCTTTTACCACTTCTTTATATGGAGTTATAGGGACTACAAGTCTTGCATTTATTTTATCTGGATTCATAAAGATACTTCTATCCATCTCTTTAAATGCATACCCTTGATCTAAATCATCTAGCCTTACAAATGCACCAATTTCGGTTCCGTATCCTATAATATCACCATTTTCAATTTTAAATGTTCCCATATCATCAAATAGTATAGTCATATCTGAAATATGCTCTTCGCTTAAAGTTCTAAAAGCTTCTAAACTCTCTGACTTTCCAGCACCACTATCACCCATTATTACAACATTTGCAGTTTTACCATCTTTTAAAGTTATATTAACCATAGCACCGTGTATTGGAAGGCATTTTTTCTTCATCATTTTAAGGTTGTGAAGAGTTAACGTCATTTTCTTTAAGTATCCGAAATAATCTACATCTTCTGAATGACTAACATAGCCTACCATTATATCATTATCTAAATCATCATAAAATACTGTATGAAGTTCTTCCCCATCCTCTTTTGCACCATATACATAAACTATATCAGGTTTTGTTCCTCTGCACTCTTCTTTTCTCGCCATTTCAAAAAGGTTACAAAGAGTAATTCCATGTTCCATAAAGTCTCTGTGGAAATAAATATAAGCTAATGATTCTCCAACTTTAGCTGGATAACAGAACCAATGGTCTTTATTTATATTTGCATATTTTAAAGGATTTTCCTTAGTTTCACTAAACATACCTTTTCTAGTATTCCTCTTAGGATAAGTTATAAAAGGAGTTTCAAGTAAAATGCTATCTATAAATGGAATCTCTTCTAAAACTTCATACCCTCTTGGAATAGGCCATAAAAGTTTATTTATCATAATACAAGAGTTTCCTCCTACTGGTATTTGTCTAAATACCTTTGGCTGAACCCCTAAAACATTCTTTTCTACTTTTCTATATAATCTTAATATTAATTTTGATAACCCATCATTTGCCTCTGTAAAATTAACTTGCGCTAACCCATTATCAACTTTTCCCCCATGAATAACAGCATATCTTTCAAGTCTTCTCCAAAGTAAATAAAGTTCTTCTATCATTCCTATAAACTCATCTTTATTAGATAATAATTCTTCAAAATCATCTCTATCTTCTATAATTTCTTGTACGTCCATAACTGTTAAGTATTTTATTACCTTATTAAGTTTCTTTCTAAGTGAAATTACATCATCTGTTTTTAATGACTTATTTAAATATCTAAAGCTTAAAGTTTTCCTTTCTTTAATCTTTTTTAAATAAAGTTCAAGCACACGTCTAAAACCTTCACTTTCTATTAGTCCCTCGAAAGTAACACAGTATTTTGAAGTAAAATTGATTAATACTTTATCATTGCTTATTGAAAATTCTTTTCTCATTTAACTAACCCCTTTTTGAAATTTTTTATATTTAAAAATTGCATTTATTTGCTTTTTTTCATCTTTTACGGTTATTATAGCATAGGAAATGCAATTTAGGAAATATATTTTTTTCATTTTTACTAAACAGTCTATATACAAAATACATATGTCTACATTTTTCCGCGTGAGTTTCGTTTACAGTTTAAACTTTTTATGTAAATTACTGTATTCATTTATCAAAAAATGTTTTATATTAAAAAGAAAAAAACTTAGCAATTTTTGCTAAGTTTTAATTTTAAACTTTTATTCTATTTTCTTTTACTATCTTTTCTAATTCTTCTGTTAGATTTTTTTCCTCTTCTTTTGTTAAAGATGCTGTATCTATAGCCTTGCCAAATACTATAGTTACTTTTCCAGGTATAAATGATCTATTATCTTCAAAACATTTTGAAGTACCATCAATTGAAACTGGCACTATTTTAACCTTTGCCTTTGTAGCAAGTTTCATGCTTCCTTTTTTAAACTCATGGATTTCTCCATCTTTTGATCTTGTACCTTCTGGGAATATAGCCATATTATATCCTCTTTTTAAATATTCAACCCCTTTAGTGATTACTTTTACAGCATCACGAGGGTTAGTTCTATCAAGGGGAACACAATTCATACTCTTTACCCAAAAACCTAGGATAGGTACCTTTAACACTTCTTTTTTTGCAATAAACCCTAAGTCTTTTTTGCAAGCATATCTTAAAACCGGTATATCTAAAATACTTTGATGATTACCTATAAATACACAAGTCTCTTTAGGTATATTCTCTTCACCTTTAATTTGTATATCCATCCCAACAGTATTTATAGTAAAATTACACCATTTAATAAATACATCATCTCCATACTTAAAAGCTTCGTCTTCACCATACTTTTTAAGTATATGATTAAATTTTATTCCTTTAATTCTTAACCCTATCATATAAAGTCCATACTTTATATATTTAAAAATCTTCATTAATTTATCACCTCTAAAATTACATACCATTTATAAAAATATTTTTTATCTAACTACACTATTATATAATGGTATAATAAAACAGTCTAGACTTATACTTAAAGGGAGGAATATATGAATAAAAAATTCAAATTATTAATTTCTATATTTGTAGTTTTTTCATTAACGTTTTTAGTATCTTGTAATACTTCTAAAGAAGCAAACACTAACACTTCTAGTAATATAAAAACCGAAATGAAAGTACATTATATAGATGTTTCACAAGGGGATAGTGAATTAATCCAAGTAAATGGTAAAAACATGCTAATAGATTCTGGATCTAGAACAAACGAAAAAGATTTAATAAACTATTTAAATAGTTTAAAAATCAAAAAATTAGATTATGTTATAGCAACCCATCCTCACGAAGATCATATAGGAAATATGGATGAAGTTATTAAAAACTTCGAAATTGGTGAGTTTTATGCTCCAAAAGTTACAGCAACTACTAAAACTTTTGAAGATATGATTAAAGCTCTAAAATCTAAAAACCTAAAAATAAATGTTTTAAATGAAAATACAAACAACATAGACCTTGGTAAAAACACAAAGGTAGAAGTTTTTTCTCCTAAAGAGGATTTCAAAGATAAAGATTTAAATAACTACTCACCTATTATGAAAATTACATATGGTAAGAACTCATTTTTATTTACAGGAGATGCTGAAACCCCTGTTGAAGACTATGTTTTAAGTAAAGGCTATAATATAAGTTCTGATGTATTAAAGTCTGGCCACCACGGCTCAAAAACATCTTCTTCAGAGAAGTTTTTACAAAAGGTTGACCCGTCAGTTACTATAATATCTTGTGGTACAAACAATAAATACGGACATCCAAATAAAGAAACTTTAGATAAACTTTCAAAAGTTAAAAGTAAAGTTTATAGAACTGATAAAGATGGAAATATTGTATTAATTAGTAATGGAACTGATATAGTTAAAGAAAAATAATAAAAGTACAAGCCTAGCTTGTACTTTTATTCTATTAAATAACCTCTTCCTTTAATCGTCTTAACTACATCACTTTTTAGTTTTTTTCTCAAGTTTTTAATTTGTGCATCTACTATCCTATCTGTTCCAAAATAATCATAGCCCCAAACTTTATCTAAAATTTTTTCACGGCTCAATATATTTCCTTTATTTAATATTAAAATCTTAAATATTTCAAATTCCTTTTTAAGTAGATTTAAGTTTTCTTCATTAAATTTCACTATGCATTTTTCTAAATCTAAACTATACTCTTTATAATTTATAATTTCTTTATTTAATTTGTTTGCCCTTCTTAAAATTGCTTCTATCCTAATTAAAAGCTTGTTTGGTGAAAATGGCTTAGTTATATAATCATCAGTTCCATTTTTAAAAGCTTTTATCTCAATTTCCTCACTATCTAATGCTGTAATTATAAGTGCTGGATTACTAGAAATTACTCTAATTTCTTTTAAAATATCTAACCCGTTGCCCTTTGGAATCATTATATCTATAATATAAAGATCATATTCTTTTTCATAAATTTTATTTATTGCATCTTCTCCATCAAAGCAAGTAGTTACACTAAATCCATTATAAATCAAATAACTCTCTATTATTTTATTTAAATTTTTATCATCTTCTAAAACAAATATATTTAATCCCAAGTATATTCCCCCTTTAAGTTTAATTTAAATATAACCCCATCTTTATAGTTATTAAAATAATATTTAAATCCTATAGCTTCTAAACATTCTTGTACTACATAAAGGCCTATTCCTCGTCCTGTAGCATCCTTTTTATTAGACCCCCTGTATAAAGGCTTAAATAAAAAATTTAAATCCTCTTTTGTTAATACGTCACACTCGTTATAAAAGTGTAACGTAAATCCCTTTGAATATATTTTCACCTTCGAATTGCAACTAGCATACTTAAATGAGTTTTCAATTATATTAACTAAAGCCCTCTTAAATAATCTCCTATCAGTAAAAATAGTTAATCTTTCGTCTATATCTAAGTTTAATATCAAGTTCTTATTATAAATAAATTCTTCAAACCCATAAGATATTTCCTCTATAAGCAACTTAATATTAATCTCTTCTCTGCCTTTAATTTTACAATCCATCTTAGTTACATCTAGCATTTCATTTGAAATTTGACTTAACCTTTCTGATAGTTTCCTACACTCTCTTATGTATTTATCTCTATCAGTATAGGGGTAAACTAAATCAAGCATCCCTTCTAAAATTCCATTAAGCCCTCCAATAGGTGTTTTAATTTCATGAGATAAACTAAGCATTAGCTGCCTTTTATATGTTTTCTCTTTTTCTAAAGTTCTTAAGTTACAATCGTAATCTTCGTGAAGTTTATCTATCTTTTCAGTAAGTATGGTAAATTCATCCCTAACTACACTTTCACTGTATTTATAATCTTCTCCCTTAAAAATTGAATCTATGTATTTATTTACTCCTGATATCTTTTTATATAATACACTTGATAAAAATAAAGATATGCTTATATTTGATATTATAATAAAAATAGAATAAATCACTAAAATCATAACTATTTTTTTATAAGCATCTATCTCTTTATCTAATTTAGTTAATAAATTAAATATTAAAATATTCCCTAAAAATAATGATATTAGAGTACATATAACAGAATATAATATTATTTTACTTTTAACACTTAGCTTCATTTCTTCCCCCAAATTTAATTAGGCCATGCTAAAAATAGCATGACCAAAATTTTACCCTATAACTTCTTTAAATAAATCTTCTGCCTCTTTAGAAGTTTCACTCATAACTTTTTTATAAAATTCTAATTGAGTTTCACCTTCTTTATATTCTCTAACTAAAATATTATCAATTTCACCATCTCTAATTAAAACAACCTTATCACAGTAACTTCCCATAAGTTGGTCATGCGTTACCATAACTACCGTTATCCCCTCTTCTAAATTTAACTTTTTTAAAATATCTAATATCTCAATAGACTTTTTAGAATCTAATGCCCCTGTAGGTTCGTCAGCAAAAATTATCTCTGGTTCATTACTTAGGGCTCTAGCTATAGCTACCCTCTGTCTTTGGCCTCCGGAACATTCAGAAGGATATTTTTTTAATATATCTTCTATTCCAAGTTTCTTACTTAAACTATTTACTTTGTTTATAGATTCATCCTTATCTTTTCCATTTATTATTAAAGGAGCCATTATATTTTCTTCATTAGTTAAAGTCTCTAAAAGATTGCAATCTTGAAAAATAAACCCTATATTATCTTTTCTAAATTCACTTATTTCGTAATTTGCCATATTTTTCACATTTTTATTTTTCAAATAAAGTTTTCCTTTAGTAGCCTTATCGATTGTAGATATTATATTTAAAAACGTTGATTTTCCAGACCCTGAAGGACCCATAACTCCTACAAATTCTCCGTAATTTATATCTAAGTTAATATCAGAAAGTGCCTCGTATTTATTTTTATATTCTCCATAAACCTTATATACATTCTCTAATCTAATTATTCTCTCCATAATTTACTTCCCCCCTTAAGTCTAACTCTTCCTTTTTTAAATCTTCTTTATTACTTTTATATAAATCTTTCTCTATTTTTATTTTTGTATAATTCATAACTATAATAAAGGATATTGTTATAGGAATTAATAATACCCCTAAAAGTAATATCCCGTAAGAAACTTCTGATATCTTACAAAGACTATAAACTATTATATTACCTAAAATTATTATCATAGGAATACCAAATAAAAATCCAAATACTATTAACATTTCTTTTTTAACTATCTCTAAAACTTCATCTTTTGTAAACCCTAAAAGATCTAGTTTTTTTGCACGACTATAAACATTTGAAAAGTTTAGTATACATCTATATACAATACCTGTGCATATAATAAAGCTCATTAAAGTAATTACTATAATTATATTTTCTTTCATACCAGTAAAGTTATAGATTTCCATACCTGCTTTAAGAAGTATTACTATTGATGTAACAAAAAGTATTATAAATAAATTAACCTCTTTTACATTAGATAAACCGTTAGACCAATAAATCATTCTTTTTCTCTTATATAAATAACCTGTCTTTTTTAATAAGTTTAAAAGATCTTCTTTTATATAATTAAGCCCCAAAATTGATATTATACTTATTATGGTTAGAAGATATAATAACCCGTCAGCACCTTTAAATGTAGGATTTGTAAAAGCAAATATCAAGGGTAAACTAATTAAAATTAATACTAAAAAAACTGGAACTTTTATAATTCTTTTATCATCTAATCTTCTTTCCTCTTCTCCTTTTAAAAGCCCCATAATATCATTTCTATAAACATAACCAATATCTAAAAAACTAACTATTATAAGTTGCAATGCACAATACACTATGCTTACTGTTATAACTTCTAAATCGAAGAAAAATATAGATGAATTTACTCCCATTATCATATATATAACTTTATTAAATATTGGAGAAATTAAAAATCCTATGAAGCACCCAACTAAAGCACCTCCAAAACAACTTCTTAGATTTGTGTAAAGCAAAAATCTAAGTGCATCAACAAAACTTCCTCCACTATAAATTAAAAAAGCTAATGATTTAGATTTCTTTTTAATAAAGATATAATTACATAATACGATTACAACTGTTGCAAAAATTAAAAGAATTAAAACATTTTCACGCATTACATATTCTAATGATAATTTTGCAATTGTTTCAGGATAATAATAACTTGCAGGAACATACCTCTCTACATATCCTGATTTTGGATAGATATTATAATTATATATCATATTTATAATATTAAATAAGCAGATACTAATTATAATAATTACTCCTGTAAACAAATTATTTTCTTTTTTTTCGGAATTAAAAATATTTCGAGTAAATGAATAAATCCCCATTCCCTTTCCCCTTTCCTCTTATTACCATTATAATAAATCTTCAATATGAAATTAAAATGAAATAACTAAAAAAAAACAAATTCTAAATCTAGAATTTGCTTTTTTAAGTATTTATTATTAAATTAAACTTCTTCTATTTCTTCATCTAAGACTTCTATTTCTTCTGCTTCTTCTATTTCCTCTGTTTCTTCATCTAAAACTTCTGTTTCTTCTTTTATATATTCATTCCAAGTAGTAAATATATAGTATAGATTCACTACATCTTGTTCGTTATATAAAAGAATTTTTTGAATTTTACCTTCTGGCATTCTTTTTATATAATCGCTATCTTTTAAAACCTTATGGAAAGTCTTAGCTAAATTTGAACCACTAATAACTTCCCCTTCTCTTTCGATACCAAAAATCTTTTCTAATTTTTTTAGCCCTATAGAAGTCTTCATATATTTTTCGTAATATTTTTGTAAATCAACTGATTCAAAATTTTCATTGAAATCATATTCAATTGAGTACTTTTTAAATAAGTAGTTAATAACTGTGAAATCATTATTACCTGAAAAACTAGATATTCCCTTTTTCCCTTTTTCTTTCATATCTTCAAAATATCTTAATGCTAAAATTAATATATCTTTTATTTCTTTTTTATTTTCGATCATATATTGAGTAGATGTTAAGGTATTATCTTCTTCATTAAATACACATGCCCCAAATACACCAATGCATTTTGGCTTTTTGTAAACATAATGTTCTAAATCAAAAAATATTATATCTTCAGGCATTAAATTACTATTCGTTTCTAAAAACTTTTCTTTAATTCCTCTTTCTACATTAATAATGTCCTCTTTTATAATCACAGCACCACTCTTTTCTACTCAACTATTTGAATTTCATCTACATTTAATTTATATGTCACGTCTTTTCTTTCAACTATAACATTTATTCTTGATTTTAATTTTTCATCATTCATAACATTTTTTAATAGTTCTCTAGTTGGATTCATACAATAAGGATTTTGTACGTTACAAAGCATTGTATAATCACCCGCTGTATCACCATACGCGTAGCTATTTTTTAAATCTATGTTATATTTTTTTGTAAGTTCGTTTATAGCTTTTTGCTTACTTTCACTATCCCACATAGGAATAACGTCTCCTGTGTAGTTTCCTTCTTCATCTAAAGTGTAAACTGCACCTTTATAATCATCAAAGTCGTATTTGTTTGCCATTTCGCTAACGAGTTCTAAAGGAGAACCTGAAACTGCAATAACTATATGCCCTTGTGATTTGTGCCATCTTATTCTATCTCTAGTAAAGGTATATACTCTGTCACCTTTTTGCTCTATAACTTTTTTTGCTATAAACTCCATTTGATCTTTTTTAAAGCCTTTAATAGCATCTACATATATATCTACCATTTTTAAAAGGTAATCATCGTAATCCCCTTGCCTTTTATCCCACTTTAAAAAATCTGGTCTTACTTCATTATACCATTTTTCTGGTTCTATTAATTCATATTTAATCATCTTTTTAAATACTTCTGTAATTAATCCTTCTCTATAGATAGTTCCATCTATATCGAAAAATGCAGCTATGTTCTTTTTCATCATTATTTCCTCCTTAGCTATATCCTTTCTTAATATTATACTTAATTTCTTCCAATTTGCAAAAGTAATATGAATAATTATTAATAATATTTCATTTGCAAAAATAGGAATTACCCATTGACCTTTTACCTTCACTAGAGTATTATAATAATGTTATGATATTGATTTTCATTGTGAGGTGTATGTGATGAACTTAAACGGATTAAGACCTGGCGAGTCAGGTATAATAGAGAAAATAGAAGGTAATAATAAATTAACTAAGAGACTTTTTGCTCTTGGTTGCATAGAAGGAACTGAAGTTGAAATGAAAACTATAGCTCCTCTTGGAGACCCTATAATAATCAACTTTAGAGGCTTTGATTTAGCTATAAGAAAAAAAGATGCAGAAAATATTATCTTAAGTGCATAAGGAGGAATTAAACGAATGATTAAAATTGCACTTTTAGGTAACCCAAACGTTGGTAAAACTACTTTATTTAACGAACTTACAGGTTCTAAGCAATACGTAGGTAACTGGCCTGGTGTTACTGTTGAAAAAAAAGAAGGTTACTTTGACGGTAACTCTATTGTAGATCTTCCTGGTATTTACGCTATGGACACCTTTTCTAATGAAGAGAAAGTAGCTAAAAACTTTTTAGAAAATGACGAAGTAGATCTTATCTTAAATATAGTAGATGGATCAAATTTAGATAGAAACCTTTATTTAACTACTCAACTAAAAAAATATAACAAGCCAATAATTCTTGCTATTAATATGATTGATGTAGTTGAATCTAGAGGTCACAAAATAGATTACGATAAACTTTCAAAAGAATTAGATGTAACTGTTATTCCTATTTCTGCTTCTAAGAAAAAGGGATTAGGTGCTTTAAAAGAAATTATCAAAAATAATTCTTTTAATAAACCTACTAATTCTTTAGATTTTGATTTTAAAACTGAAAAAGAAGCTTATACATACATTGAAAAAGTGGTAAACAAATGTGTACTTAAAAATGATTCAGATTCAAAAACATTAACTCAAAAATTAGATAAAATTTTGTTAAATCCAATTTTAGCTTATCCACTTTTTATTTTAATTATGGTGCTTATGTTCCAGTTTACTTTTTCTTGGGTTGGACAGCCTATTTCAGATAAACTAGACCTTTTGCTTAACGAATCATTTATGCCGTGGCTTACAAGTGCTTTAGCTAGTACTTCACCTTGGTTCCAATCATTAATAGTTGATGGTATCGTAGGTGGTGTTGGTGGAATAATTGTATTACTTCCTATTATTCTTGCATTATTTATATGTATAACTTTCTTAGAAGATAGTGGTTATATGGCAAGAGTTGCTTTCTTAATGGATAAACTAATGAGAAAGATGGGACTTTCAGGTAAAGCATTTATTCCTATGATTGTAGGTTTTGGTTGTACTGTTCCAGCTATTATGTCAGCTAGAACTTTAGAAAGTGAAAAAGATAGAAAACTTACAGCACTTTTAGTTCCTTTAATGTCATGTAACGCAAGACTTCCAGTCTACGCTTTATTTGCATCAATATTCTTTCAAAAGAATCAAGGACTAATTGTTGCTTCACTTTACCTTTTAGGAATTGTAGTTGCTTTTTTACTTGGAATACTATTTAAAAGTACTATCTTTAAAAAAGATGAAGAACCTTTTATAATAGAATTACCAAACTACAAGCTTCCTCAATTAAAATCTATAGCTAAACAAACATTTGATAAAGCTAAAGGATTTTTAAAGAAAGCTGGAACTATAATATTTGCAATGAGTGTAGTTATTTGGTTTTTATCAAACTTTAACTTAAACGGAATGGTTGAAAATATAAATGATAGTATACTTGCACAAATCGGATCTTTAATTGCACCAATTTTCTCACCACTAGGGTTTGGAAACTGGCAATCTGCTGTATCATTACTATCAGGTTTACTTGCAAAAGAAACAGTTATTTCTACAATGGAAATAATATTTAGAGGTGATTTAAACGTACTTTTACCTCAATTCTTTACAGCAATTTCAGCATACTCATTCTTAATATTTATATTACTATATATTCCTTGTATCTCAGCTGTAGGTACAATGAAAAAAGAATATGGAACAAAGATGACTCTTTTCTCTTGCACTTACCTATTTGTAGTAGCTTGGATTGTTTCATTTATTTTCTATCACGTTGCAAACTTAATTGTATAGTGTAAAGGAGATGACTTTATGGAAATCTTAATAACAGCCGTAATTGTAGTTATAGCTGCATATATAATATATAAAAATATTAAAAAATCATCTAAAGGGGAATGTAACTGTGGCACTTGCCATAAGAATTGTCCTTCAAGAAAAAAATAAGATGTGGCTTAAAGCCACATCTTATTTTTTATTCTTTAGAATCTTCTTCTGTTTTATCTTTTTTTACGTATTCATTTAACTCTTTAATATTTTCATCACCTAGATATTCGTCTATATCGTTATATCTGCTTTTAAAGAAAAGTATTAACTTATCATAGTAAACTTTAATAGTTGCAACTGTAGGCGATGCTAGAAGCATTCCGATAGCTCCAAAGAATCCTCCTCCAATTGTTACACCAAGAATAATTAAAAATGGTGAAATACCAACTCTGCTTCCTACTATCTTTGGCTCTAAAAACCATGCGTCGAATTGTTGAACTGCAAGTAAAAATACAAATACTATTATTGCAAGCATCGGAGATACAAATACTGAAACAGTAGCACAAACTACCATCCCAACAAAAGGTCCAAAGTATGGAATCATATTTGTAAATCCTACTATTATTGCAAGTAAAATAGCATATGGAACTTTAAATATTATAAGCCCAACTAAAGATATTATTCCTATTATTAGTGAATCTAAAGCCTTACTACCTATATATAAACCTATCATCTGGTTGTAAGTTCTTAAAACTCCAAGTATGTTTCTAGTCTTTTCTTTTTTAAATACCATTGTCATCATTATTTTAACTTGTTTAATTAAGTTATCTTTATCAGCTAAAACGTATATTGAACAAAGGAATCCAAAACCTATCATAACTATATCAGCAGTAATGCTAAGAAGTGATCCTGCTAGACCTTCTAATAGAGATATAAAAATTGTTCCAGCTTTTGTAGAAATGTTTGTAATTATATTTAAAACTCCAGCATCTTTTAAAATAGTATACATTTTATCATCTTGAAGAGCTGAATTTATCCACCCTTGAACAGTAGTTATATATTTTGGAACTTCTGTAGTTATTGAAATTATACTATCTATAACAACTGGAACTACATAAACTCCTACAAGTACAATAATTCCTGTAACTAAAACATAAGTTAATAATACTGCTAACCCTCTTTTTAGTCTTAATCTCTTTTGGAATAATTTCATTATTGGATTTAAGACATATGCAAATACAAATGCATATATAAAAGGCATAATCACACTAAAAAACTTACCAATAAAATCTAATATCTTTGAGTGGTTTACAAATACTTCATACCCAATAAATACTACAAGCACTAGTAAGATTATGTCTTTTATCTTAATGTTTCTATCTAGTCCTAAACGCACTTTAACCTCCCCCTTATCTTATTTAGTTTTATTATCTAATTGATTATACCATATTAAATTGTTAAGGACTTTAATAAATGCTTAAGTTTTTATATTTAACATATTTTTAGCAATTGTCCTTATTTCTTAAATAATTGACTAATTTTTTAATTTTTATACTTTCCTTCAGATAAAAAAAGAAGCCAATTAAGGCTTCTTAAATTACATTTTTTCAACTACTTCTATACCTAGTAGTCCTAAACCATTTTTGATAACTTGTAAACTTGCTTTAACAAGACTTAATCTAGCTTTTTTAAGGTTTTCGTCTTCTAGATTTAATACAGAATGAGCATTGTAGAACTTATTGAATGCTTTAGCTACTTCTATAACATATCTTGAAATAACTGAAGGTTCTAATTTTTCTACAGCTTGGTGTATATTCTTTTTGAAACTTTCAAGAGATTTTATTAATTCAAATTCTTCTTTTGAGTTTAATAGTGAATAATCAGGGTTTTCTAAGTTAATACCTTTAGCTTTTTCTAATATACTATTACCTCTAGCGTATGAATATTGAACGTATGGTCCAGTTTCCCCTTCAAATGAAAGTATTTCTTTCCAATCAAATATTATATCTTTTTCTCTTGAATTTTTAAGGTATGTGAATAAAACTGCACCGTATCCTATTTTTTTAGCAACTTCTTCTTTGTTTTCAAGTTCTGGATTCTTTTCATTTATAACTTCAAGCGTTTTTGAAACTGCTTCACTTAAAAGTTCATCTAAAAGAATAACTTTTCCTTTTCTAGTTGACATTCCACCATCTGGGAACTTAACTAACCCAAATCCTACGTGAACACAATCTTTTGCCCAATCCTTACCTGCAAGTTCTAATACTTTAAAGAATTGTTTAAAGTGAAGTGCTTGAGGTGAACCTACTACGTATACACACTTATCGAAGTCGTAAGTGTTTTTTCTGTAGTTAGCTGCAGCTAAATCCCTAGTAGCATAAATAGTTGCCCCGTCTCCTTTAAGAACTATACAAGGTGGCATGTTGTATTCATCTAGCATAACAACTTGCGCTCCGTTACTTTCAACTAAAAGATTCTTTTCTTTTAGTTCATCTATTATAACTTGCATTTTGTCATTATAGAAAGCTTCTCCAGCTAATGAATCAAATTTAACATTAAGTGCATCATATACTCTATCGAATTCTTTTAAGCTAAGTGCTCTAAATCTTTCCCAAAGTGCAGTTGCATCTTTATCTCCATCTTCTAATTTTTTAAAATACATTCTTCCTTCATCTACTAATGAAGGATCTTTTTCAGCTTCATCGTGGAATTTAACATATATTCTTAAAAGTTCTGTTATAGGATCCTTTTCTAGAGCTTCTTCGTCAACCCATCTGTTATAAGCTGAAATTAGTTTACCAAATTGAGTTCCCCAGTCACCTAAGTGATTTAACCCAACTACTTTATATCCTTCTTCTTCGAATAGTTTATAAAGAGAGTTACCTATTGAAGTAGAGAATAAATGCCCTACGTGGAATGGTTTTGCTATATTTGGTGAAGAATATTCAACACAAACAGTTTTACCTTCTCCTATTTTTGATTTACCGTAATCATTACCCTCTTTTAGAATAGTTTCGATTGTTTCTTTTGAAAAATGTGCTTTATCTACAAAAAAGTTAACGTAAGGTCCAAATGCTTTTACGTCTTCAAACCCCTCTCTATTTATCTTTCCTGCAATCTCTTCTGATATCATATTTGGAGCTTTTCTCATAACCTTTGCTAATTGGAAGCAAGGAAAAGCGTAATCCCCCATCTCTGATTTTGGTGGTATTTCAATAAGCTTTTTAATATCTTCAACGTTTAGGTCAACATTTTCTTTAATTCTTTCTGCTATTAGTCCTTTATAGTCCATTTTGTATCCTCCTTTAGTCTATCTTAAAATATAAAAAACCGCCTCTTAAAAAATTAAGAGACGGAAATATTTCTAAATTATCCGCGGTACCACTCTACTTGCATAAAGTACATGCCACTTTTTTTGGTAACGCAAGAAAATATATCTTGCGGCAATCCCTACTCTTTTCGGGCGCTTCTCAGAAGGCTCTGTTTCAAATAACTTATCTTATAAGGCTTACACCATTTCCCTACTCGCTTTAAGAATCTATTATTTTACTTTTCCTCGTCATAGAATTTTATAATTAATCTATCTTTAAGTTATTATACAAAATAAACTTAAGTTATGTCAATAATAATAACAAATTTTAGTACATTTATTTCCCCTTTAAAAATTCATTTTTATTTAACCTTCATTTTCATCTTTCAAATATATTTTATTATAGTTTTGGTGTATAATACACGTAAATGTATTTTTTTATTAAGGAGATAAATATGAATAGAATAGGTATTATTGAGATAGGGGCAAATTCTGTTACCCTAATGCTTAGTGAAGTAGATGATGATGGTTATTTTAGAATTATAGATGAACTTATTACATCTATAAGATTATATTCTGATTTAATGGATGGAGATGAGCTTTCAAGTGAAAAAATGAATTCTGCTTTATCTACATTAAGATCTTTTAAATCAATGTGCGAAATTACAGGAGTTAAAAAAATTATTGCTGTTATGTCAGATTCTATTAGAAGAGTTTCTAATAGTTCTGTTTTAGTAGATTTAATTAAAAATGAACTTATAATTGATATACAGCCTTTAAAAAGTGATAAGGAAATATATTTTTCTTACCTTGGTGTAACTAACAGTTTATATATAAAAAATTCTCTGATTATAGATATAGAAGGAGCCTCAACTCATCTTTTATGGGTTAAAGATGATGAAATAAAAGAAAAGGCTACTTTACCTATAGGTTCTTTAAGCTTAACTAACGAATTTAATTTAAGAGATAGAATAAAAGTATCTGATATAGATTCTTGTAAAGAATATATAAAAGAGTTTTTAGAATCCTCTCCTTGGCTTAAAGAAAACAAATTTGATTCAGTAGTTGGAATCGGTGGAACTTTCCAAGTTATAAGTAGGATGGATAGAAAAAGAAAGAGATATCCTTTAGATATAGCACATAACTACGTTTTTAGCGATTTAGATGTTCACGAACTTTATAACATTTTAAAAGTTAAAGATTTAAAACAACGTAAAGCTATAAATGGGTTACCTATAGATAGAGCAGATATTATTGTAGGTGGTGCAATAATCATAGATAGTATTTTAAAACTAACTAAAACTCAAAGAATAGTAACATCTTTAAACGGTGTTCGAGAAGGTATTATGTATGATTACTTAGCTAAAAATTATAACTACGAAAAAGATATTTTAAATTACTCTATTCTTGGAATATCTAAAACATTAAATATCAATAAAACCCATGCAGGTAATGTTTACTGGCTTTCAAAAACTCTTTATGAAGCTCTTTTACCGCTTCATAAATTAACAGATGAAACTTACAGTAAAATATTAAAAACAGCATCATTATTACACGATTGTGGAATTAGCGTAAATTACTATAACCACCACAAACATAGTTTCTATGTTATTTTAAATTCACCTATAAATGGTTTAGACCACAAAGAGCTACTTATGAGTGCAGCTGTTGCAGCTTCTCATAGAAATAACGACTATGCTCTACCGCTTCCACCATTTACATCAATTATAAATAAAATAGATTTAACTTCGATAGAATCTTTAGGTGTAATTTTAAAGATTGCTGAAAGTTTAGATAGAAGCTTAGAAGGTGCTGTAAGGAACTTAGAAGTAATAATAACTGAAGATTCTGTAAAACTTTTACTTACTTCTAATCTTGATTTAGAATTAGAAATTCGACAAGCATCAAGAGCTAAGAGAGCTTTTAAAGAAATATTTAGAAAAGATTTAATAATAGAAAAAGTATAAAAATTAGAGCTTCTCTAAAATAGGGAAGCTCTAATTTTATATCATAAGTAATAATTTTAATATGGTAGATGAAATATTTAAAATTATATTAAAGATAAAGTTTGTTGGTATACTTATTATCGGTCCTGCAAAAACAATAACAGCAATTAAAATAACAAATTGATATCTATATAACTTTTCTTGTATTTCATAAAATCCTTTAATTTTTAAATCTCTTAAAATACTAAACCCATCAAGTCCAGGTAATGGTAGTAGATTAAATATTCCAAGAATTATATTAAGGCTTATTGCAGACATAAACATCTTGTTTAAAACTACAAATAATCCACCCGTAAGTAGTCCCTTAAGTCCTAAGATAAGTAGTATAGGATATATTATCCCAAGTATTAATGCTACTAAAAAATTTGATAAAGGACCTGCAAGACTAACCTTTAAGTCATCTTTATAATAATCTTTAAATGCATTTGGATTAACTTGAACTGGCTTTGCCCAACCTATTCCAAGTACTAAAAAGCAGATTAATCCAAATGGGTCTATGTGAGCTCCCGGATTTAAAGTTAATCTTCCTTGAAACCTTGGAGTTTTATCTCCTAATTTATCTGCAACTAAAGCGTGTGCATATTCGTGTACAGTTAGTGCAATTATAATCCCAGGTATTGAGATTAATATTTTTTGTATAAAATCCATTTAAACTCTCCTATTCGTTTTAAGTAATGCCTAAATTTTAAGCTGCGCCTTTTTCTACTTCTCCTGTAATTCCAGAGCTTTCTTTATCCCCATCAGATGAAGTCGGAGGATCTGGTTTTACTACTGGCTCCTCTGGTTTTGGTGGTTCTGGTTTTGGTGGTTCTGGCTTTGGATCAGGCTTAACTTCCGGTTTAACTTCTGGTTTAACTTCAGGTTTCACAGGTTTTACTGGTTTAACCTCAGGTTTTGGAGTTACCGGCTTATTTGGTCTTGGCGTTACTTGTGTATTATTGTTTGTATTATTATATGATTCGTTATCACTATTATTTGTAGTATTTTCATTTGGATTTATATTTGCACCGTATAAATACTCATTTAACTTTGAATTCCAAGATTCTAAATCGTAATCTTCGTTTTTTGGAGTTTTATCATTAAATATAAAGTCTTTCATTATCTTTCCGCATTGCTCTCTATCTACTAATAGAACCCAGCCTAAGTTTTTATAACTTCCTACATCTTTTGATATAAGTTCACTTGGTGGTATTCTAAGTTGTTCAAAATGTAAATTTTCGAATTTTGAAACAGTATATGCGTAATTTAATATCATTAAAGGTTCAATATTTGTTTTTATGTAAGGTAATAAATCATTCATTATAGAAGGATATTTTAAAACACTTACGTCTTTTAACTTTTGAGTTACAATATCAATAACCCTTCTTTGTCTTTCTGTTCTTTCAAAATCACCATTACCAACTTTTCTTATTCTAGAATAAGATAAAGCTTGTTGACCATCTAATTTTTGCATTCCTGGTTTTTCTATAGGTTTAGACTTCTCATCTTTTTTAAGGCCTTCACCTATGAATTTATTTATTTCTTTAATTTCGTAGTCTTTTACATCTACATCTATTCCACCTAATGAATCTATTATGGATTCAAATCCTCTAAAGTTAACCATAACATACTTATTTAAGCTAAGCCCAAAGTTTTCTTCTATAGTCTTCATTAATAATTCTGGTCCACCTATAGCTAAACTTGCATTTATCTTTTCTTCTCCGTGACCTGGAACATTAACTACAGTATCTCTCATTATAGATGTTAATTTTAATTTTTTGTTGTTGTTATCTATTGTTCCTATAATTATAGAATCTGCTCTCGCTCTTTCGTCTAACTTTCTTGCATCTGTTCCTATAAGTAAAATATTAGTGATTCCAGGTTGTTCTTCGTAAGTAACCTCTGGTGCATTTTCTGATGATCCGCTAAAAATAGTATTTCTAACATACATATAAAACCCAAATACCCCAATTAAAATAACTAGGATAACACTAATAATTGTAATCAAAACTTTCTTTTTAGTTGACATTTTCTTTTTATTTTTACGTTTATTTAATTTCTTATCTTTTAATTGTTCATCTTTTCCTTCCATGTTAACCCCCTATTAAAAGAATATTAATTCAAATTTAACTAATTTTATAAATCCATTATAATCTAATAATTACCTTTAGACTAGCATATTTTTTAATCAACCTTTAAAATTTTATAAAATTACTATATAATATATCTAAGAATTCTAGGAGGAATGCCATTATGAAAGAAAAAATACTAGAAATCCTTATAAACTCTAAAGGATTTATTTCAGGGCAAGAAATAAGTGAAAATTTATCGATTTCTAGAAATAGTGTTTGGAAATATATAAATAAATTAAAAGAAGATGGTTTTATAATAGAAGGAGTTTCAAGAAAAGGATATAGATTAATAAAAGAATCTGATACTCCTAATGAAAGCTCCATTAAAAAGCTTTTAGAAACAAAATTTATAGGTTCAAAAATCTATGACTTTTATAGTTTAGATTCTACAAATCTAAAAGCTAAATCCATTGCAAGTAAAGGATTTTTAGACGGTTCTATAGTTATCAGTAGGATTCAAACAAAAGGCAGCGGTAGATTTAATAGAACATGGGGTTCTCCTTTAGGCGGCCTTTGGAGTTCAATTATGTTAAAACCTAATATAGATCCTCAGATAGCTCACAAGCTTACTATAGTTTGCGCTTGCGCCTTATTTAAAACTATAAAATCACTCGGTTTAAATCCTAAAATTAAATGGCCAAACGATATCTACATAAAAGATAAAAAATGTGCAGGTATATTAACTACTATGAACGCTGATATGGATAAGATAAATCATTTAATAATTGGAGTAGGCTTAAACGTAAATATCCCTAAAGAATACTTTAAAGATGAATTTAGAAATGGTACTTCTTTAAGCATTGAACTACAAAAAGATTTAAATCTTCCTAAAGTATACTCTTTATTTTTAAATAATTTTGAAAACCTTTATTTAAAATTTGTAGAAAACTCTGATTTAGAAGAAGTTTTTGAAATACTAAAAAATAATTCTAAAGGTCTAAACGAAAAGGCAAAGCTCGTAACTATTAAAGGAACAGAAGATATAGTTTTAGTAGATATAGATAAATCTTTAGAACTTATAGTAAAAACAGAAGATGGAAGTTTAAAAAAGGTTTTAAGCGGAGAAATCACTTTCTCATAAAAAAAGTAGCAGAAAATTTAATCTGCTACTTATTTTTTATAGTAAAATTATATCGTGTTCTTCACATATTCTTTTATTTTTTTCATCCCAAACAGAAGCTTGAACTTCCCCTATATGTGCTTTCTTTAAAAAGAACATACAAATTCTAGATTGTCCTATTCCTCCACCTACAGTATACGGAAGTTCTCCATTAAGTAAGCTTTTATGAAATGGAAGACTACTTCTTTCTTCGCAGTTTGCTTCTTTAAGTTGTCTTTTTAAAGCATCCTCATCTACTCTAATTCCCATAGATGATAATTCCATGGCTCTATCTAAAACATCACTCCAAAATAGTATATCACCATTTAAACTCCAATCATCGTAGTCAGGTGCTCTTCCATCGTGCTTTTTACCTGATTTAAGATCTCCACCTATACCCATAATAAATACAGCTCCATATTTTTTACAGATAGCATCTTCTCTTTCTTTTTCAGTAAACTCTGGATACATATCTTCAAGTTCTTGAGCCGTTACAAAATAAATTGATTCTGGTAATACTTTTTCTATGTTTATTTTTGAATTAACAAACTCTTCTGTTTTCTTAAATACATCATATATTTTGTTTACTATCTCTCTTAGTTTATCAATATTTCTATCTTCTCTATTAATAATTAATTCCCAATCCCATTGGTCTACATAAATTGAATGTAAATTATCTAATTCTTCGTCTCTTCTTATAGCATTCATATCAGCGTATAATCCCTTGTTAACTTCGAAATTATATCTGTGAAGGCTCATTCTTTTCCACTTAGCAAGAGAATGTACTATCTCAACGTCTTCACCTGATGCTAATACATCAAAATTTACCGGTCTTTCCACACCATTTAAATTATCATTTAAACCCGATGCAGAGTCAACAAATAAAGGGGCTGAAACTCTAACTAAATTCAAATTCTTTGCTAGCTCTCTTTCAAAAAAATCTTTTATCTCTTTAATATAAACTTCTGTTTGTATTAGAGATGTTTTGCTTTTATATCCTTCTGGTATAATTAATCCTTCTAATTTCATAATTACCCTCCTTTATTTTTTTATTTATTATTATATATAAACATTGATAAAAACGCAAAGAATAAAGAACATTGTTAACTCATTGTTAATATTTAAATACATGTGTTTCTCGCTCGAATACATTCAGTTTATTTAATATTTTTTATAAAAAGTAGCTTTAGCCACGCTATCTAATACTCTCTCTTTACTTAAGGTATTTAAAACCCTTATTGAAGTATTTAAATTCAAAGCTATTCTAACTATAATTTTTATAATTAGTATATATAGAAAAAAAGATGTAGGATTCTTCCTACATCTTTTAAAACTAAATTAATTTTATAAATTACATTCGTTTAGGTGACCTTTTAATATTGTAGCTGATTCTTTTAATCTTTCTTCTTCATCTTTAGATAACGGAATCTCTATAATATTTTTAGCACCTTCTCTATTAACAACAGTTGGTATAGCAAGATATAAATCTTCTAAGCCATATTGTCCTTCAAATAAAGAAGATACAGTTAAAATAGTATTTTCATTTCTAAATATAGCTTCAACTATTCTATTTACTGCAAGTGCAACTGCAAAATATGTTGCATGTTTTCTGCTTATAATTTCATATGCAGCATTTTTAACGTCATCTTCTATTACTTTTTTAACTTCTTCGTCCCACTCAAGGTCCATTTGTTTTGCATAAAGGTCAAATCCTTCTCCACCGATTCTACCGTTACTCCAAGTTACAACTTCACTATCACCGTGTTCTCCAATTACATAAGAGTGGATGTTGTTATTATTTACGTTAAAGTATTTACCTAGTACATATTTAAGTCTTGATGTATCTAAAACTGTACCTGAACCTATTACTCTTTCTTTTGGGAATCCTGATAATTTATATGCAATATGAGTTAAAACATCCACAGGATTTGAAACTACTAAAAGAATTGAATTAGGGCTTAATCTTGCAATATCTGGAATGAATCCTTTAAATATATTGTAGTTTTTCCCTATAAGGTCTAATCTAGTTTCTCCTGGCTTTTGCCCAGCTCCTGCTGTTATTATAACTATGTCAGAATCTTTTGTTTCTTCTAAACTTCCTGCATAAATATTTACTGGTTTAACAAAAGAAGTACCATGAACTAAATCCATAACTTCTCCCATTGCCTTATCCATATTTATATCATAAATACAAATTTCAGTAGCTATACCACTATTCATTAATGCAAATGCTGTTGTAGCACCTACGAAACCTGCGCCTATTATTGATACTTTTCTTTTTACTTCACCTATCATTTGATTACCTCCTAAAAGTTTAAAAACTTTTTGCACTTTAATTATACCATAATTGATAATGATTTTCCATTAAATCATATTAAAATACTATGAATTATTTTCTAAATTTTTTTCAATTTATTTTATTTTAACCAATTTGTATTATATAATATTTACATAATTAAAATTTTGGAGGCATTAATTAAATGAAATTATTATTTTTTGATACAGAGACAACTAGTATAAGACCTGGTTCTATATGTCAGCTAAGTTACATAACAGTAGATACGTCTACCAAACCCCAAAAAACTCTAGGTAAAAACTACTTTTTTACTGTAGATGAGATGGACCCTAATGCTGAGGCAGTTCATGGTTTTTCCCTTGAAAAATTATATGAATTATCAGCTGGAAAAGATTTTTCTGATTTAGTAGAGGAATTTGTAGATGATTTTTTAGAAGCAGATTTTGTTATAGGGCATAACGTTAATTTTGATATAAAATTTATGAAAAGTGAATTAGATCCTTTAGGTCTTGATTACGAAGCTAGAAGAACTTTTTGCACAATGAACTATTACAAAGACGTTTTAAAAATACTTAAACCAAACGGAGGCTACAAAAACCCAAAACTTGAAGAAGTTATAGATTATCTTGGAATTACTAAAGAACAGATTAAAAATAAGGCAGACGAGCTATTTGAGGGAAGCGGAAATTATCATGATGCTCGTTTTGATACAGCTGCAACTTATCTAACTGTTATAGAAGGCTTAAAAAGAAAATTAATTCCTCACGGATATTTCTCAAATATAGCAAATTCATAATTTTATAAATACACCTTATTATTTATTGTAAGAAAATATCAATTGGTATATAATGTATTTATATACTGTGGGGGTGTAAAATTATGAATAATCAAGTTAAAACTGTTTTTAAACTGATAGGTTCAATCATAGTAATAGCATTACTTTTAGATGTTATGCTTAGAAATATCATTTTCTCTTCTTTTATATCTTTTATTATTTGTGTAGTCTTTTTCTACGATCCTAAAAAGGTAGAAGAACGTTACAATAAAGAAAAAAATTCAAAAGAAGCTAAATTAAAAACTGAATTAAATCAAAATAAAAACAGGTAGATTTTTATCTACCTGTTTTCTTAAATTAAAGACCTATCTAAAAAGTTTCCTACAACTTCTACTGTAGGTTGGACATTTATAAATGCTTCTTCATCTACTTCACTTACAATCTTTTTAACATAAAGTAATTCTGCTTTTGAAATTACAGTTACGATAGATTCTACCTCTTCGTTAGTGTATCCACCTCTAAGTCCTGTATAAACAGTAAGTCCTCTTAAATTATTTTTAAGAAGTGCATTTACTACTTCATCTTTTTTCTTAGTTATAATATTAACTGTAAGTTTGTATTGTTGAATGTAAAATACGTCCATAATCTTAGTTGTAGCATATATAGATATTAAACTATAAAGTGCCATCTCCCAGCCGTACATAAGACCAGCTAGTGCAATTATAAATCCATTTAATAAAAATCCAAGTTGTCCAACTGATTTTCCAGTCATCTTTTGGACTACCATAATAATTATATCCGTTCCGCCTGTTGAAAAACCAGTCCTAAAACAGATTCCAACCCCAGCGCCAGTTAAAATCCCACCAAAAATCGCCGCAAGCATAACGTTCTCTGTAACAGCCCTTACTGGTATTACAGAAATAAAAAATGAAGATGAAATTACTGCAAGTAAACTATAAAAAGTGAACTTACTTCCAAGCTTTTTCCAAGATAAATAAATTAAAGGCAGATTAATAAGAAGCACCCAAGTTGAAATTCCAATATTTATCCCTATAAAGTCTTTACCTATAGAAGAAAATAATTGAGATAAACCAGTTACTCCTCCAGAATATACTTTTGCAGGTGTTAAAAAGAAATTTACACCAATCCCTGCTAATATTCCGTAAACTAATGTTGCTATAATTCTACTAAACATATTCTTCTTCATCGCATCGCCTCCCATATATATATTCTTATTATTTTACACTTATTATACTATAAAAAAATAAAAAATGAGGAATTATTTCAAAATAATTCCTCATTTCATTTAAACTAATATGTTTTTAAATTCTTTTATTATTTTTGCTTTTTTAAATCCTCTGAATCATTAAATTTACTACTTAAAATTACAATATCTACTCTTCTATTTTTAAGTCTTCCATCTTCTGATTTATTATCAGCTATAGGTCTATTTTCTCCATATCCAATCGCTGATAACTTAGACGGATTTATCCCTGAATTGTCTGATATAAATTGAGCTACGTTAGCTGCTCTTACACTTGATAATTGCCAGTTTGAACTATACATACTGTTTGATATAGGAACATTATCTGTATGTCCCTCTACCCTTATATAGTTTGGTATTTTACTTAATCCTTCTGCTATCTTTTTAAGATCATTTACTGAACTTTTTCTAATACTCGCGTCACCGCTTTTAAATAGCATTTCATCTTTAAATGATATAACTAGTCCTCTTTCTTCTATCTTAGTTGAAACTTCGCCAGTTAAGTTATTTTCTTTTATATCTTTATCTATCTTTTCTTTTACATCATTAAGCTTTTGCTCTTCTGATACTAGTGGCGCTGGTACTGAGTCTTTATCTATAACTTTTGAACCATCCTCACCTACTGGATTTTTACCACCTCCAGTAAATGCATTTTGAAAAGAAGATGCTATTTGTTTATATTTAGTTTTATCTATATTACTTGAAGCATACATAATTACAAAAAATATCATAAGTAATGTTATAAGGTCAGAGTAAGTTAAAAGCCATCTTTCACCATTCTCTTTTTTTGGTTTTTTCTTAAGCATATTAGTTACCCTCTACCGCTTCGAGTTTTTCTGCTTGTTTCTCTTCTAAGAATCCTTCAAGTCTTCCAACAAGTAGGTTTGTATTTGTTCCTTCTTGAAGTAAAAGTAATCCTTCAATTATAAGTTGACCTTCTATAATTTCCTCTTCATTTACAACTTTTAATTTACTTGCAATAGGTAGCCATAAAAGGTTAGCTGATGCTACCCCATAAAGCGTTGCTATAAAGGCAACTGCTATCTTAGGACCTAATGTATCTGGATCACTTAAATCACTTAATACGTGAACTAGTCCCATTACAGTACCTATAATACCCATTGTAGGACCAAATCCTCCAGCTGCTTCAAAAACAGATGCTCCAACTTCATGTCTTGCATTAAGGTTTTCAAGTCTTGTTTCAAGAGACGCTTTTATACTTTCTCCATCAACACCATCTATTAACATTTGAAGTCCTTTCCTCATAAAACTATTAAGTTCAGGGTCTTGAAGATGTGACTCTAAGCTTAGTAGCCCTTCCTTTCTACTAACAGATGATATTTTTTTAAAATATTCAATTTGATCTTGTATATTTCCCTTCCTACTAGAAAATGCAACCTTAAAATAACTTGGAATTTTCTTAATTTGAGCTAATGGGAATGATACCATAACAGCACCTATTGTTCCTCCAAAAACTATTAAAGCTGCAGTCGGTTGTAATAGCGCACTTAATACTCCACCTTCTGCAATAAAGGCAACTATCATAGATGCAAATCCTACTACAATACCTATTAAAATTCCTATGTCCATACTTTTCCTCCTAATTTTAATCCTTACTTTAATTGTATTAAAGAATATTTCTTCATCTGTGAACTATATTATAACTTTTTGTTAATTTTCTTTAAACTTTCCCATTTTGTGTTATTTTTGTGTTAAAAGTAAATATTTGAGAACACAAGAATAGGATAGGAGTACTTAATACTGCCTATCCTATTCTTTAATTATATATTTTTATTCACTTATTATTTTTCTATACTTTTCTATTTCTTCTTCGCTCATCTCAGGAGTATCTAAAAGAGGATAATTCATCTTTAAACTATCGTATTTATTAACACCTAAAAGGTGATAAGGTAAAAGTTCTACCTTTTCTACATTTTCTATATTACTTATATATTTTTTAAACTCTCTTATATGCTCCTCACCATCAGTCAAACCTGGAACTACAACGTGTCTAATCCACATTTTAGTGTGGTTTCTTTTCATAGCTTCTAAGAAATTAAGAGATTCATCTATTTCCATTAAAGTTACATTTTTATATCCTTCTTTTGTAATATCTTTTACATCAAATAAAACTAAATCAGTGTATTTTAATATTTCATCATAATGCCCTACACCAAATCCTGCTGTATCAATACAAGTATGTATTCCTTCCTTTTTACAAAGCTTTAATGTTTCTATAAGAAATTCAGGTTGTCTTATAGGGTCTCCTCCTGAAAAAGTTACTCCCCCTCCTGATCTTTCAAAATAAGGTCTATATCTTTTTAATTTATTTACTAATTCTTCTGGTGTTACTTCTTCACCATCATTATAGTTCCAAGTATCAGGATTGTGGCAATATTTACATCTTAATGAACACCCTTGCATAAATACTACAACTCTAATTCCCGGACCATCTACCATACCCATACTCTCTATAGAATGAATTCTTCCTATTGTCATAATTAACCGCCTCCTAGCTAATCAATTCTTTTTATGAATTGATACCCATTTTTATTGTAAAATATATCCCCCGCTTAGTAAAGCGAGGGATTAAAACTTTTTTATATTATTTTACACCGTATTCTTTGTAGTAATCATCTATTCTAGCTTTTATTTCATCATCTATAATTACTTTTCCATTTACTTCTTTGTTATAAAGATACTCTATAACTTCTTTCATAGTAACTATAGCAGAAGTCTTAAAGCCGTACTTTTCTTTAATTTCTGTAAGTGCAGTCTTTTCTCCTGTTCCTCTTTCCATTCTATCTACTGAGATTATAAGACCTACTGCATCTACATCTCCTGAAGCTTTTAAGATAGGCATAGTTTCATTTATTGAAGTTCCAGCTGTTGTTACGTCTTCAATTATTAAAACCTTATCTCCATCTTTTAAATTACTACCTAAAAGTATCCCTTTATCTCCGTGGTCTTTTATTTCTTTTCTATTAGAGCAATACTCTACATCTATATCATATAATTCTGATAAAGCTATTGTTGTAGTTACAGTTAGTGGAATACCTTTATAAGCAGGTCCAAATAAAACGTTATATTCCTCTTCGAAATTTTCTTTTATAGCTTTTGCATAAAATTCCCCAAGTCTTTTAAGTTCGCTTCCTTTTTTATAGTTCCCTGTATTAACAAAGAAAGGTGTCTTTCTTCCACTTTTAGTTACAAAATCTCCAAAAGTTAATACTCCGCACTCTATCATAAAATCTATAAACTCTTTTTTATATTCTTTCATTTCAATACACTCCTTTAATACCTTATATTATTCCTATAATATCTTTAATATCTTCTATTCCTTCTTTTTTAAGAAACTCTTCTATTCCTTCAATTATCTCTTTGCAAGCTAGAGGGTTATTAAAGTTTGCTGTTCCAACTTGAATAGCCGATGCACCCGCCATTAAAAACTCTATAGCGTCATTAGCATTTGAAATTCCACCTAGACCTATAACTGGAATACTTACAGCTTTTGATACTTCATGAACCATTCTAAGTGCTACTGGTTTTATTGCAGGACCTGAAAACCCTGCATATACGTTATCAAAAACAGGCTTTCTTTTATGTATATCTATAGCCATCCCCTTTAAGGTATTAATTAGAGATAAAGAATCAGCCCCAGCCTCTTCACACCTTTTAGCCATTTCTACTATATTTTCAGCGTTTGGAGATAATTTAACCATTAAAGGTTTTTTAGTTAATGTTCTTATTTTTTTCACAAACTCATAAGCTACATCTGCTTTTATTCCGTAAGCCATCCCTCCTGATTTCACATTCGGACAAGATATATTAAGTTCAATTATATCTACATCTGTTTTATCAAGTTTAAGTATAGCTTCTTCATAGTCTTCGTAGCACCCGCCACCAACGTTTGCAATAATATTTGTTTTGTAACTTCTCATCTTTGGAAGTTCTCTTTCTATAAAAGTATCTACCCCGGGGTTTTGAAGTCCTACTGAATTCATCATACCAGCTTCTGTTTCAACTACCCTTATTCCAGAATTTCCATCTTTTTTATTTATAGTTAGTCCTTTAGATGAAATACCACCCAAAATCGAAACATCATAAAAATCGTTATACTCTTCACCAAAACCAAATGTTCCAGACGCTGCAATAACTGGATTTTTAAACTCTACACCATTTATATTAACCTTTAACATATTATCTCTCCTTAACCTATAGCTCTACGTAATTTCCATCAAAAACTGGACCATCTTTACAAGCTCTCTTGTGACCATCTTTTGTCTTACAAGTACATACAAGGCATGCACCAACTCCGCAGGCCATATGTTTTTCCATAGAAACAAAAACTTTAGTATTAGTGTCTTTGCACATCTCTATAACTTTTTTCATCATTATTTCAGGTCCGCAACATAAAACTACATCATAATTTTCAGGGTTTAATAAATCAGTTACAAATCCCTTATGTCCAAAACTTCCTGTGTTTGTTGAAATATTTAAATTATCACTATATTTTTCTAGTTCTTCTTTTAGATATATTTCATCTCTAAACCCTGCATATACATCAATTTCACTTGCATTATTTCTAGATTTTAATTCTTTAGCTACTTGAACCATAGGTGCAGTTCCGATCCCACCACAAACTAAAGCAACTTTCCCTAAGTTTTCATATACGTTAAATCCATTTCCAAGAGGCCCTGTTATAAAGATCTCATCTTCTTTTTTAAAATTACTTATCTCTTTAGTTCCTTTTCCTACTACTGCATATAAAAAAGTTAATTTATCATCTTCTTTTTCGCAAATACTTATAGGCCTTCCTAGTAGTGAGTTATTCACTTTTAGCATATAAAACTGACCTGCTTTTATTTCTTTTTTATCTTCTACTACTAATTTATATATATTAGATACTATATTTTCATTTTCTAAAACTTTAACTTTATCGTATGAAACCTTCATTTAAATAACACTCCTATCTATTACAAGCTTCTCTAATTTCATCTCTCATTCTTATAGCTTCTTCTCTTGCACATATTGCAAAATCTTTTTCAGGTCTATTTGCTTTTTTGTATGCAAGTAATATTCCTCTTGATGAATTTACTACTCCACCATTTCCATTATTTAAATAAAGTGCTACATCTTCTGCTTTTCCACCTTGTACCCCATAGCCCGGTATTAAGAAAAACATCTCTTTTAATCTATTTCTAATTAATGCCCCCTCTTCAATATGCGTACATCCGATAACCCCACCTAAAGGTGTGTAACCAGAATCCCCTTTAAATTCTAGCCCCATTTTAAGTACTTTTTCCCCAACTATATCATAAACGTTATTTCCGTCTTTATCTTTTATGTATTCAATATCTAAAGCTCCGCTATTTGAAGTTCTAACTAAGCTAAAGATTCCCTTATTTCCCTCTTTAATGTAATCTAGGTAAGGCTCTATACTATCCATTCCCATATAAGGATTTAAAGTTATAAAATCAGCTTCAAAATCCCCTTCAAAATGTGCTTTTGCATACATTTTAGCAGTAGCTGCTATATCGCCTCTTTTTATATCTGCAATTATTATTAAATCTTTTTCTCTTAAATACTCTAAAGTTTCTTTATAAGCTATTAATCCTTCGATTCCTAACGCTTCATAATAAGCAATTTGAACTTTAAAGCAAGATGCAACATCTTCTGTTTTATCTATAATAGCTTTATTAAACTCTACTATAGCATCTTTTGCGCTCTTGCCACTTTTTATGAATTCTGGGATATAGTCTAAAGATGTATCTAGCCCTACGCAAACTACTCCTCTTTCTGAAACTCTCTTATATAATTTATCAATTATTGAACTTTTCATATATTCTATACCCCCACTATTTTTTATATAATATTTTTCCGCCTTTTATAGTTAAAAGGACTTCTCCAAAGAATTTCATTCCTTCAAAAGGTGTATTTTTCCCCTTTGATAAAAATTCTTCACTATTTATAACTACTTCTCTCTCTAAATCTACCAATACTAAATCGCCGTCATACCCTAATTGAATTTTACCCTTATTCATATTTAGAAGACTCCCAGGATTTTTTGATAAAAGTTTACTTAAATCCTCTAAGTTTATATGCCCACTCTTTACAAGTTTTGTATAACAAATTGAAAAGGCAGTTTCAAGTCCTACAAGTCCTGGAGAACCTTTTTCTTTGTCTTCCTTTGTATGTGGTGCATGATCCGTTCCTATACAAAGTACATTTTCATCTTTTATAGCTTTAATTATAGCTAAAACATCATCCTTTTCTCTAATTGGAGGATTTACTCTATAATTACTTACATCAGACGTAAGTGCTATATGATGTGGCGTAACTTCGCAAGTTATATTTTTAAATCCCTTTTCTCTTGCCTCTTCTATATAAGCTATAGCTTCCTTTGTGCTAACATGAGACAAATGCAAGTTTGCCTTTGTTATCTTTGCAAGTTCTATATCTCTTATAGTCATTAAATTTTCTGCAATTCTCATAGAAATTTTAGAAAACTCTTTATTTTCAGCATGAGACATAACTACCCAGTTATTTTCTTTTGCTATTTTCATAGCTTCATACATTGTCTCTGAGTTATTAACTCCAACCCCATCATCAGTTATAACTTTAACTCTTTTATCTTCTTTAAAAAGATCTAAGTGACTTAAAGTTTTACCATCGAAGTTTTTAGTTATAGTAACTCCTTGAACTACATCTATTAGATTTAATTCTTTCTCTTTTTCTTTTATATAATTAAATACTTCAGGGCTAGAACATGTTGGGTTCGTGTTCCCCATCAAGCAAACTCCTGTAAACCCACCCTTATAAGCAGATCTCATTCCAGTTTCTAAATCTTCTTTATAAGTTAACCCTGGGTCCCTAAAGTGTGCGTGAGTATCTACAAAAGCTGGCATAATAGTTTGCCCTTTCGCATCTATAACTTCTGTATTTTCTTTATTTATATCTACTCCGATTTCTTTAATTAAACCATTTTCAATATATATATCACCAAGAAAACTTCCGCTAAAATCTACTATATTACCATTTTTTATTAATAAATTCATGTTCTCGCCCCTTTTAATTTATATTAACTTTGAAGTGTGGTCACAATACTCACATCTATAAGTTCCTAAATTTCTATCAACTAGTTTAAATGTGTGAGGTACGTATGTTTCATCTTTAGTTATACATCTTTCGTTTTCACAAGTTAATATTCCTTCAACTACTTCTGGTAGTTCTGGCTTGAATTTATTTACTATCTTTTCATTTCTTACTTCGTTTACTGATACTCTAGGTGCTAACATAGCTAGTGCTGTGTAGTCTAAATTATCTATTCCTTCAATTTTTATAATATCTTTTTTTCCTAATCTATCGCTTTGTGCATTCATTATTAATGCTACACTTAAATCTGTTTCGTTTAATTTTAAATGGTTGAAAATTTTAATTCCCTTACCTGCCTCTATATGGTCTATAACAAATCCGTTTTTAATACTTGTAATCTCTAACATATTAAGCCACCCCCAATAATTTGCATATTAATGCCATTCTTACATACATTCCATACTCCGCTTGAGCGAAATATTTTGCACGACTATCTTTATCTACTTCTACTGAGATTTCATTAACTCTTGGAAGCGGGTGCATAACTATCATGTCATTTTTAGCTTTATCCATCTTTTCCATATCTAAAACATAGCTATCTTTAAGTCTTATATATTCTTCTTCGTTGAAAAATCTTTCTTTTTGGATTCTTGTCATATATAGAATGTCTACTTCATCAATTACATCTTCAAGCTTTTCTACTTCTTTAAATTTGATATTATTTTTAACTAATATCTCTTCTCTTATATATTCTGGAATTCTAAGTTCTTTTGGTGATATTAAAACAAATTCATTTCCTTCGTATCTTGACATTGCCTTTATTAGCGAATGAACTGTTCTTCCGTATTTTAAGTCTCCGCAAATTCCTATGACTTTATTTTTTAAGTCACCTTTTAATTCTTTTATTGTAAGTAGATCTGTTAAAGTTTGAGTTGGATGTTGATGCCCTCCATCACCTGCGTTTATTACTGGTGAATTTGAGTATAGACTTGCGACTCTAGCTGATCCTTCTTTTGGATGTCTCATTGCAATAATATCTGAATAGATAGATACCATTGTAATTGTATCTGCTAAAGTTTCTCCTTTTGAGGCTGATGTTGAATTAGGTTCTGAGAACCCTAAGACGCTACCACCTAGTTTCATCATAGCTGATTCAAAGCTGAATCTAGTTCTTGTACTAGGCTCGTAAAATAGAGTTGCTAGGATTTTGTTATCACAAATGTGACTAAACTCCTTTGGATTTTTAATGATTTTTTCTGCTAAAGTGAATACTTCGTTTAGCTCCTCTAAACTAAAGTCACTTGGGTCGATTAAATGTCTGTCTTTTAACATAATAATATCACTCCTTCTTAACCTCTCTGTGTTAAAATTAAAGGGAAGTCTTATTTTAGTATAAAAAAAATACCATTCCTGTATTTTTGCTAAAGGAAGGTATAGTTTATCCACTATATAATATATCTTCCTTATTGATCTCTCTGGATCAAATTAAAGGTTATCTTTGCATAAGAATACCACGGTATTTACTTCTATGTCAATACAATTAATCTAAGTTGTTTGTAATTTTTAGCAAATAATATTTTAGCATATTGTTTTTTACTTTTTTTGTATTTATATCCATATATTTTTGCAAAAATAATAGAAGCCTAGAAAAAGACTCCTATTATATTTAAATAATATAAAGAATTTCGTAGTTATTAAATATTTTTGATATCTCCTCATTAAAAAATTCTTTTATTTCTTTTAAATCTTCTTTTTTGTATAAATATTTTCCATAGCCAAATTGACCAAATTTAAAACTTCTTGATTCTTCCTCCATAGGAAGGGTATTGTTTTCGTATACTTCGTTTATTATTTCTTTTGCACGAAGAGTATACCTATGAGAAATTACTTCAAAGGTTATTTTACCATCGTAATCTTTAATTTCTTCTTTTATTTTAAGTAAAAGATTTTTATAATCCTCTTTAAAGTTTTCATAAATAAATACTGGGGCTATAACGTAGCCAACCTTATACCCTGCATCTAATACCTTTTTGCTAGCTTTTATTCGCTTTTCTAAACTAGCAGTCTTATTTTCATACTGCCCTATTATTTTTTCAGTATTTAAAGTAAACCTTATTTCTGTGTGTCCATTATGATTTAAAGATAATAAAGAATCCACAAAATTATATTTAGTTACAAATCTAAATCTACCAAACTCCTCCTTAGAAAAAAACTCTATAGTTTTAGATAAAATTTTTGTATAGGGTTCTACTGGAAGAGGGTCAGAAGTTGCAGCCCCTTCGAAAATCGTAATCTCAGGCTTTCTCTCGTTTATATATTCTTTAGCCTTATCTAAAATCTCTGAAATATTAACATTAACTTTAATATAAGGTTTATCACTTAAATTAGTATTTAAATAACAATACTCACACTCACCCATACATCCACTTAAAAGAGGCAACTGATAGTTAGCTGATGGCTTGCAACTTTGAAACTTTCCTTTGCCTTTAACTCCTAAAACCAATGTCTTTTTTCCATTGAAAAAATATTCTTTTGTGTTTTCTCCTTTGATATATTCTTTTATACGATTATTGCTAGAATTTATTATTTCAATATTTTTATTTTCTTTGAATTTTTCAAAAACCGCTTTTCCTATATCATAATCTAGTGCACCCTTATTAAAAATAATTCTATTTGGTATAAACATCAAATCACCTCAAAATTATTTTTTCTCTAACATTTCTTTTTATTCATAAGGGTTAATATAATTTTAAATTTAGCCTTTTATTTAAATACTCTTTGTTTTAAACCAAGATCCAAAATAGTCATATAAGAAGAAAGTAGTAAAGAAAATCTTAATTTACTTACCATATATTTTATTTATTTTCCTCTCTACAATAGAATTAATTGCTTCAAATAAAATAATTCTTTCTTCTGGTTTATCAAAAGGAACATTCACACATCCCTTACCTTTTCCAGGCTTTGATAACCTTTTTTTCATTTCCGCTATATATTCAAAATCCATTGAATGTAATGAAAAATGTGCTTTACCATATCCAAATGCTATATAATTTCTTTCTTTACCACTTCCAATTTTGTAAGTAGGCATTTTAAAAGATATAACTTCTTCTAATTCATTATAATTCTCACGCATGTAGTCAACAAAAATCTTAGTCCATTCTTTTGGTTCGTCTATCAGTTGACTTAAATATAGGTCAACATCTAAGTATTTCTCGTTCATAACTTACTCCTCTTTTAAAATTATAGATAATAATTCCTCTTTCCCTTCCTTTGCAGATGAATCACTAATTGACACTTAATTAAAATAAAGCTTTTCATAAAAAAAAAGACATAGGAAAAAATAAAACTCCCTATGCCTTTATTTTTAAATTAGATTAATTTTTTAGTATCTTTTGCAATCATAAGTTCTTCGTTAGTTGGAATTACAAATGCTTTAACTTTAGATTCCTCTGTAGTTATTTCAGCAATTTTTCCCCTAACTTTATTTTTTTCTTTATCTAATTCTAAACCTAAGAATTCAAAACCTTTTAAACACTCTTCTCTAGTTTCTGGTGAGTTTTCTCCAACTCCTGCTGTAAATATAATTGCATCAACTCCACCCATATTAGCTATAAGTGCGCCTATCTCTGCTCTTATTCTATAATGGAAGATATCTAAAGCAAGCTTTGCTCTTTCATTTCCATTTTCAGCAGCCGCTTCTATATCTCTAAAATCAGAACTTACTCCAGAGATTCCTAATACTCCTGACTTTTTATTTAATATATCACTAACTTCTTCCATTTTATAACCACAATCAGTTATTAAAAATGGAATGATCGATGGGTCGATATTTCCACATCTAGTTCCCATAGGGACTCCAGCTAAAGGAGTAAATCCCATAGTAGTATCCATACTCTTTCCATCTTTTATAGCTGCAAGGCTTGCACCGTTTCCTAGATGACAACTAACAATTTTTAGATCTTTTAAATTTTTACCTAAAACTTCAGCTAATTTGTTTGAAACATATTTATGAGATGTTCCATGGAAACCATATTTTCTTATTTTATTATTTTTATATAAATTATAGTCTATTGCATAAATAAAACTTTCTGGTTTTAAAGTTTGATGAAATGCTGTATCAAATACTGCAACCATTGGAACATTCGGCATATGTTTTTGACAAGATTTGATTCCTATTATGTTAGCAGGGTTATGAAGTGGTGCTAAATTACTAATTTCAGTTAAGTAATCTATTACACTTTCGTCAATTAAAACAGACTCATTATACTTTTCTCCTCCGTGTACTACCCTATGACCTACAGCTGTAATTTCAGTCATATCTTTTATAACTCCGTGAGTCTTTTCTGTAAGTGCTTTAATAACTTCATTTATTGCATCATTATGGTCTTTTATTTCTGCTTCTACAATATATTTTTCTCCGTTAACTTTTTGAACTAGTCTAGATTCATCAAGCCCTATTCTTTCTACTAATCCATCAGCTATAGCTTCTTCTGTTTCTATATTCATTAATCTATATTTTAATGATGAACTTCCACAATTAATTATAAGTATTTTCATTTTTGTAACCTCCCAAACAAAACATGCTTAAAAACATTGTATAAATTAAATGTAAACAAGCAGACCTTTTTAAAATAATATTTCTTTATAGTATCAATATTGTAAACGTTCACTTTTATAATGTCAACAATTTTCTGACAATTTATATATTAAAAAGATTTATTTTGTAAATTTTATTATAATAATTTATTAACTTCTGAATTATTTACAAAAAGAGGCTCTTTTATACATATTTTATGCAATTAAACAATTAATCCAAATTTATTTTTTCTTATTTAAAACTTAAATTCTATTCTTCTTATAAAAAAATAATCCTAATCTTTTTAGATAATAAAAAGATTAGGATTATTTAAATTAATTATCATTTTGATTTTTAGTTTGATCTGAACTCTTATCTTTATTTAAGAAAATCATATTTGGATAAACTTTTTCCATATAGGAGTTTGGATAATGTTTATCTAAAAATCTATCTATAGAAGTAGTTGCCTTTACTCCATCTATTCTCTCTACTTCTCTTCTAATTGCAAGCATTGATAATGTTACATTTGGTATCATAAAAACCACAAATATTACAGCCCAGACCTTTACAGTTCTTTCTTTAAAGTGGTTTATAATTTTTTGAAATAGTGGGAAAATTTCTTTTACAAAAAATAGCCCAAGAATTCCCCAGAAAAAACAATACTCAATACTTGTCCTTCCTCCTCCTATACTTATGCTTTTACTGCTATAAACCCAAGATACAGTACCTGTAGTTAATTGCTGAAACCAAGAGCAACTCCACTCAAAAACGCCGCCAATAACAGCACTTAATAAGAAAATAATAAATCCGTCTTTGTGCATTACTTTATATAAAAGTAATGTTAAAACTACACATCCTACTCCGTAAACTGGACTTATAGGACCATATAAAACACCTTGTCTACTCTCAAAAAATCCATTTTTTATATAGCACCAAAGCATTTCTACGCAATAGCCTCCAACTGAACCTATCATAAATATCCAAATCAATCTGTAGATATTTATTTCACTTTTAAAGCTCTTCATCTAATCACCTACCTTCTAACATTCAAAATATACCATTTCTTTAAGTCTTATTTCAAAACTACAATTTAATATTTTGTAAATGTATGCTAAAAGGTTATTTTTTATGATATCTATTATGATTTTTAAAATTAGTATAGATAAAAAAAGGTTTAAACTTAAATATATTGCATCTTCATTTATTTACTTAATAAATAACTTATTTTTATTATCATAGTCTAACTTAATTTTTATTAAGGCTCTTTAGTTTTGAAATTATTTTCTCTAATTCTTCTTTTGCTTTATCATTATCTATTTCTTCACCTAAAATTAGTAAAAGACGCCTTATTTTAAGGCGTCTTTTAAATATATAAATATGGTTATTACTTAAGATCTTGTTCGTAGCTTTCAACCATTCTTTTGACCATTTCTCCACCAACGCTACCGTTTTGTTTAGAACTTAAATCACCTTTATATTCTTTTTCATAATTTGGCATTCCCATCTCATTTGCTACTTCATTTTTAAGGTTATTTAACCCTGATTTTGCTTCTGGTACAACTGGTTTATTGCTTGTAGTCATATTTGTATCCTCCTTAAATAACTTATTTTGTTCGAACATTAATAGCTTTTCCTTTTTTAAAATATATACTCATGTTAATGTTTGCTACTTCAAGTATTTAAAATAATATTTTGACAAATTGTATTAAAATTAATAGAAGGTAGAAAATAATCCAATTATTCTCTACCTTCTATTAATTTTCTTTTAAATCACTTTAAAAGAATGAAGTAAATATATTTTTTATTTCATACTATTTTCGTAATTTTCAACCATTCTTTTAACCATTTCTCCACCAACGCTACCGTTTTGTTTTGAACTTAAATCACCTTTGTTTAAGTGTTCGTAATCTTGTAATCCCATTTCAGATGCTACTTCGTTTCTGAATTGGTTTAACCCTGCTTTTGCTTCTGGTACTAATGCTTTGTTGCTTCTGTTTGAATTGCTTTTTTCTTGATTCATTTCAAATTCCTCCTAAAGGTTAATTATTTATTTGTTCGAACAATAATATCTTAACCACATTTATGCATAATACACGTGTAAATACTGGCTAATTTAGATAATACTACTTTCCTATCTAAATATATATTTTTTATTTAATAAATAGTAATTCATAATATTAAAAAGCTACCCTTTATAGTTCTTAGATAATTTAAACTAAGCTCTATAAATAAGGTAGCTTGATTTCATTTATTTTTGACGAATTTTTGAAAAAGCGCATATATTTCTATTTTTAAATTCTTAAACCCTTGATATATCAAGGCTTATAAAGGCTAATGCCAGTTATTCATTACATTATCCCACATCATTTTGCCGCATTTAGCCAGAGTTACAGTACCATAAACACTGTTTGGAATAGACATAGATAAAACTGTAAAAACAAAATTTCCTTTTGAAAGTTGTATTAACTCTGTGTCGTTTTCCACTCCAGTTTTGTCTCCAGTTTTACTTGAAATTTCGTATTTTAAATCATCTGGAATATAAAGTGCTAATTTATTTTTAATCTGTTGCCTTCTTAAGATGTCTACAAGCATAGTGCTGTTTTTAGCACTAAGATATGTAGCATTATAAAGATGATTCCATATTCTAGATAAATCCCTAGCTGATGTTATGTTTTCAACATCTATTTTCCCATTTCTCTCATCTGTAGTTTTTCTATTTAAGACTGTGTTTTTAAGTCCCATTTCTTTTATAACTTCATTAACTCTATCTTTTCCAACTATATCTATTATTTTATTTGCTGCTGTATTATCACTTTGAATAAGCATTGCAACTAAAAGTTCAAATATCGTGTATTCTCTTTCGTTAAATTCGTGAATAATTCCAGTTCCATAAACCTTATCATTTGCATCTATTTTTATTTTATCAATGAAAGAAACCTTACCTTCTTCGACTTCTTTTATAATTGATATAGCTATCGGTAATTTCATACAACCAGCTGCTACCATTTCAACGTTTTCATTGTACCCATACACGAAACCGCTTGATAAATCTTCAAAAAAGAATCCGTAAGTCCCAATCCTTGATTCTAAGTATTTTTTAATCTCTTTCATAATACCCCTCCAGCTTTCAAATTAAACTTTACCGTAAGAAAATTATACCATATTTTGAGAATATTTAGAAGTGTCTGACAACTTTACTTTGCCATTTTTACTTATTATATGATATTTAGGATTTATATATACAAAAAGCTATAAAAGGCTTTGAGCCCTTTATAGCTTTATATTAATCTCCGAATGAAATTCCTATACTTTTTGCTACCTTTACAAGCTCACAATTCGGGTCAACATTCTTAGTTTTTTGACCTATAACGTTCTCTAAACTATCAAAAGAAATAGTATCTCCTTTTAAACAAACCATATTCCCAAAGGCTTTTGCTTCAATAAGGTCTACTGCTGCAACTCCGTATCTTGTAGAAAGTATCCTATCAAAAGTTGAAGTAATCCCACCTCTTTGAATATGTCCTAAAACTGTGCACCTAACTTCATGATTCTTTATTCTTCTTTCTAAATCATCAGCTAATTTATTTCCGATTCCACCTAGCCTTATAGGGTCTGGACTGTCATGAACTATTTTAGAAACCACAACTTCTCCGTCTTTTTCTTTTGCACCTTCTGCAACAACTATTATTGTAAATAATTTACCTTCCGCTTTTCTCTCTTCCACTTTATCTACTATACTTTCTATGTTATATGGAATTTCAGGAAGTAATATAACATCTGCTGACCCTGCAATTCCAGACTCTAAAGCTATCCAACCTGCACCTCTTCCCATAACTTCACAAACCATTATTCTATGGTGTGATTCAGCAGTAGTATGAAGTCTATCTAAAGCTTCTGTTGCTACTCCAATAGCTGTATTAAATCCAAATGTTACATCAGTTGAAGCTAAATCGTTATCTATTGTTTTTGGAACTCCGATAACATTTACTCCCTTTCTTGTAAAGTCTCTAGCTGATGTAAGAGTTCCATCTCCTCCAATTACAACTAAAACATCAACGCCTTCTTTTTTTAAGTTTTCAACAGCAACGTCTGAAACATCTTTTTTAATAAACTTACCGTCCTCTTCAACTGTATAATCAAAAAGATTATCTTTATTTGAACTATAAAGAATAGTTCCTCCTCTGTGAAGAATTCCTGAAACTGTTTCAAGTGTTAAAGGGACAAAATCGTTATTGTATAGCCCGCGATATCCAAATTTATATCCAATAACTTCATATCCATAATTTAATATTGCAGTTCTAGTCACTGCTCTTATTACTGCATTAAGGCCAGGGCAATCCCCACCACCTGTAAGTAATGCAATCTTTTTTATTTTTTTTGTCATCTTAAAATCCCCCTCTACTGATCTTTGAACTTTCTAATTAAAACTTCTTTTAATAATTAACAATCAAATTTTCTGTAGTATTTTAAGGCTTTTTTTAAATTCTAACACCATTTCTTCACAAAACGTTTAAATTAATTTAAGTTTATCATATTAAAGTAAATTTTGGAATATTTTTCTTAATTTATTTTTCCTTTTATTTATTATATTTACATAACCCTACATTATAGAATTATTATTTAATATTTGTGATTTTTTATATAAAAAAAGCTCAGCTATTAACTAAGCTGAGCTTTAAATTCCTAAATTTTAAACTATTGCTGGTAAATGTATAATTCCTGCAAATACTAAGATTGCCAAAAGTATACCCATTATAATTCTGTAAACTGCAAATACTCTCATAGGTCTCTTCTTTAAGAAAGCTACGAATTTTTCCATTACTATTAATGAAACTATAAATGCAACTATAAATCCTACGATTAATGCTATCCATCTTGATGTATTCATAATTGAAAAATCAAAATTTAATAAGTCCATTCCAGTTGAACCTACCATAGCTGGTATCGCTAAGAAAAATGAAAATTCAGCTGCAGCTGATGTTGAAAGTCCTGAAATCCAACCACCCATTATAGTTGAAGCACTTCTTGACATTCCAGGCCACATAGAAAAACATTGTGCAATACCTATTATTAATGATTCCTTATAAGTAATTTGGTCAACATTTGTAGCTTTTGGTCTTCTTTTTCTAAAAATATTTTCAATAACTACAAGTAAAATACCACCTACTATAAATCCATATATAACAGCAACAGGTGTAAATAATTTTTTTATGCTAGAATAAAACGTTAATCCACATATTAATGCTGGTATTGAACCTATAATTACATTAATCCCAAATCTAAAACCTGTTTTACCTTCTTTACCCCAAGTAAAGATGTATTTAAAAAATTCTACTACGCTTGTACTGATTTTTTTCCAATAAAGAACTACTACTGCAAGTATAGCTCCTAATTGAATTACTACAGTAAACATATCCGCAAATTCACCAGTAAAATCAATTAGACTTCCAACTAAGATCATATGACCTGTAGAAGAAACTGGTACGAACTCTGTAAGACCTTCTACTATAGCTATAATAATAGCTTTAAGTATTAAAATTAAGTCTATTCCCAAAATATTCTCACTCACTTTCAATTTTTTTCTAACTATTTAATTATAAATGTACAATAAAGACTTGTCTACTATAATAACTACACATAATCTTTACTGTTTATCACGAATAATCTCTACTGAACTTTCTACATCTTTTCCATTTAAAGAAAGTTCTATAGTATTTACTCCCTCTAAAAATGTATATGTTTTATAATCTTCTATCTTTTCAAAGCCTTTTCCATTTATATTTAGATAATAATCTTTAATTACGCTTCCATTTTTAAAGGCATCTATTATAAACTCATACTTTTCTTTATTTTTTTCATCTTCTGATTTCTTTTCTTCTTGTTTGTTTTCAAAAGATTTTTTCATAAAGATTAAATAAGCTTTAGAATCATCTTTTTCCTTTTCACCAAAAGGCGATTTATCTAATAGCTCTTTATTTTTTGTAAATACAGTTGGCGGAATATACGAACCGCTAGCTATAAAATCTACATCTTTATCTGACGTTACATAAGAGATATAACTGTTACTGTATTTTCTATTTAAAGTATTATCAATAGGTATACTATAAGATGAAAGATATTTTTTAAAGGTTCTAATTTTCATATCTCCCTCTTCACCTTTAATATCAATAAAATCGACTTTACTTAAACCCTTAGACGAAAGTAAATCAGTTGCGCCTTGAGGCTCTTTATCGTTAAATGGAATCGTCCCGCTCATATAGTCTACCATAACCCATTTATTAAACTCTGGACTCCAGTATTCAACTACATAATATTCAGAACTAGTTTCAAATTGCGGATTTTCTTTTCTAAATACCCCAATTCTACTCTCATATCCTAAATTTAAGATTAAATCTCTTAAAATTATTGCACTATCCCTTTTTGATACTTTTTTTGATTCTCCTTTTGACCTTAAAATATCATAACCATTTACATATTTAGTATTTACTACGTCATCAGGTGAAATAATAGTTTTTAATATTTCCGTTGTTTTTAAAACCTTATTTATTTCACTATCTTCTTTACTAGCTATCTCAGATACTTTATAAAGATTTCCAAGCCTTTGTAGTTTTTCATTTAAACTTAATGATTTTCTAAGTGGTTCATAAAATAACTCTATACTTTTTCCTTCATAAAAGTTATTCCATTTTACAATTCTAAGTCCTCTATCTTTTCCATAGCTTAAAAAATAAAACAAAACAAGTCCAATTATAATTAAAAGCAGTATTACTTTTTTAAATATCCCCTTCATACTATTACCTCAATTTCTAATTTTATATATTTAATTATCGCAAAATATTAAGAAAGCTAAATAGATTTAACCTATTTAGCTTTTTATTTAAGTTTATTTATAATTAAAATAATATTGGACTTACTATTTCTTCTTTTTCTTTTAAAAGGTCTGGCACGTAACTTTTTAATAAAGTAAATTCACCCTTTAAAGTATATTCTCCAAGGTATGCTGGTATTAATATGCTATCTCCAAATTTAATATCTAAAGTAGTTCCGTTAGCTTCTATTTTCCCTTCTCCATCTACGCAAGTGAAAAGATAAAATCTGTCTTTATCACTACATTCAGTTACAGAGTTTCTTACTTCGTATTTTTGGATTGTGAAAAATTCACTTAAGCAAAGAATAGTTTTATCAAAACCTTCTTCGTGTATAGTTACCCCCTTTATGTTTTCTCCCTTTAAAGAAAAATCAATTACATCTAAAGCTTTATCTACATGTATTTCTCTTCCTCTATTATAATCATAAACTCTATAAGTAGTATCACTACTTTGTTGAATTTCTGCTATAGTAACTCCTTCACAAATTGCATGAACTAATCCACTTTTAACGTAGAACATATCACCTTTTTTTACAGGTATCTTATTTAAATATGGATCTAAATCTGAAAGTTCTATTGCTTTTTTAAATGTTTCTTTATCGCAGTTTTTAGTTCCAACGATTAATGAAGCGTTAGGTTCTGCGTCAACTACATACCAGGCTTCTGTTTTTCCTAAGTCATTTTCTACTCTTCTTGCATAATCATCATCCGGATGAACTTGTACTGATAATTTATCATCTGCTGTTATAAGTTTTATTAAAAGTGGGAATGTTTCTTCATTCATCTTATCCCCAACAACTTCATTACCATATTTTTTTATAAGCTCACTAAAGCTCATTCCTTTTAATTCACCGTTTTCTATTATACCTGTACCATTTCTATGACAAGCAATATCCCAAGATTCACCAATAACTCCGCTTGGCATGTTGTCTCTAAATTTTTCTAGGCCTCTTCCTCCCCATATTCTCTCGTAGTATAAATTTTCAAATTTAATTGGATACATCTTAAAATCTCCTTTTCTAGTCAATTCTTTATCTTATTAATTTTAAATTAGTTATCTCTATCAAATCAGGATTCTCATCATTATATAAATCATATTCACTTTTAATTTCGCTATAATTACTATCTACTATAGCTTTTAAAATTAAATCGTTAGAATCCTTTGATAGCTCGTATGCTTTTTTAATGTTTTCCATAGCTCTAGTTATATTTTTTTCATATTTCCCATAATAATAAGCTGCATTATTTAAAGTAGTTATATTATTATTATCAAAAGCATAAGCTTTTCTTATATATTCTATACCTTTATCACCTTTTTCAAAAGTAAAATATATACATCCTAAAGCATTTAAATAGTCAGTATTACCTTTATCAAGTTCTATTGCTTTTTCCATATTTTCAATTGCTAAATCCTTTTCCTCACGCTTTTCATTTAAAATTGCTAAATTATAAAACGTTTTACTATCTTTACTTGCAATTTTACTTAATAAATCGAAATATTTATAAGAAACTTCACTTTCTTGCATTTCATTTATATAGTAGTTTGCTGTATTTTCTATTAATATACAGTTAAAAGGTTCATAATAAAGTCCGCGCCTAAAATACGGTGCTAATAATTTATAATTTTTAGTATCTTTAAAAGTAATTATTTTAGGGAAAAGATTTGCATAAATATTTCCATACTCTTCATTAAGTTCTAATGCTTTTTTTCCGTATTCTAAAGATTTCTTTAAATTTTTAGCTTTTAAATAATATTCACTTAAAACATAACATCCACCATAATTATCTCCGTGATCGTTTAAAACATCTGTAATAATTTTATCAACAGTTTCATCCTCTTTATAGTAATCTAAAGCTTCTAAAATCATTTTTTCTTCGATAAGACTTTTGTTTTCTCTTTTAGATAAATTATCTAGATTCTTTTTTAAGTTTATATTATTTAAAAGTTCATATCTCTCTACTAAAAGGCTTGATACTTTATCATTTCTCTTTTTTGAGATATTTACTAAATCTAATCCTGAAATTCTAATTCCATTATCAATAGCATCTAATATCCTTATATTATTATTATCTAACTCATAAGCTTTATTTAGTGCTGCAAGCGCACTTTCGTAGTCTTTAACTAAAAAATATAACTCTGATTTTTTAGAAAGCTTATAAGAATCTTCACCTTCTTTTCCATAATCTCTTAATATTTCTTTTGCTGAAGTAATATCATTTTTGTATACATACGAAACAATAAGAGTTTCCCTTAACCTATCATTTATAGGATCATTCTTTAAAAAATCTTCTCCATACTCTATGGATTTATCTACTTCACCATTTAAAAGATATGTGAAGCTAATGTAATTTCCTAAAACCTTATCTTCTTCTTTATATTTTGCCCTACCTTCCTTTGTAATTACATCATTTCTCTTTCTATATGCGCTAGAAAGTTTTACATTAGAATTTAACATCTCTCCCTTTAAAGATGCTATTTCTGCTTCTTTTACAGTCCAGATAGGCCAGTTTTCCTTTTCCCCTTTTTCAGCATACTCTTTTAATGCTAAATCATAGTTTGCACTATAATATGCAGATTCGTTTGGATTTAGCTTAATATCTAAATCAACAGGCTTTTTAACTAGCGTTTTAACTGTGATACTTACAGCTAAGGCAAATAAACATGTTCCTCCGATAATTAATACGTCTTCAATGAAAGGTCTTTTACTTACAAACTTTTTGTAGGACTCCTTTAGAGCTTCTCCCCCCTTAAGCTTACCCATACTATTCTCCCCTTTACATTTTGTTATTTAATTGTTTACACTTTTTAATTTTATCAAATAAATTTCTAAAAATCCACTTTATTACAAAAGTAAAATTTAATACTTAATTTATTTTTAATTGAAAGCCTTTATGATATGATGTAATATAATATTTGTGTATTTAGGAAACTAATATTTTGTTTAAAAAATTTATATATGTCTATAATTTAGAATAAACTTAAGGCGGTGAGTACTATTAATATAAAATCAATTATAAGTATTTTATCTAGTAAATTCGTACTATTCCTTTCAAAGCATATTCTTAAAGGTGGAAGTACTTTCCCAGGAAGAGTTGCTTTAAAGCTAGATAATAAAATACTTCAAACAGTTTCAAAAGGATATAAAGTAATATTAGTAACAGGTACTAACGGAAAAACTACTACAACTAGTATGATTACTAACATTTTAAAAGAAGCAGGTTGTAATGTTATTACAAACAGTACAGGTGCTAACCTTTTTCCAGGTATAGTGGCTTGTTTTGTAGACAACTTCAAATTCAACAACAAACCTAGAAATAGATATGCTGTTATAGAAGTTGATGAAGCTAACGTAAAATTTATAACTGAATACATAGAACCTGAACTATTAACTGTAACTAATCTTTTTAGAGATCAGTTAGATAGATATGGTGAAGTTTATACAACTTTAACTAAAATATTAGAAGGAGTTAAAAAATCTCCTAAAACTACCTTAGTATTAAATGGAGATGAATCTTTACTAGGTAAATTAGATTTGCCAAACCCTTCTGTATTTTATGGATTTAACGTACCAGTTCAAAAAGATTCAAAAATCGACGTGAACTCTGATTCAAAGTTTTGCAAGTTTTGTAAATCTCCATATAGCTACAACTACATAACATTTAATCACTTAGGTGATTTTTATTGCCCAAGCTGTGGTTATAAAAGAGAAGAACTTAAATACGCAGTAAACAAAATAGTAAATCAAACTCCGGAAGAATCAGAAGTTATAATAAATAATACACCTATAACAATAAGTCAATCTGGTGTTTACAATATCTATAACGGTCTTTGTGCATATTCAATAGCTAAAGAACTTGGCGTTTCAGATTCAGTTATAAATGAATCTTTAGGTAAACAAGATTCAAGCTTTGGAAGACAAGAGCAAATAAAAATAGATGGCAAAAAAGCTAAAATCATTTTAGTTAAAAACCCAGCTGGATACAACCAAGCACTTGATACATTATGCTTAAATGATGATGAATTTTCTGCATTATTTATGTTAAATGATAACTATGCTGACGGAAGAGACGTATCTTGGATTTGGGATGTTGACTTTGAAAAATTAAAGAATTTAAAAATAAATGATGTATTTATTTCAGGAATGAGAATGTATGATATGGCAGTAAGATTAAAAACTGCAGGACTAGATTCTGATAAATTCATAATAGAAGAAGATTATGAAAAATTAACTGAAAAGATTAAAAACTCTAAAGATGATAATATCTATATACTAGCTACTTATACAGCAATGATTAATTATAGAAAATATCTTCATTCTAAAGGTTACATCAAAAAACTATGGTAAAGGAGAAACTATCTATGGAATTAAATATTTGTCACCTTTATCCAGATCTTTTAAATGTTTATGGTGATGTTGGAAATATTCTAATATTAAAAAGAAGAGCTGAAAATAGAGGAATAAAAGTTAATATATTAAATGTATCTCTAAATGATGATTTTAAAGCGGAAGATTATGATTTTGTTTTCTTTGGTGGTGGCCAAGATTTCGAACAATCAATAGTATCAGAAGATTTAAAAATAAATAAAAAGGCTGAACTTAGTAAATACATAGAAGAAGGGAAAGTATTACTTGCAATTTGCGGAGGTTATCAACTTCTTGGTAAATACTACTCTGCCCCAAACGGAGAAAAAATCGAAGGGCTTGGTATTTTAGATATTTACACTGAAGGCGGTCAAAAAAGACTTATAGGTGATACTATAATAAAAAATGAAGAGTTTAATCAAACTTACGTAGGTTTTGAAAACCACTCTGGTAGAACATTTACAAATGGTTTAAAACCTTTAGGTAAATGTATAAAAGGATATGGAAATAACGGTGAAGATGGAAATGAAGGCTGTGTATATAAAAATACTTTTTGCACCTACTTTCACGGATCTCTTCTATCTAAGAACCCAGAACTTGCAGATAAGTTTTTATTCTTAGCACTTAAAAATAAATATGGAGAAGTTAATTTAGAGCCTCTTGATGATACTTTCGAACTAAAAGCAAAAGAAGCTATAATTAACAGATTAACTTCAAATTAAAATCTTAAAGAAGACGGGTATCAAATGCTCTTCTTCTTTTTTTGTGTAAAAAAATTAAGGGAATAATAAATATAATAGGAACATAAAATTAAAGTTTATAATTATATACATTCTTAATATAATTTTAGTATTCTCCATTGTTTCTAACTTTGTTAAATGATATACTCATTTGTGGGACAATATGAGTATTATGTCATAAAACAAAAAGAGATGGGGAGATATTTTGAAAAGAAAAGGATTTTTATTAAAAACACTTTCGCTTGTCTTTTCACTTTCATTATTATCACCTTTTGCAGGTAACACTATTAAAGCTTTTGCAGAACCAGTACAAAAGACTGCTGCTGCAGTAGCTCAAACAGAGCCAAATATAACTGCAAAAAGTGCTATAACTATGGATTTAAAGACTGGAGAGGTTATTTACTCAAAAAATGCAAGTGCTAAAGCATACCCAGCTAGTACAACTAAGCTGATGACTGCATTATTATTTGCTGAAAAGGCACAAAAAAGTGACCAAATACCTTTCACAAAGACTGCTAAGGAACAACCACCTTATGCACTTCATTCTAACTGGCCTGGTGTTACATTAAACGTTGGCGATACAATGACAGCTGATGATGTAATGAAGGGACTATTAATTTTCTCTGGTAATGATGCGGCTTATATGATAGCTGATTACGTTGCTGGTAGCAAAGAAGCTTTTTCTGATCTTATGAACAAAAAAGCTAAAGAACTTGGAATGAATAATACACACTTCATTACTCCAAATGGATTACATGATGATAACCACTACACTACAGCTTATGATTTAGCACTTTTAACAAAAGCAGCTCTTTCTAATCCTTGGATTCGTGAAACTGTTGGTTTAAAAGAAACTACAATCACTATAGGTAATAAGCCAGTTAAACTTGAAAATAGAAATACTGGACTTGGTGAAAATGGTAATCTTGGCGGAAAAACTGGAACTACTACACCTGCAGGTGACTGTTTAGCAGCCCTATACGAAAGAGATGGTAGACAAGTAATCGGTGTTGTATTACATTCAGAAAACAAAGGTAATACAGACCATTCTTTCAGAGAAAAAGAAATGAATGCACTTATGGATTATAGCTATGCACAAAGTCCAACTGCATTTAAAACAAACGGAACTAAATTAGATGATGTAACTCTAAAGTACAAATTATTTAGATTCTTTGGTCCAGAAAAAAGCATAACTGTTCCTGTAACTTTATCAGAAGACGCTATGCTATATAAAAACACATTTAATGATACTCATGCAAAACTTCAATATGTCCCTGGAGATCAAACTGCTTGGCAAGTAGCATCAAATAATGATGTTAATGTTAAACTTACATCTGGTATTTACAGCAAAGATTTAAAAGGTCAAGTTGATATTTCAACTATGCAAATACTTAAAGCAAACGCTTTAGCTTACCTTGGAATTTTAGTTGCTGTTATAGTAATATTAGTATTAATAATCTTCATTATAAGATTTGTAAATATGAGACGTCGCAAAAAAAGACGTTATTCTTCATACAGAAGATATTAAAAAGAAGGTGGATTAATCCACCTTCTTTTTAACTTTTCTAAAAGCTTTTTTAGAAGCCTTATTTTTATTTTTTTTCTTAGATGTTCCTTCTTTTTTCTTAGTAAAAACTTCTTTGTTATCTTTTTTCTTTTTTATAGTAGTCTTCTTTTTCATTACAGAATGGCCAAAGGTTCCTATAGAATTTCTTGGCATTTTATAATATTCTCCGTGACAGTATGTAAGTAAATCTCCTCTTTCAAAATGAAGCTTTCCTTTTTCATCCATAAGTTCATAGCTTATATGAGAACCTAAAACTTCTGCTATAAACATATCATGAGTTCCACCTAATTTAACTATCTCTTTAACTCTACATTCTACAGAAATAGGACATTCATCTATATAAGATGCATTTATGTGAGTACACTCTTTCATTGTAAATCCCATTTCTTTTATTTTATCGTTAGTTCTTCCGCTTCTAACTCCGCAATAATCAACAGCTTTTACCATATCACTACTTGCAATGTTTAAAACGAATTCCATACTTTCTTTTATATATTCATAAGAAAGCCTACCAGGCCTTACTGAAATTGAAAGCATGGGAGGCTTTGTGCTTATAGTTCCAGTCCAAGCGACAGTAAACACATTTTCTTTTCCTTCTTTATTTCTTGATGAAATCATTACAACAGGCACTGGGTTTAAAACTACACTACCTTTAAATTCTATTTTTTTCATATTTTATTCCCACTCTTTCCAAACTTCTGGCTCGTATCCTACTGTTGCAAGCTTTCCATTTCTTACTATTGGAGTCTTTATTAAGGTGCAATCTTTAAGCATAACTTCCATTTTTGTTTCTTCAGATCTTATCTTATCTAAATTTGAATTTTTATAACTTTTTGCTTTTTCGTTTATAAGATTATTTAATTTAACCGAGTTTTTTACGCTAGTTAATTCTCCCTTACTAATCCCTTTTTCTTTCATATCTATAAAAGCATACTTAATTCTTCTCTCTTTAAAATATCTTTCCGCTTTTTTTGTATCGTTGCATTTTTTAGTACCAAATATTTGTATATTCATCTTATCACCTATTTATATCTTCTATAATATTTATTAATTCTAAAAGTGAGTCTACAGTAAAACTTGGATTTACTTTTTTTAACCTATCTAACTCTAACATAGTATAACTTACTGCACAAGTTAAACTTCCAGCACTCTTCCCTGCCATTAAATCAAAGTGGCTATCTCCTACCATTATAGCTTCAGATGGCTCTACAGAGAGCTTTTTACATGCATAAAGTACAGGTTCTGGCTCTGGTTTATGCTTGTCTGTTTTTTCTGGAGTCACAATACAATCCATATATTTTAATATTCCTGAAATTTTCATTCCACGCTTTGCAAGGTCTTCTCTCTTTGATGTAACTACCCCAATCTTTATTTTTTTATCCTTTAAAGTTTTTAAAACTTCCTCTACCCCATCAAAAATATTACACATATCATCGTGAATACTGAAATTATATTCTCTATAATCTTTAATAAGTTTTTCAACGATAAGTTCATCCTCTGTGTACTTACTAAATGTGTAATGAAGAGGTTGTCCGTAGTTACTTGTAATTTCATCTTTTGATAAGTTTAAATTAAGATTATTTTTAAATACATAATCAAAAGATTTATATATTAGTTCATTTGTATCTAATAAAGTTCCATCTAAATCGAATAAAACTGCTTTTATCATAAATTTACTCCTTGAATTCTTTTTTATTTTGACATCATTATATCAAATATTTTTTTCTTAGTCTAAATCTAGTTCTAAATAAACATGTTTTTTCTTATATAAAATATTACTTTTTAGTATATTGTCATTAATTACAAATTGTATTATACTTCTATATTAGGTGGTGGTTTTATGGAATCGACTAGGAAGATAGTTAAGAGAGATTATTATTTTGACACATTAAAAGGTGTTTTGATTTTGCTAGTTGTTATAGGTAATTCTTTAGAACTTTCTAAGACAGATTTACCTTTTATGCATTATTTTATTTTGTTTTTATATATGTTTCATATGCCCTTATTTGCTTTTATTTCGGGTTACTTTTGCAAGAAAAGTAAACGTTCTACTATGCAAAGGGTAAGTGAAATATTTATTTTGTATGTTTCAGTTCAAACCATTTATTATATTTTTTATAAATTTATAATGGGTGAACCTGACTTTAGGTTGAAATTTATGGAGCCTTATTGGACTCTTTGGTATTTAGTATCTCTTATATTTTGGTATATCATATATGATTATATAAAGGATTCTAAAAAATGGCTGGTTGGTAGTTTACTAGTTGCAATCCTTATAGGATATGACCCTAGTGTCTTTAATTATTTAAGCATTTCTAGGACTATTTTCTTTTTACCATTTTTCATTTTAGGTGTTACGTTTAAAAAAGAATATATAAGTAAGATTAAAGAAAAAAAGAAACTCTTAGGAATACTTTCTTTAATAGTTTTAATAATTTTATTTTTTCTTTCTTTTGGACTTATAATCGATTTACTATTTGAATTTGTGGGTTACGAGAGTTATTACCCTGATGCAACTTGGTACCCTCTTCTAATTAGGATTTTTCACTATATAGGTGCTGTTATCTTAGGTGCTTTTATAATGAGTTTAATCCCTAAAAGAAAGACTATATTTTCAAGTGTCGGAAAGTACTCTTTATATATTTATATAGTACACTCCGGGGTATCTGAATTTTTTATAACAAATGAAATACTAAAATATTATAACTACGGATTTTTAATATTATCTGAAGCTATTATAGTATTAATCTCTTTACTTTTAGTTTACTTATATGTAAAGTTTAAAGATAAGATATTAAAACCTAAAGCTACAGCACTTTTAAATTAGTGCTGTAGCTTTTTTCTTCTTAACATCTTTATCATCCTTCTCATATTATAGAATATAGTATTTATAAAGGAGTACAGTATGAAATTTAAGTCAAAAATATCTCTATTTCTAGCTTTAGTATTTAGCTTATCTTGTGTTTTAATTTCATGTAATAAAGAAGATGATAAAACTTTAAAAAAAGTTAGATTATCAGAAGTTGTTCGTTCAATCTTTTATGCACCTATGTATGTTGCTATAAATGAAGGATATTTTAAAGAGGAAGGACTAGATATAGACCTATCTACTGCACAAGGGGCAGATAAAGTTATGCAAAACGTGTTATCAAAAAATGCTGATATAGGTTTTTGTGGTCCAGAACAAGTTATCTATATATATAATCAAGGAAGAGAAGACTACCCTGTTTTATTTTCAAAACTTACAAATAGGGATGGCTCATTTTTAGTTTCAAGAAACGAGTCTAAAAACTTTTCTTGGAGTGATATTAAAGGTAAAGAAATTATAGGTGGAAGACCAGGTGGTGTACCTGAAATGGCTTTAGAATATGTTTTAAATAAAAATAATATAGTACCAAATAAGGATGTAACTATGGTAACTAATATAGACTTTACTGCAACTTCTGGTGCTTTTAAGTCTGGAAAAGCAGACTATGTTTCTTTATTTGAGCCTACAGCTTCAATGCTTCAAAAAGAAGGTAGCGGAAAAATCGTAGCCTCAATTGGAGAATCTGCAGGTGAAATGCCGTACACTTCTTTCTTTGCTACAAAATCCTTTATGGATGAAAATAAAGATATAATAGAAAGTTTTACAAAAGCTATCTATAAAGGGCAACAATATGTGAATTCTCATTCTTCAAAAGAGATAGCTGAAAAAATAAAATCATTTTTCCCAGGAACTGAAGAAGACATAATTATAAGTGTTATTGATAATTACAAAAACATTGGAGCTATAGCAAAAGATCCAGTAATTACAGAAGAAGGTTTAAATCACTTAATGGATATAATATCTAAATATGATTCATCTCTTATAAAATCTAGACCACCTTTTAAAGATATAGTTACTAATGAATTTACAGATAAACTTAATATAGATTAAAAGGTAAATTACTTTGAGTTTATTAAAGGTTTCTAATATAAATATGTCTTATCACAGTGAAAAATCTGAAACTAAGGCACTTAGTAATATATCTTTTAACGTAGAAAATGGAGATTATTTAAGTATACTTGGACCTTCTGGATGTGGTAAATCCACACTTTTAAATATACTAAGCGGTTTATTAGTTCCATCTACTGGGGAAATTATTTTTAATGGAAAAGATATCTTAAAGCGAGAAGAGCAAATTGGATATATGTTTCAAAAAGACGGACTTTTTGATTGGACCTCTGTATGGAATAACGTGACTTTAGGTCTTAAGATTAAAGGAGAGCTTACAGAAAGAAATAAAGCTAGAGTTTTAAAACTTTTAGAAAACTACGACCTTTTAAAATTTAAAGACCATAAGCCTTCAGAATTATCTGGTGGTATGAGGCAAAGAGTAGCTTTAATAAGAACTTTAGCCCTAAATCCTAAAGTATTATTTTTAGATGAACCTTTTTCCTCTTTAGATTATCAGACGAGGCTAAATGTATGTGATGAAATACACCAAATTATTAAGCTTGAAAAAAAGACTGCAATAATGGTAACTCACGATATAGGTGAAGCTATCTCAACTTCAAATAGAATTATTATATTAAAAAAGAGACCAGGTGAAATAAAAAGAGAAATAACTTTAGATTTTAAGGAATCACTAACTCCTTTCTATAGACGAAAAGAAAAATCTTATAATGATTACTTCAATATTATTTGGAAGGAGCTTCAAGATGATTAGTTTAGAGCATAAAGAATACCTAAAAAAAGTTAGAAAGAAAAAACTTTTAATTACTTTTTTTAGAGTTTTTATATTAATTTTATTTTTAGCACTTTGGGAAGTTTTTGCCGATTTAAAGATAATAGATCCATTTTTAACTTCTTCTCCAAGTAGAATTATAACTACTCTTACTACTTTTATAAAAGACGGTTCTATTTTAAATCATATATCTATTACTTTATATGAAACTATATTAGGTTTTACTTTAGGAACAGTATTTGGAACTACTATTTCTATATTTTTATGGTGGTTTCCTACTATTTCTAAAATCCTAGACCCATATATAGTAGTATTAAACGCATTACCTAAAGTAGCACTTGCCCCTATAATTATATTTTGGGTAGGTAACGGTATTACAGCAATAATTGTAATTGCCCTTTTAATTTCTGTAGTTACTACTACTTTAAGCGTTTATTCTGGTTTTCTTGAAGTAGATAAAGATAAACTACTTTTGATGAAAACCTTTGAAAGTTCAAAAATTCAAACCCTAAGATATTTAATAATTCCATCATCCCTTCCAAATATAATATCAGCACTTAAGATTAACGTAGGTTTATCTTGGGTTGGCGTAATTATGGGAGAATTTTTAGTTGCAAGAAGCGGTATAGGATTTTTACTAGTTTATGGTGGACAAATTTCACAATTAGATATGGTAATGATGGGAATTGTAATTTTATCAATAATTGCCTTTATTATGTATAAAATCGTTAGTATAATAGAATCTAAATTTGTGAATAAATAGTTAATATAAACTTAAAACAAATATTTCTAATTATCTTTATAAAACACTATATAAGTAGCTTAACATTGAATGTTATTAGTTCAAACTTTTCTAATAACATTCTTTTTTCTACAGTTTTCGCATTTACTTAATCTTTATTAAGTGGTACATTATTAAAGTATGAAAAATTATTATCTATTTATAGATTTATATACAAGTTAGGAGGAATACTCTTGAAATTATTAAGAGAGGCTTTAATAATTTTTGGTATCTACCTTATCGGAGAGTTCTTAGTTCAAATAACTAACATACCTGTACCTGGAAACATAGTTGGACTTCTACTTCTTTTGATTTGTCTATGCACAAAAATAATAAAGCCAAGCCAAATAGAAACAATATCAAATTTCTTTTTAGATCACTTAGCCTTTTTCTTTTTACCAGCTGGAGTTGGTTTAATGAACTCATTTGGAGTAATAAAAGCTAATATCGTTCAAATTCTAATAGTATGTATAGCAACAACTGCTATAACAATCGCCGCAACAGGTCGTATAGTTCAATTTGTTGCAAATAAAATACAAGCTAAAAAGGAAGGAAGTGCACCAAATGGAACTACTAACGAATAATGTGTTCTTTGGGATAGTTTTATCTTTAATAGCTTTTGAAATAGGTATCTTTGCTTACAAGAAAACAAAACTACCAATTTTTAATCCTCTATTAATCGCAATTATAGTTGTTATTGCATTTTTAACAGCATTTAATATAGACTTTAAAGATTATAATCAAGGAGCTACTTTTATAAACATGTTCCTTGGACCTTCAACAGTTGTGTTAGCACTGCCTCTATACAATCAAATAGAGCTACTAAAACAAAATGCTATCGCTATATTTATTGGAATTTTCTGCGGTACAGTTGTTGCAATCTTCTCAATAATGATACTTTCTCATTATCTAGGATTAAATTTATCGATGATTGCTTCACTTGTTCCAAAATCAGTAACTACTCCAATTGGAATAGCTATAAGTTCTCAGTTAAATGGTCTAGTTCCCGTTACTGTTTTAGCAATTATACTATCTGGTATAATTGGCGCTGTAATTGGACCTACTATCTGCAAAATTTGTAAAGTTACAAATAAAATAGCAGTTGGTATTTCACTTGGAACAGCTTCACATGCTGTTGGAACTTCAAAAGCACTAGAACTTGGTGAAACTGAAGGTGCTATGAGTTCGCTTGCAATCGGAATCGCAGGTATAATGACTGTTTTCGTTGCACCTATTGCATTGCACGTTGCAATGTTTTTCTACAAATTATTAGTTTAAAAGACAAGCTAGATAATAAAACAATGTCGTTTTATTATCTAGCTTTTTTAATTTACTAATAAAATTTAACAAATAAGTAAGTTATATTATATTTTCCACTTAAAGTATCATTTTTTCTATTGTAAATTCCACTCCTTCTAAGTAAAATTATGGTATAAAAGGGGAGGGGTTTATAATGGCAGTCAATTTTGACTTTAATCGAAAGGACAGTATAAAAACAAATCTGTCTAAAAAAATAGGTTTAACAATCTTTATAATTACTACTATTAACATTTTTTTATATACTGTTTTTATAAAATTTGTTATCACAAATTCATTAAAGGAGCATTCAATAGATCCAAGTTTAATCTTAGATCACACAAATATTGCTTTTTTAATAGCTGGAATATTTACTATACTTTTATCTGTAATAGTTTCAAGTTTTATTACTTACAAACATTTATCACCACTTGCTAGGCTTTTAAATAACTTTAGAATACACTTTGAGTTCTTAGCAGAAGGTGATTATTTCTACAGAATAAAAGAAAAACACTTTAAAAGGAAAGATGAGTTAGGCCCTATAGCTAAAGCTGTAGATAATATGCAATTGTCTGTTTTAGATATAGTAACAGAGATGTCTAATAACTCATATGAACTATCAGATCAATCTAAAAGCTTATCTGATTTATCTATAGATTTAAATGGTCTTACAAACGAGATATCAAATTCTATTTCAGATATTGCAAATAGTACAAGTGATGAGTCACTTGATATTTCATCTGTATTAAATGAATTAGATGCATTTAAATCTATGCTTGAAGAAAATATAAAATATATAAATGAAATTTCAAGTATGACAACAAACATCGATACTCTTTCATCTACAAGTTCAAAAGAAGTTCAAAACCTAAACAAGTCATTTAGTGATTTTAATGATATGTTTAGCGCATTCTTAAAAGTTATAACTGAGATGAAAAATGATATCAAAAAGGTTAACGAAATCACAGAAATGATAAATACTATAGCAGAACAAACTGACCTACTTGCATTAAACGCAGCAATAGAAGCTGCAAGAGCTGGTGAAGCTGGAGCTGGTTTCTCTGTAGTTTCAAATGAAATAAGAAATTTATCAATTCAAACTAAACAATCATCTGTTAGTATAAACAACTTAATATCATCTGTTTTAACAAGTTCTAATGAATTATTTAATAGAACATCACTTTTATCAGACCAACTTACAAAACAAAGAGATACTATAGAAAATACATTAAATTCATTTAATAATATATCTTCTTCTGTAAGTACAGTTTCATCAAAGGTTTGTATTTTAAATTCTTCATCAAATGATATTGCAAATAGCAATTCTAATATAGTTTCAAAGATTGCAAATATAAATGCATCTTCTCAAAACATATCAGAACTTGCTCAAAGAATAGATGGTTCAACTTATACTTTAACCTCTTCAGCAGAAGTACTTTTAAATTGTTCTAAAGATTTAAACTCTTTAGCTAAAAGATCAGTAGAAACTGCATCTAAATTTAAATTAGAAGACGAAGATGGTATAACAAACAGAAATGAAGGAAAATAAACAAAAGGGTATTTCAAAGCGAAATACCCTTTTAATTTATATAAATTCTAATTTCCAATTCCAATAATTAGTTTTTGCATCTTTTTCTAGTTTAAAATAAGCACTAAACGTTGTTCCCTTTTTGCTTTTTAAGTTTCTAAAGCCTACTTTTCCGTTTTTAAGTAAAAGAACAACCATCTCTTTACTTACCTTTTTACCAAAAGACGCTATATATCTATCATCTTTCCAAATAGTAAATTTGCAACCATTCTTCCAGTTAGAACAACCAAAGCCTTTATCCCCTTCTATTATAGGGTTCCCACACTCGGGGCAGTTTCCAAGAGATTCTTCGCCCTCTTTTAAGTCAACTTTAAAGTATTTTAAAGCACTAGTGTCATTTTTAATTTCATTAACACCATTTATAGTAAATTCTTTTATCATCTTTAGGAAATCCTCTTTTTTAACTTTTCCTTTTTCTATATCAGATAAAGTCTTTTCAAGTCTTCCTGTATATTCTAAATCAAGTAATTCTTTTACAGGGAATATTTCAACTACCTTTTTCCCAAGGTCAGTACACGTTAAACTTTTCCCTTTTGACATTATGTATCCTACATCTTTAAGCTTTTTAATAGTTTCTGCTCTAGTAGCTGGAGTTCCTATACTAAACCCACTTAAAATAGATGCCATCATCTCTTCGCTATCTTCTGTATTATCTTCTTTAAAACTCTTACCACACGTTTCCATAAGTCTTAAAAGAGTTTTTTCAGTATGTTTTTTAGGTGGTTTTTTAGTTACTTTAGCGCTCTTGCTATCTATTACTAAAACCTTATCTTTTTCATTTACCATAGGAAGTATTGTATCTTTAGTTTCAATCTTTTCAACTACTCTAAATCCTTCTACTAATTGAACCTTACCCTTAGATATAAATTCTCCAATAACCCCTTCTTTAAATACCTTTGCTACTATTTTAGTTTCTTCAAACTGTGCTATAGGCATAAACTGCATTATAAATCTATTTTTAACTGCATTATAAACTATTTCTTCATCTTTGCTTAAACCTGATGGCTTAAGGTAAGTTGGAGTTATTGCACTATGGCTCTCTACTTTAGAATTATCAAAGACTCTTTTAGTCTTTTTAAACTTAACTTGATTTTCGTAAGGAAGTCCCTTTTTCAAAGTTTCTAGTACTTTCCTAGCTCTTCCCTCTAAGCTCTCTTCTAAGGCTATAGAACCTGTTCTAGGATAAGTTATAAACTTCTTTTCATAAAGGCTTTGTGCGACCTTTAAAACTTTATCTGAAGTCCATCCTTTATATTTACTAGTAACATATCCTTGTAAGTTAGAAAGGTTAAATAAAAATGGTGGATATTCATTTTTCTTTTCTGTCTCTTTACTTACTATTTCTGCATACTCTTCTTTTATTATATTTGATATATTATCTAGATATTTTTTATCTTCAAACTTTTCTGAGTTATTTTCATAATATAATCCTTCATACTCTTCTTGATTTTGAGTTTTAAAAGAAGCATTTAATTTATAATAACTTGTAGCTTTAAAGTTTTCTATTTCTTTATCTCTGTCGTAAATAATCTTAAGTGTTGGAAGTAATACTCTTCCTATATTTAAAATCTTATCGTCGTTAAATTTATATTTTATTGTTGTTACTGAAGTAAGGTTTATCCCTATGATCCAATCTGCAAGTTGTCTTCCTATCCCTGCATCTTGAAGGTTTTGCATTTCAGTGTTTGGTTTAATCTTTTCTATCCCTTTTTTAACCTCTTCAGGAGTCCATTCATTTAAAAGAAGTCTATAAATTGGTTTCTTTTCGTTAAAATGGATAAAAAGTTCATCTGATATTACCTGTCCTTCACGGTCAAAGTCAGTTGCAGAGATTATTCCATCTACATCATCTCTATCTATTAAACCTTTTATAATATTTATCTGTTTTAATGCACCCTTATCAGTTACATTTCTGTTATGACTATCTGTTTTTACTTTATATTTAAAATCCTCTGGAATAAACGGAAACTTTTCCATCCTCCAGCTTCTCATACTTTCGTCATAATCTTTTGCATCATATAGTTGAAGCAAGTGACCAAATGCCCAAGTAACTAGGTATTCTTCACCTTCAAAATATCCGTCTCTTCTAGTCTTTATCTTAAAAGCATCTGCTATATTTTTAGCTACTGATGGCTTTTCAGCAATTATAACCTTTTTCAACTTACCAGCTCCTAATAATTCTTTAAAATTATTAAGAGGAAGCTAAAACTCCCTCTTAAAATCATTAATTTCTCATTAAATTATACTATGAATTTGACTATTTTCCAAATTAACTTTTATGCTTCATTAAAGATCCAGATAAAATAATTTAAAACACTTGCAAATATGCTCCATAATAAATATGGAATCATACATAACCCTGAGACTTTATCTATCTTAAAGAAGCTTATAGTTGTTAAAACTATAAATATAATTAATATAACAAGTTCTACAAAGGCTAAGCCAAATAAATTAAACTTAAAATATAATATAGGCCAAAGAAAATTAAGTGCTAGTTGTATATAATAAAATATCATAGCTAAATTAATCTTTCTTTTTGACTTTAAGTAAACTCTATAAGAAGCATATCCCATCAAGATATATAATATAGGCCAAACTATTCCAAATATAAAATCAGGTGGTGAAAACTCAGGTTTTATTATGGTTTTATAACTTTCTTTTATATTTCCCATAGTAAAATAAGAAATTAAAAAAGACCCACCTAATGGTAATAATAAATTAAAAAGTAAAGCTTTAATTGATTTTTCTCCATCTACGTATAATATCCTTTTCATAAAACACCTCAAAATAATTATTCATACTATAAATAATATACTTAATTTTAGATAATTATTCTTATATGTAGATATCTGAAAACTCTAAATCCACCTTTTCTTCAAGTAAATTTAGTTCTAAATCTTTTTGAAGTTCATAGCTCTCTATTTCCTTTATAGGAATGTTAAACATAAATGTATTATTATTTTTATTTGATATAAAGTTCATATAGCCACCATGTGCTTCTATTATAGCTTTGCATAAATAAAGACCTAGCCCACTACCTTCTTTTTCACGACTTAACTCCTTATTAGCTTTTGTAAACTCATCAAAAATATAAGGAACTATATCTTTTGAGATAATTTCACTATTATTTTGTACTGTAATAACTACCCTATTTTTCTCTTCATTTAATGAAACATTAATATATATTTCTTTATTCTTTTCACCATACTTTACACTATTTGATAAGAGATTCAAGATTACTCTCTCTATCATATCTTTATCTATAGGTACAAGTATTTCTTCGTGGGTAGTGTCAAAGATCAAATTATTACTTATTTTTTGAATGTATTTATTGCAAACTTGCGATACGTTTTCTATTACTTCAACTATATTGCAATTTTTTTTATTTGGAATAAGATATCCTTCTGCAATCTTATTTGAATCTATAAAATTATTTATAGTTCTAATAAGTCTTAAACAGTTTTGTCTTATTTTAAATGTATTCTTTTCAATCTTATTTACCATATCATTATCTAAATAATACTTGTTTAACTGAAGTGCTGAATGAATAACATTTATAGGTGTTCTTAGTTCATGTGAGACATTTGAATAAAATTCATTTTTTATTTTTTCTTTTTTTATACATTCGTCATATTGCTTTTTAGCTTCATAATATTTATTTAAATCTGTTATATCCTTTAAATACACAATCCAATCATTTGCACCAGACTTTATTTGATAAATTTCAAATTCTCTGTTATTGTCAGATGATTTTAAAATATTCTTTTCTTTATCTCTATTTTTTATAAGATAATTTATAAATAATTTTGTTTCACTATTTTTTAATTTATCTTCTAATATTCTACTTGCAGAATTATTTATAAATAATATACTATCTAAATGAATTAACATTATTCCATCATTTAGAGAGTTTAAAATATCAAAATATCTTTGTTCTGACCTTTTATTTAATGTTTGTAATTCTTTTAAAATTGTGTTTCTCTTATCTAATTGCATATTCATTTTTTCATACATTTTAGTTAGTCTTTTAAGTTCCTCTTCTTCTGTCATATAATTTTCTTCTAAAAGCCTTCTTGAAATAGCCTCATAGAGTACAAAATACGCAAAATCTCTTAGCAAACTTAGGATAAAATTCATATTTATATTATCAATAAGTGTAACCCCATTTAATGCCGTATAAATATTAATTAATGTTAAATAAATAAGTGCACTTGGAATAATATTTACTCTTCTTTTATAAGTTTTAGCTGCATTTAATAAAATTAAAACAGAGAATATACTAATTAAATGAATTTTTAACATCCACAAGCTATTTAAGCTTAAAAAACTCGTATCTATAAGCGCTTTAGGATTATTAATTAAAAATAATAATAATATACCTAATTCAATTAATATATATATTGTAAATACCTTTACTCTAGATAACTTAAACTTATAAAATATACAAGCTAAAGGAATTATTGAAACTTCTAATATAGAATTACAACCTACTAACGCTCTATAAAAATCATTATTATATGCTAATGGGTCTATAGATAACATGATCCCTCTTATATAACCTAGCATACTTAAAATAAAAAATCCTATTGCAGTATTTGTACTTATACCTATCTCTTTTCTACTAAAGGCTATTATTCCTATAGCTGTACCGCAAGCTGATATCATAATTTCAGGTATCATTAGGTAGTGAATACCTTGCCTGCAAGCACCATAGAGCGCAAAAATAATTATTCCTGTAAAAATAGGAATATTAACAATCGATGTTTTATTTTTAAGATTATTAATTATTCTTTAGCCCCCCTCTCTTAAAAAACAAACCGACTTTAGTCCCACATAATTTTTTACTTTCTATAGTTACTTCTCCCCCTTGGGCCTCAACTAATCTTTTAACTACGTATAGCCCTATACCACTTCCTTTTTCCATAAGGCTTTTCCCCTTGCCTTTTGTGCTATACATATCAAAAATGTTTTTTATAAGATCTTCATCAATTCCAATTCCGTTATCAACTATTTCTATATTTACTCCAAATATTTCATTTGTTATTCTAACTAACACTTCACCTCCTGCCTTTGTGAATTTTATAGAATTAGAGATTATATTAACTATTATCCTATTCATCGCTTTTTTATCTAAATATAAATATATTATTTCTTCGTTTGTATCAAATATTAAGTCTATATTTTTACTTTTAGCGTAAAAAACTAGACTCTGCACTATCTCTTCAATAAAGTCAACAACTTCTACCTTTTCTAAATTCACATCTATATCATCTGAATTAATTTTGCCAACATCAATTATATTATCTGCTAAACTTATAAGTGATGAACAATTACTTTTAGAGATATCAATATATTTTATAAGTGAATTTATATCATTGTTTTGCACAAAAAATGATTCTAATTGAGTAGCTGAATAAATAACGTTTATTGGAGTTTTAAGGTCATGACTTATGTTTGATAAAAAGTTTTTTCTGATTTTTTGTCTAAATTCATTTTCTTTTATTTCATCTTTTATTTTATTTAATTTTTCTTTAGACGTTATATCTGTAAAAGATAAAATAATTTCCCCATTTTCTGAGTTTGTATTTACTAATTGCATAGTTAAAAAAGATTCACTATTTCTTATTTTACATCTTGATATTTTTAAATCAGAATCTTCATCAAAAACTTCTTTATTTTCAATATCAATTATATAATTTATATTAAAATTAACTATAGCTCTTAGACTCTCCTCTTTTATTAGGTTTAGAAATAGTTTATTTGAATAAATAATTCTCTTAGTTACGTTATTTATGATCACTAAAGGGACTGGCATACTTCTAAGTAAATCTTTAACAAGCTTTTCACTATTTTTAAGCCTTAACCTTGAGAATTCATTTTCTCTAATTTTTTCCATGTAGTCTTTATTAATATTTTTTAATTCTTCACTTTTACTATAAACTTTAGCAAATATGATCTTATATGGATTATTTAATAAATTATCTAAAGTAAAGGTTGCTAAAATATTTAAGCCAATAAATATAGTTAAATTTATTAATTTAGTTAAGTAGGCTACATTTTGAAAAATTGATACATATACTACAAGTATGCTTACTAATATATTAGATAAAGCAAATAAATATATATAATTTATTTCATTTCCTTTAATCAATCTGTATTCTCTTATATCTTTAACATTATTTATTGAGGCTAATATATAATATCCTATTGCTATTAATGAAGAAATTTTAGTCAAATTCATATTATCAAATAAAAGTATTACACCAAATAAGAGTAATATCTTCATTAAATGCTCCTCAATCTTTTTTTCGTTTGTTCTTATATAGGTATATACAGACCTAATTACTTCAGTATATAGTACGAGCAAATAAATACCATTTTTTATAAATAAAAATGCAGTATCTTTATATCTCATAACTTCGTTAGTATCTAACATATATACCATCAAATTACTAAATATAACAATAACAAAAACATAAGATATTAAATCAAATAAATTGCTTCTGTCTAGCCTTCTAGTCGACCAAGTTACAAGGAGCACACATAAATTAGTTACAAACATAATGATTTGAATTAAATAAATACCAACCAAACGCCTATTATAGAAAAAAATTAATATAAATAAAAAAATAAAGAAACTAAATAATGCTAAAATCAGAACTTTAATTTTAGGTACATACATTATATTTTCTATTTTACTATTTTCTGACATATTTACCCCCTTTATACTAATTTTACTTTATTTGCGTCCATCTGTGAAGGATATCGACTAAAATAGTATTAAAATGACAAATTAAATTTAAAATAAAAAAACAACCCTAATTTAGAGTTGTTTTTTATGTGAAATTTTAATATTAATTATTTTTATCTAACCAATTTAATATATCCGATATAACTTCATCTTTATTTTTCTCATTTAGCATTTCATGTCTTCCATCTTTGTAAAGTTTATATTTTACATCCTTTACTCCAAGCTTAATAAAACAATTATAAAGATTTAAAATACCTTGCCCAGCCTTACCTACAGGGTCTTTATCTCCTGCGAAAATCAAAATAGGCATATCCTTATTTATATTTTTTAGATTTTCCTCGTTGTGAATACTCCATATACCATCTATTAAATCGTGGTAAAAAGACGATGAGCAAACAAATCCACAGTACTCATCTTTAATATATTTATCAACTTCATTTTCATCACTGCATAACCAATCAAAATTAGTTCTAACTGGCTTGAATTTATTATTAAAAGATCCAAAAGACAGCTTGTCCATCAGTTTACTAACATGGTCTCTACCTTTTAGATTCATTTCTACTTTTGCTATTATTCTTCCTAGTTTTGTTATCTTATCTGGTTTTCCATTAGTTCCAGATAAAATAAGCTTATCTATAGTATCACCATAGATTTCTGAATATCTTTGACTTAAAAAAGAACCCATACTATGCCCAAACAAAATAATCTCTTTTGATGGGTGGTTTTTTCTAATTATAGAATTTAATTTATTCATACCATCAACCATACTATTAAAGCCATGAATATCACATGCATATCCTAATTTTTCTGCACTTTTACCATGTCCCCTATGGTCATTTGCATAAACAACATACCCTTCTTTAACTAGTTTTCTAGCAAAGTAATCATATCTTCCTGCCCACTCTGTCATACCGTGTGCAATTTGGATAACCCCTTTTATATCAGAATCATCTATTTTTTCATCTTTCCAAACATATCCTTGAATTTCTTTATTATATCTATCTTTAAAAATAAAGTTTTTCATTATATCCTCCACTCTAATCTTAAAATAACCTTACAATTATATTATATAGTTCTATCTTAAACTATACAAATAAAAAAGTATTAAGGATTCTTAAAAAAAATAAATGTTATAGTTTAAAACTATAACATTTATTTAACATCTCTGTATGCAAGCAGCGCATTTAAATTATCAAAAGAATATACTGTAAGAGTATTTGGATCTCCGTACCCTCCATATATTTCACTGTCTTTATTTAAAACTTGAAAATCTTCTAGCTTATTTAATGCTAAATTATATAATTCAGTATCATTTACCTTACTAGCTATTCTTAAAAGTAATGAATAAATAGAAGTAGATTCAACTTTTGATGCTTTTTCCCCAGTATTTCTGTCATAAACTGCATAAATTGCACCGTCTTTTTTAAACTTCTCTTTAATAAAGTTTACGCTCTTTGATACGTCATCACCTATCTCTGCTTTATTCAATATTATTATAGATGAAAGAAGCGTATCTGGGTTTTCAGTATCATATTTCTTTGTATCATTTTCATAATATTTACTATATAGCGGAACTTTATCACTTATAAACCCGTTATTTATAACTGTCTTAGCGTTTTTAAATACAAACTTCCACTTAGAATCTATATTATTTAGATATTTTAAAGTAGGTAAGTCTAAATAACAAAGAGTTGTTTTTTTGCTTTTTCCTGAAGGATCCTCAAAATCAATTAAACTATCATCAACTACTAGATTTTTATAAATAGAATTTGATATGCTTATAGCTTCCATTCTATATTTAATTCCTTTAAATCTTTCATCTGCTAAAAGTAATGCCTTAACTATTCTTAAATCATCAATAGTTGCAGAGCTTTCTGCTTTTTTATCTCCTTCAAGTCTCCAACTTACTAGGCCATTTTTTAACTTTAAATCATCCTTTATAAATTCTAAAGTTTTATTAAAATTTAAGGTGTCTCCCCTATCTAAATAATATTGAAGCATCATACCCTCTGATTCAGATAATACTGCATCACCTTTAGTTATATCCCCTTCGCTTAGTTCTTTTTTAAAGTTAGTTTTTATACCGCCGTTTTGGTTTGTCATATCTTTTTTTATAAAGTCAAATAGAATTGTTTCCCTATCACTTACAGGGTTGTTATTAAAAACAACCTTTGACTCTATCGGAATAATATATGGCATTATTGCCCTAACTCCTATTAGGAGTATTAAAAATGCAAATAAAACTATTCCTGTAATCTTAAATTTACTCAATCCTAATCACCAATGTTTCTATATTTTATTTATACAGCTTACTGTATATTTTATAATAAAAATTTACTTTTTCAACGTAAGAATCAGTTTCTTTAAAAGGTATATTAGTTACATTTACCCCGTCTTTTGAATACCTTTCATCTTCTAACCATTTGTTAACGTTGCCTCTTCCTGCGTTATAAGCTGAAATAACCAAATCCCAATCTTTAAATTCTTTATATAAATCTTTTAAATACCAAGTTCCCATTTTGATATTTATTTCTGGGTTATATAAGTCTTTTGTATTAAAATTATTTATCCCCATCTTTTTTGCTATATCTTTTCCTGTTTCTTGTGTTATTTGCATAAGACCACAGGCTTTTTTGTTTGAAGTTGCGTTAGGATTAAAATCACTCTCTGCCTTTATAACTGATAAAACAAATAATGGGTCTAAATTATTTTCTTTACTATATTTATCTACATAATCTTTGTAATTGTATGGGAAAATATATTGCTTTGCAACATATTTAGCCCCTAAAATTACACCTACTAAAACTATTAATACTACTAATATTCTTCTTAACTTCATTTTAGATACTCCTAATCAATATCACTTATATAAATGATTTGAAAAACTCAATAACTTCATCTACTTGATTTTTAGTACTTTCTAAATCTTTATTATTATCAATAATAATATTTGCAAATTCTTTCTTCTTTTCAAGAGGCATTTGAGAGTTTATTCTATTTAATGCATCAGTGTTACTTAATTTATCTCTAAGTTTAATTCTAGAAATTTGAGTTGCATTGTCTGCAAAAACTAAAATAACATAATCCATCTCTTCATGAAGATTCGTCTCAATAAGAGTTGGTGCATCAATAAATACTAACTTTTCACCTTTGTTTTTGTAGTTTTCAATTTGTAAATCGATTTCCTTTTTAATAAATGGAAGAATTAAATTTTCGAATTTTTTTCTTTGAATCGGAAACCTAAAAATATGGTTTCCAAATTCTTTTCTTCTAAATTCACCTCTCCAATCAAAAAATCCTTCACCAAAATCTACCCTTACTCTTTCTAGAATTTCAGGGTACTTTAAAAGAACTTCTTTAGATATAATATCTGCATCTATTAATTTAAATCCGTTTTCTATTATAATTGATGAAATAGTACTCTTACCAGTCCCAATACCACCTGTAAGACCTATCTTTAACATTTTTAATATCCTCCTCTACTTAGTGTCATACCAAGTCTTTCCGTAGTTACCATCAACATCTAGTGGAACTTTAAGTTTGATTGCGTTTTCCATCTCTTCTTTTACTAATATATTTACTTTTTCTAATTCATCTTTTTTAACATTTAAGATAAGTTCATCGTGTACTTGAAGTATTAATTCACTTTTTAATCCTTCTTTTTTTAATCTTTTATAAACGTTATTCATAGCTATTTTTATTATATCTGCAGCACTACCTTGAATAGGTGCATTCATAGCTAATCTCTCTCCTAGTGCTTTAACTATCCTATTTGAAGATTTTATCTCTGGAATTATTCTTTTTCTATTTAAGATAGTTTTTATATATCCATTTTCTTTAGCACTATCTATTAAAGAATCTAAATATGTTTTAATTTTAGGATATCTATCAAAATAAACCTTCATATATTCAGAAGCTTCTTTTTTAGTAACTCCTATATCTTGTGCTAGGGAGAAATCACTTATTCCATAAACTATCCCAAAGTTAACAGCCTTTGCACTTGAACGCATAGTAGATGTAACTTCTTCTATAGGGACGTTGAATACTTCTGAAGCTGTTTTAGTGTGGATATCACTGTGATGCTTAAAAGCATCTATCATGTTTACATCACCGCTCATATCTGCAAGTACCCTAAGTTCTATTTGAGAGTAATCGCTAGATAATAATAGATCATCTTCACTTGTTGGAATAAAGATCTTTCTTATTTCTCTGCCCATCTCATATCTTATAGGTATGTTTTGAAGGTTTGGCTCTGTACTTGATAATCTACCTGTCGTAGTAACAGTTTGATTAAAGCTTGAATGTATTCTTCCATCTTCATCTATTAAGGCCATTAAGCCTTCTACGTAAGTTGAGTTTATCTTTGTGATTTGTCTATAATAAGTTATTTTATCTATTATAGGGTGCTTATCTCTTAACTTTTCTAATACGTCTGCATTAGTTGAGTATCCTGTTTTTGTTTTTTTAATTACAGGAAGGTCTAATTTTTCAAATAATATTTTTCCAAGTTGCTTTGGAGAACCTATATTAAACTCTTCTTCAGCTAAGTCATATATCTCTTTTGCTGTTACTTCTATTTCACTTTTGAATTTATCTTTTAATTCTTTTAGAGTTTTTTCATCTATGTTAAACCCTATGTTTTCCATAGAAGCTAAAGTATAAATTAAAGGATGTTCCACATTATAATATAATTCGTCCATTCCTTCTGATTTTATCTTTTTAGTTAATCTTTCTTCTAATTCTTTTAAATAAACTACACCTTTTTTTAGGCACTCGTCCTTATCGCCTTTTATTTCATCTCCTATAAATAGCATAACAATTCTATCTATGTTGTAATCACTTTGAGCTGAATCTATTAAGTAAGATGCAATAGCCGTGTCAAACTCAAACCCGTTAACCTCAATACCCTTTTTATTAAGTATTTTAATTAATGCTTTAGAGTCATGAATCACTTTTATTTTGTTTTCGTCTTCGAAGAATTCTTTTAAAACTTCAAACCCTGAGTTATCTATATTAGTCATATCTATAAAGTTTGAATCTTCTCCTTTAGATACTACAAATGTTTTTATGCTTCTTTTTGAATTTAAAGGAGATTCGTTTATATCGTAAGCTATATAATATTTATTATCTTCACTTAATAATATTCTTTTAAGGTCTTCACTATTACTTAATTCATTTATCTCTATTACTCTATCTTCTTCATCTTCTGAAGAAATATATTTATTTAAAACTGACTTCATATTAAGTTTAATAAGTAATTCTTTAAGCTTATCTTTATCAGTTTCTCTCTTATCTTTTATTTCTTCTATTATTCCTTCAAAAGGAACATCTACCATAATAGTTGCAAGCTTTTTACTAAATATCGCTTGCTCTTTATTATTTTCTAAATTTTCTTTAAGCTTTTTCCCACTTATATTATCTATGTTCATTAATACATTTTCAACTGAACCGTATTCTTTTATAAGCTTAAACGCTGTTTTTTCACCAACTCCTGGAACTCCTGGAATATTATCCGATTTATCTCCCATAAGTCCTTTAACGTCTATAAACTGTGTTGGTGTGACTTCAAACTCTTTTACAAATGTGTCGTAATCGTAAGCCGCTACTTCTGAAACACCTTTTTTAGTTATAAGAACATTAATATTCTTATCTGCTAGTTGAAGGGCATCTTTATCTCCTGTTACTACGTATACTTCCATACCTTCTTTAGCTGCAGTCTTTGCAATTGTTCCTATTATATCGTCAGCTTCAAATCCTTCTATTTCGTAGATGTTTACACCTAATAATTTTAAGAATTCTTTTACAACTGGAAATTGCTCGCTAAGTTCTGGAGGCATTTTTTTTCTTCCTGCTTTATAATCACCATATTCTTTATGTCTAAATGTTGGTGCTTTTTTATCAAATGCAGCCACTATATAATCTGGATTTATATCGTCTTGCATCTTTAATAGCATATTTGAAAATCCATAAATAGCGTTTGTATTAAGTCCTTCATTGTTTGTTAATGGTGGAAGTGCATAAAATGCTCTATTTAACAATGAGTTTGAATCTAAAATAAGTAATTTTTCCATTACTAACCTCCATATTTTTTTAATTTTAAGTGTTTCTTTTTCTAATTATAACATTTAGTATCTTTTAAAAATTTAAAATTAGCTTACAAAAATTTAAAAAATACTTAAATCTAATTCTTTTGATAAATCTTGTAATAATTTAATTCCCGCTATACTGTTTCCCTGTTCATCTAAAGCAGGTCCGTATACTCCAATTCCCATTCTCTTTGGTACAGAACTAAGTATTCCTCCACCTACTCCACTTTTAGAAGGAACTCCAATTCTTACTGCGAATTTACCTGACGCATCATACATACCACAAGTTGTCATAATAGTTTTTACTATTCTACAAGTATCTTTTTCTATAAGTTTTTCACCGCTCCAAGGTATTATTCCATCGTTTGCTAAAACTGCGCCTAGTCTTGCTAAGTCTTTTGCATTTGCTTCTATTGAACATTGCCTAAAGTATAAATCTAATATCTCTTCAATATTCCCGTTAAGTATACCGTTACTTTTCATAAAATAAGCTAAGGCTCTATTTCTATCCCCTGTTAATTTTTCTGAAACGTATACTTCTTCATTAATACTTATATTAGGGTTATTAGTAGCCTTTTTCATAAACGTAATAAGTTTCCCTACTTTTTCTTCTTCTGTTTCACCTTTTATAAGCGATGTAGTAAGTATCGCCCCAGCATTTATCATTGGGTTATATGGCCTTTTAGTATCCTTAACTTCTAAGTTAACTATAGAGTTAAACCCCGCGTCAGTTGGCTCTACGTTAACTTTATCAAATACAACTTCTTTTCCGTTATCATCAATTGCAAGGATTAACCCTACTACTTTTGATATACTCTGTATAGTAAATGTTTTATCACATTCTCCTGCAAAATACTCTGTACCATCTAATTTCACAATTGCAACTCCTAAATCATTAGGATCTGCTTTTAATAAGGCTGGAATATACGATGCTAGCTTACCTTCTTTTCCGTAATCTTTATTTTTATAAACTAAATTTTCTAGTAAGTTAAACATATTTTAAGTCTCCATTCCTATTCTATTTTAATAATATTCCAAATATTTATATTATATCCTTTATCCTTTGTCCTTACAAGATTTACTTAAGTTAACTAGCTATTAACTATATTATTATTACTTATTATGGTAAAATTATATTTAAATTAATCAATGGAGGTAGAAAAATGAACGAAAATTTTGATTTACTTTTAAAAAAATATGCAAACCTTATAGTAAAAAAAGGGTTAAATATTCAAAAAGATGGATTACTTATAATTAATTCACCTATAAAATGTGATTACTTTGCAAGAAAGGTAGCCGAAGCTGCATTTAAAATCGGTGCAAAAGATGTATTTATAAATTACTCAGATGAAGATTTTACAAAAATAAGACTTCAAAACGCATCTATAGAAACAGTATCAGAAATACCAGATTTTGAAGTAGAAAAATATAACTATTATATTAGCCGTGGCGCTTCTGTATTTGCAATTTCAGCAAGTAACCCTGAGCTTTTAAAAGATGTAGACCCTAAAAAGATTTCATCTAGCGTTCAAGCTAGAAGTAAGGCTTTAAAAGAGGTTTACTCAGATAAACTTATGAGTAACGAAAATGCTTGGTGCATAGTTTCAATCCCAACTAAAGAATGGGCTATGAAAGTATTTAATGATGTTTCTTCTAAAGAAGCTATAGAGCTTTTATGGAATTCTATCTTTGATATTATGAGATTAAATAGCGAAGACCCTATAAAGTCTTGGGATATTCATTTAAATAACATAAAAAAACATTTAGATTTTTTCAATAAAAATAACTTTAAATATCTAAAGATGAAAAACTCACTAGGAACAGATTTAAAAGTAGAATTACCTTTAAACCATATTTGGTGTGGAGGTTCTGAACTTACTAAAGGAGGAGTTGAATTTATAGCAAATATGCCAACAGAAGAAATCTTCACAACTCCTAAAAGAGATGGTGTAAACGGAGTAGTATATGCATCAAAGCCTTTAAATTATAATGGAACTTTAATTAATGACTTTAACATTACTTTTAAAAAGGGAGAAATAGTTAATTTCGATGCAAAAGAAGGGCTAGAAGCTTTAAGAGAATTAATAAACACAGACGAAGGTTCTAGATACTTAGGAGAAGTTGCTTTAGTTCCTTATAACTCACCGATTTCTAATTCAAACATATTATTTTATAATACTTTATATGATGAAAATGCATCTTGTCACTTAGCTATAGGTGAAGCTTACCCATCATGTATAAAAGACGGAGAAAATCTTTCTAAAGAAGAGCTTTTAAAGGCAGGTTCAAACGTATCTTTAACTCACGTTGACTTTATGTTTGGAACTTCTGACTTAGAAATAATAGGCGTAACTTACGATGATAAAACTATAGAGATTTTTAAAGATGGAAATTATGCATTTTAAATAAAAAAAGAAGGAAAATTATTTCCTTCTTTTTTAGCTTTTATTATACTTTTCATAAACTCTTTTAAGTATATCTTTTAAACTATTAGATTCTAGAAAAATTTCCTTACCCTTTGGAAGTTTTCCCCCTTCAATCTTAACGTTATATAACTTACTTGTATCTTTTTCTCCATTAACTTTAAAAACTAATGAACCTTTGTCCTTTTTAAGTTCTTCTAGCATCTTATAATACTTGTAATAACTTTTTATATCCATTTTTAGATATCCTTTTTAATTATTTACAATATATTATATTTCAAAGGTTCTACATTATTCTTTTTTTATTCTGAAACAGCCTTCGGTTTTGCTTTTTCTACCTTTTCTCTGTGAGTTAATATTTCATTTTCTAAACCTTGTACTAAATAAGAAAATCTATTTTTAATTCTCTTTTTAAAAACGAAGTTTTGAATCATACCGTTCATAGCTTTAAAAAAGCCTTCTGTACAATCTGATTCTTCTAATGTGAATCTAGTTTTTGAATCACCTAGGTCTTCAAATCTATATGTAGAAACAAACATTAATTTATCTCTAACTGTTGTTATTTGATATACTTCATTTAACTTATAATCTGTTATCTCAACCCTTACTTTTGCTTGTTTCATTCCATAGTTCCCAGCAGTTTTTATAGTATAAGCTCCTATAGGATCCTTAGGATTGAAATTTGCAAAATCCCTTTTTGCTGTTCTAATAATTACTTTAAATACCTCATCTACTGGATAATCTAATTCTACACTATTTATAAATGCCATAAATAAGTCCCTCCCTTAAAATCTAAATTTATATTAGCCCCTACACTAATTCTAATATAAATTTAAATTTTAATACAGTATTTTCCTAAAATTTAAAAGAAGGCATAAGCTATATTTATAGCTTATGCACTTCAAAATTAATATTATTCTTCTAATTATTCAGCATCTTCTGCCATCTTGTTAGAAGCTATAACAAATGGTGTCCAGATAATTAGAGCTACTACGAATAGTAATGCTGCTAATATAGCTGCTTTGAAATCTCCATTTGTAGCTAAGAAAGCTGATAGTATTGGTGGAGTTGTCCAAGGAATGAACGCTTGGATTTTTTCTACCATACCTGCTTCTGTAGCGAAGTATGCTAAAGTTAATAATATACCTGGAGTTAATACGAATGGTATAAAGTAAATTGGGTTTAATACGATTGGTAAACCGAATATTACTGGCTCGTTGATTTGGAATAATCCTGGAGCGAATGCTAATTTAGCAAGTTCTTTTTGCTCTTGTCTCTTAGAGAAAATCATTATTGAAATGATAAGAGCGAAAGTAGCTCCTGATCCACCTGGCATTGCGTATACGTCTACGAAGTTTCTAGTGAATGTGTGGATTGCTTCTTTACCTTGAGCAACTAATTCAATATTTTCGTTTAATGTTGGTAAGTACATAGTATTAAGAGCAGGCTCTACCATATTCATACCGTGTAATCCAAAGAACCATAATAATTGAGAGAAAGTGATTAATCCAATATAAGTAAATGGAGATTGTCCTAATCTTTCTAATGGTTTTTGAATTGTAGTATCTATCCAAGATTTGTAGTCAGTTCCTACAATTTTTAAGAATATCATTGAAATTATTGCAAATACCATAACTGTTAAGATACCAGGTATAACTGCAGCGAATGATCTTGAAACTGCTGGTGGTACTTGATCTGGTAACTTGATAACAAGTCCTTTTTTAACTATAAAGCAGAAGAATTGAGCTGAGAATAATGCAACTAAGATACCAGCGAACATTGCAGTTGAGTTAAATGAACCCCAAGAGATTTGTCCCCAAGTTCCTGTTGTAGTTATAAAGTCAGCGCCAACTAAACTTTCTTTTAAAGCGTCAGGTGCAACACCTAAAGTTCCAGCGATTTTGTTTAGAGTTTCAGGAACTTTTTCTACTAAAGTTACATCTTTAATAGTTGAAGTTAATCCATCTAAAACTTGTGAATCTGGAATCATAGCTAAGTATGAACCTAAAGCAACGATTGCTGTAGCAAGTGGATCTACTTCTTGAGATCTACCGTAAGCGTAAGCTATAGTGATTACTAAATAAATAGTAGTCATTGCTAATGTTGCCCACCACATTTGGTTAAACACTGGGTTAACATATTTTTCTAAGAATGGGAATACAGAAGTTTTGTATGCCTCAATCTTCATTAATTCTCTACCTACTAATGAGTCCGGTTTTAATAAAACGTTTAGCATCATAGTACCAACGGCACCGATTAATGATATAGGTAGGTAAGCTATAAATCCATCTCTTAGCGCAGCTAAGTGTTTTTGGCTACCAAGTTTTGATGCGATAGGCATCATAACCTTTTCAAGCCAAGCAGCAAATTTGTCCATAAATTTCATTTTGGTTTCCCCCCTGAATTGATTTATTTATATGAAACTTTCTTTTTTGATTTACTAGGGTGCCGCCCTGTAAATCTCGAAAGTACCCATAACTTAGTATCATATAATTTGCAATTCTTTTTAAACTACAAACCCTTTTAAATTATATTTAATTATATTAACTTAAGTAAATTTATATAACTTATATATTAAATTTATTTTAAGTATTCTTCTATTGTTGGCAGAATTTTTTCAATTCTCTTTAATCCAAAATCAGCTGGTTTAATACTAGCGTATGGAATATTAGCCCCTTCTAATTCTTGTTGAACCTTCTTTTCTACAAGTAACATCTCTGGTGAGATAAGAGCTACGTTAACATCTCCATTTTCAATGATTTCTCCCATACCTGAATCATTTGAAAATATCCACTCGATATTTAAAGAGTTCTTCTCAGTGTAGTCGTTAACAAATCTTTCAAATGCTTTTGATTGCCCTGTTCCTTTAGACAATACTAATACTTTGTTCATAATCTGCATCTCCTTCTATTCCCTAATTATTAGTACAATTTCCTTTTTCTTCATCTGTTATCATTTACATAATAACATCTATTTTACGGTTTGTACATAGTTTTTGAATATTTTGTAAGTTATTTTTGTAATCTTGAAACCTACTTTAATATTATAGGATTTAGTCAAGAGAAATATTACTTAAAACAATTAATTTTTTATATCTTTTAGCATTATTTCCCTTCCTTAAATCCTATTTTATATAATTTTTCACAGAATGTAAACATTTTTATGGATTATTTTTGTAATTTTTTCTGATTTTCTCAGTTTAATTAATTATATTAATTTTTTATTACTAATTTTATTTTTAATACATATTTTTTATAATATTTTGTCTAAAAGGGTATTTTTTACATCCTCTAAAAACTCAAAACTGTTTCTAACCTTAATATTTTCAAAATTGCTAATTAAAGCTAAATCTTTAGTCATAAATCCTTTTTCTATAGTCTCTATAACTGCTTCTTCTAACTTATTTGAAAAATCGATAAGTTCCTTATTAGAATCTAATTCCCCTCTTTTTCTAAGCGCTCCAGTCCAAGCAAAAATTGTAGCAACTGAGTTTGTAGAAGTTTCTTCCCCTTTAAGGTGCTTATAATAATGTCTTTGAACTGTTCCATGTGCAGCTTCGTACTCAAAGTTTCCATCTGGAGATACTAAAACTGAAGTCATCATAGCTAAAGAACCAAAAGCTGTTGCAATCATATCACTCATAACATCACCATCATAGTTTTTACAAGCCCAAATCATCCCACCTTCTGACTTAATAACTCTAGCTACAGCATCATCTATAAGAGTATAAAAATACTCAATATTTTCTTTTTCAAACTTTTCTTTATATTCTTTTTCAAATATCTCGTTAAATATATCTTTAAAAGTATGATCGTATAGTTTCGATATAGTATCCTTGCTTGAGAACCATAAATCTTGCTTTGTATCTAACGCATAGTTAAAAGAACTTCTAGCAAAGCTTTCGATAGAATTATTTAAGTTATGCATCCCAAGCACAACGCCATCCCCATCAAAGTTATGAATAAGCTTTCTTACTTCTTCCCCGTTCTCATCTGTAAATAAAAGCTCACACTTTCCTTTAGAGACTTTCATTTCCACATCTTTATATATATCTCCGTAAGCATGCCTTGCTATAGTAATAGGTTTCTTCCATGTTTTTATGTAAGCTTCAACAACCTTTGTAATTATTGGTGCTCTAAAAACAGTTCCATCTAAAATAGCTCTTATAGTTCCGTTTGGACTTTTATACATATCTTTTAAGTTATATTCTTTAACTCTGTCTTTATTTGGAGTAATAGTTGCACACTTAACTCCAACCCCGTATTTTTTTATTGCAAGCGCCGCTTCCTTTGTTACATCATCATTCGTAATATCTCTGTTTAAAAGTCCTAAATCATAATATTTCGTATTTAGTTCTATAAAAGGCTCTAGTAATATACTTTTTATTTCTTTCCATAAAACTCTTGTCATTTCGTCTCCATCCATTTCAACTAATGGAGTTTTCATCTTTATCTTTTCCATAATATTGCCCCCTTTTTCTTACGAAATGTAAAAAAACATTTTTTTACAATTATATATCACGCTACCTTTTTTTACAAATTTGAATATAAAAAAAGACACGCTACCCTAGCATGTCTTTATGTAAACAATTTTATTAAATTAATTTTAGAAAAAAAGATTTTTATTTTATTTTGAATGCTTCATCTATAAAAGCTTCCATATTACTGCTTATAAATTTATCTTTGTGATGTAAAAATAATAGATCTCTTTTGATTTTTTCACCATTAAAACCTTTAATAAGTAATTTGTTGTTTTCTACTTCTTCTTTTACGCAAAGATTAGATATACAACCTATACCAAGACCAGCTTCAACACTTTTTTTGATAGCCTCTCCACTACCTAGTTCCATATAGACTCTATAACTTATCTCGTTTTTATTTAGATAGTTTTCAACTGTTTCTCTAGTACCACTTCCGTATTCTCTCATTATAAATTTTTCTTTAGTTAATATGTCACCTTTTAAAAACTCTACTTTTTCCCATTCTTCATTTGCTGGTGTAATAAATACAATTTCATCTTCTAAAAACTTTTTATATGTAATTTCTTCTGAGTGAATAGCACCTTCTGTAAATGCAAAGTCTATCTTATTTTCTAAAATCAACTTCTCTATATTCTCTGTATTTTCTATTATTAATGATATTTCAATTTTTTTATTAAGTTTTGTAAACTCTTTTATTATATCTGGAAGAATATAAATACCAATAGTTGTACTTGCTCCGATATTAATTTTTCCAAACTCTCTGTTACCCATTTTTCTAATGGTATCAACGCCCTCATCGTAAAGGTTTAAAATTCTTCTTGCATAGTTAAAATAAACTTCACCTTCATGAGTTAAAGATATCTTTCTACCTATCCTATCAAAAAGTTTTACTCCTAAGTCTTCTTCTAATTCTCCTATCGCTTGGCTTACCGACGGTTGACTGATATATAAACTTTTAGCAACCTTTGTCATATTTAAATGTATAGCTGTTTCATAAAAAATTCTAAGTCTTCTGAAATTCATATTTTCTCTCCTTACTTTCTAATATACCTAAACTAGAGCTAAGTAAAATATATTACTTAGCTCTATTATACACTATTTATCATCAATATTTTCATAATCTACGTCGATTGCTTTTGATGTGTCGAAGTCATCATCCTCTGAGTCAGTGCTCTTCTCATTGCTATAATATGTTTCTCTTTCTTCATACACATTTTCATTTTCTTTAAATTCTTTTTCTACCTTTTTACCTTTTAATTTGAAATATCCCCAAAGGACAAGCATCACAACTAATATGAAAGGTAAAAGATAAATAAATAAACTAATGACAGCCCCTATAATAACAACACCTATTATTATATAAAGTATAGCTTTCCAATTCACTCTATTCATATCCTCATTCCTTTTCTTCCTTGTTTACTTCATTATACAATTTAATTCTTAAGGATAAAAGCATATATTCCTTAAATTTTCTTAACATAATTATATAAGAGTTATTGTGTAACTTATTATATAGTATTTTAATTTATTTTTCAAGTTTATACTCTATACTTAATCTTTTCTTCATTTTTAAAGTAGAAAAAAAGTGCTAAATTAAATTTAGCACTTAAAAATTTATATTTTTTTCTTTTTAGCTATAACAGGTAATATAAATCCTAAACCTATTAATATAAATGGTGTTAAAACATTTAAGCTAATTTGGAACCACCAAGGGCTACTAAAAGTTTCTACACCTTGAGGGAACATTCCAAGCACACAGGCAAATGCTGTAAAGATAAAGCACCAAACGCCTACTCCAAATGCAATCTTATCATTTTTTAGGAATTTGTAATCTGATTTAAACTTATCTTTAGCCTTTTTAAGTAACATAAACGCTAAGAACACCCAAAGATATCTAAGTGGCATTACAACAGCATTTAATCTTAAAAGCCAGCTGTATAATTCGTTCATGTTTCCTATTCCTAAAGCAGGAACTACTATAAGTATCCCAACTAAAATAGAAGTCATTATATAACCGTTAACTGGAGCTCCATTTTTATTAGTTTTTGTTAAACCTTTAGGAACAAAATTATCATCAGTATCTGCAAGTAATACTTTTAAAGGTGCATCTATTGAGAATACTAAAGCAGAAATTTGAGCTGCTGTATTTGCAATTGCATAAATAATTAAAAGTACATTTCCAAGACCATAATAATCTCCAAGTTTTTGGAATGCATAATATTGACCATTCATCATAAGATCGTTTGGAATATTATTTGCATCAAACATCATTCCCATAGCAACTGATCCTAAAATAGCTGATACCCCAACCATAATAGCTAGTACTATCATACCTATTGGAAATTCTTTTGAAGCGTTCTTAGTGTTATTTACATAAGGTGATATCTTTTCTGCACCACCAACTGAGAATACTAACATAGATATTGTTGTTAGGTATGCAAAGTTAAAATTAGGAATTACACTATGTAACGAAATATCTGTAGTTGCAATCTGAACACCTCTTAAAGCTGGTGCTGCAATCATCATTAATATGTAAAGTATAGACATAATAAATGTAGCTGTACCTGCTACTGTACCAATTATTTTAAGTGAGTTCATTCCTTTTAATGAAACCCAAACGAAAAATAAGAAAATACCTAAAGTTATTAACTGTGCCGTCATAGGAGATAAAGTCTTTATTAAATCTCCATTCCCTTTAAATATCCACCCAAGTCCAACTAAAACGTTTTGTGGCTTTTGAGCAAGATATGGAATATGTACTACCCAGTAAGTCCACCCTGCAAAGTATGCAAGAGTTGGTGTACTAGTTTCTCTAATCCAAGTACTAACTCCCCCTTTACCTTCTTTAAAAACAGAGCCAAGTTCTCCTACCATAAGGGCATAAGGAACAAAGTATAATCCTATAATAAGCACCCAAGAAACTACTACTTGAAGCCCTTGGTTTGCGAAGTTATTTACTACGTTACCAAATCCCCAAACCATTACAAATGCCATTAAAGAAAGATTATACCATCTAAGCTTTTTATCTTCTGCCATTTAATCTCCTACTTTCTTTTGTAAAATAATATAATAAAAAGATTATACCAGTTTTCAGATAATTCGACAATTTTTTTACGATTATTTTTGATTTTTTGAGGCAAATAGTTCGATTTTCTATAATATTATATCTTATTATAGAAAATTCTACTTTTAATGAATGGTTAGCATTAATGTATAAAAAAAAGCACCTAATAATTAGGTGCTTAAAACTCTTAGTGTAATACGAATTTTAGAATAAATACTATTGCAATAACAACTGTTGCTAAACTTATATCTTTGAATTTTCCAGTGAAAACTTTTAATACAATATAAGATATAACCCCAAATATGATACCATCAGATATACTATATGAGAAAGGCATCATTATTATAGTTAAAAATGCAGGTATAGCTTCTGTAAAATCTTCAAAGTTTATCTCTTTAATAGGTTCAATCATAAATAAACCTACTAAGATTAAAGCTGAAGCTGTTACAGCTGGCGTAATTACTGCAAAGATCGGAGCAAAGAATAATGCAAGACCAAACATTATAGCTGTAGTTACAGCTGTAAGTCCTGTTCTTCCCCCTTCTGCAACTCCTGCTGCACTTTCAACGAATGTTGATACAGTACTTGTTCCAACGCAAGCTCCAAAAGTAGTTCCTATAGCGTCTGATAATAATGCTTTTTTTATGTTTGGAACTTTTCCATCTTTATCAAGCATCTTAGCTTTAGTTGCAACTCCAACTAAAGTACCTATAGTATCAAATAAATCCATAAATAATAATGTAAATAATACTATTACCATATCAAAACTAAATATATTATGCCATTCAAAAGCAAATAGCACACCTTTAATTGAAGGTGGTGCACTCATTAAAGTACTAGGCATAGGTGTTAAACCAAAAGGTATACCTATTATTGCAGTAACAAGCATCCCAATAAATAATGCTCCCTTGATTTTTCTAGCTATTAAAACTGATGTAATTAATAAACCAACTATAGCTAAAAGCCCAGGTCCTTTTACTATATTTCCAAGTTGTACAATTGTTCCTCCATCTTGGTGAACAACTATACCAGCTCCTTCAAGTCCAATTAAAGCAATTAAAAGCCCGATTCCAACAGCTATACCTTTTTTAATACAATCTGGTATAGAGTCTACGATAGCTTCTCTAACATTAAATAAAGTTAATAATATAAATATAATACCTTCTAAGAATACTGCAGTAAGTGCAAATTGGTAAGAATAACCCATTTGTAGAACTACTGTGAAAGCAAAGAATGCGTTTAATCCCATTCCTGGTGCTTGTGCAAAAGGTAATTTAGCGTATAATCCAGTAAGCATAGTTGCAACAAATGCTGAAAGTGCTGTTGCAGTAAATACTGCTCCTTGATCCATTCCAGCTGCTGATAAAATTGATGGGTTAACAATTAATATGTATGCCATCGTCATAAATGTTGTAATACCAGCTAAAACTTCTGTTTTAGGTGTAGAACCAGCCTTAGTAATATCGAAATAATTATCTAATAGACCGTCTTTTTTAAAAAGGTTTTTCATCTTATCACTCTTTCATGTAAATTTCGTCCGCATTCTATAATACCTTATTTTTTTACATTTTTCTACCCTAACTACGAATATTTTTTCTATATTTTTAAGTTTTTTTCATAATTTTAAGGTTTTTACGAATAATGCAACCTGTTTAAAAAGCTAATCGTTCGTAAATTCAACAAAAAGCTATGTCTTACTAGACATAGCTTTTTGCTAACATATTTCTCACTATATGTTTTTTTGTTAATTATCCGCTAATTAACCTTTCCGCTTTTTACCACATTCCCCTAACGGTTAAAATACCCTTACTATTTTAACCATGTTTTAAACCCTCTTTTTAATTCCGATCACTCCAACTTGAATAACAAAGCCCATCTGCTATTCTATATATAATAAAGAGCCCCCTCCTTATTAATCTAAATCAAAATTAACCCTCCCCGAAAATTCAGTTAATTTTAATTTTAAGTAGTTGTTGTACATTTATTATTTCATAAGGATTTTTTAGTGATGTGTTATTTTAGAAAATAAATTATTCCAACTAATAATTCCTTTCCGCCTTCCCCTAATGGTATTTTAACTTGTATTCTTATTTTTTTCATCATACTTTTATATTATTAACCATTTGTTATTTAAATTCATTTTTTATACAATATTTTCTAAGCTAATATTATATATATTTATAATTTGTATAATATTATAGAAATATTATTGAATAATTAGCTTTTGTATACATTTTTTCTATTTCCAATATTATTATACAATTTTTATTAATAAACTCTTTTTTACCAATTAAAAAGTAAAAAAGAGAGAATAACCTTTGTTATTCTCTCTCTTAATAAAAACTAAATTTTACTTTTCAGTATCATCTTCTATTTTTCTTCTACTACTTCTTCTTTAGGCTCTCTAACTGATTCAATAACACCTACTGTTTCAGTTTCTCCTTCATTAGTTCCAGAAAAAACTGTATTTTCAACTATTATTTCTTCATCTACAGAATCTGTGTCTTCTTCTAAATCTTCTTTAGCTTCATTTTTCCCATTTAATTCTCTCTTTAATTCAAGATAAAATTGAGCCATAGAAGCATTGTAGTAAGGGATAAACCAAACTGAATAAATTCCACAAGTTATAATAACTAATAAGAACCAACCTATAAATGAAAGTTGAGTTAAGAATAATTTTCCTTTGTACCCTTTCATCATTTCGATTGATTTTCCGAAACTATCTTTAACAGAATTTCCTTCTACTATTAAAAACTTAGTACAGAAGAAGAATAAATTAAATATTATCCCTGCAGCTACTGCAATAATTACAAGAATAATTATTTCTCCAACTAAACCACCTAAATCTCCAAGACCTATTCCATAATATAATAATAAATCAATATTACGTATATAATCTAATAGTTTAAATAATATTGGAATACAAAGTATTAAGCTAACAATTAAGCTAAATAGACCTACAAATATTGTATATCCAACATATCTGAAATAAGTTTTAGGACTAACTTTTAAACTAGCTAACTTACCTCTACCTGTTTTTACGATATTTAAGAAGAAAGCTGTAATAGCAACACCTATAAATGCTTCAACCATACAAGCTAGTAATGTAAATCCTAAGCCTAAGTACATATTAACTTCAGCAATGCAAAGTGCTAATACTATTGAACTAAATGAAACTCCTAGGATAACCGCTTTATCTTCTTTCATTTTTTCTCTTGCTCTAAATTTTATAATTCCTATATCCATAATAATTCCTCCTATCCTCTCTTTAATTATACGGCAATAGCCTCCTATTAACCATCTAATATAGGCTAAATTCACCACATTTTAACATAATATAACTACAGTTCAAATAAACTATAATTTATTAATAAACTATATAAAAATTTTATGTCCACCTTACTATTAGTATTACCTTAATGCAGATTTGAACACTATTTTTTAAAAATATATTTTTTTATAATTCCTCTAAATACAAAAAGTACCACAACCTAAGTTGTGGTACTAAAAAATTTAAAATATTAATTTTAAATTATTTATTTTTCATTCCTTCTTCTACAGCAACAGCAACTGCAACAGTAGCTCCTACCATTGGGTTGTTACCCATTCCGATAAGACCCATCATTTCAACGTGAGCTGGAACTGATGATGATCCTGCGAATTGTGCATCTGAGTGCATTCTTCCCATAGTATCAGTCATACCGTATGAAGCTGGACCTGCACCCATGTTATCTGGGTGAAGAGTTCTTCCTGTACCACCACCTGATGCTACTGAGAAGTATTTTTTACCTTGCTCTACACACTCTTTTTTGTAAGTTCCAGCAACTGGGTGTTGGAATCTTGTAGGGTTAGTTGAGTTACCAGTGATTGAAACGTCAACTCCTTCGTGATGCATTATAGCAACACCTTCTCTAACGTCGTCTGAACCGTAGCATTTAACTTTAGCTCTGTCTCCGTTTGAGTAAGCAGTTTCTTTAACTATGTTTAATTTTCCTGTAGCATAGTCAAATTTAGTTTCAACATAAGTAAATCCGTTGATTCTTGAGATGATCATAGCAGCGTCTTTTCCAAGACCGTTTAAGATAACTCTTAAATCTTCTTTTCTTACTTTGTTAGCTTTTTCAGCTATTTTGATAGCTCCTTCAGCAGCAGCGAATGATTCATGTCCTGCTAAGAAAGCGAAACATTTAGTTTCTTCTCTTAAAAGCATAGCTCCTAAGTTTCCGTGTCCTAAACCAACTTTTCTGTCGTCAGCAACTGAACCAGGGATACAGAAAGCTTGTAATCCTTCTCCGATAGCTTCAGCAGCTTCAGCAGCAGTTGTACATCCTTTTTTGATTGCTATAGCAGCACCTAAAGTGTATGCCCATTTAGCATTTTCGAATGCGATTGGTTGAGTTTCTTCAGTGATTTTGTATGGATCGATTCCGATTTCATCACAAACTACTTTCGCATCTTCTATTGTTTTCATTCCGTATTTGTTTAATACAGGAACGATTTGATCTATTCTTCTTTCATAACTTTCAAATAATGCCATGATTAAAAATCCTCCTTACAACTTTTAATAAATTATTCGTGTCTTGGGTCTACTAATTTAACAGCGTCTGCAACTCTTCCGTATTGTCCGCTTGCTTTTTCCATAGCTTCGTTAGCTGTCATTCCTTTACCAACGAACTCCATCATTCTTCCAAGGTGAACGAATTTGTAACCGATAATTTGGTTGTCAGCATCTAAAGCAACTTTAGTTACGTAACCTTCAGCCATTTCTAAGTATCTAGGTCCTTTAGCAACTGTACCGTACATAGTACCAACTTGTGATCTAAGACCTTTTCCTAAATCTTCAAGTCCAGCTCCTATTGGAAGTCCGCCTTCTGAGAATGCAGTTTGAGATCTTCCGTATACGATTTGTAAGAATAATTCTCTCATTGCAGTGTTTATAGCATCACAAACTAAGTCTGTGTTTAATGCTTCTAATATAGTTTTTCCTGGTAAGATTTCTGAAGCCATTGCTGCAGAGTGAGTCATACCTGAACATCCTATAGTCTCTATTAATGCTTCCTCTATTATTCCATCTTTAACGTTTAAAGTAAGCTTACAAGCTCCTTGTTGAGGTGCACACCAACCTATACCGTGAGTAAGACCTGAAATATCACTTACTTCTTTTGCTGCTACCCATCTTCCTTCTACAGGGATTGGTGCTGGTCCGTGGTTAGGTCCTTTTGCGATTACACACATTTCTTCAACTTCTTTTGAATACATCATATTCTAATTACTCCTCCCTAATTATTAGATTCTAAACTACGAGTTTTATCTCTAGTTTATTTTCTAGCTAGGTCAAAAACTGTCCCTGTGGGATAGTTTTATCCTAAATATATTTTAGCAAATCTACCACAATCAAACAACCTTATTCTTTCATTTTTTTTTAATATTTTTCTATATCCTTTATTTTTCCCCATTTTTAAGGGGTTATTAAACTTTTTTTATTTTCTTATTTGTTAATTTAATTGCAATCTTTTACTTTCCTATGCTATAATATTTTATACAAGTTGCAAATTTTTATGCCACCATGGCGGAACTGGCAGACGCACATGACTCAAAATCATGCGGTTTTACCGTGTGGGTTCGATTCCCACTGGTGGCACCAAATAAAAAAGGACAAGATAATCTTGTCCTTTTTTCTATATACTTTAAATTTATAAAGCTTTATTTAATGAATCTATATCCCATATTACTAGTTGTAAATTTCAGATTTTAATTTTTTTCTTATTCTCACTCTCCTATAATTTCAATACTACAATTAAATATAGGGTGATTCCAAATATTTCAAAACTGATTATAGCAAATCTTATTATTCTTAATGTAATTAATTCGCCTAAAGTAAAAAAATTGCTTTATGTTAATATGACACCTTATTTCTTTAAAATCATTACTTATAGAAGTAATAGAATTCATTTCATTAACTATTCATATGATTTAATTTTTATAGGAATTCTAACCGATTTACCACTTGCTTTGGTAGCTTATGATAATTTATTCAAACCTAAGCCTTATCCATTAAATACTCCTCTAACGTAATATTTTGATTGTGAATTATCTTTGCAGCCTCTTTACCAACATATCTTATGTGCCAAGGCTCGTATGATATACCTGTTACTGATTCTTTTCCTTCAGGATATCTTATAATAAACCCATACTTATAGCAGTTATCATTTAACCAATCCGCTTCCTTTGTTCCTTTAGCAAAATATTTTCCTTCGTTTGTTATATCTATGCAAAGCCCTGTTTGGTGTTCACTAAATCCTGGTTTTGCAACATACGCATCAGCCATTTTCTTTCCTTCTGATTTAACTCTATTATTATAAGTTTGTACCTGCGATTCATATGATCTATATCCTGAATTCCCTAAAAGAATTATTCCTTCGTTTTCAGCATCATTAAACATAGCTTCTAGGCTTTTAGCTATTCTTTTAGATACATGCTTTTCTTCATTACTCGAGCTATTATTAAACCTTATATTTGGTATTACAAGCTTATCGTCTTTATAATTTTTATCTACTCCATTTTCTTTGTTTACTAAGACTAATTCTTTATCTTTTATATTTTTATTTATAGTAGGATTTTTATAACTTTCCTTATGTAACATACCTCCTAAAATATAACCTCCACAACATAATAAAATAATTAATATAATAACTTTTTTCATCCTCTACACCTCTTTTTATAATATATTTTCATTATAAAAAGTAGGTTTTAAAATAATTATAAGAAAACCTTACGAAATCTTACGTTTAAATACGCAAAAATAAAAATACCGTATATTTGTTTTAAATAATACGGCATTTTAAAAAAATCACTCTCATTTTGATAAAAAATCTAATTCTTCCTTTGATTCAAACCAAAACTCACTATATCCGCAATCTAAGCAAATATAATAGTTAGGGTTTAAAAGTTTTGTTTTGAATCCCTCTCTAGCCCTAACTGGTGGTGCTTTTACTTTTTTAACCTTGGTAGAATCACATTTAAAACATTTCATTTTGTTTTTCATAAATTCCCCCCTAAAATTTAAGAGTTATATATTTCTTTAAAATTGACTTTTTAATTATCAATTATAATTTCTTTATATGATTCTTCTCTTGATTTTAGATTTAATAAAATCTTAGATACTAAAAACAATACAGGTAATTCTATAAGTGGTCCAATTATAAGTGCTAATGCAATAAGCGGTCTATCAGGAAATGACGCAACTGCAATTGCGAGTGCTATAGGAGAGTTTCTTGCGATAGTAGTTAAATTTAACGAAACCCCATCTTGATAATTTAGTTTTGTAAGCTTTCCTGCAATTCTTCCAACTATAAAATTGATTACAAAAAATAATAAAATAGGAATTAATAAAATAAAAAGAACCTTATAATTTTCTAGTAATACCTTCCCTTGTGATGCAAACATAGCTATAATTGCTATATTTAAAAAGTATCCTTGTGAATCACAAACTTTAGGGATCACCTTTTCTTCAAATTTATTATTCCCTACTCTTTTTATAATAAGTTTTCTTACAATTGTTGATAAAAGTAGTGGGATTATTAAGCTAAGTGCCACTCCTTTTCCTAGACTTAATATATCTATTGATATACTAGCCCCCCCTATTAGTAATATGTATACAGGTAGTAAAAGTAATTGAAGTATCAGATTTAAAGGAAGAATAGACGAGCCTAAAGCGACATTTCCTTTTGAAATCCCTATAAATATTAAATACCAATCAGTACAAGGAGTTACCATAAGCATAATGAATCCTATTAAAAGTTCTGGGTTATTATTTAAAAATAATCTACCTAAAATAAATATTAATATTGGTGTCCATACAAAATTTATAATAATTGCTGTTAATGTAAATTTTAAATTTTTAAAAGAACTTCCTATTTCACTTAAAGGTACTTGTATAAACACTAACAAAAGCATTATTGTTAATGACGGCATAATTAAATATTCTGAATATCTTTCTATAAAAGTTATTTGTCCTAATATAATTCCTAATAAAACCATAATAAAAATAGTTAAACTTTGGAACTTATTTATCTTTTCCATTAATAATCTCCTTTAATTCAAAACGAGTAATTGAATATAATTATCATTTTTAATCATATTATATAGAAAAGTGTCTCCTATTACAAATAAAAAAAATAAAAGCACAAGGTTTATCCTTATGCTTTTTAAAAACTCTATCTTCTTGCAAAATCCACAAATTTGAATTTATCAGGTCTATGCCTTGATTCAGTATATTGAAAAAGAGTAGTATCGTTTAGATAAGTGTAGCTTTTAACTACAACAACCATATCATAATGCTCTAAATCTAAAAGTCTTTTATCTTCTGTCGATGCCTTTTGAACTGTTATTTCTTTTTTTGCGTAAGAAATTTTAAGTCCAAGCTCTCCTTCTATATATTCATAAAGAGATCTTTTACAAACATCTAAAGTTAAAGTTTGAATTATACTTCCATTTAAGTAGTCTTTATCTAATATTATATTTTCCCCATCTATATTTCTAACTCTAACTACTTTCCAAATATGGTCTTCATCACTTAGTTCTAATTTTACTTTCATTTTTTCATCAGCTGCTTTTAAGCTAAATTCTTCAACTTGAGTTTTAATCTCTTTACCCATCTTTTTTGAAAGTTCGTAGAAACTAGTTATACCTGAAACAGGAAAATCAAATTTATTTCTATCTAAAACGAAAGAACCTTTCCCTTTTAACTTTTGAATATATCCGTTTTGCTCTAAAAGGTTTAATGATTTTCTTATAGTATCTCTTGATACATCATACTGTTTCATTAAATCTGATTCAGATTTTAACTTTTCCCCATTTTTTAATATACCGTTTTCTATATCTCCTACAAACTCATTGTATATACTTACGTATTTACTCATGTTGCACCTCTTAACTTTAAAATCTTTACATATATTATACTATATTAAAATAAGCTTAGGCTACCTTATTTGTAGCCTAAGCTTAACCTTTAACTTAATTTATATATTATAGATTCGTAAGGTCTTAATTTTAATCTTTTTAAATCTAAACTACTATCATCATAATTTGATAAAAGGATTTTTATATGCTTACCTTTAAAGTATTTTTCTTCTATAGAGATTTCAGTTTCTACATCATAAAAGTTATTTATAACTATTAATGATTCTCCTTTATACTCCCTCTTATAAGCATAAACTTTATCGTGGTCCTCATTTAATATTTTATAATCACCTAAAGAAACTGTTTCCTCTTCTTTTCTTATTTCTATAAGCTTTTTATAATGATAAAATACTGAAGTTTTATCTTCTAATGCATTTTTAGCATTTATAGTTATATAGTTTTTTGAAGTGTTAATCCAAGGAGTTCCTTTCGTAAATCCAGCATTTTTAGAATCATCCCACTGAACTGGAGTTCTAGAGTTATCCCTTGATTTTGAGTTAAGTATTTTTATTATATCTTTTTCTAAAGCACCTGATTCTTTTAAAATATTATAATAATTAATAGATTCTACGTCTTTGTATTCATCTATATTTTCAAAATCTGGGTTAGTCATCCCAAACTCTTCTCCTTGGTAAATATAAGGCATTCCACTCATCATATGAATTGAAGTCGCTAACATCTTAGAAGATTCTTTGTGATATTTTTCTGTGTTTCCAAACCTTGAATTCACTCTAGGTTGATCGTGGTTACACCAAAAGAGCGCATTATACCCTCCGCCTTTTATCATTTCTTCTTGCCAAGTGCTAAACAGCTCCTTAAGTTTTTTAAAATCAAAATCCATTAAAGACCACTTTTCACCATCTTTGTAATCTACTTTTAAATGGTGGAAATTAAATACCATGCTTAATTCTTGTTCTTTAGGGTTTGAGTATTTTATGCAATTATCTATTGAAGTTGATGACATCTCACCTACTGTTATTACGTCTTGATATTTTCCAAAAGTATTTTCGTTTAATTCTTTTAAGTATTTGTGGATATTAGGTCCGTCAGTATAAAACCTTCTTCCATCCCCTAAAAGATCGTCTTCATATACCTTAGGTTTTGAAATTAAATTTATAACATCTAGTCTAAATCCTTTAACTCCCTTTTGAAGCCAAAAATTTACTACTTTATAAATCTCTTTTCTTAATTCTTCGTTATCCCAATTTAAATCAGCTTGAGTTACATCAAATAAATGAAGATAATATTCATCTAAACTTTCAACGTACTCCCAAGCGTTTCCTCCAAACTTTGAAATCCAGTTTGTAGGCTCTTTGTTGTCCTTACCTTTTTTAAATATATAAAAATCTTTATATTTCTTTTCACCTTTTAATGCTTTCTTAAACCAAATGTGTTCAGTTGATGTATGATTAAACACCATATCTAGCATTATTTTAATATCTCTCTTTTTTGCTTCACTAACTAAAGTTTCGAAATCTTCCATAGTTCCAAACTTTGGATCTACTTTGTAATAATCAGCTACGTCATAGCCGTTATCTTTTTGTGGTGACACATAAAACGGAGTCAGCCATATATAATCTATTCCTAAAGTTTTTAAATAATCTAATTTTTCTACTATTCCTTTTAAATCTCCAAGTCCATCTCCATTTGAATCCTTAAATGATTTAGGATAAATTTGATAAACTACACCTTTTTTAAAGTCACTCATTTTAAACCTCCAACTTATACGTACAAGTATAAGATAATGTTTTTTATTTATTCTGTCAAGTTAATTTCTTTAAAAGCATAAAAGGAGTTATAAAATAACCCCCTTCATTTATTTTTTTATATTAAAGAACTTATTTTGTTCCATACTTAGCTAGTTTTGTTTTTGAAAATACTAATGTAAGTACAAATGGTACTACTATTGCAACTGCCATACATATAGCGTATGGTAACATGCTAGAACCTCTAATTGAAAGTATTGCAGGAAGTCCTCCAACTCCAACAGAGTTTGCAACAACTCCAGTAATCATTGATATAATACCTGCTATTCCTGAACCTGTAAGTCCAGCTATGAATGGGTAGAAGTATTTTAAGTTTATACCAAATATTGCAGGTTCAGTTACCCCAAGGTATGCTGATATGCAAGCTGGCACCGCAATTTGTTTTTCTTCATCATTTTTTCTCTTTAAGTAAATATATCCTAAAACTGCTGAACCTTGCGCTATGTTTGCAAGTGCAACGATTGGCCACATATATGTTCCTCCAGTTGATGCTATAAGCTGTAAATCTACTGGTAAAAGAGTGTGGTGTAATCCTGTGATTACTAAAATTGGATAGATAAATCCATATATTCCTCCAAATAACCATCCTATTGATGAGTTAAATCCAAATGATACTCCTTGTGCTATAAGGTCTCCTATCTTCCAACCTATAGGTCCTAATACTGTATGTGCTAATAATACTGCTGGAACTAATGAGAAAAATGGTACTATTATCATCTCTATAGATGCTGGTGATACTTTTTTCCAAAATCTTTCTAAGTAAACATATGCAAATCCTACTAAAATAGCTGGAATAACTTGAGCTTGATAACCTATCATTTCTATTTTAAAGAAGCCAAAATCCCAAAACGGAATTTTATCTGCTCCTGCTACTGCATAAGCATTAAGTAATTGTGGTGAAACTAATGTTATACCAAGAACTATACCTAGCATTTGGTTTGCACCCATCTTTTTAGTTACAGACCAAGTAACTCCTACAGGTAAGAAGTGGAAAATAGCTTCACAAATTAGCCAAAGAAAACTGTTTACCCCATTCCAAAATACTGAAATCTGTGTTAAAGTCATTGTTCCATTTTCAAATAACTTCATCTCACCTATAATATTTCTAAAACCTAAAAGCAAACCACCAACTATAATAGCTGGAATGATTGGTGCAAAGATTTCAGCTAAATTTGCAACTGCTCTTTGAAGAAGGCTCATATTTTTCTTTGAAGCTTCTTTTACAGCTTCCTTGCTTTCTCCCTCTATACCTGTTTGTCCTATAAATTCATTATAAAAAGTTGATACTTCTGGACCTATAATAACTTGAAATTGACCAGCTTGAGTAAACGTGCCTTTAACAGATTTTAATTCTTCTATCTTAGATGCATCTGCTTTGCTTGGATCTTTTAACACGAATCTCATTCTAGTTACGCAATGTGTTAATGTAGCTATATTGTCTCTTCCCCCAATATATTCTACTAAAAGGTTTACATCTTCTTTAAACTTACCCATTTTAAAAATACCTCCTCTTGAAAGTTGTACGTATATCTTATGTTTTAAATATACACTATACGTACAAGTTCTGTCAATCGTTTTCATAAAAGTTTTTTAATTATTTTAGGGGAAAAAATAAAAGGCATTTCTGCCCTCTATTTTAATCTAAACATAATAGCTTCAAAAGGTCTAAGCTTAAGGGATTTTAATTCCGTGCTAGAATCTTTATAATTACTAATTAGTATCTCTAAATCACTATACTCTATTCCTTTTAAGTTAAACTCTGTTTCTTCTTCATAAAAGTTTGAAACTACAAGTATCCTATCTCCATTTAATTCTCTTAAATAAGAAAATGTGTTAGTAGACTCTAAATCTAAAGGAGTATAGTCTCCATAAATAATAGTTTCGTTCTCTTTTCTTAGTTTTATTAACTTTTTATAGTGATAGAAAATAGAACCCTTATCTTCTAAAGCATTTTTAACGTTTATAGTTTTGTAGTTTTCATTAACTTTAAGCCAAGGTTTATTTTTTGTAAAACCAGCATTTATAGAATCATCCCACTGCATAGGAGTTCTTGCATTGTCTCTCCCCTTTGCATAGATTGATTCCATTATATCTTTGTGACTATAACCTAAAGCTATTCTCTCTTTATACATATTCTTAATTTCAATATCATCATAGTCTTCTATGTCTTTAAATTTTATATTAGTCATCCCGATCTCTTCACCTTGATAAATATAAGGAGTTCCTCTCATTCCGTGAAGAATCGTTCCAAGCATCTTACTACTTAATACTCGGCTTTTTTCAGAATCATCCTTTCCCCACCTTGAAACTATCCTTGGAAGGTCGTGGTTATTCCAAAAAAGACTATTCCATCCATTACTCTTAAGCTCTATTTGCCACTTACTTAATACTCTTTTTAAATCTCTTAAGTCTAATTTTTTAAGGTCCCATTTTCTTTTTCCTGGGATCTTATCTAAACTTATATGTTCAAACTGAAATACCATACTAAGTTCTTTTTCTTCCTCGCTTGAATAAAGCTTAGCTATTTCAGGAGTTGCACCCCAAGTTTCTCCGACAGTTAATAAGTCTTTATCTCCAAAGGTTTCTTTATTCATTTCTTTTAGATACTCATGAAGTTTAGGTCCATTTTCCTTAATTTCTTTATCTGGAACCTTTCCTATTAAATCTATAACATCTAATCTAAATCCACCTACACCTTTATCTATCCAAAAGTTAATCATATCGTAAATTTCTTTTCTTAAATCTTTATTTTCGAAATTTAAGTCTGGTTGCTTTTTACTAAATAGATGAAGATAATACTCTCCACTTTCTTTATCGTATTCAAAAGCACTTCCCCCAAAGGTTGACTTTAAACCGTTTGGCTCTTTCCTCCAAACATAATAATCTCTATATTTATTATCTTTTGACTTTTTAGCTTCAATAAACCACTTATGCTCGTCAGAAGTGTGATTTAATACTAAATCCATAAGTATTTTTATTCCTCTTTTTTTACTCTCTAAAATAAGTTCTTCCATATCACTCATATTTCCAAACTCATCCATTATATCTCTATAATCACTAATATCATATCCATTATCGTCATTAGGCGATTTATAAACTGGACTTAGCCAAACTACATCTATCCCTAATTCTTTTAAATAATCAAGTTTTTCTATAATACCTCTAATATCACCTATTCCATCATTATTAGAATCATTAAAACTCCTTGGATAAATTTGATATACAACTGAGTTATGCCACCATCTCTTTTTCATAACTTCCCCTCCTTCTTATAAACATATACGTATATGTTTATAAGAGAATGATAACTTTTACAAAGAGCTTTGTCAATAACGCTGTAATAAAAAAAAAGTGGAAATTACTTTCCACTTTTATTCTTCAATTAATTCTTCCATATCTTTTATTTTGAATACATCTAAACTTCCGCTCATATCTGACGTAAGAGCTTTTAAGCATTCTGCTGCACCTGCAACTTCTTGACTTGAAGAATTTAATTCTTCTGAAGAAGCTGTAACTTCTTGTGATGTTGCTGATATTTCTTCTGATATTGCAGAAATATTATCAACTCTTTCTAAGATACTTGTTTTTTGCTCGTTTATTTTATTAAAAGCTTTTACCATAGTTTCGACTTTTGGAATAATATTACCTATTGAAATAGAAATAGCTTTAAACACTTCGATTGTATTTTGAATAACTACAGTTTGAGAACTTAGTTCTTTATCCATAGAAGCTGTTCTGTTTACAAGTCTATCTGTGTTAGCTAAAATTTCTTTTACAGTTACGCAAATATTTCCTGTAGATTCTTTACTCATCTCTGCAAGTTTTCTTATTTCTTCTGCAACTACAGCAAAGCCTCTTCCAGCGTCTCCAGCCCTTGCAGCTTCAATAGCTGCGTTTAGTGCTAAAAGGTTAGTTTGCTCTGAGATATTATTTATTAAATCTGTCATTCCATTAATCTTTTTGATTTGATCTGTAGTATTCCAAATGTCATCGTTAAATTTATCGAATTCTTTTTTAAAACTATCTAAATTAGAAGTTAATGCCCCTAGTTCAGTGTTACTATTTTGAGCTTCTTTATTTATATCTGTTGCCATCTCTTCAACAACTGCTATATCTGATTTAACAGTATCTAAATTACTACTAAAGTTAACCATAGCTGCTGAAATTTCAGAAAGGTCTGTTGCTTGGCTAGTAGTTCCATTAGCTACATCACCTATTGCAAGAACTATACCTTCTGTAAGTCTTGAAAGTTCTCCTGCTATGTTTGCAAGTGCTTGAGCATTCATATCAATAGCCTCTGCGTTAAACTTTACGTTGTTCATCATTTTACCTATCGAAACTTGAGTTTCCTTAACTGATGTAAGCATACTTCCAATCTCGCTCTTTTCTTCTAGCTTCTTAGAATCAAGTTCATTTTTAAAATTTCCTTCAGCAAATTTGTGAATTTCATCACCAACTTCTTTAATATCATTTGATACACTATCTGAAACTTTAGCGATTACAAAACATACAATAACAGAACTTACAATAACCGCAATAAAAAATTCAAGATTCAGCTCCCCTACAATTAGTGCTGTCACTACCATAGCGATAATAAAAACAGGCATAAGTGTCTTAATCATTTTACCTTTTAAGGTTTTTAACTTAATTTCATCCATTCCCAGTTCCCCCACTTGTCTTAAATTAAACTTATAGTATAATTATACTTTAAATTTTACTTTTCATCAATAAATTAGCATACCTTTTTATATTTTGAAGGTATGCTATAATTTTACATTATTATTTTAATTGCGTTATAGATAAGTAATATAGTTGATGCTCCTAAAATGCTCCAAATAACTCCGTAATAAAGCATTTTCCTATCATCTAAATTAACTTTATTTTCTTCTTTCATAAAATTCCACAAGCTCCTTTAAGTATTTTACTGTATTAACTGGTGCCTTACCTATAGATGTCTCTCCTGATAATAGAAAGCCTGATACTCCTTTTTCTATTAAATTATAAATACCATCAACTTCTGAAAAGTCAGGAAGACTTCCTTTTTTCATACTATTTAGAATATGAGTTCCTATATATATATCTTTATCTTTATCATATTTTTTAACTTCTTTAATTATTTCATCTTGATATATAGGTGCATATTTAATATCACTTTCAGGAACTAAATCCCCTCTTCCTATCACTACAGAGTCTATCTTACCTATAAAATCTTTTATATTTTTTGCTCCCTTTGGAGTTTCAACCTTTCCAAAAATCCTTGGATTATAAGAACTGCTATTATTTTTTATATAATCTAAAACTAAATCTATATCATAGCTAGATTCTACAAAGGACTGGCAGATTATTTCTATATTATTTTTTATTGCAAAATTTAAACCCTCTATATCTTTTTCACAAAAAGACTTGCCCTCTCTCTTAAACTCTTTTATATTGCATCCCTTACCTGCTCTAACTATTCCACCTTTTTGAACCTTTGCAATAACTCCCTTTTTAAAAGAACTTATAACTTGAAACTTCATAGTATCATCTTTCATAGACATCTCATTAAAAGTATTTTCTAAAAGTTCTTTATTGCTTACATTTAAAGGTATTACTTTTCTTTCACTATTTCTAGCTGCATACCCTTTGTTTTTATAGATATCTTCTCCACAAAATATAACTTCTTCACCATTATAAATCTTATATATATAAGGAAGTTTATCAGAAACTCTTATCTTACTACCAGATAGATCTATCATGATATGTACGTCCGAGCTAACTTCTTTTATCCATTTATATAAATTATCTAATTCATTAATATTCCCATGTGATGTGTTAAATCTAAATATATCTACACCTAAAGATACTAAATCTTTAATTACCCAATTTTCTTTAGTGCTTGGCCCTGTTGTAACTATAAGTTTCATACTCCACCTCCAAATCACAAAAAATTTTAATTAAGGCTTCAAAGGGCGAAGCCTTAATTAAATTTTCAAAATACATTCTAAAATCTTTTCATTTAATAACTTTTTATCAAGTATTGTATTTTCTGAAATGTAGACTTTAATTATAGAAACTGGAATGTTTATGTTTTTTATAAGATAATAATTTTCTCCATTTTCTAAACTTATATTTTCTACATTTAATTCTTTTAAACTTTCCTTTAAAGAATTAGAGAAATTTTTAGATTCTTCTTTTTCCCCACTATATATCTTTATGCTATCATTTCCTTTTCTTACTTCTACTTTCAAATAAAAATCTAAACTTGAAGTGTTTGCAATAATTACTTTTTCGAAGACTTCGTTTCCTATACTCTTTCTAATTTGCAAATCCATATCTACGATGAATATTCCCTTAGATTTTAACTCTTTCTTAAATGTCTTTAGGATATAATCATCATTTGTGTCTAATCCTATCTTCATTTAATGCCTCCAAGGATTTTTTATTAATACATTATATTCTTAGAGCTAAAAATTGTTCTAAAGGATTTATTTTTAGAATAGTAATTATTGTAGACTAATGTTTTGGAGGTAGTTATTTTGAAAAAAATAACATTATTTTTAATCTGTTTATTAAGCCTTTCTTTTGTAGGTTGCATAAATATTAACCCTAAGTATCTAGAGTTTAAAGCGCAACCTAACGTTGGATTGTATTCAAATGAAATTATTGAGAAAATTAAAAATAAAGAAGAGTTTTCTCTAGAAGTTTTCGACACAAACTTTTATAAAACTTTCCCTGTAGATAAAGGTGATAACATAATTCTTTATAATTTTTTCAATTCTATAAATAACAAAGATTATGTTGAAGATACAAGAGAGAATAAAAAAGATTTAAGTAATAAAGAAGAGTTTAGGCTTATAGTTAAATTCAAAGAAGCTAAATACATAATAAATGTTTTTGACTCTGAATTAATAACTATCCATCCTTGGGATGGAAACTACTCTCCTGATATTATAAATATGAAAAACGTTCCTTTAGGATATAATTTATATGATTTTTGCGATTATATTAGAAAAGACTAAAAAAAGCGTCACATTAAACTACTTAATGTGACGCTTTAAACTTCTATTTTTTGAGATCTTCTAAGATTTTAAATACACGTTTATTTAATAGAGGGTGGATTACATCCCCCCCTATTTGGTTTAAAGGAACTAAAACGAATTCTCGCTCTTCCATCCTAGGATGAGGTAAAATTAAATCATCAAAGTCAGTAACTAAGTCATCAAAGAATATTATATCTAAATCAATAATTCTAGGACCCCACTTAATTATTCTTTCTCTTTTCATCTTTTCTTCTATTTTTAAAAGTTCTTTCATAAACTCCCTAGGGTTTAATCTAGTTTTAACTTTTAAGGCACCGTTTAAAAACTCTTCTTGGTTCTCGTATCCCCAAGGCTCAGTTTTAATAAAATCAGAGATTTTTAAAACTTTTGTTCCTTCAATAGAATTAATATAATCTATAGCTAAGCCTAAATTTTCTTCCTTATTACCGATGTTACTTCCTATAGATAAATAAGCTTCGTGCCAGCCTCTATTAATTTCTATCGCAGCATATTTTAAATGCCTATTTATAGGTGCCCAAGGTTTTTTAACCTTTACCTTGCAAGACTTTACTAATTCGTAAGTATCTAATATAAAATTAGATACTTTTTCTCCAACTGTCTCTATTAAATCTATGCTTTCTAAAGTTACTACTTTTTCTATTCCGTGGCAAAGCTCACCATAATGAACTGACTCTTCTAAGTCTCCGTATCTTCCGGCTTTACTTAAATCAAGGCTTAACTCAATATCAAAAACGAACTTTTGACCAAGTACTTTTTCTTCTTTAAATACACCATGGTTTGCAAATATCTCTACGTCTTTTAAATATATTTTATCCATCTTTCTCCCTCTATTTTACCCTTAAAATGGCATCTGTCATAAGACATGCTCTCTTATTTTCTAAAACATCATGAACCCTTACAAATTCACAACCCTTTTGTATTCCGATTACTGTAGTTGCTATAGTCCCTTCTACTCTTTTGTCTGTAGGAAGGTCTAGTGCTAGACCTATCATAGATTTTCTTGAAGTTCCAAGTAAAACTGGATATCCTAAAGCTTTTATTTCTTCTAAATTATTCATTACCTTTAAGTTTTCTTCGTATGTCTTTTTAAAACCTATTCCTGGGTCTAAGATTATATCTTCTTTTAAAACTCCATTTTCAAGGGCTATATTTATGCTTTCAATCAAATCAAACTTAACATCTTTCATAAGGTCTTTATAAGCTTCTTCTTTTCTGTTATGCATAAGGATACATTTAGCTTTAAATTTTTTACAAACTTTTGCCATATTTTTATCGTATTTAAAGCCCCATATATCATTTACTATATCAGCACCAGCTTTTAATGCCGCTTCTGCTGTTTTACTTTTATAAGTATCAATAGAAACTGGGATATCAAAATTTTCTTTAATAGCTTTAATAATAGGAACTACTCTCTTTATTTCTTCTTCTTCACTAACATACTCTGCGTTTGGTCTAGTTGACTCACCGCCTACATCTATAATATCTGCACCATCTTTAATCATTTCTGAAACTTTTTTTATTGCTGCATCTACTTCGTTATAATTTCCCCCATCTGAAAAGGAATCTGGCGTAGCATTTAAAATACCCATAACGTATGTTCTCTTATTTAAATCAAACTCTTTATTTCCTATTTTCATATTTTTCCCTCATTTCATTAATATTTAATTATATTATTTTTCTTTTGTACGCTCCAATAACATTTTTCATAAGCCTTACAGCTAAAGCAATTTCTAGACTCTTTATCGCTTGTCTTTATAAGCTTTTCTAAACAGTTTAAATCTTCTTTTTTTCTGTGACTATCTATAAGATTTAAAATTAACTCTTTTTCTTTTTCTGTATACTCTGTTTCTTTTAAGATATCACTTGCTATAATTACGCTTGCCTTTTGATGTTCAATTCCTTTAGTATATTCTAAAACTCGTCCTATATCATGAAGAAGTCCAAAGGCATATATTACATCTTTAGATATATCTAAGTTATTTTCTAAAGCTTTTATATAAGTTATTCTAGACACACTTAAAAAATGCTCTAAATCGTGTTTGCAAAACTCCCTGTTTTCTTCTAATTTTTCAAGTAATTTTAAGTTTTCTATATATTTTTTATTTTTTAAGATACTATTTATTTTATCCAAACTCAAATTCACCTCTATTTAATTAAAGATAATGTTTCAAGTCTTAAATCTTTATCTTCTTTAAATGCGCCTCTAAAAGTTGTTGTTATTGTTTTAGTTCCAGGCTTTTTAACACCTCTCATAGTCATACACATATGCTCACCTTCAACTAAAACTAAAACTCCTTTTGCATCTAAATATTCATATATAGCATCAGCTATTTCCGCTGTTAATTTCTCTTGTAATTGTGGTTTCTTTGAATAAGTCTCAACGCATCTTGCAAGTTTAGATAAACCTACAACTCTTCCGTTTGGAATATATGCTATATGTACTTTGCCGTAAAAAGGTACAAAATGATGCTCACACATAGAATAAAAAGTAATATCTTTTTCTATAACTACATCATCGCTTCCATAAGCTTCAAATGTTTTACTTAATTCTTCTTTAGCATTTTTATTTATGCCGCTAAATATTTCTTCATACATTCTAGCTATTCTGTCAGGTGTTTCTAATAACCCCTCACGGTTTGGATCCTCTCCAATCCCTTCAATTATTAATTTTACACCTTCTAAAATCTTTTCTCTATCTATCATAATTTAAATCCCCTCCGCTTAGCGTAATACTGCTATTATAAAATTCTTTTATTTTACTTGTAGCTACGCTTTTAAACTCTTTATCACTTATCTTTTTAACTTTCATTATCCCCATTAAGCTGTTAGTTAAGAATACTTCGTCCATTTCTAGTAATTCTTCTTTAGTTATACTCTTTTCTATAATATTATAATTCTTAATTAAAAACTCTCGGACAGTTCCGTCTAAAAGTCCGTCACTTATCTTTGGAGTATATATTTTAGAGTCTTTAATACAGAAAATATTAGATACTGTAGTTTCTGTTACAAATCCTTTTTCATTTAAGAAAATAAAATCATCTAATTCTAAGCTTTTAGCTCGTATCTTCTCTAAGATATTTATAGCATAGTTTGTTGATTTTATATAAGTTAAATAGGAAGTTGAGTTTCTTAAAACCTCTGAAAAATCTAATTTAAACCCTTTTTTAAAGGTTTCTTCATCGTAATTATTTTCCCTAGTACTTATTATAATATTTTTTTCTGTAACTAGTATCTTTAAGGCATGATTTTTAAGGTAAATTTTATTTATAACTTCTAAAATTTCTTCCTCTTCTAAATCCTTAAAATTAAGCACTTTAAGCCCATTTTTAAGCCTTCCTAAATGATAGTTTAAAAATATTGGCTTACTTTCTAAAAAATATATAGTTTCAAAAACTCCAATTCCAAAATTAACTGAAGAATCTATAAAACACTTATCCTCATTAAAAATTATTTTTCTCATTTTAATACTTTCATTAAAGCTACTGCCTTGTCTAATGTTTCTATATATTCATCCTCTTCATTAGACTCGTAGGTAACTCCCCCTCCTACCCCAAAATACGCTTTATTATCTCTTTTTAAAATAGTTCTAATTGCTATATTAAAATCACTATTTCCCCTAAGGTCAAAATACCCTATGCATCCTGTATATAGGTTTCTTTTAACCCCTTCTAATTCTTCTATAATTTCCATAGCTCTTATTTTAGGAGCTCCAGTTATAGAACCTCCCGGGAAACACTCTCTCATACAATCAACTGCTGTATTTTCTTTTTTTAGTTTACCTTCTATAGTTGAAACTAAATGAAATACTGTTTGATATTCTTCTATTTTAAATAATTCTGTTACCTTAACAGAGTTATTTTCGCAAACTTTACTTAAATCGTTTCTCTCTAAATCTACTATCATTAAAAGCTCTGATTTATCTTTTTCACTATTTATAAGTTCTAATTTATTTTTAGCATCTTCTTTTTCATTTTTCCCTCTAGGTCTTGTACCTTTTATAGGTCTTGTAGAAACTAAATTATCTTTTATTTTTATAAATCTCTCTGGAGAAGAACTTATAATTTGAAAATCTTCGTAATTTATAAAGGCTGAAAATGGAGCCTTATTTATTTCTCTTAAATCTTCATATAGGGCAAATGAATCTTTATTTGAAGTGCAATAATATCTTTGAGTCATATTTGCAATATAAATATCTCCGTTTTCTATGTAATCTCTCATTTTCTTTACAGCTTTGATGTATTCCTCTTTAGAAAAGTTTGAAATAAATTCAGTATTATTATTTTTTATATCTTTCTTCCTTAAAGCCTTTAATGGTTTAAACTCATTTATATTGTTTATAATTTCTTCTATATTACTATCTTTTTGATTTTCATACAAATCTGTTATATAAACTTTATTTAATTTTAAGTCAAAAATAATAATGTTTTTGTATAGATTAAACCTCATAAGTGGAATTTTAAAATCTTCCTTAGAAGTATCTTTAATAACTTCTAATTTCCTTCCCATATCATATGAAATATATCCTATAAAACCTCCCACAAAAGGAATATCACTTTTAATATCTACTTTGTATTTTTGTATTTTTTTATTTAAAATTTCAAATCCATCTTCTTTAGAGTCTTCTAGAATCTCTATCTTTTCTATAGGATTAATTCCTATAAAAGAATATTTAGATAGATTTTCGTCTTCCTTAGAACTATCTAAAAAAACTGCATCTTTAGTGTCTTTAAATATACTAAAGATTTCAAAAGGATATAATTTAGTATTTATCTCTCTTATCTGTAAATTCATAACGTCCCCCTATAAATTGCATATATCTATAAAATTCTTTAAAACCTCATACCCAAACTCTGTTAGTTCAGCTTCTGGATGATATTGTACACCGTAGATTGGTAAAGTTTTATGTTTAACTCCCATAATAGCACCATCTTCACTTTTTGCTGTTATTTTTAATTCTTTACTAATTGTACTCTCATCTATAACAAGAGAGTGATATCTAGTTACCTTAAACTCTTTTTTAATTCCATTAAAGATACCTTCTTCATCTGTTGTTATTTTAGTTATTTTGCCGTGCATAGGTCTAACCCCTTTTACTATATCGCATTTAAAATATTCTCCAATACTTTGGTGACCTAAGCAAATCCCTAAAATAGGCATTTTTTCTTTGAATTTATCTATAATTTCTAATACATTACCAGCTTCTTTTGGACTTTTTGGTCCTGGTGAAATTATTATTCCTTTAGGATTTAAAGATTTTATAGTATCTTCATCTATTACATCGTTTCTAAATACTTTAATCTCTTCTCCTAATTCCTCAAAATATCTTACTAAATTATATACAAATGAATCATAATTATCGATCATTATTAACATATTCTACATCATTCCTTATTTTTCTATAATTTTTTAAATCTTTATGCTAAAATACAAGTGTACATATAATATGTAAATTATATCATAGCTTATAATTTTATTCTTAAAAAATTATCTAAGCTTGAAGGGAGATTTAAGCATTGCATAAAGTAGATTTTCATCTTCATACAACTGCATCTGACGGATTACTAACTCCTACAGAAGTTGTTAAAAGAGCCGTTAAAAATAATGTATCACATATCTCTATAACTGATCACGATACAGTTTTTGGAATAGAGGAAGCTTTAAATGAAGCTAAAAACCATAATATAGTAGTAATACCTGGAATAGAGTTTTCAACTTATCATAATAACGAAAATATTCATGTACTTGGATATTTTAAAGATGATAGCTATAAATCTAAAGAGGTTGTATCTTATATAAATAATCTTAAAGAAATGAGATTTAATAGAGCCTTAGAGATGGTAAATAAATTAAAAGAACATTTCAATATAGAAATTAGTGTTGATAATTTAATCAAAAGAAGTAAAGGTGTTGTAGGAAGACCTCATATAGCACAAGAGATAATAGACTCTGGCTATGATTACTCTTGGGATTATATCTTTGATAACTTTATAGGAAACGATAGCCCTGCATTTATTCCTGCAAACAGAATTTCAACAGAAGATGGAGTAAAACTTTTAAAGAGCTTTAACTGCGTTGTATCTCTAGCTCACCCAGTTTTAATCAAAAAGTCACCTCTTAAAGATTTTTCTAATATGGGATTTGATGCTATTGAAGCAATCTATTTCTTAAACACTAAAGAAGAAGAAGAGTCACTTAAAGCTTTTGCAAAAGAAAATAACATACTTACATCTTGTGGTTCAGACTGCCATGGTAAATTTGACACAGATAAAAAGCACGGTGATATAGGTGATAAGGAAATGACAGACGAAGAATTTGATAAATTCATTTCTTTATTTAAATAAAAGTTATGGGAGAAAAATTTCTCCCATAACTTTTATATTTCTTCTACCTTTAATTTTGCAATCTTATATATATCTTCTTCTATTTCTTTAACTAGTATATTTTTAAAATAATCATCTTTATCTATATTTTTTATCTTATTTAATCTAAACAAGAAAGCTTCATTTACAGATATTCTAGTATGACATAGTTTAAATACTTTATATTTTCTGCTTCCCTTTGTTATATTATTTAAATAATCAATCATTAAGGTATTATCTAACATAATATCTCTTATTTCTTTAGTTTCTTTTAAATCCTCTTTCTTTAACAGATTAAATAATAACTCATCATTTTTTCTTATCCTATTTAAAACCTTTTTAAATTCATTGCTAAACTTATAAGGTTTAATAATGGCAGTAGATATTAGACCAAGTAGCACACCAATCACTACAAAAAATATTTTATTATAAATAACTACCATAGACGGATTATTTAATTCACTTATTCCTATCGAAATTATAGTTGAAAATGTCATCATCTTATCGTAATCTTTCATAAGAGTTAATAAGTATATAGCTAAAACTATTATTAAAATTTTTCCCTCTTTAACTTCTAAAAATTTATATAAAACTACATATAATAAAGACCCAAAAATAGTTCCTTTGATTTTCATAAAAGATTTGAACAATGTATTTTTAGAATCAACTTGAATTACAGCAAATGCTGATAATACTAAACACACTGTAGAGCCATTATTTAAAATAGTTCCTATAAAATATGTTATAGTTATTGCAAGAGTCATTCTTAAATTAAAGTAAAAGCTCTCATTTTTCTCTTTATAAAAGTTATTAACTCTATTTTTTATCTTTTCAAAATTAAAAATATCAGAGAAAGCCATTTTAAATGAAGTTCTTTTGCTATCAGTTATAAAAATATATTTATCTATAGTTATCTTTATAAATTGAATAATTCCACTAAGAATTTTTTTATCATACACATCAGTATCACTTAATTCATCATTTATATTGTTTAATTGATGAATACATTCTTCCATGCTAATTTTTTTATTTAAGTACTTAGATAATACTTCTAAAACATCATTTACATTTCCCATAAACTTATCTACACTTATGCAAACCTTTTTATCGTAATTTATTTTTTGAAGCATCATATTTATCTTTTCTACAACTGTTATAAAATCCATAATACATTTATCTTTTTGAGTTAATGAATTTTCCCGAGCTCTTGTATTATTTATTAAATTATTTAAATGACCTATTTTCCCATCTAATTTTTCATTTAAATCTTTAATATCTCCATCTGTTTTAATATCTTCTATTTTTTTAATCATTATATTTATAATATCTTTTAGAATATTAAGCTTAATATCCTTATAGCTTGTCTTAAATACATATAACTTCGTAAATATAATAAATCCTACACAAAATACTACTCCAAGAAGTCTAACTGGAAATCCGTTTACACTTGTTTTAAAGATTAACATATAAACATAGACCACTATAAACGTATTATAATATCCCTTATCTAAAGTACATAAATTTAAAGCACCAATAAAGAAAATAGTTATTAAATTTATAAAAATACTCAAATAAACATTTATGCTTGCTATTTCTGCCATAACTGTAATTATTAAAAATCCAGACATAAGCTTAATCAATTCACTTTTAGGCGAAATTGTAAAATCATCCTTTGATAATTTTGATATTGAAAGAATTGCAACTATTGAAAGTGCCACATTTTGCATCCCAAAGAACAGGTATGTAATCCCTATTACTAAAAGATACACTACAGTTAAAAATGCACTTCTTAAATACTTATTATTTTTCATCTCTCTCCTTCTTTCTTAATTGTTTAATAAAGGCCGCATTAAAAACATGCGACCTTTAATCCTTATTTTCTATAAGCTGTCAAAACAGCCTTTTTAAGAACTTTAGGATCCTTTTTATATTCAGTCACAGGACAAATATCTTTTAAATCTAGTCCTAATAATTTGTAAACAGCAGTTCTAGCTGCACGAACTGAATACTCCTCTGTAAATACCATATCTTCTGGAATTTCTACAAATTGACTAACTAAAGCAAAGTTTGTAGAACCATCAGGTACAACTTTAGGTCTATCACTGTATTTACGAGGTTCAAATTGTGAATCTATATATGGCATCATACAAGGTATAACATTTATAACACTATCCATTATTTCATCCATATGTTCTTCAAGATGTAAATGATAAATTAATTCTTCAAGCATTTCTCTACCTGTGCAATTTCTCATAGGTTTTTTAACGTAATCACCTAATTTATCTGTGTATAAACCATATCCCCAGAATATTGTAGTATCCATAGGTTGGTTTATGAAGTGTGGTTGAGCTGCTACAACTATACTCATTAACCAATTAGAATCTTTAAATGTCATTAAAGCTCCACTTCCTGGGATATTGCCTGAGAACTTTTCTATAAGTTTTAGCATTTTATCACCTTTCATAGTAACAGTAAAGCTTTCCCAGTTAGTTTCTTCTGGATGATTAAAAAATGGTTCCGGATTACCTAATCCTTTTTTCTTTTTACTTATCTTTCTCCAAAGGTCAGCTGAAATAGGGTTATCAGGATTATAGCTAGCTGGGGTATCTAAATCTCCAAGTGTAGCTGAATCTGTCATACAACCATTTGTAACAATACAGATATCTCTATCTCTTAAATCTATAATCTTTTCTTCTCCATCTTCTTTAATGTGTATTTTAGAAACTGTAATTCCATCTCCTTCTTTAAAATCAATATCAGTTACTACTGTATTTACTCTAAAGTCTACAGAAAACATATCTAAATGTGCTTTAAGTGGTCTTATTAACGAATCGTATTGGTTGTAAGGTGACCTTGTTACCCCTTCTAAAGTTTCTATTCTAGAGAACTCTAAAATCATACGTCCCATATATCTTCTAAATTCAAAAAGACTAGACCATTTTTGGAATGCGAATGTTGTTTGCCACATATACCAAAAATTAGTTTGGAAGAAATGAGGCATATCTTTAAAGTAATCTTCTATTGTTAAGCCATCTAATTTCTTTTCATCCATCATCATTAATTTTCCAAGTGCTAATCTTTCTTTATTATTAAATCCCATAGATCTAACGTTTAATATATTTCCGTCTTTATCAACTAAACGTGCTTGTGCGTGAGTTGGGTGAAGGTGATCAAAATTTAATATTTCTTCTGTAACACTCATACCTGGCATGTCTAAAGAAGGTATACTTTTAAATAATTCCCAAAAGTTTTCATAAGTTTCTTCATTTAGCATTCTTCCGCCTCTGCAAACAAAGCCAGCTTCAGGAACTCCTATACCGTCATTACTACCTCCTAGAATATCCATTCCTTCTAGTATATGAATGTTCTCACCTTTAAAATTACAATCTCTTATTAAATAAGTAGCACCAGCTAAAGAACCAAGCCCACCACCTACAAAATAAGCATGCCTATCATCATTTCTTACAGTTTCATAGCTTTTTACTTTAGTTTTTTCTTCTTTTTCTTTAATCTTTTTTCTTGTAAGTGCTACAGCAACTGCACAAGTTCCAACAGCTCCTGCAGCTATTAAAGCTTTTTTCTTATTATTATTTACTTTTCCTTTTTTACTATTAAAAACTAAATTCTTTCTATTACATTTTTTCATAGAAATCACTACCTTTCAAACTTAATAGTTTATATATTTCTATTATACCCATTCTATTTGAAATATTTGTTAATAAATACGGGGTAAATATGTAAATTTTAAAGCCTGCAACAAATTATTGCAGGCTAAAAATATTATTCTTTATCTTTTGGTTCTTCTAAAGCTTTAACTTCGCCGTCGCCGTACCATTTACTTTCACTTGTTGGATTATTTAAAATACCTGCCATTACTAAAATAGATAGTATTGCATTTATTATTTCCTGATAATTTTCTGGTAAGATTTTCAACCCAAAGCCTTGTAAAACCATTGGAACTAAAGCTGCTATAGAAACCCATAAACCATAATTTTTAAAACGACTCATATTCATAAGGAGTTCCTCCTAATTTTTTTATACTATAATATATGAGTACTTCTTTAAAATTTCTATAACTTATTTATTAATTAGGTATAAATAAAAAACTATCCCAAAAAATTAATCTTGGGATAGTTTAAATTTTATGCTTCCTTTAAGAAAGCTACATAGCCTTTTTTAGTTTCAAATATATCAGCTTTTGAAGTGATTTCCCAAGGAGAATGCATATTTAATACAGCAACTCCACAGTCTATAACTTCCATGTTGTATTGAGCTAAGATATATGCGATAGTTCCACCGCCTCCTTGGTCAACTTTTCCAAGTTCTGCAGTTTGATAAGATACATCATATTTTTCCATATGATTTCTAAGTTCAGCTATATATTCAGCATTTGCATCATTACAACCTGATTTTCCTCTAGCGCCTGTATACTTATTAAATACTATACCTTTTCCAAAGTAAGCTGAATTTTTCTTTTCCATAACTGAAGGGTAATTCGGGTCAAATGCTGCACTTACATCTGATGATAACATTTTTGAGTTTGTTAAACATCTTCTAAGTTTTAAATCATTATACCCTTCTTTTAGTTCTATAACTTCTGCTACTATGTTTTCAAAGAATTTTGATTCCATACCAGTAGCACCGATACTTCCTACTTCTTCTTTATCTACAAGAAGGCAGCAGCAAGTTTTATCTATATTTTCTATTTCAAACATCGCCATTAACGAAGCGTATGAACAAACTCTATCGTCTTGTCCGTAAGCCATAACCATACTTCTATCTAATCCGTAATCTCTAGCACGACCAGCTGGCACTATTTCTATTTCAGCAGATAAGAAGTCCTCTTCTTCAAAATCATATTTATCTTTTAATAATTTTAAGATATTTTCTTTAACTGCATCTTTTTCTTTTCCTTTAAGAGGCATACTTCCAATTAAAACATTAAGGTCTTCACCTTCTATTACCTTAGCACCCTTTTTATCCATTTGATCTGCTGCTAAGTGAATTAAAAGATCTGAAATACCAACTACAGGGTCCTCTTCGTCTTCTCCGATTACTATATCAATTTTAGTTCCATCTTTTTTAACTACGATACCGTGAAGTGCTAAAGGTAAAGTAACCCATTGGTACTTTTTAACTCCACCGTAGTAATGAGTATCTAAAAATGCAAGTTCTGTATCTTCATATAGAGGATTTTGTTTTAAATCCAATCTAGGTGAATCTACGTGTGCACCTAATATTTTTAAACCTTTTTCTATCTTTTCTTTTCCAATGATAAATAAAGCTAAAGCTTTACCCATATTATTTGCATAAACCTTATCTCCGGCTTGTAATTTTTCACCTTTATTTATCATTTCATTTAAATCTTTATACCCATTTTTTTCAGCTATTTTAATAGCTTCAATTACACACTCTCTTTCAGTTTTGCATTTAGACATAAAATCTTTATATCCATCACAAAAATCAAAGACTTCTTTCATATCCTTTTCATCATACTTGTTCCAAGCATTATCAGTAAATCTTGCCATATTAATGACCTCCCTTTTAAGTTTAAAGTTTTATGTTATTTTAAAATATAGATGAAGCAAAAAGCCTCATCTATATAAATTAAAGTCTACTATCACTAACTTCTTTTATTCTGCTTTCAATAATATCTACTGGTGTTTCGTTAGACATTAAAGAATATCTATAGTTAACAGCTGCAGCTTCAACTATAACAGCTATATTTCTACCTGGTCTGATTGGTACAGTTAATTTTCTAACAGGAACTCCTAAAATATCCATACATTCGATATTTGTTCCTAATCTATCGTAATCCCCATCATTTTTCCAGTGTTCAAAATGCATTACTAATTTAATATTCTTTCTTTGAAGAACTGAACTTAAACCGTATAGAGCTGATACATCTATAATACCAATTCCCCTAACTTCAAGCATACCTATAGTTATTCTAGGAGATGACCCTATTAAATCTCCATCTATCTCTCTAATATCAACAGCATCATCAGTTACAAGTCTATGACCTCTTTTTATAAGTTCTAGTGCAACTTCACTTTTACCAATTCCACTTTCACCTGTAATTAAGATACCTATTCCGTAAACGTCTACCAAAACTCCATGCAATCTAGTTTCAGGTGCTAATTTATCAGACATATATATTGTCATCTTACTTATAAATTTAGTAGTAACTAAATTGCTTCTAAGCACCCAAATGTTTTTTTGCGTTGCGTATTTTATAAGTTCTTCGTGAGGTTCTAGCCCTCTAGTAATTATTAAACATTTCATATCAAAACTAAAATATTTTTTTAATCTCTTTTCTCTAAGTTCCTTTTGCATATCATCTAGGAAGCTCCATTCAGCTTTACCTATTACTTGAAGCCTTTCTGGTGCAAAATAGTTATAAAAACCTGATAATTGTAATCCAGGTCTATTTATATCACATACATTTATTACTTCTTCGTCTTTTCCAGAAACTAATACTTCAAGTTCGAAATCTTTTATAAGCTTTTTGACACTTACCGCCATACCAATCACCCTTTATATATTAATCTTTTTTTATTTCTACTTGTTCTAATTGAGCTCTTAAATTTTTCTTTACGTTATCTAAATATCTTCTTCTTAATCCATCTCTAAATATAATTTCTTCTTCTGTTAATTCTCTTTCTTTTTTTAAGGCAGAAAACTCGTTTATCTTTTCTGTTACTTCTTCTATTGTCATATTTTTTATATTATTAACATCTAAATTATTCATCATCTTAATCTCCTTAACTTTAGTTATATATTATATTTTACCTTTATTTCTTTAAGTTATCAACTAATAGAGTGCTAGAGTGCTTTAAAGTTAATTTTTTATATTTTTTGACAGCCTAAACTTTTATATTTTCCTTTTCGACAGAAAATTTTTGTTATTATGTTTTTTATAGTTTTTTATCATATCTTTTTGTCATATCTTGGAAAACGATATTGATTTACAATAAGATATATTATGTTATAAAATGACTATACAAGGTGAGAGAAATGTAGAATGTGAGGTGCGTTTGATGACAATTAAGAAATTAAAAAGAAAAATCAGTTTTCGTAAAAAACTACTAAACCTTTTAACAAGATGCTTATCCCCAACAAATAAGTTTGTTGTATATGTTTCACAAGATTTAGACAAATTTATTTCTATGCATCAAAAATTTATCTATACTAGACACAGCAGAAGAAAAGGACTAGTTAGAGCTGCAAGTAGAATCGCAGCTTAATCTTTAGTTTATAATAAGAAATTTTAGGTGTAGCAAACTATCCCACTAGTAATTGCTACATCTTTTTTAATTTAGAAAATAACAAACCCCTCTTAATAAATTAAGAGGGGTTAAAGTCATTTAAGATCCCAACATGCCGTTAGCTTATATATTCAAAACCTGCTCCTCGCAGGTGGGTCAAACTCATAATATACTTCTGCCTTCCCTTGTCAAAACTGAAGCTAAGCTTAGGGCCTGACATGAATATTACTTTTGCTAGTCCCGAATATACTATGTAGGTTGAATATGATAAGCCTTGCGCACATCTCAGGATTTCTATGCCTTTATTATATCACTTCTCTATTAGAATGCAAGGACATTTTTAAAACTAAAGGTAATCGTTTAAAAGTTCTTCTAAATCTCCTATATATTCTTCTTTAGCACAAGCTAAAACAAATCTAAGATATTTGTTTTCGTTAGCGTCTAAAGTAGAATCCTCTAATTTCCATTCTAATTCAAACTCATCCATAGCTTCTTCAACTATAGCCTCGCTATTATCTTTAGCTATATCTAGAAGGTAGGGAATATAATACTCTCTTTTCCACTCAATAGAATCTTCTTCTGCATCACTTTCTTCGTTTGCGTAAGCTCTTGCAGCTTTTAATTCATCAATATCAAAATCGTAGAAGAATTCTATCACAGAGTGATCGCTTAGAGATAATATTTCTGATACTTCTGTAAGTCCGTTTTCTTCAAGCATTATAACTATTCCTGATATATTCATTATAAACCATCCCCTCTTTTTATTATTAGTAAATTAAATTTTTATATTCTTTTTTTACAGCTAAGAATTCTTTATCATCTTCAACTATATTATATTCTTCTAAATCATTTACTTTGTCTATTCTAAATATTAAAATTTCTTCTGTATTTCCTTCTACAGGAGATAATAGTAAATATTCTTTATCCTTTTCTTCAAGATAAACTTTAGCTATTGCTTCAAAGTCAATTTTATTTCCTTCTTCATCTCTAAAAGACATTATTTCTTTTTCTTCCATTTTAAATTCTCCTTTTTTTAAATATATCTTATTATAAATATATTTTACTTCTTTTACAAACAAAATTCGGGAAATTAATAGAAATTTTCAATTAATTTCCCGATTAGTTTTTATATTAATTCAGTTATTGAGTCTCTTTTTATTATATATTCGCTATGAAGTGCTCTAGTTAAAGAAACATATAATAATCTTTGATCTAATGTACTAGATTTATCATATAATTCCTTTGTAGGATTATAAATTATAGTGCAGTCAAATTCTAACCCTTTAGTTAAAAATGATGGAATTATAGTTAAATCACTTTTAGATTCTTTTTCTTTTCCTTTAATTCTTTGGAAAGTAAATTCTTTAAGATGTTTCTTTAAAATCTTTTCAAGTTTTATTCCTTCATCATTATCCTTTGTTATTATAGAAATAACATTTTTTCCTTTAGCTTTAATTTCTCTAACTATGTTTTCTATTTCTTTTGAAACATCTAAATCTGTTTTTGCAGTTATAATTTTAGGAACATCACCATGCCTTAAAACCGGTTTTGCATCTTTAAGACCTAAATCTTGTGCTTTTAGAGAATTTCTTGCAAATTCTATTATTTCAACTGTAGATCTATAGCTTTGACTTAAACTTATAAAGGTCGATCTACCTTTAAATAATTTTTCTGTTATATCTTCCCAGGTTTTTAATCCCTTATAAAAATAAATTCCTTGAGCTAAATCTCCAACTAATGTAATAGAGTTACCTTTTGATAGTTCGTTTACTAAATAAACTTGGAAAGGGCTATAATCTTGCGCTTCGTCTACAACGATGTGTTTGAACTTTTCTTTATCATCTATTCCCTCTAAAAGAACTCTTATATAAAGAAGTGCTGCTAAATCATCTTCATCTATTAATCCGTTTTCTGTTTTTTCTTTAAAGTCATTTTTCATATATTCGCCTAATGCTTCTGGTATTTGACCATCTGTTGCGATTTCAAAAAGGTCAGGGTCTTCAAAAAATCCTGAATAAATATCCGCTGGATTTATTCCTCTCCAAGCCTTAAAGTATTCATTTAAAGCACTCTTAGCATTTTTTCTAACAGCCTCTTTTATAGTATCTCTCTCATCATAAGACTTAACTAAAGCTTTTCTTCTTTCTTCTTTGTCTTCAATCTCTAACTTGATTTCTTTTATTTTCCCTTCCCATTCTAAATCTACTTTTTGAATAACTGCCGCTGTTTTTTCTTTTATTTTTAGATTTAGATATCTCTTTATCTCATCTTTTCTTTTATTTATGGGGTAAGCTTTTAAATCTTTTAAATAAAGACGCATTATTTCTTTCCTTGAAAATAATACTATTCCTTCTATTACTATATCTTTTATATCTAAAGATCTAGATTCTAAAAGTGTTATATATCTATCTAACATTATTTTAAATGACATAGATCCTCTGACTTTTGCTGAATTAATTATAAACTTTCTTTTTAAAGGATCAGTTTCAGTCATTATTTCATTTAGTTTTTCGTCTTTATTGTATATTTTACCCTTTAATTTTGCCTTAGTCTTTACTAATTCTTCAAAGGTGCTTTGCTTAACTTCGTGAGCACCAAGACTTGGAAGAATCTCAGATATATAATCTAAGAATAATTTGTTTGGTGCAAGAACTAAAATATCCTCACTTGTCATAGTTTCTTTATATCTATAAATTAAATAAGCTAATCTATGAAGTGCTATAGTAGTTTTTCCTGAACCTGCTGAACCTTGAACGATAAGAGGAAGAGTTCTTGGCCACCTTATAATATCATTTTGCTCTTTTTGGATTGTAGCTACTACTTCTTTAAGCTTTTTCCCTCTACTTTCTTCAAGGTTAATCTTTAAGAATTCGTCTACTAACTCTTGTCCTTCTCCACCATTTATCATAATTTCATTTATACTTTCATCAAAGACTCTACTTAGTTCATACTCTTCATCAAATAAAAACTTTCTCTTTAATGATAATTCACCATCTATAATTCCAGCAGGTGCTTTATATGAAGCCTCTCCACCAGTACCGCTATAATAAAGGTCTGCAACTGGTGCTCTCCAGTCTACTACTATTTCTTCTCCATTTGAAGTACTACTTATACCGTGTTTTCCTATATATATTTTTTCTACTTCTACAGTCTTTAGCTCTCTAAAGTCTACTCTCCCAAAATAAGGAGTATTAAAAGCCTCTTCATATTTTGCGATATCTTTTATGGCAAGCTCTTTAGCTTTACCTATAGTATCTTTTTCAGAATTATATTTCCCTTTTAATGCTTTTGATAACTCATTATATTTATCCGTTACTTTTTTTACATAATCCTCTTTTGAATCTAACTCTTCTTGAATGAGATTTCTTTTTTCTTCTAAAATCCCTCTTTCTTCTTTTAATTTTTTATCTTGACTCATTTATAATACCTCTTAATTTTAATTTTACACATAATACTTTTTACCTAAAGATAAAAAGCCCTAACTATTATTATAAACATAAATAGTTAGGGTTATAAACTAAAATATCACAAATTTTAATAATTATTAATTTATTAATTTCATCTTATAAAAGGTTATTCTTTCTCCTCTTATAATTTCATATACATCAATTATCCTAAATCCTAATTTTTCGTAACATTTAATAGCCCTTTTATTAAAATCTCTAACTTCAACTACAATATCCTTATCTTTATATCTTTCTTTAGCTTTATTTATTAAATCATTCATTATAAATTTCCCGTAGCCTTTTCCGCAAAGGCTTGGTTTTATTCCTATCCCTATATAACACTCATTATTATATTCTCTAACCCTACCGTATCCTATTAGATTATCTTTTAATTTATACCCTATAAATTCTTTTTCTCTACTTTCTTTTATCCCTATAGAATATTTTTTAATTAAAGCTTCTCTGTAAGACATATTGTAAACTTTGTACTTTCCTCTATATTTCCACGTGCAGGCTTCCTTTGCCATATCTTCTTTTAAAGTTTCATCTTGTAAGAAAGATTTTTCATACCAGTAACCTAAAGTGTTTTTGACTTCAAATCCTCGCCTTTTATAAATTTCAAAAGCTCTTTTATTTTTTTCAATAACTATAAGGCTAACAGTTTTTACTCCCCTTATTTTCAAATTAACTATTGCTGTTTCAAGAAGTTCTTTTGAAAGACCTCTATTTCTATATTTTCTATCTAAGCCTATATCAAATTTCCCATTTTCCTTTTCTATATCTAAGGTTAAAAAGCCAACAGACTCTCGTCCTTTCTTAACTATAAAACTTTTATCTTTTTCTTTTAAAAGATTTGAACATTCTTCTTCACTTAAAGTGCAGCCGTGTGGCATATCATTAAAGGCAGAATTATATATTTTTATAAATTCTTTTTGATTTTTTTCGTTTAGTTCTTCTAAGTTTAATAGTTCTAAAGCTTTTAAATCATTATCTATAAGTTCCATAGCGTAAGATCTATAAGAATATTTAAACCCTAAACTTTCTAAAACACCTTTATCTTTTTCTCTAAAACAAATTAAAACTTTAACTGCACCTAGGTTTTCTATAAAATCTTCTGCATAATTTAAAGCTTCATCTATCTCTTCTTTTTTATCTGTAAAAATGCTGTCTATTATTATATAGCCTGTTTTTAATTTTTCTACTTCTTTAGTTATACAATTTAAAATTACTTTTGGAGTATCCTTAAAATTTATAAATACATTTTTAGAAAAATTATAAATCTCATCTTTATACCTTAAATCCATTTCCTCTAGTGTTATATTTTCTTTTGTATTTAAACAATCTAAAATTTTAACTTTTTCAAAATCTTCTAACCTATCATAACCCTTAATCATAAAATCACCTTTTTAAATTACTTCCCATTTATTACTTTCCATAAAATCATTTGCACTTTCATTTGCTTCTTTTATAACATTTTCATCATACCCTAAAATCTGAAGGATTTTTATAGCATTTCTAGTTTTTGTCCTTCCTTTGTTTATCTTATAATCAAATACTATTTCATCTTCTAAAATACTTTCACTAAAATGATAATTTAAATAATAATTTTTAAGGATATCTGTTAATTCTAAATCGTGTGTTGCAGCTATTACCTTGTATCCATCTTCTGCTAAAAACTTAAGTATTCTTGAAGATGCCGCAATTCTCTCAATAGTATTTGTACCTCTTAAAATTTCATCTATAAAGCAAATAATATTTTCGTTTCCTGTTTTTGCATCCATTATCCTTTTTAATGATTTAGATTCAACCATGTAATAACTTTCTTTACTTAACAAATCATCTTTTAGTGCCATAGAAGAATAAACCTTAAAGAAGTCTCCCCTATAGCTTTTTGAAAATGACATATAAAAGCTTTGAGAAAATATTATATTAAGCCCTACGGCCCTTAAAAATGTAGACTTACCAGATGCATTAGACCCTGTAATAAGTATAGAATCCTTTATCTCTAAAGAATTTAAAACTGGATTTTTTATAAGAGGATAGTAAGCATCCTCTATGCTTATTTCTTTATTTTTTATAAACTCTGGCTTAGAGATTAATTTTAGTGATTCTCTTAAAGATGATATAGCTAAAAGCGAATCTAATTCTCCTACAAACTCATAAGCCTTAAGTAGTGAACCTTCATTATTTCTTAAATTGCTACTTATTTTTTCTATTTTCAAAGCTTCTGATAAGAAAAATAGCTTTAAAACTTCATTAAAACCTATAGCTTCGGGAATTGAATTTTCTGCCTTTAAAAAGTACTGCCTCTTAGTTTTTCCAAGCTTTTTTAATTCATATTTTATATTTTTATAAGAGTCATTTATAACTGAAATATCTAAATCACATACATAATTTGCAAATTTTAAAACCTTTATTATATATTCATAATCTACAAGTCTGCAATTATTATATTTATAACTTTTTTGTGCTATATAAATATTAACTAAAAGAGAAACTATCATAAAAAGAAAAAAGATTGGCTTAAAAATAATTAAAACTCCAAAAATTATAGGAAGTTTTGATAACAAATATAAAAATTTATAATTCCATAGTTTTTTAGCTATGGAATGTTTATATATCATAACGCTATCACTTTTTCCTAAAATCCTTAACTTTATCATAATATCTTCACGTATATCTTTATTATCTTTAAAAAATTCTATTAGATTATCTCTTCTTTTAAGTTCATTTAAATCAAAACTTTGCTCCCTTAAAGTTTTATATAATATTTCATCTCCTAAAGATGTCCCTGTGTTATTTATCCCTTTAAATATCTCGTCCATATTTAAATCATTCCATGTTATATCATCAATATAAAAGTTTAATTTATCCTTTATAAAATCGAAGTATCCTTTAGTTTTGCTTAAATCTATATCGTTTAATTTAATATTTTTAAGCTTGCCATATTCTTCTCTTACTTCATTTAGATACTTCTTCTCATTATGTTCTCTTGCCCCTTTATAAGTTATAACCATCCCTAGTACTAAAATACCAATTACTAAATATGCCAAATTATCACCTCTTTTACATTTTACACTAAATTACAAAACAAAAATAGATACAAAAAAGCATACCGATAAATCAGTATGCTTAAAACTATTTTTGACAAATCAAAATATTTTCTTTAGAATCTTCTTTTATATTATCAAATATTTTTTTTGCTTCTATCTTATTTTCTTTTTTGAAATTAAGGATATAAAGGATACCTTCTTTTTTTAAGAAACTATATATCTTTTTAATATATTTCTCTCCCATAGGACAGTTATTATTAATCAAAATCGCTATATCGAAAGATTCTTTTTTAAAACTTATAGAATTATAATCATCTAAAAAATAATATACTTTATTATAATTAGAACTTTGAAAATTTATTATTTCTTGTACACTTTCAGTAACTAAATAAATTTCATAACCTTCTTTTTTTAGTTCACTTAATATATCTAAATCCTTAATACAAACCCCTAAAGCCTTTTTTTCTCTTAATAAATTAGCCATTAATTTTTAATCCTACTTACCCTCCTAAAAAATATTTCACTAATATACTATGAATTAAAAATCATTTTGCCTAATATATTGTATTTTTTTAATATAAAGATTAAACTATCTATAAATACATTCTTTAGGAGGCATTATGACTATAAGAAAAGAAACTTTAAAAGATCAAGGTAATATTTATCACTTAGTCGAGGAAGCTTTTAAAAGTGCTGATCTATCAGATGGAACTGAGCAAGATTTAGTTAATATCATAAGGCAAAGTGAAAATTATATAGAAGATTTATCAATAGTATTTGAAGAAAACTCTACCCTTTTAGGGCATATAATGCTATCTAAATTTAAAATTACAGATTCTAATAAAACTTATCCTTCACTTATTCTAGCACCACTTTCTGTAAAGCTAGAATTTAGAAATAAGAAAATAGGTTCAAAGCTTGTAAACTTCGCTTTAGATAAGGCTAAAGAACTCGGTTTTAGTTCTGTTTTTGTTTTAGGAGACCCAAAATATTATAATAAATTTGGATTTAAAGAAAGTAGATTATTTAATATAGAAAATATTAATGATATTCCACCTGAATATTCAATGTGTCTTGAATTAAATGAAGGTTCTTTAAAAAGTATTAAAGGTACAGTTGATTTTAATCTATTCTAACTTAGATTTTTATAAAAAAGATGAGCAAAAATTAATTTTGCTCATCTTTTTTAGCTTCTTTTAAGGTATCATTTTCTTTAATTATTGAATGTTTTTTACCATATAAGAAATAGCTTATTAAAATAAAACATAACACTATTATAAACACTATCCAAGTATTTAATTTTAAGTTAAACATTAAAAATAAACAACATCCTGCTCCAAGTATTGGAACAAAAGGAACAAGAGGCGTTTTAAAGCTCCTTTTTATATCTGGATATTTCTTTCTAAATACTATAACTGATATAGATACCATACCGTATACTAATAAAAAGGCTATACTTGCAAAATTTGCAAGATCTTTTAAATTGCAAAATCCTGCAAGAACTGCACCGACAAGTCCTACCGACCAAAGTGATACTATAGGAACATCCTTTTTATTTTTCTTACTAAATACTTTAGGAAGTAATCCGTCACGGCTCATAGTTGACATAATTTGAGAAGTTGCAAAGTTACTTGCAAAAATTACTGCAAGTATTCCAATAATTGTTCCTAAAGATACAATCATAGATACATTGCTTCTACCTACTAATTTTAAAGTGTAAGAAAGTGCATCTGGCACATTTAAGTTTTTATAAGATGTTATACCAGTTAAAACTAATGATACTCCAACATAAATTGCAGCACATACCGCTAAGGATGATATAAGCCCAATAGGGAGTGCCTTTTTAGGGTTTTTTACATATGGTGCTGCTGACGCAGTTGCATCAAAACCACAATATGCAAAAAAGACAGAAGCTGCACCTGTAAATACTCCGCTTGTACCATAAGGTAAAAAAGGTTCATAATTAGTTTTCTTAACGTAAAATACACCAACTAATAAAAATATAAAAATAACAACTATTTTTGTTATAACCATTGCATTATTAAATTTTTTACTATCCTTAGTACCAGCTGAAATTATAAATAAAATCATAACAACTGAAAACATTGCAGGTAGATTAACAAACCCACCTTGAGACGGAATTGCTGTTATTGCCTTTGGTAAATAAATATTAAAAACATCTAAAAAACTAGTTAAATACGCACCCCAACCCGATGCCACTGTAGCCATTGATAAAAGATATGCAATAACAATGCAAAGACCAGAAACATAGGCTAAAATTTCACCTAAAGTAACATAAGTAAAGGTATAAGACCCTCCTGAACTTGGAATGTTTGAACTTAGTTCTGAATAACATAATACTATTACCATAGCTGCTATTGCTCCAATTACAAAAGATATAGCAACTGAAGGCCCAGCTTCAGTTGCTGCAACTATACCTGTTAAAACCATAACTCCTGTCCCAATTACTGACCCTATGCTCATTAAAGTTAAATCTAAAATGCTTAATGTTTTTTCATTTTCTCCTATATGATTTAAAACACTACTCATCTTTTGAGTTCTAAATATATCCATTTTTATCACCTTCAAATCTATTTTCACTATATAATTACAGGTTAAATTATATCAAATATAGAACTTTATTTTTGTAAACTTTTATATTACTTTGTAAACAGAATCTATTGTTTTTTATCTAATTGATTGTAAATTAGGATTAGATATAGTATATTAGTCATTATAATTTATTAGAAAGGGATTTTTATGATAGTTGAAAAATTAAAAAAAGAAGATATTAAAGAACTCTTAGAACTATACAAAGAGCTTATAGATATTAAAAATAATGTATTAACTTCAAAGGAAACATATGAAAAAATGTTAAATGATGATAATTATTATCTTGCTGTTTTAAAAAAAGATAATATAATTTTAGGTTCCGCTTTAGCTGTTTCTTGCTTTAATTTAAGTATGGGTGGGAGTACTTTTGTTGTAGTTGAAGATGTTATAGTTAAAGAAAATACAAGAGGTCTTGGAGTAGGCAAAAAGCTTATGGAATCTATTGATGAATTTGCTAAATCTAAAGATGCAGCTTATTCTATTTTAGTTTCTTCAAGCTACAGAAAAAGCGCTCATAAATTTTATAATAATATAGGCTATAAAGACAGCGTTTTAGGTTTTAGGAAAATATATAAAGACATATAAAAAAAGATTTGCACTAAAATTTTAGTGCAAATCTTTTTTAGCTTTATATTACGCCCATTCCTATAAGCATTCCTAATATATATGGTACTAACCAAATTACCCAAACTACTATACTGAATTTGTGGAATTTTTCTTTTTGTTCTTCGCTTCCACTAATTAATACCTTTGTTGCCCAAAGTGCGTGGAATAACATTAATAAAATTGCAAGAGCTCCTGTAATTCCATGAAGGTTAAACTTAATTCCACCTGCTATATCCATCATAAAATGTGTACCTAAAGTATCACAAATTAAACCTAAATAGAATATTACAACGTGCCAAGTTTTAAGTTTTCCTCCTAATTTTTCTGACCAAACACCTATTGTATAAAACACAAGTGCGCTAGTTATAAATATTATTGCTTTCATTAATAATGGTGACATACTAATTCCTCCTTAAATCATTTTAATCTTTCTATCATGCTTTCTAATTTTTCTTTAATTAACGCTTTTTCTTCCTCACTAAATGGTTTAAAAACTTCATTAAAAGCTTCTCTCATAAGATTGCTTATCCTTTTAGATAGCTTACTTCCTTCTTTTGAAAACTTAATATAAGTTATTCTTTTATCTTTTGAATCTTTTTCTCTAACTACAATATTTAGCCCTTCAAGCCTGTCTACAATTCCTGAAGCTGTAGCTTTTCTAATAGACATAGCATCGCTAAGTTCTGTAATTGTAAGTAAATTTTTATGACCTATTATCCTAATTGCAGTTATTTGAGTAGGTGTAAGTCCCTCTCCCTTTAGTTTTTTAGTAATAGTGTTGTTAACTATAGAATTTAATTCTCTTAAGTATAGAGCTATTAAAAACTCATCATTTGGCTTCAAGCTCTCACCTCCAAAATAGTTAGTATGCTAACTACTTTATTATAATACTATCTTTTATTGCAAAATACAATTAATTGATTTTTAATAAATTGTGAATTCTTATTAATAATTATTATCCACTAAATCAAAATAAAAAAAAATAAGGCCTTTACAGAGTCAGCCTTATTTTTTAAGTTATTTATTTAATGAATGTTTTGATAGCTTTAATTATTTCAATTTGTATTTCAAGACTTCCTATTGGATCTTTTTCTAAATTTAGTGCATGATTTGCACCATTAAATATCATTACTTTATATTTTTTAGAATCTACTATATTTTGAAGGTTTTCTTCACTTAATAGTGGATCCTTACTTCCTGTAATAATAAGTGATCCTTCTTTAAAGCCCATCCCTACAGTTTTATCTATAGGACTTATATAGATATTTTTAATATTTATTTCTTCAATTTTTTCATTTAAGAAATCTTGAACGCAAGTACCTATACTTTTACCTATAATTATTATTTCTTTGTATTTTTTTAAATTAAGTGCATCTTTAACTAATTCTAAAGTTTCATCTGCAATTATATTAAATTCTTCTTCTACATTGAAGCCTTTTCTAGCTACTTGGAATCCATATTCGATTTCCATTAAGTCATAATTTTGACTTAGCGCAAGTTCTCCTGAATATTCTATTGTAACTCTATCTATTGTGTATGCAATCCCTGGTAAAATTACAACTAATTTATCACTTCCATTATCAATTAAATTAGGTTTTAATTGAACCTCCCAATATGAATTTAGTACATGATTCATAAGCTCATCTTCTTTCTATAAATTTAAATTGTAAACTAATGTTTTTGAATTTTTTTCTATTTCATCTATATTATTTTTAATATCTACACAATCACCAATTGCATAAATATTTTCTCTAGATGTCTTAAATACTGGATTAACTAAAATACCGCCGTTTTCTTTATTTAAAGTTACGTTACTTCTCATTCCTATTATTCCATCTGGAACTACACCAGACGCTATAATTAATGTATCGCATTTTAAATTCTTTGAATTTCCATTATCTAAAACGACCTCTTCTATACGTCCATTTCCTTTAACTGTTTTAATTCTATAATTAAATAGTATATGATTTGTTAAATCAAATACTTCTTGGTTTAACCCTAAACAAACTATTGCAGAAATATTTATATTTTTATTTTTAAGTTTATCTGATATTTTATATAAATCGATTCCTCCAAAGATAACAACATTATCTCCAATATTCACGTTTTCCATATCCAAAATCTTATCTGCCATATTAACTGTATAAATTCCTGAGCATCTATCTCCAGAAATATTTAATGCATTTTTACCTTTTTCTTTTGCACCGTTACAGATAATAATGTTTTTTGATTCTAATTTTTCTATTCCGTTTTCCATACTTGTTGCAATAACATTTTTTTCATCATCTATTGAGATAACTTGAGTGTCAAGTTTTATTTCTATATCAGTACATTCTATATTTGAAACTAGTTTTTCTATATATTCTTTGTGCTTTTTAACACCTTTTAACATTCCACCTATTTTATTATCTTTTTCAATAACTAGAACTTTTTCCATTCCTCTTTCATAAGCATTTAAAGCACAATTAAGTCCTGAAATTCCGCCACCTATAACTATTAAATCATATTTTTTCATCGACTAGTCCTCCTTAAAACCTATAACATTTGAATTTTCATTATTCTTCATTACTTTGTTTAAAGGAATACCTAACTCTCTACTAATTATTGTAGCTATAGGAATTAAACATCCAACTCCTTGACACCCACCCATAGATGCTCTTGTTCTTCTTTTAACTCCATCTACTGTTTTAGCCCCAAGCGGTCTATTTATTGCATCTACTATTTCACCTTCTGTTATAAGTTCACATTTACAAATAAGCTTTCCGTAAGCTCTATTTTCTTTTATAACTTCATTTTTTTCATCAAAAGATAATTCGTTAAATCTTAAAATACCTTTTCTCTTTCCATTAAATCTTGTATCTTCTTTTAATTCAATTTTATCTTTTAATAATTCTTTTACATAAACTGCAATAGCCGGTGCACAAGTAAGCCCTGGTGAATCTATTCCTATTACATTTATAAAATTTTTAGAATCTTTAGCTTCTTCTATTATAAAATCAGATTTTATATGAGGTCTAATCCCACTAAAAGCAGTTAAAATTCTTTTTTCTGGAATTTCGTTTATTAGTTCTAATCCTTTATCCCTAATTTCTTTTGAACCTTCTTCAGTTACTGAAAAATCGAAAATATCATCTAACTCTTTAGCATTAGGTCCAACTAAAAGATTTCCTTCTACTGTTTTAGTTACAAGTACTCCTTTAGTATCTTTTTTAGGAACAGTAAATAATGTTCTATTAGTTAACTTTCCAGAAATTTTATCTAAAAGTAAATACTCTCCCTTAACGCCTTTTACTTTTAAAACATTTTTGCTTACCATGTTATTTATTTTATCACCATAAAGTCCTGCCGCATTAATTACTATCTGAGCTTCAATTTCTTCTCCGCTTTTTAGTTTAACTCTATAAAACTCATTTACTTTTTCTATTCCAACAACTTCTGAGTTTAATTTAAACTTAGCACCGTTTAAAGCTGCATTTTCAGCAAGGGCAATCGTCATTTCATATGGACTAACTATACCTGATGTTTTAGCGTATAATGCACCTTTAACATCTTCTTTAATATTTTTTTCTAAATTTAAAGTATCTTCTTTATCTAAAATACTTAAATCTTTAATTCCAAGTTCTTCTCCGTTTTTCTTTAAGTTTTCTAAAGCGAACATATCGCCTTCACTAAACCCTAAAACTAAAGCTCCATTTCTCTCAAATTTAAAATCTAAATCCTTTGATAAGGAATCGAACATATCGTTTCCTTCTCTATTAAGCTTTCCTTTTAAAGTTCCAATCTTTTCATTAAAACCAGCATGTACAATACCACTATTAGCTTTTGTAACACCTTCTGCTATATCACTGTCTTTTTCCAAAACGGTTATATCTAATTCGTACTTTGATAATTCTCTTGCTATTGCTGAACCTACAACTCCAGCACCTATTATTAATACATCAGTCATTATTAATCCCCCTCATCTTAAATAAATGTTTCTATCGCTTTACTTACTCCATCGTTTATATTTGTATCAGTAATAAAATCTGCTACGCGTTTTACATCTTCTGTTCCATTTCCCATAGCTACACCAACACCTGCGCATTTAATCATAGAAATATCATTTTCACTATCACCTATACACATAACATCTTTTAAATCAATTTTAAGATACTTTGCTAATTTTTTTACAGCCTCACCTTTACTTGAACCTATATTCATTATTTCAAAGTTATCAGGCCAAGAAGAAACAACTTCTTTTTCTATATCAGAGCTTTCTATAATAGTTCTAGCTTCTAAAACTTTTTCCATATTATTTTTATCAGCGCAAACTCCTTTTAGTAATTCATCACCGTATTTATCTAATATTTCCTCAATATCATCAATAACTATTAGTTCTATTTGTTTATCTTTTTCTAATTCTTTATTTATTATTTTATATACGTGAGTTTCTGGTAGCTCCTTCTTTGATATTATACCAAATTCAGTTGTAAAATAAGGATTTAGCCCACATTTTACAGAAACTTCAAAAAATTCTCTAGCCATTTCTTTTGTTAACGGGTTCTTATAAATTGTTTCCCCATTTGAATCACCGATGTATGCTCCATTTAATGCAATAATAGGTGTTCTAAGCCCTATCTCATCTGCGTAAAGTTTAGCTGATCTGTATACTCTCCCTGTAGTTATAGCAACTATAATATCGTTATTTATAGCTTTATCTATAGCTTCTAAATTTTTCTTTGATATTATCTTTTGGTCTTTTAGTAAAGTTCCATCCATATCTGTACAAATAAGTTTTATACTCATTTTTTTGCATCTCCCTTACTTTTTATCTTCCTTAATTAGAATACTACTATCTTATCGATAATAAAAATACTATTTACTTATTTAAATAATAGGTAATAACTTATTTACAAATAAGTTAAATTTATAATATTTAAAAAGAGAATCATATAAAACTATGATTCTCTACTTAAATTTATTAAGCTAATAATTTTTGCTACTAAAAAAATCGCTACGATACCTATCCACATTGAAATTGCACTTTTCATGATTCGTAGTACAAAATGAATTGAATCATCTTGCATGATTGAATTTACTATAAATACTATTAACAGTGCTATAACAATATAGAATTTTTTATTTTTTGAAAGTTTTTTGGAATTTTCCATAAGTTTCTCTCCTTTATTCCTTAAACACTCTCATTTCAAATTTTACATCTAAAACTTAAAATTAAGTTTGTAGCTTACTTAATTTTAAGTTATTAGTGGTTTCATAACTTCATTTTGACTTTTATTTAATATATGATATCATAATTTTTTTTAAAATTTAATTCTATTTTTTATATTTAACTTTTTTAATTTTTTGTTCATTTTTAATTTGTTTAGTTTATATTGATTTTGTTTTATAACTAATAATTACATTATTTCTACTTTATCATCAATTTTTACTTGTCCAGAGCTTAATACTTTACTAAAAACTCCATGAATAGGCATTATACATTTCCCAACTCTATGGAATATTTCACATTCGTTGTGGCACTTTTTACCTATTTGAGTTATCTCTACTATAGCCTCTTCACCTATTTTCAGTTTAGTTCCTATAGGAAGTTTATCAACTTCAATTCCTTCTATTACAAAGTTTTCACCGAAATCACCAAACTTTACGTTCCCTCCGGCTTTATTAAAATCTTCTATCTTTTTATATTCTAAAAGGCTTACCTGACGATGCCAGTTACCACCGTGTGCATCCCCCTCTAAACCGAAATTCTCTATTAAATTAATGCTTGGAATTTCTGTTTTAGCAGTTCCCTTTCTTTCGCTTTTGCATATTGCCTTTATCTTTCCCATAGATTATCCTCCTATTTGATTCATAAATCTAATTTCTTTGTTTTTATCTTCTTTTTTAAATAGATATTTTTCTGGTTTGTTATAGATCGAGTTTTTAATAATATCTATTATTTGCTCTTCTGATATACCTTTTTCTATTTCTTTTTTTAAGTTAATTCCACCTTTCCAATTAAGGCATCCTTTAAGCATTCCATCTGATGTGATCCTTATTCTATTGCAATTTTCACAAAAACAATTGCTTAAAGCACTTATAAAACCGATTTTCCCCTTTGCACCTTTTAATTTAATATAATTTGCAGGTCCGTCTTTTTTATCGTGTTCTAAGTTTTTATATTGGAAATTCTTTATTAAATCTTTTATTTCTTCGTTTGATATTCCTGTAAATTTATTTCCCTCTCCTATAGGCATAAGTTCTATAAATCTAACATCTATATCTTTTTCTTTAGTTAAATTTATAAGGTCTATGATTTCATCATCATTTAGTCCTTTTATAATAACTACGTTTAATTTAACCTTTATTCCAAGGTTTAAGCATTTATCTATAGCTTTAAGAACTATATTAAGATCTCCACCTCGAGTTATTTTTTTATATTTTAAAGGGTTTAAAGTATCAAGGCTTATATTAACTTTAGTTAAACCATTTTCTTTAAGTTCCTCTAATTTTTCTAATAAAAGAATTCCATTAGTCGTTAAACAAATATCTTCTATTCCATCTAAAGCATTAGTTTCTTTAATTATTTTAACTAAATCTTTTCTAACTAAAGGCTCTCCTCCAGTAAATCTTACCTTTTTGATTCCTAACTTTTCTGAGGCTTTGATTATTTTTATAATTTCTTCTTCTGTAAGCTTTTCTTTAGAAAATTCTATATTACTACTTGGCATACAGTATATACATCTTAAGTTGCAATTATCAGTTAAAGAAACCCTTAAATAATCTATCTCTCTCCCATATCTATCTTTAATTGTCCTCACCTCTTTATTAAAGCAAATAGACTTTTAAAAGTTAAACTCTCCACTTTTTCCACCAGTTTTTTTAACTAAGTGAATATCGTGAATTACCATTCTTTTATCTACAGCCTTACACATATCATATATAGTAAGTGCAGCTACAGAGACCCCTGTAAGTGCCTCCATCTCTACTCCTGTTTTTTCATCTAGTTTTGCCATAGCATTTATTATTATCTCATTATTTTCTTTATCAATTTCAAAGTCTATGCTTGAACCTGTAATCATTATAGGATGACACATAGGAATTAAATTGCTAGTATTTTTCATAGCCATTATCCCAGCTACTCTAGCTACTCCAAGGACATCCCCCTTTCCTATTTCACCTTTTAAAATAAGATCTATAGTCTTGTCGCTTGCAAGAACTTTACCAGTTGCAATTGCAACTCTTTTAGTAATCTTTTTATCACTTACATCAACCATTACTGCGTTTCCATTTTTATCAAAATGAGTTAATTTATCAGACATCTCTATTCTCCTTTTCCAAACGAACAATGAGGGAAAGTACAAACTTTACAGTCTAAGCAAAATCCTCCGTGACCTAGTGCCGCTAGATCCCTTACTTTTAATTTTTCATCTGCTAGTATTCTAGGCAATACTAAATCAAATACAGTTCTTTTTGAATACATTACGCATCCTGGTAAACCTAAAATAGGAATATCTTTATGATATGCTAGTAAAAACATAGCGCCTGGCAATACTGGAGACCCATAGCTTATAACATCCGCTCCACATTCTTTTATTGCAGTTGGCGTCATATCGTCAGGGTCTACTGACATTCCGCCAGTACAAACTATCATTTCTGCTCCACTTGCTAGAGCTTTTTTAATTTCTTTTACTATCATGTCTTTATCATCTGGTAATATAACTTGGTTTATGAGTTCACATCCATAATATTCTATCTTTCTTTTAACAGCAGGTCCAAATTTATCTTCAATTCTTCCGTGATAAACTTCTCCTCCAGTTGTAATCATATAAACCTTTTTACCTTTTATTTCGTTAACGCTTATAAATGGCTCTCTTATTAATTTTTCAGCTTCTATTATTTTATTTTCATCTATTACTAGAGGAATTACCCTAGTTCCTCCAATAACTTCACCTTCTTTAACTGGTGTGTTGTTATGTATAGTTGAAACTATAATCTCTCCAAGACAGTTTATGTCTAATAATTTTTCTTTATCTATCTTTAAAATCCCATCTCTATCTGCTATAAAATTAATTTTTCCTTCTTTTATTTCAGAAAATCTTAAACCATCTTTACAGACTAAATTTTTAAGTCTTACTGCCGCATCGTTTTCGTGTAGCATTCCTTCTTCTTTTTCCCAAACGTAGATATGTTCTTTACCTATTTTAAGTAATTCTTCTATATCTTCTTCTTTTATTATGTGTCCCTTTTTAAAGGCACGACCTTTAAATTCTCCTGGTACAATCTTTGTTATATCGTGACAAAGTACCATACCAATAGCATCTTTTACGTTAACACTTTTCATTTTCTTCACCTCTTAATTAATGCGTTTAATTATCCTGTTATAAAAGAAAATAAGAAGGATAGATAGTATCACAATTATAATTAAAATAGTATTAGCTAAATGTGAATCACCGTTTTCAATAGCATAATACATAGCCATCGGAACTGTTTGCGTCTTACCTTCTATATTCCCAGCAACTAAAATAGTTGCACCAAATTCACCAAACACACGTGCAATACCTAATATAAGTCCTGTTAATAGACCTTTTTTTGAGAGTGGCAGACTTATAAGTTTATAAACCTTTAAGTCTGTTGCACCCATCTCTTTTGCAGCGTTTTTCATATCAGAGTTTACGCTTAAAAGAGATGCTTTTAAACTTTGATACATTATAGGTAAGGCAACTATAATTCCAACTACTACAGCACCAATCCAAGTAAAAATTATGCTGTAATCAAAGTTTTCATCTAAAAAACTTCCTATTACTCCTCTTTTACCAAATATAATTAAAATTATATACCCTACAGCTGAGGGCGGTAAAAACATAGGAAACATTATTATAGTTTCAAAAATATTTTTTAATTTAAAATCTTTTTCTACTAGGACATATGATAAAAGTACATTTAGTGTCATCCCTACAAGTACTGACACTAAAACTACTTTTAAAGATATTGCAAGTGCCTCTAAAATCATTGTTAGTTCACTCCAAAGCCATATTTCTCAAATATCTTTTTACTTTCATCGCTTTTTAAATAATCACTAAACTTCTTGCTTAAATCTAATTCTTTACTATCTTTAAGTATACATAGTTCATAAACTATTGGTTTGTGATAGTTATTTGGAACTGTATAAACTATTTTGCTACTTTTTAAATTCATAGCATCAGTTTTATATACAAATCCTAATTCTGTTTCTCCGTTTTCAACGTAAGTTTTTACGTTTGTAACACTTTTTGCAAAAATTAATTTATCTTTTAGTGAATCATAAATTCCAAGTTTGTCTAGGGACTGTTTTGCGTATTGCCCTGCTGGAACTGTATTTAATTCACCTATTGCTATCTTTCCATCTATATTTTTTAAATCATTTAAAGATTTTATATCACCTTTAAAATCCTTGCTTCCAATTAAAACTAATTCATTATTTAATAATTTTTTTGAATCATCTTTTTTTACGTAATCTTCTTTTACTAATTCTTCAGCATATTTAGTGTTTGCTGATATAAACACATCTACAGAAGCTCCGTCAACTATTTGTTTCTTTAAAGTTCCAGAACCTCCTACGTTAAATTGTATCTTTACTCCATTTTCTTTTTCAAACTTATCTCCTATTTCTTTCATTGGTTCTTTTAAACTAGCAGCAATACTTACCGTTAATGACTTATCTTCTGTTTTTTTATTATTACATCCTGCTAATAAACCCAAAGCTAGAAATGATGTTAATACTGTAGCTAATATTATTTTCTTGCGCATTCTTTTGAATCCCCCTTTAAAATATCTATACCATGTTTTAAATCTTCTAAGATATAATCTAAAACTTCCCTGCAAGCTTTAGGACTTCCTGGCATATTAACAATAAGAGTTTCTCCTCTGATTCCAGCAGTTGCTCTTGAAAGCATAGCTCTTTTAGTAATTAACATACTATAACTTCTAATAGCCTCAGGTATACCTAAAGCTAATCTTTCTATTACTTCCATTGTTGCTTCTGGCGTAACATCTCTATGACTAAAGCCAGTTCCTCCTGTTGTTAATATTAGATTTACTGAAAGCTCATCGCTTTGATAGATCATTTCATCTCTTAAAAGATCCTTTTCGTCAGGTAAAACTATATACCTTTTAACTTCAAATCCTCTCATCTTTGCGATTTCAGCTATAACTTTACCACTCTCATCATTTCTTTCTCCTTTATAGCCTTTATCGCTGCTGGTTATTATTCCTAATGTATACATTTTCCTCTCCTTTTTAATAATATTTACCTTACTATTTTAATTTTAGTATAATATCGACAATTTTACTATGGTCATTCTTGTCGATTTGAATATGTTTTTCGTTTTCATTTATATAATCCGTAGCAATACATACCAAATCCTTAGAATTTGAAATTATTTTAGAGCTATACCCTTTTCTAAAAACTTCTATTTTTTTAAGGTTTGAATTTTTGTATCCTTCAACTAAAATAACATCTTTATCTTTCATTAAATTAATAAGTTCTTCTATATTTAATTCTTCTTTGATTTCTTTTATTATAGCTACTCTATTTTTAGATGAAATTATTACTTCATCTGCACCTGCTTCTCTGTGCCTGTAAGTATCTTTTCCTTTCTTATCTATATCAAATCCGTGAACATCATGCTTTATAGTTCCAACTGAATATTTTCTTCTCTTTAATTCTCTTATTAACCCTTCTATTAATGTAGTTTTTCCAACATTACTACACTCTCCTACAATATTTACTACGATAGGCATTTAAATCACCTTTACTTTCTAAGTAAATTTTCATATTCTTCTAAAGTATTTATATTTCTAGTCTTTTTTGTTTCTTTTAAATCTAAATATTCTACCCTTAAATTATTTATTAAATCTTTTAGTTTATAATTTTTTTCTTTTATCATCTTTTCAATTTTTTCTATTGAACTTTTTTTATACACTGAACAAAGGGGTTCTATATTGCCATTTACTCTCACTATAAGAGCATCTTTATTTATTTTAGATTCATAAATTTTTTTAATAAACTCCTCGTCTAAAAAGGGCATATCTGATGGAATAAATAAAACTTCTTCATACTTTGTTTCTTTAAGAGAAGTATAAATCCCTCCAAGCGGTCCTATATCTTTTATCTCATCTTCTACTAGCTTATACCCTAAATCTTTATATAATTCTCTTTGATTACATGAAATTATAATTTCATCAAATATCTTTATAGCATCTAATTCTAATTCTAAAAAACTTTTATCTTGAAGCTTTAAAAAAGCTTTTGTTTTTTTATTCATTCTTGAGTTTTTTCCACCTGATAATATAACTGCACTCTTTTTCATAATACCTCCAAAATTAAAGCATTAAAACATTAACTTTTTCACTTAATTTAAGTTCTTTGTTTTTAGGTATCTCTAATATACCATTACTGTTTATCATAGTGTGAACTTGGCCTGGAGTTTGGTATACGCTATTTATAAAAACTTCGTTTTGATTATTTACATAAACTCTTAAAAACCTTCTTTTAGAAGTTACCTTTAAAAATTCATCTTTTAATATGCAGTTTTTCTTATAGTTATAGTTTTGATTTAACATATTTTCTATAACTTTTCTTCCTGTAAGTTCAAAACTAGTTGCAGCTGCAACAGGAGTCCCTGAAAGACCTATATATAATTTGTCTCCCTTTGAAGCTGCAAACATAGGAGACCCTGGTTTCATATCTACCTTCCAAAACAAGATATCATACAAAGCTTTAACTACACTTTCTTTAACCCTATCTTTTTCTCCAACAGATACACCACCTGTCGAAATTATTATATCTGAGAATTCTTCTAATTCCTTTATAGCTTTTATTATTTCTTCATCAGAGTCACAAATTATATTATAAATTTTCCCAATGCAACCTAGCTCTGATACTCTAGACTTTAAAAAGTAACCGTTGCTATTATAAATCTTACCTTCTTTTAGAGTTTCTCCAAGGTCTTGCACCTCGTCACCTGTGTTAATTATTCCTATAACAGGCTTTTTATAAACCTTAACCTTTTTAATTCCAAGACTTGCTATAGCCATAACTTCTGAGGCTGTAATCTTTGTGTTTTTAGATATAAGCTTTTGACCTTCCTTATAGTCTTCACCTTTAAAACAAAAGTTTTCATAAGGTTTAAGACTCTTATAGACTTTTACATACCCATCTAAAAACTCAGTATCTTCTTTTCTTACTACAGTGTTTGCGCCTTCTGGAATTTTTGCACCTGTAGTGATTTTTATTGCAGTTTTAGGCTTTACTGTTTTCTTTGAGATATGACCTGCATACTCAGTATCTATAACTTTAAGAAATACAAAATCTTTTAAATCAAAAGTATCTTCTGCAATTATTGCATATCCGTCTAAAGGAGATCTATTAAAGGGTGGATTATCAATCTTTGCAAATATATCTTCACTTAAAACTCTACCTGTAGCTTCTTCTAAGCTAACTTCTTCGATTTTTAATTTTGGTGTTTTATTAAGGAGCAAAATTTCAGCTTCTTCTAAACTTACCATATTTATCCCTCTTTCTTTTTATAAGAAAGTATGCCTATCTTTTTAGATAGACATACTAATAAACTAATTTACTTTTTTTACGTTAACAGTTGAATATTTGTATGAAGGTTCTCTAGAATATGCATCATATGAGCCACGAGTTAAGATGTTTGTTTCTATATAGTGCATAGGCCCATATAATTCATCACTTTTTAATCCTTCATTTATCTTCCCTAAAACTATAACTTTTTTTCCGTTAACAGATGATACTTCAATTTTATCTCCGTTATTAATATTTAAATTTTCAGCTATTTCTTTACTTATTTCTATATACGGTTCTTTTGAAATCATCTTTTCTATAATTTGTACTTCCCTTGTTCTAGTTTGAGTGTGCCACTGACCTACAGTTCCTCTTCCTGTATTTAAAACGTATGGGTATTCTTTAGTTTGTTTATCTTCATTTACCTTTACGTCTTCATACATAAATTTCATTTTACCGTTTGGTCTAAAGAATTTACCGTCTTCAAATAATCTTCTTTGATCCTTTTCTAATTTTTCTCCAGATCTTAAAGGCCATTGTACTCCGTTATGGTCTTTAACCATTTCATCGTAAATTACTCCTGTTATATCACAAGGAGTTCCTTTTGAAGCTTTTCTTAAAAGTTCAAATACATCTTTTGTAGTTTCCCAGCCTTTTAGTTCCTCTTCCATTCCTATAGCTTTACCTATTCCGTGTAAAACTTCAAAATCTGTTAATTCATTTTCTTCTTTTTTAAGCATAGGAACTAAGCTTGAAAGTCTTCTTTCAGTATTAATGTAAGTTCCTGATTTTTTAATTCCAGGTGCAACTGGTAAGAAAAGGTCTGCCATCTTTGCAGTATCAGTATCAGAATATAAATCTTGAACTACTAAAAAGTCTAAGTTTTCTCTAGCTTTAATAAATGAACTATTATCTATCCAAGAATCAGCAGGGTTTGTTGAAACAATCCACATCCCTTTGATTTCACCATTTATAGCTCCACTTATTATTTCTGGATACGCTTTAGTAGGTCTTTTAGGAATATATTCATCTTTAACATTCATAACCTCTGTTATAAATTTTCTATCTTCTTCATTTGTATAATCTCTTCCTGCATAAAGGCAAGCAGTATTACTATAAAGCCTTGAACCCATAGCATCACTTTGACCTGTTATTGAATTTGGACCTGTTCCTTCTCTTCCTATGTTTCCAGTCATAACTGCTATGTTTATAATAGCTTGAGCTGTTCTTACAGCTTCATAACCTTGGTTTACTCCCATAGTCCACCAGAATGAAACTTTTTTACCGTTATTTATAGTTTCTGCTAATTCTAAAACTCTATCTTTTGAAATTCCAGTAAACTCTTCTATATTTTCAAGGGTATATTTTTTTACATGCTCTTTAAATCCTTCAAAGTCTTCAGTGTGATTATTTATATAATCTTCATCTATATATCCTTTTTCTATTAATACATTAGCTAATGCATATAAGAAATAAAGGTCTGACTTAGGTTTTATTCCGTACCATTCATCACAAGCTTTAGCTGTTTCTGAATATCTTGGATCTATTGCAATCTTTTTAGCTTCTTTGTTTTTTCTAGCTCTTCCCCAAATTACAGGGTGTGCAACTGCTGGGTTTGCTCCTATTAATATCATAGTATCAGTAAGTTCTATATCTTCTAAAGTGTATGGTGGTGCGTCAAAACCAAAACTTTGTTTGTAAGCTACAACAGATGTTGCCATACAAAGCCTTGTGTTACCATCCCCCTCCATATGCATCATTCCTCTACCTATATATCCAAGTAGAGCCATTTCCTCTAAAGGTAATTGTCCTGTACTTATAAAAGCAGAACTTCCTTCTCCGTATTTATCTTCAATCTCTTTCATTCTTGTAGCAAATACTTTAAATGCCGCATCCCAAGAGATCTCATGCATTTTTCCATCTTCGCCTCTTAAAAGAGGTAATTTATTTTTTCCGTATACTGAACATTGTTTATCTAAATTTAAACCTTTTATACAAGCAGTATTATTATTTACAGGATAACCTTTTTTTCCTGTAATCTTTTGAATCTTTCCATCTTCTACATTAAACTCTAAATTACAGCCTGTTGAACAGTAATTACACACAGATTGTTTTATCATTAACATCACTCCTTATGATCCGTTGATTGTTTAAATTTTATCATTTTCAATGTATAATAAATGTGACTTTCATCACACTTTTACTCAATTTTAATACTTTTTCTATAAATTTTGTGATATTTATCACATATATTTTTGTAAAATTTCTGTATCTTTATAAAGTAATTAAATTTTTAACAAAGGTCGGTGTGTGTTTTGAAAGAAAATAAAATATCATTTTTCCTAGCTTTACTAGGTTTTGTTATTTCACTAATTATTATTTATTTAATAAACGTACTTTAATTTTAAAATTTTTGAGGTGATTATTTTGGACAGAATTAAATTAAAAGATTATCCGATAGGTTTTATCGGAACTTGCCTAGGTGCAGTTACTTTAACTAGCCTATACCCTGGCCTTGGCTTTAACGGAGTTAGAAGTATATTTATCTATATAGGACTTATAGCTTTAATTTTTTGGGTAGCTAGATTTATAAAGCACCCAGATGTTATAAAAAAAGAAATGAACAATCCAATACTTATGACTTTATACCCTACAGCTACGATGCTTCTTATGAATATCGCAGCATACTTTATAAAGTTTAATAGCACACTTGCTTTAACTCTATGGTATATAGGATTTATAATTAACATTTTCTTTATACTCTTCTTCTTAATTACTCACGTTATTAAGAAGTTTGATATGAATTCAGTTTTACCTTGTTGGTATGCACTTTTAGTTGGTATTTCAGTTTCATGTACTACAAGCCCAGCTATGAATACACAAAATATAGTTAAACCTGTATTTTACTTTGTTGTAATAACATTTTTAACTTACTTACCAGTAGTTATATATAGACTTTCAAAAGTTGAAGTGCCAGATGCGCAGTATCCTCTTATTTGTATATTTGCAGCACCAGCTTCACTTTGCGTTTTAAGCTATTTAACATTATTTAAGAATCCAAACATCTATATCGTAGGTTTCTTCTTTATACTTAGCTTAATTACAACTATATATGTTTATATTAACTTCCCTAAGATATTTAAGTTAAAGTTTAACCCAACCTTTGCAGCACTTACCTTCCCATTAGCTGTAGCTACAGTAGCTTGCGTTAAAGTTAGCGGTTATCTATTTAAAGCTGGATATTCTAGTTTAGGTGCTATCGTTAATGAGATTGCAGGAATCGAATTATTTATAGCAACAGGAGTAATCGCTTTTGTATTTTATAAATTTGTATTCCATTTCTTAATGGACATCCCAGGAAAGAAATTCACTAAATAAATAAAAGGTTGCGAAACTAGAATTTTCGCAACCTTTTTTAATTAAATACTTTCCTTGCTATTTCTACTGATTCTTTAGCATCCTTTGAATAAAAGTCTGCTCCTATATTTTTTGCGTATTCTTTAGTTAAAACAGCTCCCCCTACCATTATCTTTCCTTTAAAGTTATTATCTTTTAAAGCTTTAATAGTTTTTTCCATAGATTCAATAGTTGTTGTCATAAGGGCACTAAGCCCAACTAGCTTCACATCATTATTTATAGCTTCCTCTAAGACTTTTTCAATCTTTACATCTTTTCCAAGGTCTATAATTTCATAACCATAGTTTTCTAAAATTACTTTTACTATATTTTTCCCTATATCGTGAATATCACCTTTAACTGTAGCTAGAACTATCTTGCCTTTTTCAGTTCCTTTTTTATTAGTTTTTATAAGCCTTTCTTTTATGATATCAAAAGACACCTTTACAGTTTCAGCGGCTCCTATAAGCTGAGGAAGGAATATCTCTCCCTTCTCATACCTTTCTCCTACTTTATCTAAAGAGGGAATTAACTCTTCATTTACTATATCTATTTCACTCTTTTCTTTTAAAAGATTTAAAGTTAGTTCTTTAACTCGCCCTTTAAGTCCTTTTAATATTAAATCTTCTAAAGTATCAGTCTTTGAATCTTTGTCGTTTTTATTAAAATTATTTTGATCCTTATTTAAAGTGATTCTTTCTATTTTTTTGTTTCCATAAGATTTTATAAATTCTTCCCCTTTAATATCGTTATTATTTAAAACTTTAAAGGATTTTACAACTCCAATCATACCTTCTTTGTTAGGGTTCATTATTGGTAAATCAAGTCCTGCCCCTAAAGCTAAACTTAAAAAGGTTTCGTTTATTAAATCCCTATTTGGTAACCCAAAAGAAATATTTGATACCCCTAAAAGGGTTTTTACTTTAAGTTTTTCTTTTACAAGTCTTAATGCTTTTAAAGTTTCCATAACTTCTTTTTGCTGTGCTGACACAGTTAAAGTTAAGCAATCTATATATACGTCTTCTCTTTTTATACCGTATTCTTTTGCTTTATCTACTATTTTTTTTGCTATTTTAAATCTTTCTTCAAAGGATTCTGGTATTCCATTTGAATCTAAAGTAAGACCAACTACCGAAGCTCCGTACTTTTTAACTAAAGGGAGAATATTATCTAATACTTTATCTTCACCTGTAACTGAATTTACTATAGGTTTACCGTTATAATATCTTAAACCTTCTTCTAAAACTTCTTTTTTATTTGAATCTATTTGAAGCGGAATATCTAAGACTCCTTGAAGTTCTTTTATAACTGTCTTCATCAAACTCTTTTCATCTATTTCAGGTAAGCCAACATTTACATCTAAGATTTCAGCTCCCCCTTCAATTTGTTCTAAAGCTTGATTTATAATATAATCTATATCTTTTTTTATAAGAGCTTCTTTAAATAATTTTTTCCCCGTTGGATTTATTCTCTCTCCAACTACACGAACTTCATCTATATAAACTACTTTAGATGGAGAAGTTACAGCATAAATCTCTTTATACTCTCTTTCTACCTTTTTTAAAGTTTTTAGTTCACTTAGTTCTTTAATAAACTTTTCTGTAGTCCCGCAGCAGCCACCTACTACAGATACCCCTAAATCTATAAATTTAATCATTTCCTCTTTAAATTCTTTAGGTGTAATTTCATAAAAAGCTTCGCCATTAACTATCTTTGGAAGTCCTGCATTAGGCTGAAGTAAAACTGGTAAGTTTGTATTGTCGCAAACCTTTTTTACTATATTATATAATTCTTTAGGCCCTAAAGAACAATTAACACCTAAAGCATCTACATTAAGTCCTTCTAAAGTTATAGCCATACTTTCAGGGGAGCACCCTGTAAATGTTCTTCCGTCTTCTTCAAAAGTCATAGTTGCAAATATAGGTAAATTTGAAACTTCTTTCGCTGCAATAATTGCAGCTTTCATCTCATAAAGGTCTGTAAAAGTTTCAAAAAGTAAGATATCAGCTCCTTCTCTTTCGCCAACCCTTATCTGCCTTTTAAAAATTTCTACAGCCTCTTCAAATTCTAAAGTTCCCATTGGTTCTAATAATTCTCCTATAGGCCCTATATCTTGCGCTATTAATATATCTTTATCTCCTCTAGCTATTTTTGCTAAATCTATAGCTTTTTTTATTACTTCTTCTACAGAATACTCCTTTCCTTTTAGCTTTCTCTCGTTAGCTGAAAAAGTATTAGTAGTTATAATATCAGAACCACACTTTATAAATTCTTTATGTATTTCTATAATTTTTTCTTCTTCTGTAAAATTAAGAAACTCTGGAATTTCTCCAAGCTTTAAACCCTTCTTTTGTAATGTAGTTCCCATAGCACCATCAAAAATTAATATTTTGTTTTTAAGTAGTTTTATTACATCCAAACTCTCCATCCTCTTTTCTATATATACATCTATCGTAGTTATTGCAATTTTTACAACTCTTTTTAGCTTTTACTTTTTCTTTTGTTATTCCAAGAATTGCAGTTACTGATTTTCTAGGAATCATTATAAAACTATCTGATAAATTAAGCCCAAGCCTTCTTTTGCAATCTAAAATCTCTACAAGATCCTTTTGAACACTTAAGCTTAAATCACCGTATCCTGGACTATACCTAAAAGTAAAGTTTTCATTTTCTTTTAAAAACTCTTCTTTTAAATTTTCCTCTAAATTATCACAAAGACTTTCAACTCCAGCTGTTGCACAAGCATCTAAAATAATAGAAGAAGTTAAATCAGTCTTTGAGTATAGCCGAATCTTTTTTTCTATGTCATTTCCTAAAGTTACAGCTATAAGTATACACCTATCAGAGTCTTTTAAAAGGTTATAAATATCTTTCCCTTTAAGTTTTATATTTGTATCTTTTAATTTAATCTCCCCATCTTCTTTTAAAATATGAAACTCTCTAAAAGCTACTCTTTCTCTAAAGAGGTTTTTACTTTCTAATATAAGGCTATCTATTTTTAAATCTAAATTTGTGTCTATATCTTGTCCCTTATATCCTAGATATCTTAAAACCTCTTCTTTTTTTACTTCTATTTTTCTATCCATAAATATTTAGGGAGAATCCTTTATTTAAAGCCTCTTTTGCATATTCCTTTGCTGAAAATAAAGAAAGGTCTTTATAATTTCCACATTGAATTTCATTTTTTGCTGGAATTTCCTTTGCCTTTAAGACTTTTTCTAGTGATTTTTCTAAAGCTTCTTTTATCTCTTTAGGGTCTCTATCTCCAAAAAGGCTTAAATAAAATCCAGTTCTACACCCCATAGGCGAAAGATCTATTATATTATCTAATTCTTCTCTTAATGTATGAGCTAAAAGATGCTCTAAGCCGTGCATACCAGCAGTTCCAAAAGCTTCTTTATTAGGCTGTAAAAACCTCAAATCAAATTTAGTAACCTTATCTCCTTTAATTCCCTCTAAAACGCAGCATTTTCTTACATACGGCGCCTTAACTTTTCTGTGGTCTAATTCAAAACTTTCTACTCTTTCCATTTTTATGCCCTCCTGTTTATCTCATTTATTATAGTATCTATATTTTCACTTATCCTCTTTGCAACGTATGGATTATTCATAGTATATAGATGAATTCCACTAACATCACTTGAGGAAAGGTCTATTATTTGCTCTACTGCATAAGCTATTCCAGCTTCTCTTAAAGCCTCTGGACTTCCTTCATATTTTTCCATAATCTTTCTGAATTTTAAAGGAATGCTCGCTTTGCAAAGCTCTGTTATCCTTTTTATTTGTTTTCCGTTAACAACTGGCATTATCCCAGCTTGAATAGGGATATCTATATTTCTCTTACTTACTTCTTCTAAAAATTTGTAGTACGCATTATTATCAAAAAACAACTGAGAAATAAAACTTGTCGCCCCATTTTCTATTTTCCTCTCTAAATTATCAACTTCTAAACTTATGTTTTTATTATCAATATGCCCTTCTGGGTAACAAGCTCCAATTATATTAAAATCTCCTTTACTTTTAATATAATTCATAAGCTCATTTGCATAAGAAAAGTCCCCTCTAGTATTTCCTAAATCATCTCCTCTTAATGCAAGAATGTTATTTACTTCTTCTAAATTTAACCTTTCAGTTAATTTATCTATATCTTCTTTAGTTGAAGAAATACAAGTTAAATGTGCTAATGACTCTAAACCATATACATTTTTAATAAGTGATGCAAGTTCGCTTGTCTTATTATTAGTTAAACTTCCACCTGCCCCATAGGTTACAGATATAAAATCTGGATTAAGCTTAACTAGATCATTTAACGCTTTATAGATAGTTTTTACAGGTGAAGTATTTTTAGGTGGAAATACTTCAAAAGAAAAAACTAATTTCTTTTCTTTAAATTTGTCTCTTATATTCATACAAATAGCCCCCTTTTGTAGTTATTAAAGTAAAACAAAAAAGCCTTAAGGGTTCACCTTAAGACTTAAATATCTTTAAAATTTAGTACCCTTATCTGTCTGGAATTAGCACCTTGATAAAGATAGCTCTAAAATTTCGCTATCTATAACGGTTGCCGGGTTTCAAAGGGCCAGTCCCTCCACCTCTCTTGATAAGTTTTTTTATAATTATACTATAACTGTATTTTATTGTAAATGATTATCTTTAATTTCTTTAATATAATTATTTTTATAAAATGCATATGCTAGTTGGATACACATTAAGCACCAAATAACAGGTTCACAAATAATTACTCCAAAGTATCCAAGTGTTGGAATTAATAAAATAACAAAAACTATTTTACCTACAAGTTCAATTACACTAGAAACTAAAGGGAGAACCTTTTCTCCAATACCTTGAAGTGAATTTCTTAAATTTAATAATATTCCAAGGACTGCATAAAATGGTGAGTTAATCAAAAGATATCTAGTTCCATTTTCTATTACAGTACTCTCTGTTGAACCTGATAAAATTTTCATTAATATCGGTGCTGTAAAAAGTAAAACTATAGTAACTAAAATTCCCCAAAGTACAGATATTAAATTTGCATACTTTACAGCATCTCTAATTCTTCTTCCTTGGTCTGCTCCTTTATTTTGAGAAACAAAAGTAGCTAAACTCATAGATAAAGAAGATACAGGTATCATAGCAAAGCTATTTAATTTACGTGCAGCTGTGTGTCCTGCTATTATTAAATATCCTAAATTATTTATAGCAGTTTGCAAAATTACAGTACCAGCTGATACTATCATAAGCATAACTCCCATAGATAAACCTTGTCCTAATAAATCTTTATATAATTCTTTATCAAATTTAAAATGCTCTCTTTTAGGAATTAAAACTGGACATTTTTTATAGATATAAATAACGCACAATAATCCTGATATTCCTTGGGCTATAACTGTTGCAACTGCAGCCCCTTTAATTCCCATATCAAATCTTGTAATAAATAATATATCTAAGAAAATATTAATTACAGAAGAAATAATTAAAAATATTAAAGGCATCATACTGTTTCCTACGGCTCTTAAAGCACTTGCACAAAGATTATATAAAAACATTACTGAAACAAACATAGTAACTGTTGATATATAAGAATAAGACTCGTCTATAATATTTTTAGGAGTATTTAATAGTTCAAGTAAAGGATATAAAAATAACTTTGATATAACCATAATGATAACTGAAATAAAAATACCAATTACAAGTGACCCTGCAACTGACTTCTTAACTAGTTCTTCGTCTTTTGAACCGTAACTTCTAGCTGTTACTATACTAAGTCCACTTCCAGTACCTAAAGCAAATCCTACCAAAAGCTCATAAACAGCTGCGGATGCTCCTATTGCAGCTAGTGAAGTATCTCCTAAGTAATTTCCAACAATCATAATATCTACAGTATTATAAAGTTGCTGAAATAAATTTGATATAAAAAGTGGTATTGCAAAGATAATTAAAGATTTTAATATCTTCCCATTTAATAAATCCACATTTGTTTTAAACATTCCATCCCCCCTAGTATTTATTCAATTCTAAAATACATATTTCGATATACTTTTCCCTTTTTTATTATAAATAGTTTACTATTTTTTTACAATATAATTACTTTTATTCTATGTCTAAAGTTTCATAAATACCCCTTACCATATCCTTCACCTCTATTTTTTCTCCTACTAATATAACCTTTTTTGCACCTATTTTATCTGCATAACTCATTTTTTTCTTTAAAGTACCCTCTTCAAAATATATAGCACTTTTATATCCCTTGTTTTGTATTCTTTTTAATATATCTAAAGATACCTTAGTATCTTCAGTTAGTGGAATTATTAAATAATCTAAACTTTCTTTAGTATAATAATTTTCTAAAAAACCAATTTCTTTTAAAATAAAAAATAACCTTGTAATCCCTATAGATATACCGACTCCAGGTAACACCCTTTTTGTAAAATTACTAGCTAAATTATCATACCTTCCGCCAGAACAGATAGAACCATACTTTTCATTTCCAATTAATACTGTTTCAACTATTGTTCCTGTATAATAATCTAACCCTCTGATTATTTTAAAATCTAATACTAAATTTTCTTCATCTACCCCTAAAAAAATTAATGTTTTTTAGACCTCTTTTATTTCTTTTATCCCAGTTCTTAAACTTTCATTTTTAAAATTTAAATTTTCTAAATAAACTATTTTTTCTAAATTACTTCCCTTTAGGTTTATTAAAGAGTTAAGAATATTATAATTTTTCAAAGATATAAGATTTAATAATTCTCTTTCAAAAACGTCTTTTTTAAGCTTTTCTACTTTATCTAAAATAATTAAAACCTCTTTTGAATTTTCAATTTTAAGTTCTTCTAAAATACCAACTAATATCTTTTTATTATTTAATAAAAATTTAAAATTAGCTAATCCGATTCTTTTAAATGCCTGAAATGCTAAACTTATAACTAAGGCATCATTATTTATATTTAATTTCTCATTTCCTATAATATCTATATCAAACTGATAAAACTCTCTATACCTTCCCCTTTGATTTCTCTCTCCTCTATAAACTTTTCCTACTTGATACCTTCTAAAAGGAAAGTTTAAATAATCAAAATGTTGTGCTACATACCTTGAAAAAGGCACAGTTAAATCAAATCTCAAAACTATATCTTTTTTACCTTTTTTAAAGCTATATACTTCTTTTTCTGTTTCTCCTCCTTCTCTAGATAATAATATTTCTTGTTTTTCTAAAATTGGTGTATCTATTTCTAAAAATCCATTTTCCTTATAAACTTCTTTTATTTTTTCTAATATATCACTAAATATTTCTTGCTCTTTTGGTAATAGTTCCATAAACCCACTAAGTATACTAGGTTTTATAATTTTTTTATCCATTTTAATCACTCCTTTAAGAAAATAAAAGCCACGTAGGCTTAAAATCCCACGTGGCTTAAAATAAATTATAAATAACTTAATTTATCTATACCTAGAGACAAAAGCCTACTTTAAATAGACCTGCCTCTTTAAAAACAAGTCTCTAGATATGATGATGTAATGTTTTAAAAACTAAATTAAGCATATTTATAACTCCTTTTTTTTAAATTTGATATTTATATTATATCCTAATTTTTAACTTTTTAATATATATTAAATAAACTACTCATTTTTACTATTTAAATAACTAATAGCACTTAAGGCTGCTACGTTACCTTGCCCTGCTGCCTTTATATCTTGATAAGGTAAGCCTACGCAATCTCCGGCTGCAAAACACCCCTCTAAGCTTGTTTTCATATTAATATCTGCTTTAATATGGCCATTTAAAACTTCTAACACTGGAACTAATTCAGCCATAGGTATAGCATTTTTCAAAACAAAAACACCGTCAGTTTCAATAGAGCTATTTTCTAATATTAATTTTATGCTCCCTAAAATGACCTAATAAATCTTTACCACTTCCAGGAACAAACCCTAAATAATTTTCTATTCTAGGTGCTTTATTTAAATGTCCTGTTAAATCTTTATCACCAAAAATTATAAATGATTTATTTCTAATTTTTGCTATTAAAGAAGCCGATAGACCTGCTGCACCGCTTCCAATTATTGCAATATCATATCTTTCACTCATTAAAACTCCCTCCTTAAATACTTTCAGAGATAAAGTTTATAAGCTGCTCTTTTGGTAAAAATCCATCATTAGTGTTTATTACTTCGCCACTTTTAAAGATCTTCAATGTTGGTATACTTTCTACATCATAAAATACAGATGCTTGCGGGTTTTTATCGATATCTACCTTTACAAATTTAACCTTCCATACCTCTTCTGATACACTTTCTAAAAGCGGAGCTAGCGCTTTGCAGTGTGGACACCAAGTAGCAAAAAACTCAACAAACACTATTCCATCATAATCTAAAACTTCTTTTTTAAAGTCAGCATCATAAATTTCTTTTATCATACAAATCACCTCTTATTATTTTTATCTTTAAAATAGTCCTTATTTTTTAATATGTCAATTTACTGTTAATATAGGGAAAATGGTATATTAAAATTTAATTCATAGAGTTAAAATTAATTATATAAGAAGTTTTTATATTAGCTTTTATTTATTCATTTTAATATCACTTTTATCTATTTTTTATAGATAATTTATAAACATTCTTAAGTTTATAAACTTCTACTGATTTGAAAGTATTTCTTGAATTTGCTAGTATTTACTAAATAAATTGAAAGGATCTGATTTTATGAAAAAATTAAGAACTGTAGAAACTTCTTTTAAAGGTTCAGATTTTTATATGGTTGGTGATGGTTTTAGAGTAAGTCAATACTTTCCTTCTAATAAAAATATATTACTTAGGTTTTCTCCTTTTATTTTATTAAATTATAATGCACCATTTTATTTTGAACCTTCTAATTTTAAATTAGGCGTTGGAGCTCATCCGCATAGGGGATTTGAGATTGTAACTATTCCATACGCAGGTTATGTTAAGCATAAAGATAATAAAGGTCATTCTGGAGTAGTCGGTCCTTACGACGTTCAATGGATTACAGCTGGTTCTGGAATGCTTCATAAAGAGTACCATGAAAAGGAATTCACTAAAAAAGGTGGGGTCTTGCATATGGTAGAACTTTGGATAAACTTACCATACAGAAATAAAATGACTCACCCTAAATATCAGTTTCTATCAAAAAGTTCAATAGGAACTCATATTTTAGATGAAAACTATGGAGAAATTCAAGTTATAGCTGGCGAAGCCTTAGGAACTAGAGGCCCTGCAAAGACTTTTTCAAAGATAAATCTTTATAATGTTTATCTAAAAAACTTTGGAAAGGTTACTTTAAACGAACCAAGTAATTTTAATACTGGGATATTAATAGTTGATGGTAATCTTGTGGTAAATAATAAAATGTATCTAGAAAATGAATTTATAATATTTGATAATGTACGTGGCGATATTCAAATAGAATCCCTAACTGAATCCTCTTTATTTCTTGTTTTAAGTGGAGAATCACTTAGAGAACCTGTAGTATTTGATGGACCTTTCGTATTAGCTACAGAAGAAGATTTACTTAAAGCATATGATGATTTTGATAAAGGAAGATTTGGCTCCTTCGAGTTTTAAAAATTAAGGACAACCTGAAATTAGGTTGTCCTTAATTTTACTTATTTGCAAGTTCTACAGAAATATCAGCTACCCTTTTATATCTTTTTTTATCATCACTAAACTTACTTTCTTTTAATCCAACTCTAGCTATATATTGTAATTCACAAGCTAAACTAAATACTTCTTTATCGTAATTTAAAATGATGCTTTCTATATCCTTTGGATTGTTTAATTTGTATGTAGATTTAATTTCTTTATCCGTTGCTCCCCAAAGTGCAAGTCCAAAATCCACTTTTGCATCTACTGCGCAGTTTCTATCATAAATAGAATCCCCTATATAAATAACCTCATCTCTTTTTGCACTACTTATTTCTAAATACTTTTCCATAGGATCTTTAAAAGGTTTATGCCTTTTAGTATCGTCTGCACAAACAATCGTTTGAAATAACTCACTAAATTTAAAACATAGAAAATCATCTTTTAGTTCAGTTTTTGTTTTTGATGTTATAATTCCTAAATTAATTTTATTTAACTTTAGATTATTTAAAACCTCTTCTATTCCATCAAAAACTACTATATCTTCTTTATATTCTTTAAAATACTCATCCCACTTCTTTAAAACGAAATCTAAGTTTTTTATCCCTAACTTTTTTAGTGCATCTTCTCCTGGTATTCCTAGTGCAAATTTTAATTCTTCTAAGTCTTTTAATTCATCTAACTCTTCAAAAATAGTTTTTCTAAGTGATTTTAACACTGCCTTTTCTGAGTCTATTATAGTTCCATCTATATCAAATACAACATGGGAATATTTCATAGTACCACCCTCACATAAATTAGTTTTTTATTAGTTCTTTAGAGATCTCTATTAATCCAACTTCATAATCTTTTTTAAATTCATTAGATAATATAATTCTTGGAATAACTTCTTTAGTAACTTTTTTCTTCAAATAATCTTCTATTTTTTCTATCCCCTCACTTAAGTATTCATTATTATATAAAACTACTTCGTTTGGATTTATTATAGATATGTAAGATAAAATAACTTTGCTATAGTAAGTAATCATATCTATATCTTTAAATCTATCCTTCTCATTTTCTAAAATAGGTAAAAAAGTTATTTCTCCAGCAAAGTTTGACATCCCTTTAAAGACTTTTCCTCCTATAATAAGGCTTGCACCTATCCCATTATCACCTATATAAATATTTACAACAGTTTCGCCATTTTCTAAACTTTTTCTTTTTATATACCCTCTAGCTACTATATTTAAATCATTATCTATATTTGTAGGTAAATTAAACTTATTAAATAAATATTCTTCTACATCTACACCTTTTAACTCTTTATATTCAATATCTGATAAAAACCTTCCGTCTTTTATAATACTAGCAACTCCAATTGTGATGCCATAAAGATTGTCATAATTTTCTTTTTTCTTAATAATTAATTCTTCTATCTTTAATAAAATATCTCCTTTTGTATCTTCTAAACCTTCTTCTATTATAGTTTCACAATAGTCTATAATTTTCCACTCTAAGGTATCACCTTCTAAACATATAAGTAAAGATACTTTATATAATGGGTTTAAAATATACTTTTTAGAACATCTTCCTCCAATAGATTCCTTTAACCCTTCTTCTTTAACTTCTTCTTTATCTATTAAATACTCTAATACTGTACTTACAGTTGGGAAACTTAAATTTGTAATTTTTGATATTTCACTTTTACTTAAATCTTTCTTTTTAAAGAGAGCATTTCTTATTGAATTTACATTTATTTCTTTTATTGTTCTTGAATTTGCCAAAATACCACCTACTTATTAAAATACTTTTTAAAACTCTTTTAATAAGTTTATTTAATCAAAAACAAATGTAGTTGTCAATGTTTAAACATAAAAAAGCCTTAAGTTAAACTTAAGACTTTTTTATTCTAAAGGCCTTCTATAAAAGCCTCCATAAAACTCTTCTGTATTTAATACGTTGATTATAGCTTTTGGATCAACATTTCTAATTAACATTGTAATATCACTAACTTCATAATATGAAACTACAGTATGAAGTAAACTCATATGAACTTTGCTATACCCTCCGTACCCTTCCATAACGGATACTCCATGCCTATAATTTTTTATATATTTTTCTAAAACTTCTTCTGGGTTTTTAGTTGTTATTTGAAGCGTTACTCTCTTATATCTTCTATAGAAAGATGAAATAGTCTTAGTTGAAATAAACTGAAAAACTATAGAATAACCAGCATATAAAAATCCAAATAAGTATCCAAAAACACATAGCATCAAAGCATTAAATATAAATACATATTCAAAAACCGATTTACCTTTTTTGTTAGAAACATATAATGCTATAAAATCTGTTCCAGCTGTAGAAGAATTTCCTTTAAGAGCACAAACTACTGATATTCCATAAAGAAATCCCCCAAAACAAACGTTAAGCACAATATCATCAAATAAAGGCTTAAAAGTTAAAACTTTTAAAAGAAAGCTTGTTAGAAAAACTTGGCATAAAGAAGATATCACAAATTTTTTACCTATAGCTTTATAACATAATATAGCTACTGGTACATTTAAAACAATAAGCCCAAGGGAAGTTGAAAAAGACCCTCCCTTTAAAGCTGCTATACGATCAATTAAAATTGATGCACCTGTGAACCCACTTGATAATAAATTAGAAGGCTCTATAAAAACCTTAATAACATATGTTTGAAGTAGTGCAGATGCACTAACAGCTAATGCCGTTACTAGATAACTTTTAAATAATTTATTATTCATCTATCTCTCCAAATTAAATATTTAACCTTTTCCTAAATAATAAAGACTTAGTGCATATATCTTTGCATTAGTAATGATATCTTCTATTTTCATCCATTCGTTTGGCTGATGTCCTATACCCTTTTGCCCAGGAAAAGAAGGTCCAAAGGGTACTATGTTTTTCATAAGTTTTGCATAAGTTCCACCAGTTGTAGTAACTGGTGTTCCATCGTTTAAAGTTACCATTTCATAGGTCTTTTTTAAAGTTTCAACTAAGAAGCAATCCTTATTAAATTTAACAGGGTCATAATTTTTCTTTAATCTAACTTTAAATGGGGATATAGCACCTTCTATCCTTTTTAGAATCTCATCTTTATCTGTAGATGCAGGATAGCTTACGCTAAATCTACAAGATGGAACTAGTCCATAATTCAATTTAAAATTTCTAACTTCTAAAGCTCCAAACTCCTCATCTGAGATCTCTAAATTAAATCTCTCTCCGTTTGATTTACTATTTAAAACATATTCATTTACAAATTCAAAAAAGTCTTCTATACTTCCTTCATCCTTAAAAATTTCTACTTCAAGTCTTCCACGCTCAGCATAAACTACAGGATATTTACAGTCTGGAGTAAATCCAAAGATTGGAGGTTTTTCTTTTTTCAAGTAATGCTCTAAATCTAAAAAACCACTTTCTTCATCACAACCAAAAATTATCCTAACCTCTCTGTTTAATTTAATGTTTAATCTTTTTAGAGCATATAATCCATACAAACAAGATAGTATAGGTCCCTTATTATCTAAAACACCACGGCTATAAATCACTCCGTCTTTTGTATATCCGCTAAAAGGAGGCTCTCTCCAACCCTTTAAAGGTTTAACTACATCTAAGTGACCAATAGCTGCAATATACTCCTCGCTTTCTCCATAACTTGCATAACCTATATAATTATCTAAATTATATGTATTAAAGCCTAGTCCTTTTGCTATATCTAAAGTTTTATCTAAGGCAAGTTTTACACCTTTTCCAAAGGGTGCATCTTTTTCTTCTTCTGATTCAACGCTATCGATTTTTACAACTTCAATAATACTTTTTATCATATCATTTGCTATATTATCGACTTCTTTTAATATCTCTTTTTCCATAACTATAACTCCACTAATTTTGCCATTCTAGTTTTCATATAATTATCAAGCCACTCGTTACTTGCAACTTCATGCATACACTTGCCATTAATGTTTTTAGTTAAATATACTGTTGGCTCTTCATTTTCTGTTGCAACTGCAAAAGAAAACCCTTCTATATTTGTAGAAACTCCCCACTCACCTTTATTATTCATAGCAACTAAAGACATATCTCCAGCTTTTTTTCTTCGTTTTTTAAGTTCTAAATCAAAATCATTAACTACCTTTTCACAAGCTTTTTGAGGGTGCATCCCTTCTTTCATAAGCCTTACAACTTCATAAGATACGCAGCCTTTCATTAAATCTTCTCCAAGTCCAGTTGCACTAGCTCCCCCAACTTCACTATCTACATAAAATCCAGATCCTGAGATTGGAGAATCCCCAACACGTCCACTTTTTTTCATAAATAATCCGCTAGTTGATGTAGCTGATGTCATCTTACCATTTGCATCTAAACATACCATTCCTACTGTATCGTGCCCTGAATAAGGCTTTATTTCTAAATCTTTTATTTCTTTTAATCTATTTTTATAATGTATTTTAGCTCTATCTGTTAGCATATTTTTTCTCTCAAAACCTTCTTTACTTGCAAACTTTTCAGCACCCTCTCCAACTAAAAGGTTATTTACCTTTTCTTTGGATAGCCTTCTTGCTATGCTTATAGGATTTTTAAAATCCTTTATAGCTGCAACTGCTCCAAGGTCAAATGTATCACCATCCATATAAGCTGCATCTAATTCTACTATCATTTCTTCGTTTGGAAGTCCTCCAAACCCAACTGATTTATAATATGGAAAATCCTCTACTTCTTTTATTGCCTTCTCTATAGCATCTCCTGAATCTTCTCCATTTTTAAGCATTTCACTAGCTTTTGTAATTCCTTCAACAGCCATTCTCCATGTTGCTATTATTCCCCACATATTTTTTCCTCCTCCGATTTTATAAAAGGATGCTAATTTAGCATCCTTTTATTTTAAATATTTATTAAAAACAATATTTTGATGATATAGTATCTACATCCTTATTTTCTACCATAGCTTTTGAAAGTTTACACATTCCTTCTAAAGCTTCATTTAACCCAGTTCCACCTTTTTTAGGTGTTTCAATTATTTTTATCTTATCTTTAAATTCTCTTATAGTATCCTCATTCTCTTTTGACATAGCTGCAAAAGCTAAAGCATTAGTATTATTATTAATAGCATAAGCTACATTTGCTGCCATTTTTCCGTACCCTTCATAGTTAAAAGCTGGTCCACATATTACTACATCTGGCTTAACCTTATTTACCATCGCACATAGCTTTCTAGTTACTTCATCTTTGTTTTCATCGTAAAACCCATCTCCACAATATAAACAAGCTACAACTTTGCCTCCAACTTCTCTTAAATAAGGTTCCATCATTATTGCAGGTCCTAACACCTCTTTTTTAGCTCCAAGAGGAATCATATGGTCATCTTTTATTCCTGCACCTGATTGAATTTGGTCATAAATCATTATAATTTTCATAATATCACTCCTACAAATCATCAAATGATAAATCATCTAATGAGAAATCATCATCATCGTCTTCTTCTTTTGCTTTAGCTTCATCCATTAAGTATTGCTTATCCATCATTTTTATAAATGGCATGTATATAAACACTCCAAGTACTAAAAGTCCTGCTTGAAGTAAAGCTCCAACCCAGTTAGTTGCAAGAAGCCCTGAAATTATTACAGGTGTCGTCCACGGTATATTAATTCCACTACAGATAGGAACTAATCCAAAGTCCATTGCAAAATATGAAATAATTATATTAACTGTAGGAACAACTATAAACGGAACTAACATCATCGGGTTTAAAACTATAGGAAGCCCAAATATTATAGGCTCATTAATACCAAATATTCCAGGTACTAATGATAGTTTTCCAAGTTCTGTAATCCTCTTTGACTTACAGAAAAATAACATTGCAATTATAAGTGATAAAGTTGAACCTGCCCCTCCAAAAGTTGCAAATAAATCTTGGAATTGTTGGCATATAATATTTCCTTGTCCTACTCCTGTCTTAAAAAACTCTAAGTTTTCAACAGAAAGCGTTTGCAATATTGGGTTAAATACAGCACCTACTACTGATCCACCGTTAATTCCAAAGAACCAGAATAGGTGTAAGAATACATAAGCTATAACCATAGCCCCTAAAGTATTTCCAATATTTAATAACGGAGTCTGTAAGAATTGGAATATAATTGTAAATACATTTGTTCCAAAATATCCAAATATTAAATTTATGAAGAAGAATACTATCATAACTATAGTAGCTGGTATTAAAGCTGCAAAAGATTGAACTACTGTTGGTGGAACACCTTTTGGCATTTTAATTGTCCAACCTCTTCTTTCTACCCAAGCATATATATGAACTGAAACAAAGGCACATATAATTCCTACGAAAATACCTTTAGCACCAAGCCAGCCTGTTGGAACACCAGTTAAGCTTACTTCTTGTCCTCCTACTGTTCCAGTTACTGTATAAGGCATAATTAAAAACCATGACATAATTGCAACAGCTGAACCAAATATAGCATTTGTTTTCATATGCTTTGCAAAGGAATATGCAATACCTATAATTGCAAATATAGCCATTATAGTAAATGTTGCATCAGATGGCTTTTCTAAAAATGCTGCTAAAGTTTGTCCAGTATTTTGATTAACAACAACTGACTTTAACCAATCAGTCCAAGCTGTTAATGGAAAGTTTGCAATTAATAAGAATATTGAACCTGCAATTAGTAGCGGTGTTGATATTAAAAAACCATCTCTAATAGACATTAAGTACTTATTTCTACCTATAGCTTCTGCTAAAGGCATAAGTATTTTTTCAAGCTTTTTTATCATTATTATTCCTCCTTATGTTATTTTTTTGCTTTTATCAATTTTATTGCTATTTTTAATACCTTTTCTCCATTCATCATTCCATAATCATCCGCATTTATAACTGATATAGGAATACCTAAACTTCCAAATTCTTCTACAGTTTCTTCATACATATACTTAACTTGAGGTCCAAGTAAAATACAATCTGGATGTCTCTCATCTATAATTTCTCTTAATTTGTTATGTGGAAATGCTAAAACCTCTATTGGTAAGTTATGACTATTTGCAACCTCTTGCATTTTACTAGCTAGCATGCTAGTTGACATCCCTTGACTACAAAATAAATATACCTTTTTCATAATTAATACCCTTCTTTCTTTCTTTCTTTCTTTTTTTATTTCATTAATTCTTTTATACTTTTATTTAATTTAATTACTTCTTTAGTAAGTATTTTAATAGTTTCAGCTGACATTAATTGATCCTCAGCGTGCATAAGTAAAATTGTTGGAGTAACACCTTTACCACTCGCTTCTTGTTGAATCAATTCTGTGTGACTATTATGTCCTTTACTAAAATACTTATCTCCCTCTTCCATCTTTTCATTAACTAAATCGAATTCTCCTTTTTCAGCAGCTTTCATAGCCTCAATATAACTTGATTTAGCCATTCCTACTGATGAAATAATATTAAAGCTTATTAATTCTAAATTATCCATCTTCTTCTCCTTTCGTCTATAAACAAATTATATATTTTATATAATCTTTTAGGCTTACATCATCTTTTCCTAATGTTAGGAAACTAATCACATAAAACTACTTTTGTATTTCCTATATAATCATGAAGTGCTCTATTTTCTCCTTTAAATAACAACAAACAAACACTTATTGCAGTTATTGCAAATCCTGCATACATTAATGGAGTAACAAAATTAAACCTTGTAAATATAGTAAGTAATTGATGCCATATTGTACTTGCTGTAACTAATGCCCCCTCAATAATCATCACACCTATTACTTGCCTTAAAAAAATATTTTTAAGTTCTACATCTTCATTAGATTTTTTAACTATTTTCATTTTGCAAATTCTCTTACCTATAGTTTGTCCTTTATAAATAAATGTTGGAACTATTACAAAATAAAATACTGCAAATAATAAAGCTAATATTCCTGCTATAATCCCGTATGAACCTTGAAACTCTATAATATTTTGGTTTGTCATAGTATTAGTTAACTTTTGTGAAATTAAAGCTATTGGTAAAGCTGTACATAAAGCTCCTACATACCAATCGATGATATAACCTAAAAACCTTCTACTAACATTTACGTTTGATTTATTATTTTCTTTCATACTCTACCTCCTAAGAAATTATCTCTTTCATTAGTTCTTCAAAACTTTTTACTTCTAGAAGTTTTGAAAATTTATTTTTATCTAAAACTACGCTACTTAACCAATCGAAAAAGGTTTTTAAAAGGGTTGTCCCAGTTTCTTTTATTGCAACTAAAACTATAAGCTTTACATCATATTCGCCCCATTTAACAGGATTATCTAAAATCATAGTAGAGATGCAAGATTCCTTAGCTGTAACTTCAATAGAGTGAGGAACTGCAAAACCATATATAAATGAGGTAGAAGATATTTCTTCACGTTTTAATACATCTTCTTTATAATTTTCATCTACTAAACCTTTTTTTATTAATTCATCTGACAAAAATTCAATAACTTCCTTTGCACTTTCCATACTATTTTTTCTGTAAAATAAATCTTTTCTCATTAACTTATTAATAAGTTCAACAAAATCTCCATGACTGTTTTTCTTATCTAAATTGTTTAAAGTTTGAAAAATTTTACTTTCATCTTCGTAATTTACAAAGAGAGATATATTTACAGTTTGAATATCTAAAGTATGCTTAAGCTTAGCTGTAGTTATTATTAAATCAGCCTCTTCTTCTAATATTTTGCTCTCTTCAAAAAAGTTATGTACAGCTACTATTTCCATCCTATCGCTAAATCTATTGTTTATTTTTTCTATGCACATCTTAGATAACATTTTATTATAAGGAATTATTATTACTGCTTTGTGCTTTTTGATAATATTTACTCTTTCATAAGCTGCACCTAAATGTAACGCAATAAATGATAATTCATTTTCATTTATCTTTTCACCTATTCCCTTTTGAATAACTTCTCCAGCACTTACTGCCATCTCAAAAACTAAAGGATACTTTCTCTTAATATCTTGAATATACGCATTAGTTACATTTATATTGTTTTTTTGTCTCTCTAATAAAGCTTGAAGATGCATAGTTAATCCAACCCTTAAATCAGAATCACCACTAAAATCTATATCATAATGATTTTTAATTTCTAAAATAACTTCATCTGTTAAATCATCTACATCTTCATTTAATTCTTCTTTTAAAATATCTTTTCTAAATTGACTACTTTTTTTACCCATAAGTAAAAGGGCAAATCTATTTATTTCTGCATCTACTAATTCTATATTGATTCTTTTACTTACTTCATTAAAAAACTCTCTTGAAATTTTATATTCAACGCTTTCTTTTAGTTTTTCTGAATCATTAATAGATTTTAAGTAGTTGTGATCAAAAATTCTTTCTATAGCTACTCCCGCGTGAATCATAATCATTGGAAAAATCATTTCTCTTATTTTATAATTATATTTTTCTAAAATCTCTTCTAAAATTTCTTTAACTTCTAAGAAATCAAAGTTGTTCCAAAGGTCTGCTATAGAATTTAAGTTTATAAAATTACCTCTAATCTCTTTTGTTAAAAGATGTTTATATAATCTTCTTTTATCTCCTTCATTTCCTTCAAGCCTTATATGGTTTTTAGACCTTATAAGAGAAAGGTTTGGATATTTACTTATTATTTTTCTTATCTTTTTAATATCATTATCTATAGAGTAACCGCTTACAAAAACTTGCTCTTGAAGTGATATTAAATTGATTTCCTTCCTTTTAAACAGAAGTTTTTGAATTACGTATACACATCTTTCTTTTGAGTTTTGAGGTATAACACCTTTTATCTCTATATTTTGCTTGTTTAACAGTTCTTTATTAACCTTATACCCAAACCTTTTATTAGATTGAATTAAAATACAGTTATAATAATTATTAATACTTGATATATCAAGTCTTATAGTTCTATCAGAGACAGTTAAAATCTTTGATAATTCTTTTCCTGTAATCCAATCATTATTATCATTTAATATATCGATTATATTAGCTTGGCGACTATTTAACATATCTTCCCCTCCTAAGTTAAATTTAACACCTTTTATTTAATTAAAGTTTAGAAACATTTTTCCTAACACTTAGGAACTTTTATATCTCTTTACTATATTAAAGATTCAAATCTATACTAATATAGTTTTTATAGAAATTATCGACTCTATTTCTTAAAAAAGAACATTTCTAAAAAGTATTTATTACTTTTGAATATAATTAAAAGAAGCATATACAAATATGCTTCTTTTTAGATATTTTTATTTTATTTTAAACGTTCATATAAGCTATTACTTCAAGGATCTTTTTTAAGAATTCTTCTTTAGTTCCTTTTCTTTCAATTTCATATGCCAAATTTCCATCCTTAATAAATATTACTCTTTTTGAGTAACTTGCAGCTAAAGGGTCGTGAGTTACCATCATTATTGTTGCATCTTCTTTCTCATTTAGAAAATTTAAAGTATCTAATAAATTTTCAGCTGACTTTGAATCTAATGCACCAGTAGGTTCATCTGCTAAAATTAGAGATGGATTTCCTATAATTGCGCGGCAAGCTGCTGTCCTTTGCTTTTGTCCTCCTGAAATTTCGTAAGGATACTTGTGAAGTATTTCTCTTATTCCAAGCCTGTTAGAAATATTTGCAGCCCTTTGTTTTATTTCACTTTTATTTATGTTTTTAGAAATTGTTAAAGGAAGTGCTATATTTTCTTCAACTGTTAAAGTATCTAAAAGATTAAAACTTTGAAATATAAATCCTAATTTATCACGTCTAAAAGCGGCAAGTTTTTTATCTGATATTTTATTTATATTACTTCCGTCTATATATACTTCTCCAGAACTTGGTCTATCTATAGTTGAAATTACGTTAAGTAATGTACTTTTCCCTGAACCTGAAGGTCCCATAACTGCTACGAATTCTTTTTCTTTTATGGTCAAATTTATATTTTTTAAAGCTACAACTTTATTATTTCCGCTTCCATATGTTTTTCCTAAATCATTTATTTTTAAAATATCTTTCATATTTTTTACCTCTTTTACTTAAATATTATTCTTATATATATTAATCTAGTTATTAGAAAGTAGATTAGATAAACTAAAAAATACCCTAAATACATTCCACCTATAATAGTTATAAATCTTTCTTGCAATCCTAAAATAACTATACTTAGAGCAACTAAGCTATGCACTACCCCTATACAAAACGGAAGTAGATAATTTATCCTTAATTGCTTAGTGATTATACTTTTTATATTTTCTTTTGAAAATCCAATCTTACTTAACATCTCATATCTACTTTTATCATCATAAGCTTCTCTAATAAATTTAAATAGCATAATTGATATAGTGCATATAGTAAAAACTAAAGATATACAAATACCAACAAATAATATTGTAGTAATAACACTACTTGATGCACCTGTATCATCTGTATAATATAAAGCTAGACAAACTCCAAGTGCTGTCATACTAGAGGCAATTAAAACTGATGTCGTTGCAATATTTCTCGAATTGCTTCTAATTTTAAATAGTAGATTTGAATTAACTATTAAATCTTCTCCATTTCTATAGCCTAACTTTTCTTTTCTTAAAGTTATCTTATCTATAACTTTTGTGTTACATAATTTGTATGTACCTTTAACTACCAAAAATAAAGTAATTACAATGCTAAGTCCGAGTGTTCCTATTGAAAATGGATAACTAAAATATCCAATCCCTATTATAACCATAGCAGAAAGACCTTTTATAATAGGCTTTTTAAACTCCTTCTCCCTTTTATTATCAGCATTAAATAAATCAATTAATTTAAATTTATCTATAATACTCGAACTATTTAATGATACTATCGTATAAAATATAAAAAATAATATGTTTGATATAATTAAAGCCTTTAAATCAAATATGCCTATACTTGTTGTATTTTTTATATTAAGCATATTAAAATATATTTTAGTAAAGCCAGATGAAAATATTATCCCTAAAATAGATCCAAAGAACATAGCTATTAATCCAACAAACATCATTTCTCCAAAAATCATATTTGATATTTTGCTATTATCCATTCCAACGAGCGAGTAAATTCCTATTTCTTTTTGCCTTTTTCTTATAAAAAATTTATTTGAATACCAGATAAATATTGATATAACCAAAAGCATAAGTAACCCAGAACCATAAAAAATTCCGTTAACTCCATTAAATTCATCTATAAGCCCACTAACTGTTTTTCCAAAAATTATCGAACAAAAAAAATATAGATTACTTATTGCAAGGGATATTGCACTTAAATAAATTATGTAATCTAATTTATTTCTTTTAATATTTCTAATTGCTAATTCCATCTTTAACCTCCGAATAAAAATTACTATATAAAAATTATAGGTTAAAGACTTTAAAACACATATTTACTTTCATTACATTTACCTTTCATTTATGTAAGAAATAATTTAGAACACTTTAATTAATATAAAAAAAATACTATACTTAATAATGGTAATAAATAAATTACGCCTAAATTTAATTTGATCGAGGGGTTTGTATGAGAAAAAAAGATATACTTGAATTAAGAAAACACTTAAAAAAAGAAAACTGTACCTTTACTAAAATGTGCGGTTGTTATGTAAATTCAGAGAAAAACATTATTTTAAATTTCAGAGAAAGTTTTCTAAATTTAGAAGAGGACGAGTATTTTAAATATTTAGATATAGCAAAGAAAGTTATATCAGGTACTATTTCAAATAATTTATTAGAATTAAACTTTAAAGATTCAGAAGACTTAGTAAATGATAGACAAGTCTCACTTATGCAGCTTAAAACTAGTGCTCTAAAAGATGATACTTTACTTAATGATTTTTATAAGTCAATTATAGATAATTATGATTACACTGGAAACTTTTTAATTATACTTTTCCACGACGCATATGATGTTATCACTAAAACATCTGATAATCTAAATATAGATGAATCAGAAGAAATATATGAATATATATTATGTGCCCTTTGTCCTGTTTCTTTATCAGAGCCAGGCCTTAGATATTACGAAGAAGAAAATACAATCGGCGCTAGAATTCGTGATTGGGTTGTAGAACCTCCTCAAAACGGATTTGTTTTCCCAGCATTTATAAACCGTAGCTCTGATGTAAATTCAGTTATGTATTACACTAAAAATGCTAAAAAAACTCACCCAGAGCTTATGGAAAACTCTCTTGGCTGTGAAATAAAACAAACTGCAACTATTCAAAAAGAAGCATTCCAATCTATAATTAAAGATTCTTACGTAGCTGATGAAAAAGCTGCAAACAAAATTTTTATGGAAGTTCAAGAAAACTTAAGTAATATGATTGAAGAACACGATTCAATTTACGGTGATACAGATAGTGAGCCTTTATCTGTTTCAAAAGAAGAGATGCAAAATCTTTTAACTGAAAGTGGTGTTCCTGAAGCTATTACTAAAAAAATTGAAAAATCATTTGATGAAAATTTCAAAGACCAAGTTCCTTTAGCCGAAAACTTAATAGATAAAAAAACATTAAAAGAAAATGAGCAAAGAAAAAAAGAAGAACATCTTATAAAAGAAGTTGTAAGGCTTCAAGAAAAGATTGAACAAGTTAAAGAAGAAGCCTCTATAAAGCTTGAAAAAGAGGAAGAAGATATCTTAGATTCTTCTAATATAGATCAAACTGAAGAAGATTCTAAATTAGAGGATAACTCAAACTCTGATCAAGGTTTTGATGTTATTTTAAAAGTTAAACCTGAAAAGGTAAGCGAAATAAAATCACAAATAATAGATGGTAAAAAGTGCTTAGTTATACCAATAAACGAAAACGAACAAGCTAAAGTAAATGATATAGAAGACTTAATATAAAATATTATTAAAGCAAACTCTAAAACTAGAGTTTGCTTTATTTTTTTCAAATAAATTAAATCCTCTATAATTATTAAAAACATAAATTTAATGAGTAATTTTTGTTTATATGCTATAATTTTCCTTAATATATTTATTTTTATATACTTAAAGGAGGAGATTTTTATGCTGGGAACTATAATAAATACATTAGCGATTGTTTTAGGTAGCTTAGTCGGATTATTTATTAAAGGAGGAATATCAAATAAAATAAGTGACACTATAATGAAGGGGATTGCACTTTGCGTTTTTTATATAGGAGTTAGCGGTTCTTTAAAGGGAGAGAATACTTTAATTACTATAATCTGCATTGCAGTTGGGTCTTTGATTGGAGAAGCTATAGATATTGATAAAAGATTAAAATCTCTTGGAAATTTTATTGAATCAAAAGTCTCTTCAAAATCAAAACTTTCATCTTCTTTAGAAACTTCTAAATTTTCTGTTTCAAAAGCCTTCGTTTCATCTAGTCTTTTATTTTGCGTTGGTGCTATGGCTATAGTAGGTTCTTTAGAAAGTGGCCTTTTAAAAGATTATGATACACTTTTAGCAAAATCTGTTTTAGACGGTATTTCTGCTATTATATTTTCTGCAACTCTTGGGATAGGTGTTATTTTTTCTTCTATAGCAGTTTTTATCTACCAAGGAACTATCACTTTATGTGCATCCTTTTTATCTTCTCTTTTAAGCCAAGCTGTTATTACTTCTATGACTGCAATAGGTAGTCTTTTAATAATAGGTCTTAGCTTTGATATGCTTGAAATTTCTAAAATTAAAGTCTCTAATATGCTCCCTTCAGTATTTCTTCCTATATTGCTTGGACTTTTTGGACTAATATAAAAAACGTATCAAAAAGATACGTTTTTTATTAAAGCGCTGAATTTTCTAATATTTTATCATTTATATCGCTAAAAAATAACCCTTCCTTAGTTCCTATAGGTGATAGATAAAAATAATCTTTATTTTTATAATTATAAGAAACTAAAATATTATAATAAAAATTTATATAACTTTTGTCCTTAGGAGAAATATCAAGCTTATAACCTCTTCCTTCTGAATTACCTTTTATATTTTCTCTTTTAAAATCACTTTTCAAATTAAAGTATTCACTATCTAAAATTAGATTATTAATAGTAATATCATCACCCTTTAAATTATGAACTTTAAGACTCGATAAATCATCTTTTGAAATTATTATAGAATTTTCTATATCGATATTTTTAGAGTCTCCTTCTTCAAGATTACTTAAATTTAAATCTTTGTTAACTAATTTTCCAAAGTTTAAATCTATACTTCCTCCATCTTTTAAAACTATATTAATATTCTCAGATACTAAATCTTCACTTAATAAATTTAAATTTATAGATATAGAAGATAAAATATATTTTTCTGTTTCTACCTTTTTTAAAGTATCTATCTTCTCTACTTTTATATTTTCATTATCAAAAGTGATATCTTCTCTATTATCTTTTAGCTTATCTTTTATTTCTTTTGGATAAAAATACATTATTTCAAGTTCTGTGAACGCTTCTTTATCTTTAACTTTCTTTTTAGAATAATTATTCACATTTAATGTTTTTATAACTTTAAATTCTTTCTTAAAAACATCTAAATCATCTTTTCTTAAGCCATTCCCCTTCTCTTTAAAATTAATAAAAGTAATAAATATTACCATTAAAATCAGTACCCCCGCTATAATTTTTTTCATAAAATGCCCCCAAATTTTTACTATAATTTAATTATACTTTATAAAATTTATACAAGCTATTGCATTTTTATTAATCAAATGATATTATTTAATCAATAAAATAATAGGATGCTTGTTCTTATCCCCGGGTAAGAACTTTAGATAAGCACTGAATCTTATTCCACTAGGGCCTTATTAAATAAGGAGGAATGAGATTCAGTGCTTTTTGTTTAATCCTATTAAATTTTATAATTTTGGAGGTTATGCAAATGAAATGGGAATTAAAAAAATTCGAAAATTTAAGTGCTTTAGAGGTATATAATATACTCTCTTTAAGAAATGAAGTATTTATAGTAGAACAAGAATGTCCTTACCAAGATTGTGATTTTAAGGATTTAAAGTCTTTTCATTTATTTTTGAAAGATGATGATAAAATAATAGCTTACCTTAGAATATTAGAAAGGGGCATATCTTATGATGAAGTTTCTATAGGAAGGGTTATAGTAAAAGAAGCTTATAGAAAAGGCGGGATTTCTAGAGATATGATGACAAAAGCTATAAAATTTATTACAGAAGAACTTAATGAAAACACTATAAAAATCCAAGCACAAGCTTATTTAATAAATTTTTATAAAAGCTTAGGTTTTAAAGAGGTATCAGAAATTTATTTAGAAGATAATATTCCTCATATTGATATGATTTATAGACATAAAGAAAAGGTATTTTAAATACCTTTTCTTTATATTATTTACTATTTTCTAATATAAACTTTCCAATTTCTATAGCACAATCCTCACTTTGAGGATAATATCCTATATTATCTCCGTAAGCATGCCCAAGACCTTTATATAAAATAGTCTTAGTGTAAATACCTTCTCTATTAAGTTTCACTGCATAAGCTAAGCTCTCTACCTTTAAATAATCATGTTCACCTACTGTTATAAATGTTTTTGGTAACCCTTTAACATCTCCTGAATAAGGATTTAAATAATGATTAGTTTTATCTACCTCTACTCCTAAAATATCACTTAAACCCAAACTAAGATTATCAAACATATAAAGCATAGTTTCTATGCCCTTTTTATACTTAGGTGAAATTTCATATTCGTCTATACTCCATTTAAATAAATCATCTTCGAATTTTGCCATATTTAAAGTAGGATATAAAAGTAATTGTCCCTTTACCATTCCTTTATTTAATTCACGGTCCTTAAGTGAACAATAATGAGCTAAATTTCCTCCTGCACTATCCCCGCAAACAAAAATATTATCCTTATCTCCTCCAAGCTTTGAGCAATTATTATAAACCCACTCTAATCCACAAAAACAATCTTTATGTCCTGTTGGATATTTATTTTCAGGTGCCAATCTATAATCTACTGAAACTGCAATAATATTTGTATTATCTACAATTACTTTAATTAACTCCTCAACAACATCTAATGAACCTCCAAAAAATCCTCCACCGTGTATATAATAAAGTATCTGTGAGTTTTCTTTATAATCTTCTCTTTTATATATCCTTAAATTAATATAGGTTCCATCAAAAGATTTAAATTTATCATTATTTATAATTATTTTATTATTAACTATAGGTCTACTTTTTATTTCATTAAACATTTTTCTAAGTTTCTCTATAGATTTTTTTGAATAACTCTTTTGAATATTTTCTTCCCATAACCTCTCCACTCCTTACTCAAAACCATATTGAATATAATAATTATATAAAGCACCAATTAAATTAGAATCATTAAAATATTTACAAGTATCTATATTTGCTTTAGGTATATCAAAAGGTATTACCTTATAAATATCATCTAATTTTTCCTTAATCTTTTCTAGTAATATAGGTTGCTTTGAAATTCCACCTCCTATAAGAATTTTCTCTGGATCTAAAATACATTGAATATTATATATACCTCTTGCTAAATTCATAGTAAACTTATCAAAAGCTTTTATAGCTTTTTCATCATTTTTCTTAATCATTTCAAATACATCTTTTCCATTTATACTGTCTTTATCTATTCCCTTTTCTTTTGCTACTTCTAAAATAAGTGCCTGTGTACTAGCCTTTAGAGCAAAGACGTCTTCAAATCCTTTTTTTGATCTTCTCCTAAAATAAAAGAAAATTCTCCTGCAAAAAAGTGACTTCCCTTATGAATCTTTTTATCTTTAATTATTCCTCCCCCAACTCCTGTTCCAAGAATTAAAACTACGCCGTCAGAGCAATTAGATAAATTTCCTTTAAATGCCTCTGCAAGTGCTGCACTCTTACCGTCATTTTCAACTGAGACAGGGATATCTATTAGTTTATTTATTTCTTTTATGATGTTAATGTTAGCATTATAAAGTATTGCACCTGGTTGATATATCTGCCCATTCTTTGAATCTATATTGCCAGGCATACTTAAGGCTATTCCATCAACTTCTTCCTCATGTTTTTTATAAATTTTTAAAATAGTGTTTATCAAACTATTTAAACTATCTAAAGGAGTCTTTTCCTCTCCTTTTTTTAATATATTAAAATCTTTATCCATCAAGGCATATTTTATTGCGCTTCCTCCAATATCTAAAACTAGTTTCTCCATAGTCCTCCCCCTTTTATTTTCTCTTTATAAAGCAAAAGACCTCAATTACTGAAAGGCTTTGCTTTCAGCAACTAAGGTCACGCCTGATAAAAATTCAGTAACGATCAGTATATAATTCTAATCATATATTATCACTTATTGTAAACGTTGTAAATATTCTATTTAAATTTTATTCACTCTTCTCTTTACTGTAATTTGATTTTTCAAAATCTTTATAAATACTTTTTACTAAATCGTTCATACCATTTGATAAATCTTTTACAGTTTTAATAGCTTCTTCTTTACTAAGGTTTTGAGCGTTTAATAACTTAGTTATTAATTCTTTAGAGTTTTCTGGCTTTATTTTAAACTTTTCAATCCAAGGTAAAAGTCTCTTTTCTCCAGGATGAAACTCTTCATTTAATGAAAATAAAATATCAAAATAAATTGCTAAATACTCAGTTATCCTATGATTTATAGAAATTATATCCCCTCTTTTTATAGCCTTAATAATTTGATAAGAAAGAGATGGCATTTGATTATCTAAAAGTTTTATATTATTTAAAACTATACTTTCTTTTAATTCTTTAGGATAAAAATTATATTTTTCTCTGTAGTCTTTTATTATATTATTTTTATCATAAAGAACCTTCGAAGTTAAAATATTATGAACCATACAAGTTGAATAACCAAATGAAGATTTAAACTTTTCAAATGTATTTATGAAATTATCTTCTAAAAAATTTAAATCTCTATAGATAAGTTCAACTTCTTTTCCATTTATTAAAATTCCATCATCCTCTTCTTCAAAAAATTTATTAGATACTTCTACGTACTTAAAATATTTTTTAAGTATTTCTCTTCTCGCTTCTACCTCTATATAATTGCTGTAATAAACATATACATCATAATCTGATAGCGCGTCCTCTTTATTTAATGCCTTTGAACCTCCAAGCATTATAAGTTCTACTTCTTCTAAAGATTTTAAATCCTCTATTAATTCTTTAAAATAATCTCTCATAAAATTTCCCCTTTTCATTATTTAAATTTATTTAATATAAACTTTGTCATATCATCTTTATTTTTATTTAACTCATTTAACCTATTAACGTTTGCACCTGATGGGTGAGGGAACCCTTTTAAAATTTGTTCTTCTTTTATATATCCTTCTTCGCTCAACTTAATTAAAACTTCTAAAACAGCTTTGCCAAGAGGTATTATAATCGCTTTATCAAATTTTTCTATGGTTTTTATCTCCTCTATAAAGATATCGTATACATACTTCATTAAAAACTCGCTCTTTATTAAGCTTGGAGTGTACCCTGTATAATTTTTATCTTTAATAAATACAGGATAAGATACTAAAGCCGTTGTGTGAATAAGATAGTCCTTATCTAAAAATAACTCACTGCAAGAATCAATATTTAAAGCTTTATTTAAACTTATTATATCTAACATAGATATAGTATTTTTTCTTAAAGGCCCACTAAATCTTCCTTTTTCTTTGCATCTATATTTAATTTCTTCTAAATCTAAATTCTTATTTAAATCATATCTCGCCTCTATAAATGCATTATTCATTTGATTAAAGCCAGGTGTTATTCCAACTATAATAACTTTAGCCTTTTTATTTATATATTCATTATGAGGTGCATAATAAACTTTTATATTACCTTTTTCATCTATTAGAAAATCTTCTATTAAAAGATCTTCTTTAGTGTACTTATCTTTTAAAGGTAACTTAAGTATTTTATCTTTAAAATCTAATATTGTCTTTTTCATAAGCTTTCTTCCTTTTTACTTTTTAATATAACTAACTAAAATTAAGCTTTAAGAACATAATCCTAAAGCTTAATTTTAATTAATTTTTATAATCTTCTTTAAATAGAGCCATCAATATCTCATCGTAATATTTTCCTTCTCTATAGATTTCTTTTTTTAAAACCCCTTCTTCTTTAAACCCTAAAGATTTATAACATCTTATAGCTCGGTCGTTAAAGCTATATGCCGCAAGTTTAATTTTTTCTAAATTGCATTCTTCAAATATGAATTTTATTAAAACCTTTAAAGCATCAGTTCCATATCCTTTTCCCCAAAACTTTTTATCTCCTATCATTATTCCAATTACGCAATTTCTATTTTTTATGCTACAAGAGTTTATACTAACTCCGCCTATATACTGACCTGTAACTATATCTTCAATTGCAAAATCATAAACTAAACCTTCTTTGTTTTTAGACGATTTTACCCAAGATTCTTCTTCCCATTTAGTGATTGGAAAAGGTGTATTTGGGTCAAGTAGCCTTTTAACTTCGAAGTCGTTAACAAATTCATAAGCTTTTTCTATATCTTCTTCTTTGTAGCCCCTTAATAAAACTTTTTCTCCATAATACATATTTTTACCCCCTTTTATTTTTAGAAATAATTGTATCTTTTATCTATCTTAAAGTCAATTAAATTTCTATTCTTTAATTATTTATTAACAGAATTTCTCAAATTAAATATAATATACAAAAAGTATATAGGAGGATTTATGAGTTACACTACAAATAGGCAACCTCAAGGCACATTGATAGATAAAGTTAACTTTTTAAGGGAAGGTATGATAGCTGAAATAGTTGCTATAAATGATTATAGTCATTTTATAAAGCTTACAAATAATAAAGAAATCAAAGAAATATTCCATCACATTATGGAAGAAGAAAAAGAACATTACGGTTTATTTTTAAATGCCCTTAGAAAGTATGATAAAAAGCAAGAGGAATATGAAGCTAAAGTTAAAAATCATCAGTCTCTAAATAAAAAAGATTTTTCAAAGTACTCAGATTTTTCTTTAAGTAAGACTAAAGATTCTAATTTGTTAGACTATTTAAGAGAAGCTATTAAAGGAGAACTTGAAGCTATTTCACTTTATGAATTTTTCATATCCAATATAAGTGATGACTTTTTAATAGCTCTTATAAATAAGATAATAAACGATGAAAGAGAACATATAGAAGAACTTACCCTTTGCTTAACATTTTTAGATAAAGATAAATACGGTCCTTTATCTAAATAAAAGAAGCCTCCTTTTTAGGAGGCTTCTTTTAAATTAATTTAAAATGTTTCATTGCGTTATAAAATCCATCATTATCTATATCAGAAGTAATATATGTTGCATATTTTTTAACCTCTTCTGGCGCTTGTCCCATAGCTATGCTGTTTTTAGAAAACTCTAGCATTTCAATATCGTTATAATCATCACCAATTGCAAATACATCTTCAAACTCTACATCAAAAAAGCCTAAGACAACTTCCATCCCTGCCTTTTTTGAAACATCCTTTTCAGATATCTCTCCGCCGCTAAACTTCTTACTTAAAGATAAATTAATGCATTTATATTTATCTCCTAAGTCTCTTTTTATCTTTTCGTTATCGACTAAATTTTCACCATCATATAAAACGTCAGCGCTGTAATAATGTAATTTATTTATTTCTATTTTATCTATATCTTCTATTTCAGTAGTTCCTTTATCTATAGTTTCCCTGTGTTTTAAAAGCATATCATATTCTTCTTTTGAAACTTCATTTTTATCTGGAAGTTCGAATAATCTCATGTATTTTTCTTTATGTCCTTTATTTATATAAATACTATCGTTTGCTTCCATGTTGTAGACTATATTATTATTATTAAAATACTCTACTAATTCTCTTTTGCTTTCTTCTTTCATTGGCTTTTTATATACTATTTCGTTATTAACAACTACACATCCACCAGCTGAACATATCATATTTTCAAAATTCATCTCTTTTAAAACCCCGTAGATAGAAGGAAGTGCTCTTCCTGTACTTAAAACTAGTATATGTCCATTTTCTCTTAACTTTTTAAATGCTTCCTTTGTCTTATCTGACATAAAGTGCCCCTTTACTATAGTACCATCAGCATCAAAAAATATAATTTTTCTCTTCATTTTTATCCCACCCTTAATCTTTTTTCAGTTTTATCTTAACACTTAGAGTGCACTCTAAGTCAAATATTTTAGGTAAATATTTTGTATAATATGGTATAATTACTTTTATAATCGGAGGTGTTTATTTATGAAAGTATCTAAAAATACATTCAGCTATAAATCACTTAGCTCCTTGCAAGGATTACTTAAAAGCGAAGCTACGCTTTGTATGGAGCCTAAGTTTTTAGTTAGCTTACAAAACAAAGGCTTCTAAAGCACATCGTTTTTAAGTACTCTTTTGCTTAATTTGATTTCAATTTAGCAAGGAGTAGATTTTATGAAATATATAAAAGCATTAGATGTGTTACCAAAAGAAGTTATTGAAACAATTCAAAAATATATAGATGGTGAATGTCTCTATATCCCAAGAAAAGATGATAATACAAAATCTTGGGGTGAAAAGAGCGGTATTAAAAAAGAATTAAAATACAGAAATATAGAAATTTATAAAAAGTATAAAAAGGGTTATAAAGTTAATGATTTAGCTAAAGAATACTTTTTATCTGATAAGAGTATAAGGAGAATCATAACTGAAGAAAAGAAACTTTGCTCATAAACATTTCATATCCATTTATTAGATTGAAGGATATTTTTAAAAATGATATTCTTTTTTTAGGATGTGAATTAAGGGAGTGAAATTTATGAGTCCTTTTATTAAAAAATACGAATATAACTTTGTAGCTAAATGCTTATATGACTTGAATAATGCATTTAGAAATTGTACTGATAAAAAAATAGTAGAAAGTACAAAAGCATATATAGGAAACAAAATATATGCTAAATTTGATTCTTTAAGTGAAGAAGAAAGAAAAATTCTAGATATTACAAAAATAGAAGATCCTCTACAAATAGAAGGATACTTAAAAGAAGTTAGATCTTACGTATACGGTATGAAAATTCCAAGTTCAAAAACTTTAACTAAACTCTTCAAAAAAGAGAAAAAGTTAAAATTACCTGACCTATCAGAAGATAAAACTTTAGTTTACTTAGGTTTTATAGACCCATCTATAAGAAAACTACTTATAGCTTACGATTATAACGGAACATTACTTGGAATGTCTTGTAGACTATCTGATTCTACATCAAACAATACTAACGTTTGTACACTTTGTAATCATATAGGAAAAAAAGATGAAGTTGCCTTTGTCTCACCCATATGTAAAACTTCAAGTAAAAGCTTAGATGCTTATAAATCTATAGGGTTTTATATATGTTTAGATAGTGAAAAATGTAATGATAGAATAACATCAACTGACAAATTAGAAGGTTTACTAAAAAAAGTAAATAATATAAAATAAATGCTAGAGATAAAACTCTAGCATTTTTTTAAAATTCTTCATCTAATAATTTCTTTTTATAATAACCTTCAGCACCATAGATTGCACCTAAAGGATTATTGCAAAGTACACGGTCCTTTACAGCAAATACTGTTATAGGAGCCTTTGCATGTTTTATAAATAATGTGTCATGACCTACGCATAACCCGAGTAATATATTTAAATCAACTTCATTTTTATTTAAATATAATGCCTGTGCTATAGGGTTACACATTATATCATTTTTAACGTAAGTTTCTTTTTCTTCTTGCTTTATACCTATATATCCTTTTAAATTAGCACCATTTTTACAGCCTATAGAAACTACCTCAAGGCCGTGATGTTCTAATATTTTAACAAACATCTTAGATTCATCGTGTAATCCCATACAAAATGCTACACCTATTTTTTTATAACCCATCTTTTTTGCAAATTCAACTATTTCTCGAACACGAGTCCAATTGCACTTCCCTTCACCTTCAACTAATGTCGCTTCCCTTTCGATTTTTAAATCTTCTGAAACATAAAGCTCTCTTGCTTCCTCCTGAAGTTCTAAATCTCTACTTGGACAAAGTTTCTTTGGCATTTTACTTTCTTCTTTAGTTGTACATCCTCTTGTTGGACATTTTGCACATATTGTCATATTAGTTACCTTCTTTCTTATATTTTTCCGACATATCCTACAAAGTTATATAGACTAATTAGTATTACAACTATTACAAGTGTTGTATATACCTTGTCCACTCCCTTTAAAGATAATTTTTTAGATATCATAGGTCCTATAGTTCCTCCTAAAATACCACCTGCTAACATAAATAAACAAACAGAAGGATCAAAGTCTGGAACCTTCCCTCTAAAAACTGTAAATAATAAACTTGTAAGTTGTGAAAAGAAAATAATATATATAGAGTTTAAAGCTGCAGTCTTACTATCCATTGCAAAAAATAAGAATAGTATAGCTAAGTTAATTGGACCCCCTCCAATTCCCATAAATGCAGAAGTTGACCCTAATAAAAAACCAATTATTAAACATACAGCACTATTTTCAACGCTATATATTTTAAATTTGCTTTTATTTAAAGTAAATATTAAAACTCCAATTGTAACTATTGCAAGAAGCATAGATTGTGAAGCTCCAACTACAGCTTCCTCTCCTGATGCAGTTTTTATGTAATCAAATATTAATTTACCTATTATTCCACCAATAGCTCCTCCAACTGCAAGAAGAGTACCTTTTCTTTTATCAATCTTTATATTAGAATTTCTACTTCTAAATAAGGTCATACTTGTCATTGCTAAAACAGTACAGCCTGATAAAAAACTAATTACAGAAACATTTAATGTTCCTAGGGAGTCTAAGACTGGCTTTATAATAACGCCTCCACCTATACCACTTATAGCTCCAACTATACATGATATTAAACACACAAAAAAATAAATAACACTCATATAACACCTCTAATTTTTAAATTAGTAATACTATAAATTCCTTGGCCAAGTTATTTTTTTCACAAACATATTACATATTAATTCTATCATTTACCAAAAAATATTAATAATAACATTTTTTTATCTTTATTATAAGTTTTAGCTATAAGTAAACATTTACATAAAGATTCACTATTGTTTTGCAAATATAGTAAAAAGTCAAACCATTATAAACTAAACTTTTAATTATTTATATTTATTTTTTGAAATACCTAAAATCCTAAAATTATATAAGTTATATCTATATATATTTATATCTTTAAAATAATTAGTTATATAATTCTTGCTTTTAAATTTAATCTTTCCTATTTTTATTGTTTAACAATAAAAATATATTGTTTTTTATTAAACTTGGTGTTATTATGGTTTTATAAAAGGAGTGATACAAATGAAAAAATTAATTTATCTTTCACCTTATATTTTAGGTTTGCTTTGTTTTTTAGTTAATAGTACCTCAAATTCATATGTTAATTCTGAAGGGTTTTTAATTGAACCATATTTCTTTATGATACCTTTAGGATATCTATTTATTTTTATTGGAATAATTATGACCCTTTTTAAGGCAACTACCTTTCTAATAAAAAGATTAAGAAAAAAAGTGCTAATATAAATTAGCACTTTTAATACTTACTTTAAATGTTCTTTTCTTATTTTCTTTAAAGCTTTTTTTGAACCTCTTAAGATATCTTTTTCTAGTTTTCTTTCTTCGAAACTTATAAATAATTGATTAAAATCATAATCTTTAGGATACAATTCAGAAGCTTTAATTTGTAGCTTTAACCTATTATAATTAATATTTAAATATTCTTCTTTAAAAAACACAATAACATTATTTAAGTTATCCCTTTCTTTAAAGACAATACCGCTTTCATTTTTATCTAAAAGTAAAACTTTATCTCCTATATTAAAGTCATCTATACTATTTTTTTCTCTTTCTAAGACTTTATTTTTTGGCTCTTTTATGCTTCTTAAGTTTATCTCGTATTCTTTATTTTTTATATATTTTTTTGTTTTTTCTATTATAGAATCAGGTATTCCTACCTTTTTAGAAATATATAAAGCGTTACTTTCGCCTGATACTCCAATCTTTAATTTGTATAAAGGATCTAAAGTATCTTTTTGAAATTCCATAGCTGCATTTTCAAAATGAGGATGCAAACTCGAATAGTTTTTTATTTCACCATAGTGAGTAGTTGCAACTGTAGTTGCACCTTTTAAGTATAACTCGTCTAAAATAGCTATAGCTAAAGATGCTCCTTCGTTTGGTTCAGTTCCACTTCCTATTTCATCAAATAATAATAATGTATTTTTATTTGTTTCTTTTATAATTTTAGATAAATTACTAACGTGAGAAGAAAATGTACTTAAGGCATTTTCAATACTTTGATTATCTCCAATATCTACAAATACATTATCAAACACTGAAAGCTCTGTATCTCTAGAGGCTCCTATGTGAAACCCTGATAATGTAGCTAAAGTGAGTAGTCCTATAGTTTTTAAAACTACTGTTTTCCCCCCAGCGTTTGGCCCTGTAATTATAAGACTTTTATAATTATTTCCGACTTCAAAATCTAAAGGAACTGATTCATCTATTAGAGGGTATCTCCCCTTAACAATTTTTATGAACCCATCTTTATTTAATTTTGGTTTTATTCCATTTATCTCTTTACTATATTTAGCTTTGGCAAAAATCATATCATACTCTGCTATAACTTCAATATTTATTTTAAGTTCTTTTACTTTTTCATAAATCATTTCAGTAAGTTTAGCTAAGATTTTATATTCTTCCATAGCTTCTTCTACTTTTAAAACTTCAAATTCGCTAGTATATTTAGAGATAACACTAGGCTCTATAAATACAGAGCCTCCTTTTGATGAAGTTTCAATTATAGTTCCCTCTACTTTATTTTTATAAGATGCCTTTATAGGAATAGTATATCTTCCATTTCTTAAGCTTATAAAAAATTCTCCTATAGCTTCTTTATTATTTGGGCTTTTTAAAAACTTTTCTAGTCTTTCTTTTATTTTTCCTTCACATATATCTTTGTGTCTTCTGATTTTTTTTAATTCTTTAGATGCGTTAGAACTTATACTACTTCCGATTATTGTGTTATTAATTTCCTCTTCTATATAAGAAAACTCTGTTATGTTATCTGCATATAAACTTAGCGTTTTAGCATAACCTTCTTTATTTTTCATAAAATTTTTAATTTTTCTAGAGCCTCTTAGGAAGTTAGATATCATTACTAAATCTTCTATATCTAAAGATGATCCCTTTTCCATTTTTTCTAAGAGAGGTTTTATATTAAAGATTCCATCAAAAGGTATATTATAAGATGCATCAATTAATGCTCTTCCTTCCTCAGTCTCTTCAAGCCTTCTATTTACTACTTTCAAATCTGAACTAGGTTTGATTTTTTCTACTAATTCTTTCCCTAAACCACTTACACAATATCCTTTTACTATTTCTTTTAACTCATAATAATGTAATTTATTTAATGTTTCTTTATTCATTTTTACCCTTCCTTGCTTTCCTCTTTGAGCCAAACGAAACTAAAAAATAGATTTCGATTTTAAATAAAAAAAGCTGTGGATACTCCACAGCTAAATAAACAAAATAAAGGGACTTCTCCCAATAGGTGTAGTTTCGTGGACTCGTATCTTAAATAATAATTAATTCCATCAAAACAAAAGGTATTTAAACCCCTATTTTTATAAAATTAATAAAAATTATCATTTTAGATACTATACACTCACAAAATTACCTCTCTTTTTTGAAATCTATCTTTTAGCATATTATATTATAATTTACAATATTTTAAAAGAGTAAATTATAATCTTTTAATAACTTTTGCTGGATTTCCACCAACTACTACATTATCTTCTACATCTTTAGTAACTACAGACCCTGAGGCTATTATGGAATTGTTTCCAATATTCACTCCAGGATTAATAATAGATCTTCCTCCAATCCAAACATTATCACCTATAGTTACAGGCTTTCCAAACTCAAGCCCACTCACTCTTTCTTTAGCATCTAAAGGATGCGTAGCTGTATATATATGAACTCCTGGTGCAAGTAAGCAGTTATCTCCAATTGTAACCTTACAAACATCTAAAATTACACAATCAAAGTTTGCATAAAAATTATCTCCAACTGAAATATTGCTGCCATAATCACATTTAAATGTAGGTTCTATAAATATATCTTTTCCACTATCACCTAATAACTCTTTTAAAATCTCACTTCTCTTTTCTTTTTCTGTTTCAATAGTATTATTATATTCTCTAGTTAACCTTCTAGCCTTTTCTCTTTCTAAGGATAATTCTGAATCCCCTGCAAAATAATACTCTGAATTTAACATTTTTTCTTTTTCTGTTCTCATAAAAATCTCTCCTCTTAATTAAAAATAATTAAATTAATTATTGTTTACCATAAACTATTATATTTACAAACGTACATATTTTATCAGTTTCGTTTTTATAAGTATGATTTGTATTTGCTAAAAATCTAATACAATTACCTTTTTCTAATGTTAATGGTTCTTTCCCAAAATCCATAGTAAGCATACCTTCATTTACTATTATATATTCTTCAACCAAATCTGCATGTTTAGGTGATGAATGAGTACACCCGCTTTCTAAATCAATGGTTAGAACCTCAAAATTCTTGTTTGAATCAAAAGGGAAAACCGTATAAATTTTCATAAGGTTATCAGCTTCTAAAATTGGTTCTATATCGTATTTATTTATTACTTCATAATCTATAGTCTTATTCTTCATAAAAGAAGAAAATGGTACTTTCAAACCAGTTGATATTTTCCAAAGAGTAGATACTGTTGGGTTTGATTTACCTTTTTCTATTTGTGAAATCATCCCCTTGCTAACTCCAGTCAACTCTGAAACTTCATCAAGACTTAAATTTCTCTTTTTTCTTATACTTATCAGGTTTTTACCTATTATTTTATTTAATTCATCCATAACTGCCCTCTTTGTTCAATATATTGAATATAAATCTAATATATTGAATTTATATTTATTTTATTATATACTATCTTCATAAGATAAATTATACAATACTTTAAACATAAAGGAGACTAAAATTGAAAAAAGCTTTAACCTTAGGAGTTACCGCATCATTGTTTTTCTCATTAACTTTTATTTTAAATAAAACAATGAATTTAAGTGGTGGTAATTGGATGTGGAGTTCCTCTTTAAGATTTATATTAATGCTGCCTTTACTTTCTTTGATAGTAATTAAAAACGGTAGATTTAAATTACTTTTAAAATCAATAAATAAGCATAAAACTAGCTGGCTAATTTGGAGCACTGTAGGGTTTGGTTTGTTTTATGCCCCTTTAACATTTGCCTCTAATTATGGTGAATCATGGTTAGTTGCAGGTTGCTGGCAAATTACTATTATTTTTGGAATACTTTTAACCCCAATTTTTAAAAATAAACTTCCTATTAAGAATCTTATATTCTCTTTCATTATATTAATAGGAATATTTATGATTCAATATGAAAATTCTACAAAATTGAATTTTGGACAAGTGTTTTTATCCATTTTTCCTATTTCAATTGCTGCTATTTCATACCCTCTAGGCAACAGAAAAATGATGCAAATTTGTAGTGATGACCTTTCGTCAACTGAAAGAGTTTTAGGTATGACAATTTGTAGTTTACCCTTTTGGATTTTAATGTCACTATTTGCTTATAAAGATGTTGGATTACCTAGTTCTATGCAAGTTTTTCAATCATTTTCAGTTGCAATATTCTCTGGCATTATAGCAACTATTCTATTTTTCAAGGCTACCACAATTGTAAAAGATGATCCTAAAAAATTAGCTGTAATAGAAGCTACACAATCTGGAGAAGTTATTTTTACATTGATTTTAGAAATTATATTTTTGAGCAGTACATTACCTGGGATAATTGGGTTTATTGGACTTATTCTAATTATATTTGGCATGGTTATAAATAGTATTATAAAATAAATAAGCAATAATTACATTTGTAATTATTGCTTATTTTCTAGTTTAAGGGGTATATATGGTTTTATTATTACCATCTATAATTAAAAGTGATTTAGCTTTTATGCTATCACCTGAAACATTAACATCTTTATTTGAGAAGTTAGCTATAACTTTAATATCATTTCCATACTCAGTCATTTGAACTTCTCTATTATCTGTTAAAACTTTAAAATCTGTCATTTCTTTGTTTATTACTTTTTTGCTAAAATCTGACCAAACCTTTGTGTGGTTAACTATAGTGTCTTTATTTGATTCCCACTCATTTTTATCTATATGATATAAAGGTGGTACATTAAATAAAATTTCAGAAAGCATCCTATTTTTAACATCATCTTTAAACTTTAAAGTTCCATTTCCCCACCAGTAAGTAGTTATAACTGAATCGTTATAAACTAATTTATAAAGAGGAATAGTATACTTTTCATCTAAAAATAAAGTTCTATATTTATCTTTTAGAGGAACTGGTTTTTTAAATAACTCTGGAACGCCTCCAGTATTAGAATAATATTTTCCAAAGTAATATTTACTTTCTTTATTAGATTTCATATCAGGGTCCATCCAGTTAAATGAAGGTGTATCTATACCGTGTGCAAATGCTAATGTTTTACTTGCAAAATCATTTCCACCTTCTGAACCTACTACCATATTCCAATCCTTTTCTAAATACTCCATTCTTTGAAGTCTTGCTTTTATATCTTGCTTTTCAGTTGTTATATGATTTTTTGAATAATCATCATAAACTTCACCTGTTGCATCTGTATCTAAGAACCACGAATTAAATAATAATCCTGTATTCATAATAGAAGATACTCTTTCTTTAACACTTGGCATTGCAAGAGTTGGATTTAGTTTTCTTCCTGTTCCTTGGAATCCTTCTAGTTTTTTGCCATTTTTATCTGTAACTGTTGCATTATCATATAAAGTTTTATCACTAAATTTAGCTGTATTCCATTTTTCTTCTCCTGGCTTATGGATAGAATGATATGAATCATAAGTTCCTACTAAATATCCTAAGTAGTTTGCTTCTTTTACAAAGTTTGGATTATCAAATCCTGTTTGCCAATCATCAAATCCAATCCACATATTATTAATTCCAGACTTTTTCATATCATCTATAACATCAACTGTGTTTGAGTTATTCCACTTATCAACTGGATCTACGCAATCACCTAGTTCACCTTTTAATAGCCTTTTATTAAGATCTATTATTTCTACAGGGTTTAATTTATCTATGCCTTTTTCTATATAAGTTTTACTTTGATCGTCTAAATTTTTAAATATATCTTTATTATAGAATTCTTTAAGCATTAAAACGTTTGAAATACCTGTAACTATTCTGTTTTTAGTATACTTATCTACATAATCTTCTTTGCCAAGTTCATCAAAAGCTGAAGATATATCACTGCTATCTGGCACTTTTGTCTTTAGTAAATTCTTTATCCAATCTTTAAGTTCTTTTGGCATATCTTTATTTAACTTACTCCAAACAATGTTTTCTTTAGAAATCACATTTTTATCCCAAAAATAAACAAAAGGAGCACCATAAAGCTTTTCTATGTTTTTATTTTTTTTAGCCTTCTCACTTAAAGTTTTAAATTCACCTTTTTCGATAATATAATTTTTATATGTTTTAGCTACGCTAACTGGGTTATTGTCAGTAACATATATTCTAAATCCATATTCTTTATCTTCATTAATAGTAGGGTATTCATGATTAAAATCGAAATTAAGATCACCCTTTGTATTTGCTATAAGTTTATTATTATATGGATTTTCCATTATATATAATAAAGAATATTTATCCTTATTAACTGCCAAAAACTGCATTGAGAAGTTCTCTAATGTATCTAATTCACTTTCTTTAAAATAATCCTTAAATGTTTTATCATCTTTTGGTATATTTTTTCCTTCCCCTATAGGTAGCATGTATGAATCACCACTTACTTTTGGAAAGTTAAAACTATTTTCTTTTTTAGTAGTAGATTTAATTTTTACATCTAGATAATTATCTTTTTTCTCTAAATCTACATCAATATTCTTTTTAGGATAAGACCAAGAAATCTTATCACCATCTTTTTTATAATTCTCTACATCTGTCTTTTCTAATGGATTAGATGCACTATAAGTTGAACCATCTACATTTACTTTTATACTAAAAGTATCAGGGTCTACTGAATAACTAAAATTCTTGTCATCCACTTTAGAATAATTTTTTTCTATCTTTTTATCTTCGCTTTTTGCACAACCTGCAAACACACCTATACTTGTAATTGCAATTAATACTAGCGATATTATTTTTCTCAATTCGACCACCTCGAGTTATATATTAATTCCCTTTTGTTACGCCAATGTTGCATCTTTAATTACTTTTTTTATATTATTTGGAAAATATTACTTGACTATATTAAGTACTTAATAAAAGGAAGGGGTGTATACTTTGGAATTTGATAAAGAAGTCCTTAAGGGGTACATAGATTCAATAGTTTTATCAACTTTAAAAAGTGAAGATATGTATGGCTACTTAATTCTAAAGAAAATAAAAGAAATTTCAAATGACCAGTTTGAAATTAAAGAAGCTACACTTTACGTCTCATTAAAGAGGCTTGAAAAACGAGGTTTACTAAAAGGGTATTGGAATGATAGTTCTCCAACTAATGGAGGTAGACGAAGATATTATAAAATTACTAAAGATGGTCTTAACACACTAAAAGAAAACTCAAAAGAATGGAATATTTTAAAGATAATAATCGATAAATTTCTAGGGGGAAACTAAAATGAGTAATTTAGATCCAAAGGATTCAGAAACTAAAATTCTAAAAGAAGAAATGAAGTTTCATTTATATGATAAGATAAGCGATTTAATTAAGGAAGGTTATACAAAAGAAGAAAGTATTGATATAGCAATAAAAAGTTTTGGTGATGAAAATTCAGTTAAATCTGATATTAAAACTATAATAAAATCCCAAAGCAAATATACAAACATTTTAAAAAGAATAGCTTTATTTATTTTTTTACTTGGATTTATTTTAAAGGCTCTGTCAGTTTTTGAACTAAAAAAAGAACAAAATCAATTCTGGGTAGATTATGGTCCTACTTCTAATACTGTGATAGATTCTATAGCAAATGAAATAAAAAATAAAGAATCTTTAGATGAAGCATCTAGAACATCTATAGTAGATAAGTTAAATTCATTTAACAATGAATTTAATAACGGAATTCACCACCTTACTATATCTAAAGGAGACAACGTAGTTTTCGATTATAAAAAGAACATATCAGAAGATTTAAAGGGTTCTGGAAGCGGCGGTACTTATTTAGATAATGGTTTTACTATCACTTATGCAGACACACTAGAAAATGAATTTAGATCTAGCCTTGCATATAATTCTTACGATAGTATTGATGAAATTTCAAATTCACTTCATTATGTTTTAGATAAACTAGGATTTGTTTTCATATGCTCAGCTTTTGTTATGATGATAATGTATTATATTCAAGATTCTATTTTAAAAGAAAAGTTAACTAAATCTAAGATTATTATTTTATCTATCGAAACTTTTATTTTCTTCTTTTCTATAGTTTCAGATAAAGATATAATCTCTCTACTTTTTGTAATCTTTTTAATACTTAATTTAATATTAGAAAAACTTGCTCTTTTAAAACTAAAATCCACCGAAAACGCTACAGTAACTATTTAATTTATAAAGCTGCTGCAAAATATTGCAGCAGCTTATTTTATTTAAAAAGATAGATATCTCTTAAAAATCTTTCATAATTTTCCCTTTGAGTAAACTTATTATTTGGATAAATATTATTTGATAAAACTATCTTATTAAGCTTTTCTCCATTTAAATTCTCATCTAAAAAATAATTTTTTCTTTCGTAAAGGTGCCTTAATAATTTTCCAAGCCTGAAAAGTTCATCATAGTAACTACCGTAAGAAAATCCATCAAGTGCTTTGTCTACTCTTTTTTTATTTCTAAAAAATACTGACTTTGCAAGCCAACCTTTTTTTGCTACACCTTTTTTTGTTGAACTCTTTAAGATATTATTTATTTCTTTAGTGAATTCTGTAAATTCTCCATTTTCTAATTTTATTCCAACTATAGGATACCATAGCCCCTCTATTTTCCCATCATTTGTCCCAGAGGATCTATAATATGCTAAAGTAACTTTTTCGTATACACCATCAAAGTTTATAATAACATCTAAAAGTCCAATCATCCTAAAATGGTTCCTAGTATATATATTAGTCCTAAAACTTTCTTTATAAATTCTTATTATTTTGTTACTCATAGTATTTACCAGTATTTATACTAGAAATTAAAAAATCTAATACTCTTCTTATTTCGTTAGTATCTTTAAAACTATTTCTTTTTGACATTAACCTTTCAAGAAAATATTTTTCTTCTTTAGATATCTTAAGTTCCTCATACCAAGGCCTATCAATATAAGAACTAATATTATACTTCGTATAATAAAGATGAATTAAAAAATCACCTAAATACCAAAAATCTGAAACTCTTAAATCACTTCTACTATCTATAAATTTTGCTAACCCGAAATCAATTAGTGCTAAAGAATTATCTTCTTTAACAATTACATTTGGCAATCTTATATCTCTGTGTGCTACGTTGTTCCTTTGTAAGATTTCAATTATATCTAATAATTTATAGCATACTTTAAATATATCTCTTCTATTAAATTCTAAGTTTTCTTTATAAACTAAATCATCAAAAACTTTTCCTTCAATATATTCTAAAATATATCCTTCCCTATATTTATCTTTAAACGTTCCTATAAACTTAGGAAAAAATTTATAATTTAACCTTTCTAAGATCTCAATTTCGTATTTAATATTTCTTAAGCTTACCTTTAGCATTTCTTTTTTAAATTGCTTAATAACAACCTTTTTCCCATTCTTATCTATTCCTAAATAAGCAATTCCATATCTTCCTTGCCCTAAAAGTTTAACAAGTTTATAATTTTCTATCATTTGTCCTTTTAAAAAATACTTGTCCACTTTATATACCTAATCTTTAAAGATTAAATCTAATACCTAGTGTAATATCTTCTTTTCTTAGCGCTTTTTTCTCTTTTAGGACTTCTTAAATCACTTTCCCATATCCATGAAATAGATTCTTCCCTACTAGGCTTACTACTAAATGAATGACTCCATCTACTTCTCTTTGAATCCCTTGAATCAAAACTATCATATCTACTACTTTCTCTTGAGGAATCAGAACTAGTATAACTTCCACTATATGATTTTTTAGAACTTTTGTAATCACTACTATAAGAATTACTTCTACTTATGCTAGAAGAAGAACTTGACTTATAGCTATATGAATCCTCTCTGCTAAAGCTTCTGCTACTTGAACTACTACTTGAACTACTACTAAAATGTCTTCTATCTTCTGGGATATCAAAAGCGCTATAGCCTTCCTCTTTTTTTATATTCCTTCTTTTATAAAAACTATGGCCTCTACTTGATCTATCATAACCTCTTCTCACGATTAACACCTCTTATAATTAATATTAAAGTTTACCTAGTATATAGTATGTTTTAAATTCATTTTGTGTTACATAATGCTAATAACAAAAAATCACCTAAGAGATTTCCCTTAGGTGATTTTTCTTATTATATGTGATTTTCTATGTAATCTTTTTTAAATAAACTAACTAAAATTAAATCGTGATATTTGAAATCTTTATAGACTTCTTCTCTTAATTTGCCTTCTTCTTTAAATCCAACATTTTTGAAAGATTTAATTATATTTTCATCTAACTCGCTTACTTTAGCTTTTATTTTGTTTATATTGTATTCTCTAAACATCATATCGACTAATAGCTTTAATGCATCTTCTTCATACCCCTTGCCTAAAAGCCTTTTATCCTTGATCACAATTGAGATTTCTGTATTTCTATTTTTAACACTTGTGTTAGAAATAGAACAAATACCAATATAATCTCCTGTATGTGCATTTTCTATTGCAAAATGATAGTCCAAATTATTTTTCTTTTTTGCAAATAGTTCACTATACAATAATTCTTCAATACCTAAACAGTTAAAATCATTTTCTAATGATTTTAAAATTTCGTCCGAACATAACCTTAAAATTACCTTTTCCCCACTGTACATAGCTACCTCCTTTATTTCAGAGATATTATACTTCGTTTGGTTAATTTTGTCAATATATGTCGAATTATTTAAAAGTTACTTTTGCTTCTTTTCTTGGGACAGTTCTTTGATATTTTACGTTTGGATAACCAACTACCATACAGCTAACAATATTTTGATCTTCCTCTAAACCTAAAAATTCCATTATTTTTTTATTTGAAACTGCAGCTCTTTGGAAGAATCCACTAAAGAAAGTTCCAAGTCCTAAGGAGTCTATCATAAGTTCCATATTTGATGAAGCCAATCCACCATTTATAGGAGTTTTTGAAACTACTAAAATAACAACTGGTGCATTAAAGAATAATCCATCCTTTTTATTATCTTTTTTATATTCTTCAAACATATTGATCCATTTTCTTGCGTATCTTTCAAAAGGCTTTGTATCTTCATTTAGATTTTCAATTAAGTACTTACCTTTTTCAAAAAGGCTTTCCATAGCTAAATCTTTTAATTCATTTATCTTATCTTTAACTACTACATAAGATACATCTTGACTGTTTGTAGAAGTTTGAGTATATCTACCAGCTTCAATTATTTTCATTATTTTTTCGTCTTCAATTTCTTTATCTTTAAAGTTTCTAACACTTCTTCTAAATTTAATGAAGTTTAATAAATTTTCTGGCTCTACCTTAAATTCGTCTTCTTTATATTCTATAACCTCTTCCATAGTTTTCTCATCTGTAAAGACAGCATTCTTAGGACAAATAGCAATGCAGTGTCCACAATTAATACAAGCTTCATTTTTCACGAATGCTTTACCACTATTTAATTCTATATCTTTTACTGGACAATCTTTGATACAAAGAGTACACCCTATACATTTATCTCTATCTACTAACATCATAATTTTTTTCCTCCAAATTTTTGACTTATTCTAAGTTCAAATTTATAATTTATTGTATTATACATCACTATTTATATATAGGTCTAATTGAATTTTTTCATATAATTATAACTTTTAGTTATAAATAAAATTTTGCAGGTGAAATAGAATGAATTTACAACAACTAGAATACTTTAAAATAGTATCTGAAACTTTAAACTTTACTAAAGCTTCAAAGATATTATCTGTTACTCAACCAACCTTAAGTAAATCAATATCAAAGTTAGAAGAAGAATTAAATGTTAAATTATTTCAAAAGAAAGGAAGAAATATTATTTTAACTCCCTTTGGCGAGATATTTTTAAAACATGCAAATTTAGCTTTAATAGAAATAGAAACTGGAATTTCTAAAATAAATCAAAGACTTAAATGTGAAAATAAATCTTTATTAATCTCATCTACTCCAAGTGTTTCAAAATACTTTATGCCTTTTGTAATAACAGAGTTTTTAGATTATAACTCAAACCTTAAGATAAATTTTAATTATCAAAAAAAAGATGAAATACTATATGATTTAAAAAATGGGAAAATAGATTTAGGTTTTTACTATGGTTTTAAAAATGAAATTAACGATAAGTATATATTTTCTATTCCTATTAAAAAAGAAGACTACGTTATTATAGTTCCTAAAAATCATAAACTTTCTAGTAAGGATGAGATTTTTCTTAAAGACCTTAAAGAAGAAAAGTTTATAGCTTTTTGCGAAGAAAGAAATTCTGATGCTGTATCTTATGTTGATGTTTTAGGATATACTCCAAAGATTGCAGTTGAACCTAGTAATTCAAGTATGCTTGAAAGTTTAGTTTCAGCCGGCGCTGGAATATCTATAATTCCAAACACGCCTCTAATAAACAAAAATACTATTTCAACTATTAAAATAAAAGATAAAGTAGATAGTAAATATATATATATGGCATTTTTAAAAGACCATCCTTTATCAGACCAAGCAAAACTATTTAAAGATTTTATTTTAGAAAAATACAAAGTAAATATTAAATAAATTTAAGCCACTTATTTTTAAAAATAAGTGGCTTAAATTTGCTTTTATTAAAAACAAAATCTTGATATTAAAACTATTATTATTAAATGTAATGGATAGAATATGTAAAACATCCATTTAACAAATTTATTTCTAATTCCTAATTTTCCGTTATAAAGTAATATTAATGGAAGTGCAAAAACCATCATCCACCCATAATCATATAAAAATATCTGATCGTAAAAATTAGGTTGTCCTAAAGTTAAAATAACAGAAGATAAACTAAATAAAATATAAGTTAAACTTAAAATTAGCTTTTTATCTCTAAAGAAGTAAAATATATAAGTCATAAATAAACCAAAACCAGATGCTTCTGTAAATAATATTACTACAGACATTATTATAGTAAATATAATCCCCTTTGACTTATTTCCACCTTTTTTAACATATTCAAGTCCCATCATTATAGCAACTGAACATGCAAGGGATAAAAATATGTTGTTTTGTATTCCAAGTAAGCTATCCACTCCAAACATAAGGGCACCAAACAGTACTAATCTACTTAAGTACTTTCCCCTATCCCTTGTGTGATAGAACCCTTCTACTATCAAATAAAAGAAAATAGGTGCTGCTATTTTCCCTAAATATCCAAACCATATAGGGATACTATTCCCTGTTGGTCCATTTATATATGTATAAATATGGTCTAACACCATAGAGACTATTGCAATAACCTTTAAATTAAAAGAATTTAATATTTTCAAAACTAATTTCCCCTTTCTAACTTGTCTATAAAACAATTATACGAAAGGATTTATTATTCTCTTATTGATTTATGTTACGCGAACCTTACATTTTTGAAATCTTTTAATTTTCTTCTAAAATCCTAGCTGACTCATTTGTAAGTTTAGTTAAAGTATCATAGTTCTCTATTCCTAATAGTTCTTTATACTTATTATGTAGTTTTAATCTAAACCTTGAAATATCTTCTTGAATGTCCTCACCCTTTGTAGTTAAAAATATATGAGATAATTTCCCTTCTGACTTTCTTTCTACTAAACCCTTTATAACAAGCTTATCAATAAGCCTAGTTATAGTTGATGGCTTTAGATGAAGCTCTTCACATAGTTCTTTTTGGGTAATGCCTGGCTTAAATTTTACGCCAAGCAAAATATATACATATGATGGTGATAAACCTAAAGGCTTTAGTTCTTCATCAGCTATGTTTGCTGCTATTTTTTTTAATCTAGTTGCAGTGAAAAATAAACATCCACAGAAATTTTGTTCTAGCATATTGCCCTCCAAATAAAAATTAATATAATATCTATATTAAATATAAAAATTAAATTTTGCAACTAAATTAGTCCAAAATTTTACAAGTACCTACATAAAAAAAAGGAAGTTTAAAATAAACTTCCTTTTTAAATCAAATTATTTTATAAGTAATTGTTCTTTAGAATGAACTAATGAAGTTAATAAGTCATTATAAGGAGTAGCTATATTTAACTCTTTTCCTTTTTTAGCTATATAACCATTTATATAGTCTATTTCTGTTAAACGCTTATTTTGAATTAAGTCTTGATGCATTGAAGGATAATGTGCTCCAGCTTGACTTGGATCATATATCGCTTCTATTCCTCTTGCAACTTCTTCTACGTTTAAAGTAACTCCGTAAGTTTTAGCTACATTTGAAAACTCTTCAATTATCTTTCTGATTAATTCTCTAGACTCTTTTAATTCACCAAATTCTTTTATATTACAATCTAGTATAGTACAAGTACTATTTAGTGTACCATTTACACAAGCTTTTCTCCAAATTGAGAATATAACGTCACTACTATAGTGAGCTTTCAGTCCTGCTAAATTTAATACATCACAGATTTCTCTAGCTTCTACTTCCATTTTAGGATCTAAGTTTTGAACTTCTAAGCTTCCATCTCCAGTTAAAAGTACATGTCCTGGTCCTTTAAGTCCAGCTGTCCATAAAGTAACACCCATTAATATATTTTTACTATCAACATATTCAGCTATAGTTTCATTGTGCCCTAATCCATTTAATAGACATAATACTCTTGTATTTTCGCCTAATATTCCTTTTATTGATTCAAGCATTGGTCTTAATCCCATTGATTTTGTAAATAAAACTACAAGATCTGGAACTTCTTTTGCCTCTTCTGGAAGCATTGCTGGTATTTTAACCTGTTTTATCTCCCCGTTTTCTTCAACTGAAAGACCTTCTTTATTAATAGTGTCAACATGATCTTTCCATGCATCAACTAAAAATACATCATTTCCAGCGTTTTGTAACATATATCCGAAACGTGAGCCCATAGCTCCTGCCCCTACTATTCCTATCTTCATATAGAACACTCTCCTTATTTTATCTAATAGTTAATTAAATATATTTAAAAATTTTATCGTCGTATAATTTTAAAACTTTTCTACAGAATAAATCTATTAAAAATGCACCAACAAATGGTATAACTATAAATGCAATAACTGCACTAGCTATAGCAAGTCCAACACTTGCAGTAGATCCATTAATAGCTGCAAGAGGTCCAACTAACCCTACTAGTCCAAACCCTGCACTATTTGGAGTACCTAAAATATTTAAGAAATATCCGCCTATTCCACAAAGTATTCCATTTGCTATAATTGGAACTGCGATTATTGGATATGTAACTAAGTTTGGCATCATCATTTTCATAGCACCAAGTAAAACTGATAAAGTAACTCCACTTTGATTAATTCTTCTTGACCCTACTACTAATACTGCAGTACAAGCTGCTACTCCTATTGCTGCAGCACCTGCTCCAAGTCCTGTTATACCAATAGCTATTCCTATAGCTACTGTTGAGATTGGAGATATTATTAAAATTGCAAATGATACACTAATTAGTATGCACATTAATAAAGGTTGTAATGTTGTAAATTTATTCATAACTGCACCTATTCCAACAGTTATCTCTCTAACATATGGTAGCATAAGCATACCGATAACACCAACACCTGCACCTGCTATAATTGGTAATAAAAGAATTGTTAAAGAACCAAGTTTATCACCAATAGCTCTTATTACTAGAACAGCTATACATGAAACTAGCATTATATTTATTAAATCACCAATACCAACTAGCATTACTCCATTTTCTGTTACTTTAAAAGCACCTGAACCTAAAAATACTGCACACCCAACTATTACAGATTGCATTGCATTAAAACTAAATTGTAAACCTACTAAAACTCCAACTAATATAGGAACTACAAATTGCATTATGTTTACTGCATTATATAGAGTTTGAAATATTGGAGAAACTCCTATAAGCCCTTTAAAAATCGATCCTAAAATTGCATTTGGAATAAGTCCTACAACTATCCCTGTTGCTGTACCTGCTAAAATCTTATTTAAATAATCTTTAGCTGTAAGCCTGTCTTTATTTTTTGTGTTTTCTTTTGTCATTTTAATCTTCATCCTTCAAAAATAAATTTGTTTGTTTATTATTTGTCATTAAAATTCAACATTTTTTCTTTTAAATTTTAAAAATCACTAGTAATTTTATTTAGTTAATCGTTTAAATTTAGTAAAAGTACGTTTTAGTTTTACTCATTTGTATGTACAACTAACTTCTTCGTTAATAATATATCATACTTTATTTTTATTTTGCAATACATTTTTTAATATTTTTTTAAAAATATTAAGTTTAATTTGTATACTTTAATTTCTGAAAAATTTTTACTAAAAAAAGGCTAGTCAAACTAACCTTTGTTATTTATTCATATTCACTATATAAAACACTGGATCTTCATAAAACTTTAGCTTTATATCTGGTTCTAAAGTTTTTTCATCGGACTTTTCTTTATTTGGTCTTATAAATTTTTTATGAGATACCATTCCAATTATTTTACTGTTTTTAAGCTGATACTGTATAATATCGCCATATTATGAAGGCATATTTTCACTACTGCTTCCTACAATAACCCCTAAATTACCATCTCTAACTAAGGTTCCAAGCCAAGTTGCTGAACTGAATGTGTTAGCATTTGTTATAACATATAGCTTTATATTTTCATTTTTCTTTGAATAATTACTTCCTTCTAAATCAACGTATCCAGTTTCTTTTAAATACCCTCTTTGTTCTTTTGCAAGTTTTGAATACCTTATCTTTTGTGAGAAACTTCCACACTCCATACCCATAGCATTTAGTAATTCCTCACAGGCCTTTGAATCTCCTCCTGGATTATCACGAACATCTACTATTACATTTTTAACTCCATTATTTAATTCAACCTTTAAATTCTCAATAAGAGTATTTAAACTATCATTAACTGTGCAAATCTGAAATTTTATATAATAATTATCTTTATCTATTTTTTCACCATAAATCTCACGACTTAAAGGTTTACTTATACTTCTGATAAAAGGAATACTTATATTTTTTATTATCTCTCCATCTTTAACCTTTAATATTACTTCCTCTTTAGGTTTTACTCCTAAATAATCTAATACTTTCTTTCCTTTAAGATAATTTTCTATATTTTTGTTTTCTCCAGAATTATTTTCATACGGGAATATTTCATTAATTCCAGATTTTAATCTTTTTATATTAACGCCATTTATTTCTACTACCTCTTGATTAGTTAACTTATTATCTTCATCTAATAACTTTAATTTTGAATCTAAATAAACCCAATTTACATTTAATTTCTCATCCTCTTTCCATCCTATTGCTGTATGCTTGTCCTCTAAAGATGTAAGATACTTAGAAACTTCTACTTGAAAATCAGAAGTTAACATTCCCTTATTAGTATTTTTTATAAACCTCTCCTTTGCTTCCCTATATTTTTTATTAACCCCTTCTAAAAAAATAGGGTGAGTATCCTCTATTATATTTATTAGTTCTTCTCTATCTTCTATAACTTTTTCTTTACTGATATTTTTTGATAAAACAACTCTTCCATTTGGAACAAATTCTTTAGGTTTAGCTAAACTTATAGGATAATTATTATATGAGTATACAAAAGAAATCCCAACTATTAAAAGTAATACACAAATTATACCAAAAATTATTCTCTTTTTTCTCAATCGCCTTCTCCTTTCGTTAAATACTATTAATATTTTATCATAAAATAACTTTTCATCTAACTAATTCCATTTAATAAAGTATAATATAAAAAAACGCACCTAAAAATCAGTACGCTTTTACTTTAGATATTTTAAATTAAATTACAGATTTCTCTTATATCATCTACTACGTGATCTGCTCCTATATTTAAAAAACCTTCTCTAACTCTTTCTCTAGCCTCTCTTTTTTTAGAATCACTTAAAGAGTCATATTCCTCTTTAGAAAGCCCCATATTTGAACTTCCAACAGTTATTCCAACAGTTGTAACTCCAGCATTTTTACCTTCTAGAATATCTGAATTAGTATCTCCAACTTTAATAATTTCTTTTGGAGATAAAATTTTAAGTTCTTCCATATTTCTAAAAATCATATAAGGATAAGGTCTTCCAAGTGAATTTGTAGAGTCTGGAGTAATATAAAAGTCTGGGCTATAGCCCTTTTTCTTAGCTTCACTAACTACTATTTCCATCATTTTGTCTGTGTAACCTGTAGTTGACCCTATCTTTATCCCTCTTTCTCTTAGAGTTTTTATAGTTTCTAATACATTAGGTTTTATATCCGTATAATCTTTTAAAGATTTTAAAAGTGCTGGTTCAAACTCTTTATATAAATTATTTACATCATCTTCTGTAAAATCTCTTTTATATTTAAACTTCCACTCATTTCTTATTCTTTCCATCTTTAACATTTCTCTTATATGGTCTATTTTAAGCATCCCCATAGGTAATCTTGCTTCCTCATTAGTTACATCGATTCCCGCATCTTTAAATATTTGAATAAACACATTAACTGGTGCAAAACACCCAAAGTCTACAGTAGTTCCAGCCCAATCAAAGATTACACATTTTATATTATTCATTTATTTCACCTCTTAAATATTTTTTAGTGGCCTCATATAGCCTTTCTACATCATCTAAATAAATTTCTCCTATATTTCCTATTCTAAAAGTATTTATATCTGTTAATTTACCTGGATATATTACAAATCCCTCTTCTTTCATAAATTTATAAAATGAATCAAATTCGAAATTTTCTTTTGGATATAAAAATGTTGTTATTATAGGCGATTGCTTTTTTTCATCTATATATGATTCTATTCCAAGTTCTTTAAAAGCCAATCTTATCACGTCATTATTTTTTTTATATCTTAAATGCCTAGATTCTACACCCCCTTCTTCCTTTAACTCATCTAAGGCTTTAGAAAAAGCTGCTACAACATGAGTCGGTGATGTAAACCTCCACTTTCCGTCTTTCATTCCAATGTATTGATCATACAAATCTAAAGAAAGACTTTTAGAAACTCCCTTGCACCTATTAAGCGCTTCTTTATTTGAGATAATAAATCCAAAGCCTGGAACTCCTTGAATGCATTTGTTTGCACTACTTATAAGAAAATCTATCTTTAAAGATTTTATATCTATATCTATTCCACCAAAACTACTCATCGCATCTATAATCAATATTTTTTTAAACTCTTTAGAAAGTTTTGATACCTCTTCTATAGGATTTAAAATACCAGTAGTAGTTTCGCAGTGTACCATAGCTATATGAGTTATCTTAGGATCATTTTTTAATATTCTTTTTATAACTTCCATATTAGGATATTTATCATACTCTACTTCATAAATTGCAGTATTTAACTCCATCATCCTTGCCATAGAGATTATTCTCTCTCCATAAGCTCCATTTGATATAATTAAACACTTATCTGTTTTTTTCACCGAAGAATGTAATACTGACTCTACAGAAAAGCTTCCACCTCCTTGCATAAGAACTGCTGTATATTCATCTTCATCTACTTTTCCTATATCTAATAAATCTTTTATTATCTTTCTAGTAATAGCTTTATAATCCTCATCCCAAGTGCATCTATCTTTAAGCATTTCCCTTTTTACAGTTTCTGTTGTTGTAAGTGGTCCTGGTGTTAGTAATTTATAATTTTCCATATAATTTTCCCCCTTAATTTCCCATAGCCTTTTTGAAAATATCTTGATGCTCTTTTAATAAATCAACTGTAAGTTTTTCTTTATAAACTTTGCTATACTTTGGATTATATTTTTCATCTACTTTTTCACCTTTATATAAAGCTACTGGGTAATATTTTATAAGCTCACTTCTACTTTTTTCGATTATAGTTTTTGCAATTTCCATAGATAACTTATTCTTTTCTTCTCCCTTATCTACAACAGCTATAGATTCAGTTAAAGAATAATTACCTTCTACTGGGTCTATATAATCTATAGGTAACCCATTTGCTTTATCGAAAACGCCTTGATGCCTTAATCCAAAACCAGCTAAAACTTCTCCAGCTCTTACTTTTTTAATAGGCCCTGAACCTGAACTTTCTATATGTGGTCCTGCATTTACTACTAACCCTTTTAAAACCTCTTCACCTTCCTTTTCACCATACTCTGAAATTACAGCTTGTACTAAAAGCCATGCTGTAGAAGAATCTAGTATGTTTGGAATAGATATTAGATTTTTATACTTAGGGTCAGTTAAATCTTTTATAGATTTTGGCTCTTCAAACCCTTTTTCCTTTAATACCTTTGTATTAATAAATATTGCCCCTGTATTTGCTAATATAGGCGTATAATAAGCTGGATACCTTTCACTTGAATTAGTGTCAAATGTTAAATCTACAAACATTTTATTTTTATCTTCTGCACTCTCTATATAGTAAGAACTCATAGTTACAACATCTGCTTCAATTGACTTTCCTTCTGCTAAAAGCTTACCTCCAAGTTCTGACGTTCCCATACCCGTTATAATAAATTTATCTTTAAACCCTGAATTATTAAGAGAATCTTCCATAGTTTTTATACATTCTTCATCTGAATTTGTATAAATTATAACTTTCTCTTCTTCTTTACTTGTGCACCCTTGAAATAATCCTAAACTCATTATTATTAAAAGTCCTAAAGCTAAAATTCCTTTTCTTTTTATCATCATTTACACCCCATCTTTTTTATTTTGATAAAATTCGCAAATAAGTTTTACAAATAAATTAGTTAAAAATATAAGAATTGATAATATAAAAATTTCATTAAACTTAGCGTAATGCTGAAGCTCTTTTATTTTTGTTGTTATAACAGCACTCTTTGAACCTACTAAGAAAATTATTGCACTTATAGTTACCATAGAATTTATAAAATAATAGCTAAACATTTCAACTATAGTTTTAAATGAATTTGGGATAATAACCCTATAAAGAGTTTTAAAAAAGCTATCTCCCATAAGTTCTCCTGTAGTTTCAAATCCTTTGTTTAATTTACTTAAAGATCCCTTTGCCATAAGGTATGGAGCTGCAAAAAAGTGAACTATATTACAAATAATTATAAGAATTAAGCTTCCCTTTAAGCTGCTCTTATTAAATAAGAGTAAATAAGATAACCCTAAAACCATCCCTGGAATTGTATTTGTAATAATTGATATAGTATCAATACTTCCTTTAGGTTTAGATTTTAAATTGCTTCTTGTATTTAAAACCGCTGCAAGATAGGCTAAAGTCACGCCAAATACTCCTGAAAATAAAGATACAACTATAGAATTTCTAAAAGTCTCAATTAAATTATTAGAAGTTAAAGTGCTCTTTACGTGATCTAAGGTAAAGGTCATATCATAAGGAAAGTTTTTCATAAATGGAGATATAAACATAACTAAAAACACACCAAAAATTAATAATGCAGAAATTAATGATATTATAGAAAATCCTATATCTCTAAAATTATTTTTCCTAAGTTCTATATCTGAAATTTTGTCATAATTAAAATTAAATCTTTCAAGGTAATTTAATAGAATGATTCCAAACACAGCTGGAATTAACATAATTATTGCAATAGCCGCTCCCCCATTAAAATCAGGTATTGCCCCAAGCATAACTTGATAAAGAGTTGTTGATACTACTTCAAAATTCCCTCCTACAGCTGCAGGAATCCCAAAGTCTGTAAAGCTTAATATAAAAGAAAGAACAAATGCACAGCCTATACTTCCTATTAAAGGCCTTATTACTGTATTTTTTATAGTTCTAAATTTAGAATCTCCCATTAAATTAGATACTGTTAAAAACTTTTTATCTATATATCTAAAAGAATTATTTATTAAAAGGTAAGCTGTAGGCAGTGTATATATCATATATCCTATAAGTAGTCCCTTAGGACCATAGATTTCAAATAGTTCTCTATTAAAAATTTTAGTTAAAAGTCCCTGTTTTCCAAAAGAATAAATTATTGCAAAACCATAAGTAATAGTTGGAAGTAACATTGGAATAAACATAGCTATATTAACTAATTTTTTTATTCTTTTTGGCATGTTTGAAAAATTAATTCCATAAGCCAAAATAAACGCTATAAAAGTAACTATAATTCCATTTAAAAATGAAATACCTACGCTATTTTTTATAGACCTTAAAAGTACTTTATCCGATAGATACTTAGTATAATTACTTAATGTAAACCCTTCGTAATTTCTAAAAGAGTCAAATACTAAGATAAATAATGGAACTAACAAAAATAGTAGAAAAAATAAAAGTATAAAACTATAAATAAATTTAAATTCCTTTTTAGTTTTATCCATAACACTCACCAAATAACTTAAAGATATTTTCTTTCTTTATCATAAGCTGATTTATAATAAACTTTGAAACAAACTCATTACTCGGATTTTCTATAACTTCCTTTGGAGTTCCAAACTGAGATATTTTGCCTTCGTCAATAATAAGGACTTTGTCTGATAAAGTTAGCGCCTCTTCTGGGTCGTGAGTTACTATAATTGTAGTAAGTTTAAATTCTTTAGAAATACTTTTAATCTTGTCTTTTATAGACTCTTTAATTACTCCATCTAAAGCACTTAAAGGTTCATCTAAAAGTAAAACTTTAGGTTTTAAAACTAATGTCCTTGCTATAGATACCCTTTGTTTTTGCCCTCCTGATAACTCACTTATCTTTTTATCTAGATGATTTTCTAATTCTAAAAATTTAATTATATCTTCTACTTCTTCTTTAGTCGAAGCTCCCTTATTATTTTTTAAACCATAAACTATATTTTGATAAGCATTTAAATTTGGAAAAAGTGCATAATCTTGAAAAACTATATTAAAACCTCTATTTTTCATAGATACATTTGTTAAATCTTTTTCCTTAAATAAAATCGTACCTTCATCTTGTTTTGTAAGACCTAATATAATATTTAAAAGAGTTGTCTTTCCAGAGCCGCTCTTTCCAAGGAGGGAAACTATTTCACCTTCTCTTATATCTAAGCTAACGCCATCTAGCACTTTTTTATTTCCAAAACTTTTAGTTATATTTTTTAATTTCAACATCTTCTTAACCTCCGATCTACTTTTACTATAAGCTAACGTTGTAAAAGGAAAATTATGCCTATGTTAATAAATGTAAAATTAAAATTAAAAAGGATAAGCTTTAAGCTTATCCTTTTAGTAATACCTATATTATTGTTATTAAATCTAATCAATGCATCAGATTTTCAAATCCATCTAACGCATTATTCTTAAGGCTTAGAATAAAATCTTTTAAATCTTTATCTTCTTTAAATCTTTGTTATGTTTTAAAATATAATAGTTTTTAATTTATCTTTTTCTTTTTTAAATTTACACTTTAAGATATCATTTTTAAAAATAATTCTTAAATTATAAAGATTTAAGTTAAATTTGTTAATTTATTACTCAGCCCTTTTAACCTTTTTCTAATATTTCTAAACTAAATCTAACAAATAATATTAATTATCTCTTTCCTGCATCAAAAGGTTCTCCAGCTGCCTTTGGTGCCCTTGAAGATTTTGAAAAAACTATTAAAGCTAAAAGTGTAACTACGTACGGGAATATTTTTAAATATACAGGAGGTATAGCTTGAAGAGATGATATAACCCCTGATACATTAGCTATAGTAGTTGCTATTCCAAAAAACATAGTAGCACCTAAAATTCCAAACGGCTTCCACTGACCAAATATAAGTGCAGCTAATGCTAAAAATCCGAGTCCTGCTACACTTCCGTTAAATTCTCCAGCATAAGTTACAATAATTATTGCACCTCCAAGTGCCGAAAGTCCACCTGAAATTATTACTCCAATATATCTCATTTTATACACGCTAATTCCAGCTGAAGCTGCCGCTTGAGGATGTTCTCCACAAGCTCTTAGTCTCATTCCAAAGCTAGTTTTATAAAGTATTACTGCACTTAAAACCACTATTAAAAGTACAAGCCAAGTAGTTATATAAGTATTTGTAAAAAATAAGGGTCCTATTATAGGTATCTTTGAAAGAAGTGGTATATCTTTTGGTACAAATCCCATTTTGATACCTATATTTCCGCTACCTGTAATGCTTCTAGCTAAAAATATTGTAAGTGATCCTGCTATCATATTAATTGCAGTTCCGCTAATTACCTGATTTGCGCAAAGATTTATACTTGCAAAAGCATGTAAAAGAGAAAATATTGCACCTACTAAAAAAGCTACTAAAAGCCCTAGCCAAAGGTGAATGTTACTTCCACTTGGAACTTTATCTTGCATATTAACTATAGTAAAGGCACCTGCAAAAGATCCTACAATCATAAATCCATCAAGCCCTATATTAACAACTCCACTTCGTTCGCAATATAAAGCTCCTAAAGCAGTAATTAATAAAGGTGCCATATATGCCATGGCATAGGGAAATATTTGTTCAATAGTTTCAAGCATTTTAAGATTCCTCCTTTGATAGCTTAGATTTTTTTCTCTTTCTTTTTATGTTGTCCATTACTCTACCTATTAAGACACTTGTAGCTGCAAAGTAGATAATTATAGCTATTATAGTTCCTGCAATTTCTGGCGGTATATCTACCATAGCACTCATAAATCCTCTTCCTGTATATAATAACCCAAAGAATATTGCAGAAAATAGCACTCCAATTGGTGTATTTCCAGCTAAAAGTGCTACTGCTATACCATCAAAACCTTGACTTGGCATAACCCCAATTTGCATAGAAACAGTATTACCAGCATATTGAGTAAGCCCTGCAAGCCCAGCTAGTCCCCCTGCAATCATCATAGATAAAATTATGTTTCTATTAACTGGCATTCCAGCATACTCAGCTGCATGTCTATTAAAACCTACTGCTTTTAATTCATATCCTAAAACAGTTTTGTTTAATATAAATGCTATAGCTATAACTGATATTATAGCTAATATTATCCCAAGATTTATAAAAGACCCATCAAAAAGCTCTGATAAACCCTTTAAATAAAGGCTTGAATTCTCTGAAAGGGCAGCTGATTCAGTTTCCACACTACCTTTAAAATATTCTGGAACAGCATAAAATACTATCCAGTATGATATCCAGTTCATCATTATAGTAGAAACTACTTCATGAACATTAAACTTTGCTTTAAGTATTCCTGGTATTAAAGCAAAAAGTGCCCCAGCTAGCATAGCCCCAATTATCATAACTAAAATCATAATTCCTTTTGGTAAATCTAATGATAATCCTAATGCTAAAGAAACAAATCCTCCAAATAACATCTGTCCTGGTGCACCGATATTAAAAAGTCCAGTTTTAAAAGCAAAGGCTACTGAAAGACCTGTTAAAATTAATGGTGTTGCAGTAGATAGAGTATTTCCTATTCTCTCTATATTCATCATTCCACCTTTAATTAAAAAGGAATATCCTTCTATAGGGTTCTTTCCTATTAGTGCCATAAGAATTCCACCTGCAATTAAACCTAATATTACTGCAAGTAAAGATAAAACAAACTGCCTTTTACCCATCTCTACCTTCCTCCTTTTTAATTCCAGCCATCATAAGACCTATCTCATTTTCATCTGTATCTTTTGAATCTACAATTCCTACAAGTTCTCCGTTATTTATAACTGCAATTCTATCTGATAAATTAAGTATTTCATCTAATTCTAAAGAAACTAAAAGAACTGCCTTTCCTTTATCTCTCTCTTGTACTAATCTTTTATGAATATACTCAATAGAACCAACGTCTAACCCTCTAGTAGGTTGAACTGCTATTAAAAGCTCAGGCTTCATCTCAATTTCTCTTCCTACTATTGCTTTTTGCTGATTTCCACCAGACATTTCTCTTACTATAGTTTCTTCCTCTTCAGAGGATCTTACATCAAAGGCTTTTATTATTTCTTTTGCATACCTTTTTATTTCTTTTTTATTTATTATTCCTTTATTTGAAAAAGGTTTATTTTTATATGCCTTAAGCACTATATTATTTTCTAAGTTATAATCTAATACTAGACCTCTCTTATGCCTATCTTCTGGAATATATGAAATTCCTTTATCAATCCTATCTCTAATAGAGAGCTTTTCTATGTCACTGCCTAGAAATTCTATTTTCCCACTAAAAACTTTACTTATTCCAGTTATAGCTTGAACTAATTCAGCTTGTCCATTCCCTTCAACTCCAGAAAGTCCTAGTATCTCTCCACCTCTTATAGAAATTGAAAAATCTTTAAGACCTAATACTTTTCTGCTATTTTTAACTGATAGATTTTCAGTTTTTAAAACAACGTCTCCTAATTTCGCCTCACCTTTTGAAACTTTAAATGTTACTTCTCTACCTACCATCATCTTAGCCATTTTCTCTTCACTAGTATCTTTTACATCTACAGTTCCTATATATTTCCCTTTTCTAATAACAGTACATCTATCTGCTATTTCTTTAATTTCTTTTAATTTATGAGTTATAATAATTACCGATTTACCTTCATTTATTAAATCCCTTATAATATTCATAAGTTCATGTATCTCTTGAGGTGTTAATACTGCTGTAGGTTCATCTAATATTAAAACATTTGCTTCTCTATATAACATTTTTAATATCTCAACTCTTTGTTGCATACCTACTGATATATCTTCAATTTTTGAATTAGGATCAATATTTAAATTATACTTTTTAGATATCTCTTCAATTCTTTTAGCTGCCTTTTCTTTATCTAAAAACAACTTAAACTTTTTAGGTTCACATCCTAAAATTATATTTTCTGTAACAGTAAAGGTATCAACTAATTTAAAATGCTGATGAACCATACCTATTCCATACTCATTTGCTTTATTTGGACTATTTATCTTTACTTCTTTTCCATTTATTTTTATTTTCCCAGAATCAGGCTTATACATTCCAAATAAAATACTCATCAAAGTAGATTTCCCTGCTCCATTTTCACCAAGTAAAGCATGCACCTCACCTTTTTTTAGAGTAAGAGTTATATTATCATTTGCAACTAACCCTGAAAATTCTTTACGGATATTTAGCATTTCAACTACATATTCCATAGGCTATCCTCCTAGCTTTTTATTATGAAAAAGGGGACCTCATAACTTTTATTTTGAGAATCCCCTTATTTAAATTAAGGTATTAAATCACCTTGTTCTGCTGAAACTTTGATTTCTCCAGATTTCATTTTTTCTTTAACTTCATTTACTTTTTTAACTGTTTCTTCTGAAAGATTTGGATTAGTTTCTGGAATACCTACTCCATCATTACTTATGTCATATCTTAAAGTCTTTCCGCCTTGGAACTTTCCGTCTAATTCATCTTTAATCATATCAAATGCTGATTTACCAATCTTTTTAGTAGCAGATGTTAAAACTACTGACTTGTCTCCTTCATATTTTCCTTCGTCAAATTGATCAACGTCAACTCCAACTACAAAAGCTTCTTCACCTTTGCTTGCTCTAGTTTTAGCTTCAGTAATAACTCCAACTCCAACTTTACCTGCACAAGCGAAGATAGCTTTAACCCCTCTATCATACATAGTAGCTGCTGTTTGTTGTCCTAATGCTACATCATCAAAAGACATTGTATATTTAACATTTTCTTTTTTAAGAGTTACCTTAGTTCCTAAATTCTTATTTGCATAATTTACACCTTGTTGGAATCCCCAGTTAAACTTTTGAACTGGCGGTATTTTAAGCCCTCCGATAAATCCAAGATCTCCTTCTTTAAGCTGCACTGCTGTTGCAACCCCTGCTAAAAATCCTGATTGCTCTTCTGCGTAGAAGATAGAAATAGTATTTTCTCCTACCTTAGTTGTAGGTTTCTTTTCATTTCCATCGTTTGGAGCTCCGTCTATAATTACAAATTTTGCGTCTTTATATTTGTCTTGTGCTTCATATATTGCTGTTTCAAACTTATACCCAGGAGTTACAATAAATTTGAATCCTGCATCATAAATATTTTTTATTTCTGTTAAGTAGTCTGCTTTAGTTTGTCCACCCGGTTGTAAATACTTTTCTTTAATTCCAAGTTCATTTTTGGCTTTGATAATTCCTTCCCAAGTACCTTGATTAAATGACTTATCATCAATAGTTCCAATGTCTGTAATCATACCTACATTTAAATCCGCTGACTTAGTATCTCCTGTACCTGAATCTCCACCGCATCCTGCTAGTACCCCTGTTGTCATTAAAAGTGTAACTGCCATTGCAATTAGTCTTTTTTTCATAACACTACTCCCCTTTAATACATATTTTATTAACTCTTAGTTAACATTGTTTACACTTAAATTATACATCCTATATTTGCTTCTAACAACATATTTTTACATTGATTACTCTTATTTCTTAATGTAAATTTTATCTAATTAATTTATCTATTTACATTTGCAAATAAAAAAATAAAGAGCCCTAAAAATTTAAGGCTCTTTAAACTATTCGTCTTCTTTATATTCAATTATATCCCCTGGTTGGCAATCTAACTCTTTACATATAGCTTCGAGTGTATTAAATCTTATAGCTTTTGCTTTATTGTTTTTAAGAATTGATAAATTTGCATTTGTTATTCCTACTCTTTGAGAAAGCTCTCCTAAAGATATCTTTCTTTTTGCCATCATTACATCTAAATTAATTATTATAGCCATACTATCACCTATATCGTTAAATCATTATCTTCTTTGTATTTTACAGCCTGCTCAAAAACTTTTGAAAGTATTCCTATAAAACAACCTGCAAGTAAGAAGATAAAGATCTCTGCATCTGTGTGTATTCCCGCTTGGTCTATATTTATTATGCTAAATGTATCTTTACCTAGATTTAAGACAAAGTTAACTATATAACAAAAAGCAATAGTAAAACAGGAAAACATAAGTCTTCTTAAAGACTTAACGTTTGAAGCTGTAAAAGGGTTTTCTAAAACTAATGTTTTAATTATCCTTTTAAGTTCAATTACAAATGCAAATGTTGCTATTATTCCAATGATTAAAAGTGCTATTGTTATATACTTATGAAAACCTGAAATATTAACTTTAGGTAATTCAAAAAATAATATATATCCTGATAATATAATTCCAAGTATTAATACTATACTAAGAATTACATTAATAACGCTTGATAGTGAATTCTTTCCGTAGTACTTCATTATTTTCCTCCAAAAACTATAATTATATATATTATAGTACCACATAAACTTAAATTTTACATTTTTGAATTATAATAATTATAATCGTACCATTTATTCGAAATAGTTTTTTGACTTAAATAATAATCAAACTCTTCTCTTTCTATTTTATTCTCTTTAAAAGCTTTTAAAACTTCTTCATAAGCATCACCAGAAAGGGTCGTTATATATGTTATATCTATATTTTTCCCTTTTGAATTTAAATTATAGCCAGCAATTATTTTATCCATATTTATATAATTTAAAATAAGATAGATTATAGATCCAATAATAATTATAATTTTAAAGATATTAATTTTTTTAAATAAGGATATAAAGATAAATACTAAAGATATAACGATAAAAATAGTAAAGGCTGTTGTTAAAAACCTTAATCTTGTAAGTCCAAACTCACTTACATAAAGACTCATTTTATAAATAGATATAAATGCCATAACTATACTCATAGCTGTTGTAATACTATTTAATATTTTTATTTTATCTTTTTCTAAAGTTCTACTTTTAAAATATATAACTAAAAAGATATTTATTAAAAGAACTATAACTAATTGAAAAAATCCATTTCTTGCATAACTTGAATAATCATAAGCGCTATTTAAAGATATATTACTTTTCCATAAAACACTTGAAAAAACTGTTATTAAAAATACTAAATATAAGATATTTATTACTGATAAAATAGTTGCAACTAAAACATCGTCTAACCTTTTAACTTTATATGATTTTCTTCTTTTGAATTTTATATTAAATCCCATATAAAAATTATAAATAAATATAAAAGATAAAATAAAAAATATTATCTTAAAGATAGTAATTTTAAAATTTCCTAAATAGAAAATATCAAAAATTTCTCCAATCCCTTTAGTTATTATAAATTCAAAATTAGAATCTGATGCTGAAAGTAAAATTATTAAAACTACTAAAAGGGGTATAGAAATTACAAGTCCTTTCAATATACTATTTAAATTTTTATTCTTTCTTTTTAATTTAAATCCGCCTAAAGATGCTGTTATTAGATTAATATTATTACAGCAAAAAAGATTAAATATAGTTCTTTTTATACTATCATTAAGTATATTTTCCCTATTAAATTCAGAATCAAAATTTAGAAAATAAAGTCCTATCATTATTGAAATTGGAACAAAAATCAAATTTAAAATAATAAAAATTGGATTTGTAAATATACTATAAGTTAAACTTAGCATAACCCCTAAAAAAGAAAAATATATAAATTTATAATTTATTTTACCTCCTCTAAAAGATGTAACTATACCTAATGTTGTTACAATTAATGCTACAATAAATATCCAAATCCCTCTAAATATAAACCCTTCAAAATTAAAGACGAAAAAAGTTAATATAAGCCCAAGTATAATAGAACTTATCCCTACAGTTTTTGTTAAAGTTACTTCTCTTTCATTTTCCTTAAACCCAAGTTTTAGGTTATAGTTGTATTCTCTTTTACAAAGTTCTTTTACTATTTCAAAATCCCTATAACCTAACTTAAAACCTTCTATTTTTGATACGTTTTGAATATCTTTATCTTTAATTTCAGCATTTAAAAATAAAATATTTAAAATCACTATATTGTATTCCTCTTCTAAGTAAAAAAACTTTTCTGTATCTACAATATCAAGTTTGCTATAGTTAACTTTTCCCTCTAAAAATAAATCTAGATCGTTAAGCGGAATCTCCTCTCCTTCAAAACATTTCATTTCTTCATTTTCTAAAACTAAAAATGAATCATTAAGAGTTTTTAAAATAAATAGATATTTTTTCATACAATCTCCCCCTGTCCTTTAAGAAGATTATAACTCCCACTTTTACTTTTTACAATAAAAATTTATTGATAAACAATAAATTTTTATTTATTTGTGATAATTGAATTGATTTTATTTTGTGATATCTTAAAGTTAATCTTATAATTTAAAATAAAAAAAATAGAGGTAAGCATAAAAATACGCCTACCTCTATTTATTTTGTTTTATTTGTTTACTGAATAAAAACATCTCTTAGGAGAAATTATTTTATCTTCTTTTTTTAATTCTTTAATAGCTTTATCAACTTCTTTTTTATCTATACCAGCTTTTTCTGCTATTTCTGCTCCCTTTAAAGGTTCTTCTGAATTGTTTAGTACTTCTAATACTTTTTCGTTTATATCCATTTTAAACACTCCTTAAAATAAATTCTATAACTTTATTATATCCCTATTAAGAAGTATTAACAATAAATAATATTAATTAAAAATTAATATTATTTAAAATATTGTACACATTTATTATACTTTAGTGTTAAAATTAAAAAATATTTCCTAAGAAATATTTACTTGTTATAATAAATATATAAACTTAAAGAAGAGGTAATTATGGGTAATATAATAATAATTTTAACAACGATTTTTTTAGTGACAATATTAATTTTTAGAAGTATAAATAACAATAGAATAATAAGAAAAACCTTCACTAAAACTATAAATGATATAAATTCCACTTATAAAGAAATGTTTAAGGCAAAATCTATATTAAATAAGCTTTTAAACGGTGGGATTGTAATTTTATCAGATATATTTGGACTAGCTTTCGCTTTTGCAATTGTAAGTAGATATGTTAATTTGCTTTTATCACCTATTTTAGTTATAGCTATAAAGGTGTTAATAACAATTATTATATTTCTTGTTATTCACTATGCTATAGGTTATGTACTTTTAGTAACTAGTAGGATTCAAAAATTCATACATAAGGTTGAAGATAAAAATTTAAAAGTAGATTTTCTTTTAAGCTATTTTATTATAATAACATTCTTAGCTATACTTTTAATTTTCCCAGAGCATTTTAGTAAGAGTGCTGTTTTTGGTCTTATAAGCCTTACTATATGCTATATATTAAATTTAAGAGTTCTTTTGAAACTTATGATAAGTCCAAGCGTAATAAAATCAGTAAATGAAGATTCAACTAGCATATCTAGAGTTGTATCTGCTGCAATTTTAATATTAATTATGCTTATACTAAACTTATTTTTAGCTGTATGCTTTGTAAATAGCTTAGGAAATAATGTATATTTAAACGCCTCTGGTAATTTTGATTTATTTTATTATACTTTAATAACATTTACTACTATAGGTTATGGAGATATAATTCCAACTACTATTTTAGCTAAGACCTTAGCAATTATAATCTCATTAACTAGCGTTATGTGCTTAACTATTTTCTTAAGTAAAATTTTATCTGCTGATGTTTCTGAAAATGAAAAAAGTGAAGCTGATTAAGCTTCACTTTTTTAAACTACATCTTTACCAAATGGCATTAAAGATAATTTTGCAATTTTTATGCTTTGCATAGCAAAAGGTATACCAATTATTGTAATACATAAAAGTACTGCACTAATTAAGTTTGCTAAACACATAGCTAGCCCACCGAAGATAAGCCATAATATATTCATAATTAAGCTTACTCCTCCATCGTCAGTTGTAACTACATCTTTTCCAAAAGGTGCAAGTTGTAATTTTGCCATTTTAAAACATTGTAATCCTATAGGGATTCCTATTATAGTTATGCACCAAAGCACACCAAAAAGTAACCAACCTAAAGCATTAACTATTCCTCCAAAAATCATCCAAATTAAATTTCCAAGACAACTCATAAATTTTCCTCTCTAAAAACAAATTAGCTTGTTTTACATAGTTCTTCTAGTTTATTCCTTAATCTTTCCTCGTATCTACCATCAACTATTGCAGTGATCTTATCTCCAGCTTTAATTACTGTATTTCCATTTGGAATTACCTCAGTGCCTTCTGTTTCAATAGTAATAATTCTAGATTCTCTAACTAAATCTATATTTTTAATCTTAACTCCTACAATAGGTGACCCTAAATCAACAGTATAACTTACCATTATATTACCCATCTCACTATCTAACGTTTTATCTTTATTTGTAGCTAACCTAAATCTAAGTAATGTATCATAAACCGGCTCACAATTTAACGATTCAGCTGTTAAATACGCTACTCCAACAACTACAGCTAAAGGCCCAAGTGCTACAAAACTACCACTCATCTCACAAACTAAAATAAGACCAGTTATAGGTGCACGAACTATAGATGAAAACATTCCTGCCATAGCTAATAACATAAAATTAATTAGAAAACTTTTATCGATATTAAAAAGGCTAAGTGAAACTTGTCCAAATATACCTCCAATAAGCGCTCCAAGTGTTAATAAAGGAAATAATATTCCTCCAGGAGTTCCCGATGCAAAACTTGCCATAGACAAAGTAAATTTGCCAATTAAAAGTATTATGGCTAATTTTAACACAATTTCCTTTGTAAGTATACTATTTATTACAAGCTCTCCACCACCTAATACTTGTGGTAAATATAGTCCAAAGAAAAATGTAATTATAAATGGTATCATCATCTTTTTAGTAACAGGTAATTTAATTTTCCTATATAAATTTATAGTTTTAATTAATACATTATTATATATAACTCCGCCTATCCCTGTTACAAGCCCTAAAATAACTACCAAAATATAATATTTAGCTGGCATTACTAACAAAGAATCTACCGTTAAAATATGATTACTTCCAAAGAAAATCCAAGTGACTAAGTCAGATGTTACAGACGCCCCTATCGCAGATAAAAATAATACTGGTGAAAAGCTTTTATGAACTTCTTCAAGTACAAACATAACTCCTGCAAAAGGTGCATTAAAGGCTGCTGCAAGTCCAGCACCCGCCCCTGCTGATATTAAAAATCTAGACTCTAATTTAATTCTTTTAGTTATTTTTCCATATATCTCAGCTACTGTAGCTCCTAATTGAATTGAAGGTCCTTCAATTCCTAGTGATAATCCTGGACCTATCGCAATTATTCCACCTATAAACTTATATAAGAAAACTCTTATTGGCTTTTTTATAACTAAATATCCCTTTACAAGCCCTTCAATTTGTGGAATCCCACTACCACTTATCATAGGCTCTTTTTTAAGTAATCTTCCTAAAATATATCCTAAAAATAAAAAAACAATTATACCAAGCCCCATATAAAAATAATCATTTTTCATAATTTTATATGCAAAAAAGGTAAACTTACTTATATTAATTATAGCTACCCTATATAAAGAAACAACAAGTCCAGTAATTGCACCTATAAGAACACTTTGAATCACAGTTCTAAATCTTATTTTCTTTATGATATCTACGTAATTAGAAACTCTACTTTCCATATAGCACCTCCTTTTAAAACTTTATCTTAATTATATAATCCTCTAAAGACTACACTATTAACATAACCTTAAAATTTAGTAAAAAAGTATCTCAAATATGGTCTTAAACACTAAATTTGTTATTAATAAATAAAAAAAGAGGTATTAACCTCTTTTAAAATCCAGTATGCCCAAAGTCTCCCCCTCTATCTACACTTTTATGCTTTTTAACATCACACGTTTTAATAAAGTTTGCTCTATAATATTTAGCTAGTACCATCTGCGCTATTCTATTTCCCTTTTTAATGTAGATAGTTCCATAAGGGTTATTATTTTTGTCTAAATAAATATAACCGTCTAATAACTTATGCATACTTCTATCTTTTGTAGTAAGTTCTGTTACATCCTTACCTTTTTCTTTTAAATAATCACTTAATTTAACTTCTCTATAATTTTCAACTAAATCATCAATCAAACTTGGATTACTTGCTATCTCATAAGGCAAATTAGATATATTATAATTATTTTCAAGTAATACAGAAATATTACTTACAGAGTCTGAATCTACCGTTCCTACTGAATTAGATATTTTTAAATTAGTTTTAAGTGATAAGCCACTTCTTGCCCTTATTTGAATCTCTAAATTATCTGGTATTGCAAATTTTATATTTAATGGTAAGGCTACCTTTTCAAAAGGCCTAATTACCATATCACTAGCTGCAAAAAGATCCGCACCAGCTGCTAGTGGCGTTTCATATTTTGGCACTATTGCATTTTCATCATATTCAATATATACATCTCTTATTTTTTGTTCATACATAAACTCTCTCTCCTTTTTTATTTAATACTATAACTTTTATATGAACTAGATAAAAATAATATTTATTTTATATTGATTAATTCTTTACAACAGGTAAATTTCTACATATAAAAAAGTACCTAGAATAATCTAGATACTTATAAATTACTGATGATTATAAAATAGTAGTAAAATAGATAATATACTACAAACTATACTTATAATTGTTATAAATCCAACTATTTGATTAGGGTTTAACCCTTTTCTTTGTAACCTAAAATGTATTTGTCTTCTATCTGCTTGATATACTGGTTGCCCTGCTTTAAACCTTTTAAAAACAACAAACAAGTTATCAAAAATAGGAACTGCAAGTGCAAGTATTGGGATTATTATACTAAGTACAGTAGCTTGCTTAAAAGCTCCATCTAAAGCTATTATACTTAAAATAAAGCCAACAAAGTTTGCCCCAGAATCACCCATAAAAACCTTTGCAGGATATCTATTGTAGACTAAAAATCCAACTATAGCACCAGCTAAAATTATAGACATACTAGCTGATTCAACTTGCATAAGAATTATAGCAGCTAAGAAAAAGGTCCCACTTGCTATAACCGAAATACTTCCAGCTAAACCATCCATTCCATCTGACCAGTTTATTACCGTTGTAACACCGAAAATCCAAGTTACAGTCAGTACAAACTGTAAAAATGTGTTAGGCTCTATATAAACACCAGTGAAGGGGTTTGTAAATCCCGTAAACGAAATACCAGCTTTGTAAACTAATATAGCCGCCAAAACCTGAATAACTAACCTTGGGAATATAGGAAATTCCTTTCCTATAGCCTTAAAGTAATCATCTACTAACCCTATTGCTACTATCAACGTAGAACCAACAAAAATCCAAAAAGCTTTTTCTGGAGGCTCTTCTGCAAATACAAAAAAAGTAATAAAAAAACCTATATACATTCCTAAACCACCGCAAAGTGGTGTAATTTTCTTATGTTTCTTTCTTTTAGTAGGCTTGTCAGTAAACCCAATTTTATGAAACCATTTCATAAGTATCGGAGTCAATGATGCCACGATTCCAAATGTTACTATGAATTCAATAATATAATTCATACCAATCTAATCTCCTAACTATCTGAGTACACTTATATTTAATACATATTACTCTAGTATTATACTATTAATACTAACCATTTACAATTGAATTAATACTTTTGTAATAAGTGAGCCTCCAAATCTCTGATTTGGTTTGGTGGAAGTTAAGTGAAACTCTAAATCTTCGATTTAGTCAGTTGAACTTACACCTAAGAACGAATGTGATTAGGTGTTTCCTTTTAAAAAACGAATGTGAATAGGTGTTTCCTTTTAAAAAACAAAAGTGAGTAGGTGTTTCCTCTTAAATCTCACATTTAGTTAATTTAATTTCTCCTAAAGTAACAAGCGCAAATTTATATAATATTGCTTTATGTAAAATTTTAACATATAATATATAAAAAGGAAAGGAGTTTTGCCATGAAAAGAATTTTTATATTACCCAGTATGTTAATTATCATAATAATCTTATTTTCACAATGCGGTTCCGATATTATAAAAAATGATCAACCTACTAAAGAAAAGCCTGTTATAACTGATAATCTTGAAGCAAAAAAAGTAATTGAATCCTATATGAATTTTATGAATAAAAAAGATGAAGAAGGTTTACGTAGTCTCCTAACCCCTACAGAAAGAAATCAGGAATCAAACTTTAGATTATTTAATTTAAACTATGTTACGTTAAATAAAATCACTTTAGAAGAAGATATAAGATTATACGATTCCTATATAAAAAATTTCAAAGATAAAGATAACTTAGAATATAAAGACTTAATAATTTACAAAGTTGATTACTATATAAAATATATTGACGAGAAAAAAGAACCTATAGATAGTGGAGATACAGAAAAACTATATTACCTGATTCGAAATTCAAATGGAGAATGGAAAATTTCTGATATAGGCACTATGTAAAAAAAATAAATCCCTAGGAGATTTTCTCCTAGGGATTTATTAAATACTATCCTCTTTGCTCTATCATGCTCTTAACTTTCATAAGTCTAGTTAAAGCACTTCTTTCGTTTTCATCAAGTTTCATTCTGATATACTTGATAGTTTCTTGAAGTTGAGGAATTGTCATATATTCAAGAGCATTAACTCTTCTTCTAGTCTTTTCTATTTCATCTGCCATAAGCTGACATGATTTTTCTACCTCTGCTAATTCAAGTAGCTTTGGTACTATACCGTAAAGTTTTGTAATAGCGTCATCAAGTTCTGATGAAGTGTTTGCAAAACCGTATGGGAATATGCTACCTTCATCGCCTTCAAGTTGTCTTTTAAAGTTCATAACAGGTACGTTAACACTCATTATGTTTTTATTTCCAACTTCAACTGCGATGCTTTCCTTAGGATAAGCTATAGCTTCTTCTAAAAACTCAGAGCTCATAACAGCTCTAGCCATAACAAAGTCTTTTAAAGAACCTTGAAGTTCATCTTCAACGGCTTTTCTAAGCTCATTGTTATATTTGACTAAGTTAATGAATTGTCTCATTAACTCGTCTTGCTTATCCTTAAGAAGTTTATGACCTCTAGTAGCTGTAGCTAATCTTTTCTTCAGCTTACTTAGCTCCATTCTTGTAGGATTCACATTTAATCTTGCCATAGACTATTCTTCCTCTCTTGGCATATATTTTTCAAGGTATTCATCTCTGATTCTCTTAAGCTCTGTTCTAGGAAGAAGTCTTAATAACTTCCATCCAAGGTTAAGTGTTTCTTCGATAGTTCTGTTAGCTGTGAAACCTTGAGAAACATATTCGTTTTCGAAAGCTTCAGCGAACTTTGCGAAAGCTTTATCAGTTTCTGAAAGAGCTGACTCTCCTAAGATAGCTGATAATTCTTTTGCTTGCTTACCTTGAGCATATGCTGAGAATAATTGGTTCATAGTATCAGCATGATCCTCTCTAGTTTTTCCTTTTCCTATACCTTTATCTTTAAGTCTTGAAAGTGATGGTAAAACGTCTATTGGCGGCATTATACCCTTTTTATATAATTCCCTTGAAAGAATTATTTGTCCCTCAGTTATATATCCTGTTAAGTCAGGGATTGGGTGAGTTTTATCATCTTCTGGCATTGTAAGTATTGGAATTTGAGTGATTGAACCCTCTTTTCCTTTTAATCTACCAGCTCTTTCATATAAAGTTGAAAGGTCAGTATATAGATATCCTGGGTATCCTCTTCTTCCTGGAACCTCTTTTCTAGCAGCTGAAACTTCTCTTAGAGCTTCTGCGTAGTTTGTGATATCTGTCATTATAACAAGTACGTGCATTCCTTTTTCGTATGCTAAGTACTCAGCAGTTGTAAGTGCCATTCTTGGAGTTGCTATTCTCTCGATAGCTGGGTCTGATGCAAGGTTCATAAATAGAACTGATCTATCTATAGCCCCTGTAGCTTTAAACTCATCTACGAAGAATTGTGCTTCCTCGAAAGTAATACCTATAGCTGCAAATACAACAGCGAATTTTGAATCAGAATTTAAAACTTTCGCTTGTCTTGCAATTTGAGCTGCAAGTTCAGCGTGTGGAAGTCCTGATCCTGAGAAAACAGGAAGTTTTTGTCCTCTTACTAGAGTGTTAAGTCCATCTATAGCTGAGATACCAGTTTGAATAAATTCTGATGGATAATCTCTAGCCATTGGGTTTATAGCTTCACCGTTTATATCTCTTCTCTCTTCTGGTATTATTTTAGGACCATTATCTATTGGTCTTCCCATACCATCAAAGACTCTTCCAAGCATATCTTCTGAAACACCAATTTCAAGAGGTCTTCCTAAGAATTTTGCTTTAGTTCCTTTTAAGTTAATTCCTGAAGAACCTTCGAAGATCTGTACCATTGCTCTTGAACCATTAACTTCAAGAACTTTACCTCTTCTTTTTTCTCCATTTTGTAATTCTATTTCAACTAACTCGTCGTATTTAACTCCTTCAACGCCATCAACAGCCATTAAAGGTCCAACAACTTCAGTTACTGTTCTATATTCTTTAAGCATCTAGAAAGCCCCTCCCTCGCTGATTAATTTATCCATTGCATGAGTTAGGTCAACGCTAATTTGATCAATGTTTTGGATATTTTCTTCTGAGATATATTTAGCTCTTGCTATTTTATCTCTAATCTCATCCATACCTAAGATTTTATCTAGGTAAACTCCGTTTTCTAAAGCTCTTTCAGCTTCAGTTTGGAATTTAAGGATAAGGCTTAACATTTTATGTTGCTTATTTAATGAAGTATAAGTATCAACTTCATGGAAAGCGTTTTGTTGAAGGTAATCTTCTCTTATTGATTTAGCGATTTCAAGTTTTAATCTATCGCCTTCTGAAAGAGCATCTATACCAACAAGTCTTACGATTTCTTGTAAGTTTGCTTCTTCTTGAAGAAGTGCCATAGCTCTAGTTCTAAGTTCTGACCAGTCGCTTGCAATTTCTTCATCCATCCATTTACCGATTCTATCACCATATAATGAATATGAGTTTAACCAGTTAATTGATGGGAAGTGTCTTTGGTAAGCAAGTTGAGCATCTAGTCCCCAGAAAACTTTAACTATTCTTAAAGTAGATTGAGTAACTGGCTCTGAAATATCTCCTCCTGGAGGTGATACTGCACCGATAGCTGTAACTGCTCCTTCTCTTCCGTCATTTCCTAAACAAACAACTTTACCAGCTCTTTCATAGTAATCAGCAAGTCTTGATCCAAGGTATGCTGGGTAACCTTCATCACCTGGCATCTCTTCAAGTCTTCCTGACATTTCTCTTAGAGCCTCTGCCCATCTTGATGTTGAGTCAGCCATGATAGCTACTGAATATCCCATATCTCTGAAGTACTCAGCGATAGTTATACCTGTATATATTGATGCTTCTCTAGCTGCAACTGGCATGTTTGAAGTGTTTGCGATAAGAACTGTTCTCTTCATTAAGCTTTCCCCAGTTTTAGGGTCTTTTAATTCAGGGAACTCGTTTAAAACGTCTGTCATTTCGTTTCCACGCTCTCCACATCCAACGTAAACAACTATTTCAGCATCTCCCCATTTAGCTACTTGGTGTTGTACTACTGTTTTACCTGCACCGAAAGGTCCTGGTACTGCAGCTGCTCCACCTTTAACAACTGGGAAGAATGTATCTATAACTCTTTGTCCTGTAGTAAGTGGTGCAACTGGGTTTAACTTATTTGCATAAGGTCTTCCCTTTCTTACTGGCCACTTTTGCATCATAGTAAGTTCTCTATCTCCCTTAGCTGTTTCTATTACACAAACAACATCGTCAACAGTGAATTCACCTGATTTTATTTCTTTTATTTTACCTGATACTCCAACTGGTACCATTATTTTGTGAAGAACTACTGGAGTTTCTTGAACTGTTCCAAAAACATCTCCTTCGTTTACTTCATCTCCAATTTTTAAAGTAGGAACGAAATCCCACTTTCTTTCTCTGTTTAATGATTTAACAGAAACACCTTTAGTTAAGAAGTCTGATTTAGCAGCTTTCATAAACTCATCTAGTGGTCTTTGTATTCCATCAAACATGGCTTCGATTAGTCCTGGTCCAAGTTCAACACTTAGAGGTTCTCCTGTTGTTACAACTGGGTCCCCAGGTCCTATTCCTGAAGTCTCTTCATATACCTGAATAGATGCCTTATCGTCTCTCATTTCAATGATTTCACCGATAAGACCTTTTTCTCCTACTTTACATACGTCAAAAATGTTAGCTTCATCCATTTGTTCAGCAACAACTAATGGTCCTGAAACTTTAATTATTCTTCCGGTCTTCAACTTGCAAAACCTACCTTCCTTATAGAATATTTACGCCGACAGCTTTTTCTACGTTATCGCTGATTCTTTGCATTCCTATATTTAATGATCCTTGATTACTTGGAATTAATATTACAGCTGGAAGTGTTACTCTATTGTATCTTTCAATAGTTTCTTCAATATCTTTTGCAACTTGCTCAGTTACAAAGATAACTGCGTAATCTGTCATAGCTAATCTATCGATTGTTTTTCTAGCTTCTTCTGATTCTACAACTGGAAAAACATCAATTCCTAGTGCTTTAAATGCTAAAACTGAGTCTTTGTCACCAACGACACCAATCTTCTTATACATAAATATCACGCAGCCTTTCTCTTATTACTTCCCCTGTAACGTTGTTGAGTTTACCAACCATGATTATTCTTACTACTTTTATCTCTGTTTCTTTAGCATAGATATAAGCTAGTAATGGCTCAACACCAAATGGTATAAGCTTAGCTTCTTTCATCATTTTCATGATGTAGTTATCTGTTAATTTCTCAAGTTCACTAGCTGAGTTAGTTTTTGAGAAATCATCCATTCCAAGCTTAAGTATTTCTGAATAATCAGTATATGATAATTTGTTTGCTATATTTTCAGCTGAATCATTTAATAATGATACTAAAGTATCAACATCTATAAATCCACCTTCTATAACTACCTCTGAAAGGAAATCTTTACCTTTGCTTTGCTTTTTAACTCTAAGTAAAGTTTTTAAGTTTGTTAAGTCGATTAAAACTCTAACATACTTAGTAACAAACTTATCATCTAAGCCTTTAGCTATAGTTTTTAATTCTTCAAACATTGCATTATCTAATATAATATCAATTTTTTGAGGATCTTTATTAGAGTCAAAATCTTCGTTTGCTCTTATGATACCATTTTTCATGTTTTCATTTAGATCACTTAAATTGTTATTTAAAACGCTATGCTTTAAAGTTTGTAAATCTATCTTACCAACTGGAATAAGCATTTCACTAAAGTCTTTTTTAAGTTTCATTCCCTTAATTAAAACTTTAATGTTGTGATAATCATATTTGATACTCATTATATCTATAAGAGCCTTTGAAGGAGATGCATCGTACATAAGCTCATAAACCCTTTTTAGTTCTGAACTTAAGACCATCTCATAATCTTCTGCTCTTTTAACGCCAGATAAAACATTTGCATATTCTGATTCCCCAAGAACTTTTAGAGCTTCTTGTGGTGAACTTGCATCTATCATTCTGTCTAATTTCGCTTTATCAAGGAGTCTTGTCTCTAACACTCTAAGTCTTGGTATAACTTGAGTAAACTGCATTGGATTCATTTGCTCTCCTCCTTAATTGAATAAAACACTTGCAACTTCAAATTCTAATTCATCTCTTAAAGCGCTAACTAAAGCTTCAAAAGTATTATTAATTTCAACACCATTCTTTTCTAAGATGAATCCACCTTTAAAGTTTCTAACCTCTTTAGCTAAAGTAAGTTCTCCAACTCTTCCGTTTTCTGAAAGTTTTGAATTAACTTCTTTAATAAACTCTTCAGTTATTATTCCTTTTTCGTTTTGGCTTATTATAACTTTTTCATCACCATCTAATTGTGAATTTAAAATTGTATCCATAACGAATTTTTTGATTTCAGCATCTGACATTTTACATAGGCTTTCTACGCTCATCTCAAATACTTGACTTATAATATTTTGCTTAGCTTCAAGTTTTTCATTTCTAACTTTAAGCTCTGCACTAGATACTATTCTTTCTTTTCTAGTCTTAGCTTCTGCTTCAGACTTTAAAATCATTTCTATTTCAGCTTTTCTAGCTTCTGCTTCTTTTTTTTCTAATATTTTAGCTTTTTCTTCGTTTGCTTTCGCTAGTATGCTATCTCTTTTAGCTTCCGCATCACTAGTGATTTTGGAAGTTAACTTTTTTATGTTTTCAACTGACATAACTTCACTTCCCCAATCTCTTAATATTTATTTTCTAATTAAAATAAGTTGTTTATTAATAAGAATGAGATAACGAATCCTAATAGTGCGTAAGTTTCAACCATCGCTGCAAAGATGATACCTTTAGTGTTGTGCTCTGGTTTTTTAGCTAATATTTGGATACCAGCTGCTGCTGCTTTACCTTGTGCTATACCTGACCATAAACCTGCGATAGCTATTGGTAAACATGCTAATAAAAGATATAAACCTTGTGCTAAAGTTGTTTCTGGACTTAATTTAGTCATAACAACGAAACCTATAACGAAACCATATAAACCTTGTGTACCTGGTAATAATTCAAGAACTAACGCTTTACCGAATTTTTCTGGTTGTTCAGTCATTAATCCTGCTGCTGCTTCACCTACTAAACCAACCCCTTTAGCTGATCCTATACCTGATAAACCTACTGCTAAAGCTATTCCTAAAGCACCTAAAATAAATCCTCCGTAATTTGCTGGGTTTGATAAAAAGCCAGCCCAAGTTGTAATTTCCATAATTCTAATCCTCCTAAAAATTTCCTAAATTTCTTTTTTAATATTTATAAATTTGTCTAATGTTTTAAATGGAACAAATGGTTTTCCGCCACCTTCATAGAATTTTGAGAAGTACTCAACGTATTCTAATCTACAAGTGTGAACATAAGCTCCAAGTAATGATAAACCTAAGTTAAATATGTGGAATAGTATAAACAATACTGGTCCAAGTACTATTAAAGCTACTCCTGGAAGCATTCCAATTATAAGGTTTAATGCACCTGCAATTGAACCACCAGCTAAGCCTAAAGCCATAAGTCTTGTGTAAGATACTAAGTCTCCTATGTACCCAGTAATACCGTATAAAGCATATAATCCTCCACCAAGCTTTGCTCCAACTGATTCTGCTTCTCTACCTTGTGTAAGAACTATAAGAATCATACCGATTATCATTGTGTATTTTGCAAAACCAAATCCAGCTATAAGTAATCCGATAGAAACTAAAGTAATTACCCATGATCCTACATCATAAAAAGCATCTTTTGCTCTTCCATCTCTTATTAAAACGTAAGCTTTAATTGCAAGACCAACAAATATTTGAACAACCCCAAATACTATTGACATAATAAGAATAGTGTTTACATCTTTATTTGTATCAATAAGCTTTGGAAGCGGTATTAAATCTCCAAAGAAAGATCCATATATAAGCCCAAATACCATTGTTGGGAAACTTAAATAAAAGAAGAACTTAGCAAACTGCTCTTGCTTGTTATCTAAATTAAATACTTTTAATGCTATAAATGAACCTATGCATAATAATAATCCATATCCAACGTCTGCAACCATCATTCCAAAGAATAATAAGAAGAAAGGTGCTAAAAATGGTGTTGGGTCTATGTCATCATATCTTGGCATACTATACATTTCTGTAATAGTTTCAAATGACTTATTAACTGCATTATTTTGTAGTCTTATAGGAACTATATCTATCTCTTCTTCTTTAACATCTTCAAATGTTAGATAGTAGTCTTCTCCTATAGAATCTTTGATTACTTTTTCTAAATCGTTATTATCTGATACTGCAATCCATCCTTGAATGATGCTCATAGTATCAGTTTTTAAGAAGTTTGTAGCTACTCCGTTTCTTGAATATGAATTATGATAGTACTCATAAACTTGTTCTAGAGTTTCAACTTCTTTTTCTAATGCTTGTAATTCTTCTTTTATAAAGAACTTTTCTGCATTTATCTTTTCAATTCTATCCATGTTTGTATGGATAACTTTTATTGGTGAATCTGCTTCTTCTGTTTTAAATGAACTAAATCCAAAACCTCTTAAAGCTTCTTCAACCTCTTCTTTTTTCTCATCACCTGTAATAACTAATAAATACATATCTTGATTATCACAAGAGATAATTTCTACGTAAGAATCCCCAAGTGAATTAACTAGTTCTTCTTTGTACTGGTTACTTACACTACCTAAGAAGTAAGGTACTTTTAAACTTCTTATTTCAGAGAAAGGACAATCTAAGCCTTCCCAAGGTTTAAGAGTTTCGTTTTCACCTTCTAGTCTAGTTTTTTCATTATCAAGATTTGAAAGATGTAATTCTTTTTCTTTAAGCTTTTCGTAAAGTGCTTCCCATTCGCTCTTTTCTACATTAGCTTTTAACTCGCTAGCACTTAAAGTTTTCTTTCCTTCTTTCATAGCCTTGATTGATGATTTTGGAGGTACGTAGTTTTTTAAGAACTCTAAAGCAAACTTAACTTTAGATAAATCCTCTTCACTCTTAGCAAACTCTGAATCAATTGAATCTTTAGTAAGATCACTTAGAATTTCATTTTCTTCTAAAACTTTTTCGTCTTGAAGGTTTATAAATTCTATCTCTGAAAAGTTTTGAAGCTTTTCAAGTAGTGATGCTTTGTTTTCTTCAAAGCTTAGTAAGGTGAACTTATTCATCTTAACTATTGCCATGAATTTTCACTATCCTCTCAATCACTAATTTTACAGCATTATTTTTTTTCTCATCTGCTATATCTAGAATACCTTTAGCTTCTTCTTTTCCTTTAGCTAGGATAGGTTCTGCTTCTTTATTTCCAGAATCTACAGCATCTTGAATGATACTATCGCATTTAGCCTTAGCATCACTTAGGATAGAGTTGTATTTTTCTACAGCCTCAGCGGTAGCCTTTTGAACAATCTCTTTTGCATTAACGTTTGCAGTGTTTATCATTTCATCTGCTTTTGCCTCTGCGCTCTTTATTTCCTTTATTGCTTCTAATGCCAAAATCTCACCACCTTTGCAAGTTAATCAATAATATATGAATTAATACTTAATATAGTATTAATTACTTTTTAGTTCATATTTACTATTATACACTTTTTGTGGACAATTTCAATAAATTTCTTAATTTTTATAACCGTTCTAATTTATAATTTGTATAAATTGTTTAAAGTTTATTAAAAATTTATGAGAAATTTGTCTTATATAATAATTTAAATGAAAATAATATTTTTATCATTGTCAACTACTGCATAGATTTCTTTTTTAACAATTTCCCCTTTTGCTAAAAATGCTTCAATATCTATATTGAATTTTTCTACAGTATAAATTCTAAAAGAGTATTCTTCTCTAAGAGAATCTTTGATTTTCCCCTCTTCTTCTCTAGTTAAATCACCTTTTAAAAACTCAGGTATCCCTCTTTTTTTATTTTGAAGTAAATAATCGTATCTTAAAATTTCTCTAAGTGCATAGTTATCTTCTTTTAAAACTTCAAAGTTAAAATCTAGAAAAAGTTTATAATATTCATTATTTCCTATGCTTCTGTCGAAATACCCCTTGTTTTCGTATAGTTTTGATAAATCATTAAAGAAATCAAAAGGTTTTTTATATTTTGGATAAAAATATTTTAAGGTATTGTTGAATTTTTGCCCATTATAGTATTTATCGACCATATGTTCAACTTTCTTAAGTTTAAGTAGTTCTAGATAACTTATATCCTTTGTACTTAAGATTTCATATGGTGGATAATCTGAATACTTCATATTCCAAATGTCCGCTTCTTCTCTCATTGAAGAACCCTTTAAAAGTTTTAAAAATCCTAATTGGATCTCTTCTGGCCTTATTGAATGAACATCATTAAAAGAATTTACAAAGGAATCATAATTTTCTCCTGGTAGTCCTGCAATAAGGTCTAAATGCTGTTTTATATTCCTTATCGATAAAAGTTCTACTACCTTTTCTTTTATATCACTAAAGTTAACAAATCGATTTATGTTATGTAAAACCTTATCGTTTGTAGTTTGAACTCCTACTTCAAATTGGAATCTTCCTTCTGGGCAGTTTCTAAGTAATTCTAATTCCTCTTTTTTTAATATGTCTGCTGATATTTCAAAGTGGAATTGAGTTTCTGTATCGCTATTTATTAAAAACTCCCAAATCTCCATTGCAAATTTGTGATTGCAGTTAAATGTTCTATCAACAAATTTAACAAGTTTTACTTTTTTGTCTATAAAGTATTGAAGTTCTTTTTTAGCTCTTTCTATGTTGTGGAATCTAACTCCGTGTGTAGTTGATGATAAACAATATTTGCAGTTAAAAGGACAACCTCTTGAGCCTTCATAATAAACTATTTTGTTATCAAGATTTTCGTCTTCTTCGTATGGAAATACTATTTCATCCATATTCATAAGAGGTCTAGTGCCATTAAACTTCACTTCATTATTTTCTCTATAAATTAATCCTCTTATACTATCAATTTCTCTAAGATTCAATTTATATTCAACTAACTCTTTAAATGTTTTTTCACCTTCACCTTGAATTACATAATCTCCTACATTCTCCTTTAGGAAAACCATGCTATCATATGTCACTTCTGGTCCTCCAAACATTATTTCAATGTTTGAATCAACCTTTTTTATAAGATTTGCTAATCTAATTACCATCTCAACATTCCAAATATATGTAGAGAAAGACACAAGGTCTGGTCTTTCTTTTATAATTTCTTCTAATATTTTCTCTTCTCTATCATTAATAGAAAACTCTCTTATATTACAATCAAAATCCATATCCTTTGTAAACGCCTTTAAATATCTAACAGCTAAATTGCTGTGAACGAATTTAGAGTTTATAGCTGTAAGTAAAACTTTCATATCTTCATCTCCTAGTTATAATTTTGTTCCCTCTATAAAATGCATCTCTTCCCAAATTCTAGTTTCGTCTATTTTATAACTTTTTTCAAGAATTTTTTTAGTTTCTTCTATATTAGAAGAAGAAAATGGGTTTAGATTTTTTATTTTAAATTCCTTTAAACCGCCCTTAGGTAAGACTACCTTTATACTATTATCTACTATTTCTCCTATATTTTTATTTATATCCCATATATATATCTTACCATTTATTTTAATATGTTTACTTATATCTTCTATTAAATTTTCTTTACTTTCATTTTTCCAAAGCTTACTTAAACTAAAAAACAAAGTACAAGAATCGTATTCCCTGTTCTTTAAGGCAGTTTCCGAATCACCTTCTATATAATCTGCTGATATTTCATCATCTATATCTTTTGAAATATTATAAATAACACCGTGGTCTTCGCAAGTTATATCTAATACATCCCCTTTAAATTTAAAATTTGATAAATTAATTAATAATGTTTTTCCCATTTTTACACCCCTTTAGTTTTTTCTTTTATTTTACCATTTATTTACATATTCTAAACTAATTTCATTTATTTTAAAAGAGGTGTTTAATTAAAAATAAATTAATACTTTAAAAAAACACCTTACTCTTAATAAATGCTTATCTATATTTTCTTTTTAATATTTTATTAACTACTATAACTAAAGCAATTAAAGTTATTATAACTACTATAATTATAATTGCTTTAGGGACAACTTTTTTCGAGCTTAATAAATCACTATTATAAATTTCATAAATAACTCCATTTTCCTTTTCTAAAAGTAAACACTTATCTTTTAAAAATAATATATCTATAATTTCATTTCCTTCTTTTAATGCAATTATCTTAGTTAACTCTTTTTTCTCATTTAAACTTAAAAGTTCTTTTGTTTTACTATCAAAATATAAAATAGAATCCTTCTCTAAAATAACGCCCTCTCTATCTATTGCTAAACATTCTATAGAATCAACAGAGTTATGCTGATAGTAAGGTCCATAAACACTTTCTTTAGGTGGATTTAATAAAAGATTTTCTATTTTTAAGTTATCTGTAAATCTTGGAGATGAAATAGGATCTCCTCCTGAAAAGTCAGGCCATCCATACCAAGAGTCTTCTTTTAAATTATATATATAATCAGAATCTCTTAAAACAGGTCTATCCCCTTCATTTTTCATTCCACTAACTGCTGCATATATTTCACCGTTTGCCTTATAGTCAATTCCTTTTATATCCTTTACGCCACTTGAAAAAGTTTCTATCTTTTCTTTATTTACATCTATTTTAATTAATGAAGCATTTCCAATTTTACTTTTATTTATTTTTTCTCCTTCTTTGCTTGAATCTCCAAACTCTTTAAAAGCCCCAGTATTTTTCTTTCCATAGTTTATCCCTCTTAATTTTAAATCGATAGGGCTTAAATCTTTTTTCTTTTCGTAAAAGAACTCACTTTCTTTTGCTATACCTGAGTTTGTAAATGTACCTATGCTTAAATATATATCATCATCTTTTCCAAGTAGTTTTCTATCTAAGTCATCTCCAAAGGGAATATCTTTAACTATTTCTCTTTTCTCATCGCCATCTAAATTTAAACTATATAATTTATCCTTAGATAAAATATATATTCTATCGCCTTTTATCTCTATATCTTCTATAGAAAAATCCCTATTTTTTATACTTTTCAAAACCTTGCCTTCATCTGTTATCTTTGTAATCTCGTTTTCATATGCTATATATAGATATCCTTCATTATCTTTAGCTATTGCTTTAGATTCTTTAACTCCCTTTAAAAATAATTTACTATCTATTTCTTCTTCAAAGGTTTTAACTTCATATCTATTTGTATACATATAAATAAAAATTGAACTGCTAACTATAAATATTCCACTAAACAAAAAAAATATAAGCCTTTTCAATAACTTCACCCCATCATAATTAAACTCCTTTTAATTTATATTTAAACTAGTATATTTAATATTCCACTTTAATTAATAAAACTTAAATTAATTATTGTATATTTATAACCTTTCTCGAATATCTTTTATTAAAGGTAAAGGAGTGATTTAGCTTGGAAAAGGATAATTTTTTTAAAAATTCTTTTCTTTTAACAGCTTCAAACATAACAACTGGTATACTTGGTTTTATTTTCTCAATAAACTTATCTAAGCTTTTAGGGGCTGAAGGTATGGGGCTTTATAACCTTGTTATGCCGCTTTACAATCTTTTTATATGTTTAATGACAGCTGGTATAGTTGCTGCTATTTCTAGAGTCTCAGCAGTATACTCACGAAAGAAAGAATACGGTAATCTAGATAAAACTATTAAAACTGTTGCTATTTTTAACTTTGTTTGGGCAATTATCATTGGAATTTTAGTTTTTGCATTTGCACCATTTATAGTTGAATTTGGTGTATCTGATTCTAGAACTATTAATGCTATACGGGTAGCTTGCCCTGCTATGGTTTTTATTGCACTTTCTAATATTTTAAAGGGATATTTTTTAGGTCTTTCTAAAATTAAAGTTCCGGCTATTATAGATATTTTAGAAAAGGGTATGAGAATAATAACAATTGGACTTCTAGTTTTTTCTTTTAACTCTGTAAATTTAAAAACTTTAGTAACTTTAGCTTATATTTCCCTAGCTATAGGTGAGATGCAAAGCTTGATTTTACTATATTTTTACTACAGAAGATTAAAATTTAAAAATAAACATCTTATAAATAAACCTACAGAAGGTCGCGTACAACTTTTATTTAACGTGTTAGTTGTATCACTTCCTCTTTGCTTAAACGGATTTATAGGGAGTATATTTTCTACACTTTCTACACTTATAGTTCCAAAGCGGCTTATACACGCTGGGTTTACTTATGGGGAGTCTCTATCTATGATTGGGAGGTACTCTGGTATGGCAGTTTCAATTATTGCAATACCTTTAATAGTTGTAGGTTCTATAAACAGTTTATTGGTTCCAGACCTATCTCAAAGTTTGAGCCGTGGAAATGAATATGAAGCTACTAAAAGAATAAATACAGTTATGAAAATTGCTTTTATACTAGGAATTGCAACTGCAGTTATTTGTAATCTTGTTCCAAACGAACTTGGAAGCCTTTTTTTTGATAGAGTCGATTTAGGAAATTACATTAAGGCTTCTTCTCTTGCAGCGCCTATATTTTTCTTAGCCTCAACTATGTTTGGAATATTAAATGGTTTAAATAAGCAAGGTACTATAGTTAAAGTAACGATAACTATAGCAGTAGTTGAACTTATATCATTATTTGTTTTTACAGGTATACCTTCTATAAATATTTATTCTTATAGTATATCTTTACTTTTAACATCTTTAGTTTCGCTTTTTATAAGCATAAGGGAAATTAAAAAAGTTTTAAAGGTTCATATTCCAGTATTTGATTTTACTATATTTTTATTAATAGGTATATTATTCTTCTCTTTATTTAAACTATTTGTAGCACAAGTGTTAGCACCTTTAAAAACTATAGAAGTAATACTTCTAATAATATTATCTTTTTCATTTTTTGCATTTATATCAAGATTTGGAACTGAATAAAAAAAATGCTATGAAAGATTTTCTTTCATAGCATTTTTATTTTATTTCAATTTTTTTCTTATAAATCTAGGTAATAGTTTATATACCTTAGTAGATACAGAATCTATATCTCTCTTTCTTATTCCACCAAGCATTACCATTATAATAAAGTAAACTAATCCTCCAACACCTATTAAAACCATAGTATAAATAAATACTATAATTCTATTAGTTCCAGTGAAAGTTAAAATTAAATTTATTGGATTTTTAAGACCTATTATTGCTAAAGCCATAAATGCTGATGCAATTAAAGGCTTAACGATGTTACCTATAAGAGGTACATGTATCTTTGCATGCCTTTTTATTATAATAGCATTTATAATAGTTGGAACTGCATAACACAAGAAATTACCAATAAGTACACCCATAATATTTATGTTTGGTATTCCAACAAAAATAAAGTTTGCAATTATCTTAAGAACTATCCCTATAGTAAAAGATATAAGCATAGGATAAAATTGGCTTATTCCTTGAAGTACAACGCCCTGTATTTGCGATACAGCCATAAAAATAACTATAAATGATCCATAAACCATAAGGTTTGAACCTTCTATTCCACCATATAAAAGTTTATAAACATCATCGCTTAAAACAGCAAGCCCTACAGCAGCTGGAATAGTTATTGAAAGAGTAAGTCTTAATGCAAAATTCAAACTAGACTTTATCTCTTTTCTATCTCTTAAATAAGCAGCCTTGGAAACCCTAGGTAATATAGTCGTTCCAAGTGCTGTAACTATTATAAGTGGAACACTTAATAATACTTTATAGTTATAAAGTAATCCATACAAAGTATCGGCTTCAACTGATGTGAATCCCGCATGTAATAGTCTTCCGTTAACATTAACCATATCAACTAGTCCACCAAAGTTTTGAATACCTGCACTAAGAGTAATTGGAAGCCCATATCTTACTAATTTTCTTAAAATTGTATCTATGCTTACTCTCTTTTCAGGTTTTGGCATTTTTAGTATTTGTTCTTCATACTCTTTTTTATCATAAATATGTATTAAGTAAAAACAAGCTATCAAAGCACCAACTGAAGTACCAACAGTTCCCCCAGCACTACCTAAAGGAAGACTTATTTGTACTAAAATAAATGCAAATAATAAACTTATAGCTACATTTAAAATCTGTTCTAAAACTTGTGAAACTGCTATTGATGTCATTTCATTTCTACCTTGAAAATACCCTCTATAAGAAGATAAAACAGCGGTAAGAACTATACTTGGAGCTAACGCAAAAATTGCATAAGCAGATGATGAAATATCTGCTGCATGAGCTATAGGAAATGCTAAAATCATAAGAAGAACTGTAAGTCCTCCCCCAATTATCGCATATACTCTTCTGCTAACTTTTAATGCTTTAATTGCATCCTCTTCGTTTCCTACTGCTCTTATTTCTGATACGATCTTTGCAACGGCTGGTTGACATCCCATACTTGCTATAGCATAAACGAATATAAAGATATCATAACTTCTAGCATATATACCAACACCTTCCGCTCCTATTATTTGATTAAGAAGCGGAACATATAATGCTGATAATAATTTTGCTAATATCCCTGCAAGAGAAAGTATCATAAATCCTTTTGTAGATGATGACTCTTCTCTCATAATAATCCCCTATCTAAATTTCAAATCTAAATACATCTCTTTTTATTTTTTTAAATATCGGAGGTAAACTATGTGTTATAGTTTTGTTTTTTAGGTAAGCTAACTTTCCATCAACTTCTCTAAAGTTTAGTTTGTATGCATATAGATATTGGAATGTTAATCCATACTTGTTGTCAAAGAATGAATTTAATTTTCTATCTCCATATTTAGAGTCTCCTATTATAGGATTTCCTACGTGAGCCATATGAGCTCTTATTTGGTGACTTCTACCTGTGATTAAGTTAACCTCAATTAATGAGAATGAACCACAGCTCTCTATAGTCTTAACTTCCATTTTTATTTCTTTTGACTCTGGAATTTGTTTATCATAGATTTTTGAGATATTTGCATCTTCATTCTTCTTGATATAACCCTTCATCATTCCATCTTTAACTCTTCCTTTTACTAGAGCTAAATAGTATTTTTTAACTTCATTTTCTCTTATTATACTGTTAAGTTCTCTAAGAGATTCAAAGTTCTTTCCAAAGATAACCATACCTGAAGTATTTCTATCTAATCTATTACATGGTGCTGGAGTAAAAGTAACTTCGTTTTCTGGTATGTAATCTCCCTTAGCATTTAAATAAGATAGTACATAATCAGTTAATGTTGCTTCTTTTCCTTTAGCATCTGGATGAACTAATACTCCTGGCCATTTTTCAACTATAAGCACATTTTCATCTTCAAATACGATTTTTATTGATTTAGGATCAACTTTAATAAAGTTTTCCTTTTTCTCAGATTTCGCCTTACTTTGGATATATCTGATTTCTACTACATCATCTATTTCTAAAGCATATTTTTCCTTTTGTTTTTTCCCATTTACTCTAATATCGCCTTTTCTTAAAGCTTTAAATATTGCACTTAGGGGCACATCCTTTAATAGCTTTCTTAAAAACTTATCAAGTCTTTGTCCTGCTTCGTTGGCACTTATTTCTATTCTCACTTTTAAAATCAACTCCTAATTTTACTTCTTTAGTAAATCTCTTTCCCCATTCTAATAGAATAATCTGTATTTACTTCCCTGTCAAATAATTTAAAGCTGCAGTGCATTGAATCTCTACCCCAAGTTCTAAAGCATCTTCATCAATATTAAAGAATCTACTATGAGCTGGCTTGTCTGTGCCTTTTTCACTGTTTCCTGTTCCTAAATAATAAAAGGCTGATTTTCTAGCCATTGCAAAATATGCAAAGCTCTCAACTCCCATACTAGGATTTTTTTGTTCTATTACGTTTTGACTTCCTAGTACTTCACTTGCAGCTTCTTTTATTATATCTACCATATCAGAATCATTTATTAAACATGGATAACTTTCTTCGATTTCAACTGTTGCTTCCCCTCTAAGTGAAGCTGATACTCCTTTTGAAATTTCTTCTAATCTTTTTTTTGCAAATTCCCTATCTTCTGGAGTAGTAGTTCTAATTATTCCTTCTATTACAGCTTCTTCTGGAATAATATTTTGAGCTGTACCTGAGTGGAATTTTCCAATAGTAACTACTGCTGGATTCACTGCACTTATTTCTCTACTTACTATTCCTTGAAGAGCTGAAACTACGTTTGCACCTATAACGATCGGGTCAATAGTCGCACTTGGCTGAGCTCCGTGCCCGCCCGCACCTTTTATAGTTATTTTAAATGGGTTTGAAGCTGCATTTACCATTCCGTTTTTTATTCTAATAGTTCCAACCTCTACATCTTCTGCTACATGAAGCCCAATTACGCAATCTACATTTGGTGATTCTAACACTCCGTCATTTATCATAATTGCTGCCCCACCTGTAGTTTCTTCAGCTGGTTCAAAAAGTAATTTAACAGTTCCACTAAACTTATCTTTATTTTTATTTAAAACCTTAGCTACTCCTAAAAGAATTGTAGTATGGGCGTCGTGCCCGCAAGCGTGCATTCTACCTTTTATTTTAGAAGCGTAAGGACATCCATTTTTTTCTTCTATAGGAAGTGCATCCATATCACCTCTAATTCCTATACATTTATCAGTATTCCCTTTTCCTTCACCTTTAATGATTCCTAAAACTCCAGTTTTTGCAACCTTTTTATAAGGTATTCCCTCTTTTTCTAATAAATCTATTATCAGCCCTTGAGTTCTAAATTCTTCAAATCCTAGTTCTGGATTTTCATGTATATCTCTTCTTATTTCTACTAACTCATTTTTTATATCTTTTACATCATTTTTTATATTAATCATCTTGCCCCTCCTTATTTTTTAGCTCCATTTAACTTCAATAATATCTTTTTCTTTTATTAAATCAGTATAAGCTGCCTTTTCTCCGTTTAAAGTTAATATTAAAGTTTCGCCTTTTACATTTGCTGTATCAAAATCATAAAAATTAAAAATATCTACAAACATATAGCCTTCTTTTCCTTTTAGAGTAACCTCTTCATCGTTTACTAAAACACTTATTGTATTTTCATTTCTTATGCTTTCTAATAAAGGTTCATCTTCCTTAACTTCTTCTTTTAAAGAGATATCTTCTCTCTTTAAGTTTTCCCCTTCTTTCACTCTATAATCATCTTTTAATTCTTCTTTATTTAAAAATAATTTATCACTAGATTTTAAAACATATTTTTTAATATCACCTATTGTATTTGGAAATATTACCTTAATATCATCATTTTCTTTTATGGGAGTATCTAACTCTTTTACTTCTCCATTAATTAAAGCTATCGTATTTAAGTTAATTAATTTTCCATCTATGTATATGCTTGTACTATTAATTTCATCTAATAAATCTAAAACTTTCGCCTTTGCATCCTTACCTTTTTGCGCAAATTCTATATCTATCTTATCGCAGGCTGAAATTTTAGTATCTACATTAGCTTCTTTTCCATTTAATCTAATTTTTGCACCTTCGCCATTTTCTCCAAATAATATTCTTTTTTTGCCATTTAAAGTAAATCTTAAATTTTTACCATTTTTATTAATTAACATGGCAGAATGGATTCCAGCTTGAAGTAAAACATCTAATATAGTGTGCTTATGCGAATTAAACATACTTATACTTTTGTTATTTAAAATAACATCTATAAAATCTTCTTCTTTATTTTTTATTCCATTTAAAGCTATTCCAATTACAGTAACTCCTGCAGAGCCTAAATTATTTTCACCTATAAAGTTATCTATCCCAGTTCTATCTTTTATACCTATTCTTCTCTTGTCTAATGAAATGATATCACTTATTTCATCTATAAGCCCTGGAGTGTGTGCACCTCCGCCTACTAGAAATACTGCACTTGGCGCTTTATTCCCGTTTAGTTCTAAGATCTTTTCTCCTATAGCTTCCGCAAGTTTTCTTACTATAGAATTTATCTTTAATAAAACCTCTTCACTTTTAACACTGTTTTCAAGTCCTAAAACATCTACATAATCTATAACTTCTTCTGTATTTAGCTTCCTTTTTATAGCTTCTGCTGAATCAAAATCTACTAAATACTCTTGTGCTATTACTTCTGTTATTTCATCTCCTGCAATAGGAACCATTCCATAAGCTGAAATACTTTCTTTTGAACTTATTGCAATATCTGATGTTCCTGCCCCTATATCCACTAATGCAATATTAAGTAGCCTTAATTTTTGAGGTACAACAGCTTCAATTGCAGCTATAGGCTCAAGAGTTAGGCTATTTACTCTAAGCCCTACCTTATCCATAACAGTATATAAAGAATCTACTACAGACCTTGGAAGAAATGTTGATATTATATCTGCTGAAATTCTCTCGCCCTTATGCCCTAAAAGATTACCTATTACAAAAGAATTTAAATAATAATTTTTAACTGAATAACCTACGCAATAAAGCTTACCTTCTGTATCTTTTGCTATAGTATCTTCTGCTTTTTTAACTACGCTAAGTTCTAAGCTTCTAACTATATCTTTATCAATCTCAACTTCTCCATCGATTTCAATCTCTTCGCTTTCTAAAACAGTTCTTAAAAATCTACCAGCTGCCGCTATAGAAACCTCTTTTAAAGTTATACCAAGTCTTTCTTCTAATTGCATTTTTATTTTATTTACTACTTTAGCTACAAGGTTTATATCATGAATTTGCCCATCTATCATAGCCCTTTCTTCATGTTCTATATAAACTTCTTCTAAAACTTCAAACTTTTCGTCTGTGATTTTACCAACAGTACCTATTATAGATCTTGTCCCAATATCTAATGAAAAAATAATTTTCTTTTCAAAAATCTCATCTATCATAATTTAAAACTTCCTCGTATTTTAATATATTTAAAGGCTCATATTGTCATAATATGAGCCTAATTTAAATTATATATTATAAATTTTCTATATTCAACTTTCCGAATTTATATTTACTCCCATTAAAAGATTTCTCTCAAGTAATATCTTTATTGAATAACTTCTAGTTACTCCATCTTTAAATAATATAGAGATTTTATCTCCTGAAATTTCTTTTATCATTCCCCACTCTTTTCTACCATTATGATAAACCTCAGCCCCTTTTGTAAATCCGTGAATTTCTTCCTCTTCTGTTTTAAACTCAGTTTCTTTAATAAACCTTGATACCTCTCTAAACTTACCACCCTTTGTTTTAGGGGCTAGTATATAAAGGTTATCTATAGCCCTTGTAATTGCAACATAAAAAAGTCTCCTCTCTTCTTCTACCCCATCTTCACCAGCTGAAATGTGCGGTATAGTTTCTTCATTACAGTTTGCGATAAATACATTTCTAAATTCCATTCCCTTAACCCTATGGATTGTACTTAAAATTACTCTATCTTCATCAGACTTATCTTTTGAATCTTCGATTTCACCTTTTACTCTATCTACATGTTCAAAAAATTCAAAGATACTCTTAAATTCAGAAGCTGATATTTTAAACTCTTCTAATATTTCTTCTAAATCATCTAAACTTTGTCCAAAATCATCAGCATATTTTTTTAAATAATCCATATAACCCAAATCACTAATTATAAATTGTATAGCGGAACTTAAAGTTAACTTATTTAAATATATTATATCTTTTTTTAAGTCACTTAAGCTTTTAGCTTGAAATGGTTTTGTATCATTTTTTTCTATAAGTATATCAAAAGGATTCTTATCTTCTCTAAAGTTTTTAACATAGGCTATATTACTTTTACTTATATATCTAAATGGCTTATTAATTATTCTTATAAAACTTCCTCTATCGTTTATATTTAATGATAACTTTAAGTATGTAAGAATATCTTTACATATAAAATGTTCAAAAAAATTATATTCTCTATCTAAAAGAGTAAAAGGTACTCCTTTTCTAGTAAAAACATCTATAAAAGACATAGCTTCCATATTAGTTCTATATAAAACTATATTTTCATTATAGCTGTATTCTAAATTGTTATAATTTTCTTTAATAACTTCCACTATCTTTTCACCTTGAAATTTCTCATCATATGGATTAAAAACCTTAATAATCCCCTCAGTTTCTTTAAATGAAGTTATAAGCTTATCGTTTCTATTCTCATTATTTTTAATTAGGTTTTTAGAACCATGTATTATATTTTTATTGCTTCTATAATTTATAGCTAAATAATATTTTTGACTGTCTCCAAATATATCATCAAATATAACCATATATTCAGGTTTAGAGCCCCTAAAAGAATAGATGCATTGATCCTCATCTCCTACTGCAAATAAAGAATTCTCATCTGATGAATTTATAAGACTTAAAAACTCTATTTGAAGCTGATCGCAATCTTGAAACTCATCAACTAATATATACTTAAAGATATTTCTATAATTATTTAAAACATTTTGATTGCTTTCTAAAAGCTCTATAACTCTTAAAGCTAAATCATCGAAATCCATAAGATTTTCGTGTTCTTTATACCCTTCGTATCTTCTGTAGCACTCTTCAAAAATATCTCTTTTTACAGTAGGTGAAAAACTTGATAAAGGTATTCTAGCATTTTTAAAAAGAGATATATCATTTAATACTTCTTTTATCTTATCTTCACTTACTTCATCTGAGAATTTTTTTAATACACCTTCAATAAGTTTATTTACCTTAAATCCTTCAATTATATTTATTGAATAACCTTCTCTTAAAAGAATTTTATAAAAGAGTCCATGAAAAGTTCCAAAAAACGGAGCTCTATCTCTATTGAATCTTTTTTTATATCTTTCCTTCATATTAAGTGCTGCTGCCTTTGTGAAAGTTATAACTATAATATATCCAATCCCTATTTTAAACTCACGTACTAATTTATCAATCCTATTTATAATTACGGTTGTTTTTCCAGACCCAGGTGCTGCAACTACTAAAGTATTTTTATATGTTGAATTTACTGCTGCACTTTGGAATTTATCTAATTTCATTTTTTTCTCCTTAATGTTTATTTATCTTAATTATAGCCTATACTATTTATAAAATAACAACTATTATTGTAATAATTTCACTATCGTTGTACAATAGTTTTAAGTATTTTTTTAGAGGAGAGTATTATGACTAAAAATAATAACTTTAATATTAAGGATGAAAGAAATTTAACTATGCTTGTTGATTTCTATGAATTAACTATGGGTAATGGTTATTTTAATAAAAACCTTCAAGATAGAATTGCTTATTTTGATATGTACTTTAGACGTGTTCCAGACGGCGGTGGTTACTGCATAATGGCTGGCGTTGAACAAATTATAGAGTATTTAACATCTCTTAAGTTTACAGATGACGATATAAAATATTTAAAAGATAGAAACCTTTTTTCAGAAGGCTTTATAGAATATTTAAGAAATTTTAAATTTGAATGTGACGTTTGGGCAATTCCTGAAGGAAATCCAGTCTTCCCAAATGAACCTTTAGTTACAGTTAGAGGGCCTGTTATACAAGCTCAGTTTATTGAAACTATGATTCTTTTAACTGTAAATCACCAAACCCTAATAGCTACAAAAGCAAATAGAATATGCAGAGCTGCAAACGGAAGAACTGTTATGGAATTTGGTTCAAGAAGAGCTCAAGGATACGACGGTGCAGTTTACGGTGCTAGAGCTTCTGTTATAGGTGGATGTGATTCTACTGCATGTACTATTGCAGATCAAAAATTCAATATACCTGCAAATGGAACTATGGCTCACAGCTGGGTTCAACTATTTGATACTGAATATGATGCATTTAAAACTTGGGCAGAAGTTTATCCTGATGAATGTTTGCTTTTAGTAGATACATATAACGTATTAGGTTCTGGTATTCCAAATGCTATAAAAGTTTTTGACGAGATATTAAAGCCTCTTGGAAAAAGACCAAAAGGAATTAGAATAGATTCTGGTGATATAACATACCTTAGTAAAAAATGCAGGGAACTTTTAGATAATGCAGGCTACCCTGATTGTAAAATTGTAGTTTCTAATTCTCTTGATGAACATATAATTAGAGATGTATTAAACCAAGGTGCTTGTATAGATTCATTTGGTGTTGGGGAAAGACTTATAACTGCAAAATCTGAACCTGTTTTTGGTGGTGTATATAAGTTAGTTGCAATTGAAAAATCAGGAAAAATAATTCCCAAAATTAAAATTAGTGAAAATAGCGAAAAAATAACTAACCCTGGCTTTAAAAAGACAGTTAGAATATTTGATAAAACAACACATAAAGCAATAGCTGATTTAATATTACTTCATGATGAAGTGATCGATGAGAGTTTACCTTTGGTTATTTTTGATCCTGTGTATACTTGGAAAAAGAAAACTATTAAAAATTACTATATAAAAGATTTAATGGTTAAAATATTTGATAAAGGTAATCTTTGTTATGAGTGCCCTGAAACTTTAGAGTCAAAAAAATTAGCTAAAGAGGAAACTTCTAAGCTATGGCCTGAAATTTTAAGATTTGAAAATCCTCATACATATTATGTTGATTTGTCTGACGAATTATGGTCTTTAAAACAAACTTTATTGCATTCTGCAACAAACGAATTTCAAAAATAAAAAGAGGCCTAAATTTTAGGCCTCTTTTTAAATATTTAACAAAGGTATTTGACTTCTTAAATTACCTTCATCTTCAAAATCTAAATCATCAACTTCTAAGAACTCTTGAAAAACACAATCCTCCAACTTCCCTAACTCTCTTTTCATCGGACAATCATCATAACATTCTTCATTAGAGCTATCTGTCGACCAAAAAGGACATTTACTCATAATTCTCCCCACCCCTGTAAACGAAATCAAATTTCCAATTCCGTCTCTATTATAGAATATTTTACAAATAAAATAAACCCTTTTTTCCAAATTAATCAATATTTTTCCACAATATCTATAGCCCATCCTATAGATTCTGCATATAACCCAAATAAAATACCAGAATCTATTCCTATTTCGCTAGAAAGTTCCCTAATTTTATCAGTATCCATTTCTTCATAGGCTTTTACAAGTTGAAGAACTTTTCCATTTAAGGTTTCATTAGGATTTATTAATGACTCTTTTATATCACTTTCAACAGGAAGTTCTCTTATAACTTCTTCCATATCTTTTCTCATAAATAAATCTAAAAATGAAAATAAACCAACTATAAAAGCTTTTGATTTTTCTCTTTTATCTATATTGTTTACAATAGACTCGCAAAAACGCCCTCTTATAATACTATTTATAGAGAGTTCACTGTCATATCCGGCTCTCATAGACCTCATAATTATAAGCGAAATCCATTTTTTTAATTCCTCTACTCCTAAAAGCATGATTGCCTGCCTTATAGAACTTACACGATTTTTAAAACTAAACATCCCAGAATTTAAAAATTTAAGAAGCTTAAAGCTTAAAGAAACATCACCTTTTATTATTTCCTCAATTGCATCTATATCATATTCATAGCTAAATAGTTCTTGAAGAAGTTTATAATAAACAACATTATTTGCTGCTATGTCACTATCTTGTACCATTTTAGGTTCACTAAATAAAAAACCTTGAAAGTAAGAATACCCTGTCCTTATCCCTTCATCATGCTCTTTTTTAGTTTGAACTTTTTCAGCTAAAAATTTAGCCCTTGGATTTATTTCTTTTATTTCTTTTAAAAGAAAAGCTCTTTCCTCTTTTGAGTTAAGTCTAAAATCGATTTTATAAATATCAATTATATCTTTAAATCCTTTATGCATTCCGTTAACACTAACATCATCTAATGCAATTGTATAACCAAGTGTTTTTAGTTCTCTTAATTTATTTAAAAGTTCAGCTGTCGGTTCAACTTGCTCTAAAACCTCAACTATAATACTTTCTCTTGGAAGAAGTTTTGGTATTTCATCCATAATGCAATCTTTAGGAAAGTTTATAAAAGCTTTTTTCTTATCAGCAATTTTTCCTTGCCCCATAAGCATTACATTGTAAACTACTTGAAGCGTTGCTTCATTTTCTTCTACAGTTGGATCAAAACTATTCTTTTTTGAATTCCTATATAAAATTTCATAAGCAACACATTCAGCTTTGCAATTATAAATCCCTTGCCGTGCTAAAAAAATTTCCATATTTTCCCCTTTCAGCAATCATGTCTATGCACTATAAAACCGCATGTTATTAACATGCGGTATATTTATTTCATTACTTAACAAATCCAGTATTTTTCCCAACTGAAATATCTATTATTTCATTTTGGAATGCTTTAAGTAGAGCTTTTTCTAATACTTTTTCTTTGTCAAAGTTTGCTATGTCTTTGCACTCTGCAAAAACTTTATTTTTTTCTCCGTTGATGTTTCTATATGTAAGTGTAACATTTGGCTTATCATATTCAACTTGTAGAATCTTTATACCCCAAGAAATTTGAGCGTAATCATCTTCTATGTTTAATTTTGTAAGTTCACCTAATCTTTGTTTTTCCTCAGTAGGATCATTTACTATTATTAGTCTATCTCCAACTTTATATTTAGCCATATAAAATCCTCCTCATATATAGTTTATTTATTATATAAAAATTTTATCACTATACTGATTTTCTTGCAACTCTATAAAGATACATTTATAATTAATAAATAGTAAAAAAAAATAGAACAGAAATCTGTTCTATAATGGAAATAAACATGGAATTGTTATTTGTTTAACAACTTTGTCTATATTTTAACATATATTCTTTTTAAGTACAAGCAATTTTTTATAAAATTTTAAATGTTTTCACTTGTTAAATAATACTAATTATCTATTCGTAGTTTTTTTCTTTTAATAGTAATTGACTTTTTTTTACTGAAATATTATAATAATTTATATAGTAAACAGAAAGGAGTGATTTTATGGAGAATATCACTGCAATATTTAAGGAGAAAAAACTTAAATTAACTCCTCAAAGGCTTGCTGTTTATAAGTACCTTATGAGTACTACAGAACATCCATCTGCGGAATTAATTTATAAAGCTATCCAACCTGATTATCCAACTATGAGTTTAGCTACAGTTTATAAAGCCCTAAAAACTTTAGTTGAAGTTGGATTAATTCAAGAGCTTAATGTAGGTGAAGGAAATTTTAGATACGACGGAACAATAAAGCCCCATCCACACGTGCAATGCATCGAATGTGGAAAGGTAGATGACTTACATTCACTAGATGTATCACATTTAAATGAAGAAGCATCTAATCAATCTGGATATAAAATTTTATCAAGCCAAATGTATTTTTACGGAAGATGTAAAGACTGTCAATAAATAAAAAAACGCAAATGAAAATTTGCGTTTATTTTTTTATTCTAAAACTCTCTCCCATTCTTTTTTATCGTACTTACCTCTCATTATATTTTTAATTTCATTTTCTATTTTTTTTATCTTCTCATTTGAAATTATGTTTACATAAAACTTGTTTATCCCATCTGCTGCATGTATATCTTCAGCCATTTCAGCACTTACTCCTAAAAGATTACTATCTGCTTCTTTATTTCCAGTTATCAAATTTTTTTCACTAAGCTTCTTAAAGGCATCAGACTGAATTAAGTACCTTATAAATATATCTATTTCGTCTGTTTTTTCTGAACCTATTGTAGAACATAGTATTAAATCTGAACCTACTGGAGAATTTACATTGTTATTTATAGGTAATTTATTTACACAATAAAAGTCATTACTCTCTTTATCTAATCTGTCTGTTACAAGAGATGTAGTAAGAAGTACTGGAATCTTTTTTTCATTTAACTCCTTTATAACACTTTCATCTCTATCTATAAAATTTTCTTCTTTTAAAATTCCTAGAGTATAATAATAATAAATCTTATCCATAAGAGTTTGCCCATTTTTTATTTCTTTTATCTTTTCTTTAATATTAGTTGAAAGCATCTCATTTTTTATATCGTATACTATAGTATCATTTGCAACTAAATTGCTTAAAAGTATCTCCTTAGAGTGCCTACTCTCAATAAATGTTGGTATTTTTATATTTTTTTCATTAAGTTTTTTTATAAGATTAAACATATTATTTTCAGTTACATCTATTTGCATTTCCTTTAGCATTTTCTTATTGTATATGAGTTCTAAAGAGTACGGTTTAAATGATAACCCAAAATACCTTCCATTTATTCTAGAATATAGATTTGTTATAAGTGAGAATTTTTCGCGAGTAGTCTTATCTTTAAATAGAGATGTTAAATCTCTTAAATAATCTTTTGATATAAAATCCATAAATGAATAACTATCTAATAACACAAGTGAGGCTTCTTTATGCTCTCCTATCTTGTTTTTCACTTCATCCTCGCTTTCTAGAGGAACTATTTGTATCTCTTTCCCTTCTTTATTTTTATATTCTTTAACTAAAGTCTCCACATTTTTAATTGTTACAATAGAATTTTTATTATAGTACAACTTAACCTTTGAATCTTCTTCTTTCTTTTCCATACAAGATACTAAAACTAGCATCGAAAATAAAATATAACCTAAAATAACTCTCTTACTTTTCATAAAATCACTCCTAATTTAAAAATTCTCTATATTATAGTTTGCTTCATAATCATTAAATTATATCTTCTTCATATACTTTTATAAGGAGGTAATAATAGATGAAATTTTTAAAAAATTCCTATAAAATCATAATATTTTTAGTTTTTATTTTTATAACTCTAGTTTTAATAAATAAATTTTTAACAAACAATAGCGAAAAATCCACTATGTCATCTTATTCTCTAGAAGAAAAAGATTATAAAGTTAATTTAGATGGAGACAATCATACTGAAACTTTGAAAGTTTCTAAAACATCTAAAGGGTTTAATTTAATTTTAATAGATAAAGATAAAGAAATTTCTCTTGGAAGTTTAGATAATGATGAATTTTTAGTAGATACCTTAGATTTTTCTTCAATTAATATTTTAAACCTTTCTAGAAACTCCAAAAATCAAATCTTAATTACAGGAGTAAAAAATAATAATAACGTTACTTATTTATTTGGTTACTTAGAAAACGAGCTTAAACTTATATATAAAGATGATATAAACGTAGTTTATCTAAAAGATTATAATTCAAATAAATCCCCTCAGTTTATAACTTTTCATTTTTATAATAATGTTACACCTTTTAATTCTTATTATCTTATTAATGATAACTTTTATGATGTAACTAAAACTAATTTAACTAAATTTAATTTTAATTCTCTTTATGAACTTATAAACATAATATCTTTAGATTACGATTTAGAAAGTGTTCCTGATATTTTTGATTCATCTACTGATTCAAATGAGATATCTCCACTATGGAAATTAGATAAAGATTCTTATAGCTATACTTTTCAAAATGCAATTATAAAAGATGATTCTTTCTCTTATAATCAAAGCTTAGAGACTGTAGAAGCGTATCTAAACTTTAGTAAAAAAAATAAAACAAATAATAGTGTGTCTTCCCTTAAGTTAAAGGTTATCCTTAAAAAAAATATAGATGATAATTTTAAAGTTTTAAGTTTAAATACTTTTAAAAAATAAAAGGCCGCTTTTTAGCGGCCTAAAAGGGGGATGGGGGGTTTGCCTTATTAACCTTGTCAATAAAGCTTTGTAGGAGAACTATTTCTCCGGTACAATTATATTATTAACAATTAAAATAATTTTATACAACTTAATCAAAAATACCCTCATTATATTTTTGTATAACTTTATCTATAAAAGATTTTCTTTCATCATTTACAAATTTCTTTAAAGCAAGTAACATTTCTACGTTGCCATCATCCACTCTTATCTTCTTTTTTTCAGCTCCATCCCCATTTTTTGAGTTATTTAAAGGACTAGTCTTTTCTTTGTTTATAGGGTTTCTGTTTTGTTTTACTGTGTTATTATTAACTTTTTCTTTATTCAAATCGTTTGTTTTATTATTTTGACCATTATTATTTGTAGGTCTATTGTTATTTATGTTGTTACCCATGTTATTTTTAAAGTTATTCATGTTGTTTGACATCCTATTGTTCATATTACCAAGTTGACTTAAAATTGCCATAGGATTAAAATTCCCCATAGGATTATTCATCATATTATTCATTTGATTATTCATTTGGTTATTCATCTGGTTATTCATCTGGTTATTTGTTCCAGAATTCATATTATTAAACATTTCCATAGGATTATTCTCGCCATTTATATTATTTTGAAAATCAGAAAGATTAACCCCATCTTTATTCATAGATTGCATCATTTCATTTATCTTATTCATATCAAGACTACCCATCATATTCATAAGCCCGTTTGGATCTAATCCAAATGGTCCATTCATCATGTTATTCATATTGTTCATGTTATTATCTTGATCATTTCTATTTTTATGTTTTCTCTTTGACACATCTCCCCCACCTTTTTTCATTTATTATTTATTATATGTATAAACTTTATTTTTGTTAAAATTTTTTGCATTTTTTTGGAGGGCCAATTGGCCCTCCAACAATTATCAATCTATTAAATTGATTAACTTGTTTAGATTACTTTAAAACTAGAATACGCTTCCGTTATTTCCACAACCACAGAATAGTACGATTATTATAATAATCCACCATGATCCGAATCCGTTATTTCCGCATCCGTTTCCACAGCTATTTCCACAACTATTTCCGCATCCAAATCCGTTATTTCCACATCCACCACATAGTAATAATATTAATATAATTATCCACCATGATCCGAATCCACATCCGCCATGATTTTGACATCCTGTATTACAAGGTGAAACTACTACTGTATCATTACAGCAACAACATTTGTGTGACATATTTAATCCTCCTAATTATATTTATATTTTTTTAATTAACATCCACAGTTGTTTCCACAACCTGAGTTATTGAATCCGCCGCAGAATAATAAGATTATAATTATTATCCACCACATACCGAATCCGCCTGATTCAAATCCGCCACCGCAGTTACCATATCCTTGATTTCCATAACCTTGCATTGCTGCACAGTTTTCTGGATAGTATACTGTTTGAGTGCATTTTTTGAATTTTGGTTTTTCACAACAACAACAACAACAATTTGACATAGTATTATATCCTCCATTTCTACATCCGCCACATAATAGTAGCAATATTATTATCCAAAGATTGTTATTACCGAAGCCACATCCACAATCACAGCCATCGTTCCAATTGCAATCGCAATCTAAATCGCAAGGGTCACAATCGTCGAAAGAATCATAATCTGAACAAGATGAATCATCTTCGCAACTGAAATCACAGACATCTTCGTCTGAATAGCTATCGCTACGATCTGAATTGCAGCTAAAGGAACTCGAAGAATCACTATCATGACTGAATCTATTTAAGATATCATCGATTTCCATGGTTTGCCTCCTTTAATACCTTTTTGTTTGCTTTTTATACTATATACTATTCCTCTAGTAATATTTTGACACTATTTTTTTACATAAAAAAAAGCCTATGAAAAATATTTTTCATAGGCTTTTATTCCTTAATCTAAATCTGTTGCATACTCAGAAAAAAGGTTATTTATAAGCTCTTCACTACCTTTTTTATTTAAAGATGAGAAGTAATATAGCTTTTCTTCTTTTTCTAAATTAAGTGCTTCTTTAATTATTTTTTTGCTTTTAGCTATCCCGTTATTTGATAATTTATCACTTTTTGTGGCTACTACTATTACGTCGTAACCGTAATGCTTTATCCAATCGTACATAAGCTTATCGTCTGCTGTAGGTTTATGTCTTGCATCTACTAAAAGAACAACTCTCTTAAGCTCTTCTCTATCGCAAAGGTAAGTTTCTATAGTCTTACCCCAACTTTCTTTTTCTGTTTTTGAAACTTTAGCGTAACCATACCCTGGTAAATCAACTAAATAAAAATCATTATTTATAAGGAAGAAATTTATAAGTTTTGTTTTTCCAGGCGTTTGACTTACCTTTGCTAATTTTCTTCTATTAGTTAAAGCATTTATTATAGAACTTTTACCAACATTTGATCTACCAACAAAAGCAACTTCGTTTCTCTTATCTGTAGGGTATTGGTCCGGCTTAACTGCCGACGTTATAAATTCTGATTGTTTAATTCTCATTTAAATCATCTCCAATTATTGCATTTTGTAATACAGTATCAATCTCTGAGGCTGTAATTATTTTTAGAGATTTCTTAACTGATTCTGGTATTTTTAAAGCATCATTTTCATTATCTTTTGGAATTATAATAGTATCAATCCCAGCTCTTACAGCTGCTAATGATTTTTCTTTTAAGCCACCTATAGGTAAAACTCTACCAGTTAAAGTTATCTCACCTGTCATAGCTACGTTGTGTTTTACTTTTCTTTTACTTAAAGCTGACACTAAAGCTGTAATCATAGTTACGCCTGCTGAAGGACCATCTTTTGGAACTGCACCTTCTGGTACGTGTATGTGGATATCTTTATTTTTATAGAATTCATCGTCTATATTATATTTTTTTGCGTTGGCTCTAACGTAAGTGTAAGCAGCTTTTGCAGATTCTTGCATAACGTCACCTAACTGACCTGTAAGCTGCAACTTACCAGTTCCGTCCATAACCATAGCCTCTACAGGTAGAGTATCTCCACCGTAAGCAGTCCAAGCCATTCCAGTAACTACTCCTATTTTGTCTTCGTTATCAATTTTATCAAAAGTATATCTTCTTTTACCTAAAAGGCTTTCTACCTTTTTAGAATTTATACTTATGCTATCTTTGTTTTTCTTAAGCATTTCTGTTATAGCTTTTCTTATTAAAGATGCAATTACTCTAGTTAATCCTCTAACTCCTGATTCTCTAGTATAACCATCTATTAATAATTTTATAGCCGAATCACTTATTTTTATTTTGTCTTCTTCTATATTATGTTCCGCTAATTCTTTCTTTATTAAATATTTTTTTGCTATATTAAATTTCTCTTCGTAAGTATAACCTGATACTTCAATTACTTCCATTCTATCTAAAAGAGGTCTTGGAATTGTATCTAAGCTATTTGCTGTAGCTATAAATAGCGTTTTTGAAAGGTCTAATGGTAGTTCTAAATAACTATCTCTAAAATCTTTATTTTGTTCACTATCTAAAACTTCAAGTAATGCATCAGATGGGTCTCCCTTATAACTTGCTGAAACTTTATCTATCTCGTCAAATAAAATTAAAGGATTATTAGTCTTAGCTTCTCTAAGTGCTTGTACTATTCTACCTGGCATAGCACCAACGTAAGTTCTTCTATGACCCCTTATTTCAGATTCATCTTTCATTCCACCTAAAGCAACTCTTACATATTTTTTATTCATAGCTTCTGCTATAGATTTAGCTATAGATGTTTTACCAACTCCTGGAGGTCCTACTAAACAAAGTATAGGTCCTTTCATTGAATTACTCATTTGCTTAACTGCTAAGTATTCAACTATTCTCTCTTTAACATCTTTTAATCCATAATGTTCACTATTTAAAATATTTTCCGCTTCATTTATATCGATTCTGTCTTCACTAGATGTATTAAATGGAACATCTAACAAACAATCTAAATAAGCTTTAGTAACTGAACTTTCTGAAGAACTATTTGACATACTTCTAAGCCTTCCTAGTTCATATTTTGCTTTTTCTAGAACTTCTTCTGGAAGGTCTAGACTTAATATTTTTTCTTCGTATCTATCTAGTTCTTCCTCTTCATTTTCATCACCAAGTTCTTCTCTTATAGCTTTTATTTGTTCTCTTAAATAATATTCTTTTTGAGATTTATCAGCTTTTGCTTTTACTTTATTTGCTATTTTCTTTTGAGCTGAAATAATCTTTATTTCCTCTTCAATAACTAAAAGTAATTTTTCCATCCTCTTTTTAAGATTAGTAGTCATAAGTATAGCCTGTCTATCTTTTTCTCTAACTGCTGCTATACTAGATGCCATATCAACAAAGCTAACTATATTATCATCCATTTGGATCCCTCTAATCATATCAGGACTAGCTTCACCAGTTAGTTTTATGTATCTTATAAACACCTTTTTTAATTCTTTTAAGTAAGCTTGTACTTCTAAAGAATCTACATCATCTTCTTCAATTTTTTCTATCTCTACTTCTAAATACTCTTTTTTATTTTTTAATTTTAATATTTTAGCTCTTTCCTTACCTTCAACTAAAACCTTCATAACACCACTGTTTATACCTTCAGTTGGTTTTATAACTTGTTTTATCTTACAAATAGTACCTATACTACAGATGTCACTTTTTTTAGGCTCAGATATATCAGGATTTTTTTGAGGTGCTAAGAAAATATATTCCCCATTTTCCATAGCAATCTCAATTGCTTTCATTGATTTATCTCTTCCTACGTCAAAGTGGATAACCATATTAGGAAATACAGTTAACCCTCTTAAAGGAATTAGCGGAAGAATATTTTCTTTTGTCATTTTTATCTTCCTCCAAACTTATAATTTATTTAGACTTAATAAGTATAACATAACCATTAATTTTTTCAATAATTGTAACTAAACCTATAAATCTTTATAAAAATAAAAGGCACTCTAAAGCATAGAGTGCCTAAGTATTAATTATGCAGTTTCACCATTTTCTTCTTTTGTAGAGGATTTATCCAGTAACATAGGTCTTATTTCACCTTCTGGTAATCTTTCTACTTTAGGTTCACTACCTTTTTTAACAGTGTCTTCTGTCACTGTAACTTTTGTGATTCTTTCATCTGACGGAACATCAAACATTACATCTATCATCATTTCTTCAATAATAGCTCTAAGTCCTCTAGCCCCTGTCTTTCTTTCTATAGCTTCGTCAGCAATTCCATCTAAAGCTTCTTTTGTAAATTCTAAATCTACATTATCTAATTCTAGAAGCTTTTTGTATTGCTTAACTAATGCATTCTTTGGTTCACAAAGTATTTTTACTAATGCATCTTTATCTAATGATTCTAAAGTAACTACTATTGGAAGTCTTCCTACAAATTCAGGAATTAATCCAAATTTTAATAAGTCTTCTGGAGTAGTTTCTTTTAATAAACTTCCTAAATCTTTTTCTTTTTTAGATTGGATTTCAGCTCCAAATCCTATAGAACTTTTAGTAGTTCTTTTTTCTATTATTTTATCTATACCATCAAATGCTCCACCACAAATAAATAATATATTTGAAGTATCTATTTGAAGTAACTCTTGATGAGGATGCTTTCTTCCACCTTGTGGTGGAACTGATGCAACTGTTCCTTCAAGAATTTTTAAAAGTGCTTGTTGAACACCTTCTCCTGAAACATCCCTAGTAATTGAAGGATTTTCAGATTTTCTAGTTATTTTATCTATTTCATCTATATAGATAATTCCCTTTTGTGCTCTTTCTACATCGTAATCAGCATTTTGAATTAATTTAAGTAATATATTCTCTACATCTTCACCTACATAACCTGCTTCAGTTAAAGTAGTAGCATCTGCTATAGCAAAAGGTACATTTAAAACTTTCGCTAGAGTTTGTGCAAGTAATGTTTTACCTGAACCTGTAGGTCCTAAAAGTAAAATATTACTTTTTTGTAGCTCTATATCATCGTTAGATTTTTTTGAATTAATTCTTTTATAGTGATTGTAAACAGCAACTGCTAAAGCTTTTTTAGGATCATCTTGACCAATAACATATGAATCTAAATATTTTTTGATTTCATTTGGTTTTGGTAAATCTTCTGTTCCTTTAACATCTACTGTTTCTTCGAACTCATCTTCTATTATCTCAGAGCATAGTTCTATGCATTCATCACAAATATATACTCCAGGACCTGCAATAAGTCTTTTTACTTGATCTTGACTTTTGCCACAGAAAGAACACTTTAGTCCCTTTTTCTCTTCAAATTTAGCCATACTTTCACCTCACTAAAGTAAATTTATTAAGCTTTTGCCTCTTCGTTTTTAGTGATTACCTTATCAACTAAACCATATTCCATAGCCTCGTCTGCATCTAAGAAATAATCTCTTTCAACATCTTTTTTTAATTCATCAAGAGGTTTCCCTGTGTTTTCACTTAATATCTTATTTAATCTTTCCTTAATTTTAAGGATTCTCTTAGCGTGTATATCAAAGTCAGTTGCTTGACCTTGGAACCCACCTAAAGGTTGGTGTATCATTATTTCTGCATTTGGAAGTGCAAATCTTTTACCCTTTTCCCCTGAAGATAAAAGGAATGATCCCATTGATGCAGCAAGCCCTATGCAAATTGTACAAACATCTGGCTTGATATACTGCATTGTATCATATATCGCCATTCCAGCAGTTATTGAACCACCTGGACTATTTATATAAATATAAATATCTTTATCTGGATCTTCACTTTCTAAAAATAAAAGTTGTGCTACTACTAAATTAGAAGTAGTATCATTTATCTCACCATTTATCATAATTATTCTATCTTTTAATAATCTTGAAAAGATATCATAACTTCTTTCCCCTCTGTTTGTTTGTTCTACTACCATTGGTACTAAACTCATAATAATTCCCTCCTTTTTAACTAGACATTATATTATTATTACCTATTATACATATTTCAAACGCTTATTTGTTAATCTGTATTTTAAATAATTGCCAGAAAAGTCTTTTCTGGCAATTATCTTAAAGTAAAAATATTTTATTTTTAATTTTTATATTATTTACAGTTATCTTCTAATAATTTTATAGTTTTAGCAACAACTATATCTTTTTCTATCATTGGTCTTTGAGTTTGAACTAACATTTTAGCCATCTCTTCTGCATTGTCTCCAGCATACATTTTAGCAACTTCTGTAGCTTTTTCGTTTACTTCTTCTTCAGTTGCTTCTATGTTTTCAGCTTTAGCTATAGCTTCTAAAACTAAGTCAGCTTTAACTTTCTTTTCTGCATTTTCTTTCATGTAAGCTCTCATTTTATCTTCAGTGTTTCCTGTGAATTGAAGATATTGCTCTAATGATAATCCTTGGTATCCTAATTTTTGCTCTAAATCTTTTACCATGTTATCTATTTCTTTTTCATACATAACTTCTGGCACTTCCATTTTAGCATTTTCGATAGCAGCACTTATTAAAGCATCTTTAAATTCGTTTTCTACTTGCTCATCTTTATTTTTTTGGAATTTTTCTTTTATATCAGCTTTTAAATCAGCTAATGTTTCAAATTCTGAAACTTCTTTTGCAAATTCATCATCAAGTTCTGGTAATTCTTTTGCTTTGATTTCTTTAACAGTTACTTCAAAAGTAGCTTCTTTTCCGTTTAAGTCTTCTTTACCATACTCAGCTGGGAAAGTAACTTTAATTGATTTTTCTTCTCCTTTTGCAAGACCTATTAATTGATCTTCAAAGTTATCTATAAATGAACCTGAACCGATTTCTAAAGCGTAATCATGTCCTTCTCCACCTTCAAATGCTACTCCATCTATGAATCCTTTAAAGTCAATAAGAGCTACATCGCCTTTTTCAACTTTTCCATCTTCTTTAACTTCTACTCTAGCATTTTGTTTTTGCATAGAATCTAATTGAGCGTTAACTTCTTCATCAGATACTTCTAAAGTATTTTTCTTAACTTCTAAACCTTTGTATTCTCCAAGTTCAACTTCTGGATAAACAGTAACTTCAGCTGTATAAACTAAATCTTTACCTTTTCCAATTTCTTTAATATCAACTCTTGGGAAGTCAACAGGTCTTATGTTGTTTTCTTCTATTACTGTAGGATATGTTTCACTGATACATGTATTTGCAGCATCATCAAAGAATACTTCAGTTCCATACATTTTTTCTATCATGTGCATTGGTACTTTACCTTTTCTAAATCCAGGTACAGCAAATCTTTTTTTGTTTTTGTTAAATGCTTTATTTAAAGCAGCAGTGAATTTCTCTGCTTCTACTCTCACTTCAAATTTAACTATATTGTTTTCTATTTTTTCCATTTTAGCTTCCATTTTTGTTATTCCTCCTAAAATAGTTATTCTACTAGTTTATAACTCTTAATAATTTAACTAGCTTATTATAACATAGTTTCCTATTTATTATCAAATATTTATAGCTTGCACGAGTGCTATTTTACAATATTACCCTTATCATCTATAATATATTCGCTTTTATCTATTTTAACTTCTATTCCCTTATCTTTTTTTATGTCGCCTATATCTATTTTGTTACCTGAAAGTTTGAACATTACTTTATCTTCTTTATTACTTATATCATAAATCCAAACATACTCTTTAGTTGCAGAAGTTCCAAAGTAAGGTAACTGACTTACATATATTATAGTGTCTTCATTAATAAACTTTGGCTCTGCATGCCATTTATAATTTTTATCAGCTTCTAAACGACTATCTTTTGGGAATTTAGTTCCATTTTTTGATACGTATTGTTTTTTAGTTATATCAGTTACTTTATAATCTTTTTCACCACTTAATTTAATTAAGTACATGTTTTGATTCTTATCTAAAGCAATAATTTCATCTTTATCAGGTGAAACATCAAAATTATAGCCTTTTTTATCTTCTATTTCTTTAACTTTTCCTTTTTTATCTTCAAGTTCATATTGGATTTTTATTTGATCTTTATTAGGAAGTTCTACATCTAGAAATGTTTTCTCTACTTCAACAGGCTTTTCTTCTACTTCAGTATTTTGTTCTGGAGCTTTAGCTTTTGGTTCTTCTTTTTTATCACTATCTACCCAAGCTTGTAATTTATTTCGTACACTACTAAAATCCATATCTTTTATTTTAAAATTGTATAAAAGAGCCCCCCCTATAATAAGTATAACCCCTATTATTAAAGCGATTCTTATTTTTCTTTTTTTCATTCTCTTTTCATAATCTCTGCTGAATATGCTTGGTTTTGACAAAACTAGTACCTCCTAAAATTTTCGTATATTTACTAAATATATTATAACCTAATATACCCATTTACATTATTTTTTATTTTTACAAGAACAATTGCAACTTTTAATTCCTAAAGATTCCTTTTCTTCTTTTGAAAGATTAGCTACATTATCTGTGTAATCTTCGTAATCAGGAGCATCCTTTAAGAAATCATCTTTTTTTAATATTATCATTATATATCACTCCTTAATTTATCCTTCAATTTTTATTTATCTCAATTCTATCATAAATTATTACAAAATTTAATAAATTTTATTTATTATAAGTAATTCTTAATTATTTAGGGTCATAATTTAGGGGTATGTTACGAAAATGCAGATATTTTATTAATATTTTATTAATTGGATGATTTTGTATTGAAACTTTTCTTCTTTGTTGTATAATATAATTAACAAGTAAAACAACTTGTTTTTAAAAAGCCCATACCACTCTAATAGCAAAAGCTATAGAGTTTAAATAAACCCCACAATTGTTCATTTATTCCCTTTCTTAAATGAACAAACCCTTTAACCTGTACAGTCATGTACAGGTTTTTTATTTTATATTTTAAAATTGAATAAAAAAAATGCCACACAAAAAGTGTGACATTAAATTCAATTTTTTATACGTACGCCATAGGGCTTACATGTTGTCCATTTTTTCTTACTTCCCAATGAAGATGAGGGCCTGTACTATTTCCAGTGCTTCCGACATTTGCAATGACTTGTCCTTGTTTTACACTTTGTCCTTCCGTAACATTATATGCACTAGTGTGCCCATATAATGTTTGTTCACCATTTCCGTGGTCTATTATTACAGTTTTACCATATCCACTTACCCAGCCTGCAAGTACTACAGTACCATCAGCTGCCGCTTTTATAGGTGCACCATTTGGCGCTCCTAAATCTACTCCTGTGTGAAATCCAACTTGTCCTTGTATTGGATGAATTCTAGGACCATAAGGGCTAGTTACAGGTCCACTTGTAGGTCTTATGTACTTTCCACTTACATGTTCTCCACCTGAATCACTACTTCCGTGATTTGAACTATTTGAAGAACCGCTATTACTACTGTTATTATTAGTACTATTATTTTTATTATTTAACTCCTCAAAAAGCTTATCTATTTGATCTTGAAGTTCTTTGTTATATGATTCTAAATCATTTATTTCATCTTTTATGCTACTTTCCTTTTTAGACATATTATCTAAAACGGCCTTTTTATCATTTTCAAGTTTTTCAAGTTTTGAAAGTTCAGATTTTTGCTTATCTCTTTCTTTTTCAGCTTTTTCCTTTAAGCTTTCTTGTTCGTTTTTCTTTTCTGATATCTTAGCCTTTTCAGAATCTTTTAAAGATTTTTCTCTATCTAATTCAATTTTTTCTTCTTGAAGCTTTTTATCTAATTCTTTAGATTCTTTTATGAGTTTATTATCCATATCTATAATTTTATTCATAGTATAAATATTTGAAATCATATCTGAAAATCCATCTGAATTTAAGACAGCAGATAGCATACTAGTTCCCATATTAGTTTTGTAATATTCTCTAAGTCTACTATCTAATATCTTTTGATTTTCTTCCTTTTTCTTTTGGTTTTTCTCTATTGCTTCTTCTTTAGCTTTTACACTATTTTCGATATCTTTTATCTTATTGTTTATAGCATCAATTTCACCATTTAATTCTGAAACCTTCTTTTGATATCCTAAAACTACATTTTCTGAATCTGAAACTATTTTACCTTGTTTATCTATCTCACCTAATACTTTATTTAGTTCATCATTTTTCTTTTCTTTATTTTCGTTTACTTTATCTTTTTCTTTTTTAAGGTCATCTATCTTATCTCTATTTTCTTCTATTTTATTTTCATTATCTTTTTTACTTACAGCATATGCTGATGAGTCACCTAAAAAATAACTACTTCCTATGGCTCCTATAATAATAAAAGCTATTAACTTTTTTTTCATGAATCTAAAAACCTCCTGTAGTTCAGCTTAGCGAGAAGTTTTCTACGTCAGAAACAACCCACTTTCCGTCCTTATAAATAATTTTCGTAAAGAATTTAGTACTTTTACTTTCTTTCCCTAACCCAAATAAAACTTTACTTACATCATAATTTACATCACAAACAACGCTTCCTTTAAATTCACCATTCTCATAAGTGAACTTACTTTTATCTTCATCTATGTTTATACCTGTTATTTCGTACTGATTTTTCAAGAAAAAGTATTTCTTTTCTAAAACACTAAACACTTTATCTTTAGCCTCATTTGTTGCTGCATTAATTAATTCCTTATTTTCCTCATTTAGGGCTTTAAAAACACTATCATAAAAACTATCTACTAAAGTTTGAACTTCATTAAATAATTCATCATTTTTAATATTTAAACTTATAGTTATATCTGGTTTATCTTTAATTTGAACCTCTTCACTTTTAACTTTTCCCCAAGGCAATTCCTTTTCTATATTAACCTTTACGCTTCCATCACTTGGAAAAGGTCCTGCATTTTTAAATTCTTTTACCGTTTTGTTTGAGTCTTCACCATTTATATAAACTTTAGCATCATCAAAATTTGAATGAAGGGTAATAAAATTTGCACCTATTTTAAAATTAATTTTTTCATCTTTCATAAGTAAAATAGACTCTTCTTTTTTTATGTCACCAAATTCGCTTTTAATTACACCTTTTAATTTATACTCGCCTGGAATTAAACCTTTAATTTCTGTTGTTCCTTTAATTTCTTTATCATTTAAATATAAATCTGCATCTTTATTATCATTTTCTATAGTTAATGTGAATGTATTTAAATCCAAACTATAATTTTCTAAAAATAAAGATTTACTAGATGTAAGTTTCATAACTTTTGAATTACCATCTTTTATATCATCCATTAAATTATTCACTAAAGTATCTTTTCCTTTATAGTAATCACTTAATGGTTTTAACTCTTCTTTTGTAGCCTTTTCACCATCTATTTTAATAACATCATCTAAAGTGCTAACACTACCTTTAACTAACCCTCTTTGAAGCTTTTTTAAAGTTCCTTCTTTAGTACTTATTATATTTCCAAAGAAAAAACCAACACCAAAAATTATGACAATACAAATTATTGAAATAAGAATTATATTCTTTTTAAAGAACTCCTTTTTATCCCCGTGTTTTAAATCATAAAAACTATCTTTTAATCTATCAAAGAATGTTAAAAGTTTCTCCTTAAACTTAGACATAACACAACCCCTTTTAATAATACTCTTTATTTTTTATTTAAATCAACCTAATAGCTTTAGAAAAATAAACTCTTAATATTATTTTAATATTTTTTAGTTATTAATTAAATATGCTATGATTTAAAATCATAGCATATTTATATTACTCTAATATATCAATTATCCATTTACCACAATCAACGCATTTATATACTCTTATAACAAATAAATCTAAAACATCTTTATTAAATACATTTTCGTATTTTTCTAATTCTTCCTTAGTAATAAATTCATCTTCATCATTTATATAACCGTGAATTTCTATAATGTAATTATCTTTACTAACTCCGCAACACTCATCATTTACTGAAGTACATGTTATTCTTTCAGCTTCTAAAGAATCTTGCATCTCTGAAATTATAGGGATAATATCTTCATATTCTTCAATATCATCTAAGAAGTCCTCTTTTGTAAAGATAAGTTCTTCTCCCTTTACCCCTTTTACATCATCGTTATATTTAACTTTAAATAGTATATCTAAATTGTTTTCCATAGTTTTTCCTCCAAAGTCTATATTTCTAACTAGTATTTTACAACACTATGATATAATATACAAAGAAATAATTACATTTAGGAGGCCGCTATGATTTTTGATACACATATGCATACTATTCTTTCATCTGATAGTCAAATGGAAATAGCAGACTTAATCGAATCTAAAAACATTCTAAATATAGGAACTATTTTAACTGAGCATGTAGATTTTAACTATCCAGATCCAAACCTATTTAGAGCAGATATAGATAACTTTTTTAAGTCTTACTCTAAATATAGAGATAGCTCTTTATTGCTTGGAGTTGAAATTGGTTTATCTTCCTCTATAGTAGAAAAGAATAAGAATTTAATATCATCTTATCCTTTTGATTATGTAATAGGTTCAATTCATTCTATAAAAGATATAGATATTTACAGTTTCTTTGATACAAATAATATGGAAAAAGAAGAGTTCTTTAAAACTTATTTTGAAGAAGGAATAAAATATATAAAAGAGTTCGATGACTTCGATTCTTTAGGGCATATAGATTATCCTTGTAGATATTGTAATTACGAAAATAACGAATTTACTTTAAAAGAACATGAGCACTATTTAAAAAAATTATTTAAGATATTAATAGATAAAAAGAAAGTTTTAGAGTTAAATACAAGAAGGCTTAATAATCCAAAAGTTTACAACGCATTACTTCCTGTGTACAAGCTTTATAAAAACCTTGGAGGAAAATACGTCACTTTAGGTTCTGATGCCCACGAAGCTAAAAGCATTGGTGTAAATTTTAAACTAGCTAAAAGATTTTTAGAAGAAACAGACCTTATACCTGTATATTTTCAAAATAGGATTATGAAATCATCTTAAAATTAAAGGCACCTAAAAATTAGGTGCCAAAATTATAAAAACCTTCGTTAAAATAAATCAATTAAATTATTAAAATCCCTATCATCAATTAATTCCACTCTTTGGAATAATAATTCATAGAATTTATCTTCTTCTAAACTATCTGGATTCTTAAGAAATTTTTTTTCACTATTTTTGTTAATAAAAATGCCTATATTTTCTTTACTAATATAAAATACTAAATTTAAATAATAACGATCAATAAATATAGAGTCATCCTTTGGTATGATTTGAAATTGTTGATAAAAAGGCATTTTATCATTAAATTTACTTAAGCTTAAATCACTATTGTTATAAATAGACCTTACTATAAACCCAAACTTTTCAAAAGATTCTAAAATATTTTTAATTTCTAAAATAGGTTTAATTTTAATATATACTCTGTCATGATTTGCAATTGAATTTAAAGAACAAATTTCAGATTCAACCCAAACGCCAAACTCACCTGAGTTTAATGGCATATCCTCAGGACTTTTTATTTTAAAGGGAATTTTTATTATTTCACCTTCATTTATAGTTTTGTTAACTATCAAATCCTCTTCTTTAATTATAAATTCTTTAATTCTTTTAGAGCACTTAGTATATATTTCGTATTCAGTTTTTAAAAATACTTTTATATAGGGTATTTCTTGCTTTACCTTACCTCCTAAAATTTCTACATAACCTTTTATAACTTCACCTGAAATAATCTCTTCCGTTTTCAAATCCACTTTACTTTTAGCGTATATGCTATATACGGAATTTGAAAGTCTTTTACTCCATAAGCTCATAAAATCAGTCCTTTATTTTAAGGTTTTCTATATAGTTTATTCTTAATTTTTTAAGTAATTACTCATATTTTAAAAGTGAATTTATAAGGAATAAATTTTACTCCCTCAACTTCTTGCTCTTTGCATAATTTTTTAAATCCTAAAGAATTAAATATTTCTTCTAAATAGAGTGGTACATTTATTATTTTAGGTTTATCGCAAAAGTCAGAATAAGACTTAATTAGCTTTTTAGTTAATTCTAAATCATTTTTCGGAATAAAGAATAAATTAATATAGTTATAAGGTCTAACTTCCATAACACCTTTTATTTCCTCTAAACCCTTAGCTATTATAAATCTACTTCCAGAGTTTCTTCTTTCTTTTAGCTCTTCTTCACTTATATTATTTAAAAATTCCACTCTTCCACTTTTTGAAAAATTATATTTTTCGTAAGAGTTGAAGTTTTTAGTTATTAATTTTTTTATACCTTCTAATTCTTTAATTTCCGCCTCTTTGACTAAGATATCTTCTTTCAAAGTCTTTCCCCCTTATATTAAATAAATACAGTTATTAATACTGTCTTTTTTAATATATTATTACCATCTTTTACAAATTAATACTTCTTATTTTCTTTCTAGTACAAATTTATTTTTCAAAATTAAAAAATCCTCTAAATCGTTTAAAAACTGTAATAGCATAGCTCTATTTTCAAATTCCTCTCTCGTTTTTGGAAGATCCATCTTTTTGTAACTTTCCCTTAAGTCATCAGTCCTTTTTAGTAACTCAATGCAATCATTGGTAAAATAAATATTTTGTGCAATTTCTCTTGTAAATTCAGACATTATAAGCATCTGTGAATAAGTCATAGTAAACCTTGAAAAGTGAGCTCTCATTTTTAAAATAACCTCTAATTGTGCACTTCTCATTTCTACATAATCTAAATAGTATTTATCTTCTTTAAATATATTATTTTTACTTATTTTATAAGCTAATTCTCTCGATTCTAAAATCAAACTCTTTGCTAAATCTAATCTTTTTTGTTCATTTATACTCACAGCTTTAGATATAAAAGAATCAGACATATCTAATAAAATCCTTCTATAAAGATTTTCAATCATCACTTTATCTTTATTAAATTTTTCTTCAAGTGATGGCATATATAAATTAAATAAGGTCGCTACCCCTATCCCTATAGTAAGCAAACCTACCTCATTATAAATCCAAGTAATGTTTATATTTGAACTAACTAAAAGGTGAGTAGATAAAACTGCACCAGCTACCATCCCTTCTTCTATATTAAACTTTTTTGTTAATGGTATAAATATCAATAAAAACAGTCCAAAAATAAAAGAATTATTTCCAAGGCAAACATATAAAAGATATGAAATCAATACCGCGATTATACCTGCAATAAATCTTCTAATCCCAACTATAATTGTATCCTTCTTAGTATTTTGAATACTTAAAATAGCGATTATTCCACTTGTTACTCCAAACTGTAACCCTAAAGAGTTTGAAACTAAAATTGCAATAGATGCTGAAATTGCAATTTTTATAGTATTACTATTAATAAAATTCATGTATCCTCCTATAAATATAAAGAGAATTGTTATTTTTTAAACAATCCTCTTTTTATCTATCTATTTAATATCATTTTCTATTTTTTTAAATGCATAATCTAAAGTTCCTTTTAGATTGTTATTGTTTTTCCCTCCACCTTGAGATAAGAATTTGCTTCCGCCGCCTCTTCCATCAATAAGTGAGATTGCATCTTTTAAAAGTATATTCATATCAATATTTTTAATATTTTTAGATGCTCCAAATATTAAGTTAGCTTTATCTTCGTTTTCTATTCCAAAAAGTGTTATTATATTATCATTTTCTAAAAGCCTATTTGTTAATTTGCTTATATTTTTTATGCTATCTTCTTTAAATATTTCTTTTATAATAGTAATATTATTTACCTTTTCTGATTTTTCTATAAATTCTTTTACTTTATAATCATCAAGTTCTATTCTTAAATTTTTGTTTTCATTTGATAATTCTTTAATTTTATCATTTAATTTATTTAAACTATTTAATGTTTCATCTTCACTACAACTTAAACTTCTACATATAGTTCTTGAAAAGCTATCTTTATTTAAATAATCTTTTATAGCTCTATTTCCTGCTAAATACTCTATTCTAGTATTGCCTTTATGTTTTTCAAACCTTTTTAAAGTTATAGCTTGAAGCTCTATTGTACTTTTAACGTGTACCCCACAGCAAGCATTTACATCTAAATCATCTATAATAACTATTCTTATATCTTCTTTAGTGTTTGGAAGAGCTCTTCTTATTTTTAATTTTTTAAGTTCACTTTTCGTTGGAATTATAGTTTTAACTTCTCTATTTTCAAAAATTATTTGATTTACCATCTCTTCTGCTTTTCTTATTTCTTCTTCTGTAACTGTTCCTTCAATATCTATAGTACTTATATCCTTTCCTAAATGAATACCACAAGTATTTTTATTAAACAATTTAAAAAAGCAACCTGAAAGTGCATGCTGAGCTAAATGTTGCTGCATAAAATCATATCTTTTTTCCCAATCTATTTTGCAAGAAACTTTATGTATTTTAATTGGTTTATTTTGTGTTATGTGATAGATAATTCCATATTCTTCTATTGTATCTATTACTTTATTATTATCTATATAACCAGTATCAGAAGGTTGCCCTCCCCCTCCAGGGAAAAATGCACTTTCCTCTAACTCTACATAAAACTTATCGCCTTTTTCTATGATATTAGTAATTTCAGTTTTGAATTCTTTTATATATTCATCAACATAATATAATTTTTCCATTTTTAATTCACCTCTTATTTATATAGTTGATTATAACATATAAAAAATAAAGTACTTAATTTAAAATAAGTATTTTTCTTAATTTATTTTTATATAATTCACAATAAAAATTACGTTTAGATTAATAATAAATTACTATTTTATAACCTTTATAGTTAATCTAATAATTTTATGTATAATGAAGAAAACATAGGAGGTATTACTTATGATAAATAAATTCTTTAAGAATAATGATAATAAGAAATTCAAGTTTTTATTTAAAGATCTTAGATATCTAAACAAGCATGTGTTATTTAGTATGTTATTTTTGGCTTCTTTTGGAATATTAAATATATATTTAGCAACAAAATGGACTGAAAACCCAACTTTTTACGTTATTAAGCAAGCACTTTGGTTTTTAGTATCTTTGATTTCTCTTTATTTTTATTAAAAATAGATTATAGAATATTTTATAAGTATTCAAATATTTTATATTGGTTTGGAATATTTCTTCTTATCTTAACCAAACTTTTAGGTTCTAATATAGGTGGTGGAACCCGTTGGATTGTGTTTGGCCCCATTTCTTTTCAAACAACTGAAGTTATAAAGTTATTTATAATAATTATGATAGGAAGCCGTCTTGAAAACTTCAATGGTAATGTTAATAACATTAAAAACCTAATAAACTTAATATTATATTTAGCTCTACCTATTCTATTTGTTTTTGCCCAACCTGATTTTGGAATGTCTATAGTTATTAGTTTTATGGTTTTTTGCATGATTTTCATTTCAGGGCTTGATATGAAAATTATTTTGTCAACCATTATGCTTATAGTAATTTCTCTTTTACTATTTTGGAACATTGGCATTATTAAAGATTATCAAAAAGATAGAGTTTTATCTTTTATGAATCAATCTGGTGATACAAGTGGACAAGGATATCATTTAAGTCAATCCTTAACCTCAATAGGTTCTGGAGGTGTTTTAGGAAATAGACCATCTATAAAAAACGATGGTAAATCAAGTTATGCTGGATATAATGTACCAGAAGTACAAACTGATTTTATTTTTGCAGCTATAGGAGAACAATTCGGACTTTTAGGAGCCTTAACTCTTTTAAGTGCCTATGGAACAATGCTATTTAATATGATTAAAATCTCCAAAAATTCAAAAGATATTTTTGGTTCTACTGTATCAGTTGGAATAATAGCATACTTTCTCCTTGCTATATTGCAAAATATAGGAATGACTATTGGAATTACTCCAATTTCCGGAATTACCCTTCCCCTTGTTAGTTATGGAGGTAGCTCCCTTTTAACTACAATATTATCTATAGGGATAGTATTAAATATAGGGATGAGAAAAGAGCCTTTAAGATTTTAAATATAAATAAAAAAGATGTATATTAGCTTTAAAAACTAATATACATCTTTTTTCTATTAAACTATGAAAAATGCAGCTGCAATAATTACATATACTGCTAAAAGCTGAACACCTTCAAGCCAGTTAGACTCACCATCATTTGCAACTCTATTTACAATAAGTACTGATACAATAAGTGCTGCTAATTCAAATGGATTAAAAACTATACTCATCGGAGTAAATATTAAACTTAAAAATATTAATACAGGTGCAACAAATAATATTATCTGAAGACTAGATCCTATTGCAATTTCAACTGCAACATCCATTTTATTTTTAAGTGCCATAACAATAGCTGTGCTATGTTCTGCAGCATTTCCGATTATAGGTATTATTATTATACCTACAAAGAACTCACTAAGTCCTAAACTCTTTGTCATAGGCTCAACGGCTCCAACTAAAATTTCACTTTCAAGTGCTATAAGTAGCGTAGAAACACCTAAAACTAAAATTGATTTTTTTAAAGTCCACTTAGCTTTTTCTAAGTTTTCTTCACTGTTTGATACAGCATATATATCTTTATGAGTAAAGAATGAAAATACTAAGCTTAGTATGTAAATAATAAACATTATAACTGCAACAAAAATACTTAATCCTTCGTATTTTGTATTTAGTAAATCCGGACTAATTGTATGTGTAAATATAGCAGGTACACTAAGTCCAATAACAGCAAAAAGTAACATACTAGCACTTACTTCAATTACTTTTTTATTAAACTTTTGAGTCTTATATTTTAGTCCACCAAGTAACATACTTGCACCTAAAACTAAAAGTGTATTTCCTATAACTGAACCTGCAATAGATGCTTTTACAACGTCAAAAAGCCCACTTTTTAATGCAAAGAAAGATATTATAAGTTCTGTCGCATTCCCAAATGTTGCATTTAAAAATCCTCCAATTTTAGGACCTGTATAGCATGATATCTCTTCTGTAGCTTCCCCCATCATTCCAGCTAAAGGTACTATAGCTAAAGCTGATAATAAAAAGTTTACAGTAGGTGAAAAATGCATAAATTCGCCTATAATACTTAAGGGTATAAATATTAAAAGTACTTTTAAAAATTTCATAATTTTCCTCGTTTCTAAATTTTTTAAACAAGAATATTTTACCCTAAAATTGTTAACTCAATATAAATTTATAAAAAAACTAGCTAAAATTTTTAGCTAGTCTTCTGTAAATTCATATACAAACTCTAATCCGTGTGAAATCTTTATTCCGTTTAACCCATATTCATATACGTTTAGATTATTTTTTCTCATTTCTTCTATAAGATTTTCATGAAGCATCTTCATCTCAAAACCATTTCTTTGTAAAAATTCCATAGTTTCAACCTTGTCGTTAGTAACTAAGCTCCATATTCTACTGCATCCTTCTTCTTTAGCCTTTTCTATAAGCTTTTTAAGAAGAATATTTTTAATTCTATCATCTTCTGTTATTGTGTATATTTTTACAATTTCCATTCCCCTAACGCCTACTTTATAATACGCAATACCCTTAGGATCATTTTCTCCTAAAGCGTGAATTCCCTCAAAAAGCATAAATGCATCAAGGTTATCTAAATTGTAAATCTTGCCCTTTGCTATAACGTTTTTATCTATTTCTTTCTCCTTTAGAAAGTTATCTATAATATCTTTATCTAAAGTATTTGTGTTCATAATCTCTATCATAATTCTTCCCCCTAGCATATCTAGTTCTTCGTTAATCTTTGTTAATATTATAACATACTTTTTTAAATCTTTCACTTATATTTTTTAATTATTCTAAAAATTCTATCTTAATCAAAAGTTTTTTCTATTCCTTTCATTATATGCACTAAAAAAAGTAATCCTAGCTATTTAAAACTTTGTCATTTTATTAACTTTTTTGTTCTATATATTCATTCTTTTTTAACACAAATTAAATCAAAATGGGTGTTGACTTTTATAATTTAGCGGGTATATAATAAATGCAAGCGATAGGACAAATCGCAAAACAAAATTTTAAATCACAAAGACTAAGAAGAGAACAAGTAGAAATAAACCCTTCTTAACAGAAAGTTGCTGGTTGATGAGAAGCGCTAAAGAAATTTATTTTGAATACATCTTGGAGTCAGTTGTTGAACTCTAACAATTTAGATATTAGGCAATATCGGTTAGTTACCGTTAATAACTATTAATGAGATTGTATAAAATTTATACGATGAATTAAGGTGGTACCGCGTGAATACTCTCGCCCTTATTATATAAGGGGCGAGTTTTTTTATACTTAAATTTAAATACTCATACTAGTTAAAGAGTATTTACATCGTGAAAAATAAAAATAAATGGAGGTTTTGGATATGAAAGGAAACGTATTAGATACATTAATGGAACGTGGATACATTAAACAATTCACACACGAGGAAGAAACAAGAGAATTATTAGGAAAAGAGAACATAACTTTCTACATCGGATTTGATCCAACTGCTGATAGCTTACACGTAGGACATTTCATTGCTCTTATGTTTATGGCTCACATGCAACAACACGGACACAGACCTATAGTATTAATAGGTGGTGGTACTGTAACTGTTGGAGACCCAAGTGGAAAAACTGATATGAGAAAAATGCTTACAGATGAGCAAATCAATCATAACGTTGAGTCAATAAAATCTCAAATGTCAAGATTCATAGATTTCTCAGATGATAAAGCAATACTTGTAAATAACGCTGACTGGTTAAGAAGCTTAAACTACATTGATTTCTTAAGAGAGGTTGGCGGACACTTCACAGTTAATAAAATGTTAGCTGCTGATTGTTTCAAAAAGAGATTTGAACTTGAAAGAGGATTATCATTCCTTGAATTTAACTACATGTTAATGCAAGCTTACGATTTCGTAGAACTTAGCAGAAAATACGATTGTAGAATGGAACTAGGTGGAGATGACCAATGGTCAAATATGATCGCTGGAGTTGACTTAGTAAGAAAGAAAGATCAAAAGAACGTATTTGCAATGACTTGTACTCTTCTTACAAATAGTGAAGGAGAGAAAATGGGAAAAACTGTTGGTGGAGCTTTATGGCTAGACCCAGAAAGAGTTTCTCCATTTGAGTTCTTCCAATACTGGAGAAACGTTGCTGATGCAGACGTTGAAAAATGCTTAAAGCTTTTAACTTTTGTACCAGTAGACGAAATAAAAGAATTATGTGCAGTTGAAGGTGCTGCAATGAACACTGCTAAAGAAAGATTAGCATTTGAAGTAACTAAATTAGTTCATGGTGAAGAAAATGCTGAAAAAGCACTTCAAGCTTCAAAAGCTTTATTCCAAGGTGGAGTTGATTTAGAGCACGTTCCTACTATAGAAATTACTGAAGATCATTTAGGAAAAGGTATATTAGATATCTTAGTTGAATTCGATGTTATACCATCAAAAGCTGAAGGTAAAAGATTAGTTCAACAAGGAGGATTATCAATAAACGATGAAAAAGTTACTGATATATTCTTCAAACTAGAAAAAGATCATCTTGCTGAAGGACACGCTCTTGTTAAAAGAGGTAAAAAAGGCTTCAACAAAATAGTAATTAAATAATTAACCACTCAAATTAAATTAGCTGTTTAAATTAACCACTCATTAATTTAAATATATATACACTACTCATTTTGACTTAATAATATAGAAGAGAGATATAGACTAGGAACTATATCTCTCTTTCTTTTTTATACTAATTATTAAATAGACTAGAATTTTATGAAATTAATATTAACCTTACTACCTTCTTAATCATAATACTTATAAACCACTGTATAATTATATTTATCTAATAAATAAGGAGTTTTAAAAATGGATAAAACTATAATAAACCAAGTTATAATTTTATTTTTAATTATGCTTGTCGGTATCTTTTGCCGCAAAAAAAATATATTAACCGAGGAAAGCACAACTTCCCTCTCAAATCTTATGTTAAACATAACCCTCCCTGCACTTATAATATCTTCTTTTAATTATACTGTTTCAAAAGAATTAGAGTTTAATTGCTTAAGAATATTTATATATGCAACAATAATTCATATCTTTCTTATTATAATATCTAAATTTCTATGTTTTAAGGAGGCTCCTGATTCTTCTATAGTTTTAAGGTCTAGTTATATATTTTCAAATGCAGGCTTTATGGGATACCCTCTTATGGCTGGAATATACGGAAAAGTTGGAGTTTTATATACTGCAATCTTTGGAATACCATATAATATAATACTTTTTACATTCGGTAGTTTTTTATTTTCTAAGAAAAGCTTTAAATCATCGAAAAAAGATGTACTTAAAACTATTTTATTAAATCCAGGTATTATAGCTACCTTTTTAGGAATAATGCTTATGCTTACTAATTTAAAATTGCCAGAACCCTTATTTAAAGCTGTTTCTTCTATAGGGGATATGACTACTCCACTAGCTATGATTATAGTAGGTGGAATGTTAAGTACAGTCAATTTTAAGGATATATTTAAAGATAAAAAGATGTATTTAATAAGTTTTATAAAGCTTATACTTATCCCTATTTTAGTTTATTTAGTAGTAACAATTTTAGGTGAAACTAAAGAACTTAGAACTATATGCGTATTACTTGAAGCCACTCCAGCTGCTGTTGTAGTTTCAATATTTGCAAAGAGATACAACATAAAAGAAGATTTAGCCGCAAAGGTATCATTTATAACAACTTTACTTTCACTATTTACAATACCTCTTATAATGTCAATATTATAACTTAAAGAGAAGGGTTTAAAATAAACCCTTCTCTTTTTATATAGATAAAAAAAAGCTGCATGTTAAACATGCAGCTTTAAAATGATTATCTTAAATCATATATTTTGTTTAATTTCTTTTGGATAGCTACATCTACTTTTTCCATGTATTCATTGAAAGTAGCTGTGTTTCCTATGAATGGTGAAAGAACGCAAGCTCTTAATACTGTAACTTTTTCTTCTTTATCCCACTGTGCTCTATCCATTCCGCAGCTCTTAACGAATGGGAATGGTGAATCACCGTAATCTGGTACTGCGAAGTCAGTGTGTGAAGTTATGAAGTCATTATCATATAATCCACCGTGAACGAATGAAGCTTCTTCATACATTCTGTGAGTTAAGTGATTCATTTTAGCTAAATCAGTATTTCCTTCTTCGTTGAATGTGTAGTCAACCATGTTGAAGTCTGGTCTGATTAGTGTATGCATAACAACTTTTTTGTCTCCAACCATGAATTCTTTTCCGTTGAAGTGGTTGTAAAGGTTGAATGCACCTTCGATACTAGCTCCGATAAGTTTTCCGTATCCAGTTACGTTTAATGGTAATGTTCTGTGCGCAGCCCAAACTGATGCAGCAGTTGCTCCAGCTTTTGAACCTTCAAGCATGAATGCTCCAAGTAATGCTGGGATATCCATTCCTTTTTCGAATACGTAAGTTGCGAAGTATGAAATTGAGTCTCTCATTCTTCTATCTTTTATAACTATTCCACCAGCTGAATAAGGGATATATCCCATTTTGTGTGGGTCGATAGTTACTGTATCAGCTTCACTTATAGCTTTGAAAGCATAGTAAGTATCATCTGATGGCCATGCATCTGCAGTTGCTTCGTTTTCGAATACTCCGTTTTCTAAGTAAGTTTTCTTAACTTGATCTTTTTCTATGAACTTGAAGTTTTCATCTAAGAAGATAGCTCTTGCATATCCGCCGTATGCAGCGTCAACGTGAACGTAGAAGTGAATTCCTTCTTTAGCTAATCTATCTCTAACTTCGATTATTTTATGGATGTCATCTACTGCACCTTCTTCAGTTGATCCAACAACACCAACAACTCCAAGAGTTGGAATTCCTTCTGCTGCTAATTCTCTGATTCTAGCTTCTAAAACTTCTGTATCCATTCTGTATTGTTCGTTAACTTTAACAGCTTCAACATTCTCAGTTCCAAGACCGATTATATCAGCAGCTTTTAACCATGAGTAGTGTTTAGTTTGTGGTACAAACCATTTTCCTAACTTCTCAATTTTTTTACCGCATCCTCTAGCTGAATTTTCTTTTAAATCATCTAATTTATCTGGAACACTTTCAACTAAGTCTAAGATTTCTTTAGTAGGCATGTTTAATAATTCCCACTCAGTTTTTCCTTCAACTAATTCTGGTGTAACTTCTTTCATTGCAAGTGGTAATGAAGCTATGTTTCTAGCATACCATAAACCTTCTAAGTTAGCGATTGATCCGTCTGCACATATGTGTCCCCAACCGATTCCGTCTTCATATCCCATAAGTTTTGCAAAGTCTAATCCAACTTCTTCTTCCATTTCTGAAGTTCCTGGTGATGATTCGTAAGCAACGTTATTTCCGTTATAAAGCATTGCTGCGAAATATCCAAGTAATGCTGGCATTAAAGTTTCTGAGTTCATGTGTCCTAAGAATCTTGGTGAATGCCATGGTAATGATTTTGATCTTAATTTAACTGATAACTCTGTTAAAACTTCTTCTAACTTGTCAGATGTACCTAGGAAATTTTCATCTCTTTTATCAGTATTTTTGATTATTGGCATATCTTCTGGGTGGTAGTTTTTTCTCCACTCACTGTGATCTTCGAATAATCTTGTTAGGTGTTTACCAAACACATCTTTGTTTTCTGATTTTGGTCCTAAAAATAATGCTTTTAAGTTTAAATCTTGTCCACTCATTTTAATTTCTCCTTCATAAGCAAATTTTATAAACCATATGATCATTTAAAATGGAACTAGGATGCCATTTTAAATTACCATACGTTCTTAAAATTTCTGTATTTATTTTTTATTTTAATGTGCCATTTAAATAAGTTTTAGTGCTCTACTTTAAATGGCACATGTCAATCTAATTTTTAACTTTTAATTAGTTTTCTTTTTTCCAGCTTGGTTTTCTACAAGCAAATATTACTAGTGCTATTGCTATAGAAATTATTGTTCCCATAACTTGGAATCCAATATAGAATGCTGGGCTTGTACCTGAATTTGCAGGTGGTATTAATCCAGCAATTATAGTTAATACTATACCTAAAATTGCAAGGATAGATGTGAACCACATAAGTCCATTTCCTTTTGAACCAAGTCTAAATGGTCTTTCAACATCAGCTCTTTTGTATCTTAATTTAATAGCTGATAAAGCTATTAAGATGTAAACTATACAGTAAAGGATAGTTGTTGTAACTGTGATCATAAAGAATGCACTGTTAACATCTTTTATTACTAAGTAAGATAATGAAATTACTGAAATAACGATAGCTTGAATTAAAACTATAGTTATTGGTGCACCATTTGCACTTCTTTTTTGGAATACTCTTGGTAAGTTTCCTTCTTCAGCAACTTTAATCATTGCTTTTGATGGTCCAAGTACCCAAGCACTTAATTGTACTAAAACTCCGATAGCTATCATAGCTGAAATGATATTTGTAAATACCATTGGAATTCCTAAGCTTTTACAGTATATAACGAAAGGTTGTGTTATGTTTGCAAGTTCCATTTTTCCTTCTGGTACTGCATTTGCTACTGTTAAACCAGCAATTAAGTTAAAGATAACTAATAATATAACTGAGCTTATTACAGCTATAGGATAGTTTTTCTTAGGATTATCGATGTTGTTTGCGTGAACTGATGAAATCTCAACTCCAGCAAATATAAAGATAATTCCTGCGAAATATGATAAGCTTCCTAAGTTACTAAAGTCTGGTAATAATTTACTAGCTTCGAATGTTCCTAAGTATCCTGAAGGTTGTATACCGTTTTTAACTAAGTAACCAACTCCAAGAACTACTAAAGCTACAAATGGAATGTAAACTCCGATAACTGCTCCCCAGTTACCAACCATTTTAACCATATCAAACTTAAGGTTTAGTAATGTAACTCCCCAGTATGAAATTATGATTACAATAAATACAAAGATGTTATTTTGTGATAACTCTGGTTTATTTATTATATAACCAATAAGAACTCCTACTGTTGATGCTACCATAACCATTCCGAAGAACATTTGAACCCATAATAACCATGAAGTTACGAATCCCCATTTATCTCCGAATGCTTCTCTAACCCAAACTTGAGGACCACCTTCTTCTGGCCACCCAGTTGCAAGCTCTGCTGCGATTAAAGATATTGGAATAGCAAATAATATTACTGCTCCAAGTAAATAAGTAATTTGTGTCCAACCGTTAACTGCTAATGTAGGTACACTTCTAACTGTTCCGAAGAATGCCATTGTAATACCTATAAGTTGGAAAAGTGTAAGTTTTTTAACACTGCTCATTAAGACTACTTCCTTTCAATATTTAATTTTAATATTGTAAAGTGCTCTTTGTTTTATTACCAATTGTAAGTCATAAAATAATAAGTTCATTTATTAATTGTTCTAACAAAACAATAACCACTTAACTTTGCTTTGTGGCTTGTACTCGCTCACCACATCATTTATCATAAACCTTTTAAAATTATTGTCAAACATTGTCCTAAGAATTTCGCAATATCTCTGTTACATTGTTCATTATTTAGACTTATTCTTTACATTTAAGAAACGTATGTTACAATTTATCAATTGTATTTACTTCCTTATTTTCCCTTGTTTATTTTGATTTTTACAAGAAAAGTTATCTTTTTTACTTTTTTTGTATTTTAAATGTTTTTTTCTGTAACTAAATTATTAATAAAAAGTTAGATTGTTTTTTTACAGTTTTATAAATTCATCCCTATTTTTCCCTTTATTTTTGCAAGATCGATTAAACAGAAAAAACTAAGTGTTTAAGCCATTTCTCGCATTTTATTTCCCACAAATCTATGTTGTATTTCATACCATTTTATAAGGTTGTAATTAATAAATTAAATGTTATCTTTTAATCTCGTTTTTTCTTAAATATTTAATTTGGTTATAATCACCATTAATTATGTATAAAAAAGCAACCTAGCCACAAACTGCTAGGTTGCTTTTATTTTACTAGTTAGATTTCTTTTTACTTAGGAATAGTGTCAATATAAAGGCCACTAATGCTATCCCCGCAGCTGCTATGAAGAGATGTGAATATCCACTATTCATAGTTTGCTGATATGTGCTTTCAATAGTATTTCTTGAAGCTTCTATTTTATTTAAATAATCAAGCTTCATATTATTAAATATAATATTTGGGTCTACATTTCCGTGTGCACTATGCATTATTCCACTTTCTATAGCATTCTTAGAACTATCCATCATTGTACTTGAGAAGTTTTTCATAGTTTCTACTATATTAGTGACATTAGCACTCTTTAAAGAATTCAGTGCCGATTCTGGTATATTTCCACCACTAAAAGCATTTCCATTCATACCAGGAATTTGCGGCATTACTTCCATAAGTTTACTTGGAACCTTAGTTCCAGCTTCTGCTATAAAGTTAACTAGAATATTTGGAGATACCGCAACCCCTATACTTCTAACTAAAGAGAGTGTTGATTGTGCTGATGCGGTTTCATTTTTATCTACAAAACTTTGCATTAGATAATTTAAAGGAGTTCCCATGGTAAATCCCATTCCAAGTCCCATAAATGCAAGTCCTATTATTAATCCAGCTTGACTATTACTTTGTGCAACGTATAATCCTAAAATTAACGAACCTATTATAGTAGATCCAAACCCTAATAATAATATTAGTTTTGCTGAATACTTATCTATAAGCTTTCCACCAAAAGGTGCAGCAACTCCTGAAAATATAGCCATAAGTGTTACAAAGTAACCGCCAGAACCTACTTGAATTTTCAAAGTATTTTCTGCAAATTGAGGCATAAATACTATCCCCATAAGCCCTGCTCCAACTAGGAAACTTAAAACTAAAGTTATTGCTATATCTTTAGTTTTAAAATAATTTAAATTCATTACTGGGTCTTCTGCCTTCTTTTCAGTATAAATAAATACTGGTAAAAGTATCACAAATACAATTAAGTAAGGATATACATCTAAAGATTTAAGTGAATTTAAAAAGTCATGGAAGTTTAAATTTGTAACTCCATACATTAAAGAAAGTATCATCAAAGAAATCACGACACTACCTTTAATGTCCATTTTTCTTTTTTCTTTTTCTACCTCTACTACTTTAACCTTTGCACTTATCAATAATGCAACTATACATATAGGAACATTTATAAAAAATAATACGCCCCAGTTTGAATCGCCAAAAATACTTAATATTCCAGAACCTATAGTTGGTCCTAAAGTTGTTGCTATACCATAAGTTGCACCGACAAGTCCTAGTGCTGTTCCACGTTTTTCTTCAGGGAAACTATCTCCTATATAAGCTGTAGCTATTGGCATTATTCCACCACCACCTATAGCTTGTATAATTCTTGCTATAATAAGCATTGAGTATCCACCAAAATAATCTGATAATCCACAAAGAATTGAACCTATCCCAAATAATACTATTGAGAAAGTAAATAATTTCTTCTTACCAAATATATCAGATAACTTTCCTGATATTGGCATTGAAACTGCATATGCTAATGTGTAAATAGTTATCATCCAAATAGATGCACTTTCAGTTATATTTAAACCATTAGCTATTACATTTCTAGCTGGTGACACAATCCCAGTATCCATAGCTCCAATGAAAATTCCAAGTAAAAACATAATCATTAATAATTTCTCTTTGCCTTTTTTCTTTTCCATATATATTCCTCCTTTTTGAACCTTGTTCATTTAATTTCATAATGTAAGAGCTTATAAAAGCTCTTACATTTTTACAATCTTGATTAAATCTTCGATTGTCATATATTTGTTTTTAATAATTAATAGTATATTATTTATTAAAAATAATGTTCCTTTTCTAGTTTCTACATCCAGTTTAATATCCCCTTTTTCCTTATGAAATATAACTATTTCATCAGTTATCTTATATAAACTTTCCATAGATTCTTTCATCCCCTTGCAGCCTTCTCTGCCTCTAAGTTCAGTAAGTTCCATAAAGATGTCCATATGATCTTTTAAATACCCCTCAATTTCATCATATATAGCCATCATTTTGTGTTCAAAGCTTACATCTTCATAATTGATATTTGATAGATTAGAGATTACTTTTCTCCATTCATCTATAAAAATCTCTCTTATGATGTCAAACTTATTTTTATAGTAATTGTAAAGTGTTCCAGTTGCAATATTACTTCTTTTAGCAAGTTCCCTCATGCTAAACTTCCTATAACCATATTCTTTGAGCAAAATCTTTGCTTCAATTAGTATTGTTTCTTTAGGATTATTTAATATCTTTGGCAAACTATCACCTCTCGCTTTTTGAACCTTGTTCACATAATATAGTATTTTTTATAATTAGTCAACATTCAACATATTTTTTTAATATTATTAATATAATAACACATTTAAACTACGATTTATATTACAAATATGTTTAATTTTTTATATTCTATTTTATAAATTCTTTGCTTATGCTATTCAAAAGACAACTTTTTAAAACATTTCTAATATTGCCATTAGTATTTCTTATTGTTTTTGGATAACTTAAATAAAGTCTTTCCTTAGCTCTAGTTAATGCTACATAAAAGAGCCTCTTTTCTTCACTTATATCTTTAGATTTTAAAGAGAAAAAGTTTGGAAAACCTCCATCGTAAAGTCCCACTATAAAAACATTTTGAAACTCTAATCCCTTTGCCTGATGCACTGTAATTATCGGGATTCTTATCTTGCCTTTCTTTTTGGTCATAATATCTTCCATCTCCCCGTTTGATAGAGACGTTAAGTTTACAACTTCTATTAATGAATCACGGTTTGAAATATCATCTTCTTTTATTTCTTTAACTAAATTATGAAAATGAATTATTCTATCTTTTTTAGCTTCTCTTTCTTCTTTTGGATATCTATTTAACAAATCAAAATTCCTAAGTATTTCAATTATTATATCGCTCGGTTCATTTGTTTTAGAAAATATAAATAAACTATTTAATTTTTCTTTTATCTCCTTAAATGATTTTAAATGTCTTTGCATAAGATTTAATCTATTAATACTAGTATCTTTTATTTTATCTTCTATAGCTTTGATTAATAATTCTCCAGTTGCTATAATATCATCCATAGCATCATGGCTCGGCTTATGCAAAGTATTAAACTTCTTACTTAAATATTCAAGTTTATGATTTAATTCATTTGGGTAAAACCTTCTATAAATATCTAAGGTATCATAAAAGTCTAGAAATTCATGAGATTTAAAGTTTATACGGCTAAGTTCAGAATTTAAAATATTTATATCATATTGAACGTTATGCCCAACTATTAGTCTTCCTTTAGTAAATTCTAAAAAGTCTGTAAATACCTTTTCTTTATCTTCACCGATTTCTTTTAATTTCTCATCTGAGAATCCATGCACTAAATATGACTTTCCAACTGATTTAGTAGGTTTTATAAATCTTTCAAATTTCTCTAAGACTTCACCATTTTTGTTTATTCTAATTGCAGCTATTTGAATTATTTGATCCTTTGTTACATCAGTTCCAGTACTTTCAACATCAAATACTACTATATTATCTTTTTTAGATTCTTCTAAGAGTAATGAAAAGAATTCACCTCTATCTGATTTACTATCTATAAAATCTGTTAATTTTATTCCAAAGCTTCTATATTCTGAACTTAAAATATCCTTTATCTTTTCTTCTCCTATTCCAGTTTTTAATTTTAATAATATCCTTTTTAAACTAGACCCATCTGAATTATTTACAATAAGCTTTAAAAAGGCGATTATATCTTTAATTTCACTTCTTCTAAAAAATTTATATTCATCTACTAAAATAAATTCAAAATTCTTCGAGTTATTCATATTGTTTAAAGATTTACTTAACCCTATACTATATCTATTATCCCTTGTTAATATGCATGTTTTAGATAAATCTTTGTTTTCTTTTTCTAATTCTTTTATCTTTTGCATTAAAAATAAAGCTTCTTCACCCTGATTATTAGCTTCTTTAACTATAACTTTTTCTCCTATAACTTCTGAATTTGATGTTATACCGCTTCTATAAACTTCATTAAACTCTTCTTTTGATACATTTTCTAAATATCTTTTTGACATCTCTGTTAAAAGCTTAGTTGCCCTATAGTTTTTAACAAAATTAATATATAAAGGGTTATATTTTTTTATAAATGCTTCCTCTATTTTTTTAGGTTCTGAACCTCTCCAAGAATATATAGTTTGAAATCTATCTCCACAAAGTAATATATTATTATTTTTAAATATTTTTTCTATAATCTTATATTCAAAATAACTAGTATCTTGAACTTCATCAATATTTATATACTTATATCTTTTACTTAATCTATCTACAACATCTTCATCTCTAAGTAGTATTTCCATTTTTAATATAAGATCATTAAAGTCTAACGCATGGTTATTTCCTAGTTCTCTATTGTATGCTCTAATATAATGAACTCCACTTTTATAAAGATCTTTAAAAAGTTCTTCCTCAAACTTATATTTAACTTTGCTAATATCCTCAATTTTTTCTCTATCAACTTTATATAAGTTATTTATTGTATTTCTGTAATCAGTAACTTCATCTATAGTAATGAATCCATATCTAACCCTAGATTCTTTAACTAAATCTATAAAACTTTTTAAATTTTTTAGTGGAAATTTAAAATAGTATTTTAAAAACTTTAATGTTTCTAAAGAGTCTTCCTCATCATAAATTATAAAGTCAGTAAATATATCTGTTTTTTTCTTTGCTTCTTCTTTAAGTATTTGAAGACAAAATCCATGGAAAGTTTTTATAGTTATATCTTTTCCTAAACATTTAGTCTCATCACATTTTGATAGTTCTAATAAAACCCTCTCTTCCATCTCTTTACATGCTTTATTAGTAAAAGTTATGCAAAGTATTTCTTTTATGCTGCATCTCTTTTCTTTTATAACTTTTGAGATCCTAATAGCTAACGTATTTGTTTTACCTGTTCCAGCTGGTGCTACTAAGTATATATTTTTATCTAATTCATTTATAACTTTTAATTGCTCTTCATTTAAATTAATACTCATATTTAAACCTCTAAATTTTATTTCTTTATTTAATTATATAAAATAAACCGTAGGGCTGCACCCCTACGGCTTAAGTTTGGCAAAATATACTTTAATTTTAAGAAGGTAATCTTTACTAAAACTTATTTTGAATAGAACTCAACGATTAATTGGTCGTCTATTATTATTGGAACTTCTTCTCTTAAAGGCTTTCTTTTAAATATCCCCTTAAATTCTTCTTTTGATTTTTCGATATAAGGAATATTATCTAAACTATTAAAAAAAGTTTCTTTAAAGAAATCATTTTTTCTTGATTTCTCTCTTAATTCAACTACATCTGAAACTTTTAGTTTATAAGATGGTATATCTACCTTTTCACCATTTACTAAAAAATGTCCATGATTAACCATTTGTCTTGCAGCCCTTATTGAAGGTGCAAATCCCATTCTATAAACCATATTATCAAGTCTAGCTTCAAGACGCATTATAAGAGCTTCTCCAGGATGGTCTTTTGATAAAAAGGCATCCTTTACGTATCTTGAAAATTGTTTTTCTAATACTCCATAATAAGCTCTTAATCTTTGTTTTTCTAAGAGTCTTATTCCATATTCTGATAATTTTTTATCAGCTCTACTAGTTCCTTTAGTCGCACGGTCCATAGCTTTTTTATGACCTGTAACATTAAGTCCAAGTCTTCTACAAAGCTTAAAACGTGGTCCCATCATTTTTGCCATAGTAGTCCTCCTTTTCAAAGTTATATTATGAATTCATCATAACATAATTTTCGCATCTTGAAAATGATTATCAGTTTTATTTATGTTGAATTTTTTTTGATTATTCTATAATCTCTCTAAATATCTCCTATTTTCTCCTTCTAGTTTCATATATTTAATAAAAATTTAACTATATATTTCTTTTTTAATATTATTATTATTATATAGTTTTTAGGTAATATTAATTATAGATGCTTTTTCTTAGGAGGATAAACAAATGAAAACTAAACAGACATTAAAAACTATTGAAGAAGTTTACGGTAAAATTAGCCCATTTGAATTTAAAAATGAACTAATAAATGTAGCCCACACTTCAGACGAAACTAGTAAAAGACCCCTTCTTGATGCAGGTCGTGGTAATCCTAACTGGACTGCTGCAACTCCAAGGCAAGCCTTTTTTACATTTGGACAATTTGCAGTTACTGAAACTCAAAGAGTTTGGATGGAAGGTGATTTAGCAGGAATGCCTCATAAAACTGGAATATACGAAAGATTTTTAAAATATTCTAGTTTAAATCAGTCACTTCCTGGCATGTCTCTTTTAAAAAACATAATTAACTACGGTATAGAGAAAAAAAACTTTAACCCTGATGCTTTTGTCTACGAACTTACAGATGCAATAATCGGTGATAACTATCCTTATCCAGATAGGATGCTCACTCATATAGAAGAAATAGTTCATGATTACTTAATAAAAGAAATGTGTAATAATGAATGTCTAGAAAATGATTTTGATATATTTGCAGTCGAGGGGGCTACTGCTGCGATGTGTTATATTTTTGATTCATTAAAAGCAAATGAGCTTTTAACAAAAGGAGATAAAATTGCTATAATGACTCCGGTATTTACACCTTATTTAGAAATACCTGAATTACCAAGATATAGTTTAGAAATTGTTGAAATTAAGGCAGATGAATTTTCAAAAGATCCTTCTGGTGCTTGGCAATATCCAAAGAAAGAACTTGAAAAACTTAAAGATAAATCTATAAAAGCTTTATTTGTAGTTAATCCTGGTAATCCTTCTTCTGTTGCTTTAAGTAACTCATGTAAAAATGATTTAATTTCAATCATAAAAGAATATAATGAAAATTTAATCATAATTTCAGATGATGTCTACGGTACATTTGTTCCACACTTTAGATCACTTATGGCTGATTTACCTTATAATACTATCGGCGTTTATTCTTTCTCAAAGTATTTTGGTGTTACTGGTCAAAGGCTAGGCACAATATCAGTTCATAAAAATAATGTAATAGACAAACTAATTAGAGAACTACCTGATGATAAACAAGAAATGATAAAAGGTAGATATAGCGCCTTATCTCAAAATTACAAAGATATATCATTTATTGATAGAGTTGTAGCAGATAGTAGGCAAGTTGCACTTAACCATACAGCTGGTCTTTCTACTCCTATGCAGGTCCAAATGGCATTTTTCTGTGCATTTGCAATTTTAGATAAAGATGATACTTACAAAAATCAAACTATGGAAATTTGCAGAAAAAGAAAAGAGATACTATTTAACAGTTTAGGATTAGAACCTAGAGACAGTATCTATGATGCAGATTATTATACTGAATTTAACCTTTTAGTTTGGGCTAAAAATCACTTTGGAGAGGAATTTGCATATTTTTTAGAAGATAATTATAGTTTAGTTTATATTTTATATAAGTTAGCAGAAGAAACTTCAATTATCCTTCTATCTGGTAGTGGTTTTAACGATTCTGAGTGGTCACTTAGAATATCACTAGCCAACTTAGAAGATAGAGAATACGAAAAAATAGGAAAAGTATTAAGAAAATTAGTAATAGATTTAATAGAAAAATTCAACGAAACTAAAAAATAGTTTTTGTTTAATTAATATGTTATTATATACTTAAGTAAGATGGAGTCTCTACTCCATCTTATTTTTAAATTAAGATAAAAATATATTTATATAAATTAAGGAGAATCTAATGAAGTCTTTTAAAGAATTACAATTAAACGAAAATATAATAGATGGTCTTTTAAAACAAAACATTAAAGAACCTACAAAAATCCAAGAACTTTCAATTCCAGAAATTTTAGAAAACAAGGATTTAATAGGCGAATCACATACTGGAAGCGGAAAAACTTTAGCCTTTTTAACACCTATTTTCCAAAAAATTGACTCTAGTAAAAAGGATGTTCAATCGCTAATCTTAGCTCCAACTCGTGAGCTTGTTATGCAAATTGAAGCACAAGTTAAGCTTTTATCTGAAAACTCAAACGCTAACATTAAATCTGTTTCTATAATAGGAGATGTTAACTTAGATAAGCAAATCAAAAAGCTTAAAGAAGTTAAACCTCAAATAGTAGTAGGTTCACCAGGTAGAGTTTTAGATTTAATTAGAAAAAAGAAACTAAAAGCTCATACTGTAAAAACTTTAGTTCTAGATGAAGGTGATACTTTAATAGATAATACAAGTATTCAAAATGTTAATGAAATTATTAAATCTCTTATGAGAGATACTCAAATACTTATATTCACTGCAACTATAAGTAAAAAAGCTATTGAAATTTCAAAATCTTTCTTAAAGAATCCAGTAATTATAAAATCAGATTCTAAAGCTAGCTTAAACCCAAATATTGAACATATGTATATTAAAGTTGACCCTAGAGATAAAATTGAAACTTTAAGAAAATTACTTGCAGCAGTAGAGCCAAAGAAAGCTTTAGTATTTATAAATCATGGTTTTGATATAAACGAAGTTACTGAAAAACTTAAATATCACAACAGAGAAGCTTTTGGAATGCATAAAAAAATAACAAAAGAGCAAAGACAACAAGCGCTTCAAAACTTTAGAAACGGGAAAATAAACATATTAGTTTCATCTGATATATCAGCTAGAGGTTTAGATATAGATGATATAACTCATATAATTAACTTAGACTTCCCAAAAAACACAAACGAGTATCTTCATAGAGCTGGTAGAACTGCAAGAGGAACTAAAAGTGGATGCACAATCTCGTTAGTTACAGAAAGAGAATTACCTGCAATTAGAGTTTATGAAAGAGAATTTGGAATTAAAATAGAGAAAAAATCTCTAAGTCACGGAACTTTAGTTTAATAAATTGCCACAAAAAGATTTTAACTTCTTTTTGTGGCTTTTTTTATCCTCTAAAGTTTTTTTATTAATTTCGCCCCCTTTATTTAGTTAGACTTCTAAAACTAAATAAAAGTTTCAAGTTTCTAAATAAATTTTGTTTAAATTAGAATTTATTGGGCAAAATACTAATATTAAAAGGAGGGATTTTATGAGAGTACCTAAACATATTGGAATTATTCCAGACGGAAATAGACGTTGGGCTTTAAATAACAGCCTAACTAAAGATATGGGTTACAACCACGGTATAAACCCTGGAAAACTACTTTTTAAACTTTGTGAAAAAGAAAATATTGAAGAAGTTACTTTTTACGGTTTTACTGTTGATAATACTAAAAGACCCGCTGTTCAAAAACTTGCTTTTACTAAAGCTTGTATAGACTCAGTTAATCTTTTATCAAAGGAAAACTGTGAGATTTTAGTTATAGGAAATACTAAATCTTCTGCATTCCCTAAAGAATTACTTCCCTTTACAAAGAGAAGGGTCTTTGGAAAAGGTGGTTTAAAGGTAAACTTTTTAGTTCATTACGGTTGGGAGTGGGATCTTAATCCTTTAAAAGAATCTGCTTCTTCTAAAAAAACTATAATTCCTTTTATCCACTCTAAAGATATTTCAAGGATTGATTTAGTTATAAGGTGGGGAGGGCGCCGTAGACTTTCAGGTTTTTTACCTATCCAAACTGTCTACTCTGACTTTTATGTTTTAGATAATATGTGGCCCGACTTTAAAGAAAGTGATTTTTACGATGCTCTTTCTTGGTATAACGAGCAAGATGTAACCCTTGGAGGCTAGAGAACCCTATTTTAAAATTGGGTTCTCTTTTTCTATTAAATCTCCAAGTACCTTTCCGCCGTCTAATGCTACAGAAGCTCCATTTCCAGGATGCGTTGAAGCACTTATAAAATATAAGCCTTTTGTTCCTCTTCCCTTTAAATGCGGCCTAAAATATCCACTTTGATTTAATTTATGACTTATTCCAAAAGCTGCACCTTTATACAAATTAAACTTTTCTTCTAAGTCTTTTGGAGTTAAAATCTTTTGAGTTTCTATAATATCTTCTATATTATAAAGTCCGTTTATTCTTTTTATAGAATTAATTATAATATCTCTATATTCTTTAATAGATTCATCATTCCAAATTACTTCTTCACTTTTTAGATTTGGAACTCTAACTACAAGATTTAAAACGCTCTTTTCTCCCTTTGCTAAAGTATCATCAACCTTTGAAGGATAGTATAGATAAACTGAAGGTTTTTTAGGAAGTTTTAAATTAAAAGGCGCCTCTATCCCTTCTCTAAAATCATCATTTAAATAAATGTTGTGCACTTCTAGATTTTCTAATTTTTCAGATAACCCTAAATAAATTATAAAAACTGAAGGTGATAGTTCCATATTTTCTGTATCTTTTTTATTTATAGAACCTACTTCTTCTTTAAATAAGTTATTAATAGCATAAGGATAATCAGCGCTACAAACTACTATATCAGATGAGATTTTGTTTCCGTTTGCTATAACCCCTTTAACTTTTCTATCTTCTAAAACTATTTCACTTACATTTGTTTCTTTTAAAATTTCACCGCCAAGTTCTAATATAAGCTTTTCTAAGGCTTCAATATACGAATAGAATCCACCCTTAATATAAACTAAACCATATAATTGAGTTATCGCTGGTATTAAAGAATAAATGTTTGTATTTTTATAAGGATTACATCCTATATACATAGATGTAAATAATAAATACTCTAAGAACCTATTATTTTTTATAATATCCTTTGTGTAGTCATAATTATTTTTTATTGGGTGAAGCTTAAAAAAACTTGAAATAGAATCAAAGCTAAATATCTCTTTAAAAGAAACCATAGGCTTATCTAAAAAGGCTTTTTTACTTATTTCATACTTTTCATTAGAGTTTTCTAAAAATTTAATATATTCTTTTGGAAGATTCCCTCTTAGCTTTTCTAAAGACCTTAAAGTTTTATCTGACTTTTGATAAACCCTAAAATCACTTTTATCAAATCCATATACTCTATAAAGAGGGTCTAAATCAAACATATGAATATAATCCCTATAGTCTTTATTAACATCTTTAAATGTATCTATATAAGAGTTTGGGGTCATTAAAATTGACGCAGTTAAATCAAATTTAAAATCACCTTCTTTTATATAATTAATTTTACCGCCTAAAGTTTTTTCTTTTTCTATTATAGTTACGCTATATCCTTTGTTTAATAAATTAATAGCAGTCCTAAGTCCACCTAGACCTGAGCCTACAACAATCACTTTTTTCATAAATTATCTACCCCTATTATTTCAAATTTAAGATGACTTCAAATTCTATAACTCCGTTATTACTTCTTGCACTTATTTTTCCATTATGTAAATCTATTATACTTTTAGTTATACAAAGTCCAAGACCACTACCGTTTATTTCGCTATTTCTAGCTTTATCAACTCTGAAAAATCTATCAAATATGTGCTCTAAATCAAACTCTGATATTTCTTCTCCATAGTTTTTTATACTAAATATAAGATTATCTTTTGATGTGAAAATTTTAATATCTATAGTACTTTTACTTTTACTATATTTTATTGAATTACTTATAATATTTTCAAAAGCCCTCGAAAGCTTTAAAGGATCACATTTTACGAATACTTTTTCTTCACAAAAATCAGCATTTATTTTTAATCCTTTATCTTCTAATTCAAATTGAAAATCTGAAATAAGCTGCCAAACCATCTCAATAAAATCTACAGTCTGCAAGTTTAAATATATGCCATCATTTTGATACTTAGTAAGTTCAAACAAATCATCTATAAGGAGTTTTAATTTTTTTGCTTTTTTATATGCACTATCTGTGTAGTATCTAAGTTCTACTTCGTCTTTATACTTATCTTCTTCTATAAGATTTAGATATCCTATAATTGAAGTTAATGGAGTCCTTAAATCATGTGAAACATTTGTTATAAGATCATTTTTAGTTTTTTGAGCTTTCTTTTCTTCTAAGGTAATATTTTTTAGATCTTTTACTAAATCATTAATATTTTTACTAAGACCTTTTATATCCCCATCAAAATCATTAACCTCTATTGCTTCTTCAAAGTTATCACTTTGCATTTTAGATACTTCATTAATTAATTTCTGCAACTCTTTTTCATTGCTTTCTAATTTTTCTAAATGATTATACACTTTTTTATTTCTTATATATATTAAATAAAACAAAATTGAAAAATATATAATACCCTGAATAATAGTCACTACAAACCTATATGAATATACAATATCCATAACATTATTAAAAATATTTATTCTAGTATATTGATAAAAAAATAAAACAACATATTTTAACCCTGTAGCTATTGCATAAAATATCGCCGCACTAACTAATACATAAAAAAATATTGTAGCCGTTTCTTTTAACGCTCTGTTATTTCTCAACTTTATAACCAACTCCCCACACAGTATGAATAATTTTTTCACCCTTTGTAGCTTTATTTAATTTATCCCTTAGCCTACTCATATGAACCATAACTGTGTTATTTGATTGAAAGTAATCCTCTTTCCAAACTCTTTCAAATATCTCTTCTGTACTAAATACTCTTCCTCTATTGCTATATAATAGATATAATATTTCAAACTCTCTTGAGGTTAAATTTATTTCTTCTCCATTTGAAGTTACATTATGTTTTCCTTTGTCTATTATTAAACTCTCTACTTGTATTATATCTCTATCTACACTTGTATTGAAAAAATAAGCTCTTCTAAGTAATGCTTTTATTCTAACTAATAATTCTAAAGAATCAAAAGGTTTTACTATATAATCATCAGCCCCAGTTAAAAGTCCTTCTATCTTATCCATGTTTTCAGACTTAGCAGAAAGCATTAATATAGGAACATTTGAAGATTCTCTTATTTTTCTACATACTCCTATTCCATCAAGCTTTGGCATCATTATATCTAATATAACTAAATTAATATCAAAGTTTTCAAATAATACTAATGCTTCTACCCCATCTTTAGCTTGAAGTACGTTGTATCCTTCATTTTTTAAATTAATTGATATAATTTCTCTTATCTCTTTTTCATCATCAACAACTAAAATATTATTCATAAGCTTCTCCTAAATATTCTTCTAAACAAATTCCTTTTTCGTATATTTCTTTTGCTACCTTTTTACCTACATACCGTATGTGCCAAGGCTCATAATTTTTCTTTGTTATTTTTTCTTTGCCCTTTTTATACCTAACTATAAATCCATACTTATAGCAATTATCTTTTAACCAATCAGCTTCTTTAGTTCCTCCTATAAAAAGTCTACTAGGATTAGTTAAATCAATGCAAAGCCCCGTTTGGTGTTCGCTTTGTCCAGGCTCTGCAACATACTTTTTAGCATCCCTTTTACCTTTTATCATTACTTCTCTTTTGTAAATATATTTTTGAGTATTATACGATCTATATCCTGAAGTACCAAGCAGTAAAATACCATCTTCTTTCGCTCTATTTATTAATTCTTGAAGAGGTTTTTTAATTTGTTTAGAAACTAGTCTTTCTTCCTTATCTGCTTCGTTTACAAATTCTATTTCTGCTTCTACTAAATCACTTTTATAATTTTCTCCTATTTCACTTGAGTCATTAATTAAAATTATATCATTTTTAATTATTGTTTTTTTAGCTGCTCTTGTTTCTTTATCAAAACCCATGTATACCCCATAAAATATTAAACATAAAATAAGTATTTTAAATATTTTTTCATATTTTTTGTCCCCCTTAATTTAAGTATACTTTGATTTTAAATGGGGAACTTTTCGTTTTCTTAACTTAATTCTTACGAAACCTTACATTTTAATTATACATAATTATAATATTATTTTCAGATTTTTATAAAAAAAATAGCACCCTTATAAAAAAGGCACCATTATTTTATCTAATATTTTATTTCTTTCATTGAAAGTCCATGTGCTAAAGCTACAAAACCAGCTTCTGATCTTTTTTTAGCTTCTAAGATAGTTATTATATCTTCTTTTTTTCTTTTTCCAAGGCCTATCTCAATTAAAGTTCCAGTTATTATTCTAACCATTCTTTGTAAAAACCCGTTTCCATTAAACTCTAGTTCTATATAACCGTTATTTTCACTTATATTTATATAATTTATAGTTCTAACAGTTGATTTATTTTTAGATTTTAAAGTAGTAAAACTTTTAAAATCATGAGTTCCAACTAAGCTCTTTGACGCTATAATCATATCTTCTACATTTAATTTTTCTTTAACGTGAAGAGTATATCTTCTATCAAATACATTGTGATATAAATTATTGTTTATTCTATACACATAAGTTTTAGAAACTATATTATACCTTGAGTGAAATCTATCACTAGCTTCTCTTATATCTTTTAAAACTATATCTTCAGGAAGGTATTCATTTATATAATTAAACATCTCTTCTAAAGTTTTATTATCGTTTGTTTTAAAGTTTGCTATATAATTTTCAGCATGAACTCCTGAATCAGTTCTTCCACAACCTATAACTTTAATTTCTTCTCCTGTCATCTTACTTAAAAGCTTATTAAACTTTTCACCTATAGTTGAAGTTTCTGTACTTTGTACTTGCCATCCTTTGTATCTAGTTCCATCGAATTCTATTATCATTTTTATGTTTCTCATCTTATCACCTTTAACTTATCGTTTTTTTAAGTATAACATACTTAATGGTATCATATGAAATATTATCTCTTACAGCTTCTTTTATAGGCTTAAGTTTATTAAACCCTATTTTATCTATTGCACTTAAAACTTCTATTTCATCATCTTTATTTATTATTGTGCTAAAATCAATTTCAAAGTCTATAGAATTTCCTTCGCTTAAGTAAGTGTTTACGTGAGATATAACAGTGTTTAAAGACATATCACGATATTTTGCAATCTCTTTAAACATTTTCCCTTCTCTTAGCATATCTACAGTTATTTCAAAGGATTTCTTTTTATCGCTATTAGTTTTTCTCTTTTTACTTTCTTTTTCTTCAGTCTTTAAATTTCCACCTTTTATAAAAGTAAATGATGATTCTATATTATTATCATTTATATAATCATTAATAGAATTTAAAAACTCTTCTCCAAATGTTTCTATCTTTTTAAATCCTACTCCTGAAATATCTAATAATTCATCAGAAGTTTTAGGAAGCCTTATACTCATCTCTTTTAAAGTATTATCCCCAAAGACCATATATGGAGGTATTTTCTCCTCTATTGCAATTCTTTGTCTTATTTCTTTTAATATGTCAAACAGTTCATTATTACTGCTAAAGGCTTTAATTTTTCTCTCTTCTTTAAATAAAACTTTTTCTAATCCCTTTATTATCTTTAAAGAGTTTGAGTTAGGTTCAGCTACAGGGTATTCTCCCCCATAATTAATATATCCGTGAGATATTAAAGTATTAATAAATTCTTTTAAATCATCTTTAGAATAGTCTTTCATTATTCCATAAGTGCTTAAAGTATTTAATTCTAAATCTACTAACTTTTTATTTTTAGAACCTCTTAATACATCTACAATCATTCCTATTCCATAGGGTCTTTTCATTCTATAAATGCAAGATATAACCTTTTGTGCATCTGTAGTTTTATCTAATATTTCGCCATCAAAATTACAGCTACTGCATTTATTACACCTTTCTTTCCCTTCTTCACCAAAGTAATTTAAGATAAACTTTCTATAACATCCATTAGAATAAACTAAATCTATCATAGTTTGAAGTTTTGCTAATTCATTTCTTTTTCTAAAAGGGTTAGTAGTTCCATTATCTATAATATATTTTTGAGTTTGAACATCTCCTGGAGAAAATAGTAAAATACATTCTGATTCCTCTGAGTCTCTTCCAGCCCTACCTATTTCTTGATAATAGTTTTCTATAGTTCTTGGCATATTGTTATGGATAACGTATCTTATATTTGGTTTATCTATCCCCATCCCAAAAGCATTTGTTGCAATTATTACGCTTCCTTTATCATAAACAAAAGCCTCTTGGTTTTCCTTTCTTTCTATATCTGAAAGCCCTGCGTGATATCTTAAAGCTTCAATTCCCTTTTTATTTAAAGCATTATATAATTCATCAACTTCTTTTCTAGTTGCACAATATATTATTCCTGACTGCTCTTTGTTTTTAGTAACGTAATCTAAGATATAAGATCTTTTATTTACACCTTTTTCTATTACAAGTTCTAAATTATCTCTATCAAAACCAGCTACAAAGACCTTTGGATTTTGAAGTTCTAAAAGCTTTATTATATCCTCTTTTACTTCTTCTGTTGCTGTTGCTGTAAAACCTGTAACTACAGGCCTTTTTTCAAGCATATTTATAAATTTATTAATGTTTTTATAACTACTTCTAAAATCGTGACCCCATTGTGATACGCAGTGGGCCTCATCTACTGCAATTTGACTTATATTTATATTTGAAATAATATTTAAAAAGCTAAAAGATTCTAATCTTTCTGGTGCTACGTAAAGTATTTTGACTTCACCCATTCTTATTTCATTAAAAATCTCTTCTATTTGAATGTTTGAAAGAGATGAATTAATATAAGCTGATTTAATTCCTATATTATTTATAGAATCTACTTGATCTTTCATAAGTGAAATAAGTGGAGATATTACAACCGTTACCCCCTCTAAAATCACAGCAGGAATTTGGTAACAGATAGATTTACCGCCACCTGTTGGCATTATAGATAATACATCATTTCCCTTTATAATTTCATTTATTATTTCTTCTTGACCTTTTCTAAATTTATCGTATCCGTAATATTTATTTAAAATATCTAAAGCTTTATTTTTCAAATCCACTAACTCCTAAGTTTTTATTTTAATTCTATCCATATAATAATATTTTTAATATAACAAATTACCAAACGGTAAAAAAGATAAACCTAAAAAGGTCTATCTTTTTTTATTTATTCTATTATTTTAATTATTTCGTCTACTATTTCACTTTTTCCTTTTTCTGATGTATCAAGTTTGTTATCTACAAACTCTTCATAATATTTAAGGTAAGCTAAGCTTCTCTCTAAACTTTCAACATCTCTTTTGCCAGAGGCTATATCATTTGATACTCTCTTTTTTAAAACATTTTTACTACAAACTAAAGTTATTTTTTTAAGTTCATAATTATCAAGTGCAATCTTATCTAAAATCTCGTTTAGGATTTCATCTTTATGAATTACCCAGCTTAATATTACATTTTGAAAGTTTGAATTTTTAAGATAATTCCTAAGAATATGGGATATATTATCTATTACCATATCCTTATTTTCATCATCTACTATAAAGGGGTCCATCATCCAGCACCAATCCCCATCAAGCCATACTGATTTAGGTAATCTTGAATTTAACCTTTTACAAACACTACTTTTCCCAACACCCATAGGACCATTTACTATTATAAGTTTTTTCATAAATGCACCACCTCTTCTTAGTTTATCTTAATTTATCTAAAATTTTATTGTATACATACTTCATATGAGGTTCATCTTTTATAACGTTATCTAAATCTTTTATATTTATCCACTTTACATTGCTATTTTCATCTTCTTTTATACTTAACTTATCATCTTCATTTGCTTCTATTAAGTAAGCTATAGATAAATGAAGATGAGCTGAAACATACTCTCCGTTTTTTATGTGACCAAATACAGGTAAGATATCTATAGATGCAATATTCTCTTTACCTAATATATTTTTTCTTCCTAAAACTCCTGTTTCTTCTTTAAGTTCTTTTAATGATACTTTATAAAGATTAGAGTCACCATCTGCATGACCTCCAGTCCAAGCCCACGAATTATAAATATTATGATGAATCATTAAAGTCTTATCTCTCTCTTTATTTAAAACAAAAGCTGAACTAGTTATGTGCGCAGTTTTATTTTCTCTTAAAAGTGCATTATCATTGTTTTTTATAAACTCTAATATAGCTTCCTTATCCTTTTCTTCTTGCTCATTACTTGGTTTATAATTATATATATCTAAAACCCAATCCATAGTTTTCTCTCTTTCTTATTTAAACATTCTTCTAAATTCCTTCTTTTCTTCATCTGATGAGAAAAGATTTAGCATATCACAAATCTCAATTGAAAAATCAATAAAAGCCATTCCATCTGCTGTAATACAATTGCAGTCTCTTACTACATCATATTCTACGTAATTTTTGCGATTAAATGGATCTTCTCCTCCAAAAACCTCTTTATGCTTCTTAGTCCAAGTTTTTACAGGTGTTGTATATTCATATTTTTCAAAGACTCCAGACTTTGCAAGTGCAATAGTTCCTGCACCGCAAATTCCAGCAATTAGCTTATTATTATCCTTTAAATACCAAATAAGTTCTCTTAATTCATCTGAAAAGTCATTGCTCCAACCTCCTGGAATTATAAGTCCATCTAACTCTTCAAACTCTATCTTTCTTAAAGTATTATCTGGGATGAAATTAAATCCACTTCTAGCTTTTATAACCCCATCTTTATTTGCTAAAGTTATAACCTCAACTTCTTCTGTATTATTTAATAATTGTGAAATTAAAGATACATGATAATCTGTCATATCTTTAAAAATAAATATTCCTATTCTTTTCAAGTTCTAACTCCCCTTATTTAATTAATTCATCTCTTTTTATAAAAGGATTTAAGTATCTATTTTTTTTAATAGTACTTTTACCTATATTAATTGCATGCTTTGGGCAAATATTAATGCACCCCATACAATCTGTGCAATGTCCATTAAATTCTATTTTCCCATTTACTATTTCTATATTTTTAGAAGGACATATATCTTTGCATAAACCGCAATTTATACAATCACCATTTACATTAAAATTCTTATCCTTTTTTTTATACTTGTCTCTCCATAAGTTATGGATTAAAAAAGTTATATGATTTTTTCTCTTTTTAAATTCCTTTATAGAGTCTATTGTTATATTTTCAATAAAATGATTTAACTTTTCTTCATTTTCTTCAATAGATTTAATTGCTCTTTCTTTACTTGGACTTCTTCCAGCTCTTATATAATTTGAGATATACTTTACCTCCTCATAATTGCTTATTGCTAGCCCTTTTTTCTTAAGTAATTCATTTATCTTGTAAAAACCATTATTAGACTTTCCGCCTCCTGTAACTTGAACTACAAAAATATAAGGATTACTCTTAAATTTAATCTTTTTTAAAAATTCCTCAACTACAATAGGTAGTCCAAAAGAATGAAGTGGATAAACTATACCTATCTTTTCTTCTTCAACTATTACATCATCTAATTCTCTAGAAATTTTAACTAAATCACACTCTTCAAAATTCTCCTTTATCTTCTTAGAAACATAAAGTGAATTCCCAGTAGAGGTGAAATAAAATATTTTCATAAAAATCCTCCAAAATTTATATCTACATATAAGTTTATTATATCAAATTTTTCTATATTTTAATGTAAAAAAATTGAGTACTATTTTGTACTCAACAATTTTTACATATGATTTTTTTTACCATCCCATTTACAAATGTGATTTAAAGGGCATTCAAAACAAGTAGGCCTTTGAGCTTTGCAGCACCTTCTACCATGAAATATAAGTAAGTGGTGAGTTAAAGTCCATTCCTTTTTAGGTATTTCTTTTTGAAGCTGTTTTTCAGTATCTAAAACATTATTAGCCTTTGCAAGGCCTAATCTATTTGAAACTCTAAATACGTGAGTATCTACTGCAATTGCAGGAACGTTAAAAGCATTTGATAAAACTACGTTTGCAGTTTTTCTTCCTGCCCCGCTAAGAGAAGTTATTCCCTCCATTATGTTTGGAACTTCTCCATTAAAATTTTCTTTTAATTGCCTACACATCATAACTAAATTTTTTGCCTTATTTCTATAAAGACCTATCTTTTTAATCTTCTCTTCTATTTCTTCATTTGATAAAGTTAAAAATGCATCTAAGTCAGGATACTCTTTAAAAAGGGTTTCTGTTATTTCATTTACCTTTTTATCTGTAGTCTGTGCTGAAAGGCAAGTAGCTACTAAAAGCTGAAATGGAGTTTCGTGATTAAGTTCGCATTTTGCATCTGGATATGTTTCTTTTAATATTTCTAAAATTTCTTTTGTTCTTTTTTTCACTTTAGCACCGCCTTAAATTTATTATATTTATTTTATCATATATTTAATAATAATTATTATTAAATTTCAACTTTTCTTTATTCTTTTAGTTCATAAATACCTTCATAAGGTTTTTCTAAATACTTCTTTTCATATTCTTCATATAAAAAAATAATTTCTTCTAAATCTTTACCTTTTATAGTAATCTTAGTAAAATCACTACTTGGATTATCATGTACACTTTCTTTTTTAGTCTTTTTGTAAGATTCTAGTTCTTTAATTAATCTATCTATCTCTTTTTTATCTTTAAGTTCTTCTTCTTTTGAATCTTTAGATACTATAACTTTTTCTATATTTTCTGCTTTTTCTATTTTAAATAACTCTTCTTTAGTGCAGCCTACTAAGAAAAATAAGCTTAACCCTATAATTAAATAAATCTTCTTCATAAAATCCCCCTAAAGCTTTATATTGATTATTATCTTCTATAATCTTAATAAAAAGTCCTTTAAAGTAAAAAAAATTGCCTAAATCTCTTAGGCAATTTTTTTATTTATAAACTCCTCTATAACTTTCTGGTAATTCTTTAGCTATAGATTTCATTAATATTTCCATACATCTATCATCATATTCATGCTTTGTTTCTTCTTTATCTTTTTTAGGTAATACTACAGGTTCTCCAAAGTTTACATATACATCAGCATCGTGCCATACTTCTCCCCCCATATCCCCATCTTTACAGATAGGAAGAAGTTTATCAGTTCCGTGCATTCCTATAGGAACAACCTTAGCGCCCTTAACTTTTGCTAAAAGAAGTATACCTCTTTTACCTTCTATCATTTGACAAGTTCTACTTCTTGTCCCTTCTGGGAATATTAAAAGATTTTCTCCGTTTTTTAAAGTTTTAACCATCTTAGTCATAGCTTCTTTATCTGCTGTATTAGGTTTTACAGGTATGTTTTTAACCATAGCTGTTCCTATCTTTGTTACAGGGTCGTCTGAAAGCTTAACCCCTGCTATAAAATACGGATCAAATTTTTCTTTAAGTAGTTTATTTAAGATTAACCCATCTGAGTTACTTAAATGATTGCAAATAAATATTATAGGCCCATCTAACTCTTTTATTTCTTCAAAGCCTTTAACGTGCATAGTAGCATGATTTTTTATGTATCTATCTGTTATCTTTTTACCTGCAAAAACTAAAAAGTTCTCAGGTAACAATCCTATAACCTTAGCCATAAATGGTGATAACATAAGATATTCACCCACTTCCTCAAAATTAATCAATTTTATTATATTCTAGTAAGCTATAAAAGTCTATCTTTATACCCTTTTAAGTAAGGTGATCCGCTTTTAAAACTTTCTATATCTTCGCCTTTATATTTTTTTCTAATTAAGGCATTTCTAATTAGAGTATTTTTACCTCTCCAACCACATGATGTATTTTTAAAGCTTTCTTTAAACTGACTATTATTTATATTTATAATATAATCATCTAAAGAATTCTTCATAAAATCTTTTATCTTAAATTCACTTATAGGAGTTTTAGATATATCTTTATTTTTAGGACATTTATTTTGGCAACTATCACAGCCAAATATTCTTCCCTTTAAAAGATTTATTTCTTTATCCTCTAATTCCTTCTTTTGAGTTAAATAAGATAAACAAATATTTGGATTTATCTTAAAATTATTTATAGATTTAGTTGGACATTCTTTAAGACAAATATCACAATCTCTACAATCTTTATATAATTTTATATCACTAAATATTCCTTTATCTAAGTTTCCTATATCTAAATCAGTAATTATTTCTGAAAGAAAAACAAATGAACCATACTTTTTAGTAATTATCATATTGTTTTTTCCAATTATTCCAATTCCAGCTAAATATGCTATATATCTTTCTGGAAGAGAATTACTATCTACAAAACCTAAAGCTTTTCCTCCTAGTGATTCTATATATTTAATTATAGAATCTAAATATTTAAAAACCACCTTATGATAATCTTCTCCTTTTGTGTAAATAGAAAATCCATTATCTAAAGTATTTTCAAAAGTATTATAAGGAAATGCTATTGAAATTATAGACTTAGCCTCTTCCATATAAATACTTGGGTCTATTCTTTTTTCTATATCTTTTTCTTCAAACTCATTTTCTAAATTTGAATTTTTCCTAAATAAATAAAAATCTCTAAGTTCTTCAAACTTCCTGCATTTAATAAACCCTATAGTATCTAGGTTTAATTCATTTTTGCAAAAATCAATTATTTTTCTTTGTTTATCCATAATATACACCTATAAAAATAAAATGATATTTAAACCTAAAGGCTTATTCTAATAATCACCTATACGTTAAAAAAAGTAATGCAAAAAGTTTTAAGGCTTTTCACATTACCAATCTATTTTACAATATAAAGCTTAACTTAGCAAATTATTATATTACCATATCATTATATATTCTTTTACTTTTTCCTTTTATATCTGTTATTTCAATAATGTTATCGTATTTCTCTTCTTTACTATTTCCAATTATTCTAGCTGGAATTCCAACTGCTGTACTATCTTTTGGAATATCTTTTAATACTACTGAATTTGCCCCTATTTTAACATTATCTCCTATATTTATAGGTCCTAAAACCTTTGAACCTGAACCTATAATTACATTGTTTCCAACAGTTGGATGTCTTTTTCCTTTATCTTTTCCTGTACCACCAAGAGTTACTCCATGATATATAGTTACATTATCTTTAATTTCTGCCGTTTCTCCTATAACTACTCCCATACCGTGGTCAATAAATAATCCTTTGCCAATTGTTGCACCTGGGTGTATCTCTATCCCACTAAAGAATCTTGATATTTGTGATATAAGTCTAGCTAAAAAGAACCATTTGTGCTTATATAGCTTGTTTGCTATCCTATAAGCAATTAATGCATGAACGCTTGGATATAGTAAAAATACTTCAAGTTTACTTCTAGCGGCTGGATCTTCTTCTAATATTCTATTTAAATCATATCTTAAATTTTTAAACACAGCCTCTAAGCCTCCTTATTTTTTCTAATTGTTTAAGCTTTAATTAATCGTATAATCCTGTTGATATATATTTCTCTCCACCGTCTGGTGCTATAGCTAATACTTTCTTCCCTTTTCCTAATTTCTTAGCTAGTTCTACAGCCGCATATATAGCTGCACCTGATGAAATTCCAACTAAAACTCCCTCTTCACTAGAAAAATCTTTAGCTATTTTATACGCATCCTCATTTGAAACTTTCACTACTTCATCAACGTATTCTTCTTTATATATAGATGGTACAAATCCAGCTCCAATACCTTGTATTTTATGAGGCCCTGGTTCTCCGCCTGAAATTACAGGTGAACTTTCCGGTTCTACTGCAATTACTTTAACGCCATCTATATGTTCTTTAAGGTATTTGCCTATTCCAGTTATAGTTCCTCCAGTTCCAACACCTGCTACAAAGTAATCTAAGTCATTTAAATCATTTGCTATTTCTATAGCTGTTGTTTCGTAGTGCTTTTCTGGGTTAGCTACATTTTCAAATTGTTGTGGAAGGAAATATCCTTTTTCACGAACTAACTCGTTAGCTTTTTCTATTGCACCTTTCATTCCCTTAGTTCCTGGAGTTAATATAAGATCAGCACCATAAGCTTTAATTAATGCCCTTCTTTCTTTACTCATAGTATCTGGCATAATTATAGTTACGTTATAACCTTTTAATTTTCCAATCATAGCTAAAGCTATACCTGTATTTCCACTTGTAGGTTCTACTATAGTATCGCCAGGTTTTATTAATCCAAGGCTTTCAGCTTTTTCTATCATTCCTAGTGCTGCCCTATCTTTTACACTTCCACCTACATTAAATTTTTCAAGTTTTACATAAACCTCTGCACTATTTTCATCTACTAAATTATTAACTTTTATTATTGGTGTGTTACCTATTAATTCTAAAATATTGTTATAAATCATCTTAAATCCTCCCTTTAAATCCATTTTTTTGTAATAAAAAAACTCCATCTCTAAACTATAATTAGAGACGAAGTGTAAAATCCGCGGTTCCACTCTATTTGAATTAAAATAATTCCTCTTGTGTCAGTACATACATACTTAATTGCTATAACGGGCAATTCCCGAATAACCTTACTATAATTTCAGGTATTAGCTCCAAAGGGCACTTCGTATATATCTTTAATAAAAAGCTTTCAGCTATGCTTTTCTCTCTGTAAATCTTCAATATACTACTTTCCTTTTTCCTAGCATTTAATTCCTAGTAAATTGATAAACTTTATACTTTTATTATATGCTAGAGTTTATTTTTGTCAACACTTTTTTAATCTTTTGATTTTCTATTTTTCTTTTTCCAAAGTGGATATAGGTATTCATCTATTAAATCATGTATTATAACTATACCAACTAACTTATCGTCTTCATCCACTACAGGAATAGACAAAAGGTCATATTTGTTTGCAAGTTCTATAGCATCTTCTATATCATCTTCATGTCTTAAATATTCAAAATTATCATCCATAATTTCACTAAGTTTTGCTGTTGGCTTTGCTAAAATTAGATCTCTAAGTGAAATTATACCCTGAACCTTTTCATCTGAATCTGTGATATAAATATAATACATTGACTCTTCGTCAGGTTCCATTTCCTTTAAAATATCAACAGTATCTCTTACAGTTACATCTAAATTAAGAGAAATAAAATCTTTTGCCATAATACTTCCGACAGCTTCGTCTTCATATTCTAGAAGTTCTTTAACTTCATCTGCATCTTCTTTTTCAAGATTTATTAAGATATTTTCTCTCTCTTCTTCATTTAATTCATCTAAAAGGTCAGCTATCTCATCACTTGGCATATTTTCTAAAAGCTCTTGTGCCTTACTTTCAGATAACTCTTTTAAGATTTTACCTTTATATTCTTGATCTAATTCTTCTAAAGCATCTGATGCTAAATCATAATCTAAAGATTCAAATACTTGTTTTCTTGAATTAGGATCTAAGTTTTCTAAGATATCTGCAAGGTCAGCTGGGTGAAGCTTTGATAATTTTTTATAAGGGACTTGAATTTTTAAGTTGTTATCAACCATTTCAAGTGATTCAACGTCATCCCACATTATTACAGTATCATCAAAATTTTTTCCGATTATTTTATAGAAAAACTTTGCAACCCCCGCAATTCCCATCCTTCTAAATTTAGCAAGAGGACCTGTTTCAACGGCTATTACTCTGTATTCTCCTGCAATTAGAGCAATTCTTAAATCATCAACTCTAACTACTTGCTTTCCATTTATATCTACTATCTTTCTATCTAAAAGATGCCTAGATAAAAGATAGCTATATGTTCTTGGAAGTATTTCTTTACTTCCCCTTGATTTCATAACTATCTTACCATCATCATCATAAACTTCTAAGTTTTTAAATTCATAATGATAATTAGTACTATCTTTTTTTACTTTGTATCCTATAAATCTAGGATATCCATTTTCTGTTGTTACATAAACATCTCTAAGTACTCCTAAAACATCATCAAACTCATCATATATTTTAGTTCCTAGAATGTCAGTAAATAAAAAAACTGTCTTTTTTTTCATAATACTTTCCCCCTTCCAGACATAGAGAAAAGCACCTTTAAAAAAAGACAGACTTAAAAGTGTATTAAAAAGAACTTCCCTCTATTCTGTTTTTATGAGTTTTGGGTTTTCACCAATCTGAGGGCTACCCTCCATTTAAATACACCACCTTTTTACATTTATCTTTACACAAAAAATAAGGTTTTGTTCATCACAAAACCGTTAAATCCAAAAAATTTATAATTCTTCTTAATACTATTATATTATATAGAGTGAAAAAGGCAACCTTTATATAAGATTTTTTGCCTTTTTCTAAGTTTTTTTAAAATTATTTATTCCTTTGTACACATTTAATAAAAATATACCTTCACTTAAGATCATATATGGGAAAATCTTTATTTTAAATACCATAAGAGATATCTCTATCATCATTATAATTATTGTAAAAATTAAAAACAAAACCTGTCTTTTTAAAATATTGGGTTTATCTATAAAAAATAAAAGTGCTAAAAAAATCACTCCAAGTATAATAAGGCTTACTCCATTTACTATTTCTTCTCCTTTAATATTTATAATATAACCAAAACTTTTACTTAAACTTACTCCTAAATCTAAATATTTAATCCCTAAAAAATATATTATAAAAAGAACTAAAGAGATAATGTAAAACTTATTAAAAGATAACTTATTAAATCTTAAGTATATATAAAATAAAGAAATTGCAAGTATAGCTATACTTAAATAATCTAAATAAACAAAAACTCTAAATTTATAAATTACTTCTATATCTTTAAGTAAACATAAAAGAATCAAAGAAAGATATCTTAAAAGAAGAGTAAATAATCCGAAAAAAATCAATACTTTTATCTTTTTAGGTGATTTAAAATTATTTTCAAAAAGCAAAAAAATTATAAAAAAAAGCATAAATAACAAGCAATTATAATATACGAAACTCATACAAAACTCCTACACAAATACTAGTTATCTATACTTATTAATTTTTTATTTAATTTATTCCTAAAACCTCTATCCCGTTCTTTATACATCTTATATCAAGTGGATAATCAGGTCCTTTTTCTCCATCTATATCTGTAACTATGTCTTCATTACATTCAATTTTTACTCTGTCACTTTTAAAATAAACAACTTTGTTTGAATCTAAATGCTCTCCTCTTAATACCTTTAAAAATAACGGCATAAGTTCTATTACTTTAACAGCTTTAAATATAATAATATCTAGCATACCATCTTGAACGTCAGACCTTGTAGCTAGATTTAAATTTCCAGCTGTTTTACCATTAAATACAAGCATTAAATACATATTACCATCATAATTATATTCTTCTGAAGTTACTTTAACTTTAAGCTTTCTAAAGTTTGGTATCTCTTCAATTCCTTTAATGTAATATGCAAGCTTTCCTATAGTATTTTTTAAGTGGACATCAGTTTTTTGCGAAACATCTGTAAAAAGTCCTGAACTTGCCACATTTACAAAATACTTATCATTAATTTTTCCGATATCTACTTTTTCCGGCTTAAATTCAACTATTTTTTTGCATGCTTTTTTTATATTTTGAGGAATTTTTAAAACCTTCCCAAAATCGTTTGCTGTTCCTACAGGAAGTATTCCTATAGGAAGTTTTATACCTTTTTCCATCATTGCATTTACTACTGAATCAACAGTTCCATCTCCGCCTGCAATTAGGATATAAGCATAAGATCTATCTATACATTCTAAAGCATCTTTAACATCTGCTTCTTTATTAATTCTATATGGGTGAATTTCAAAACCTGCTTTTTGATGAATTTTAATAACAGAATCAAGGCTACTTAAAATTGCATTTTCGCCTGAATAAGGATTATAAATAAAACGTACCCTCTTCATACTAACCTCCGATTATTATTTTAACTAAATGAGATTATATCATTTTTTACATATATTGTCGACTTCGTTACTTCTTGATAACCTTAAAACTTCCTTAACTTTCTTATAAATTCTTTTTTTTATTAAAAAGTAACTTATTCTATGCTATAATAATTAAATGAGAATTATTCATATATTGTAGGAGTGGTGATATGAAAAAAAGTTGTATTCCTAACATATTTACTTTTATCAACTTAGGCTGTGGGGTATTATCATTATTATCATGTTTTAATAAAAAGTTTCTTTTAGCAGCTATTTTAATTTTAGTTGCAGGCTTAGTTGATAGATATGACGGAAGAATAGCAAGATACCTTAATGTCTCTAGTGATTTAGGTAAAGAATTAGATTCACTTGCAGACTTAGTATCATTCGGTGTTGCTCCATCAGTTTTACTATTTATATTAATGGAATTAGAAAGTTTTGGACCAAAAGGAATTATAGGATATTGTGTACTTTTAGCCTTCCCAATTTGTGGCGCTTATAGACTTGCAAGATATAACGCAACAGATTTCGATGGAGTATTTAGAGGTGTTCCTATAACTATTACTGGTGCTGTTTTAGCTGCAGTAGCTCTTTTAGCTTTATACATAACAATTCCTAAAGTTATAATAGTACTTCTAATGATATTAGGTGCATACTTAATGGTTAGTAACATCAAATTAAAAAAAGTCTAATATAAAATTTAATAATAAAGAAATAGAGAAATGCTTATGTTTTAGCATTTCTCTATTTTTGTTTTTCTAAGCTTTCTTTTTCTCTCTGTTGTTTATTTTGTAAATTCAAATCTTCATTTATCTCTGTTAATATTTCATTTTCCAATTCTTTTTTAACCTTACTCTTTTCATTATTTAAACCTATTATTTCATTCTTTATTTTGCTATATTTCATATAATTCTTTTCATAACATTCTATAACTTCAAGAAGACTAGCTATAGTTCTATCAACATGTTCTATATTATCTAAAGCACTATCTACATCTCTTCCTTTTCTTTTGTTTATATTATTAAGTTCTGCCGCACCTCCTACAAGAAGTCTATAAGATTCTACTAATTTTTTTAATAAATCTGCAAGTTTATCCATCTCATTAAAATGGTTTTCCATTAGCTTATTTCCCATATCTTTTGCCTCCTAAATAATATATATTAAAAATACGCCTTAAATAAGATAAGGCGTATTTTTATAATTTACTCTCTTAAATATTATTTATTGAATCTGCAAATTCATCATCCAAACTTTTCCAAACACTTTTTTCTTCACCTATCACTTTATCTTCTAGATCTGACTCTTCATTTGGAGTAATAGATCTCTCTAAAGTTAAATCCTCTTCTAAAGTTATTAATTCTACGTCAACTTCTAAATTATCTAATACATCATAAAAATAATCTTTAGGCCTTCTTACAAACATCATCTATTACACTCCTTACTATAAGGTTTAAAATACTTTCTTTCATAAGTGCATAAAGGGCAATGCATAGGTGCACTCTTTCCTTCATGAATATACCCACAATTTAAACACTGATAGTAAGTAACCTTATCTGAATTAAACATTGTATTATTTTTAATTCTATCTAAGAGAGCTTTATATCTTTCTTTATGTGCTTCTTCAACTTCTCTTAATTCTTTAAAAAATGTAGCAATTTCTAAAAAGCCTTCTTTGTTTGCTGTTTTTTCAAAGTCTAAATAAATTGAGTCAGCCTCTTCACCTTCTCCATTTATTGAATCCATTAAATTATCTTCTGTGCTTTTAACGTTTTTAAGAAATCTTTTATATACTTCTCTTAAATGAGCAAACTCATTTTTTGAAGTTTCATCAAAGATATCTCCAACCCACATATAACCATCTTCTCTTGCTTTTTCTGCATAAAGATTATACTTTGCTCTTGCACGAGACTCTCCTGCAAAAGTTTTATATAAATTTTTTTCAGTTTGACTACCTTTTAAATCTTTAATTTTTCCTTTTGAATCCATAACATTTCCTTTTAAAATTTCTAATCATTATAGACTATTCTACTTACTATTTTTTGTTACTATCTGTTATAGTCACCTTTAACTTTTCATCACAATTTAATATAAATTCATCTGAGTCTCTGCCTTTTGTTATAAGTTTTACTTTATATCCCCAAAGCTTAGCTAAATTTTTAAGGGTTTCTTTTGCATAACTTATTTCAAGTTCTCTTCCATCAAATACATGTTCTAAAGTTAAAGTGTAATCTCTTTTATTTAACTCTATAACTCTAATATGCGGTATACTTCCTATTCCAGATGAAAATGCTAAATTATCGCGAATACTCTCAAAACCTAATTCATCAGCTACCTCTTCAACTACAAAGTCAAAGCTTCTTTTACCATACTGGAATAAATTTAGTTCTTCACATAACTCCCTAGTTAAATATTTCCTTATAAAAGATGAGTCCCTTTCAAGTGCGCGAACTTCAAAAAGTTTTTCTCTTCCATACTTCTCTTCTAAATCCATAAATATTTTAAATCCTATATAGTATGGGTTAAGTCCTCCTGGGATTGGAGATACTACATCATTGTGCCTTTTAATAAATTCTATAAAAAGTTCTTGATCTAAATTAAGGTTTTTGCAAATATTATAGTGACAATAACACGCCCAACCTTCATTCATAGTCTTTGTTTCTATTTGTGGCATAAAATACTCTGTCTCTCTTTTTACTATTCTTAATATATTTTTTTCCCACTCTTCAAGATTTCCGTATTCTATAATAAACCCAACAACATCATCTCTAGGTTCTAAAGGAATTTTATCAATTATTGGAGGAATAACTTCCTTATCCATATCTAAAAAGTCACGATTTTCTATAGAAGATTTGTAATCATTTATTCTTCTTTCTTTAATTTCTAAGTCGCTAATTTCCTTAACTCCTATAGCTCTTTTTATACTATATTTAACGGAATGTGCCGCATCTAGAACTTTTTCTACTTTTTCATACCCTATAGACGGGTCGTTTATATATCCTCTAATTATTTCTGAATCTAATTTAAACATCTCTAAAGTTCTATCTGCATTAGTTCCTTCTCTAAACAATCTATTATTCTTAAAAAAATCATTATGCCCGTAAACATGTGCCATAGTAAGTATTTGAAGCATCAAAGTATTATCCTTCATTAAATATGCGAGGCAAGGATTTGAATTAATAACCATCTCATATGGAAGGCCTGTTAGATTTAAAGAATATAAAGTCTTAGTTTTTTCATAAGACTTTCCATAGCTCCAATGAGGATATTTAGAAGGCATACCTACGTATGCCTCATATCCTATCATTTCATTAAATCCAACTACATCAAATTCTTGAGGATAATAGTTTAAACCAAGCTTTCTTGCTTCAACTTCAATTTTTTCATTCCATTTTTCTAAGTCTCGCAAGTTATATTCCAAAGTCTATACCTCCTCCATCTCCTTAGAAAGCATAATTTTTAGTGCTTCCCATAAGTCCTTTTTCTCCTTTACTATTACAGGAATGAAGTTTTCTTCATTTATCTCTTTATCAAACCTATAATACATAGTTGTTGAATACGTAGAAGGTAAAAGTTCTGCATATCCAAACATATTACTAATATCACATAAATCTTTAACTGCCTTCATAGCTTTTTCATTATCTTCAGTCCAGTTATCCCCATCCGAAGCATAGACTGGATAAATATTCCACATTTCTGGTGGATATTCCTCTTTAATAGTTTCTAAAGCTAAATTAAGACCACTAGAGATATAAGTTCCTCCAGATTCTGCTTTGTGGAAAAATTCAAACTCATTAACTCTTTTTGCAACAGTTGTATGAGAAATAAATTCAAAAGCTAAATTATTATATTTTCTCCTTAAAAATTTAGATAAAACAAAGAAAAATGATCTAGCTAAATATTTTTTAGAACTATCCATAGAACCAGATACATCCATAATAAATATCATAACTGCATTACTTTCCCTTTTAGGTTTCTTTTTAACTCTGTAATACCTTAAATCCTCTTCTCTAAAAGGAAATCTATCTAGCTCTTCTTTAGACTCAGCTTCTAACATAGCTCTTCTTTTACCTTGTTTCCTAGCTATTTTAGACATTACTGTCTTCTTTTTAGCAAGCCTTGGCCTTATTCCATATCTTTGATAACCAGACCTTCTACCAGAGCTTTCACTTATTATTTCTGAATATTTCTTTTTATCTAAATTTGGTAGATTTAAATCTTCTACTATATAATCTAAAAGCTCTTCTAAAGTTATTTCAGTTTCATATATATCATCGCCTTCATTATTTCCAGCACCGTTTTTTCCGTTACCACTTTGTGGTCTTCCACTACCTAGTTTATCTCCTCTCTTTTCTTCTCCAGTTCCAGTTGCAACTCCTTTTGAGTTCTTACCATAAACAAACTGATATTCTTTTATTCCTCTAATTGGAATTTTGAATTTTTTATTTTTTCCTTCCCCTATAATGCTCTCTTCAGCTAAGATATCCCCTAAATTCTCTTTAATTGACTTCTCAACTAATTGCCTATGCCTTCTTCTGTCTTCAATAGATCTATCATGATCTACAGGATTTACTGTACTATCTCTAAAGATTGCCATTTTTTAATCCTTCCAAAGGTTGTTTGCTGCATATTTTAAAATCACATCACAGCAGTGAAGACAATATCCATTTTTTTGCATCTCATAAACCATAGCATTATATTTTTCAGTTTGTTCTTTATCTCTTACTCTAGATTTAGTTATTATTCTAGATAAATCCTTAACAGATGCCATTAATTTCTTTTCTATAGCTTCTTTTATTGGCTCGTAAGACTTATAGTCTATAATCGCACCATTTCTAATTAAATAGAACATATAAGATGTAACATCAGCTCTAAAGCCTTTAGAAGACGATTCTGATACACCTATTTGCTCTTCTATACTTCTCATAAAATCTTCATCTGGGTTTAATTCTTCTCCAGTTGAAGTATCTTTTATTTTACTCTTATTTACAAAAGCTTCTGCATTATCTATATAATTATTAAATAAACTTTCAGCTTGTTCTTTAAATGAGTGAATAAAGGCTTTCGTAATTTCTTTTTCTAAAATCTTGTTATATTCTTTTCTTATTGTGTCTTGAATGAATCCAAGATATCTTTTCTTATCATCTGAACCTATATCCATTTCTTTAACTGATTTAATTATGCTCTCCATTATACTTAAAGGATTTATGCAGTTATGCTCAGAGTTTGAAAGAGCATTATCTATAGCTTTAATTATAAATCTTGTACTAATTCCTTTCATTCCTTCGTAAGAACCAGCTTCTTCTCTAAGTTCAGCTATATCTATTCTCTTAGTTGAACCTTTTTCAACTATCTCTTCTCCATTATATATTTTAAGCTTAGTTATAGGGTCTACCTTATTTGATGCTGTAAGTCTTGAAAGCACTGCAAACATTGCTGCAATTCTCATAGTATGAGGTGCTATATGAGCATCAAAGCTACTCTTTTTAAGTATTTTTTCATATATTTTCTTTTCTTCATCTAATTCTAAGCAATAAGGAACCTCTATTTTTACAATCCTATCTAGTATTGCCTCGTTTGTATGATCTGCTTTAAATTTGTTCCACTCAGCTTCGTTTGAGTGAGCTATTATAACTCCATCAAAATAAATCATAGAACCTTTTCCTGGCGATGGAATTGATTTTTCTTGAGTTGCTGTAATTATAGTATGAAGGTATTCAACATCATTTTTAAATACTTCTATAAATTCAACCATCCCTCTATTACCAACGTTAAAAGCTCCATTTAATGAAAATATTCTAGGGTCATCTTCTGAATACATATCCATTTTTGATATATCTATTGACCCTGTAAGTATAGATGTATCTTGATTGTTTGGATCTACTGGCGGAACTACCCCAACCCCTTTTCTAGACCTTATAGAAAAACTCTTAGTTTCAACTGGTATCTCTTCATATTCACCCTTAAATTCATGCATAAGTCTATACTTACATACTGGGCATAAATCACCTTCAATCTTAACACCTAGCATTTCCTCAAATTGAGGTCTTAGATGTTTTGGTATTAAATGAAGAGGCTCTTCATGCATAGGACAACCTTTAATTGAATAAATCTTTTGACAAGATTCTAATGCCTTTTTAACAGATTCAACTAAAGATGATTTACCAGCACCTACAGGTCCTACTAAATACAATACTTGTCTTGATTCTTCACCTTTCATTGCAGCTGAATGAAAATAATTTACAAGTTTCATAAGAATTTTATCTATCCCATAAAACTCATCTTTAAAAAATCCATATTTTCTTATAATTTCATTTCCATGAATTCTCTTTACTTTGTAATTATCTTCTCCCTTTAAAGTTTCTACTCCTTCTTCCATTATTCTGTCATAAACTCTTTTGTGAGATAACTTTGCAATATCTGGATTCTCCTTTACAAGTTCTAGATATTCCAAAAATGTACCATTAAATTTTTCTTTTTCTCTATTTTCTCTATCATGCTTAATAAAATCTTTGAAGTTCATAACCTACCCCCTCCTTCTCTAGTTAAAATATATTCAAGTAAAGGGATGTTCTATGACAAAAAAATAGAACCAGAAAAATTTTTTCTGATTCTTAATAATTTTTATATTAAAATTTTCTAACTAAATCTAATATATCTTCCCCGTATTTTTGTAGCTTTTTCTCCCCCATACCTCTTATATCAAGTAGCTCTTCTTTTGTTTTTGGTTTATTATTTGCTATATCTATAAGTGTTGTATCTGAAAACATTATATAGGGCCTAATATTTTCTTTAACAGCTGTAATCTTCCTATAACTTTTAAGTGCCTTTAAAAGTTTTGGATTTAAAATTATATCCTCTTCGTTTTCTATTTTCATTAATACTTTTTTGGAATTTTTCAAAATATCTAATGAATTATTATTTAATATAAGCATAGAGTATGTTCCATCTTTTAATGAAACATAGTTTAATTTAATTAATCCATTAATAATTTCCTTAATCATCTTTGTAGTGTATTCTCTCATAAGTCCAAATGTTGTAACTTCGTATAGTTTATTAGATTTTACCTTAGGTCCTTTTACTCCCCTTAAAATATCTATTAAAACAGATATCCCAAACCTTTCGCGAGTTCTATAAACAGTAGCTAATATCTTTTGCGATTCTATAGTGAAATCACGAACTCCATCCATACTAAAACAGTTCGAGCAGTTATTACAAAAATTAAGTGGTTTTTCTTCTCCAAAATATTTCAAAATAAATTCCTTAAAGCACCCGTCATATTCTAAAAAATTTATCATATCTTGAAGCTTTCTTAAAGATATCTCTATTCTACTAAGTGGAATGCTTTTGTGAATCATATACTCTACTCTTTCTATATCACTTTTAGAGTAAAAGATATAGCAATTGCATTCAAGTCCATCCCTTCCCCCTCTTCCTATCTCTTGGAAGTAAGACTCTATATTTTTAGTTAAACTAACGTGGACTATAAATCTTATGTTAGATTTATCTATTCCCATACCAAAAGCATTAGTTGCAACCATTATATTTGTTTTCTCATTTAGAAAATCTTCTTGATTTTTATCTTTTTCTTTATCAGAAAGACCAGCATGATATAAAGAAACACTGTATCCTAAACCTTTTAATGCATAATAGATAGACTCTACTTCTTTTCTTGAATTACAGTAAATTATTCCGCATTCATCTTGGTGTAATCTTACTATACTTTTAAGTTCTTCTTCTTTATCTATCTCTTTTAAAACATTTATTTTAAGATTACTTCTATTAATATTACTAATATGTATATAAGGAGATTTAAGCCCTAAAAGATTAATAGAATCTTCTAAAACTTCCTTCGTTGCAGTTGCAGTAAATGCAGAAAGATTAGGTTTGCTTTTTAAACTTTCACGAAAAGCCTTAATTTCTCTATAACTTTCTCTAAAATCGTGTCCCCACTGTGATACGCAGTGAGCCTCATCTATAGCTATATGAGAAATATTTAAACCGTTTATCATATTTTTAAAATAGTTAGATTTAAGCCTTTCTGGCGCTATGTATATAATTTTATATAACCCAAGGGAAGCGTCTTTTAAAATCTCTTCAATTTTTTCCTTTGTTAAAGTACTATTTATAAAAGAAGAGTTTATTCCAATCTCCCTTAAACTATCTACTTGGTCTTTCATAAGTGATATTAAAGGAGAAATTACTATAGTTATTCCATCTAAAAGTAAGCTTGGGATTTGGTAACATAAAGACTTTCCGCCTCCAGTTGGCATAAGGCAAAATAAATCTCTACCGCTTAAAATAGAATCTATTATTTTAAGTTGTCCTTCTCTAAAGGTATCAAACCCATAAAACTTCTTTAAAGCATGATATGCCCTTTCTCTGTTATTCATCCTCTTCTCCTTTTCTAATTTTTTAGTATAATTATTACCTATTATACTATATTAAAACCATCATTTTCTATTATTTAAATAGATAATTGTGCTAGATATTATTAACACCCCTAAAAAACTTAGTATTGAAATCCTAAGTAAGCTGTAATTATACCTATGCCAAAATGTTGTATCTTTTAACTTAACTGAGGATAGAACAGGATACCAATTATCTACTTCAAAAAACAAAATATCTCTATCACTTTTATGTTCTAAAAACTTCCCTGTAACTACGAAGTCCCTAAATTGTGGGCTACCTATTTCAAAGTTTGCAATCTCTTTATAAGGTTCTTTTCCGCATAAATTTATTTTATTTATATCTATATGTCTTATATTTTTTGAAACAACATATTCCTTTAAATGTTTTTTTCCATAAGTAACTAAAATATCCCCATTTATTTCACTATATCTTATTTGAATATTTATTTTAGATTCGTCATAAACTTTTTCACTAAATGCTTTTTTGTATGGTAAATATGGAATAATTATAATTAATATGAAAACTATAATCCCTAAAAATACTTTTTTCATAACAAAAGCTACCTCTACTTAATAAATTTAAGAGAAATTCTCTTAATTTATTTATATTAGAGATAGCTTATCTTTATAATTAAATTACATATTAATTATATCTTTTAAGTTTTTAATTAACTTTTTATTTTCTTCTTCTTTTAAAATACAAACTCTAAAGAAATTTTCTGATAACCCTGTAAATGAAGAACAGTCTCTAATTATCATCCCTTTTTCAAGTAGCATTTCATAAAGCTTTTTAGAATTTAAATCTTTTTTCGTTATCTCACAAAGAATAAAGTTCCCTTTACTTTCATAAGCCTTTATACCATCTATATCTTTTAAATTGTTATAAAGATATTCTCTTCCTTTTTCCATATGCTTTATCGTGAAGTTTATATACTCCTCATCTTTAAACATAACTTCACCCATAAGCACTCCAAAAATATTTATATTCCAAAGGTCTAATTTTTTATTTATACTTTGGAAAATATCTTTATCTGATATAAGTCCATACCCTAATCTTATTCCAGGAGTTGAGAAAAATTTTGAAGTCCCACGAATTACAAATAACTTATTAAAATCATCAACTAAAGGTGTACTTGAATACTTTTTAGTATTTGTAAATTCTATATAAGTTTCATCAATCATAATAAATGTATTAGTATTTTCTAAAATGCTTTTTATTTCGTCTCTATTAAAAGCAAACCCAGTCGGATTATTTGGATTACAGATAATAACTAAATCATAGCTTTTACTATTTATCTCTTTTATAAATTCATCTTTATCTATCTTAAAATCATTTTCTTTTTTTGAAAAGAAGTCTACTACTTCACAATTTACTTTTAAAAGTTCTTTTTTATACTCTGAATAAGCAGGCGATATAAGAAGTGCCTTCTTTGGAGAGATAGTACTTATAAATGATGATATAAGTTCTGTAGCTCCACTTCCAAGTATTATATTTTCTTTCTTTGAATTACAATAATATCCTATAGCATCTTTTAATTTCTTATATTCTGGATCTGGGTAAATAGATACCATATCTATATTATCGCATACAGCTTTCTTTGCCTTTTTTGAAGCACCAAATGGGTTTATATTTGAACTAAAATCTTTAATTTCACTTTTATCTATTTTTAATTCATTCTCTAAATCAAAAAGATTTGCACCATGTTTAACTGACATAAAAATTCCTCCATTAAAATAATATATAACATTATATCACATAGAGAATTTTTAAGTATAACCATTATAAAAAAATTAGGCTGATATACTATCAGCCTAAATCTTAACATCAATATTTGAATTTATTTTCATATTTATAATTCCGTTTTCGTCGATATCTGTAATATCCACATTTACATCTCCACTATATCCTTTTTCAATATAGCCAACTAAAGTAAGATTATTTTCATTTCTCTCTTTATCTAAGTAATTTATAAATATTGCTTCACATTCATCCTTACGCTTATTTTTTATGTCAATATTATAGTCAGTTTTTGACCCTAAATTTGGCATTGAAACTTTCTTTTCTGAATCAACATAATAAATATTTAATCCAGTAATATTAGAATTAGTGTTATTGTTTATTTTAACCTTTACATGAGAATAATAAGTAATATTTTGAAACGCAATAATAGTAATAGCTAATATTATTAGAAATAAACTGAAAATAGTTACCCCCTTACCTTTTAGAATCTTTATCATAAGTTCATCCCCTTTTACACAATATTTAATTACCTCTTATATATATTAATTCTTTATTTATCCTTTTTTTCCTTTATTTAAATTATGCACAATTTATTAATACTTTAAGAATAATTTTAATATAAAACTAATCTACTTTGTATTGCATAGTACTTACTTTTATGCTAATATCTTCTTAACTACTATGTACTGCATAATAGAATTGGAGGAATTTCTTTGAATAATAATTCGCAAATGCTAAAAGGTATCTTAGAGGGATGTATATTACAAATAATAAATAAAAAAACAGAAACCTACGGCTATGAAATAGTTTCTGAAATTCAAAAGTATGGCTTTAAAGCTGTAAGCGAAGGAACTATATATCCACTATTAACTAGATTGCAAAAGGGAGGTTTACTTAATTCTATAAAAAAGCCTTCTCCACTTGGACCAAATAGAAAATACTACTCTATTACTAATGATGGGCTAAATGAATTACAAGACTTTAAAGAGACCTGGATAGAATTAAATATATTAGTATCAAATATTTTAGATTAAGGAGACTACTTATGAATAATAATGCTAAAGAAAAAATTAACTTCAATTACAATAACATAAAAAAAATTGATGGAAAATATGATTCTTTGATCACAGATATAGTTTGTTATATAAGGTTAGAACTAGTAGAAAATGATGCTGAAGAAGCTATTGACGATATATTAGACATGCTGCTTTCAGCGCAAGTTCGAGGTGAAGATCTTTATGAGTTTGTAGGAAATGACTTTAAGAAATTTTGTGATAATATAATAGATTCTTATAGACAAAACTCTAAAACATATAAATATAAATTAATATTTGAAAATGCTATAACTGTATTAAAGTTACTTCCTTTTTTTATCTCACTAAGCTGCTTAACTGAACTATTTTCATTAAAAAGCATTAGCTTAAATACATTATTAAATGCAAATTTTAACCTTAGAGTATCTGTTATAATTACTTCAATATGCCTTATTGTCTCTATAAATATAATATTAAATTTATGTTTAAAACCAAATAATAATAGCAGGGTAAAAAATTACTTATACCTTTTCGCTGTATTTTTTATAACTATGGCTTTTCCTATTATTTTTAGTAAAGTATTTAGTAATCCTACTTTGATTTCTATACCTAATTACTTAATATGTTTAGTTATATCTATAGTAATTATAGTTATGTATATTCCAAAACTTATTCAAAAAAAAGAATAAAATATTTAAAAGGACTTAAATTAAGTCCTTTTAAATATTTTCTATATTCTTTCTCTCACCTTTGAAATTATTTATCTTTTTGCTACGATTTTGTAGTTCTTTTTTTATGTCTTCTAAAGAAATCCCAATATCTGAAGATAAAACAAGCAAATGATATAAAAGATCACACATTTCGTTTACCTGCTCATCTTTGTTATCCTCTTTCATACTAGATATTATTAGTTCTGTACATTCTTCTCCTACCTTTTTTAGTATCTTTTCTCTTCCTTTTGAAAAAAGATAACTAGTATAAGACCCTTCATTTGATAATTTATCTTTTCTATTCTCTATAGTATTATATAATTCATTTATTATTTTTTCCAAAAATTAATCCCCTTTCATTTTAATTCTCTATAAAAACAACTTCTTTTTCCAGTATGACAAGCTACCCCGATTTGATCTACTAATATTAAAATTGTATCATTATCACAGTCTATCTTTATATCTTTAACTATTTGAAAATTATTAGATGTTTCCCCTTTATTCCAAAGTCTATTTTTGCTTCTACTAAAAAACCATGTGTGGTTTGTTTCTAATGTCTTCTTCAAACTTTCTCTACTCATATATCCAAGCATTAAAACTTCTAAATTTTTATAATCTTGAATTATGCAAGGAACTAGTCCCTTTCCTTTATCAAAATCTATATCATCAATTTTAATCATATTAAACCCTTCTAACTGGTATTTTTTTTATTTCTAAAAATTCCTTTACTTCTTTAATATTTAATTCTCCATAATGAAATAAAGAAGCTGCAAGTGCAGCATCTGCAATATCATCTTCTAATACATCTTTAAAATCTTCTATTTTACCGCAACCTCCAGATGCTATTATAGGCAAATTAGTAACCTTTCTAACTTCTTTTATCATATCTAAATCAAATCCATTTTTCGTTCCATCTCTATCCATAGAAGTTAATAAAATTTCTCCAGCTCCTAATTTTGTAATTTCTTTAGCCCATCTTAAAAGGTCTATTTTAGTATCAACTCTTCCTCCATTTATAAATACATTCCACCCTGAATTATCTTCTCTTTTTTTAGCATCTATAGCTATAACTATGCATTGACTTCCAAATATACTTGAAGCTTCTTTTATTAGACTTTTATTTTTTACTACGCTAGAATTTAAACTTACTTTATCAGCGCCACACCTTAATATTTCTCTTATATCATCAATATTTCTAATCCCACCACCTACTGTAAATGGAATAAATATTTCACTTGCTGTCTTTTTAACAACATTTTTCATTATTTCACGCTCTTCGTTTGAAGCTGTTATATCTAAAAATACTAATTCATCAGCGCCTTCATCATTATAAAATTTTGCAAGTTCTACAGGGTCTCCAACATTTTTTAGTTTATTAAAATTTATTCCCTTAACTACTTTCCCATTTTTTACATCTAAGCAAGGTATTATCCTTTTTGTATGCATAAATATCACCTAGCCCTCTAATAATTTTATACTATCTTTTAAAGATAACTTATTTTTATATAATGCTTTTCCAGTTATAACTCCATATAAATTAAGTTCTTTTAAATTTTTAATATCTTCAATATCTCTAACTCCACCCGATGCTGTAATATCTATATTTACTTCCTCTTTAAGATTTTTAAGGACGTCTAAATTTACCCCGTCTAAAGTTCCATCTTTACTAATATCAGTTACTATAATATTTTGTACACCTATATTTTCTAAATCCTTTGCAAAATCAATATATTTAACCTCGCTTTTATTAAACCATCCTAAAGTGCATACATATCCATCCTTAAAGTCTATAGCTACTGCAATCTTTTCTTTATATTTTTTTATAGCTTTTTTTAAAAACTCTAAGTCTTCTATAGCTTTAGTACCAATTATTACTCTATCTACTCCACAATCTATTAATTCTTCTAAATCTTTAATGCTTCTAACTCCACCACCTACTTCAATTGGCGTTTTTAAACTTTTTTTAAGACTTAAAATTATATCTTTATTTATAACTTTTCCACATTTTGCCCCATCTAAATCGACTATGTGGATATATTTTGCTCCATTCGCTTCAAAATCTAATGCAATTTTTAATACATCTTCACCTACTATTTCTTTTTTCGTATAATCACCTTTATAAAGCCTTACTGGTTTTCCATCAATTATATCTATTGCTGGTATTATAATCATTTTTTGCCCCCTTTAAATGTTATTAAATGCTTTTAATATTTTAAGTCCATCCTCTCCTGATTTTTCAGGATGAAACTGTGCCCCTATAATATTTCCTTTTCTAATTAGCCCTGGAATTTTAATATCACCATAATGAGAATATAAAATTAAATCACTAATATCATAATCTATTGCGTAAAAGGAATGAACGTAATACATAAATGTCTTATTTTTTATTTCTTTTACTAAAAAGTCATCCTTATTTTTATCTATAGAGTTCCAACCTATATGAGGTACTCTAACCATTTCTCGGTCTAATTTAATGACTTTTCCAGAAATTAAACCAAGCCCTAAAGTCTCTCCCCCTTCATAGCTCTTTTCAAAAAGTAGTTGCATCCCGAGACATATTCCAAGAAGGGGTTTATTTATTTTTGTCATCTTTATCAAAAATGAATCTAACGAATTATCTTTTATATACTCTATAGCATCTTTAAACGCTCCAACTCCAGGTAATATATATCTATCACAACTCTCTAATTCTTCTATGTTTCTTGAAATAATATAATCTATCTTTAAGAAATCTAATGCATTTGCTATACTTTTTAAATTCCCCATTCCGTAATCTACTACCCCAATCATATTTAAGCCTCCTATAAATTAAATTGTGCCTTTAGTACTTTGAAGTTTTTCACTTGTAATTTCTTTTGCTATTTTTAGGCTTCTTCCTAAAGCTTTAAATATAGCTTCTATTTTGTGATGATCATTTTTTCCGTAAAGTACTTTAGTATGAAGAGTTATTTTTGCATTAAATGCAAAAGCCCTTAAAAACTCTTCAACCATCTCAGTTGAAAAATTATTTATACTATCCCTTTTAAAGTCACAATCAAATACTAAAAAAGGTCTACCACTTATATCTATAGATACAAAAGCTAAACTCTCATCCATAGGAACATAAAAGCTTCCGTACCTCTCTATACCTTTTTTATCTGAAATAGCTTCTTTAAAAGCTTTTCCAAGTGCTATTCCGATATCTTCTATAGAGTGATGGTCGCAAACTTTTAAGTCTCCAATACATTTAACTTTTATATCTATTGAACTATGAAAAGCTAAAAGTTCTATCATGTGATCAAAAAATCCAATCCCAGTGCAAATCTCACTTTCACCTATTCCATCTAAATTTATATAAGCTTCTATATTAGTTTCATTAGTTTTTCTGTTTATACAATATTCTCTCCCCAAATTTTTGCCCCCTCTAGTTATAAAAACTATTTATTTTATCGATTAATATATTATTTTCAGAAAAACTTCCAATTGAAATCCTAAAGCTATCATCTTTAAAACTTCTGATTAATATCTTATTTTCTTTTAGATAGCTTACTAATTTTTCTTTAGATTTACTTCTTCCAAATATATAATTTCCAAAAGATTTATAAAACTTAATGTCTAAATTATTCTTATTTTGAATTTCTTTTAATCTATTAAATAATCTTTCTCTTTCATCTTTTATATATTTTATTGAATTATTTATACTATCTACATCTTTTAAAATTTCGCATCCTATAATTTGAGATATACTGTTTACATTGTATGGAACCTTATTATTATTTAAGCTTTTTATAAGAGCTTTATTTCCTATTAAAAAACCAACTCTTATAGATGCTAACCCAAAAGCTTTTGATAGAGTCCTTGTAACTAGCAAATTATCATACTCTTTAATCTTTTCTATTATAGTTTCCTCATTAAATTCAGTATAAGCCTCATCTATAAGTATTTTTGCATTTTTATATTCTTTTAAAAGCTTTTCTATGTCTTTATTTTTTATAGTAAATCCTGTAGGATTATTTGGATTTGAAAAAATAATTAATCTTATTTCCTTTTTCTCCCTATAACTTAAAAAATCCTCTATTTTATAGCTTCCATCTTCCATGCAATCTATCTTTAATAAATTTCCTTCATTTATTTGAACATAATAATCATACATAGAAAAATCAGGATTTAAAGTAAGAACCTTGTCATCTTTAGTTATTAAGCTATTAATAACTAAAGCTATCATTTCATCTGACCCATTACCACATATTATAGAGTCTTTATCTACTCCTATATATTTAGAATAAGCTTCTCTTAAATTTGAATTTTCACTTTCAGGATACCTATTAAAAGAAGCTAATTTTATCTTTTTTAAAATCTCTTCTAAAGTTTCTTCTTTTAAATTAAATGGACTTTCATTTCCATTTAACCTTATAAAATCTCCTTCTTCTATTTGGTTATACTTTTCAGTATTTTTCATCTTCTAACCTCACTTTCACAGAAAAGGAATGTGCAGTTAGTCCTTCTTTGTTTGCAATACCTATTATCTTTTCTCCATTTTTTAAAAGATCTTCTTTTGAATAAAATACATAAGAAGATTTTTTCATAAAATCTTCTACAGATAAGGGAGATGAAAATTTAGCAGTTCCTCCTGTAGGTAAAACGTGGTTTGTTCCAGCAAAATAATCTCCTACAGGTTCTGGAGAATATTCCCCAAGAAATATAGAGCCTGCATTTTTTATCTTTTCTAAATAAATACTTGGATAGTCTAAAAGTATTTCTAGATGCTCTGGTGCTATTTCATTTGAAATAGTAAATGCCTCTTCTATATCATCTATTATTATTATTTTTCCAAAATCATTTAAAGACTTTAAAATAATATCCCTTCTAGATAGATTCTCTAATGCTTTATTAATTTCTTCTTTTACTTTTTTAGCTAAAAGTTTAGAAGTTGTTATAAGAATTGCTGATGCTAAAATATCATGTTCAGCTTGACTCATTAAATCTGCTGCAATATATTTTGGATTGCTATTTTCATCTGCAATAATTAAGATTTCACTAGGTCCTGCTATCATATCTATATCAACTTCTCCAAAAACCTCTCTCTTTGCAAGAGATACATATATATTTCCAGGCCCTACTATTTTTAATACCTTTTTAATACTTTCTGTTCCGTACGCTAATGCCGCAATACCTTGTGCCCCTCCGATTTTATATACCTTATCAATACCTAAAATTTTAGAAGTTACTAAAACATATGGATTTATTTTATTATTTTTATCTGGGGGAGTTATAATTACAATTTCAGAAACACCAGCAACTATAGCTGGAATAGCATTCATTAAAACAGAAGATGGATAGCTTGCAGTTCCTCCTGGAACATAAAGTCCAATTCTTTCTAAAGGCGTAACCTTTCTTCCTAAAAAGGTTCCACTTTCTCTATTTATCCTATAGGGAATAGGTTTTTGAAGGTTATGATATTCAAGTATATTCTCTTTTGCTTCCTTTATATTTTCTATAAATTCACTTGATACATTTTTAAATGCCTCTTCAAACTCTTTATCACTTACTAAGAAATCGTAAGCCTCTACTTTATCAAACTTTTTAGTATACTCTCTTAATGCTTTATCACCTTTTACCCTTACATTTTCTATAATTTCTTTTACTATTTTTGTTTTGTTTTGATCAATTTCACTTATACTATTTTTAGATTTTAAAAAGTCTTCCCATTTTAAATCTTTATAATAAACCTCTTCGATATTTAGCATATTAAATCTCCTTTCTTATATCATTTAAAAACTCCTTTATTTCTTTTGATTTTAATTTGAAACTTGCTTTATTAACTATAACTCTAGCACTTATATCACAAATTGAATCTAAAACAACAAGTCCATTTTCTTTAAGAGTTGTTCCAGTTTCCATAATATCTACTATTCCATCACAAAGATTTAATATAGGTGCAAGTTCAACAGACCCCTCAATTTTTATAACTTCAACATCCATCTTTAATTTTTCAAAATAATTTCTAGCTACCTTCGGATATTTAGTTCCTATTTTTAAATGTCCAACCTTTTCATAAATATTATTATTAGGTAAAGATGCAACTATAAATTTACATTTTCCAAGATTTAAATCTAACACTTCAAAGTACTCTTTTTCACTTTCTAACAAAGTATCTTTTCCAACTACTCCAATATCAGCTACACCGTGTTCTACATATGTTATAGAATCCTTTGCCTTAACTAAAAAATATTCTATATCTTTCTTATTATCTTTAAAAACAAGCTTTCTTCCCTTGTCTTTAAGTTCTTCTACGCCATATCCTACCTTTTCTAAAATATTAACTGTGTCCTTTTCAAGTCTTCCTTTAGTAAGTGCTATACTTATAGTCATAACTTCCCTCCTAAACCTTTTCCAAGCTTGATTCTTTTACCTTCTTTAAATGATTTTATTCCCTTTTTAAAAGAATCTATAAAGTCCTCTTTCATTTCAATTATTTCTTCTTCTTTATTTATATTTAAAGCGTAATTGCTAGAAATTAGATCTAAATCAAATGAAAATCCAATAGCTAAAGTATCTCTTCCATACTCTTTAATTAAATTATCATATCTTCCACCATTTAATATGCTCTTAGATACCCCCTCTATATAGGATCTAAAAATTATCCCTGTATAATAATTAACTCTTGGAACCATACCTAAATCAAAAGAAATATATTTACTATAACCTAACTCTTCTAAATACTCATAAATATTTTTAAGATATATAATTTCTTTTTTTATATCATCACTAAATTTATCTTTTAATAAATCATCTAATACTTCTACTCCGCCAAAAAGCCATGGCATCCTTTTTATAAAATCTTTTTTTTCTTTTGTTATATCTAATTTATCTAATAATAAATTTAAATCATTTAAACTCTTACTTTCTAAAAGTGATGCAAGCTTTTCTTCCATCTCTTCGCTTAAACCTAAATCACTAAAATTTTTCTTAAAAAAATTAATATTTCCAATTTCAACTTTAAAATCATCTAACCCTAAACTCTTTATTCCTTCTATAGCTATAATAAGAACTTCAATATCTCCTAAAATTCCACCTCTTCCAATAAGTTCGATTCCACTTTCTAAAGTTTCGTTTTGTCTACCTTTTAAAGATTTATTCATCCTAAATGTGTTAGATGTGTATTTTAATCTAATTGGTAAATCTAAGGATTTCATTTTAGCCCCTACAACTCTAGCTATAGGGATTGTCACATCTGGCTTTAAAGAAAGTATTCTACCTTCTCTATCAAAAAATTTATAAACCTCTTCTTCTTTTATATAGTTTTTATAAGTTATAAATGTATTTAAAAATTCAATACTAGGCGTTACTATTTCATCGTATCCAAATCTATAAAATACATCTTGCACTTTATTTTTTATAAATTCTCTAGTATCACATTCCTCATATAATAAATCTTTCATTCCTTCTGGAATAATATTCTTCTTACCCATTCCCTACCTCCTAAAACAAAAATCTATAATTGTTTGTACTTCACTATATTAAAGTGCTAAATTGTTATAAACATCTTAAATTACCATTTAATGGTTGTCAACCTTTTTTTCTTATGTTTTTATGATATAATCAAATTAAAATTTATATTAAATAAGGGGATAAAAACTTGATAAATATATTAGAAGCACAATCATTAAAAAAACTTATAAAAACAGAACTTGAATCTTCAAATTTTATATCTTCTAAAAAATTATTAGATGAATATGAAAAAAAGTTTAGTTTTGATTTTGAATTATATTCCTTAAAAGCTTTTTATTACTTTAATACTGGAGATTTAAAAAAAGCACTTAAACTAGCTAATGAAGGATTAAAGTTTAATGAATATGATTATGAACTACGTTTAAATAGAGCCATTATCAATATAAACCTTGGAAATTTAAAAGAAGGAATCTTAGATACTTTAAGAATAATTTCTTTTTGTGACGATTCTACTATAAAATCTATTGCAAATGATTTATTAACTCAAAACAATAAATTAAAAGAAGAAGATTTTAATTTTATTAAATCTGAAATGAAAATCTTAACTTCTTCTTTATTAGAATTTCCTTTTATAGAAAAAGAAAATTGTACTGGAAAAGTTATTTTTAAAAATTATTTCTCAGGAGTATTTAATAACTACTCCACTTACCGAAATGGCTTATTTGAAGAAGACACAGCTAAAGATATAATAGAGGAGGCCTTTGCTTTTTATACAACAGATTTATTTAAAATAAATCCTAACATAAAAGCACTAAATGAAAAAATCACATCCGATTGTATTATACCTTTAGTATCATCTAAAACAGTTAAATATAAATTCACTTTAAATGAAGAATCAATTTCTAAATCACTACTAAAAAATAGAGTTTACTTTTTAAAGCTTAAAAAAGGAGATTTAATAAAATTTGATGGTTCATTAGATTTATTTTTTGGTGATAAAATAGTTACTTCTAAAAAGCCAAAGCTTTTATTAAACATCTTTATAGATGGCTTATCACAAAAATTCTTAGAAGAAAATGATAAGGAGTCTTTAATGCCTTTAACTTATAAGTTTTTTAAAGAAGGTACAATATTTAATAATTGCTACGTTTCTGGGGAGTGGACCTTAGTTTCAGTTGCAAGTATGTTTACTGGAAAATATACTCATAACCATAGACTATATCACCCACATAAAAACTCATTTTCTTTAAATGATGAGAAATTATATTTTGAAAACTTAAGCGAAAATAACTTCTTTACAGCAAAGATAGATGGCGATTGGAGAAGCAATCCAAACTATAGTTATTATAAAGGTCTTAATAGATATCTTTATTCTTTTGGAAGATATCATATGCAAGCAAATGAAGTAGTTATGCATTCAATCGAACATTTAAGAACTTTTAAAGATACAAATCAAGCCTTATGGGTCTGTTTACCTGACTTACATGATGTAGCTGATGAGTATGAGCATTATACATCTATTCAAACAATGATGGATTCAAGTTTACATAAAACAGTTTCTTCTGAAGAAACTAGTGTACAAAAAAAATACTCTAAAGAAAAATGTGAAATATATAAATATGCTATAAATAGATTAGATACTTATGTTTCTCTTCTGTTAAACTATGTAAAAGATAATTACGAAACTGAAGATTATATAATTAATCTAGTTTCAGATCACGGTCAAGGATATCTTGCAGATGAAAATTTAGAATTTTTAAATGACTATAGAGTTAAGGTTCCATTTATGTCAAGGGGATTTAATATCCCAAAATGCGAATCCGATGAATTAATACAAGCACTTGACTTATTTAGCATCTGTTCTAATGCCTTTAATATAAAGACTAACTGCAAAAATACAGATTCTATAATTCCAAAAACTCTTGGTGGAAAAGATGAAAGAAAATATGTTTTTTCTGAATCATTATATCCTAATAGAACTTATAAAGCGTCATTTAGAGATATGGAAAGATGCGTATTTTTTGAAACAGTAGAAAATGTTACTGATTCTGGAATAGTAGATTTAACTACATTAAATGCAAAAATTACTGACAAAGATAATAACGAATTAGATTTTAATCATAATTTAGATATAATAGAGTATTACAAAAATGAATTAATAGAAAAGCTTAAATTTTCAATGAAAATATAAAATAAAGATGCAACCTTTATTAAAGGCTGCATCTTTTTAGTTTAAAGTTTATATATCTTGTACTTGTATTTAAAATCTAAATCTACTTTTTCTCTTGTTATTACCCTATCTTTTGCCCCTAATATTAATGTTTTATTATTCTCTAAATTAAGCTTTTTATTTACCTTTATTTTATCATCTTTAACTTTGCAAATATATCCTGCATTATCGTTACTTATAACAAGATAGTCATTAAAGGCGTACTTTTTAAAATCTGATATGTCATCTTCCTCTATTATAGTCACTAATTCTTTTGTTTTAAAATCGAAATTTTGGATTTTTCCACTATGAACATTTACTAAATAAATTTTAGAGTCATTATATAAAACACAATTATCCTCTACATTAAAAAGTTTTTCTGTCTTTATTTTATCTCCCTCAAAAGTTATTTTCATCAATTCATTTAATGAATTAATTCCATAAATATCTGATGTATCTTTATCCATAAAAGTAGCTACCATAAAGTTTCTAATACCTTCCCCATAGCTTTTATAATCTAAATAGTATTTTTTATTATTTTCTTTATTTAGTATAAAAAATTCGCTTCCAAAGCTATCCTCTATAGAAAAAGCTACATATTCTTTATCTCCACCTAAAATATAATCTGTCCAGTAGTTCATTGAACTATCTAAATCTCTAATAATTTTACTAGACTTTTCAAAATCTTTTAATATATTTTTATCTATAGCAAATTCTGTTTTTCCATCATCATCTAATATCATAAGACCTAAATCCCTTTTTTCATTAAACTCTTGAAGTTCCCCATTTTCTTTGACTTTAAATTTAACACGATCTATAATATTCTTAACTTTATATCTTTCTTTTGCTATATTTTCATTAACATAACTTTTCCCGTTTATATTTAAAATATCCTCTTTAAATACTTCTTTACTTAAAATATCAGAAGTCCTTAAAAGATCCGTTTCTATAATAAGCTCTCCTGAAATTACTTCTTCATAACAAATATTAAACTTACCTTCTGTATCTATCTCTATCTCATTATCATAATTGCTAAAAGCTTCACTTTTTAAACTTTCTTTATCTATTTTTTCTGTATTTACCCCTTTATTTGTGCAACTTAAAAATGCAACTGCTGAAAATACCAAAATACAACTTATTATATACTTCTTTAACATATAGCCCCCTAAAACAGTGATTAGATTTTGTAAAACTTATAAATTACTTTTCCCTTTCTAACATCGTATTCTTTAATTACAATTTTATTATCTGAAATACTTAATATTGATTCATTTTCTTTTAAGTAAAATTTAGATATAACTTCGATTTTATTTCCCTTTGGTTTTCCAATATAAATTTCATTTGAATTTTCATATATAAATAAATCAGATCTTTCATCTGCTCTTAAATCTTTAGAGTAACCTTTTAAAAGTTCTAAATTTTCTTCTTTAAATTTTTTAATCTCATATTTGTTATTAACTAAATAAATATTTTCTTTTGACTCTACTACACCTAAAATATATTCATTTAAATCCTTAACTTTTTTAAACTGATTTTTAAAATTAATATCTGTTTTGTAAAGTATTCCTTTTCCATCTATTTTATAAAGGCTATCTTTATCTTTAAAAATTTCTTCTTCTAAGTTTAATTTATCTTTAGGAAATGAGTGTTTTATGTATTCACTATAATATGCCTTATCATTCTCTTTATTTATAATTACATATTGCATCCCATAAATATTACTAACTTTTAATAAAAAATATTTTTTATTACTTCCTTTTAGATAATCTAAACTTATTGAATTTTTATTTATAGAAAATCCCTCTTCTATTCCTTTAAAATTTTTATTAATTCTATCTTTAACATCTTCTTTTACTTTATATATAACTTTTCCATTTTCATAGAACGTAAATCTATCTCTTTCTTCTATATCTTTTACACTTTTTATATCTCCATTTTTATTTATCTTGAAGATATATATATTATATTTATCTAACTTTTCTTTTTTAATATAGTCTGATTTTACATACTCTTCCCCATTAAACTTAATTAAATATTCTAATCTAAAGTTAACTAAATCTTCTTTATCTATATCTTTTAAAAGAACTAAATTTGTATTAATTAAAATATCATCTAAAACAACTTCTTCAGTATACCCATAAAGATTCCCCTCATAAAACTCTATCTTAAAATCTTCTATCCTATTTTCTTTATTTGAATATGATACTTCTTTTAATTCTAAACTATCACTTTTTGAATTATCTTTGCACCCCACAAAGCTAATTGAAACCCCTACCATAAACATAACTAACACTTTTTTCATAAATTCCCCCACTTAAAATAAAAGCGTACTAAATATAATATTCATTAGTACGCTTATTTATTAATTTATTTCATTTTTGAAACTTTCTCTATATTTTCCCTATCTAATCTATAAACAGTCCATTCACTCATAGGAACTGCACCTAAGCTTTTATAAAAATTTATTGATGGCTCATTCCAATTTAAACAAGTCCACTCCATACGTCTGCATCCCTTTTCAAAAGCAATACCCGCAATTAGTCTAAATATTTCTTTTCCTATACCTTTTCCTCTATACTCAGGCTTTATATAAATATCTTCTAAATAAAACCCTGATCTTCCTATAAATGTAGAAAAATTATAAAAGTATAAAACGTATCCTATAGGCTCTCCATTAAACTCTGCAATCAAAACCTCTGCTTCATCTTTATTAAATATAGACTCCTTTAAAGTCTCTTCCGTTGCAATAACTTGGTCTAACATTTTTTCATAAATTGCAATCTCTTTAATTAAATTTAAAATTAGAGGTATGTCTTTTTCACTAGTTTCTCTAAGTTTAAATCCTTCTATCTTAGTTTCTATGTAATTCATAAACTTCGCCCCTTTTAATTAGTTTATATCTACTTAAATAATATAATATCATCTACAAAAGGAAAAAACTAGAATTAATTAATACTTTAGTCCTTTAGAATTTAATAAAAATATTTTTTATATTATAAATTTAATCTACTTTAAAATTTAAAGCACTATAACTAAAAGTTATAGTGCTTAAATTTATTCCATCGCAATAAAGTCTACTTTTTCAACGTTCTCTATTTTTCCTATACAATCTAAAAAAGATGTTAAATCCAATTCAAGCATAGACATATCTATCGTTATAGTAAGGTTCGCTATTTCATTTATAGGTAACCCTTGGTCTATAGTTAAGATATTTCCACCTATATCAGATAAATAGTTTAATATATTTGATAATACTCCTTTTCTATGTTTTATCATCATAGAAAAAGTCATCTTTCTACCTTGTGCACTTTCTGAAAAATCAAATATATAATCTTTATATTTATAATAAACACTTCTACTTATTCCGATTTTTTTAGTAGCTTCTGTTATTTCTTTTATTTTTCCTTCTTTTAGGATTTTCTTTACTTCTAAAACTTTTTCGTATACCTCTGGTAATACCTTTTTATCTATTACTAAATATCTACCTGTCATTAGTTTCCACCTTCTATTAAAACTCCATTCATATCTAGATTTAAATCTAAGATATCATAAGTTAAATTTTCTTTAATTAAAACCTCTCGCATCTTTTTAAGTAATAGATCCTCACCCTTAGATAATATCATAATAGTTGGACCTGCACCGCTTAAAAATGATGCTATAGCTTTATTATTATAAGCCTCTTCTTTTATTAAATCAAACCCTTTTATAAATTTTTTTCTAAAGGGTTCGTGTAATCTATCATTCATTGCAATATTAACTGCTTTATCATCGCCATTTATAAGAGCCGAAACTAAAAGTCCAACCCTAGATATATTATAAATAGCATCACTATAACTTAAAGTTTTAGGTAATATGCTTCTTGCCATTTCAGTTTTAAGTTCATACCTTGGAACTATTGCTATATAATTATAATCATTTTTAGACACTACTTTTTGATAATACGTATTTTCATCTAAAACTGATGCAATAACTATTCCTCCCAAAATTGCAGGTGCAACATTATCAGGATGTCCTTCAATTAAAACAGCTAAATCTAAAAGCTCATCTAAACTAAATAAATCACCCATAAATTTATTTGCCGCAAAAATACCAGCAACTATAAGCGCCGAGCTACTTCCAAGTCCTCTAGAAACTGGTATATCTCTTTTTATTTCACTTATTTTTATTCCATAGCTTATTTCGTAGTTAGCCTTATCAAAGCATACCTTCATAGCTTTATAAAGAATGTTATCTAAATTATTATACCCTTCATCAAAACCACTAAGTTCTATCCCGCTTTCTATCTTTTCAAATTTATATATATTATATAAATTTAATGCTAGTCCCATAGAATCAAATCCTGGTCCCATATTTGCTGAAGTTCCAGGTACAATAACTTTAAAGCTTTTATTCATCTAAAAAATCTATTAAAGCTTCTTTCATATTATCTTTATCACAAAGATTGTTGTGAAGCTCTTTCTTATTTTGAAGTCTACTTAAACAAGCTGGAATTTCACTGCTACTTTCTAAAAATAAGGCTTTTAATACATCGTAATCACTCATAAACTCAACATCAATCCCAAGTGCACTACATATACTTCTTGGAAATTTATAAGGACTTGCTGTTGATACAGTTAATATATATTTATCATCTTTAGTTTCATTTTTATATTTATCTTTAACAACTGATGCTACGGCTGTGTGAGTATCAATTAGATACCCGTCATTTACATATACTTTTTTTATTTCTTTATACACTTCTTCTTCGTTTGCATATCCACCATAAAATTCACCTAAAGAGCTTTTAAGCTTTTCAGATATCTTATAAATTCCATTAGCTTTTAGGCTATCCATAAGTCTTCTTACTTCAAAACTATCTCTACCTGTTGCTTCGAATAATAGTCTCTCTAAATTAGAGGAAATAAGAATATCCATAGAAGGAGACTCCGTTAGGTAAAGTTCCCTATTTTTATCATAGATTCCCGAATTAAAAAAGTCTGACAAAACGTTATTTTTGTTAGATGCGCAAATAAACTTATTAATTGGAAGTCCCATTTTTTTTGCATAATATGCTGCAAGTATATTTCCAAAATTCCCCGTTGGAACTGCTATGTTTATTTCTTCATCCCTTTTTATCTCACCTTTATCTATTAACTTAAAATAAGAATAAAAATAATAAACTATTTGTGGAATTAACCTTCCTATATTTATGGAATTTGCTGATGATAATGTAATCCCTCTTTCTTTTATAGATACATTTAAATTATTATCATTAAAAATATCTTTAACTCCGCTTTGTGCATTATCAAAATTTCCTTTAATAGCTACTACTTTAAGATTTCCTCCTTCCGATGTCTCCATTTGTTTTCTTTGAATTTCACTTACTCCGTCCTTAGGATAATATACTAATACCTTAAATCCATCAATATCTTTAAACCCTTCTAAAGCTGCCTTTCCTGTATCTCCTGATGTTGCTGTAAGTATTACAATTTCATCTTCTAATCCTAAGTTCTTTTTTGCTTCTTTCATAATTTGTGGTAAAAACAGTAAAGCTGCATCTTTAAATGCACAAGTTGGCCCGTGATATAATTCTAAGTAACCATTATTAACATTCACTTTGAACCTGTTTCTGTATGCTTTTTTTACCGCTTTTCTGATGCTTTCTTTAGATATATCATTGAAATATTTATAGATTATCTCTACTGCAATTTCTTCATACCCAAAAATGCTTTTATCTCTAAGTTTTTCATACATTTTAGGAAATGTCTCTGGAACATAAAGTCCTCCATCTTTTGCTATACCATTAATTATTGCCTCTGATCCTTTTATACTAGATTCTAGCCCCCTAGTACTTCTAAAATTCATTTAATCACCCCATTGAAATCTAGAAATTTTCCTATTTTCAATTCTAACATTTACTTTGCTCATAAACAACTGTATCTAATAGAAATACATTAAATATTAATAAATAAGGTTTGAGTTTCAAACTCAAACCTACTGTTTGTGCAAATCTATAAAATTTTACTCTATCTATTATTAAATTTCCATTTAAAAACAATAGAAGAGTTTTGTATTTATTTTTTAAGCATAGATAATATTATTCCACCCTTAATTGAAATATTATTATTTTTAACAAACTCAGCTGCTTTAGAAATTTTAACCTTTATAACTTCTATATCTTCATCTTCTTCTGAATTTTCAGAAGTGCATTCTCCGAAAACTTTCATCTTAACAATTGCAGTAGTTTCATCTGTCATTCCAACTGATGTATAGCTTGGTTTTAAGAAAAGTTCAACGCTCTTAGCCTTTAAACCTGTTTCTTCGAATAATTCACGTCTACTCGCCTCTTCTATCGTTTCACCATCATCTATAAGCCCTGCTGGTAATTCATAAATATAATCATCTATAGCTGGTCTATATTGTTTTATTAACACTATTTCATCCTCTTCTGTAATAGGAATCATCATAACTCCATCTGCTTTATTATGATTTTTAGTTACACAAGCTAAATCTTCTTTTTCTCTTCTACTACTTATAAAATATTCTTTTATTTTATTTGAATTATTCTTAAGTTTTAATTTATACATATTTAAAAATTTATTATTTGTTTGTTTTTCTATATTTAATAATTTCATAACACACCTCACATATAATTTATCCCTGTTAATATTATTGACCCAATTATGCATAGTATGCAAACTCCAATTATTATTTTAGATACTATGTTTCCATAATTTAAATCATAGCCTATACCATATCTTTTTTCTTTAAATATTGATGGGTCTACAGGATTATAATAAAACATACCAAGTTTATAGTACTCATCATCATCTCTATAATATTCTTTTTCATTTAAATCATCCTTTGAAGATTTAGTTGTATCATTCATAGCTTTTATAGAAACCAAAATTATAATAAAAACAAAAACTCCAGTACACCCCATCAAAATTAAAAAGGTATCTTTGTTTTGGGGAATTAACTTTAATAAATAAAGATTAATAAAAGATAAAAAAACTGCAGTAAGAAGAGCTGATATACCGTTTAGTTTGTTTAAAGCTTCTCCTGTTATTTTATCTTTAAATTTTATTTGTTTATACGTTCCCCCGTTTAGAGATTGTGTCTTTCTCTTTTTAAAATCATATATAGTTGTTATATAAAATATAAAAACTATAAAAATATTTAAAATAGGTACCATTATAAGTTCTAAAAAACCACCTAATGTATGAGTATTGATCAGTCTTGATGGGTTTCCATTAAAGTCAAATTGCATAGCTAGTGTACTTGGTAAACTTTTATATATAAAAAGCGTAATAATTAAAGGTATTATTGCTATTATAAATGCTACTATAAACGGCTTATTATTAATTTTTATATTATCTTCTTTTTCTTTGACATTTAAATAGACATAAATCTTACCTTTAAACTCATTATTCCAATCCTTGTCCTTTTTCACTTTTAAAATCTCTCTATTAGCATTTTTATACTGAATAGTAAAGACTATAGGAATTATTAAAATTCCTATTATAAAAACTATAATATAAGGTACTAAAAAAGATATTATAGTTATAGCTAAAAATGTTATTATTATTAAACGTGTTATCTTCTTTTTATATTTTTCTGTAATAAATACTATCTCTTTATCATCTTTATATTTATTTGGAACCCTTACCCCATAATAAATTCCGCTACATTTAAACCTTTCAGTGTTTAATGCTAAGTAAATAAAAAATATAACAAGTGGTATATTTAAAATAGTAATAAAAACGAATTCGTCTCTCATAATACCCTCCTTTAAATACCTTTAAATTTTTCTTTTATAATTCTAATAATTTCTTCTTCTTCAACCTTGCGAACTATGCATTCTGCAATTGAAATCTCAATATTTTCTTTTAAAGAGTCCATAAATTTCTCTTCTTTTCCCTTAAAATCCAAATGAACCATAGCGCCATTTCTTCTATCTACAACCAAATAACCTTCGTCTTTTAATAAGTTATATGCTTTATTTACTGTATGCAAATTTATTCCGATACTACTTGCAAGACTTCTAACAGAAGGTAAACTATCTCCTTCTTTAAGTTTTCCTCTTGCAATACCAATTACAATAGAGTTTCTTATTTGCTGATAAATTGGAATTTCAGATGTTGTATCCAATTCTAATATCATAATATATACCTCCTACAAGTTTGTTATATTTAAAGTATAACAAACTTTTTTTAACTTTAATACATAATATAAGCATTTTAATAAGGTTACTATGCTATAATTTAAAGAGGTGATTTTATGGTAGAAAAAAAGCTTTATCGTATGCCTAAAGAAGGTAAGTTTCTTGGAATCTGCGAAGGATTTGGTGATTATTTAAATATAGACCCTGTATTAATTAGAGTAATATTTGTAATCAGCCTTTTCTTTAGTTGTTTTACTACATTTCTTGTTTACTTAGTCTTAGCTTTAGTTATACCTGAAAAAAAGTAGGAGCTTAGGAAATAGTTAAATAAATAACTATTTCCTAAGTTTTTTCTATTTTTATCCTATAATTCTAATAAAATTTTATAATTATCTAAACAATTTCAATAGTTAAAATTTTCAGAATATATTTTCTTTTTCCTGTACTTCTAGTGTTTTCAACGTTTTTTAAATAAAGATTTATAAACTAGATATTTTTTTAACAATATATCTTGAACTATACACAATTATGGTGATAAAATAATCCTTGTCGGTATTCTATTATAGAAACTGAACGCAAATAAACAAAACTTAAGATATTGTTTTTTGCCGAATTATATCCAAAATATATGGAATAAGAACGGGGGATTAAAATGGAAAAATGTATTAAAAAACAAAAATTTGGTATTCGTCAACTTGTAATTATAGGAATGCTTTCAGGTATTTCAATATTTATGGGTCTTACAGGTCTTGGTTTTATACCACTGCCTTTTATGAAGGCAACTATAATGCATGTACCTGTAATCATTGGAGCAATTATTGAAGGGCCAATAGTTGGAATGATGGTAGGATTAGTCTTTGGATTATTCTCTATGTATCAGGCTGCAACTGCACCTGTTTTACTATCACCATTCTTCTTAAACCCTATAGTATCTTTAGTTCCTAGAATTTTAATAGGACTTGTAGCATACTATATTTATAAGTTTTTTAAGAATAAATTTAAAAATGAATCTATATCTGTTGGTATAGCGGCTGTTCTTGGTACACTTACAAACACAGTTGGAGTTTTAGGTTTAATTTACATCCTATATTTAAACCAATACGCAAACCTTATGGGAATATCACAAGAAGTAGCTGGAAGTGCTATAGGCACTATCGCTCTTACAAATGGTATCCCAGAATCTATAGTCTCAGCCTTGATAGCTATACCGGTTGTAAAAGCAATTCAAAAATTAAAGAAATAGGTTTTTTATTAGCTGTATTTATATTAGATACAGCTTTTTTATTAATTTTATTTTTAAAGTGAGGTATTTATAATGAATGGATTAAAAGAAATTAAATTTACAGATATAGATGGAATTAAATTAGGTCACGCAGAAGATAAACTTGGTGGAACTGGCGTATCTGTAGTTATCGCAAAGGATGGTGCAACAGGTGGAGTAGACGTTCGTGGTGGTGCACCTGGAACTCGTGAAACAGATCTTTTAGACCCATCAGAAATGGTACAAAAGGTTCATGCAGTAGTTTTATCTGGTGGAAGTGCCTTTGGTCTTGATGCCTCTTCTGGAGTTATGAAATATTTAGAAGAAAGGGATATTGGATTTGATGTAACTGTAGCTAAAGTTCCTATAGTATGTCAGGCAGTTTTATTTGATTTAGCTTTTAAAGATCCTAAAGCTAGACCTAATAAAGAGATGGGCTATAAAGCTTGTATAAACTCTGAAACTTATTCTGATGATATTAACGGAAATATAGGAGGAGGGTTTGGTGCAACTGTTGGAAAACTTTTAGGCCCACATACTTCTATGAAAGGTGGTCTTGGAACTTATGCTGTAGAGGTTAACGGACTAAAGGTAGGTGCTATAGTTTGTGTTAATTGTTTAGGTGATGTTATAGACCCTAAAAATTCCGAAATTGTAGCTGGTGCCTTTGATAGAAGTACGAAAACATTTTTAAATAGTGAAAATATTTTGATAAATAATTTAAATAAAGAAAATACTCCTTTTAAAGGAAATACAACTATCGGACTTATAGTTACAAATGCAAAGTTTACAAAGGCAGAAGCTAAAAAAATATCTTCAATGGCACATAATGGCTTTGCAAGAACTATGAGACCTGCTCACACTATGTTTGACGGAGATACAATCTTTACGATGGCAACAAACAAAATTGAATCTGATGTAACTACTGTAGGAATGCTATCAAGCAATGTTATGGAAAAAGCTATTTTAAGAGCAGTTAAATCTGCTGAAACTTTATACGGTGTTCCTTCTCTTAAAGGGTTAGCTAGTTTTAAGTAAAATTTTCCATATATACCTTTAATATCATAGTTTAATCTACTTATTTTTACGCAAAATATAATCATAAAGCTCAAGTAAATGAGTTTTATAAATTGTTTTATTATTAGGAGGGACCTATTATGACAAGCAAATCAACAAAAAAAGCACTATCAGGATTCAAAAATGAAGTAGCTACAGAATTAGGAGTTCCATTTTCTAACTACAATGGAGACCTTTCTTCAAAACAATGCGGAAGCGTTGGTGGAGAAATGGTTAAAAGAATGGTAGAACAATACGAAAACGGACTACAATAATTGATTTGACTATTGTGGGAAATTTCTAAAAAACAAACTTAAGGTGATAGATTTATCTATCACCTTTCACTTTATTCTTTAATTAAGTTTTTATCTTTGAGCCTATATGTTATATCAGATTCTTTAGCTATATCATTATTATGCGTAACCATAATTAAACATTTTCCTTCATTTACAACTAAATCTTTTAATAACTTTATAACTTCTTTTGATGTCTTTTGGTCTAAATTACCTGTAGGTTCATCTGCAATAATCAAATCTGTATTTGAAACTAATGCTCTAGCTATAGCAACCCTTTGTTGCTGTCCTCCACTTAAAGTTAAAACCATTTGGTTTGCCTCTTCTTCGTTTATTTGAACTTTTTTAAGCATTCTAAGTGCAACTTCTTTAGGATTATCTAACTTTAATTTTTTAATATCTAACGATACTAAAACATTTTGAAGTGCTGTCATATAATTTAATAAATTATATCCTTGAAATATTATAGATACATAGTTTTTTCTAAACTTTGGAAGTCCTATTTTTTTCAAATCTTCTCCACAATATAATACTTCTCCTGATTTTTCTTTATCTAAGCCCGAAATAAGTGATAAAAATGTAGTTTTCCCACTTCCAGACGGTCCAACTATCGTATAAAATTTTCCTTTCTTAAAATCAACATTTAAAGATTCTAATATAATTTTTTTATTATCATACCAATAAGATACATCTCTTAAACTTAATATATTATCCATAAAAAACACTTCCCTTCTAATTATGCTTACTTAATATTTCTTTTGGTTCTAATCTCATAATCCCTATTGAAGGAATAGCTATAGCTAAAAATGATATCATTAAAGAAATCCCAACCATTTTTGATAAATCGCTTATAGATACATTAACATCTAAAGTATCTATTGTTTCTACATTTTGATTATTTCTATCTCCTTTAAAATCTCCTCCCATACCGTTTGGACCCATCATATAATCATTAGTTTTGTTATCTTTACTTAAAGAACTAACTTCTTTTTGAACTAAAACTTCTCCGAGTTTGCTGCTTACAGCATTTCCTATTATTCCAGCTGCTCCAAGAGATAATACTAATATTATTAATACTTCAACTCCAAATTGACTTATTATTTTAAATTTACTTTCTCCAAGAGATAATAAAATTCCTATTTCATTTTTCCTATCTTTTATCCATAGCATTATTATTAATCCTAATATAATAGCACCTGCTATTGATACAATTACAACAGTTGCATTTGCAAATGATCCAACATTTTCTATCGGCCCCATCATTTTTTCATATTCTGAATTATTTGCATCTAATTTAAATGTATCAAAATCTATATCTAACTTTTTTGCATTTTCTAAAACTGAATCTACATTTACTGGATCATTAACATAAAACTTAGCGCTATCTATATCACCGCTATCTGCACCCTTTATAGTATTTACAAGTGTATAGCTTGAATAAATTTTATTATATGGATTCATAGCGTTATTTCTCATAGCATTATCGTTTAATTCTGAACTTGATTTATATATTCCAACTACCTCTACTTCTTTGACTTTTTCATCATTTACATCTTTTATATTTATCTTATCTGAAACCTTAATATCATTTTTCTCTGCAAGTGTCTCCTCTATAACAACTACATTTTTACCTGTATCTTCAGAATTTATAGTTCTTCCACTTACTATAGAGCCATCATCTTCAGTCATCATCCTAACTCCTTGAAGAGTAAAGTCTCCTGAAACCATTTTGGGCATATCTCTTCTCATACTTCCCATATCTTTTGTAAATTCTTCTGTTGTACTACTTTGTATAGGTGTAAGTGAACTCTTCGCCTCAGTATTATTTACAATATTATAATCTGTTATATTATCTAAAGTTAGTATTTTATCTACATCACTCTTTTTTACAGAAGTTTTTGTTATTTTAAAATCCGGTTCTTTTCCGCTTTCTCTAGAACTTCTCATTTCTTCTCTCATCTTATCCATATTTTGAGATAATGAAATTGTAGCCCCTAACTTTTGCCTAGCTAAAACACTAGCATTTTCCGTTGCACTTTTTATGGAAAACCCTGCTAAAACAAACACACTTACAGCTGTTATTACTAAAAATAATAATGCTGATTTCCCTATCCTTTCTTTAACACTTAAAAATCCACGAACAAAAAAATTCATATCGTCACACTCCTTAACTTTCTATATGTATAGAATATAGATACAAGCTGTAAGGTGTATGAATCTGATATGAATCTAATGTGAATTATAAAAATTATAATGTGAATATGAATTTTTCTTCTCTAATTTTGATTTTATATTTAATATCACCGTGTAATTCTAAGAAAGTTTTAACTATATAAAGTCCAAGTCCACTTCCGCCACTTTCGCTATTTCTTGACTCTTCTACTCTATAAAAAGCTTCATATAATTTATCTGTTTCCACATCTAATTCTTTGTAAATATTATTTTCTATAGTTAAAATATTTTCTTTCATAAAAATCTTAATATTCTCTTTTGAATATTTAATACTATTGCCAATTATATTTGATAAAACCTTCTCTATAATAGATCTATCAATATAAACTACAGCCTCTTCGTCTATACTTATATCTAAATGTTTTTTGCTCTTATTTATTAAATATTCTCTAGAAGATATTATATCTAAAACCATAGCTTTTATATTTACTAATTCTTTATTAACTTTAACTTCCTCTTCTACTTTACTTACTTCTATTATTTCTTGAGTTAACTTTTTTAGTTTATTTACACTTTTTAAAGTTTGGTTTAAGTATTTATCCCGGTCTTTGTACTTTCCGATATTATAAATCATTCCTTCTATTTGCCCGTTAATAATAGTTATTGGAGTTTTAAGTTCGTGTGATATGGCCCTTAAAAAATCCCTTCTTCTCCTATCTTGCAATTTTTCTTTTTCTATATCTAATTTTAATTTTTTATTTGCCCTTTCTAATTTCAAAATATTTTCTTTTAAATTTTCACTTATAAGATTTATAGATTTTGAAAGCTCTGCAAATTCATCCCTCCCTTGAAAATCTAACTTTCTAGAAAAATCTTTCTTAGCTATAGATTTACAAACAGAGTTAATTTTAAGGAGAGGATTACTTATAGTTTTTGAATATATATATGTTATTATAGAACCTATAAAAATAGTTATAATAAGGATTATAGGAAGTATTATAGTCATAACATCCTCTATATCCTTTTTATGTCCAATTGGTGTTACAGAAACTATATCTCTATACTCATCGATAGATTTTATATATATCCTTTTTTTTATTGTTATTTCGCTTCTTTCTTCTCGTAATTCTCTATTTTTAGGTGGAATTTTATTTAAATCTCTAAAATTGGGCTTATTTAAATCTTTTACAGTTGTATATTCTAAATCATTTTTATCGTTAAAGACAAAAACTTGAGAACCATTATTATATGAAAACTCATTTAAAGCATATCTATAATCCTTATTTGAATCCTCTTTAAGAGTTTTTAAAGTATCTTCTAAACTACTATTTATAATACTCTCTTTATTGCTTAAATAAATTTTAGGGAATAAAAGATATAAGATTGAATATATAACAAGCGAAGTTATAATTACTAATGCTGTAGAAATTATAAATACTTTTTTCTTAATACCAAAATTATTAAGTATCCTCTTTAAGTACATACCCTATCCCCTTTACAGTTTTTATGTAATCTTTTGATATCTTCTTTCTTATATTCTTTATATGTGCATCTATAACTCTCATATCTCCATAATATTCATATCCCCAAACTTCATCCATAAGCATCTCTCTAGATACTACCCTTGGATAACTTCTTATAAGCATCCTTAATATATTAAACTCTTTTAAAGTTAATTCTAACTCTTTATTATCTTTAAATACTTTATAGGTTTCTTCATCTAATTTTAAATCTAAGAATGTATTTTTTAATTTAAACCTATCTTTTTCACGTCTTCTTAAAACTGCCTCAACCCTTTTAATTAATATTTTAAATGAAAAAGGTTTACTTATATAATCATCTATTTTTGCATCAAAAGCTTTAACTTGTTCCTCTTCTCCATCTAAAGCAGTTAAAAAAATTATAGGAATATTAGATTCATTTCTAATTAAATTACAAAGTGAATATCCATCTAACATTGGCATCATCCAATCTATAATTAAAAGATCGTATTCTTCCTCTTTAAACTTTTCATATCCTTTAAGCCCATCTTCTGCAAAGTCCGCTTCATGCCCTTCTTCTTTTAAAAATTCTACTACTAATTCTCTTATTTCTCTTTCATCTTCAACAACTAAAATTTTACTCATTTTCAAATCACCTTTTACTAATATTATAATTTTATAATATCATTTTTTTATTTTACTTAGTTAAAATTCACACAGACTTCACGTTTAAAATATTTTACTTCCTTCATTGTTATAGATAAATATAAAGTGTATAATATTTTTTATATAAGTTTAAACTATTATGTAATATATTTACAGGGGGATTTCTTTTGAAAGATTTTAAAGAAAAACTAAAACCTAATATTATTTTAGCAACTTATATTGTAATTCTCTCTTATGTTCTTTTAAATTTTGAAAAAGTTTGGAAGTTATTATCTGGTGGGCTTGGAATACTAACTCCTTTTATAGGTGCTATAGGAATAGCTTTTGTTTTAAATATTCCTATGACTTTAATTGAGAAATTTATACTATTCCCACTAGAATCTAAAAAATATGAAAAATTTAAAAAACTAAAAAGACCCATCGCTATAATATTAACTTTAATTTTGATTATAGGGCTTCTTATAACCCTTATGGTTTTTGTTATACCACAGTTAGTTAAGAGTATGTCCACACTAACTGAAAATATTCCTAAATACTTAACTACATTTGAACATGTAGTAGATCAAAATTTAAGTAATATTCCTGGTGCAGATAAATTAATAAACGATATATTATCAATGTGGAAAGATGTCCTTCAATTTGCAAGTGAGTTTATAGGGGTTGCATTATCTCATGTATTAGATTTTACTATATCAGTTACATCTGGTATTGTTACGTTCTTCCTAGCATTAATATTCTCAATATATATGCTTGCAAACAAAGAAAAGCTTTCTTTAACTTTAAAGAAATTTATTTATGCCCATTTAAAACTAAAATTTGCTGATAAGCTTTTGGAAATAGGTAGTCTCTCTAACGATATTTTTTCAAAGTTTATAGGAGGGCAATGCTTAGAAGGATGTATTATAGGAACACTTTGTACTATAGGGATGTTAATCTTAGGACTTCCTTATGCACTTTTAATAGGAGTGATTATAGGGGTTACTAGCTTAATCCCTATCTTTGGTGCTTTTATTGGAACTATTCCTGCAATGTTTATACTGTTTATGATTAAGCCTATAGAGGCTTTAATATTTTTAATATTTATATTAGCACTTCAACAAGTTGAGGGACATTTTATTTATCCTAGAGTTGTAGGTAATTCAGTTGGCTTGAGTCCAATCTGGGTTATGCTTGCAATGCTTGTTGGTGGAAGTTTGTTTGGCCTTTTAGGATTCCTTCTAGGAATCCCTGCATTTAGCGTTATATACAGATTAATAAGAGAAAATACTAATAAAAAACTTGCTAAAAAAAATATAGAAATCAATTAAAAAAGCTGCCAATATTTTGGCAGCTTTTTTTTATATTTGAGCTTCTTTGAATTTATGTTCCATAAATTCATTACCTTTGTGGAAAAGTCTTTTTAAGAACCCTAAAAGTAAGAATATAGCTATAAACATAAATAGCATTTTTATATCTGAATAAACTGTTGACCAAATCGGTCCTGCAATAGCTTCTCTAAATCCATCTATAGCATAAGTAAATGGCCATAATGGTTGTAAAATACCAAATATCGCTGGGTTAGTTTGAATTGGATAAATCCCTCCTGAACCTGCAATTTGGAATACCATAATTACAACTGCAATAGCTTTACCTACATTTCCAAATAATGATGCTAAAGTATAAATCATTATCATAAATGTTAAGCTAGATAAAAATGCAAAACCAAACATGAGTCCCACAGATTCCGGTTTAACTCCGAGAACTACAATATCTCCAAGGGTAGCTATAAATGTTTGTATAAATGATATACAAATAAATAATAATAATCTTCCAAAATGTCTTTCAGTAACAGAAGGCTCTTTCTTACCATCGTTAAAGTCTTTAACTTCTGTTGAAAGCATAGAAGTCATAAGTAGTGCACCAACCCAAATACCTAGTACAGTATAAAATGGAGTTAAAGCAACACCAAAGACATCGGCATTATATATCTTTTCCTCTTTAACATTTATAGGTGATGACATAAATGATGCCATAGTATCAGGATTCTTTTTCATTATATCTATAAGATCATCTAAAGTTTTATTGTTTATATCTTTAGTTTCCTTTTGAACCTTATCAAGTTTTTCTTTGAATTCTGAAACTTTATCCCCGATTCTATCTATTTGTGTTGTAGCTACACTACCACTTGAAATACCAAAACTAGTTAATGCATTAAGTTGTGGAACTACAATTCTTAAGCTATCTAATGCTGTATTAGCTGAATCATTTCCGTGTTCTAATACTGAACTTATATTATTTATTCCAGGTAATACTACATTGTAAAAGGTACTAGCACCTGTAGAAATCTTGGTGTTTAATTCATCATTAATCTTACTTAAATTATCAAGTGCGCTAGTTATAGCATTTTTATCTCCACCTGATACTGCACTATCTAATTTATTTAAAGCATCAATTTCTCTATTTATTCCTTCTTTCATAGATTGAAGTGCTGTTATACCTGAGCCAAATCCCAAGTTTGGATATTTAGAATTTAAATCATTTAATATTTTTAAATTATTATCTATAACTTTGTTCATATTATTTAGTGACGAAATAACACTTTTAATATTTTTTGATATTTCAGCACCATTAATAGTAATATTATTATTTAAATCTTCTTTAAGTTTTCTTATCTCATCATTACATTTATCACTTATCATTTGAATCTGCATTAAATCATTTTTCATATTACTGCTCATATCATTTACAGTCATTCTTGTGTTTGTGATTAATGTTTTATTACTATCTAGAATACTTTGAAGTGAATTTATACCATCTGTTACTGTTGGTAAATCATTTTGAACACTCTTTAAATAATCACTAAACTCTTTTGAATTTTTAGATGATTTTTCAATTTGATTTTGAACCTTAGTCATATTTTCACTTGCTTCATTCATAGCTTCTTTTAATTCTAATACTTTAGGTTTGTTACTTTCAATTTTTGCACCTAATTGGTTTAGATATTTAAAAGCTTCTTCATTAACAGTTTTTACAAAGTTAGTTTTCACTTCCTCTGTAAATTTAGTCTGTGCCACATCTGTTATTTTTGTTGCTATAGCATTAGCTTTTTGGTTTGCCTTATAAATAATTTCTGGCTTTTTAGGGTTTGCACTTGCAAGTGTAACTAAATTACTTGAAAAGTTACTTGGAATTTCAATTAATGCATAATAATTACCTTCATTTAAACCATAATTTCCTTCCCAGTCACTTACAAACTTCCAACCTATATCCTTATTATCCTTAAGTTCTTCAACTATTTCATTACCGATGTTTACATTTTTGCCTTCAAGGGTAGCGCCTTGGTCATTGTTAACTACTGCAACAGGTAAGTTGTAAGTATTAACATAAGGATCCCAACAAGCTTTTATATTAACCCATGCATATAAAGATGGTACGAAAAATAACCCAATTACTATAGCTAGCGCTGCGCGATTCTTTTTTATATTTCTCAAATCTCTTTTGAAAATCTTAAATATATTCTTCATAACTAGCCCCCTATTCTGCAATTCCAGACTCTTCGAATTTTTCTTCGAATCGACTTATTTTTTTATCTAACTTTTCTTTAAATAGAATTCCAATTACTAAGAATATTCCTCCAAATAATATAAGCATTGCAAAATCCATTACTACGCTACTTACTAGAGGTCCTGCTATAGCTTCCCTAAATCCACCTAAAGCATAGGTAAATGGGAAAAATGGCTGAACTATTCTAAAGAATACAGGGTCTAATTGTATAGGGTAAGTTCCACCTGAACCTGCTATTTGCAATACCATTATTATTATAGATATAGCTTTACCTATGTTTCCAAGTAGTGAAACTAAAGTGTATATTATTATGTTAAAACATAACGCTATAACTATGGAGAAAGCTACAAACAATGGCATATTATCAACTTGCACTCCGAGTAAATACTTATCCCCAAGTACTATTATTAGTGATTGAATAATTCCAAGTACTAAAAATAATATAAGTTTTCCTAAATAAATATCACGCACTGTAAGTTCTTCACTTCCAGGAAATTCAGGAACTGTAGTCTTAAGTACTGATGTAAGAACAAATCCTCCAACCCATATTGCAAGAACTGAATAGATAGGTGTCATTCCTGTTCCATAGTTTGCTATTTTATAGATTGATTCATCTTTAACATCAAAAGGCGTTGCTATATTTTCTCCCATCAAATTAGGATCGCTTTGAATTATTGAAAGAATTTTAGCCAAATCATTATCGTTAACTTCTTTTAACTTTTTACTTAATTCACTTATATCACCTTTAAAATTCTCTAAGGTTGATTTTAAATGATTTGCTGTTTCTGTTGTAAGTTTAGTTCCGTCTACCGCGGAATTTATAATTGTATTAATTTGATTTACAGTCCTTTTAGAACCTTCTAATATTTTATTTGCATCATTTGTTAAATTAATAAACTTATCAAATATATTATTAAGTTCTGGTTTAACTGATGAGTTATATTCATTAAAAGTATTATTAACTTTGCTACTTATACCGTTTGAAATATCAAGTAAACCTTGAAGTTCTGAATTAATATTACTATTAGAGTTGTTTATAGAATTTTGAATATCATCTATCTTTTTAAGCTCACTATCTATAGTTGTATTAATTCCTTCTAAGCTTTTAATTAACTTATCTAAGCTTTGGTTATGAACTTTATCATTAATAGCTCTTAAATATGTTACTAAAGCTTCAATATTTTTTTTCATACTTTGAGCATTTTGTCTTATTACATTTAATGAACTGCTTGTGCTACTATCTATTCCTGAATTTACATCATCCATTAAGTTTTTGATAGCTACATTCATCCTATCACTTGATGCTTTTAGACTGCTCATATTAGTTTCTAAATTACTTATAGAATTATTTAAACTGTTTTTAGTATAGCTTGCTAAGCCCTTAGCATCTTTAGTGTTTTTTTGCATGTCTTCTAAGCTTTTAGTAAGACTTGGTAGTGTATCTTTTATTCCTAAAAGATATGTGTTTAGATTTTCTGAATTTTGAGATACATCCCCTAAAATGTTAAGCACAGTATCCATATGATCATTTAGTAATATAATTTCGTTTTTCATTTTTATTATATTATCTTTGTTTTTTTCAACTTGCTTTGAAACGTCACCTATAGAACTAAATACTGTTGCATTTACAGTAGAAATAAAACTTGTTTTTATTTCTTGAACCAATGACTCTTCAGCTGCACCTGTGATTTTCCCTGATACTGGATTTGCTTTTGTATCTACTTTATAAATAATGTCTGGTTTTTTAGGATCGTTAGTCGTAAGACTTGTTAAATCCTTAGAAAAATCTTCTGGTATCTCAATTACAGCATAATAAGTTCCATCTACAACACCTATATCTGCTTGTTTTTGGTCTACAAATTTCCAACCAATCTTATCATTATCTTTTAGTTTATCAACTACATCGTCACCCATGTTAAGTTCTTTGTCATTTAACTTTGCACCTTTATCATTGTTGACTATTGCAATTGGTATTGTGCCGGTATTTGAATAAGGGTCCCAGCTCGCTTTAATGTTTACCCACGCGTAAAGAGAAGGAATAATACAAATCCCTACCACTATTATAATTGCGATTGGATTTTTCATAATAGCTCGGATATCCCTTTTAAATACGCTTAAAATCTTCTTCATAATAAACCTCCGAATTTTCAGCTCGACAAAATGCGAGCAACTACATATATACTATAAAAAAATAATATTAAAATTATAACAAATTTCATTGTATTAATATTGAAATTTTCGTTAACAAAGTGTTACAAGTATTTTTATTTTTATCATTCCAATTTTTATTTAATACTATTTTACCATTTAAAATATAATATTCCTAATCCCCCTTCATAGATTGTTAACTTTTGACCTCTACTTTAATGTGATAAAGTATTAGAATAAAATTATTTTTATACTTAGGAGGATTTTTTATGAGTACAAAACAAACTAAAGACAAATTGACTCTTTTATCATTAATTTTAATGATATTTACATCAGTTTTTGGTTTTACAAATATTGCAAGAGCTTATCTTTTAATGGGATATTCATCAATTCCTTGGTATGTACTATCAGCAATAACATTCTTTTTACCTTATTGTTTAATGATGGCTGAATATGGTGCTGCTTTTAGAAAAGAACGTGGTGGTATTTATTCTTGGATGGATAAATCAGTAGGTCCAAAGTATGCCTTTGTAGTTACTTTTATGTGGTATACATCTTATTTGATTTGGATGGTATCAACATCTTCATCAATATGGGTACCTTTTTCTAATCTTATATTTGGTCAAGATAACACTGCATCTTGGTCATTATTTGGACTAAGTGCACCACAAACTATGGCACTACTTGGAATAATATTTATATCTTTAGTTACTTATACGGCTTCAAAAGGTTTAGATGACATAAAAAAAGTAACGTCTATAGGTGGTACTTTTGTAGCTTTATCTAATGTAGTTTTACTAGTTGGAGCATTTATAGTTTTAGCACTTAACGGTTTCAAGCTAGCTGAACCTATAACTAAAGCTGCTTTTTTCACTTCACCTGATCCGACATATCAATCACCTGTAGGTATTTTCGGTTTTGTAGTTTTTGCTGTATTTGCATACGGTGGTTTAGAGGCTATCGGTGGTTTAGTAGACCAAACTGAAAATCCAAAGAAAACTTTCCCAAAGGGAATTAAAATTTCAGCAGTTTTAATAGCCTTAGGATACTCTCTTGGAATATTGTGTGTAGGATTTTTTACTAATTGGTCTGAAACTTTAAATAATCCAAATGTTAATATGGCAAATGCAAGTTATGTGGTTATGCAAAACTTAGGTTATTCTCTAGGACAAGCATTTAACTTAACTCAAAGTGCTTCTTTAGAGATTGGAATTTGGTTTGCAAGGTTTATAGGTCTTTCAATGTTCTTAGCTTTACTTGGTGCATTCTTTACATTAACATATTCACCTATAAAGCAGTTGATAGAAGGAACTCCAAAAGAGCTTTGGCCAAAGTCATTTATAAAAATAGATGAAAATGGAATGCCAAAAAACGCTATGTGGATTCAATGCTTAGTTGTATGTGCTATTATATTAATCTCATCATTTGGTGGTGACACAGCATCAACTTTTTTAAATTATTTAATCCTTATGAGTAATGTTGCTATGACAATACCTTATATGTTTGTAGCCTTTGCTTTTATATCATTTAAAAAGAAAAAGGAAATCGAAAAACCTTTTGAAGTTTATAAATCACCTAAAGGGGTTGTTTTTTGGGTTACTATTGTAATAATTACAATAGCTTTTGCAAACTTCTTTACTATAATTAAACCAATTATAGTTTCAGGAGATTATGTAGCTACTATATTCCAAATAGCTGGGCCTATAATCTTCTCAAGTATAGCCCTAATACTTTATAGTAGATATGAGAAAAGAATAGGAAAAAAATAATATAAAATTTACGGTATCTAAAGGAATCTTTAGATACCTTTTTTATTTTAGTGTACTTTTAACCTCTTCTTCTTTTTTTATAGAATCAATACATTCACAATTTAAAGTTTTACTAAAACTTTTATAATACTCAGGTGTATTTCCATCTATATCCCTTTTATTAGCTTTTAAATCATTTTTATTATCTTTTAAGTTAATTATTTCATTCATCTATATCACTCCTTATGTTAATTTTATTTTAAGGAGTTTTTTTAATTTTATACAAAAATCTTACTTTACAAAACATTTATATTTTGCCTTGAATAAAATTTATATTTTTCAAATATTTAGGTTAACCATTTTATATTAATTACTTTAAATGGTAACTTTATTATTATTTTAACCTTCTACTATATCTTTTTCAAACTCAATTATATAAAAAAGCGGCTTTCACTACGCTATCTAATAATCTCTCTTTTTTCACATCAAAAACCTTGTTTAATGTTTCCTTTTAAACTTTATTCTAATTTTAATTTTCCACTTTCTATACATCAAAAAAGATATGAAGCCTAAGCTTCATATCTTTTAATCATTATCACTAACTAATTTTGCTAACAGTTGCAAAATCTCTAAGTATAACCATACTAAAGTAACCATTAAACCAAATGCTCCATACCATTCCATATATTTAGGTGCACCCATCCTTGAGCCCTTAACTATAAAATCGTAATCTTGCATTAAACTAACTGTAGCTAAAATAACAACTATTACACTAAAACCTATTCCTATAGCTCCGTTTCCGTATATAGGAACACTTATTCCAAAGAAACCTAAAACCATTGAAACTAATGAAGTTAATAAGATAGTTATTAAACCTATCATAACACCTTTTCTAGTTTTATCAGCTATGCTTGGGTTTTTACCATATACTAACATAGTAACAGCAACACAAACTATTGTAAGCAAAATTGCAGGTACTGCTATTCCGTTATAGTACTGATCAAAAAGGTTTGAAATACTTCCTAAAAACAATCCTTCAAAAGCAGAATAAATTATTGCAGTGAATTTAGCTACCTCTGGTTTAAATGTTGTTATCATCGCTATAACTAAAGTAAGTATTGATACTATCATCATAGTTCCATAACTAAATGGTACGTATGCATAGCTCCATATAAAGCACACAGCTAAAACTGCAAGTAAAATAAGAGTTTTTACAATACTTCCTGATACAGTCATTTGACCTTCTTTATCTGATTCTAAAATAGAATTAAATCCTTTTTCCATTGCTGGATTTGAACTTCCATATCTCATAATATTATCTCCTTCCTAAAATTAAAAGATTTACTAAAATAATTATACTATAAATATATACTTACTTGTTAAAATTAACTATATATTAATTATCTACTAACAAATATACTTATGTATAAAATTATTTTTTGAATCTCCTTTTACTTTATACATAAGCCTATCACATTCTTCAATATATTTATATATACTTTTTTCAAACACTCTATTTTTTTCAATAGTTAAAGAACCTGTAGATACACTTATATCATATTTGGAATATCTACTTACACTTAACCCATTAATATTTTTATGGATATATTTTATAAGTTCTAACCCTTCTCCTATATCGTTATGTTCAAAAAAAACTATAAACTCATCTCCTCCAAATCGTATTAAACTTCCTTTATTGCGGAGTAAACACTCAAGATTAGATGACATTTCAACTAACACCCTATCTCCAAATATATGTCCTCTAGTGTCGTTTACTAATTTAAAATTATCTAAATCCATAAATGCTATAGTAAAAAATTTCTTTCTAAGTCTATCTGCACTAAAACTATCTAAATAAAGCCTATTAAAAGCACCAGTTAGTCCATCTTTTACAGACTCAACCTTAAGTTCTGATATCTCTTCACTTAATTTACATATTTTGTTTTTTCTATTTAAAAGATTCTTTTTAAGCAGAAGTTTTTCACTTATATTATTTATAGTAAAATTCATTAGATTTTGTTTTTCTTCATTGAACCTGTTACTTTCTCTTAAAAAAACACTAATACATATATCTTTTGAGATATTTTTTATATATCCCATTTTATAAATATCTTCTATACATCTTAACAAAATAAAATCATTTCCATACTTTATTGAATCTTTTACTATTTCCTCTATAAAGCCTATTATATATGATTCTTCTTTTACCCCATCTAAAAGCTTAGAATATACATATTTATATCTTACTTTTTCAATAGGTGAATTTGTATTTTCCATTAAATATCTATAACTTTTTTCTCCAAGAGTAATATCTTTATAAGCTAATGCTTTATAAAGCTCCATTATATTTTTATATTTTTTTAAAATAAAACTATCCTTAAATTTTTTAAATTCTATATCTTTTTCTATATTTTCACCTAAACTCGGTTTACGATTCTTATAATATATTGTTGCTATTATTATAAGTGATAAATTATATTTTTCACTACTCGATCTCCTTTTAAATCCAGATATATCAATACTATCTAATATTTCTATTGATTCTTTTTTCATACCATAAAACGAAATAACATAGCTTATATTTATCAAAACTGAAGAAGTTAAAGCTAAATTTTCTATAAGACTTGCTTTTTCTAACGCAGAATAAAACCAAACTATACCATCTAACATCATGTTATTTCTGCACTTAATTTTGCCCATCTCTATATAAGCTTCTATAACCTTTTCTTCACTTTCTAAATAGCATATAGCACTTTTTATAAGTTCCTCTGCTTCTAAAAACCTTTCTAAATTAGATAAAGCAATTCCTTTTAAGAACATTTCTTCACCCTTATCTAAATTTATCTCTTTGTTTTCAATGGTGCATAGCATTTCACTTGGTCTTACAAAAGATTCAAATATTAATTTTTCAAAATTTTTATATTCCATAAATAAAACCTCATAACATTTAACTTATTACTTCATACCTTACTTGATTTTTTCCATCTTTTTTACCAAAATACATAAGTTTATCACATCTATTTAAAATACCTAATGAATTATGTATTTTTTTATCTTTTGGATTTATAGTTACTGCACCTAAAGATAATGTTATTCTGTATCTTTTTATGTCTTTAAAAACATCAATATCCGTAATACATCTTCTTATTTCCTTTGTAATACTTATTCCATCTTCTAAAGTATCATGCTCATATATTATTAAAAACTCATCCCCACCGTATCTAAAAACCTTTCCAAATTCTCCAACAACTAATTCAAATTGCGTAGAAAACTGTACCAAGGTTTCATCACCATAAAGATGCCCTAATATATCATTAACTAATTTAAAATTATCTATATCTATCATTATAAACGTACACATTTCTTTTGTTAAAAAATAATCTTTATTCAAAAAGTTATCTAAATATTTTCTATTGAATGCGTTAGTTAAAATATCTTTTGCATTTATATCTTCTAAGCTATTTTTTAATATTTCTAAACTTCTCTTTTTAAGGTCTTCTTTTTGTTTTTCATTATAAAGGTCTAACTTTTCTTTTATAGATCTTATATTTGCTCTCATTAGTTTCTTTTTTTGCTTAAACTCTATCTTTTCTTTTTCTAATAGAACTTCTATAATTATTTCATTTTCTATATCTTCTTCAAACCCATAAAGAATCATAGTTTGGAGCACTTGAACCTTTTGCATTATGTTTTTGTATTCTCTTGAAATATCAAAAGCTTTGTTTAAAAACTCTTTTGATGCTTGTTTATTATTTAACTTCTTATAGAGTTTAGCTTTTTCTAAGTAGGTAAATACCTTTTCTGAGGCTCTATTTTCTCTCTCTAAAAGTTCAAGATTTTTGTTTAAATAATAAATTCCTTTATCATGACAACCTACTGAAATATACCTTTCTCCTAATATGTAATTACCTAATAAATTAAATGCTATATTATTTAATTTATTTATACTTACTATATCAAAAAATAATTTAGAATAATAATTACCAAGTTCAGTATTATTAAAGTAATAATTTAAATAAGACATATTTCCTATTGCAATTATATAATATAACTTATCATTTGAAATATTCTGTAATGTTAATTGATTATAAATATATAACGCTTCATCTTTATAATTTAAGTGTATTAAAATCTCTGAAATATTTATAAAACATCTTGAAATTAAAGTCACATTATTTTGAAGTAATGATAATTCTAAAGCTCTACAATAATTTAGGAATGCCTCAATTAAATTATCTTCATATTGCAAAATCAACCCTAAATCTATATAAATGTTTATATCAAAAATTACAGATTCTTTGTTTTCTATAAGTAGCTTTTCTAATATATCTTTTGATTCTTTATAATCTTTTATAAGCATCTTTTCTTTTGCTTTTAAATATAATTCTTTATAAGTAGAGTTACAGTCTTTTTCAAAATAATCCCCATCATAAAAGACTTGCATTTTTTTTGTAGTTAAAAGCTCATTTAATATGTAGTCGCTCATTTTTTCCACCTTATATGATTTTTTTCATTAATAATTATAACATTTTTTTAAGAGTATTTTGGCATTTTAATAACAATATATTTAAATAATATAAGACTTTTACTAATTTTATTTATTTTTTTCAAAATAATAATATTTTAAATTCAATACACCATCCAAATATCTATTTAATATAAAAAACTGATTCAAAAATGAATCAGTTAATTCTTAAATGTAAGTTTTAATAGTATAGGCGTTACTACAGTTGTAAAAACAACAACAATTACTATAGGTGCTAAAAAAGATGGATTCATAAGACCAACTGCCATTCCTTTATTTGCAACTATAAGTGCAACTTCACCTCTTGAAACCATACCAACCCCAACTTGGAGGGCCTCTTTGGTTTCATAATTGAAAAATTTTGCTCCTAAGAAACATCCTATAACTTTTGAAGCTACAGCTACTATTAGTAATAACAATGTAAACAAAACTATAGTCATACTCATAGATGTAAGTTCAACCTTTATTCCAACACTTGCAAAAAATATAGGAGATAATAAAATATAGGATAATGTTTCAAACCTTGCGTTAATATATTTGGTTCTCTCTGTATTTGAAATTATAAGACCTGCTATAAAAGCCCCGGTAATATCTGCTACACCAAAAAACTCTTCTGCTATAAATGCAAGTAACAGGCAAAAAACGAATGAAACTATTACAAATCTTCTCATATCTTTGCTATATCTATCTATCCACTTTACAAACACCTTATGAAATAAATACCCTATTATAAAACAAAATACAAAAAATAATACTATTTTAAATAATACTTCTAATATATCAACAGAAGGATCAGCCATACTAGTAATTATAGTAAGTCCTACAATTCCTAAAATATCATCAATAAGTGCAGCACCAAGTATAGTGTTACCTGCCCTTGTATTAAGTTTACCTAATTCTTTTAGTGTTTCTACAGTTATACTTACAGAAGTTGCTGTAAGTATAATTCCTATAAATATATTTTGTAGTAAGCTACTTGTACCATTATAAGTAAGATCTCCTCTATTAAAAAAACTAGAAACTAAAAGGCCAAATAATAAAGGAATTATAACCCCAAATACCGCAACTACAAATGAAACCTTGCCTGTTTTTTTAAGTTCTGAAATATCAGTTTCAAGACCTGCTGTAAACATTAAAACGATAACGCCAAGCGCTGCCATTTGCGATATAAACTCTGTTTCATGAAGAATATCAAGCATTGCAGGACCTAATACTAATCCTGCCATAAGTGCACCTACTACTTGTGGCATCTTAAACTTTTTTGTAACAATCCCTAAAAATTTTGTACTAAGTAATATTATTGCTATGTCAAATAAAAATCTATATGATAGCATAGTAATCCCCCTTTACTCAAACTAATTTTGTAACTTATGCCATTATATTACTTATAGCAATATTTTACAATTTAGTTTTATGTCATTACCGCGAGTTTAAAGTAATTAGGTATGCTAACTTTATCTTTTTGACATTTACCTCTCTCTTTCACTTAGTTTAAATAAGGATTGGATTTATATTTTCTAAGATGCTTTTAAGTCCTGCTGCATAAATATCTACATTGCACTCTTTACTTAATAGCTTTGAAATTATTTCTTCCTTTTCATCAATTGTTGCAATTTCCATTTCTCGTATGTAATCTATTATATCTTCTATCATATAAATACTTACTTCATCATTTTCAGCGCCTAGAACAAAAGCTATATCCTCAGTAGACTTTTCTTCATACATATCATAATCTGCATATATATTTTTCTTTCCTTGACTATTTAAATTTTCCATAAAATATCTGTTTATATATGCTTTTGCTTCTTCATATTCTACGAATCCCCTTGCCTTTCCGTTTGATAGTACCGCTAAATAATTATTTTCTGAAACAACATAATCCATTAAATCACCTCTTTTATATATTAAATAAAGGATAGAAATTTAATTTCTATCCTTTACTTATTTATATTTTTATATTTTGAAATGATTTATATGCTATTATTTTTCAGGAACAATTGTAATATTATCCCCTTCTCCATCAATTTTTACAGTCATGCCATATCCTATTTCACCTTTTATTAATTTTCTAGCTAAACTATTTTCTAAAGTATTTTGGATATATCTTTTTAATGGTCTAGCACCATAAACTGGATCATATCCTTCTTTAGCTAATATGTGTTTTGCACTATCTGTAATATTTAATTTAATATTTCTATCCTCTAATCTTCTTTCAACATCTCTTAAGAATATATCTATGATTTTAGTTATTCCTTCTTCTGTAAGAGGTCTAAACATTATAATGTCGTCAACCCTATTTAAGAATTCTGGTTTAAACCTTGCTTTCATTTCACTCATTACCATTTCTTTAGCTGAATCACTAATTCCATCTTTTGTGCTACCATCTAATAGATATTGTGATCCTATGTTTGAAGTCATAATAATTATTGTGTTTTTAAAGTCTACAGTTTTACCTTTGTTATCTGTAAGTCTACCATCATCTAATATTTGAAGGAACATATTAAATACATCAGGATGAGCTTTTTCAATTTCATCAAATAGTAATACTGAATATGGATTTCTTCTAACAGCTTCTGTTAATTGTCCACCTTCTTCGTATCCAACATATCCTGGAGGAGGTCCAACTAATCTAGATACAGATTGTTTTTCCATATATTCTGACATATCAATTCTAATCATGCTATCTTCACTATCAAATAAAGTTCTAGCTAAAGTTTTTGCAAGTTCTGTCTTACCAACACCAGTTGGTCCTAAGAATATAAATGAACCTATAGGTTTATTTTCATCTTTAAGTCCTGCTCTAGCTCTAAGTATTGCGTTAGATACTGATTCTACAGCTTCATCTTGACCTATAACCCTAGATTGTAACTCTTTATCTAATCTTAGAAGTTTTTCACGTTCTCCTTCTAGAAGCCTTGTTACTGGAATTCCAGTCCATCTAGCTAAAACTTCTGATACTTCTTCTTCTGTAACTTCTTCTTTTAATAGGGCACCTTTAGAATTTTCTTTAACTTCTTCTTCTTTTTCTTTTATTTTTCTTTCTATTTCTGGAATTAAGCTATATTGAATCTCTGCAACCTTATTATAATCGTAAGCTCTTTCGTATTTTTCAATATCTCCTTTAGCTTCGTCTAATTGCTCTTTTAAATCTCTAAGTTCAATTATGTGTGCTTTTTCTTTTTCATATTTTGCAGACATTTCATCATCTTTTAATTTAACTTCTGCAAGTTCTTTTTCCACTTCTTTTAATCTTTTATTAGAAAACTCATCTTTTTCTTTAGATAAAGCTTCTTTTTCGATTTCAAGTTGGAATTTTTTTCTTCTTACAGTATCAAGTTCAGTAGGAAGTGAGTCTATCTCTGTTCTTATCATAGCACCAGCTTCATCTATTAAGTCTATAGCTTTATCTGGTAAATATCTGTCTTGAACATATCTATCTGATAATTTAGCTGCAGCTATTATAGCTGAATCGTGTATTCTTACACCGTGGTGAATTTCAAATCTTTCTTTTAATCCTCTTAAAATTGATATAGCATCTTCTACAGAAGGTTCTTCAACTATAACTGGTTGGAATCTTCTTTCTAGTGCTTTATCTTTTTCAATGTATTGTCTATATTCATCAAATGTTGTAGCACCAATGCAGTGTAATTCTCCCCTTGCAAGTAAAGGCTTAATTAAGTTACCCGCATCCATAGCACCATCTGTTTTACCTGCACCGACTATTGTATGAATTTCATCTATGAAAAGAATAATTTTCCCTTCACTTGATTGTACTTCTTTAAGTACAGCTTTTAATCTTTCTTCAAATTCTCCTCTATACTTAGCTCCTGCAATTAGTGAACCCATATCTAAAGAGAATATTATTTTGTCTTTTAATCCTTCAGGTACATCTCCATTTACTATTCTTTGAGCTAATCCTTCTACTATTGCAGTTTTACCAACACCAGGTTCACCTATTAAAACTGGGTTATTTTTAGTTCTTCTTGAAAGAATTCTAACCGTTCTTCTAATTTCATCATCTCTTCCAATAACAGGATCTAATTTATGCTCGTTAACTAATTTATTTAAGTTTGTACCATACTTACCTAAAGCATCGTAAGTACCTTCTGGATCTTGAGTTTCTACTCTTTGACTTCCACGTACTTCTTTTAATACGTCCATAAAGTTTGTTTTGTTTATGTTGTAGGCTTTTAATATTTCTCCTACCATTCCTTTATTATCTACTTTCATAATAGCAAGCATCACGTGTTCAACGCTTATATATGAGTCTTCAAACTTTTTAGAAACTTTTTCAGCTTCCATTAAAACTTCTTCAATTCTCCTGCTTGCATATACTGGGGCTGCGCTGCCGTTACTACTACTTACCTTAGGAAGCATATCTATTGCACTTTCAATAGAACTTACTAAAGCTTTTACTGGAACACCCATCTTATTTAGTAAATTTGGAATTAATCCGTCTTCTTGTTCTACTAAAGCTCCAAATAAATGAATTACATCTAACTCTTGATTTTGAAATCTTACTGCTAATGAATTAGCATCGTTTAATGCTTGTTGTACTCTTACAGTCATTTTATCTATGTTCATCTAATTTCACCTCATTTTTCGTTTTTATCTATTGATTAAATAATAATCCCTTAAAAGTTGAAAGTCAAAGAAGGTAAAAGTAAATTTAAGACTATTTTTGTCCATTAAAAGCAATTATCTTTTATTTTCTCCGTTTTACTCTCTTTTTATACTTTATTTGACCTTCGTACTTTATTCATAATTTTAGTATGTCCTTTTTAACATAAATTATAAAAAAAGACTAGCACAACCGTGCTAGTCTGAAAGATTTTTTAATTTCTAGTTTGCATAGCTAAAGTAAAATATCTTAACGAATCTTTAATCTCATTTAGTTTATGATACATATTTGCCATGTCTAAATATCTTTTATAAAGTTCTTTTTTATTACCACATTTTATTAAAGAGTCTAATGAAAGATTCATATAAAGCTCCGATTCTTTATATTCCCCTCTTTTTTGTAGTAATATTCCTTTTAAATAGTATCCACGTTCAATTAATTTTATATCATTTAAACTTATAACTAAATTTATAGCTTTATCTGATATTTTTTCTGCAATATCATATTTACCATTACTTATAAGTATTTTTATACATTTTATGATAAGTTTCCCAGCTTCAAGTGAATTTTTGTCCTCTAAAAGATTTATACTTAAATCTATTAAATCCACAGCTTCTTTTTCTTTTCTTATAGTAAAGTAAGATGTTGCAAAATCTAATCTTGCATCTATTGCTTCTATACTATCTACTCCATAAAAAGATAAAGCTGCATCTTGCAATTCCTTATTATCTTTTCCCATAAGTATATCTAAAACATCATTATAATGATAAATACATCCCTTTAATTTATCAGTTGTAACTTTATCAATATTTTCTTTAGCTATACTTAAATGCTTGTATGCTTTTTCATGATTATTTGATTTAAGATAACACATTCCTTCTTTATAATTTACGTAAACATATTCCTCATCAGAAATTAAATTTTCCCTCTCTAAAAGTTCACATAATCTCCCGTAGTATGTTCCCGCTTCTCTATACTCTAAATTATCATAAAGATATTCTGCTATATCTTTAAAATAAGTCATAGTCTTTTCTATAGTATTATCTTCAACATATAGGTTATAGTATTCTGGTATAAGATCTGAGATATCTTCTAATTTTCCCTTTATTTTGTATCCATTAAATAATTTATGCATCAATTTAAATGCTAAGTCACCATACCCATAATCTAAAGCGTACTCTAAATTCAATTTCACATCATTTTCGAATGTAGAATTATAGTTTCCCTTATCTATAATATCTATATTTTCAATTATTTGCTCATAAACATCTTTTGCTAAATATGAATAATCTACAGCCAATTTATCTGCAATATACTCTAAGATGTCTTTATCAGCTTTTACCTTTCCATTTTCTATGCAACTCATCTTAGAAATAGAAATTCTATCTGTGCATAATTCCTTTAAAGTTATTCCCTTGTATATCCTTGTACGTTTTATTTTTTCCCCAGTTGAAAGTATCTCCATTAAAATCACCTATTCCACTCTAGTTTTTTAATATGCCAATTTCTTTAAATATGTTTACCCCAGTATCTAAATACTTAGCAGCATCTTCATCATTTTTGTTATCAATGTAGAATTTACCTAACGTTATAGCTAACTCGCCTGCTTTTTGGAATAAATCATTTGAATATGCATATCTATAAGTTGTCATCAAGACATTCTCAGCCTCATTTAGCTTTTCTTCAATAATATGCATTCTAAATTTAACTAAATTACATTCAATATACTCTTCTTTTTGCTCATCTCTAAGCATTTCATAAATCTCATCTAAAACTTCTTTGCAACTTTCAATGTTTTTAAGTTTTAGATAGTTTTTACATATATTGATTAATGTATAAATAACACTATCATCATTATTTTTCATTTTCATTTCTTTTGCTAAATGATAATGTTTAAATGATTCTTCTATATTTTCAAAGCTATAGAAAAACTCTCCTAAATCATTTTCTATATTAGATATAGTTCTAAAATCATTAAGTTCTCTATAAATTTTTAAGCTTCTTTTTGAATATTCAATAGCTTTAGTTAAATCACCGCTTTTGTTATATTCTTCTGATAAAGATAATAAAGTTTTAGCATAATTTTCTTTGTCGTTTATTTGTTCAAACTTTTCTTTAGCTAAGAAAGAGTAGTCCATAGCTCGTCCTACCTTATTTACTTCATAGTAACTTTTAGCTAGATAAAAGTAAATCTTACCTAAAAGATAATCATCTCCTAAGTTATTATCCATATAAACCTTCTCAGCTTGTTTTAAATAACTTGTAGCTGAATGATATGCTTCTAAATCTAGAGTGATAACTCCAAGATTTAAGAAAGTTCTAACTATTTCATTAAATTTATTGTTTTTTATAAATATAACGTTTGCTGAAAGGAAATATTGCTGAGCTAAAGCAAGTTCACCTTTCTTTTTGTGTATATCTGCTCTTAAATAAAGAATTTTAGCTTTTTTATATTCTAAATTATACATTTCCGCATAATAAAGAGCATTTTCTATGTATTTATCCGCTTGGATAAAACTTCTTTCAAGCACATACGATTCAGCTATTTGCTCGTAATACATACAAATCTTTTCTGCTTGACTTTCTTCTGACTCCATTAGATATTCAACAGTAATATCTAAGCTTTGCGCTAAGTATTCTAATAGGTCCATAGAAGGGTTTGATCTTCCAGACTCTACTAAACTTATTTGTCCTGGAGTAATTCTATCCTTAGCTAAGTCTTTTAAAGTCATATCTAACTGTTTTCTTTTTCTTTTTATTTTTTCTCCTAGAGATAAAATTTCCATATACTGTTCTTCCCTCTTTTTCACTTAATTTTGTTAATACTATTTAAACTTTATTAAATTTCTTGTAATTTTAGATATATTATAACACGTACCTGTAAATATATACAATATTTTTGTTACAACTTGTTAATTTTTTTGAGTTAAAAATTTAATTAGGCAAAATTTTATTAAAAATTTTTTCTAATTTATAAAAAAATTATAGGGCTATTATGAAAATAGCCCTATAATTTTTCATTTCATCATTCCCATTATGTTGTCATATGCATCTTCAGCCACACACTTTATAACTCTTCCTGTTTTTTTGACACTTCTTTGTGTTTTTCTATCAAGTTGTGGCATTAATAGCATTCCAACAGCTGCTCCGGCTACTGTTCCTAGGATTAATCCTCTTAAACCTTTATAACACATAATATAAACACCCCTTTAAATTTATTTCATATTTATATTATGTAGCTTATTTAATTTTAATCGTGGTAATAATATCCTAAAGTATTCCTAGCGCAGATTTTGCAAGCTTATCTGCTAAATCATTATATTTATCACCACTATGTCCTTTTACCTTAACAAAATTTATTTTTATTAATTTAGATTTTTCTTTTATAAATTCATGGTATCCTTTTGTAATATCATTATTCCTTTTCCAAGTTCCAAGTGCCCAAGATTCTATTCCTTGATAGTCAAATACAATGGAAACCTCACTATATCCTTTTTCTATTGCAAATTCAATAGCCTTCATGGAACCTAAAACTTCCCCCGAAACATTTCTTAAAGCAATAGCTTTTTCATCAAAGCCAACTCCATTATCTTTAAAGATAACTTCTCCTTTATCTATCGCTACAAGTCCATATGAAAAATTCTTTTTTTCTAAAGAAAAACTTCCATCTACATAAATAGTTAAGCCCTCTTCATCTATATAACTTTCATTTTTCAAAACTTTAACATCTTTTTGGTTGTTATTTACTTTTTTACCATTAGAACTTAATACTAAAAATTCTTTAGCTTCATCTAAAGTTTTAAAACTTTTATAAATTGCTCCTTTAAATCCTATAACTTCACTTTTACATTCTTCCCAAGATCTCAAAATCATAGGAACTCCTGATTTACCCTTATAAACAGAATAAAATTTACTTGCCATAACTTTTCTCCTTAAATTATAGTACACTTAATTCTTCGATTATTTTATATATTTTGTCTACATTTCTAGCTCCAGTAAAATTAGCTACATATTCTAAACCATTTTTTAAAACTAATATCATTTCATTTTTACCAGACCAATTTTCAATAATTACATTCATCGGAACATCAGTCGCTATTCTATTTAAAGCAAAAAATAGTACTGCTATATCATCTACCTTACCTACAAGCGGAATATTGCTTGGAATAAGATCATTTGGACATACTATGTATGCAATAGATGCCGAAACTGCAAGTTTTGTTTTAATATTTACTCTATCATCTTTTAATAACCTAAGGATAAGTGCTAAAAGGTCTGGAACTATAAATATATAATCTGAATATGCCTTAGCATTCTTTGGCAAATTATCCTTTACCTTTTCCCTAGCCTTCTCTCTTCCTTTATCATAAAAGTCATTTCTTTCCTTTTGGTTTCTTAAAGCTCTAGTTAAATTTAACGCTTCCTCTTCAAACTCATCTAAAACTCTTTCTTCTATCTCTTCTTTTGAATCCTCTATTACTACTATATCAGTAACTTCAGTTCCAGCTACACTTTCTGTAATTTCTTCTTTTATAATTTTTTCATCATTATTTTTATCTTCTTTATTTAATATTAATCCTAAATTTAATTTTAAGTTATTAACTTTAGCTTCTATTGTTTCTTCTTTAATATCAATATCCTCTACATTTAGATTTATAAACTTTAAATCTTTTAAAAGCTCGTCTACATTAACTTCTAACTTATTTTTATTTGCAGTTATTCCTTTAACATCTAAAAAGTTTAATCCAATTTTTAATGCTAAACTTCTTATCATTCTTATCATTCCAAGCTTATATACCTTAAACTTTGAAAAATTACATATTATATTATTATTATTTACCTCTATATTACTTATTGCACCTTCAAAATTTATTTTTAATACTTTTTTATAGCTTCCCTTTATTAATACTTCATTATTTATTTCTACATAATCAAGATTAAGACCCTCTACCTTTACGAAATCATTAATAATACTTAAAACATCACTTCCTTTTAAGCTTACTAATACTCTAGATACCTCCATTTATTATACCTCCAAAAAATCTATCTATAATTATAATTTTAACCTCTAACCATAAAGAAGTAAAACATCTTATTTTTTTATAGAAAAAAGGATATTAAACTTTAAAGCTTAATATCCTAAAATTTTAAAATACTGGGATTACAGCACCATCATATTTTTCATTAATAAAGTCTTTAACCTTTTGTGAAGTTAATGCATCCCCTAAATCTTTTATTTTTTGCGAATTCTTATCTTCTTTTCTAACAACTAGAATATTTGCATAAGGCTCTGAACCTTTTGAATCTTTATCTTCTTTAATTATTGCATCTTTTTTTACTGAAAACCCTGCATCTATTGCATAATTTCCATTTATAACAGATGCATCTACATCCTCAAGTGTTTTAGGAAGAGCTGCCGCTTCAAGTTCTTTAAATTTTAAATTCTTAGAATTTTTAGTTATATCTTTTGGAGTTATTAATTCTCCTTCCTTTACCTCTATAATCCCATTTTGTGCTAATAATTTAAGTGCTCTAGCTTCATTTGAAGGATCGTTTGGAATAGCTATTGTGTCTCCATCTTTTAATTCATTTAAACTTTTAATCTTTTTAGAATAAAGTCCTAACGGCTCTAGATGGATTTTTTTAGTGTAAACTAAATCTAATCCTTTAGCCTTTTTAGTTTCTTCTAAATAAGGTATATGTTGAAAAAAGTTTGCGTCTAAACTTCCTTCAGAGAGTGAAGTATTTGGAATTACATAGTCTGTAAATTCTTTTATATTAACTTTATACCCCTTATCTTCTAAATCCTTTTTAGCAATTTCTACTATCTCCTTATGAGGTACTGGTGTAACTCCTATAGTTATAGTTTTATCATCCTCTGCACTTTTACCTGTACACCCTATTAATCCTATACTTAAAATTCCTATTAATAATGTTCCTACTAATCTTTTTTTCATATCTAATTGCCCCCTAAATATTTATTTTGATAATTTTTTATAAAAATAATTTCCTAAACTTTGAAGTCCTTGTACTACTATTATTAGAATAATAACTGTAGCTATCATAATATCCCGCTTTAGTCCATAATATCCATACCTTATAGCTACATCTCCAAGTCCTCCACCACCTATAGCCCCTGCCATAGCTGAATACCCTATAACGCTAATTATTGTTAAAGTTAACCCAGACACTATACTTGGAATAGCTTCAACTAATAAAACTTTAAAAATTATTTGAAAATCCGTTGCCCCAAAAGATTTAGATGCTTCAATAACTCCTTTATCTACTTCTCTTAACGAATTTTCAATAATCCTTGAAATAAATGGTGCTGTAGCTACAGTTAAAGGAAAAATAGTTGCAGCTGTTCCTATTGAAGTTCCTACTATAAACCTTGATATTGGAATAATAACAACCATTAAAATAACAAATGGGAAACTTCTTAAAATGTTTATTATAAAATCTAAAGACCCATATATTATTTTATTTGGCTTTAAACCATCACTTGAAGTAATAGTTAATACTACGCCTATAACAAAGCCTATTATAAGTGCAAAAAAGGTTGATAGAAAAACCATTATCCCAGTTTGAATTAAAGCTTCTATTAAAATTTCAAACATTTTATATAACCTCCCATTCTACAGCTTTGTCTTTTAAATAATTTACTATAACTTCTTCGTCTTCTTTAGATAAATTTATAACTAAACTACCTATTACATCTTCTCTGAATTTTTCAAGTTTTCCAAAAACTATAGAAAAATCTTTTAAAGTGTCTTTTGCCATCTTAGTTATAAGCGCATTTTCTGAAGAGTCTTTTCCAAAATATATTTTTATATTAATACCATCTCTCGGAAGTACTTCTATTTCATCCTCAGATAAGAAATTTTTAAGCTCATTTTTAGGCTTTAAAAATAATTCTTCTGAAAAACCTTCTGCTTTAACTTTCCCATCTACTAAAAGTGTTATTTTTTCACAAACCTCCTTTACAACTTCCATTTGATGTGTAACTATAACTATAGTTATTTTTAATTCTTTATTTATTTTAGATAATAAGCTTAATATATCTCTTGTTGTCTTTGGGTCTAATGCTGATGTCGCTTCATCACAAAGTAATATACTAGGATTTAAGCTAAGTGCCCTAGCTATAGCAACCCTTTGCTTTTGACCTCCTGATAATTCTTTTGGTTTTTTATTTTCTTTATCTTTTAGATTTACAAGTTCTAAAAGTTCGTTAACCCTAAGTCTTATATCATTTTTACTTAGCTTAAGCTTCTTTTGCCAAAGCTCTAGAGGAAGAGCTACATTTTCAAAAACTGTTTTTCTCTCTAAAAGATTAAAATTTTGAAATATCATCCCAATATCACGTCTAAGAGTTAAAAGTTCCTCTTTACTTAAATCTTTTATTTCCTTTTTAAAAACTTCTATACTTCCAGAATCAAAACTTGAAAGACCGTTTATACATCTTAAAAGAGTTGACTTACCAGCTCCACTATGACCTATTATTCCATATATCTCTCCCTCATTTATTTCTAACGAAACATCATCTAAAACTTTTAAATCCCCAAAACTCTTTTTAATATTCTTTATAGTAATCATATTTTAGCCCCCTTTTATAAATAAAAAATGCACTAGAGACTAAATCTCTAGTGCATATAAAACTCACTTCAATCTACCCTCTCATCTTTCAACTAAAATTTAATAGTTGCTGGAATTAGCACCTTATAAATAATTTAAGACACGAAAATACACTTAAATATTTATAGGTTGCTGGGTTTCATAGGGCCAGTCCCTCCACCGCTCTTGATAAGAATTTATTTAATTTTACATTTCTTGTATATTAATATATATTTTTTTAGATAGCTTGTCAATAGTTATTTTAGAATTTTTTGAAGTGCTATGTAATTTCCTTCTTTTCCTTCTAAGTTCATCATACCTTTTTTTATGTACCCTGAACCAAAATATAACTTTTGAGCTATTTTATTTTTTTCGTTAGTATCTAATTTTATAGAGTCATATCCGTTATCTAATGCAAATTTTTCAATTTCTCTAATCATTTTTTTGCCATAACCTTTGTTTGAAAACTTTCCATCTATCATAAGTCTATGTATAAGTAGGGCACGTTTAGAATAAGAAAAATTAATTTTATTATAATTAATATCATATTTATCATTTAAACAAACTGCGCCTATTATTTGTTTATTATCTTCTAAAACATATAACTCATCATTTTTTAGATCTTCTTCAAAATGGATTTTCCTTGGATAGTTTTTAGTCCAATTTAAGCCTGTAACCTTTCCTACTTCTAAAACCCTATTTAAAATATCTTCGAAATTCTTTAAATCATCTCTTGTTGCTTTTCTTAATTTCATAAAATTAAACCTCACAATATATTTTTAAATATATATTAAAAGATTTCAGCTATTTCTTCAATATCTATAATTTCACCTTCTATATTACTTTCAACAAAATCTATAATCTTTTCTTTTGCGCTATGTAATACTTTAACATCACTAAAGGCTCCAGCTATTCCAAGTTGCATTAATTTATGATCATCTAGATAACCAATCTCTGAAATAGAAATATTAAATTTATTTTTAAGTCTTCCAATTATGCTTAATCTTATCATTCTCTTTTCTTTTAATGACTTTACAAAAGAATTCCTTATAGTTATTTTCATAATTAATACGTCCATATTTACACCTCACTAAAAAATACAGGTAATTTTCTTTTATTTATATTATGATACTTTACCTGTATTTTTAAAATAGTATATTTATTTTTTTAAATATTCTTCATCCTTTGTTTTCAAATCCCTATTATCAAAAGGTGAACTTATTAAAGCTTTAGTAAATAATTGTGGATAATAGGTTCCTAGGTGTTCTATATAATTAACCCACCTAACTGCAATTAATCTATAGGATATATTTATATCTTCTTCTAAATGCTTTTTTTCATACTCATATTCTATTTTATTTAAATAAAATCTAGTATTTAATTCATCTCTTAAATGCAAAACAGAAATTACAGCATCTGTAAAACCTTCTTTTTCTTTTAAAATAGTATTTGAAATTAAATCAATTATAATATTACTCTTTTCATTTAAAATCATCTTAAGGTCAAAAAGGTCAATACCATCAATCTTTGCACAAAAATCATTATTTAAGAAAATCTCCATAAGATTTTCATAATCCTTTTTAGTAAAATCCCTTTTAATAATGCATTTATCTCTTATATCATCAATACAATCATCAGCATTTACAAATATTCTTAAAACTTCCGTACCAACTTCATTAAAAAATATTCCAATTAGCATATTTATTTCTTTTTCTATTTTAGCCTTTTCTCGTTTATTTAGTATCTCATTAAATATATACCCTGTAACTAACATATTTAAAGGAATACTTGCTATATTCATAACTATAGAAGTAAATATATCTCTAGAGTTATTAAACAAAAAATAATATATAGCAAATAATAAAACCGTTAAAAATACAAGGCCCATAATTCTCTTTATTTTGTATATAATCCCTTTATCCATAATAAAACTTTCTCCAAAATTAAAATTCCCCTAAAACTCTATACATCTATAATTTAATATATTTTTTTATAAGGACAAATGTGATTATTTGTTTGTACTATATATTCAATAAATGTATAATAAAGTAAAAGGCTAAAAGGGGGTGCAGTTTATGCATTTAGACAAAATTAAAACTGCAAGAGAAAATATTAAAGACACAGTAATCAAAACACCATTACTTCATAGTAATGTATTCTCTAAGCTTACTTCAAATAATGTTTATATGAAATGTGAAAACCTACAACTTACAGGTGCATATAAACTTAGAGGAGCTTTAAACAAGATTAAATCGCTTTCATCCGATGATTTATCTCGTGGTGTAGTCTGTTCCTCAGCTGGAAACCATGCTCAAGGTGTAGCATATGCAGCTGATCTTCTTTCTGTTAAATCCACTATTGTAATGCCTGAAACAACACCTTATTTAAAAGTACAGTCTACTAAAGATTTAGGTGGTAATGTTATATTACACGGTAAATGTTATGATGATGCTTATAATGAAGCTAGAAAAATTGAATCGCAAAAAGGTATGACTTTTCTTCATCCTTTTAACGATATTGATGTTATTTATGGTCAAGGAACTATAGGTCTTGAAATTTATGAAGACTTAAAAGATATCGATATCGTACTTTGTCCAATCGGCGGAGGAGGTCTTATAAGCGGAATATCTTTAGCTTTAAAATCAATTAATCCAAACATCAAGATCATAGGTGTCCAAGCTGAAGGGGCATGTGCTATGGCGCATAGCTTTAAAAATGGCAAATTAACTCCTTTAGATTCTGTAAACACCATAGCTGATGGTATAGCAGTTAAGTCCCCTGGTGATTTAACATTTGAAATTATAAAAGAATATGTAGATGATATTATTACAGTTACAGATACTGAAATAGTTGAAGCTTTCTTAATCCTTAGCGAAAAACATAAGCTTATAGCTGAAGCTTCTGGCGCAGCATCACTTGCTGCAATTAAACTTTTAAATGTTAAAGATAAAAATATCGTATCTATTATAAGTGGTGGAAATATCGATATGTTAACTATCACGTCTTTAATTAATAGTGCTTTAGTTTCAAGAGGAAGATTATTTTGCTTTAATGTTGAACTTACAAATAGACCTGGTATGCTAAATGAAATATCAGAAATTTTAGGACAAACTAATGCAAATATCGTTAGACTTGAACATAATCAATTTAAAGCTAGAAATAAATTAACTAATACAAACTTAGAAGTTACAGTTGAAACAAACGGCTATGAACATATTGAAACTATAAGAAAAGCCTTTATTACAAAAGGATATTATATAGAACAAAAATTAAAATAAAAAAGGTGCTTTAAATGCACCTTTTTAAGTATCTCCACCGAGTAGAGTAACTACTTCCATTATTCTATCGAAAAATTCTTTATTACTTGAATTTCCTTTTTTTATTTCGTTAAATATCTTACCATCTTTAATAAATACAACTCTATTAGAATAACTTGCACTATACGGGTCATGGGTTACAAGTAGTATAGTAGAATTAATTTCTTTATTCATCTCTTCTAAAAGATTTAAAAGTTTTTTAGCTGAAGTAGAATCAAGTGCACCTGTAGGTTCATCAGCTAAAACTATAGATGGATTCTTTATAAGAGCTCTTGCAACTGCAATCCTTTGTTTTTGACCTCCAGATATTTCATAAGGATACTTATTTAAAATATCAAAAATTCCAATTCTTTTACTTATATCGATAACCTTTTTTTCTATTTCTACTCCAGAAATATTTTGAATAGATAAAGCTAATGCTATATTTTCAAAAACAGTTAAAATATCTAAAACATTATAATCTTGAAAGATATATCCGTACTTATAGCTTCTAAACTCTTCTAAATCTATCCCTTTTAATTTAGTTATATCAACATCGTCAATATATATATTTCCAGTTGTTACCCTATCAATAGTCGCTACACAGTTTAATAAGGTAGTCTTTCCACTGCCTGAAGAACCCATTATAGAAACAAATTCACCTTCACTTACATCAAAGCTTATATCATCTAATGCTTTTGTGATATTATTTCTGCTACCATAATACTTTTCTACATTTTTAACTTCAAGTATTTTTGACATTTTAGTCCCCCTTAAGTTTTATTCTTTAAAATTAGTATTAGACCCTACTGGAAATACTAATTTTAATTCTGTTCCTTTTTCTAGTCTTTTAGGAGATATGCCTATTCTTAATTTTTTGCAAAGCTTTTTACAAATATATAATCCTACACCTGTTGACTTACCAAATATTCTTCCATTTTCTCCTGTGAATCCTTTATTAAAGATCTTATCTATATCTTCTTCTCTTATCCCTACACCGTTATCTCTTATAAAAAGCACAACGTTATCTTTATTTTCTAAAGAAGATATAGTAATTTTTCCAAAAGAATCTGTATATTTTAAAGAGTTATTTATAATTTGATTTATGATAAATTCTAACCATTTAGAATCACTGTATACAGTTTCTTCTAGACCTACAGTTTCTACCATAATACGCTTTCTTATAAAAACTCTAGAGTTTCTTTTAATAACTTTATTAACTACATCTTTTAATTTTATCTTTTTAATTATGTAATCATCGTTTGCAGTATCCATTTTTGAATAATATAAGACTTGCTCTACCATAGAATCTATAGAATTTATATCATTTACTAATTCCTTGCCTACTGTTTCTTTGTTATTTTCTATATAAAGTTTACTAGATGCTATTGGAGTTTTTATTTCGTGCACCCACATTTCTATATATTCTTTATAATCCTTTTGAATCTTTTTATAATCATTTAAAGTTTCATGCATAACCTTATTTGATTCTCTTAAGGAATCATAAAGTATTTTACCTTCAATAAAGTTTGGCTCCTCTATAACTTCTGCAATTAAATATTTTTTATCTAATTCTTCTGTAACTATTTTTAGTTCATTAAAAAATTTTCTCTCTCTAATAAATTCAGCTATTATGTAAGATATCAAAGGAAGAAACCATATTACAAATACAATAAAAACTATCCCTGAACCAAATTTAAATATTCCCATAAGAACTGACATAATTCCAAAAATAAATATGTTCATTATTATAAAAAAAAGTTTATCTTTTATATAATCTAAAAAACTCATTTCATTATATACCCTAGTCCTCTTCTAGTTTCTATAATATTTTGAAGCCCAAGTTCAGATATTTTTTTTCTTATTCTAGTTACATTTACAGATAAAGTATTATCATCTACAAAGTAATCAGTACTCCATAAATGCTCCATTAAATCTTCTCTTGTCACTATCTCTCCTCTATTTTGCATTAAAAAAGATATGATTTTAATTTCATTTTTAGTAAGTTCTGTTTCTTTATCACCTCTTACTAAAATCCCTTTTGAAAGATCTAATGTCATATCATCATAAGTGATTTTATCAGACCCCTTCTCTTTTCCTTTATACGTTCTTCTAATTATAGATTCTATTCTAGCTATAAGGATATTTGTGTTATACGGTTTTGTTATAAAATCATCAGCACCTAAATTCATACTCATAATTTCATCCATATCACTATCTCTACTTGTAACTATAATTATAGGAACTTCTGATTTCTTTCTTATTTCTCTACATATATGATATCCATCAAAATAAGGTAAATTAATATCTAAAAGAATAAGGTTAGTGTTTTCTAAATCTATATCTTCTATAACCTTACTAAAATCAGTTATTAAAGAAACACTGTAACCATAACGCTCTAAAAGCTTACTTAATTCGTTTCTTATCCCATCGTTGTCTTCTATAATAGTTATGTTATACATATTATTCCCTCCTTAGTTTATTCATTTATTCCTATTTTACTACATAATCAAAATAAAATAAGGTTATATGTAATTTTTAAGAAAAAATTTATCACATATAACCTTTTTTTAAGAAATTTAAGTTTTTCTTTACTTAATCATTTCGCAAATATTAATACCATTTTTCTCTGAAACTTTATATTTTTCACTAAAACTTCTATCATCAAAAGGGTTATTTAACATTGCTTTTAAAAATAATTTTGGATATTCTTTTTTAAGATGTCTCATATACCTTACCCAACCGTAAGTTAACGCTCTATAAGCATCTTCTATGTCCTCTTCTATATGATTTTTATCGCAACAATTACATTCACATTCCATTTTAAAATATCTATCTAAAAGTTCTTCCCTTAAATGCATTAAAGTTATTATCATATCTGAAAAACTTTCGTGTTCCATAAGAGTAGGATTAGTTATTAAAGATATAAGAAAATCCTTTTCTTTATTTAAAATATCTGATATCTTTCTAATATCTAAATTTTCTAAATTAACTTCATATGAATATTCATCTAATTCATTTTCCAAAGCTTTAAATTCTTCTTTTCCCCAAGACTTTTTAATAAAAGCATCGTTTTTTATTAAGTCTATATTTTTATCACCTTTTACAAATTCATCTAAAAGACTATTTCCAAGTTCAGAATAAAACACACCTTTAATTATAATTAGCTTTTCCATTTTGTGATGTGTTTCTCTTTTATCTAAAAGCTTTTCTATAACAAAAGCAGTAAAAAATACATCCATAGGTACAAATGCTATATCTGCAACTAAAAATATTAAAGTATGATGTAAATCTTTAAATATTAAATAGTGGAAAAAATGTAATATAAGAGATAATCCTATAAGTCCTGATCCTATTAAAAAGGTCTCTTTTTTGTATTTATCCAATTTATGTCACCCTTTTCTTTCTTTTTTTCTTTTGAATTATACAACTTAATATTTTCTTATTCAATATTTTTTATAGTATATGAAAAAAATTTATTAAAATATATAGTTTCTTAATAAATTTAAAAAGGGCTAAAAAAGCCCTTTTATTTGTTTGGATATATATAATTTGAACTATCTTCTCTTAAATATACGTAGTCTCCCTTAGATAATATAAAATAATCTTCTGGTTTAAAATATCCGTGAATTATATTTTCTAAAAATCCATCTTTAAAATTTATGGAGTCATCTTTTATCTTAAGCTGCAACTCATTTTTATCTATTATATTTATTTCACCCTTTAAGTCTTTATTTAAATAACTTTCATCTAAGATTTCACCTTTAGCTAAAATCCTTATTTCACCTAAAGGATCTAAGTCACTATTAATTCTAATAATATATAAAAATCCTTCTTTAATAATAGTACCTTTAAATATAGTATTAGCTGAATTTAAAGATATCTTTTCAAAATCTATATCTTTAGAAAACTCTATAGAAAACAAACTATCATTTAAATTATTATTATTATTTATAGTAACCCAATTAAAAGATTTTATATTAAACTCTTTAACTTCTAATCTTTTAAAAGATTTTAAAATATCTCCGCCACTTTCTCTAGTTTTAAGTTTTGAGATGTTTTCATCAAAGGTTGATACAAATAATTTTTCGCTTTCTAAACTCTTTATTATATTTGATTTGATTTTAAGTTCTATAATATTAGAAGATACTATAGAAGCACTTAAAACATCACACCTTATCCCCTCTAAAGTTTCAACTAAAAAATCTTTTTTATCTACATAAACTATATCTTCGCTATACTTTAATGCAATTATAAGAGAATTAGAATCTTCTTTATCTTCCCTAATCTTACTTACTGATATAACTAAGCCCCTTAGATTATTTATAACATTTTTACATATACCAAAAGATATATCTCTTTTGAAGATATCTTTGATTTTAGAGTTTTTTATAAATTCTATAGAAATATTTTTAGTTAAACTATTAAAACTCTCCTTTTTAAAATTAAATTCTATTTTACTTAAAGATTCTAAAACCCTAAAAGATTCAGGATATATAGTTTCGTCATCTAATTTAATTTTTATATAATCTAAATCAACTGTTTCTTTATAGAACCTTTTATTTAAATCACCAGTTGAAAAAATTAGTTTTTTATCTTCTACTATCTCTATTTCTGAATCACTAGATTCTATTTCTATTGGAGGCACAATAGATTCTATATTTAATGTTTCATATAAAGGATAAATATTTCCAGAACTATTTGTTATATATTTTATATCTTTAAGCCTTGTATATCCTAAAAGAATATCAAATGTATCATAATTTAATTTAAAATCTTTAAGGGAAGAATTTTTTATAGAAACTATAGCTATATCTTTATTATTTATAAGTTCTACCTTTGCCTCATCTAAAACTAGACTCTTAAAAGCTTCACTTCCTTTTCCTATAAGTTTTATATTAGATGGATTCAATATTGAATTCTCTATTTCTCTAGCTTCCATATTATCATTAAATTCAAATAATAATATTTTAAAATCCATTAATTCATCTTCTGAAAGTAAAACTCTACTACATTCTGGAATTTTTCTATCTGTTACTTTTATAGATTTATTAGTTTCTTCAATAGCAACATAAGATAAATCCTTAACGTCTTTAATATTTAAAATATACTCTCCAAACTCTAAGTTATTTAAAACCATATAGTATTCATCATATTTTTTATAAGTTTTATTAAAATTATAGATGCTATCTATCACTATTGGAATTTCTTTTTTATCTAATTCATTTATAAGTTTATAATTATTTGTATCTATAGCTGATGGCACGTCCATATCTTCTGAATATTTTACATAAATTATAGTTTTATTTTCTAAAAGTAAATCTTTTATATTTTTATATTCAGTATCTTTTATTTCCTTTGCAATTTCAACTTTTGGAATAACTGGGATTATATCTTTTAAAAACTCACTTTCTAAAGTTTTAAATCCTGATGCATCTGTTATGCTAGTTAAAGTTACTTTAATGTTTTCTCCCCTAAGAAGAGGAGTTGATTTATCTAAGTAAAATCTAACCTTTTTTAAAGAATTATCTGCATATTCTAAAGGTTTATTTTTATCTAATTCCTTCTTAGTTCCGTTACATAAAATATTAAAGTTTTCATCTTCTAAAATAAGTACTTCATTATCGTAAGCTACTATCATTTCATAAAGAGATATTATTTCTATATCTTTAACCTTTGTCTTATTTTTAAATTTTTCTAAAGAAAACTCTTTAATAGTTACAGGGTAATCTAATCTATAATGGCTATAATCTTTTAATTGATTATCCTTATGATAAATTGATGCGAAACTATTTATAATCAAATTATGATTTTCACCTTCTGGTAGATTTTTATAATTTGAAGTAATAATAATAGTTTTTAAATCATCAGACACATCTACATTAAAAGGTTTAATAGATTTTGTATTTTCACTATCTGAAATAGTTATATTAGAAATAATATGACCACTATATATATTTAAACTATCATTTTCTAAATCAATTAAATTTTTATCTTTAAAAAAGCTTATATAAAAGTTTAATAAAGCCTCTTCTTTTATATTTTCTAACTGTTTTTCATATTCTCTTAATTTATATAAATAATCTAAGTTTTCTATAGGCTCATTAAAAGATATCTTAATAATCCTTGTCCCTATTCCAGAAACATCTATATTTTTAATATAATCTTTAGTTAAAACCTTAAACTTTTTATCTCCTAAGACTTCATCATCTTTATAAAGAGTTACTAAATACTCTTCACCATCTTTTAAAAGATTTGAATCATCTAAAAGAATAACTCTAGTTTTTAAAAACTTTTCTTCACTTTCTTCAGTAGATTTAAATACCAAACTATGATTTATATCTAAATCTAAGGAATTTATACTCTTTAATTCTATATACATATCTTCATCAAAAGGTATATCTAAAATTAAGTCTACAGATTTTCTACATACATTTTCAAATGTTAAATTTATTTTATTTTCCAAATCTATCTACTCCTAACCCCAAAAATTATTTCCTTATCATAATATGTATAGAAAATTAAAATGTGCTTTATACTAGTTTTAAAGTAATTCTAATCCTTCTTTAAAATCTTCTTTTGTATCTATATCAAAAAAATTCTTAGAGTTATTAAATTCTACAAAGGTAACATCTTTTAGATTTTCTTTTATTATATTTCTTCCACCTACGTCTCCAGAAACGTTAAGTAAATCATTCTTATATTTTATATGGAAGATAGTTGGCATCTTTTTTTCACCATTTACTTTTGGAACTATTATTTTAGAGCCCTCATTAAACTTTTTTATCATAAAAAGTAAATCCTCTTCCTTTAAAAAAGGCTCATCTGAACTAAAAAACATTATTCCATCAGCACTTGATTTAATGCTTTTAACCCCAAGCTTTAAACTTGAACTTTGCCCTTTATAAAATTCATCATTTTTTATACATTTAAACCCATATCTATCGCCTAAAATTTTAACTTCTTCGTCTTTATAAACTAATATCTTTTCTTTAAATGGAATGCTTCCTATAACTTTTAAGGTATATTCTATTAAAGGCATGCCATTAAATTTTAAGAGAAGTTTATTTTCTCCCATTCTTTTGCTCATTCCAGATGCTAAAACTATCGCTACCATAATTTAAATCTCCTCTATTTATAAATTAAATCCTCTTTTAAACTTCCAATTACAACTTTTATATCGTAATCTTTTAATCTATCTTTTATTTCTTTTGAATACTCTAAATCCCCTAAACTTTCAACGCAGTTAATAAATAATATTTTTTTTAAAGAACTATTTTTAAATAGTCCATTTTTATCTTTTACAATATCTATTATTTCATTAACACTTATTTTCTTAGCATTCTTATCTTTTATGATTTCTTTAAAAAGTTCTAATCTATGTATATTATCTTCGTCTATAGAAATCCCTATAGCATTAATAGGAATCACCCCTATAGTTTTAGTAGTCTCTTCTAAAACTACAGGTTCTAAATCGTTCCACCCCTTTATCTTTTTTCTTTTAGAACCATCCCCTTCTATTATAGAATAATCAAATTTATTAATCTCACCTTTAATTAAATCTAGGTCTGCACTTACCTTTTCTCCTTTAATTTCTGAATATAAAAAGTATCTACCATTTCCTTTTATATCTATCTTCTTTTGAAAATAATCCACATCTTCTTTATTTGGCTTAAACATTTTAGTTGTAGTTGTTAATAAGACCTTATTATTTTTAAGTTCATTTCCTAATTTATAAAGCAATGTAGTCTTCCCCCCTGAACCTACTATAGTTACTACATCACCTTTTTTTATACTAAATTCTTTAGTTAAATTCATTAATATACCCTCCAAATACTTTTCTTTTATAATTACATTTTAATCTTCTTAACTAAAAATATAAATTAAATCTCCTATATGTTATTGATTTTCTTTATAAGTTTTATATAATATTCTTAAATAGACAAGTTAAAGGAGATACAATGACAAAAGAAACACATTCATCTGGGGGATTAATTATTGCACTTTTAGCTTTAAATGTTTTTTTAACTAAGTTCATTTCAAGCTATAGTTTAATTTATAAGATATTTCTAATACTTTTATTTTTCCATTCCTCATATATAGGCGCACTTTTCCCTGATATAGATATGAAAAGTTCTTACATAAGTAAAAGATACCCCTTTTTAGCTAAGCATTTCGGTAAAAAATGTAGGCACCGTGGTTTTACACATAGCTTTTTAGCTGTACTTTTATTTTCATTCTTTTTTGAAGTAATCTATATGATATCTAACCAAAACATAATAGTATTATCTATAGGTCTTGGTTTTGTATTAGGTTATGCTTCACATATGGTTCTTGACTTTCTAACTTCTGAAGGAATAGAATTCTTTAACCCAATAAGAATAAATATACATATTCTGCCTATAAAAACAGGGGGAACTTCTGAAAAGTACATAAATAAATTTTTAAGATTAATGATAGTTTTACTATGCCTTTATAACATTTTATTAATTGCAGGTGATTATTATAAATTTGATATAATAACTTATATTTTAAATATTTTTTAAATTAAAAGGATGCTGCTTTAATCGCAACATCCTTTAAATTTAATATCTACTTATAGATATATTATTTCCATTTAAATTTTCTAAAACTTCTAACATATTTTCTGAATTTCCATAAACATCTTCACTTGGAACCGTAAAAGATATTTTTTCCCTACTTCTTGTAATACCACTATATAGTTTATATTTATTTATATCTTTAAAGTTTTCTATAGTTGCACCTGTTATATATACACTATCAAAATGGAATCCTTCAGCTTCATCTATAGTTAGTATAGGAATAACATTTTCCTTTGTAACAAATTCAAAACTTTCTTCTCCAAAAATATTACAGATATCTAAAATACTTACTAAATCCTCTTGGATATTTTTATTTTTAGAATCAAAATATATAAAGAATTCTTCTAATACTTTTTTATATCTACTTCCGTTATCCCAATCAAACAAATAAACCTTAGGTGATTTTAAAACTTCTATAGTTAAAAATAAGATATCTAAAGGCTTAACTAGCTTTTTTCTTAATATATTTCGTACAAGTATAAGATCTTCTTTTATTTTTAAAAAATCATCTATATAAGTTTTTATAAAATCTTTTCTTGGTTCTTTTTCTTTTATTATTTTGTTATTAATAAAGAAATTTAATATATCTAAAATTTTGAATACTTCTTTTTTACTATTTTTTATATTTAATTTATTTAATATGTTATCTAAACTATAATCTGATAAATTTAAGTATCTCATAGCTATTTCTCTTATATCATAATAGCTTTTATGATTTAACTTCTCTAAACCAAGTAAATCGTTTATTTTATTTATTGTATTAATTGAAAAAGCTGCATTTTCAGAAATTATAAGATGCCCGCTTACAAATCTCAAAAACTCCTTCATATTTAAGATAGCTTCATTTAAACTAGAACTTTCACCTATATATATAATTTTATCTAAACTATCTATTATATCTCCCCTAAAATCAACCTTAAGACAGGATAATCTAATAATTTCCTCTCTATTTATAATTCTTTCACGGCTTACATCCAAAATTACTGCATTTTCTGCTTTTAGATATCTTATAAGCCTTGAAAATGGATCGCTATACTTTATAGATGACCCATCTATAAAGTCAGATAACTTAACATTTATATTATTATCTTTTATTTTATCTAATACCTTTTTTTCTATATTATAAAAGGTATTTATAACATTTTCTAAGTGATAGTCACTGTGTTTATCTATCAAAAGATTCATAAAAGATAGTATTCCTTTAACTTTTTTATTATCTACAAAGTTTGTGTCTGAACTTAAAGAAAAAGCTAAGCTTCCCTTAGAATATTTATCTAAATAAAGTTTTAGCTGCTCTCCATATAACGCTTCACTTGCAATAATTCCATGACTTAAATTTTTATTTGTGAGCTTATCTTTTAATATATTACTTACTAAAAATTCAGCTTCTGACTTTAAATTTTTAGTTTTTATGATATCTATAGTTTCCCCTACTTCGCCTTTAGAAGACTTTATACTTCCTATATTATTTAGACACATTTTTGTATATTCATTTTCTAAATAAACTAATCTCTTAGTTCCTCTATGGTTTGTTGTAAACTCAATTACTTTATGATTATAATTTTTCTTAAAATCACTATATATTTTCTTATCCTCTGATACAATATCAGAAATTAACATAATGTTATTGTTTTTAAATATCTTAGATATAACTTTATACTCTTTAAAGCTCATTTTACTTACTTTATGAATATTTATATATTTATATTTTTTACTATAAAAATCAGAAATATCTTTTTCTTCTAAAAGCTTATCTGCATAACTTAATATATCTAAATAATCAAGAAGGTTGTTTTTAAATAAATACTCATTATATTTATTTAAAATTTCATTATCTGATATATTATTTAACTTATCTTTTTTTAACCCCTCATATATAGATTCTACGCTTTTATTTATCTCTTTTAAAATCTCATTTTCTTTTAAAATACCCTTTAAAATTTCAACTGAATCATTATCATCTACAAAAGACCAATTGTTAGAAACCTTAAGTTTATTTGTCCCCTCTAGTCTAACTAATCTTACACAGAATTTCTTTATAGTCATTATGTTTATTCTATCCCATTTTATATCAGTTCTTTCTAGCTTATTTCTTAACCTTATTTCATTAATATTTTTTGACACTATAAGTAAAATTTCTCTTTCCTTTGCATATCCTTTATTTAATATGTTAACTGTTCTTTGCAAAATAGCTTCTGATTTACCAGTTCCAGGTCTCCCTTTAAGATAGATATTATTTTTTAAATCCATTATAGCTTTAAGCTGCTCTTCATTTAAATCTATAATTTCATGTCCTACCGATTTGATTTTACTCACCTTCTAACTTTTAATATATACATAAATAATATTCTATAAAAATATCCTTTATTACTTATAAAAAGAAAAAACACTTTAAATATTTTATTTAAAGTGTTTAGTAACTATCTAAAATATCAATCACCTTTTCTAACTCTTCTTTAGAAAGATAATCTTTATTTTTCTTTATTCTTTTTAATAGTTTTTTTTCTTTATCAAAAACTATATTTTTACTATTTTTAATTTTAAAAGCCTTAGTGGATTCTTCAAACCTATTAAAATATACAATACCTGTAACAAAAGTATCTACCCCTTTAGATTTTAAAAGTTTAGATAGTTTATACCCTTGACCTTTAACTTGCTTTATAGGATTATATATTTTATTTATACTGTTTCCATTTAAAATAGAAATATATTCATCATCTATATTTCCACTTGCAATCCCTTTTATATTTTTAACTTCAACTATAATTACTCCACTTTTTGAAACTATAACTATATCTATCTGTGCCTTTTCGTTATAATAACTTTTAGGTAAATTTATATCGTTAAATACGTGGTATTTTCCATTTAATTTTTTTAATATGTGAAGAACATTTTCTTCGCCCGTTAACCCTTTCTTGTATTTCTTATTTCTTAGATTTATCTTGTTTATCTTTTTTATCGAAATAAACCACACAAGTGGCGACAGCAAAAATAACGGAAAACTTGTATAAAATATACTACCTCCTAAGATTACAGTAATTATAAGAGAACTTATAATATAAAGTGGAATCTTTTTATCTATCTTACCTTTAAGAGAATTTTTTCTTCCGTGAATTCTCGCCATACATACTCCTTATTATCTTTTAGACCTTTTATCTCTATACATATAATAATCAGCTTTATCCATAACTTTTTTTATATCTTCCCCTGTTTTTTTACAAATTGAATACCCTTTAGATAAACTAACTATTATATCGCTATTCTTATTAGAGTCTTCTATTACTCTATCTAATTCGTCTATTTTACTTTTCACATATTCTTCTGATGAATTTTTAATTATTATCATAAATTCATCTCCGCCCATCCTAAATTTTATACAATCATCTTTAAATACTTTTTTTAAGATATTTGCAGATTTTAAGATAAGCTTATCTCCCTCTAAATGACCTCTCGTATCATTTAGTTCTTTTAAATTATCTATATCTACTATTATTACACTAAATTCTCTATCTTTTATCTCTTCTATTTTTTCTTGTAGATAATTTCTATTTCTAAGTTTAGTTAAGTTATCGTTATACATTATATCTTCTATTTCTTTTTCTTTCTTTTTTCTTTTTTCGATGCATCTTCCAATACCTCTTAAAAAAAGCCCTCTTCCATCTTCCTCTATAGATGGAACTGCAAGATTTTCCATCCAGATATAATGACCATCTTTATGCTTAAGCCTAACTTCAACTATCCACATTTCATCTCTTTTATTTATTAATTTTTGTTTTAATTTAGCTTTATCATCTTCATGAATAATCTCCCCTACAAAATCTTCGTTATTATATGCTTCATCTAAAGAGTAGCCTAAAACATCCTCTATAAGATCATTAACATACATAACACTTATCTTTTTATCTTTTATCCTTAAAGAATAAACTAAATCATTTAACCCCTCATATATATTTTTAATAATACATTTTGAACCTTCTTTGGTCTTGCAGCAATCTACTTTATAAATAGATATGTAATTTAAAGCTCTATCATCATCATTTCTATGGTTTAAAAATTTTACATCAAATAACTCGAAGTTTCCCATGTTGTCTAATAAAGTAACTTTACCTTCTTGTTTTTTTCCGTCACAATATAATTCTTTAATATTTTTACCTATAACAGCTTCTTTTTTATATCTAAATATTTTTTCTATATTATCTGTTACGTCTGTAATAATATCGTTATTGTCTACTTCAAATATAACCTCTCTCCTAAGCTTATTAAATTCACTTTGTTGAAACTTCACAAAAATGCCTCCATAAAAATTAATTATCAATATATTATAGCAAATTTAATCTGTTTTAAGAAGGTAAAAAAATTTTTCTTTATTCTTCATTTAAACTGTACTTTAAATTTCTCGTACACTTTTTCTCACATTCCAAGCTTTTTTTCTTTTGCTTTTCTTTATACATATTATAATCAGCTTCTTCTATAGCTTTTCTAATATTATCTCTTTCCTTGCTATATAAAGAATATCCTTTTGAAAGTGATACTTTTAAGATAGAGTATTTATTATATCTTTTTATTTCTTCTTCTAATTCTTTTATTTTTTGTTTTACTATTTCTAAACTCGCTTCTTTTATAACTATAATAAATTCATCTCCGCCTATTCTAACTTTAATATCCTCTTTAAAGATTCTTTTAAAAATATTTGCAGCACAAAGTATAAGTTCATCTCCTATAAGATGTCCAAAATTATCGTTTGTTTCTTTTAGATTATCTAAATCTATAACTATTATTCCTAGGTTTTTCGATTTTAATTTTTTAATACTATCTTCAAAGTATTTTCTATTGTTTAGTTTTGTCATCGAATCACTATAAATTAATCTTTCTAATTCATTTTGAGCTAATTTTCTTTCTTGAATACACCTGCTTATTCCTTTAATTAAAGTTAAATTACCATTATCATCATAGCTTGGAATACATATATCTTCAAACCATATGTATTTTCCATCCTTATTTTTAACTCTTACTTCAAGACTTTTATTTATACTCTTTTCTGATAAAACTCTTCCCCTTAGCTTTTTTAAATCTAGAGGATGAATTAAATCTTCTATAATCAATTTTTCATTGTAAAAGTCTTCTTTTTTATAACCTAAAAGCTTTGTTACTGCATTATTTAAATAAATGAACTTTTTCCTTTTATCTATCTCTCTTATATAAATTATATCTTTTGCATTTTCATATAATCCCTTAAGTGATAATACATTTCTTGAATCCTCGCATCTGCTTTCTGTAATATCAATTAAAGAAATACACCTTTTCTTTTCTGGAAGTTTTTTTATATTTAAATCAAATATCTTTATAGTCCCTTCTAAGGTTTCCATAAAAACTTTACTTTCCTCTTTTACGTCTCTAATAATATCGTCTTTTAAAATTAAACTGACCTTTTCCCCTATGACATTATTTCTTTCATAGCCTAAAATTTTGCAAAATCCCTCATTAACATCTATTATGCTATCGTCCGCATTTAACATAATTAACACTTCTCTACCGTACAAATCCTACACATCCTCTTATATTAAATTACCCCTATAATCTAAATAATAAATTCTAAACTATCATATCATGAGCTTTCCTTTATAGCCTTATTATACCAAACCTTTTAAATATATTTAAATTCTATCTAAATTATTAACCGATTATTTCCAAAATAAAAATGCACCCTTAGGCGCATTTAAATTAAACTTTTATTTTAATAGCTTTTTAGCTTCTATTATTCTTTGAAATATAGTTATAAGAATTATAATAGTAAATATATTTATTGTAATTATTTTATAATTCCCCTCTAAACACATTATTAAAGAAAACATTATAAATCCTTCTGTCCTTTCAGCAACACCTGCTTGATACCTAAAGGATTTAACTCCGTTATTTTTAGAAAGGGCTCCGACTGTTAAAAATATAGTCATAGATATTAAAATAGAACACAATAAAAATAATAAATAAATTCTTGTGTTTTCGTATTTTAATGCAATTGAAATAATTATAGAAAGTTCAACTAATCTATCAAATGTAATATCAAGTAATGTTCCAAAGGGTGTAGTTAAGCCAAGCTTTCTTGCCATAGCACCATCAACCGAATCTAAATATCCCGATATCCAAAGAAGTAAAAGTGCAATAATTATATTACCATAAAAATTAAAAAATGCTGCTAATATCCCTGTAATTAAAGCAATTACAGTAACTAAATTCGGAGTAAACCTTAGCTTTAAAAAAACTTTTGCGCCTAAATTTATTAAAGGATTTACATACTTTCTTCCGTACGTATCTAACACTAATCCCACCTCTTACTTTTTAGATTTAAAGTTATTCTATTTTTAAAACCTTCAATTGAACTTACTTTTTTGAAATTAGTAATTTTTCTATTTAAAACATCTTTGTTAAATAAAAAATCTAAGATATGTAATGTTTTTTTATTTTCTGTTTTTAAAGTATTAACGCAAGATGCACAGTAGGATACAATTGTGTCACACTCAGCTTCATTTGCCCTCTTCTTACTTTGCTTTAAGAATAATTTATTGTTTGTAACTAAAACCATCCCGCCAGCGCCGCAACAGACAGTGTTTTCTCTATTTTTTTTAAACTCTATAACATTTAGTCCTAAAAATTTTAGTATGCTTCTAACATCATCTTGAATCTTTTTTTCTTTTTTCATCGGACAAGGATCGTGAATCGCTACGCATTTAAAGTCTTTATATTTATCTTTTAAATTACTATCTAATCCTTTATCCCATAGTATATTCCAAAGACTACTTACTTTAATTCCTTTAAGTCCATCCTTAAAAGTATTATAGCAATTTGCACAAGCTACTATAACTTCTTCTATATTATTTTCTTTTAGTTCTTTATTTAAGTTTTCTAAGTTTTCTTTATAGCTTTTTATATCACCGATGTCTTTTGAAGGTTTACCGCAGCATCTTACTAAAAGTTCTAGCGTTTCTCCTTCTTCTTTCTTTAAATAATCTAATGTGTTTTTTATAATATCGTTATTATAACTACTTAAACTACATCCTGGTATAAAAACTTTTTTAGTGCTTTTATTTTTAATTTTATTTTTTGTAATTTTTGAAAAACTTATTTTTTGGTGAGTCTTTACTGATTTTAGATTATATTTCTTTAAATCCTTACCTTCTTTATAAATATCTTCTCTAAGACTTAAAAACATATCTTTTAAATCTAAATCTTTTATGCAAACTTCAGTGCAACTATTGCAAAGCATGCAAGAGTAAGAAGCATCTTTAATATTTATTTTAGAATTTAATATATCACTCATTAAATCTTTTGGTGAATCACTAAATTCTTTCATCATAGGACATACTTTATAACATCTATTGCAGTTTATACATTTTTCAAAATTATCTAAAACCTTTCTCATTTGAACCTCTTTTTTCATCATAAACTTTCTTTAAAACATAAATAGCAATGCTAAGTGCAAATAAAATTAAAAGTGCTGTCATAAGGAGTTTAGCACCTCCAGTTAGCATTCCCCCAACATATGAATAAACTAAAGTTGCAGGAAGCTGACCTATCCCTGTTGCTATAAAGAAAGATATAAAACTCATAGAAGTAAGTCCTGCTGCATAACTTACTAAATCAAATGAAATAAAGGGTAAGAGCCTTGCAATTAATATAGTATGCTTTCCGTACTTTTCGAAAAAGCCTTCTATACTAGTAAAAGCAGTCTTTCCGTTTAATTTTAAAACAGCATCTCTTCCTAAGCTTCTAGCTATATAAAAGCATAAAGAAGCCCCAACCATAGAACTTACCCAAGATAAAGCTGCGCCATAAACAAAGCCAAATATAGCAGCATTACTTAATGTAATTAAAAATGCTGGGATAGGTGCAACTATTGATTGTAGTATCATAAGTGCAAAAGATACCAATGGGGCTATAGGTCCAAAGGATAAAATATATTCTTTTAACATATCTAAATTCATACTACTTAAATAAAATACCATTTGATTTACAAATCTATTAACAGGCTTTACAAACATATATATAAGAATTATTAGAATTAAAGCTATTATTTTTATTAAAAACGATTTTTTCTTACTCATATCTTTCCTCCATTTTTTAAATTATATCACTAAATAAAAAATCTATCTTATAAATTATAAGATAGATTTTAAAATTACTTTACAATAAGGTCTGGATATGTAGTTGCCCATTCGTAAAATGATGCATCATAATTTTTTGCTTTAAATCCTAGCATATTTAATATTAATGCTTCGTGAGCTGATCTAATCCCAGCTGTGCAATAAGTAACTATTTCTTTATCCTTTTTAAGACCTTTACTCTCAAATATCTTTAAAAGTTCTTCTTTAGATTTTATAGTTCCATCTTCGTTATAAACTTCGTTAAATGGAATAGATATAGCACCTTTTATGTGTCCGCCTTTAGCTTCTCCAAACTTAGTTGCACCTTCATATTCATCTTTTGCTCTAGAATCTACTATAGTATATTTATCCATATTATTACGTAAATCTTCTGTTGTTATAGTAGTCTTTGAATCTATCTCTTCGATTTCTAGTTTCTTTGAAATTATAACAGGAACTTCTGTAGTTATTTCTTTATTTTCTTTAGTCCAAAGATCAAAACCACCATCTAACATCTTTGCATTTATTCCTGCACTTTTTAATTCCCAAACGATTCTTCCATCTTCACCCCAGCCATCTTTATCAGCATAAACTACAACCTGTGACTTTTTATCTATACCAAGTTCTCCAAGTTTTTGTGAAAGTTCCTCTTTAGGTAATGCAACTCCCCAGTTTTTATCTCCTGCTTTTCCTTTAATATTTGCTAAACTTTGCCATGCTACATTAATAGCACCTGGGATGTGGCCTTTTTCATATTTTTTATTATCTCTGCCATCTATTATTACAACATTCTCGTTATTTGCATTTTTTGCTACCCATTCAATGTTTACAAAATAATCATTATTGTAACTATCTTTTTTAGAAGTCTCACTAATTATATTTTGCTCAGTATCTTGGCATCCGACAAATGCAGTAATAATAAGTGTCATTGAAAAAAATAATGCCACAATTTTTTTAAAATTTTTCATTTTTGTTGTCCCCTTTTGATATATTTATAATTACATTTTCTATAATACACTATTTTTATATTTTTTAAATATATTTTACATTTTATTAAAATTTATTTTTTGTTAATTTATTCTTTTATTAGTAAATCTGTTATAAATATATCTTTTTCTAGCTTTATATCATAATTGATATTATATTTATCGCATATTTCTTTTATAATATTAATTCCATTTCCATGATTTATATTGTCTTTATTTGTCGTAATAAATTTACCATCTTCATAATTTATATGATTGTATGGATTCTTAAATTCTATGATAATCCATCCTTTATTATATTTTGTTTTAATTTTTATAAATCTATTGCTACTTAATTTTTTATTAGCTTCTATTGCATTAGAAAATATATTTAAAAACAACCTTAAAAGATCTACATCCTCAATTTCTAAACTATCTGGAATATATATTTTACCATCTAACTCTATATTATTTTTTTTACATTTATTTTTAATTTTTAACATTAAAGATTCTAAAACTAAACTATTTGATATATTAGTTAAGCTATTATCAAATTTTGAAATCTTAGATTCTAATTTACTTACTAAGTTAGAATTTAAAACATTATTACCATTAACTTTTATGATTTTTGAAAATTTATAATAATCGTGTTTAAATTTTTTAAACTCCCTTAATTCTTTCTCAATGGATTCATAATATTTCTTTTGATTATCTATTTGAATTTTCATATCATTTTTTTCAGTTAACATTTGCTTATTATTTTCAATCCTTATAGAGTTTTCGAAAAATATTGTGCTATAGATAAAATTTATAATAAGAATTATAAGAAATATCACAAAATAAACTATAGAGTTTACTTTAAAATAATAAAAATTTTCCAATATAAGTATAAGTAAACTACTTATACATTGTATAACTGTAATTTTTAAAATTTGATTTCTAGAAAGTCCCTTTAAAAAGCTTTCCAATTCATGCACTTTAATTGACAGTATAATATATAAACTTATTGAAACAACTACTCTTGAGAGTAATATTAATAATAATTTAAATAAGTGATTTTGAACTAAAACTATAGCATCAATATTATAATATTTTGATAGTAAGCAATTTACTATTTCATATAATGCAAAATTATAAAATTGATAAGTCAAGTTTAAAAATAGAGCTATGGTTACATCCATATAAAATGTTTTCTTAAAAATTATTATCCCTAAAAATAACCTTAGTAAAAATAAGACAATTACATTTATAGAAAATAAATTTCCTACTAAAATCCAAAGCATATCATAAACTACCCAAATCATAATTATATATCTAAATTTAATTTTTCTTTTAAGAAAGGAGTTCGTAAATCTAACTAAATAATAATTATAAATTATTATTGCTAGCATAAAAGTAATTATTATTGCGCATTTAGCTATCATGATATTTCCAATGCACCTTTATTTATAAATTGAAAGAATTTTTCTTTAAACTGTCCCTTGTACTTTCTTCCAAATGGCAGTTTTATATCACCATTTAAAATTACTTCTTTGTTATCAAAAGTAGTTAATTTTTCTAAACTTATAATATATGATTTATGTATCCTTATAAATTTATTTGTAGGAAGCTTTCCTTCTATCTCCCCCATTGTTGAGTAAAATTCCTTACTCTTACTATTAGAATATGAAACTATTATTTTTTTTCTATTTGCCTCAAAATAATTTATATCATTTAATTTCATTACAACTTGATTTTTACCTTGTTTCAAAATCAGATTTTTATCATTAGTTTTTTCACTATTTACATAAACTTCCCTGAAAAGATTAAAAAACTTCTCACTTTCCATATCATTTTTTAATACATAATTTAGAGGTTTAACCTCGAATGAATCAAAAACATAGTCTTTTGATACCGTCAGAAATATAATATCTCCATTATACCCCCGGTCTCTTATTTTTTTTGCAAGTTCTATACCATTTATATCTCCAAGTTCGATATCTAGATACATAACGGATACTGAATCTATCCATTCTTCTTCATCTTCTAATAAGATATCTCCTTTTCCATACTCTATAATTTGGATAGATGTAGATACCCTTTTTGAAAAACTTCGTAGAATCCCCTTACATTTATCTATTATTTCTTTGTCATCATCACAAATCAAAATTTTCAAAACGAACCACCTCATTAGTATTTTTATACACAACTCTTACAATTATAATTCATTTTGTCAATAATTCAAAAAAAATATTTTGTATTCGATTAAATTTTAGAATAAAATAACCGAAGGCGTTATAGTAATATAACGCCTTTAAAATTCTTTATATATTAAATTTATCAATTAATTCTGATAATTCTTCACTCTTAATTGCTAAAGTATGACTTGAATTTGCAATTTCTTCTATAGATGAGGATTGTTCCTCTATAGACGCTGATGCCTCTTCTGTACCTGCAGCATTTTCTTCTGCTATAGATGACAAGCTTTGAACTATTTCTAAAAGATTTTCTTTTTTAGTTAACATTTCCTTTGAAGATTTATTTAGTTTATCTAATATAACCTCGCTTGAACTAATAACATTAGCTATTTTGTTAAATCTACTTTCAGTTTCAATAACATTTGCTTCTTGATTTGATACAACACCATTTACCATCTTCATTTCTTCTACTGCAAGTCTTGATTTAGATTTTAATTCATTTATTATCTTATCGATCTCGTCTGTAAATTTATTAGATTCTTCTGCAAGCTTTCTAATTTCTTCAGCCACAACTGCGAAACCTTTTCCAGATTCTCCAACCCTTGCAGCTTCTATAGCTGCATTTAATGCTAATAGATTAGTCTGTTCTGCTATACTTTGAATCATTTCACTAGCTTTTTCTATTTCTTCTGCATTTTTATTATTATTTAAAATAATATTGTAAACTTTAAGTGTAGCTTTACTATTTAAATCTGTATTTTCTACTAACTTATTTATTATTTTAAATCCATTGTTTTTTTCTTTTTCTATCTCTTTTATTGAAGAGTTTAATTCATTAATAAATATAATTTCTTCATCTATACTAAATCCTACGTCCTCTATGTCAAAAGCAGCCGATTCTGTATCTTTTGACTGATCTAATGCTCCTCTTGCAATTTCCTCTACTGCCTTTGCAACTTCCTCAGAAGCACTGTGTGATTGTTCCGAAATAGAATTTAATTCTTCCGCCGAATCTGAAACATTTAAAGAAACTTCTTTGACTTTTAAAATAAGTTCTTTAAAGTTTTGTCTCATCTCGTGAACTGATTTTTCAATCTTTCCAATTTCATCTTTTCTATTAATTAATAAATTATCTTCTTCTTCTCTTAAATCATATTTTGAAATACGATCTATATCAGATGCTACCTTTTCAATAGGTTTTGATATTGTCTTACTTAGAATGTAAACCAACGTATTTCCTATAAGTAGAATAACTACAGCATATACTACTAACAATTTTATTAAATAATTTATCTCATTTTGTAATTCTTGACTTTCAATTCCGACACCTATTATCCAATTAGTACCCTCTATATTCGAATATCCTATTACTTGACCTGATCCATTATAATCAAACTCTCCACTTCCTGATTTATTTTTAAGCATATTATTATTGATAAATCTTTCAAACTCTTTTAATCCTTTATCTTTCTCAGCTTCTTTTAACCAGTTGTATGATTCTTTTACTTTGTTTTCATCTACATCTCCAACTGCAAGTCCTTCTTTATTTATCATAAATCCAAATCCTGTTTTTTGATATTCTATTGAGCTTACTAATTTGCTTAAAAATACACCTTCTCTTACCCCATAAAATACACCACATATTTTATTATCTTTATAAACTGGAGCAGAAACTATAAGTACAGGTTCTTTAGTATTTTCACTAATTATAATGTCTGAAACTGCCGATTCTCCATTAATTGACTTTTTAAAATAGTCTCTATCTGAAATATCAACTCTGCTCTTTGTACCATCATACATAAGTGATTTTCCGTTAATGTCAGCTAAGCCAAATCTCAAAAAGCCTGATTCTTCAGCTTCTTTTTTAAGTTTTTCACTCTTTTCTTTATATGATACATCTTTATCAGTTAGCATTGAATCTATCGCTAACCCCTCAATATATTTTTTATCTCCCGAAACTGTACTCTGTACAGTTTCAGCTTTAGCTTCTGATATATTTTTTAAATCTCTATATGTTTCTGAAACTAACGCCTTTTTCATAAGATTTATAAATGTACCTCCAATAATTAGTATTGTAAAAGTTATTATTGTAGCAAAAACAATGATTAGTCTTGATCTTAACGATTTGAAGTTAACAATTCTTTTCAAATCCATTAATTACATCTCCCTTCTATTCCTTTAATCTTAACTAATTATACATAAAATCATTGTTTATATTTGCTATCTTCCACAAACTACTTAACTTAAGGTTCAAACAACAAAAAGTGGCATAATATGCCACTTACTTTACTCTATTTCTCCCAAGCTCTTTTGCCATATAAAGTTTTAGATCAGCTTTTTCTATTAGTTCATCTATTTCAAGCTTTTCTTTTTCCATAGTATATATTCCTATAGAGCAAGTTATCTTAATAATATTTTCTTTAACTTTAAACTCTTCTTTTTCTATATTTTTTCTTAAGTCTTCTGCTATTTTTTTTGAATAGGCTTTAGAGCCGTTTGGAATTATTGAAATAAATTCTTCTCCTCCATATCTTCCTATCCAACTATTATTAGTATCCTTAAAATTTTCTTCTAAGATTTTTGCAAATCTCTTTAAGATTTTATCTCCCACTACATGCCCGTATGTATCATTTACTTTTTTGAAAAAGTCAATATCTATCATCAATATACTTAAAGGTTCATTATATTCAAATGAATCTTCTATGTCACTTTTAAGCCTTGTATCTATATACTTTCTATTATATAATCCAGTAAGCCCATCTAAGACTATCCCTTTTAAGCTATTATCAACTTGAATCATATATGACTTACCTTTATACTCTGAATATTTTGATTCATAATAAAGTCTATTTCCTATTTTATCTATAAATTCAACTACATACTTTAAAGCACCTATCTTTACAGCTACTGCTTTTATCACGTATGTATCTTCATTAAAATTTACTACTTTTATTACAGGCTTTTCGTCCTTTAAAGCCTTATCGTAAATGCAGATATCACATTTTTTACCTTGTTCCCATATTTCGTAGCATTTCAATCCTTTAAATTCTTTATCCCCTATGATGCAATTAAAATTACTGTCTATAACACGAATTCCACTGTAAATTTTCCTTACAGTTTTTGTGAAATTCTTAAACTCGTCCAAATTAGTAAAATTAATAATATTAACCCCATCCTTCCCTTTTACAACATTGATATCACTTAAGCCTTGTATTAATTTTTAAAGATTGTTATTTAATTCTTTTTTTCATATAACTTTAATATTAAATAAGTGAGGTTAATATGTCAAAGTTTTATGATATTATACAATAATTGTTCACACATATAGAAATTTAAAGGATTTTTTGAAATAATTATTATGTTGTAATTTAATTTTTAAAATATTTTTACCATTTTTTTAAATTTAAACTAAAAAAAGTTTATTTTTTAAAGATAAACTTATATTTAGAGATTAAATAATTTATTTAAAACTAAACTTACTTTTTTTATGTATGTCCTTCCAATAGGTATATTAATACCACTGTTTAAAGTAATATTATTACCTGTAAACTTATATATTTTATCAGTGTTAACTAAATACGATCTATGTATTCTTAAAAATCCCTTTCTTTTTAATTTTTCCTCTAATGTATTTAAGTTTGAGTAAAAGGTTTCCATTTTATTATCTAGATAATTTAATGTAACTAATTTTTTATTTATTTCAAAATAATTTATATCTTTTAAAGGAATTATTACACTTCCTTGCCCATACTTTAATATAAAGTTTTCTTCGTCTTGCTTTTCAATATTAGTTAAACACTTATAAAATATTTTTTCAAAACTTTTATCATATAGCTGATTTTTTAAAATATAACTAGTTGGAAATACTTCATACGCTTCATATGCAAAATTCTTAGATCTAGCAAAAAAAACAATCTCTCCATCATACCCGAGATCTCTTATTCTCTTTGCTAAATCTATTCCACTTAAAGAATTAATTTGAATATCTAAATAGATTATAGATACTTGGTTTATCCACTCTTCTCTACTAATTAGCATAAACTCTCCACTAGCATAATAAAGTGTTTCTATCTTAACGCTAAATTTTTTCCCTATCTCTTCAAGCCGTATTTTATATTTATCTATCATATCCCTTTCGTCATCACATATTAAGATTTTCATAATATATGCCTTCCCCTTTTTTGTTAATAGTACAAATTTTGCTGCTTCTTATCTATTAAGATTTAAATATAATATTTATTAGATATTCTTTCTAATAATAATGGCTTTGAAAAATAGTACCCTTGAGAGAATTCTCCTCCGATTTCTACTAAGGCCTCTAGTTCTTCTTTTCTCTCAACGCCCTCAACTATAACATCAACATTTATAGCTTTACACATATTAAATATATATTTTAATATGTTTTTGCTTTTATTACTATGTATTATATTTCTAATTAATGACTTATCTAATTTTAACGTATCTATATCAGCCTCTATCAAAAGACTTATATTAGAATTTCCTATACCAAAATCATCTATGGCTACTCTTATATTGTTCTCTTTTAAAAATCTTATTCTTTTATTTATATCTTTAATCTTATCAAAGGGGATATTTCTTTCTGTTATTTCTATTTCTAATTCCTTATTTAAATCTATTTCTTTTACTCCGTTACTAATAAACTCTTCAAAATCATCTCTTAACAAAGTGCATGTACACATATTAATAGATATACCTATCCTTGGCCTACCTTTGTTTCTACGTTCCTTTATAACACCTATAACCTTTTCAAATACAAAATAATCTATAACGTGTATAAGCTTTTCTTCCTCTAAATTTCTAATGTACTTTTCTATACTTATTTTTTCCTTACCTTTTATCCGTATTAAAGCTTCAAGCCCTACAAGCTCTCCTGTTATATTTTTTACCTTAGGTTGATAAACTAAATATAGATTCTCATATTTAAAGTCGCTATAAAGTGCCTCATACCTCTCTTTACTCTCAATATACCTCTCCACGTTCATCATCCTCCCTTTTCTTATGTAAATATAGAATATCCGAATCTAATTTTTTGAATTTTCTTAAATTATTATAAATATTTTAGCATATATATCCATTTATTTTTATCATTATCCCTAAATTACAAATAAGAACCCCTAAATGCAACTTTTTAATGAAATTTATTTTATTATTCTGTTTAGAAATCTAAGACTCTAGCTCAATGTATTTTTTAGTCTTGTTTCGCCATGTGGAGTATTAGACAATAGCATTTAAATAAAAAGTTATATAAATAACTATAAATACATATTTATAGTTATTTATTTGTTCTCTAATGACTCCTTAATGTATATTACATAAATATTTATCAATATTCTTACATATAGTTACTTATATGATTGTATGCAATCTGTAAGCAAATAAACTAAAACTTTCCTTTATTTACTCCATATAAACACTTCCAAGTATTCCTGCCCACAATACCGTCTATACTTAAATCAAAGCACTCTTGCAATCTTTTAATTGCTTTTTCAGTATTACTACCAAATATACCATCAGCTTTACCAACACCTGAATATCCTCTATTAATTAATCTTTGTTGTATTAGCCTTGTAATATTTCCACTCGCACCTCTTTTAACTAGAATACATCTATTTAATGTATCTTCTCCAAAAAAACCATCGACTACAATCTTTGCATTAAATTGTTTATTTAATTCATTTTGTAAAGACTTAACCTCTTCACCTTTTATAGATATTTCCCAAAGTTTTTTATTGGCTTTATCATTATCTTCAGAAGCTACATTATTAGATGTATCTATTATAGACCCAGCTATTCCTGTTGCTATTGATTTTCCTATTAAATCAAATCCCTTTTCTTTATAAATCTTCACATCCTCTGTTGCTTCACAAAAACATGTTTCAATTATTATTGAACTCATAGACGTTTTTCTTAATTCATATAACTTTGGATTGATTTTTACCCCTCTACTTTTAAAACCAACTTCATCGCAAACTTTATTTACTATTTTTTTTGCAATATCATATGACTCTGTGCCTTCTTTATATACCCAACAAGCATGTCCCAATGATCCTTCATATGAGTCATAGCATTTATCAAAATGGATTGATAAAAACAAATCTGCTCCAAAATTTTCTGCTTTATTAACTCCATAACTTAAATCAGTATTTACATCACAATCTCCAGGAGTTACATCTAAAACATCATACCCAGCTTTCTTCAGATATTTAATAACAGAATCTTTTACTTTTCTATCTTCTACAGTCTCATCTATTAATCCTCTAGCACCTGTTGCTCTAAAATTATGACCTGCCCTTACTGCTATTTTTTTTATATTTCCCATTTATATCATCTCCTTAAAATAAAAGGGTAGCTTTAAACCACCCTTTGATTAATTTATTTTATTATCTTTTAATCCCTTTGTAGATGGATCTACAAATACACCAATTACTCCAGCTATTACAGCTACAAGAGATACTGGATTTGCAAGAATATCAAAAAATGCGCTTCCAAGTAAGTTCCAACTAGTTAAAGTTTTAAAATCTACTCCAGCTGCACTAAAAATTATCCCACCTAATCCTAGCCAAAAGTATGGATTTTTAAATCTACTTTTAAATTCCATCTAAATCCCCCCATTATTATTTATTTTTTCAATATTATCTATTCTATAGTGAGCTGACTTACTGCTCTCTTCTACTTTTATTAATCGCTCAATAATATCACTAATTCGCTTATCTTGTGCTTTAATATCCAATCTTATATCATCTACGCCTTTAGATATATAATCTAGTTTAGTAGCTACAACAGTATCTTGAACAGTCTCATCTTTTATAATTTTTTCTTCATCTTTTTTAGCTTTCCAAACCCCAAGTGCTATTCCAAATAAAGTGCCTATTATTCCTATTAAAACTGTTATATCTACATTCATAAGCATTTATCCCTTTAATTTAAAGTCTTTACCACATATCAATTTGAATTCATCTTCTGTGATTTCTCCAAAAGGATTACTCTCACATCTCACTGCTAATCTTAATATTTCCTCATCTATAGCTTTATATTGCCATGCCATTTTCCAAAATTCCATACTAGTTACCACCTTTCATTAAATTAATTTTTAAATCTGCTATTTCCTTAAGTAAACTTTTATTAATCTCATGTTGATTTATAGCTTCTACTTTACTTTTTGCAGCCTCCTGTAAAATAGTTTTATTTATATTTTGTTGCTGCATTAATGCAACTTTTGAATTTGCTACTTCTTTAAATAATGTATCCTCTGGATTTTTTGATGCTTCATTTTTCTTTTTTAAGTATTCATTATATAAATCTTCACTATAGTCTAAAGTTTTCTTCTCTACATTATATATATAAAAAAAAGGACTACCTTTGAATCTCTCATCCAAAAGTTCATCCTCAAACTCTAAATCTTCTTCATACATCTTACTAGATGAATAACCAACTACCTTATTAGTATCTTTTTCAATCTGAACATAATAAATCATTAAATCACCTTCTTTTTAATATTCTAATACATATCTTAAAACGACATCATGCCATTTGCCACTACTTTGAGCATTTCCTGTTGGATCTACTCCATCAATTCTATTGTTATATATAATTAATCCTTTCACTGTCATATCTCCATTTTCATTAGTTGATACTTGGAAAAATTGATTTTGTGCTTTACCATTAGCCGGGCTATTTTTAGGAATATAAGAATAACACCAGTTATAATCATTTGCATTATTTGGTCCTTGATCATAATCTGACCAAACTAATATCCAGCCATTTTGACAATCCATTAAGTGTCTACTTGGCCATGCACTTTGACCACTACCCATATATTGTACTCCGCTCCATAGAGTACCTTGGTTAGGTTCCAATTGTATTTTAATGTCAGAATAACATAATCTTCCATCATCTTTCAACTGTAAATATTTTTTGCTTTTGAGATTACAAACGAATATGTCCATATCCCCGGTTCCTAATATAGCCGCCTTTGTATTTCCACTACCGCCCTTATATGCATATATATCTCCTCCAACAGCAGAAAAAGAGCCACTAGTTCTTAAATCATTCGGACCTGCACATTCCATCCTTACATCATAATCTTTTTCTTTTGTGGTAGAATGAAAATCAATAAACCTACCAACTTCCATTACACCATCTACCGCAACTACAGGAATTGATTTTCTATATCCATTTTCATATCCATTCCCAACCCTCATACCACCAAGAGTTATCTTACCAGAAATATCTACATTCTCAAAATCTTCATTGTAGTTTATGCATAATTTATTTCCATCATTATTATCTAACCCTACCATGGCTCTCTTGTTATGAACCTTCAAATCTCTTGTATTAAAATCCCACTGTCCAAACCCTAACCATTGTTTTAATGCTGTCGGATTATTACAGTACCTAGTATAATTATCATCAGAATTATTAGTCCTAAATGCTATTGCACCTTTTACATAACTTTCATCTTGATAGGTTGATCTTAATAATCTACCTTTAATATCGCCATTACTATCTCTTTGAACAACTTTGTTTGTAACTATTTCTTGAGATATATCAGATGTTGACACAGCTCCTATCTCTCCTGGTGTTGGCTTATTTCCTTTATGGTATATTTTTTGATTATTATAGTAGCATCCACCCTTGTCTACTGTTAATGAATTAACTCCACTCCAAGGCTCAGAAGTATTACCAATAAACATTTTTTCCGAATTTTGTCCATTTAATAATGATCCAACCATACCTGTTATTACATTGGAATCATTTTTATATACAACTCCTCTTGCATGTGGAGTAGCTCCACTATTAAATATTTCTATTTCATTTCCTGCTGATTTAAACTTTAATGTTCCACTAATATTGTCACCCGTTTTAGATACTGCTCCTATATCTGATGGGGTAGGTTTATTACCTGAATGATATACTTTATTTCTTCCTTGTCCTACAAAAACATCATTGCATTTTAAATCTGCCCATCCAGAATTAGTATCCCAAAACTCATAGTATTGATTTGGTTTTCTATTTGATGTTCTAACTGCAACATATGAATCTTGTAAAGTAAATACTGTAGCATCTTTAACCTTAAATTTATTATCTGTTTCATCTTTAGAATAAGCTCCAATTTCACCTGGTGTTGGTTTATTATTTGTATCATAAACTTTTGCCCATTTACTCCATGACATACCATTTGAAGAAATATTATTGGTTCTTATATGCATGTCTCCCTCAATATCGTTTATGAATATTTGAGTACACCACTGTCCACCACTCCATGGTATTACCATTAAATATCCGTCACTTCCTACTGGAATATTAGGACAAGCTTTTTCATGTTGAACTATTGCATAATATCCGCCATCTATTATTTCATTTAAATCTTTGCCTACTATTCTAGTTGCACGTTTTCTTACATAATCTGAATCATGATTATGATTGTTAGGAGAAACACCTAAATCATCTGCTGTTGGCTTATTAGATTCGTCATAAATCTTATACCATTTGCCCCATTTTTCATTTTCTTCTGAATCATAATTTCTTACCCACTTAGTTACTCTTTCCTTTGGATATAAATAAGTAAATTCTTGCTGTATTCTCCCATTAGAATATCCTCTATTAGTTATAATGAATACTTTAGAACTCCCTATAGGTAGTGTTCCCTCTGGAGTATTCTTAAAATCACCAATTCCAGTGTCAAATGCACAAAAAGAATTTAAACTTTTAAATGAATTACAATCCCTATCATTTGGTATTTCTACTTTTAGAATAACATCCGATTTTTGTGACTTTTTATTTATTTCTTTATCCCTTTTATTTAATTCTAAACTTACATTTTCTTCCAGTTTGCTTAGTTCTGTATCATTTTCTTTTATATTTCCTTCTATTCTGTTAAAATCTTCTGGTTTAACTGTTTCAGTCAATTGCCAGTTAGTTTTAAACTTATCCATTAAACTACTCCCTCCTCTATTGAAATTGCATGTTTTAACTCTATATCTTCAATTATAGGAACGTAAAGATTTATACTAGTTAACTTTTCATTGTTAACTGTGTAAACATCAATTTTAGTTATCTCACTAATTCCATATTCCTTTAAAAATGCATATTCTAATATTAATTTTCCATCAACTATATTCTTTGTTATAAAATCAGTTAACTTTTTAGTGTCATTTACTTTTATATAACCAACTTTATCTAAAGAAAAATCTCTTAGTTGATCTAAAAAATATTTTGAAACAGAAGATTCTTCTTTCATCTTTACAACCCCTTTCTGACGTAATGATTTAAATGGCTTTACACCTAATTGCCATATACCTAACTTATAGTTATATTCTCTTTGTGCTAATGTAACTTCTTCATTTATAAGGATTTTACTTTGCATAAAAGGTTTATTTATAAAAACTATATTTGCAGGTTTCATTTTATTTACCGTAATATATGTTTCTGTAAACCAATCTTGAGATAATATTTTAGATTCTAAATATAAAGTGTAATTTTCATTATCTACATAAACTTTATAATTATTTTCACCTATAATATCATTTAATTTATTTTTTAAAGCTTTTATAGTATATGGGACATTCATAGCTAGTCTATTTAATATTCTTTGTCTTCTAAATTCTATATCTTTTAATTCTGTATCGTTTATTTTAAGTATTGCTTCGTATTCTTTTAGCATATTTACATCAGCCGTAATTACGAAACTATTTAATATAGCCTTTAAAAACTCGTTATCTAAATTATTAAATGATTTATCTAAAGTATCACTTAAGAGATCTATTTCTAATATATTTTCATAAATATCTGGAAAGTATTTTTTTATATTAATCAAATTAGCTTCACCTCATTTAAGTGAGGAAGCTCTTGAATTTCTGCATTTTCATTTAATATTAAATCCTTATCTAAACCATTTATCTTTACGTCAGTAACGTTTGCTACACCAATAATTCTTAATATAGCCATAGTTATTTGTGATCTATAGACTGTTAATTCATATCTATTAAAATCATCTGATATACCCCACTGTTTTTTTAGTGTTTTTAAATATTCTTCAATAGATTTATTTATGCTATCTCTTAATTGATCTATTATATATCCAGTTAGCAACTGAATTTTAGCTTCAATATTAACTTCTACAACACTAGGCGTTGTAATTGTTACAACATGTCCAATTGGTGCTATTCCAAGTCCATTACCTTCTATTCCCTTAGGATCTATTTCAGATTTAACCTTATCTATAACATCACTTGAAACTGGATTGTATTCAGTATCAACTATAGAACATTTTACTGTTCCCCCACCATTCCATGTAGGATATACTTGAACTTCACCCACTCCATCTAATAATCTAAGTTCTTTATCATATTGAGCTACATTTCCACCAAAAGGCTTTTGGTTAACTTCAAGTAAAAATCTATTTCTTAATTCTTCATCTGTTTCTTCATCTCTTGCAGCTTCAATTAATGAAGTTATCTTTGCAGATTCTATATTTTGAAGATGTGTAACTGGAAGTAAATCGCCTATATATCCATTTCCTATAGTTCCTATACTTTCGCATTTTAAAACATATTCACTTTCTGATAATTTTTCAACTGCCTTATAAAGTAATGGTGTTTCTTCATTTATAGTAGAAAACATGGATCCAAGTGGGATATTTTTTGATGTATTTTCTTTAAATGTAAAAATACATTTTTTCTTAGCATAAGTTGCTTTATATCTTTGTAAACCTTGTTCTATAACTTTATTATCTAAATATTCACCATAAGTTGTTGTTATAAATGATTTTAATAAAACTCCCTTTAATTCCATATATATATCTGCTAATTGATAGCAAGCTGGTGCTATTGCATCATATATAATAGAACCTTGTCTTTTATCAATATCATCTGGCACATTATCTAATGCCTTTTTAATTAAATATTCAAAAGAATATTTTTCTAACTCTTGTCCAATCATACTTCTACCTCACTTTCTACATCAAAATCTCCATATACACTATCTACAGTAAAAGATACCTTGAGTATACTTTTAGAGTCATTTACAATATTAAAATCAGTAATTCCTAAGACTCTATCATCAACTTCTATAGCTTCCTTTATTGTTCTTTCCAAATCTGAAATAACAAAATCTTTAGACTTTCCAATAAATCTTTTTATTTCAACACCATACTCATCGTCATATATTACATTTTCAAACCTTTCAGTTTGTAATACTTTTAAAATAGCTTGCTTCATAGCTTCAATTTCATCTATTTTATTTAATATTCTTCCATTAAATAAATCTAAACAATATGTTTTGCTAGGAGAGTAAACTTCATCTACTTCACTAACTATTAAGTTAACTTCTGGAATCATTTTTATCCCCCCTATCCATAACATAAAACTGTTGACCTGATGATATTCTTAAAAGTAGAACCTTTTCTCCAACTTTTAATTTATCGAATAACTTTAATCCATCTTCTGTCTTAAATTCTTTACAAAAAGGTGAGAATATTAAGAAATCTTCATCTACTTCAAATTTGTTTTCAATGAGTATTCTTATAGGATCTACTTTTACTACTTGACCTGGAACAATATCTGTTAATGTATTTCTTGGTATTGCATTTGCAGCACTTTTTCTCATAAGTTTAACTAATTTTTCTCCAGCCATAGTTATATCACCTCCACTTCTAAGCTCATACTGTGCATATTATTTTCAATTTTATGAGTTACAGATTTTACAATGACGTATTTATTATACGGTGCACTATCTTTTAAATCCTCAATAAGTAAAACAACACCACAACCAGCCTTTACCCTAAAATCTCCTATACATTCAAGTTTTAAGGTTTTTTTCGGCCTATTGTAGTGTTTTAATAACATATCTGCCCTTTGTTTTATCTGAGCTTCATTCATTTTTTCATCAACTTTATCAAAATACTGAAGTATTCCCCACTTATTTATATTCTTTGAATCTTTAACAATATAAACTTCCCTTTTCTTTGTTTCTTTGTTTTCTTTTATAAGCTTTACTTGGTTATAGGTTTCATCATCAATGCTTGATTCATAAGAAAATTCATTTAATAAACTACTATCACCTATAACTAATGGTGTTCTTTCCTCAAAAACATTTAAATGTTTTAAAACTCCATAATCATCTCTCATAAAAAACCATTCTTTTGTATCAATTAGTGTTTTATCAAATCCGTACTGTATCATTTCAGCAAGATTTTTATTGTCCTCAATTTTAGGAGGCAATAAATAACTGCTTGTATGCTTTATCTCATGCTTTATATTATAATCATTACATATCTTAGAAAAAATCTGATTGCATGTCATACTTTTAAAAACATAAGTATCTTTATATTTTAAATATCTTAATTGATCGTATGCCGTTATTTTTAATTCTACGCCTTGATCTATACCAATTTTAAATACGTATCCGAAAAACACTTTATTATTATTTACTTTTAATGAAACTGGACTTCCCTCTGAAACTATATCCTTTTTATTTTGAGTATTTAAAGTAAAGGATAGTTTTCCTGGATTATCTTGAAGTTCTTGTGCAATTTCTATATCTGAAACTAAATCTGATATTTCATAAGCTTTACCTGTATTAGTATTTTGAATTACCATCTCTATATTCATCTAAATCACCCTAACTGAATCCTTCGTAACCCAGCCCATCCATCCGCCGTGCATATCTGTTACGTGGTATGGATATTTTCTACCATCTCTTTTTATAAAGTTTATCTTTCCTTTATAATTTCTAAGAGTCATTCCAGGTCCGCTTCCATAACTATCTCTGTGTAATCTTCCATTAACAATAACTGTACAACCTGATGTAACATTATTAGCTGAAGAACCACCTCTATTTTTTGAAGTAGATTTACCAGGTCTAGTTCCATAATTAGATACTTTTACTTCTTTTACTCTAGCTTCTCTAAATTCAGTAAAATTTAAAGTATAGTAAATATCATTAGGGCCTGCTTTAAAACTATATTCAAAATTATCTATAAGTGCTAGCATATTTATTTTTGTGTCACTTACTATAAGCCGTACAGGCTTTTTATCTTTTCTAACTCTTTCAATAAAATCAATATAAAACTTTGGCTTTTCAAATTGATTCTTTGTTAATATAAATGGATAATTATTTTTTTCTGGTAAAAAGCTTTCAAATTCTACTGTAGCTAATTTACAATCCTTAGCTATATTTATTTCACCAAATTTTACAACTTCTTTTGTGTCGTTATTTCCTTCTATTTTTAATTTTAATTCTTCTGGATTAATAGGGAACTGAATTAACAGCCCCTTATATTCCATAAAAATTCCCATTGCCATATTTTATGCCCCCTCTACCAATGTATTTGAAAGAGCTTCCTCAGTCATATCTTCTATAGCAGCTATTATTTTGTTAATGTCAGCCGTTTCAGTTACTGGCCCTGTAAATTGTACTTGCATATTTGGTTTTAATGTAGTGTATTTATTTATAAGTTCAGCTTTAGATATATCTTTTAACATCTTTATATCCTCATCTGTTATTTTTACATCACTATCAATTTTACCTACTTTATCTAATTTACCACCCTTAAGCATTCCATCTCCTGGATTACTACTTATCTTGCTAGGTTTTCCTAAACCAGCTGGAACGCCACCGCCGAAATTTTTACCACTAGGTTTATTTAGACCCATTCCTTTATCATTTCCAAAATCTTTAGGCATCTCTGGCATTTTAAACATATTCTTAAAACCTGATCCAAAGCTCCCTGCTCCACTCCCAAGTTTATCCATAGAACCATGCCCTTTATCAAATCCTTTGTTATAAGCATCCTTAACATTTTTATAATCATAATACTTAGCTTCTTTAGGCTCTTGTTGTTTTTTAGCTTCTTCTTTAGCTGCCTCTAATCCAGATTTTACTCTATCTAAATCACCAACAATGTTTACTTCAACACCTGGTATTAAATTTACTAATCCTTGAAGCACTTCAGCAATACCTCTCACTTTATCAATAATGTACACTGCCATACCATAGAAAAGTTCCTTTACAGTTCCAACTACTGAATTAAATGTGTTATAGATACACGTTGTAACACCTATAAAAGCATTAGCAATACCTATTCCTATATTAGAAATTACAGCTAATAAACCATAAAAAAGTCCTACGACAAACCCCACAACATCAGCTGCTGACACTCCTAAACTTGATAAAATGTAAATAAGTAATACTATTCCTGCTGCCACAAGTAAAATAGGCCAATTCATCATAAGCCATATAGCTGCCATAATTAATAAATCTGCTATCGCTGCAGGTAATGCCATTAATAATGGTATTAAGAAAAATAATAAAGCTGCTGCACCAACTGCTAAAATTATTGGAAGTAATTGATATATAATACTTCCTAAAACTTTAAATACTTCAATTACAAATCCTACAACTGATAATATATTTATCCCTAAAAGATTAAATATATTAGCTATTATAATACATATACCTATAAGCATTAGTAATGGCCATTGTGCAATCAGCCATGCTCCTGCAGCAATTACTCCAGCAATTAACATTGCAACTCCAACAGCTTGTATATATGGCATTAAAGTTTGCAAATTTTGTTGTAGAAAATTAATCCCGGTACCTATAGCCTCCATAACAAAGGTACCAATTGCTGATACTACTTGGAGTCCTTTTGTTATACCATCAAATAACGCTGTCCCTGCAGGGCTATTTAAAAATTGGCTAAACCTTGCTGCTATTGGTTCCATAGCATTCATAAAGTTATTCTTTAATACTTGCATACTTTGTCCAAATGTCATTGGCATTTTAGAAAATTGCTCTTCAACCCCAGAACTTGCTTCTGTCATAGCTTTTTTAATAACATCTGATGTTATAGCACCCTCACTAGATAGCTTCTTTAATTCTGCTTTTGATTTTCCCATTGATTTTGCTATAGCATTTGCAAGCATAGGTGCATTTTCCATCATAGATGTAAACTCATCACCTTGGAGTTTTCCTGCACTCATAGCTTGTGTAAGCTGAGTCATAGCTGATGTTGCTTCTTCTCCTGATGTTCCTGAAATTGTAAACATTTTATTTAATGTTTCAACAAATGATATCGCTTCATCATTACTTTTAAATTGATCTCCAGCTAGCATATTTAATTTAGTTACAGCATCTGCTGTAGCTTGATAACTAGCTCTAGACCTATTAGCACTTGCTAATATTTTATCTTGCAATTCATTTGTAGTTTGCATTCCATCATTTATCATACTTACTCTAGATTGCATTGTTGACATTGAATCTAAATAAGTTGCTGCAGTAGTTGCAAATTGCGCACCCTTTTGAACCATTCCAGTTAATGCTGAAATATCTGGTGCTTGAAATCCCCCACCGCTATCTGCTTTTTCTTCTTTAGGCGCAGATTTTGGAGAACTCGTGCCTGCCTTAGGTGTTACTTGTTTAGTTTTTGATATATTACTTTGAAATTTTACTAGTGAATTATTAGCACTATCAATACTTCTTTTTGTTTTATTAAATCCATTTGAAGAAATTCCTTTAGAAGATGATACATTTAATCTTCCAAATAAAGCTAAACTTGAATTCATAGCTTTATTTATTCTACTGAAGACTGGAGTCATTTTATCTTGCAATGAGATTGCATTACTTATAGTAGCCATTTATTTCCTCCTAAGTCTTTGTTCTTCTTTTTTCTCTTCTCTAATTCTTTCATCTATCATTTCAATTATTAGAGCTTTTTCACTAAGAGAGAGATTTGCAAATTTGCTAGGTGACCAATGAAACTTATGTAAGCAATAATATGCATACATAGTCTCGCCATCCCCCTCTTTAATTAGTTTTTTGCTTCTTCTCTTAGATCATCCATATCCTTATCAAAACCACTTAGTTCTGATATTTTTTCTACTAACCCTTGAACTTCACCCGCTAATAAAACTTTATTTAAGAATTGTGCTGGAGTCATACATCCTGCCTTTTTAATAGCATCTGAATCTTTAAAGTTAGGCTCAATTGTATAATTTACAATTAATTCTTCATTAAATAGTTTGCTATCAAAGTTTACTTTCCCCTTTTTACCAACTTTAGTACAGTTTTTTTGAAGTTCTGAAAATTCATTTGGACTTACAGCTTTTATTTTAAATTTAAGTATTTTATCTCCATCTTTGAATCTATCTGATATCATTACCTCTTCTGTTAATTCATCTATTGGGTTATTAATTAAAAAATCTGTTAATTTTGACATTCATATTCCTTCTTTCTTTTAAATATTATAAAAATGCTAACTACTAAAATAAGTAGTTAGCATACATAAAGTTAAATATTTTATTTTAAATAATCTAAGTCTTTAAATCCTTCTAATAATTCGGCATCATCAAAAGTGAATTCTAATTCTTCTTCTAAAGCATCATCATCAATATCTAGTTTTGCTAGAATTGTTGTATCTATGTTGCAGTTATATAAAGCAGTAGTTTGTCTACCTGCTGAACTATTTGCATCATCATTAGTTACAATTAAATCAAAGTAAAAATCTTTACCTGTTTTAATGTAATCTATAGATAATTTTCTAAATAATGAACTGATATAATGTACAGTCATTGAACCTGTACCTTTCCATCCAGTTGTTTTATTTTGAGTTGCTCTAGATCCTATAGTTTTTATTTCTGATTTATCTTTTTCCATTTTAGCTTCAAGTGATTTTATATTAAATAGTTTATGAATTTCCCCATTAATATTAACTTGTGCTGAACCTTCTTTACCACATATTGTGTCTTGCGCCTTTAAATAAGCCATAATATACCTCCTAACCTACTGAAACTGTCATATATAATTTTTCCATTGCATCAATTGGTTTTACACCAAGTGCAACTACGACAGAATCAATTTCTTCACCTTTTTGAATTACTATTTCATCATTTTCAAATTCTTCTATAGCTCCAAGTTTAACTAGTTCTTTTAAATAAACAATAATGTCCGATTTAAATGAAGTTCTTCCACTTTCACTATTATCAACTTTTCCTAAGTAAGTATTTTCAAATAATGATTTTACTGAATTATTTATATTATCTAATGTTCTCATTACTCTATTTTTACTAAAATCTTTTGATTTATCTTTTGAGAAACCTGTAAATGTATTAATATCTGTTTCGATTACAACTTTTTCATCATTGCTGTAACTTAACATTAATTTACCATCTATAATACCTTTTGTTATTTCTTCATCATTTTTTGGATTTATAATAGAAACTGCGTTTGGTATTACGTGATAAGTGTTAGATTTGTTTAAAGCAGCACCTGCTGTAAGACCTGCCATATATCCAACAAAACCTTTAACATCTATTTCAGTATCTACTGTTTTATATCCTTGGTCTACTGAGATAACACCTTCATAGTTAGCTCCATTAAATTCATTAATAACAACTTGAACTTTCTTTCCTTTGTTTTCTCTTAAATCTTTTATAAAGTTTAAAACATTTTCTTTAATAGTTGTTTCATTTGTAAAAACACCCATAGTATCAAATTTCTTTGATTCTACTAATCCTAAGTATTTAGAATAAGCATCTTGTGCAACAGTTCCATTTGCTCCACCAACTAAACTAACTCCAGCTGTTCCTTGAAGCGCACCAGTTCCTGAAAACTCAACGAATTTATTAGACTGTAAATCTTCAACCTTTGCTACAACTTGCTTATCTACTACCTTAGTATCAATTAAAGTTATAACTTCAAATTTTGAATTAGCTTCTTTAACAACTACAGATATTCTATTTCCAATAACACCATCGTATTTTGCTACTATATTTAAATTATCAGATGTTACAGTTGCCTTTTGACCATTAGAATCTAATCTAAATAATAATAATTTATAACTATTTTTTAGTGCCTCTCTAATTGGTGCTATTTCAGCCTCATGACCGTAATATCCTATTTTATCAATTAATGCTCCATTAGAAATATCTTCACTTAATATTTCAATTATTTCTTCGCTACTTCCCCAACCTAATTGAATAGGTAAAGTAACTACTCCTCTGCTTCCAACTTTTCCTGTTGGTTTTGGAACACTTTTAAAATTTATATATGCTCCAGGTCTAACTTTGTTTTGTGATGTATAAATTCCACCAGCCATCTTATATTTCCACTCCTTTGCTTTCTAATTTATTCATAGTAACGCCATTCTCTTCGTTTCTTATTACATTTATCTTATATGGTATAAAAATTTGAAGGACATCATCGCTTACTTCGTATTTTATTTCCTTTTTAGGTCTTAAAATTAAGCCTTCTTCTGTTTTTATTTCTCTAAATAAATCAAGTAAATCAAATGCTACTTTATCAATTTCATACCTTTTTAAATCACTGTGATATCTAACGTTTATAAGAATGTCTCTTGAATAAATTTCTTTACTTATTTTTCTTTGTTCTATATTTAATTGGAATACAAAAAAACAAGGCTTAACTAAACCTTGTAATTTCTTATCCTTATAAATATTCACATCTTGATATTTATTTTTTAAAGCTCTTGTAATAGAGCTAACTATAGTCGATGAATCTATTTCTATCATTATCATGCTCCTAATCTTTTCATAAATTTAGCAAAATCAGCTTGAAATTTTTTAGGAATATTTCTTTCTACTTCTTCCATAGATATAGTAGCCATATATGCCCCTTCAATCCATCCTCCACCTATTTCCTTGTGTCCAAGTTCAATGTAACTTGCATAGTCTTTATCATTTTTTAAATATATAACCACTTCATTACCTTTTATAGCCACGTCTGTAACTTCAAATCCATCTCTAAGGGATCCAGTTACTTTAGGTGTTCTCTTTTTTGTTTTTTCTAAAACTTCAATTCCTATGTCAGTTAAAAATCTACTTAGAAATTTATCAAAATCATTTGTTGTTTTCTTAAAATCTTTAGAAAACTTTTCAAGGCCTTTAAAGTCAAACCCCATCTAAGCTTCATCCTTTTCAATTAAGATAAACTCTTGATTTATATTGTATTTAATTGGTCTACTAGAAATAGCTTTTATTGTGTCAATTATTGAATCATCTAAATATCTGTTTGCAATAATAGTATCACCTTTTTTCACATCTATCTTTGGAGAACAGAATATTTTAAACTTAACTAATTCTTTATTTACAGAATCACTATCTTTATGTTCATCTAATGTAACTTTTGATATTTTACATGGAATATCTTTTAAAATTGGATTCTTATCTAAAGTTTCCTCTAAACTTCCATCCTCATTTTCTATATCTATATATCTTAAAATAGTAAATTTATCTGTATAAAGTCTCTTGCAATAGTTATTAAACTTATTAGAAAACATTAAAAATCTGCCCTTCTAAAATTATTTAATATATTATAGTAATCTTTTATATCTTTATTCTCTATTGAATCTTTAAAAGTTAATGTAGTGTCTCCCTCTTGAATGCTCTTAAGATTGTCACTTGAATTATCACAATTAACTTTTTTACTAATTATATCTACTGCAAGATTTGCTACAGTATTTATTAATCCTTTTGGAATTTCTACTAAATTACAATAGGCTAATATATCCATAGTTGCTTTACTTATCCCTAAATCAATTAATTCTTCTTCTGCTTCAATTTTAGAACATTTAAGATCTAATTTTACAATATCTTTAAGTTCCACAATTATCACCTTACTTTTTTCTTTCTTTTTGAATATTTATCTGACTTTTATAACCCTTTTTAAGAATCATATTTAAGCTCCTGCTTTTGGATCTTTTATACTTACGAATATAGAATTTTCAGCATTATCTTTTACCCAAATATCGTGGTATCTTCTATATGCTGCTTTCCAAGCATCTGCATCTTGGTTATCTTTTGGCTCAAAAATTTTCATATTATCTTGTTTTGATACAGCAATTGGTGTTGTTCTTGGACAAATTATAAAGTTTATATCCATAGCATTATCACCCTTTACATATCCTCCAGCTTCTTGTCCTTTAGTTACACCATCTAAAAGTTTTACTTCTGTATACATTCTATTTTGTGGTGTTTCTATAAGAGGAACTCTATCTATAGCTGGTACTTTTGTATTAACTCCATCTACTGAGAAATCAACACTTGATAATTTATTTAACATTGCAAGTTCAAGTTTTAACATTGCATCATAAGTTAAATGAATTACTAAATCTCCATTATATCCATTTTCTCTAATTACTTTTATACCGTCTTTAATTTTTTCTACGATATCTTTTTCGCTTGGTGTATATCCATATACTAAATTTGTATCTTTTTCTCTTTTAACTGCAACTTCTGCAAGTTTAGAAATTCTGTATGCATCTATCTCTGGTATAACATGCATCTTTTGGAATTCACCCATAAATGATGCTATTGAAAGTCCGAAATTTGTTTCATCAACATCCATAGCATCCACTTCAAATTTTCTACCTCTGTCTTGTGACATTGTTTTTGTTTCATATGAAAAACTAACACTTCCTCCCACATATCCTTTAGTTCCTGTACCATCTGCTCTTGAATAATCACCTAATCCATCTGACGTAACTTTTGGAATTTTCACTTCTTTTCCGCCTTTATAAATTATTTGTGATGCATTTGGTTCCATCCAACCTGTTAGTAGTTGTTGTTGTGCTGCTTTATCTAACGTAGTTTGTATTTTTTGAGCTGTTTGTATTACGTTTGCCATCTATTTTTCCCTCCTAAAATTTATAATATTATAGATTCAATATTGTTTAGTTCTGCATCTATATCACTTTCACCATTTACTGGCTCATACTGATATGTGCTAGAATTATTGTTATCTATACTTTCATTTGAAAATAAATCATTATATGATTCCTTTACATTGTTAACTAATTTATCTACACCAACAAATTCGCCTTTTACTTCTTCAATGCCATCTAATTTAGATGTCTTCATAAGTAAATCAATATATGATTCTTTTGCACCAGCTTTTCTAAATTCGTTTCTTAAAAAGTCTTCTTTTTTTGCTATTTCTATTTCTTTTTCCTTGGCTTCTAGATTATCTTTATATTTTTTTAATTCATTTTGTAGGTCTACATTTTTTTCACTATCCTTTTTCAAATCCTCTATAGTGCTATTTGCCTTTTTCAATTGTTCATTCACACCATTAAATGAGTCTTTAGGGATCATATATTTTGGTAATTCACTACTAATGTTTTTAATTAAAATATCAGTATCTACTTTGCCTTCTTCTAAGACATTTTTTTTAATTATTTCTTTAAGCCATTCCATATTAAATACCTCCAAATTTCTTTTTTCTAATAGATTTTTATTCCTGCTCTCCAGGTATTGTAGAAAATCCTTTGTTCTTTATGCTCTGCAAAACTTTAAAAAGAGCAAAAGAAAAAAGCCTTAGGTTACTAAGACTTTTTTAATAGTTATCCGTAAATTGCAGTGCTTTGATCTGCTATTGCTTCTATTTCTCCATCAATTAATTTTACTCCTACACCAGATTCTATATCCCACGTGCAAGTAAACATTAAATTTACTGAAGGTACATCTTCATCTTCTGAAATAAAAATACTAGTTAAATTAACTAGCTTTGAAACTTCATCTACACTATTTATAATAGGTGCAATCTCATCTTTATTTTCACTATCCATTAATCGATACTCTTCATATACTGATAAATAATATTCATAGATTCCTTCTTCTATTTTTGAAAAATCAACTTCTTCTTTTAATTGTTTATAGCTTTCTCTTTGAGCATCATTAATACCTTCATCTACATCCTCACAATAAACTTTAAGATTTACTAAAACTTCTTTTTTGAATATCTTAATCTTATCTTTTTTAGAATAATCCCACTTATTTTTTTCTATTTTGCCAAATACACTATCAACAATTACTTCTTTCATTAATCTTTCCTTCTTTCAATTTTATTAAGTTCACCAACTCCACCAAGATGCTTAAATATTGGTGCATTTATTATTGAAGGCAGTAACTGAATTGTTTTACCGTCATTTAACTCATGCCAAGTATACCTATTTTCTGTAAGCCAAGCTTCCATATCACTTATTCTGTATTTTACTCCTGAATTTTTTTCTAACTTCTCTACTAATAATTCATTTGCTGATCTAAAGTTATCACTTCTATCAATTGTCATACTATTAATTTCAAATTCTGCAATAACGAATTTAGAAAAGTCTGGCATTGCTGATTTATATTCTATTCCTTTTAAATCTTCTTTATCTAGTAAATATTTAACTCTCTCATCATTAGAAATAAAGGTTGAATTTCCTATTTCACCAAGCCATGTGCCGAACTTACTATCTTTAGGAGGAATAACTTTTAATCTTTCTTCAATAGTTGAATATATAGGATTTACTGAGTATCCATTAGTTATTTTACTATTTGCAGCTGACTTAATCCTATCTACAGATAAACCCATTAGCCAAGATACCTGATTATTATATTTTCCTTTTAGGATTTTGTATTTATCATAATCTTCGTATTTTAGCTTCTTAAATTCATCTAAACTATATAAAAATTCTTTACCTAATGCCTTTTTATAATTTGAATACTGTAATAAATCTGTTGTTTTATTAAAACTTATAAGTTCTTCTTCTGGTGGAATTTGCTTGTTTTTACTTTTACTGTTCTTCTCTTTATTATACTGGAATTCTTTCCAAATACAATACTCCTCAATGTCTCCCACACCCTTATAAGTTCCCTTGTTTTTAATCTCTTTATTTATTACAGGTATTGTTGTACTTCTACAAAAGCAATGCATAGGTGGATAATTAACAGAAACCTTTGCATCTTTAATTTTAAATATACTTTTGTTTAGCTTTTTGCAAATTTCAGATGATTTAAAATCTAATTTTGCTAAATATTTATATTCTACTATTTTTTCTTTTTTATAACTATCTAATTTAGCTTGTTCTGAAATAAAAGCAGCTTCAGTCCTAATTAACCTTTTACATTCATAAAAGATTCCTCCACTTCTACTTCCATCTTTATTAAGCTTCCCTAGTAATTTTTTTTCTAAGTTTTCTTTTATAACTTTAGGATCTTCACCTCTAATTAATCCTTCAATTAAAGTTTTTTCTAACTTATTATTATAATTGTTAATTAAATTGTCTACCTTTTCTTTATAATCTTTTCCACTCCAATTACTTTTTAAAAGCTTATCTGTTGAATCTAATTTAGGTAATTTAGCTTTGTATGTAACTTTATTTTTTAAGATAGCCTGTCCAAACATACTATGTTGGTTACTATCAAAATAAATGCTATTAAAGGTTTTTGAAATTTCTTCTTTAAACATTTTTTCTAATTTTAGCCTCTCTGTAGATAAGTTACATTTTAAAGCCTCTAACTTATTAATTTTTTTCTTATCTAAAAGCTCTTTGATATTTTCTTTTTTATCAACTTCTTTTAGTAATTCATTCATTTTATTTTTAAATTCTACTAACTCATCACTTTTTAGATTATGAAATGTATCTTGATAGAAAATTTTCTTATCTTTATCTAAATTATCATATAATTTTAAAATATCATCTTCTAAATTAGATAAACTTTTTTCAAAAGAACCTTGCAAACCCAAAATTTTATCATTAACTATTAAATCAACTAATTCTAGCCTATCTTTTTCTTTATCTTCAAAAAAGGCATCATTATTCATTTAAGGTTTTTTCCTTATTTTCATAAGGGTCTACATCTGTTTTCTCTTTTTCTAATAAATTTAACACTTCTTCAACATCTTCAACCCAAGGATGATTTCTAACTATTATTTCATCTGGCAATATACCAACTGAATTCCTTGCAATTTCAGAATTTTCTAAGTCATTACTTATCATGTTTCTAGTATAAGTTTGAGTTATCTTTAAATTTGTATCTTTATTTAAAAATTTAAGTATAGCTCTTATTAAAGCACCAAAACCTTTTTTAAATTCTGTTTCAGAAAATCCAGCTTTAAGTTCAAGCTTTCTATAGAAAAATTTAAGAGCTACCCCAGATGCATTACCAAAACTTTCGGTATCCTGTTGTAGCCCTTGTCCACTTTCATATATTTGTTTTTTAAGTATATCTAAAATTAATTTTCTAGCTTCTACTGGTATTTCAATTTGCATGGTGTTAACTCCACCACCATTTCCATTAACTCCGCTTTCAACCTTAATGGCTTTAAACTTCTTAAGATTACTTTTAAATTCTCCTAAATCTGTTCCACCATAGTTTTCTAATATATATATGATTTGCTGAATATCTTCTAAGTCATTTGCAAATCCACTCATAACTCTATCATATAAATCTATAAGATCTTTATATTTATTTAAATCTGATGTACCTTTTCTATTATTTAAAAATGGTATAAATGGAACTCTAGCTAAACTATGCTTTATAGTCTTTTTAGATATTAAACTAAAATCTGTATTTTCAATATTTATTTTATAGATTGAAAAATCACCTGCTGTCCAGTGCTCAAAAACTAAAACTTCTTTTGACTTTTCAATAACTTTATAATATCTATAAACTTCTGTAACTTCTTTTTTTAATGAACTTGAATAGATAGGTATAACTTGCTCCGTTGGAACTAAGGCATAATTAAATATCTTTTCAGTATCATTTATCCAATAATGTAACCAAGCTATTCCTGTATTAGATGATTCAATACATAAATCTTGTGATACACTTTCAAAATCATCACCTAATACCTCTAAAACCTTTTTATTAATCTCTTTGTTACTGTCTACATTAAAAATAACTGGATATGTAAACATATAAGCTGCTTTCTCATTTACTAAAAGCTGATGATAATTATGACTTATTCTATTATCAGCAGCACGTAATGGGTCCTTGCCATCTGGAACTATTCCTTTACTTTTTATATCACCTTTATTTTCATAGTAATTTTTTGTTTTTTCAATAAAATTTCTTCTTTCCTCATCTTTAGAAACAATCTTTTTTATGCTTTCAACATCCATTACTACACCTCCCTTATACTTTCGTATTTATAATTTAAGTTAAAAACGATACTCCACCTGGATTCATATCTGAATATATTGCATACCTTAAAGAGTCTAAAACATCATCCCAAAGCTTTATTGGATCACCTGTTTTAGAATTCCAAGCATACATAAATATTTCTTGCTTAAATAAATCAACCTTATCTTCTAAAATAAATAATTTCTTTTCTTTAAACTTTTTTGCAACCTGCTCAATCCCACTTAATACCGATTTGTTTGCGTTCTTGCCATTTATTCCTTCTCTTCTAAATCGCTGTATATGTTCTGGTCTTGCAGTATCGCAATAAAATGGAATATTTCCATATTCTTTAATAACTTCCTTTGCTTTATCAACCCACCAATCTATTTCTTCATACTTTGATGCAATTTCTAAAACTAAATATAAATTTTTATTTGTATCTTCTCCTAGAACAACAATAGAGCCGTAATGTTCATAACCCCAATCGACTCCTGCAAAATATCTAACAATATTAACTTTTTTAAATTCATCACTTTTTATATAATGAATATCTTTTCTAAAATCCCTATAAACAATCCCCTCAGCTGAAACCCAAAGTCCTTTGATATCCCTATCGTAAAACATTCCAGTTGGAGTTGATGCCTTTATATTTTTTTTATATCTTTCTGATAAAAAAGTATTGTCATCTAATTCATAGTGAAAGGCTTTAATAACCTTTCCATCAGATTTATCAATAAAATTTACCTTTAGAAAATGTTCTGGCTGATCTGGGTTTGTATCTATAAGAATTCTTGCACCGTCTCCTGAACATCTATTTTTAATTTCATTAAATACATACTCATTTGCCATTGTCCCTTCATTTATATAAGCCCCAAAGGAAGTCATACCTCTAATTCTTCCAAGGTCATTTATTTTTGAATGACCAAAGCAACAAACCTGAACTCCAAACAAAATAAATCTATTATGCTTATCAAATTTAAATTCAAGTTCATATTTATTTTCTAATTCATTTAATACGTTTCGTCTAACGGCCCCTAAATCTGCTCCAGCTAAAATATATTGTGGAGTCTTTATATTTAACTTATCTGCAATCTTTCTAACTCTTCTTAGTTCATATAAAAACAAGTCATTGTCTAAAATAGTTTTACCAGTTCTTTTAGCCCCATGATTTATAAGCATAAAATAATCATTTTCCATAGCAAACTTTAAAACTTCTATTTGCTTTTTATGATATAGATCACTTATCATGAATAACACCTTCTAAGGCTTTAAAATACTTATCTATTTTTTCTTCTTTGCCTTCTACTTCTTTAGGTAACTTACTTCTTAAAAGTTCAACCCTCAATCTATGTTCTTCTGATACTAAATCCCAATCTTTATGGACCATTTCATCATATTGCTTTATCATCCTAGCTAAAGATTCCATAGCTTTACTTAAAACTGATATAGTTTTGCTTTCCTTATCAAATGCAAACCTAATTTCATATTCCTCTGATTCTGTTTTTCCACTTGATTTCTTTTTTAAAACCTTAGTTAAATCACTACTACTACTAACGTAATTAATTTTTTGCATATTAATAACTTTAGCTTCTAAAATCAAAATATCTTTCCAGAGCTTATCTATTGGTCTTTCATCATGGATATTTAGCATAATATTAACTAAAGTTTTAGGTAATATTTTAGATAGGTAAGCTTTATCTAAGTGCTTAGTTTCATCTAAATATAAGCCGTGCTTATAAGCATTGACATTTCCTTTTTTAGCTCCACCACCCTTGTTTCCAATTGCATTTTTATTTCCAAATGGTGCTCCTCTTTTATTTACCCTAGCTTTCCATTTATCTTTATTTCTCCAGTATTTCACTTTATTAAAATCAACTTTTAGGATGTCAGCTATTTCTTTTGTCTTTAACTTACCATTGCTTTCTTTAAATAATTTAAAAGCCTCTTCCCTTAGATTCATTTCTTACCTCCTTTCTAAAATAATAAACCCCTTTAAACCCTTTCTTTATATAGGATTTTTCTAAATAATTAAGTTTGAAATATACTAAATAATAATTTCCAGTTAAATTTTTATATAATTTATAAGCTTTTTTGCCCTTATTTCATTACTTAACTCTAATAAAGAGCGAAATATAATAATTTCTATTTCTTCTTATATATAAATTTAAAAATTTAAATCCTACATACATCTTTCTTAAAAAGTAATATTAAAGGTAAAAAAATATATTTTTTTATGGAAATTATATAGCTATTAAAGAGTCAAAAAACTCAGCTATTTCTTTACTATCTTCTTCTTCAAGACCTATATATCTTTTTGTAATTTCAGGAGATGCATGCATAAAGTTCTTTTGAACTATAAGTAAAGCATATATAGGGTCAGTTTTTTCACATAATTTTTTATAAGTTATATACCCATAAGTTTTTCTTAGTCCATGATTTGCAACGCAGTAATCAATATCACACTTTTTTGCAGCCTCATTTATGATTACACCCATTCTTCTTACAGAAAAATGCTTAGCCCCTTTTGGTGATTTAAAAATATATTCAAAATCATCTTTTCCATCTATCCAATTAGATAAAATTTTAATTAAGCTGTCTCCAATAGGAACTGCCCTTGCCTTTAAAACCTTATTAAACTTTTCTTCTTCAAAGTCATCACCATGATTTTTCTTTAATTTATATCTTTTTAAATTTGCATTTTTAGATTCTATAATCTTAAACTCTCTATTTTTTATAGCTTCTTTTATATCTAAAACAGTAAGTGAAATTATATCGCTAGCTCTATAACCTGTAGTTATTAAAATAACGACATACACATAAGCCATCTTGTTGTATTGCTTTAAATAAGCTTGTAATCTTTTTAACTTTGCATTATCTTTTATAGCTTTTGTCTCTCTTCCCAAAAAATATTCCACCTCCATTTTAGCTGCAAAAAAAAGAGCCTACAGGCTCTTATTCTCGTTTTTTAATATTTTAGGCATATCGATTGTAGAAAAATCTTTCATCTCATCTTTTAGTACTATATCTCCGTTTAATTTAGTATAATATGCACTTCTATTTTTTAATATAAATGATTTATCACTTAAATATCTTTTGCTTTCATAATTTACAGCCTTTAATGCTTCCTTCTTGCTAACCGCATTTTTTAAATGTATGTCTTTATATTCTTTAAAATATTTATATACATACTTTTTTACAGCTTCTCTATTAGTTTTTTTAAACTCTAAGTTATCTCTATTTTCATAGTTTATAATTTCAGAAATCTGTTTAGAATTATATCCTCTTATGTATAAATCCTTAATTCTGTCTCTCTTTTTATTAACTTTCAAGCTTCATCACCTATTTTTAGATATAGTTTACCCCAACCCATTTAAGGGGAACTTTTATATTACTTTTCTAACTATTTCTTATTTATGTAATACATACTAACATAAAAATAGTGCAATAAAACTATAATTAATCTATTGCTTTACTACACTATTTTAGATTTATAATATTTCTTTTAACTTACTGCAAGCTATTTTTCTTATTTGGTAACATCTGCTTTCAGATAAATTTATTTTTTGAGATATAACTTTCCAACTTGCATTATCTATATATCTATAAATTATTATTTTCTTTTCAGTATCTTCTAAAAGATTTAATGCGTTATCAATTATTTCTAAATCTTTTTCTATACTCTTTGCATCATCTACTTTATCTAAGAGCTCATAATTTCTTTTTTTAACCTTTAATACCTTATAATTTTTAAGCTTATTAACAATTACGTTATCTGTCATAAAAACTCCTCTTATTTAACCAAAACAAGCCTTGTAAAATTTTCTTTATTTCTATTTACAACACCCAATGCATGTATGTCACGATCTTCTTTAAACTCTAAATCAAACCCTTTAACAACTAAATCCCCATGTTCTTTTTTTAAAGCCTCTAACCCGTTTATCATCTCACTTAATAACATTTCTTTATCTCCTTTACTACTCATAAACCTCTTCCATTTCATCTATAAAAACACTTAAACTCTTATCATTAACACTTAATACCTTTGAACCTTTAAAAGAATTTAAAATTTCTTTTGTATTTTTAGAATGACTTTCTACTATGTCTAACATATCATCTACATCTAAATCTTTAATATCATCTATTAAAACCTCTGCAAGGGTTTCTCTAATTATATTTTCTATTATAAAAATCCTTATCTTTTTCATGTAATCTACTCCTCAAATGGACTTCCTTCAAATTCTTTAGCTTTACTTTCTACAAATTCAAAGCTATCTAAAATTACTTCTGTATTATATTTTTTAACTCCTTCTAAAGAAGTATAGCTGCTTGTCCTAATAGAACCAACTAAGGCAATCTTACTTCCCTTTTTAAAATATTCTCCTATAGTTAACGCTGCTTTTTTAAAAGCTACACAATTTATAAAATCCACCTCTTCTTTTTTAAACTGCCTATTAATTGCTAAACTAAACTTAGTAACAGCTTCTCCTGATCCTTTAACAAAATTTAATTCAGGGTCCTTTGTTAATCTCCCAATTAAAATTACCTTATTCATTATAAAACTCCCTTTCTTAACTTTTCTTTTACTATTTCTACATACTCTAAACTACATTCTCCCTCTGACTTACCAATCTGTTTTGCTATATTTTTAAAGCTTTCTCCCTTTGATCTTAATTTAAATAAATCATTCTTTTCTTCATCTTTAAAAGAAGATTCACCATTTAAAATATCTTTTCTAACTTTCTCTAACCTTTTTGTAATAGACTTTTCACTTCTTTTTAATTTGCTCATCAAAAAACATTTGCTATAACTTCTATGAATCATTAAAAATTCATCCTCTTCTTTTGTCCAAATCCCTGAAATAAAAAAATCACTTACTTCTAATTCATCACTAGGAACACAAGCTTTAGCGCTCATATATGCTCTTTTCCATTCATAGTAGACATCTTTTGCATAATCTCTATCTACTTTAAATTTTGACCTTATTAAAAGAACACTAGTTAAAGCATTTTGCCTTTCAATTTTATTTATATTAATATTTAAATACTCTAAAATTTCTTTTTTCATCATAATCCCCTAGTTACCTTATAATAATTTTTTAATCTATAATCATTATTTTCTCCCCAAATTTCCATAACAAATCTTTTAGATGCATTAAACATTCTTCCAGCTATTGCATTATCTAAATTTTTAAGTTCTAAAATAGACCTTTCAGATGATATCATCATAGGCAACCTTTTATTTATTCTGTAATTTATTATTTCAAAAGTTATTAAAATATCAGCTTCTGTTATTTTACCTTTAAATAAATCATCTATAAAAAGTACTTTTGCATTTTTATATTTATTTATAAATTTTTGATATTTACAAGTATCATTTACTTTAAGCTGCTTTAATTTAGTTAAACTTTCAACAAAGCTCATATAAACAACACCAATTCCTTTTTCCTCTATAAGTTTATATGCTGTTGCCGTTAATAGATGAGTTTTTCCTGACCCTGACTGCCCTAAAAGCATTATGCTATTACTTATAGAATCTTTTATATTATTAAATTCTAAAAAATAACTTGTTGCTAAATCCTTCATATGCTTTTGATCTACTGTTACAGGATTATAACTTTTGAAATTTTTATCTAAAAAATCATATCCCATATCACTTCTCTTCCAAAGTTCTTTTACGTGTTCTAATCTAGAACATTTACATTTTCTATAAACATTATCTTTAACTAATTCCATTCCAGTTCCCATACATATAGGGCAAACCTTATCAGAATCTGATTGTTTTTCTTTCTGTAACTTCTTTCTTATATTCTCTAAAACCTGGTTTATTACAGTTGAATTTGTCTCCAATTTGCTCACCTCTGTATTTCTTATTTTTGTACTCTAAATAGTTAATCCACTTCTCACCCTCAAGTGTAAAATGCTCTAATCCGTTGCTCTTATTTAAAAATGCTTCAATTCCCCATCTTTGAGTGAAAAAATATCCTTCATCATCTAAAACAGCTTTATAATTATCTATAGCCTTTTTAATATCACTTTCACTATATTTTAAAAGTGCTTTTTCTATAGATTTAACAGTTTTTAAAGTCATTTCTTTACTCTTAATTATCTTTTTTGAAAGGAAATAATTATATATAGAATCTATTACTGGAGAATGTTTTATTGAAGAATCTTTGTTACGCAAATTATTCATAAGGGGTTCTGAAACTCCTTCGTATGGGCTACGAACACTTTTCATATGGTCATATTCTGTAATATAATCAAACCTTTTTGTTAAAGACACAAAACTAAATTTCCCTTTAACTACTATATTTTTTCTAGTATCAAGCTTTCTAAATAAAACCTTTCTTTTTATAAGCCCAATATCTTCAATATTTTTTATGCAGCTTTGTATCTTTCTTAAAGACCCAACTATTGGGATTTGCTTGGCTAAATTAGATTGATTTAGCCAAATATATCTATCTCCCTCTATAATTTCATATTCAATAGATGCACTAGAATACATATCTTTAATTACAGATAGTATAAGGGCATCATCATTATCTAAACCAAGCTCAATTAATTTTTCTTGTTGTAATCCATGTACCGTGTATTTCATATAAATACCACCCTTTAAGATATAAATATTTGTTTTGATTTGTAGAAAATAATATTTAATGCTATTATCTAATTGTTAAATATATTTGTATGCTTTGGTTACTTTGGTCGGTGCCAAGGCATTTTTTAACTTTATTAAACATTACTCCACCCACTAAATATTTAAATTATTCCTCTCATTTATAAGAGATTGCAGCTCTAACGGTGCCTTCCATTCTATTATTAATCTTTTAGCTACTGGAAGATCTTTAACTGCAGTATTTTTATATGAATTAACATTCATTACACGCTTATAATCTTTCCAAAAGGTACTAAATGCCTTCTTATTTAGCTCCTTATACGCTTTAGATTCTTTTCCTCCTAACACATATAGAATTTTACTTCTAGCTAATTTATTTATTTCTTCTTGTTGTCCATAATCAATTGTCATATTATTTTCAAGCCTTTCAATCCTTATATCTAAAGCTGTAGTTTTTTTATCTAAGGTATAATAGTTTAAGGCTCTCTTTAGCGTATCTTCCATCTTATTAAAGCTTTCAATATATTTAACTTTAAGCTTTAAAGCTAAGCTTCCATTAAAACTCATAACTAATAAACTAAATCCATCTCTAGTTAAAAGATATTCCTTGTACCACTGCTTATTTTGAGGATGCTTATATCTACTATTTATAAATAATCTTTCATAAGGGTCGCCACTTTTGGCTAGGCCTTTAATTATATTTTCAATATCTCTTGTGATTTTTGAATGTTCTTTTTTAAAATTTTTAGATACTTCTCTACTTGAAACTACTATATTTCCATTTATTTCTTTAACATTTATAAGCTCGTCCATAAAACTCCCTCCTACATACTTTTTATTGATTCAAGATCGCTTAAATCCATAAACTGATAATTTCTAAAAAACTCTTCTATTGCATATTCTGGAACCTTCAAAGATTTTAATTTTAATGCAACAAGCATTTTCTTACTTATAAGCTTATAAACCATCTCCTTGCTTGTTTTAATAATTTTAGCTGTTTCCTCTACTGAATAAATTTTCATATCTTATCCTCCTATCCTGTTATATTTAAATCTTTAAATATATCATCAATTTTACAATCATAAGCTTTAGCCATTCTCGCGATTAACTGAGCTGATGGACTTCTCCAACCTCTTTCTAATTTATAAAATGTACTTTTTGAAATATTTAAAATTTCAACCGCTTCTTCTGTATCAAGTCCAGCATTTATTCTTCTAAGCTTTATCTTTGGAATCCCCATATAAATCTCTCCTTACTAAAATATTTTTTATTCACTTCTGTGATAATTTTATCTTAACTTGTCTCTATTTTATCGCAAAATAGGATAATTAAAAACTTTCTAATTATCACAAATTGAGATATTTTCCTAAAAGAAATTTGTTTTTCTCCAAATTACTCATAAATTCTAAATTCTCCTATTGCTTTTATCCTGTTTTGTGATAAAATTATCCTAAAGAGGTGATATTCTTGTTAGGTAACAGAATCAAAGAACTAAGAAAAAAAGAACATTTAACGCAAATTCAATTAGCAGAAAAACTTGGAATCGCTCAATCTACATTAGGAATGATCGAGAGCAACAAACGGCCAGCAGGTAGAAAGACATTATTAAAATTAGCAGAATATTTCGGGGTAACTGTTGATTATTTATTATCTAAGGATGATAATATAGAAAAAATTAATACATGTCTTTCTATAAAGGAACAAGATAAAATCGATAAAGAAGCTCAAAAAATTCTTGATGATATGTCTTTAGCTTTTTCAAAAAATAAAGATAAATTATCAAATGAAGATTATTTTGCTATTGAAAATGCATTAAGGTCAACTTTAGAAGCTATAAAAATAAAGAACAAAACTAAGTTCACACCACAAAAATACAAATAAATATATTACGAATGGGGGGTATTTTGTATATGCACACATTCATACAAAATATTGCAGATAAAACAATTGAGAGGTTTGATGACATTAATCCCATAAATATCGCAAACTCTTTAAAACGAGTTGTATTTACCACAGCTCCTCTTGGAGATAATATTAATGGGTTTTACAAATTTATATCACTTAATAAACAAATGATTGTTATAAACGAAAACTTATCAGAGGAAGAGTTTAATTTTACATTATTTCACGAATTAGCCCACTATTTTTTGAAGCATAGAGATGCTCTTCTTTTAAATTCAACATTCTCGTTAAATATAAAAGAAGAGTATCAGGCTGATTTGTTTGCAACATACATGTATATGAAATATAAAAAGGATTGTTTAGATTATAATTGTCCAATAAGAGTTAGAGAACTTATGAAAAAGTTCAGATAATTTTTCACAGTTTTTAAAAACTGTTTATTTTATAAACTTTAAAGAACATACATTCGTTAGTATGCACAGAAAGGGTAACTAATATGCAAGGAAGTATAAGAAAAAGAGGCAATACATGGTATTACAGCTTTGATTTAGGTAAAGTTGATGGAAAAAGAAAAAGAAAAGAAAAAGGTGGATTCAGAACTAAATCAGATGCTCAAAAAGCTTTAAGGGACGCTTTAAATGACTATGAAAATTCAGGGAGTTTATTAGTTGAAAACAATTTGACTTTTTCAGACTATTTAGATTACTGGTTTGACCAACATATAAAAATTAACTGCAAATACAAAACACAACAATACTACAAAGGCACAATAGAAAATCATCTAAAGCCTGAACTAGGAAGTTATAAAATAAAATCTTTAACTCCTGTACGCCTACAAGAATTTTTAAACTCTAAGTATTTAGCTGGTTTTAGTAAAAGCTCTTTGAGCCATTTTTCGTCATTAATTTCAAGTTCATTAAAAATGGCTGTTTATCCTTATAAATTTATAAAGGATAACCCTATGCAGTATGTAAAGATACCAAAGATAAATAACATTAATACTAACAGCAAAAATACTAAAACAATTACATTAGATGAATTTAAAAAGATAACAAATCGCTTTCCTTTTGGAAGCACGTTTCATGTTCCTCTTCAGATAGCATTCCTAACTGGTTTAAGAGCCGGTGAAGTTTGTGCGCTTAGATGGACAAATATTGATTTTAATAATAAAACACTTACTGTTGACTCAACACTTATAGATAAAGGACAAGGTATATTTGAATTAGGAACTCCTAAAACAAATTCATCATATAGATCTATTTCCATAGGGGGTACTCTTTTAGATATATTAAAGAAACATAGAGAATTTCAAGAAAAAAACAAAGAAAAATATTCAATTTATTACTTTGATTCAGATTTTATATGTACAAAAGAAAATGGTCACTTAGTAACAACAGGATCATTTAAGTATTTAAGTAGAGTTATAAATAATGAGCTAAATATAGATTTTTCTTTTCATTATTTAAGACATACACACGCAACTTTACTTTTAGAAGGTGGTGCTAATATAAAAGATATCCAACATAGATTGGGACACTCTAAATTGTCTACAACTATGGACACCTATTCTCACGTAACTAAACAACTAGAGTATAAAACTGTATCTATACTAGAAAATATAATTGCCGTCAAATAAATCATAGGTCGACAAATTGACGGCAATTAATAATTTAATTATATATTTAATCTATTATCCAAATCATTTCTTTAATAGTTTTACTATTGTTTCCCCATGTGGAGTATTTGGGAACATGTCTTTAACTCTAGTTTTTATTATTCTGTAGCCATTTTCTACTAGGACTTTAAGGTCTGTAACTAAAGTTTTAGGGTTACAAGATACGTATACTATTTCCTTTGCATCGAATTTAATTACGTATTCTAATGCTTTAGGGTGCACTCCGCTTCTAGGAGGGTCTAGTATAATTATATCTGGCGTATCTTTTACGTGCTTTATAGTTTCTGCTACGTCACCTGCTATAAATTCGCAGTTACTAAGACCGTTAAACTTAGCATTCTCTTTTGCAGCTTCAACGGCTTCTTCTATAAGTTCTATCCCTACAACTTTTTTAGCTTTAGGTGCAACTATTTGACCTATAGTTCCAGTTCCACAATAAAGGTCAAATACTACTTTATTTTCTGAATCTCCCATATAGTCTCTAACTATACTATAAAGGCTTTCAGCCCCTTTTGTGTTAGTTTGGAAGAATGAAAATGGTGAGATTTTAAATTTTAATCCTAAAAGATTTTCTACTATGTAATCTCTTCCAAATAAAAGATTAACTTTTTCTGGAATGACTGCATCTGATAATGAGTCATTTTCAGTGTGAAGAATTGATGTTAAAGTACCTTCAAACTCTAAGTTTTTTATAACTTCCGCATAAAGATTTACATCAAAATCATTTTGAGTTGTAGTAACTAAATTAACAAGTAATTCACCTGTATTTTTAGCTTTTCTAACTACTAAATGTCTTAAAAAACCTTCTCTTTTCATCACTCTATAGTAAGGAAGGTCTTTGTCTTTAAAGAAGTCTACAGTTGCTTTTATAACTTTTCTAAAATCTTCATCAACGATTTTACAGTTATCTACTGTAAGTATTCCAAAGCTTTGATTTTTCATATGCATTCCAAGGCAAAGTTCTCCGCCTTTAAATTCATCACCAAATGTAAATTCCATTTTGTTTCTGTATTCAAATTGATCTACGCTTCCTGTTACTCCTTCATAAGTTCCTGTAGTTACAGATGCATCTTCAAAAAGAGTTTTAACCTCATCTCCTAAAAGTTCTAATTGCTTATCATAAGTTAAGTTTTGTGATGAGCAACCTCCACAAACTCCAAAGTGAGGGCATTTAGCTTCTATTTCGTATGGTGCTTTTTCTAAAACTTCTTGAAGCTTTAATTCTAAATAACCTTCTCTTCTTTTCTTAACTCTACCTTTTATAGTTTGACCTGGAAAAGTATTTTTTACATAAACCTTTCTGTCATTGTAGCTAGATATACCTACTGATGGAAATTCAGTTTTTTCTATCTTTACTTCTATTTCTTGCATTCTTCCTCTTCTTTTGCCCATTTTTTACTCCTCTTTAAATAATATTTTTACAAAAATTTAGGTGGAGTTTTACGTCCACCTTAATTTATTTTATCCTATCTTATTGATAAAATTCTTTTTCCTACACTTCTATTCCCTTTTCTTTCGATTAAAGGATAATATAATACGTTAAATATCACATATATTATAAGTAGTACTGGTGAAGGATTTACAACCATAAATCCTAAGAATCCAATTACGAAATCAAATACTAATAAGAATATAGCAGATACCCCTAAAACTAACGCTTGATCTAAAAGATTTGCAAATAGCTTTTTAAAAAATGATGGATTATTATCTACTTCTACAAACTTTTCATTTTCTAAATCTTGTAATTCGTTATTGATTTCTTTTGATTCTTCTTTTATTTCTTCATCTTCTAAAAAAGAATCTATATCTTCGTTTGTAGATTCATCTACAACTACTACCTCTTCTTTTACTTCATCTTTTACGTTTTCAATTTCTTCTTTGTTGCTCATTTTAATCCTCCTAAATTTTAAAGTTAAATTCCATTACTATTTCCTTGAACAAACTTATATTCTTTAGTTGATAAAGTATATACTATGTATTCTTTACTAACTGCAAATTCTTCAACTAAACCATTTATATCATCTTCAAAAATACCTTCTTTTTTGTCACTTTTAACTATTTTTAAAATTTCATCATTTATTTTATTATAGTTTCTATCTTTAACACCTGTCATTATTTCAGCATATTTAGGTAAGCTAGTATCTCCTAAATTGAATTTTCCTTCTTTTAAAGCTTTCTCTCCATTGAATTTTAATGAAAGTTTCATTTCGAATCTACCTGACTCTCCTGACTCCCCTAAAACCTGCTCTTCAAATTGCATACTCTCAAGTTTATTATCCTCTGGATTTTTATTATCTAAATATACTGACTTAACTTTAGCTGTTTGACCAACTACAGTATCGACTTTATCACTTTCTTCTACCTTTAATCCAAAGGCTTCAGATTGCTCTTTAACTTTTTTAATTAAATCATTTCCTGTTTTATCAAAATCTTCTTTTGTGAAATCTTTTATCCAATCACCTTTAAGGTTTGTAAATTTATCTTGATTGATATTAAATTCTTGTGCTTTAGCGTTATTGACCTGTTCTTTTGATTTTTCGTTTGCTTCATCCCCACTTCCGCATCCTACTAAAGAAAACGCGATAATTGAAGTAACTCCAATACCTACTAATTTTTTAAACATTTATACCCCTCCTGATTTTATCCTTTAAATTTCTTTCCTAATTATATCACCTAAATATACTGCCTTACAACAAAACTCTGTCTTTTTCGCCTCTCTTTGTTATCTTTTTACTATCTAATTCTTCTAAAAATGATAAGGCAATTTTTCTATTTGTTTTTAAGATGTCTCTGCATTCACCTAGTGATAATGTTTTATTTTTCCTAAAGTGTTTGTATATTTCATCTATTCCAAAATTAAATGTATCTTTTCTTAGTATAACACCATCGTTTAATAATATAACTTCATCTTCTTCATTTAAGTAATTTAATAATTTGTTTTTGTCCTCTTCTTTTATATTATGCTTAGTATATAGTTCATTCAAATTAACAGATACAAACCCTTTGCCTAATTCATCTAATAATTCATTTCTAAAATTCTTTTGATTTAGGTTAAGTCTTTTTTTAAAGTCTTTTAAATAAATTATACCATTTGAGGATTCTATTAAATTTCTACTTAAATAATCTATAAAAATATTAAAATCATTTTTATTTATTTCTTTTTTAGTTAGTTTTTTTCTAAGTTCTTCTTTAGATATACCTTTATCTAAAGGATTTTTTTTATGATGGTCCTTTATTATATTAAAGGCTTCACTTTCTATTTTATCTAATCTTTTCCTGCTAAATATAATATTTTTATTACTTTTACTTAATATGACTACTAAATCTTTATAAACTAACTTTTCTAAAGCTTTTTCTATCTCTTCTCTTGAATTGAATTTTTTAATTAGATCTTCTTTAAAAAGAAATTCAAACTCTAATAATTCTTTTAAAATATTCTCTTCTAATGAACCTTTTTCCTTTAATTTTAGAGAATCTAAATACTTTTCTTTATCACCTTTTGCCTTTTTAGCATTAGGTTCTATTATTTTTCCACCACCGATATTATATATAGGTGAAAAATTTCTTATATAATAGTTATCTCCCTTTTTAGATAATATTTCTTCTTCTAATCTTAGTTGAATATAGTCATCATTTAATAAATGAATTCTTCCTATTACTTCTTTTGTTCCTACATAAAAACGTATTCTTTGCCTGTCTTTTATCTTTTTATCTAAAGAATCATCAAGGTTTAACTTGCAATCTACAACAAAAGATGTTTTTAAACCTTTATCTAAGCTTAAAACGTCACCTCTTTTTATATCTTCTTTTGAAATACCAGTTAAATTTATTGCACACCTGTTTCCCTTAGTTAATTTTTTAGTACTTTCTCCATACCCTTGTATTCCTCTTGCTTTTACTTCTATATTTTTAGGGTATAAAGTTAAGCTATCTCCTAAATTTACCTCCCCTTCTATAATAGTTCCTGTAACTACAGTTCCAACACCGTTTATAGTAAAGACTCTATCTATATTCATTCTAAAATCATCTTCATCTAATTGTGATTTAGATGACTTTATCTCTTCTTCAAAATAATCTATTAAATCATTTATTCCTTCTTTAGTTTTAGCTGATGTTTTTATTATTTTAGAATTTTCAAAAGGGCTTCCTTTTAAAAGTTCTTGTACTTCTTCGTAGATAAGTTCTATAACTTCGTCGTTTGATTTATCACACTTTGTTATAACTACTAAGCACTTTTCTATAGCTAACCCTTTAATTATTCCAAAATGTTCTATAGTTTGTGGCATAATTCCATCCTCTGCTGAAATTATTATCATAGCTAAGCTAACTCCTGTTATCCCAGCTATCATATTTTTAACAAACTTTTCATGACCTGGAACGTCAACAAAGGCAATTCTGTTTTTTGAAGGCAAGATATAATCTGCATAACCTAAATCTATAGTGATTCCACGTGCCTTTTCTTCTTTTAATCTATCTGCATCTACTCCAGTTAAAGCTTTTATAAGTGAAGTTTTGCCGTGGTCTATATGCCCGCAAGTTCCAACTATAAGTGTTTTCATAATATTTCTCCTATGTTTTTAAATGCTTTTTCTATAACTTTGTAATCATCTTCTAAAATGCACCTTAAATCTATTATAAAATCTCCCTTAGAAACTCTTCCGATTACAGGTATCTCTTCTCTTCTAAGCATCTCATCTATTTTGTGCTCTTTTATTTTTTCATTTCTTATCTTTAAAACATAAGTTTCTAACTCTAGCGTTGGAAGAGAACCCCCTCCTACTAAAGATTTTTCTAAAGATTTAGAAATTTTATAATCTAAGTTTAAATTTTCTAATATATATTTTAACTTATCTGCCTTTTTTTCTATTTCTTCTAAAGATAATTCTAAAAGGTTTATAGTAGGAATATTTTTATAATTGCCTTTTATATATTCTTTTAATGTTGCTTCTAATGCAGCTAAGGTGAATTTATCTACTCTTAAAGCTCTGTTTAATTGATGTTTTTTAATCTTTTCTATATACCTTTTATCGCCTACAATAACCCCGCATTGAGGGCCACCTAAAAGCTTATCTCCACTAAATGTGACAATGTTTACTCCGTTATTTATACATTCCTTTACAGTCTTCTCTTCTTCTATTTTAGGTATATTTAACTTATCTATAAGACCGCTTCCTAAATCTTCAACAAGAGGTATATTATTTTTTCTAGAAATTTCACTTAATACATCTGATTTAACCTCTTTTGTAAAACCTAAAACTCTATAATTTGAAGTATGTACTTTTAAAATAACTCCTGTATTTTCATTTATCGCATTTTCATAATCAAATATATGTGTTCTATTTGTAGTTCCAACCTCTTTTAAAATACCTCCGCTTAATTCTAAAATATCAGGTATTCTAAAAGAACCTCCTATTTCAACTAACTCACCTCTTGAAATAATAGCTTCTTTTCCTTTAGCTAATGCACTTAAAACTAAAAGTACTGCTGACGCATTATTATTTACAACTAAGGCATCTTCAGCTGAAGTTAGATATTTTAATTCTTCTATAACAGAATCGTATCTACTTCCTCTTTTTCCTTCTTCTAAGTTAAATTCAAGGTTTGAATAATATTTAGATACATCAATAATAGCATCTAGGCTACTACTTGATAATAATGACCTCCCAAGGTTTGTATGTATAACAATCCCAGTACCATTTACTACTCTTTTTAAATTTTTATTATCTAAAAGGTCTATATTATCTTTAAAAATCTTAAGACTCTCCTCTTTCAAAGAAAAAATGGAGGACATATCCTCCATTTTTAAAATTCTTTTTCTTAAAATGTCTATGGAGAGTCTAAGCTTTTCAACTACTATTTCCCTAGAATATACTTTTAGATAAGATTTAACTATATCCTCTTCTAAAAGTTCATTAATTTTAGGTAACTTTCTTAATAGTTCCATAAAACTCCTCCCTAAGGCTATTTAACGATTAAGTTAAAATCTTCTTTTTCCTTAACTTTTCCTATAATCCAAGCCTTAACATCTTTTTCTCTAAACTCTTTAAGCATTTCACATGCTACTTCTTCACTACACGAAACTACAAGACCACCTGATGTTTGAGGATCAAATAAAATATCCTCTAAATAACTTTCTACTCCTTCTAACTTATATATATCTTTTATGTAAGCTTTATTTTGATATGCACCAGCTGGTACTAAGCCCATATTTGCATATTCTTTAGCTTCTTTTATATAAGGTATACTGTCTTTAAATATTTCAAAAGTTACATTTGAACCTTCTGCCATTTCGTTTAGGTGTCCCATAAGTCCAAATCCAGTAATATCAGTACAAGCTGTTATATCGTACTTAATAATTATTTCACCTGCGTATTTATTAAGCATCTTCATCCAGTTAACAGCCTCATCCATAGCCTCTTTAGAAGCCATTTCACCTTTGTTTGCAGTATTAATAATTCCAACGCCTAAAGGCTTTGTAATAATTAATACGTCATCTTTTTTAGAACCACAGTTTTTTAATATCTTTTCAGGGTGTACTACTCCTGATACCGAAAGGCCGTATTTTGGTTCATCATCTTGAACTGAATGTCCTCCGATTACTACAGCACCTGATTCTAATACTTTATCAGCGCCACCTCTAAGTATTTCTCCAAGTATACTTCTATCTAAACACTTAGGGAAACATACTATGTTTAATGCAACCTTTGGAATTCCTCCCATAGCATAAACATCACTTAAAGAATTCGCTGCAGCTATTTGACCGAAGGTATAAGGGTCATCAACTACAGGTGTGAAAAAGTCTAAAGTTTGAATAAGTGCTATATCATCACTTAATTTATATACTGCCCCATCATCTGAGGTATCTATACCTACTAACAGATTAGAATCTACCATCTTAGGTATACTATTTAATATATCTGAAAGAGCCCCCGGCTCTATTTTAGCTGCTCAACCAGCCGTTTTAGCATAATTTGTTAATTTTACCATACTTACTTACCATCCTTTCTCGGTGCATAAGGTTCTATATCTATTTTACAATAAGTATTATAAAACTCAAAACAAATTAATTACAAATAGAATCTTTAAGCTTTTCAAAAGTTTTATCGCCTATCCCACTTACATTTTTTAAGTCTTCAACGCTACTAAAACCTCCATTTGAATCCCTGTAAGCTATAATATCATTCGCTCTAGATGGGCCTACCCCTGGCAAAGCATCCAGTTCTTCTGCTGTTGCCGTATTTATATTAATTTTTTTATCTTCACTATTTGAATTTTGCGGCGTAGCACCTTTAGTCTCTATACTATTTCCATTAGATTTTAAAAGCTCTTCTTTTTCTTTTATAGATAATTCTTTTGGAATTATAATCTTTTGATTATCTTTTAAAAGTTCTGCTAAATTTACACTTAAAGTATCAGCGCTATTAGTAAATCCTCCAGCAGTCTTTACTAAATCTTCTAAAATACTATCAGCTTGAAGCTTATATACTCCAGGATTTTTAATTTCTCCATCAATATGAACTGCAAGGCTTTTATCTTTAAGTTCTATCTTTTCTTCGCTCGAGTCTTCCTTAGAATCTACCTTTTTACTTTCATCTTTCTTCTCTTCTACAAAGATTTCTTCACTACTACTTACCCCTTCAAAACTCTTTTTATCCCTATAATACAAAGTTCCAAAAACAACTCCAAGTATTAATAAAATAGCAATTATACCTATCAATTTTTTATTTTTATGCATGATTCCTCCACTTTTTAATTTTTTTATTAATTATTCTCACTTTTATGCAAAATTATGCTTAAAATGTGGAAAAGTATTTAAAAGTTTGTTAATATTAAAAAATAAACTTTAATTTTTGGGAGATAGACATGAAGAACTTATTTTTTAAGACCTTAAAACTAATGACATTTCTTTTTATCTTCACTAATATTTTTGCAATTAGTGCAAGTGCAGAAGAAAAACCGCCTAAGATAAACGCTGAATCTGCAATACTTATCGATGCTGATACAGGAGATATACTTTATTCTAAAAAAGGTGAAGATAAACATTTTCCAGCATCTACAACCAAAGTTTTAACAGCTTTAGTAGTACTTGAAAACACAAAACTATCTGACGTTGTAACTGTAGGTAAAAATCCGCCCTTTGCTGACGGTAGTTCTATAGGCTTAAAAGAAGGTGAAAAATTCACAGTAGAAACTCTTTTAACAGGTCTTCTTTTAGAATCTGGTAATGACTGTGCTTTAGCCCTTGCAGAACACGTAGCTGGAAGCGAGGAGAATTTTACTCGCCTTATGAACGAAAAAGCTAAATCAATAGGTGCAAACAATAGTAATTTTGTAAATGCAAGCGGACTTCCAAATCCAAAGCATACCTCTACAGCACACGATATGGCATTAATACTCAAAGAAGCTATAAAAGACCCAAACTTTGTTAGAATCTCTAGGTTAATTTCAGTAGAACTTCCAAAAAGTAATTTAGATGGTTATAAAAGATGGTGTAACAATCACAACCACCTTATAAATCCTAATTCTAAATATTATTACAAATACGCTTTAGCAGGAAAGAGCGGCTATACAGATGTTTCAAGACATACCTTTGTAATATCAGGTGAAAAAGACGGAAGAAGATTAGTTGCAGCTTTTATGAAAGCTGAAGATAAAGACAAAAACTTTAAAGATATGGCAAAACTTTTAGACTATGGATTTGATAATTTTTCTAATGTAATTGTATATAAAAAAGGTGAAATAGTTGAAAATGTTAAAATTTCTAATGATGAAAATTTTCCTTTAACAGTTACAGAGAATATTTATGACTCTGTTCCTAAAAACGAAGTTAATAAATTATCTAAAGAATTAAAATATACTCTTCCAGATAATTTTAAAAGTAAATCTTATTTAAAAGGTGAAAAAGTTACTACAGCAGATCTTTACATAGACGGAAAAAAGATTAAAGCAATAGATTTAGTAAGTGCTGAATATAGAGATGTTGATACCTTAGATAAGGTTAAAGATTTTAGTATGAGAAATGCTAAAACTTTAATCATTTCTTTTATCTCTCTAGTTTTGATAACTTTAATTATTTACTTATTATATAATAAAAGAAAAAGAAGTAAGTTCAATAAAAAGTGGAACCACATTAAAAATAGACATAACAGATAAAATTAATTTTAAAATATATTTAGACCCTACAGATGTAAAATCTATAGGGTCTTTTTTAGTTATAACAAAATCTAAAATATTATTTAAACTTAGTTATATATTTCTTTCTAAGGAGCAGTTTTGAAACTCATTGATGTTACTGAATTTAAGCATAATACTCTTACATTGTTTCCATAATATAATACAACTGTTGATAATCCAGTAGGTCCTATATAAATAGGATCTGTTGTTGTTATAAAATCTTGAACAGATGTTGATAAAGTGTCTACAACCCTACCTAACAATTTTTGTTCATTAAAGATATATCTTAATCTATCTGAACCATTACTTATATATTGGCAAACATCTATTAATTGACCTGTAAATGTGCAACAACCTGTTATTTTATCATCATCACAATCACAATCAGTGCAGTTACAAGTTCCTATGCTTTGATACTTGTAATCACACATAATATTTCCTGTCGGAATACATTCACCGTATTGATTTACATTACAAGTTGCAGGACATCCGCAGCAGCAACATAAAGTATACTTTAAAACATTCTCAACGCTCTCTAAAAATGCATCTCTAGCTGTCACTGTTCCAAATTCAATATTATAACTTTCAATATTACAAATTGGAACCATAACATAATTGTCAAAGTATACTGCTCCATGACTTATACCTGTTACTGTTTTAGCCGTTGCATCTGGAATATTTGTAACTGATCCGCTATCAACATTTACTGTTACAGGAATTTTTTGATCTAATATTAATTGTGCAACTTTGCTTAGAGAAATTTCGCAAGGGCATATATTTCCACCTGGCAATCCTTGTGGTCCCGCTGCACCCGCTGGTCCTGCTGGTCCTGCTGGACCTGGAGGTCCCTGCTCTCCACTACCACAACAACCCGGAGGGCCTTGTGGTCCTGCTGGTCCTTGTGGTCCTGTCATTCCTGTTGGCCCTGCTGGTCCTATAGGTCCTTGAGGACCTGTCGCTCCTTGTGTTCCTTGTGGTCCTACAGGTCCTTGTGGTCCTACCTCTCCATTATCTCCCTTTGGTCCTTGAACCCCAGGATCCCCTTGTGGTCCTTGAGCTCCTGTAAGTCCTTGTGGTCCTTGAGCTCCTGTTAATCCTTGTGGCCCTGTTGCTCCTGTATCACCTTTTGGTCCTTGAGCCCCTGTAAGTCCTTGTGAACCTTGTGGTCCTGCTGCACCCGCTGGTCCTACTGGCCCTTGTGGTCCTGTAAGTCCTGTATCTCCTTTTTGTCCTGCTTCTCCAGTGTCTCCCTTTGGTCCTACTGGTCCTTGAGGCCCTGTAAGTCCTGTTAATCCTTGTGCTCCCGCTGGTCCTACTGGTCCTTGTGGTCCTACTGGTCCTTGTGGTCCTGTTTCTCCTGTATCTCCCTTAGCACCTTGAGCTCCTGTTAATCCTTGAGGCCCTGTTGCTCCTGTGTCTCCCTTTGCTCCTTGAGCTCCTGTAAGCCCTTGTGGTCCCACTGGCCCTGTTGGTCCTTGTGGTCCTACTGGCCCTTGTGGTCCTACTTCTCCGTTTTCCCCATTTTCACCTTGTGGTCCTTGCGCCCCTGTTAACCCTTGAGGCCCTGTTGCTCCTGTGTCTCCCTTTGGTCCTGTAAGTCCTGTATCTCCTTTTGGTCCTGTTGCTCCTGTGTCTCCTTTAGGTCCTACTGGTCCTTGTGGGCCCACTTCTCCATTTTCCCCATTTTCACCTTGTGGTCCTTGCGCTCCAGTTAACCCTTGAGGCCCTGTAGATCCTGTGTCTCCCTTTGCTCCTTGAGCTCCAGTTAATCCTTGAGGTCCAACTGGCCCTGCTGGCCCTTGTGGTCCTGGATCTCCCTTTGGTCCTGTTGATCCTGTGTCTCCCTTTGGTCCTGTAGCTCCTGTATCTCCCTTTGGTCCTACTGGCCCTTGAGGCCCAGTACAACAACAATTTATATTTTTCTTTTCACTATCATCATGTTCAAATATATCAGTAAAACATTTATTATCTTCTTTACAACATCCATTTTCAGGTATTGGTCTTTTTTTGCATTTTAAAATATCATTATAACTACTTTTTTTATCAAAATCTGAACTCATTTTGCCTCCTAAAAGTGAATTTCCTAATATATAATACTCATTTAAGTACAATTAGTTACATATTTCTCCAAAATGAAATCATAAAAAGTAACGCTAAAAAGAGACTACAAATTTTGTAGTCTCTTTACCTTATAGATTAAAAGGGAATTTTTTTATTAGGAGTTTATATATTTAATGCATAAATATTATGCAAAATATCTTTCTAATAAGCCTTTAAACGCTTTACCGTGTCTAGCTTCATCTTTACACATTTCATGAACTGTATCGTGAACTGCATCTAAGTTTAATTGTTTAGCTAAAGTAGCTAATTCTTTTTTACCTTGGCAAGCTCCGTATTCTGCATCTACTCTTTTTTGTAAGTTAACTTTTGTATCCGCATCTACTACTTCTCCTAAAAGTTCTGCAAATTTCGCAGCATGTTCTGCTTCTTCAAATGCTATTCTTTTATAAGCCTCTGCTACTTCTGGGAATCCTTCTCTATCAGCTTGTCTTGACATTGCAAGATACATTCCAACTTCTGTACACTCTCCCATAAAGTTAGCTTGTAATCCTTCTACGATTCTTGGATCTACGTCTTTAGCTACTCCGATTCTATGTTCGTCAGCCCAAGCCATTTCTCCTACTTGCTCTTGGAATTTATCAGCACCTACTCCACATACTGGGCATTTTTCTGGTGCAGTTTCTCCTTCATGAATATAACCACAAACTGTACATACAAATTTTTTCATAATAATCTCTCCTCTTCTTATAACACATTTATATTTGATATTTATTAATTACTTTATTATCTTGTAGAGGTTTTGTTTCTCTCTACATTTTTTATTATATAATAATTATTATCCATTGTAAACACTTTTTTATAAAAAAAATTTTCATCCATCTAAAAAATGTAATATATTGAAAGCTCCTTAAAGTAATACAATTTAAAACGAGGTAATTATAATTATAATTTATAATAGCGTACCACTGAAAAGAGTTTTCAATATATCTAGTCTAATTAAAGACTCACAAATTACAGAAAATGAAATTAAAAAGATAAAAATCTATTCCTATTTTAATAGATTTTTCCCTTAATGGTTCTTTATTGATATATTTATGCATATTTTTGTAATTTCTTGTCCTATTGCATACTTTTTAAAAGATCCGCTCTCTTTTTCTTTTCTATGTAGTTTGTAACTCTCATTTTAAATCTAGCCCATTCCCCTAAATTATAAAAATTAATTAAATCTAAAGTAAAAAATAATCCATCTACAATTAAATATTTTAAATCTCTAATATTTTCTTCATTTTCTGGATTTTCTAATAAACCATCTGATTTTATTTTTACTAAACCAAATCTTTCATTAAAAAATAATAGCTTATTTTTTATATCATCATTAAAATCATTGAAATCACTATTTATTATTTCTTCACCATATTTTATAAGTTCATTATTTATGTTGTTATACTCTGTATAAACTTTAATTAAATCCATCCTAACAGCTCCTATTTTTTATTCTTAATTAACAATATATACATTTAGGCTCTATATTTCAATACTATACTTATCATAAAACTAAATAATTATGAGGTGATTCGCTATGGAAAAAACCACAAAAAAATATAATGTCTTTCTAATAGCTAGTGTCTTTTTGCTTGGTTCTATAGTCTGCTATCTAAATAGTACATTATTAACCACTGCTCTGCCTACTATTATGAAAGACCTTAAGATAACTCCAACAACAGGCCAGTGGCTAACCACTGCTTATATGCTTGTAAACGGAATTATGATTCCAGCATGCGCTATGCTTATAGAAAAGTTCACAACAAGAAAGCTTTTCTTTATAGCTATGGGACTTTTTACAATCGGAACTTTGCTAGGTTCAATATCAACATCATTTAATTCGTTATTAATTGCAAGAATACTTCAAGCTTCCGGTGCAGGTATAATGCTTCCTTTATCACAAACAGTATTTTTAATTATATTCCCTAAAGATAAACGTGGTGTTGCTATGGGGGTAATCGGAATTATAATTGCATTTGCACCTGCTATAGGCCCTACTTTAGCTGGTCTAATCGTAGATAAACTGCCTTGGAGATATCTATTCCACTTAGTAATACCAATAGCAGTACTTGATTTAGTTTTAGCTTACTTCCTATTAAAAAATGTAACCGAAACTAAAGAAGTAAAAATAGATATAACTTCAATTATAACTTCAAGTCTTGGATTTGGTGGCTTATTATACGGATTTAGTGAAGCTGGTAACAAAGGATTTTTATCTCCATTTGTTTATCTACCTATAATTATAGGTATAATTTCTTTAGTATTATTTACAAGAAAACAACTTAAATCAAAAGAGCCTATGCTTAACTTAAATGTCTTTAAAAGCAAAACTTTTACTTACTCTACTTTAGTTGTAATGATAGTATTTACTGGGTTTGTTTCAGCAGAACTTATTTTACCTATGTACCTACAAATGGCTAGAGGGTTTTCAGCCCTTGATTCAGGACTTACCCTTATGCCTGGTGCAATAATTATGGGTGTTATGAGCCCAATAACAGGTAAAATATATGATAAGATAGGTGCAAGAGGTCTATCACTTATTGGTATATCCCTTTTAACTATAGGTAGCTTTATGTTATCAAGACTAACAGCTACTACATCTGTTCATGAAATAACAGCTATCTATTCTCTTAGATTGTTTGGCTTATCTATGTTTATGATGCCAATAACAACAGATGGTCTTAATTCATTAGATAATTCATTAATACCTCACGGTACAGCAATTAATAATACTTTAAGACAAGTTGCAGGCTCTATTGGAAGTGCAATTTTAGTTACTATAATGACAACAGTGTCTTCTAATTCAGGGATCAAAAATCCTATACTTAGTGAGATTCACGGAATGAATGAATCATTTTTAGTTGCTTCAATTTTCTGCTTTATAGCATTAATAATTGCATTCTTTGTAATTAAAAAAAGACCTAAAAACGAATTAAAAGGTAATAGCTAATTTTAGCTACTACCTTTTTTCTTTTAATAAATTAATTATATTTCTAACTTCTTTAACTTTAAAAATATAACATAAAGCTATATAGACTATAACGCAAGACATAAAAAGCATTCCCATATACAAGAAGTTAAAAGTAAATCCTAAGTTCATCATCTTTAAAGATGCACTTTTAAATCCTAGAATATGACTAAATAAAAGTTTTAAGCCTATAGCAAAGATACCCATAACTAAGGATATTACTAAAAGTTTACCCATATTTTTAGCTATATCTTTTATTCTAAAGTTATTAAATATATTTTTCAAGTTATATATAAGTATAAACGTTGTTATAATTAAGGATATAGATGACGCTAGGGCCAGTCCATTATGCCCCATAAACCTAACTAATATTAAATTTAATATTATATTAATCACTGTCGCAATTATACTATTATACATAGGCGTTTTAGTGTTACCTTTAGAATAAAATATTTTATTTAAAACATCCCTATATCCCATAAAAATCATCCCTACAGAATAACAAAGAAGTGCGGATGTAGTCATATTTATAGCAGAGTCACCAAAGTTTTTATAACCAAATAAGCAAACTACTATATCCTCTGCAAAAAACATAACAAAAACTAAAATAGGTATAGTTATAACCCCTATTAAATTTAATGAATTAAACGATAACTCTTCAAACATTTCAGTTTCATTACTAGCAGAAAGCTTTGATAACTTTGGAAATATAACAGTTGTTATAGCTACAGATACTACGCTAAAAACAAAAAGGTTTAATTTATTTGAATAATTCAAAGCAGATACGCTTCCTACCTTTAATCCTGATGCTAAGGTTCTATCTATCAAAGTGTTAATTTGAACTACAGCAGTCCCTACAAGAACTGGTAAGACAAGCCTCATCATATACCTAAACCTTTTATCTTTTAAATTAAATATAAATTTGTATCTATATTTCAATTTTTTCATAGAGGGATATTGAATTAAAGCTTGAGTTGAAGCTCCAACAGTAGCTACTATCGCCACACCTTTTATTCCAATTACATTACTAAACATAAAAGCTCCCATTACTAAAAGGTTTGAAATTATATTGTTTGCCGCTGTAATTGCATACTTCTCATTTGATTGAAGATACGACGCATATATTAAAGATAATGCTATAAACACAGTCATAAATGACATTATCCTAACTAAATCTATAGAAAGGTCTAATACCTCCCCCGTAAACCCACTTGCAATGGTTTTTATAATAGGTTTTGTAAATACTAATATAAATACAGTACTTAAAATTGAAAATACAGTAAGAACAGTTATAACGTTATTTGTAAACTTTAAAGCTTCATCTTCCCCTTCTTCTAGTTTTACCTTATTATAAACAGGGATAAAGCAAGTAGTAACAGCTATTATTAAACAAGTAAATATTACAAGAGGTATTGTTGTTGCAACGACATACGCATCAGCTTTATAACTTGTCCCAAACTTTAGTGCTAAAAGTTGTTCTCTAAAAAATCCTGTTGCTTTACTTAAAAGGGTAAAAAACATCAGAAAAAATCCGACTTTAAAAAATCCTTTATTCTTATTCATTAGTATTCCTCCAAAAATTAATCACAAGACTTATTATACCTTAATATGTAAAATAAGAAAAAGACTACGTATATTTTACGTAATCTTTTACTTTTATTTAAAATCTTCAAATTTCAATTTTATTAAATTAAGATCCTTATCATTTTCTTCTAAAACTAAGCCTTTATCTATTACATTTCTAACTCTATATTTTGAATCTAATTTAGTTACTTTTAAATTATCTAAATTTATATAAATATCATTTGTTTCTTTTCCCTTTTCAGAACTACGTGAGTAAATTACTAAGAAATTATCTTTTAAAGTTATTCCTAAACTGTCACTTAGATTATATTCTTTCAAATTAAGTACTTCCTTTATTTCACTATTTTCTATATTATACCTAACTAAAGCATTATCTTGTATTCCATATATGTTATCTTTATAAATCTTTGGCTCTTTTAAGTTATGTTTAAATTCTTCTATTTTATTCTTATCTTTAATATCTTTTAAAATAAAGGCTTTAAATTCTTCATCCTTTTTAATATCGTTTTCAAAAACTAAAGTGCTACCTTCTAAACTTAAATTTGTAATACTATTATCTAAATTTAATATTTCTTTTAGATCCTTATCTTTGTAATAATAAATCTTAGACTTTTCCTCTTCACTTATACCAAATACTACATCCTTTTTAAAAGATGTAAGATACACATAAGAATTATCATCTTTTGAAGTTACTCTAGGTTTTGAATCCTTTATTTCCCCTATATTATCTATATATACTGCATTTCTATCTTCATCTTCGTTATTTTCTTTTCTATCCCATTTTAAGGATTCAACTACTGCAATATTATCTCCAAAGATATCAGCGTTTCCTATAATATAATCATCACTTTTAACTTCTTTTATAAGAGAAGTTTGTTTTTTTGATTCTTCGTATAAGTATAAATTGTTATCTTTATAGTCTACATATGCATATTTATCACCTTCACTATCAAATAAAAAATACTTATCTTTTTCTAATAATGAATCTATCCCCTTAATTTCTTTAGAATTTACACACCCTACAAAAATCATACTGCTTAATATTAATATTCCTATAATTCCCTTTCTTTTCATAACTCCACCCCCACCTTTATTTTACCATATTTTTACCAAATAATATAAATAAAAACACCTAAGATTTCTCTTAGATGTTTTTATTATTTATTGATTAATTTTTCTTTTAAATCTATCATATCTTTTGGAATTTCTGAACTTAACTCTATAAATTCCTTAGTTTTTGGGTCTTTGAATTTTAAAGAGTAAGCATGAAGCGCTTGCCTTTCTATAAGGTCTACTTCATTATCTCCTTCTCCATATAAAAAGTCACCATATATAGGATGTCCTAGGCTACTTAAATGAACCCTTATTTGATGGGTTCTTCCAGTTTCTAATATACATTCCACTACGTCAAAACCTTCATAGCTCTCTAAGACCTTATAATGAGTTATACTTCTTTGACCTCTCTTATCTACTACTCTTCTTAGCTTTGGAATTCCAAGCTCGTCAAAAGGTCTATATATAGGTCTATCAATAGTTCCTGATTTTTCTTTTATATTTCCGTGGACTATAGCTATATATTTTTTGTATATAGCGTTTTTCTCCATCTCTTTTGAAAGATACATATGAGCATATTGATTTTTACCTATAATTATTAAGCCTGAAGTATTCATATCTAATCTATTTACAAGCCTTACTATACAATTTTGATTAGTTTTTTTAAAATATCCTGTAACTCCATTTGATAAAGTTCCGATTTGGTGGTTTCTAGTTGGGTGAACAACCATAAAAGGTTTTTTATTTAAAACTAAAATATCACTATTTTCAAATACTATATCTAACTCTATATCCTCAGGTATTATATCTTGGCTTTCGTCTCTTTCTAATATAACTTTAACAGTATCACCAGAGTGTACTTTAGCTCTCATCCTTACTGCCTCGTCATTAATTAAGATTCTCTTTTCTATAGCAGCCTTTTTTATAAGTCTAGAAGATAATTCTAATTCTTCTTTTAAAAAATCCCTTATTACAAATCCATCATATTTATCTAAAACTTTTTCTTCTAAAGCACTCATTTTCACCTTTTCCTCCTATGATTTTTATACCTCTAAGATGTTTTTGCATCGCTACCTAATACTATAACAATATTTGCGCCTGGATACTTGCTCTCATCTAATTTTTTGAAATTCGAGAATTTAGGTAAATCCTTTTTAATCATATCTTTTATATTAGGATCATTTACCATAATATACGTATCACTTGTAAGTTCTCCATTACCTGTAGTTATAGTTTCATATCCCTTTTGATTAAGTTCTAATTGATAACTAGCTGCAAGGCCTCCTATTTTAGTTCCGTTTAATATTCTAACTTTAACATCTTCACGTGATACCTTATCTAAAGATGTTGAGGAAGAGTTTAAAGCTTTTATTAAATCAGAATTAGCACTCTTATCTGCTACTACATATGATTGACCTTCTATCATCTGCGGAGTTCCTTTTAATGTTGTCATTATTATATCTCCTGATTTTAAACCTATAAATTTAAAACCATATTTTAACAATGCATCTCCTGAGATATTTGTTTCTATATTATTTCCAACAACATCTAACACCTTTGGAATTTTAAATATCATAGTTGGACTAGTGCATTTCTTTACGACTTCTTCAATAAACTTATGCTGGTTTTTAATTCTATCTAAATCTCCGTTTGGAAGACCTGTTCCATCGTCATTTTTTCTCCATCTAAAGAACTTTTCTGCATCTTTACCATCTAAATGAGGTGTAGTTCCTTTATCGAAGTCTATTTTTAACTTTTGAGATTTATCAGTGTAGTGCATATCGTGTTCTATATACATATCTACACCGCCTATAGCATCTATAAACTCTCTAAAGCCTTTGTAGTTTACTTTAGCTAAATAGTTTATTTTGATATCTAAAAGATCTTCTACTTCTTCTATAACCCTTGCATCTCCCCCTATAGGATATGCTGCATTTATTTTCCAACGCTTCCCGTTTATATCTATCATAGTATCTCTTGGGATAGATACAACATGCATCTTTTTAGTTGTAGGATTATAGTTTATTACCATAATTGTATCTGTTCTTTTATTAGCTTCAATTTCAGGGTGGTCAACATCCCCTACATCTAACCCTAAAAGAAGGATATTTACAGTTTTATTCATAGGAACTGGGTTTGGTTTTATCATGTTATTATCAGTTACTTTAGAGACAAGACCTGCAACACTATAAATTGTATATCCTATAAATAAACCTAAAACTAAAATCAAACCAATAATTACTCTTTTAATTATTTTTTTTCTTTTTTGCTTATTTTTAGTTTTCTTATTTTTTTCTATTGCTCTTCTATCTACAGGCTTTCTGCCCTCTTTATTACTTTGAGTTTCGTAAGCTACCCGTCTTCTTCTATCGTCGTTTGGTACTTTGCTATCGCTAGGAGTTCTCTTTTGTTTTTCTTTATTTATTCTTCTTTGACGCTCACTATCTACAGTTCTTCTGCTTCTACCTTCTTTTTCTATCTCTTCTCTTCTTTTTTCTATTCTTCTTTGTCTTTTTCTATATTCTTCTTTTTCTTTTTCAGTCATCCGCCTACCAGAACTAACTACAGGTCTTCTTCTTCTATCGTCCGCCATAATTTAACACCCCATATCACTATTTACTAATAATTATAGATTTAAAATAAGACCATTTCTAAAGGCAATTGTATTTTCATCTATAAGATTTCCTCTATCTAAAAGATATCTTATAGTATGATTCACTCCAATTAAAACTCCAGAGTCTAAATCTTTTAAAACAGCTTCTCTTATTTCCTCTACTCCATCAAACCTTCTAGATGGTTCTATCATATCAGCTATATAAATAATTTTTTCAAGTTTTGTCATACTAAGTTTTCCTGTAGTATGCCATCTCATAGCCCCTAATATTTCTTCGTCATTTATATTAAACTTTTCTTTGGCTACTATAGGCGCTGCTATACTATGCCAAAGTGTTTGTGTATTTTTCTCACTTATTGATAACTCTATATTATTATTTTTAAATATCTCTAATAATTCTTCATTACTTAAATTTTTGCAAATATCATGGCATAATGCAGCTATTTCTGCACGTTTTTCATCCACTCCATATAGATTTGCTAACTTTTTAGCTGTTGATACTACACCCATTGTGTGTATAAATCTCTTATCCTCTAAGTTTTCTTTAAGATAATTATATATTATTTCATAGTTCATAATTTAAATTTCCTTTTTGTAGAGTTTATTTTTTTCTATTATATTATTTACTTCTTCTGGTAAAAAGAAATCTACCCTCTTACCTTCTTTTATTCTTTTTCTAATATCTGTTGAAGATATATCTAAATCTTTTAAATTTAAAAATGTTATTTGTTTATCGTATTTATTTTCTACAAATCTTTTTTCTTCTATTAAATCTTTTTCTCTAAACCCAGGCCTATCAAAAACTACTAGTTTTGCTGAATTTAAAATTCTATCAACCCTTACCCATTTATCAAGGTTTATTAAACAATCTGCACCTGTTATAAAAAATAATTCTGCATCTATATATTTTTTCTTTAAGTATTCTAATGTTTGATAAGTATAACTTAGACCCTCTTTAAGTATTTCAAAATCAGACACTTCAAATCCTTCATAACCTTTAATAGCTTCTAAAACCATCTTATACCTTAATGAAGCCTCCGTAACACGTTTATTACGCTTATGCGGAGGGCTTCCATTTGGCATAAATATAATCTTATCTAACGATAATTTTTCTTTAGCTTCATATGCTATATAAAGATGTGCAAAATGAATAGGATCAAAAGTTCCACCTATAATCCCATATCTTTTCATTTTTTTACTTCTTTGGAACTTCTATTTTTGGATTCTTTTTAGATTGCTTATATAAAACCATCTTGCTTCCAATAGCTTGTATTCCGTCACATTTAACCTCTTTGCAGATAAAATCTGAAGCTTCTCTAGCTTCTAAACCGCTATTTTCAAGTACTTTTATTTTTATAAGCTCTCTCTTTTCTAAAGCTTCTTCAACTTGCTTTAAAAAGTTTTCTTCTATTCCATTTTTACCTATTTGGAAAATTGGGTCTATATTGTGTGATAATTTTCTTAAGTAAGCTCTTTGTTTTCCTGTTAACATTAAAATGTTTCCTCCTAAAATAACTTATTTATCTTAAAGTCTTTATTAAAGAATATATTCAAATTCGAAATCGTCAAGTCTTACCATATCTCCATCTTGAATACCAAGTTCTCTTAAATCATCTAACACACCTTTATTCTTAAGAACTTTGTGGAAGTATCTTAATGAATCTGCATCGTGAATATTTACAGCACTTAATAATCTATCTACGAAGCTTCCTGAAACAACATAAGTGTCGCATTCTTCTCCTCTTTCGATTTCTATATCGTAAGTGAATTTCTTCTCTTCTGGGATATATCTTTCTTCATCTAAAATTTCAAGTCCAGTTATTGGAATTTCTTTAAGTTCTCTAGCTGCCTCTTTTATAACTGCATCAACATTTTCTCTAGTTGCAGCTGACATCTTATAAACTTTATCGTATCCAAGTTCTTTAACTTTTCTTTCAAACTCTATGAATACTTCTTCATCAAATAAAAGGTCTGCTTTATTTGCTACTACTATTTGAGGTCTATCCCAAAGTTTTACTGAGTAGTTTTTAAGCTCTTCGTTTATTTTTACGAAGTCTTCAAAAGGATCTCTTCCTTCTATTCCTGATATATCTACTACGTGAATTAAAAGTCTAGTTCTTTCAATGTGTCTTAAGAACTCAAGTCCAAGTCCAACACCTTCACTAGCACCTTCTATAATTCCTGGGATATCAGCCATTACAAATGGTTCAATTCCATCTATAGCAACAACACCTAAGTTAGGTTTTATAGTTGTGAAGTGATAGTTAGCTATCTTTGGTTTCGCTTTAGTTGTCATTGAAAGGAATGTTGATTTACCTACATTTGGGAAACCAAGTAATCCAACGTCAGCTAATAATTTAAGCTCTAAAACTATATTCATTTCCTCTCCAGGCATTCCTGGTTCAGCAAAATGAGGCGCTTGTCTAGTAGGTGTAGTAAATTTGCAGTTACCCTTTCCACCTTTTCCACCTCTTAATAATACGAATTCTGAATCTTTTTCTGAAAGGTCACAAACGATTTTGTTACTTTCAGCTTCTCTTATAATAGTTCCAAGTGGCACTCTTATAAGTAAATTTTCTCCGTCTCTTCCGTAACATTTTGAAGTTCCCCCATTTTCACCTGGGTCTGCTACGAATTTTCTTCTATATTTAAAATCCATTAATGTCGTAATTCCTGTGTCTACTCTAAAGATGATGCTTCCGCCTCTTCCACCATCTCCACCATCTGGTCCACCAAGTGGTACATACTTTTCTCTTCTAAAAGAAACGCATCCGTCTCCACCTTTACCAGACTTTACAAATACCTTGGCCTTATCTATAAACATATGACAATCCTCCTTCTGTAAATGTCTTATTCTTATCTTAAGTATTCCCTTTTAAGCCCCATTAAATCAAGCTTAAAGTAAAATATTCAATTTATTATATCATAATAATATAACAAAATTTTATTTCTTTAGGGATTTTTAAGAAAATTTCTCTCTATATTTAAAAAGCACCCAAAAACTTGGGTGCTTTTATAATAACTATTCAGCTATTTCTTCTACTTGAACTGGGTAAACAGAAGCTTTCTTCTTGTCTCTTCCCATTCTTTCAAATTTAACTACTCCATCGATTTTAGCGAATAAAGTATCATCCTTACCCTTACCTACGTTTGTACCTGGGTGGATTTTAGTTCCTCTTTGTCTTACGATGATGTTTCCAGCTAGAACGAATTCTCCGTCTGCTGATTTAACACCTAGTCTCTTTGACTCAGAATCTCTACCGTTCTTTGAGCTACCTACCCCTTTTTTGTGGGCAAATAATTGAAGGTTCATTATTAGCATTTTCACTACACCTCCTCTTTCACTAATTTTATATATTCTATGCGTTTAGTTTTTCCAAACATTTGATCCAAACTAGAAATTACACTTTCTAAGCTTTTCTCGAAGGTTTTAAGTAAAACCTGAGCTTCATCTAACTCTTCTTTAGAAAAATCAGATAAATCTAGCTTTAGGTATCCGTCTGCCATCTCATAAGAACAATTAAGTTTTAAAACTTCATCTAATCCTATAAGAACACTTTGTGATAAGACTGAAACTGAGTTACATATCATATCAAAAGCTTCGCCAACTAGGGATATATCACTTTGAAAGTCTCTATCGCCTGGCATTGCGTGACTATCTATAACGAATCCTAATAAATTATCATCTTTTTTAAAAATCTCTACTTTAATCATAGATTAAGCTTCGATCTTTTCGATAACTAATTTAGTGTATGGTTGTCTGTGACCATTCTTTCTTCTGTAGTCTTTCTTAGCTTTATACTTGAAAACTACAACTTTCTTAGCTTTACCTTGAGATACAACCTTAGCTGTAACTTTAGCTCCTTCAACCATTGGTTTACCAACTGTTAAAGTTTCTCCGTTTGATACTGCTAATACTTCTGTTAATTCAACTGTTGAATCTACAGCTGCATCTAACTTCTCTACGAATAATACATCGCCCTCTTGAACTCTGTATTGCTTTCCTCCTGTTGCTACTACTGCGTACATTAAAACACCTCCTCATAACGGTCTCGCCACTACGGGTACAAAGTTTCTCTCTTTGTTTTTCGAAAAATAAACCCTATCGTGAGCGGTTTACTAAAATAGTTTAACATATGACATTTTTTTTGTAAAGGAACTTTTTAATATTTTTGAATTGAACTTATTTTAAAATCTTTAATATTTTCTTTTTGACTATTAAAAATTAAAGGTTCAATTTTATATCCATCTATTCCTTCTGAATATTTTAAGTATATTTCTTTATCTAGACCATCTATATTTTTTAAAAAAGAAAATTTATCTCCGTTTACTCTTTCTCTATATATAGGGTCAAGTTCTATAAAGAAACTTGTTATAGTATTATCATCTACAGACCTTAAAATATCATTTTTTATTAATTCCTCAAGATAAGATAGTTTCATAACCATACCTGTTCCATCACACCTTGTGCATCCTTCTTCGATATAGTCATAAATTGATTTCCCTCTTCTTCTTCTAGAAATTTGAATTAAATCTAGTTCTGTAAACGGGAAAATCTTACTTGCACTCTTATCTTCTTTTAACCCGTCTTTAAGTGCATGCATAACTTTTTGCCTTGCGCCTTTATCTCTCATATCAATAAAATCTATAACAATTATCCCCGAAAGGTTTCTTAGCATAATTTGCCTTGAAGCTTCTTTTGCCGCTTCTAAATTAGTTTCTAATATAGTTTTATCAAAGTTTCTCTCTTTAATATTTTTCCCACTATTTACATCTATTACATACATAGCTTCTGTTTTTTCTATAACTATATTTCCACCGCATTTAAGCCTAACTTTGTTGTGTCTAAGTTTTAGGATTTCTTTTTCTATGTTATAAAAATCAAATAGATGTCTGTTTCCTTCGTAGGCTTGAACCTTTACGTTTTGCTCTCCATCTATATAACTTTTAACTAAATCTTCATCAAACTTGTTATCAACGTGAATTATTAAGTTCCCTTTAGTTATGTTATCTCTTAAAACTTTACTTAAAGTTATCTCTTCACCAAAAACCTTACCTAAAGCTTTAGTAAATTTAAGCTTTCTCTCTAGTTCTCTATTAATTTCTATAAGCTTATCTTCTTCTTTTATTAGAAGATCTAAAGGTACGTTTGCTCCTTCTGTTCTTACAGTTACGTTCATCCCTGAAAGATTTTTAAGTTCTGCTAAAATAAGCTTCTTTTTTACATCATCTGTAATTCTTCTAGAGAAGGTTATCCCCTCTTTATCCTTATTTAAAACTATATATTTTCCAGGAATACTGTATTTAGGGCTAACTTTAGCTCCCTTTTCATTTAAAGGCTCTTTAGAAATTTCAACTAAAAGCTCATCACCTTTTTTAATTTCGGCTTTTCTAAGTTCTTCACTATAATACATATAACCCTCTTTTTCTAATCCCATATCTAAGAATATAGAATTTATTCCATGTATTATATTTTTAACCCTAGCTTTATAGATCTCTCCAGATTTTGGCTCGTTTGAATTTTCTTCTATTAAAAACTCTTCAATTTCGCTATTATTTTTAATAGCAATTCTTAATAATTCTTCTCTTCTTTCAATAAAAATCTCTCTCATTAATTACACTTCCTATATACATTTATAAAGCGGTATTAAGCTTCCATTTTTATCAATATACATTTCTTCTCTTCTGATTTCTATAAATTGATCTTCTAAAACTCCTGTTGTGTGTTTTTTTATTAAATCACTAAACAAATCAGCAGAAAGGTGAGCTCTACTTCCTGAACTTATAATAACATTAAAAACTCCATAAGAATCTTTAGTCCAATATTTTATATCGTGAACCATAGGTCTTATATCAACATCTTTTTCACTTCTTTTAGTCTTTTTAGTCATTATCCACTCTTTAGTACTTAAAAGATTTTTCATTTCTTCTTCGAAATTATCTAAATTTTCATATTCTATTTTGATAGTATACTTAGCTGCATCTATTAATGCCATCGCTTGAGGAAATTTCTTTTCGTTTTGTTTAGGTGGATAAACTTTACTTGCTTCTAAAAACTTAACCCCTCTTGCTGTAACTTTATTTAATTTTTCTATTACTTCTTTAGTATCTACTTCGGAAGTTAAAACTAAATCCATATACTCTCCGCTTGAATAAACTCCAACTGAAAGAGGTTGGGCCATTGAAAGTGACATATGCGGATTAAACCCCTTTGAATATTCAACTGGTATTTCTGATCTTCTAATTATTCTTTGAATAGTTCTCATTAAGTCTAAGTGACCTATAAATTTTATTTCTGGTTCTTTAGTAAATTTAATTAAGTAACGCACCTTCAAAACACTCCCCTTCTTTAAAGTTTACATTTACCCCGCAACCTGTACATCCTTTTCTACAGTTTTGAGTTAAAATAGCATCTTTAGCTTTTTCGTTTTCTCTTTCTAGATATGATCTATTAACTCCTATATCTATAAAGTCCCAAGGAAGTATTTCATCGTATGATCTTTCTCTATAAGCATAGAATTCTGGAGAAACATTACACTCTTCCATAGCTTCAAGCCATGAATCAAACTTAAAGTATTCTGACCAACCGTCAAATTTACATCCTTTTTCGAAAGCTTTTATAAGTACGTCACAAAGTTTTCTATCTCCTCTTGCAAATACAGCTTCCATAAGTGAGGTCTTTTGCTCGTGGTAGTTATAAACTATAGCACTAGATTTTAGTGACATTTTAACAGCTTTGATTTTTTCACCTACAGCATCCATTCTTTCCATAGGTGCCCATTGGAATGGAGTAAATGGTTTTGGAACTAAAATTGAAGTACTTACTGTAACTCTAAGTCCTTTTTGTCTTACTCCCTTTGGTACTTTAAAATACTCTTCTACCATCTTACCTGCTAAATCTCCTATAGCTTCACAATCCTCGATTTTCTCGTAAGGAAGACCTATTATAAAGTAAAGTTTTATAGTGCTCCAACCTGACTCAAAAGCAGATCTTGTAGCTTCTAATATTCTTTCTTCTGTTAATCCTTTATTTATAACATCTCTCATTCTTTGAGAACCAGCTTCTGGTGCAAATGTTAACCCAGTTTTTCTAACCTTTTGGATTTCTTTAATTAAATCTACAGAGAATGCATCTACTCTAATTGAAGGAAGTGCTACCCCTACTTTGTTGTCACTATGTTCTTTTACTAAATCTAATATAAGATTTTGAATATCTGAATAATCGCAAATACTTAATGAAGCTAGTGATATTTCTTGGTATCCTGTTGATTTTACAAGATCTCTAGCCTGCTTTAAAAGTGTTTCACGACTCTTTTCTCTAACAGGTCTATATATCATACCAGCTTGACAGAATCTACAACCATTAGTACACCCTCTAGTTGTTTCAAGCACGATTCTATCGTGAACTACATCAGTATAAGGAACTATCATGTCTTCAATAGGGAATTCTACTTTATCAAAGTTTGTTATAATTCTTTTTTGAACTACAGAAGGTACATCTTCAAATTTAGGTTTAAATTCTTTAATAGTTCCGTCTTCATTATAAGTAACATCATAAAGTGAAGGAACGTAAATACCTTTTATTTTTGAAATTTCTCTTAAGAATTCTTTTTTAGATTTTTTACCTTTAAATTTAGAGTAAACATCTAAAACGTCGTTCATCATTTCTTCTCCCTCACCTAGTTCAAAGAAATCTACTATATCATAAAGTGGCTCTGGGTTATAAGCACAAGGTCCACCTGCCATAACTATAGGCTCATCTTCTCCTCTTTCTGATGCCCTAAGTGTTACTCCTGACATATTTAACATATTTAAAATATTTGTATAACTCATCTCATATTGAAGAGTAAATCCAAGCATATCAAATTCTTCTAATGAATCTTTTGATTCTAATGCATATAGAGGAATGTTGTTTTTTCTCATTTCCTCTTCCATATCTGGCCATGGTGCAAAAACTCTTTCGCAATAAGTATCTTTTCTTTCATTTATAGTGTGATAAAGTATTCTTGTTCCTAAATGAGACATTCCTACTTCATATACATCTGGAAAACAAAAAGCAAATCTAATATCTACTTCCTTTGGATTTTTAATAACTTGGTTAAGTTCTCCACCAACATATCTAGCTGGCTTTTCAACCTTACTTAAGATGTTATCTGAAATTTTATTCATTAAAATTACATCCTCCTAAAATTAAACTATCATTTTTTCATTCCTCTATTCTAGCACAAATTACATTTTTCTTCTATCCTTATCGAATTTAGTCACAAAAAGACTAAGAGGATGTATATTTTATACATCCTCTCTTTTAAGATACTCTTCTAAAGAAATATCACCATATTCTTTTAAACCTTTTATTACTTCATCTTCATGGATTATTTTTAATAATTTTATCTCTTCATCTAATATATAAAATGTATTAAACTTATCTTTTTCAAAAAGCATTAAAACTTTCAAAAGGCTCATTTTATAATAAACAGATATTGTCCTATTTTGTATATAGCCTTCATTTTCTATCCTTTTTCTTTTCTTAATTAAATCACTCATCATTATATAAGAAGTTGCTTTTCTTTCAATTATAGTTGAATAAATAAAAAGCCCTCCAACTAACAATAATGTAACATTAATTTTATGTAATATAAGAAGATAAAAAAAGCTAATTATAAAAATACCTGAAATCATAAAACTTATAATACTTACAATCCTTTTACCTCTTCTAAATGTAGTAAATTTCATAATTATAATTTCAAGCATCCTAGAGCCATCTAACGGATAACAAGGTAAAATATTAAAAAAGAACAACCCAAAATTAAGGCTATAACATATATTTAAAAAGGACCAATTTACTTTTAGCGAAATTATATAAAATATTAATCCAAAAATCAAATTCAAAAAAGGTCCACTAAAATATATAATAAATCTCTTACAAGGGTCTAAGTCTTCTATTTCCTCTATTTCCGCCTTAGTACCAATAAGTAAAAAATCTATCTTATAAAGATTTAATCCATATAACTTACTTACAAACACATGAGTAATTTCATGCAAGAAGATAAATAAAAAACCTAATAAATACAGATTATTAAAATTAATTACTATAGCAAGAATCACTATATCTAATAGTAAAAACTTAATAGATTTTTTCATAACCACCCCGAAATCAAAATTGCTAAACCTATTTTATTTTTATTTCTTTTATCTTTTCAAGTACCCAATCCAAATTGACAAATCCTTTTAATTCATCTACAGTATAATTTTTTTCAATCATTACTTTAGCTTCCTTATAAAGTCCATCTCTTCCGAAACCTTTAAGTCCAATAAAGCTTAAGAAAATTAAAAATATTATCATAGCGCCTAAAATATCATAATATATTACTTTTACTATGCTATTTTCTTCTCTTTCTTTAGTTCCTTTATAATAATTAACCCCTCTACTTATAGCTAAATCATTTCTATGCTTTACAAATTTAGGATTAATTTTAGTATTATTTTTATCTAAATCCCCTAGCTCTCCCCCACTTTTTAAACCGCTATAATAGTCCTCATACTCTCTTCTATAACTACCCATTTTAATCATCTCCCTTTTAAGTAACACTATTAAAATTATATTTAGAAGATGATTATATTATGCTTATATAATAAAAAAATAAAGACATACAAAACTTAAATATTTTGTATGTCTTTTATAAATTAAAATCTTATTTTCTTTCTTCTCATTCCAATGTTAAGTACAAGTCCAATTGACATTATAGTAGTTAAAAGCGAACTACCACCATAACTTACAAGAGGAAGTGTTATACCTGTAATTGGCATAAGTCCTATAGTCATACCGATATTTTGGAAAATCGCAAAAAGGAAGTATGATACAAGACCAACTGAAATAATAGAACCAAAAATATCTTTTGAGGTTCTAGCTATTGCAATCATACGACTAATCAGTACTCCGTATAAAAATAATACAAAAAGTGAACCTATAAGTCCCCAATGCTCTGATGTTGCTGCAAATATAAAATCAGTTTGAACTTCCGGAACGTGTTGCGCTGCATATCCTGTACTTCCGTCTGTTTTGATTGAAGGTCTACTTCCTAATACCCCTCCAGAACCAATACTTATAAGTGATTGATTTAAATGATACCCCGTTCCTTGTGAGTTTGCCTCTGGGTGTAAAAATGAAGTTATTCTTCCCTTTTGATAATCTTGAATCAATCCTGAATTCCAAACTACAACTATTCCTATAAGTAACGCTGCAAACCCTCCAAGTATAATCCTTTTATCAAGTCCTGCTATAAAGAACACTCCAAGTACCATAAAGAAACATACCATAGTCATTCCCATATCAGGTTGAGTTACAATTAAAAGAACTGGAACTGCTGCATAAAACACTAACATAAAGAAATTTTTTGGTTCATTTATATCTGAATCTATCTCTTCTAGTTTTTTTGCAAGCATCATAATCATAGCTATTTTTGCAACCTCTGCTGGTTGGAGCGAAATAGGTCCAAACTTTAACCAACCTCTAGCACCATTAACTACGACTCCAAAGAATTTAGTTGCAAAAAGAAGTAGTACTGAGCCCCAATAAAAAATGGGAACATAATTATAAAGTACTCTATAATCTATTGCCATAAATATGTATAAAGCTATTAAAGATATTATAAGCCAAATAAACTGTCTTTTTGCAGTAGCAAAGGGATCTGTATTCCCTTTAGTTGCTAAGTATATGTTAAGTATCCCAAAAAGAGCAAGCGCTATTGTTGAGAATAATAAAGGTTTATCTATATCTCTTATTTTTTTAAAATCAAGTTTAAATTTGTCACTATATGAATCTCTTCTATCAAATAGTAAGTCTCCTCTAAGCAAATTCTCACCTCCTGAAATTTTCTCATAATTTGTCTAATTTTATTATATCAAACACTACTTATTATATATTATTATAGTTCCAATCTCTACATAAATTATTAAAGGAAATCAAAAATAAGAAATTTTTAATAAATGCTTAAATAAGTATCATAAAAGATAAAAAAGCTAAAAATAAGGTTGCCCTTAAATTTTTAGCTTTTTTAACTATTGACCTCTTATATTTCTAATTGGAATGTTTGCAACTAAAGAAGAGCTATTAGCACCTTCTTCTATCCCCTCTTTGCAAACTGATATCTCAACATCATCTTTTTGTATCTCTATGTATTTAGATAAAACCTCTAAAATCTCAACCCTTATTTTTTCTAAAGTTTCTTCAGGAATATCTCCTCTATCATGAATAAGTATAAACTTCAATCTATCCTTTGCAACATCTTTCGGCTTTTGCTTTCCTCCACCAAAACTATTAAAGAATCCCATTACCACTGCCTCCTATTTACGCTTGAAAAGCTTCATTATAGATCCAAACAGACCTACTTGCTCATCTTCTAAACTCATAAAAGGAACTTCTTCCCCTTCAATTCTCTTAGCTATATTTTTAAATGCTAATCCAGCTTTTGCACCTTCTTCTAAAACTATAGGCTCACCCTTATTTGTTGAAACTGTTATAGCTTTATCATCTGGAACTATACCTATAAGTTTAACTGATAAAGTTTCCACTATATCATTAGCACTTAGCATATCTCCTCTTTCAACCATATCGTGATTTAATCTATTAATTATTAACTTATGGTCTTCTAACCCTTTAGCATCTAACTTCCCAATAACTCTATCTGCATCTCTAACTGATGTTATCTCTGGATTTACAACAACGATTGCTCTATCAGCCCCAATTACTGAGTTTTCAAATCCTTGTTCTATTCCAGCTGGTGAATCAATTAAAACATAATCAAAATCTTCTTTTAAATCATTAACTAATTTTAGCATTTGATTTGCTTTTATGTCATCTTTATCTTTAGTTTGTGCTGTTGGTAATAGACATAGATTTGGGAATCTCTTATCTTTTATTAAAGCTTGTTTAAGTCTACATCTTCCTTCAATCGCATCTACTATTGTATAAACTATTCTATTTTCAAGGCCCATTAAAACATCTAAATTTCTAAGACCTGTATCTCCATCTACAACAACTACTCTCTTACCTAAAGCTGCAAGTGCTGTTCCTATATTTGCTGTAGTTGTAGTTTTTCCTACTCCGCCTTTTCCTGATGTAATTACAATCGCTTCTCCCATTTCTTTAAATCCCTCCACTAATAAATATATTTATTCGGTAAATACGGTTCTACAATTATCATACCATTTTTTATTTTCGCAACTTCTGGATACATAGGCTTCTCTGAATCTGGAGATAAAGCCATTTTATCACCTATCTTTAAGACTTCTGGCTGAAGGGAGAAAGCTGCAATTATTGCTTTGCTGTTTCCAGATATACCAGCGCTTACACTTCCTTTGACTGAACCTAGAACAATTATATTACCTGCTGCTGTAACTTCTGAGCCACTATTTATATCACCGATTATAACAATATTTCCATCGTAAGATATACATTGTCCACCTCTTACAGTTTTTCTTATAAATTTAGTTCTACCTTCATAAACTCCAGAGAAGATTTTCATTTCCTTTTCTTCTTTAGCTTCACTTTCAGGTAGTTCAACTGCACCAAATTCTAAATCTTTAAGTAATACTTCTTGTAGTTCTTTTAAACTTCTTTGACTTATACTAGTTATGTCAAATATAAGCTTAATAGTTGACCCTTTATAAAAGGATTTACCTTTACTAAGTTTTTCTATTAACTCTGAAAGCATCTCATCATATCCTGAGAACTTATTCATATTAATTTCAACATTTAGTCCATTTTTAGTTCCTTTTACTATAATCTTTTTGTCCATATATTGGTCCCTCCACCAATTCTATTAATCGTCTATCACAATTTATTTAAGATAAGTTAATATCCATCATCTTTTATTATTCTACAAAACCTATTAAAATCCTCTAAATTTAATTTTTTTACCACAATATTATATCATTAAAACCTTATATTTAGTGTGTTTCTTTTAATTTTAACCAATTATTAAATCTTTTTTTGCCTAGCATTACATAATTTCTTATAATATTACAAAAATCAACTTTTTTATTTTTTATAATTAAAAAAATAAAAAAATATAGCGAGATAAATCTCGCTATATTTTTTAGTCTTCTCCACCAGTATTAGTACCATTTATAAGATCTTTAACTGGATTAAAGTCATCTTTTTTGTCTTCTTTTTTCTTTTTATCTTTTTTACCATTTGCTTCATCTTCTTGCTCTTTTTTGATGCTAGCTTCTGAGTTATCTTTAGGTGCATCTTTTACGTACTTTTTAAATGAACCTGAAGATTCAGTGTAAGCTTTATGATTTTTAAGAAGCTCATCTTTAAAGTAGGCTTCAAAGGTTGCTTTAGCAACTGGTGCTGTAAACCCTCCGTGACCTCCGTCATAGATAACTCCAACGAAAGCTATTTGGGGCTTATCAGCTGGTGCAAATGAAACATAAGTTGCAAAAGGTGATCTTCCGTAATCTCTTTGGTTGCTTGAGAAATCGGCTGTACCTGTTTTACCTGCTGTAGGTATTGGGAAATTACCAAATGTAGAGAAAGCTGTACCTTGGTCCTGTTGGTTAGCTCTTTCCATACCTTTTTTTACAGCCGCAACATTTTGAGGGTCTAAGTTTAACTTTTCTAAAACTTCTGGGTCAAACTTTTTAACAACGTTACCTTCGGGGTCTGTTACACTATCAACTAGGTGAAGCTTATATCTAGTTCCACCGTTTGCAAGTGTTGCTATATAAGTTCCAAGTTGAAGTGGTGAAAATTGGTTTATACCTTGCCCGATTGCAGCATATACTAATTGAGCTGGACTTGTCATATCTGCTTTTTTAGAAAGAGTAAATTGAGCTATAACATCTGAAACTAATTTCACTTGCTCATCAAAATTCACCTTTCTGTTATTATCTTTTTCGTATTTTTTTACGTTTTCTTTATAAACATCAGAATTTTCCATAATATTTTTAACATATGGAGTTATCTCTGCTCTAAATTCATCTTTAGAAGATTCTTTTTGCCCTGTACCTATAACTTGTAATCTATTTTTAATCTTTTCTTTTAATTGATTTTTTTGAGTTTCTATATTTTCTGTATCATTTACGTTATAAGCGTAGTCAAAAGGAACGAAGTAAATAGGTGCTCCCTCTCCGTACTTACCTGAAGATAAAATATCATTAAGATCGTAAGTAAATGAATTAATTGTTGTTTGTTTCATAGTATCGAAGTTATAAGTTTGACCTAAAGTGTTTTCTTCTATTTCAATACCAGTTGAAGGGTTACCTTTACTGTTTGGATCGTGTCCTAATCCAAACTTCCAAGCATATTTAGCTATACTGTTTAAGGCATTTATATCTCCACCTTCTTTTTTATAAAGCCTATAAGCAGTTTCATACATATAGAAGTTACAAGAAACTTCTAGTGCTTTTTCTGCATCAGTAGGTCCGTGAGAACCATGACCATTTTCATAAATCCAACAGATAGGCGCAAACCCTTTACCAAATGTTTCAGGGTGAATATTAAATATTCCAGTTGCATTTATAGTTTCACCAGGCTTAACTACTCCTTCTTGTAAACCTGCTATAGTAGTAAGAGGTTTAAATATAGAACCTGGAGGAACTAAACCTAAAGTTGCATAATTATAGAAAGGCTTTGGATAAAGATCGTATTTATCTTGTCTAAATCCTGTTGCTTGATCTTTTGGGAATAAATCATCTACTGTTTTCTTTCCCTCTAAGCCTGTTCTTTTAATTAAATCTTTACCAAACTTCTCTAAATCTGGAGCGAAATACTGTTCTGTTTCTTGTTTTGTAAGCTGTCCTGGAATTGCAAAAAGATTTGGATCGAAATCCGGATAACTTGCAAGCCCTAAAATAGCTCCAGTATTTACATCTATAGCTAAAGCTCCACCTCTTGTAGAGTTTGGATACCTTTGCCCTTTATTATCTGTTCCCGTTTCTCTTATCGTATTTATAGTATCTTTTAAAGATTCTTGCATAGCGTATTGAACATCTTTATCTATAGTTAAATGAACATCATTTCCAGGGTAAGATTGAAGTTTAAATAACTCTTCTGTAACCTTACCTTTAGAGTTAACTTTAACTGTTTTACCACCTTTAACTCCTCTAAGTTCATCTTCAAAAGAAGCTTCGATACCTGATTTACCTATAAGGTCAGTAGAAGCATCGTATCCTCTTAATTCGTAACTATCTTTTAAAGAACTATCAATAGGTGATACGTAACCTAGTACGGCTGACCCTAACTTTTCGTAAGGGTAATATCTTATAGGCTGCATAGCTACGTCTATCCCTGGAAGTTCGTTAAGCTTTTGATAAACAATAAATGAAGTATCTTTGTCTATGTTGTTTGCTATAGTTACTGATTTACTTCCCTTTATACTTTGAATCTTTATAGCGTCTTTAATAACCATATATGATCTTAATTCTTCTAAAGAATATTTTTGCAAAATCAAGTTAGTTAAATCTTTTCCTGACATATCTTTGTATTTTGCCTTAGCTACCTTCCCTTTTTCACCTTCTGCATTGTAATCTTTATCTACAAGTGCAATAAGTTCGTAGTCTTTAACTAATTGGTAAAACACGTCTTCTGGAGTCATCTTTAAAAGTTCAGCATTTACTTTAGCCGTTTCGTCTTCTGTAAAGTCACCGCTACTTTTTTTAGGATACATTTCTCTTTCGATAGGCTCATTTAACCCCCTATCTCTTAAGAATCTAATCTTTTCAAATTGCTGATTATCTTGAGATGAGTTTTGGTAAGCAAAATAAAATTTCCCCTTATCATCTAATTTTAAAATACAATCATCTTGAAGCTCATCTTTGCTATCTTTAAGTATATTTATAACTTTAGTCATAGTATCATAAAATACAGCTTCTGATTCTTTTGTTTGAGTATATGTTAATGTGTAAATTTCTCTATTTGTAGCAAGTACGTTTCCTTTTGAATCTAGTATTTCACCTCTTGGTGCCTTTTCTGCCATAAATTTAGTTGCAGTTTCGTTTGCTCTATCTGTATAATAATCATTCTTATAAACTTGCAAATAAACAAGTCTAAATGCGATAGCTGAAAAGATTAAAATCATTACACCATAAAGGATAGAATATCTAGACATAGGTTTTCTTTTCTTTTTAGGCTTATTTACTATCATCTTATCCTCCACTTATCACTAACATTTTCGTTATCTGCAAATTTAAATATAAATTTGTAGGTAATTGCAGCGATTACTGCATTATATATAGCAACGTATATTACGTTATATATATATCCAGTATGATTTAATAAAATTAAACTGCAATAGATAACTAAATGTTTTACTATTGTAGTAACAAAAACTACTGATACAGGTACTATAAGTCTTCTTTTAAAGATACCTCTAGCAAAGTGTGCTACTATTAGACATATTATCATGTTAGTTAAAGCATTTAATCCAAACCCATAAGAAAAATAGATATCTTGTAATAGCCCACTAATAACTCCAACAAATACTGCTTCTTCTCTAGTGCTAACTAAAGAAAAACATATTGCAAAGGTAAATAGTAAACTTGGGAAAGCTGAATGAATCGCTAAAAACGGCATAACTGAATTATCAAGTATTAAAAGAAGGATAGAAATTAAAACTATAATTAATTTTTTCAAAATTCATCACCTCTTAATCATACTTTAAGTTACGTGTATCTTTAGGAACTACTATATATAAATCTTCTAATTTGTTAAAGTCAACAGCTGGTTCTACTACTGCTGTTTTCATAACATTTACTTTGTCATCTTGAACTGATTTTACTTTCCCTACCATAATGTTTTTAGGGTAAATTAGTCCAAGCCCTGATGTCATTATAGTATCCCCTTCTTTAACAGCTGATGTTAAAGGTAAGTTCTCAACTTTTGCTTCAGCTTCGTTTGTTCCTTTTCTATAGCCTTTTAAGATACCAGTGTTTTCTTTAGTATCATTTACTTTAACAGCAACAGCTATATTTTCGTTAAGTATTGTTTTTATAATTGACCAGTTACTTCCAACAGATGTAACTTGCCCTACTAATCCATCTGCAGCTATTACTACCATTCCAGTTTTTATTCCTGAATCTGATCCTTTATCTACCACATACCCATCTAGCATATTGCCTCCGCTATACCCTATTATGTTAGTAGCTATATAATTGTAATTATTATTTTCTTGTTGGAACTTTAAAGATTTTCTAAGGTTATCATTTTCTTCTTTTAAATTTGAGTATTTTAAAAGATCGTTTTTAAGCTTAGCATTTTCCGCTGTAAGATTCTTATTTTCTTCTTTTACAGTTCCAAAATTTAAACAAAGATCTACGAAATTCTTTAAATTTGAATTGATTGTATACGCAACTTTTTGTACTGGATTAAGTGCTGTTCCTGCAGCACTATCTACTACACCTTTATCAGGACTTTTAAATGAATAAACAATTATCCCTAAAAATGCAACTGACAGTACTATTACAGTAACTGCCAGTTTATTCTTTCGAAGCTTCATATTATAATCTATCGTCCTTGCTTATCTTGTCGAAATCTTCTAAAGCCTTACCAGCTCCAAGAACAACACAATCAAGTGGTGATTCTGCTATGTGAACAGGCATATTAGTTTCTTTGTTTATTAAAATGTCAAGCCCTTTAAGCATTGCACCGCCACCTGCAAGCATAATTCCTTTTTCCATTATGTCTGCTGCAAGTTCTGGTGGAGTTTTTTCTAATGTAGTTTTAATTGATTCAATTATTGCATATACAGGTTCTTTTAAAGCTTCTCTTATTTGTTCTTCAGTTATTTCTACTATCTTTGGAAGCCCTGTTATAAGGTCTCTACCTTTGATTTCCATAACTTTATTTTCTCCATCAACATCGTATGCTGATCCTATTTCAACTTTAATTTGCTCTGAAGTTCTTTCACCTATCATTAAGTTGAATTCTTTTTTAACGTAAGCTATTATAGATTGATCTAATTCATCTCCAGCTACTCTTAATGATTTTGATGTAACTATTCCTCCAAGAGAAATGATAGCAACCTCTGTAGTACCTCCACCGATATCTACTATCATACTTCCTGTTGGTTCACTAACTGGAAGTCCTGCACCTATAGCTGCCGCCATCGGCTCTTCCATAAGAACAACTTCTCTAGCTCCAGCAAGCTTAGTAGCTTCCTCTATTGCTCTCTTTTCTACTTCTGTTACTCCTGATGGGTAACATACTATTATTCTAGGTGCTTTAAATGCGCTCTTACTTGCACCTTTTTCGATTAATGATTTTATCATTGTGTGTGCTATATCAAAATCTGCTATAACTCCATCTCTTAGTGGTCTGATTGCAACTATGTTTCCAGGAGTTCTTCCTATCATCATTTTTGCCTCAGTTCCAACCGCTAACGGTTTTCTAGTTGTATTATTTATTGCAACAACTGATGGTTCTCTAAGAACTACACCTTTACCTTTTACAAATACTAAAGTATTTGCAGTTCCTAAATCTATTCCCATGTCTTTGCTAGTTCCGAAAAATCCCATTTTTCATTCCCCTTTCAGTTATAATATTCCTTGTTCTTTAAGACTAGTATAATTTGTTTTACTAATTATTATGTGGTCGATTAACCCGATTCCAAGTATGTCTCCACACTTTTTAATTCGGATGGTTGTTTTTTTGTCTTCATCGCTTGGAGTGGGATCCCCTGACGGATGGTTGTGACAAATAATTATTGAAGCTGAATTGTTTTTAATAGCTTCATTAAAGATTTCTCTAGGATATACTAATGAAGAATTTAATCCTCCTTTAAAAATATCTTTAATCTTTATAATTTCATTTTTAGTATTTAGACAAACAAGTCTAAGTACTTCTTGATTTAAAGTTCCCATCTCGTCCTTAAATACATTAAATATATCTTTTGGACTGCTAACTCTTGAAACTTTGTTTTTAGCTTTAGAGTAGCTAAATCTTTTAAAAAGTTCTCCAAGTGCTAAAATTTGAGATCCTTTAGCGCTTTTAACACCTTTAATTTTCATAACATCGTAAATTGAGGTATTTAAAATCCCATCAATTCCATCAAGCTCTGATATTATTCTATTACTTAAACTTAAGACATTTTCTCCTTTAACTCCCGTTCTTAATATTATAGCTAAAAGTTCAGGGTTTGTAAGAGTCTCTGCCCCGTATAAAAGTAACTTTTCTACAGGTCTTTCGTTTTTAGGCATATCATTAATTCTAAGATTATTCATCTAAACTCTCCTTAAGAATTTATTATGCCCATCCCCTAATTTAATATCTCTTTTAACATTTTACTAAGTCCATTTAAAGGTAAACCTACTACGTTATAATAGCAACCGTTTATTTTTTCAACAAATACTGCTGCATTTCCTTGAATTCCGTAAGCTCCAGCTTTATCTAAGGGATCCTTAGATTCTATGTACTTTATAATGTCACTTTCATCGAGCTTTGAAAATTTTACTTCAGTAATAAAACTTTTAGTGATACTTTTTAAAGTGCGATTATTTAAAACTGTTACTCCTGTGTAAACTTTGTGAGTTTTACCACTAAGCATTTTCAGCATTTTAAATGCGTCTTCAGAATCTTTAGGTTTTAATAGTATTTCTTTTTCGTAAACGACTATTGTGTCTGCTGAAATTATTATACTATCAGGATTAACTTCTTTAGATACCGCTTCTCCCTTACCTTTTGAAAGTTCCTCTACGTATTCTTTAGGGTCACCTTTGTAGATAATAGAAGCTTCATCAAAGTCGCTAACCTTTATATAGAAATCTTCAACTATTCTTTTAAGTAATTCTTGTCGTCTTTCTGATCCAGATGCAAGTACTATCTTCACTTAATTTACCTCTTCTCTGATTAACACTTTTATCATATTATTACCAAAATTCGATTAATTTATGTCTTTTTTTTAGTAATTTATTGCACAATTTAAGGTGTAGTATAACATATTTAAACAATGCTAACTACACCTTCTACATTTTATCACTTTATCACAGCTATAACAAGTATCTTTAAGCCTTCACACGATATTTAATTTTTTTTTAAGAAATAAGCTATACTCTATGTTTTATTAATATTTTATATATATAATCAAGTGATTTTGACGCTTCCTTTTTATCCAAATCTTTTGGTAATTTATTAATATATTCTTTTATTTCTAAAATATCCTTATTGTCGTTTTCTGCTTCTATTTCTTTTGTGAATTTTTTAAATTCTTCAATATTTATACTTTTTACATCTTTTTCTTCTAATTTATTTAAAATATCAGAAAATCCTTTAACAATTGTAAATATTGCTACTTCATTTTTATCATTTTCTTTAAACTCACTTTTTATCCTAACATTTTCAATATCTTTACTTTTTAATTCTTCGCATTTAGATTTTGAAGTTTCTTCATCATAAATACCTGCAATTACTCTAAACTTATCGTTTTCTTTAGTTATGAATTTATTAAAGCTTTCAGGAATTTTGTTTAAAACGGATTCAGCTCCTTCTTTTTTGCTATATAATCCGCATTGGATCATATATAAAGTTTTTGATTTACTTCCTTCATTTTCTTTTGCATCACTTGATGATCCACCACTAGTCTCTTTTCCATCATCCTTTTTAGCCCCATCCTCAATTCCAGGTTTTTCCCCTTTATCACTATTTGTATAAGCATCTCCAAATATTAATGGTCTAAGAAGTGTACCAACTACTACTGCAAGAATTATACAAAGTGCACCTAAAAATAAGAAGCCAAAGTTCCCTTTGTTGTTATTTCTATTTTTATTTCTTCTATAGTTATATCTTGTGTATCTCATTTTATAGCCCCCCTTAAAATTAACATATTATAATTTATATATATTAGCTTTAAAAGTTAATTATTCGTAAGAAGATTAAATTTAAATGAAAAAAGAGCCTTCAAAAAGGTGGCTAATTCCCTTTAAGAAAGCTCTTTAAACTTCTAAATATTATATATCTAAAAGTTTAGATTATATATATATTTTTTTTACAAGCAAATTATTTAATGTTTTTTAATACTTCTAATAAGTACTCCCAAACATTTTGAACTGATTTTATACTCATATGTTCGTTTGGAGTATGAACATCATAAAGATTTGGTCCGAAACTAATCATATCTAAGTTTCCAAGTCTTTCGTTGAATAATCCACATTCTACTCCTGCGTGAATTGCTACGATTTCTGGTTTTTTACCATTCATTTTTTCGTAAACATCTACGCAAAGTCCTCTGATTTTTGAATCACTATCGTACTCCCACTCTGGGTAGCTTGAAGTTACTTTAAATTCACCAGAAGCTAATTCAGTAAGTGCTCTAGCTCTGTTTGTTATTTCATCTTTTAAACTTTTAACTGAACTTCTAACAGCACTATCAAATACTACGCCTTCTTCTGTAGTTGTAACTACTCCAAGGTTAGTTGAACTTTCAACTAATCCTTCCATTGACATGCTCATAGTATTTATTCCGTTAGGATATAAGTATAACACATCTATAACATCAGATGTAGCTTTTAATGTAAAGTTTTCTGTAATATTTTTAGCTTCAGTAACTTCTAAAGTAACAGATGGATCTGAAACTTTAAGTTCGTGCTTAAATATTCCTTCGAATTCTTTAATTAAAGCTTTTACATTTTCTAAATCTTCTTTTTTAACTGTAAATATTACATCAGCTTCTCTAGGGATAGCGTTATTTTTAGAACCACCCTCTAAGTGAACTAATTTAATTTCAAATTTATCTTTTAATGATTTTAATAGTCTACCCATTAATTTGTTTGAATTTCCACGACCTTTGTGAATTTCCATACCTGAGTGACCACCTTTAAGTCCTCTAACTTTTACTTCTAGTGAAACGTCTGAATCTTTTTTAGCTTCTTTTTCTACTTTTATAGTAGTTTGGATTCTTTCTCCTCCAGCACAGCTTACTAAAAGTTCTCCTTCAACTTCAGAGTCAAGGTTTAAAAGAACTTCTCCATTAACGTGTTCACGAGTTAATGTCATAGCACCTTTCATTCCTGTTTCTTCATCAGTTGTTAATAATAACTCTAGTGCAGGATGCATTATATTATCATCAGCTAAAATTGCCATTCCATAAGCCATAGCAATTCCGTTATCTGCTCCTAAAGTAGTTCCTGTTGCGTAAACAAAGTCTCCATCAATTCTAAGATCTAAAGGATCTTTTGTAAAATCGTGTTCTGTACCTTTATTCTTTTCACAAACCATATCCATATGACCTTGGATTATAACTGTAGGTGCATTTTCATACCCCTTGCTTGCTGGCTTTTTAATAATTACGTTTAAAGCCTCGTCTTGGTAAGTTTCTAAGCCTAATGATTTACCAAAAGAAACTAAGTAATCACTAATTCTTTTTTCGTCTCCTGATCCTCTTGGAATTTTGCTAATCTCTTCAAAGTATTTAAATACTAAAGAAGGTTGTAATTCTGTTAAAATTTCCATTTTATATCATCCTTCCCTCTAAGTTGTGTTAAAATTATAATGTAATTATTTTTAGTATATCACATTCTTATAACTTATATGAAATTGTTATTAAATTTTAACTTTAGTTTAAGAATAATTTGCACATAATAAATAAGAGTGATAATATTAAAAAATTTTAGAGAGGTGATATTATGCAAAAAACAAAAATGATATTTACCATTGGACCTGCGAGTGACAATGCTGATGTCTTAAGAGAATTTATTAAAATTGGGATGAGTGCTGCAAGACTAAACTTTTCACACGGTACACACGAATCTCACAAAGAAAAAATCGACCTTATAAAAAAATTAAGAGAAGAAGAAAAAACTTCAACTGCAATAGTTCTTGATATAAAAGGACCTAAAATAAGAACTCACAACTTCATAAATGATGGAGTTGACTTAACTGAAGGACAAAATTTCGCTTTTGTATGCGGTGAAGAGATTTTAGGAGATAATAATAGATGTTCAATAACTTATAACGATTTATATAAAGACGTTAAACCACACGGAACTATATTAGTTGATGATGGTTTATTATCTTTTGAAATTTTAAACGTCCAAGGAAAAACTATAAACTGCAAAGCTTTAGTTTCAGGCACTATTAAAAACCACAAGGGAGTTAACGTTCCAAACGTTTCTATAAATCTTCCTTCAATAACTGAAAAAGATAAAGAAGATATAATCTTCGGTTGTCAAAACGGCGTTGATTTTATAGCTGCATCATTTATAAGAAAAGCTTCAGACATATTAGATGTAAGAAAAATTCTAAAAGATAATGGTGGCGAACATATTAAAATAATAGCTAAAATCGAAAACCACGAAGGTGTAGATAATATAGATGAAATAATAGATGTAACTGATGGGGTTATGGTTGCTAGAGGCGATATGGGAGTTGAAATTCCTATAGAGCAAGTTCCTATAATACAAAAAAACATCATAAGAAAATGTAATGCAAAAGGTAAGATAGTAATAACAGCAACTCAGATGCTAGATTCTATGATAAGAAATCCACTTCCAACTCGTGCGGAAGCTTGTGATATATGTAATGCAATTTTTGATGGAACTGATGGAATAATGTTATCTGGAGAAAGTGCATCAGGTAACTTCCCTATAGAAGCTGCAAAAACTATGGCAAAAATAGCTAAAGAAACAGAAGCTAACCTAGATTACACTCACTTAAAAAACAGCCATATAGAACCAGGTTCTATGGCTTATGCAGATGCAATTAGTTACTCAACTTGTAGAACTTCTGCAATAGTTGGCGCTGAAGCTATAGTAGCTGCAACAAAAAGTGGTGCAACAGCTAGACTTATTTCTAAATACAGACCTAAAGCACCAATCATTGCAATAACTCCATACGAAGAAGTTATGAGAGGTCTTGCTTTAAACTTTGGAGTATTCCCTGCAAAATGTGATATGTTTAACTCAACTGATGAAATTTTATCAGAAGCTAAAAAGATCGCAAGTAAATTCCCATTTGTAAATAAAGGTGATGAAATAATAGTAGCAGCTGGTATGCCAACTACACACGTAGGCGGAACTAATATGCTTAAAATAGAAAGAATTTAATAAAAATAAAGTCTATAGCTTTTGCTATAGACTTTATTTTTATGTTTTTAGTAAACTCTTAATATTTCTCCTGCTATCCCCTTAAAGTCTGAAGATACCGCTTCTCCTTCATAGCTTAAATTAGCTCCACCTTGATAATACGCTACAGAATAACTTTTCCCTGTATCGCAAGCTGCACAAGAATCAAAAGGATATGTAATAAGGACTCTTGCAGATTCGTTTTGAACTTTAGGGTCTTCGGTATTTACTATAGTGCAAGCTGAAGTATAAGAACCACAGCCACTAACATATATACCACTATGTGATATAGCACCTGTTTTTGATTTTAATTCTTTTGCATTTGAAACTACAGGTACACTTATAACTAATGCTAATAAACTTATGCTAATAATCTTACTAAATTTCATAAGGTCATCTCCTTTAAATTTATTAATAATTTATTTTCATAACCTTATTATTAGTTTAATTTAAGCTTTTATACATTATAAGTAAGTAAATAATCAAATTTCAAATGACATTATAAATAAAGTATATTTAACTTTTCCTATGCTGTTTGTTTTTACTCCATTATAAAAATCATAACTTTCTATGTTTTTAAATCCTAAGTCTTTAATTATTTCTTTTAAAAACTTAACATTAAATCCATTATGCCCTTTAAACTCTTTCTCATCTGCATGAAATTCCCCATTATCATTTATAAAATCAACTATACAGACCTTACCATTTATATTTAAAAGACTTTTTATTTTTGAAAGCATTAATTTAATATCATCTATATGATGTAAAACTAATGATGAAAATATAAAATCATATTTTTTAGAATCTTTTAAATCTTCTATACTACAATTTATAGGATTTATATTTTTTATTCCTTTTAAATTTATCTTTTCAGTTAAAACCTCTATCATTTCTTTTGAATTATCAATCAAATCTAATTCTTTAAAACTATCACTTAAGTTTAATGAAACAAGTCCAGTCCCACATCCTATTTCTAATGCAACTTTATCCTTTTTAGAATTTAAAAATTTAGATATCTCAGAGGCTACTATTTCTCCTCTTTTTTCTCTATAATCTGTATCCCAAACTTTAGCTACCTTATCAAAATCCATAAATTTCTCCCCCCTTATATTTAAAAAGGATGTTTTACTCTTATAGTAAAACATCCTTTTTTGTTTTTATTACTTAAACATATCTTTTAGATTTCCAAATACTTCTCCTAAAGTAACGTCATCATCATTATTTAAGAATTCTTGGTATTCTTTACTCTTTTCTGTAGCTTCTTTTATGCTAAGTGATAATTTTCTATCTTCTTTGTTTATATCTAAAACTTTAACTTTAACTTTTTGTCCTACATTTAAAACCTCTTCTGGTTTAGCTATGTTTTCATCAGTTATTTCTGATAAGTGAACTAGCCCTTGAACTCCAGGGAAAACTTCAACAAAAGCTCCAAACCCTTTAAGTTTTACTACTTTACCATCTAAAACATCACCTGATTTAATTGAATCACCGTGTAATGTCCAAGGCTCATTTGATTTTTCTTTTAAAACTAATGAAATTCTATTTGCATCTCTATCAACAGAAGCTACTAAGACTTCAACTTCGTCTCCAGTTTTAACGATATCTTCAACTCTCTTAACTCTTTCCCAAGCTAAATCGTTTATGTGAACTAATCCTTGAACTCCACCGATATCTACGAAAGCTCCGAATTTAGTAGTATTTTTAACTACACCTTTTCTTTTTTCACCTTCTACTAATGAGTTCCAGATCTCTCCTTGCTCTTTTTGGTAGATCTCTTCTTCTATAGCTTTTCTTGAACCTACGATTTTATTATTTTTAAAATCTAATTCAGTTATTCTAACTTCTAAGTCTTTTCCTACATAATCTTTAAACTTAACTTTTTCTCTACTTAGTAAAGAACCTGGAATAAATACTCTTACCTTTCCAAAGTAAGCCGCAACTCCACCTTTGATTTCATCTTTAACTTCTACAGTTAAGTTAGTTCCATTTTTGAAAGCTTCAGATACTATTTCTTTATCTTTTTTTAATTCTTCATTAAATTTAGCTCTCTCTTCTTTTTCTACAACTCTTCTTCTTGAAAGTAATACATATCCTTCTCCGTCGTTAGGTGATAAAACTAATACATTAATTTTATCTCCTTCTTTAACAACTTCTAGAGGGTTTATTTCTTCTTTTGTTAATTCTCCTCTAGTTACAACTCCATCGAAAGCATAATTTATATTAACTTTAACTTCTTTTTCATTGACATCTATTACAGTACCTTCTATAACATCGCCCCTGCTTATTGTTTTCACATCATAAGCATCTAATAATTGACTCATTGAGTTTTCATTTGTCATTTAATATCACTCCTTAAATCGTTTTAATCACAATATTAATTTTAATCTAATATGTTTATTTATACAAGGCATTATATAGATTATTACAATAATCCTTTTATTTGTATAAACCTTTACGGCCTTTATTCATATATTATAAATATAAAATCAAGACATGGAGGTTATAACATTTGAAGATATTAGACTCTTTACTTAAAAGCGGATCTAAAAAATATTTTTTAGAACTATCTAATTTAAGTGATGAATTAGATGAAATCTCATTAAAAGCTTCTTTTATATTCTCAAAAATAGATAAACTTGATACAAATATAGTAGAGACTATTGAAAAATATAAAAATTCAAGAATTAAAATCGATCTAGCCTTTAATAAGAATAATACTCTTTTAGCTAAAAAAGCTTTCAAAAACTGGTTAATTATAGATACACAAATAGATTTTTATAAAAATCTAAGTTTAGTTTCAAAGACTCATAAAAAATTTATAACTGAAAAGCTTCACCTACTTCAAGAACTATTAGATAAATCTTATAATTCATACCATAAAAACGAAATTAGTGAAGTTAAAACAAACATTAAAGAATTTAATAACATCCAAGGTGAGCTATTTAAATATATAAAAAATGTTGAAGATTCATTAAAAGCCTCTCCTCCAGACTCATTAGATTCTTCTATTGATTTAGAAATTGCATTTTATGATTATGTAAAAGACTTAGAAAAGGAATAAACTTTATTTAAAATGCAAAAGCTTTATCTGTAGACTTGTATTACAGAGGTGATTTTATGGCTAAAAAAGATCAAAGAAGTTCTTGGGAAAGTAAGCGCTTTGTGCCTCCTAAGAAAAATAAAGAAATTCCAGTTCCTGAAATTCAAGGAAAAGATAAAAACTAAATATTTTTCTAAAGTTATTTTAAAGAAAAAAAGATGCTACAACTAATGCAGCATCTTTTTTTCTACTCCTCTGTTATATCTAAAACATCAAATCCAATATCTTCAATTGCATCTTTTAATTCTTCTTTTGATGCATCTCCTGTAACTTCAGCTTTACCTATTTCTACGTTATAACTTTTAACATCTTTTAATTTTTCTAAAGCATTTTCTACACCTTTTACGCAGTGCATACAACTCATTCCTTCAATATTTATCATCATTTTTGACATAAAATATCACTCCTTTGTTTAAAGTATTTTATTTAAAATTTTGGTTTAAATCTTTTTAATCTAAGTGCATTTAATAAGACTGAAACTGAACTTAAACTCATAGCAAAAGCTCCAATCATAGGATTTAATAACGGACCTTTAAATATATATAATATTCCCATAGCAACTGGAATTCCTAAAACATTATATCCAAATGCCCAACCTAAATTCTCTTTTATATTTCTAATAGTAGCTCTACTTAATTGAATTGCAGAGACAACATCTAAAATATCACTTCTCATTAAGACTATATCAGCAGATTCTATAGCAACATCAGTTCCTGAACCTATAGCTATTCCTATCTCAGCTGTTGCAAGTGCAGGTGCATCGTTTATTCCATCACCAACCATAGCTACTTTTTTACCTTCATTTTGGATTTCTTTTATAACATTTGCCTTACCTTCTGGTAATACATCTGATACAACCCTATCAATACCTACAGTTTTAGCTATAGCTTTTGCTGTTTTTTCATTATCCCCTGTAAGCATAACTACTTCTATTCCCATATTATGAAGAGCTTTTATAGCCTTTTTACTATTTTTCTTAACTGGATCTGATACAGCTATAATCCCAGCTAATTTATTATCTACAGCTGCATACATAGGAGTTTTTCCAATCACTGCTAAACTATGCGCTGCATCTTCTAAATCTTTTATAGATACCTTGTATCTTTCCATTATCTTTTTATTTCCAACAATAACACTTTTACCTTCAATTATAGTTACTATTCCTTCACCTGGAATCGAATCAAACTTTTCAATCTTTGGTAAAGTTAAATTTCTTATTTCTGTCGCTTCTTTTACTATAGCTTCACCTAAAGGATGTTCAGATCCCCTTTCAGAAGCTCCTACAAGTCTTAATATTTCATCTTCTTTAAATCCATTTGAAATTATATCTGTAACTTTTGGTTTACCTTCTGTTATAGTTCCCGTTTTATCAAAGACTACAGTATTTATTTTATGTGCCTCTTCAAGTGAAGCTCCACTTTTAATTAATACTCCATTTTCTGCACCCTTACCAGTACTTACCATTATAGTTGTAGGGGTTGCAAGACCTAATGCGCAAGGGCATGCTATTACTAAAACTGATATTAGTATATTTAAAGAAAACTCTAAATCTTTATGCCCGATAAAATACCAAGCAAGTGCTGAAAAAACAGCTATAGTTATTACTACTGGTACAAAATATCCTGAGATAACATCTGCAAGTTTTGCTATAGGCGCTTTAGTTCCTTGTGCATCTTCAACTAAATGTATTATTTGAGAAAGAACAGTATCCTTTCCAACTTTAGTTGCTTTGTATTTAAACATTCCATGTTTATTAATACTTGCACCAACTACTGTGTCTCCAACAGTTTTTGATACTGGCATACTTTCACCTGTAAGCATAGATTCATCAACTGTAGTATTACCTTCTACTATAACTCCATCTACAGGTAACTTTTCACCAGGTTTAACTAAAATTATATCTGAAACCCTAACATCATCAACACTAATAACTTTTTCTTTTCCATCTATAATAACTGTCGCTGTCTTTGGTGCAAGGTTCATAAGTTTACCCATAGCATCTGAAGTTTTACCTTTAGTTATAGCTTCAAGGTATTTACCAAGACTTATAAATGCAACTATCATACCTGCTGCTTCAAAATATAAATGGTGAGCAAAGTGAACTTCACCTTCACCAATTTTTATAAGTGCATATATACCATAAATCCAAGCTGCTGTACTTCCAAGTGCAACTAAACTATCCATATTAGGACTTAAATTAAATAAATTCTTAAATCCATGAATAAAGAATTCTCTTCCAACTATTATTACAGCAGTTGCTAATATAAGTTGTATAAATGCATAATTGAAAGGATTCACATCAGGACTTATTATACTTGGAACTTTTATACCTATCATAGGACCCATCGAAATGCAGATTAAAGGAATTGCAAAGATGAATGACCATATCATTCTAGTTTTTGTAGATTTAACTTTTTCTTTAACTGTATTTCTTTCTTTATCCTTATCATTCTCATCTATTACTTCTGCAGTAAATCCTATCCCTTTAACTTTATCTTCTATGTCTTTTATGGAAACCTCTCTTGAATCATATTTTAAAGACATTTCTTCTGTAGCTAAATTTACTACTACATCTTTTACGCCTTGTATCTTACTTACAACCTTTTCTATTCTCGCCTGGCAAGAAGCACAAGTCATTCCTTTAATTTTAAAATTCACTTTAAGGAAACCATCACTTTCTTCTCTTATTTCCTTAAGACCAAACCCTATTTTTTTAACCTTATCTTCTAACTCCTTAGCCTCAACTATGTTTTTATCGTAAGTTACAGTTGCTTTTTCTGTAGCTAAGTTTACTACTGCTTTATCTACACCTGGCATTTTATTTAAAACTTTTTCTACCCTCGCTTGACATGATGCGCAAGTCATTCCAGTAACTTCAAAACTTTCTGTTTTAATATCTCTATTTTCAATAAGGCTTGCACCATATCCAATTTGTTTTACCTTTGCTACTATATCTTTCTCTGAAATTATATTTTGATTAAATTCAACTACCATTTTTTCTGTAGCTAAATTTACTATAGCTTTTTCTACTCCATCCATATTAGAAACAACTTTTTCTATTCTACTTGCACAAGAAGCACAAGACATCTTTTCTATATTAAATTTTCTTTTCATCATTTACCTCCTCTTTTAGTTCTAATTCCTATTTTTCGATAAGTTTATTTAAGATAGTAATAACTTCTTCTACCTTAGCATCTTTTTCGCCTGAATCTAAAGCCTCTCTAACGCAACTATGCATATGCTGAGTTAGAACATGTTTGTTAGCTTTTTTAAGTAATCCTTGAGCTGCTATTATTTGATTTGATACATCCACGCAGTATCTTCCGTCCTCAAGCATTTTAATAATTCCATCTATTTGTCCTCTGCAAGTTTTCAAAGCTTGCACTGCTTTCTTTTTGTCTTCGTTCATTTTACATCCTCCTTACCCCCTCCCCAGGGGGGTGTGTTATATTTTTATAATACTTTTATTGATATGTATTGTCAACTACTTTTTTATTTATTAATTTAAAATATTTAATATTTACAATCATCACATATATTACAGCTTTTGGTTTTAAATGTTGAATTACAATTTTATTCTAACTAGAATTTTTATCCTTGACTGTTCATAAAAAAAGATGCCTAAATCAAATTTAGACATCTTCTTAAAATTAAACTATTTTTTCATTTTTCATTTCTTTATAACAATAATTTATAATATCACTTCTTTTTATTATACCTATAAATATACCTTCATCATCCACTACAGGTACAAAATTCTGATTAACTGCAAGTGATATTAAGCTTTCTATGTTCGCATTAATAGATACACTTTTATGTGCTCTTCTTGTTTTTATATCTTTTACTTTAACACTTTCTGTGTTTTTAAAATTTAACTCCGGAGTATTTTTAAGTTTCCAAAGTAAGTCCCCTTCTGTCAAAGTACCTACATATCTTCCATGCTTGTCTAATAAAGGAATGGCAGTATAGCCGTGATGCTCCATTCTCTCCATAACTTGTCTCATTGTAGATTCTAAATTCTCACACACTACTTCATTTTTTGGCGTAAGAAAAAATGCAATATTCATATTTATCCCTATCCTTTATATAAATTTTTCTATACTTTTAATTTATAGAAATATTTTTCTAACCTATAACTGTAGTCAGAATATTCCCACTCATTTATACTACTACCTATTTCTCTATATATTATATCGCCAATTAGTGTCTTTTTGATGACAATTTCATTTAAAATTCTAGAATTACATTTAGAACATTTCCCAACTGAAATATATCTCCACCTTAAAGGCATATAATCACTTTCTAAAACTAGATTTCCTTTACACTTAGGACAAATTGACTTAACTTTATTTGTATCTAAATTAACTTTTCTAAGGTCTTTAATCATTATAGCTGGCATATTATATATATCATTTACTATATAATTTTTTAAAACCCTAAAATTATATATACTTTTAAAAACAGAAACTGTATAAAGAGCATCATTTAAAGCATCGTGAAGCTTATTCGGATCAACTTTTATCTTAAGCATAGTTAATGCTGATTTTAAACTTAAAGATTTTTTAGACCCTAAAACATTTGTTGCATATTCTTGAAGGTCTATATATCTATCTATCCACTTTAAGTCATTATGCTTATGATAGTGAGAGTTTGTTATTATCTCAATAATATCATCTTTAGCCCAAGAACAGATTATATATCCTTTTGAAAACTCTTTTAATTTTTCCATTCCTTTTACAAAGCTAACTCCATTTTCTAAATCCTTCTCCCTTATATTTGTCATATCTCGTATCTCTGGATTTAAAACTGGAAAGATTGATGGTTTTATATAAAGCTTAAATTTATCTTCTATCTTCATATAGTTATCAACCTTTATAGCTCCAATTTCAATTATTTCATTGTCAACTTCAGGATTTTTTAATTCTTTATATTTATCATAAAAATTATTGTAATGCTTACTTATATTTTGAAGATTATTAAACTCCAAATCTATTATCACATATCCCATTTTCCCCACTCATTCCCCTTTAGTTTAAAATTTAATTCCAGCTAGTTTCATAAGGTGAATAGCATTTTGAGTAGTGCTTCTTCCTTTTCTAAGCTTATAATCAAATTTTATTTTATTATCTTCATAATATTCCCTAAAGTTATAATTCTCAATTTTTTTATCTTCTTTTTCTAAATCACAAAGCTCAAAATCATGAGTTGATACTATCCCTCTAGCATCACCTTTCATAAGTTGAGCTATGAGTTCTTTAGCTCCTGTATGTCTATCTTCTGAATTTGTTCCTTTAAATATTTCATCTAATAAGAAGAAAACATCTTCTCCTTTTTCTGTCTTTTCTATTAAAAGTTTTATTCTAAGAATTTCTGCGTAGAAAGAAGAAATGCTTTCTTCTAAGTTATCTTTAGTTCTCATACAAGTACTAACATTAAATCTTCCGCATTTAAATTCCCTTGCAAAAACAGGCGCTCCAATATAAGATAACACTAAATTCAAGCCTATAGTTCTTAAAAAAGTACTTTTACCAGACATATTAGAACCAGTAATTAATGTTACCATTTTACCATTATCTAATGAGTAATCATTCCTAACTGCTCTATTTCCTATTAGAGGATGCCCTACTTCTTTAGCTACAACTACCTTTTCTTTTACTATCTCTGGGAAAACCCAAGTTTCGTTATCAAAATGTAGATTAGATATACTTGAAAGTGCATCTATTTCACTAACTACTGATAGCCAATCTTCTAGATGTTTACCATTTTTCTCTTTCCAAGCTTCTAAGTTTTCTATAATAAAAACATCTAAGAAAAATAATATATTTAAAACCAAATAAAATGCATTACTAGTACTGTCTCCAACCCACTCTGAAAGACTAGCTAATGATTTCATTTCTGCCTTTGCAGATATATTAGAATTCGTTTTTAGTTTATCTTTTATCTTATTTATATAAGAAGACTTAAACTCTTCCTCTTCGATTAAGCTAACAGCATCTGCATATATTTTTATAGTGTTTTTTAAATCTTTAAAGATAACAAGTTCCTCTTTTTTCTTTTTAGTTAAAGCTGTAACTACTCCGTAATCAATTATTAAAACCAAAATCAAATAAGTTAAAGGGATTATAGAAGTAATAGATGCTATAATACTTAAAGCATTAAATGCAATCATCAAATATGCTATAAGTTTGCTTAACTTATTCCTTTTAACTTCACTTTTTGAAAAATCCTTTAAAGCCTCAATTTCATTTATTTCCTTTTTAGTATTTTTAAAATTATAAATACCGTTTACTCTAAGATTTTGTCTCCAAGAAGCTTTTTCACTAAGTTCTTTTATCCCTTTGCTCTTTTCTTTTAAGCTTTCTATATCTTTAAAACTATCTAAAGTTAATTCTTTTGAAAGTCTATCCCTACCACCTTTTGTAGTAGTATCATTTATTAATGCAAATAGTGAGTTTTTTCCAAATATATCTAAATCAGATGAAAAAGCATGAGTATCGTCAATAAAATCGCTTCCATTATCTACGACGTTTTTAAACTCGCCATTAACTCGATCTATTCCTCTTTTATTTATATCTATAAATATATTATGCTTTCTTTTTTTATTCATAAGTTTTGTATGATATAAAACTACTGAAGCTAAAATACATATTATTATAACTTCACTTATAACCAAAAGCGTCACATTGTTAGATTTGAAAAATTTATAGCCAAAGTATACCATTCCTATAACTATTAAAAGTCTAATCCAACCTATTAAACTAATTTTTTTATCTAATTCTTTTATATCTTTTTTTGCTTTTTCTATGTTTTCTGTGTAAAATTCTAAAGCCTTAATAAAAAGCACCTCCTAACCATATTATGTAATTATTATATCATAAAACCCTTATTTTCTTTATAAATTTAATCTAATATAACTCAAAATTAATCCTTTTTATATTTTCTTAAGTTTTTAATTTGAGTATCTTTATTAAATAAATAAATTAAAAGAAAAACTCAGAAACGGATTAAAGTATCCTTTTTCTGAGTCCTCATATCTTACTTATTTTCTTCTAATAAACTATTATAAATAGTTTCTAGATTATACTTCATAGCTTCAAGATATGTTTTAGAATCTTGCTCACTTTCTAGAGTATAAATTTTTTGAACCTTTGCCCCTACTTCTTTTGCTAAAGTCTCAGAAGTTTTTTGTTCTGCTGTAGATTCTGAAAAGATAACTTTAATATTATTCTTTTTACAGTAGTTTACAAGTTCTTGTAACTTTTGAGGTGTAGGTTCTCCTTCTTGGAAGATACCACTTACAGATTTTTGAGTTAATCCAAATTCTCTACAAAGGTATCCAAAAGCTTCGTGGTTAGTTATAAAATCTTTATTTTTAAGTTTCTCAAACTTAGGTTTATATTCATTATAAAGATTATCAAACTCTTTAACTAATTCTTTATAATTAGTTTCGTAGTAATCTTTATTTGAAGGGTCCTTTTCTACTAAAGCATTTAAAATATTCTTAGCTTCTACTTCCGCTTCTTTTAAGCTTAACCAAACGTGAGGGTCTACAGTATCGCCTTCTTTTCTAGTATTAACTCCTTCACTTGCTGTAACAACCTTAACATCAGTAGATTTTAAAGAGTTTATAACATCGTCAGCCCAGTGTTCCATATCTAATCCGTTATATACAAATATATTACTTTCCATAAGCTCTTTAGTATCTTGTGGTTTAAGGTCAAAATCATGAGGCTCTAACCCAGGCCCAACTAAAGTTTTAACTTCTACTTTATCTTTACCTATCATCTTTGTAAATTGTTCTAATGGATAAATAGATGCAACAACTTTTATTTTTTTGTCAGTCTTGTTAGAATTTGCATCTTTGCCATCTGAAGAACAGCCTACAGCGGATAAGGCTAATATTCCTACAAATAAAACGCTTAAAAATTTTTTCACTCTTACACTTCCTTTTTGCATATGATTTGCATTTGCTATAGTGTAATATTATTATAATTTAGAAACTTTGTCAATTTTATATACTAATATAATTAAACTCTAAATCTAGTTCTTTCGCTATTTTAATGTCTATCTTTTGACAAGTAAATAATATTATTTGCTGGAATCCTTTTTGCATTATGTGATTAATTGCATTTTTCCTTCTAATATCATCATATTGTATAAAGGTATCATCTAAAATAACAGGAACTTTAACATTTTTAAAGATAAGTTCAATAAATGCAATTCTAAGAGCTAAATAAAGCTGATCATTTGCACCACAGCTTAAAAAATCAGAATTAAACATATCACTTGAATCTCTAACTATCATTCCGTAATCATCATTTAATTTAACTTCTTTATACTTATCAGAAGTTAGCTTTTTAAAATTTTCACAAATCTTTTTGTTAAGAGTTGGTCCGAAGTTATTTTTAATTTCTCTACCTGATACTAAAAGAGTTTCTATAGCTAAATCTATAGCTTTAAGCCTTATTTCTAAAGAAGATATCTCTTCTGTTATATTATTTAAATCTTCTTCTATTCTACTTATATCTCTTCTACCTAAAAAACTACTTTTTATTTCATTTTCTAAATCTTTTATTCTTTTTTCTGTTTCAATAAGTTCGTTAGATTTAAATCTTATTTCAAGTTCTATATCTTCTTCATTTTTATAAGAATACTCTCCGTCTATATTAAGGATATCTTTTAGTTCTTCTTTAATAGAATCTATATCCCTATCTTTTAATAAAACCTTATAAGTTTCTTCTACACCTTTTAAAGCATTTTCCAAATCACTTTTTTTATTTAGTTTTTCCCTAATATCTTTTAAATATACGTCTAGATTAACTAAATTTATTCCTTCAATATTCATATATATAAGTTTTTCTTTTATATTCTTTTCTTTGCTTTGAAGTTCGTAATTTATTCTATCTAGCTCTTCGCTCTTAGTTTTAATTTGTATTTCTAAATTAATAGTATTATCTTTTATCTTTTTATAAGCATCTAATTTTTCATAAACTTCCTCAATATTGTTTGCACCTGATACTTTTATTATAGAAGTTATAACTTTTGAATTTTGAAGATACTTTTCTCTAAGGTCTACCACATCATATTCATTTAAATTTCTTCTTCTTTCTTCTAATACTATAAAAGTTTTTTCTTCTAAGGCTAAATAATTATTTAAAGAGTTTATAGCCCTTAGAAGATTCTCATAACTATTACAGTTTATAATATTCATATATCCATTTAATTTATCTTCTATATTTTTTATATCTTTATTTAAATATTCAACTTCATCTAATAATTTACCCTTACCTTTTATAGTATTTAATTCTTTATTAGATTTAATAAATAACGCTCCCCCTAAAGCTAAACCTATAAGAGAAATAATATAAAATAAAGCTCCTACCCCTAAAACAGAAAGATTTAAAATAGCTATTAAAACTGAAATTATTATTATTCCCCCGGAAATATTCTTCTCTTTTCGAACCTTTTCCTTATTATTTTTGATTTTTGCACTATCTGGCGCTTTAGTAATAGCACTCTTAAGCATATTTAGTCTTTCTTCATAAAGATTAAATAAATCTTTTATTTCATCTTTACTATCTTTTAATTTAATGATATCCCCTAAGAATTTCTTTTTTTGACTAAGCCTAATTTCTTCATCTTCTACAGATTTTCTTAAAGCATCACCTTTTAGAATTTTATCTTTTAAAGTTTCCTGTTCTAAATTAAGCTTAATTAATTTTTCTTTTATTCCGTCATCCATAGAGTCAAAAACTTCAAAACTTTTATCATCTGAAATGTTTTTTTCATATTCTTCTTTAAGAGATTCAAGTTCTAAATCTTTTTCACACTTAGTGTCTAAAAGAGCTAAATACCTATTATTATCACTAGCTAATTCATCAATAAATGAAATAGTAATAGATCCATTTTCTTTAACTAAATCTCTGTTAAGTTCTTCTTCTTCCCTTTTTAAAACTTCGCTTTTTTTAAGGTATGTGCTAATTTCTTTATATTCTTTTTGAAGCTGCATCTTTTTATTGTGCTTTTTATAAAGATCTAATTTTTTTATATCTTCTTTTAATACTTCTTTCTTTTCTTTTTCTTTTAGAAGCATCTCTTCATTTTCTAAATTTTCTTCTGCTATATTGTAGCTTTCATATCTCTCTTCTATAACATAGTTATATCTATTTTTAAGTATATCAAGCCTACCTGATTTTCTTGTAGTTGTTATACTTTTTCTATTTTCTTTAAGTTTATCTATAGCTTTATCTACAGATACTTCTCCTTCGCCGCATCCGAAAAGATCTATAATTTTTTCTATTATTTGCTCATCTTTATCTTTTGAAACTTGTACACCAAGCTGAGGTATAAAAAGCGTTTTCGAAAATGTATTTCCATTTATCTCTAAAAAATATTCTCCAGGTGCATCTTTATTTATCTCTTTTATTTCCTCACCGGTTAAACTATCTAAAATTACTGATTCATCATCTTTTTTAGTGTTTCCAAAACTTCTTTTTATGATATATTCCCTTCCTTCAAAAGAAACTATAAGTTCCCCCCTCATTTTTTCTCCAGTAAAAGGCATATATTTTTTTCTTAGATTATTTTTATTTCCACGTACATTTGAAAAGCCGAAAAGCCAAGCTTTTATAAAGTTTTCTATAGTACTTTTCCCCTTTTCATTTTCACCATAAATTATATTAAATCCATCTTTCAGATCTATTTCTTTATCTTTTATCTTTCCGAAATTTTTTATTATGGCTTTTTTAATAATCATCTAAATTCACCTCTTCTTCTGTAAGACTAGATAGTCCAAGTTTTAAAGCTAAATTTATAACTTCTAATTCATTTTCATCTGCTTCTTCCATTGATTCTTTAAGTTTCTTTACAAATATACCTTTTATAGAATTCTCACTTCCTAAAGTATCTAAGTTTAATGAAACCTTTGTTTTATCTTTTATTTTAAGAAAATAAAAGTTATCTTTTAATCTTTCTTTTAATATGTTTTCATCTATATTAAAATCAGAATCTATTTCTCCAACTAAATTTATCTTAAATATATCTAATTTTGTGTTAAAGCCATCAAGTTCTTCTTTAATCTTATTTTTAAGTTGAATGTAATTCTTAACACCTGTTATATCTATATCAACTGATTTATATTCTCTTATACATGTTTTAATAAACTCATGTTCTACGAAATTCTTTCTTATATTTAATAAAAGCACTCCTTTTTCATCAAGTTCATCAAAACCTCTCCCCTGAGGGCACCCGCTATAAGCAAAGCTAGTCTTCCCTTCTTTTAAAACCCCAACATATTTATGCCTGTGACCTAATGCTAAATAATCCAAGTTACTTTCTTCTATATCATTCAAAGAAATAGGATTATATTCATTTGTAGTATTTCCTTTAGTAATTTCGCTATGAATAACACCTATATTAATGTAATTTTCATCCACATTTAAATCTTTTAGCATAGATTCATGCACATAATTTTCATTAAAAGCCGCACCAAATACACATACTTTCAAATCTTCTAATACTACTTTTTCAATCTTTCCTTTAAATATGTAAGTATTTTTTGGCCAATCTACTAATTTATAAAAAGATTTAAAATTATATGGATCGTGATTACCAGGGCTTATAAAAACTCTTGCTCGCTTTAATCTTTCTACTTCTTCTTTTATAAATGTTAATGTATCTTTTTTTACAGTATAATTATCAAATATATCCCCACTTAAAAGTAGTATATCCACATCTCTTTCATTTGCTATGTTAATAATTCTTGTAAATACTTCTTTTAACTCTCTTTTATTATTTTCTGCACTCTTTAAATCAAAATCTTTAAAAGGAGTATCAAAATGTATATCTGCTGAATGTAATATTTTAATTTTTTGCATATCAAACTCCTCCTCTAACGAACTCCTGTTCTCAGTTTACCATATTTTTTTATGTAAATCTTCTATTACTTAGTAATTAGATATATTTCATTTCAAATGAGTTTATTTATCTGTATTAAGTTATTTATAAACAACTAATATATGTGTTCCATATAATTGTGTATACAATCTTATAAACTCAAATTATATATATAATTCAATAAAAATATCACTTTTCCTTATCTATAAAACTTTATGTTTTACGAAAATGTGTAGACAATCATTATTTTTATTTTATTTGAATAAGTAAATTTATAATGTCAATAATCTTAAAATGGAGGTGAAAGTATGAAAGAAATTAATTACTGTCCACACTGTAAATCCGATAATTTTAGAAAACATGGCTTTTACAGAAATAAAAGAAGATTTTTATGTAAAAATTGTCTAAAAACATTTTCTAAAAGAAATGAATCAGTTAGTTATTACTCTAAAAAGTCAGATGAAATTTGGTCATCTTACATAGATTTATTCGATGAAGGTTATTCTATTAGATTATGTTCTAAACTCCTTAAAATCAATATAAAAACTGCATTTTATTGGAGACATAAGATACTAAAAAAAATAATTAAAGAAAATAAAACAGATAATATAGGTGTGAATATTGGAATAAAAACTTATTGGATAAAGGAAAATAAAAAAGGAACTAAAATTTATAGTCCTAAAAGAAAAAAGCATTTAATATGTTGCACAAAATCTTTTACACATAATATTTCCGGAAAAATTTTGTTAGACAATAAATTCAATCTTCATTTAGCTAGGAATAATTTTAAAGAAAGATTTCCCTTTCACGTATCAAATAGTTTAATTGGAACTGATGTATATTCTAGAACTATTGCTACTAATATTAATAAGAATTTAAAGCTTGAACTTACTTCAGATTTAAAGATGAAAGTTTATACTGAGTTAAATAACGTTTATTTATCACATAAAGGTTGGCTAAAAAAATTCAAAGGGATTGCTACAAAGTATTACGATCTATATTTCAGTTGGTTTAGTTGTGTGTTTGAAAATATTTATTGTGAAAACTTCTCATTCAATAATATTTTAAAAACCCTAATCATCTAAATACTATGTAGTTTTTAATTTTAAGTACAAGCCTCTATAAGTATATACTTATAATGTTTTCAATGCTTTGTATATTTAAATTCATGAATTAATCAACTTGTACACACAATATCATACAACACATAGTTCACAAAAATAAAATAAAAATATTTTATATACTAAGCTCTAGATAATAAAATTTTACTGCCTTTCCCTAATTTATAGCAAAAGAAAAGTGCTAAGATGAAATATACATTTCTTCTTAGCACCTCCCTTGAATGTGTAGGTAGTAAAAATATTGGGTTAATTGCTTAGATAAAAGCTAATTTCCCTTTATTTCTCCCCTAAAACTCTTTCGAGTCAGCTTACAAACATATCTAACGTTATATGCTTACAAACTACTTTAGAGAATCCTCATATTTTTCTACCATTCTTTTAACCATTTCGCCACCTACAGATCCACATTGTTTAGAACTTAAATCTCCGTTGTACTCTTTGAATGGTACTCCTAGTTCAGATGCTACTTCGTTTTTGAAGTTTGCTAAAACTTTGTTCTTTGACATAATGTCCATCTCCTTTGCGATTGGTTTTGTTAAAGTAAATCTTTTGATTTACTTTACACTCTTATTATCTCTCCTTAGATAAAATCAATACATAGTAATTTATGGAATATAAAGAATCTATTTCTATTAAACAAAAGCTTTAAAATGATATCCTTTGACTTCTAATTTTTTTACTTCATCTGATAATTGCTTTACAAAATCTGTTTTAATATTATCTCTATTAATAACAAATGCAACATCTTCTTTATCAACACTTTCAATATCATCATTATTTCTAATTATTTTAACGTTATTTTGATTTAAGATATCTTCAATTTCTATATAATGTGGTAAAACAGTATGTCCACCTTTTTCAACTAACTCGAAAAAAGATGTTCCTTCATTAAAGACACCATCATTATTTAGAAAAGTTATTTTTATTTTTAAATTTTTTGCAGTTTCAAGTATTCTGTGAAGGTTGCATGTTATAGTATCTTTATCTACATCTATTACAACATAACCTTTTTCAGTGTTTTCTTTTACCATAGATGTTAAAGGCTGATAATTCATTTCTACTATCGTCTTTACTACATCATTAACATCATCCGTTTTACTTTGTGAACTTTCATTAGAAACGTTCCCCTCTGCTTCTGTTTTCGTTGATCCGAAATATAATGTCGTAAATCCTATAGAAACAGCTATAACCAAAATTGTGATTAACACAATTTTTTTTATATTTTTCCTATACATATTATTCCTCCTACCGCTCTCTATATTTCAGATTATAACATATTTTTTAATATAATTTTAACTTTTTATATTATTTTTTTACTTTTTAGGCTTTTTAAAGCTATTTATATATAATTCGTACTTATTTTATACATATATTTTTAATTTTTTAATCAATGTGAATAAAAAAAATTTGAACATTCTATTAACACATTCAAATTTCTACTTTTTTCGTCATTTAACGATAAAAAAAGCACTTAACAAATGTTAAGTGCTTTTGGCAGGGGCAGTAGGACTTGAACCCACAACCAATGGTTTTGGAGACCACTACTCTACCAATTGAGCCATACCCCTAAGACTCTGTTAGTTTAACATAATATTTTTAGCCTGTCAATAATAACTTTTTGTTGTTTAATTTCTCTTTTTAGATTATAATTAAAAATATATTTTGATAATCAAAATATTTAAAATTCAAAATAGATGAGGTGTTTTAAAATGGAATTCAAACCTTTAAAAATTGGAAACCTAATCGCAAAACTTCCTATAATACAAGGAGGTATGGGCGTTGGAGTTTCTTTATCATCACTTGCCTCTGCTGTTACTAACGCAGGCGGGATAGGAATAATTTCTTCAGCACAAATTGGTTATAAAGAAAATGACTTTGAAATAAATCCTTTAGAAGCTAACTTAAGAGCTTTAAAAGAACATATAAAAATAGCAAAAGAAAAATGTAACAACGGCATAATCGGTGCAAATATAATGGTTGCTACTAAAAACTACGCAGAATACGTAAAAACAGCAATCGATGCAAAAGTTGATTTAATAATATCTGGTGCAGGTATGCCAACTCAATTACCTAAGCTTTGTAAAGGAAGCGACGTAAAAATCGCTCCTATAGTATCTTCATTAAAAGCTTGCAAGGTTATATTAAAACTTTGGGATAAACACGATGATGTTGCACCTGATTTAGTAGTAGTAGAAGGGCCTAAAGCCGGCGGACACTTAGGTTTTAAAAAGGATGACTTAATTAATCATATTGAAAACTTTGATCAAACTGTAGTTGATATAGTTAATCACGTAAAAGAATATGAAGCAAAATACAACAAAGAGATACCTGTTGTTGTAGCTGGTGGAGTTTACAGCGGATACGATATATCTAAATATCTATCTTTAGGGGCTAGCGGAGTTCAAATGGCTACAAGATTTGTAGCTACCCACGAATGTGATGCTTCTATAGAATTTAAAAATGCTTACGTAGAGTCTAAAAAGAATGATATTGGCTTAGTGAAAAGTCCTGTCGGAATGCCAGGCCGTGCAATTTTAAATAAATTCGTAGATAAAACTAACCTTGGAAATATCAAAGTTCAAAAGTGTTATAACTGCTTAACACCTTGTAACCCAGCTGATACTCCTTATTGCATAACTCAAGCTTTAATTAATTCAGTTAAAGGTGATTTAGATAATGGACTTATCTTCTGTGGTGAAAATGCATACAAAATAAAAGAAATAGTTTCTGTTAAAGATTTAATGCTTGAACTTGAATCAGAATTAAAAGAAGCTTAGAAAAAATCAGTAGGAAGCCTCCTACTGATTTTTTTATTTACTATAATATAAAAATGGTATTTCCATTTCACTTTTACTTAAACCGCCATGAACTCCTTTTTGATTAAAGCTTTCATACATCCAAACCGTGTTATTATCTAAAGGAATTATAATTAAATTTCCTACTCTATCATAAAACCTATCGCTTATATACGGAAATACACCTAGTCCTGATAATTCATCTATAGTAAGAACTAATGCTCTATCTTTTAGCTTTTTACTAAGTATATCTTTAAGTTCTTCTAATTTATCCTCTTTTACATGTAAAAATAAATCTCTTACGTACCCACAAGGCGAATAGATATCTCCTTTTTTATTTTTCTTTAAAAATCTTTCTATATTTTTAACTTCTTTATCTAAATAAATCATTTTTGATAAATCAGCTTCTATTTGTCCGTGGTCTGCTGAAATTATTATATCTATTAGATTTAAATCTTTTATATTTATAAAGAATTTATCAAACTCTTTAAATAATTTATTTATTTCCGATTTAAACTCTAAGGATTTAGGTCCGTATTTGTGCCCTATTGAATCTATGTTTGGAATATAAACATAATAATATTCCTTTTCATCATCTTTTCTTAAATCCGTTTCTAACATTTTAAATAATTCATCATAATTTTTATAATCATTTAGCTTAGCGTATCTAAACATATACTTACTATAAGTACTATCATTTATATAGTTTGGTTGATATGCATTTGATTTAACATTTAAACTTTTAAGTTCTTTAAAGAAACTTTCTTTTGGTAAAAAATCTTCTGGTTTTATTCCCTTATTAGCTAAATTTTCATAAATATCGCTTTCAGTTTCTTTAAATAAAAATGCAGTTATATTATTATCACAAAACTTTTCATAATAATACCACTCATAAATACCGTGCTCATGCACCGGCATGTTTGTAAGGGCAGTTGTAATTTCTCCTGTAGTAGATGACGGGAATTGTGCTAAAATTTTAGATACTACTCCTTCTTTTTCTATAGTTTTAAAGCTTTTAAAATCCTCTTTATATAAATCGTAAAATTCATAAGAGAAGGCATCAACTAAAAAGAATAGAACTTTGTTTGGCTTTGATTTGTAATTATTTATTGTATCTAAAGGAAGATTTTTTAAGGTATTTTCACTTTCACCAAATAATCTTTTTATAGAATTAAATATATTAGAAAACAAATACTCCTCTTCACTTTTTAATACTAAAGAATCTTTGTATCTTTCGCTTACTTTAGAAAAAGACCTTTTATTTATCATAAATATCACCCCACTAAAATACTTCTTATTATTATATCTAAGTAAATGATTAAATTCCAACTTTTTGTCAATAATCTTTTATAAGGGAGGTGTTTTATGTTTAGTTCACTTAAATTTATTTTATTATTTATAGCATTTATGATGCTATTAAAGGCTATATACCCTATTTTAAATAGGCTTACTAAATATAAAGAGCAAAATTATAATTTTTCTTTGAAAGTTAAAAAAGAAAATATAAACAAACTATCTAGATTTGAATTCGAAGGCTTTTGTAAATGGTTATTTGACGGGAATTCTAATATATTAAGTATAGAAGATCCTTACTCTGATCTTTCTAGCGGTGCAGATTTTATATTAAATACTTTAGATTCTGAAAAGATCTATGTAAAATGTAAAAGGAATATAAAAGAAGACACTTTAACTATAGGGTTAGACCCTTGTCAAAGCCTAATTGGCGCTATGGTTTCAGATAATGTTAAAGAAGGCATTATAATAACTATAGGATCCGTTAGTGAAGCTGCAAAAGATTATATAAAATCAATTAATTCAAATACTGATTTTACTTTAACTATAATAGATATGGAAGGGATTTCTAGACTTTTAGAAGCTAAAGAAAACTCTGAAGATTACGAAATAAATGTAACAATATAATAAAGGCAATGGAAAAATAAATTAAATTTATTTTTTCATTGCCTAATTATTTTAACTTCCCATTATCTTTGAGAAAATTTGTCCTGATGTATTATATAAAAAGAATCCTAAAACTATAAGGGCTACGACCATAACTATCAATGCAATCCTCATTTTTTTCTTAGTTCTTTTTATATCTTCTTCTATTTTAAGTTCATCTTCTTTATTTAAATCTTCCACCAATCTTCACCCCTAACAAACAAACTACTCTTACTAATAATTATATACTATTATACTAGATTTATTTCACATAATTCTTAAATTAGTCTTAATTGATTGATAGATTTAAAATAACCTTTTACTTTTTATAACTTTTCCAAGCTTATCAGTTTTTAAATCATATAAACCTATACCATAAAATGCCCCTTCAAAAGGAACAAACACATTTAAAGCGTAGTCTAATACCTTTTTTAGTTCTTCTAAGCTAAGACCACTAGCTAAGCTGCAATGAGGATTCCATCTTTCTGGTTTATAAAATTCACGTGCACTATAATCATAATCTTTCATAACTTTATAAAAATCCCTATGCATGCTTAAAATCTCTTCTGTTATCATAGGCGAAATCAAACAAGTTCCTGTAGTTGGAAATGATCCTAAAATGTCAAACCTACTTTTCATACTCTTTAAACCTTTAGAAAAATCACGTAATCTATTTATAAAATCATCTAAATTATTAATTTCATCATAAATTGCAAGGGTTATATGAGGCTCTAAAAGCTTCACGTTATCAAGCCCTGATCCAATTTTATTTTTTGATAGTTCTCTCCATATACTCTTTATGTATTCCGACGATTTCTCATCTAAAAACAAATCTACAGCATACATACTTATCCCTCCTTTAATTCTACAAACCCTAAGATGCTTCTTAACAATATTTTACCACAAATTTAATTCATATATTTATTTACTATTTCATAACATCTTTTTCTTGTGCTATCTATAAGAGATTTAGTATATACCACTTGCTCATTTTTTTGAGATTTTAATTTATTCGCCGCATTATGAGCCTTGATTTTGCGATCTACAACCCATTTCTTTTCTTCTTCTTTAAGTTTTACGTAATCCTTCTTATTTAAGTTTTTTCCTAAGTAATCGCCGATCTCATTAAGTTTATCATCCCACATTGTAAAGTCTTTATCTTCAGATTCAAAAATTTCACCTAAAGTTTTTTTATTATAATATAAGTTTTCACTTTTATTTTTCATTCTTTCGAACTGCTTTAGTAAACATTTCTTTTCTTCTTTTATAGGTAAATCATATCTAGGTTCTACAGAAAAACTACAATTTTCTAAACTTAAATTTGATTTATTTATATTTTTATTATTTTCCTTATAAGTTATAGTTTTATCTTTTGCATTTTCACAAGAAATAAAGGCTAAAGCTAATAATAAAAATATTAAAAGACTACTAAAGAGCTTCTTTTTCATATATAATCACCTAAACACTTTATTAAAAGAATAATTCACTTGAAAAAGCTATTATATCCCCTTTATTTAATTTTTTTCTAGAGTCTCCTGATGTACTATATTTTTTAGGAACTCTATCTATCCCTTCTTCTAAAACAAAATTATAAACTTTATCATCTTTAAAATTATCTAATTTTTCTTTTAATTTTTTAACTTCATCTTTGCTTAAATAATACTTTGCAATTTTTGTGTAGTAAAAATAAAGCATTAAAGCTAAATCATCATTATTAACTATTTTATAAACATCTAGATTTTCTTCTATACCTTTAATTATTCTACCTATAACGTCTCTATTTACTTCGTAATGATAATTTTCTTCCCCTCCTTTTATAACTTCATAATCTCTTAGATTATCTATTAATTTATCTATAATAAAGCTATATTCTGTCTTTTGGTCTAACCCTTCAATAACTTCTTCTACTTCAAAAATATCTTCACTTATTATAGTACTAACATATTCTTCGTATCTATTAAGTGGTACATTTCCATCATAAACTTCTAAGAATCCATCACTTACATATAAAGCGTTTTTATTTATCATCTCTGTTATAATGCACCCTAATATATTTCTTCTAACTCTTCTATCTTCTAAAATATTTAAATCGTATTTATCTCTATCCATTATTAATAATGCTAATTTTTCTACTAATGTTAATTTATTTTCCATAAAAATCATCTCCTCCTTTTTATATTAAAATAAAGATTTTACCTTTCTATTAACCTTTTAAAAAATTTACATTTCTTCCATACAATTTTAAATAACTATTTCTATATAACATATTTTTATAAAGAAAAACCTAACTACAAAAATATAGTTAGGTTTAAAAATTATTTTAATTCAAATGTTAATGTTGTAGGGTTGTGATCGCTATATTCGAAATTATAGTCTTTTCCTTTTATACTTTTAACCTTTATATTATCAGAAACTAAGAATCCATCTATTACTGATTTTAAATTTTCTCCATCAACATACGGTTTTTCAACTGTTCTGTTACTTGGAGTAAATTTATCTGAATAGATACTAAATCCTTTAGGAGTAAAATCTTCTGGTAATTTTTGAATCCAATCTGGAAGACCTTCTGTAGTTTTAAAATTAAAAGCATCAGTTCCTGGAAGCTGGTTATTAAAGTCTCCACCTAAAATAACATAATTTCCTTTATTATATTCTTCTAAAACGAACTTTTTAATAAATGCAAGTTGTACCTTTCTAACCTTTCCACCCTTATCAAACGCTGAAAGATGTACATTAATTAAAACAAATTCTTTTCCATTTTCTAATTTTTCTCTATTTACAAGCATACATCTATCTAAATCACCAAGTTGTCTAAAGTAAGATTCTTTACCTGGTAAATCATATCTATCTGCACTATTAAAAGAGTATTTAGATAATGTCATTATTCCACTTAAAACTCTTCCGTGAGGATGAGTTATAGGAAGGGGAACCCATTTAACATCAAAATTCTTTGCAAAAGAAGTGCTATAATCTTTAAAATTATTATTAACACTTTCTACTTCATTTACGTTAAAACTTCTACTAGCCTTTTTATCTATTTCTTGTAGAAAATAAAAATCAGAATTTTTATCTTTCATTATATTTTCTATCCCATTTAAATTAGCTTTAACAGCTTCTTCACTTATAGCCCTAGACATCTTTCCGCCATCCATAAAGAAATCAACGTTTTTATCCATTCCTGCATAACCTATATTAAATGTAGTTAGTGTATATTCTTTATTTAATTTAACCGTTTTTTCTCTATTATTCTCTATATTAACTTTTTCTATAGGTTCTGGTTTATAATCTGTTACTATCATAAAACAAACATAACCTAATACTAAAACTAATAATACAATAATTGCATAGATTAATACTTTAATCATTTTCTTCATCTATTACCTCCATTTCTACAACATAAGTTTAATTATAAATATTATATTTTAAATAGGGAAGATAATATTCATCCTTTTACAATTTAGTAACATAGATTTAGTGTATAATGAATTTGTAATTTAACTTATTTTACTTAGAAGGGAAAGATAACTTATGTCAAATAAAGAAAGAGTAGAAGAAATCAGAAAAATTGCAGAAGGTTATTTTGAAAGAGGAGAATTCTTCTGTTCAGAAGCTGTTGTTAAAACTATTAACGATGCTTTAGGGAAACCTTTTTCAGATGATGTAACTAAACTCGCTTCAGGATTTCCTGTAGGAATAGGTAAATCTGGCTGCCTTTGCGGTGCAGTTAGTGGCGGAGTAATGGCACTTGGAATGGTTTATGGACGAAGTCATTTAGAACCTATGAACGATAAAATGTTTGAAGAATCAAAAGCTCTACACGATCATATCCGTGAGATGTATAAAAGTACATGCTGTAGAGTTATGACAAAAGACTTTAAAGAATTCAATTCACCTGAAAGAAAAGCTCACTGCATAAAAATAACAGGTGAAGTTGCAGCTTACGTAGCTAATAGATTAATAGAAGATGGAAAATTAAAATAATCAATATATCTTTATAATTAAAGGAACTCTAAAAAGAGTTCCTTTAATTTTTAAAAAGATTTTATTTAAAACTATAAGTTACTTAAATACTCATCTATAGCAGCAGCTGCATCTTTACCTGCACCCATAGCTAATATTACAGTTGCGGCTCCAGTTACAGCATCTCCCCCTGCATAAACTCCTTTTCTTGAAGTTTTACCTGTTTCATCTTCTGCAACTATACATTTTCTCTTATTTATTTCAAGCCCTTCTGTAGTTGAAGAAATAAGAGGGTTTGGTGAAGTTCCAAGAGACATTATAACTGTATCTACATCCATAACAAACTCAGACCCTTTAATAACTTCTGGTTTTCTTCTTCCAGACTCATCAGGTTCACCAAGTTGCATTTTTACGCATTTCATTCCTGATACCCAGCCGTTTTCATCTGTTAATATCTCTGTAGGATTAGTTAAAATATCAAAAATAATCCCCTCTTCTTTAGCGTGGTGAACTTCTTCTATTCTAGCTGGAAGTTCAGCTTCACTTCTTCTATATACGATATGAGTTTCAGCTCCAAGTCTAAGTGCTGTTCTAGCTGCATCCATAGCTACATTTCCGCCTCCTACTACAGCTACCTTACTCCCCGTTCTAACTGGAGTTTCATAATCTTCTTTAAAAGCTTTCATAAGATTTACTCTAGTTAAATATTCGTTAGCTGAAAATACTCCATTAGCATTCTCTCCTTCTATTCCCATAAATCTAGGAAGTCCAGCACCAGAACCTATAAATACAGCATCAAAACCTTCTTCATTTAAAAGCTCATCTATAGTTATAGTTCTTCCTATAATAACGTTAGTCTCAATCTTTACGCCAAGCTTTTTAATATTTTCAATCTCACCTTTTACTACAGTTTCCTTTGGAAGTCTAAATTCTGGAATACCATAAACTAAAACTCCTCCGGCTTCATGAAGCGCTTCAAAAATAGTTACATCGTATCCAAGTTTCGCTAAGTCTCCAGCACAAGTAAGACCAGCTGGTCCACTTCCTATAACTGCAACTTTTTTCCCCTTTGATTCTTCCTTAGTTGAAAGATCTATATTGTGTTCTCTACCCCAGTCTGCTACAAATCTTTCTAGCTTTCCTATAGAAACAGAGTCACCCTTTACTCCTAAAACACATTTTCCCTCACATTGAGATTCTTGCGGACAAACTCTTCCACAAACAGCTGGAAGTGCACTATATTTTGCAATAATTTTAGCTGCTTCTTCAAAGTTTCCTTCTGCAACTTCCTTCACAAAGCCTGGTATATCAATTGATACAGGGCAGCCTTGTCTACACATTGGCTTTTTACATTGAAGACATCTTTTAGCGTCTTTCATTGCCTCTTCTTCGTTATATCCTAAGCAAACTTCTTTAAAATTAGTAGCACGAACCTTTGGGTCTTGCTCTCTAACTGGTACTCTAACCATTCTCTCATTCATATCCATTACTTTTCACCTCCGCAATGTCCACAACCACCGTGATGAGTATTTCCTTCTTTTTCTTTAAGGATTTTTCTTCCCTCTTCAGTTTTATACATAGTTTGTCTTCTCATAGCTTCATCAAAATCTATCTTGTGACCATCAAACTCAGGCCCATCAACGCAAGCAAATTGGATTTTATCTCCAACTGTAACTCTACAAGCACCGCACATACCAGTACCATCAACCATAATTGGATTTAAACTTACTATAGTAGGTATATTTAATTCTTTAGTTAACATACACATAAACTTCATCATTATCATAGGACCTATCACTATAGCTTCATCGTAGTGTTTACCTTTATTATCTACTAAGTCCTTTAAAAGGTCAGTAACTCTTCCGTCAAATCCATAAGAACCATCATCAGTAGATATATAAAGATTTCCTGCTACTTCTTTCATTTCTGATTCTAAAATTAATATATCTTTGCTTCTTGCACCAATAATTACATCAACATCAATTCCGTGTTCCTTCATCCATTTAACCTGAGGATATACAGGAGCTGCCCCAACACCACCAGCTATAAATAGAAATTTTTTCTTCTTTAAATCTTCTATATTTTCAGATACAAATTCAGAAGGTCTTCCAAGTGGTCCAACAAAATCAGATACACTATCCCCTACTTCAAAACTCGCTAAATCCTTAGTTCCTTTACCTACAACTTGAAAAACTATAGATACAGTTCCTTTTTCTTTATCAAAATCAGCTATAGTAAGTGGTATTCTCTCTCCCTTTTCATCATTTTTTATAATAATGAATTGACCTGGCTTTGCGCTTTTACTAACTCTCTTTGCTTCTATATCCATAAGAAACGTATTATCGTTTAATTTTTCTTTTTTTAAAATCTTATACATAGTAAACTCCCCTTTTTATCATAACTTTTATGTACTTAATAAAAGCTCCCGTATATAAATGCGAGAGCCTTTACTAATTTAGAAGTCTCTTAAATCAATCTTATTAATTATTAAAAATCAACTTCTTCTCCAACAAATGTGCAATTATATAATCTTTCCATAGTTTCATCATCGATTTTTCTTGGGTTTGTAGCTGTACATGCATCTAGGACTGCATTTTTAGCCATAAATTTAACATTTTCAGCGAACTCTTTTTCATCTACTCCATACTCTTTAAATGATGCTGGAATATTTAATTCATTATTTAAATCTCTTATTAATTTAACTAATGAATTTACAAGTTCTTCTGTAGTTTCCCCTTGAAGATTTAATCTCTTCGCTATTTTTGCATATTTTTCACCGCACTCTTTAGCGTTATATTGAATTACTGATGGAAGTAATATAGCATTAGCACAACCGTGTGGTACGTGGAATACTCCCCCTATTTTGTGAGCCATAGAATGTACTATTCCAAGAGATACGTTACTAAATGCCATACCTGCTAAACATTGAGCATCATGCATTTCATCTCTTGCATCCATATCTCCTTCAAATGAAGGTTTTATATAATCTCTAACCATTTCAATTGCATGTAACGCTAATGGATCTGTGTAGTTATCTGCTATAGTTGAAACATATGCTTCTATTGCATGAGTCATAGCATCCATTCCAGTATGTGCAACTAATTTAGGTGGCATAGTTTCTGCAAGTTCTGGATCTACTATTGCAATATCTGGTGTTATTTCAAAATCAGCTAAAGGATACTTAATTTTAGCATTGTAATCAGTTATAACTGAAAATGCAGTAACCTCTGTAGCTGTTCCACTAGTTGAAGCTATAGCTATAAATTTAGCTTTATTTCTTAATTTAGGTAAACCAAATGGTACTATTGCTTCCTCAAAAGTAAATTCTGGATGTTCGTAGAAAATCCACATAGCTTTAGCTGCATCTATTGGTGAACCTCCACCAAGTCCAACTATCCAATCTGGATTAAATTTTTTCATAGCTTCTGCGCCTCTCATAACAGTTTCTACAGAAGGGTCTGATTCTACTCCATCAAAAACTTCAACTTCCATTCCAGCTTCTTTTAAATAATCTTCTATTTTTTGTAAGAAACCAAATCTTCTCATAGAGCCACCGCCCATAACAATCATTGCTTTCTTTCCCTCTAATCCTTTTAGTACTTCTAGAGACCCTTTTCCATGATAGATATCTCTAGGTAATGTAAATCTTCCCATAATTCTCTCCTCCTAATATACTTATATAATCAAAAATTTTTCCCTCGCCTATAATATTTAGCAAATAGCGTGCCAAAATAAAATTTTCTTTTGAAAACGTCTAAAATAGTCATTTTTTTAACAAAGTCTATTTATATCTTTTTCTTCTGTGTACTATTTCGATACACTAATTAACATAAGGTGTACTCTCAAAGTACAATGTACTAATTTAGTACATATTTTAGTTTCTATTTATTTAATTTCTCTCGTTAATATTTATACTAAACCATTTGGAAATTATTTACAATTAGTTTATAATAATATTATAATAATTTTTTTGGAGGTATTATTATGAAACATAAGATTTTATATTTATTTTTAATAATATTTTCTTCTTTTTTATTTATAGGTTGTGAAAAAGATGAAAGATCAAACTGCATAGAAACTTTAGATTTAGTTGTACTTGAAAATAATATTGAAACTATGGATATAGTTGCTAAAGGATATACGAGTTCCTCTCACGAACTAATAGGAAATAAGACTTTAATAAATACAGAAGGAATTGATTTATTCGCATCATCTGGAGAAAAAATCAAAATAAAAAAAATTGAGCCTGGAATGAAATTTACTGTTATGTTTGATGGTACTATAAACGAAACCTCACCAAGCAGATTAAATAACGTAGCTTGGATTCAATTAAAATAAGGTAGCTTAAAATAATTATAAGCTACCTTAACATAATACTTACTATATTAATTTTATAAAATCACTACTTACAAAGCCGTACCCGCCATTATACTCTATCTTATACCACCCGTTTTTAGAGCCTACTACTTTAACTGTAGCGTTTGGACTTAAGTATCCCTTAACTAAATATCTAGTTGAAGCTCCATCTCTAACTCTTAAATTACTAGTTACATTAACTACTCTTCCAACTTTATTATTAGATTCAATCTTATCATTTCTATCTTCTGATTTAGAAGAGTTTTCAGTTATAGTTCTAACACTTACGTAATCTTTATGGATATATCCAGTCTTTCCATCAAACTTAATTTCGTAGAAAGAGCCATGCTTTTTAATTATATCTACTTTATCATTATTTTTTAATCTTCCGATTACTCTGCTATGTGTAGATGCATCATTTCTTACATTTAGATAAGTATGGACTCTTATAGTACCAACTAATGAAGTTTTTACTTCTTGTTTCTTAGTTTCTTCTTTTTTGTCATCATTCTTTTTGTTTTCGTCTTTAGAATCTATATGAACAACCTTTATAACCTTATCTTCAGTCCAAGTCTTAACACTTAAATATTTTTCATAAACATAAGCATCTCTTCCATTAAAGTCGATTTTGTAAAAATCTCCATCTTTCCCTTTTACAGAAACCTTACTTCCATTTCTAAGAGAACCAACTATTCTACTATTAGTTGAATTATCACTTCTTACGTTTAAGTATGAAGATATATTAACTACTCTACCTTCAGAATGTTCTATTTTTATATGTTTAGTTTCTTCTTTTTCCTCAGGTTTAACTTCTGGCTTAGTTTCAGGCTTAGTCTCTGGTTTAACCTCTGGTTTAACCTCTGGTTTTGCAGTTTCCTTACTATCACTTGGTTTAGTTTCTTTATCTAACGGCTTTTCTATAGGTTTAACGACTACTACAGGCTTAGCCTCTTCTTTGTGGATTACCTTTTCTATATCTTTAATATATGTTCCAAAAACATATCCATCATCACCATTAAAATCTATTTTATACCACTCGCCATCTTTTCCTAATATGTTGACAGAGTCTCCTCCGTATAATTTCCCTAAAACTCTAGCTGAAGTTGAAGCATCACTTCTTACATTTAAATATGAATCAACAGACACCGTTCCTTTTACTATTGTTTTTACGTTCTCATCTTTTTCAAAAGCACCTTGAACATATTTATAGTAGTGAGTTGTAGGTGTTACATCATATCCAGTATAAAGTCCTCTGTTATGATAATGATCACCAAATCTATAAACTTGGTTGTCCGCAACTTCTGCAATATGTTTAGCTCTATCTGCCCACCCCATAAACACATAAGTATGAGCTTCTCCAGCAAAACAAATATCACCAGGTTCTAATGAATCTAAGTCACTAGTCTTAACCCAGCTTCTTTTAACTAACTGTTCTTCTAGTTTAGTTGTGTAAGCTATATATTTAGGAATATCAACACCTATTCTACGAAGAGCTTCTGATGCAAAGTAAACACAGGTATTACTAGCATTACCATCATGTAATCTTACAGCCTCTTTAAAGATTGATTTTCTATTATCACTATTTAGTAAGTAATGATAAAGCTTTTCTTGAATAGCAGAATGGAATTTGTTTTCTAGTTTTACTGGCCTCTCTTCTGGCTTAGTTTCTGGTTTTATTTCAGGCTTAGCTTCTGGTTTATTTTCTGGCTTAGCTTCTGGTTTATTTTCTGGCTTAGCTTCTGGTTTTGACTCTTTCTTATCTGAAGTCTTACCTTCTTCTTTAGCTTCACCTTTATCATTTGGTTGTACCTTTGACTTGTCTATTTCCTTATCAGACGGTTTAACTTCTGGCTTTATTTCCTTATAATCCTGTTTCTTTTCTAAATTCTTATCTTCTTTCTTGTCTTCTTGCTTATCCTGTAACTTTTCCCCTTGTTTGTCCTTTTGCGTGTCCACTTTTTTATCAGTAGTATCTTCTAGCTTTTCTGAAGTTTTATCTGAAACTTTTGAATCAATTTTTACTTCTGTTTTGTCTGAAACTTTATCTTTTTGTTTTGCTTCTTCCTTTTCTGAAATCTTATCTTCTGGTTTAGTTTCTGGACTTACTTCACCCTGCTTGTCCTTATTTTTATCAACCGGTTTGACTTCTGAATTATTTGACGCTTTATTATCTACTTTTACGGCTTCATTAGAATCAGTTTTTACTTCTGTTTTATCTGAAGTTTTATTTTCTTCTTTTGAAACATTTTTTACTGAAAGATTTTTAACTTTAGTCTCTAAATTATCATTCACCGTATCTTTTACTGTAAAGTATTTAGTCATTTCATCTTTAAAATACCTTATAACTTCTTTTTGCTCTTCTTTTGGTAATTTTGAAATTAAATCTGTTAATGAATTAAACTGATATTCATTTATTTTTTGAAATTTTTGAAGTTCTACTAATTCTTTTGAGATTTTAACTTTAACAAATTCATCGATAGCATTTTTCACTGTATCCTTATCTGTATTTGTTTTTGCTAAATCTATAGTATTTTCCGTTTTGAACATTTGGTTTTTAGTTTCTTTTACTAAATTTTCTTGCTTAGTTTTCTCTGTAATTTTAGCATTATCTTTTGAAGTGTTTGCAGCATCATTTATGTTTAAAGTATCTGCATTCGCTGTAGTTATTGGTGTAATCGCTATAGTGCTTGCAATAGCACCGATTGCAATTAATACTTTTATCTTTTTGCTCTTCATTTTTACCCCTCGAATCTTTAGTATTTTCTTTCTCTTTTTAATCTATATATTAAATTCTAACAATCTAGTATTTTTTATTCAACGAATCCAGCCTAGTATTTTAACCTTTTAACCTTTTGTTTATTTTTTTAAAACAAAATTCATTTTTGTTCATTTAACATCAACCTAATATAGTTTAAATTTAATTATATTAACTCATCTATTGTTACGGTTGATTGTTGGTATTTTTTATTTGAATAAATCTATATTAGTTTTATCTGGTTAAAGTCTTGTATTTTAAATTTAAATCAAATGATTATTGTCAAATAACCATAAATCTTTTATTTTATAGTATCTTACCTTCTTAACTATTCTAAATCATTTTATTTTCGAAAAACTTTGTTTGGTACATTAAAATTATAGGCTCGTACATCATAAAAGTACGAGCCTATATAAATAATATTTTTACCAACAATACATCATAACATTAAACTAGTTTTTTCTTTTTTTAATAAAAACATCATTCATACTCTTCAAATCATTTTGATTTATAGTACAAAGTATTTCTACTCATTCCAAGTTCTTTAGCTGTTTTGCTTATATTATTATTATTATAATCTATAGCTTTAATAATAATATCTCTTTCTATTTCTTTCATAGACTTATATTTCTCTAAATCTATTTTAATTATCTTTTCTCCATCATTTGTTTTATTTTTAACAATATCATCATAAATAAAATCCTTCTTATTAAGGATATCATAACTCATGCAGCCATCTAAATTAACTATATTTTCAATGCAATTTTCTAATTCTCTAATATTACCTGGCCATTTATATTTTAATAATTTTTCTTTTATAGATTCATCTAAAATCAAGTTAGGTTTATTTAACTTTAATGATTTCATCAAAAAGAAATGATCTATAAGACGACTTATATCTCCAAGTCTCTCCCTAAGCGGTGGAAGCGTTATTGGAATTACACTTAATCTATAATATAGATCTTCCCTAAACCTCTTATTTCTTACCTCTTCTTTTAAATTTTTATTAGTTGCAGCAATTATCCTAACATCTACTGGTATTTCTCTATCACTACCAACCCTAGTTACTCTACCTTCTTGAATAACTCTAAGCAAATGAACCTGCATCTCTATTGGCATCTCACCTATTTCATCTAAAAATATAGTTCCTCCATCAGCTTGTTCAAACTTTCCTTGCTTACCACCTTTTTTAGCTCCAGTAAAGGCTCCTTCTTCATATCCAAAGAGTTCACTTTCTATAAGGTTTTTCGGAATAGCTCCACAGTTTACAGGAATAAACTTTTTATCGCGCCTATAGCTATAATTGTGAATAGCTTGGGCAAAAACTTCTTTACCTGTCCCGCTCTCCCCTTGAATTAATATAGTTGAAGGGCTATTTGCAATAACTTTACAGTTCGTAATAACATTACAAATCGCATCACTTTCGCCTATAATATCATCAAAGGATTTATATGCACCAGTGTTGTTATTTTTAAATTCATCCTCTTCTTTACTTAACGTTACTATTGCCCCTATAAGTTTTTCTTTAAGAATTATCGGTTTAACTACTATTAATGTTTTATGAGAATTATCAAAACTTAATTTTATATCTTTAGTGTATACATTATATAAGTTTGTTCTAAATCCATTTATTATGTTCTCCCAATTTGGAATAATGTTAGCTATCCTTTTACCTATTAACTTCTTTTCGTCACCACAAAGAATTTCTAAAGCTAATTTATTTACCTTTTTTATTTTTCCAAAATCATTTATAAGTATTAAACCCTTATCAGTATTATCCATAATACTTCCCATATAATTATAGGTTTTATCTAAGATTTCCTTAGAATGAATTTTATCTAATTCATTTTCTATAGCTTTTACTCCAAATATAACTAACCCTAAAGAATGTGGATGTTTCTCTGTCCACTGGGCAGTTAGATTTAAACTTCCTATAATTTCCCCGTCTTTGCCGTGGATGGGCGCTGCAGAACAAGTTAACGTTTGAAATAGATTTATGTAATGCTCATCTGCTGTGACTTGTACCGCTCTATCTTCTTCTATAGCGATTCCCATAGCATTAGTTCCAATACTCTTTTCATCCATATACATTCCAACTTTAATATTTAACCTTTCAAATGCTTGTATAGCACCTGTTGCTCCTGCTATATTCAGTATGCATCCATCTTTATCCGTCAATATAATTATAAAATTTTCATCTTTTAACACATCATTAAACATATCCATATATACCTTAGCTTTTTTTACTAAATCCTGATTTTCTTTAAGTAATAGATTAATTTTACTTACATCTAAAACTTTTTTAGAGCTTACCCATTCTCTACCTACACCATATTTCTCACTTCGCTTATGCGACTTCTCAATTATATTATTAGACTCACTATCCATATAATAACTCTTCTCCCCTTAAATTGAATTTCTTCACATATTTATAGTAAAACAAATTTTTTATTATGTATAGTAAGCAATTTTTATTTTCTTAACTTCTGTACGCAAAAAAAGATGCACTTTTAAAGTTGCATCTTTTATAAATTATAATTCCTAGTTATTTTTAAGATTCATTTTGATTCGCTTAACTGTCTTATTAAGAATATACTTTAAATATCTTAGCAATTCTTAATTCATTTAATATGTCTATAGTTGAATCTACGTCATCAATGTTAAATAATTTAGTATTACTTTCTTCATCTAATTCTAAAGATTTTTCAGAATTCAACGCTAAAATCAATTTAATATATCCTAAAAATATATCTTTTTTTTCATCAAAAGTTAGCATTTCATCTATTTCTATAAATACGTCTATTAAACTCTCATAATCTTTAGCTACGATTTTGTTTCCTTCATATACTACTAAATACTTAAGCGAGTTGCAGTTTTCTTCCATATTTCACCTCATAAGTGCCTTTATTAAATTTTTAACTAATTAGTTACCGAATCCTTTCGATAAGAAATACTATCATAAAAATATAATCTTTTAAACACCTTGTTTTATTTGTTAAAAGATAATTAATATTAATTGATATTTTTTCGTGTTTTTATTATTTATATTAAATTCCAAATTAAAGTTATATAATAATTATTATTTATTAAGGCAAAATATTCTCAAACAAGAAAAAACAAGCCCTGATTATCTATATCCTTAAAATACTCCATAATCATGGCTTGCTTATTTCAAATTATTTATAAGTTACATTAATATCTTTTAAGTTGATTGTTTTTTCTCCGCCTTCACAGGCTCCTCCTAAAGATATTTTTTCACCATTTTTAAGTGAACTGTTCCATGCTTTAGGAGTTATCTTGTATACTCCATTTTCATATTTTAAATCAGCATTCCAATTAGAAATTATTTTTTTATCACTTTTAAATGTTAATTCCCAATTAGAAATATCTTTTCCTGTATCATTTTTTATTGTTAAGTCGTAATTTGCATTACCACCCCAATCTGATACTATTTTAAAATCAACGTTAACACCTTTTTTTACATTTTTATTATCACAAGTTACCTTTATTTCGTTGCTAATGCTTTGTCCATCTTTATTTTTTATGATTAATTTGTATATATAATCTCCAGAATCTTTATTATTAAAATCAAACTTTATATTTTGTGAAACCTTATTAACTTCTCCACTTTTAGCTATACGTCCATTTTCTAAAAGCTCGTAAGTTAATCCATTTGATTCTTTTGGTATATTAATATTTATGCTGTAGTTTCCATCATTTTTAAGACTTGATGCTGTTATTTCACCAGACTTTGGCACTACAACCTCTGGAACTATATTGTTTTTAACATTTACTGTTACTATACTACTTGAAGTAGTTCCATTATCATTGATTAAGTCTGCACTATACATATAAGTACCTGTCTCTTTATTTGAAACCTTATATTCTATATTACTTGAATCTTTAACATCACCATTTTTTACCGTTTTGCCATTTTCATATAGCTTATAAGTTTTTCCTTTAGAGTCTTTTGGAATTTCTATATTTATACTATAGTTTCCATCACTTTCTAAATTAGATCCCTTAACTACTGGTTTTAAGGGGGCATCTTTTGAAATACCACTACTTCCAGAAGAAGGATTTGAAACATCGAAAGCATTACTATTTAGCATCAAAGGATTTTTATAATACTCTTGCGCCTTTGTAATCCAGAAGTAATCATCAGTCGGAGGTGAACCTACAGCATCTGTTGACGCACCAACACCCGCTCCAAATAATACTGAAACTATACCTGAATCTTTTACTGAGTCCATATGACTTCCCCAAGTTATAGTATCTCCATTTACTTTTAAACTTGGGTCTTTAGCTTCATTTTGACTAAAGTATTTTAGCCTATCAGCATTTCCAGCTTTAAATGTATCTCCAAAGAAATAGCTTGTAGCAGAATCTTCATAGTAACCTGCTTTATTTTCTAATTCTTTAAAGTTTCCACCTGTATATGGACTCTTAGTAGTTGAATTATTAATATGTCCAACTGGTATTTGCCATAAAATAGCTGGCATACTCATTTGCTCATGCAATGTTTTTGTGTATAAAAGATAGTTATCCCAAATATCTGCATTCCAAAACCACTTAGACTTTTGTGGATTGCTTGCTGCACCATCTTCATAAGCTCCATCTAACCCGTACTTATCTATAGATATAAAATCTGTTCCATAGCTATTTATACCTGCACTTTTATAATAATTTGCAGTTTGAGTTGCAACATCTTTTATAAATTTTCTTCCTGAATCCCATCCTAAAAACTCAGTTTTATGAAGAATCCCTTGGCCTGGAACTTCCGGGCTTGAGTAAGACCAAATATTAAATTGCCATCCGTTATAGGCTTCTTTATAATATTTATCTACTGTATAGTTTATAGCTTCAACTAATCCCTTAACATTATTAGAAAAGTTTGGATCTTTTCCTTTTTCTAATACTCCTGAAGAATATGCAGCTTCAACAAGTGCTGGGATTTCTTCTGGTGATTTATTAGACTGTTGCATCATATACCCTAAAAAGTCTGGCTCAAATATCATTCCTATAGTCTCATCTTTACCATACTCTTTACATATATCTAAGAAGTATTTTAAATCTTTGAAGTATCCTTCAATATAAGCTTTGTCGTTAATATGTTTTAAATCCACGTCATATCCTTCATCATTATCTGGAATATTATAATAAACAAAGAACGGAATCATCCCCATTTTTAAACTTTCGTTTATAAATGTTTTAGCTCTAGCTCCATCTTCGCTTGTCCAACTTCTCCAACCTTTAAATGGACCACCATTTATGTATATATATCTTATGTCTGTCCTTTTATTAGTTAAATCATTTGATGTATCTCTCCAGAAGTTTAAATCTTCATCTTTATCTTCAGAAACTTGCCCTACTGATAAATATTTTGGCATCTTAGGTAAATTGCCTGATTTATCTTTTACTCTTACCCCAATTTGCCTCTCATCAGAAGTTTTATTATCAATAACTCTAAGACCACTTCTTCCTTCACCAATTCCTGTTACTTTCAAAATGTTACCATCAACAACCTCAGCTTTAGCTACAGAAGTATTGTTTGATATTACTTTAAAAGTACTATCAGCGCTTTTAGGATTAGCTAATTTATAACTAACAGTCTCTTGATTTATTGTAAATTGTGAACTTACTCCGTTATCATCAACCTTATCTATTACTATTTTTGCATTACCATTACTCCCAACTACTACAGAAATGGTATCTGTTTTTGTAGTCCCAAAGCTGTTTGTAAATTCTCCATAATAGTAATATGTTCCTGAATTTTGTCTTCCACGAACTTCAGTAACTATAGATTGTGCACTTGGAGTTTTATCTTCAAGTTTTCCTTCTTTTATGACCTTAAACTCACCGTTTGGGCCAAATCTTTCGTAAACTTTATAACTTGTAGCATTATTTCCATACCACATACTACAAGTGATGTCATAGTTACCATCAACGTCAGTTCCCCATTGATTATGAGTTATCTGAGGTTTATTTGGTGCTGCTTCAGCTAATGCAAAAACACTTTTAATAGGCATTAAAAGCATAACAAATGCAAATGCTGTAAATGCAGCTAAAAATTTTTTAGTTTTCTTTTTCAAATCCATCTCCCCCTACATCAAGATACAATTTAAGTTTTAAATTACATAAATTGTATTTAGATTATCTCAATAAATTTAGAATAGGAAATGGATAATATTATAATAAATTGTTAACCTTTACATTTATTGTTTTAAGATATTTTGTAACTTGTCTCTCTTGTCTCTCTTGTCTCTCTTGTCTCTCTTGTCTCTCTTGTCTCTCTTGTCTCTCTTGTCTCTCTTGTCTCTCTTGTCTCTCTTGTCTCTCTTGTCTCTCTTGTCTCTCTTGTCTCTCTTGTCTCTCTTGTCTCTCTTGTCTCTCTTGTCCCTCTTGTCCCTCTTGTCCCTCTTGTCCCTCTTATCCCTCTTATCCCTCTTATCCCTCTTGTCCCTCTTGTCCCTCTTATCCCTCTTGTCTCTCTTGTCCACCTTTGCTCCCTATCCTCTATGGTTGCTTGTCCCTCCAGTATTCTTAATCACTATCCGTCTTTATTGCTTGTTCCTACTTTGACCTTTCCTCATTGTCTTTCTTTGATCCTTATACTTCCTAGTTGCTTGTCCCTCCTTTGCCCCTTTTCATCCTTGTACCCCTAGTCCTCATCGTCCTCCTTGCCTTTTTCACTCCCTCTTTTCCTTCTTGTCCTTCTTATCCCCCTTTGCTCCCTATCCGCCCTGGTTGCTTGTCCCTCCAGTATTCTTAATCCCTATCCGTCTTTATTGCTTGTTCCTACTTTGACCTTTCCTCATTGTCTTTCTTTGATCCCTATACTTCCTAGTTGCTTGTCCCTCCTTTGCCCCTTTTCATCCTTGTACCCCTAGTCCTCATCGTCCTCCTTGTCCTTTTTTCACTCCCTCTCCTCCTTCGTTGCTTGTCTCTCCTTTGCCCCTTTTCATCCTTCTACTTCTTTTATTCTTTGTCACTCTTATCGCTCTTCCCTTTCTGTATCTCCTAATCCTAATATTATATAAATAACAATACCAAAATTAAATTAAAAATAACGATAAAAGTAAAAACACCATTTAGTTTATTAAAACTAAATGGTGCTTTTTTGCAGGTGCTTGACATTTATATTAAAATTTAACTTGGCAAAGTAGTATTATTAACTTTAACAGTTACTATCTTACTCCAAGCTGAAGCCTTATCCCCAAAGATTTCTGCCTTATACATATAATCTCCAGTAGGCTTATTTTTAATATCTATAACTATATTTTCTCCACTACTATTAACTACTCCCTCTTTGATTGTTTTCCCATTTTCAAATATTTTATAGCTAGTTCCTTTAGAATTAGCTGGAATTTTAACGTTAACAGTATAATTTCCATTACTACATAATGTACTAGTTGTAAGTTCAGGTGCTAAAGGTTTTATAACAGTTTCCCCTGAACCTCCGCCAAGATTAACTACATTATCATAATAATGCTGAGCCTTTGTTATCCAAAAATAATCGTCTGTTGGAGGAGAACCTACAGCATCTGTTGAAGCTCCAACTCCAGCTCCAAATAACACCGAAACTATTCCAGCCTCTTTAGTTTCTTTCATATGGTCTCCCCAAGTTATAGTGTCACCATTAACTTTTAATTTTGGATCATTTGCTTGGTTTTTACTAAAATACTCTAACCTTTTAGCTCCTGATGCCTTAAATGTATCACCAAAGAAATAAGTTGTTGCTGAGTCCTCGTAACTTCCTGCGGTATTTTTAAGCTCTTCAAAGCTTTTATTTGTGTACGGACTTATTTCTATTGAACCGTTTATATGCCCTACAGGAATTTGCCATAATACAGCTGGTAAGTTTGTTTCTTGATGCAGTCTGTTTACATATAATAAATAGTTGTCCCAAATATCAGAGTTCCAAAACCATTTTGATTTTTCTGGATCAGTAGCCGCTCCATCTTCAAAAGCTCCATCTAATCCATATTTATCTATAGATATAAAATCTGCTCCGTATGAAGTTATTCCTGAACTCATATAATAATCTGCAGTTTCTTTTGCAACTTGACTTATAAATTCACGCCCAGCTTCCCATCCTATTTGCTCAGTTTTATGAAGTAATCCTTGGTTTGGAATTTCGTGGCTTGAATAAGACCAAATATTAAACTGCCATCCATAATAGGCTTCCTTATAGAACTTGTCCACCATATAATTAATGGCTTCAACTAATCCTTTAACATCATTAGAAAAGTTTGGATCTTTACCTTTTTCTAATACTCCAGATGAATACACAGTATCTACTATAGCAGGTATTTTATCTGGCGCTTTATTTGCTTGTTGCATCATATATCCTAAAAAGTCTGGTTCAAAAATTATACCGATAGTATCATCTTCACCATACTCTTTACAAATATCTAAGAAGAATTTTAAATCTTTAAAATATGCTTCCATATATTTAGGATCATTGATATGAGCTAAATCTAGTTCATAACTTTCCCCATCATCTGGAATGTTATAATACACGAAAAATGGAATCATCCCCATCTTTCTACTTTCTTTTATAAATGTTTTAGCTCTAGCACCATCTTCAGTTGTCCAAGTTCTCCAACCTGTTAATGGGCCTCCATTTATATAGATGTATCTTACATCTGTTCTCTTATTTTTATAATCATTAGAAGAGTCTCTCCAAAAGGCTAGATCTCCTTCTCTATCTTCTGAAACTTGTCCTACTGATAAATAATCAGGCATTCCAGGTAAGTCACCATTATCTTTTCTAACCCTAACACCTACATATCTTTCATCACCAGTCTTTTTATCTACAATTTTAAGTCCGCTTCTTCCGTCTTTTAAAGCGCTAACTTTTAATGTATTGCCATTAACGATCTCAGCTTTTGCTACATCTTTATTGTTAGATATTACTGAGTACTCAGGTGAATTACTACTTGCACTAGTTAATTTATATTCTGTAATCCCCTTGTTAACTGTGAACTGAGTTTTAACACCATCATCATCTATAGAATCTATATATATTTTTGCCTTTTCAACACTTCCTACTGTAACTTCTATAGTATCGCTTTTAGTAGTTCCAAAAGAATTTATAAATTCTACATAATAATAGTATACTCCAGTTTTGTTTCTTCCTCTTATTTCTGTCACCACTGATTGTGGACTCGGAGTGCTGTCTGTAAGTTTACCTTCATTAACTACTGTAAACTCACCCTTTGGACCAAATCGTTCATAAAGTTTAAAGCTAGTTGCATTATTACCATACCAAATACTACATGTGATATCGTAATTTCCATCAACGTCTGTACCCCATTGATTATGGGAAATTGAAGGTTTTGCAGGCACCCCAGTTGTAGCTGCATAAGCTTGTTTTACTGGAATCAATGTGATTATAAAAAATAATCCCATTAGAAGCGCCAGGTTTTTTATACTTTTTTTACCCATTTAAGCCCCTCCTTAAATTAACATATTTTGTATACAATTACATTATCTCACATGATGTCGATTACTTACAATGGTTTTTGTTAAATTATATAATTATTTTTTAATTTAAGTAGTATAATAGAAAGAAAAGTTCAAATGAGAAAGAAGGAATCAATATGAAAACTTTAGAAAAATTTATTATTAATTTATGTGGTACCTTTAACAACAAAGAACAAATTGAAAATGAACTTAGAAATGGTAAAGTAGTTCACCCTAAAGCAAAACATATAAATGCAATTGCAAACGAAAAAATTACTAACTTACCAAGTTACTTTAAAGGTTACTTTATATTAGAAGAAAGCTATTACGATGTTAATGGTAAAACTAATGTAATGCCTCACTTATTTTTATTTACTTTAAATGATGATAAAAAGGTAACCCTTACTTCATATGAAATACCAGAAGGAATTTCTAAAGAGGATTTTAGAAACGATAATAAAGATTTAAAAATGGATTTTAAAAAATTAAAAGTATCTGAAAAATTCACACCTCTTATTTATACCGAGATCGAGGATAATAAGTTTGTTGGCGAAAGCACTAGTGAATTTTCTCCAGTTACAACTTTTGTATTAAAAGAAACTGTTTCTTCTGATTCATTAGAAGTAAGTGAATGTTTTTATAATAACGGAAAATTAACTTTTGGATTTGTTGATCCTATAATTTATAAAAGGCTTTAAAGAATGTGATTTCCTCACATTCTTTTTTTATACTTATCTATTTAAAATCAAACTTACTTTAATTTAATATAGCTATTTTTACAGTTAAAATGAACCTTTTCACTTTTAGTTTATAAAACTTATACACTATGTTCTATTTTTATTCATTTAATTGATGTATTATATGTATTATTAATTACTTTTTGTATATTTATGCAATCACTTTTGCATATTAAAGGGTTTTCACAATTGGAGGAATTTAAATGAACAAAGAAAAAGAGAATGGTTATAGTATTTCCTTTTGGGGATTTATAACAATAATATTTTTGACTGTCTATGCTATAGCAAATAGCGAGCAAGTCTATTATCAAATGGGTTATGCAGCAATTACATACATACTTATTGCAGCTGCACTATTTTTTATCCCATATTCATTTATAGTTGCAGAAATGAGCTCTGCTTTTAAAGATAGAAAAGGTGGTATTTACTCTTGGATGGCCGAATCAGTTAGTGAAAAATTTGGCCTTGTAGGTACATTAATCTGGTATGGTGCATTTGTTGTAATGTGGTTTTCCGCTTCAACTATCTGTGTTTCACTTTCTGTAGCTTTATTTGGTAAAGATACAACATCAACTTGGCACATCTTTGGTCTAAGCTCTGCTCAAACCTTAGCTATAATTGGTGTTATTTATATAGTTATAGCTTCCTTTTTAACAACTAGAGGTCTTAAAAGTATTTCATTTTTATCAAACATATCAATGCTTACAATAATAATTATACATATAATAATCATAGGTGGCGGAATTATCTTATTTGTAAAATCAGGATTTAAATTCGCTGAAAGTTTTGATTACACGAAAGTAAGTTCATATTTTTATGGACCTAATAAAGACTACGCTTCTTTTTTACCTGCTCTGTCTTTTATGGTTTTTTCAATATTCACATTTGCAGGAATGGAAACAAGCTGTGGTTTAGTAGACCAAGTAAAGGATGCTAAAAAAAATGTTCCAAAAGCAATAATAGTTTCAACTATTATAATTACAGCTTTATATATTTTAGTTATTTTAATTTTAGGTGTTGTATGCAATTGGAATGATACATTTGGGAAGTCTGGAGTTAATTTAGCAAATTATTCTGTCTATATTTATCAGCAAGAATTTTATAGACTTGGAACAGTTTTGGGGTTAAGTCAATCTTCTTCTATAGCCCTTGGAGAATGGGTAAACAGAATAATAAGAATTCTTACTTTAATCGGATTAACATCTGTCCCAATTAGAATTTATACTCCAATAAAGCATATGTTTGAAGGATTACCAGAGGGTATGATCCCTAAATCTCTTCAAAAATTAAATAAAAATAATATGCCAGCAAATGCTATACTTTTTCAAACCTGCATAATCGTATTTTTTATTATGCTTTTAGGGTTTGGTGGAGACAGTGTCTCTGCATTATTCGATAAAATGACTCTTATGACATTTGTATCTGGAACCGTACCAATTTCATTTATAATTTATGCTTATATTAAGTTTAAACTTAATGATAATATAAAAAAAGATTATGAGTTTTTTAGGAAAAAAGGCGGTATTATATGGGGATCTATCTGTTTTGCAGTAGTTACTTTTACTAATATTTTCTCAATAATAGAACCTGCGCTAAATGGTAATCTAGATGATACATTTTGGGTAGCTTTAGGACCTGTTCTTTTCGGTGTTTTAGCATTGATTTTATATAAAAAATATGAAAAATCACATGAAAATATAGGTGATTTAAAACATAGTCCAGTTAATTCTTAATTTATAAATCCTAAGAAACTTATTTTTCTTAGGATTTTTTAGTCTTAAGGTATGCACTTATAGTATTCTTTACTCCTCTATAACATTGTTTTGCTTCTTTGTTGGTATTTTACTAAAATAGCCTGAATAAAGTCACTTTTTTATGTCCATAATCAAAATAACTAAAATTTTCAAGAATTTTTCGAGGTGAGATTATGGTACATACATCTACTTGTCCCCATTGCAATTCAAAACATTTTATTAAATACGGTAAATATAGGAATGTCCAAAGGTATCAATGCAAGGATTGTCTTAAAACATTTAATGAAGGAACTGGGCTTGTCTGGCATAATACTAGAAAGAGTGTTGACCTTTGGGATAAATACACTCGTCTTATGCTATCTGGTGCTACTATTAGAGATTGTGCTGATAGATTAGGTATCTGCATAGAAACATCTTTTAGGTGGAGGCATAAGATACTTAAGCATATCGGAACTTATACTGATTCTAGAAGAACTCATATAGTTACAGCTATGAGACACACTAAATTTTTAGAAAACTTTAAAGGGCAAAAGACTCCCCCCGTTTGCACTATTTCTAGAAGAAAAAATATTTTTGTAGCTACAACTATTAATAAAAATAATTACTCTTTAGCTAAGATATCCTTTGATTCTATGAGCCCTACAAAGGAATCTATAGAGAATTTATTAAATGAATTTAACCCTGTCTTTAATACTTATTTCCTGCCAGGAAAAGATAGATTTTCATATCTTGTATCAAAGAAATTAAACTACTCTCTTCATAAAAAGAAAGAATTAGAAATTTCTAGAGAAGAAAGTGAAATTTTACTTAGTCACTGCTCTGATTTTATATTGAATTTAAGAAGATGGCTTAGAAAATTTAGAAGTGTTGCTACAAAATATCTACAAGTTTATTTAAATTGGTTCTTATATATTTACGAAGGATCCTATGAAAAACATACTATTTTATCAAATTTAATAAGTTCTATTTTTTGCGTAAAAGTAATTTGATTTTTCTTAAAGAACCTCATAATATTGGTACGTAGTTATAGCTTGTCCCATCCCCCATTACTTGTCCACTCTTAATAATTTTTTATAGTTTGTCTAAATATTTTTTACTTGTCCAAAATATCAAAATTTTATAGCAATATAGCGAAAATCCCTTGTACCAATAATATTTCGTAACATTTCTGTAGGTTTTTTTGTTTTTTTATAATTGTTTATTTACTACATATCCCCTATGCCTGTTTAGTTTTATTTAATTTAGATGTACAATATCCATGAGGTGATACATCTATGAATTTTCTAGATATATTAATCGCTTTAGCGCCTATTTTTGCTTCAATTTCCATAGCAAAAATGTATGCAAAAAAGAGCTACACTAAAAATTAGTGTAGCTCAAATTACTCTTTATATAAATTTTTCTATAGCTTTAGCAACACCAAAATTAGTATTTGTATCAGTAACAAAAGTTGCTTTTTCTTTTAAAATATCTAGCCCGTTTCCCATTGCAACTGAAACTCCAGCATATTCTATCATAGAAAGGTCATTTTCACTATCTCCAATGCACATAACCTCTTCTCTTTTAACTCCTAACATTTCAGCAAGTCTTTTAACAGCTTCTCCTTTTGAAGTCCCTTTTTTCATCACTTCAAAATTATTAGACCAAGAACTTACAACTTCATACTTTCCTAAAGCTTTAAATTCCTCTTTTGCTTTTTCCATCTCTTTTAAATACTTATTTTCTTTATCTATAGCTATAACTTTTAATATATTTACCTCATTTTCTTTTAACACATCAGTTAAATTTTCATTTACTATAAATTCAACCCTATCACAAGCTTTTACTAGTTTATTCATATCTTTATAAGAATGATCTTCCTCATCTTTTAAACTAATTACTGAGTTGTATGTATTAAAATTAAATCTAAAATCATATTTTTTTAAAATATCATAAATCTCTAAAGTTTCTTCTAAAGATAGAGGATTTTCGTATATTACATCATTAGAATCCCCAGATCTTATGTAAGCTCCATTTGATGAAATAATTGGTGCATCCACCCCAGTCATTCTTGCATAATACTTAGCTGATGTAAATAATCTTCCTGTAGTTATCGCTACGTGAATACCCTTGTCTACAGCCTTTTTTAAAGCATCTCTGTTTTCTTCTGGTACGTTATGATCATCTGCTAACAAAGTCCCATCCATATCTGTACATATAAGTTTTATCGCCATAATCTCTTCTCCTTTGTCCCTTAGTTTGTATATTTTTATTATAACCTAAATAAAAATAAGTAAAATAACAATTGTTATTTTTAACATAAAAAAAGGTAGAAATTAATTCTACCTCTTTAAACTTTATCCCTATTTTCTACCCAAAGTTCTACAAACTTTCTAAGTTCAGTAGTTTCTATTCTGCATTCTTCTGCGTCGTCATCTAGATTGTCATAGATAGTTGTAAAGTCTTTTCTTATTTCAACTCCGCAAACATTTCCATCAATCTCTTCAAAATTACTTTTCCCACTTAATACTTTGTCTATTGCATCAAATACGTAAGTTGGGTCTGAACCTTGAATATCTGACATCAAAAAGTCAGCTACTAATCTTATTTTAGGGGATACAATAATTATTTTTTTCTTTCTTCCGCTTTTAAATGTTATTTCATCGAATTTATAATCATATTTCATAAAATATTACCTCTAATACATTGGGAATGCTGAAATTATTTTTCCTGTTTTTTGATCTAAGTACATACTAATTTGCATGCCTTCTTTTGTTTCTCCCATATAAGTATCTTTGCTACCTTTAACGTATTGTCTGTCGTTATAAGCTTCATTTATAGCGTCTACAACTTGTTGTGGTGTCCAATCTTTAGGATATAAAGTTGATCTACCCTTGTTTGAAGTTTTCTTAACTCCATCTACTTCAACCTCAGCTGTATAAACACCATATTTATTAGGTTTAGAACTTGTACCTTCTATTACTTTTCCCTTACTTCCTGGAAAACCTTCGTAATGGAAGCCTACAGCTTTTCCTCTTTTATTTATCTCACCCTCTAAGATATGCTTTAGAGCACCATGCCTAAAGTTTTCAGTGTTTTGTAAATCTGCTATAGAATTTACTGTATTTGTTACACTTTGCTTATTATTGTTTTGAGCGCCAACATTTGCGCTACTGCATCCTGTTAAAACTCCTACTACTAAAAAAAGACAAGCTAAGAGTTTTGCAAAATTGCTAGTTATTGATTTTTTCATAAAGTACCTCTCCTTCTTTTGATTATTTACCCCTAAAAAAAGTTACATTAAAAACCTTTAATGTAACTTCTATTATACTAGACTTTTCTATTTAATTCATTTTAACAGATTTTAAATAATCTTTTAAATCCTTGTCATTTTTATTATATTTAAGTCCTTCCTCTAGCATTTTTACTCCTTTATCCTTTTCTCCCTTTGATATATAGTGAGTTGCTAAAAACTCATAGGCTCTTGGACTCTTCTTATTTTCTTTGATATATTTTTTAACTGTTTCTACTTTTTCATAGAAAAGATCTAGATATTCTTTATTTCCGTGAACTTCAGTGCAATTACTCTTTGATTCTAATACAGACTTTCTAAGTTCTCTTTCAAAACTACTAAAAGTTTTCCCTGTTACTTTTTCAAAGGATATTGAAAATTCTTCACCAGAATTTTTCATTTCTTTTATTATATTAAAGATTATATCTTCCCCATATTTATCTATTAAGGTTTTAACAGCTAAACTGCTTTGCTTATATTGATCGATATCATATTCAGTATTAAATCCTTCTCCGTCCTTTAAATTCTCAAAAGTAATTATTTCTTCTCCCCCTAATTCCTTTTTACAAATTATACGTCCTGCTGTATATTCTGCTAGACCTTCATCTACCCACCTTGGTATATCTATATTTAATATATCAATTTCTTCAACCATTTTATATAGATAATAATGTGATATTTCGTGTTTTAAAACTTCTTGTAATGGAATTCTTCCACTTAAAATAATATTTAATGGATCACCTGCATTAAGATATATAGTGTTATTTGCAGCTACATAATACCCCTTTACAAAGTGATTTCCGTTAGCTCTCTTAAAAAACACATCTTCATCATAATCTAATTTAATTTTAAAATTAGCCTCTTTATCTCCATATACTTTTTTACATTCTTTTATAGCAAAATCTAATTTCTTTTTTAATATATCTAGTGTTAATTTTGAATTTTCATTATAAAAAATTTCTATTCCCTTATAGTCTTCTTTAATAAATTTTTCATCATAACCTAAAGGCTCTTCGCTTTCTATAAGTAATCTTGCAATTGCATTCCCTGACTTTTGAATATTATTAACCATATAATTAGTTCCAACAACTAATGTTAACAGTACTATATTTGCAAAAACTAAAATTCCCCTTCCTATCCTCTTATCTTTTCTTTTAACCATCCTCTTTATTAGGAGAAATATCATAAATCCAATAAATATTAAAGTTCCAGCTGTAACTATATAAGATAAATGATATTCTTGTACTGGTACAAATATTATATAAACAAATAGCATTACTAAATATAGTCCTATATATAAAACTGATTTCCCTAAACTTTTAAATATTTTTTTCACTTTCCCACCCCTTTATACAAATTATAACATATTTGTATAAAAAAGCTTAGGCTTAAATTATTTTATATAGTCCGTTATTTTATATTGCTCGTACTTTTTTCCTTTATAATTTATAGCGTTTTTAGGGCAATTATGTATACATCTTGTACATAGCATACATTTATTTAAAAATTTAATATTCTTATTATCATTAAAAACTATATTATTTTCCGGGCAATTTTTAACGCATAACCCACACTTTACGCAAGTATCATCTACTGAAAAGTTTTTCCCCATAAATCTTGCCATAACACTAAAAGTTTCTGCTAATAAGTCTTTTCCTAAAACCCCTTTAGTATACTTTTCTAATGGAGTTAATGACTTTTCATTTATTTTATCTATTAGTGCATCCATCTTTTTATCAACTTCTTCTACCATATCTTTTATTTCTTTATCTGTGTTTTTTTCATAACTTCCAAAATAAAAGTTTCTTGGCATAACGTATGTATCTTTTGATAAGATATTATATCCCTTCTTCTCTAGTTTCTTAGATAATGATATTACTCCATTTGCATTTTTAAGCCCTGCTGATGTCGAGTAAACTATACAATCTATATTTTTATTAGGTACATTTCTTAAAACCCATCTAATCATCTTTTCTGGAACGTTTCCCGCATATATAGGACCCCCTAAAATTAAAAGCTCCGTATCTTCATCTATTTTAGGATTTTTATCTATGCTATCTATCTTTACTTCATTATCCCCATTAGATAATTTCTTTCCTAAATAGTCCCCTACGTATTTTGTATTTCCTGTTCCTGAAAAATATATTATATTAATTTTCATAAACCTTCCTCCCCAAATCTTAGTTGCCTACACAACACTTTTTATATATTATAACCCCATTTAGTTGTCCACGCAACTTGTTTTATTTTAAAATAATAGGGAAATTAAACAACTTTAAGTTTAATTTCCCTTATATTTAATATCTGTTATATTTTTTACTCAATATTATTTTTTGATTTCTTTTATAACTTTAAATACTGAAAGCTTTGTTCCATAATGTAAGCTTCCTCTTTTGTAGATTTTTGCACTTACAAAACCTATTATAAATATATATAAAAGATTTAAACCTATACTTAAAATAATTTCTAAAATTCCAACATTTGATAATATAATTCTCTCAAACATAACTAATGGTGAAGCAAATGGAATATAACTTAAAATTATAGCAGGAGTTGAATCAACATGATTTAAACACTGCATAGCAATAATAAATACAGCTATAATTATATAAGTAATTCCCCCTAAAGCACCGTTTGCATCTTGCATATTACTAGCAAGAGACCCAAGCGCACCATAAAGAAGTGAGAAAGTTAAATATCCTATTAAGAAGAAAATGCAGAAAGTTATTATAACTTTGTAATCCACATTTGCACTTTCTAGAATCGAACTTGCCATACCTGAATTTTTAAGCATTAAAGATCCAGCCCCTATTAAAACTCCAAACTGAACTACTCCTACTGCACAAATTCCAAGGACTTTACCAAAGAATAATTCTAAAGGTTTTGCCATAGTTATAAGTGATTCCATAATTCTGTTTGATTTTTCTTCTAAAACTGACATAGCTACCATACTTCCAAGTCCTATCATACCACCGTATAACATAAATATTAAGAAGTACACTATCATCATTCTTCCACTTGAAGCATTTCCTTTTTGGATTACTTCAACGTTTGCAGGAGTCATTAACTTTTTATATTCATCAGGTTTTAAATTAAACTTTTTAATATCTTCTAAAACTTTAAAGTTATTTGTAATTTCATGCACTTTATCTTGAAGGCTTGAACTTGGTTCTTTATTTACATAAAGCTTACCTTCAATATTTTTTTCTGTTTCTACAACTAAAATTCCAACGTAGTCTGATTTATCTTCAGTTAATTTTTTTCTTTCACTATCTAATTCCTTTAGATTATTCCCTAAAATAAAATCATAATCTTCTGAATTAAATCTTTTTAAACTTTCTTCATTTAGCTTTTTAGTTTTAGAATCTTCTAAAACTAAAACTTTATCAGCCTTACCGCTATCAAAAACTTTAACTATTTTATCTAAGTTTGAAAACCCAAATAAAAAAACAAGTGTTATTAAAGTAGATATTATAAACCCTTTATTTCTTATAGCTTCTTTAAAAGTAAATGAAAATATAGTAAAAAATCTTTTCATTATTAATCACCTAGCCTTTCTATAAATATGTCATTTAGGCTTGGCTTTTCAAAATAGAAGCTATCTATTTCTATTCCTTTTTCTATCATTTCTTTTAAAAGATTTCTTCCTTTTTCTAAATCTTTTAGATCAACAACATATTTATTTTTCTGCTCTACGTATGATAATTCTTTATTATCTAACACGTCTTTTATATCAGAGCTAGTTTCTATAACTAAATCTTTCATTCCATATTCTTCTTTTATTTTTTCTAAGTTTCCTTGAAGGATAGATTCCCCGTTTTTAAGCATAACTATTTCATCACAGAATTCTTCAACATCCGCCATTCTGTGAGAACTAAATATTAAAGTCTTTCCTTTTTCTAATAGCTCTCTTATAACATTTTTAAATAACTCAACATTTACAGGGTCTAGTCCACTAAATGGCTCGTCTAAAATTATAACGCTCGGGTTATGCATTAAGGCAACTATTAATTGAATCTTTTGCTTATTACCCTTTGATAGAGTTTCTACCTTTTTATTTAAATAATCTTTGATTTCAAATTTCTCAAGCCAAAAATCTATAGTCTTTAACCCTTCGCTTTTGCTTACACCTCTAAGGCTTAAAAAATATAAAAGTTGATTTTTTACAGTGTACTTTAAGTAAAGACCTCTCTCTTCTGGAAGGTAGCCAAAGTCAGCTTGATTTAACACCTTTTTGCTGCCATCAAAAAGTACTTCCCCTGAATCACTTTCAATAATATCTAAAAGTATTCTAATAGTAGTAGTTTTTCCAGCTCCATTTCTTCCAAGAAGTCCTAAAGCTTCTCCTTCTTCAACTGTAAAGCTTAAATTATCTAAAGCTTTTACGTCTTTGAAGGATTTGCTAATATTTTTTACTTCAATTCTCATTTTTATCCCCCTTTTGTTTTATTTTCCATTTGATTGTAACATACATTTATTCTTTTATCATAATTAGCTCATACTTTTAATCATTTATTCAATATATTTATAGTTATTTGATATATATTTATCAAAACTGTATAATAATATAAACAAATTGATAAAAGGATGTGTTTTTATGAACGAAGGTCAAAAGAAATTCCACGATTTTATACTTCAAAATGTAACTTTAGAAAATAAAGAAAAAGCAGAAGAACTTTTAAAAGAAAGCTTTAAAAAACAAGATGAAGGTAATTTTAATGCTGAATATATGCAAAGTTTTATGCCTAGAATGCTGTGTTTAATAAAACCAGAATCTTTAGAACTTGTAAAAAATATAATGGTTAATCATAAAGGGTAATTTAAAAATTTATAAAATAAAAAGATGCGAAATTCTTCGCATCTTTATTTTTATCTCAAACTACAATATACTAGCCCTTTTCCTTGAAAAGTTCTAGGTGCCTCTAAAGACACAGTGTTTTTTATAAGTTCGCTATAGATTTCATCTTCTGTAAATCTTCTTCCAAACTCTACTTTTGACCACTCTATAATAAGAGCAATTACACCAGTTACAAATGGAGCGCTCATACTAGTTCCCGTTAAAAATGCAAATCTGTTTTCTGGAAATGTAGATAAAATATTTACACCAGGTGCAACAACATCTACTTCTTTATTAGAATTTGTAAAATCAGCTATGCTCTTGCTATTATCAACAGCACCAACACTTATAACTTCGTTGTATGCACTAGGATATAATAATTCATCTGTATCGCTATTTCCGTCTCCTAAATTTCCAGCTGCGCAAACTACAGAAATCCCTAAGCTATTCGCAATCTTTATAGAATCGTGGATTTCCTCTACTTCCTTAGGTGACCCTAACGAAATGGATATAATATCTACCTTTTCCTCTATGGCAAATCTAAAAGCTTTTAGAAAGCTCTCTATGCTTCCTGTTCCGTTACCTTGTACAACCTTTAATATAATTAATTCACATTTAGGAGCTACACCTAAGGCGCTGCTTCCTATAATCCCTGCAACGTGAGTTCCGTGGCCATTATAATCTTTAAAGATATTCTCGTCTGAGTTATCATCTTTAGTGAAATTTTTCCCTAAAATTATTCTATCTCTTAAATAAATATTATCAGCGTCACATCCACTATCTAAAACGGCAATTTTTACTCCTTCTCCAAAGTAACCTATTTTCCAAAATTCATTTACATTTAGCATATCTAATCCGTAAGCTGACTTTTTTATAGTTTCTTTTGGAAGGCTTGTACTAGGCTTAACTATAGCTTGCATGCTTGTATCTACAATCTTCATTACATCTTCCATAATATTAAACTCCACACAGTATAAGCTCTTTTGATATATTATATGTAATAAGCTTAAAAGAGGTTACATAATTTTAGTTATAATAAAAAATAAAAGGTGTTTTTCATATATTCTATGAAAAACACCTCTTTGCAATATAAACCTTCTAGTAACTATAAATCTAGAACGAATTTATCAAAACTTAATTAAAAACTCTAATACTATCTTTAAAAACCATTATTTAAAGAAACCTCTTTTATCCATCTTCCTGATTTTTTAATAGTTTTTATTTGATTTTTAAGGTTTACTGATATAAAACCATATCTATTTTTGTAAGCATTACACCAAGACCAACAATCTATAGGAGTCCAAGTGTGATATCCGAAGCAATTTGAACCTTCTTCTATACCTTTGTGAAGATATTCTAAATGCTCTTTAAAGAAGTCTATTCTATAATCGTCTTCTATAACTCCTTCTTTATTTATATATCTTTCTTCTCCTTCAACTCCCATACCATTTTCTGATATAAACCAAGGTATATTATTATAATTTTCTTTTATATTTATAGCTATATCATACATCGCCTCAGGATAGATTTCCCAACCTCTATAAGGGTTCATCCTTCTGTTTGGCATCTCGTAATTTTCAAAGTACTTATCTGGCATCCAGTTTTCTTTTAAATCTAATTCTTTTTCACGTGCTTTAACTCTTCTAGGCTGATAATAATTTACTCCTAAAAAGTCTACAGTGTTTTCTTTTATTATTTTTAATTCTTCTTCTGTGCTTTCAAAAAGAACATTATCTTTCTTTAAAACTTCTAATAATAATTTAGGGAACTCTCCTTTTACAGCTGGGTCTAAGAATGAATTATTAAAAAAGTCATCTGCAATTTTACTTGCTAAAAGATCTTCTTCACTATCACTTCTAGGATAAGCTGGAGTTAAATTTAAAATTATTCCAATTTCTCCGTCTAAATTATCTTTTTTAAATTCTTCTATAACTTTAGCTGAAGCTAAATTTAAGTTATATAAAACTTGAACTGCCTTTTTACCGTCTACTAGTTTTGGATAATGGAACTGATATAAATACTCTCCTTCTACAACTACTATAGGTTCGTTAAAAGTAGTCCAGTATTTAACTCTATCTCTAAAAAGTTCAAAAGCAGTTTTTGCAAATTTACAAAATAAATCTACTACGTGTTTAGACTCCCACCCTCCGTACTTTTCATAAAGTTCTATAGGAAGGTCAAAATGATGTAAATTCATAATTGGAATCATATTATTTTTAATACATTCATCTATTACATCATTATAAAATTTAACTCCATCCTCATCTGCTTCTCCTGTCTCAAAATCTTTAATAAGTCTAGTCCATTGAATAGATGTTCTAAGTGAATTTAACCCTATTTCATTTAACATCTTTAAATCTGATTTATAACTATTATAAAAGTTAGATGCCACGTTTGGTCCTACCCCATCAAAGAATAGTTCTGGTTCTGTATCAAACCAATAATCAAAAACGCTATCGTGCTTTTTATTAAATCTTCCTTCACTTTGAGGTCCTGATGTTGCTGACCCCCATAAAAATCCTTTTGGAAATTCTAATTTTTTATTCATAAACTTAATCCTCCTAAATTTAAACCTCTCTATTTATATATAATTTAAACTTCTTCACTCTTTTTTAAACTTTCATTTTTTAGATTTATAATATCTAATGACTTTAAAAACGGCATCCAAGCTACGAAAACTATAGCGAAATTAACTAATTGAAGTAGTCCTCCTCTAATTGAGTTTGTAGCTAAAGTTCCACTAAAGAATATAGGTACAGTCCAAGGTACCGCAACCCCTGTTGTTTTTGGAACCATTCCAGTTTTCATAGCGAAATATGATAAAGTTACTACGATGATTGGTGCTACTATCCAAGGTATTAATATCGTAGGGTTCATTACTATTGGTAGTCCAAATATAACTGGCTCATTTACATTAAATATTCCAGCTGGTGCTGAAAGCTTACCTATTTGTTTTAATGATTTACTCTTACAATAAACAAATATTCCTGCAATAACTGCAAGTGTCATACCAGTTCCACCCATTCCTACTGTAAATGTCTCTATAAACTGTTTTGTTATTATGTTTGGAAGATCACTCCCTTTTACAAAGGCTTCATAATTTTCTAAAGATAAAGTATTCCAAACAGGGTCTAAAACTGAATTTACGATTATTTGCCCGTGTAATCCAAAGAACCATAAGAACTGTATAGCAAAAATAGCAACTAATGTAGCAGCTAGTCCACTTCCTAGTGAAACTAAAGGCATTTGAATTATTTCGTAGATAAAATCATGTACATTTCCCCATACTGTATAAGTAAATCCAACTCTTATAGCTAAAAATACTAAAATTACTATACATCCTGGAATTAATGCTGCAAAAGATTTTGCAACTGCTGTTGGTACACCTTCTGGCATTTTGATTGTCCAATTTTTCTTTGTAACAAAAACATAAATACTAGAAGCTATAAATGATCCTATAATTCCAACAAACATCCCTTTAGCCCCAAGTCTAGCTATAGGAATAACATCATTAATTATTTCTCCACCTTCAGTTGTTATACTTAATGGAGTTAAAACTAAAAATGCTGAAACTGCAATTGCAGCTGAAAATATTCCGTCTACTTCATAACTTTTTGCAAAATAATAACCTATACCGATTACTATAAATAATGTTGCAATACTCATAGTTACAGATGGAAGTATTCCAAAAACATTATTTACAAAAAGAACTCCAGCACTTCCTATTATTTTATCTAAATATGGGAAATTCATAAGTACTACTGCAATTGATCCTACAATAGTTAGCGGGAAGCTAAGCATAAATGCATCTCTTAACACTCTAAGGATTCTGCTTGAACCTAACTTTCCTGCTATAGGTAAAATTCTCTCTTCAATAAATAAATTAAATTTGTCCACAAAAAACATCCCCTTTATATTTTATTAATACCTTTAATGTAATCCGTTACACTAAATATATATTAAATTATATTCTTTGTCAACAAAAGATATGTCTTTTTGTTAATAAAAATATATTATTTATCTTTTTATCGTATAACACACAGTCATTTATTACCTTTTATTTTGATTTTGTCCTTTTTAGTGTAAAATAAAATATAAAATGCTAAATTTTACTATGAGGTGACTCTATGAAGTTGGGAATAAAAGTTATTAGAATATTTTTTATATGTTTTATCGTTATATTTATCATTGCATTTATAAGCTATATTAATCATAAATCACAGCTTAAAAAGGAAGATACCTTATTTAAACCACTAGGAAAGATGATTGATGTAAATGGTAATAAAATGAGTATTTATACAGAGGGTGACGGTGATAATACATTAGTTTTTATGTCTGGTGGTGGAACAAGTTCACCAATACTTGATTTTAAATCTTTATATTCACAATTAAGTGATGATTATAAAATTGTTGTAATAGAAAAGTTTGGATACGGATTTAGCGATGTTGTTGATGAAAAGCGAACTATCCAAACTATATTAAATGAATCAAGAGAAGCGCTTCAAAAAGCTGGTATAACAGGTCCATATATATTATGTCCTCATTCTATGTCAGGTATAGAGGCTTTATATTGGGCACAGCAATACCCAAAAGAAGTAAAGGCTATTGTAGGTTTAGATATGGCAGTACCTGATTCATACTCAAAACTCTCTATTAATATGCCTTTAATAAAAATCAGTTCACTTGCAGCACATCTCGGTATAACAAGATTTTTACCTGGTATATCTGAAAGTGATGCTATAAAACATGGAATTTTAAGTGAGGAAGAAAAAGAAATATATAAATCTGTATTTTATAGAAGAACTGCTACTAAAACTATGATAAATGAAGTTTATGAAATTAAAAATAATGCTTCTATAGTTAAAAAAGGAATATCAGTTAATATCCCTATTTTAATGTTTTGCTCTAATGGAGCTGGGACAGGCTGGAATGAAGATGAATGGAAAAAATTTCAGAGTGATTTTATAAATGAAAATAAAAAAGGTAAATTAATTAATTTAGACTGCAGTCACTATGTTCAAAATTATGAATACAAAAATATAGCAAAGAATATAAAATCTTTTACTAAAGAAATAGATAAATAAATATTTTAAATATAATATTTATTTATCTTAGCTTACTATATAATTCAAAAATAAAAATGGATGTCCACTAGAGGCATCCATTTATTTATACTTTTTTACACAAAATCTTTGTGTAAAACCTAATTAACACTTATACTTTTAAATTCGAATTTATCTCCCCTATGTCTTGATTTAGAATATTCAAAAGGCTGTCCTGTATCTAAATAAGCTACTTGTTCTACTTCTAAGATAGGAAGTGGCTCATTAATTTTAAGCTTTTCTTTTTCTAAATCTGTAGGAAGAGATGCCCTTATTGTTCTGTGGGCACTTTTTATTTTTAAGTTTAAATTCTCTTCAATATATTCGTAAAGAGATCCTTTAATAGTATCAATCTTTAAGCCTGGGATTGTATCTATTGGCATATAAGTATATTCAACTACATAAGGCTCACCGTCTGCATATCTTGCTCTAACTATATAATAAACAAAGTCATCTTTATTTATCCTAAGCTTTTTAGATATTTTTTCATCTGGAGTTATTACTTTAAATTCTACTATTTCAGAAGTTATTTTTGCGTTTTTGAAAGTTCTTGAAAACCCTAAAAACTGATTAGATTCACTTATACTTGTAAATTCTTTTTCTGTTATGTCTTTTACAAAGGTCCCAGACCCTCTACGTTTAACAACTAATCCCCTAAAAACTAAGGTATCCATAGCTTTTTTTATAGTAATACGGCTTACACCATAATGCTCACACATCTCTTTTTCTAAAGGTAATTGATCGTTAGGTCCATATTTTCCTTCTTCAATTTTTTTAATTATATCTTCTGCTATTTCTTCATATTTAAGCATTTTTACTTCCTCCACATAAACTATAAATTAATTATAACATTTAATTATGTAAAGTTATATCATTTATAGGGAATGCTAATATTTAAATTAAAGATTTTGATTTATTATATTAAATCTATAAAGTATAATGGAAATATTGGTTTAAAAAACACTTAGGAGGATTAAAATGCTAAAGAAAACAAAATACTTAACATTAATTTTAACTATTTCAATCTTAGGAATATTTTTAGTTTCTTGTACTTCAAAAGATGATTCAAAATCACCTGAAGTTCAAACTAAAACTATAACTACTTCTGAAGTAAAAGAAAACTTAGGGAAAGACAATTGGGTGGTAGTTGATACTAGATCAAACGATGCTTTTAACGGTTGGAAGTTAGATTCTGTTTCTCGCTCAGGTCACATAAAAGGTGCTACTGATTTTTCAGCACTTTGGCTTGACGTTTCAGATAAAGACAAAGACGAAAAACTTGATAAAACTCTAAAAGATAAATGCATAACACCTGATAAAAATATAGTTTTATATGATGCTAACTCTAAAGACTCTAAAAAAATCGCGGATTACCTTTCTAAAAAAGGTTATAAAAACATCTATACTTATGACGTTAAAGAGTGGGCAGATGATAAAAGTTTACCTATGGAATCATTTGAAAATTACGATTTATTAGTTCCACCAAGCTTTGTAAATGACCTGATAGAAGGTAAAAAGCCAGAAACTTTTAATAATGATAACTTTAAAATATTTGAAGTATCTTGGGGAGATTTAGACCACGCTAAAGATTACAAAGCTGGTCACATAAAAGGCGCAGTTCACATCAATACAGACGAGATAGAATCAGCCCCTCTTTGGAGCTTAAACTCTGATAAAGATTTAATTAAGTTTGCTAAAAATAACGGTATAACTAAAAATGATACAGTAGTTTTATATGGCGCTGACCCTATGGCTTCATACAGACTAGCTGCAATTTTAACTTATCTTGGAGTTAAAGATGTCAGAGTCTTAAATGGAGGAACAGCCGCTTGGACTAATGCAGGTTTACCTATGGAAACTACAGTAAACCCTAAAAAGCCTGTAGATTCATTTGGTTCTGATAAGCCTTTAAAGAAAGACTATATAATAGATATAAATAAAGCTAAAGAAATCTTAAACGGAAAAGATTCTAAGCTTGTAGATATAAGATCTTACGACGAGTATATCGGAAAAACTTCAGGTTACCCTGATCTTTCAGAAAAAGGAAGACCAAAAGGTTCAACGTGGGGTAAAGCTGGTTCTGATGCTCACCACCTAGAAGACTATAGAAACATAGATAACACTATGAGAAATGGTGATGAAATACTTGCTATGTGGAAATCACTTGGAATAGATCCAAATGAAAAACTTGCCTTCTTCTGTGGTTCAGGTTGGAGAGCTGCTGAAGTTACAACTTACGCAAATGTACTTGGACTTAAAGATATATCTTTATATTCAAACGGTTGGTACGAATGGTCTTCAGATAAATCAAACCCTACAGAAACTGGAGAACCTACTAAATAATTATTAGAAAAGAGTGCTTAAATGAAAAACAAAACTAAAAGTATTTTATATTCAGTATTAACCTTTTTAAATATGGCAGTTTTAATAAGCTTACTTATTTTAAATAATTTATCAGAAAGTAAGATGGGTGTTATGAGATACTTAGTTTATACTCAGTATAATTACCCAAAGACCTTTTTTAGTAAAAGCTTAACTGCATTTTATCAAGGTATATTAGTTTTAATAATAGCTTCTATTATTTTCTTAATAGTAAAAAAAATTAAAACTAAAAATTATAATAAACCTTTTATAATAAATTCAATTATAGGAATAATATTTTGCCTTTTAGGAATTGCAATTTATCATATCCCAGCCCTTAATGAAGTTTTAATTTATTATTTCTTATGTATCGGTTTATTTTTAATTTCAATATTTGAATTTTTAAAATTACTTATAATTTCAAGAAGATAACCTTGCGCAAGGCTTAAAGCCTTGCGCTTTTTTATTAATTAAATAAAATTTTTATATTAATCCAATTCCCAAAATATGTTATAATTTATTCATTAAGTTTAGGGGGATAGCAAAGGGGGCTCTGCTATGAAAAAAATTATAATTGCACTTTTAATAATCTTATCTACTATTTTACTATTTAACTATGTAAAAAAAGCTGATAAAACTATCTATGGAAATAACGATAAAGAGATTTTAGAAGCTTTAAACTCTGATGAAATGCTAGGGGGTATTTCTAAATCTAATATTAAACTTTTAGATACTTTAAATATTGAAGATACTAAAGTTACTGGGTTTTATTCAGATAGAGCTAGCGGTTATATTTCTTTTGAAAAAAACGAATTAAATGATTATGTTTTTAAAGAAGCATCTGCTTATGAAAATCAAGGAGATGAATTTGAAACTAGATGCCACGCTTTACCTTTTTATAATAAAAACAGCTATATTTTAAGTCTTATTTTTATTAAAAATGTTAACGATAATATCAGGTATGCAGAAGTTTTAGTAAATAATGAAAAACCTATAAAAATAGATTTTAAAGATAAGCCTATGACTTTAGTAGATATAAATAGCAAAGGGGAAAGTTCTAGTATAACTGTAAAGTATTTTGATAAAGATTATAAATTAGTAAAAGAAGGCTAAAAAAAGAAGCATATATTATGCTTCTTTTTCTTTTAATTCTTCTTCTTTTCCTTCTTTGTCTGATTTTACTACTTGTACGTATTTTATTAAAAATAGTATTCCAGATAAAAGTAATGCAAGACCTAGTCCTGTATAGAAAAATGCTATAAATGTGTCAGGAACTAATCCAGAATATCTTAAATAAATTCCTCCACCCATCATAACTGCCATTATTATATATGATTTTAAATCAAAGAATTTATAAAAATATTGTTTTTCTTTATAATCTAAAATCCTAACAACGTGTTTTTGTACCATTTTATAAAATATCATTCCTAAGAATATTGAAAATACTACTACTGATAAAATAATATTTAAAATTGTAACGTGATCTTTATATGCTATAACGCCAAGTCTTACTATATTAAAACCTGCTATACTCCAAACTATTCCTGCTATTAATATAAGATAATTTTTATGCACTTTCATTTCTATCATCTCCAAATTTTTATTCAATTTAAATATATTATTATTTAATATTAATTATTAATAAATAACCTTCTATTCTATTTTAATTTATTCTTTTATAAATTTATAGTCCTTTTTTAATTAATTTTCAAATAATTAATATTTATATAACTCTATTTTTAACAAACAGGTAAAAAAATAATAGACCAAAATAAATATTTTAGTCTATTATCTAATTTACTCTTTATTCTGTGCAATTTTCATTAGCATAACTACTTGCAAACATAATTTCTGATAAATTACATTCTAAAACCGTGCAATATTTTATCCACACTTTTTAACATTTTTATAAATTTCTAAAAATTATCCATTTTTCCTGTGAAGAATGGTACTAAATAAATTAATATCGATATTAAGATATTTAATATTAAAAATATTTTATAAGTTAATTTACTTATTTTTTTTCGTGGAACTTATTTAAACTTAACATGTATGCGGGTATTATAGATATACTAATTGCAATAATAAATATAATACAACATATAATTATATTTATTACTAATGGCAATTCAAATGGAAATATTCTATTACTTAGAAAATCTCCGTTTAATAAGATTATAAAAGCATAAAATGGAATACTTATTATATAACACATAATATAATACTTTAAATAAATTAAATTTTTTTTCATAATTTAAAACTCCTACTTTGTATTCTCATTATATATCCTTATTCTTTGTATCTCTCGTATCAACATTGTAAGTATTAATGTTAGAGAATATATCATTTTTATACTTATGATAATATCTGGTTAAATGCCAATCCCATACTATTCTAATTAATTCTTTATTCTGTGCAATTTTCATTAGCATAACTACTTGCAAAAACAGTTTCTACTAAAACTAATCCTTTAATTATTTCTGAATTTTGAAATTCTAAACCTTCTGCAAGAAGTAATAAAAATAATCCTATTAAAATTATAAATAGCTTCTTTTGTCTTCTTCCATCCCCAACTAAAATTTTCTTATAAAGTGGCTCTAGTATTTTATCTAATAGTAAAGCTAATAGGATTAATACTATAAATTTTATTATAAACATACTACACCCCTATTTAATTGTATAATCTTGGAATAAGTTTGTAAATAAAAACCCTGTAGTCTAATTAAAAACTACAGGGCAAAATTATCTATTTCATTAACTTACAAATATCATTTGTAAATTCAACTGGATCTTCTATATTTAAACCTTCTACTAATAATGCTTGGTTGTATAAAAGATTTGTGTAAAGGCTAAATTTTTCTTTATCACTTTCCATAGATGATTTTAATGAATTAAATACTTCGTGGTTTGTATTTACTTCTAATATTCTTTTTGCTTTAAGCTTTTCGTTGTTTGGCATAGCATTTAAGATTTTTTCCATCTCTATTGAAAGTTCTCCTTCTGATGAAAGGCAAACTGGGTAGTTTTTAAGTCTGTTAGAAGCTCTAACTGCTGTTACTTTATCTCCTAAAGCTTCTTTCATCATAGAGAATAAGTCTTTGTTTTCTTCGTTTTCTTTTTCATTTTCTTCTTTAGATTCAATTCCTAAATCTCCGCTTGAAACTGATTTGAATTCTTTTTCTTTGTAGTTCATAAGAACTTTTATTGAGAATTCGTCTATATCTTCTGTGAAATACAGAATTTCGTATCCTTTATCTAAAAGCATCTCAGTTTGAGGCATTTTTTCTATTCTTTCGTTTGATTCTCCAACTGCGTAGTAAATGTATTTTTGATCTTCTGCCATTCTTTCTACGTACTCATTTAAAGTAACCATTTTCTTTTCTTTTGAAGAATAGAACATAATTAAATCTTTTAAGTCGTCTTTATTCATCCCAAAGTCATCATAAATTCCGTATTTAAGTTGTCTTCCGAATGATTTATAGAATTTTTCGTATGCTTCTCTATCGTTTTTAAGCATAGATTCTAATTCGTTTTTGATTTTGTTTTTAATGTTTTTAGCTATACGGCTAAGTTGTCTGTCGTGTTGAAGCATCTCTCTTGAAATATTAAGTGAAAGGTCAGCTGAATCTACTATACCTTTTACAAATCCAAAGTAATCTGGTAAAAGCTCTGAGCATTTTTCCATTATTAATACTCCGTTTGAGTAAAGTTCTAAACCTTTTTCATATTCCTTAGTGTAATAATCGTAAGGAGTATTTTCTGGAATATATAAAATTGAGTTGTAGCTTATCATTCCATCAACACTTATATGCATATGTCTTAAAGGTTTATCAAAACCAAATCTTTTTTCAACGTAGAAGTTATTATAATCTTCGTCTTTTAATTCTTTTTTGTTTCTTCTCCAAAGTGGAACCATACTGTTTACAGTTTCTTCTGAAACTTTTTCTTCGTATTCGTCCTCAGTTCCTTCTTTTAATTCTGACTTAACTATATCTAATTTGATTGGATATCTTATAAAGTCTGAGTATTTTTTAATTAAACTTCTTAATTTATATTCTTCTAAGAATTCATCATAATTTTCATCTTCAGTATTTTCTTTTAAGTGTAAGATTACAGAAGTTCCTATATTTTCTTTTTCAGCATCTTCTATAGTGTATCCGTCTACCCCGTCAGATTCCCACTTATAAGCTTTGTCTGAACCTAAGGCTTTAGATATAACAGTCATCTTATCTGCTACTAAAAATCCTGAATAAAAACCTACTCCGAATTGACCTATTATATCAAATCCGTCTTTTAATTCATTTTCCTTTTTAAATGCTAAAGATCCACTTTTTGCTATAACTCCTAAGTTATCATCAAGTTCTTCTTTAGTCATCCCTATCCCTCTATCTTGGATAGTTAAAGTTCTCTCTTCTTTGTTTGGGACGATTTTAATAAAGTAATCATCTTTATTAAAAGTAAGGTTACTGTCCTCTAAAGTTTTGTAATAAACCTTATCTGTTGCATCGCTGGCATTTGAAATTAACTCTCTTAAAAATATCTCTCTGTTTGTATAGATTGAGTTAATTACAATGTCTAATAATCTTTTTGATTCTGCTTTAAATTCTCTCTTTGACATCTTGAATTACTCCCCTTCAATTAAAATATTCTATGCGTTAGCACTCTCACCCTTAGAGTGCTAATCCCTAATAAAATATATAACACTATTCCTAATTAATGTCAACTCTATAGAAAAAAAGCTATACTAAAAATAGCATAGCTTTAACTCTTATTTATAAAATCTTTTAATTCATTAATCATTATTGGTTTTGAAAAATAAAAACCTTGGAAATAGTTACAGCCTATCTTACTTAAAGCTTCAAACTGCTCTTTTCTCTCTACTCCTTCAATAACAACATTAAATTCTAATTCTTCACCTATTTCTTTTATGCTATTTATAATTCTATACTCATTATCCACAGCATCATCTAAAATAGTCTTATCTATCTTTAAAGATTCTCCTTTAAATTTCTTTAAATAAGCAAAGGATGTATAGCCTGTTCCAAAGTCATCTAAAGATAACTTAAACCCGTAAAGCTTTAATAAATCTAAATTCTTTAAAGATACTTCCTCTTCTTCAATCATAACTGATTCAGTTATCTCTATACAGATATCCCTGCATTTAAGATTATTTTTTTCAACTATCTTTTTAGCTTTAATTGCAAAGCTTGGCTCTAAAAGCTGAATTGCAGAAACATTAACATTAAACACAACATTACCTATTCCAGACTCTTTAATTATTTTAATATCTTTGCAAAGCCTATCTATAACAAAATAACCTATTTTAATTATTTCTCTAGTTTCTTCAGCTATTTTTATAAACTTATCTGGAGGGATAAATCCAAGCTTTTTATTTTCCCATCTTATGAGAGCTTCTGCCTTAACTACTTCTTTATTCCTGTTAAGTATAGGTTGATATTTTAAAAATAATTCATTATTTTTTATAGCTTGTTCTAGTTCTATAGCTATAGTTTCCTCTTCTTCTGATTCTTTATATCCTTTATCATCAAAAAAGGCTAGTTCGTCACTAGAACCTTTCTTTTTGTTTGTATACATCATAAAGTCACTTTTCTTTATAAGATCACTTAAAGTGTTTCCATCAGTCGGATAAATTGCAGCACCTGCTGAAAATGTAACTAAAAGCTTTTTATCTAAAAGTCTATTTTCCTTAAAGACTTTAAATACATTATTTTTAAAGAAATTTTTAAGTTCCATCTTTGAGGTATAATTTTTATATAAAATTACAAATTCATCCCCTGAAACTCTAGCTAAAACTCCCCTATTTTTAAGTGCTTTAGATAATATCTCTGAAAATCCTTTAAGGTAATCATCCCCAGCTATATGACCATAAACATCATTTATATTTTTAAATTTATTTAAATCTATAAATATAATCGCAAACTCCCTACCTTTTTTAGCTTCTTTATTAAATTCTTCTAATAAGCCTTTTCTATTTAAAACCTTAGTTAAAGAGTCATATAAAATATACTCTTTAGCTTTTTCATCTATAGCTTCATCAAAAGCATTAACTATAAAATCTAGCTGCTCAAAACCTTCTTTGCTTTCAAACTTTTCTTCATCGTATTTATTTAAATAAACTAAAATATTTTTAAGCTTATTTATATTTAATAGAAGAGAGCCTAAGATTTTCTTTTTAACTACAATAAATGAAACTAAGGTCAATAAAATAAATACTAAAAACATAACTAAATTAATAGTGTTTACGTTATTTATAACCCTGTGAATAGTAGATGCATCATTATTAAATGCAAAAAGCATATTACCATTATCTACGATATGAACTCCCTTTTGACTTTTTATCTCCTCTAAAGTTTTAATACCGCTATAATAATCGTAGTATGTACCATCAAGCAATTTTATAAACATCTTTACTTTACCATCGTCTCCGTAAAGATCTCCCATATACCTCGTGAAGGTATCCATATATGTATTTAAAATCACGCAGCCTAGCACCTTATTATTTTTATCCTTAATGAAAGATACAATGGAGATAGTATATCTATCATTAAAGTAATCTCTATGCATTGGGGTAATTATAACCTTCTTACCTTCCATATTTTCTTTAAAAGCTTCTTCAAACCAAGGTCTACTTACCATATCATAATCTTTATGGTATCCGTTTGAACTATAAAGTTCTTTTTCATTATCATCAACTACGTAAATAGATTCTGCAAAACTTATAGTTGTAAGTAAAGCTTTAGCATACTTTACGTTGCTCATAATAATCTTTTCTTTATCTTCGTGAGACCCTTTTTTATTTAATAATTTAATAAGCTCTTTATCAGATGCAAAATCTGAAACAAGCTCCTCTAACCCATTAAAAGTACCTTCAGCTAATTTAGAAATCTGTTTGCTGTAGTTTACGTAGGACTTTTCGTTTATATTATTAGTTATTATCCTCGATGCTAAAAAGTCACCAATTAATAAGAAAGATACTAATACCAGATTTATTGTAAAAAAAGTCTTTAAATCTTTTAATATTTTCACTTAATTCCTCTCGCTTTCTTATTACAATCCTATTATTTAAATAATAATTTAATTTGTTCACCATAAATATGATACCAAATTTAATCATAATTTTTATAATTTATCAAAATTACTAACAAAAAGTTAATGCTAATTTCAAATTTAGTATTATTTATCCTAACTTTTTATTAATTGAACTAAAAAATTAGGATAATACTACTAAAAGTATTATCCTAATATTCTTATAAATTATATATTTTAATTTTTTCTGTCTAAGTATCTTACTTTAATTTATCTACAGCATATTTTGCTTGGTCTTTTGTGAACTTTTCACCATGCTGAGATATTAATTGATCATAAATTGCGTTTGGAGACATATTCATACTGTCTTGATAAGTCTTTGCTTTTTTAAGAGCATTTTCTTTCCAATTTGCTTCTACGTTATCTACAGCATACTTTGCTTGGTCTTTTGTGAATTTTTCTCCGTGCTTTGAAATTAATTGATCGTAAATTCCATCTTTAGACATATTCATAGTATCGCTATAAGTTTCTGCCTTTTTAAGTGCGTTTTCTTTCCAATTTGCTTCTACGTTATCTACAGCGTATTTTGCTGCTTCTTTAGAGAATTTCTCTCCGTACTCTGAAGTTAATTGATCATAAACTCCCTCTTTAGACATACTCATAGAATTACTATATACCTTTGCTTTTGCTAAAGCTGATTTATATTCAGTAGGAACTTTTTTCTCTTCCTTTTTTTCTTTTTTAGGTTTTGAAGTATCTTCTTTTTTAGTGTCACTTGCAGGCTTCTCCCCTGTAGCTACTTCTTGTTTCTTTGAAGTATCTGGTTTTGAATCTTCAGACATAGCGCTACCTACTCCCCCTAAAAGAATAACAACAACTACCCAGAACCAAACTCTCTTGTAAAGTGGTTTACCATTTTTCATTATTAATTCCCCCTATGTAAATAAATTTTAATCACCTAAATAATAGCAACATTTAACATTAAGTTCAATAATTTAGCATTCTTTGTTCATCTTTTTTAGCCTTATTTTTAAAGTTTTTCATATAAAAAAGTTCAACTAAATTTTTAGCTGAACTTTTATTATTTTTGACATATTATTTAACTTCTTTAAGAACTATTCCTTCCTTAAATCCTCCTCTTTCTTCTTTCTTTTCTAGCCTTTTATTTAAAAGATCTTCTTCGCTATATCCTAAGTTATCAGATAGAGCAAATAAGACTTCTAAGATATCTGCAAGTTCTTCTATATTTTTATCTTCTAAATACTCTTTAACTTCTTCTTTTAATTTTAACTCTAAGTATTCTGTCTTTAACTCCCCAGTTATAATTTCAGTTTTAGGAGTTTTTCCTGAAGCTTTTATTATTTCTGGTATTTTATCTCTAACTAATTTATTATAAACTTTCATTTTATTTTCCTCCTTGGAACTTATAATTTCTATTTTTATAAAATTCTATAACTCTCATATTTATAGAATCTAAAACATTTTCTTTAAAGCTATCAGAATCTATAAAATCTTTTAATTTATTACTTAATATAAACTCATCATTTTCTAAACTAAAGAATTCAGATCCTGTATTTAAAAGTGCCTTTAAAGGCATAGCTTTTGCTTTTTTAAGATATTTTTCTTTATCCCAAGATAAATAATCTTTAGTAGTTTTTGAAGCTAATAAATCCTGACCGTTAGAAGGGTTTTCGTAAAACTCCTTCATAAAATTATAGATATCATCTTCATTTATTCTAAGCTTAAAGTCACCTTTATTATAAAAAGCTAAAAGTATAGGCATCTTATAAGTTCTAGACATCTCTGTAGTTTCTATATAATTTATAAAATCATATCCTACAGTATCTAAAAGTTCTGATTTCTCTTCTCCTATCCTTTCTAGGAACTTTAAATAATCTTTGAAAGGATTTTCTTTTGCCTTTTTTCTAACTTCTTTATAAAGTTCATCATCCATAGAAGTAATTAATTCTACTCTACTTGGAGTATGTCCTATTTCTTCTTTTATAGAATTAAACTCATCTAAAATTCTAGTTTTTAAAAAAGTTTCATTTACTAAAACATATTTATAAAAATCTACTAATTTAAAATCAAAATCTACTAAACAGTCCTCTGGATAACTAAAACTATTTGGATTATTTTTAGAATCTTTAGTTTTTACTCCTCCTAAAAGCTTTGGAATAATGTTAGACTTTTTAAAATTACCTATAAAATCTAAAACATTAACATATTCTTTTCCCTTAGCTTTTCTAAGTCCTCTTCCAAGCTGCTGAAGAAATATTGTTTGTGATTCTGTAGGTCTTAAGAAGATTACCATATCTACAGTTTTTATATCCACACCTTCGTTAAACATATCAACAGAAAATATGATATTAATCTCACCTTTTGTTAACTTTTCTATAGCTTCGTTTCTCTCTAAGGCGTACTCTCCCTTTGAATCACTATAAACTGCACAAGCTTTAACTCCATTTTGACTAAAATACTTTGCCATATATTCAGCATGGTTTTTAGAAGAACAAAAACCTAAAGCTCTTTTAGAATTGTACTTACTGTAATGCTTAAATATTAAATCAGCTCTTTTATCTAACATAAGAGCTTTTTCTAATTCTTTTTCTTTAAACTTCCCTTTGAATTTTGGAATTTTAGTGTAATCTACAGTTTCATCAAACACTCCATAATATCTAAAAGGACATAAATCTCCTCTATTTATAGCTTCTGGAAGTCGTATTTCGTAAGCTACGTTGTAATCACAAACAGCAAAAACATCTTTATTGTCAAGTCTTTCTGGAGTTGCTGTTAATCCTAATAAGAATTTAGGTTTGAAGTATTTAATAATGTTTTGATAATTATTAGAAACTGAATGATGAAACTCATCAATAACTATATAATCAAAATAATCTTTTTTAAAATACTCTTCTTTTAAGTATTCTTCCTTACCTAAAGTTTGAACTGAAGCAAATACTATATTTTTGTCATTATCCTTATTTGAACTATTGAAAAATCCCATAGATTCATTACTTCTAACATTTTTATAACTATTAAAAGCTTGTTTTAAAATCTCTTCTCTATGAGCTACAAATAAAACCTTCTTAAAATCTAGAGAATCAAAAGCTGAAAGGTATGTTTTCCCTATCCCTGTAGCTGCAACAACAATCCCTTTATTGTATCCAAGCTTTCTTAATTTTTTAAGTTCATATAAAGCTTCAATTTGCGCTCCTCTAGGACTAAAAATATCTATTACTTTTTCTTCTTCTTTTGAAAAGTTTAACTTTGGTTTTTTATAAATCTTAGAGTAATTTTTAAGTTCTTCATCATTTAACATAATAGACTGATTTAAAAACAAATCTTCAAAGTTTCTAGATATGTAATTAAAATCTTCTTCATTTTGAGATTTTTCTAATCTATAATTCCACTCTATCCCCTTAGTTAAAGCAGAATTTGAAATATTAGAAGATCCTATAAAAACTTCTCCCTCATTATTTTCATAATGAAAAATATAAGCTTTAGGATGAAAAGATCTATTTTTCTCTTTATAAAAAGCCATATTAGCATTTTCCCCTAATATATCTTTCATAAGATATAAAGCCTCTGGCTGAGTTATCCCTAAGTAATTCCCTGTTAAAATTCTAATTTCGCATTTATTTTTAACAGCTTCTTCTATATCTTTTTTTAAAAGCTTAACCCCTGATTCCATAAGAAAAGCTACTATAATATCAACCTTTTTAGCTTTCTTAAAGGCTTCTCTTAATTTATAAACTAAAAAGTCTCTATCGCCCCCTAAAATACAATTATTATTAGAAGTTTTATATTCTGTAGAGGCTTCTTTTAATTCTATGTCATTTATATTTTCTATAACTAATGTCTCTTCTTTTAAAGTACTCAAGTTTTTAACTCCTCTTCTCTATCCTGCATAAAAAACTAATTGTTTTTTGATTCTTCTAACTCCACCTCTAGGATCTTCTATATCACCATTAAATCTAGGAATTATATGCATATGAAGGTGCATAACAGTCTGCCCTCCAGCTGTATCTACATTAACCCCTACGTTATATCCGTTTGGCTTATACTTTTCATCAATTATCTCTTTAACCTTATGAGATAAATCGTACATAGCTTTAATCTCTTCACTAGTCCCATCAAAATAGTTAGAGAAGTGCCTTTTAGGAATAATTAAAGCATGCCCCTCATTTACTGGAAATTTATCAAAAATAGCAAAACATAACTCATTTTCTGCTATGTAATCTTCTTTACTGTATTCACAAAATATACAACTCATATTCTTCTCCTTTATCTTTTTATACATATTTTAGCATATAGAAAAAGGAAGTGCTATTTTAAACACTTCCCTAACTACCTAATTTTTCTCTAAAATACTAATCATTCCAGCTTTAAAAGCTAAAACCTGATTTTTCATATCTTCTTTTATACATTCACTAAAATTATTTTCTATTAATCTTTCCTTATAATAAAGGTTAATATCATTCCTATATCCAGCACCTTTTCCCCATCTAGATATTAGTCTATCCCAGAAAAACACCTCTTCTTCTGGAAACACATCTAATTTTAATTTATCATAAAAATATTTATTTATACACTCCATATATTCGTAGAAATATTTATTGATATCATTTATTAAGAAATCTATTGAACTAATTTGATTTATATTCAAATTTTTAATATCTTTTAAAATATTAAGCTCACTAATAATTTTTTCTTTCCATTTCAATAACTCATCCCTACTTAATCTTTCTATCCTACTTGCCCCTTCGCAAAATATATCACTATTCGAATAAATCCCTCTTCTATTATTAATAGCCATTATAGTACTAGGATATTTTTTATTTATATAATCCCAATATAAATCTTCCATTCTACGCTCAAAATCATAACTGATTACATCATCTTTAATTCTTGCAACAATATCTGTTAAGTCTATTTTAGAACCTTCTTCCAATTTGTTTTTTATATTTTCATATCTAAGTAATAATTTATTCTTCTTATTTTTTAAATCCTCTTCATACCTTACCATTATCTGATTAATGTGATCTATAAAATTTATCCTATCTAATTTTCGTTTTTCTTTTTTATACTCTATAATTTTATCTCTATTCTCAAATATATCGTAATCGTATTCATCTATTTTAATCCTACCCTCTTTATCTAAAAATCTCATTGGATTAAAATATATTATGTTTTGACTGTTTATCATTATACTATTTTCATTAAAAATACTTTCAATTTGTTTTTTCTTCTCATGTATACCCATTTCTTCATCATCAACTTCTCCTTGAAAATCAATCACATTTTCAGGTTGTCCATCTTCAAAATTGACTAAATATCCAAACCTATTTATATCATCTAAATTTCCATACCCTAAATAATAATCCATTATATCTATAACAGATTTTGAAGGTGAATTGAATTTATCTACAAATAATATAATATTATTTGTGCTCTCTCTAAATATATTCTTTATATCAGTTCTCTCAGTGACTGTTGAGTCTGATTCTAGTCCTCTTGTATCCAATACTGTATCAACCTTATATAACTTATCAAAATCAAATATTTCTCTATTTAATTCAATAATTATTTTTTTAGCTAATGGTATATCTTCATATTTTACTAAATTAACTTTTCTAAATACCTTTTTTATCCACTCTTTCTCAGTACATTGTATTTCTTTATGATACTTAATTTCTAAATTATTTCTATTTGTTAAATTACACAACTCTCTAACTTTCATATTAAAAATTTGAAAACCTTCATATCCGCAATTCAAAGCTAAATCTTTTGCTTTATCTACTTTTGTTAATTTATTTTCTGTTAATCCACTCATATTTCTACAAGCACGTTCTAATTCAGTAGGTAAAGAAATTGGTTCTTGTATGTCATAAGTTTCATTAAATATTATTTTTGCAAACCTATCAATAATCTCAACTATTTCATCATATTCATATGGTATAATTTTAATAATTGTTTTTTGATTATTACTTTGTATAACTTCAACCTCAGAAGTCGTTGTAGCTCCTGATCCTGTTTCTAACGAACCTGTAATAACTTTATATTTTCGTTCCGTTTTCTTATTCTTCTTTATTTTTTCAAAATTTAAATTTAAAAGTAGATTTATTATTGTAGTTTTTCCAATACCTTTATCCGCAATTAATATAATTTTATAATTCTGGTTTAATTTTAAATCAATATCTTTTAATTCTTCTTTTATTTTACTAAGTATGCATGAATGCTCTGGATAATTATTAATCAAATTTTCTATTTCTACAAATATTTTTTCCATGTAACCCCCACCTCTTAATCATTTTACAATATTTTATATTTTATTACAATATTTTCAATATAGTGCTTGTAATAATTTTTATATAAACAAAGAAGTAAGTATATAAAAATACTTACTTCTAGGCTTAATTTTCAAAATTTAACTCTGGATTTTTACATCTCCATGAAATTTTGAATTGTTTATATTTTTTATCATCAATCTTTTCCAATATATTAAATGTTTCTTTTATTTCATGTCCGATGTAATCTGGTTTAAACTCTAATATAACTGTTTGTATCTTATCAAAGTTATTTTTATCTACATACTTTTTCAAGTATTCAAATAATTCATATGACATTTCAGAATGTCTTGTAGTTTGCTTTAATATCCTTTTCAATATATCACAAACTTCATCTGAAAATCCTTCTAAATCTCTTAGCGCTATTATGGTGCTTTTTGGAATTTCATCAGTAATTTCACCAGTATTTTCCCTATCTATTTCCTTCAAGATTTTTTCCCATAACTCTATTTGCTTTACAAAGAAATCGTCATAGGTATAGTTGTCATTTAACCTAATACAATCAGATTTTAGAGTCAAGATTTTAAATATTATATCTCTGCTTAAATATTTTTCTTTTATGAAATCTAATCCGCTATCTTCATACCCTAAAAAATATGCAAGTGAAAGATACTCCATTAATCGTCTTAGGACTACCTTGTCCTTAATTTCCTCTAATAAATTATCTATATCTAATTCCTTTAATAATCTAAATCTTTCTTTATTTATTACTCTACTATTAGATAGACCGATTAAAACCAGTTTTTTATTTTCTTTATCCATATCTTTTTTTATTAAAGATTTCATATCTATTGGTAATGACGAAAACCAATAATAATATTGGCCCATTAAAATAAACATTTCTTTTGGTGACCTTTTTAATCTTTTATCGAACAATTCCTTTATATATTGACTTTCATCTTGATTTGCTTTTATTTTATCAACAAATTGTATTTCTAGCTTTATCAAATAGTAATGTACAGAATTTATCAAATTATTATAATAACTTATCTCATCAGTGTTCCATTCTTTATAAAAGTCTTCATTATTACTTATTTTGCTTTCAAGTATTGCTATTACTTCTCTAATTAAACATAATTGATCTTCTGTTGTTTCTTTGTTACTTCTAAGTATTTCTTCATTTACCTCACATATTTCTTTTATTAACGTTGTTTTAGGATACTTATTTCTAATAGGCTTTTCATATATATCTTTAATTTTTTGTATATATTTTTTTATAAATGCTAATAAATCAATATAGTACTTATTTATATTATTTCCTTCCTTTATATTATTCTTAATGCAATTTATAATAATATAAATCCATTCATAATCTTGTACATTTTCTAATTCCATAATTTCACTAAAATATTTTTCAGGGTTTTTTATAAAAAAATCCATTAAAACTTTACTTTCTTTTCGAATATCATATTTAAAATAAAAATTATCATCCTTTATCAATGAAGTTGAAAATTCATTCATGTATTCAACCCAGCCTTTTAAACTCATCTTCTTAGCTTTATCTTTTTCGATATATATCATATTTTCATTATTTATAACTTCTACTTTACCTATAATTGGACGTAATTCATAATCATATTTTAATTTTTCTTTTAACTTAATTGCTAATTCATTTATTTTTCTTGAATTAGTAATTTCACGTGCTCTCTCATATTTCCATATTTCTTCATAATTTTCTTCTCCATAATTTCTTTTAATATAATCTCCTTTGCTTAATAATTCTAATAAACAATCTTCTATTTCATTTATATTGCTATAGGAATTTATCCAATTTAGTATTATTTTTAATTCCCCTGCAAACTCATAATTTCTAAATATATATTCAAAATCGTAGTCCTTGTTTTTTATTTTTTTCACAATAAAATTAAGATCATTATTTTTTTTAATTATATATAGCGATATCTTTTTCAGAATAAAAACTTCACTTTTGAAAAGTAACTCTACTATCTTATCTTTTATATTTTTATTTTGTTCAGCTACATCAATCAAAAATTTAATACGTTCATTTCTAAATAAATATATATCATCAAAAATATTTTGATAAGAATCTTCTGTAAATAAATTTTTAATACTAATTTTCAAATCATCATCATAATCATTATATATTTTTTCTAGTTCCTGATCTATTTGTTTTAAACTTTTATATTCGAACTCTTTAGTTTTGCCATCATAGTCTATAGATATCGTATTTCCTGTTAATTTTATTTTGCAATTCAATCCATTAGATTCTTTTTTAATAAAATCTTCTGTATATATTTTTATAATATTTTCTATGAAAAAATCTTCACTTTTATCCAAATATAAATCAATCAATTTTTTGTTTCTTGTTAAATTATAAATTCCAAAATGATCATTTAATGAATTCATTAAAATTAAATCTAATAATTCTACTCTATATTCTTCAATAAATCTAAAGTAATCCAAATCATCTATATTACGAAGTAAATTATTGATAAAGAACCGACTCATTTCTATTGATTCAAATTTACTATATACACTATTGATATCAAATTCAGATAACTTATCATAAAATTTAACTATATATTCAATAAAACTAGATAAAAAAACGATATCTTTGTTTTCTTTTAAAACCATATCATCTATATATGCTATTATTAATCTAAAAACTGAATTCACATCTCCTACCTCATTAATTACACCATTAATGCTATTTAAGTATTCAATTATCCCCAGAATATTATTATTATTATTCTCTTCTTCAAAATAAGAATTCTGCTTTAACAAGTTATACCACTGATCATATTGTTTCTTTATTTTCCTAAAAAAAGATATTTGTAAACTTTTAAACTCCTTTATTTTAATAGCAAGTTCTTTTCTCTCATCTGAAGATAACTCTTCTTTTAAAATTAAATTACTACATCTATTTAAATTAATTTTATCATTTCTAACTTGATTTTTTTTATTATGCATTACTCTTACTATATTATTTATTTCTCCATAACCATTTTCATTTTTGCTATACCAAAAAATATCAACACTATAATTTTTATAATAATATTCTTTTAAGAACTTCATTTTTTTTTCTTCATAATCATAAGCATCTAATATTAATAATCTTTTTTTATCATTTTTATCCTTGTCAAATCTACCTTTATCCCCATCCAGTAAATACTTAAGTATTTCTAATTCACTAAGACTATATCCTATAAAAATCACATTATGATTTTTAAATACATTAGACAAAAATTTATGATATATATTTTTTTCTTCTCCATCCATTTGATATCTCTTGATATAATCTTCATTCGAAACAACCATGGTATCAATATTCTTTACACTTCCGTGTATATGGTAAATCTCCCCTTGTTTCAACCCTTTTTTATTTATATCTATAAAATCTGATTGTTCAAAGAATATTTTTTTGCTACACCCTAAACTATTTACTACTTCGTCCTTTATTTTACTACTAATATATATATCTTTTTCTTCCATTGCGAGTATATCAAAAACATCATCATAATTTGTTGTTATATTAATTAAATTCAAATTATATAATTCTCTAAAAATACTATTTTCGTCCTTAACCTTATTAAATTTATCACTTGCTTTATTACTCCCTATTTCAAATATATTTTTATATTCTCTCTTAAATAATTCTCTTATGTCTTTTTCTGTATCTATATAATACTTTGCAATAGAAATAATCGTTCTAAAATCTACATTCCTTAATAGTTCTTTTGTTTCATAATCTAATTGTAATCTTTTTCTAATTTTATCTTCCTTCATTAATATATCTAAATGCTGATAGGCAAAGCTTTTCCAATCAGGTAGCCCAATATTCATAGATACACCTGCTCCTATAAATAAAACAGTTTCATCATCATCAAAAAATCCGTCTAATTTATTTTTAAATTCATCATAAGTCATATAAAAATTCCTCCAGTATTAATTAATTCATTGAAACAAAAAATAATCTACCATTCTCAGTAATAAACAGCAGATTATCTTTTATATTTACCTTTTCATTATTCCAACTAAAACTCCCATAACATTTACATTGCCTTCTTCAACCATAATTGGTTCGTAAGCTGAGTTTTCTGCAACTAGAAGAACGCTTCCACCCATTCTCATATATTTCTTTAAAGTTGCTTCTCCGTCTAATGCTGCTGCTATTATTTCACCTTGCGTTGCTGTGTTTTGTGATTTTATCACCACATAATCACCATCATTAATATTTGCATCAATCATACTATCCCCTCTAACTTTAAGGATAAATGAATTATCAGGTACAATATTTCTTGGCATATAACAGTCTTCTTCTATTTGTGCATTCATTGCTATAGGAACGCCCGCTGCTATTTCATTATAAATTGGTATTTTTATAAGTTCTGATTCTTCAAATTCTATAGAATCATTACCTTCATATAAAATAATATCTTTTCTATCAATAGAATCCCTCACTATTTCATAGGTTCTATTATGCTTTTTATCTATATATGTTACACTCTCAATCTCCTCCGGTAACATACTTGATGAAAAGGCTGGAATATCCTTAACTTTTTCAAAATCTCTATTAATTATTTCAATATCATTTCCATCAGTTATTATTCCATATTGAACATCACTATTACCGCTAATATAACTTTTTAATTGTCTTTCACCCTCTATAGTTCCACTTCCCCATGATTTAATCTCACAAAATATATACGGAACTTTAACCTTATTTTTATATATTGAAAGAACTACATCAACTAGTCCTACTTTTGATCCAATATTTGTTTTAACTTCAACGTCTAATAACTCTTCTGGATATCCATAGCTTGTCTTCATTTCATTTAAAAACCACTGCCTTATAAGTTCTTCATTTCCATATCTGTCTGATAATTTTTCTTTAAACATATAGTCATTCATAGTTACCCTATAAAACATTTTTATTTTAGAGTCTTTTTTCAGTTTAAGATATTTTGAATCAATTTCTTTTACGTATTTAGAAAGTTTTCCATCACTTGTCATAAACAAAAGTTCAGTTGATCTAGTCATAGCAACATATAATAATTTTCTATTTAAAGTATCTATAACTTCTGCATCTTCTATATCGTTTGAATTTTTTAAAGGCATTATTTTATAATTTAGCCCTATTATTATTACAACTTTAAATTCTAAACCCTTAATAGAATGCATAGTTATTAGTTTTATACTTTCCTCTTCAAATTTAAAGTCATTACTATTTGCATCTAATACTTTTGCTTCTATATTATTTTCGCTTAAATACTCTTCATACTCTTTTAATTGATTATGAGTTCTCCCTACTATTGCTATATCTTTCATGTCAAAATCATTTTTAATACTATTTATTATTTCTTTAATATAGCTTTTCTCTTCTTCTTTATTTTTAAAGCATTTATATATAGGATAATCTCCTTGCCTATCAATTAAAGAAGGTTTTACAAAGTTATCATCTTCAATTAAATTCTTATCATTTTCTATTAAGCTATAAGCTGCTTGAGCTATTTGAGTTGTAGTTCTGTAATTCTTAGATAAAACTCTACTCTTCCCTGTCATATCAAAGCCTAAACTAGTAAAGCTTCTACCTTTAACAAGCCATGAATGTGCATAAATACTTTGTGCAACATCTAATATAAATGTGATACTTGAATATTCTTTCTCGTTATATAATTCCTTAATAAAATCTAATTGTATTTTACTTAAATCTTGGCTTTCATCTATTAAAATATGAGTATATCTTTCAGCCTTATTTCCTTTTATATATTTTAGAGCATATTCCCCTAAATCTTGAAAATCTACTAATCCTTCTATTTGAAGTCTTTCATTATATTTAATTAGTATTTCGTAAATCGCCTCTCTTGCCTTAGAGTTTTTTATAAGTCTTTGAGGCCCATCCCCTGAATTTTTTGACATCCTTCCAATTCTATCTGTATTTTGGTATTCAACTAACTCTGAATATCCACAAGCTTTTATCCAAGTAATTTCGTCCCTAAAAAAACTTAGATTTTGCTGTTTAATAAATTTTACTTCCGGATATTTTTTGCTAACTTCTAAAATACTTTCTAACAATGCATTTTTTGTTTGAATTGGAGTTGCAAGTTTTAAATTTACTTTATTCCTTTTGCAATACATTGAGAAATACTTAAATATTATTCTATCTATAGTTGATATTTCTAGTATTTCATCATTAGGTTTATCAAAAATCAAAGTATCTTGTATTTCATTATTATGTTTTTGTATATCTTCAAAAATATATTTAACATATTTAGTTAAAGCTTTGTTGTAAGTAATCATAAGAATTTTATCGTCTTTTTGAAAAGCATATCTATCTATAAGTATCGGCAATCTATTTACTGCAACAGTTGTTTTTCCAGAACCTGCAACACCTTTTATAATCATATGCCCATTAGGTTCAGCTTCTATGATTCTTTTTTGTTCAACATTCAAATTCATATTAATTTCCCCTTATTTCTGTAATTACTTACATTATATCATTTTTACCATTATTTATAAATTTATCTATTAATTACTTTTATTTATTCATTTGTATTGCATAAATCTAATATTTTATTTTGAAACAGGCATTTATAAAACATTCTATTCATTTCATAAGTTTAAAAGATTAAAACTACTAAAATTCTATGCTATACTTATCTGGGAATGTGAAGTTAATTAAACTAAGGGGCTATCTACTAAATTAATAATGAATGAATACTAATTCATCCATTAAAAAAGGTAGGAGAATCATAATGAGAAACAACGAGGAATACAGAAAGAAAATAGAACTTGTAAATAGTACACCCGCTGAAGAATTAGAACTTGTGCACGATGAAAAAATAGAAGCTATGACTTCTGAGGAATTTTCAAACTATAAACCAGAAATAACAGGAATCTTTGACGAGTATATACTTCTTAGCAAAAGGGATTACAGTGATGATTTAGCTTTAATTAACACCGGGTTAGATCTTCAAAAAATGAATTATTTATTTGAAAGAGAAAAAGAATATAAGAATGTCAAACTTTATAGGGGCGAAGTTAGATATTGTGAAATATTCGGGTGTCCTATAATCTACGATTATTCTTTAAATGAACTTATAAAAGAATATTTGCCGGAGTAACTTATGCCGACACTTTTATATGCAATTGGGTTTTTAATGTTTTTGTTCTTAATTACTTTAGCTTACGCTATCTATGATGAATATTTTAGAAAATAATTTGTAAGTTATTAAAGGAGATTCGAATGAATGATAAGATTTTAGTTGATAGAAAATTTTATTTACTGCTTTTAATTGTAGCAGTTTTAAACGTTTTAGATTTGATAGTAAGGATAATAACTTGGTTAATCTAAAATTACATATATTTAAATCTAAAAGAGATTAGAAATACACTTCTAGTCTCTTTCTACTATATATTTAAATAAATTTTTTCATAAAAAATAATTTATAATTCTAGTACACATTTTAAATTCCTTTAAAATACTTTACATAAAACCTTTACTTAAGGTTTTCAGATTGTTATTTGCTTTTATAAAAATAAAGTATTATAATCTCAGATATAAGTGAGTGATTACTCACCTCGTTTTGAAAGGAGATTTTTTTATGAATTTATTATCAGTTGAAAATGTTTCAAAGAGCTTTAAAAATTCAAAAGTTTTAGATTCCATTAATGTTAATGTTTCTGATTCTGAGATAGTTGGGATTTTAGGTCCTTCTGGAGCTGGTAAAACTACCCTTATAAAATGTATTATGGGGATGGAAAAGGTTGATTCTGGTGATATAACTTTATTAGATTCAAAAATTCCAAACAGAGAGGTTTTAAATAAAGTTGGTTATATGGCTCAATCCGATGCTTTATATACTGAACTTACAGCAAAAGATAACCTTTATTTCTTTGGTGAAATTTTTAAGATCCCCAAAAAAGATTTAAAAGAAAAAATAGATTTTTTAGTAGATTTAGTAGATCTAAAACCTTTTTTAAGTAGAAAGGTTAATAAGTTTTCAGGAGGAATGAAAAGACGTTTATCTTTAATTATCGCTTTAATCCAAGACCCTCAGTTTATAATATTAGACGAGCCTACTGTAGGGATTGACCCTGAACTTCGTTTAAATATTTGGAAAGAAATAAATAACCTAAAATCTAAAGGTAAGTCAATTATAGTAACTACTCACGATATGACTGAAGCTATAAAGTGCGATAGGCTTCTTTTACTTAAAGATGGTAATATCACAGCGAGTGGTACTCCAGATGAACTTATGAAAAAATTCAACGTAGATTCTATAGAAGAAGTTTTCTTGATTGCAGGGAGGAAAAAATAATGAGAATAAAAAGTATGGTAAGTAGGATTATAAAGCAAATAATAAACGATAAAAGAACTCTTGCTCTTATGCTTTTTGCTCCATTAATTTTACTTGCTCTTATGAACTTTCTTTTTAATTCAACTTCTACTAAAAACCCTACTTTAGGTGTGCAAAATATAGATAAGAATTTAGTAGATACTTTAAAAGATAATGATATAGATATAAAAGAATATAATAATCATACTGATATTAAAGATAAAATCAAAACTGATGACCTTGATGCTTTTGTTTATATGAATGATGATACTTTAAAAGTAACCTTTGAAAATTCTGACCCTTTAACTTCAACAGAGATTTCTGCAAAAATTAAAGGTGCAGTTTCAAAAATCAAGGTAGAAGATATAGTTAATCTCTCAAAAAAGCAAGGCGAAATAATCAAAAAACAAGCTAAAGCCCTAGCTCTTTTAGGAAACATTAATCCTGAAAAACCAAACTTAACTAAACCTTCTGATATTACTATAGATTCGAGTTATATTTATGGAAATGAAAACACAACTATTTTTGATACTATGATCCCTGTACTTATCGGTTTCTTTGTTTTCTTTTTTGTATTTTTAATCTCTGGAATATCACTTGTAAAGGAGAGAACTTCTGGAACTTTAGATAAGCTATTATCTACCCCTATTAGAAGATCTGAAATTGTGTTTGGGTATTTGATAGGTTATGGGTTGTTTGCAATTTTACAAACTATAATTATAGTTTTATTTACTGTTTATGTTTTAAAAATAAATATTATAGGAAATTTAGGCTTAGTTTTCTTAACTAATATAATAACTGCTTTTGTTGCACTTTCACTTGGAACTCTTTTATCAACATTTGCAAATTCTGAGTTTCAAATGATGCAATTTATCCCTATAATAATAATCCCTCAAATATTCTTTTCTGGTATAATACCTGTAGATACTATGCATAGCGGCCTTCAAGCCTTTGCAAAGATTATGCCTATCTACTATGCTGGAGATGCTTTAACTAATGTCGTTATTAAAGGAAGCTCTTTAAATATAATAGGAAAAGATTTAATTGTTCTATTATTATTTGCAGTAGTATTTACAATTTTAAATATAGTAGGCTTAAAAAGATATCGTAAAGTTTAATTAAACTAGGAGGAATAAAATTGATTGATTCAATTTCTAATGTATTTATAGATAAAATAAATTCAGATACAGAAATGACTGAAAAAAAGAAAAATATACTAAAAGTAAGCGTAGAGCTCTTCGCTAAAAACGGGTATTTAAATACATCTACTCGTGAAATTGCTTCTCTTGCAGGAGTTGCAGAAGGCACAATCTTTAAGCATTTTGGCTCTAAGGAAAATTTATTATTAAATAATATTATGCCATTTATGATAAATAATTTAGTTCCTGAATTTGCATTAGATTTTGCAAAAGATAAACTTAAAAATAATAACTTAAGTTTTGATTCTTTTATCTATTCTGTAGTTAAAGATAGAATAAATTTTATAAATAATAATCTTCAAATGTTTGAGATATTAGTAAAAGAAGTATCTTATAACAGCGTGATTTTTAATAAATTTTTAGATGCAGCTAAAGCTAATATATTCCCTCCCTTTAACGCTATTTTAAATAAATACAGGGAAGAAGATATTTTAGTAGATTTAAGTAATGAAGATATAATAAGGTTTATTTTAACTAATATCGCAGGGTACTCTGTATCTAAGATTCTTTTAAAAGACTTAAAAGAATTTAATGATGAAGAGGAGATTAAAAAAATCTGCCTTGTCTTAACTAAAGGATTAAAAAAATAATACTTTATAATAAAAGCCCCAATAGAAGAATACTTTCTAGTGGGGCTATGCTTTTATAAAATAATACGCTATATTTAATAATAGTATTGAAAAATAAATATTTAAAATTATTCATCTTTTTTGTTTTTATGTCTATTACTAGTTTCAATAGCAAGTGTTGTTGCAATACAAAAAATCAACGTGAAAACTTGCCATGAGGACCATCCTCCAAACTCCATAAACATTCCTCCCCACATAATGAATTGCTTCTTAGTATAATACAAACCTTCATTACTTTCTTATTTAATTATATACAAACAACAGTAAATATTAAACATTATTTACAATAAATTATCAATTGCTTTTCTTTTAATCTTAGTGTATTTAATCTTAATCCTAGCAGCAATCCCAGTTGTATAAAACCCTGCTAAAATCACAATTCTTTAAATCTTCGCTATTTATAAAGAAATTACAGATACCGCTATCTCCCCAGATAATTTCTACGCCTGTCCCAAACTCGGAATCAATTTGAAGAAGTATAGTATCAAAATTCTCTCTAGAATCATATTTTCTTGGATCCTCTTGAGTGAAATATGAATATCCTCCAATTTTATGTCCATCATTTGCATATTCCTCTGCAAACTTATTATATATTTCTTCATCTAAATCATATATATTATCAATCTTATTTTCAGTAAAAACCTTGTTATACTCTTCTAAAAATAGCTTTTCAAAATCATAATCATCTATTGAAATACCTTCTTCTACAGGATCTTTAAATTTAATGTTGTTATTCTAAAGCTCTGTTTCCCTATTATTTATAAAGTTTTATATATAAAAAATTCACTAAGACCTATATCTTAGTGAATTTCATAGTTTATTTTTATAAACTTAATTTAATTTCTTACTTCTTTCTTCTCTTATCTTTTTAACTTCCTCTATAGATATTTCAAACTTTTCTGATATAGTTTTATCGTCTAAAACATCAATTATTTTACTTATCGCTTCTTTAAAGCCTTCAATCTTCCCTTTTTCTATACCTTTTTCTATACCTTTTCCTTCATAGTATAATCTTCTTACTTCTTCTACTGTCATCTTATATACACCACCTTTTGATTTTTTGTAATCTTCGAATTTCTCTTCTAGGAATTTATCTTTTATTAAAAATAAATACTCTAAGAAATCTACTAGTGCTTTTATTAATTTTAGATTTTATCAAAATTCTTTATTCTTTTAAATATCTTAGAAAGTTTATACATTATAACTGCGTGAAAAACCAATAAACAATTCATTAAAACAACGCTTACGCTTGCTATAACTAAAATTGTTATGCCAAGTATAAATCCTGAAAAACTTAATATTTTAGCTCTTTTTAAACTTTTACAATCTAAATCTTCAGCTACATAAAATAAAAATATATCTACAGGAAACTTCCCCCTTTGAAGTTTTATAAATGCTATTAAGTAGTTTAAAGCTATAAAAATAAGTACACTATAAATCAAAATCATAATTTAATTCCCCCTATGATTTTATTATATCATTTGTAAATATTTGTGATAATAAAAAGAAACCCTAAAATTAGAGTTTCTTTTAAAATTAATTTATTTTAAATTAAAGATATAAATCTCTTTTACCTTTAAGTAAGTTATCTATATTATTTTCTGTTATTTTTCTTGTTTGATCGTTTTTAATTTCGCTAGCTATTTTTCTTGCAAAGTTTATAGCTTTTTCTTTGAATCTATCATCACCGTAATCTATAGCGTATTCAACTAAAGTTGTGATTGCGTTTGGCTCGCAAACCTTTTGTATCTCTCCTGATTTTGCAAGGCTCATAAATCTATCTCCGACTCTTCCTTTTCTGTAGCAAGCTGTACAGAAGCTTGGAATATAACCGCTATCTATTAAGTTTTCTATAGCAACTAAGCTGTTTTCTTCAACGTCGTATAGCTTAAATTGCTCGTCACTTTCTTCGTTTAAGGCTCTCTTTTTGTAGCCGCCTATAACTGTAGTAGATCCTATAGAAATTTGTGAAATACCATATGTCATTATTTCTTTTCTAAGTTCTGGTGTTTCTCTTTCTGTTATCATAAGACCTGTAAAAGGAACTGCTATTCTTATAACTGCAACTACTCTTTTAAATGTTTCATCATCTACTAAGAATGGTAATTCTTCTAAATCAACCCCTGCAGCTTCTCTTATTCTTGGAACTGATATAGTATGGAATCCTACCCCGTATTTTTCTTCTAAGTGTGCGTTATGCATCATTAGACCTAAAACTTCGAATCTTGGGTCTGAAAGTCCAAATAAAACTCCAGCTCCAACGTCTTCAATTCCAGCTTCCATAGCTCTATCAAACGCTGTTAAGTGGTACTCGTAGTTACTTTTTAATGAGTTTGGATGAACCTTTTCATACATAGGTTTGTTATATGTTTCTTGGAATAATACGTAAGTTCCTATTCCTTTTTCATATAATTTTCTATAGTTTTCAACTGATGTTGCTGCTATATTTACGTTTGTTCTTCTTATTTCTCCATTACCGTTTTGAGTTTTATACATTGTATCTATGCACTCTAAAACGTACTCTATAGGAGCGTTTACTGGATCTTCACCTAATTCTAAAACTAATCTTTTATGTCCCATAGCTTCAAGGTATTTAACCTCTTCTGCTACTTCTTCTTGAGTTAATTTTTTTCTTTTGAATTTATTACTGCACTTATATCCACAATAAACACATTTATTTACACAATAATCACTTACATATAGTGGAGCAAATATAACTATTCTCTTACCGTATATCTCTTCTTTTATCTCTCCAGCTATTTTAAATATTTCTTTTTCTACATCCTTTTCTTTTGTAGCTAAAAGGATTGCTATGTCTTTGTAATCAAGCTTTTTTCTTTTTCTTGCTTTTTCTATAACCTCTAAAGATTCCTCTCTAGTTGGATTTTTAGTTTCTTCTAATATCTTGTTTATGTACTCGTGATTAATAAACATTTTATTTCCTCCTCTAATCCTATGAGTTATTAAATTTTTGCTTGAATTACTTTAAAATATTCTTTCTATATTAATCTATAAAAATCCAATTAAAATAAAAAAACTGACTTTCTAAAAATTTAAAGAAAATCAGTTTACCACAATAAAGACTATTAAAAATAGCCAATTAATCAAAATTATAATTGTTTTATAAACGTCTCTTCCAAATTAGATTTAATATATCTCTGCCTTGTTAGAATGAATAGTTTAAAGCCCAAAATCTTAAAGAATTCTCTCTAAAATATGGATATCTTTAATCATTATATACCTATTTTAGCTTTATTTCCAATAATTAATTATTATAAAAAATCCCATTTTAGATAAAAAAACAGGTTTAAACTCCCCTTGTTTAAGTTTAAACCCGTTTTATCTAGAAATCTAATTATTCTTTTGCAATTATTTTTATCTTTAGTAATATTTATTTATCTTTTAATACTTCTTCAAACCTTTTATCTATAAAATCTTTTGAGAATTTAATTCCTTCTTTGTAATCTCCTTCTCCTGTATACCAAAACTCAGTAACAAATCTTCTAACACCCATCTCGTAAGAAGTTTTTATTATTTCGTTAAAGTCTACATGACCTGTTCCAAAAGGAATTTCTCTAAACTTCCCTCTAACTGTTTCTTTTAAGTGAAGTGCAAAAATCTTTCCGTGACCCTTTTTTAGATCGAAAGTCACATCTTCCCCTAAACTTTTAGAAGCATTAGTTATATTTCCGCAGTCTGGATACACTCCAAGATAAGGTGAATCTATCTTTTTAACATACTCCATAGCTTTTCCTACTGTATTCATAAAATTAGTTTCCATAGTTTCAAAAGCTAAAATTATTCCCTTTCTTGAAGCTAAATCTACAGACTTTTTTAAGTTTTCTAAAAAAAGTTCTCTTGTTTTTTCGTTTCCGTTTTCGTAGTACACATCATACCCTGCAAGTTGGATTATCCTTATCCCTAAATCGCAAGCAAGGTCTATAGCTTTTTCCATTATTTTAAGAGATCTTTCTCTAGTAGTTTTATCCTCGCTTCCTAAAGGAAACTTTCTGTGTCCGCTTAAACACATAGTTCTAATTGGAACTCCAACTTCAAACATAAGGTCAACTAAAACTTTTCTCTCTTCTTTTGTCATATCTAATCTTTTTAATTTCTCGTCTGTTTCATCTATGCTCATCTCTAAAAAATCATATTTAAAAAACCTTGCGCACTCCAATTTTTCTCTCCAAGTTAAAGTGTTTGGCATAGCTTTTTCATATAATCCTATAACGTAATCTTTCATAATATCCATCTCCTATAGTTAAAGTTATTAAGCCCCTGTTTGACCGTAATATGCGTTTGGTCCATGCTTTCTTTGGAAATGCTTATTAAGTAGATCATCTGACATACTATTTATTTCTTGGTTTGCTAAAAGCTCTGTATTATAAGCCATCATAGCTACTTCTTCAAGAACTACAGCATTATGAACAGCTTCTTTTGCATCTTTTCCCCAAGTAAAAGGACCATGATTTTTAACTAATACAGCAGGTATGAAGTCTGGGTTTATATCTTTAAAAGTCTCAACTATAACTGCCCCTGTGTTGTATTCGTACTTTCCTTCTATCTCTTCTCTTGTCATATCTCTAGTACAAGGTATCTCATCTGCAAAATAATCAGCTTGAGTTGTTCCGTAAGGTTTTATCCCTCTTCCAGCTTGTGCAAATATAGTTGCCCACCTTGAGTGAGTGTGTACGACTCCCCCTATATTTTTAAATTCTTTATATAATTTGATGTGAGTATCTGTGTCTGATGAAGGTTTGTATTTGCCTTCAACTACATTTCCATCTAAATCAACAACAACCATATCTTCTGGTTTCATAGTGCTATATTCTACACCAGAAGGCTTAATTACTACTAAGTTTTTTTCTCTATCTATAGCTGAAACATTCCCCCAAGTAAAGGTTACTAAATTATGCTTTGGTAGAAACATATTAGCCTCATAAACTTCTTTTTTTAAATCTTCTAACATATCTTTAAACCTCCTTTAGTCTGTAACTATATATAGAGCAGCTTGTCCTAGCTCTCTATTTGCAGAAATTATAATATCTCTATCTTCTTCATTTATAACTGCAACATTACTTGGACCTACTCCTGATTCTATAATATTAGTTTCAAATTTTAAGTTTTCTTTATCTATGCATCTTACATAAAATAAATCTTTATCGCATCTTCTGTAGCCCCCGATTATAGTCGGAACCCCTCTAAGTTTTCCGCCCCAAACTACGTGACCAAAATCCATCTCTTTAGGGTATTCGTAGATTATTTTATAATCATCCCCTACTTTTTTATTTATTCTAAAATGTTTTCCGTGGAAAGACTCTATAGTAACTAATTCGTCTTCTCCATCTTCGTCTATATCAACTACAGCCACGTCACTTGTAGGTCTGTCCATAATTTTTTCAACAGTCCAATCTTCGTTATCATTTTTAGGAGGAGTAACTTTAAATACCCCTTCTTCTGAAGTTACAAGTCCTACTGTAACCCCATCTAAATTTGCTCTGCAGTATCCGTGATTTTTAGTTAAACCTTCTTTTATAACTTTAAGTTCTATTTTTTCGTTTAAATCTTCTTTTATTTCTCCTACATATATTTTTCCAGGGTCACTCCAGTCCTCTTTAGATTTTTTACTATTACAAAGAACTGCACCTAAAAAATATAATTTTCCGTTAGCTTCTAAAATATCAAAACGGTGAAGGTAAGGTAATTTAAATAAAGTTTTTATCTCCCATTTTCCCTCTACATATCTTCCCCAAACTATCTCTGCATCTTCTGATTGGAATGTTGGAAAGAATCTTTGAACTGCAAGAAAATCTCCGTTTTTACCTGGAATAGGGATTATAGACATAGTTCCTCCCGGAGCCTCCCAAACAGTAGATCTTTTAAAATCTTCTCCTTCATACATATAGCAAGGTCCTTCGCCTTCTGTAGCTATAAGTATCTTTCTGTCTCCATCTATAACAGTGCTACTAGTTGCGTAGCATCTATGTAAATCATTTAAAAACTTCTTTTCTATCCTCATCTAAACTTCCTCCTCTTTTTAATCTTTAAAGTTAAAGAGGATGTTACTCTAAATACTTTAGGGTAACTCCTCTTAAAAATTATTTATTAACTATATTTTCAGTTATCTTTTCTTCTATTTCTTTTTCTGATAAAAGGTTTTTAAGTCCTATAACAGTAGTTCCTGAATTTTTAGCTTTATCAAAATTTCCTTTTAAAGCTTCTGAACAAAATACTACATCGTAAGAAGAAGCTTCCGTTTTTGCTGCCCCTATACTAGTGTGGTGGATTTGTACTGGTATATTTAATTTTTTAAATACCTTTTTTATTTTCATTTTTATAATTTGGCTAGATCCCATTCCATTTCCGCATGCTGCTATAACTTTTAACATATTAATCTCCTCCTAAGTTTTATAAATTCTATCCCTTTTAGTAAATGTTTACATAGTCTTTAAAAATTTTTGAGTGAATTTTTAACTTGCACTCTTTTCTTCGTTTTCTTTATCTTCTAGATATCCTTCGTAGTCTTCTACTATTTTGAAGTATCCTTTTTTATTTTTGTAGTATTGGATTTGAGGTATTATAAGCATTCCTATAACTGCAATTCCAACACCAACGTAAGCTAGTTTATCCATAAGGAATCCGATTACTGGCCATAAAGTATCCCAGTCAAAGTTTCCGTGCCATCCTCCAAACTCAGCTAGTCCGAAGTAGTAAGCTGCAAAAGCTCCTCCTAAAACTTGAATAACTCCTGATAAGAAAGGAATAATCATTGCTGCTTTTAAGCCACCTTTTTTGTTTGCAAAAACTGCAAATGTTGCATTATCGAAAAACAGTGGTACGAAACCTGCAATTATAAGTACTGGGCTCTTAAATACTACTAGCCCTATTATTGCTATAAATTGACCTATAGCTCCAAATAAGAATCCTATAGTAACAGCGTTTGGATGACCGAATCCATAAGTTGCAGCGCAATCTACAGCTGGAACTGAACCTGGTAATAATTTATTTGAGATACCTTGGAATGATTCTGTAAGTTCAGCTACGAACATTCTAACTCCAAGTTGTAAGATACTTAAATAAACTGCAAAGTTAAGTGATTTTTCTAATATATAAAATATAAAGTTTGTGTTTTGATCAAAACCTTTATCAATACTATGCATAAGGTCTGGTCCTAGTATACCCATTATTATTCCAAAGAAAACAGTCATTAGTATACCAGTTGCAACAACGTTGTCACTAAATATTGATAAAAATCCTGGAAGTTCTAAATCTTCTATACTCTTTTTGTTGTTACCAACTTTTCCTGCTATTTTATCTGTAATCCAAACTCCAAGCATTTGTTGGTGACCTATAGCAAAGCCTCCACCTTCAGTTAAGTCTTGGCAAGGTTCTACAGTCAGATTTGAAAATACAGCCCAATATGTTCCAAGTAAGAATCCTAGCATAACTACTACACCTAAGTTATTTAAATCTGGGAAACAGAAGAATACAAGCCATAGCGCTGTAGCTGATTGTTGTACCATTACGTGACCTGTAATAAATACTGTACGAACTTTAGTGAATTTTCTAAGTAGTACAAGTATTAGGTTAAATAAGAATGCTATAAGTAAAACTACCATCATCATAGAGAAAGATTTTCCGGCTTTTCCTATTGCTTCTTGAGCTGCCGTCTGACCGAAATACGGGTCTATAACTGCAGCTTGCAAGTTAAACCTGTCTTTAAGTCCTGCTAAGATAGGACGGAAGTTACTAACAAGACCACCTGCTGCAACGTTTAAGATAAGATATCCAACTGTTGCTTTTATAAATCCTGCCAAAGACTCGTAAAATGGTCTTTGAAGTAACATATAACCTATAAGAACTATAAAACCAATAAAGAATGCAGGCTTAGTCAGAATGTTGTTTTGGAAAAATTCCCAAATTGAAATTATTATATCCATATGATTTATCCTCCCTTTTTTCCTTTATATTTTATCTATTTGTTTATTAAAATTTATGTAAATCTAAATAAGTTCTTTTAAATCTTCAACTGATTTTGCTTTTAGAAGTTTTTCTACTATTTCTTCGTCAGAAATAAGTTCTACCATATTTGAAAGGTTTTGAAGGTGGATATTATTATCTACTGATGCTAAAACAAAGAATAATCTAGCTTCATAGTCAGCATCCTCTCCAAAGTTTACTGGCTTTTCACTTTTCATAAAGCAGATTGAAGTTTCATTAACACCTTTTCCTTCTTGAGCGTGAGGGATTGCAATATCAGGTGCTATAACTATATAAGGTCCGTATTTTTTTATGCTTTCTATAATTAAATCTGAATATTCTTTTTCTATAGCTTTTTCTTTTTCTAAGGGAGCGCATGCAGCTTTCACTGCATCCTCCCAAGAATCAAAGCCCTCGTGAAAAGAATATCTACCTTTTTCTATTAATTCTTTTAACATAGCTTTTTCCTCCTAAGTCTTAAATTTATAAGAATGAGTTGTATGGTAAGTTTATATCAACTTCGAAACAATCATCAAACCCTCTAGGATAATGGTATTCTCTCTTATCTTTATCTTCTGGGAATGTGAATTTTCCTCCAACTTGCCAGATAAATGGTTTGAATTTGTATTGTAATCTGTGTTTTTTCATATCATATAAAGCTAAAATCTCGTCTGTATCAGCTTGGAAGTTTGACCAAATATCGTGGTGGAAAGGAATAACTACTTTAGTATTTAAAGATTCAGCCATTCTTAAAATATCTACTGAAGTCATCTTATCTGTTATACCTCTAGGGTTTTCTCCGTATGACCCTAAAGCTACGTCTATTTTGTATTCATTTCCGTGTTTTGCGTAATAGTTTGAGTAGTGTGAATCTCCGCTGTGATAAAGGTTTCCCCCTGGAGTTTTTATAAGGTAGTTTACAGCTTTATAATCCATATCAACTGGCATCTTACCTCTTAAATCTCCTTCTGGTGGTGCTGTAATTAAAGCTGTTCTATCAAAAGACTCTAAAGCGTGAAGCTCTATATCTTTTATTTTTACAACATCTCCAGGTTTAACTACTATACATCTTTCTACTGGAACTCCCCAGCCTACCCATTTATCAACACAAGCTTGTGGTCCTATAAAAGGAATATCGTTTGAGCAGTTTTTAAGAACTGCTGCAGCAACATTTACGTCTATATGATCGTTGTGATCGTGAGTTGAAATTACTGCATCTATTTCTTTTATTGCAAATGGATCTAGTACAAAAGGTGCAACCCTAAGGTTTGGTTGAAGTTTCTTTCCTCCGCACATTCTAGCCATCTGGTGTTCTGGATTTATATAAGGATTCTTTTTAGTTTTTTTACCACTTCCACACCAGAAGTCTATGCATATATTAGCGTCCCCTTCTGATTTAAGCCATATTCCTGTACAACCTAGCCACCACATTTTAAATGTTCCTTGTTCTACTACTTCATTTTCTATTTCTTCGTTTAACCAAGTTCCCCACTCTGGGAATGTATTTAAAATCCACTGTTCTCTTGTTAATTCATTTACTATACTCATTATTTGTACCTCCTAAACTTGTCCTTTTTGATTGTTTTGAACTTTTCTGAGTTCGTTTAATCACTTCTTGACTTAATTATAATCTGTAAATGTTTTCTTTGCAAGTATTTTTGTTTATTTTGTTTGATATTTTTATCTTTTTGTTCTTTGTGTAGCTATTTCACTATATTTTATTGTTCGTTTTGTTCGTTTTGTCTTTTTATTTACTCTAAACTTATTGATTTATCTCTAGGTTTTTTGTACAATTTATATATAAAGATGATTTATGATTATTTTGAACGTTTTTATCATTAATTTATCATCTTTTAATATTAAGTTCATTACAGATACAAAAAAATTTACTATTATAAATGGACATCTTATATTTATTAATTATTAAGGAGGTGCAAAAATGAAAAATGCAAAAGGTTTCGTTTTTAAAAGGCAGCAAGCTATCTTAAAATATTTAAAAGAGCATAAATTTGCAAAAACAGAAGATTTAGCAGAACTTTTAAAAACATCTAGTATTACTATTAGGCGTGATTTTCAAAACCTTGAAAACGAAGGTGTTGTAAAAAGAAAATACGGTGGCGCTGAACTTATAGAGGGTGCTTTAAATGATGACCCTTACTTTAGTGAAAATAATAACGAAAGAGAAATAATAAAAACAGCTATAGCAAAAAAGGCAGCTGAATTTATAGAAGAAGGAGATAGCATCTTTATAAATTCAAGTTCTACAGCTATTAAGGTGTTAGAGTATGTAAAAGATAAGAGAGTTGTTGTTATTACTAATAACGGTAAAGTTTTAGGAATGAATTTAGACCCTAAGATAGAAGTTATCTTAACTGGTGGAGAAGTTTACGGAAGAAAACAATCTATGGTTGGAGATATAGCAACTCAAATAGTTTCAAAAATAACTGCAACTAAATGTTTTATGGGGGTTAGCGGAATAACAGCCCACACAGGTATAAGCACCTCAGTGCTTCAAGAAACTACAGTAAATAAGAAAATGCTTGAAAACTCAATAGGTCCGACTTTTATACTAGCTGATAGTTCTAAAATAGGGATCCACCACAACTTTTCAAGCGGTGAAATAGGCTTTGTTAACTATATAATTACAGATAATAAAGCAGATAAAAATGAAATTTTAAAACTTGAAGAAGCTTCTGTTGAAGTAATATTTACGGAATAAAATAAAAAACTGCCAGAATAATCTTTATCTGGCAGTTTCTTTGCATTCTTTATCTTTTTTGAATATATTTTTCATTGCTCTTTTTAAAACTTCAAAAAAGCTAAGTGATCTAACTATATTATCAGGATTAATATATTCTCTTATTGCACGAAGCACTTTCTTAGAATCTTTTGATGAAAAAGTATAAGTACCATTTTTCTTTGTTTTAAGAGCAAAACGTGGAATCCATTTCCCTTTAAACATAACTGATACTATAACACAATCTACTTCTTCCCAAGGAATTTGAATGAATTTTCTTATATCACGATCATTGTAAAATTCAAACCCCTTATCACCTACCATTATTTTACCGTAGTCTGAGATTCCAGTGAAAGCTGTTCCTTCAATAACTAAATCAACCTTTGTATTAAGTGATTTTACCATAATTAATCCCTCTCTTCTAATTATTTTATATGTACTCTTTTAAGTATATTATATCTAATAAAGACCTAGGTTAAAGAATTTTTTAACCTAGGCCATATAAACATCTTACATTAATCCAATTACGTGTAATAGTATACCTATTATAAATAGAGCTATAATCATAACGATTGGAGATACTTTTTTCTTTAATAACCACATGCAAAGAAGTGTTAATAATAACCCTGCAAGCCCTGGGATTAAAGAGTTTAAGTTATCTTGTAAAGTTGTAACTTTTTCTGGAGTTAATGATAACCCTTGGCCTTGTTGAATTAAAGCAGTTTTAATTCCTTCAGCGCCAGCTGGTAAGTTAGCCCAGTCTATAAAAGCACCTTTACTTAGTTGAACAGAAGATACTACTGGTGTAAATGAGATAGATACCCATCTGTTAACTAAAGAACCTAAGATAAACATACCAAGGATTGAAGCACCTTTAGTAACATCTTGAAGTAAGTTACCTGATAAATCGTCTGTAATACGAGAACCAGCTTTGTAACCAAACTCTTGAGTGTACCAAGTAAATGCCATTCTAATAATATTCCAACCTAAGAAGAATATGATTGGTCCTAAAATATTACCAGCCATAGCAAGAGATGCTGCTAAACCACCTAAAATAGGTCTTAAAGTGAACCAGAATACTGGATCTCCTATACCTGCTAAAGGTCCCATCATACCAACTTTAACACCTTGAATAGTTACATCATCAACAGGTGCACCGTTTGCACGATCTTCTTCTAGTGCTAGTGTTACTCCGATAATAGGAGAAGCTACGTATGGGTGAGTATTGAAGAATTCTAAGTGACGAACAAGTGCCGCTGATCTTTCTTCTTTTGTTTTATATAATTTCTTTATAGCTGGAACTAATGAGAAAGCCCAACCACCATTTTGCATTCTTTCATAGTTCCAAGAACCTTGAATAAAGAATGAACGAAACCAAATCGCAAGACGATCTTTTTTTGATAATTTTAATTTCTTTTCGTTTTCCATTATAAATCCCCTCCTCTTTAGTAGTTATCGATAATATCACCTACTGGATCCCCAGTATTTGTATTACCGCCTGAACCACCTTTTTTACTAAGTGCTAAGTAGATAAGTGCTAAAGATACACCGATTGCACCAAGTCCAATAAGAGTGATTTCTGAAACAGTTGCTAAAACGAAACCAATTGCAAAGAATGGCCAAACTTCTTTTGTTGCCATCATGTTTATTACCATTGCATAACCAACAGCAACAACCATTCCACCACCAACAGCTAAACCTGCTGTTAACCAAGCTGGCATTGAGTTAAGTAATGCTTTGATTGGCTCTGCACCGATTAAGATAATAAGTCCAGCTGGGATTGCTATACGAAGCCCTTGAAGACAGATAGCAATTATGTGCCACATTTCTACTTTTCTTATGTTACCTTCTTTAGCAGCAGCATCCATTAAATGAACAAATGCAGTAGCTATAGTACGTACTATGATAGTTAATAATAAACCTGCAACAGCTAATGGAATAGCTATAGCTATAGCTGAATCAACACCTGCTGTGCCTTGACCACCTAAAACTAAAATAATTGCAGATGCAACAGATGCAAGTGCTGCATCAGGTGCAACAGCTGCACCAATGTTTGCCCAACCTAAGGCTATCATTTGAAGTGTACCACCTAAGATTAAACAAGGAACTAAGTTTCCTGTAACTAATCCGATTAAAGTACACGCTATTACTGGTTGATGGAATTGAAATTCATCTAATATCCCTTCAACACCTGCTATAAACGCTATAATAATAACTAATGTAATTTGAAAAAAATTTAAATCCACGACCTTAATCCTCCTTTTAAATTAAAATATGATTACTTTAATTTATTTAATTCTTCTTGTGCTTTTTTTAGGATATCGTCCATCTTTCCTTTATCATCATTTGGGACTTTACGAACATCAAATGTAAGTCCTGCTTCTTTAAGCTTAGAAAAAGTATCAATATCTTTTTGGCTAAATGCAAGTACTTTGTTTGGTTGAACTTTTCCAGGTGAGTGTGCCATAGATCCAACATTTACGACCTTTATAGGAACTCCCCCTTCTACTGCTCTTAATAAATCTTGTGGATTTTCAAAAAGAAGTAATGCTTTTTGTCCTCCAAAGTGCTTGTCGTCTTTTGCAAGCTTAATCATTTGTTCCACAGGAACAACGTGAGCTTTAACCCCTGGTGGAGCTGCTTGTTGTATTAACTTTTTACGAAGCGCATCTCTAGAAACATCATCAGAAACAACAATAATTCTTGTTGGATGTGTTGCTTTTGTCCAAGCTGTAGCAACTTGACCATGAAGTAAACGAGAATCTATACGTGCTAAAACGTATTCGAAAGATCCAGGAGCTCCTGAATTAGATTTTGCACTAGTATCTTCTTGTGCTTTTTCTACTACTTCTAACTCTTCTGGTTTGATCTTAATTCCTTCTCTAGAAGGATTTAGGATATTTTTTGCAATTTCGTGTGCTGTATCCATTGAAAAACGAGATCCAAAAGCTTCAATTACCATAGGTAAGTTCATACCAGCTACGATTGCCCATTTGTCTTTGTGTTCTTCAAATAAGCTGTTAGCTTGGTTAAATGGAGTCCCTCCCCAAAGGTCTACTAAAAATAAAACCTCTTCTGAATTTTCAAATGATGCAATTGCATCTTCCATTTTTTTCCTGATGTCATCTGGTCCTTCACTTGGCATTAAAGTAACCGCTTTAACGTTTTCTTGTTCACCGAAAATCATTGAAGACGATTGCAGAATACCTTTGGCGAATTCTCCATGACTTGCAAGAATAATTCCTACCATCATATCTCCCTCCTATTACTCACTTAAACTTTCTTTAAAATTGAATTGAAATTTTAAACAAAATTTACATAGTTGAATTTTATCACTTTTTTTATGCATAAGTACATTTTTCTACAATATGTTACAAATTGTTAATCTTTTACTAAACCATTATTTTAAGTAAATTTTAGCTGAAAGTACATATAATCTACTTTATGCCTTTTTGATGTTTAGTAAACGTTTAGTAAACAAATTTTAACACTTTGTTAATATATTAACTTGTAAAAAAACATTTTTTTAGGATTTATTTTTATGCACAAAATTTGAAATTACTTTCATAACACCTTATTAAAAACTCCTTTTTCAGAAAAAATTTTTCAATGCTCTGCTTTAAGTTTCCTCTAGCTAAAAATTTATCGCTAAAAGGAAATTTAAAAAGACTATAGCATATTTAATCTATAGTCTTTCCTTATTATCTCTTTATTATTTATTATTTTTTATTTGGCATTTGTGCCTTTCCTAATACAACATTCATTAATCCATCATCTGTTTGAATTTTCCATTCATTATCCTTTTTAGTTAAATGAATTTCTCCACTTCTCTCGTCTGTAGGTGGATTTTTAAATTCTTCTTGTAACATTTTTTCCATTTCTGCATCTGTTACTTGTTTTCCACTAAATGCAGCTTGCATAGCTTGAGAGATAAATTTTAACATCATTTGAGATATGTTAGGTCCCTTTACAGTAACATTTACTGTTGCATTATCTCCATCTATTTTTTCTGAAGTTGCTTTACCGTCTATTTGCTTAATTACATTTGTCATAGCTTTTTCAGTATCTTTAGATACCTCTTTATCTTCTTTTGCATCTCCAGTTTTAACCTTATCTTCTATAAGATCATTTAATTCTGAGTTATCACCTTTTTTAATTTCGCTGAAATACTCATTTACAACATCAGTAGGCGTTTTAGTTCCACATGCAACAAGCCCTAAAGCTAATATACCAATAAGAACTACAGCCGTTAACTTTTTAAGATTTTTCATTTGCTCTTACCCCTTATCATTTATTTATAAAGTATCTATACAATTTTACCCTAAAGCTTTATATAAATTTGTCATACTTTGTCTAAATCTAGTTTAATTATCAATTTATTCATATTTTTTTAGATACATTTACGAACATATGTTCTATTTTAAGGCTTTTTGGTTTATAATAAACTTAATAAATTATTTTGAGGTGTTTAAATGATTGATTTAAATTTAATCTTTTCTAATGATGATATATTTTTAAAACATATATATTTCGAAGAAATAGAACTACAAAGATTATTAGATAAAATAGAGAAATCAAACTATAAAGACAAGGATTTATCTTTAAAAATTTTAGGTAAATTGATAGATATTTATAATCTTCTTTAATGTTTATAAAAAACTTTTAAAAATAATACTTGCATAAACAAGTAATGTGTCTTATAATAAATTTAAAATTACTTGCATAAACAAGTATCACTTTTTGATATCGGCCGAATTTAAAAAGTAAAAATAACATAATTAAAGAAAAGAGGATTTAAACAAATGAAAACATTAGTAATATTAACACACCCAAATATCGAAAATTCAAGAATAAATAAGGCATGGATGACTCGTTTAGAAAAAGAAGAAAACATAACAATCCACAATATTTATAAAGAATACCCTGATATGAAAATCGATGTAAAGAAAGAACAAGAATTAGTACAAGCTCACGAAAGAATAGTATTTGAATTCCCATTCTATTGGTATAATGCTCCTGCATTATTAAAAATGTGGCAAGACGAAGTATTTGCTTTTAACTTCTCACACGGACCAAACGGAGATAAATTAAAAGGAAAAGAATTTATGTTAGCAATATCAGCTGGAGGTCAAGAAGAATCTTACAGAGCTGGTGGAATGCAAAGATTTACTATAAGTGAATTAACTAAAACTTTTGAAAATATGGCAAGCTTCACAAAAATGAATTACAAACCTGCATTTGTAGCATACGATGCACACAACTTAACAGGTGAAAAAGTTAAAGAAAGCGCGGAAGCTTTAGCTGATTTATTAACTAAATAATATATTTAAAATTTTGTCCAAAAAAATATAAAATTTCTCATAATTAACTTCTAATTAACTAATATAAAAATAGGATGCTTTTAATCTTTAAAAGCATCCTATTTTTTATTTATTTAAATTTTCTTTTATCGTATTTAATAAATCTACGCCTTGCATTATTTGCTCTTCGTTAAGGCCATTAGTAGTTTGAACTAAGCATTCATTAATTAACTTTAAAACTGGTTCCTTTAAAGAAGCTCCTTTTTCTGTTAGTTCAATCCTATTTATCCTTTTATCTTTAGCACAAACTCTTTTTACTATAAGCTCATTTTTTATAAGAGTATTAATAATTCTAGAAGTACTAGCCTGATCCCTATTAGTTAGCATAGCTAAATGGCATTGAGAGAGACTATTTGTATTCCATAAATTATTTAAGATAGTGTATTGTTCAAAAGTGATTTCTATCCCGTTTTCTTTAAATTTACGAGTTATGCTATTTGATATAAGTTTTTCTGTTTCATTTATAAGAAGTGCTAAGTTTTCAATCATTTTATCACCTTTTTTTATTTTTTATCTTTATATGATTATAACACAAACTAGCTTAAAATTTAAAAAACTTGCAGAATATTCTCTGCAAGTCCTCTACCAGAAGATTCCCCTCTTAGTCATCTCTTTTTGAGCTAACTCTATAGCTTTAGGTTCCTCTTTTTCTATTGCTTTTTTATGATAATCTTTAAGTTCTTCATCTTTTAATTCTTTAAGTTTATTTTTGATTTTTTCCTCTTCACTTTTAAAACTCATAAAAATCATCTCCCATCCTTTTATATATAAAATTATATCAAAATTTTTTTCATATGATTTAGAAGTTAACAATTGTTATTTGAATGTTTTATCTTGTAGATTTTTATTAATATACTCTTTGTAAGAAGTTATATAAAAAAATAGCCTACAAAAACTTTGCAAGCTATTTCCTTAAATTAAATTATCTCAACTTTAGTAGTTTCTTCTGTTATTATTTCTGCCCCAAGCTTTTTAGTAACTTTACCACCAGTAGTTACAAAAACATCATTAGAGACTATAGCATCCATAGCTCTATTTATCTGTTCTTTTGTTAAGTCTGTTTTGATCTCCCTTATTCTTAAATTAAACTTTTTCCCAGACTCATTTTCAAACCCCATTACTAATGACTTTTCTAACATATACAAATTCCCCCTTTTAAATAATTTATTTTGCCTATCTTTTGATACTTAAGCTTCTTCTTCTAAAAGTACACTATCTTCTTCGACTGTAAGTTCTGATAACGGAAATGCTATTAAACTAGCTATCTCTGACGCTACAGCGTACAGTCCTTCTTTAGTAGCTGAAAGGTTAAGATTACTAAATCTTTGAGATTTAATTATATCCTTCCCATTTTCGTTTTGCCCCTTTAAATAAGCGACTTTTAAGCTTGCCTCATTCACTATTTTTGATACCATATCTATCAACTCCTTTCATCTACTAAATATGCAAAAGGAGTTCTTAAATAGAAAAAGCATCAAAATAATTGATGCTTTTTTTTAATCCACAGATAACGTTATTAATACAGAGTTATCCTCTAAATAATCCTCCTCTATAACTTTCATATCCGTTTTATCTATTTTTCTAATTAAATTCTCATATACTTTACCCTGTACGTTCTTCTTATATTCCTTATCAAACTCTTTAAGCTTTATATATAATTCATTAAGTCTCTTTATATCCTCAGTTAATACCTTTAAAATATAACATTCTTTTGTTTTAGTAAAAAGTAAGTCGTATCCTTCTACACTTGTTTTAATATTATCCTCTAAAAGTTCTATTGGAAGGCAATATTGTTTTAGAGTCTCTAAAAGCACTTCCTTATCATTAAACTGAGTTTTAAATTCTTTTACATTTTTTGTTTTAAGTGCTTCCCCTAGCAAATTATCAGTAGTTGATGTAAATATTACGACAGCTATTGGAATAAGTAGCATACACGCTGACATTTAAATCACCCCTTAAAAGTCTACTATTCTAGATTGTCTGTAATCAGTGTTCCTTTTTTCTTCTTTTACTTTTAGTCTTCTTTTTAACTCTTCTCTTCTTGAATTTGGAAGACTTAAAAGTTCTAAAAATTCATCAACATTTTTGAATGCACCTTTTTCATTTCTGTATCTTATAACTCTTTTTGCTAAAATGATATTAGTTCCACACTCTTTCATTATCTCATCTTCATCCATACTATTTATATCTATAAGATTACTATTTTTATTATATTCAACCTTAACTTCTTCTTTTTTTACACCAGAAGTTCTAAGATTATTTATTTCTTCCACAGCTTTATTAACTTCAGCTTCTGGCTCTATGATTTCTATATCTTCTATTGATTCGTCTTTTGAAGAGTATTCCATTTTAATTCTTTCATACATCATCTCTTCTTTAGTTGGAAGCTTTGAATCCTCTAATGCTTTTAATCTAATTAAATACTCTTTTCTTATAACAAAATCATAGATTATATTTGCAAAAAATAATATTATTACTGCATTTGCTCCAAAATCTAAATTAATAATCATTAAAATCCAAATAGCAGCAACTGATATTGCACCTAATATAGTCCATAAATTTTTATTAACTTTTCTTCCTATATAAATAAGTTGCACCCCTGAAAAAAATAGTGTTAAAGGTGTTAACATCCAAAAGGAATTTAATAACCCCCACTGTTTATCATATATTATATTTTCTTTCACTTTATAATTTACCTCCTAGTCTACAGTTAAAGTAAGGACAACCGAATTATCTTCTAAAAAGTCTTCACTTTCAATTTCCATATTAGTTTCTTTAATCTTTTCTACTAGATTTTCATATACTTTCCCTTGAACATTCTTTTTATATTCACTGTCAAACTCTAGTATTTGAGAATAAAGTTTATCTAAATCCCCCTCATTTTCATAGTTTATAGTTAGATTATATCCGTCCCCTTCTTTTTCATATAATAAATCATAATCTTCTACTCTGACAGAAATATCATCACCCTCAACTTGCATTGGAAGGTTATAAGACTCTAAAGTTTTGATTAACATTTCTTTATCAGTAAATTGAGTTTCAAAACTTTTAGTAAATTCTAAATTCTCCTCTTCTTCGTTATGCTCAACAAATATCGTCCTTCCAGCAGCTTGTTCAACCCTTGATAAATGGCTTATAACAGTCTGTCTATTCATTCTTGATTTTGCTAAGTCTATGCACATATTTCCATATTCATCTGTTTTCCAAAGTAAGAAATCATACTTAAACCCGCTCAGATGTGTTTTTATAATAGTTGACATTATATTTGCATCATATCCAGCCCTTCTTATATAAGATTGCATTTCATCTATACTTTGAACATTCGTATATATTCTCTTTGTTCCTAACCTACAAAATTTTTCAAACCCTTCTTTACCTAAAGATACCCTTAATACTAAGGCTACAGGTAAAAGTGCTATACATACTGACATTTATATTCCCCCTTTTAAAAATCTATAGTTCTTCCACCTCTAGATTTTTTAATTTCATCTGAATTATCTTCATCTTTTACACTGATTTTTTCATCTTCATCTTGATTTTTATATTCGTTTCTATCTTCTAAAGCAGTTGCTGCTACTGCTCTTACGTTAGCCCATTTTCTTATTGCTAATATCTGTTCTCTTTGAGTAACTGAAAGAGGTACTGTGTTTTTAATTACTCTTTCTAAATCTTTAATTTCTAGATTTCTATCCTCTGAAAAAGCTTCAAATAAAGCACCTATTACTGCTTGCTCTATTTCAGCTCCAACGAAACCTTCTGTTAAATCAGATAATCTATCTAATAAATCTTCTGAGACCTCTATACCACCTGAAACTTCTGTGTTTTTTAACTTTTTATTTAAATGTAATTTAAATATCTCTTTTCTTTCTTTTTTAGTTGGTAAATCAACAAAAAATATTTCATCAAATCTACCTTTTCTAAGCATTTCTGATGGCAAACTATTTATGTTATTTGCTGTTGCAACAACGAAAACAGGTTTTTCTTTTTCCTGCATCCAAGTTAAAAATGTTCCAAGAAGTCTTGAAGAAACCCCTGAATCTCCACCACCACTTAATCCACTAAACCCTTTTTCTATTTCATCTATCCACAAAATAGAAGGAGATACAGCCTCAGCAGTTTTAATTGCTTTTCTCATATTTTCTTCCGAACTACCTACTATACCGCTAAATATTTTCCCCATATCTAACCTTAAAAGAGGAAGTTTCCACATTGCACTTATAGCTTTAGCTGTTAAACTCTTACCACAACCTGGTACCCCTGTAATTAGAACACCTTTAGGTGCTGGTAAATTATATTTTTTTGCCTCTGGCATCCAGCTTCTATTTCTTTTAATTATCCATCTTTTTAAATTTTCTAAGCCACCTACATCATTAATATTTAAATCTGCCTTTATAAATTCTAAAATTCCTGTCTTTTTTATAACTTGACATTTCTCATCAATTATAAGTTCTAAATCATCTATATCAAGTCTACCGTCTTCAACCATAGCTCTTGCGAAAGCATTTTCAGCTTCTTGGACAGTTAGTCCTAATGCTGCTTTTGCTAAGATTGATTTTTCTTTTTCATCTAAATTTATATTGATTCTTCCACTATCTTTATTAGCCTCTATCATACCATCTAATATCTCTGTAATATCCTCTACTGTTGGTAATTCAAAGTCAACTATAGTTATATCTTTTTGAAGTTCAGTTGGTAAAACAAGCTCAGGTGAAATAAAAATCACATTTTTAGGATTCATACTACCCTTTAGGCTGTATGATAAATCTCTTAATTTCCTTATAACATCAAAACTTTTTTTATTATTTTGAACTCCTAAAAACACATGGAAATCCTTCAAAATAAATATTGCTGGCTCTTCGACTTTTTCAATAAATTCAAGTGCATCTAAAGGATTTTTTGCATCTTTTTTAACATATTGCCCGTCACAAAGAACTCCCTCTGTTTGACTCCAAGTATAGACCTTTCTAACAGTTTTAATGTACTCTGTATCTTTTGCAATATCTTCTATAAAACATATTGCTCTATCTTCTTCCCAAGTAGTCATATACAAAAAAGGAAACCTAGCTTTTAATAGATTCGATATATATTTTTTGTAATCTGTCTTTAACATTTTAGTCCCTCCAACTCTTAATTACACTCTCTTTAATCTTTTCAATTTCACCCATACCATTTATAAATATGCTTCCGTTTTTACTTACCCTAACTTCCACTTTATTTTTTATATCTGAAATATTATTTTTCATATTTTCATACCTTTTTGATAAAAACCTATAATTTTGATTTGAAGATCCTACCCAAGGTCTTGAAAAGTCTCTTTTATCTTTTATATATGGTCCATCAATAAGTAAGTCTATATACCTTAACATCTTATTCCATTCTTCTTTATTACTTTTTAATATGTATTCATATTCATATCCACTAAAACATAAAATTGAAAGATTTGTTTCATTCTTTATTCTTTTAAAGATGTAGGCAAGCTCTTTTCCTTGACAAAAAGGCTCTCCACCTAAGATTGTAATTCCTTCAATCTCCTCTTGCTTTTTTATATCTAAAATAAGCTTTTCTACATCTAAAAGTATTCCTGATTCAAAGCTCCAAGTATCAACATTCATACACCCATCACAATGAATAGGACATCCCTGAACCCAAATACAGTACCTTAAGCCTGGACCCTCTACATTTGTTTTTTTTAATATTTTATAAGTTCTAAGTTTCATTAAAAATCAACTCTTCTAACTCTTCTATTTTCAATATTTCTTATTATTTCTTCGCATTTAATTTTTCTTCTAATCTCATTTTTTTTTGATGGTGCTACATTAATAAGTTCTATAAACTCATCAATACTTTTAAATCCACCCTTTTCTTCCCTATACTTTATAGCTCTTTTTGCTATTACTATGTTTGTCCCACATTCTTTTATTAAAGTTCTTTCATCGCAGGTATTTATATCTATTTTATTTGATACATAATTTTCTTTTGATGATTTATTCACTAAAGAATTTATTTCTTTCATAGCCTCATTAACTTCTCTATTTGCATCGACACTAACCTTTTTTCCTTTTAACTCAGTATTATTTGTATCCTCATCTAACTTATAGTATTCTTTATTATTTTCCATAATTTTTTGCGTTAAAATATTTGAATAGGCTCTCAAATATTCCTCTCTAATCGCGAAACTATAAATAATATTCCAAATATAAACTACGGCGAAAATTCCTACTGAAACATCAAAAGATATAAACTGAAATATTATATGTAGCATAGCTGATGCATATATTAATGCTAAAGTAACAATTCCTATCACTTTCCACTTTTTATTATTTACTTTAAGTCCTATATAAATAAGTTGAAGTCCAGATAAAAGTGAAACAAAACTTAATATAACCCAAAGGGAATTTTCGATTCTCCATGATTTATTATTCATAAATTCATTCATCTTAATTCTCCTCGTTTAAAACTTCAACTTCTTCTTCAAATTCAGCAACTTCAGCCTTTTCATAATATTCATCTAAAAGTTCCGAATCAACTATTCTAGCTTCTAAAAGAGCTTCCAATTCATCTGCATATTTTAAACATTCTTCACCTTTCATACCTTCTGTGTATGCAGAAATCTCTCCATTTGGATAAATTCTTACTTTTATTTTTTTATTACTCATATTACTCCCCCTAAAATTTTTTTAAAAAACTACTTAAATTATACCACCTATGTCTAAATTTATCAGTAATCATTTACCATAATAGTCCTAAATACCCCATAATAATCTATAAAAATAGAAAAAAAGGTAACGGTGTGTCCGAAGCACCGTTACCCTTTCCTGCGATATAAGTTATCCTAGTTACTATCAGTAAATATTTTAACCATATTTTATATTTTTATACATAATTTATATTAGTATATCTTAAATAGAATATTACAATAAAAAAGACAATGGCAATTTGCCATTGTCTAAAATTCTAATTAAAAACATTTTTTACAAGGTTCATACCCTTGAGCCTTTGCTTTTTCTGAATCTGTACTCCAACTAGTTTTAGTGTTACCGCATTTTGGAATCCTATGATATTTCTTACCTGTTGCTGTTAAATAAACTGTTTGTCCTTTTTTAGCAGGCGCTTCTACAGTAGTATTTTTCTTTGGCTTACTAGATTCATTTTTAGAAGTATTACTATTTGAAGCTGGTTTCTTGTTGCTTGAACTTGAAGAGTTTGAATTACTCTTAGTCTCACTTTGGCTCTTTTTTGGAGTAGAAGTTTCTTTTTTAGGTTCTGCCTTTTTTGGCTCCTCTTTTTTTACTTCTTCTTTCTTACTTTCTTCAGAAAATGCGCTATCATCTTTTTTATCGTCTTTAACTTCCTGCTTATCTTTTGATTGATCATCTTTTTTATCTTTCAAATCAATCTTTTCAGTATTTTCTGTTTGCTGAGTGCTAGGTGCCTCAGTCATTACAGTTTTATCAGAACCACATCCTATTAATGTCCCCGAGAATGCAATTATGATTCCTAAAGTAATTTTTTGTAGCAATTTATTCATATTATTCACCTCAGAGGGTATTTTATCATTTTTTTGTATAAATTGTAATAAAAACCTTATTTTATGTTGTAATTTTATTATTTTGCTAATTCTTATAAATATAAATTATTTATTTCACAAAATATAAATAACTATTTTTTATAATATCAATCTTTAGTAACTTTATAAGTATTAATTTGACTTCCTTATTCTATATTTTCAATTTAAAGAATATTGTATTTTATTACCATATAATCAATTTATTTGTTATATTTAAAACTTTTTACTATAATATTGATATAAACTTTTATAAGGGAGATAAATATGCTAAAACAATTTCTATTTGGTTCATCAATTAAAGAACCAATATTTTTAAAAGACTTTAAAGATGATAACACTCAATTAAAAGACTTAGAAAATTTGATAAAGCAAGTTAAAACAAGTAAGGTTAATCAAATTAAAACTGATTATTACCTTTTAAAATATGGAATTGAGGGTGAAAAAAATATTAGATATGAACTTAACAACTCATTTTTACCTATCCTTGTTCTACACGATATTAGGCTTGAGGACGGCGAACACTCAGCTCAAATGGATTATATAATCCTAAACCCATATTTTATTATGATTCTTGAAACTAAAAGGTTAACTGGAGATATCTATATTAATGAGTCAGGCGACTTTATAAGAAACTTTAAAACTAAAAGTGGGAAGATATATAAAAAAGAAGGAATTTTTAGCCCAATTTCACAAAATGAACGACACGTTAGAATTCTAAGTAAGATCTTAAAAAAACATAATCTAGTAAATAATTTTCCGATACTTTCTTGTGTTACAATAGCTAACCCTAAAAGTATCGTCACAAAAACAAAAGCACCAAAGCAAATAAAAAGCGGGATAATAAAATATGATCAACTTACAAATCACTTAAGTAAAACAATAGATACATATAAAAAGAAAAATGCATTTGATATGCCTGATAAAAAACTATATTCCATAGCAGACTTTTTAAAGGAAAACAATAAACCCGTTAAGATAGACTATAATTCAAAATACGCCTTAACTAAAGAAGACTTTGTAGAAAATGTACCTAATAATAATTCTTTAAATTCTTCACCATTAAATGAAGATTTAAATTTCAAATCTTCAAATTTAGAAATTAAAGAACCTACAGTAAAAATTATAATAGAAGATTTTTGTAGCCCTAAAGAAATAAAAAATAAAAAAATAAATATAGAAACACTTAGAAATAAGCTAAAAAATTATAGACTTCAAAAATCAAAAGAAGAAAAGGTCGCAGCCTTTTATATTTTTAATAATAAAACTTTAGAAGCAATTCTTAATGCTTTACCTAAGACTAAAGATGAGCTTCTAAAAATCCAAGGCCTTGGTCCTATTAAAGTAGAAAAGTACGGTCAAGCCATCTTAGATATCCTCAAATAAAATAAAGCCAAAGAGAAATAATGCATCTTTTCTCTCTGGCTTTTAACTTATAATATATATTCATCTATTATTTTATCTATAGTGCTTCCTCCACCTTTGGTCCCTCTGAACTCTTTAATAAAGCCTTCCCTAAAATATGCCCTTAGATTATAGCTATTCCCGTCACAAATCCTAAATATATCATCATCCCTTATTCCACTTTCGATATAGTTGTTAACCTTAGTAAATAATTCTATTGCTTCTCTTTTCTCTTTCATATAAGTTCTTTCTTCAATTATTTCTTTAGTTTGAGATTTATAGTATTTGTAATTTATACTTCCATCTAAATCGATATCGTATTGCTCTGTTTTAAAATCCTCTACCTTTCCTGTTCCCTTATCTATTATCTTTATTCTTAGCTTTTCAATCATTATCTTTTCCTCATCTTTAAAAATCGTAAAGTTATATCTTTTAATTATTTAACTATAATTTTACCTCTTCTACTCTTAAATATCTAACTTTAATCATACAATTAAAAGTGGTAACAATAATTAGGAGCATAAAAATGAAAAAAACTATATCTATTTCTCTTATTTTACTTATTTCAATAAGTTTAATTTCTTGTACTAATGAATCTACAGTTTCTTATAAATGTGATTCTAAAGACGATGAAATTGTTCTTAAAGATAAAGATGAAACATCTAAAACAGATGATAAAAAAACTTCTAACAAGGAAAACACTAAAGATACTAAATTAGAAAAAGCTTGGAAAACTCAAAAATTCTTAGATACAGATATCAAAGGCCGTAATCTTTACGAATCTGAACCTAATTTTTGTGAAGAAGCAGAAGGTCTTTCTTTTCCTATTAAATATCAATTTTATTATAGTGATGATATTGCACTTGGTGCTAGTATAAAAATTTGTTTTAAAACTATAGGAAAAGATACTATATTAGATTCACAAAAAGAAGAAGTTTGGAATTTAATCTTAAATTTCAATAAGAGAAATCCAAATAACAAACTAAAGAGCGTGTATTTCTATAATTTAGATAATACTGCAAATGAAAGGTATCATTTTAATTATACTAATAATTGTTATATTCAAAATTAAAAACATTATTTAAATATTAACTTTGAAATTATACTTCCGTATAATTTTAAAAAGGAATCTCTAATTAGCAATTCTTTTATTTGCTAAATTGAGATTCCCTTTATTTTATAACCCTAAAACCTATCTTACGTCATAAATTTTATTTAATTTTTCTGAAATAGCTGAATCTATTTTTTCCATATATTCATTGAAAGTGTCCATATTTCCTAAGAATGGTGAAAGCACACAAGCTCTTAGTAAAGTAACTTTACCTTCTTTATCCCACTCTTCCCTGCTCATACCACAGCTGTGAACGAAGTGGAATGGAGAGTCACCGTAATCTGGTTTAGCAAAATCAGTGTGTGATGTTATAAAGTCATTTGCATAAAGTCCGCCACTTACAAATGAAGCTTGATCATACATATCGTGATTTAACTTATTCATTATTTTTAAGTCTTTATTTCCTTCTTCATTGAATACGAAATCCACCATATTAAAGTCTGGTCTAATTAAAGTATGCATAATAACCTTTTTGTCTCCAACCATAAATGATTTTCCGCTAAAGTGATTATAAAGGTTAAATGCCCCTTCTATACTAGCTCCCATAAGTTTACCGTACCCTGTTATATTAAGTGGTAAAACTTTATGTGCTGTCCAAACTGCTGCTGCTGTTGCACCTGCTTTTGAACCTTCAAGCATAAATGCTCCAAGTAATGCCGGTATATTCATTCCTTTTTCAAATACATAAGTTGCAAAATAAGATATTGAATCTCTCATTCTCTTATCTTTTATTACTATACCACCTGCTGAATAAGGAATATATCCCATTTTGTGTGGATCTATTGTAATACTATCAGCTTTACTCATAGCTTTATAAGCTTCGTAAGTTTCGCTAGTTGGCCAAGCATCTGCTGTAGCTTCATTTTCGAATACACCATATTCTAAATATTTTGCTTTTAATTCATCTTTTTCAATGAATTTATCATTTTCATCTAAGAATATAGCTCTTGAATATCCACCATAAGCTGCATCTACGTGAACATAGAATTTGATTCCTTCTTTTGCTAATCTATCTTTAACTTCTATTATCTTGTGGATGTCATCAACAGCACCCTCTTCTGTTGAACCTACAACCCCTACAACTCCTAAAGTTGGTATGCCTTGTGATGCAAACTCTCTAATTTTCTTTTCAAGTTCTTCTGTATCCATTCTATATTTTTCATTTACTTTTACAGCTTCGATATTTTCAGTTCCGATACCAATTATATCTGCTGCTTTAAGCCAAGAATAGTGCTTAGTTTGTGGAACAAACCATTTACCTAGCTTTCTTATTTTATCTCCACATCCTCTTGCTGAATGTTCTTTTAACTCGTCTAATTTTTCAGGTACTTTAGCTAATAAATCTAAAACTTCTTCTGTAGACATATTTAAAAGTTCCCATTCACTTTTACCTTCAACTAAATTTGGAGTAACTTCTTTCATAGCTAATGGTAATGATTTAATATTTCTTGCATACCATAGTCCTTCTAGGTTTGCAATTGAACCATCTGCACAGATGTGTCCCCAACCTATTCCATCTTCATATCCCATAAACTTTGCAAACTCTAAGCCTACTTCTTCTTCCATTTCTGAAGTTCCAGGTGAAGATTCATACGCAACGTTATTTCCGTTATAAAGCATTGCTGCAAAATATCCAAGTAATGCTGGCATTAAAGTTTCTGAATTCATATGTCCTAAAAATCTAGGTGAATGCCAAGGTAATGATTTTGATCTTAATTTAACTGAAAGTTCTGTTAAAACTTCTTCCATTTTATCAGAAGTCTCTAAATAATCTTTTTGTCTTTTATCAGTATTTTTTATAATTGGCATATCCTCTGGATGATAGTTTTTTCTCCATTCACTATGGTCCTCAAAAAGGTCTACTAAATGTCTTTCAAAGAACTCTGTATTCTCTGATTTTGGTCCTAAAAATAATGCTTTTAAGTTTAAATCTTTTCCACTCATTTTAATCTCTCCTTTAGTTTTCTTTTTTCCAACTTGGTTTTCTACAAGCAAAAATAATTAAAGCTATACCTACTGAAACTATTGTTCCTATTACTTGGAATGCTACATAAAAAGTCTTATCTGGTGTTCCACTTGGTGGAATTAATCCGACTATTATTGTTAATAAAATTCCAATTAACGCCAAACTAGCTGTAACCCACATTAAACCATTTCCTTTTGAACCTAGTCTAAATGTTCTCTTAACATCTGGCCTTGTATATCTTAATTTAATAGCTGAAATTGCAATTAAAATATAAACTATACAATAAAGGATTGTTGTAGTTACAGTGATCATATAAAATGCACTGTTAACATCCTTTGTAAATAAATAAGCTAATGATATTATTGAAATTACTGTAGCTTGGATCAACACTATAGTAAGTGGTGCTCCATTTTTACTTCTTTTTTGGAATACCTTTGGTAGATTACCTTCTTCAGCAACCTTTATCATAGCTTTAGATGGTCCAAGTACCCAAGCACTAAGTTGTGCAAGTACACCTATAGCTATCATAGCTGAAATGATATTATTAAATAGCTTTGGTATTCCTAAACTTTGGCAGTATATAACAAAAGGCTGAGTTATATTAGATAGCTCCATTTGTCCCTTTGGCACTGCATTTGCAACTGTTAATCCTGCAATTAAGTTGAAAATTACAAGTAAAATTACTGATCCTATAACTGCTATTGGATAATTCTTTTTAGGGTTTTCTATATTATTTGCATGAACTGATGATATTTCAACTCCTGCAAAGATAAATATAATTCCTGTAAAATAAGATAAGCTTCCTAAATTACTAAAATCGGGTAATACCTTACTCATAGAAAATGTTCCTAAATAACCATCAGGATTTATACCATTTTTAAAAAGATAAGCTAGTCCTAAAATAACTAAAGCTAAAAACGGTACGTATACTCCAATAACTGCTCCTAAATTACCTACTACTTTAACCATATCAAATTTTAAATTTAATAAAGTTACTAACCAATATGAAATAACTATAACCCAAAATATAAATATATTATTTTGAGCTAAAACTGGATTATTTATAACATATCCAATTAAAACACCAACTGTAGATGCAACCATAACCATTCCAAAGAACATTTGAACCCATAAAAGCCATGAAGTTACAAAACCCCATTTATCTCCAAATGCCTCTCTTACCCAAACTTGAGGACCACCTTCTTCTGGCCACCCAGTTGCAAGTTCTGCTGCAATTAACGAAATTGGAATAGCAAATAATATAACAGCACCAATTAAATATGAAATCTGTGTCCATCCGTTAATTGCTAAGGTTGGTACACTCCTAACTGTGCCGAAAAATGCCATTGTTATACCAATCAGTTGAAAAAGTGTTAGTTTTTTCACACTACTCATATAAACTACTTCCCTTCATATTAAGTTTTATTTATTTTAAATAATCAGTATTTTATCCTCCTTTCTTTAAATCGTTTACATTTTTTATCTTTGAAATATTGATTATTTAAAGTCCACCCATTTAATTTTGTCCCTACCTCTTTACACCTCCATAATATACCCATTAAATTCTATGTCAAATAACATCCTTTATTTTATAAATTTATTTATTAACTTTATGATGAATTTTAAAATACATTTTTTTCTACTTAATCAAATTAAATCTAAATTTTGAATTTTTAAAGCAATTTCCCTAACCTTTACGAATTATATTTTTGCTGATTTATATATAATTCAATAGGTATCGATTTTTTTATTTAAATGCTCTCATTTTTATTTGTATTTTAAAAGTAAAATTTTTAAACTTAAAATGAACTTTATTTAACTACATTATTTTTATTTAATATATAAAAAGTGCGATGTTTTTAAACACCGCCTTATTTTTATATTAGTTAATATAATTTATTCATTTTTAAAACTTCTTCTTTCATTTTATCAACCATCTTTGACGGTGATAAAACTTTTACGTTTTTACCTTGACTTAGAAACCATTTTTTTATTCCATCACCTAAAATTTCTACTTTAATAACCGTCTTATCTAAGTCTTTTGATATTACTTCTGCTGTAGGGAGCTTATCTAGAACCGATTCCACTGATTCTCCATAATATTCAAAAACAATTCTTTGCACTTTTCCACCTAGCGTGTATTGAGCCTTCTTTCTTAGTTCACCGTCATCTATCTTTTTGTTATCTTCTAATATGAACGGCTTGTCTAACTCTTTATAATCTATTATTTTATCTATCCTATAAACATTAGCACTTACGTAATCATTAAAATCGGCAAGGAGATAAAAATAGTATTCCGAAAAAATTATAGATATCGGCTTTACCTTTTTATCAATTATACTTCCATCATCTTTTTTATATATAATATTTGTCACTTTTCTATGTTTGATGCATTCACTTAAATCCCAAATTTTATCTATAAGTGGTTCCTTATGTGATAATTCAACATAATTGATCTTCTCATTCCCTATAATCTCAATTATGTGTTTCTTTTGAGCATCACTTGCAATATTTAATAATCCCTTAGATAGCAACTCCATTTCTTCTTTGCAAAAGGCTCTGCTTTCTAAAAGAACCTTTATCAAAGCTAATATACTTTTAGTATTTAGCCCGTCATAGCAGCTTTCTAGTATGTATCCTTTTTTAGATTTATCATAGTTAATATTGTTTTCACCAAGCTTTGTTATATTCTCAGTAAAATAACATCTGATATCTTCTATGTCTCTTTGGATCGTTTTTTCATTTACATTATATATGTCTGCTAGCTCTTTCTTATTTAGGATTTCATTTTTTAAAAATCTATTGTAAATATCTAAAACTCTTTTAACTTTCTTATCTTTAGGTTCCAAATATCTCCCCCCGTTTCAATATATATTATATATATTTACATGGACATATCTTGTCTATTTTAATATATTTGGCAACTTATTAAAAATCCTAGTCTAGTTATATTTAAATGTCTTCTTTTAATAAAAGTTCCTTATTAACTACCACTATCTCAGGTATCAGAATTGTTTTCTCTTTATCATCTAGTAAAAGTAATTTCTCTTTAATTAAAATCCTTAAGCTCTTCTTTATATTTGATATATTCCTTAAATCTTTTTCATTTAATTCTATTCCATCTTTATAGTTAAGCTTCATAAAATTAATATACCCTAAGATTTCTTTTTCTTTTCCATCTATTAATTTTATTAAGTTATAGAGCAAGTTTTTTTCTAGCTCGTTTAAAGCGTTAATCGAATTAAATAATCTAATGTATATATCGACTCCTAAAGGATGCTTCTTTATTTCATTTTGCATCTTTTCTAATTCTATCTTATAATTTGAAACACCATTCAAATCATTCTTTTTTATCTTTAGTCTATTCATCAAATCCCTCCTCTCACTCCCTATTTAATTATATTTATTGTTTTGGACAAATTTTGTCCATTTGCAAATGTTTTTTCAAGAAATAAAAAAAATCTGGGCTAAAAGCCCAGATTTAACTACCAATTTAATTATTAAAGTTAATTTTAGTGTTTGGAACTTTGCTTCTAAATACTATTGTAGCAAATAATCCACCTAAAATTGCAGGTACAACCCAATTTAATCCTAGTCCTGATAAAGGAAGTTTGTTTACAAACTCAAAGTTTAATCCATAATTATTTAAAACTGTTAAAAGACTAATTATAAGAGTTACATACGCAGCCCCTTTATAAGTTACATCTCTAGTAAATACACCTTTAAATAAATTCATAACAACTAATACTATTGATACTGGGTATATTAAACTTAAAATCGGTACTGCAATTTGAATTATAGTGTCTACGCCTAAGTTTGACATAACTGCACTGAATAAGCAAATAATAATAACTATAACTTGGTACTTTAATTTTCCTTTAGTTACATCTTCAAAATATTTAGCTGTAACTGAAGTTAATCCTACTGCTGTAGTTAAACAAGCAAATCCCACTACTATAGCAAGTATCATAGTGCCTGTTGTACCTAATAATTGATGTGTAATGTTTACTAATAAAGCTGTTTGAGAAACACTTGTATCATATAATCCTGAAGCTGTAGCTCCTAAATAAGTAAGCCCCCCATAAACTAAAGCAAGTCCAACACAAGCTATAAGGGCTGATTTAGTTGTAAGTCCTAGTAATTCGTTATTTCCGTATCCCTTATTTCTAAAAGCAGTAATAACAAGTGCAACTATTCCACCAATCCCTAGCGCATCCATTGTTTGATATCCTTGAGTTAATCCTGTAACAAATAACTCATTAGAACCTACATTTTCCAATGTACCTATAGGTGAAACTATTCCTTTTATAATTAAAAATGCTAATGCTACAAGTAATATCGGTGTTAAAAACTTTCCTATTATGTCCATAACTTTATTTGGCTTAATGCTTAAAATCAGTACTAAAATAAAGAATATTATTGAAAATACCATAGGATTAAATCCACCAAATAAAGGTTTTATACTCATTTCAAATGTTGTTGCTGCTGTTCTTGGAACTACAAGCATAGGCCCAAGGCATAACATCATTAATATTTCTAAAGTTATTCCAAATTTCTTTCCGGCTCTTCCTACAACGCCTTGAAGTGATCCGCTCTTTGCAACAGCTAAAATTGATAAAAATATTATACCAACATCTGCTACTATAAATCCTAAGAAGCTAGTTCCCCAACTGCTACCTGATGTAAGACCTATAAATGGTGGGAAAATTAAGTTTCCTGCACCAAAAAATATAGAGAAGAGTGCAAATCCAACTATTAGTATATCTTTGTTCTTTTTCATAATATAACCCCATCTCTCTGTTTTGAATTAATTTCATTTTTTCCTTTGCTTATTAATAATCCCTTAATAATTATGCACTATTATACTCACTCTTTAAATTTTTTTCAACTTTTTTCGATTGATTTGTAAATAAAAAGGTTAAAATTATAAATTTTATAATTTTAACCCTTACCAAATATTAATCTATTATATTCATTTTTAACTATCTTTTCTAAAAACTCGGTGTAAAGACTGTATCACCACTATAATTACCAAGTTCTTGAACTCTTTTACCTTCGATTAAAAACATAACTTTATCAATTCCAAGTTCTTTATTTAAACAAAGAGTATTAACTATGGAAAAAATCTTAGCAGTACTTCCCGCAGAAGTATTATGTTGTGGGTTATTAAATTCTTTTCCCATATCAACCGTCGCCACTCTTTCTTTTACAGTAACGCTTGAAACTCCTACATTTTTTGAAAGTCCAACTAATGGATGATTTCTTAATTTAATAACAATATCCTTTAGTCTATCTAAATTAGCTTCTGACTTTTCAGTAATCCAAATATCCTTTTCAACATTATATAGATGTAACGTAATTGGGATAATTTTGTTTTTTGGATTTTCTACTGGTTTTTGTATTGGTTTTTCTACTTTTCCACTAACTTTTGATTCTTCTTTTGCCGTCGCTTTTTTTACAGGTGTTGATTCTTTTTTTAATTTTTCTTTTTTTGGTTCAGCTTTATCTAGCTCTTCTTTGCTTTTCGTATTAGTCTCTGCATCACTCTTTTTAGAAATATCTTCTTTTAATTGCTCTTTTTCTTTATTTTCTTTTTCCGTAGTATCTGAAATCTCAATTTTTTCAGCTATAGATATTTGTTCTTCTTTATTTGTACATCCTACAAATAAAGTTAAAGACGCTAAAACCGTTATTAAAAATATTTTTCTCATACTTCCCCCCAGAAAAAATTATATATTTTATAAAAATAATTTATCATATCCAGTTCTATTTTTTATTAAAATATTGTACTTTTACGAACTAAATAGTTGCTTTTATGATTCTTTTCTATATTTTTAATAATTATTAAACTTCTACATTTATTTTCGACATTAAATAAATTTCTATATTTTTGCTTGTAGGTTAACACATAGTATAAACTCCCCTACAACATTGTTTTGCTTCCTTGTTGGTATTTTACTAAAATCACCTGAATAAAGGCATTTTTTTATGTCCATAATCAAAATATATAAAATTTTCAAGAATTTTTCGAGGTGAGATTATGGTACATACATCTACTTGTCCACATTGCAATTCAAAACACTTTATTAAATACGGGAAATATAGGAATGTCCAAAGGTATCAATGCAAAGATTGTCTTAAAACCTTTAACGAAGGAACTGGACTTGTTTGGCATAACACTAGAAAGAGTGTTGACCTTTGGGACAAATATACTCGTCTTATGTTATCTGGTGCCACAATACGAGATTGCGCAGATAAACTAGATATTTGCATAGAAACTTCTTTTAGGTGGAGACATAAAATCTTAAAGCATATCGGAACTTATACAGCTTCTAGAAGAACTCATATAGTTACAGCTATGAGACATACTAAGTTTTTAGAAAACTTTAAGGGGCAAAAGATTCCCCCCATTTGCACTATTTCTAGAAGAAAAAATATCTTTGTAGCTACTACTATAAATAAAAATAATTACTCTCTAGCTAAGATATCCTTTGATTCTATGAGCCCTACAAAAGAATCTATAGAGAATTTATTAAATGAGTTTAAACCTGTATTTAACACTTATTTCCTGCCAGGAAAAGATAGGTTTTCTTATCTTGTATCAAAAAAATTAAACTACTTTCTTCATAAAAAGAAAGAATTAGAAATCTCTAGAGAAGAAAGTGAAATTTTGCTTAGTAACTGCTCCAATTTTATATTGAATTTGAGAAGATGGCTTAGAAGATTTAGAAGCGTTGCTACAAAGTATCTTCAGGTTTATTTAAATTGGTTTGTTTATATTTATGAGGGATCTTATGAAAAACATACTGTTTTATCTAATTTAATAAGCTCGATTTTTTGTGTTAAAGTGCTTTAATTTTCATTATATATTAGTCCTAGTATAATTATATTTTGATAACTCACCCTTAGCTATTCTACTTGTCCACATTTAATCATTTTATAAAGCATGTCTTAATAATTTTTACTTGTCCAAAATATTAAAAATTTAACCAAATATAGCAAAAATCCCTTGTACCAATAATATCTCGTAACAATGGTGTAGTTTTTTTAAATTTTTATATTTAGTTATAACCGCAGGCTGAATTCTATTTATTCCCAAATAAAAAAAGACCACTCCTTTTCAGAGTGATCTTTTAAAAATTTATTTAATTCCATTTTTAACAGTGCTTCTATAGCCTACATATGTAGCAACGAAATATCCTCCGTATACTACAACCATTATTACAACAGTTAGTAATGATGACATACCTATATCTGGTTTGTTAAATAATGAAAGGAAGTCATTGACAACTTTAATCGCAACAACTGAGTGCATTAAAGCAACTATAAGTGGTAATCCAAAGTATATGCTTACTTGCTTAAATATAGCTTTGTTTATCATACCCTCTGAAACACCAATTCTTCTTAACGATTTATATCTTTCTAAACTATCGCTAGCTTCTGATAATTGTTGAAGTGCTAAAATAGCTGTACTAGTAATTAAGAATATTATTCCAAGATATATTCCTATAAATAGTATTGTACTTGTCATACCATTACTTTGATTATAAATCTCTGTTCTTGTCATTCCATTTATAAAATCAATGTTCTTGATTTTACCATCTCTAATTGCTGTAAATGTAGTTTGAGCTTTAGCCTCATCCCCTTTATCAGCAAAGTTTATGTTCATTATTTCAGAAGAAGGTTTTATATTTTTAACAACGTTATCTGGAACAATTAATGTTAGTATATTTGATTCCATTACTGTACTTTCAAACCCTTCATTTATAACTTCTTTATTTTGAATCGAATAATCTTTTCCATCTATTTTTATCTTCTCATTTGATGCTTTTTCTAAAGCATCTATTATTTCTTTTTTCTCAGAAGAAACTAAAACTTTTCCTTCTTCAAGATTTATTCCTTCTTTTCCTTGTAAACCTCTTAATTGATTAAAAGAAGTTATAGTTATAGCCATCACCGGCATCTTATTTTCTTCTAAAGTCTTTTTAACTGTGCCATCAGCTATATATTTACCAACTATATCTATACTTGGTGTACCCTCTAAATAATATTCATTAAAAGTTACTTGCTTATCATTTGATCCTAAATTTATTCCTGCCTTTTTAAGATTTTTTGATATACTAGGTATTGATCCATCTCTATCTTGGAAAGAAGTTATACTAGCTCCATATGGCGTAGTTTTTTCTAATCCTTTTTCTAAAGCATTCTTAAAGCTTAGTCCTGTTGATAACGTACCAATTGTTAAAAATAACATAAGTGAAATTACTGTCATTGAAATAAAGTTAGTATTTATTTTGCTATTTATTTGTCTTAAAGTAAATATATTTAATCCTTTTAAATATACATTTTTATTTTTTTGAATTAAGTTTAAAACAAATCCTGCTAAACTAAAGAATATTCCTAGCGTTGCAACTACTCCAAACACTATAGATAACTTAAATTTAAAGTCTGATGGGTTAAGCCCTGCCTTAATTACAAAACTATATGCTACTGCTAATAAAGCTATTGAAATTATAAATATAATTCCATTTACTATAGGACTCTTAACCTTAATATTTTCACTTTTTCTTGCTGCTGTTAACATATCAATAAGCTTGTATTTTGAAATAACAACTGAGTTAAATATCATAACTAATACGAATATTATTCCAAAGTATATAACCGTTTTGACTATGGCATCTACTGATAATAAAAATTTATATTCACTAAGTGAAACTGTAAATAATTTTGCTGCAAATAATGATATTACCTGAGAAAGTCCTATCCCTACTATAAGTCCCACTACTAACGAAAAAATACCAACTACTGCTGTTTCGTAAGTTAATATTTTTGCAATATTACTTTTTTTCATACCTAAAGTCATATAAACTCCAAGCTCTTTTTTACGCTTTTTAACTAAAAAGTTATTTGCATAAAGTATTAGTCCACCTAAAATGAATGAAATAAATATTGAAACACCTGATATAAGTTGTTGCAATAGCTGTATGTATTGCGCCTTACTTGATGCCATATCAGAAAATGCTTTCTGATCTCCTACTGAGTTAAAGGCATAGAATATACAAACACCTAAGGTAAGTGTTAAAAAGTATATTGAATAGTCTTTAAAACTCTTTCTTACGTTTCCTATCGCTAATTTTAAGTACATTAGATTTCTCCCTCCCCTAGAAGAGTTACTGTATCCATAATTTCATCAAAGAATTCTTTTCTAGTTTTGTTTCCTTTTACTAGTTCTTTAAATAGCTTACCATCTTTTATAAATAAAATTCTATTTGCATAACTTGCTGTGAATCCATCATGTGTAACCATAAGTATTGTAGCATTTAATTCTTTGTTTATGCTCTCAAAACTTTCAAGTAGTTTTCTTGCTGATTTTGAATCAAGTGCTCCTGTAGGTTCGTCTGCTAAAACTACGTTAGGTTCTGTAACTATCGCTCTAGCGCAAGCAACCCTTTGCTTTTGTCCTCCAGATACTTGGTATGGAAATTTATTTAGCATTGCATCAATTCCAAGTCTTTTTGCTATATCTCTAACTTTTCTATCTATTTCTCTTGGCTTTTTACCTTGAATTGTAAGCGCTAATGCTATATTTTCGTATATTGTTAAAGTGTCTAAAAGATTATAATCTTGGAATATAAATCCTAACTTATCACGTCTAAATTCTTCAAGTTTTCTTCCTTTTAATTTAGTTTCGTCTTCACCATCTAATAGTATTTGACCTCTTGTTACTGTGTCAATAGTTGATATGCAGTTAAGAAGTGTTGTTTTACCACTTCCTGAAGGTCCCATTATTCCAACAAATTCACCTTCTCTTACATCAAAGCTTACTCCCTTTAATGCTCTAGTTATGTTATCTTTGTTTCCATAAAATTTTTCTATATCCTTAACTTCTAAAATGTTTTTCATAATTTAACTCCCCTTACGTTTCGTTCTCTATGTATATTATAATACTCCCTTTTATGCTTTAATCATATTTAAATACCTTACAGTTACCTTTCAATTTTGTAAGGTATCATATATAAAAATAAGGATATTAGAACCCTAATATCCTTACTTTTATATAGTAATTATTTTAACTATTTATTTTTTGAAACTATTTTTAACAGTTCCTTTATATCCTAAATATGTTGCTATAAAGTATGCTCCATAAACAGCTACCATTAATGCTGTGGTAATTAAAGATGATACTCCAATATCAGCTTGGTTACCTGATGTTAAATATTTATTTACAACATTTATTCCAACTACAGAGTGGATTAATGCCATTATAAGAGGTAATCCAAAGTAAATACTAACTTGAGTAAATATTGATTTATCAATCATACTCCCATCTACACCTATTCTTCTTAATGATTTATATCTACTAATGCTATCATTTGCTTCTGAAAGCTGTTGAAGTGCAAGTACCGCTGTACTAGTTATTAAGAATATAATCCCTAAGTATATAGCTATAAATAAAATTGTACTTGTTGATGCAACAGATTGATCATATACTTCTATTTTTGTGTGCCCTGAAATATATTGTCTACTATTAGTTTTATCTGCTTCTTTTTTGAACTTATCAAAAAGATTACTATATCTTTCTGATTCTTTTTCATCATTTTTCTTGTGTAAATTTACAGCCATTCTTTTACTGTCTAGCTTTAAACCTTTTATTGCATTGTCTGGAACTATTACAGTTAAATTATTTTCTGCAAATCCGAGACTTAAGAATTCTTGATTTATTACTTCTTTGTTTTGAATTCCATATTCTTTTCCTGAAACTTTTATTTTCTTTTTATTTTCTATAAGACTGTTTATTGAATCTTTAAATTCTGAAATATTTGAAGTTACTAATATTTTATCATTATCTAAAGATATCGGCTCCTTGTCTTCAATCTTTCTTATATTATTATAATCAGTAATCCCAATTGCTCTACCTTTAAATTTCATATCTTTATATTGTTTTTCTGCTTCGCTATCTTTTTTATTTGAAGATATATAATCTGTCATTACCATATCCGGTATAGTATAAATACTATAGAAAGCTGCTTTATCTTCTGGGTTTATCTTAAAGCCTTCTTTATCTAAAGATTCTTTTATAGAGATATCTTCACTTCCATCTCTACAATAAACTGATGATGATATATCAAACGGTGTAGCGTTCTCAAAATCACTCTCTACTGACTTTTTAAAGCTTAATCCAGTTGATAAAGTTACTATAGTTAAAAATAACATAAGTGAAATAACTGTCATTGATATAAAATTAGTATTAATCTTACTGTTTATTTGTCTTAAGGTAAATATATTTAATTTCTTTAAATATATATTTTTGTTCTTTTGAATTAAGTTTAAAAAGAACCCTGATAAGCTAAAGAATATACCTAATGTAGATATTATTCCAAGTACTATAGATACTTTAAATTCTATTTTTTCAGTATTAAGTCCAGCTTTAAAAACAAGTTTATATGCTAAAGCTAAAATGCAAGCTGAAACTATAAAAATAATAGCATTTTTTATAGGGCTTTTTATTTTTATGTTTTCATTCTTTTTAGATGCATTTAATATATCTATAAGTTTGTACTTAGAAATAGAAAGTGAATTAAATATCATAACTATAATAAATACTGTACTAAATGCAATTGTAGTTTCAATTATTGCACTTACAGATATAAAGAAGCTATAATTACTAACTGTAAATGTAAATAATTTTGATGCAAAAACTGATATTAACTGTGATAAACCAAAACCTACTAAAAGCCCTACTATTAATGATATTATCCCAACTAATATTGTTTCATAAGTTAAAATTCTAGATATTTTCCCTTTGCTCATACCAAGAGTCATATAAACCCCTAGTTCTTTTTTACGTTTTTTAACTAAGAAGTTATTTGCATAAATTATTAAACCACCTAAAATTATTGTAATAAATATAGATGTCGCTCCTATTAGAGCTTGAAGAAGCTTTGCATATTGAGCTTTGTTTTCAGCCATATCTGTAAATGCCTTTTGATCTCCTATAGAGTTAAATGCATAGAATATACAAACACCTAAAGTAAGTGTTAAAAAGTATATTGAATAATCTTTAAAACTCTTTTTTATGTTTCCAAGTGCTAATTTAAAATACATTTTTAAGCCTCCTCACCTAGAAGAGTTACTGTATCCATAATCTCATCAAAGAATTCTTTTCTAGTTTTATTTCCTTTTATTAATTCTTTAAAAAGACTTCCGTCTTTTATAAATAAAATTCTGTTTGCATAACTTGCTGTGAATCCATCATGTGTAACCATAAGTATTGTAGCTTGTAACTCTTTGTTTATGCTCTCAAAACTTTCAAGTAGTTTTCTTGCTGATTTTGAATCAAGTGCTCCTGTAGGTTCGTCTGCTAAAACTACGTTTGGCTCTGTAACTATAGCTCTAGCACAAGCTACCCTTTGCTTTTGCCCTCCTGATACTTGATATGGAAATTTATTTAGCATTGCATCAATTCCAAGTCTTTTTGCTATCTCTTTTACTTTTTTATCTATTTCTCTTGGTTTTTTACCTTGAATTGTAAGCGCCAAAGCTATATTTTCGTAGATTGTTAAAGTATCTAAAAGGTTATAATCTTGAAATATAAACCCTAACTTATCACGTCTAAACTCTTCAAGTTTTCTTCCTTTTAATTTAGTTTCATCTTCACCATCTAATAAAATTTGGCCAGTCGTTACTGTGTCAATAGTTGATATACAGTTAAGAAGTGTTGTTTTACCGCTTCCTGAAGGTCCCATTATTCCGACAAACTCACCTTCTCTTACATCAAAGCTTACTCCCTTTAAAGCCATTGTCCTATTTTCTTTATTTCCATAAATTTTCTCTATATTTTTAACTTCTAATATATTTTTCATTTTTATTCTCCTTCTCTTTTGTTAATTACTTTCTACTTTTCAAAAGTATATTTATAGTATTTTTATAACCGATATATGTTAGGTAAAAATATCCAAAATATATAGCTAAAACTACTAAAGCTATAAATGTAGTTGTCGTGCTTATAAGCGAACTATTATCCACAAAAATGCTTTTATTAATTGCACTAATCCCTATGATTGAATGTATTGAAGCTACCAAAAGTGGTAATCCAAAGAAAATACTCATTTGAATTAGTATTGATTTATTTATCATTTTTTTTGGAGTACCTATTCTTTTTAAAGCTGAATATCTATCTATGCTATCTGTTGCTTCTAATAATTGTTGAAGTGAAAGTACAGCGGTGCTTGCTATTAAAAATACTATACCTATATAAATCGCTATAAATGTTATTACAGCCATATTTTCATTATTATCTTTTATAGCATCCTCCTTAGTTACTCCATAAAAGTTGTTACCATTTTTGCTTTTAAAAAATATACCATCTTTATCAAATATATTTTTAACCTTTAATAATTCTTCATTATTTAGATCTAAATTAATATCTGTTTCACTTGCTTTTAAACCTTTTAATGAACTATCTGGAAGTACTATTGTAAATCTATTACTATTTAATCCTGTACTATTAAATGATTCATCAATAACCTTTTCATTTTTCATCTTATAATTATGTCCATTTACCTGTATTTTTGTTTTAGTTTTTAAAAGTTCATTTATAAAATTATCTAAATCATCTGAATTTGATGTAACTAATATTTCATCTTTATTTAAATGTTCTTTTTCTTGTTTATTGAATTCTTTTATTTTATTATAATCACTTAGTTTAATCGCAGAAGTTATTACACTTCTATCAATAGTAGTATCTGTTCCTGTAGCATTTTCAACAATTTTCTTTAACCTAATATCTTTTAATTTATAAATATCTATTGAAACTATTTTTGATTTATTTAAATCTATATCTTCTTTAAAGATACTTTTTAAAATACTATAAGTAGATTCTTTATATTTTAATTCTCCCGTCAATGACAAATCATAAGGAGTTACTTTTCTTATCGCTTTATCATAACTACTTTTAATACTAAAACTCGCTACTAAAGATACACATGTTAAAGATAACATCAATGTTATAACTGCCATAGAAATAAAGTTCGTATTTATTTTGTTATTTATGCCTCTTAAAATAAAACTATTTAGACCTATAAAATAAATTTTCTTATTCTTTTTAATTAGATATATCATTGAACCTGTTAAGCTAAAAAACAAAAGAATAGTTCCAATTATCCCAAGTAATATTGAAATTGGAAATTCTATAGCTTCTAAATCTAATCCTACTTTTAATATTAATTTATAAGCAATAAATATAATTATTACCGACAAAACAAATAAAATAAAAATAACAAATTGATTTTTTATTTTAAACTTTTCACCTTTTTTCTCTTCTATCAATAAATCTATTAACTTATATTTTGATATTGAAATTACATTAAATACAATTACAAAAACAAATATTATGCCGAAATATATGATTGTTTTTATTATTGAACTAACTGATATTATGAAGTTATATTTATCTACCTGTATTTCAAAAATACTTGTAGATATAACTGAAATAATTTGAGATAAAACTATTCCAATTAAAAGCCCCCCAATCAATGATATTGCTCCAACTAAAAAAGTTTCATACGTTAATATCCTTGAAATATTCTTTTTTCTCATTCCTAGAGTCATATATACCCCTAATTCTTTTTTTCGTTTCTTAATTAAGAATTTATTAGCATACACAATTAAGCCTCCAAGTATAAATGAAACGAAAACTGATATTCCTGATGTCAAATCGTTTAACAATTTAATATAGCCGAATGTCTTTTCTCCTGCATTATTAAATAAACTCTGGTCTCCAATAGAATTAAAAGCATAAAATATACAAACTCCAAGTGTCAATGTAAGAAAATATACAAAGTAATCTTTAAAACTTTTTCTTACATTACTTATTGCTAACTTAAAATACATTTCGTCCTCCCAAATGACTAATTAATCACATTAATCATATTGTTTCTTTTAAAACTTAATATTACTCTTTTAAGTTATCCCTCCTCTTAGTGACTTCCCAATCGTCATATACATAATATAATTTTTTTTGAAAAGTCCATATTTATCTTTATTACATTTATCTTTCATTTTTGTAAGAAACAAAAAAAGATAGCTAAATGACACAATCCAATTTAAATTGGATTGTATCAAAAAGCTATCTTTTTTTAATATTTAACTTGCAATTAAAGCGCCTGATAATTCTACACGCTGTGGTTTTCCTGTCATCTCTATTGCTTTATTTATTTCTTCTTGTAATTTTTCTTTAGTTTCACTGCATTTAACTAAATCTATATCTATTATTATTGATTTACCTTTAATTTTAACTGCCGTTTTAGTACCCTCTGTTATTTTACCTGTTTCAAAATTATAACCATTTAAAGATTTACCTTCGCTTATAGAAATAACATACCCTAAAAACGCTAAACTTGCCGGTCTTCTTCCGTACTTACCGCCTTGGATACTTATCTTTCCAAATTTTTTTACAAACTCCGGAACATCCGCTTCTTTTAGAGCACCTTCTTTAATAAATTCATCTAATGGTTTAAAATTTCCTCGCAATTTTAATCTTTGATCTACCTTTACATTTTTTAAAGCTTTATTTATGGCATTTTCTATTACTTCTCTATCAGATCCGTCATATAAATCTACATTTAAAATTATTTTATCACCATCTATGCATGCGCTTGTACGTGTTCCTCTATCGTACTCACCTATTTCAATAGTATATCCATTTAGTTCTTCGCCAGCATCAAATCCAAATATTAACCCTAAACATTCATAAAGGTTTGGAGTTCTCTCCTCCTCCCCTCCAAACACTTCTGCTGACATATATTTTTTATTTATATTATTTAGCTTATCTTTTTCAGCTAGTTCATTTGATCTATCACCTTCAGGATTTCTTTTAGATGTTTCAGTAATATCTTTTGGATTATCTTTATTTGAAGTTTTATTTAAAACTCCATCATCAATTTTATTTTCATTTTTCACTTCAACTTTATTATCATTATTTATATTTTCATCTTTAGAATTAAATTTATTTGATACCTCTTTAGTTTTTACTTCTGCATTTACTTTAATTGTAGAAATACTTTTCTTTACAGGAATATCATTTAAATCATTTTTATAACTTCTACTATAACTATTTTTAACTTCTAATGCCGGTTCTTTATAAATTTTAGTTTTCTCATTACTTTCCGATTTTTCAGATGATACATTTACTTCGTTATTTTTCTTATCTGTATCTTTTTTAGTTTCATCTTTTTTCTGATCTAAATTAACTTCATTTTGAACTTCTGCACTTTTTACATCATTTGGGACTGCAGCTTCTTTATCCTTTCCGCACCCTGTAATAACCGATGCAATCATAACTGAAGCTAGTATTATACTAATTATTTTTTTACGTTTCATTTGTTCCCCCTATTTCCTTTGTTTTTATTTTAAAGCATTTTTTTCCACTTATATTATCGCCCTTATACTAACGATTTTGAATGCATCTACTTATAATTCATAAAAAGTTAAAAGTCAGCAATTAATTTGCTGACTTTTAATATCTTAAACACCCATAGGTTTTAATACTCTAGTGTTATCTATAGGTCCTATAGTTTCTGATTTTTTTCCATCTATTAAAAACATAACGCCGTCTATTCCTAAATTCTTATTTAAGCATAAAGTGTTTACTATAGAATATACTTTAGCTGTTGCCCCTGCTGAAGAGTTTGTTTGGGGGTCTAAAAATTCACGGCCTAAATCTACTGTTGCTATTTTATCTTTTATAGTTACGCTATAAACTTTAGTTTTTTTAGGAATACCGCTTTTTTTGTTATTTCTTACTTCTATTACTAGGTCTTTAATTCTATCTGATTTAACCTTAGTTTTTTCTTTTACCCATTTATCATTTACAACGTCATAAAAGTACATATTTACATTTAAAGTTTTTACTTTGCTTTCTTCAGGGTCTTTTTTATCAGTTACTTCAGTTTTAGAACCATTACTATCTTCCTTTTCTTTTACTGTATTATCATTTGTCTTATCTTTATTTTCATTTTCTTTTATTTCTTCTTTAGGCTTTTCTTTTTCATCACTACTAGTTTGTTCTGTAGTTTGAGCTCCTTCTTCCTTAGGACTCGCATCCTTTTTTTCACCACACCCTACTAAAATAAACATAGACATAATCAAAATTAAAGATAGTATCTTTTTCATAATTAATCTCCTCCCATTTTAAAATAATTTAAAAGACTATTATTAAATAACCAATTTATTTTTGAAAAAAGAGAATTTATGATTAGTTTTCTATATCTTTATTATACCAAATTTATCCTAATTTTAAACTACTTCCTAAAATTTCACTCTTCTTTCCTATATTTAATCTATATCCATTAAATAACATCCATATTCTAAATTCTTTAAATTTAATAAGCTATTTCCTTTAAACTCCTTTCATTAATAATAAATTTCTCTAAGGTTTTAAATATCATATAAAGTTTATTCTCATTTAACTCGATAACATTATTTGGGAAGCAAAGGAGGAAGGCTATGAAAAAAATATCTACTAAAGTGATGTTTTCAATACTTTTTTGTTGTATTGTTACATCTATAATAATCACAACTACAAGTACTATTAAAAGTAAGTCTTTATTTAAAGAACAGGCTACTAGTAATATGGAATTACTATCTAAAACTAATGCCGATTCTATAGATGACGTCTTAAATAAAACTATGAACTATGCAAATAGCATTGATCTTTTAGTATCTAATGTTTTTGATGAAGGAAAGCTAGATAAAAACGACAAGTACATAACTGATTTCACTAATATGCTAGATCCATACATAAAAAACATTGCAAAAGATTATAATGATGCACTCGGGGTAGCTCTTATAATTAACCCTGAACTTACTGACAAAACTCATCAAATAATCTATGAAAGAGATACTTTAGGCGGACCTTTAGTTAAAAAGAATAAATTTACTAAAGATCAATTTAAACCTGATGCTCCGGATATGCAGTGGTATTATAACCCTGTAAATTCTAAATCTCCTATTTGGAGCGACGCTCATACTGATGCTCACTCTTCTAATATGAGAATGTCTTACACTATGCCTATATATTCAAATGATAAATTGATTGGTGTTATTGCTATAGACTTATTTTTTGATAAGTTTAAAGAAATGATAGACAATGTAAAAGTATTTGATGACGGTTATGCTTTTTTAACTAATAAAGATTTGAACTTTATAGTAAATAAAAATGCAAAACCAGATGAATCTTTAAAAAACACTTTAGGTGTTGATTTAAAAATAGGCGATAAAACTACAGGTACAGAGGAAGTTAATGCTAATGGTAAAAAAGCTATCCTAAGTTACACTAAACTTACTAATGGAAATATTATGGCTATAATAGCAAATGAAAATGATATATTCAGCAGCATTAATAAAGGTATTATGGTTAACGTTCTTATAACTGTTATTATCTGCATAATAGTTGCAATAATAGCTTTATATATTTCTAGAAAAATAACTGACCCTATAAATTTCCTTTCTACTTTAGTTAATACTACAGCTAATTTAGATTTAAAGGATAAGGATGAATATAATAATTATAAATTCCCCGAAGATGAAACTGGAATTATGGGAAATGCTGTTCTTCATTTAAGAAAAGTTCTTAAAGAAAGCATGTCTCACATAAAAGAATGTTCTGATAGCACATTCTCTCAAGCAGAGACTTTAAATTCTATAACCCAAGACTTAAAAGAATCTTCTGTAAGCATTAATCAAACTGTTATGGAACTTGCAAACGGAGCTCAAGAGCAAGCTAGCGAGGCTCAAAAAGGTTCTGAAATGTTAGCTGAACTTGCAAGTAGAGTTGATAGTGCAGTTAATTCAGTTGAAACTATAAAAAATGATTTAAATAAAGTTATTGAATTTAATAATAATGGTGGAGAAGCTATGAAAGACTTAGTAAGCAAGTTAGATTTAACTACTTCTATGGGAATAGCTACAACTGAGAATGTTAAAATTTTAGCAGAGAAATCTAAATCTATAGGAAATATAGTAGTTGCTATAAATTCTATTTCAGAACAAACTAACCTTTTATCATTAAATGCAGCAATAGAAGCTGCAAGAGCTGGTGAAGCTGGTAAAGGCTTTGGTGTTGTAGCTGAAGAGATTAGAAAACTTTCAGAAGAAACTTCTCGTTCTACTAACGAAATCGAAGTTATCATAAATGATATTTGCAAAAATATTGATAATATCGAAAAAGTAATAGGTGATTCTAATGACACTATTAAAGAAGCTAATATATCTATGGATGTATCTTCAAAGGTATTTGATGATTTAAGTAATTCATTTAAATCTATGGCAAGTAAAATAATTACCCTTGCAAAAGATATGGATAATATAGAAAGTTCAAAAGCTGATGTGCTTAATTCTATAGAGGGAATCACAGCTATTTGCGAAGAGTCAGCTGCTGCAACTGAAGAAATTTCAGCAACTATTCACTCTCAAGCTGAATCAGTTGATACTGTTTCAAACGCTTCAGAAATTCTTATAAACATAACTGAAAACCTTGAAGAAAATGTTGATAAATTTAAGCTATAAAAATAATATTATTTAAAATTAAAAAAGTCTTTGCAATGAATTTTTGCAAAGACTTTTTTCTTTATTAGTTAAAAATTATTTAAGTAGAAGCTTTTTTAAATTATTTTTCTTCTTTTGAAGTTGGTAATATAACTTCAACTTCTGAATGTGGTCTTGGGATAACGTGTACTGAAACTAACTCCCCAACTCTTTGCGCTGCAGCTGCTCCTGCATCTGTTGCAGCTTTAACTGCTCCTACGTCACCTCTAACCATTACAGTTACAAGTCCGCCTCCAACATATTCTTTTCCTATTAAGTAAACATTAGCAGCCTTAACCATTGCGTCAGCAGCCTCTATTGATCCTATTAATCCTTTTGTTTCAATCATTCCTAAAGCATCGTATTTCATATTAAAATCCTCCTAAAAATCCTTTTATTTTTTATTTTAATTTTTTTATAAACTTATTAATGTTTTTTATTTTAAGCGATATTTTTTAAGCGCTTAAAATCTTTATTTTTGATTTTGGTGTTATTCCAAAAGAGTTTGCCTCTTCTACATCTAAGTGGCACTCAAGGCTAAACGAATCGTTAGTTCTAATACTTACGTTATTTAAAACTCCCCCTCTTAAACCTTTTATTTCTATACTAACTATATCCCCATCAGAAACTTTAAAATGCTCTGCATGTTCGTTATTCATGTGGATATGTCTTTGTGCTACTATTACACCTTCTTCTAACTGGACACTTCCTTTAGGTCCAATTAAAGTTATTCCTGATGTATTTTTTAAATCTCCTGAAAGTCTAACGCTTGGTGAAACTCCAGTAGCTCTACAATCACCTATAGATAATTCTACTTGTGTCTTACTTCTAACTGGGCCAAGCACTCTTATCTTTTCTAAAGATCCTCTAGGACCACATACAGTTACAGTTTCTTTGCAAGCATACTGTCCTTTTTGTGATAAATCCTTAAATTTTGTTAATTCATATCCTTCTCCAAAAAGCATTTCAACATGTTTTTTTGAAAGATGTATATGTCTATTTGAGATTCCAACTGGGATCTCAAAAGAATCTTTAACTTCTTTTTTCTTTTCTTCACTTTCCTTAACTGCTGTAAGTAAAAGTTTTAATACTTCATCTAAATTTTCCATGTTTAAATCTACCTCTTCATAGTTTCTACTTTTTCATAGTAGCTATGATTTTATTTACTAAGTCCATCACTTCTTCGTTATCTAAGTTATTAACTTTTTCTACGATTGTCTCATCTATAGTTACAGGTTTTTCTGATTTTCTTTGAATCTCAGCTGGACTTAAGTTCATTTCCCCGTATGTTTTATTTGAATTATTACAGCAATTATCAGTGTAATTAGTTTCACAGCAAGTTTTATTGCTATTATTTTCTCTTCCTTTACCGATGGCATCACAATCGATTAAGCCATAAGCAACTCTCTTTATATTTATAAGATGCATTGGAGTTACGTTTTCTGAAACTGAACTTCCTCCCCATGTTCCACATCCTAAAGTGAAAGATGGCATAAGTCCTGTTGAAGCTCCTGTTCCTCCAAATGATCCGCCTGTATTTACTAAAATCCTTGATGCTGGTTTTTTAGCAAACTTTTTAACTATTTCTATATCTTCTGTGTGAATACTCATAGTATGACCTATTCCATTTTGAAGAAGTTCTATACTTAATTCACAAGCTTCCATCCAGTCATTTACTACATAGAATCCAAGAACTGTTGTAAGTTTTTCATAAGATAGAGGGTATTTAGGTCCTACGCCCCCTTGTCTTCCTATTAAAACTTTAGTTCCTTCTGGTACGTAAATGTCTGCAGCTTTTGCAATATATTCTGCGCTTCTTCCAACAAATGCTGCGTTCATAGCGTTCCCTTGCTTAAATAAAAGACTGCAAACTTTATTTGTCTCATCTTCTGTCATAAAGTATCCGCCAGACTTTTTAAGTTCTTCTACAACCTTAGCTTCGTTACAGTATTCGCAGATTATTGATTGTTCTGATGCACATATTGTTCCGTTATCGAAAGTTTTACTAGCTATTATGTTTCTTATAGCTTTTTCAACATTTGCAGTTCTCTCAATATATGCAGGTGAGTTTCCAGCTCCTACTCCAAGTGCTGGTTTTCCTGATGAATAAGCTGCTTTTACCATTCCAGGACCACCTGTTGCTATTATTAAACTTACTTCTTTTGCTTTCATAAGTTCATTTGTAGCTCCTATTGAAGTTAATGTAACACAAGTTATAATATCTTCTGGTGCTCCAGCTTCTACAGCTGCATCGTGCATAAGTTTTGCTGCTGTGCTTGTACATTTAACAGCTGATGGGTGAGGTGAAAATACTATAGCATTTCTTGATTTTATTGCTATTATTGATTTAAATATTGCAGTTGATGTTGGGTTTGTTGAAGGAACTATCCCCATAACTAATCCTACAGGCTCTGCTATATCAATTAATTTATTTTCTTTATCCTCTTTTATAACACCTATAGTTTTCATATCTTTTATTGAGTCATATAAAACCTCTGATGCTAAGTTGTTTTTTGTAGCTTTATCTAAAACTTTACCAAATCCAGTTTCTTCTACAGCCATCTCAGCTAAACATAATTCATTTTCCTTTGCAGCTTTAACCATATTTCTAACTATTTTATCTATTTCTTCTTCGCTAAAATCAGCAATTTTGTTTGCTGCAATCTTTCCTCTTCTTGCTAAGTTTCTAGCTTCTTGTATTGATCTTAAATCTTTATCGAAATTTTCCAAACCAATATTCCTCCTTCTTTAAAGACTATTTTTTATAATGATTTTTAAGTCTATTTAGAAGTGACACCTTATCTGCCTTTGAAATAGCCTTACTTGTAATGTCTAAATCCTTATATTCTTTACAAAGTTTTCTAACTTTAGATACCTTTAAGCTATCTAAATCTTTAAAAGCTTCTTCTAAACCTTTTTCTTTTACAAGCTTGTCTAATTCCTCTTTAGTAATTTCTAGATCTATAATTTTATCTAGAACTTCTAAATCTTCTAAAACTTCTTCTTTAGAGGCCTCTTCTACAGCTTCAGTTACATCTTCTTCTATAACTTCCTCTATAGCCTCTTCTACTACTTCTTCAATTAATTCTTCAAAAACTTCTTCCTCTATAGTTTCTTCTAATCTTTCTATAGCAGGTTTAGTTTCTATTATGCTTTCTATATCTCTATGTGGTCTTGCAATCACATGGTTTGAAACTAAAGCATTACTATCTAATCTATTCACTGCTGAAACTCCAGCATCTACAGCTGATTTAACGGCTCCAACATCACCAGTTACAGTAACTGAAACATACCCTCCGCCTATATATACTTTTTCAAGGATATTAACATTTGCTGATTTAACCATAGCATCAGCCGCTTCAATAGTTGCTAACAACCCTTTAGTTTCTATCATTCCTATTGCTTGCATGATTATCTATCCTCCTTAAGTAATTAAAGTAAATCTGCCCAGTTAGCTGGATATGTTGCGTAGAATAATTTAGCTTTATTAGGCGATCCCCAAACTACTTTAGAGTTTTTAGGAACAAATAACACATCTCCAGCATTTGCTTCATATGTTTTACCATTTATAGAAACAGTTACTGTTCCTTCTATTACGTAATCTATTTCTTCGTAAGTTAGTTCCCACTCAAACTCTGAATCTTCAATTATTAAAAATCCAGCGCTCATCTTAGATTCGTCTTTACTAACTAGCTCTTGGAAAAATACTTTATTATCTGGGTTTCCAGTATCAAAGACATCCATCTTTACTGAATTTCCTCTTACTACTTTTAATCCACTTTCATCTACTGAAGATATAAAGTTTGAACTTTCTCCTGTAGCTAATATTTTTAACATCTCTTGAAGTAAACCTTCATTAACTAACTCTTTAAACATATCTAAAAGCTTCATAGCATCTCCATTTTTTGAAACTATATTTTCTAAGCATTTAGATTCAGCACTAAAAATTTCTTTCTCACTAATTTTTTCTGTAGTAAATGAAATGTTATTATTTTTAGCTATATCTTTAGCTGATGGAGTCAAGATTATATCTTTGTCTATATAGAAAACCTTTTCTCCTGTAGCTAAAAATTCTTCCATATCTTTTGCACAAATTAATCTTTTCACCTTCTCACATCCTTTCAAAGATTATAATTTATTTTATTCGCTGAATTTGCAGTCTTCGTCTATAATCCCTATAACTGCAGCATCAACTGGTATCTCATCATCTTTTAGCATCTTTCTTGCAGATGATCCTGTGCTTACGATAACTCTATCTCCTATCCCAGCCCCAATATTATCTACAACTATGAATCTTCTTCCACTAAAGCTTCCGCCTATTTCCTCAGCTAACATAAACTTAAGTCCATAAAGATTATCCGCTTTTCTAGTTGCCCAGATATTATCTATTAATTTTGCTGTTATCATAAGCCCTTTCCTTCTTTCATCTTTATTTTTATCTCTTCTATTGCAGATTCTACTGATGCTGTGTCTCCAAGAATCGCAATTGAAGTCATATGCTGAGGGCAAGTTCCCTTTATATCTTCAACTATTACCCCTGCTGCTTTTTCAGCAACATCTATCGCATAAATCATCTCTATTAATTTGCCTTGCATAAGGCCTATAGCATCCACATTTTCTATCGCTTCTTTGCCTTCTATTCCCATCCTCTTTATAAGAGCACGTTTTGTCCCTTCTGTAGGTGATTTTATAAGTTTAAAATCCATAGCTTAAAGCTCCCTTTAATCTAAAATCTCACTTGTGCAACTTAGTGCTATTCCAAGCGGCGTAACAAACATAGGATTCTTTGGTTTATGTGTATATACCTTAATCTTATTTTCTATTACCCCTTCAATTCCTGTAAGGCAAGCTGTTCCTCCAACTAATGATATCTCTCTAACGTCTTGCCCGTTTATATGATCATTAATTATTGAACCAACCTTTTCAATTACAGGTTTTAAAACTGGTAATAATTCTTCATGTTTACTATTATCTCTTTTAAATTCATCAGCTTCATCAAAAGTCATTCCGTATGCGCCTGAGATAACTAAGGAGAAGTGAGTTCCCCCTGTTGCCTCGTCTGCAACATAAACTACTTTTCCATCTTTTATAATGGAAGTACCAGTAGTTCCTCCCCCTATATCAACTACAGCTCCGTTTTGAATTTTCAAAACTTCGTTTGCAGCTGTAGGTTCATCTAATAGGTTTGTAAGTTCGAATCCCGCAGCTTGTACAACGTTTTTTATAGCCCCACCGTCTAAGGAATCTGTTCCAGGTGGAATAGCGGCTGCTGCATAAATTAGTTCAGAGTTTAACTTTTCTTCTATCTCTTTTTTTAATTCTCTAACTATTTTTACTGCACCAATATAATCAACTACCATACCGTCTCGTACAACATCAGCATATCTATACGCTCCTGCAACTGGTCTGTAATTTTCATCTAGGACTGCTAAAACTACACACGCAGTTCCAAGGTCCACCCCTGTATAATAAACTGATGACTTTTCTAAGATTGGGTCTTCTATAACCTTCTCGAATTTACTTACTAAATCATCACAGTACTCGAAAGTTTTACTTTTATCACTCAATATTTTATCCTCCTATTTCCATAGATATAGTCATAGATAATTCTTTTATAATATCTTCTAAATTGTTTTTTATAACTAAAACTATCTCATCTTCTTCTATTTCTAGAAGGTAATATTTAAATTCGTTAAGTTTACAAAGGAGGATGTAAATATTTAATATTTTTTCGCATTCTTTTAGGTGTATATAAACGTCTGTAATTTCTATTTCGATACTTTCAAAATCACAAACTTTAGGATTAATGGATTCTAATTTTGTTTTTCCTTCTGTAAACTCTCTTAAATTTTTTATTTCTCTCTCTAAATCTATAAGCTTTTGAGATAGTTTTAAGTCCTCATTAATTATCTTGCTTGCTGCTTCTAAAAATGATGCTTCAATAGATTTTAATTTGTATGTAACGATTTTGTGACTGTCTTTTTTATCTAAATCTATTAAAACCTCTTCTTTAACTTCTTCTTTTTTGCTATCTGTAGGTAAATTACTATTTATTTTTATCCCTTTATCTAGTAAATATTGTCTCCCTCCAGGAGTAAGCCTTTGATCTTCTCTTAGCTTAAATTCTTTAAAGGGCTCTTTTCTATATAAGTCTTTTAAATAATCTTCAGTAATAAATCTAAGCATTTATCTATTCACCTACCTATTTAAGTAGATACTCTTTAAGGTATTTCATATCTACTTCACTATTTTCTCTAATTAAAAAATATGGCTCGTTTATTCCTATCCTCTTTAAAGTTTCCTTGCATGTTTTAATATTTTTTTCATCATCATTAGCCTTATTTATAACTCCAACAACTTCTAAATTAAAAAGTTTTGTAAAGCCATCACTTATTGTCTCTTTAGGATTTTTAGAATCTAATACATATACTATTTTTTTAGCATCTTGTGCTAAGGCTATAATGTGCTTATACATCCAAGGGCTTTCTAAATAAGAACTTGGAATATCCATAGTTTTTTCACCATAAATAACATCTGCTGTCCGCTTCAGAGGACCCTTATAATCATTTAAAAAATTTACTATAGTTGTTTTTCCAGAGGCTCTTCTCCCAACAACCATAATTCTCTTTTTCTTCATGTTCTAGTTATAGGGCAAACAGTAAAACCTAACATCTCTTTTAAGGTTTGATTTACTGATATTAAAGCTTCATTTACACTATCTACATCACCACTTATTAAGACTGACCCTGTAAATCTATCTAAAAAACCAATCTCAACGTCTGATGATTTAGTTGCAATATCTGCTGCTATAATTGCAGTTTCATAAGGTGATAATGTAAGTATCCCTATAGCTCCCTTTTCATCTACTCCTAATCTGTCATAAATATCTTTCATAGGAGATGCAATAATATGTGATAAAGTTATTTGCTTTCCTGGTACTGATTCTTGAATTACCCTTTGTATATTTCTATCATTTAAATTACTACTCATTTTAGTGACGAACTACCTTTGCATTCATTTCATATCTTTTGATATAATTTTCAATTCTGTTTAAGTCTTCTTCGCTTAAACTAGGGTCGCCGTATACTGGGTATTCAATGCCAAGTTGGTTATATTTATTAACTCCCATCTTGTGATATGGTAATAAATCTATACCTTTGAAATTTTTATAATCTTTATATGGTAGTAAAAATTCCATAGCTTTAGTTATTGCTTCTTCGCTATCATTTACACCCTTTAAAAGAGGCATACGTATTTGGACATTAAATTTATTTTGAAGAAGATTTTTTAAATTTTCTAAAATCTGCTCATTTCTAACTCCTGTCCATTTAAAATGCTCATCAGAGTTTATGTGCTTAATATCAAATAGGAATAAATCAGTAAATTCTGCAATTTTTAAAATATTTTCCGTTTTTGTATATCCAGATGTTTCTATAGCTGTATTGATTCCAACATTTTTACAAGCCATAAGAAGACTTAATGCAGCTTCAGGTTGCATTAAAACTTCCCCTCCTCCAAGAGTAACTCCACCACCTGACATCTCATAAAAGGTTCTATCCTCTTCTATGATCTCTAGTAATTCTGATATAGTCTTGTTTTCACCGACTATATTTATTGCTGATTTTACGCAAGATTCTTCACATTTTCTACAGCCTATGCAATCAACTTCTCTATCTATTTCATGAAGTCCTGTAACGCTATTTACTTTGTGCACCTTAACGGGGCAAACATCTACACATTCTAAGCAGTTTTCACAAAGATCTTTCTTAAACATGACTCTATTTTTTACCATCATCCCTTCAGGATTTGCACACCATTTACAGCGCAAAGGACAACCTCTAAAAAACACTATAGTTCTAACACCTGGGCCGTCATACATATTGTATTTTTGTATATTGAAAATTCTTGCCTTTCTTTCGATAATTCCATTTGTGTTATTATTCATATCTAAACTCCTAAGCTTTTTTAAATCTTTTCTTTTGGGGAAGTTTAAATTAACTTTTATCCCCCAAAGAAAGATTTATAATTTTATTAAAAATGTGTTAGCATAGTTCTACTTATAATCTCATCTTGAACATCTTTGCATAACTCTACAAAGTAAGCACTATATCCAGCTACCCTAACTATTAAATCTCTATAAGCTTCTGGATTTTTTTGAGCTTCTATTAATGTGTTGTTATCTAGATAGTTAAATTGGATTTCTCCAAGTTGAAGAGCACAAGCACTTCTTAAAAGTGTTATTATTCCTTGTTCTCCTTCTGGTGTATCTAAAAGTCCTGACATTAATTTAAAGTTATGAACCATTCCTATATTCATATTGTCACAAGCCATTTTTGAAACAGATTTAATAATAGCTGTTGGCCCTTTAAAATCTGCTCCTTGAGTTGGACTTATACCATCTGAAAGAGGAGTCCAAGCTCTACGTCCATTTGCAGTAGCACCTGTTAACTGACCAAATGGAGTGTTATTTGAAATTGATAAAGTTCCGTGACTTAAAACTGAATATAATGTTTTATATTTTCTATGTTCCATTTCAGTAAAGTTAATTAAATCTGCACCGATGTAATCAGCGTAGTCATCATCATTACCATACTTTGGAGCTTCTAAACAGTCTTTTCTTAATTTTTCATATCCAACGAAATCTGCTTTTAAAGCTTCTTTAAACTCTCTTAAAGTGTATTTCTTTTCTTCAAATACTAACTTTTTAATTGCAGCCATTGAATCTATATAAGTTGCAAGTCCGCTCCATACAACTCCAGGTCCGAAGTTATACATAGCACCACCAGCTTCTACACCTCTACCTTTTTCCATACATCCTTCATACATCATTGACATAAGAGGTTTTGGTGCAAGTTCTTTGTGAACTCTTTGAGATATAACTGTTGCAACGCTTGTCCATTTAGTTATAAATTTGATTTGCTCTTTAACAGCATTTTCAAACTGCTCGTAAGTTTTAAAGCTATCTACATCTCCAAAGTCTGGACAAACTTGTTTTCCATACCATAATGGAATACCGTTATTTAAAACTAATTCTATACAAATTGGCCATTGAGTATATCCTGTTGAAGTCCATTGATATAATCTACCTGATTTTTGTGGCTCTACACATCCCATTAAGCAGTAATCTCTAGCATCTTCAATCGATACGCCTTTTGCAAGCATCATCTTTATGTGAACATCATCAAAGTGACAAGCTGGGAATCCCATTCCTGCACGGATAACTTCAACTATCTTTTTAAGATATTTTTGAGGTGATGATTTGTGAATACGGCAAGCTAGAGATGGTTGATAAATCTTAACGTGTCTTACTGCATCCATTAAAAGATAAGTTAGTTCGTTAGTTGCATCTCTTCCTTCTCTTGTAACTCCACCAACACACATATTTACAAATGGTTGATATCCTGCGAAGAATTTAGATCCTCCTTCACTTGTAATCCACATCATCTCTGACATTTTAATTAACATACATCCTGCAAGTTCAAAGGCTTCAAACTCAGTCATTCTTCCTGACTCTAAGTCGTTTTTAAAGTACTCGTACATGTATTGGTCAACACGTCCTATTGACATACCAGTTTGGTTTTCTTCAACTACAAGTAGTGATTCTATAGTCCAAACAGCTTGAATAGCTTCATAGAATGTTTCTGGTTTGTGAGCTGGAACTTTAGCATTTACTTCTGAAATTTTTAAAAGTTCTGCTTTTCTTTTTGGATTTGTTTCTTTATCTGCTAATTCTTTAGCGTAGTTTGACATACGTTTTGCATATATCATTACACCTTCTGCTGTATCTATAAGTGATTTATAGAAGTATATTTTTTCTATATCATCAGGGTTTGCATAGTTAAGTTCTAAAAGCTTTTCTTTAGCTTCATTAACTATATCTATCATTCCCTTTTTCATTAAGATAACATCGTATCCTGGGTTTGAATCTCCTCCACCATTAACTGCGTGGTAAGAGCAATCTGATACAAATGATTCTCCTGAAAGTTCCCAAACTCCAGCTTCTCTATATTGGTCTTCACAGTATTCATCTACTGATTTACCTTGCCAAAATGGGAATAATTCTTCTCTCATAAACTTTTTATCTTCTTCTGAGATGTAGAAAGGGTCTTGTGCTCTTTCCCCTATAGTATCTATTTCATCTACCATCCATCTCCAAGCTATATCAGGAGAGAATGCTCCAGCTCTTGGAGCACCGTTTGGAGCTCCTACTATAAGCTCGTTATCTTGGATTACAAGTGGTGCTGTTTCGCAGCAATGTTTAAAACATTTTCCTCTTAATATTGATTTTGGTGTTCCTGGGTTTTGCTTTGCTATTTCAGTTATAGCTCTAGCTCTATGAGTTGTTATTGTTGGAACATGTTTTAAATAATTATCTTTAAGTTTCTTTAAACGCTCTGTTATTCCATCTGGAATACTTCCATCATTTGAAGTAACTATACATTCTGTAACTTTAGGTTCATCATCTTTTTTAATATCATCTGACACGCTTTCAAACATTTTTAATAGTGCTTGACGCTCATTTTCAGACATATTTTTTGTGGCTTCCATAAATTTATTTGAAAATTCACGAATATCCATTTTATCTACTCCTTTACTCTTTAATTAGTTTCTTTTAATATTCTAGTTAAAACATTTTTAAGAAGCTTCATATTATCTACAGAATTATCTAAACCTTCATCTATATCATTATTAACCTCTCTATTCATGCCTATAGAATTTAAAAACTCATCTTTATCTCGAACTTCGTATCCAACTTTTCTTATATATAATAAGTTCATTGGAGATACGTTGTCTGATGTCATTCCTTTTAATGCAGAACCACTTCCTAAAGTCATAGATGGGAATAGGTTCGTAGTTCCTCCCATACTTCCAAATACTCCAGAAGTATTTACTAAGATTCTTCCAACTGGCTTTTTAAGTGCAAATTGTTTTATAACCTCTTCATCATTTGAGTGAATAATAAGCGTATGTCCTTGCCTCTCGCTTAAAAGTAACTCTATGCATTTTTCGCAAGCGTGCATCCAGTCGTCTTCCACGTAGAAGGAAAGTACTGGGCAAAGCTTTTCTTTAGAATATAAATTATCTAAAGAAACGAATTTTTGATTAGATATTAAAACATTTACATCTTGAGGAATATTAAAACCTGCTCTCTTACTTAGATCCTTTGCTGACTTTCCGATAAATTCTTTTTCAAAATTACCATACTTATCAAAAAGGATTTTTATTAATGACTCAGATTCTTCTTCACTCATAAAATAAGCTCCGTTTTTTATAAGTTCTTCTTTTACTTCATTTGCAATTGGACTATCTACAACTATAGATTGCTCTGCACCTGAAACTATTCCGTAATCAAAACTTTTGCTATCAATAATATCTTTAACTGCTTTTTTAATGTTTGCAGTTCTCTCTATAAAAGCAGGTCCGTTACCTGTTCCGCCATAAATCACAGGTTTTCCACATTTGTCTGAAATTTTAAGTAATTCTTTAACACTTGTGTTCATAACTAGTGAAGTATCACGGTGATTCATTAACTCTTTAAAACCGCTTTCTGAAACTATGCTTAAATACGATATAGCTCCCTCTGGAAGTCCATACCCGTTTGCAGCTCTAATTAAAATATCTAAAGTTCTCTTCATTACATTTTTAGCTTTTGGGTGAAGTGCAAAAACTATTGCATTTCCTGACTTTACAGCTATAACTGCATTATAAATAATTGTTGAAACTGGGCTTGTCATAGGGCAAAATGCTGTTATTACTCCTATAGGAACTCCGATATCAACGGTTTTATTTTTTTCATCTTTTCCTATAATCCCAACGCATTTCATTCCCTCTAACTTTTTCTTTAAATAAGAAACAACAAACTTATCTTTTATTAATTTATCTTCTACCTTTCCGGAATCTGTCTCTTCAAAAGCTAACCTAGAAAGTTCACCGTGGTAATCTTTTATAACTTCTAACATACGGTTTACTATTTCATCTAACTTTTCTTGAGGGAAAGTTGATAAACTTTTTTGAGCTTCTCTTGCGTTTTCAACAAGTATTCTAGCTTCTTGCATGGAGAGTAAATCATTATCTATAATATTCATTCTCTTCTCCCCTTTTATTAATTTCTATAGTGATTCTATAGCGTATTTATCTATAATTTTTTGAAGATCATTATGAGGTCTTGCTATAACTACTGAGCTATAAAGATTTCCATCTTCCATTTCTTCTACAGCTCTAACTCCTGCATCTACAGCAGCTTTGCAAGCTCCAACATCTCCTGTTACTATTACTGAAATATAACCAGATGCCACGTTTTCATATCCTACTAATTCAACATCGGCTGCTTTACACATAGCATCAGCTGCTTCTAGAGCAAAAACTAGTCCAAACGTTTCAATTAATCCTATTGCTTCACGTCTAATCATATTAACCATTTCCTTTCTATTCATCTATATCATGAACTGATACTATTTTTCCAACTTCTTTAATAGGTCTTGGCATAACATTTTTAGCTGTTAATTTTCCTATAGCATTTGCAGCTTCAGCTCCAACTTCTACAGCAGCTTTTACAGCAGCAACATCACCTTTAACCATAATAGTAACAAGAGTTGAACCAATATTTTCGTATGAAACTAATTCAACATTTGCAGCTTTAAGCATTTTATCTGCAGCCTCAAGTGCTGGAACTAGACCTATTGTTTCTACAAGCCCTAAAGCTTCATCTCCATAATATTTCATATGTTAATACCTCCAATTTAAATTAATCTCTTATATACCCATTAATAGTAGCTTTACTTTCTTCGTTTGCATGATAGAAAATTAAAAGCTCCTCATTGTGGTCTAAATCAACTCTAGTTTCTTCGATTAACCCGTTTGCTTCTGCTGTTAATAAAGCATCTATTATTGATTCTTTATTAAAAGTTTTAAAGCTTTGGTAATCTCCTTTTAAAGCTTCCATAATATCTATAACTGAAGCTTCGTGAACTTTAGTAAAATGTTTTAATATTGCATAATTTAAAGGTTTCATAAATTTATGCCTCCTTCTTTTTGAAAAAGTCTAAAGGATTTGTAGCTATAGTTAATATACCAATCATCATAATAATTGCTCCAACCCAAGCTACTATAGGTAATGACCAACCGTCTATTCCTGAAATCACACCTAATATTAAGTAACAGAAGAATGGTCCAAAGAATGAATATGTACCGTTACAAGCTGTTCCAAGACCAGCTCCACACATACTATTCCCTTTATACCAAGACATAAATGTTAGGAATGTAAGTAATCCACTTAATACAAACCAAATCATTGCAGGGCCACTAGTAAATGCATCAATAACTAGGTTTTTAGATATATTTATATCTCCAGCTAAAAGTCCCATTATAGGTACTACTATAAATAGGTTAGCTATACCTGATGTTAATTGACGAATACAAATACCGATTTGAGGGTCTACCATAGTTGATGCATATCCTGCAACACAACCTTCAAATCCCCAGCCAAGTGCTGCTATAAGTGCTATAAAAATACCTAAAAATACTGTTCCTGAAACTCCACCTTGGAATCCTGTACTTCCAATTAAGAAACTTGCACAAACACAAATTGCAATTCCTATTGCCATACGTTTTGTGATCTCTTGCTTGTAAAGTATTTTACCTAGAATCGCTGCTATTGCAGGACAAAGTGCTGAGATAGGAACTATTATAGGGCCTGCCATTTGAAGTGCTATAACGTAAGCTGTTCCAGCTATAGGTCCTCCAAGTAATGCTGCTCCTACTATAATTCTTCCTGGTTTAGAATTTAAACATCTTATGAAATCTTTAAATTTACCTTGCACTAGGGAATTTCCAATCGCCCAAAATGCACTACATGTATCATTAATTGCGTTTCCAAGTGCTGCTAGTAAGTAAACTACTATAAATGCTGAAAGTCCAGCTGTGTTTGCACCATACCAATCAGCCCAAACCCCTTTACTCATTCCCATAGTTAAAAATGCTGTGTAAAGTCCGTAAGCTATACCTGAAAAAAGTGCAATTCCAACTCCTTTTTTAAAGAAATTGCTTTTCATTTTCTCCTTTAATTCCATAGCCTTACTAATTCTTCCGTCATTAGTTTTGCTTTTAGAATCAACTCCTACTGATATCTCCGCCATAAATAAGAACTCCTCCCGTTTAATCTTTTATTAATAAACTGATTGTATGTTTAAATTTTAACAATCACCCTATTTTTAAACGTTTACTTTTGTGATGTAAATGTACCTTAAAAATTTTCTTGCATTGGAATGTGTATACTTCTTATTTTTATCTTTTCTCTCTACAATTTGATTATAATCCCTCCCCCTAAGTTAAATGTCAATATTAAATTTCGTCATTTTGTAAACGTTATTTTAGGGATGTTTTTTAAATTTAATTAAAAATTCAACAGAAATTGACTGTTTTTTAAACTTTATGAATGAATTATCCACTTCTTCTTTAAAGAAATTTATAGAATATAAAAAAAGGTCATATAAAAACTTTACCCTTAGGTGAAAGGTTTTTATATGACCATATTAGTAATATTAATTTTTAATTTTAATCATAACCTCTGTGACAAAATTTCTACTATCTTTGCTTGTCCAGTAATCAACTACGTATCTTTCGTAGCATTCTTCTTCGCACTCATAATTATGTAATTCAATCCAGTCCATAATTTTTTTATAAGTATCATCTATATTATCGTGAGAACCTATATGGTAACAAGATGCAAAAAGCCCTCCACCAAATTCAGTAGTTTTTTCTTTCTCGCTTTTTAATAGCCCTTGTTGTATTATTCTCATAGTTTTGCAGTTTTTTGAAAGCTTTTCTTTGAAGGATGGAAAGTTTATTATAACTGGCCCTGTAATTGCATTTTCTATACTTTCAATATAGTTAGTAAAGTCAATATTAATTATTGAGTCCATATAATCATAGTTAAATTCTTGATCTAGATATAACATATCAGTTTTATTTATAAATTTTGCTGAAACCTCATTTAAATTGTTATCAATAACCATCTTAGCCTCTTTAACTAATGAATGCCAATCTCTTATTGACTGCTTTTTTAAATTTAAAAGTCTTTCAGCCTCCTCAAGTTCTTTGATCTTCCCTCTAAAGTTTTCCTCTATTTCAGTACATTCTGATTCATAAATTAATCCTTTAATCTCTTCTAGCTTAAACCCACTTTGCTTATAATACTTAATAACAGGAATAGATAGCATATTGTCTTTACTGTAATATCTGTATCCGTTTTCATCACAAATCTCGTCAGGTGATAAAACCCCAAGTTTATCGTAATATCTTAAGGTTTTTTTGCTTATCTTACAAATCTTTTCCACTTTACCGATATAGTACATTTCATCTTTCATATGTTTTCCCCCTAACCTTTTGTAAACCTATAGTAAATTTTGTTAACTATACTTAATATATCACAAACAGATTATATTTAAATACTAATAAAAATTCTAAAATTTAATTTTTTCTTTAAAATATGTAAAAAAAATAGAGGTAAAGCAATCATTATGCCTCACCTCAAATATATTAAATACCAATTATCTTATCTAACAATGAATCTAAGTCTTTTCTAGAAACTTCTCTAGGATTTGAACTAGTGCAGACATCTTTAAGTGCTGCGTTTATTATGTCTTCTCTAAAATCATTTACTAATTTTATATCCACTCCAAGTTCTATTAAATTCTTAGGGATATTAAGGTTAGCTTTTAGATTTATTATATTCCTTATTAAATTATTAACTCCAATAATTGTGCTAGATGCATTTATATCTAAAAGCTTTGCAAGCCTTTGATATTTAAGTGCAACTATATCGTAATCTTGCATATAAGAATTATTATCTATATTTGCATTAAATTCCATAACATATGGAAGTATTATAGCATTAGCTTTTCCGTGAGGAATATGAAGCTTTCCTCCTAAAGCGTGGGCTAAACTGTGAGTTATTCCAAGTCCAGAAGAATTAAATGCCATCCCTGCAAGGCAAGATGCATTATGAAGTTTTTCCCTAGAAATCATATTATTAGGTTCATTATATGCTGTTAAAAGGTTATTTACGGCTAAACATAATGCTTTTTCTGCTAAAGCATCTGAGAAATCATTAGAATTTTTTGAAACATAAGCTTCAATAGCATGAGTTATTACATCCATACCTGTGTCTGCTGTTATTGATTTTGGAACTGTTTTAGTTAATTCCGCATCTAAAATAGCAACGTCAGGAAGAAGTGATTTATCAGTTAATGCGTATTTTAAGTTTTCTTCTTTGTTTGTTATTACCGCATATTCTGTAACTTCAGAGCCAGTCCCACTTGTTGTAGGAATAGCGTAAAACTCAATCTCTTTTGAATCTTCTTTAAATAGATTATTGTAATATTCACGTATAGCTTTAGCACCATCTATAGAAGAACCTCCACCTAAAGCTATAATAATATCTGCGTTAAGTTCTTTAAGCTTTTGAACTCCAAGTGCTACGATTTGAACACTAGGGTCTGGTACTATATCACTGAAAATAAAAGTATTACAAAGAGTTAATTTATCTGCGATTTTTAAAGCAGTTTTACTCTCTTCCATAAATTTATCGCAAATTATTAAAACATTTTTATTTTTAATATCGCTTAATTTATTTAAAGCACCTTCTCCAAAATATATTTTAGTTTTTAAACTAAATTCATTCATTTTTATCTCTCCTTAAATATTAATCGAAAGATAAAAATAAGTTTTAAGTATACGTTTCCAATATCGTTATTTACATTGTAACATTTTTTTTTAAGATGTAAAACATAATAATACAAAAATCGCCTAAACTTTTATTTTTTAAGCGATTTTTATAGACTTTATTTAACCTTTTCGTACTTATTTTTAATTATATCTAGCTCGTAGACTTGGTAATTTTTATCCACAAAATAATGCATCTTGCTGGTACTTTTCCTATTTGAATCTTCTAAGATTTCTATTTTAAAGCCTTCTTTATCGTTTTCTTTAGCTTCTTCTGGGATATAAATTACACGATTTCCTGAATTCACTAAATCCTTAACCTTTTTAAGAGTTGATATTTTTTCTATAGCTTTGTTTGCTGTAAGTTCTTTTTCTTTATTTTTTCTTTCTTCTTCTTTTTTCTTTTTATCATCTAAATCTTTTTTATCTTTAAGTTTATCATCATATATTTTAAATTTTAGATATTTTATCTTTTCTTTTTGCCTGTCTGTTATATTACTATTTTCTAATGACTTTATTTCTTCTAAGGCTTTTTTATAATCTTTTGATTCTATAAAATCCTCTATTTTATAGAATTTTTCGTTAAAAACATCTTCTAATTTTAATTTTTCTTTTAATTCATTTTTTAAAGAGTAGATATCACTTTTTAGTGTATTATTTTTCACATCTGAAGTTTTATCGATTAAAAGATTAGAATTTATAAAATCGCCTTTATCAAATTCTTCTTTAGAACTTAGATATAATGTAATATTATCTTTTAATTCTTTATTTTGATCCTTATTAGGTAGTTCATTTATTTTTGAAATAGCATTATTATAATCCTTTTTATCTAAAAGTGTTTCTATCTCTTTCTTTTTATTATCTATACTTTTATTTTCATAAATCATATAAGCTATGGAACCTACTATAATAAATATTAATATAGGAATCATTATTTTTATAAGTTTTTTCATATTTTTATCCCCTTATTTTTCATATCTTAAAACTTATTATAGCATTTCTAAATTTTAAAAATGAAAATTTAAAAGGAGATGCAAAAAGCATCTCCTCCTAAAACATTATGAAAATTATAGTAGAAACCCACCCTTAGAATATAACCCCTAACAAATGAGTTTCTACACTAATTCTTATATCAAAAATTAAAGATCTTCAAGTTCATCTTTCATATCTCTAATTAATTCTTTTTCATCAGCTCTAGTTAAGCCCATATCTTTTGAAAATTCTTTTATGCCCTTATCAAATATTTCGTTGAATTCATCAATCATATCTGCGCTAGCTTTTCCTTTTTCTTTTTCAAGTTCAATAACTAGTTTTTCTAAATCTTTGATAAATTTTAATTTCTTTTTAGCTTCTAATTTAGCTTCTTTTTTAAGCCCTTTTATGTTATCTAAATCAATTTTTAAGTTTAATTTATCTAATTTAGACTCTCCTTTTTCAGTTTGTTTTAATTCATCTGCTTCATCATTTAAATCAGCAATATCAGATATTTTATCTAATTTTATATCTTCTTTAACTTCTTCAAAGTAATCTTTAGTTTCTTTTAATTCTTCTTTTTGAGTCTTTTTAGCTTCATTACTCATCTTAAATTCACCTCTTAAACTTTTTCTATAATCTAATTATAGCAACCTTTATCTAAGAATTATCATTTGTGAATTAAGATTTATTCCTTCTAACTAGAATATTAATTTTTAACTTAATTACTTAATTTTGTTAATCCTTTCTTAATAGAAAAAAGCATTATCAAAGTTTGATAATGCTTTATTTTACTGACAATCAACTATCCATTTGCTGTTTGGTAAAAATTTTATTTTATATTCTTTTCCGGCTTCTGGGTAAACTGTCCATTGTTCTAAATTAGTATCTTCACCTTTAAAAGTTACTTCTTTTTCTTTACTAAATTTTTTTAGTCTATCGCAAGTTCCTTTAGCTTCTTTGTAGTTACCACTAATAAAATAAGGTATATCACGCACCTTTGGAACTATTCTTACTGGAATGTAGTATATAAGAGATATAAAAGCTAATGCCAAAAATATATAATAAATCTTTGATAACTCTTTTCTCTTTATTTTTTTATGAATTGCTACCATTCCAACAACTACAAAAATAGTTAAAACAATCTCTATTAGTAGAATGAATAAAAACTTCATAATGCCCCCCCATTTTCTTTTGTATCATAAAAACATTCTACTATACTTACTAAAAAAATTTATAATTTCGTAAAAAATTTAAGTAAGTTTTAACTTTTTAATGAACATACTGTAACTTTGTTATAAATAAACAATTATTCTTTATCTATTTTCCCAATTCCATTTACAGATTTTTGAACAGATTTTGGATCTCCCTTATATATAATGCTACCAACCCCATTTATAGTTCCATCAAAGCTTTCATTAGCGTTTACTATACAGTTACCCGCTCCATTTAATTTTACATTTGCATTTTTAACGTAAAATTTTTCAGCATCAATATTTCCTGCACCATCACATTCTATATTAAAATCTTTTGCTTTTCCTATTAAATCTAAATCACCAGCTCCTGCAAAATCCAAGTCTACTTTATCTGCATTTTTAATATCTATATTTCCATTTATTGCACACCTAAATTTAGAATAAAAGTTCTTTTCACTTTGCATTTTAATATCTAAACTAAATGCTCCGCCAAATATCTGAATATACGAAATAGGCACGTTTATATTGATATTTAAATTACCTTTACTGTCTATATATTTTCCTTTAGGAGATATTATTATCTCTTTTTTATCTTTATTTATATCTAAATTTACTTTATCACTGCCCTCTCCAGTTAAAGAGCAAATTTCCTTATTTCCCTTTTCTTCTTTGATTGTTATTTTCCCAATCTTTTTATCATCACTATTTCTTAAATTTTGTATACTTACTTTATAACCTTCTATATCAGGCATTTTAATATCTTTAAAGCTCATATTTTCTTCATTGAAATTACTTTCAATTCTAGTCTCGCACCCTACAAAAAATAAAGCTAAGAAAAAAATTATTCCAAAGCTCATTAATTTCTTATATTTTCTCATCTATCCACCCCTTAATTGTATTTTTTTACCTTTTATTTAATATTATACTACACCATAAAATATTCACTTTAAAGGTAAAACACATTAACTGATAAATGTTTGTAAAAGCAAAATACATCCAATTATTATAAGAATACTACCTATAATTCTAACTATTATTCTACTCTTCTCATATTTTTTAATATTACTCATTCCTAAAACCTCTTTTATAAAAATAATTATCCTTAATTTATATTATAATCTTTCTAATTTCGTATTTTATTAAATATCCATTCTGTTTTTTAACATAATTTGAATTAACCTTTAAAATAATATTTGTATCAATTGATTTAAAGTATTATTCATATCTTAATAAAATAAAAATAGCTGCAACTTAAAGATCCAACTTTAAATTACAGCTATTTTTTATAATATTTATTTAGTTAAGTACACGTATAAAAGTTTTACAACACCTTCAAGTGCATTATAATGTGTTCTTTCTACTCCGTGACTTGCGTGAACTCCAGGACCTATAAGTGCCCCTCTTATATTATTTCCACCTCTAAGTGCAGCACCTACGTCTGAACCGTATCTTGGATAAATATCAACTACGTGAGGTATGTTATTTATTTTTGCTAAATTAAGTAATTCTGTAGTCATATTGTAATCATAAGGTCCACCAGAATCTTTAGCGCAAATTGATACATCGTACTCAGTGCAGTTTAAATCGTCTCCTATACAGCCCATATCAACTGCAATCATCTCAGTTATATCATTTGGAATATAAGATGATCCGTGTCCTACTTCTTCGTATGTTGATATAAATATCTTTGTTTTGTAGCTTGGAACTATCCCTTCCCTATCAAAAGCTTCTAATAGGTTTAAAAGACAAGCTACGCTTCCTTTATCATCAATAAATCTTGATTTTAAAAATCCACTTTTAGTTATAGTAGTCTTTGGATCGAAGAATATATAATCTCCAGAATTTATTCCTAAAGCTAAAACATCTTCTTTATTTTTAACTACTTCGTCTATTCTAATTTCCATATTTTCTGGATCACGTTTTTTTGAAGATGCATCTTCATAAACATGAATTGCAGCACTAGTACTTAAAAAAGTTCCTGTATATTCTTTTCCTTCTCTAGTTCTTATAGTGCAGTACTCTCCATCTAAAGTTGGAACTATAGGTCCTCCAACTAAAGTGAATTTTAAAGTTCCATTTGAAGTTACAGACCTAACCATAGCCCCTAAAGTATCTACGTGTGCTGAAAGTCCTATAACTTTTTCTTCTGATTTTCCGTCGATTGTAATTATTCCACAACCTTTGTTTGTCATTTCAAACTTATACCCAAGTTTATTAACTTTTTCTTTAATCAAATCCATTATCTCAAAACAAAACCCACTAGGACTATTAAATTCTAAAAGTTCCTTTGCTACACCTAATAAATGTTCTTTATTTACTTTAATCATTTATACCCTCCTTATAAATCTCACTTTTTAATAAATTATACCATATTATTTTACTGTCCATCTTTCTATTAAATACGGTTCAAGTTTTACTATATTTTCTAAAACCGTTTCTTTATTTATAAGTTTTAATAATAATCTAATAGCTTCTTTTCCTATATGGTAAATAGGCTGTGCAACAGTTGAAAGCTCTGGCTCTATAAATTCACAAATATCTATATTATCAAAGCCTAATATACTTATATCTTCTGGGATTTTAAAGCCTTTTCTAATTAAATATTTCATCCCGCCTATAGCTAAAACGTCACTACTATAAAATATAGAATCTATCTTTTCTTCTTTTTCTATAAGTTTTTTCGTTCCAATAAAACCGCCTTCTAAGGTTATTTCTTCTTGAACGTTTAGATTTTCATTATAGATTCCTAATTCTCTTGCTTTATTTATATAAGCTTTATGTCTTATTATAGAAACTTTATCTAAAAGTTTTCCACTAACAAAAGCAATATTTCTCTTCCCCTTACTATATAAATAATCTATTCCTTCCTCAATACCTTTTTCACTATCACAAAATACACAATTTAAATTTTCAAAATCATCTATAATTCTATCTACAATAACAAAAGGTATCCCTTGGGTTTCTAAAAGATTCAGTCCCTCACACTCATTACCTATAGGAATTATGATTACTCCATCTACAGATTTACTCATAAGTAATCTTATGTGATTTAGTTCTCTTTTTTTGTTATTTAAAGTGTTGCATAAAATTATACTGTAGCCGTTTTCTTCAGCTACCTTTTCTATTCCCTTTGCCATCTTGCTAAAGAAAGGGTTTTGTATATCTGGAACTATTACACCTATAGTAAAAGTTTTTTTAGAACTTAAACTTTTTGCAAGAAAGTTTGGTACATAGTTTAATTCTTTTGCCGTTTTTAATATTTTCTCCCTAGTTTCTTTTGAAGTATTTATATCTTTATTATTTATAACCATAGAAACTGTTGTTTTAGAAACATTTACAGCTTTCGCTATATCTGCTAAAGTTGTCTTTTTCATCTTCCACCTCTACATATTTATCTATACTTAAATTATATCATACAAACTATTTCTATAGCCCCCTATAAATATAAAGAGGATGTTAACTATAAATAGTTTTGCATCCTCTTTTTCTAATCTTAATTTAATTTTACAAAACTAATTTTTGTCATAAACTTTTAAATCAGCTGCTATGTTTTCTTTTACTTCTTTACCGTTATAAATATCGTTTGCAAGACCTACTCCTAATGCTCCTATTTCTTCAGGTTGCTGAGCTATTGTCGCTGTCATATCTCCTGAATCTATTGCATTTTTAGCATCATCATTTCCGTCAAAACCGATAACCATAGCATCTACCCCTGCTGCTTTTAAAGCTTTAGTTGCACCAAGTGCCATTTCGTCGTTGTGTGCAAATACCACTTGAATATTTTTATCTCTTTGGATTATATTTTCCATAACTTGAAGACCTTTTTGTCTATCAAAGTCAGCTGCTTGAACTGAGATAAATTTTGCTTTATTTTCTTTATCTAAGACGTTATGGAAACCTTGACCTCTATCCCTTGTAGCTGAAGCTCCTGGAATTCCTTGAAGTTCTACTATGTTTATAGAATCCTTATCTTTTAGTTTATCTAAAACATATTTCCCAGCCATCTCACCACCTACAATATTATCAGATGCGATATGGCTTGTTACTTTACCACCGTTTGCTTGTCTGTCTAGAGTGATTACAGGTACGTTTGCTTTATTTGCAACTTCTACTGTTTTTACTACTGCATCACTATCTGTTGGGTTTATTAAGATTGCTGTTACTCCTAATTGTATTAAGTCTTCAACGTTTGATCTTTCTTTTGCTGGGTCATTAGTTGAATCTAAAACAATTAAATCGTATCCAAGCTTTTTAGCCTCTTTTTCTGCCCCATCTTTCATTGATATGAAAAATGGATTGTTTAAAGTTGATACTACCATTCCTATTTTCTTTGGGTTATCACTTCTAGCACAGCCGGCTAAGGAGCTTATAAAGAAGATACTAATTATTAAACTTACAAGTAGTCTCTTTTTCTTTTTCATTTTTATACCTCCTTAAAGCCTATTTATTTCTGCTTTTTTTATCTAATAATACTGCTATTAATATTACTAAACCTTTTACTATTGATTGATAGAAAGGTGATACGTTCATAAGGTTTAATCCATTATTTAATACTCCAATTATTAAAGCACCTATAATAGTTCCTGTAATCTTACCTTCTCCACCAGCTAGTGAAGTTCCTCCGATTACTACAGCTGCGATTGCATCTAATTCAAATCCTGTACCGGCGTTTGGAGATGCAGAACCTATTCTACTTGTTATAATTACACCTGCAATTGCTGACACAAAGCCTGAAATTACATATGTCATCATTTTTATTTTATCTGTATTTATTCCTGATAATTTAGCTGATTCTTCATTTCCACCTAAAGCGTAAAGATATCTACCGAATTTAGTTTGTGATAATATAAATATTCCAATTATAGCTATAATTATTGTTATGATAACAGGTACTGGTATAAATCCTAATTTTGCATTACCTATTTTTAAGAATGCTTCTGGTAATTTTGATATTGGAGTACCATCAGTATAAACTAAAGTTGCTCCCCTAAATATTGTCATAGTTGCAAGAGTTGCTATAAATGCTTGTAATCTTCCTTTTGCTATAAGAATACCATTTACTAAACCTATTGCTATACCGCAAACTGATGCTCCAAGTATAGCTAAAGTGATACTTCCAGTTGATTTAACTATTGAAGCTGAAAGTGCACCACTTATTGCAAGTGTTGAACCTACTGATAAATCTATTCCTCCAGTTAATATTACAAATGTCATACCAACAGCTATGATTGCATTAACTGAAACTTGAGTAAATACGTTAGTAATATTTGCTACACTTAAGAATTTTGGAGTTACAAAAGTTATTATTACACATAGTAAAACTAAACCTATTAGTGACTTATACTTATCTAAATAAACTTTATAATTTTCTTTCATTTTAATATCTCCTCTCAAAACCTTTATAATTTAGGTTTATTGTAATGCTAATTTCATTATTTTTTCTTGAGTTGCCTCTTCTCTATTTAATTCCCCTGTGATCTTTCCTTCACTCATTACCATAATTCTGTCTGAAATACCTAAAACTTCTGGCATATCTGAAGAAATCATTATTATTGCTTTTCCTTTGTTTTTTAGTTCATTTAATAATTCATATATTTCTTTTTTAGCTCCTACATCTATACCTCTAGTTGGCTCATCAATTATTAAAACTTCAGGGTTTGTTAAAAGCCATTTTGCTAAGATAACCTTTTGCTGATTACCACCACTTAAGTTTTTAATATATTGATTTGGACTTGGAGTTTTAATTCTTATCTTTTTTATATAATCGTTTACATCAGATGCCTCATTTTTTCTGTCTATAACGAACATTCGATTTTCATAGCTATCTAAATTAGCTAAAGTCATATTATCTCCTACAGACATTCCAAGTACTAATCCTTCTTTTTTTCTATCTTCTGAAAGATAGCATATACCGTGCTTAATAGCTTCTCTTATGCTATTTCCTTTTAGTTCTTCACCGTTTATAATTACTTTACCTTCTGTCTTTTTGTATGCACCAAAAACAGTTTTTAAAAGCTCAGTTCTTCCAGAACCCATAAGTCCAGCTACTCCTAGTATTTCACCTTCTCGAACTTTAAAAGATGCATTATAAACTCCAGCTTTTGAAGATAAATTATCTACTTCAAGCATAACTTTACCTTTTTCTACTTCTTTGTAAGGAAATTGATCTTCTATCTTTCTTCCTACCATCATGCTTATTAAATCATCATTATCTATATCTTTAATATTTGCACACCCTGCATACTTACCATCTCTTAAAACTTCAACCTTATCACATATTGCAAAAATCTCTTCCATTCTGTGAGAAATATAAATTATTGCAATACCTTTACTTTTAAGATTATCTATAACTTTAAAAAGATTTTTAGTTTCAACTTCTGTAAGTGCTGTTGTAGGTTCATCCATTATAATTATTCCAGCATTTTTAGTTAAAGCTTTTGCTATTTCAACCATCTGCTTTTCACCTACATTTAAGTTTCCTGCAAGCATATTTGGATCAAAGTCACAACCTATCTGCTCTAAAAACATCTTACTTCTTTCGTTTAGAAGCTTTTTATTTATCTTACCAAACTTACTTACTTTTTCATTTCCTAAAAAAATATTTTCTGAAACTGTTAAGTTATTTATTATACTTAATTCTTGATGTATTATTGTTACTCCAAGTTCTTCAGCTGACTTTATGCCGTGAATGTTAGCTTCCTCACCTTGAATAAAAATTTTACCTTCATCTTTTGTGTATACACCACTTAAAATTTTCATTAAGGTAGACTTTCCAGCCCCGTTTTCACCCATTAAAGCTGTTACTTCTCCGCCATAAGCAGTGATATTAACTTTATCTAAGGCTTTAACTCCAGGGAAAGATTTACTAACACCTTCCATTTTAAGCATAGGTTTTTTAGTTATCATATTAGACTCCTCCTCTTAAAATACAACTCCTGACTTTAGTATTATATTTGCATATGGAGTTTGCTCTCCTGTTCTAATTACAGCTTTGCACACTCTTAAGTCCTCTTTTAATTCTTCATGAGTTACGAATGTTACTTTTACATTACCTATGCAGTTTAATATTTCTTCGTATAATTCCTTGCTTACTTCTTCTGTCTCTTTTGCAAGAATCACTTCTTCAATTTGTAATTCTAATAAAACTGCTTTTAATGTATCTAAGAAACTTGGTAAATTTTTAATTAATGCTAAATCTATTCTTTTAACACCATTTGGTATAGGTAACCCACAGTCCCCTATCCCTAGAGAATCTGTGTGTCCCATTTCTGAAATTACTGTACTAATTTGACTATTTAATAACTGTGTCTTTCTCATAATTACTCATCTCCATAAACTTCTACTATTTCTTCTAAAGTAGGTATTGAAGGCATAGCACCCTCTCTTTGAACTGCTATAGAGGAAACTTTATTTCCAAACCTTACAGCTTTAATTAAGTTATCAAAACTTAAATCTTTAGTATCTAGCTTTGAACTTAATCCTCCGATAAAACTATCTCCAGCTGCTGTTGTATCTTTAGCATTTACTTTAAAGGCTTGTACTATTTCACATCTTTCTTTATTTATAACTGCAGCTCCCTTTTCTCCTAAAGTTACAATCACATATTTAGGACCTTTTTCTAGTAACTTTTCTGAAGCGGCTTTAGCTGAATCTATATCGAAAACTTTAACTCCTGTTATAACCTCAGCTTCTGTTTCGTTTGGAATTATTATATCTGTATATTTTAATAATTCATCACTCATCTCTTTTGCAGGTGCTGGGTTTAAAATTGTTAATTTGTTATTTTCTTTTGCTATTTTAAAAGCTTCTAAAATACACTCTTCTGATGTTTCAAATTGTGCAATTAAAATATCGCTTTCTGTTATCTTTTTCTTAGCTTTAATTATTTCATCATTTGTTATAGTCATATTGGACCCTGAGATAACTACGATAGAGTTGTTACTATCTTTATCAACTGTTATCATAGCCATCCCAGTTGGATTAATATTATCTATATAAATTGAACTTGTATCTATATTATCTTTTTCTAATAACTCTTTTAATATTTGTCCGTTTTCATCTTTTCCGATTTTTCCAATCATCGAAACTTCATTTCCAACTCTCTTTGCAGCAACTGCTTGGTTTGCTCCTTTGCCTCCAGCAATTTTCACGAAAGAATTTGATAAAATTGTTTCTCCAACTCTTGGCATATCTTTTACTTTTATAACTAAATCCATATTAATGCTTCCTAAAACGCAAACCTTATTCATACAAAACATCCTTTCTTAATGATTAACCGTTTTAGTGAAACGGTTAACTAAGTTGTTAATTAGATTATATAACTTTTGTAAACGTTTATCAAGAGTTTTTAAAAATTTATTTATAAAATTAAAAAACTGTTGCACTTAAATTAGTGCAACAGTTTTAGTTTTTCACTGTATTTGATTTATTTTGAATAATTTTATTTATATATTCAACGTATTTTCTAGATCCTCTTAAAACAGTTTTATCATTACTTAATTTTACTTCCATAAATTTAGTAATAAGTTTATCTGTAAAAGGAACTCCTAAAATATATTTTCCGCCCTCTTTATTCTTTATAGGAAGTGCCCCAGACTCTAATAACTTTTCTAGTTTGTGTTTGTTTATAGGATCTAATTCAACAGTAACATCCATATATGACTTAGCTGATATAGCTGCATATATTAAAGCATACCCTGCCATAAACCATATACTAAGTTCCATATGGAAAATCCACTCTAAAAGGACATACGCTATAGTTAACATGAAGAAAACACACCCAAATACATTTATAAATGACATAAACCATTCTTTATAATCAAATTTTTCTTTCATTAGCCAATCCTCCCTTAATGATTTAATTCTATATAAAAATTATACCATACACTATACTTATTTAAAATATATCCAATTTACTATTAAAAAAATACACTAAATTTACATATTTCATCGACAAATTAAAACAAAATTTAATCTAAAAAAAATCTCGCACTAAAAGCACGAGATTTTATAAATTAATCATAATTTATATGTTTAAAATTCTTCTGGAATCATTATAACTATACATTTAACTCTCTTAACAACATAAGCTGTAACTGACCCTACTAAAAAAGAAAACTTTTTGTTAGTGTTTTTACCCATAACGATTATGTCAGTTCCGTCTTCTTGAGTATAGTTTACTATTTCATCTCCTGGAGAGCCGAAAGTAAATTCAGTTTTTACGTTAAACCCAGGTAATTTTTTCTTAGCTTCTTCTAAAACCCTTTTACCTAACATTTCTCCATCTCTTACTTCTTCTGAAACAGCCATTCCATTAACGAATACTATTTCTCTAACATGCATTATAGTTACTTCAACGTCTTCTGGTTTAAAATTATCCTTAACGTATTCTAATGATACTAAGCTTCTATCGCTTCCATCTACAGGAACTAATACTTTTTTCTTACTCATCTCTCGTCACTCCTTTTATATAATAATTATTATATATAGAAAATTCTTCTTTATATAATTATACTCCTTTTTTATACTAAATTTGTTAAATATATTTTTTATTTTTATAAATTTAATATATATTTTTTATTTTTATAAATTTAATATATATTTTTTATTATCTGTTGTTTTTGTATAAAAATGCAAAAAGACTAAGATAAAAATCTTAGTCTTTTACTTAATAGCATATTTTACAAGCTACATATCCTTTATTTTTAGCTTGACTTTCAGTCATTTTTATAGCACCTTCCATTTTATGTGCTGTCGGTGATTTATGGTATTTAGTTGATTCATAAGTTCCCCCGTTAGCATATACTATACTTCCAGACGGTTGTCCACCCGAACTATTAGAAGAATTACTACTAGATGGTTTCTTATTAGTAGTTGGTTTTTTATTAGTAGCTGGTTTATTATTAGGTGACACTTGAGGTTTGTTTTGACTTCCGCTTGTTGAATTATTTGAGCTATTATTTGGTTTAGCTGTTGTTATATTGTTTGTTGTCTGTTCTTTTCTTTCTTCTGCTAATTTTTTTTCAGCCTCAATCCTCTTCTTTTCTTCTTCAGCTTTTCTCTTATCTTCTTCAGCTTCTCTTTTCTCTTTTTCTAATTTTTCTTCTTTTTCAGCTTCTAAATTATCATACTTTGTCTCTTTTTCAGTTACCTCTTCTGATAGTTTTCCACTTTTATCTTTTAAATCATTTATTTCTTTATTTAACTCTTCACTATTGTTTTCTTTTTCAATCTTTGAAATGTTTCCTTCTACTTCAACAATTTTATTGTTTGCAAGTTCATACTCTTCTTTATAATCTTTTTCATTAAATTTCATTAGTAATACCATACCTAATGATAGTACTAGTACTATTTTATATTTTTTTATAAATGCTAAAAATTTATTATTCATTTTCCCCTCTACCCTAGATCCTTAATTTTTGAATCTAATTCCTTACTTTTTGAATTTAATTCCTCAATTTCTTGAATTAATCTTTGCTTTTCATCTTCTAAATTTTTAATTTCTTCATTGCTCTTTTCAGAAATCTTAGAATACTCTTCTTCTAGAGACTTTAGCTTATCTTCACTTTCTGTGTATTTTAAAGATGAGACCTCTACCTTTGAAGGAATTACTAACTCAGTTATAACCATAAGAATAATTACTGATGCAAAGAAAACTCCAAATCCCTTTAAAAACTTAATTAGTTTATTTAATATTTCTTTCATTTTATCCCCCTATAATTTTTCTCGCGGTAATATTTTACAATACCATTCAAAGTTTTACAAGGTTTTATTAACCATTTGTTTTCATTTTGTTAATTATTAGTACATATTTAGTCATATTAATCCAAATATATATTCTGTTTGGGCTATAAAAATATCTTCCTTTTTTAAAACTGAATACTCCTTAAATGCTTCGTTATAACCTATAGGTGGATTTTGAACTTCTAAGCAAACTCCCATCCTTCTCTTTACTTCTTTTCCCCCGTATAACTTTTTGTTATCTATAAAGTTTTGAGTATATACTACTACAGATGGATAACTAGTTTTTATCTTCATATATTTTCCACTTTCTTTTTCATATAACTCTATTATCTTTTTATCTGTAAGCATAAAAGGGTGATCGTATCCGTTTCCTAAATTTAATTGAATATCTTTATTTTCAATATCTCTTCCAATTAGTTTCCCAAAATTAAAATCAAAATTTTTATCTGTATCTAAAATATTTCCTGTTACTCCGCCATCTTTATCTATTTCTAAAAACTTCTTTGCACTTATCTTTAAACTGTGGTTTAAGATATCTCTTTTATAGTTTCCAGATAAGTTAAAATAACTGTGATTTGTAACATTTAATAAAGTATCTTTATCTGATTTTCCAAAAACTCTAAATATTAATCTGTTATCCCTAGTTATTTCGTACTCTATTTTAACTTTTAAATTTCCTGGATAGCCCTCCTCTAAATCCTTTGAAAAATACTCTAAAGAAAGTATTATTGAATCTTCATTTTCTATTATTTTAGAATCAAATATAACTTTATCAAATCCTTTATTTCCCCCATGACCACTATTTTTACCGTAATTTTTATTTAAAATATACTTTTCACCATTTAAAGTGAACTCACCTTTATCTATTCTTCCAGAAGTCCTCCCGATAGTCCTTCCGTAATAGCTTGGATTATCTATATAATCTTTAATATCTTCATACCTTAAAACTATATTTTCTAACTTACCTAACTTATCCTTTGTCTTTATCTCTAATATAGTTCCTCCTAAATTTAAAATACTAACTATTAACCCATTCTCATTATCTATAGTGTATTTTATAACTCTATTTCCTTCTATTTTAAATAATTCTTTCTCTTTAATTCTCATAACTTTCTCTCCTAACTTTAAAAAGAGCGTTTAAATATACTAATTTAAAACGCCCTTTTATTTTATAAACTATTTATAAATTTATTAAATCCCTTTTCTCCACTTTCGTTATTTTTAAATACTCCGCAGTGGACTAAGACTTCTTTAAATACTAATCCTATCTCTTTTTTTAATATATCTAAAGCGTTATCTTCAGTTATATTATTTTCTTTTTTAATTCTATCTAACCAGTCCTTATGACTTTCTATTATAGGGTTATAGACTCCTTTAGTTAAATAACTTATCATATATTTAATTTCATTATTTAATCTTGAAGGAAGTACTGCAAGTCCCATAACTTCTATAAGTCCTATATTTTCTTTTTTAATGTGGTGTAATTCTTTATGAGGGTGAAATATCCCTAAAGGATGTTCCTTAGTAGTTCTATTATTTCTTAAAACTAAATCTATCTCATACTTACCCTCATTAAATCTTGCAATCGGTGTTATTGTGTTATGCATTTCTCCATCTGTATTTGAAACTATATCATTATCTAAATCAGAGTAGTCTCTCCATTTTTTTAAGATATAATCTGAAATCTCTACAAGCTTTTCTTTATCTTTTGAACTCACCCTTATAACTGATAGCGGCCATTTAACTCTTTTTAAAGAGACATCTTTAAAACCTTCTATGTTGTATTTTTCAATTACCTTTGCTTTTTCAATACTGAATTTATAATTTCCGCCTTGATAATGATTATGTGAAAGGATAGACCCTCCAACTATAGGTAGGTCTGCATTAGAGCCTATAAAATAATGATTAAATTTCTCTATAAAATCTAAAAGTTCTTTAAATGTATTTCTATCAATAACCATAGGTGTGTGAGTCTCTTTTAAAATTATAGAGTGCTCATTAAAATAAACGTAAGGAGAATACTGAAGAAACCATTTTTCTTTATTTAATTCTATCGGAATTATTCTATGATTTCCTCTAGCTGGGTAATTAAGTCTACCCTCATACCCCTCACACTCTCTGCAAAGCAAACACTTTGGATAATCACTATCTTTAATTTTTAATGCCTTTTTTATTTCTTTAGGATCCTTTTCAGGCTTTGACATATTTATAGTTATATCTAAAGGTCCAAACTCCGTTGAAACTTTCCACTTTAAATCTTTTTCTACCCTTTTTGTTCTAATATAATTAGATTTTTTACATAAATCATAATAGTAATCTGTAGCTTCTTTGCTTGAGTTCTTATACCTCGCGTTAAATTCTCTAATAATTTCAGATGGCCTTTTAATTATTAAGCCCATAACTTTAGTATCAAATAAATCTCTTTCTGTGATATTATCTTCTATAATATTATTTTCTATTGCAAAATCTAAAATTCCATCAAGTATATAACTTATATCATAAGAAAAATCTTTTTTAGTAGACTTTTTGTAGTCACATAACTTTAATACTTCTAAAAGTTTATTTCTTATAAATACTTCGTCTAAGCTATCTATCAATTCATTTTTTATACCATAATTAATTAATTCATCTATTTTAAAATATATATCACTCATTAATATCTCTCCCTAAAATTTATAGCTTTCTAGTTCCATCTCCTACACCTGCAACGTAAAAGTCTGCATCATACCCTATTTTTTCTCTGTATCCTTTTTTTACTTTATTTATGAATTCATCTACTTTTTCTTCTTTTACTAAAGATATAGTACACCCTCCAAAGCCAGCTCCAGTCATTCTAGACCCTATAACCCCTTCTGTTTTTTGCGCTAAATCTACTAATGTATCTAACTCTATTCCTGTAACCTCATAATAGTCCCTTAAAGATGCATGAGAGTCATTCATTAATTTCCCAAAGCCAGAAATATCTGATTTATTTAAAAGTTCTACAGCTTTTATAGTTCTCCTATTTTCTAGAACAGCATGTCTAGCTCTTAATTTACAGACATCTCTTTTAATATAACTTAAAGCTTCGTCTAAGTTTTCTTCAGTTAACTCTCCAAGAGAATTTATGTTTTTATGTTCTTTTATATCTTTTAAAGCTTCTTCACATTCACTTCTTCTCTCGTTATATTTAGAATCCATAAGTCCTCTTCTTTTATTTGTGTTTGCTATAACTATTTTTATTCCTTTTAAGTCGATAGGAACAAATTCATATTTTAATGAATTAGTATCTAAAAATATAGCTTTATCTTTTTTCCCCATTCCTATTGCAAATTGATCCATTATTCCACAGTTTACACCTATAAACTCATTTTCAGCTTTTTGACTTAACTTAACCATATCTATAGTATCTATATCTAAATTATTATAATCTTTTAATATCTCACTTATTAGTAGCTCTAAAGAGGCTGATGAAGAAAGTCCAGCCCCGTTTGGAATATCCCCATAAACTACTAAATCAAAGCCTTTTTCTATTTTAAATCCATCTTTTTTAAAAGAATAAACTACAGCTTTTACGTAATTTGCCCAGTTATCTTCTTTAATATTTTTTAGATTATCTAAAGTAAATTCTTTTACTCCCTCTTCTTCAAAATTCAAAGAATAAACTCTTACTTTGTTATCTTCTCTTTTACTAGCTATAGCATATGTTCCAAAATTTATAGCACAAGGAAATACATTTCCTCCGTTATAGTCAGTATGTTCTCCTATAAGATTAACCCTTCCTGGAGAAAAGAACTTATCTAAATTTTCATCACCATATTTAAATATATCTTTGAATTTTAAAATCATCTTTTCCATAATATCTCTCTCCTATCTACTAACTCCAAAGTTTTCATTACTACTGCTTATTGAATCTATCTCATCTTCTGAAGCTAATAGCACATCTCCTAAAACGGTGTGTTTATAAACTCCAGCCTTTGTTCCAAACTCTATTATTTTTTGAGCGTCATTATTTCTGATAAAGTTATATAATACTCCCCCTGAAAAAGCATCTCCCGCGCCAACTCTATCGATTATTTCAAACTCATATCTGTTTGAATATGTAATTTTGCTCTCATCTATAAATATTCCCCTTATAGCATTTCTTGAACTTGAAATATTTTCTCTTAAGGTAGTTGCTATAGCTTTTACCCCTAATTCTTTATTCATTCTTTTAAATACTCTATTAAAATATTTTTTTTCTTCTTCTAAACTTTCAAATTTTATACACTTAAATTCTTTGTTATCACTATCTAAATCTATCCAACCAAATACTATATCTGCTCCCTTAACTATTTCTTTCATAGTTTCTGTAAATTCAAAGAAACTCCAAAGTTTGCTTCTGTAATTTAAATCTACGCTAACCTTTATAGAATTATTTTTGCAATATTCTATGCAGCTTTTTACAAACTTTATATTTTCATCACCTAAAGCTACAGTTATCCCTGATACGTGAAATAACTCAGCATCCTTAAAGATTTCTTCTAATTTAAATTCTTCCATTTTTAAACTAGCCATTGCAGAATTTTCCCTATCGTAAAGGACTTTTGAACCTCTAACTGAAGTTCCCTTTTCTAAATAGTATACTCCTAATCTATCGCCGCCTAAAATAACGTTTTCAGTATTTACTCCATTGCCTTTTAGAAAGTCTAAAGCCATATGCCCTATAGGATTATCTGGTACTTTACTTACAAATTTAACATCTTCTAAAAGCTTACTTAAAAAAACAGAAACATTTGCCTCAGCACCTCCAAAGTTTATCTCAAAACTCTTAGCTTGGCTAAACCTAGTGTTTCCGTTAGGTGAAAGTCTCATCATAACTTCGCCTAAGGCTACTATCTTTTTTCCCTTCATTTTAATCTTCCTTTCTTTAAATAGCTTTTACAACTTCTTTTTTCATACAATTTATACCTTTAGCTTCTTTAACCTTTTCTACAAAGCTCTTTGATAACCTTGTTATAGATTCAAAATCACCAGATTTTGACCCTGAAGTTAATGCACCACCAACACCAACTGCTATACATCCATTTTTTATCCACTCACTAACATTTTCTAAAGATACTCCTCCAGTTGGCATAATGCAAACTTGTGGTAATGGTCCTTTAATATCTTTTATTATAGAAGGTCCAAATGCTGACCCTGGGAAAAGTTTAATAACATCTGTCCCACATTCCATAGCCTTAACTATCTCTGTTATAGTCATACACCCCGCCATATATGGCACTTGATATCTGTTGCATAACTTTGCTGTTTCTAAATCAAAATTAGGTCCTACGATAAATTCTGCTCCATTTAATATTGCAACTCTTGCTGTTTCAGAATCTAAAACCGTTCCAGCTCCAACTACAGCTAAATCTCCATACTCTTCTTTTAAAGTTTGTATCACTTCATGAGCCTTAGGAACTGTAAAAGTAACTTCTAGTATATCTACCCCACCTTTTACGCAAGCTTCAGATATTTTTTTAGCTTCCTCTAAATCCTTACCACGCACAACAGCTACAACAGCTGTATCCATTATTCTATTTAAAACTTTAATTTTATTTATCATAGTCCCTCTCCTTATATACCTTAATTAAAATCTTTTTATACCCTACGCAAATTTTTATTTAATATAAGAGGTGCTAGTCCTAAAAATAGCACCTCTTTATAATTTTTATTACCTAACTAACCATCCGCCATCAACAGCTAATATATGTCCGTTTATATAGTCTGATGCTCTTGATGATAAAAATACTACAGTTCCCATTAAGTCAAATGGAGTACCCCATTTCTCTGCAGGTATTCTTCCTAATATCTCTGCATTTCTTTTTTCATCAGCTCTTATAGGTGCTGTATTATCTGTAGCTATATATCCTGGTGCTATAGCATTAATTTGAACATTATATCCTGCAAGTTCGTTTGCAAAAGCCTTAGTGATTCCAGCTACTCCGTGTTTACTTGCAGTATATGGAGGTACAAACTTTCCTCCTTGGAAAGAAAGCATTGAAGCTATGTTTATTATTTTTCCTGAGTTTTGTTTAACCATAACTTTTGCTACTTCTTGGCTTAAAAAGTAAACTGCATTTAAGTTTATATTCATAACAGCATCCCAATCTTCTGGCTTGTATTCAAGAAGTGGTGCTCTCCTTATAGTTCCAGCATTATTTACTAAAATATCTATTTTAGAGAACTTATCTAAAGTTTCTTTAACTACCTTTTCTCTATCTTCCTTTTTAGTTAAATCTGCTTGAACAAATAAAACTTCTCTTCCTTCTCTTTCTATTAATTCACGCGTCTCATCCCAATTATCATCAAAAGTTGCAACAACTAAGTTTGCACCTGCTTTAGCAAGTGCTACAGCATACCCTTGACCAAGCCCAGTATTACCTCCTGTAACTATTGCTACCTTTCCTTCTAAACTAAAAAAATCCATACTAAAATTATCTAACATTTCAAAGTCCTCCTTAAATAACTAAGTTCTATGTTTATTTCTTATAAAATTATCTTAAAGTCTCCATCGCTATAGCGTCCATATCATCAAACGTTTGGTTTTCACCACACATTCCCCAGATAAATGTATAGTTGCTTGTTCCAACACCTGAGTGAATTGACCAACTAGGTGAAATTATTGCTTCTTCATTTTTCACTACTAAATGTCTAGTTTCAGTAGGCTCTCCCATAAGGTGGAAAACTCTAGTTTGTTCGTCCATATCAAAGTAGAAGTAAACTTCCATTCTTCTCTCGTGAGTATGGCAAGGCATTGTATTCCAAGCATTTCCTGGTTCTAACATAGTAAGTCCCATTAGTAATTGGCAACTCTCGCATACGTTTGGATGAACGTATTGATAGATAGTTCTCTTATTTAAAGTGCTATTGTCTCCAAGTCTTACTGGATTTGCATCTTTAATATTTATTTTTACAGTTTTATAGCTTTTATGAGCAGGTACTGAATTTATATAAAACTTTGCAGGGTCTTTAGAATCCTTTGAACTAAACTTAACTTCCTTAGTTCCAGCCCCTATGTAAATTCCATCTTTGCTATCAATTTCATATTCAGTGCCATCTAAAATAATAGATCCAGCTCCACCTATATTTATAACTCCCATTTCTCTTCTTTCTAAAAAGTAAGAAACTCCAAGTTCTTTTCCAGCCTCTAAAGATAACTCTTTATCTACTGGCATTGCACCACCAAATATTATTCTATCAACATGACTATAAGTTAATTTGATTTCATCTTTAACAAATACTCCCTCTACTAAGTAGTGATCTCTAAGCTCACTAGTTGTATATTTTTTTGAATCCTCTGGGTGATTTGCATATCTTATTTCCATTTTTAAAAACCTCCTAAAATTTAAATATCTTATACATTTATATAAAGCAAATTCCATGCCACTTATTTAGATATTTAATTTAAATATATAAAAGCCCCTGTTTAAGCCGTTTTTTAAAACTTAAACAAGGACTTTAAAATAAAATAATTTAAGTGTATATGACACTAATTTAAAAATAAATTAATTTAGTGCCACAAAGTTGTTATTTTGCTATTAGTTATGAGACTGTAATTAATATCTTTACCAATATATGTTAAAATCTTTTTTATATAATCTCATTAATGCTTCCATATAAAAATAATCTCCCCAAAGATTGCATTCATCTATTCCTTTATTATGATGATAAGCGTATACTCCATGCTTTAATATCCCATCTGCTTCTTTTAAGTCTTTAGTTGTGTAATTATTTATCAATTCTCTAAGCATTTTGTGTGCAGATTTTATATAAACTTCTTTATCTTTTAAGTCGTAATATTTTTCCATTTCAAATATACCACAAGCAACTATTGCAGCTGATGAAGAATCCCTAGGCTCCTTATCCTCTTTTTTAAATATTAAATCCCAGTAAGGAATTAAATCTTCCGGTAGTCTATTTAAATAATAGTTTGTTACTGCCATAAAAATTTCAATACTATCTAAAGATTTATTGTATCTGTAATTTAAAGGCATCCCAATTATTGCCCAAGCTTGACCTCTTGCCCAACAAGACTCATCACTAAATCCTTGATGAGTAATACCACTTTTAGGCTTTCCTGTCTCTTTATCGAAATAATAAGTATGGTATGTTGAAGAATCCTCTCTTATAACTGTATTGATTGCAGTCTCAAAATGATTATTTGCTACATTTAAAAAGCTTTCATCTAATGTTTCATCGTATGCCCAATATAAAAGAGGTAAGTTAAGAAGGCAATCTATTATAAGCCTATATTCTCTTTCATCACCGTATTTACCCCAAGCTTGGATAAACTTTCCTTTTTCTTGATATCTTTCTTTTAGCTTTTTTGCAGTTAAAAGCCCAAGTTCCCTTGCTTTTTTATCACCAGTAACTTTATAGCTTGCAACTGCCGAAAGACTATATAAAAAACCTAAATCATGGTGGTCTAATACAAAATTATCCTCATACCTTTTTCTAAAGTTTTCAGTATGTAAATCCCCTACTATTTTATATTTTTCATCACCAGTATACTCGTATGCCATCCAAAGCATGCCTGTCCAGAAACCATTAGTCCAATCATCATTATCTTTTATTCTATATTTATGATTAGTGGTACAAGCGCTTGGAAACTTTTCTGTAAATACCTCTAAATTTTCGTCTATTTTACTTATTATAAAATCTAAAGCATCTTTTACTTCTTCTTTATTTAAATAATCTTCTTTTATAAGTTCTTCTTTATTTTTAATTTCTTCTATATTTAAATTTTTAAACATACAAAATCCTCCTAACGCTTATTCATCCTCTATATCACATTTAGTAATTTTATTAGTTTTAATACCTTCTATTCCTGCGTTTAAGATATTATCATAAACCTCTTCTAAATTAGATTCCATATTCATAACTGCTTCTATGAGCATAGGAAGATTAACACCTGTTATAATCTTAATTCTAGTATCATTTATACTTTCCATAAGTGCTCTATTAAATGGCGAGCCTCCAAAAAGATCTGCTAAAACTAATATTCCATCTTTATCATCTTTTATTTCTAAAAGCTTTTTATTTAATTCATCTGAAAACTTTTCTACGCCTTCTTCTGTAAGACTAATACATTCTACTCCTCTTACATCTCCTAGGATCATTTTTGCCCCTTCTAAAACTCCCGTACATAAAGCGCTATGACTAACCATTAAAATTTTATACATCTTATACCTCCATTTTTAAATAATGTTATATACATTTACTCCTATCAAAGTTATTATTACAACATTAAATACTGTTAAAATCGTTTTATTATTTAATACTCTATTTAAACTTGAACCTAAAGTCCCTCCTAAAATTGCACCTATTATCATAAAGGGAAGCATACTTAAATCCATACCATTAAACCCATCATTTATAAATACCGTAAAAAGCTTTGAACTTTGAGAAAATAATATAATAATTATAGAATTTATAGCTGCCTCTTTAGTATCTAGCGAAAATATTAATGACAAAACACATACATTAATAGGTCCTCCCCCAATCCCTAAAAAAGCACTTAAAAGCCCTAAACTTAGTCCTACAATTATACAAACTACTTTATTTTCAACCTTATATCTTTTAAATCTTGGTTTATTATTCATATAAATTATTATTATTGTTAATAGTACTGCTAAAACCATATTTTGAATTATAGATATTACTGATTCATTATTTACTATTGATAAAGCTAACCCTAAAACCCATTCTCCTAAAACTCCCCCAAGTATCGAACCAAAACCTATATAAATAGTTTTACTTGTTTCAAATTTCACCCCATACTTAGTTTGCTTTATTATAGATACTACTGCCATTACAAAAACTGTAAATGATGATAGTACACTTATAGTTTGAACGCTATAATTACCTAATATATCTAATACAGGTTTTATTATTACTCCTCCGCCAAGCCCTGCTAAAGAACCTACTATAGTTGAAACTAATGCTACTAAAAAATAAATTAAAGCCATTATTTTATGCTCCTGCTATTCTTGGCATCCACATCGGCTCTTTCTCTAATTCAGCCCAAGCATACTTTAAAAGCAATTCACTTTTTAAATCCTTAAATTCTTCTTTATCCCAAAGGTTATTAATCTCTAATGGGTCATTTTCTAAATCATAAATTTCCCCGTACTCTTTATTATAATAAATAGTTATTTTGTATCTTTCATCTACATAAGTCCTTTGATTTATAGTCGTAGGCTCGTGGTGATTTTCACAAATTATATGTTCTCTTACCTTATCTTTTTTCGAAGTCCAAACATCTAATTGACTTTTTCCTGTTATATCCCTTGAAACTTTAGTTTTAGTAGCTTCTAATACTGTTGGTACTACATCTACTAGTGACTGAAGTGCACTATTTACTTTATTTTTTGAAACTTTATTTGGCCACCTTACTATAAATGGAATCTTTATTAAGTCTTCATATAAAAAAGCTCCCTTTCTAGTTAATCCATGTTGCCCAAAATAATTTCCATGATCAGTTGTAAAAATAACTATAGTATCCTCTGAAAGTCCTAAACTAGATAATTTATCTAGAATTTTACCTATATATTTATCCATCATACTAACCATTCCATAATAAACTGAAATATCCTTTTTTAGTGTTTCCTTTGGAACTAGATGATTTCTACTCATTCCATGTATTGCAAAACCTGTTTCTCTATACTCTGAAAAATCTGCATTTTCTTTTTGTGTCATCTTAATATGTGGAGGACTATCTATATGTTCTCCTTCAATTACTTCTGGAATTGTAATTTCATCTTTATCATACATAGATGCCCAAGGTTCACATACTAAATATGGTGGATGTGGATCAAAAAAGCTTGCCCACAAAAAGAAGTTTTCATCATTTTCTTTATACTCTTCTAATAATTTATTTGTTCTTTCAGCTATCCAAGTGTCATAGTGAAATTCTTCTTTTATATCCCATTTATATTTAATGCTCGGGTCCATACACCCTGTATCTCCTAAAAAATAATCCCTCCAATTTTCTACTCCCTTTTCTTTAAGCCACAGAGCATAATGCTGCCCTACATGAGGTTCATTTGTATGGTTTCTTGTAAGTTCAACTTTTTCAAATCCATAAAAGTCCTCATTAAAATTTTTCCAAAACTCTAAATCTTGAAGTATAGGGTAAGCTTCTAAAGAAGTATACTCCTCAGTGCTTTTAAGGGGCTGAAAATGTGCCTTTCCAATCAAAGCTGTCCTATATCCCTCTTCTTTTAAATATCCCCCTAAAGTTTTTTCACTTTCAGGAAGTTTTGTTCCTAAAGTCCAAGCACCATGTTGGCTTGGATATTTGCCAGTTATAAGAGTTGCTCTTGAAGGAGTACAAGTTGGGTTTACAGTATATGCCCTATCGAAAGTTGTTCCTTCTTTAACTAACCTATCTATATTTGGAGTTTTTATTTCTTTATTAAAAGCACCTATAGTATTAAAATGCTGCTGATCGCTAGTTATAAATAAAATATTTGGCCTTTTTTCTTTCAAACTAACTCCCCCTTTTGTATTTTATATCTATAATTAAAGCAATTACCGTGCCACATTCTGTCACATACACTTAAAGAATCAATCTTACAGAATAAAAAAAAGATACAAAAAAATTTATTTTGTACCTTTTTAAATCTTTTAGTAACTTAAAACCTCAATTTCTTCATTATCTTTAGTCCTTTTAATTATAGTAACTCTTCCGTAAATAACTGTTCCATCAACTATATAAGTTTTTCTTCCGCTTGGCTCTTCGTCTGTTGCTATAACTACTATATAAGTTGTCTCTCCTTTTATTATCTTTATACCTTTAGCGTATTTTTCATCTAATTTTTTATTTTTCCAATCTAATATTTCTACATAAGAAATATTAGTTACTTTTTCCTCTTCATTTACATACATTACAGTATTTAAAAAAGTATCAGACTCACCTTCAAAATCTATTACTACTTTTTGCGTTTTATAAATAGAGTTATATTCTTTTGAAATCAATCCCTCTTCAAGCCTTATTTCGCCTCCATTTAAAGGAATTAAATTAAACTCATAAGAATTTAAATCATTATAAATAACTTTATTTTTATCTATCTTACAGTTTGGCTTATTAAAATTAAATATCCTAGAGTATTTATGTTTTTCATCAGTAAAAAACTCATCACTTAAAATCCAAATTCCTGAATTTAAATAAATTAATTTTCTATTTGTAAATACACCTTTATAACCTGTATGCGCACCTTCAACTAAACTCCCTAGTTTTCCGAATTTATAATCCCTCTTTATATAATTTGATACTTTAAGGCTTGACCACGCCCCCTTACTTATATTAAATTCTAAGTCATCTACCAAAATCGTATTGTGAGACTTAGCTTCTTTTAATTTATTTCTTAAAACATCTTCTTCATTATATGTAAATCTACCTGAATCACTTAAAATTTCAAAACCTTTATAATTAATCATAAAGTGTAATAAATCGTAATGCCCGTGTCCACTTCCAAGAGGTCCACATTTAAAAAATGTAAATATATCTTTATCTTTAAAATTATCTCTAATTATATAATTTCCTGAATCTAAAAAAGCTTTAGATTTTAATATGCTTTTAGTATTTAAACTTTCAAAAACTTTAATTCCGTCATATCCAAAAGTTAATAACGTCTCTAAGGGAGCTTTATTTACTCTTTTTAAATTGTCATCTTCTAAAACAATTGCACCTAATGATAATATATCACTTAAATCTTCATTATCACTATCTCCGTAATTTATCTGATGAAGGTTTGGATCTGCTATATTTAAAGTTGCATACAACATATCTTTTAACTTATCTTTTATATTTTCTTTTAATAAATTATTATTTCTTTTATCTATAATAATCATATCTAAAATGCAATTTACCATCTCGTTATGATACATAAAGGATTGTTCCCACTGAAGCCCATCACTAAGTATTTGAATATTTAAGGCTTTTTCTATCATTTTAATTGATTTTTCTTTTCCTTCTTTACTAATTTTAAGCTCTTCAAAATATTCAGAAGCTATAAAAACACCGTGGTTTTCAAGTATGACCCAATTACTTAAAATCCTAATTTCTTTTGAGTTTCTTAGAATATAATCTATATGTACATAAATAGAATTTAAATATTTTTCTAAAAACTCATAGTCAAAATCTTCATGTTCTATTATAAGTTCAAATATTTTAGTAAAGTTTCTAAGTCTTATTCCAGCTTCTATAGTTCTCCAGGCTAGTGTCATATTTTCATCTTGAAGTTTTACATTATCTATCCAATCTGTAAGTTCTTCTTTTAATTTATAAAAATATTTATCTTCTTTTGTAATATAAAAGCTCCAAGCATAAATAAGTAAATGCTTATGCCTATTTAACATATAAGTCCACTCTGGATCTTTAAAAGGAACTACAGTCCAATCTATTTTTTCTTTAAATTCATACGGAGTTTTACATCTTTCCATATCCCACTTTCTATCAAAAATAAAGATTCCACTTAAATATCTATCTGCATCTTCTAAAAGTTCTTCTACTTCTTTATAATTATTTTTAATTAAATACTCTTTTAAATAATCATTATCTTCTATATACCCCTTCTTTTTTCTAGTTTTATAATATTTTAGTATCCTTTCTTTTTCTAGGTATGAATCTTCTAAATTCAAAATATCTAATAACCCCATATTTATATCCTCCTATATTAAAAATGGGGCTATCACAATAAATTTTGCAAAGCCCCGCTAATTTAAAATTTAATATTTAATTTTTATCTATAGACCTGCTTTATCTATGAAATCTATAATGTTTGTTTTAGGATCATCTGGTACCATTATTGATGTCATCTGTACCCCTAATTTTGCAAGTTCTCTAAATGTTTTTACGTTTTCTTCTGTAACATTTACTGAACGCTTTATTTGAGTTGTATCATTTTTTGATGCCATGTTCCCTACATTAAATTCTTTTATATCTAACCCCATATTTATTAAATCTAATAAATCTTCTGGATTTTTTACTACTACTAGAACTCTTTGGCCTTCATATTTTCCAGCTTGTATGTTTTTAAAAGCTGTTTCCTTTGAAATAATTGAAGTTCTAATTGAAGCTGGTGCAACCATTCTTAAAACTGATTTTTGCATTTCATCGTTAGAAACCTTATCGTTTATAACCATAATTCTAGTTGCCTTTAAAGTATTGCACCAAAATGCTGCAACTTGTCCGTGGATTAATCTATCGTCTATTCTTATATGTATTATACCTTTCATAAATAAAATACCTCCAAATTCTTATACTCTTTAATTCTATACCCAAACCATATTTTTTGTATCGTAGTTCCTTAAAATATATATTCTAAGGAACTACACTTTTTTTATTATCCTAAGAACCCTATAACTGATCCTAATATACCCATTATTATTAATAAGAAGATTACCTTTGTTGAGTTTAATCTCTTTCTTCCAAGTAACCAATAAGTTAAAAATACTATTCCAAGTGGTAATAACCCTGGCATAATTTTATCTAAAATATCTTGGATTGGTAATTCTACCTCTCCTGTTTTAAACACGTATGCTGTCTTTGCTTTAACAACAGTTGGGATAAGTGCCCCGATAACTGTCATCCCTAATATAGTTGCAGCCTCTGTAACATTTTTTAGCTTTGTTCCTACAGTTCCAACTACCTTTGCCCCTTCTTTATATCCTAGGTGCATAAAGAAGTTAGATAATAATATTCTAGCTAAGTTTGCAAATATCCAAATAAAACATCCTACTGGGTTTCCTTCGATAGCCATATAAGCTGCTATTGAACCAAATACTGTATTAAATGTCATACCAAATAATGTATCACCAACTCCAGCTAAAGGTCCCATAAGACCAGTTTTTATAGCTGCAACTGCTTCTTGAACGCCTTCTCCACCTTGCTCTTCTATAGCAAGGTTTGCTCCGATTATAAGTGCACTTGTTGTCATATTACAGTTGAAAAATTGCATGTGATTTTTAACTGCATCGTTAAGTTCGTCTTCATCTTTATAAATTTCTTCAAGGAATGGAAGCATAGTATAGCAATATCCAAGTCCTTGCATCTTTTCATAGTTCCAAGCTGTCTCTCCAGCTCCATACCATCTAAAATAAGCTCTATTTATATCTTTTTTAGTAAACTTTTTTACTTCATTACTCATCTTCATCAAAACCTCCTCCTGAAACTTGTGTGCTGCTTAATTCCTTAGAAGCTTGCTCTTCTCTTTCTTTAAATTTAATAAATGCTATAGCACCACCTATTAAAGCTACACCCATAACTGGTAAGTTTAAGAATGCTGCAAAAGCAAATCCTATAACTAAGTAAGGTGCATAAGTTTTAAGTGGTAAGTATTTAAGTAATATTGCTATACCTATTGCAGGTAATAATCCCCCTGCTACTTGTAATCCTGTTAAGAACCATTGTGGTGATGCTGCTAATATCTTATTAACTACGTCTGCACCAAAGAATAATACTACAAATACTGGTACAAATCTTGATAAAGACCAAGGAATTACTCCTAATATGTTCATAAGTTTAACTTTTTTATAGTCTCTCTTATCTGCGTAATTTTCCGCTTTATGTTGGAAGAATGTGTTTGCCATTCTTGCTAAAATATCTAATTGAACTAATAATAAAGCTGCTGGAACACCTATACCAACTGCAAATTCAACACCTTGTCCTGTTGAAATAGTTAGTGCTGTTGATATTAATGTAGCTGACATATAATCTGGAATTGAAGCTCCCCCGTAGTTACTAACTCCTAAATTCATTAATTGGATAGTACCTCCAACTAAAAGTCCTGTTGTTACATCTCCCATAACTAGTCCTGCAAATAAACCTGCTATTGCTGGTTTTGGTAAACCAACTAAAAAGTGTAGTCCATCATATTGAGCTAATGCTGCATAAGCTGCAAGAACTAATATTTGCCATAATTGAATATCCATATATAATACCTCCCAAAATATTTTAATATTTTATTTTTGATTTTAATTTGTTAATGTTTACACTTATTTATAAAGCAACTCTCGTGCCAACTTTTTGTCATACTATAAATTTTTATATAATCATAATAAATAAAGGTTCCTAGATATTCTAGATCGTTTATTATTCCTTTAAAGTTAATTTTAGTATGACAATAGTCTATAATTTAAAGTATTTTTATTTTTTATCAATTACTCTTTACTAAATTTACCCTGTACCCGTATGACACTATATTTTTACAAATTTAAAACTACCTTACAAACAGAAGGTAGTTTTAAAGATTATCTGTTCTTTTCCCTTTTTATGATATCTTTACAGATTTCTATAAACCTATCTATTGTATAATCATAAAAGTTTTTAAAAGTGCTGCAATAATAGTACTCTAACGTATTTTCATCTCTATACCTTTTGCAACCACCTTTGCAAAGAGGCCCATACTTACACTCTTTGCATTTATCTAAAGGTTCTTTTATATCTATAAATTTAATACTTGATTTAAGTTTTGGTACATCTTTAAAAGATATTTCGTTTATGTTTCCAATTCTCTTATCATCTGAAACATAGAAATCACAAGGGTATATATCCCCATTTGCTTCTATTACATTTTGAATACTGCAAAATCCCATAAGTTCGCAGCTTTCAGGTTTCATTCCGAGAAGCATTGCACAAATATTCTCAAATAACCTTACGCTCATAAAATCGCCTTTTTTATAGTCTATATACCACAGGTCAAAAAACACCTTTAAAAACTCTTCGTACTCATCAGGAGTTAAAGAATATTTTTCTTCTCCACTTTGCTTAAATCCCTTATCTAAACAAGGAATAGTTTGAACAAAGTTTATATCATTATCTTTATAAAACTTATAAAGCTCTCTTGCATTTTTAGCTGTTTCCTTTGTTATAACAGAAAGAATATTGTATTCTACGAAGTCTTTATCAAAAATCTTTTTAGTATTAAAGGCCTTATCAAAACTTCCATTTTCTTTAAGATTAACTCTATATTTATCATGTAAAAATTTAGGCCCATCTAATGATAAACCTACTAAAAAGTTTTCTTCCTTTAAAAATATAGAAAACTCTTCGTCTATGTTATATCCATTTGTTTGAATTGAATTTTTAACTAATATTTTTCTTTTATTATATTTTTTCTGTAATTTTATTAATTCTTTAAAGAAATCTAAACCTATAAGAGTAGGCTCTCCCCCTTGAAACGCAAATACTACACCATCTTTTGAATAATCAAAAGCTTTCTTAACTATATTTTTAAGAGTCTCTACCTTCATATATTCTCTACTGATATTAGAATTTTCTTTTGAAGTAGATTTATAAAAACAATAATCGCACTCTAAATTACAATCTGATGATACCGGCTTAATTAATACACTTAACATATCTAACAACTCCTATTTTATCTATTACACTTTATTTTTTTCTTACACTATTATTTAAAGCAACTTTCATACCATATAAAAATTAAATTACCTTTCACTAAAAAAGCTATAACTGATGTTATAGCCTTTTATATATATCTAATTTAAATAATCTAATTCTCTTAATTTTATAATGTAATAAATATTTACTATCTCCGCTATAGGAAGAGTCACTTTATACTCGTTTAATATCTCTTCAAAGATCCTGTTTGTCTCTTCTATAAAATCCCTGTGTTCTTTTTTGAATTTTTCTTCCTTAGGGTGTGATATGATTGCATCTCTAAGTACAAGTCTTTCTATAAGTGCACTTATATGAATAAACAAAGCTAATTTTAATTCGCTCTTAAAATCCATATGTAGAGCTAATTGATAATTATTTATTATTTTTGAAACTTCATCTATTATCTTATTTGGATTTAAAATAGTAAGCTGGTTTATTATATTTTGAAGTGAGAAAAATTTTATAATATCATCTTTTATTTCTGGTAAAGTCTTTTTCTTACTTATATCATAAAATACCTCTTCTAAAATACTATCTGATTGTCCACTAATTAAATTTTGTAATTCAATAACATTAACACCCTTTAAATCTAATGCTGTAGTTGATATAATAAGCTTTACATCATACCCTTTTAAATTATTGTTATTAGATATTCCGTTTACTATACTGTCATAATCTTGTGCTATTATTTCTGCATCAGATTCACCTATACATTTTTTAAGAATTTCTCTTATTTTTTCAGCAGTTCCAACTCCTGAAATACAAGTAACTACTATAGCTTTTTTCTTATTTTTAGCTTCATAATATTTAAATTCTGTTTTATTATTTAGGGAGCATTTTTTTACTATAGTTTCTACAGGTTCGTTATTTATAATATTATTTGCAACATCTAAAGCAAGTCTAGTTGAAATATTATTTATTATTCCAACATCTCCATTTACGCAGTCTTTAAGTTCGTTGTATATTTCATTTAAAGAACCCATATCTACTAAGATCACTATACCTTTTTCTGTGTTTATATAATTTAAATAATCTTTTATTTTTTTAGTTACTGTTGCTGTTGTAACATCTATTGGCATATCAAAAGGTTCAAATATAAAATCTTCAAAACAAGTATTTGCAACAGATGCTATACTACTTGCAGTTGAAAAGCCGTGGGCTACTATAATACCTTTAATTTTGTTTTTGTTACCACTTGAAATACTATTTATATAAAGAGTTATAACTATAAGTATTAAGTCGCTAAGCTTACTATCTAGTGTATTTTCAATAATCTCACTTAATTTTTTGCTAACTAAATAATTATCAGTAAGCTTCTTTTTAATTATCTTTATATAATTTTTAAATTCTGATTTTTTACCTAGTTCCCTTTCATCAAAGTTTCTTAAATAAATAATTGCATAAGTTAAAACCTTTGTTGTATTTCCGTAATATTTTATACCATAATTTTTTTGTATAAACATAAGTGCATTATTTACAATATTAAAGATAAGCTCGTAAGTTAAAATATCTTTTTCTATGTTTGAATTATTAAAAACAATCTCTTTTAAAATATTATTTAAACTTCTGTTTGAGTTCTTTTTAAATTTTTCATACTCTAACGTTCCAACATTATAATTGTTTAAAAACTTAAAAATATTTTTTAATTCCGTAACTATAGTCTGATTATAAGAGGTATTATTAATACTGATATTAGTTTCTATGTTTTCATCTCTAAACACCTTCATATTCTCAAAATAGAAGTTATCTTTGATATTTATAGAATTTTTAAATTTACCTGGAAGGCTATCTAAATTAACACTTATAGTTTGGTCCTTTGTGTTCATTCTATAGGAGTTTGCAATACTGCTTATTATTATATTTTTTAATAGCCCAACGTTCCCATTTCCTTTTATTGATAACAATGAATTAATTACATTCTTATTTATAATTAAATCTCTTCCTATCTCCTTTGCCTCATCTTTATAGAAACTATAAACCATAGAAAGTCTTTCTGATACAGTCCTTTCAGAAAGGTTTGGAATCTCTACAAATATAGGTATCCTTCTTCTAAATGTATCTAATAAAACCTCATCTAGATTTTCAGTAGTTGCAAAGATAAACCTTACGTTTGCACTTCTCCATTTGTTAGTTTCACCTATTCTTCTAAACTTTCCTTGGTCTAAAAATAAAAATAGTTTTTCTTGCCCTTCTGGAGATAGTCTATGTACTTCATCTAAAAATAAATACCCGTTATCTGCAGCTTCAATTAAACCTATAGCATCTTTATCGGCACCTGTAAAAGCACCCTTTTTATACCCGAAAAGGTTAGCTGATAATAATTCTTTATTGTTTGCATAATCTGCACAGTTAAAAGTAACAAAAGGTGCATCTTCTTTGATGCATTTTTTATAAATAGCGTATTCATAGATAACCTTAGCTATATAACTTTTACCTACTCCACTATTACCAGTTAAAGTTATAGGAAGTCCTTTATTCGGGTAAACAGCAGCTGCCTTGCATTGTTCTATCTGCTCTTTTAGACTGCCTGTACTACCTATTATTTTAGAAAATGGATCTTCTAAAAAAGATTCATCTTCTGACTTTTCTTTTTTATTTATAAAATTTGTGTCAAAAAAATACACAGGTCTAGTATTAGTCTTTACGACCTTTCCTTCTCTGCATAATTCATTTAAGTAGTGACTAACTACATTTCTTTGAACGTTTAAAATTTCTGCAATTTCTTTTGCTGTTATTCCAACAAAATCTTTTTCTTCGGTTACTTCACAAAGTTCTCTAAGTTTTAAGAACACCTTCTCTTTAATTGTCATTTTAAAACCCTCTTCCCCATTTAAATGTTTACATTCATAAATCTTAGTTAAGATTATAATAAACTTTTAACTAAGTGTAAATATTTTTTTACATTTTTTAGTGACACAAACTAATTCATATGACACTATACTTGGCATAGTAATTGCTTTTTAAATTAATAAAACTATTTCTGGAGGGAAAAAGATTTATGAGAAGATTTAAAATAAAAGAAGATTTTTATTTAGATGGAGAAAAAATAAAATTAATTTCTGGTGCCGTTCACTATTTTAGAATAGTTCCAGAGTATTGGAGAGATAGATTAGAAAAGCTAAAAGCAATGGGGTGTAACACTGTTGAAACTTATATCCCTTGGAATATACACGAACCAAAGAAAGGAGAATTTGATTTTTCTAACAATAAGGACATAGTAAAGTTCGTAAAACTTGCTGAAGAGTTAGACCTTTTAGTGATTTTAAGACCAACTCCATACATATGTGCTGAGTGGGAGTTTGGAGGACTTCCTTATTGGCTTTTAAATGAAGATAACATAAGAGTTAGAAGTACAGACACTAAATTTATTAATCACGTATCTGATTATTTTAAAAAGTTATTTAAAATAATCACTCCCCTTCAAGTTACAGAAGATGGACCTGTTATTATGATGCAAATAGAAAATGAGTATGGTTCTTTTAGTAATGATAAAAAATACCTAAAACAAATAAAAGATCTTATGATACAAAACGGATGTACAGTTCCTTTATTTACTTCTGATGGCGGTTGGAGAGAAGTACTAGATTCTGGTACTCTTTTAAACGAAAATGTACTTCCTACTGCAAACTTTGGTTCAAGGACTAAAGAGCAAATAGGCGCCTTAGATACCTTTATGAAAGATAATAATATAATAGGGCCTTTAATGTGTATGGAGTTTTGGATAGGATGGTTTAATAATTGGGGTTCTGAACTAAAAAGAAGAGACTCAAAAGACGCCTCAAAAGAATTAAAAGATATGTTAGATGTAGGTAGTGTCAATATCTATATGTTCCACGGTGGAACAAACTTTGGTTTCTTTAATGGGTGCAGTTACCATAACGGAATAGATCCTCAAACTACTAGTTATGACTACGATGCCCCTTTAACTGAATGGGGAACTTATAACGAAAAATATCATGATTTTAAAAATGTAATTTCAAAATATAGATCTATACCTGATGTTGAATTAACTACTGATATTAAATTTAAACATTACGGAGAAATTAAACTAAAAAATAAAGTGTCCCTATTTAATACTTTAGACTCATTATCTAAACCGCTGTATAATGACTATACTTTAAATATGGAAAAACTAAATCAAGGCTACGGATACACTCTTTATAGGTCTAATGTTGGAAAATCTAGATATTTAGAAAAAGCAAAATTAGTAGATTGTGATGATAGAGCTCAAGTGTTTGTAAATAATAAGCATATAATAACTCAGTTTGGAGAAGAGATCGGAGAAAATTTCAGCTTAAATCTCCCTTTAAAAGAAGATAACATATTAGATGTATTAGTTGAAAATACAGGTAGAATCAATTATGGTGCAAGCCTTATAAGCCCTAAGCAAAGAAAAGGCATAAAGGGTGGAGTTATGCTTGACCTACACTTTCAAACGGGATTCTATCATTATCCTTTAGATTTATCTAATATAGAAAAAGTTAATTTTGATGGAGAATTCATTCCTAATACTCCTGCTTTTTATGAGTATACTTTTAATGTTTATGATAAATGTGATACATTTTTGCACCTACCAAAATTTAAAAGAGGCTGCGCTTTTATAAATGGATTTAACTTAGGTAAATTTTCCGATTTAGGCCCTACTTTATATCTTTATATACCAGCCCCACTTTTAAATTATGGAGAAAATAAAATAGTAATATTTGAAACTGAAGGTAAATACTCTGATTCAATAACACTTAGCGATAAACCTTTATATAAGTATTAAAAATAAAAAGTGGCTACATAACTTTAAAGTTATGTAGCCTATTTTCTTTATAAATCACTACTAAATCATTTTTTATAAAAAAATTTTTGAATAACAAGTTTGTGAGCTAAATCTCTAATCATATAATAAACTGGCATAGAAAATCCTACTATAGCAGTTACTATAATAACTCCGTGAAAAAGCAAATCTATAACTATATCACCCTCACTTAATCCATGTATTATATCGTATGCACAAATCAAGGGTAATATAGATGATGTTATTATCATAACCCTATTTACAACTCTTAAAATCGGTTTTATATCTTTAAATTCTGATTTTAAAATTCTCTCTGCTACAAATAGCGTTATTCCAGGATGTTTTTCATTTAATATAATCATAAGTACTATTATGAAAAAAGGTATAGTAATTAAAATCACATCTTTTAAAGTATAACTGCCTGGACCGTCCCCTATTATCCAATAAAGCAATTGCACAGTAAAAGCTAAAAAAGCAATTAATCCTTTCATTAATAATTCCCCCTATCACTATTAATGATACTATTAAAATAGGAATAATTGTTATATTTATTAACAAAAGTTACATATTATTTAAAATAATACAAATTTAAGCATAAAAAAATCACTTAGCTTTTGCTAAGTGATTTTTTGGCAGGGGCAGTAGGACTTGAACCCACAACCAATGGTTTTGGAGACCACTACTCTACCAATTGAGCCATACCCCTAAGACATTAGTTATTATAATATAGCTCTAGAAAAAATGCAATACTTTTTCGTTATTTTTTTGAAACAAGCTTTGAAAATTGTTTTAAGTTATCAATAATTAAATCAGAATACGTTATATTACTGTTATAAGAATCTAAATCTATAACTTTACAATCATCATCTTTATTTTTCTTTTCATTACTATCTTTTATTAAAACTATTTTATCTTTATCTATTTTTTTAGCTTTTGCAAAGTCTTCTATGCTTTCGTTATCTTTTAAAAGCGTATAGTTTATTCCTATACTATTTAAGAAATAATTAAACTTGTCATTTCTAGTTACAAAAGTAAACTTATCTAATCCTTTAACCTTTTGAAACTCTGCATTTGCTTTATCTACCTTTTGAAGCATTTTGTTGTAATTATCCTCATAAAAACTTCTTCTTGCAGGATCGTTTTCTTGAAGAAGAGTTTTTGCATTATAAAGCATTACTTTATAGTTGTTTATACTAGTCCAGTAATATGGATTTACTTCTACCTTATCTTTCTCTTTAAAAGTTTCTTCTCTAACTCCTCTTGAAAGATCTGTAACGGATACATTATTCTTATTTAGGTTGCTTGTTAAATCGTTAATCCAAGGCTCAAAGCTATTTCCTGAATATAAAAACAAATCCATATTAGAAATATTATCTACAGCGTCCTTAGTTACTTTATATTTTTTTATATCTTTTTCTGATTCAAACATATAACTTACGTTATGAATATCACTTGTTAATTCTTTTATCATATTGCTTTGCATCTTATTAACTGTCATTATATTAAGGAACTTTAATCGAGTTTCGCTTTCCCCATTTGTAGGCGTATCCGCCATAAGCGATTTTGAACCCATTCCTAAAAATAATGCAAATGTTATAATAAGCATAACAAAGGTTAATTTCTTGATTTTAGTGTCCATAAGATTTCTCCCTATAATCTAAATTAGATTAAACATATCAATACCATCTGTAAATATTTTGTTATTCTCTATTTTACTCTTTTTAATCTTTTTTTTCAATGACTTTTCTTTTTAATATTTTTTGGATAGAATATAAAGATAGAATGGTGCTTAGAAAGGAGCTTTTTGATGGAGTTTGAAGTACGTAATATAGAAGAAACTACTGCCCTTGGTGAAGCTTTAGGGAAAATTTTAAAACCTTCTGATATAGTTTGTTTAACTGGTGAATTAGGGACTGGTAAAACTCATATAACTAAAGGAATCGCAAAAGGTCTTGGAATAGATGAACCTATAACTAGTCCTACCTTTACAATAGTTAACGAATATGACACTGGAAGATTAAAACTATATCATTTTGATGTTTATAGAGTTAGCGATCCAGATGAGATATATGCAATAGGTTTTGATGACTACATTTTCTCAGACGGTGTATCCATTATAGAGTGGGCTAACTACATAGAAGAAATCTTACCTTCTGAATATCTTCATATATATATTCAAAAGGATTTAGAAAAAGGAGAAGATTATAGAAAAATAACAATCACTCCTTACGGCGAGAAATACAATTATATAAAGGAGCTATAATTATGAGAGTTTTAAGCGTAGACTCATCATCTAAATGCGCAACTTGTGCAATATTAGATGAAAGCGGCATAATAGCTGAATGCACCCTAAACAACAAAAGAGAACATTCTGTTTTATTAATGCCTATGATAGAGGATCTTTTAAAAGATTCAAATCTTACAATAGAAAATATAGATGGATTCGTAGTCTCTAAAGGTCCTGGATCTTTTACAGGTCTTAGAATCGGTATGGCTACTATAAAAGGTCTTAGCTTTGGAGGAAATAAACCTTATATAAGCATTTCATCTTTAGAGGGGCTTGCCTTCTCTGCTTCTCCATTTGACGGAATAATTTGTTCTGTTATGGAAGCTTTAAGAGAAAATGTTTATGCAGCTATGTATAAAGTAATTGACGGAAAACTTCAAACTATACTAGAGCCAACTTCAATAGATATAGACAAACTTATGGAAATAGTCAAAGAAAAAGATGAGAAAATTATTTTTGTAGGGGATGGAGTTTTAAAACATAGAGATTATATAAAAGAAGAATATCCTTCTTCTAATTTTGCAAATAACTATTTAAACCTTATCCGTGCATCTTCAATAGGTGAAATCGGTCTTTACCGTTTAAAAGAAGGAATTAAAGATGATGAAAATTCTTCACCACTTTATCTAAAGCAACCTCAAGCTGTTAGAGAACTTAATAAAAGACTGGAGCTTAAAGGAAATGAAATTGATTCTTAAAGAAATGGATGAGTCTCATATTTTAGAAGTTAAAGCTATAAGTGACTCTAGCCTTAAAGAAAGCTGGTCTTTAGATTCTATTAAAAATGAGTTATCAAATTCTCTTGCAACTTATATAGTCGGAGTTTTAGATAACAAGGTTGTAGGTTTTGCTGGCGCTTGGTTAATAGCCTCAGAAGGCCAGATAACTAACGTTTCAGTATCTAAAGATTTTAGAGGACAAGGAATCGGTTTTAGCATTATAAATGAACTTTTAAAAACCCTTTCTTCTAAAGGTTCTAAAGAAGTAACTTTAGAAGTTAGAGAATCTAATTTAGCTGCACAAAAGCTTTATGAAAAATGCGGTTTTAAAAACGAAGGAATAAGAAAAAACTTCTATCCTGACAAAGAAAACGCAATTATAATGTGGAAAAGAGATTAAAAAAGATGATGCATATTTTTTATGCATCATCTTTTTTTAAGTAATTATAGTATCTAAACAACCATTACTTATAGCTTTATCTTTTAAATTTTCCATAAATTCAAGGCTTGGACTTTCTTCTTCGTGAAGTTTTATTCCCTCTTCTCTAACTCCAAACTCCCTATACTTTATAATTTTATATCTGCATCTATCTTTTATTATCTTTGATGTTTCATCTATAGTTTTAAAACTATCTAAATTATTGCAAACTACTGTCCTCACTTCAAATATCTTATTTAAATCTAATAGATATTTTAAATTTTTTATAGGTAATTTATTTGAAGCACCTGTAAGAGTTATATTTTCTTCTTCGTCTATAGATTTTATATCTAACATAAACTTATCTGTTATATATACTAAATCTTTGTTTTTCTCTAAATCTATATTCCCATTTGTATCTACAAAAACTGTAAGTCCTAAATCTTTAACCTTTTTAAATAGCTCTACTAAAAATTCTTTGTTTAAGGTGCATTCTCCACCGCTAACTGTTATTCCACTAATAAATGGGCTACATTTTTTAATTTCTTCTAATAATTCTATAACGTTATAATCTTTAGTTTTTGGTGAGGAAAGATTTTTACAAACCTTTATACACCTATCACAATCTATGCACTCTTCTCTATCATAGCTTACTTTCCCAGAAGCCATTTTTAAAGCACCGCTAGGACAACCTTTAACGCATTCTCCACAGTTGTTACACTTATTTATAGTCTCTGGGTTATGACAATAAGTACAAGAAAAATTACAGCCTTGAAAAAATATAACCATCCTGTTTCCAGGCCCGTCAACACAAGAAAAAGGAATAATTTTATTTACTACTGCCATTATCTAATCACTTACTTTCTTATTTTTCTATCAAAAGCCATACAGTTCTCTTTTGCGCCTAAAGCAAATATATCTGTATTATTTAAAACAGCTTTTCCGCTTTTTAGTTTTTCTACTTCTGATTTTTTAGCTAAGTATCCAGTTACTCTTATAACGTCTGCTCCCTTGCCATAAAGAGAAAGATATCTTATTCCACTATTAAACGCACCATTTATAATATCTATTAAAGATTCTGGGTGGTCATTATAAGTATCTTCAAATATAAATATATCACCTATACCATTAAAGAAGTATTTGTGAAAAGGAGCTGATTGCATTATATGCTTAAATATCTCTGGCTCCTCCCCTACAGGTATTCTGCAGCCTGGAGATACATGATGATCTAAATCTATTCCAACTTGTGCATGAAGTACGTGATGACCATCAAAGCAATCTACTCCATACCCTTTGTGATTATTTACAATTAAATTTAGTTTTTCAATTATTTTAAGACCTAAGTCGTCTGCTTTTTTTGAATAACCAAATCTATCTTTTTTATCCTTTGCATCTAATAGAGTGTTTACTGCTTCAGCTAACCCTACAACTCCAAACATTCCAGTAAATAATTCCTTTTTTATAAATCCTTCTCTTACTAAAAAGTTAGTCTTAAAAAATGGTGTCTCATCTACTAAAAATCTAATTCTCTCATCTATATAAGCTAACATTTTTTCACTTACATAAGGTAATACATTATCTAAAAAGTCTTCTATAGAATTAGCTTTTTTAGCTACTTCATTTAACTTTATTCTAACTAATGTATAACCTCCTCCACCTATATGGAATCCGTTATAACAGCTAGCTATTGCATAGTCTTCAGTTTTAAAGCTCTCTACATCCATTTTATGATTAGCAAAGCTTGGCTTAGCTGTACTTAGTGCAACTTTTGCACATAAATTTATAAAATCTCTACTTGTATTATCAATATCATATTTCATTGTTAAATTTGGAACTGCACACTGAAGTTCATCCATAGCTTCTAATATAAGTCTTCCTGAAACTGTTTCTTTAGGCCCAATATTTGCATGAACGAATGAGTCAGTTAAAGTTCTATCTATATGTTTTAAAAATAATTTTATAGCTTTTTTAGCTTCTACTTCATCTTTAACAAAGGGCTCTAAAAGCTCGTCTATATTTCCAAGATAAACAGGGAAAGAAGTAATTGATGGAACGTGCTTATAAAAAATCAATAGATTGTTTGTAGCATCCCATATATCTTCTGGTTTATCTAAGTTTAAAAACTCGCACCCTTTTTCCATTAAAATTCTATAGTCTGGAATTATATATCTAGATCTATATGGCGCATTCCCCTCAAACAAATTACATATGCAACCATCTTCCATAAGTTTTTTTGTTTCGTCATCAACATTTAAAACCTCAATTGTGTTTTCAGCATAACAAGCTAAGTTTTTAACTCTTTGAGCATAAGTTAAAGATTCATCCTTTATGATTTCTAATACTCTATCCATCTTTTCCTCCTATGTACCATATACTTTAAATCCATTGTAAACCTTAACTTTTATTATTTAAAGACTTGATTTTTATTTTGTGAACTTTTTGTACATAAAATATTTTTAAAGGCTATCTCAAAAAAACTTTTAAGATAGCCTTTATTTTAATTTGTGTATTGAATAGGTAATTTATATAAATGTGAGGGTGTTAGTTCACATTTATTGCATCTTTATTTTTCTTTTTGTAGCTTCCAAAGTTAGGCTCAACTTTAAAGATAGCAACTGATACCCTCTTATAAAGAATATAAGTCATAACTGAAACTACTACAGCCTTAATTGTATTAATTGGAACTAATCCAACCATAATATAATTAATTAATTCTGAACCTGACAAATGCATCCCATATGCAGGTAATAAAAGATAAGCATTAGCTAAAATTCCAACGATATTAATTGATATCCCACCAACTATCATTCCTATAATTGCAGTTTTCTTTGATTTATTTCTAAAGTAAATAAATGCAGCTGGTGCTATAAGTGAAGCACCTATTAAAAAGTTTGCAAGTTCTCCTATACCTCCTGTGCTTGTACCACTTAAAAGTAAATTCATCATAACCTTTAAAAATTCTATAAGAATTCCAGCTAAAGGTCCAAAAGCAAATGCACCCATAAGAGCTGGTACGTCACTTAAATCAAGCTTTAGCCAAGGAAATGGTGTAAGTGGCAATTCAAAGAACATTAAAATAAATGCTATTGCTGCAAGTAATGAGATTTTGATAGTTTTGTTTAAATTTTTGTTTTTCATTTTGATATTCCCTCCCAAATAGAATCTTCCATTTAGATAAGTCATTGGAACTTTAAGATTAGCAAAAAATTACCTAAGATAATTTAAAGTTATCTAAGAAATTAAAAAAGCCCTGATATAAAAAAGTATATCAGGGCAGAATTTACTAAAACTTAAGCAATTCTAATATCTTACCTTCTTTCATCCAGACTATACTGTCGGCTTTGGAATTACACCAAATCATGCAAAATTTGCTCGCGGGCTTTACCGCCGGTGGGGAATTACGCCCCGCCCTGAAGATTTAAATATTTAATTTACTTCTTAAGTATAAAACTTTGTTATTTTTTTGTCAACTGTTAATTAAATAACATTTTAATTTCATAATTTTAGTAATTAGTGTTAAAATATCCTAGAAGGGTATTTACATATAAGGAGGGGTTTTATGAAAAAAATATTTTTTAATGGTGACATCTTAACTATGGATGAGGACAACTTATTTTCTACCGCTGTATTAATTCAAAATGGAATTATAAAAAAAGTGGGTCTTGAAGAAGATATTCTAAATTTGAAAGACGAAAAAACAGAATTAATAAATCTAGAAGGACATACTTTAATGCCTTCATTTATAGATTCACACAGTCATATTTCATCTTTTGCAAATACTTTAAGATTTGCAGATTTAAATAACATAGATAACTTTGATGACCTTATAAATACATTAAAAGAATTTAAAAGTAAACATAATTTGTCTAATGAAGAATGGATTGTTGGATTTGGGTACGATAACAATCTATTTAAACATTCACTTCATCCAACTAAAGGAATTTTAGATAAAGTTTCTTTAACTAATCCAATAATAATAGCTCACAAATCAGGACATATGGGGTCTTGTAATAGTGCAGCTTTAAGAATGCTAGAAATTACTGAAAATACTTCTGACCCTAAAGGTGGCATTATAGGAAGAATTAAAGATTCAAATATTCCAAACGGATATCTTGAAGAAAAAGCATTTATGTCGTGTGCTTCTAAAATACCAGAAGCTTCTTTAGAAACTAAAAAGAATCTTTTAATTAAAGCTATGCAAATTTATTCAAGCTATGGAATCACTACAGTTCAGGATGGCTTTACTACGTCAAAGGAATTTGATTTATTTAAAGAAATCTCAAACTCTAAGGATTTTTCTTTAGATGTTACTTCTTATATAGATATAAAAGATAACAAAGAAACATTTGATGATAATATTTTTTATTTTCATAAATATATAAATGGTTTAAAAATAGGTGGCTTTAAATTATTTCTAGACGGGTCTCCCCAAGGTAAGACAGCTTGGATGACTAAGCCATACCTTAATTCCACTGATAACTACGTAGGCTATCCTATTTATGATGATGAAACAGTAAAGTCTTTAATAAAATATTCTTTAGATAAAAAGGCTCAGCTTTTAACTCATTGTAACGGTGATGCAGCTTGCGATCAACTTCTTAATTGTTTTGAAGAAGTTATAGATAATTCAAAAAGCAAAGAAACATACAGACCTGTTATGGTACATGCCCAGTTAATAAGATACGACCAAATAGATAAGATGAAAAAATTAAACATGATACCATCTTATTTTATTGCTCACACTTACTTTTGGGGTGATACTCATATCGAAAACTTTGGAGTTAAGAGGGCGTTTAGAATAAGTCCTGCTAGGACTACTTTAAGAAAAGATGTTCCTTTTACTTTCCACCAAGATACACCTGTACTTCTTCCAGATATGCTTAAAACTATTTGGTGCGCCGTAAATAGGGTTACAAAGTCTGGAGTAGTTATAGATGATTCTGAAAAGATACTTCCTCTTCAAGCACTAAAGGCTATAACAATAAACGCGGCCTTCCAATATTCAGAAGAAAATACTAAAGGTTCTTTAACTGAAGGTAAACTTGCTGATTTAGTAATTTTAGATAAGAATCCTATTAAAGTTCAATTTGATGATATAAAAGATATAAAAGTATTAGAAACATTCAAAGAAGGCGTTTCTATTTATAAAGCATAAATAAATGGGGTTGTCGCATTAGCAGATTAAAAATCTGCTAGCGACAACCTATTTTTATGGATTTTCATATAAATTTAGTTGATCAGTTAATTGTGAAATTTCTGTTTTGAAAAATAGACGCACTTAAATAA